>OZ244786.1:0-3502500 GCA_965219675.1 Candidatus Multivorans sp. | reverse complement strand
TGGTTCCATGCTGCCAGGAAAAACCTCTAAGCAGAGAGCGGGGCGACCGTACCGCAAACGGACACACGTAGACGGGGAGAGAATCCCAAGGCGCTTGAGTGATCCCCTGTGAAGGAACTCGGCAAATTGACACCGTAACTTCGGGAGAAGGTGTGCCGTCGGTGGTGGAGAGGCTTGCCCTCCGAGCTGCTGGCGGTCGCAGTGAAATGGCCCAGGCGACTGTTTACTAAAAACACAGGACTCTGCTAAGTCGAATACGACGTATAGGGTCTGACGCCTGCCCGGTGCCGGAAGGTTAAGAGGAGGTGTTAGCTGATCTTCGGATCAGCGAAGCTCTGAATTGAAGCCCCGGTAAACGGCGGCCGTAACTATAACGGTCCTAAGGTAGCGAAATTCCTTGTCGGGTAAGTTCCGACCTGCACGAATGGCGTAACGATCTGGGCACTGTCTCCACAGGGGGCTCAGCGAATCTGTAGTACCGGTGAAGATGCCGGTTACCCGCATGAAGACGGAAAGACCCTGTGAACCTTTACTGCACCTTGGCACTGATCCCTGATGCGTTATGTGTAGGATAGGTGGGAGGCTTTGAAGCCGGGACGCTAGTTTCGGTGGAGCCAACGGTGAAATACCACCCTTAGCGTATTGGAGATCTAACCTGGGCCCGTGATCCGGGTCGGGGACACTGTCAGGCGGGTAGTTTGACTGGGGCGGTCGCCTCCTAAAAGGTAACGGAGGCGCTCGAAGGTTCCCTCAGGCTGATTGGAAACCAGCCGCAGAGCGCAAAGGCAGAAGGGAGCTTGACTGCGAGACCTACAAGTCGAGCAGGTACGAAAGTAGGACTTAGTGATCCGGTGGTTCCGTATGGAAGGGCCATCGCTCAACGGATAAAAGGTACTCCGGGGATAACAGGCTTATCGCCGCCAAGAGTTCACATCGACGCGGCGGTTTGGCACCTCGATGTCGGCTCATCACATCCTGGGGCTGAAGCAGGTCCCAAGGGTTCGGCTGTTCGCCGATTAAAGTGGTACGTGAGCTGGGTTTAGAACGTCGCGAGACAGTTCGGTCCCTATCTCATGTGGGCGTAGGATACTTGAGAGGAGCTGTCCCTAGTACGAGAGGACCGGGACGGACGAACCTCTGGTGCACCAGTTGTCGCGCCAGCGGCACAGCTGGGTAGCTATGTTCGGGAAGGATAACCGCTGAAAGCATCTAAGCGGGAAGCCAGCCTCGAGATGAGGTATCCCTGAAGACCCCTGGTAGACTACCAGGTTGATAGGCGGGACGTGTAAGCGTTGCGAGACGTTTAGCTAACCCGTACTAATCGGTCGTTCGGCTTGACCATTTTCGAAGATTGCTGCACTCGGGACTTGGACGCTTAGGTTCTCCGTGGGAACGGAGATGAGACCCAAAAGGATTCGATTCAGAGGCGGAGCCCTGAGGTTCCGCCGGTCTTCCGGGATTTCCGGTGACCGTAGCGCGGGGGAAACACCCGTTCCCATTCCGAACACGGCAGTTAAGCCTCGCAGCGCCGATGGTACTGCACCGGCGACGGTGTGGGAGAGTAGGTCGTCGCCGGGATCCTTCTAGCCCCCGGTGGGTTCATGCCCGCCGGGGGCTTTTTCTGATCTGGGCGTCGGAGGTCGCGATACGAAGCGTGCGCCGCGGGCTCACGAGGCGTTAGGGATAGTAGCCGCTCATCGTGTTCGCGCGGCTGTTCGGCCGGCGAACGTCGACCTCGATTCGCCTGAAGCCGTCGTCGGCGCGTCGGCTGTTGGATTGGTAGGCCAGGAAGTACTGGGAGCGGAGTTCGCGCTGGACGTTGGCGTAGATTTCGTCGAGCGAGTCCGGGTTGCGAACGAAGTAGCTCTTGCCGCCTGTCTGGGTACTGAGCCGGTCCAGTCGCCGCCTGACGCCGGCCTCATCGATTCCCAGGCCGATCGCGTAGATCGTGACTCCGGCCCGGCGTGCGTACTCGAGGGTGTCCTCGAAGGAGAAGCGGGAGACTTCATCCTTCCCGTCGGAGAGGAGGAGGATTGCCCGTTGACCGGTCACGCCGGCGAAGTGGTAGAGACTGAAGATGAGACTGTCGTAGAGCGCGGTCTGGCCCTCGGCCACTAGCCCCGCGAGGCCGCTTCCCAGCTCTTTCAGGTCGTTGGTGAGGCGGACCGCCAGTTGCGGAAAGCGGTTGAAGGTGATGACGGCGGCGCGGTCTCGCGGAGTCACCGCCTGTTCGAAGAAACCCAGAGCCGCGCGGCGGGTGATGTCGAGAGAGTCACGCATTGAGGCCGAGTTGTCGATCAGCACGCCGACGTGAATCGGCAGGTCGACGACGCGGTCGAAGCGGCTCACCGTTTGGACCTGGCCGTCCTCGAAGACGGTGAAGTCGGCCTGTTCCAGTCCGTCGACTGGCCGCCCTCTGCGGTCGGTGACCGAGATGAAGAGCTCGACGAACTGGACCTCGACCTGTTCGATATCGGTCGGCGAGTTGATGAACACGAGATCCTCGGCCGTGTTCCCGTCGCTCAGATGGGCGACGGCACGTACGTAGGAGACGCCGGCGCTCGGTGGAAGTTGAATCGGCTGAACGAATGGCTCCTGGTACAACGTGGAGGTCAGGTTCTCGTTCAGGTAGAACTCGAGCCGGTCCAGGGTCGCCCCTTCCGGCACGTCGACGTCCGCTCGCGCACGCAGGCTCGAGACGTAGCGTTCGCCTCGATGCGGCTCGATCAGCCGGACGGAGAAGCTGTGTTCGCCGGCGTTGATCGCGAGTTCGTCCCAGGCCAACAGGTCACCCGCGTCCCCCACGCCCTCGACCCGCAGCGTACGGGGCCGGGGGAAGTCGCCAAGATCGAGCTCGACGCTGAAGGGTGGCTGCGCCTTCTTCAGGACCGGTGTGTCGTCGAGCAGGAAGGACACGGCCGAAACTCCTTCGCCTTCGACGACGGCGTCGAAGCGCACCAGGCCCGAGAGAATGTCGCCCGCGGGCTTGAGGAGCCGGATCCGGACCGATTCCGAGCCCACGCTGCTGGCCGCCTCGGCTAGCAGACGCTCGCCTTCGGCATCGGACCGGGGGAGCGGGGCCCTGTGGGACAGCCTGGGCACGGCGACGTCCGCTTCTCCACGGAAGAACCCGTCGCCGTTGACGTCCTCGAGGCGCAGGACGAGCCGGTAGGCCCCTGGGCGCAGGTAGCGTTGAAAGGGCAGGAGCAGGCTGTGTTCGATGTCGGAGACCTGACCTTCGCCGACGGGGAAGCCGAACTTGTAGCGGAACGACTCGAACAGCTCCTGGTCCCTGACCACTTCCCCCACCAGCACGAGGTCGCGCGATCGATAGCCGGCAAACTCGCCAACCGCTATCGCCGAGGGATCAACGCTGATGCGGCCCTGGACTACGGTACGGCTCTGAAAGCGGCCCAGGAAGTCGTACTCCACCTCCGCCTGGAACAGTGGAGCGTCAGGGGGCAGGTCAGTGGACGCGGCGGCAAAGGCAGCCACCCATTCCTCGTTGCGCGGGCGGGGTCTCGCCAGCACCCGTGCCAGTTGACTTGCGTACTCGCCACCCAGGCTGCGGACCTGATCCACGATGTCTTCCAGGAGGTGGCCGTTGATGCAGGCCTTGGCGCCCTCGACGACCCCGCGAATGTCGCCGCGGCCCGGTACCCAGACGCGCGCTTCACCCAGGCCCCGAGCCCGCACGAAGATCAAGAGGAAGCGAAACCGCACGCGGTCGCTGCCTTGGTAGACCCAGATCTCGGCCGGGATCCTCGTTGTCGTGCAGCGGATCTGGACGATCCGGTTGGGTTCGCCGTGAATGAGCAGCACTTGCGAGCGGGCGTCGGTAAGCCCGCCGTAGTTGCTGCCTGCGTAGGCCACGCGCTCTTCCCAGCGTTCGCGCATTTCGTTGCGGCCGGTCTTCGGAATCGGGTCGCGAACCTGCCAGAACTTCCGTACGAACGCGTCGCGCTGGTAGTCCCTCGTCAGCTGGAGGAAGAGCTCGCGTTCCTCCCGGGTCATGATGACCCTGACCTCGGCGAGCCACTGCGCGTGGCGTTTGTCAAGGTCGTCGCTTGCGGAGGTCCGGGGGGCCGCGGGTGAGCTGCCCGCCGTGCCCTGGGCCTCTTGCGCGAAAGCTGTCGCGGCCAGGGCGGCCACGCCTCCAAGGCCGCTCAGGATGCCCACCACGATGAAGCCGTTCAGTCGGCTTCCAAGCCGGTAGAGCGTCATGCTGCCGAGGATCGGGTCACGGCGAAACAGCGTAGCAGCCCTGGCTCCGGAGTCGCGCCCCACGGACGCCAGGATCCGCGGTGAACGTCATCGCCATGGCGGATGGGATTGCTATACTGCCCCGTCCTGTTTGACGTAGCGAGCGCCGATGACCGGCGCCTCCATCTCGACTCTCAGCATGGCGGAGGGACACAATCCATGCCGATCAAGCTCGTTTCTGGCCGTTCAGTTCTTCGTCTGACCTTGTGCATGGTGGCTCTCCTCTGTGTGGCGCCTGCCTTTTCCCAGTTGCCGCCCGACGCGGTCGACCTCACCAAGGTGAAGATCCCGGAGGCGGTCAAGTCGACCGATCTCTGCCCGGTCAAGCTCGTGCCCTCCGCGGCCGACGGTGAGACCTGGACTCATGGCGGCGTCGAGTATCGAGGCAGCGAGGCCGGTGTCAAGGCGTCCTTTGCCGGCGACCCCGATTCGTACGCGGCCAAGGCAGCGGAAGAGCGCTACGTCAGCAACTTCATGCTGGCGATGAGCACGATCTGGTGCCCGATCACCGACGAGGTGACTCCCGGCGGCCGAAAGCAGGTGGATGGTCTCGGCTACACCTGGGAGAGCTGCTGCTCCTTCTGTGATGAGGAGATGAGCCCGGACAACTTCGATGAGGCCCTTGAGCGTCTTCGTGAGCGCGCCGTTGAGTCCTTCGAACTGACCGGCGGCATCTACACCGAAGGCGCGAGCAGCCCCGTCGAAGGCGCCATTCGGGACGACGTCTAGCGCCTGAACGGACTGGGACCCCTTGCCGCGGATCACGCGCGTTTACACGCGGACCGGCGATGACGGAACGACCGGTCTGGGCATTCGGGTCCGGGTTCGAAAGGACTCCGCCCGCGTCGAGGCGTATGGAGCGGTCGACGAGCTGAACTCGGCCGTTGGCGTAGCCGTCGCCGCCGGTGTCTCAGCTCGGGTGCGCGGTTGTCTTGGCCGGGTGCAGCAGGAGCTGTTCCACCTCGGTTCGGATCTCTGTGTGCCTGCGGACGGCGACGCTCCACCGGTTCCACGTATCGAGGAGCGGCACGTCGATGGTCTCGAGCAGACGATCGACGCACTGCAGGAGGAGTTGGAGCCGTTGGCGAACTTCGTCCTGCCCGGGGGCTGTCCGGCTGCCGCCGCTCTACATCTGGCACGGACGATCTGTCGGCGTGCGGAAAGGCGCCTGGTCAGCCTTGCGGCGACGGAAACGGTCGGCGCCCCCGCGCTGACCTACGTCAACAGACTCTCGGACGCCCTGTTCGTGATGGCCCGCTACGAGAACCAGAAACGTGGCGAGTCCGACGTGCTTTGGGATTCGAGGGCATAGCGGCGTCTACCGCCGTGAGGTGCCTGGAATGCGCCTGCCGCCCCGCCTGCTCGATGTCGCCACCATAGGACTCGTCTTTCCGGTGGCCTCGGCTCTCGGCTTCCTGGCGGGCAGGGCGATCGGAGGTTGGTTCGACGCGGCGAATGCCGGTGCCCTGATCGGAGGGCTCTTCGGTGTCGTGGCGGGCTTCTACAACGTGTACCAGGTCGTGCAGCGACTGAATGCCGACGAGGAAGACGGTGACACGGACCGGCAGTGATCCAGCGACCGGAACCCGAGGACCGAGGCGTGCGGGCCTGGCGCGCCTCTTCACCGGACACACGCGCAGCGAAGATGAACTCGGTGTGATGTCGCGGCGCGTTCTCCGGTACGCGCTGGTCGTGACCGTCGTGGCGGGCGCGCTGGCGCTGGTCTGGAGTCTGAGTGCCGCGCTCACCTTGACAGCCGCGGGGCTCGTCAGTAGTTTCAGCTTCCGCGGCCTGGAGATGCAGGTTCGCGCGCTGGAGCCTCGCGCTGACGGGCGCCTTGGTGCCAAGAACATCCTGTTCATCGTTCTCCGCTATTCGTTGTTGAGCGCTTTCATCGTTGCGGCCCTTCTGGTGGGGTCAAGGGAGTTCATCGCGCTGATCTTGGGTTTCTCGGTTGTGCCGCTGGCGCTGCTGATCTCGGAGTTGGCGGACCGGTTCGCGCCGGTTCGGTAGCCTGATGACCGAGTCGGCTACACGACTTCCCCAGACCTGATCGAAGCCAGCCCCCGCGCACGATCAAACGCCTGTCCGTTCAAGCAACGGTTCCTCCTTCTTCACTTCCTGAGTCGCTTCCATCGTCATGGCCGCCGGAGAACATTCCATCCTCTACAAGCCCGTCAATGCCGCCTGGCACGTCGGGGTGGACCTGGTCGGGGCAGAGGAGAGCCTGCCCCACGACGTGCCGGATCACGTGGTGATGGCCCTGTTCGTCTTCACCGTCGTCACGGTGCTCGGCGTGACCGTGTCGCGGAGCCTGAGGAAGGACAATCCCGGCAAGTTACAGCAGCTCATCGAGTTGATGCTGTCGTGGATGCGCAACCTGCTCGAGGAGACGATCGGCGAGGGGGGCTCACGGCACCTGCCCTTGATTGCCTCGTTCGCCTTCTTCATCTTCGTGAGCAACCTGTCCGGATCGCTGTTCTTCCTGCAGCCGCCGACGCAGAACGTGAACGTGACCTTCGCTCTCTCGATTACGGCCTGCGTTCTGTACCACCTGTTCGGCCTGCGCCGTAATGGGCTGCGCTACTTCAAGCACTTCGCTGGCCCGCTCATCTTCCTCGCGCCCCTCTTCATCCCGCTCGAGATCATCACCCATGCGGCCCGCGTGCTGTCCCTGGGCATGCGGCTGTTCGGGAACATCTTCGGCGAGCATCTCGCGGCGTCCGTCGTCTTCGGCCTGATTCCGCTCGCGGTGCCGATGCCGATCATGGCGCTGGGGCTTCTGGGCGCCACTCTTCAGACGTTCATCTTCATCATGTTGACCACCGTTTACATCGCCGAGGCAGAGGCGTCGGCACACTAAGGGGACTTTCAGGAAATGAAGAAGTCAAAGAAGCTGGTCTTTCTCGTGGCCGTGCTCCTCACCCTGTTCGCGGCTCCGGCATTGGCGCAGGACGGTGAGGGGGGCGCTAGCGCTGCCGATCTCGCCGCTCTGGGGGCCGGCCTCGGGATCGGCATCGCCGCGGCTGGCGGAGCAATCGGTCAAGGGCGGGCGACGGGCGAGGCCTGCGCCGGGTTGGCCCGCAATCCGGGAGCCGGCGGCCGGATCCAGATCATGCTGCTCATTGGTCTGGCCTTCATGGAGTCCGTCGTCATCTACGCCCTGGTCATCGCACTCCGCGGCGCAGGCTTCATCGGCGGCTAGCGCCGTTGGCGCGGCCCGAGCTGCCGCCCTGCTGTGCTGCAACGCCCGCTGAGGGTCCGTCCTACGGGCTCCCGGCGGGCGTTTCCGTGCCTGCGACTCAATTCCGGCACATACCGGCCATCTTGGCCGCGGTGGGCGTTGGGTCGCAGGGCTCGGAGTCGCTCTGCTCGGGCGGTGGCGAGCGCCCCAAGCCTCGGCTGGGACTGGAAGAAGTGCCCCGTTGCCTCTTGTCGCGGGACTTGGCACCGAATGTGCTGTCCCTCGCTGTCGAACGTGCCGCGATCCAACATGCGCGGCGGGGAGGCAAGAATGAACGCGATAGCCGATCACAGTGGGGGTTGGAACTTCGATGCAGAGGTGCTGCCCTTCATGGACAGCCTCTACAGCACGGCCTACAGGATGTCCCGGAACAAGCAGGACGCCGAGGACCTGATCCAGGAAACCTATCTTCGGGCCTACAAGTACTACGACAAGTTCCAGGAGGGGACGAACTTCAAGGCCTGGCTCTTCAAGATCCTCAAGAACACGTTCATCAACCGCTACCGCAAGCGCCAGCGGCAGCCGCTGAAGAACTCGTTCGACGACATCGAGGATGCCTTCGAATGGAAGCTCCAGGAGTCGCCGCTCTTTGCCCGCGGCAAGACGCCGGAAGAAGACCTGCTGGAGGGTGCCCTGGACCAGGACGTCAAGCGGGCCCTGGAGGCTCTGCCCGTGGACTACCGGATTGCCGTCGAACTGGCGGATCTGCAGGGACTCTCCTACCGAGAGATAGCTGACCGGCTCGAAATCCCGCTCGGAACGGTGATGAGCCGGCTGTACCGCGGCCGGCGCAAACTGGAGACGGTCCTGCTGCGCTACGGGCGCGAGCACGGCTACATCCGCTCCGGCATGCCCCGAAAGATGCGGTCCAGGCAGGACGCTGCCTGACGACCGTCACGCCGCATTCCGGAGTTCCAGCCACAAGAAGTAGCCGCCTCGTGTGTCCGAGTCGTCCTGACGTGGCAGAATAGGGGACTCGGTCGCCACGGCCGAGTCGGCTAACTCATGCATTTAAGGCCACTTACACGTTGGGTTGGCGCTTTGGCGCTGGTCGGTCTGACCGTGTTCATCGGGTGGCGTGGATTGCAGCCGTCACCCGAGAAGGTGGTCGTCGGCACAGGGCGTCTAGACGTGTCGACAGGGCCGGCTGTTGCCCTTGACCTCGACGCGGCGGCCCTGGATCAGGTGCCCTTCCCGCTGGAGAACCGCATTCGAAGGGGAGATACCCTGGACCGCGTGCTGCAGCGAGCCGGCGTCCCGGACTCCGAGCTGCACCAGGCGTCGGAGGCGGTGAGCGAGGTGCTTGATCCGCGGAGGCTGCGTGCCCGTGACCTGGTGTTCTCCATGGTCCGCTCAGGCGGCGAGCTGGTGGGTATCAACCTTCCGCGCCGGGGTCAGGGAGTCGTCGTCGCCGAGCGAACGGACGGCGTGTGGCGTAGCCGCTACCGTCCTTTCCGGCGTGCCCATGTGCGGCGGTCGGTTGCCGGCGAGCTGCGGGGTCCGCTCGAGAGCTCGATTCGCCGGGCCGGAGGTCCTTCCAGCCTGGCGTACGACATGGCCCGTGTGCTGCAGTGGGACCTGGACTTCAACCGCGATCTTCGGCTGGGCGACCGCTTCGAGATCCTCTACGACGAACTGCTGCTCGACGGCAGCGTGGAGGGTATCGCGGCCATACATGCGCTGCGCTACCGGAACCGGGAGCGTTGGGTCGAGGCGTACCGCTTTAGTGGCGACGAGGTCGCGGGAGAGACAGCGCTCGAGGATGGCTTGGAGGCTACGGCGCCCGGCGCCGGTCGCTACTACGACGGCGAGGGCCAACCCCTGCGAAGGCAGTTCCTCCGTTCTCCCCTTCCCTACTCCCGGGTCACGTCGCGGTTCTCACTGAACCGCTTCCATCCGATCCTGAAGCGGCGCATGCCCCACTACGGCGTCGACTACGGAGCTCCGGTGGGAACCGCAGTGCGGGCCACGGCGGACGGTACCGTGGTCTCGGCGGGCTCTCGTGGCGGCGCCGGCCGAATGGTCCGTCTGCGTCACGCCAACGGCTACGTGACGTCCTATCTCCATTTGTCCGGCTATGCGGAGGGGATCAGGGGCGGCCGTCGCGTTGAGCAGGGCCAGGTGGTCGGTTACGTGGGTTCGAGTGGCCTCTCGACCGGCCCCCATCTCGACTACCGCGTGCAGCGCAACGGTCGCTGGGTCAACCCCGCCACCTTGGTCAACGAGCCCGTGCCGCCGCTTGCCGACACCCTGCTCCCCGCCTTCCTGCAGCACCGCGACGCCCTGCGCCGGGAACTCCGCGGGGCGGACAGTTCGGTCGTCAGCGCGGGGCCGTAGGCGTCGCCGCGGCCAAGGGCGCCGCCCCCGCTTCGAGTCCGCTACTTGAGGGAGCGGGCACGCTCTCGGAGGATCGAGTAGGCCTCGGAGCGGGAGAGGTCGTCGCCGACCTGGAGGCTGAAGGACTCACTCCAGGTGCCGGTCGCCGGATCGGTCTCCACGTAGGTCATCGAAGACCCGTTCTCCCAGGCGACGAGTGCCCCGGTCCCTTCGGGCGAGACGAAGATCGTCGGCTGTCCGCTTCCGATGGCGGGCGCCGCGCGCTCCGACTTCACCTGCAGGCGAGCGAGATGCTGGACGTAGTCGTCACCGACCGGTTGGGCGGCGGCGAGGAGGACGTGGCTGTCGCTCCTCGGCGATTCTTCCAGAAGATCGCCTGCCTGCGACCGGGCGCCAAAGACGACAATGTGAACGCGGGCCGTACTCGACACACTGGTCAATCCGCCTTCGCTACAGAGGTCAACGGCGCGCTCGACCAGTAGGTTCTTGACATCCTGCGCCAAGGGGGAGAGCACACGGCTCCTGATCCGACGACCGAAAACGACGATGTGAACCCGCGCCGCCTCCGCGACACTCGTTACCGCATCGGGCTCCTCGTCCTTGATCCGTTGGCACAGATTGGTGGATTCGAGGTGGTCGGCCAAGCTGCCAGCAAGTTCGGAGAGCTCCGTCGCTGGCGTCGAGAGCTCAAGTTGAACGAGAGCTCCGCTGGCGCTGTCGGCGAAACCGATGACCACTGCGTTGGCCTCGGAGGCCGCGTCGACGGTCGGCGCCTTGAGCAGACTTGCCGGTACCTGACCGTTGAACGGGTCGTCGATCAGGTCCTGCGACACGTAGTCGTTCAGACGGTGAACGCGACGCCACGTCGAGGCGAGTTCGCCGTCGATCAGCACTACAGGCGCATACATCACCTTTTCGCCGGCGGCGGTGTCTTCCGACCAGACGACGTGGAGCACGGTCCGCGTGCTCGACTCGCCGGAACTTCCTTCCGCGAGTTCAAAGCGATCGTGGGTCACCGCAAGGCGCGGTGCCGACTTGTTGCTGTAGATGTTGCCGGAGACTTCGATCGTGTCGGCCCAGTCAGCGCCGTCAAAGGAGGCCAGGTTGATCCGGGTCAGGGTCGAGTCGTTGTTGCTCGACCAGACTACGTAGAGCTTCGCAGTGGAAGAGTCGAAGGACAGCGAGGGCGTCTTGTCGCTGTCGTTCGGCTCGCTGCCGGGTACCAGGTGGTGCTCAACCGTTCCCGAGCCGCGGCGGACTTCCAGGCGGAGGACTCCTGCGTCCGCCGATACCTCGGTGCCATCCGGGAAGAGTTCACTGTAGGTTCCTACCGTGACCTTGTAGATGTCGCCGCTCTTGCCCAGGATTGGGGCGCTTTCTTCCGCTTGGGCCGCTCCGCCAACCAGCAAGGCCAGGAGGGCCATCGCCCCGTAGCGGAACGGCGCCTCCCTGAAGCTGATGCACATGCCCTTCCTCATCACGCCCTCAGGTTCACCACTTGGCGAAGATCAAGCGACATCAGGACGTCCGTCAAGCCGCCCTGGTCGGGATAGAAGCGGTGCCCGAGCTCGCCGAAGTACTGGCGGGCCGTTTCCGAATCACCTTCCTGCAGGGCCACATGGCCGAGCAGATAGAGGCTGTTCTTGATCGCTGCTGGATCGTCGTACTGCTTGGCCAACGCGAGTGCGCGCTGTCCGTGCCGCCTCGCAGTCGCCGGCCTGTGCAGCTCAAGGTGGGCAAAGCAGAGGTCGAGATGCGGCAGCATGCTGTACTGGGCCGCGCCCTCCCGCCGGAACGTGCGGATACTCCGGTAGATAAGGCGAAGACCCTCCCGCATTCTGCCCCGGCGTAGGCCCCTTGACCGGATAGCCCCGACGAGAAGGCAGTAGCCCAGGTTCGTTTCGGCGCCGGCGATCCAAGCCGGGGGCGAGTCCTCTGCATGACGGAGGGCCGTCCTGTACTCGGTGGCTGCGTCAGCTTCGCGGCCCTCCGCAACCAGGAGGTTGCCCAGCAGGTTGTGCGAGAGCCCGGTCAACCCGGGACGAGGGGCGTGTGCGGAGTGGTGATGGGACAGCCGCGCGTAGAACAGCGCCTTCTTGATCTGGCCCTCCAACTCGTGGGCACGGGCCAAGGTGTAGGAGGCCAGCCAGCGGTTTCGGTCGTTGTTGCTTCCGAGGAGGATTCTCCGCAGTTCGGGCATTGCCTCGGCGCCATTACCGAGTTCGGTCTCGGCGGCGCCCCAGCCACAGACAGCCTCGTCGGCTCGATCACTGTCGCCAGCGGCAGCCGCGACCTGGGCAGCCCGGCGATACACAGTCGCCGCTTCCGCGTAGGCTCCGTTGTTACCGAGTTCCCGCCCTCGGTCCCGGAGCGTCTCGAAGTCCTCGGTCCCCTCGACCGCGCGCGGCTCCGCCTCGGGCGCTGCAACGCGCTCCGGGATAAACGCCGGCTCAGGCGACGAGTGGAATGGGACAACCGTCGCGGTCATTAGGACGTCGAGTCTACACGATGGAACGGGAAACTGAGTTTCTCGTCGGGTCC
Source organism: Candidatus Multivorans sp. (assembly GCA_965219675.1). GTDB lineage: Bacteria > Acidobacteriota > Thermoanaerobaculia > Multivoradales > Multivoraceae > Multivorans. The sequence goes on along the minus strand of OZ244786.1, from coordinate 3,490,115 downwards.
GGGCCGTCGGAACAAGACGCATCCGCACTTCGGCGAGTGAGAATCCGCACGGCGGCAGCGCTTCAAGGACGCTGAGGTCATGCCGGATCCTACACGTCCAGGCCGACCTGGCGCATCAGGTCGAGCGCATTGCTCCGCGTGACGGTGCCCGTGCGCAGGCGGTAGTCGAACTGGATCTCGCCGCCCACCAGTTCATCCCTGAAGTGGACATTCTGCAGGGACGACTTCGCCGAATCGTCGGCGATCCGGGCCAGGGCCAGATCGTGGGTGGTTACAAGTCCGATCGCGCCGCGATCGAGTAGGCCCCGGATCAGGGCTTCGGCGCCTACTCGCCTGTCGTGGGAGTTCGTGCCGTGGAGGATCTCGTCGAGCAGGAACAGCACCGGCGTCTCCCGGTCGGTCAGGTCGAGCACGGACTTGAGTTTCGTGATCTCGGCGTAGAACCTGGACTGGCCCTCGGCGAGAGAATCCCGGAGCTGGATGGAAGAGCCGACGGCGAGCGGCACGAGGATGAGCGACCGGGCGCGGACCGGCGCGCCGGCCTGCGCGAGAACGACGTTCGTTCCGACGGTCCGGAGCAGAGTGCTCTTGCCGGACATGTTCGAGCCGCTCACGATCAGGCACTGGACGGGCGATAGCGGTTCCGTGGGCGCCGCGGTCGTGCCTTCACGGTGGACTCCGAGGACGACATCGTTCGCGACGCAGTCGACCCCCGCCAGCAGGGGATGCCCGAGTTCCCTGCCGGCCAGGAGTGGACGCTGGTTCCCGGCCGGCTCGAGCAGCTCGGGGAAGACGTGGCCTGGGTGCTCGAAGGCATGGGAGGCGAGACTCGTCAGAGCTTCGACCTCGGCCAGCGCGCCGAGCCACACGGCGACCTGTCGGCCGTGGCGACGGCGCCACGAGTCGATCGCGTAGGCGAGTTGGGGAGTCCAGAGCAGCAGCAGGCCAAAGGGGACGAAGACGGCGTTGTACATCGAGTCGAGCAGATCGACCAGACGCTGCAACTGCCTGGCGCTCCGGGAGGCGGTTGTCCCGTCGCCGCTCCGCAGCCGCTTCGCCAGTTCGACCAGGCGCGTGCTCTCGAACGGCTCGCGCTCGATGACTTCCAGCAGGGATGCGACCAGGTTGAGGTCACGGCTGGCCCGTGTCACGCCGGCCGTGGCTGCCTTGAAGCGGTGGCGCGTGGGGAGGCTCCAGAGGATCTGCAGCACCGCCAGGGCAAGGAGGGGTGACGGCCCCCAGCTCCAGATCATCCAGCCGGTCGCGGCGAGGACGTTGGCGCCCGCGGTCACCCCCAGCAGGGAGCGCACCAGGAACTCCCGGCCGCCGGCGCCGGGGAGCGCGGGTCGGCCGCCACCCTCCGCCCAGGACACGAGGGTCTCCGGATCGAGGTCGCTGCGCGCGATTCGCCCGGACGCGGCGAGACGCTCGCGGAACTCGAGGCGGGGCGCCAGTTCGCGAACGGCCTCCTGCCGCCTGCGCACGACCTCGGGTGACGCAGGCTGGAGCAACCAGGATGCCAGGAGTTCCTCGCCGCCCCGCGTGCGTGCCCGGCTCAACATCCGGAACAGGGAGTCGGGACCGAACAGGTCGAGGTCCGCCGCGTAGACGTGCTCGGCGTGTTCGTCGGCAAAGCGTGATCCCGGCCGTCCACCGGCGCGCCAGTCGCCGTCGAGACGGTCGAGAGTCTGGCGGTAGAAGATCTGTGCCCGCTCCAGGCGGTGAGCCCGTCGAAGGATGCGTTCGTGGAGGACGACGAGCACCAGGAAGCAGAGCGCCGGCACCGCCGCCCAGAGCAGGGGAAAGAGCCGCCCCTGGACCGAAAACCAGACCAGCACGGCGGCCACGAGAACCACGACCAGCCGCGACGAGGAGACTGCCTTCTCGATGCGCCGCGTTTGCCGTAGTAGAGCGCTGCGCTGCTCGGCTCGGGATGCGCAGGTCGAACGAGGGCTGTCCACCACGGGAACGGTTCAGGTCAGCGCCGGATAGACGATCGACTTCAGTTGGCCGCGGAAGTTGAATGTTCCCGACATCCAGAACTGGACCATGAAGATGACGATCAGGTCCTCCTTCGGATCGATCCAGAAGGCGGTGCTGGCTGCGCCGCCCCAGCCGTACTCGCCGGGAGATCCGATCGCCTGGGCGACGGCCAGGTCGAGCGTGACCGAGACGCCGAGGCCGAAGCCGACGCCCTCGTAGGTCGTCTCGCTGAAGGCGCCGACAGCCAGGTCCGTCAGGTCGCTGCCTCCCGGAAGATGGTTCATCGTCATCAGTTCGACCGTCTTGCGGCCGAGGATGCGCACGCCTTCGAGTGTGCCGCCGCCCAGCATCATCTGGCAGAAGCGGTAGTAGTCGTGAGCCGTGGATACGAGTCCGCCGCCACCGGAGAAGAAGGTGACCTCGCCGGTGTAGTGGCTCTCCAGCGGATCGTCAAGGAGGACGAGGTTCTTGTTCCGGTCCCGGCGGTAGTTCGCCGCGAAGCGGTCGATCTTGGATGCCGGCACGGTGAAGCCGGTGTCCACCATGCCCAGAGGCCCTGTGATGTGCTGCTGCAGGTACTCGTCGTACGGCTGTCCGGAGAACACCTCGACCAGGTAGGCGAGCACGTCGGTCGCGACGGAGTAGTTCCATGCCTCGCCGGGCGAGAACTCGAGGGGAAGCTCCGCGAGTTGTTCGATCATCTGCCGCAGGCTGCCGCCGACCGGCGGTCCGCCGACGCCGAGTTTGCGGTACGCGGCATCGACGTTCGTGCGTTCCATGAAGCCGTACGTGAGCCCGGACTGGTGGGTGAAGAGGTCGCGAATCGTCATCGGCCGCTCGGTCGGCCGAGTCAGGAAGTGGGGGTAGTTGCCGCTCTGGAACGCGCGCAGATCGCGCCACTCGGGGATGAACTTGTGAACAGGGTCGTCGAGTTGGAAGTGGCCCTGCTCGTAGAGCTGCAGCAGCGCCACGGAGGTGATCGGCTTGGTCATCGAGTAGATGCGGAAGATCGTGTCGGCCTGCATGGGTCGTCCACGCTCGCGGTCCATCAGCCCCTGGGCCGAAAGGTACGCCGGCTTGTGGCCGCGGGCCACCAGGGTCAGGCAGCCGGCGATCTTCTCGGGCTCCAGGTAGCGTCGGTGCAGATGTTCGTCGATTCGGGCCAACTGAGCGGCGCTGAGACCGACTTCTTCAGGGACGGCCAGATCGAGCTGGGGCGGGGCGCTGACCAGGGCGGGACGAGCCGGCATGTAGCGAACTCCTGGAGGTCTGTTGGTCGGTAGAGCGTGGAGGGCGGGGCGATCTTTGCAGACCCGCATACAATCGCGCAGCCGTGGCCGAACCTGCAGCCTCTTCGCCCGCGACCTCGACGTGCCTCGAGGTCGATGCCCTTACCCTGTCCTTCGGCGGCGTGCACGCCCTCGACGATGTGGCTCTGGACGTTCTCCATGGCGAAGTGTTCGCGATCATCGGGCCGAACGGCGCCGGCAAGACGTCCCTGCTCAACTCGATCAGCGGTCTCTACCGTCCGCAGAAGGGTTCGATCACCTACTCCGCGGCACCGGGCGACGAGCCGGTCTCCCTGATGGGCAGGGCGCCCCACCGCGTCGCGCAGCTCGGGGTCGCTCGCTCGTTTCAGAACATCGAGCTCTTCCGCGCCATGACCGTGCTCGAGAACCTGATGCTGGGGCGGCACATCCACATGCGGGGCAACGTGCTGACCTGCGGCATCTACTGGGGCTCGCAGCGCCGTGAGGAGATCGAGCACCGCGCCGCGGTCGAGGACGTGATCGACTTTCTCGAAATCGAGAATCTCCGTCATCAGGCGGTCGGGACGCTGGCCTACGGCCTGCAGAAACGCGTCGAACTCGCTCGGGCGCTGGCGCTCGATCCGAAGCTTCTGCTGCTCGATGAACCGATGGCCGGGATGAATGTCGAGGAGAAGGAGGACATGGCCCGCTTCATCCTCGACGTGAACGAGGAGCGTGGCGTGACGACCGTGCTGATCGAGCACGACATGAGCGTGGTCATGGACCTTTCCGACCGGGTGGCGGTGCTCGACTTCGGCCGCTCGATCGCCTGCGGCACGCCGGACCACGTGCGTTCCGACCCGGCTGTGATCCATGCCTACCTCGGAGACGCCGAGTGAGCGCGTCCGACACCCTGCCGCGGGACGCGGACACGCTGCCGAAGCTGCTGCTGAACAACGCCCGCGATCGTCGGAGTGAGATCGCGCTGCGCGAGAAGGAGTTCGGGATCTGGCAGAGCCTCACCTGGGCCGACTACGCCGAACGGGTTCGGAACTTCGCTCGCGGGCTCTTCGAACTCGGCCTGAGGAAGGGCGAGATTCTGGCGGTGCTGGGCGACAACCGCCCGGAGTGGTTGATCGCACAACTCGCGGCGCAGTCGATTGGGGCCCAGTCGCTCGGCGTCTACCAGGACTCGGTCGCGGTCGAAGTCCGGTACCTTCTGGAGTTCTCCGGGGCCCGGTTCGTGATCGCCGAGGACCAGGAGCAGGTCGACAAGCTGCTCGAGGTGTGGGAGGAGCTCAACCAGGGCGACCACAGGGTGGAGGGCGTCATCTACTACGACCCGCGGGGTCTCGGCGCCTACCCGCACGACTTCCTGCTCGGCTTCCCCGACGTAGAGGAGCTCGGACGAACCGCGGCGAGTGCCACCGACGCCGACTTCGACAGTTGGGTCGCGGCGACCGAAGCCGACGACGTGGCTCTGCTCTCGACGACGTCCGGCACCACGGGCAAGCCGAAGCTGGCCATGCTGTCGCACCGGAATCTGCTGACGATGGCGCACAGCTTCAACGGCATCGACCCGATGCGGAGTGACGACGAGTTCGTGTCCTTCCTGCCCCTTGCCTGGATCGGCGAGCAGATGATCGGCGGCGCCTGCGGGCTCCTGGTCGGCTTTTGCCTGAACTTCCCGGAAGAACCGGAGACGGTGCAGCAGGACATCCGCGAGATCGGACCGCACACGATGTTCTCGCCGCCGCGCATCTGGGAGAACATGGTTTCCGATGTCCAGGTCCGTATCGAGGACTCGTCGTGGCTCAAGCGGAAGGTCTACGGCTGGGCCCTCAGGGTCGGTTACCGCTCGGCCGACACCCTGCTCGAGCACGGCCGGCAGCCGTCCTGGATCGCGTTCCAGCGTGCGCTCGCCAACGCCTGCTGCTTCTTCTGGCTGCGGGACAAGCTGGGGCTGCGGAGAATCCGCCGCGCGTACACCGGCGGCGCCGCGCTGGGGCCCGACATCTTCCGCTTCTTCCACGCGATCGGCGTGAACCTGAAGCAGATCTACGGCCAGACCGAGGTCTCGGGCATCTCGGTCGCCCACCGTGACGACGACATCAAGTTTCATACGGTGGGCACGCCCGTGCCGGGTATGGAGGTCCGGCTGGGCGAGGGGGGCGAGATTCTGACTCGTAGCCCCTCGGTGTTCCTGGGCTACTACAACAACCCGGAAGCCACGGAGGACGCGCTCCGCGACGGCTGGCTCTTTTCCGGCGACGCCGGCTACATGGACGACGACGGACACCTGATCGTCATCGACCGCAAGAAGGACGTGATGGAGCTGCACGACGGCACGCAGTTCTCGCCACAGTTCATCGAGAACAAGCTGAAGTTCAGTCCCTACATCAAGGAGGCTGTCGTGTTCGGCGGCGGCGACTACCGGTTCGTGACCTCTCTGATCACGATCGACTTCGCGAACGCGGGCAAGTGGGCCGAGCGCCGCCAGATTCCCTACACGACCTTCACCGATCTGGCGCAGAAGCCCGAGATCTACGAACTCGCGCTGGAGCACACCGCGCGCATCAACGCCGACCTGCCAGAGTCGGCCCGCATCCAGCGGCTCCTCCTGCTGCACAAGGAACTCGACGCGGACGACGAGGAACTGACCCGCACCCGCAAGGTACGGCGCCGGTTCATCGCCGACCGCTACCGACTGCTCGTCGACGCCCTCTACGGCGGCAAGGATGCGGTCGAGATCGAGAACGAGATCACCTACCAGGACGGCAGCACGGCCATCCTGCAGACCCGGCTGCGGATCGCCGCGCCCGCGAACGCGTAACGGAGGCCCGAGGATCCCGACGATGCAAGGCGACGTCTTCCTTCAGCTCACCGTCTCCGGCCTGTCGAACGGCATGGTCTACGCCCTGGTGGCGGTGGGCTTCGTCGTCATCTTCAAGGCGAGCGACGTGATCAACTTCGCGCAGGGCGAATTCCTCCTCTTCGGCGCCTACCTCGCGTTCGCCTTCATCGCTCAGTTCGGGTTGCCCTGGAGCGTGGGAGTGCTCGCCACGCTTCTCTCCGCCGCCATGATCGGCCTGCTGGTCGAGCGGCTTGTCCTGCGGCCCCTGATCGGCGAGCCGGTGATCTCGATGATCATGGTGACGATCGGCCTCTCCAGCCTGCTGCGGGCTGTCGTCAACGGCATCTGGGGCGCGCGGCCCAAGGCCTTCCCCAACTTCATCCCGTCCGGCGAAGTCGAGTTCATGGGCGCGATCGTCGGCATCGACCGTTTGCTCGTCATCGCGATAGCCGGAATTCTGCTGACGGTCCTGACGCTTTTCTTCCGTCACACCCGGGACGGCATCGCGATGCGCGCGATCGCCGACGACCAGCAGGCGGCGCTGTCCATGGGCATCAGCATCAAGCGCGTGCTCGCGGTGGCGTGGGCGATGGCGGCGATCACCGCCGCGGTCGCGGGCATCATGCTGGCGAACACGGTCGGCGTCAGCCACGACATCATCTTCATTGGCCTGCGGGTGTTCCCGGTGGTCATCCTCGGCGGCCTCGATTCCGTACCGGGCGCGATCGTCGGCGGCGGCGTGATCGGGTTGCTCGAGTCCTACACGGCCGGATACACGACTTCGGGACTGGAGCTCATCGTCCCGTACATCGTGCTGATCGTCGTTCTCATGGTTCGTCCGTACGGCCTGTTCGGCAAGGAGATCATCGAGCGCGTGTAGGGCCTCGTTCTGCCTTCCACAGCCCGACGCCGCGCCAACTCGTTCGCCTGTCATGGAATCCGGAATCTTCTTCAGCGACTATCGCTCAGACATGGCCCTGCGGCGGATGCCGTTGCAGAAGGTGCGCACGGGGCTGCTCCTGGTCGGACTCGTCGTGTTTCCGTTCCTTGCCACGCCGTACTGGCTCAATCTGGCCAATCAGATCGCGATCGCGACGATCGGTGCGATCGGTCTGAACATCCTGGTCGGCTACACGGGCCAGATCTCGCTCGGCCAAGGCGCCTTCATGGCGGTCGGTGCCTATGGGTCGGGCCTGCTGACCGTCCGGCTCGACGTTCCCTTCTACCTGAGCATTCCGGCCGCGGCCCTGATTACCGCGTTTGCCGGCCTGGTGGTCGGTCTGCCTTCCCTGCGGCTCAAGGGGCTCTATCTGGCCGTCGCGACGCTGGCGGCGCAGCAGATCGTCGAGTTCGTCGTCACGCACTGGGACGGCCTCACCGGCGGCACGGAGGCGCTCGTCGTGCCGGCGCCCGAACTGTTCGGCGCCCGGATGAACACCGACGGGCGGTTCTACTGGATCCTGGTGGTCGTGGCGCTCGCGGTCGCGCTGTTCGCCGCGAACCTGTTCCGCTCGCGCGTGGGCCGGGCCTGGGTGGCGATCCGGGACCAGGACATCGCGGCCTCGGCGATTGGCGTCAACGTGTTCGGCTACAAGCTGCTCGCCTTCGCCACTTCGTCCTTCCTGGTCGGCCTCTCCGGCGCCCTGCTCGCCCACTACCGGTCGATCGTCACCTGGGAGCGGTTCACGATCGAAGTCTCGATCTCCTACCTGGCGATGATCATCATCGGCGGCCTGGGGACGATCTCCGGTTCGTTCTTCGGGGCGACGCTCATCGTCCTCCTGCCGGCGATGATCAACACGCTGGGGCGCTCCCTGCAGGACACGGCGCCGTGGGCGGCGACGGTCCTGCCGTACGTGCAGCAGGGCGTCTTCGGACTCGTGATCATCCTGTTCCTCGTTCTCGAACCGGAAGGGCTCGCGAAACTCTGGCGCAACGTGAAGGACTACTTCCGCGTCTGGCCGTTCTCCTACTGAGGGCCGGCTCGGGGGATATGATCCGCCGGTTACCGACCGGCGATCCCCGGGCGCCCGGCGCCCGTTCCGAGGAGACCTCAGCATGACCCGTCCCACTTCCCTTGCCGTCCTGGCTCTGCTCCTTCTCGCAGGCTGCGGAGGCGGCGATCCGGTCTCCGAGGCGGATGCACCGATCACGATCGGCGCGATCTTCGACCTGACGGGCGCGACTTCGGACGTCGGCACCATGTACTCCGAAGCGATCCGCGACTACTACGCCCGGCTGAACGACCTCGGCGGCATCGCCGGCCGTCCGGTCGAACTGCTGTGGAACGACTACGGCTACGACGTCGCGAAGGCCGAGCAGCTCTACTCCGAGTACGTCCAGGCCGGATCGGTCATGTTCATGGGCTGGGGCACGGGCGACACCGAGGCCCTGCGGGGCCGGATCGCGGCCGACCGCATTCCCTTCGTCTCCGCGTCGTTCTCCCACGTGCTGGGAGACCCCTCCGAGGCGCCCTTCAACTTCCTGGTCGGCACGACCTACAGCGACCAGCTCTTCATCCTGCTCGACTACCTGATCGAAGAGGCGGAAGCCGCGGGGGCCGAGACGCCGAACGTCGCTCTGATGCATCATCCGAGCCCCTTCGGTCTCTCGCCGTGGCGCCAGGGAGGCGAGGAGTACGCGCAGCAGCGCGGCATCGAGATGGCGCCGCACGAGATGGCGCGGGGCAACACGGACTTCAGCGCCACGCTGACCCGGATCGCCGAATCCGGCGCCAACACGGTCGTGTTCCAGAACACGTCGGGACCGGCTTCCCTTGCCCTCAAGAACGCGCGCGATCTGGGCCTGGACCTGCGCTTCGCCTGCCTGAACTACTGCAGCAACGAGGTGCTCGTGGATCTCGCGGGTGACGCCGCGGAGGGCGTGCTGGCTTCGATCATCTACTCGCCGCCTGGCGAGGGAGTCGACGGCCTGAACGACGCGGCCGAGTACCTCGCGTCGAAGGGCGGGTCGATCGACGAGGAGGGCCTGCTCTACGGCCAGGGCTGGGCGGTCGCCAGCCTGGTGACCGAGGCGATCGAACGCGCGGCCGCGGCCGGCGAAGTGACCGGCGATTCCATCTTCGCCGCCTTCGAGACCTTCGACGACTGGGACACGGGAGGCGTGACGGCGCCGGTCACCTTCACGGCCACCGACCATCGCGGCATCAAGGGCATGAGGATCTTCGAGATAAGGGAAGGCAGCTTCCAGCCCGTGACCGAGATGCGGATGGCCTCCACCCTGGAGGCGGCCGAGTAGGGCAGGCATCGACGCCATGCTGTCCCTGAACAACGTCGAGGTCATCTACAACGACGTCATCCTCGTGCTCAAGGGGCTCTCGCTCAAGGTGGAGCAGGGCCAGATCGCGGCGCTGCTGGGCACGAACGGGGCCGGCAAGTCGACGACGCTCAAGGCGATCTCGGGGCTGCTCCATCCCGAGGACGGCGAGGTCACGGACGGCGGGGTCGAGTTCGAGGGCGAGCAGATCGACAAGCTGCCGGCCGAGGACATCGTGCGCCGGGGGATCTTCCAGGTCATGGAGGGGCGCCGGGTCTTCGAACACCTGACGCCGCAGGAGAACCTCCTGGCCGGCGCCTACACGGCCAGAGACGGCGGGGTCGACGAGTCTCTGGACCGCGTCTACAGTTACTTTCCGCGCCTCAAGGAGCGCGGCGCGTCGATGGCCGGCTTCCTCTCAGGCGGCGAGCAGCAGATGCTGGCGATCGGAAGGGCCCTGATGGCGCGGCCGAAGCTGATGCTTCTGGACGAACCCTCCCTCGGTCTGGCGCCTCTGCTGGTCCAGGAGATCTTCGAGATCGTCCAGCGCATCAACCGGGAACAGGGGACCACGATTCTCCTGGTGGAGCAGAACGCCAGCCGCGCGCTCGAGATTGCCCACTACGGCTACATCATGGAGGGAGGCCGCGTCGTCCTCGAGGGGACTCCGGCGGAGCTCCAGGACAACGCCGACGTGAAGGAGTTCTACCTCGGCCTGACCCAGGTCGGCCAGCGAAAGAGCTACCGCGACGTGAAGCACTACCGCCGTCGCAAGCGCTGGTTGTCCTGATCCACCGGGTGCGCCGGCGTCCTCGCCGGCCCCGGTAGTCCAACCGGGCTAGCGGTCCGGCCCGCGGCCCGGCGGTTCGCGCTCGAGCGCCTCCTCGATCTCCCGCAGCCTCTCGCGGAGTTCCCGGCGGGCGGCAGCCGCGAAGGGGTTCTCGCGGGCGATCGTCAGGAACAGGTCGTCCGAGTCGTCGCGGAGGTTCTCCTCGATCTTCATCATGTGCCGGTAGGCGACCGTGCCGAGGGCCGGGTCCGGGACGTGAATCTCCCGGAGGGCCTTGGCCATCCAGTGGGTCAGGCCCTGGATGTAGGCCATCTCGGAGTCGTGTTCCTCGGCTGACATCTCGATCACCTGGAGTTCCAGGTCCGACTCGAGGAAGGCTCGCACCGCTTCGACCCGTTGCCTGTCGATCGGGCGCTCGGGGAGGCAGAGAACGACCTTCAGGTCGCGGATCCCGCCGCGACCGCTCTGGGGGCCGAACATCGGGTGAGTACCGATGTACTGGACCTGCCGTGGCAGGCGCCGCTCGAGGATCCGGAGCGGCTTCACCTTGACCGAGGCGACGTCGACAACCAGGGCGCCCGCTGCGAGGCGCGGGGCCAGGTCGACGACCAGCCCTTCCAGATCCTGGACCGGCACCGCCGGAATCACGATGTCGCAGCCGGCGCAGCCTTCGAGGTCTGACCAGCGCGCACCGAGCGCGGCGGCCCGCTCGCTCAGGTCGCGGCGATCCCAGACCTGAACGTCGAAGCGGGAGTTCAGGTGCCGGACCAGGAAGCGGCCGAAACTGCCCAGACCGACGATGCCGATCGACCTTGCCCAGCAGCCCTGCACCGCGCGCAGACTAGCACCGGGACCCGGCCCGGCGGCGGGCGGCGGGCCGGTTCCCCTACAATCGCCGCTCGTGCGTACACCAGGGAAGGGAACCAGGATGAGAAGAAGAACCGGCGTCGTGCTGGGTGCCGTCGTGGCCGCCGCGGTGAGCTATGGTTCACCGCCCGTGATCGACGCTCAGGAGGACCGCGCCAGCCGGGAGCACGTGCTCCGCCTGCTGCGGGAAGTGCCGCTCGTCGACGGACACAACGACGTCCCGTGGCAGTACCGGACGCGGGTTTCGAACCACCTCGACCGCATCGACTTCCAGGACACGACGGCGCTCGAGCCGCCGATGCACACCGACCTGCGGCGCCTGCGCCAGGGCGGAGTGGGTGCCCAGTTCTGGTCGGTCTACATTCCGACCTCCTACAGCGGGGCCGGCGCGGCCCGGGTCGTGTTCGAGCAGGTCGACCTGACGAAGCGCCTGATCGAGCGCTATCCGGACGACCTGGAGCTGGCCCTCAGTGCGGACGACATCGAGCGCGTCCACGCCGCGGGCAAGGTCGCGTCCCTGCTCGGCGCCGAGGGCGGACACTCGATCGAGTCGTCCCTCGGCGTGCTGCGGCAGCTCTACGAGGTTGGCGTTCGCTACATGACCCTGACTCACAACAGCAACGTCGCCTGGGCCGACGCGGCGACCGACCAGCCGGCGCACGGCGGGCTCACGGCGTTCGGCCGGCGGGTGATCCGGGAGATGAACCGGCTCGGCATGCTGGTGGACCTCTCCCACGTTTCGCCGCGGACGATGCACGATTCGCTGGACGAGTCCGAAGCGCCGGTCATCTTCTCCCACTCCTCGGCGTTCGCGGTCACCGCCAGTCCGCGCAACGTGCCCGACGACGTCCTGCGCCGGCTGGCCGACAACGGCGGCGTGGTCATGGTCACTTTCGTGCCGTCCTTCGTCAACGAGAAGGTGCGGGAGTCCTTCCAGAGCCTGGATGCCGAACGCCGGCGACTGATGGCCGCGGGAACCGCGCCGGAAGAGATCCGCCGCCGGCTGATGGCCTGGCGAAGCGAGAACCCGGGCGCCCAGGCATCCCTCAGCGATGTGGCCGACCACATCGACCACGTCCGGGCCTTGATCGGCACCGCGCATCTCGGAATCGGCTCGGACTACGACGGCATCCCGACCGTGCCGGTCGGCCTGGAAGACGCTTCGACGTTTCCGGATCTGTTCGTGGAACTCGTCCGGCGCGGCTACAGCGACGACGAACTGAAGGACATCGCGGGCCGCAGTTTCCTGCGCGCCATGCGCGCCGCGGAGGCCACTGCCAGGCGCCTGCAGGCGACGGAGCCTCCGGCCGACGACCTGATCGAAGAACTGGATGGTGAGAATGGCTGATCAGGCGACATCCCGGGTGGAGGCCCGCCACGCCTCGACCGTCCTCCTGCTGCGGGACAGCGACCGCGGAGTCGAGGTGTTCATGGAACGCCGCCACATCCAGTCCGACTTCGTCGGGGGCGCCTACGTCTTTCCGGGTGGCCGCGTCGATCCGGAAGACCGGGTCGACGAAGCGCTCTGCCACGGTCTCACCGACCGCGAGGCGAGCGCCCGGCTCGCGCTTGAAGAGGGCGGCCTGACCTTCTACGTCGCGGCGATTCGGGAGTGCTTCGAGGAGGCGGGCGTGCTGCTCGCCTACGACCGCGACGGCCGGATCCTCGACTTCTCGGACCGGGCGGTCGAGGAGCACTTCGAGCGTCTGCGAGCCGAGTTGAACGCCGGCAAACAGTCCCTGCTCGACATCGCGGCCGCCGAGAGCCTGACGCTCGCCACCGACCGGATCAGCTACTGGGCGCACTGGATCACGCCGGAGGGACAGCCGAGACGCTACGACACCCGCTTCTTCGTCGCGCGGGCGCCGGGGAACCAGACCGCCGGCCACGACGACCACGAACTGACTAGTTCTGCCTGGGTTACGGCCGAGGAAGCTCTCGAACACGGGCGTCGCAAGGAGTGGATGATCATCTTTCCCACTATCCGCAATCTGCAGAAGCTGGCCGTGTTCGGGACGGCGGACGAAGCGATCGCCGCCGTCGACGCGCAGGAGCGCTTCCCCGTGATGCAGCCGCGCGTGCTGCTGGGCCGGACCCCGGACGAACCCGCGCGTGCCGTGCTGCCCGGTGACGAGGGCTACGAAGAAGCCGCGAGTCGCCCCTCCGCGGCGAACGCGAAGGACTGGCAGCGGGCCTTCAGCCGCTAGGGCGCGCGACGTTGGACACCCTCCTGAAGGGCACGCCCGTGCGGCTCTCCGACCGCGTGCTGCGCGTCACGCAGGACAACCCGGGCATGTTCACCGGTCCGGGCACGAATGCCTGGGTCATCGGCGGCGACGACGGCCCGGCGTTCGTGCTCGACCCCGGGGAAGAGGACGACGCCCACTTCGAGGCCGTGCTTGAGGCCGTGGGCGGCCGCGAGGTGGCGGCGGTGCTGATCAGCCATACGCACCGGGACCACTGGCCCCTGGCGCCCCGCGTCGCCGAGCACTTCGGAACCCGGATCCTCGCCTTCAGCGAGCAGCCACCTTTCGCCGCCGGACCCCGACTCAGGGACGGCGACCGCCTCTCCGCGGGAGATGCGACGCTGGTGGCCCTCCACACCCCGGGCCACGCCAGCGACCACCTCTGCTTCCTGCTCGAGGAGGAGCGGGCCGTGTTCACCGCCGACCTGGTGATGGGCTGGTCGACCTCGATCATCGCCCCGCCCGACGGCAACCTGAACCAGTACATGGCCTCCCTCGAACGGCTCCTCGAACTCGGCCAGGGCGGCGGCATCGACGTCCTCCACCCCGGCCACGGCGAGTCGATCAAGCCCCCGCTCGACCGGATCCGCGAAATCCACAGCCACCGCCAGCAACGGACCGACCAGGCCCTCGAAGCGATCGCCTCCGGCATCGCCACGATCCCCGAGATGGTCGAACGCATCTACGCCGATATCGACCCCAAACTCCACGGCCCCGCCGCGTTCTCCTTGCGCGCGCATCTGGATGCCTTGGTCGAAGGGGGCAAGGTAGTGGAAGCCGAGCCCGGCCGATACGAGCCTGGAACGGCTGCGTTCCGTTAGTCCGTCATGAGCAACGACTCCCGCTATGGCGAGCTGATTCGCATTGACTGCAACGACGAGTCCACGGAAGTCCTGGAACGCGTGCCCCTGGGGGCGGGCGTCGGCCAAGGGAGTGTTGACGAGGCGACCCTTCAGAAGCTTCTCTTCGACCATCCGGAGTGTCTCCCGATCGCTGCGATCGACCCCTCCTATGGGTCTCCGGTTGCAGTCTGTCGAGAACTCTCGCTACCCGCCGGGAGCATCGACGCCCTGTACGTCAACGCCTTGGGTCGGCTCACGCTTTGCGAATTCAAGCTCTGGCGCAACCCTCAAGCGCGACGCGAGGTGATCGGCCAGATCCTTGACTACGCGGCGGCACTCGCATCCTGGAGTTACGAGGACCTGCAACGTCAAGTCTCCCTGGCGCTTGGCGGAGAAGGCTCGAACGTCCTGTACGGGCTGGTCTCCGGGCGGCATCCCGACGTCGTCGAAGCGGAGTTCGTCGACAACGTCACGCGGCATCTGAGACGCGGCGAGTTCCTGCTTCTGGTCATCGGCGACGGCATCCGGGAACGGGCGGAGAAGATCGTCGACTTCGTCCAGAGCCACAGCGGCCTCCACTTCAATCTTGCGCTCGTGGAGGCGGCGCTGTATAGCGATGGAGTCGATCGGCTCATCGTGCAGCCGCGGGTTCTGGCCCGTACGGAGATTATCCAGCGGTTTGCCGTGGACGGCGCAGTTCCGGTGGAGTCCGTGGCGGAGAAAGGCGATGTTCATGAGAGCGCTCCTGGGGACTCGGACTGGACTAGGGATACGCGCAGGTTCTGGCGAGTGGTGTTCACCGAGGGCTTTGCCTTTGCTGATCCGGATTCGGAGCCTCCTGATCCAGAGGAAGAAACGTTCCCGCTGAGGATCAAGGTCCGGGGAGCGGCGTGGAACGGCGAAGCCTTGCGGTTCGTCTTTTCTCGATCCGGCTCGACGATCAGTTGCTATTTGACTGCCCGAGCAGGCTGCGCGCGAGAGGAACGGATCTTCGATGAGACGTTGGCCGCGCTCGACGAACTGAGAGGGGAGACTCGGCCGCGGCCGTCACATCGGGATGGTGCGTGGGAAGACCTCGAGGTCTGGCCTACTCAACGTGGACGCTCCTGTCTCGGTTTCCGAAGAGAGTGCGTCCCGTCCCTGTTCGAGAGCAGCGAAGAGAGCGAAGAGTATCGGGAGGCCGTCGCTTGGATGCGCGACCGCGGGAATCGCCTGGTCAGCGTCCTCCATCCGCGCCTCCGACGAATACTGGCCGAAGACTGAAACGATCGTCGTACCGGACAGGCGTGATCCTAATGACCGAAGGGAGGTCGCCGATCTGCGGCCGGCGGCTGTTTCCGTGGCCGCCTTCGGCGGCAGCCGGCGGGGACGCCGGCGCACCCAGTCCGTGACGAATGCTCTTGCTGCGAACTGCGCACAGAGTTCGTGGCGATGCGGTCCCGGCGCATGTGCTCGCCACGCGGCGCAACGCCCTCCAGCCTCGGCCAGGACCGAAGGGAAGGGGTCCCAGCGGGCTGTCGGCAAGCGACGGCCGACGCCCTGCCATAGGCCGACGCCCAACCGGAGCGCAGCCGACCGAAGCGAGCACCCACCTCCCATCTACTCAGGAAGTGCGAGCGTCCGCCGGGACCCCTTCCCTTCGGTCCGTCCAGCCGAGGCGGCAGCAAGCACCGCCGCTACACCCCGCCGCTACGCCACCGCCGTCAGGCCGCCGCCTCGCCTCAGCGGCGCCAGGGAGCGCGGATCTTGCGACCTGCCCTGTAGGCGGCGAGCCGTTCGCGCGCATCTTCGAGGGCCTCGGGGGGGCCGGTTCGTTCCAGGCTCTCGATCAGTCGTTCCTGCCAGGCCGCTGCCTCCTCGAAGTCGTCGGTTTCGGCGTAGGCCATCGCCAGGACGGCGCCGTGGGCCGGTGTCTGGGCGCTCTGGAAGAGCTGCTGGGCGAGACGCAGGGCCATCTCGCCGTTTCGGACTTCGTCGTCTTCCGAGGCGGCCAGGACCTGGGCCAACAGGAGAGGGAAGTAGCCGCTGCCGCCCTGGTCGGGAAGCTGCAGGGTCTCCTCGAGCATCAGCCGCACCTGGGCGTCTTCGCCCGCGAGCAGGAGGGCTGTGAGCTCGGCGGCGCGGACCTGGCTGTCGGTGGGGTCGAGCTCCAGGGCGCGTCGCGAAGCCAGGGCGGCTTCCTTGAACTGACCCAGGCGACCGAGGGCCGTGCTCAGGTTGACGTAGCCCGCCTTGAGGGTCGGATTGGCGATGATCGCCCGCTGGTAGTGGGGGATCGCCTCCTCGTAGCGTTCCTGCTCGGTGCGGATGTTGCCAAGTGCGAAATGGGCCTGGCTCAGCAGGGCCGGCTCGGCGCCCGCTGCGATGAGCTGCTCGAAGCGCCGCGCCGCCGAGGCAGGTCGGCCGAGTTCGCCCTCGATCCGCCCGAGTTGCAAGAGGATTTCGGCGTTGTGTCCGAAGTCGGCGAGGAGTGATTCGAACTCTCGGAGAGCCAGTTCACGTCGCTCTCCCAGCCCGTAGTTACGCGCTCGGTGAAACCGGAGATTCGTGTCCCCCGGAGCCAGTTCGAGCGCCCGGGTCAGTGCCTCGGCCGCGCCCAGGTAGTCGGCGGTTGCGGTCAGGGCCGCGGCGAGTTCGACCCACGCCGGACCGAAGGCCGGCTCGAGTTCGGCTGCGCGCCGGAGCCTCTCGGCCGCCGCCACGTGGCGGCGCTCGGCGTTGTACAGGCGTCCGGTCTGGAACAGGAGCCCCGCGTCGTTCGGGCTCAGGTCCAGAGCCTGCTGGTACCACATGGCGGCTTCCGCGCTGCGGCCCATGCGCTCCAGGGCCGCTGCCAGCGAGCGCTTCGCCGCGGCGCTCTCGGGATAGTCCGCTACCGCTTCGCGGAACCGCGTTTCCGCGACTTCAAAGGCGTTGGCCGCCAGGGCGACGCGGCCCAGCAGCAGTTGAGCCCCGATACCGGTAGCCGACTCCTTGATCTCCGCGGCGATCGGATCGGCGAAGGCCACCGGGGCTTCGCCGCGGAGTTCCATCGCTGCGCGGGACGCGCTCTCGTTGCCCAGGGCGCGCTGCGCAAGGGCGATGTGGTAGTGGAGCGAGTTGGCTCGAGGTTGTTCCCGCAAGGCTGCCTGGAAGTGCTCCAGCGCGGCCGCCGGGTCGTCCGTCTCGGCGGCCAGACGGCCAAGGCCGAAGTGCGCCGCCGGCCGCGTGCCGGGCAGGTCCAGGGCGCGCTCATAGTGGGTGCGTGCCTCTTCGCCCTGGCCCAGCTCCAGGTAGACCCGACCAAGCCGAATGGCCGTCGCCGGATCGTCAGGTTGGAGCGCGCGGGCCTGTTCGTAGGCAGCGACCGCTTCCTCGAGTTGCCCCAGGTGCTCCGCGGCGCTTCCCAGGAGGTAGCGCCAGCGGAAGTTCCGCGGCTGCAACTCCGCGGCGTTGGCCAGGCAGGCCCTGGCGGGTGGCAGAAGGTCATACACGAGGTAGAGCTGACCGGCCTCGCCGAACAGCAATCCCAGTTGAGCGGCGCTCTCCGTTGTCGCCGCGCCGGCGGCAAGCGCGTCGTCGAGCAGTTTGCGTTGCTCGGCGATCTGAGTGCGCACCGCCTCGTCCACGCCGCGAAGGTCGACTTCGGGAACGGGCACGAGCCGATCCATGACTTCGGTTTGCGCACGGACGCCGATGGCCGAGAGGGAGAGCAGAAGTGCTGTGGCGGCGGTCAGGCGCGGCCAGCGAACCGGCCGGATCATGGTTCCTCGTCTTCCACTGGTGTTATCCATCGACCGGAGCCCCGGGTGAGGTCAGTGTAAGTCGCCGCGGGCGGCGCCGGCCACTGCTCGGTTCTTCCGTCCGGCCACTGGACCTCGATTCGCGTGACCTTCGATCCGTTCAGGCTCACCGCGACGCGGGGGTCGTTCGAAGATGCGTAGCTGCCGCTGCTGCCCGCGAGTCGCACGAGAGGCGCCGCGCCGCTCCGATGAATGCGGACGGTGACCCCGGAGGCCGGGCGACTGGCGTGCCCGGTGCCCACCCGCGGCGCAAGCCCGATCCAGTCGTCGTCGGTCCCGGCCTGGTTGAGAAGCAGCCGGGCCGGTCCGTTGTTGTTCGTGATCACGAGATCCGTGTCGCCATCGTTGTCGAGGTCGCCGGTGACGAGACCGCGGCTCACCTGAGGGTCGGCGCCGTCCAGCAAGCCGGCAGGAGCCGTTTCGAAGCGCCTGCTGCTGCCGTTGCCTGGCACGTTGAGGAACACCTGGTTCGGCTGATCCAGGGGGAATGGATCGTCCTCTGTGCGCGGTCTGCCGGCCGCGAACGTCACGGCGCCGTTGACGACCGCCAGGTCGAGCCAGCCGTCCAGGTCGAGATCGACGAAGGCGGTGCCGAAGGATGTCGCGTCCCAACTCGGCCGCGCCAGGGCCGTGGCGTTCGTGCGGTCGCGGAACGAGGGGGCGCCGGAGTCCGAATCGTTGCGGTAGAGAGTGTTCGTTTCCCGGTTGAAGTGGGTGAGGAAGAGATCGAAGTCGCCGTCTCCGTCGTAGTCGCCGCCGGCGACCCCCATGCTGGCTTCGGCTTCGCCTTCCGCGTTGAGGGCCGCGCCGCTGATCAGACCTTCCTCGAGCAGGACGCCGTCGCCGTTGTTCATCCACAGGTGGTTCGGCATCAGGTCGTTGGCGACATAGAAGTCGAGCCGGCGGTCGCCGTCCAGGTCGGCGGCGAGGATGCCCAGGCCGTTGCCGGGTCGCGAGGCGGCCAGACCGGCGGTCACCGACACATCCGTGAATTGCCCGGAGCCGTCGTTGCGCAGCAGGCGGTCGGGTACAGGTTGGTAGGCGCTCGGCAGGCAGTAGTCGATTTCTCCCCGCTCGGTCAGGCAGGTCTTGTGCGTGACCAGGGAGAAGTTCAGGTAGTTCACGACGAAGAGGTCGAGGTCCAGGTCGCCGTCGTAGTCGGCGGCCGCCGCCGCGATGCTCCATCGCGGGTCGTCCGCGCTGCTGGCCTCCGTGCGGTCGGTGAACGTCCCGTCGCCTTCGTTGCGCCAAAGCTGGTTGGCGCCGAGGTTCAGCACGTAGAGATCGGTCCAGCCGTCGTTGTCCAGGTCAGAGGCGACGACGCCCATGCCATAGCCTGGAGCCGAAATCCCGCTTTCCGCGGTGACGTCGACGAAACGGACGGTGCTGCGGCCGTCGCTGCGCTCGAGGTCGTTGCGGAACAGCCGGTCACGAGGCGGCCATTCGCCGGTCCAGGGCACGGGCGCCCTCGTGGGGTCCTCGCTCTCGCCGAGGATGTTCCCCTGGACAAGGTAGAGGTCGAGGTCGCCGTCGTTGTCGTAGTCGAAGAGTGCGGCGCCGGCGCCGACCACCTCGGGGTAGTACAGGTGGCCGCTCATGCCGTTCCAGTGACGGAAGTCGAGTCCGACGCTGTTCGTGACGTCGACGAAGAGCAACTCGCTCTCATCGGCCTGGGCGAGGCCTGGCAGGAGCGTCGACACGACGCTCACGGCGACGCCGGTGGCGCAGCCTCTCATCGGTCGCCACCGAGGCGGAAGGAGGGCGCGGCGACGCGTTCGAGAAGCTCCACGCGCTCCCTGACCCTGTACACCGCTCTCGGTTCGACACCTTCGAAGACCTGGGCCGTGCCGCTGCCAGCCCATCCCACACGGATCTCGTCGATCCTCTCGGCGTCTCCGAGTCCCACTTCGAGCTGCATGCTGTTGCCGCCGAAAGAGCCGCCTGAACCGACCACACGATGGATCGTCCTCTTGCCGCCGGGACCATCGACGAACAGCGCGACACGCGAACCGACGCCGAAACGGTTGGCGCCCGAGCCGGCGGGACCGGCGCCGGCGAAGCGCAGGGTGACCCAGGCGTTGTCGCTTCCGGGGTTCTCGAACAGGGCGTTGCCGAACGTGTCGGTCGGGTAGAAGCCGCCAAGCTGGTGGAGAAGGTCCATGTCCCCGTCGCGGTCCAGGTCGCCGAAGGCGACGCCGTGGCCCTTCTGGAGGTGGCCGAAGCCTCCGGCGAAGGTGACTTCCTCGAAGCGCCGGCCGTTGTAGCGGTACATCACGTTCGGCATCAGGCTGGCGAGATCCGGTTCGCCGGTGCCGAGATAGAAGTCGAGCCAGCCGTCGTTGTCCAGATCGCCGTAGTTCGCTCCCATTGGCAGGGCCGGCCGGCGGATGCCCAATGCCCGGGATACTTCGGTCATCCGCAGCCTGCCGTCGCAGCCGGGCTCCGGCCCGCAGTCGTTCCGGTAGAGAAGAGGTTGACCCACCCCGGGATCCGAGCCCATGTAGGACGCGACGACCTCGGTGGCCTGGTCGCGATAGTCGCCGACGAAGAGATCGAGATCGCCGTCGTTGTCGTAGTCGAAGAACCAGGTCGCGAAGCTCTCGCGCTCCGGCTCGGTGACGCCTGCCGGGATCGCGGCGTCCACGAAGACGCCGCCGTCGTTCACGTAGAGCCGGTTCGCGCCGAAGTTGGAGACGTAGAGGTCGAGGTCGCCGTCGTTGTCCACGTCGCCCCAGGCGACGCCCTTGGCGTAGCGCAGGTTGCTCACCCCCGCGGTGGCCGCCACGTCCTCGAACGTGCCGTCGCCCAGGTTGCGGAACAGTTGCGACGGGTACTCGTGGGCCTCACTCGCTTCGTTGCCGACATAGAGGTCCAGGTCGCCGTCTCCGTCGTAGTCGCCCCAGGCGGCAGCCTGGGTGGGATACGCGGGTTCGGCCAGGCCGGCGATCTCGCTGGTGTCGACGAAGCGCTCGGCGTCGCCGCCCAGTTCGTTGCGCAGGAGCGAGTTGCGGATGCGGCCGTCCTCCAGCAACCAGGCCCCGCGCAGCACGAGAAGGTCGAGGCGGCCGTCACCGTCGTAGTCGGCGTGGATCAGGTTCAGCCCACCGAGCTGGCCGCTGAGCCCCCATGCTTCTCCGACATCCTCGAAACCGCCGAGACCGTCGCCTCGGAACGCCCGCAGAGGCCCGCACGGCTCCCACGTGGAGGTGATCAGGTCGAGGACGCCGTCGCCGTCGAAGTCGTCAACGACCGCACCGCCCGCGAGATCGAGGGCGTCGACTCCAAGTGCGGGTCCGAGATTGCGCCAGCGTCCACCCGGGAACGGAGCGGAGGCGAAGACGCTCTCGTCGATGCGGAGGTGGGCAGGCACGCCCTCGGGGAAGTCGCCGGTCAACCGTCGCGTGACGTTGAGCAGCCACTTGGCCCGGTGCCGCCAGGTACCGCTTGGCCGCCCTTCCTGCAGCATGGCGAGGAACATGTCGCCTGCCGCCCGGGCGTGTTCGGGGCGGGCGTGGACCGCGGAGGGCGTGAGGGGCAGGATGCAACTGTCGGCCGAACGGAGGGCTCGACCGCTCCGACCCGAGCCTGCAACCGGGTCGTCGGCCGCCGCCATGACCCCCGCGTGATGGACACAGTTCAGATCCTCGGCGCGCTGAAGATGGGCCAGGGCCAGGTTCCATTCGGGAATGATCGGTCGGATGTCGGCTGGGGGATCCAGCGCCGCGATGGCCTCGGACAGGTGCTGGATCGCTCCCTCGGTGTCGCCGAGCCGAAGCAGCTCGCTGCCGAGCTGGGCCAGGGTCTCGGGGTCTGACCCGGCCGAGGACAACTTGGCTCGAAGCTCGTCGGCCAGCCTGGTGCCGAAGTACGGGTTCGAGCCGTCCCGTAGCTGCTGACAGGAGCGTACGGAGTCGTCGGCGACCGCGGCAGCGGCGAGAGGCGCTGCGAGCAGGACCAGACTGGCGAGCCCGCGGGCCGGCATGGGTGGAGACTACTACGATCCGGGCATCCGCCCCTGCGCCGCTACTCGGCCGGCGGCCTGGGGATCGGCGGCTTGGGGTCGCCGTCGTCGGTCGCCTCCGGCGGCGGTTCGGCGTCCGCCGGAATGTCGGCGCCCGGGCCCGCGTCGTCCGCAGGCGAAGGTGTCGGCGGCAACGTCGAAGCGGCCGGCCCGTAGTCGGAGGTGCCGAACCGGGTCATGAAGACGGCGCCGAGACCGATCGTCCAGGCCAGGTAGCAGATCAGGACGCCGGGGAGCCGGAACATGGCGCGGAAGAACCACGGCAGACCCAGGAAGCCGAGCAGGTCGGCCACGAGGGCGAGGGCCTGGATCGTGAGGACGCCGAGCGCCAGAGCGCCGAAGCTGCCGGCGGCTATCCGGCCGGCGCCCTGGAAGCGATGCCGGCACCAGTCGCCCGCTGCCGCAGCCGAGCCCGTGTAGCCGAACACGAAGGCGGCAGCCAGACCGATCAGCGCGGTGGGCCAGAGAAGGATGGCGAAGGGGATGCCGATGACCGTGACAGTGAGCAGCAGGCTGACGATGATCAGCACGGGAAGGAAGAAGACCTCCACGCCCAGGCCGACGGCGAACATGACCCAGAGGTCGGACGCGGCAGCCGACTTCGCCCGGCCGACTCCCTTCGGCGCCACGAGCAGGACCAGGCCGCTGAGAGCGATCAGCAGAAAGGTGAAGACGATCGATTGGACGAACTCGAACACCTTTCCCAACCGGAAGAAGGGAGGGCGGTCGCCAGCACGCGGGAACCAGTCGCCGTCCCAACCGTCGAACCAGTCGCCGCTCAGATCCCAGTTGAACTCGCCCCAGTCGACCTCGGAAACCTCGCCGAGGACGGAGGATCCCTCTTCGCGCACCAGTTGGCCGCCGACCGTGACGATGTCGCCGAACACCTCCGCCTCCGGCCCGAGTTCGATGTCGCCGCCAATGGAAACGACTTCGCCGGTTACGCGGCCGTTGATCTTCGCCTCGCCGCCGATCGATACCGCGTCGCCGCGAACCTCTCCGTCGACCTTGACGTCGCCACCGATCGAGACGATGTCGTTGACCACCTCGCCCTGGCCGACTCGCACGGTGCTGCCGAACGCGACCCGGTTGTCGAGGTCGACGACTATGTCCGCGGCCCCGTTCAGGTCGCGCTCGAGATCGTCCAGCCGTTCGATCGTCTCCTCGATCGCACCTCGGGCGTCTTCGCCGGCCTCCTCGAGTGCTTCGTCCAGGCGTTCTCGCGCGTCCTCGAGGGTCGCGCTCGCCTCCTCCTGGGCCTCCCCGGTTTCCCCCGCGTCCTGGGGTTGACCGAATGCCGAGCCGGTGAAACAGAGTCCACCGACCAGCAGCAGGGCGCCGGCACGCGCTCCGCGGACCCGGCGCCGGCCGCCCGGTCCCGACGAGAACCGGTGCAGAAGAAAGACCGCGGTCAGGCTGGCCAGGGCCGCTGCAGCGACCACCGCCGTGACCTGCGGTGTACGCAGGACGAGGTCCAGGGCCTCGCCGACCCGCGCCGCTCCGCCCAGGAACACGAGGCTCTCGGCCAGGACCCCGACTGTCCAGGTCAGCATCCAGACTCCAGTGAAGAGCGTTGCTTCCAGCGTGCCCAGCATGGCCAGCCAGGTCGAAGGGACGAGCAGCGCCATGCCGGCGAGGAGGAGCGTCGCGACGGCCGCTGCCGCGGCGATCGACGCCTGAGCCCAGCGAGCCATCGGGAACGCGAGCAATTGCGGCGCTGCAGCCGCTTCGATCGGCCGGCTCGTGGCCGCCACCTGCCGCATGATGCGGCCTGTGAACCCGTCCGGCAGGACGGGATCCTCGAGCGATTGGAAGAGTGTCCGGAGGTCGATTCGTTTCCGCATGTTCATTCCTCGCGGCGCGTGCGATTGTACGACGGCGATGTCATTGCGGCGTTCACCATGCCCTTCGCCCTACGAAGCAAAGATCGCCGCGGTTTCAAACCACGCCCTCCGAGCGCAGGCGCTGTTCGATCTCGCGGCGGGCGCGGCGCAGGTTCGTCTTCACGGTTCCGAGCGGCATGCCGGTGATCTCCGCGATGTCGCGGTAGGGCAGTTCCTCCTTGAATCGCAACAGGACGACGAGCCGGTACTCCGGCCGGAGGGCCGCCACCGTGGCGTCCAGGGCGGCCGCCAGTTCATGCCTCTTGACCAGGGTGTCGGCGGACTCCGCTCGTTCGTCCGGTGTCCGGTCGAGGATCGAGGACGTGTCGGGATCGCTGGTTTCGATCGGAGTCGTCGGCAGCTTCTTTCGCCGCAGATGATCGATCGCCGCGTTGCTCGCGATCTTGAACAGCCAGCTCGCGAATCGCCGGCGCGGGTCGTAGCGGGCGAGAGCCAGCCAGGCCTTGACGAAGACCTCCTGGGTCACGTCCTCGGCGATGCCGTAGTCCCGGACCATGCGGAAGACCAGGCTGAAGACAGGGCGCTGGTAGCGCTCGACCAGAGTCTGGAACGCGCGCTCGGACCCTTCGACAGCAGCCGCGACAATGGCGGCTTCGTCTTTCTGTCGATGCGTCAAGGCCACAGTGTGGCACGCATGGCGTCTGGCCGTATCATTGCCGCGTGGAACCGGGGAGCAGACACCTGGACAATGGGGACTACGGAGAACTGGCGGCGGCGGTTCGGTCGGTGCGGATCGCGAGCCGGGTTACGCGCGGTCTGCAGCAGTCGCTTCAGGGGTCCTTCCTGACCAAGGAGGACCGTTCGCCGGTGACGGTCGCCGACTACGCCGCGCAGGCGCTGGTCAGCCTCACGCTGCCGTGCGGGGAGGCGATCGTTGGCGAGGAAACCGCGACGGCTCTGGAAGGAGCCGACGGCAGGAAGACTCTGGACAAGGTCGTTGCCGCGGTCCGGTCCGAGTTGCCCGACGTCACCGCCGACGAGGTGCGTGCCGCGATCGACCGCTGCTCGGATGCCGGCGGCGCGAGCGGAAGGTTCTGGGTCCTTGATCCGATCGATGGCACGAAGGGGTTCCTGCGCGGCGACCAGTACGCGATCGCGCTCGGGCTGATGGAGGACGGCGAGGTCGTCGGCGGCGTGCTCGGCTGTCCGAACCTGCCTTCGGCCCTGGGCCGGGGTTGCCTTTTCGTTGCCGCTCGCGGTCGGGGCGCCCACGAGCTGCCCTTCGAGGAGGACGAGGGCTTGCCGCGACGGATCGGCGTCTCCGCGGTTGCCGCCTCGGGCGACGCCGCGTTCTGCGAGTCGGCCGAAGCGATGCACTCGGACCATGATCGGCATGCCCGGATCGCTGGGCGACTTGGCGTGACGGCGCCTCCCGTACGCATGGATAGCCAGTGCAAGTACGGGGCGATCGCTCGCGGCGATGCCTCGATCTACCTCCGTTTGCCCTCGTCCAGGACGTACCGGGAGAAGATCTGGGACCACGCGGCCGGCTTTATCGTGGTGGCCGAAGCCGGCGGCGCCGTGACCGACGCCTACGGCCAGCCTCTCGATTTCAGCATGGGTCGGACCCTGGACGGAAACCGCGGCGTGGTGGCGACCAACGGCCTCCTTCACGGCGTGGTTCTGGACGCGGCGGCCGCGGTGCTGCCGCCGAACCCCGAAAGCTGAGACGGAGTCGCTCGCCTTGGCCCCCAGGGAGACCCTGCTCGTTACGGGCGGCGCCGGTTTCATCGGCTGCAACTTCACGGCCAGTGCACTGGCTGAGAACTCGGCTGGAGAGCGGCGCGTCGTCGTGTTCGACAAGCTGACCTATGCCGGCAGTCTCCTCAGTCTGGAGGCGGTTTCCGACGATCCGCGCTACCGCTTCGTCCGTGGAGACATCGCCGACCGCGCCGCGGTCCGGCGAGTCTTCGCCGAGCACCAGCCGACGGCCGTCCTCAACTTCGCTGCCGAGAGCCATGTCGACCGCTCGATCGACAGTCCGGGGGACTTCGTCCGGACGAACATCGGCGGCACGTTTGAGCTGCTCGAGGCAGCCAGGGGAGCCCTCAGCGGCCGATCGAAGGAGGAGAGAGCCGCCTTTCGGTTCATCCACGTCTCGACGGACGAGGTCTTCGGCAGCCTCGGTGACGAGGGGAGGTTCCACGAGTACACGCGGTACGACCCGAGTTCGCCCTACTCGGCTTCCAAGGCAGCGGCGGATCACCTCGTGCGCGCCTACGGTCGGACCTACGGCCTGCCGGCGATCGTGACGAACTGCTCGAACAACTATGGGCCGTACCAGTATCCCGAGAAGCTGATTCCCGTGATGATCCTGAATGCCGCCGCCGGGCGTCCCCTGCCGGTCTACGGCGAGGGCGCCAACGTGCGGGACTGGCTTCATGTGGATGATCACTGCGCCGGTCTGCTCGCGGTCCTGCGGCGTGGCGAGCCGGGGCAGAGCTACAACCTGGGCGGCGACGAGGAACGAACGAACCTCGAGGTAGTGGAGGCCGTCTGTACGGCGGTCGAAGCGGAGCTTCCGGCCGCGCGGAACCCGACGCTCGCGGCCAGTGGAATCGGCAGCTATCGGGAACTGGTGACCTTCGTGGAAGACCGGCCCGGCCACGACCATCGCTACGCGATCGATTCGACCAGGGCGAGGCGCGAGTTGGGCTGGGCGCCGCGCCACGACTTCGAGACCGGTCTGCTCGAGACCGTTCGCTGGTATCTCGGTCATGGGGACTGGTGCGATGCGGTCGGCTCTGGCGCCGCGTGGAACCGGATGGGCGTTCAGCCGCGCCTGACCGCGGTGACATGAGTCCTCTGAAGGGAATCCTGCTGGCGGGCGGCGCCGGCACCCGGCTCGATCCGGTGACTCGCGCTGTCAGCAAGCAGTTGCTGCCAGTGTACGACCAGCCGATGGTCCACTACCCGCTGTCCAGTCTGATGGTCGCGGGCGTGCGGGAGATCCTGGTCATCACGACGCCGCACGACCAGCCCGCGTTCCAGCGTCTGCTGGGCGACGGCAGCGACCTCGGCCTCGAACTCTCGTACTCCGTGCAGGCTGCGCCGGAGGGCATCGCGCAGGCGTTCCTGATCGGCGCAGAGCACCTGCGCGGAGCCCGGGCGGCGCTGGCGCTCGGCGACAACATCTTTCACGGCCACGGTCTGGCTCAGGTGCTTCAACGGGCCGCGGAGCGCAACCTGTCCTCGCCGGGCGCCGTGATCTTCGGGTACCGGGTCCGGGATCCCGAGCGGTACGGCGTGGTCGAGTTCGACGACGATCGCCGCGTGATCGACCTCGTGGAGAAACCCGCTGCGCCCAAGTCCACCTACGCGGTACCGGGCCTGTACTTCTACGACGAGCGGGTCGTCGAACTGGCCCGCACGCTCGAACCCTCGGCGCGCGGCGAGCTGGAGATCACCGACCTGAACCGCCTCTACCTGAAGGAAGGCACGCTGCGTGTCGAACTCCTCGGCCGTGGCGTCGCGTGGCTCGACACGGGGACGCACGAGGCGCTGCTTCAGGCGAGCAACTTCATTCAGGCGATCGAGGAGAGGCAGGGGCTGAAGGTGGCCTGCCTGGAAGAGGTGGCGTATCGGATGGGCTACATCGACGCGGAGAAGTTGGCCCGTCTGGCGGAAGTGACGAACGACGCCTATGGCCGCTACCTGAGCCTCGTCCTGGAGGAGGGCCGGTGAGCGCGCCACCCAGGGTCCAGGCGACCGGGCTGCTGGGCGTGCTCGTCGTGGAACCCGCGGTTCACCGCGATGGCCGGGGCTTCTTCCTGGAGAGCCACAACGCCTCCACGTTCGCGGAGCGCGGCGTGGAGAGGCCGTGGGTTCAGGACAACCACTCGCGGTCCGGCCGCGCCACCCTGCGCGGGCTCCACCTCCAATGCCGCCGGCAGCAGACGAAACTGGTTCGCGTCACGCGGGGCGAGGTCTTCGACGTCGCCGTGGACGTCCGGCGCGGCTCGCCGTCGTTTCTGGGCTGGACCGGCTGCGTGCTGTCGGAGGACAACTTTCGCCAGCTCTACATCCCGCGCGGTTTCGCTCACGGCTTCTGCGTGATCAGTGAGACGGCCGATGTGCAGTACAAGTGCGACGACTACTACGACCGGGGTGACGAACTCACGATTGCCTGGGACGATCCCCAGATCGGCATCGACTGGCCGGTCGACGAGCCGCTGCTCTCGGTCCGCGATCAGGCGGCGCCGACCATAGCGGGATGTTTTGAGCAGTTGCCGACGTTCTCATTCTGAGTGGATTCGTTGCGAGCTGAGCCCTTGACGGATCGGGACGGCCTGCGCTCCGTTGACCGCGATCAGCTCGAGGCGCACGGCATTGGCCTCGAGGAAGCGCGGCGGCAGCTCGCACTCCTTCGCGATCCACCGCCGAAGGCGAAGCTCGCGCGCCCGGCCAGGGTGGGCGACGGCATCCTGCCTCTGCCTCGAGGTGTTGAGGCCGACGGCTTCGCCGCCGAGGGGCGATCCGTGTCCCGTGCGGGCCGCCTGATCCGGTTCGTGCCGGCGTCCGGCGCGGCCTCGCGGCTGTTTGCGGAGCTTCGAACGGCTCAGGTCGCCGGCTACCCGTCCAGCCATCCGGTCCTGGTCCGCTTCGAGAAGGCCCGGACCTGCCTTCCCTTCGACTGCGACCAGGTGGAACTCCTCGACCGCTACGGCGACGCACCGAAGGCCCTGATCCCCTTCCACAGGTACCCGGATGGCGAGCAGCGCACGGCGCTGGAGGAGCACCTGATCGAGGCGGCCGCAGTCGCGGGAGGCCGTGGCCCGGCGGCGATCCAGTTTTCCGTCGCCGTCCGCCACCGGCCCGCATTCGAGGCGCTGCTGGCTGACCGCCTGCCGGCGCTCGAACGACGGCTGGGCTGCCGCTTCGACGTCACGCTCTCCCACCAGTCCCCGGCTACGGACAGCATTGCGATCGACGCCGGCGGAAGGCCGTTCCGGATTGCGGACGACCCGGCAGCGCCGCTCCTCGTGCGGCCGGGTGGACACGGCGCGCTGCTGCGCAATCTCCAGGCTCTGGCCGATCGAGGCCTCGAACTCGTCGCCGTGAAGAACATCGACAACGTGCAACCCGAACAGGCTCAGGGCGCGGCGGTAGGCGCGATGCGGATCCTCGCCGGAATGGCGCGCGAACTGGCGAGAGGTGCGGGGAGGCCGGCAAGGGTCTGCGGGGTCGTTCCCACGACCGGCTCGGCCGGCGGCGGTCCCTTCTGGGTTCACGAGACGTCGGGCGTCTCAGACGAAGGGCTTCAGATCGTGGAGACCTCCCAGATCGACCTCGAGGACTCCCGGCAGGCGGAGATTCTGGCCCGGTCCACCCACTTCAACCCCGTGTTCCTGGTCTGCGCGGTGCTGGCGCCGGACGGCGTGCCGTACCGGCTGGAGGACTACGTCGACCACGACGCCAGCTTCATCGTCCGCAAGAGCCATGGCGGCCGGGAACTCATCGCGCTGGAACGCCCCGGTTTGTGGAACGGGGCGATGGCGGGCTGGGAGACGCGGTTCGTGGAGCTGCCGGCCGAGGTGTACACGCCGGTCAAGAGCGTGTTCGATCTCGCCGGCAAGGAACACCAGTGCGGAGGAGGTAGCCGATGAACCCGAAGGCGAAGCTCGCCATCCGAGCAGGCGCGGTCGTTGCGCTGATTGCGGCGCTCCTCCTGTTCGGCCAACGCGTCGCGGGCTACCTGCCCGAGTTCAGCGCCTGGGTCGACGGACTCGGCGTGTGGGGACCGGTCGTCTTCGTGCTCGGCTACGCCGTGGCCACCGTGTCGTTCATTCCGGGATCCCTGCTTACCCTCGCGGGCGGCGCGATCTTCGGTCTCGGCGAGGGCACCGCGCTGGTGTTCGTCGGGGCTTCCCTGGGCGCCACGGGCGCCTTCCTGGCATCGAGGTACCTGGTCCGGGGCGCGATCGAACGGCGCGTCGCGGCTGAACCGCGTTTCGCCGCCATCGACCGCGCGGTGGGGCGCGAGGGGTTCAAGATCGTCGTGCTGCTGCGACTCACGCCGGTTGTCCCCTTCGTGTTGCTGAACTATGCCCTCGGGCTGACGAGAGTGAAGCTGAGCCACTACGTGAGCGCCTTTGTCGGCATGCTCCCCGCGACCCTGCTCTACGTGTACTACGGCAAGGTGCTCGGCGATGTGGCCGAAGTCGCTGCCGGCGTCGAGGTGGAGCAGGGTTGGGGAACCTATCTCGGCACGGGCATCGGGCTGGTCGCCACGATCGCGGTGATCGTGGTCGTCACCCGCATCGCGCGTCGGGCGCTCAGGGAGGAGGTAGGCGAATGACGAGGCCGGAACTGCTCCGCGATAGTCCGCACGATCGGGACCTCGTGGCACAGGTGGCTCCTGACGACTGGACCAACCCGCAGCCCGAAGGTCGGTACCATCTGGTCGTGATCGGGGCGGGCACTGCCGGCCTCGTGACCGCGATCGTGGCCGCGGGTCTGGGCGCCCGGGTGGCGCTGATCGAGCGCCGGCTGATGGGCGGCGACTGCCTGAACTTCGGCTGTGTACCGTCGAAGGGAATGATCGCCGCGGCGCGGCGGTGGACCGCCGGGCGGCCCGATCGCGACTACGGAGCGCCGGGTGCCGATCGCGCCGGCGACTTCGGCGCCGCGATGGAGCGAATGCGCCGGATCCGGGCGGCGATCAGCGCGGATGACGCCGCGGAGCGCTTTCGCGATGCCGGAGTCGATGTGTACCTGGGCGAGGGCCGGTTCCTGTCCGACCGCGCGATTGGCGTGACCGGTCAGGCGGGTGACCGGGAGCTGCGCTTTCGTCGTGCCGTCATCGCCACGGGGGCGCGCCCCCAGGCACCGCCGATTCCCGGTCTCGACCGCTGCGACTACCTGACGAACGAGACCGTGTTCTCGCTCACCGAGCGCCCCGAGCGGCTGGCGGTCATCGGCGCCGGCCCGATCGGCTGTGAGCTGTCCCAGGCCTTCGCCCGGTTGGGGAGCCGCGTTACGACCTTCGACGTTCTGCCCGGCATTCTTCCGCGCGAGGATCCGGACGCTGCGTCTCTGGTTGAGAAGGCCCTCCGGCGGGACGGGGTCGAGTTCGCGCTCGGCGCTCGGATCGAGGAAGTCGCGTCTCAAGGCACCGGCCTCCACCTGACGTGGGTCGATAGCGATGGCGAACGCCGCGAAACGCGTTGCGATGAGCTTCTGGTCGCCGCGGGCCGAACCCCGAACGTCGAGGGTATGGGGCTCGACGAGATCGGCGTCCGGTGCGATGGGACCGGTGTTGTGGTCGACGCGAAGCTGCGCACGACGAATCCCCGCGTCTACGCGGCCGGCGACATCACGCCGGCGCCCAAGTTCACCCATCTCGCCGACGCCCACGCGGGCGTCGTGGTCCAGAATGCCCTGTTCTTTCCCAGCGCGCGAGCCGACCGGCTCGTCGTTCCGCGATGTACGTACACCTCGCCTGAGGTGGCGCACGTGGGGCTGGATCGGCTGGAAGCCGAGGCGCAGGGGATCGCCGTCGACGTGGTCGACGTCGGCCTGGAAGAAAACCATCGCGCCCTCCTCGACGGCGAGGAGGAGGGGTTTCTTCGGGTGCTGCTCCAGGGCGGCAGCGATCGGGTGCTGGGCGCCACGGTGGTGGCGGCGGGCGCCGGCGATCTGATCGCGCCGCTCACCCTGGCCGTGACTCATCGGCTCGGTCTTTCGAAGTTCACCTCGACGATCCTGCCCTACCCGACCCGGGCGGAGGTGCTCAAGAAGGCCGCGAACAAGTGGCGCCGGACGAAGCTGAATCCGACCGTCCAGGGTCTGCTCGGGCGCTGGTTCCGCTGGACCGGTTGACGGGCTCTGGCGCTACAGGTGGCGTCGCCGCCGTCTGCGCCGCCCCCTTCGCCTTCGCCGCGCGACTCGTTTCGCGTCGTCGGTCGCACTCCGGGGCGGCGCCGAACCGGCGGCCCGTCGCCAGAGTTCGAGCGCTTCGCCGCCGCTGCCGGCGGCGGCGGAGAGCAGGGCGAAGAGTTCGAGCGCGGGACCGAATGCCTCCCGTCGGACCAGGTGCTGAATGGTCCTGGGCCGATGGTCCGGCTCGCACAGTCGCTGGAAGGTCTCGAGCGTCCGTACGACCCGGCCGCGCCGTACGGCGGAGAGCGCGTAGCGCGTACTGAAGTCGGCCACGACATCCTCCACGAGTCGTTGCAGCCGCCGCCGCGGAACTCCCGCCCCGGCGGCTTCCAGGCGCTCCCTGCCGACGACGATCCGTGGCAGGAGCAGTGTGGACAGCAGGACGGCGAGTGGTACTTCCGGCCCGGCGTTGACACGTTCGTCGAGTCGCACGGCGAGTCGGGAAAAGCCGGCTGTCCCGGCTCCTTCCTCCTGCACTTCGTCGACCTCGGGCAGAGCGACCGGGAGCAGCCCCGAGCGGCGCATCCAGTCGAAGGCGGCGGCGCTCCGGCCGCTCGACAGAAGCTGGATCAGTTCCTCGATCAGGCGGTGCGGCGAGGCCTTGGTGATCTCGCGGCGGTGCTCGAAGGCGGCGGCGAGGGTCTCGTCCTCGACTTCGAAGTCCAGGCGCGCCGCGAACTCGCAGGCCCGCAGCATGCGGACCGGATCCTCGCGGAAGCGCAGGTTCGGGTCGCCGATCACGCGAATGCAACCGCGGTCGAGGTCTTCGAGGCCGCCTGTGTAGTCGACGACGGCGCGGTCGGAGGCCCGATAGAAGAGGGCATTCACCGTGAAGTCGCGGCGGAAGGCGTCCTGCCGGGGGGTGCCGTACGTGTTGTCGCTCGTAACCAGGAGTTCGCCGGGTGAACGGCGCTGATGGTCCGGGTCGGGCGCGCCGCGGAACGTGGACACTTCGACCACTTCATTGCCGAACACGACATGAGCAAGCCGAAAGCGCCGGCCGATGATCCGTGAGTTCCGAAACAGCCTCCGCACATCCTCAGGGCGCGCGTCGGTGACGACGTCGTAGTCCTTCGGCGCGCGTTGCAGCATCAGATCGCGCACGCTGCCGCCTACCAGACCCGCGTTCCGGCCGGCCTGACGCAGCCTCCGGAGCACTTTCTGGGCGCCGGGAGAGATCTGCCGCCAGGCGATCGGGTGCTCGGAACGCGGCAGTATCGTGGCCGCGGCCGGCGCTTCCATCCGGTCAGGGTATCAACGCTCGCTTCCGTTGCGGGCCGTTGCGTTCTGCGGCGCAAGCTCCTAGGCTCGCGCGGTGGGCGCCCTGGATGGACTGCGGGTTCTCGACCTGTCCCGGCTTGCGCCCGGGCCGTACTGCTCGATGCTGCTCGCCGACATGGGCGCGGACGTGCTGCGGGTCGACAACGCGGTCGGCGGACCCGTGAGGTCCGGGGACATGCTGTCGCGAAACAAGCGCAGCATCGCGCTCAACCTGAAGACCGGGAGCGGGCAGCGCATCCTGCACGAACTGGCCGCGGAGGCGGACGTCTTCCTCGAGGGCAACCGGCCCGGTGTCTGCGCCCGACTGGGGTGCGACTATCCGAGTCTCTCCGCGATCAATCGGCGTCTCGTGTACTGCTCTCTCACCGGCTACGGCCAGACCGGGCCGATGGCCAGTGCCGCCGGGCACGACGTGAACTACATCGCGCTCGCCGGCGTTCTGTCGCAGATCGGGAACGGCCGGGAACCCCCCCTGCCGCCTCTCAACCTCGTCGCCGACTTCGGTGGCGGCGGTCTGATGGCGGCTTTCGGCATCCTCTGCGCCCTGTTCGAGCGTGAACGCTCCGGCCGGGGCCAGTACATCGACGCGGCGATGATCGACGGAGCGGCTTCCCTGATGGCCGTGCACTTCGCGCAGAAGGGCGCCCGCTCGACGCCGGGCAAGGGGCTCCTGGGGGGCGGCGCTGCCTTCTACCGCTGCTACGAGTGCAAATGCGGCGGCTATGTGTCGGTCGGCGCTATCGAGCCGCAGTTCTTCGCGGCGTTATGCGAGGGAACGGGTGTCGACGTCGTGGACGAGCAGATGGCCACCGACCGCTGGCCGGCACACATCGATGCCTTCCGGCGCGCTTTCCTGACCCGGACCCGGGACGAGTGGGCCAGTGTCTTCAGCGAACTCGACGCGTGTGTGTCGCCGGTGCTCGACCTGGATGAGGCGCCGCGACATGAGCACAACGTGCAGCGGGGGACCTTCCCGATCGGCCCGGACGGAGAGATTCACATAGCGCCCGCACCGCGCCTTGAGCGGACCCCCGGCGACCTCCGCCGGCGCGAGCCGCGGATGGGCGAACACACCGGAGAGGTCCTTCAGGGTCTCGGTTACAGCGCCGACGAGATCGACGGACTCGAACAGAATGGAGCCATCCTGAGAGCATGAACGACGCAGCTGTGCACGACGGTCCACCCGCGGACGGCGCGGGCAGGGTCTTCGAGGACTTCGAGGTCGGCCAGATCTTCCGTCACGCCCTGGGCCGCACGGTCACCGAGGGCGACAACGTCTGGTTGACGATGATCACGCTGAACCCGAACCCGATCCACTTCGACCGCGAGTACGCGGGTCAGACGGAGTGGGGCAGGCCTCTGGTCAACTCCTGTTTCACGCTGTCCCTGGTCACCGCGCTGACCGTCGCGGATCTGTCCCAGAACGCGGTGAACCTGGGCTGGGACCGGGTCCGCCTGCCGCACCCGGTGTTCGAAGGCGACACCCTGTACGCCCAGAGCGAGGTGCTCTCGGTCCGCGAGTCGAAGTCGCGCCCGCACCAGGGCATCGTGGGCTTCCGCACGGTCGGCTACAACCAGGACGGCCGGGCCGTGATCACCTTCGACCGGACGATCCTCGTCTACCGCCGCGGCCAGGTACCGGCGAAGCCGGTCCGTCCGGAGCTGCGCGGGTAGCTCTATGGCTAGCGGTCGGCGAGCGCGACGTAGTCGCGCACCCTGGCGCCGGTGTAGATCTGCCGCGGCCGGTTGATCCGGTTCTCCGGGTCGCCGCGCATCTCCTTCCAGTGCGCCAGCCAGCCGGGCAACCGGCCCAGGGCGAACATGACCGTGAACATGTCGGTCGGCAGGCCCATCGCACGGTAGATGATGCCGCTGTAGAAATCGACGTTCGGGTAGAGCTTTCTGTCGACGAAGTACTCGTCCTGTAGCGCCACCTTTTCCAGGTTCCTGGCGATTTCCAGCAGCGGGTCGTCGACGCCGAGCTGCCCCAGGACCTCGTCCGCGGCACCCTTGAGGATGCTGGCGCGGGGGTCGAAGTTCTTGTAGACGCGGTGGCCGAAGCCCATGAGGCGGAAGGGGTCGTTCCTGTCCTTGGCGCGCTCGACGAACTTGCTGAAGTCGTCGCCGCTGTCGCGGATCGCCTCCAGCATCTCGATCACCTGCTGGTTGGCGCCGCCGTGGAGCGGCCCCGACAGGGCGTCGATGCCGGCGGAGATGGCGGCGAACAGGCTGGCGCCGGAGCTGCCGACCATGCGGACCGTCGACGTGGAGCAGTTCTGCTCGTGGTCGGCGTGCAGGATGAGCAGCATGTTCAGCGCCCGGGACAGGACATCCGGCGGGTCATAGGACTCGCAGGGCACCGAGAACATCATGTTCAGGAAGTTCTCCGCATAGCCCAGGTCGTTCTGCGGGTACACGAAGGGTTGGCCGATCGACTTCTTGTGCGAGAACGCCGTGATCGTCGGCAGCTTGGCGATCAGGCGGACGACGTGCAGGTCGTCGTCCTCGTCCTCCGAGTAGAAGGTCGCGAGCGACGAGATCATCGAGGACAGGATCGCCATCGGGTGCGCCGTGGCCGGGTACGCCTCGAAGAACTTCTTCATGTCCTCGTGGATCAGCGTGTGCCGCCGCAGCTTCAACCGGAAGTCCTCCAGCTCCTGCTCCGTGGGCAGTTCGCCGTAGATCAGCAGATAGCAGACCTCGACGAAGGACGCGCGCTCGGCGAGCTGCTCGATCGGGTAGCCGCGGTAGCGGAGAATCCCCTGCTCGCCGTCGATGAAGGTGATCGCGCTACGGCACGAACCGGTGTTGCCGTAGCCGGGATCCAGGGTGATCGCACCTGTCTGGCTCCGGAGCGCCTGGCTGCGTATGGCCACTTCGCCCTCGGAGCCGACAATGACGGGGAATTCGTACTCCTGATCGTCCAGGTTCAGCTTGGCTACACCCATATCTGCTGTCTCACCTCGTATGTTTGCCCGGTACTGGCCCATTCCGGTTGGAGTATTCGGCCCGGTTCTGGGGTATTCGGCTCGGTTGGCGTATTCGGCGCGGAGTGTAGCAGCCCCGCAGGCGGTGGTGGGTCGCTCGCGGGTCCGATTCAGACGCCCCGTGTTTCGGCACCCCAGAGCGCCTTGTGAAGTTGCACCGAAACCCGAGCCGGAAGCCTGTCTTCGAGTACCCAGGAGGCAAGTTCGGCCGCTTCCAGGGCGTCCCAGACCGGCGACAGGTGGATCGTGCAGCGGCGGTCGATGTGGTACTTGCGGATTGCACGGCGCGCCCACTCGTAGTCGCCACGGTCGGCGAGGACGAACTTCACCTCGTCGGTCGAACGCAACTCGTTCAGGTTCGGCCAGTGGTTGTTCGCGGCCTCGCCGCTGGCCGGACACTTCAGGTCGACGATCCGCCTCACCCGTGAATCGACTCCCGAGATGTCCAGTCCGCCGCCGGTCTCCAGCAGGACGGTCAGTCCGCGGTCGCAAAGCCCGCTCATCAGAGGATGAACTCCGGGCTGCAACAGGGGTTCGCCACCCGTGACTTCCGCCAGCGGGCAGTCGAACGCCAGCACCTCGGTGATCACGTCGTCTATGCGCATCCAGGCGCCTTCGTAGAAGCTGTACTCCGTGTCGCACCAGCTGCAACGCATCTGGCAGCCGGTCAGCCGCACCAGGACGCACGGGCGGCCCGCGAAGGTCGATTCGCCCTGAATCGAGTAGAAGATCTCGTTGACCTTGAGCCGCTCGTTCTCGGGCAGTGCGGCGACCGGGTCGACCTCGCGGGGTCGATCAGGCGCCGTCGTCAAGGAGCTGCCGCAGCACGTACTGCAGGATGCCCGCGTGGCGGTAGTACTCGGCCTCCTGCGGGGTGTCCAGGCGTACCAGGGCGCGGAACGTCGTCTCGCCGTTCTCGCCGGTCGCCCGTACAGTGACCTCCAGGCCGGGTTCGAAGCCGGCCGCCAGACCCGCCGCGAGTCCCTCCACGTCATAGACCTCACGACCGGTCAGTCCGAGCTCTTCGGCGCCTTCGCCGTCGCGGAACTGAAGCGGCGCGATCCCCATGCCGACGAGGTTGCTGCGGTGGATCCGCTCGTAGCTCCTGGCGATGACTGCCCGGACGCCGAGCAGCCGTGGTCCCTTGGCCGCCCAGTCGCGCGAAGACCCGGTCCCGTACTCCAGGCCGGCCAGGATGATCTGGGGCACTCCCCGTTCGCGGTAGGTCGCCGAAGCGTCGAAGATCGTCGTCTGGGTGCCTTCGGGCAGGAGCGCGGTGTAGCCGCCTTCCGTGCCGGGCACCAGGTGGTTGCGCAGGCGAACGTTGGCGAACGTTCCCCGCATCATGACCTCGTGGTTGCCGCGGCGGGCGCCGTAGGCGTTGAACTGGGCCTGGTCGACGCCGAGGTCGCGCAGGTAGTCGGCGGCCGGGCTGTCAGGGCTGATCGGGCCGGCGGGTGAGATGTGGTCCGTGGTCACCGTGTCGCCGAGCAGGGCCAGCACCCTGGCGCCCCGGACGTCCTCGACCGGTTGCGGGTTCCGCGGCATGTCGACGAAGAACGGCGGCTCCTTGACGTAGGTCGAGTCGGGCTGCCAGTCGAAGGTCTGGCCGGAGGGCACGTCGAGCGCCTGCCAGGCCTCGCCGCCGGTGAAGACGTCGGCATACTGGCGCTCGAACATCTCGGGGCGCAGCGAGCTCTCGAGCGCCGCCTGGATGTCGGCCTGTGCGGGCCATATGTCGCGGAGGTACACCGGGCCGTTGGGGCCGGTGGCCAGGGGCTCGTTGTAGAGGTCGATGTCGATGCGGCCGGCCAGCGCGTAGGCGACCACGAGGGGCGGGGACGCCAGGTAGTTCGCGCGCACTTCGCTCGAGATACGGCCTTCGAAATTCCGGTTGCCGGAGAGTACGGAGACGGTGACGAGTTCGTCCTCGGCGATCGCGGCCGAGATCGCGGGCGGGAGCGGACCACTGTTGCCGATGCAGGTCGTGCAGCCGTAGCCGACGGTGTGAAAGCCCAGTCCTTCCAGGTAGGCGGTGAGACCGGCCTCCGCGAGGTAGTCGGTGACCACCTTGGAACCTGGCGCCAGGCTGGTCTTGACCCACGGCCTGGCTTTCAGCCCCGCCTCGACCGCCTTCTTCGCCAGCAGGCCGGCGGCCAGCATGACGGACGGATTCGAGGTGTTCGTGCAACTCGTGATCGCGGCGATGACCACGGAGCCGTCCTGCAGTTCGACCTCTCCGTTGCCGCCGTTGGCGGCGGCCGTCTCCTGGCCAGGATCGCTGGTTGCGTCGTCGTCGATCACCGGCAGGCCTCCCTTGCGGGTAGACAGACCGGGCAACTGGCCGAGGAAGGACTCCTTGACCCCGGAGAGGGGCACCCGGTCCTGGGGCCGCCGCGGACCGGCTAGCGACGGCTCGACGGTGCTCAGGTCGAGTTCCAGCGTGTCGCTGTACTCGGCCTCCGGCGTGTCCGAACCATGGAACAGACCCTGTTCGCGGCAGTAGGCCTCGACGAGTTCAACCTGAGCCTCGTCGCGGCCCGTGAAACGCAGGTAGTCGACCGCGGCACGGTCGATCGGGAAGATGCCGCAGGTGGCGCCGTACTCGGGCGCCATGTTGGCGATCGTCGCCCGGTCGGCCAGCCGGAGCTCGCTCAGCCCGGGACCGAAGAACTCGACGAACTTGCCGACCACGCCGTGGCTGCGGAGCATCTCGGTGACCCGGAGGACGAGGTCGGTCGCCGTGGTGCCCTCGGGCAGCCTGCCCCTGAGACGGTAACCGACGACCTGGGGCACGAGCATGGCGATCGGCTGGCCGAGCATGGCCGCTTCCGCCTCGATGCCTCCCACACCCCAGCCCAGGACGCCGAGTCCGTTGATCATCGTCGTGTGGGAGTCGGTGCCGACCAGCGTGTCGGGATACGCGAAGGGTGGATCGCCGGCCCCGTTCTGCGACGTCATCACTCCGCGGGCGAGGTACTCCAGGTTGACCTGGTGGACGATGCCGGTGGCTGGCGGCACGACCCGGAAGTTCTCGAACGCGGTCTGGCCCCAGCGCAGGAAGAGGTAGCGCTCCTCGTTGCGCTCGAACTCGCGCTCGGCGTTGATCAGGAGGGCGGCCGCGGAGCCGTACTCGTCGACCTGGACCGAGTGGTCGATCACGAGTTCGGCCGGCTGCAGGGGATTGATCTTCGTGGCATCGCTGCCCATGCGCGCCATCGCGTCGCGCATCGCGGCGAGGTCGGCCACCGCGGGCACGCCGGTGAAGTCCTGCAGCAGCACGCGGCCGGGCATGAAGGCGATTTCGACGTTCGGCTCGGCCTCGGGTTCCCAGCGCGCGATGGCCTCGACATCGTCGGCCGGCACGATGTGTCCGTCCTCCCGGCGGAGGAGATTCTCCAGCAGGATCTTCAGGGCGTACGGAAGCCGCGCCACCGGCAGGCCCGCGGCTTCCAGTGTTGGCAGGTGGGCGATCCGGAAGGAGCGGCCTCCCGCGGTCATCGTTCGTTTGGCGCCGAAGCTGTTCGTCATGTCCGTGTTTCCGTGTCTCCGGCTGCAGGCTGCCGGGGGCGTTTTCGAGTGCGGTTGAGACTACCCAAAGCGAGGCCGGCGCCGGCGCCTGCCGTCCCGCGCGGAGTTCGCCATCGGCCCCCCGCCGGCGTGTAGAGTCGCGCCATGTCCGGGCTGGATGACCTCGAGACGCCGAGTCTGCTCATCGCCATGCCCCAGGTCCTCGACCCGTTCTTCTCCCAGGCCGTCGTGCTGCTGGCGGCGCACGAGGAGGGCGGCGAGGGGGGAAGTCTCGGCTTCGTCGTGAATCGTCCGAGCCAGCTCAAGGTGGACGAGGTGTTGCGGGAACTCGATATCGAGTGGCTGGGCGGCTCGGACGCGCCGGCCTTCGTCGGTGGTCCGGTGCAGCCGGAGGTGGGTACCGTCCTGCTGTCCCTGGACGGCCTGACCGGAATAGAGGCGGACGGGATCACGCAGATCGCGCCGGGCGTCGGCGCAACGCAGAACATCCTGGCGCTGCGGACGCTGGCTCGCCGCGCTCCGGACCACATGCGGCTCCTGCTCGGTCACGCCGGTTGGGCGCCGGGCCAGTTGATGCAGGAACTGACTCGCAGCGACTGGTTGACGGCGCCGGTGGAGGAGTCGATCGTGTTCTCGCGCGATCCGAAGGGCGCCTGGTCGGCCGCGCTCGCATCCCTGGGGATCGATCCCGGGGCACTGCCGAGCTGGACCTCCGGGGACGGCGCTTCGAACTAGCGGCGGCGGACCCTGTCCTGCTGAGCCAGACGCCGTCCGGCCACTGACGCTAGGTGCCCGTGGAACCGAAGCCGCCGTCGTTGCGTCGTCCGGCGACGGGACGTTCACCTAGCGTGTCGTCGTCGCGAAACGCGATCTCGGGAACGGCGGCGACCACCATCTGGGCCAGCCGCTCGCCACGCTCGATCGTGATCGGGCGCTGGCCCAGGTTGACGAGCAGCAGCTTGACTTCGCCCCGGTAGTCGCTGTCGATCGTGCCGGGAGCGTTGAGCACGGTCATGCCCCGCCGATAGGCGAGTCCGCTACGCGGTCGGATCTGGGCCTCGTAGCCGGGCGGCAGGCCGAGGATGAGGCCCGTCGGAATCAGGGCGCGAGCGCCGGGTTCGATCCGGACCGCGGCGTCCGTGGCCGCGCGCAGGTCGTAGCCGGCGCTGCCGGCCGAGGCGCGTTCGGGCAGGCCGGCAGAATGGGGTAGCCGGCGCACGGCGATGTCGACGGGAGGAGTTTCCTGTGGTCTTGCGGTAGCTCGGTCCGGTGCTTCCGGCGCAGCGCCTCGCCTGCTCAAAGGTCGCGCCCCCTGTCTCGTTCCGGCGCGGTTCCGTCCCGGGGTCTGGCGCCTTCGAGCACGCCGGGCGGAAAGGGCTTGCCGATCCACTCGCTCGTCAGACGCGGGGGCGGCCGGCCGTCGGTGACGGTGCCTGGTCTGAGCTGGATCAGCTCGGCGGTGAAGTACCAGTCTCCAACGTCCGCCTGACCGTTCCAGACGCGCATCGAGGGACCGGGAGTCGCGCTGTAGACGCCCAGGATCGGGCCGACCGTCGGCCCTTCGCCTTCCTCCTCGTTCGGAGGCGGTACGGCGGTCAATCCACCGCCACCGCCAGCACCACCGCCGCCACCGTCGCCGCCGCCGGCCTGGCGGTTCTCCGACCGGTCGGTGTTGCCTGGCGTTCCCTGCATCAGGAGGCCCCAGCGGCCTTCCTCGTCCATCGGGTTGGGCCACAACTGCCGGATGACCCGCGGTTCGACCTCGATGAGTTCCTCGAGCGCCGTCGGCAGGCGGCCCTGCCGCACCCGGAACAGGCGGATCGCCTCCGCGTACTGGAGCCCGCGGAAGATCAGCTCTTCTTCCTGCTGCCGCTTGGCCCAACTGCTCCAGTAGGGCAGCGCCGCCGCGACCGCGATGTTCATCACCGTGATCAGGACGGCAAGCACGACGAGGTTGTAGCCCGCCTCGGAGGAGCGGTCCGCGGAGCTGGCGGCGCGACGTGCCTGGTCACCAGTCGGCATAGGCGCCGCCGTCCAGGGCGTTTTCCTCTGAACCGGAGTGGACGTCGTCGATACCGGGATCCCCGTAGGGTGAAAGGTCCGTCTCAGCCCACGGTTCCTCTTCGGAAAGGGCGGGGAACTCGGCCAGCACCTCCACCCAGGTGTCGTTGCTGCGAGTGATCGGGTCGAGCGGGATCGCGCGCAGATACTCCTCTTCAACGAGAGTCTGGAGACTCGGCGGGTAGTGCCCCTTGTCCGCATAGTGCTGCTCGATCGCGTCGCGCATGACCCGGAGGTTCTGCTTCAACGCCGCTTCCTGCGCCCGTCTGGGCGCGTTCTTCAGCAGGGGCACCGCGACCGCGGCCAGGATGCCGATGATCGCCATGACGATGATCAGCTCCAGAAGGGACATGCCGCGCTGGCCCATGATTCTTCGGTTCATCTCACCACTCCCGGTATGGAACGCGGTTCAGGCCGACACCGTCGGAGAGGGAGAAGACGTCGTAGACGTTGTCGCCTCCCCAGTTCCTGTCGTCCGGCTCGTCCTGGTAGCTCAGGAGCCCCCACTCCGCTTCGCCGGTCATCGGGTCCACTGGAATGCGGCGCAGGAAACGGATCTCGCCGTCGGCCTGTCCGATCAACTGGATCGGCTCGACCAGGAGCTCGAGTTCAGCCGGATATCCGTCGGTACCGATCTCGATCGGAATCAGGCCGACGTCGCTGAAGCGCTTGTGTTCGTCGATCGCGTTGCGCATCGTGCGCAGGTGCGACCGGAGTTCGGCCTCCTTGATCCGTTTGTTCGTGAAGGTGGCGGTGGGCAGGGCGATGGCCGCCAGTGTCAGCATCACGGCGCAGACCGTGACGAGTTCGACCAGGGTGTACCCGGCTCGGCGCCGGCCTCTGTCTGAGGTCGCCAGGCTCACGCGACGGTCTCCGGTTCGGCCCGGTCCGGCGGCGGGACCTCCTGAATCTCGATTTCGAGCGGGCGCACGGTCGGCTCGGGAAGCGTCTCGAGTTCGGGACCCTTGGGCCTGGCCTGCTCGACGGCGATCGTTGCTCTGCCGGGACCGACCGCCCGCACCTCGAGAGCCAGCAGCTGCCCCCGGCCGGCCACACCCGTCTGATCACCCAACTGGCTCAGGCCGACGATGACCGTGCCTGGTGTCGACGTGTCCGTCATGAGGGAGATCTCGTCCTGATCGCCCAGGAAGGACTCGGCCCTGACCGAAGTCACCTCGATCCGTTCCGGGTCGTAGCGGAGCCTCAGCGGCAGGTGCGAGAGCGGAGCGCGGGCCCTGACATCGAGGCGCGCTTCGAAGCTGTCGCCGACCGTCGCGCGCAGTGCCTGCGGCGAAAAGGAGAGTTCGATTTCGCTGGCGGTCCGCGCCGGCGGCGGCTGGAAGTGGGCCGGGACGATGGTTGACGGTCTCTCAAGCAGGCCGGCGTTCTGGCGCGGACTGCTCGGCGGTGGGACGAGTTCGACGCCCAGAGGGGGCTCATCCTCTCCGTCATCGCTCGTTTCGCCTTCCGGCGCCGCGTCGCGCAGACCAGGTGGCAGGCGTTCCTCCAGTTGCTGCCGCGCCTGGTCGCTCCGATCGGTCGGCTCGTCGAATGGACCGTCGATCCCGGAGTCGATCCTGGGACTCGAGCCCCGGAAGACGACGTTCTGTTCCGTGCCGACCCAGATCGGCGCCAGGTCCTCCTCCCTGATATCCGCGCGGCGGATGATGTGTGGCGTCAGGGTCAGGACGATGTCGGTGCGCCGGTTGTCGCTCGCCTTCCTCGAGAACAGGCGGCCCAGCACCGGGATCTCCGACAGCCCGGGGATCCCGTCCTGCGTGTTCGACTCGTTGGTGCGGATCAGGCCGGCCAGGAAGTTCGTTTCGCCGTCGCGCAACCGGATGCTGGTCTGTATGTTGCGGCTGCCGATGATCGGCTGGTCGCCGATCTGGCCGCCCAGGTCGCTGACCTCGATGTCCAGTTCCAGGGAGATTTCCTCGTTGTGGTGGACGCGGGGCGTGATGTTCACCTCGATGCCCACGTTCTGGTACTGGTAGGACGTGATGGGCACGACGTTGCTGCCCGCGGTGTTCGCGGTGTTGAAGCTGGTCACCGGGACCGGGACCCGATCGCCGATCGAGAACGTGCTCTGTTCTCCCTCCGTGATCCGGACCTGCGGCTTGGCCAGCGTCTGCGCGTCGGTCGATCTCTTGACGAAGTCGAACAGAAAGCCCGGCACCGTGAGTACCCAGTTGTTCTGGTTCAGCGATTCGACGTCCGACAGCCTGAGCGGCACGTCCTCACCGCCGATGTCGAGGCCGATGCCGAGCGTGTTCACATCGAGCGAGAGCCCCAGGTCCTGGAGCTTCGAGGTGTTGATCTCCAGCAGCTCGACGTCAATGACGACCTCGGCCTTCGCCTTGTCCGCCTGCTCGATGATGCGTTCCGCGACCTTGACCTTCTCGACGCTGTCGAGCATCACGATCGCGTTCAGCCGCTCGTTCGCGGCGATGAACCGGGTCGCAAGCAGGCTGCGAAGGATGGTCATCACGTCCTGGACG
The DNA here is from genome assembly GCA_965219675.1 of Candidatus Multivorans sp. Classification (GTDB taxonomy): domain Bacteria; phylum Acidobacteriota; class Thermoanaerobaculia; order Multivoradales; family Multivoraceae; genus Multivorans. The sequence goes on along the minus strand of OZ244786.1, from coordinate 3,446,058 downwards.
TCCGCGTTCGAGAGAAAGAAGGTCTGGATGATCCGATCCTCGTACGCCTGACGATTCGCGGGCGTGTTCTGCAGGACCATGATCGTCTGTTCGTCGAGCACCTTGTAGAAGTGTCCCAGGCTCTGCATCAGGATCTCGAGGCCCTCGAGCGCCGTGACCTCCCGCAGCTCGATGGGGAAGGGGAGCGGTGCGTCCCGCAGCCTGGGATCGAACACGATGTTGAACCCGAAGGCCTGCCCGATCGCGCGGTAGACCTCCATGAAGGTCGCGTTCGGGAAATCGAAAGTGATCGGCTCGTCGGAGCGCGGACTCAGGGTCGGTGGCATCGGCTCGGAGCCGCGGCCCTCTTCCTTGAGTTGGGAGATCGTCTTCGGTCCGAGATCGCTGCTCTCGATCCGGGTCCGGATCTTCTCCAGTTCGGTGAGGGCGTACTGGTTCGTCGGGTCGAGTTGTACGGCTCGCTGCATCTCCAGCAGGGCGTCCCGGTCGCGGCCGGCCTCCTGCAGCTTTCTTCCCTGCTCGAAGTGGGCATGGGCGGCCTGGGTCTTGGCGCGCAGCAGACCGGCCCGGTAGCGGAGGTCCGAGGGGTCGGCGGCGACCAGTTCCATGTAGCGGAGGACAGCGGCGTCCCAGTCGCCCGCGGTTTCCGCGTGCTGCGCTTCCCTGAAGCTCCGGTAGCCGCTACAGGACGCGAAGACCAGTAGAGCCAGAAGGGCCAGCGCCAGGGCGCGTAGCCGTTGTCCGTGTCGTTCTTCCATGTGCTTCAGGTCCTTCCAGGCTCTAGCCGCCGTTCGGTCGGCCGCCGATGGCCAGTCGCACCGCCGGTTCGTCGGGGAAACCCACGAAACCCAGGTCGACCGACTCGTAGCCGATCCGTTGTACTTCGAACTGTTCCTTGACCAGGTCGCCCGTGAACGCGTTGTAGATCTCCGAGCCGTCCGAGAAGATGGCGACCGGGTCGTCGTCGCGTCCCAGTGTGCCGAGGTAGACGATGTCGACCGCGGGAGGTCGCGGACCGATCGGTCTGGGCGCCGGGGGCGTCGGTCTTTCCGGGATGGCGGGCTGAACGGGCTGTGGCGTGGGCTCGGAAAGGACCGCCTCGGGGGTGGCGCTCTCCGGCGCCGGACGGCTGCCGAACGACCAGGGGTCGCGCGCCTGCATGCCCTCCGGCGGCGGCTGGTCCAGGGTGTGCTCGGCCAGCTCCACGACCTCGATCACAGGGGAGCGCAAGTCGGCAGAGGTGGTGCGGATGAAGCCGGGACCGCCTCCGAGAGACGGCAGATAGCGCCAACCGGCGATCGCTGCGACGACGGCGAGCAGGACCAGCAGCAGGGGCCGCGGCCGGTTGGATCGGGCTTCGGAGGCGCTCATCCGCCTGCCTCCCGGGTCGCCGCCGTGGACCCGCCGTCCGAGAAGAGGGTCGACAGACGCAGATCGATACGCAGGTTCGGAGTTGCTTCGCTGAGGCTGATGGACTCGAGGGCGACGAACGTGTCCGTCGTCTCGAGTTGGTTGATCAGCCGCCGCAGTTGGGCGTAGTTGCCCTCGACGGTGAACACGAGCGACTTCTCGACCAGCCCATACTGTTCGAGCCGCTCCTCCGGGTAGGAGATGGAGCCCGGCCGGAGCCCGGAGCGGCCGGCGAGCTCCTTGACCTCGCGGATGAGGTCGGTGAGTCGTTCCCGCTCCGTTGCGAAGCCCTCGCGGTAGAGGCTCTCCACGCGGTTGCGCGTCGCTTCGACCGTCGCCACCTGGCCTTCGCGACGGGCTACCTCCTGGGTAGTCCGCGTGCCCAGGTTGCGCACCTCGGCGATCTCCTCTTCCAGGGCCTGGAAGCGGCCCGCGTAGACGCCGCGGTACGTCGACAGCAGGGCCGCGTTGACGACGCAAAGGCCCACGCCGACCCAGAACCAGATGCGCAGGCGCCATCCCCGCCGGCGGGTCACGGCTGCTCCTCCATCGGACCTGTCTCCTGTCCGGTGGCTGTGGTGTCCGCGGCGGCCTCCGGTTCGCCTGCAGTGATCCCCGGCGTGTAGGCAACGGCGATCGTGAAGTCCAGTGGGCCGGAGTCCTGCTGGCTCTCGTGGCGCAGCTTCGGACCGTCGAACGATGGGTGTTCGAACAGCGAGTCGATCAATTCGAGCAGACCCTCGTCGTCCTGGGCCTCGCCGCTGATGTCGAGCATCACCCGTGCCGCAACGTCGGGGACCGGTTCGGCTTGCCGTCGTCGGCTCCGTTCGCTCGGCTGGGGTGCGAGGCTGCGCAGCCGCGTGCTCCATGGCAGCACCTGTTCGATGTCGGTGAAGAGCTGACCCCAGGGGAAGCGCCGATCCGCGATGCGCTCGTTCAGGAACGCGACCTCGCGGTTCTGGGACTGCACATCGAGGCGCGCGAGTTCCGAACCCAGGCCGTCGAGTTCAGCGCCATCGGCGGCTAGCTGCTGGCGCAACTCGGCGAGTTCGGCGCGGGCGTCGGCCGAGCCGGTCAGGTAGCCCCAGTACAGCACCGCGTTGAATGCGAGAAGCGTGATCCCGAGAGCCCATAGAAGAACGGTCAGGCGCCGCCAGGGCCGGCGGTTGACGAAGGGGCGGGCCGCGAGGTTGAACCCGTTCTTCATGTCCTCACCGTCAGCGACGCGCCGAGCATCGGAAGAGCCTGCTGCACACCGATCTCCGCGGTAGCGGGTTCGGAGCCGAGGGCTGCGTTGCCGTCGAGAATCCGGGCCGGCAATCCCAGTCCCTCTTCGAGCCGGTCGCGCCAGACGCCGCGAACCTCTTCGGCGGCCAGCATCAGGGCCTGCCCGGGCAGGGTCCGCTCGCTGCCGAACAGCTCGCGCTCCTCGATGAAGCTCCGGGTCAGTCGCAGGTCGCGCACGGCCAGGTTGGACGCCACCGAGGACGGCAGGTCCGGGTCGATGCTCTTGTAGCGGAAGAGCGTCGGTTCCTTGTGAGCGTAGGCGAGCAGGGAGTAGCCGTCCTGGTGGGCGACGAGGAGCAGGAAGGGGTCGGAGTCACCGTGAAGGCGGACGAGCCCGTCGGCAGCACTCAGGCTCTCGTTGGTGACCGTGCCGATGTGGATGCCGGCACGCCTGAACGAGTCTTCGATCTGGGCCAGGACGTGCTCGACGCCGAAGCCGATCAGGAAGCGGGTGGCGCCGTTGCCGTCGGAGCCGGTCCGCCGGCCGCGGACACGGAGTTCCTCGACGCGGAAAGGGACCTGTTTGCGGAGTTTGAAGCGCAGGGCCTCTTCTCGCAGGTGCTGCTTCCCCGGGACCTCTTCGAGGTCGGCGAAGGTGAGTCGGAGCCAGCGGTCCGGGAGGACGAGGGCGGCGTGGGTGACCGGCTCGCCAATCGCGATGTCGGCGGCCTGCTGAAGCTCTGCGATGAGCTCGTGAAACTGGGCGGGCTCCCTCAGGGGTCCGCCCAGAGCGCCGTCCTGGAAGGTGTCGGAGGGCAGCTCGCGTCGCCGAACGACCTGGAGTTCCGGGACCGATCCGTCCTGGCGCAGAAAGTGCGCCAGGACGAGCTCGCGCTCGTCGAGCAGAAACACCGACGCCGGTCCTCGAGGGTCGTCGAGGCCGACGAGGCGTTCAATCCACAAAGGTAACCTTGTTGATCTCACGGAGGGTCGTCACTCCTTCACGTACCTTCGCCAGCGCGCTCTGGCGCAGGAAACGCATGCCTTCCGCAGCCGCCGCGCGGCGGATCTCGGAGGCGGGTCGGCGGTCGAGGATCAGTTCGCGGATCGAGTCGGAGAGGTCGAGCAGTTCCGACACCGCCATTCGCCCGAAGTAGCCGGTGCCGTTGCACTCCATGCAGCCCCGGCCCTCGAAGAGTTGCCAGCCGGCAATGTCGGACCGGGCGAGACCGCTCTCCTCGAGGAGCGCGTCGTCGGCCCGTACCGGTTCGCAGCAGTGGTTGCAGATGCGCCGGACCAGCCGCTGGGCGAGGATGCAGTTGAGCGCCGCCACGAAGTTGTACAGGTCGACGTTCATGTTCAGGAACCGACCCAGCACGTCGACCACGTTGTTCGCGTGGACCGTGGTGAACACGAGGTGGCCGGTCAACGCGGACTGGATCGCGATCTGGGCCGTCTCCTCGTCGCGGATCTCCCCGACCATGATCTTGTCCGGGTCGTGCCGGAGGATGGAGCGGAGCCCCCGCGCAAAGGTCAGGCCCTTCTTCTCGTTGACCGGAATCTGGGTGATCCCGTCGAGCTGGTACTCGACCGGGTCCTCGATCGTGATGATCTTGTCCTCGCTGGACTGGATCTCGGACAGACAGCCGTAGAGCGTGGTCGTCTTCCCGGATCCGGTCGGCCCGGTGACCAGCACCATGCCGTAGGGCTCGCGGATGAACTTGCGGAGCTTCGTGATCGTCTCGTCGTCCAGGCCGAGGACATCGAGTCGCAGGGTCTTGAACTCCTGGTTCATCGACTCCTTGTCCAGGATGCGGATCACGCAGTCCTCGCCGTGGACGGAGGGCATCACCGAGACCCGGAAGTCGATCGTGCGACCGCTGACCCGGACCTTGAAACGCCCGTCCTGCGGGATCCGCTTCTCGGCGATGTCGAGTTCCGACATCACCTTGATGCGGCTGACGATGGTCTGGTGGTGTCGGCGGTCGATCGCCTCCATCGCCTGGTACAGCACGCCGTCGATGCGGTACTTGATGATCACCTCGTGTTCGCGCGTCTCGATGTGAACGTCCGACGCGCGCCGCTGGATCGCGTTGAAGAGGGTGGAATCGACCAGCTTGATGATCGGGCTCTGGTCGGCCGAAATCCGGTCGATCGAGAGCACCTCGCCGCTGTCCTCATCCTCCTGGACGAGTTGGATCTTGAAGTCCTCGGTCGCCTCGTCCAGGACGCGCTGCGCGCTCTCGGACTTCTGCAGCAGGTCCTCGATCTCGGAGCGGGCGCCGATCCGGGCCTCCAGCGGCTGGCCCAGTTGCAACTCGAGTTCGTCCAGCTTGACCACGTCGGTCGGATCGGCGATCACGACCGCGAGCCGGCCCTCCAGTTGACGCTCGGGGATGAAGCTGTAGCGAAGCATCAGGTCGAACGGGATGTGGCGGAAGAGGTCGTTGTCGATGCGGAAGTTCTCGAGATCGGCCACCTCCAGGCCGAACCGTTCGGCGATCCGTTCCGACTCGGCCCGTTCCCGGGCGAGGCGTCCCTCCTCCTCGCTCGCCAGACGTAGGCCCTCGAGGTCGGAGACGCCCTCCGCGAGGAGGCGCCGGTTCCGCGCCGCGGCCGTTTCGTTCTGGACGACCATCAGCCCTGCACCTGTCCGAGCACGCTGAACAGCGGCAGATACATGGAGAGGACGAGGAGCGCGATCGTGAAGCCCATGACCACCAGCATCACCGGCTCGATCAGGGAGAGCAGTCGCTCGGTGCGGGTCTCGACATCCTCGTCGAGAAAGTCGGACACGCTGTTCACCATTTCGTCCAGAGCCCCGGTCGCCTCACCGACCTTGACCATGTCGATGGCGAGATCGGTGAACGCCCCGGACTCTTCGAGCGCCACATGGAACGCCGCGCCTTCCCGTATCCGTGGACCGAGGGCCACCGCGCGGCCGTGCAGGAAGCGGTTGGTGACCGCCGAGGACGCGGTGTCGAGGGCCGTGGCCAGGGGCAGGCCGCCGTGCAGCAGGGTGGCCAGGGAGCGGCAGAACTCGGACAGCGCGAAACGGTGGAGGATCGGTCCGATGATCGGCGTTCGCAGTTTCAGGCGATCGATCAACGCGCCGAGACGACCGCTTCGCCCCACCCTCCACGCTGTCCAGGCGCCGACGACCGCCGCAGCCATGAGAACCAGGCTGGTCGGATTGCGCAGCAGCGCCGACAGACCGAGCAACGTCTGCGTGATCCAGGGCAGGTCGAGGTCGAGGGCCACGTAGAACTCCTCGAAGCGCGGCATGACGAAGAACATCATCACCGCGACGATGCCGACCGACAGGCAAACCAGCAGCGCCGGGTAGAAGAGCGCACTGACCACGCGCTTGCGGGAACTGGTGACCAGCTTGAGTTGGCGGACATAGCGCCGGATCACCCGTTCCAGGCCGCCGCTCTGCTCGCCGGCCTTGAGCATCGATGCGTAGATCGGCGGAAACGTCTCACCGGCCTCCGAGAAGGCGTCGGAAAGCTCCGCGCCGCTCTCGACCCGGTCCCTGACTTCGGCCAGTGCCTCCTTGAACGTGGCGTTGCGCTGCCGTTCGTGCATCAACTCCAGGCACTGAAGCAGGGGCAACCCCGCGCCGAGCAGGCCGGCCAACTGTTGATTGAAGACCAGGAAGTCCGGGCCGGGAATCGTCTTGCGGGAGCCGCCCTGTCCGGCCGCAGAGGTTGTTCCGAGCAACGATCCGAACATGTGCTGCAGGCCACGGCGCCGGATCTCGAAGACGTGGAGCCCGCGGCGCTCGATCTCCCGGCGCGCGCTACGGAGGTCCGGCGCCTCGTGAATCTGCTCCACGATGCGACCGTCGGCGGTTCCCAGCCGGCAGACGAACTGCATGATCAGGGCCGTCCTACTCGCCGGCGCCCAGGTTGTCTTCCCGGGATGGCCGGACGGTTACTGCGACCACGAGGCCGCTGGCATTCGAGCCCCGGTACGGAAGCGCCAGCACCAGGGGCTTGCCGACCCAGACGTTCAGGTGGCCGTTGAAGACGCCCTCGTCCAGAGCATCGCCGCGCCTGCGCTCGATCTCGACGCCGTACAGCTTGAGCCGGCGGTCGAGCAGCACGGTGCCGACCCGGAAACCGAGTCGGAACTCGGTGCCGATCTCGAACCGGACGTTCTCGCCTTCCATCGCTTCGAAGTGACCCTCGCCGAGCAGCCGGTAGCTCGTGAAGGCCAGCAACTCGCCCAGCTCGTCGATGAGTTGGGCGGGCAACTCGGAACGCGGGTCGCCCTGGCCCCGGCGCGACGCCTCGAGGATGTAGATCTCGAACTCGATCTGACGGCGCGGGTGGTCGAAGTCGCGCAGCAGAGCCAGCAGGTGTTCGAGGACACTGCTCGCGTCTCTCAACACCAGCGTGTTCGTCGCCCGCTGCAGTTCGATCGTGCCGTTAGGCGACATCTCGCCCTGCATCCATTCCAGGGCGTCGTCGGCGCGCTGGTGCTGGAGCGTGAACGCATGGCGAATCTGGGTCTCGGCCTCCTGCTGCGCGGCGCCCGCCGCCGGGATCAGCAGCAGGGCGATCACAGCCCAGGCGATTCGTGCAGTCGCGGAAGACATCGTCGTCATGGCGCGACGTCCGTGACCACGAGGACGACGTCGAGGCTGGACGCGAGGCCGTCGCCTGGGAGCTGGAACAGGCGCATCGGCTCGTCGCCGAGCGGTTCCACGAGCGGAGCCATGGCGATGTTGGCGGGAAGGCTCAGCTCGGAGCGCAGGAGATCGCCGGCCGGCGGGGCGGTCTCCGGCCATAGCAGGAAGCTCAGCCCGAACGCCGCGGCGGCCGCGCCTGCGGCCAGCACCGACGCGACGGGCATCCGGCGCCGGGCGGTCCGCGCCGCGTTGAGCCGCTTCTTCGTGGCGCGTCCGTCGAGCTCGAGACGGACCCGCTTGCGGAGTTCATCGACCTCGTCCGCCATCTCGGTCCGGTCGCGAGCGCCCGCGAAGCTGCCGCTTATGAGGAGCAGCGGATCGACCTGGAGCGAGACGGTCCGGCAGTGTCCGCAATCCTCGCGGTGACGGAGGGCGTCTTTCCAGGCGCGGTCGATGGCCGAGGCGCCGACGTCGGGGCTCTGTTCGGCGTGCTCGCGCTCGCGTACGAGCGCGGCCCAGTCCGGGCAGGCGGTGGTCATGAGCGTTCCTCGATCCCGGTGCGCTGGGCCCGGGCGTGTTTGGCGTATTCGGGGTACCGCTTCAGCAGTTCCTCGCGGAGTTGCCGGCGGCTGTTGAACAGATGGTTGCGAACGGTGGAGGGGCGGATGCCGAGGATCTGGGCGATCTCCCTGCCCTTCAGCCCTTCCATCTCGCGCAGCACGAAGACCGCGCGCTGTTTCTCGCTCAGCGTCGACGCCAGTTCCTGGAAGACGGTTCGGACCTCCCGTTCGGTCAGGTTCTCGAGTTGCCGGGAAAAGGCCTCGCCGCTCTGTTGCTCGTGCTGCAACTGGAAGCCCTGCAGCGAGCGGAGGCGGGACGAGCGCGAGCGCAGGTGGTCGATCGCCAGGTTGGAGACGATCCGGTAGATCCAGGTGTTCGGGCTGTAGCGTTGGTCGAAGCGGTGGCGTGAGTCCCAGATCCGCAGGAAGGCGATCTGGACGATGTCCCGTGCGTCCTCCCGGTCCCCTACCATGCTGGTCGCCATGTGCAGCAACGGGGCGCCCTTGCGCCGCATCAGCTCGTCGAGCGCGAGTTCGTCGTCACTGCGCATGCCCTCCAGCAGTTCGACGTCGGACGCCTCGGACCACGCCACTTTGCGCTGACGGCGCGAGTAGGCGATCGTCAGACCGCTCCGTGGAGGATCTTCGCGTGGCGGTTCCATGCGGATGGCTTGCGCGGATCTCATGCCTCGCTGTTGATACGGAGGCCCGGGGCAAAGCGTCCAAAGACTGCGCTTCGAGGAACCTGGAGCGCTCGCCGCCCGGCGGCCACGGCGGCTGGAGGCAGCGGAATTATACTCCCGGACCAGCGCGGTCCCGATCGGACGCCTCCCCTCCGGCCGCTCCATAGGCATGTGGTTCCTCTACCAGCTCGCGATGGCGGCGGGTCTGGGCGTGGCGGCGCCGGTGCTGCTGGCCCGGCGAGGTCGCCACTATCTGGCGACCATGCCGGCCCGACTCGGCAGACTGCCGGAGGCTCGAGCCGTGCGGCCGCTCTGGCTTCACGCCGCGTCGGTCGGCGAGGCCGGTGTGGCGGCGACCTTCGCGCGGGAGCTGCCGCCGGAACTCGACCTGCTGGTGACCACGGTCACCCCGACCGGCCAGGCGGCGGCGAAGAGACTGTTCGCGCCTCTGGCCGAAGGGGGCCGCAGCGTTGTCGTCACGTACCTTCCATTCGACTTCAACCCTCTGGTCGGCCGGTTTCTGGCGCGCTACGAGCCGCGGGCCCTGGTGCTGCTCGAGAGCGAACTCTGGCCCTTCGTGCTGCGGAGTTGCCGCCGGCGCGGGATTCCGGTGGCGGTGCTCAACGCGCGCGTCAGCGACCGCAGCTTCGCCCGCATGAGGCGCGCTGGCCGCCTCTGCCGGCGGACACTGCTCGATCCGGTCCATCGCTTCGGCGCCCAGAGCCCGCAGGACGAGGAGCGGCTGCGGCGCCTCGGCGCTTCGGACGGGGCCGTGTCCCTGACCGGCAACCTGAAGTTCGACACCCCGGAGCCGGCCCGGGTCGCCGGCCTGGAGCGGACGTTGCGGGAACTCGCGGGAGAGTGGCCCATCCTGGTCGCCGGCTCGACGATGCCGGGCGAGGAGCCGATCGTCCTGGACGCCTTCGAACGGCTGAACCACGAGGCGCTGCTGGTTCTTGCACCCCGGCATCCGGAACGTTTCGATGAGGTGTGGCGAGAGATCGAGGGGAGGTCTCTGCGGGTGCTCAGGCGGAGCGCGATCTCCGCGGCGGGGCCGGCCGGGCTGCGGCGGGAAACCGCGCCCCGGGTCGTGCTTCTCGACTCCCTCGGCGAACTCGCCTCCATCTACCGGCTCGCGTCCGCCGCCTTCATCGGCGGCACGCTCGTGCCGACCGGCGGCCACAACCCGATCGAGGCGGCGCGTTTCGGCGTGCCCGTGATCGTCGGTCCGTCGATGGAGAACTTCCGGCGCATCGCGCGCGACTTCGAGGCCGCCGGCGCCCTCGCCGTGGTGCGGGACGGACAGGCGTTGACCCGTGCCTGGCGGCAGGCTCTGGACCGGCCGGACGATTCGGCAGAGCGGGGCGCTCGCGGCCTGGCGCTCGTCGACCGAAACCGCGGCGCCGTCGAGCGCTCCGTGGAGTTGCTCCGCCAGGTCGTTGACCTGTCCGTTCCGCGCGCCGACACCGACCCCACTGGGCGCGCCGGCGTCTCCACCGGCACTCCGGACCGCGACTGACATGGCCTGGAGCCCCTGGCAACGGTTCTACGAGTGGGGACACCGTCGCCGTCGCCGCCACTGGTCGACCCGAGCCGCGAGCCTGGGCCGGCCGACCGTCAGCATCGGCAACCTGCACTGGGGCGGCAGCGGCAAGACGCCGGCGGTGATCGCCGTGGCGCTCGGCCTGGTGGGTGGCGGCCAGCGAGTGGCCGTGCTGTCGCGCGGCTACCGCCGCAAGGGCCGGGAACCTCTGATCGTGAGCCTCGGCGAGAGGCCGCTCGCTTCGGTGGAGCAGGCCGGTGACGAGCCGGTGATGCTCGCCGGGCAGGCGCCGGGCGTGGTGGTGGCGGTCGGCGCCGACCGCCGCGCCGCCGCCGCCCTGGCCCTCGATCGGGTCCCGGACATCGACGTCTTCCTGCTCGACGACGGCTTCTCCCATGTTCGTGTGCGGCGCGATGTCGAGATCCTGACCTTCCCGGCCGCGGATCCCTTCGCCGGCGGCCTGCTGCTGCCCGGAGGCCGCCTGCGCGAGCCTCTGGGCATGGTGCGCCTCGCCGACGCCGCGGTGATCACCGGCCTCGAAAGAGGCGTCGAACCGCCGGCCGACTTCGAGCCGACCCTGCGCCGCCACGGCTTCGTCGGCCCGCTGTTCTCGTCGACGCTTCGGTTCGAGCTCCTGGGCCGCCCGTCACCGGAGCGACCGCTGCTCGTCACCGGCGTCGCCCGTCCGGATCGCGTCGCCCTCACCGCGGCGGCCGCGGGCCTGGATTGTGTGGACCACCTCCGCTTCTCCGACCACCACGGCTACCCGCCGCGCTCCCTCCGCGCGATCGAATCCGCCTGCGCCCGCCATCGCTGCGACGCCGTCGTCACGACATCGAAGGACGCCGTCAAGCTCCGCGACCTCCTGCCGGCGGGCGCGCCCCCGCTGCTGGAACTCAGGGTCGAAGCAGAGATCGAACCGGAGTTCCTGCCCTGGCTCGCCGGTCGGCTGGAGCGCTAGTTGGGCTAGAGGCTCTCGTCATGCGAACGACCGTCCCCCGATCACGGCCCAGATGATCCACAGGATCGCGACCGGGCAGACGAAGCGCAGCAGCACGTCGCGCCAGAGGAAGTACCACCGGCTCACGTCGCCATGGCCATCGGCCAGTGCCTCGCGGGACTTGCGGCGGCTCAGGAACCATCCGACGAACACGGCCAGCGTCAGGCCGCCGAGGGGCAGGATCCAGTTCGAGACGGTGTAGTCCATCGTGTCGAAGAAACCGGCGGTGCGTTCGCCCAGGGGCGCCCAGGAGGAGAAGCCGGTGACGGCGCCCAGGGATAGCGCCGAGGGGATGCCGAACAGGAAGACGGCGCCGCCGGAGAGCAGGCTGGCCTTGCGCCGGCTCAGGCCTCGGCGGTCGATCAGGTAGGCGGCGACGACTTCGAGCAGCGAGATGGTGGAGGTCAGCGCCGCGAAGCCGACCAGCAGGTAGAACAGCGGCGCCAGGACGACGCCGAGCGGCATCTCGTAGAACATCTGCGGCAGCGTCGTGAACAGGATCGTTGCGCTCTTGCCGAAGGTTCCTGTCCGTTCCGCCGCGTCGACGCTGAAGATGATGGAGAACATGACGATGCAGGCCATCAGCGCCACCAGGGTGTCGAGCAGGGTGATCGCGGCGGCGCTCTTCGGGATCGACTGCCTCGATCTCATGTACGAGCCGTAGGTGATCATCGCGCCCATGCCGACGGAGAGGGTGAAGAAGGCGTGGCCGACCGCCTCCAGGAGGCCGTCGGCGGTGACCGGACCGACGTGGAACAGGAAACGGACTGCTTCTCCGAAGCCCGGGCTCCAGAACGAGTTGATGACGAGCAGGATGAGGATGGCCCCGAGCACCGGCATCAGCGTCTTGGCCACCCGTTCGATGCCGTCGTGCACGCCCAGGGTGACGACGCCGACCGTCACGGCCATGAACAGGGCGTGGAAGCCGATCTGGAGCGGCCCGTTGCCGAGGAAGGCGCCGAAGGAGTCGCCGAGGGTCTGTCCGCCGGTGTCGAAGCCGCCGAACGACCAGCTCAGGCACTGGCCGAAGTAGTAGACCGTCCAGCCGGCGATCAGCGCGTAGTACGACAGGAGGATGAAGCTGCCGAGCGTTCCCAGTGCGCCGACCGCGCCCCAGGCCTTGCCTCCGACCGCCCCTTTGGCCGCCTCCACGAAGGCGCCGACGGGGCTCTGCCTGGTACTCCGCCCGATGACGAGTTCGGCCATCATGATCGGCAGGCCGATCAGCACGATCGCGGCCAGGTAGACGAGGACGAAGGAACCGCCGTCGTTGGCGTAGGTGATGTACGGGAACTTCCAGATGTTGCCGAGGCCGATGGCGGAGCCGACGGCGGCGAAGATGAACCCGAGTTGACCGAACCTGCCGCGTCCGCTGGAGCCGTTTGCCACGCTGTTCCCTCCCGTAGGCGTCGTGCCTCTGTTGCGGCGGGTCGCATCCCGCGGGCCGCCGGTCGGCGGCTAGCGTAGCGGAGTCGGGGTCAGGGCCGGGCCGAGAGGGTGCGGCCGGAGCGGTTGGCCGGCGTGAACGGCGTCTCCGGTCCGACGACCCGCGTAAGCCAGCGCTGGCGGTAGGCGTCGAGTTCAGGGGTCTTTGGATAGCTCTCGCCGGGAGCGAACGGGTAGCCGGACATCGCCTGGAAGGGCAGCGGCAGGTTGCTGTCCGCCTTCCACGTGTTGCGGTCGGCGTCCTTGTCCCAGCCGAAGCTCTCCAGGAAGACGGTTCGCGTGTAGCCGGGAGCTGGCGGCGGCAGGTCGCGGGCGTCGAAGAGTACGCGGATCTCGTCGCCCGGCCCGATGACGACCTGGCGGTCATCGACGTCGGTCAAAAGGTCGCGGACATCGCCGAAGCGCGTGTAGAGGCCGGGGAACGGCAGCCAGGGGGACTCCGTGTTCGTGCGCTGGTAATCGAAGAGGTGCGGGCCGTTGGGAGCGGGCCTGGTGAGGGCCGAGAAACCGCGGTAGGACAGGTCCGCCGAGGCGGCCTCCAGGCGGGCCAGGACGACGACGTCGGAACGGTCCGCGCCGCCCATGTCCATGCTCCAGGCCACCTTGTCCCAGTGCAGCCAGCGGGTGGTGACGATGCGCAGCTTCGTCGCTCCCGCGGGCAGCGGCGGCGTGTCGACGACCATCGTCTTCGTCTTGCCGGGCGGGAAGCCCATCGGGTCGAGCAGAACCTGCCAGCCGTTCGCGGTTTCGACCTCGAGCCGGGTCATCACCATCTCCAGGTCGCCGTGCTCCACCGCCTGGGCGATCGCGAGGTTGAGACTCGCGTCGGCCGGGAACACCCAGCCGTCCAGCCACAGCCGGACCGGCCTCCCGGGCGCTTCGCCGAGGTCGAACGTGAAGGCCCACGGTTCGGCGGCGTGGCCCTGGTAGCGCGAGCGCTCGTAGCCGTCCGCGTAGGCCTCGTCGCGGGCCCGGACCCGCTCGGTCACGTCGCGGCCGCGGCCGTCCGTGGCGTGGACGACGGCGCGAATCCCGGCGCTCGCGACCACCTCGTCGGGCGGTCGGCCGATGTGCCCCTGGCCGGGCACGATCCTCAGATTGCTGGCTACCGCCACGTCCGCCCGGTGGTCAACCACCCAGAGGCGGGTACGGTCGATGTAGGCGGCCTCCCAGAGTTCCTCGGTGATCCGCAGGTCGTAGAAACCGTCGCGCGGAGCGGCGCCGTCGACCCGGACGAGCTCGTCGGGGTCGTAGCCGTTCCAGACGCCGTCCGCGAGCGGCATGCCGAGCGGCGCGCCCCACAGCAGGTCGGTAACGAAGGTGATCTTCTCGCCGTCCCAGGTGTAGAGGAAGGGGCAACTGCCCTTGAGCAGCTGCTCCTCGACGATGGTCAACTTCTCGCCCGGATCCAGGCGATTCTGGGGTACGCCGTTGGCCCAGACCACGCGGACCAGATCGGCCCTGCGGCGGTTGCCGAGCCCGATGTGGGTGATCGGCCGATCGACTTCGAAGTACTGGGACGCCCGGCCCGACTTGACTTCGATCGTCGTGCCGCGGCCGAACACGTTGTTCTTCTGGCCCGCCACGTCGAGTCCGACCAGCCGGACGCGCAGCCAGTTGTTCTTCGAGCCCTCCAGGTTCTCGATCCGGTAGAGGCCTGTGTCGCCGGCTGCCACCAGGTCCTGGTCGCCGTCGCCGTCGAGGTCCTCGGCGCGTACAGCCGCGAGACCTGCGTTCCGTGGCAGTCCCGTGACCTGGGCGAGCCGGAAGTCGAGGGCGTCCGGACCGGACTCCGAGGACTGGGTCAGCACCCGCAGTTCGCCGTCCGCGACCAGGGCGAGGTCGCGACGGCCGTCGTTGTCGGCGTCGAGCAGAGCCAGGTCCGTAGCGCCCTCCGGCAGCGGTGTCGACTCCGGGGCCAGGGGGAAGGGAGCGAGCGCGCCGTCCTCGTCCGGCCTCAGGATGACCGTCGCGTCTCCGGCGAGGAGGAACTCCGGAACTCCGTCGCCGTCCAGGTCGGCGGTTCGCACGACCCGAACGGGTCCTTCCGTGCCCAGTGGGCTTTCAGCCCCCTCGTCGGCGCGGACGAGACTGATCAGCCTCCCGAGCAGACCAGGACTGGGCGCGGGCGGTGTTCTTACCGCGAATCGGCCCTGGCGGAGATTGTCCAGCCAGAGCACGCCTTCGTCGTGGGCGAGGAGCAGGTCCGTGTCGCCGTCACGGTCGGCGTCGGTCGCCTGGAGGTGGTGAACCGTCCGGACCTCGATCTCGGGCAGCGACCGTTCGCCCAGAGCTTCGAGCGGGCCCTCGAAGAGCTTCTCGCCCGACACGTTCCGCAGCAGGTCGGGCACGCCGTCGGTCCGCGCCACCGCGAGATCGAGGTCGCCGTCGCTGTCGAAGTCGATCAGGTCGGCGGCGGTGACGGCCAGCGAGCCGGCCAGGAAGCGGGCGCTCGCGTCCCGGAACCGCGGCGTGTCGTCGTCGTCGACCTGCCAGACGGTCAGGGGATCGCCGATCGAGATCAGGTCGAGCCGCCGGTCATTGTCGGGATCGCCGGCGACCAGAACCTGGCCGCCGGTCGCGGCGGCGTCGCTCGGCGTCGCGTAGCCGGTCGCGGCCCGCCGTAACTCGAGTTGACCCGCCGAGTCGCCAGCGCCGGCCGCCGCGCGCACGATGTCGGGTCGGTCGTCGCCGTCGAAGTCAGCGACTTCGAGCGCGCGGCCGGCCGTGGGCGCGTTGTCGATTCGGGTGGCGCGGAAGCGGGCGGCCCTCGCCGGGCCGAAGTCCTCGCCTGTCGGCTCGTCCAGGAGGGGCACGACGGGAATGCCCACGATGTTCGTGAAGACCTCGGCCTGGCTGCTGCGCCAGGCCGGAGTCGCTTTCAGGACGTTCGTGAGCTGGTGAGCGAAGCGGTCCACGCCCTCCAGGTCGTTTGTCTCGAGCTGGTCGAGCAGTTGGCCGAGCACCCGCTCGGCGCCCGGCAGCGCCTGCCAGATCAGTTCGCGGATCCGCAGGTAGTCGTCGCTGGCCCGGCCGCGGTCTCCGTCCTCCAGTGCGGCGGCGCCGCTCAGGAGCAGGACGAGGAGGTTGTCGGGGCGCAGCCGGCGCAGCCGGTCGACCGCGTAGCGGCGATCGGCTTCGGCTTCGGGTCCGGTCATGTTCTCCGCCTGGCGGAAGAGCGCGTACACGGTCTCCGGGTCGTCCGGCGCGGCGCGCGCGGCGCGGCGGTAGTCCGCGAGCGCCTCCTCGTCGCGTGCTCCGGTCCACTGCAGGATCGCGGCTCGAACCAGGAGCAGATCCGCCCGGTTGCCACCCAGGTCCAGGGCCCGATCGATCGAGGCCAGCGCGGCTTCGTGCTCGTCCTGTCGAAGCAACGCGACGGCCAGATTCGCGTGCCCGAGCGGCTCTCCGGGTGCAAGCTCGATGAGCTCCCGATAGGTGCTCTCGGCGTCGGTCGGCCGCTCGTTCTCGAGTTGGGCATAGCCGAGGTTCCGCAGGCGGACCATCTCTTCGGAGGGTTGAGCGCCAACCGCGGTGGCGGTGACGACCGCGGCGAGAACGAGAACGGTTGGGAGTTGGCGGTGCATGGCTCGGTGCGACCGTTGCGGTCCGTGACCGGGCAATTCTATGCCCGGGCGCGACTAGAGTAGTCGCCGCCGTGACCGCCAAGCGTCTCTTCCTGATCGACGGGTACTCCACGATCTTCCGGGCGTTCTACGCGATCCGGGGACTGTCGACGTCCGCCGGCGAACCGACGAACGCGATCTACGGCTTCATCAACATGCTGCGCAAGCTGTTGCGGGAGGAGGAACCGCCGCTCCTGGGCATCGCGCTGGACGTCGGCCGCGCCACGGTGCGCACCGAGGCGTACGCGGAGTACAAGGCCAACCGGGCGCCGATGCCGGAGGACCTGAAGGCGCAGATGCCGGCGATCCGACGGGCGATCGAGGCGTTCCGCATCCCGATCCTCGAACTGGAGCGCTACGAGGCGGACGATGTGCTCGGTACCCTCGGCAAGAAGGCGCGGGAGGCGGGCTACGACGTGACGATCGTGAGCGCCGACAAGGACCTTTTCCAGCTCGTGAACGACCGCGTGTCGCTGCTTCACACGGGGCGCGACAAGACCTACGACCCGGCCCTGGTGGAGCAGGACTTCGGCGTGCCGCCCGGGCAGGTGGTCGACGTCCTCGCACTGGTCGGAGACAAGGTGGACAATGTTCCCGGCGTGCCGGGAATCGGCGCCAAGGGCGCGCAGACGCTGGTGCGCGAGTACGGTTCCGTGGAGGCTCTGCTCGAGGCGGCGCCGGAGCTCAAGCGCAAGGCGTACCGCGAAGGTCTCCAGGAGCACGCGGACAAGGCCGTGCTGTCGAAGGAGCTGACCACGATCCACACGGATCTCGATGTCCCCTTCGACCCCGAGGCGCTCCAGATGGAGGCGCCAGACTACGAGGCCCTGGCGGAACTGTGCCGGGAGTTCGAGTTCTGGAGCCTGCTCAAGGAGCTCGAGAGCGAGAGCGGCGGTCCGGAGATCGAGCCGGCGCTCGTTCTGGAGGGCGTCGAGGCGTTCGACGAGGCTGTAGGGGCCTTGGGAAAGCGGATCGCGGTCGGCGTCGTCTTCCGGCGCGGCGGCGTACCGGTCGGGCTCTCGTTCGCGGCCGTCGAGGGCGCGGCGAACGAAGACGGTGAAGCAACGGCCGCGGTCGGCCGCGCCTGCTTCGCCGACTTCGCGCGCCCCGGCCTGCGGGAGGCCGCGGCGGCCAGGTTGCGGAAATGGCTTGCCGACCCCGGTCTCGAACTGATCGGGCACGACCTGAAGGAAGTTGTCCGCCTCTGTCCTCACGAGGAGGGTCGGCCACGGGTCGCGGCGCGCCTGGTCGACACGATGCTGATGGCCTATCTCGTTCACTCCGCGGTGCGGAGCTTCGGACTGGCGACCGTTGCCCTCGACCGCCTGTTCTACAAGGCGACGACGCCGGCGGACGCGGGGTTGGCTGAAGGGACCGCGGCACTGGGCGAGGACGCCGGACTCGCCGTCTACGCGGCGGAGCAGGCCGTGCTCCCCGCCCTGATCCTCGAGGCGCTCGCTCCGCAGTGGCAGGAGACGCCGGGTGCGCAAAAGGTCTACGAGCGGATCGAGGCGCCCCTGATGCCAGTGCTGGCGGCGATGGAGGAGGAGGGCATCGAGCTCGACGTCGACGTGCTCGCCGACATGTCGCGGGAGCTGGAGCGGAAGGCCGGCGTCCTGGCAGAGGACATATTCAAAGCTGCCGGCGAGACCTTCAACATCCTGTCACCGCAGCAGCTCGGCGTTGTCCTGTTTGAGCACATGGGTCTGCCGGCGCCCGGCCGTACCCGCAAGACGAAGAAGTACAAGACCGGTGCCGACGTGCTGGAACAGCTCGCCCGGCAGGGTCACGAGGCACCCGCCAAGGTGCTGCACTACCGCGAGCTGACCAAGCTCAGGTCGACCTACGTCGACGCGCTGCCGAACCTGGTCGCTGCGGACGGCCGCCTGCACACCCGCTACCACCAGGCGGTAGCCGCGACGGGCCGGCTGTCTTCGCACGACCCGAACCTGCAGAACATCCCGATCCGCACGGACATCGGGCGCCAGGTACGCCGCGCCTTCCGTGCCCGCGACGGGTATCTGCTACTGGTAGCGGACTACAGCCAGATCGAGCTGCGGGTGCTCGCGCACATCTCGGGCGACGACACGCTGATCGACATCTTCCAGCACGGCGGCGACATTCATCGTTCGACCGCCGCCACCGTGTTCGGCGTTGCTCCGGAGCTGGTCACGGACGAGCAGCGGCGCGCCTCGAAGACGATCAACTTCGGGATCATCTACGGCATGAGCGCCTTCGGCCTCGCGCGCGCCCTCGGCATAGCGCGCGGCGAGGCCCAGAACTTCATTGACGCGTACTTCGACCGCTTCCCCGGCGTGCGTGCCTACACCGAGCGGACCCTGGCGCAGGCCGAGGAGGAACTCCGCGTCGAGACCCTCTACGGCCGGGTGCGCTACCTGCCGGACATCAAGAGCCGCAACCGCGCGGTGCGTGAGAACACGCGCAGGATGGCCGTCAACGCCCGGATTCAGGGCACCGCCGCGGATTTGCTGAAGCTGGCGATGATCGCCGTCGACCGCCGGCTGCGGGCTGAACTGGACGCCGCGAGGCTGCTCCTGACCGTCCACGACGAACTCGTGCTCGAGGCGCCGTCCGGCGCGATCGAGGACCTTGCGGCGATCGTCAGGGATGAGATGGAAGGCGTGGCCGACCTCGCCGTGCCCCTCGTCGTCGACGTCGGCACCGGCTCCGACTGGTACGAAGCGAAGGCCTAGCTAGCCGCCCGCAAGGGCCGGGATCACCCGCTCGCCGTACGCGCCAAGCGTGCCTTCCTTGTCGTCGTGCATCAGGTAGACGGCGAAGTGGTCGACGCCCAGCGACTTCAGCTCCCGCAACTTCTCGATATGGGCCTCCGCCGGGCCGAGGACGCACAGGCGATCGACGATGCCGTCGGGCACGAACTCCGTGTCCGGGTTGCCGCTCCGGCCGTGGTGAGAGTAGTCGTACCCCTGCCGTTGGCGGATGTACTCGGCGAGCACCCCCGGCACCTTCGATTCGTCTTCACCGTAGCGAACGACGAGGTCGTGGATGTGGTTGCCGACCATGCCGCCGAACCAGCGCAACTGGTCCCGCTGATGGGCCAGGTCGTCGCCGACATACGCCGGGGCCACCACGCAGACCGAGATTGCGTCAGGGTCGCGGCCCTCGTCCTCGGCCGCGTCCCGCACCGCCTGCAGGGTCCACTCGAGGATCTTCGGGTCGGCCAGTTGAAGCACGAAGCCGTCGGCGTGGCGGCCCACGGTGTCCAGCGCCTTCGGGCCGTAGGCCGCGAACCAGATCGGCAACTCGGCGCCGCTCTCCTCGCGCCAGGGGATCCGCACTGCCGTTCCGTTGCAGTCCGCCTCCCGGCCCGCGAACAGCGCCCGGATGACATCCATCGCGTCCACCGCGGCCGACAGCGATTCCGGCCGTCGCCCGATGTAGCGGAGCGCCGAATCTCCCCGCCCCATCGCGCATCTGGTTCGCCCGGGATACATCGAGTCGAGCGTCGCGAACAGCGAGGCCAGCACCGTCGCGTCGCGCGTGCCGGGGTTCGTCACCATCGGGCCGACCGCCATCCGCTCCGTGCTCGCCAGGATCTGCGAGAAGATGACGAACGGTTCCGGCCACAGGACGTGGGAGTCGAAGAGCCAGCATTGGTCGAATCCCCGGCCTTCGGCGATAGCCGCCAGTTCCACGACGCGGTCGACCGGCGGGTCGGGTTGCAGGACCACACCGAAGGACATCGGGTTGTTGCTGGTCACGGTCATGCCCCTTTCGATGGAGCAGGTTACCAGCGGGCCGCCTCTAGCTCCGAGGTCGCAGCACCCGCCGCCGGTCCCCCTCCCGCCGCGTCAGACGCTGGCGGTCGAGGTGCTCGAGCAGCGGAATCGCCCACTTGCGGGTGAGGCCGAAGCGGTCCTTGAACTCGGCGACGGTGAACGTGTCCCAGCCGGTGGCGAGCAGGTCGGCCCGGAACTGCTCCAGGGCGCTGGCGGCCAGGACGAGGCCGTTCGGGAGCCGGGCGAGCCTGCCGCGTTCGACGAGGTAGCGCAGCACGCCGCCATAGACCTGGGGCTTGGCGCCGAGGTTGCGGCAAAGCTCCTCGGGCGAGCCCGGGGTCAGTCCCTGTCTCTCGAATCCCTCGACGATGGCCCTGGCGAGCTTCGATTCGACTTCGGTCAGTTCGCCGGTACGTCCGGGCAGGGTGACGAGTTCCCCTTCGACGGCCACGGCCTCGTCCGAACCGCCCTGGCTCGCCCAGTTGAGATAGGCGGAGGCGAGGTCGGTGGCATGGGTGCCTAGCAGGCGCCTCACGAGCTCGGCCTTGGGCATGCCGCGGGACAGGCGGTCGGCGGCGAAATGGGCCTCGACCAGCCGGCGGGCGCGGCGCGAGGCGGTGCGGACGGTGGCGGCGGTGACGAACCGTCCTGGGCCCGCTTCGAGCAGCAGCCCGTCCTGGACGGCTCCGGTCAGCACCTCCGCCGCCTCGCTCGAGGCGACACCCAGGCGCAAGGCGAGTTCGGAGGTTGCCAGGCCGGCCTCTCGGCCATCGGCCGCCCACTGCACGGCAGCCTCGCCGGGGCCAGCGGTCAGGGCGGCGATCCTCTTCCCGAGGGCCTTGCCGCGGCGGTGCTGCCAGGCCGGGTCCAGCACCTCGCCGCCGCCGAGGGTGGTCTGTGGCGAGGGCCGGCGGATCACGAAGCGATCGCCCCGGATCGCCACCAGCGGCTCCTCGAGGCGGATCTCCGCTATCGCCTCGCCGCCCGGCTCGAGGGTCTCCGGTGACAGGGGCCGCAGCTTGCCGACCCGCTGGGAGGCCAGCACGTGAAGCCGCACGGAGCAGCTTCCCTGGAGCGCCTCGGGCGCCGACGCCAGGAGCCGGCAGCGGACGAGCAGGGAGGACACGGGCCGGTAGATGCCCGGCGCCGTCAGTTCGTGACCCCGGGCGACGTCGTCCAGGCCGACGCCGACGAGTTGCAGGGAGGTGCGTTCGCCCGCCTCGGCCCGCTCGCGGCTCTCGCCGTGGACTTCGATGCTGCGCACTCGGGCGCGGGTTCCCGACGGCAGGACGTCGAGTTCGTCGCCGGCCACGATCGTTCCCCTGGCCAGAGTGCCGGTGACCAGCACGCCGAGGCCCTTGAGATGGAAGGCGCGGTCGACCGGCAGTCGGGCCGGGAGTCCGCTGTGGCGGTCGAGCGGCGTCGCCTCGCCGGCGAGGCGGACGAGCGTGCCGCGAAGTTCTTCCAGGCCTGCTCCGGTCTCGGCCGAGACCGGCAGGATGGGGGCTTCGGCGAACGGCGTGTCGGCGAGCGTTTCCTCGAGCTCCAACTGCGCCAGTTCCAGCAGGTCGGGTGCCACCAGATCGGTCTTCGAGAGCACGGCCACGCCGGCCGGAATCCGGAGCAGCGAGCAGATCGCGAGGTGCTCCAGGGTCTGGGGCATGACGCCTTCGTCCGCAGCCACGACGAGGGCCATCATCTGGATCCCGCCCAGTCCCGCGAGGGCATTGCGTACGAACCGTTCGTGGCCGGGCACGTCGACGAAGCCGATCTGCCAGCCGTCCTCGATCATCGACGCGAAACCGAGGTCGATCGTGATACCGCGCCGTTTCTCTTCTTCCCAGCGGTCGCAGTCGACCCCGGTCAGGGCCTCGACAAGCCGGGTCTTGCCGTGGTCGACGTGGCCGGCGGTGCCGACGACGAACCGCTTCACGGCGCCGGCTTCACTGGCCGCGCTCCGGGTCGATGCCGTAGGCCCTGAGTTTGCGGTACAGGTGGCGGCGATCGATGCCGAGTTCCCGGGCGGTCCGGGAGACGTTGCCGCCGGCGGCGACCAGGCAGCGCTCGATGTACAGGCGCTCGAAGGCCTCCCGCGCCTCCTTGAGCGACCCGTAGTCCTGCTCGACCGGAGCGATCGCGTCCGCGCCGCGGATCCGCGGCGGAAGATCAGCAAGGCCGACCACGTTCTCCGGCGCCATGATCATGAGTCGCTCGGTCAGGTTGCGCAGTTCGCGCACGTTGCCGGGCCAGGAGTAGGCCACCAGGCGTTCGAGCACGTTCTCGTCGACCGTCTTGGGGCGGCGGCCGGCCTCGGCCGCGAAGCGCCTGAGAAAGTGGTCGACCAGGGCCGGAATGTCCTCACGGCGCTCGCGCAGGGCCGGCACGTGGAGGGGAATCACGGCCAGCCGGAAGTAGAGGTCCTCGCGGAACCGTCCGGCCGGGAGTTCGTCTCCCTCCAGGTCCTTGTTCGTCGCCGCCAGGACGCGCACGTCGACTTCGATCGGGTCGCTGCCGCCGACGCGTTCGAAGCGCTGCTCTTCGAGCACCCGCAGGACCTTGGCCTGCGTGTTCAGCGACATGTCCGCGATCTCGTCGAGGAAGAGCGTGCCTCCATTGGCCTGTTCGAAGCGCCCGCGGCGGTTTCCGGATGCGCCGGTGAAGGCGCCCTTGACGTGTCCGAAGAGTTCGCTCTCGATCAGTTCTTCCGGTATCGCGGCGCAGTTCACTTCGACGAAGGCGCTGTCGCTGCGTTTCGAGAGGTTGTGGACCCGACGGGCGACGAGCTCCTTGCCGGTTCCGTTCTCGCCGGTGATCAGGATGCGGCTCTCGGCCCGCGCGGCGAGCTCCAGGTCGCGCCCCAGTTCCCGCATCGGCTCCGAGTCGCCGATCAGGTGCCGCTCCGGATCGAGCCGGCTGGAGAGTTCCCGAACCTCCTGCTTGAGGCGGTTGCGCTCGAGCGCGTTCTCCACCGAGACGATCACCCGGTTCAGCGCCAGGGGCTTCTCGAGGAAGTCGTGAGCGCCGATCCGCATCGCCTTGACCGCCGTGTCGATGTTGCCGTGGCCCGAGATCACGATCACGGGTGTTGTGAACTCTCCCTCACGAAGGTCCGAGAGCAGGTCCAGGCCGTCGCGGTCGGGCAGCCACACGTCGAGCAGGATCAGGTCGAACTCGTCGCTCGACATGAGCGCCCGTCCGCTGACCGCGTCCGCGGCGGTGGTCACCGAGTGGCCCTCGTCCTCGAGGATCCCCTTGAGCGTCTGGCGGATGCCGGCCTCGTCGTCGACGACGAGGATGCGTGCTCTGCTCACGGTGCGTTCTTCAGGTTGGGGCGGGACCGCTGTCCTGCGGTAACTCGATGGCGAAGGTCGTACCGCGTGGCTGGTTGTCCTCGATCCGGATCGAGCCGTTGTGGTCGCTGACGATTCGCTGGACGATAGCGAGCCCAAGCCCGGAACCGCGTCCCTTCGTGGAGAAGTAGGGCAGGAAGAGTTTCTCGCGCGCCGCCTTCGGCACGCCGCTGCCCGTGTCGCTGACCGACAGGTCCAGGACACCGTTGCTGCGGCCGGCGCGGACCGTGACCTGTCCGGGCGGGGTGGTCGCGGCGATCGCGTTGTCGAGCAGGTTGACGAGAGCGGAGCGCATCTGGTCGGCGTCGAGCGTGGCGTGCAGACCGTCGGTCCCTGCTTCGATCCGGGCCTCGACTTGGACGCCCGGCTTCAGTTCGCGGTAGAGATCGACGGTCTCGCCGATCAGGCGTTCCACGTCGACTTCGCGCGGCTGGGGTCGGCGCATGCGGGCGTAGCGCGCGAACTCGTCAACGAGGTTCAGCATGTTGCCCACCTCGCGCACGATGATGGATGACCCCTCCTCGATCGTGGCTTCCAGGCTCCTGTCGTTGTTCTTCGCCTTGCGCAGCATGCGTTCGGCCGCCAGCCTGATCGGCGTCAGCGGGTTCTTGATCTCGTGCGCGATGCGCCGCGCCGCCTCCGTCCAGGTGGCGGCCTTCTGGGCGTCCAGGAGGGCGGTCAGATCCTCGATCACGATGACGTGGCCGAGCAGCTCGAAGCCGCGCCCGCCTCTCGGGGCACGCAGGGGACTCGTCTTTACCTCGAGCGTCTTCCAGTCGTCCTTGCCGCCCAGACTGACCTCGCGACGGGTCGGCACCGCTTGCGGGCGGCGCGGCCCGGCGGCGTCCGGGAGGTCGGCGAAGACAGCCTCGATTCCACGATCGGGCTGCAGCTCGCTCAGGGCTTCCGGCGGCGCACCGGCGAGGGCCGTGTCCTCCGGCAGGCCCAGCATGTCGAGGGCGGCGCGGTTGCAGGTCAGGATCCGGCCGTCGCGATCGAGCGACAGGACGCCGGCCGGACCGCTCTCCAGTACCGCCTCGATCCGCGCGCGTTCGGCGTCCAGACGGCGATTCGTGGCGACGAGATCGCGGTTCGAGTCCTGGAGCGCGTCCGTCATCCGATTGAACGAGTCGACCAGCACCTGGACCTCATCGTCGGCGGCCGCCTCGACCCGGTGTTCCAGGTCGCCGCCGGCGATACGCCGGGTGCCGTCGGCCAGCGCTTCGATCGGTCCGGTCACCCGGCCGGCGAGATAGAGGCCGACCCAGCAGGAGACGAGCAGGATGCACAGGGTGACGGTGAGGAACAGGAGCCAGTACGCGGCCCGTATCTCGTCGCGTTGGGCGTGCAGTTGCCGTCGCGACTGGTAGGCGCCGATCAGGGTCTCCGTGTTGCCGGCGAGCTCGGCGTCGAGCAGCCTGCCCGCGACCGCCACGGTGGATTGAGCGGCGCCGTCCGTGGCGGCCGCCGCCAGGATCAGGCGCTCCTCCCTGCCGGAGACCTGACCGATTGCCCGCGCGGCCCCGGTGCGGATCGCTTCCAGAAGCATGCCGCGCGTCGGTTCGGGCACTTCGGACAGGGTCTGCGGGTTGACCGTGGCGTGCAGGAAGGTCGTGTCCCGGTACACGGCCAGGTAGTCCAGGTCGTCCGAGGACAGGGCTTGACCGAGGGCGCGCAACAGGCGGCCCCGGCCTCTGGGGTCCTCGAGATCGAGGTCGGCCGTGTCGCTGAGGAAACGTCCCGCGTCGCGCAGCAACTGGTCCTGGTGGGTGGACGTGAGCGCCTGGGAGACCTGGTTCGCCGGTTCGAGGAGGTCGTCGATGTCCGTGCGGAACATGCGGTCGATCGAACCCTGCAGGAGTTCGGTCGCGTAGGCGAAGAGGACCAGTCCCGGAATCAGCGACAGGCCGATGTAGGTCAGGATCAGCTTGGTGCGGAACTTCGCGCCGAGACGTTGCCGCCGCCGCTCGATCCACAGCTTGGTCAGATTGCGGACCAGAACGAAGACGACGATCAGGATCAGCACCACGTTCAGGTTGCGCAGGGCGAACAGGAGGATGCTGTTGTTGAGGACCGTGGGATCGATCTCGCGTCCGCGCTGGAGCGCGTAGTAGCCGGCGGTCGGCACCGCGAGGGCGAGGACCAGCAGCCAGACCACGAAGCGGTTGCTCTTGATCAGTTCGCGCAACGAGCGCGGCGGGACGGTCTGCGACGTGGTCACGTCACTCGGCTCCCGGGCCCCGGACGCTTCGCCCGAACGGAGGGAAGGGCCCGATCTGGGCCCAGGCAGTATGAACCCGGTCCGGAATCAGGCCGAGACGGGTTCGCGACCGGAGTTCCGCGCGCACCCGGAGAACGAACCGTCCGGTCTGGTCGTCGTCGATATCGATCGAAGGCAGCCTGTCGAAGACCGTCAGCGCGCGCTCGAGGTCGTCGGCCGAGGTCACGACCCGGCTTGCGTAGAGCTCCCCGTCGCGCTTGAAGTTGACCAGGTACTCCCGGGTGAGGGCGTTGTACATCGCGACGACCTGCAGTCGGGTCACGCCGACCCGCTTGTCGAACCAGCGGCGGCGCAGTCTCTGGACCTCGATGTCGTACGTGAAGCCCGTCGGCAGGCCGCTCTCGATCTTCTCCCACGTCCTCGCGTCCAGGGCGCGGTCGAGGCGGAAGCTGACCAGCAGCGCGGCTCCGTCGCGAACGACGGAAAGAGCGGCGATACCGGCCTTGCGGGTTCGGGCGGAACCCTCTCGTGGGGCCTGGGCGGCGAGTACGTCGGCGCCCAGGACGCTCGACAGGCTGAGCGCACAGATCAGCCGCCCCGCCCACGGGACTCTCATGCGCGCGACACTACCAGCCCGCGGGCCGGGCTGCTCTGTTGCGCCGCTACTGCGGCGGACCGGCCAGGAGCGGAGTCCAGGCCGTGGGCTGCTGCGGATCGAGGGGGAGGTCCGCCTGCGGCGGAAGCTCTTCGCCGATCACCCAGGTCCAGCACTGCGGGTTGGCGACCAGCTCCTTCATCAACTCGTAGTGGAGCTGGTGGCCGCCGCGCACGATCTCGAAGTGGCCCCAGATGGGCGCGCCCAGCAGGGTGAAGTCGCCGACCGCGTCCAGCGCCTTGTGGCGCACGGGTTCGTCGGCGAAGCGGAGGTCGGTGTTCACCGCCCCCTTCTCGTCAAAGACGATGCAGTTGTCGACCGACCCGCCGAGCCCCAGTCCGGCACGCTGCATCTGCTCGACATCGACCTGGCGGCAGAACGTCCGTGCCGGCGCCAGTTCCCGCTCGAAGCTGGGCTGGTCGACCTCCAGTTGCAACCGCTGCCGTCCCACGGCGCAGCCCGGAAAATCGATCGTGTAGTCGAGGCGCAGGCCGGGATAGGGCGAGGCGCGCAGCCACTTGTCGCCGCGCTTGAACTCGAGAACGGAGGTCATTGCCAGAATCCGCCGGTCGGCGTTCTGCCGGCGAATCCCGGCCGCCTGCAAGAGCAGCACGTAGGGCAGCGCCGAACCGTCCAGGATCGGCACCTCGGGACCATCCAGCTCCACGACCAGGTTGTCGATGCCGAGGGCGTAAACGGCGGCGAGCAGGTGCTCTACCGTCGATACGGTGACGTCGTCGCGACCGAGCGTGGTGGCCAGCTCGAGGGAACTGACGTCCTTGATGTCGGCCCGGACCTCGACGCTGCGGGCGTCGGTGCGGCGGAACCGGATACCGCTTCCCACCGGCGCCGGTAGGATGCGCAGATTCGTCTCCTTGCCGGTGTGGATGCCCACGCCCGATATGGCGGTGGACCGGCGGATCGTCTGCTGCCGGAAGAGGAAGTCGCGGGCACTGCCTCTTCGGGAGGGAAGGCGTCCGTCACCGTTCGCTCCGTTGGCGCGTCTACCCATCGGTGGGTTGGGACAGCATGGATCGTGCCAGCGCTCGCCGTGCCGGGGCCGTCCCTTCGGGTTTCCCAGTGCCTGCAAGGGTTTCTTGCCGTTTCCATCTGGACCCGTTCTCCTGGCGGTTGGGTCTCCACGATCCGGGTTGTGGCTTTTTTGCCACATGTCTGTGGCGCCGCGACCGCATGAGGGGCTTTCCCGTCGCGGCGGTAGACTTCGCACGGTTGGGGCGGTCACCGGTGCCTGAGAAAGGTCGCGGCGCCGGCCGCTCGGGATGCCGGGGGATGGAACCGTATGGCCAAGCGCACCAAGCGAAAGACCCCGGCCGAAGGTCTGCCCCTGGCGGTGAATCGAAAGGCGAGGCGGCAGTACCGGGTGCTCGAGCGCTTCGAGGCGGGTATCGAACTCCTGGGCACTGAAGTCAAGTCGATCCGGGGCGGCAAGATCCAGTTGCGCGAGAGCTACGTCGCCTTCCGGAACCACGAGGCCTGGCTGCTGGACGCCCACATCTCGGCCTACAGCCATGGCAACCGGGAGAATCACGAACTGGAGCGGCCGCGCCGCCTGCTTCTGCACCGGCGTGAGATCGACCGCCTGTTCGGGCGCACGCGCGACCGGGGACTGACCGTGGTGCCGCTGTCCGTCTATCTGAAGGGCAACCGGATCAAGGTCGAGCTAGCCCTGGCCGAGGGCCGGAAGCTGCACGACAAGCGGCAGCGAGAGCGTGAGAGAACCCTCGACCGGGAGGCCAGCGAGGTGTTCCGGGGCCGCCAGCGGCTGCGTGCAGGTCCTTCCGGGCTCGGGAATCCCGGGGAGCACGGCTCTTGAGCGGAAAGAAGATCGTCGTTCGGGGCGCGCGGGAACACAACCTGAAGAACATCACGGTCGAGATCCCGCGCGAACAGTTGGTCGTGGTCACCGGCGTGTCGGGTTCCGGCAAGTCTTCTCTCGCCTTCGACACCCTGTTCGCCGAAGGCCAGCGTCGCTACGTCGAGTCTCTCTCGGCCTACGCTCGCCAGTTCCTGCACCAGGTCGAGAAGCCGGACGTCGACTCGATCGAGGGACTCTCTCCAGCCATCTCGATCGAGCAGAAGTCCGTGTCTCGAAACCCGCGGTCGACGGTGGGTACGGTGACCGAGATCCACGACTACCTGCGTTTGCTCTACGCCTCGGTCGGCGTGCCCCACTGCCCGGAGTGCGGCAAGGTGATCCGACCCCAGACGGTGCAGCAGATGGTGGATCGGGTTGCCGGCATGCCGGAGGGCACGCGCTTGCTGCTGCTCGCTCCGTACGTTCGGGGCAAGAAGGGCGAGTACCGCCGCCAGCTCGAACAGATGGTCCGGGAAGGATTCCTGCGCGCCCGCATCGACGGCGAGCTCGTCGAGCTCTCCGACGACCTGCCGGCCCTGGACAAGAAGCGGAAGCACACGATCGAGATCGTGGTCGACCGGCTGGTCGTGCGACCGGGAATCGAACAGCGGCTCGCGGCGTCGTTCGAGACCGCGCTCGAGGTCGGTCGGGGCCTGCTCGTCGTGGCGCCTCATGGCCTTCCCGAAGAGACGATGTCCCAGCACCATGCCTGCGCGGACTGCGGCACGAGTCTGGCGGAGATCTCGCCGCGGCTCTTTTCGTTCAACAGCCCGTACGGCGCGTGCCCTTCCTGCAGCGGGCTGGGATCGTCGATGGCGATCGACGAGCAGCGCATCCTGGACGACCCGCGGCGCTCGATCAAGTCCGGCGTCCTCCGTCCGTTCCCGACGACCTCCAGCTCGTGGCGGCTGCGCATGCTCAGGACGGTCGCCGCTGAACTCGGCTTCGATCTCTCGACGCCCTGGTGCGAGCTCTCGGAGGAAGCCCGTCAGGTCGTGCTCTACGGCTCGGGCAGCCGCGAGATTGCGTTCGAGATCAAGGGGCGGCGGTCGTCCTACCAGTGGCGTGGCCGGTACGAGGGCGTTGTGCCCATGCTCAAGCGCCGCCACTCCGACACGGAGTCGGCAGGCGTGCGGGCCGAGATCGAGAAGTACATGTCGGTACGCACATGCGGCGACTGCAACGGCCGTCGCCTGCGCCCCGAGGCCCTGGCGGTCCAGGTCGGCGGTCTGCCGATCGACGAGGTGACCTCCATGCCGATCGGCGAGCTGCAGCGGGTCATCGGCGGTCTTCGGCTGACCGCGAAGGAACGGCAGATCGCCGGCAAGATCCTCCAGGAGGTCGAGGATCGACTGTCCTTCCTCGGAGATGTGGGTCTTGGCTACCTCAACCTGGACCGGGCCTCGGGCACGCTGTCCGGCGGGGAAAGCCAGCGCATCCGGCTCGCGACCCAGATCGGCAGCAAGCTCCAGGGGGTGCTCTACGTGCTGGACGAGCCCTCGATCGGCCTGCACCAGCGCGACAACGCGAAGCTGCTGCGAACGCTCAAGGAGATGCGGGATCTCGGAAACTCGGTGCTGCTGGTCGAACACGACGAGGAGACGATGCGGGAGGCCGACTGGATCGTCGACCTGGGGCCGCGGGCCGGTGAACATGGCGGCGAGGTGGTGGCGGAAGGGCCGTTGGCCAAGGTGGAGAAGGTTAAGGGCTCGCTCACCGCCTCCTACCTCCGCGGCGAGTCGGAAGTGCCGGTTCCGGCGGCGAGGCGCCCGGGCAACGGGAACTGGCTCGGCGTCCGCGGGGCGCGCCAGAACAATCTGGCCGATCTCGACGTCGACCTGCCGCTGGGGTGCTTCGTGCTCGTCACCGGGGTGTCCGGTTCCGGCAAGAGCAGCCTGGTCAACGAAGTGCTCTACAAGGCGCTGGCACGGACCTTCTACCGAGCCGCCGACCCGGCCGGCGACCATGACCGGATCGAGGGACTGGAGCATCTCGACAAGGTGATCGCGATCGACCAGAGCCCGATCGGCCGCACGCCGCGTTCGAACCCGGCGACGTACACCAATGTGTTCACGGCCATCCGCACCCTGATGGCCAAGACGACGGAGGCGCGGGCGCGCGGATACAAGCCGGGCCGGTTCAGCTTCAACGTCAAGGGCGGCCGTTGCGAGGCGTGCGCCGGCGACGGCCAGAACAAGATCGAAATGCACTTTCTGCCGGACGTGTACGTCACCTGCGACATCTGCGGCGGCCTTCGCTACGACCGGGAGACCCTTCAGGTTCGCTACAAGGGCAAGAACATCGCCGACATCCTGGCGATGAGCGTGGAGAACGCGTGCGAGTTCTTCGCCAACATA
The DNA here is from genome assembly GCA_965219675.1 of Candidatus Multivorans sp. Classification (GTDB taxonomy): domain Bacteria; phylum Acidobacteriota; class Thermoanaerobaculia; order Multivoradales; family Multivoraceae; genus Multivorans. The sequence goes on along the minus strand of OZ244786.1, from coordinate 3,415,707 downwards.
CCGGCCATCGACCGCATCCTCTCGACCCTCGACGAAGTGGGGCTCGGCTACATCCGGCTCGGCCAGCCCGCGACCACGCTTTCGGGCGGCGAGGCGCAGCGTGTGAAGCTGGCGACCGAACTCTCCAAGCGCGCGACCGGACGCAGCCTGTACCTCCTGGACGAGCCCACCACGGGCCTCCACTTCGACGATGTCCGGCGCCTCGTCGGCCTGCTGCAGCGACTCGTCGACCGGGGCAACACGGTGCTGGTCGTGGAGCACAATCTGGACGTGATCAAGAACGCGGACTGGATCATCGACCTGGGGCCCGAGGGCGGCGCCGCCGGCGGCCGCGTCGTGGCGGCGGGCACTCCGGAGCAGGTGGCGGCCACGCCCGAGAGCCACACCGGGGCCTTCCTGAGCAAGGTGCTGGCTCTTCGTACGCCGGTGCGAAGGGCCTCCTGAAGAGGGCCGGAGCGAAGGGAATGGTCACATCGAACCCGTCCTCGGACCTGGCCGGTCGCCGCCAGCGCCTGCAGCTCGAGACGCTGTACGACCTGGTCGTGGCGCTCTACTCTCACGAGTCGGAGCAGGGTCTGCTCGACGATCTCCTCCAGAGAGTGTGCACCGTGGTCGATCCGGCGGCCGCTGCCGCGGTGACCCGGGACCGCTTCGGCGTCGCTCGCACCGCTGCCACAGTCGGATTCGGCGGCCGTCCACCATCGGCCGAGGTGCTTCTTGCCGGGCCCTTGTGGCACGACCTGCTGGCTCAGGACGAGACGGTGACGCGCTCGGGCGGCAAGCTGGCGAACCGTGAGTTCCGTTCTCTCGCGGCGGCGCCGCTCAAGTCGCGTGATTCGCTCCTCGGTTTCGTGGCGGTCCTCGACAAGGAAGCGCGCGGCGCGGGCAAGCCGGGGTTCAGCGACGGAGACCGGCGCTTTCTCCGGTCTGTCGCGGCGTTGGCCGGCGTCGCTCTGGACGGTCTGCGTCAGGTGGAGCGCCTCGTCGTTTCGCGTGAACGTCTGGCCGAGGAGAACAAGCTGCTGAAGGAGCGTCTGGACGACCTGGCGGAGGTCGGGGGCCAGCGGATCGTGGCCCACGCACCGGCGATGCGGCGCATCCTGGAAGTCATCGATCGGGTCGCGCCGCGCAGCGTCACCGTCCTGCTGCGCGGCGAGAGCGGAACGGGCAAGGAACTCATGGCCGCGCTTCTGCACCGGCGCTCGGAGCGCTCGGGGCCCCTCGTGGCGGTCAACTGCGCCGCGCTCCCGGAGAGCCTGCTGGAGAGTGAGTTGTTCGGCATCGAGGGCGGCGTCGCGACGGGCGTACGGGCTCGCCTGGGCCGCTTTGAACTGGCCGACGGGGGCACGCTCTTCCTCGACGAAGTGGCCGACCTCGATGTCGCTTCGCAGGTCAAGCTGCTGCGCGCTCTCCAGGAGCGTGAGATCGTTCGCGTCGGCGGCCACCAGGCGATTCCGGTCGATACGCGCGTGGTCACCGCGACCCATCAGCCCCTCGAACAGCTCGTAGCCGAGGGCCGTTTCCGGGAGGATCTCTACTATCGCCTGAAGGGGATCAGCGTCGAACTGCCTCCGCTGCGCGAGCGTCGCCGGGACATCCCGCACCTGGTGCGGTACTTCGCCGAGCGGTTCTGCGACCGGGAGGCGGTGGAACTGCCCCAATTCGATCGTGGAGCCCTGAACCTCCTCCTGGCGCACGACTATCCGGGCAACGTGCGGGAGCTTCAGAACATCGTCGAGGGCGCCGCGTCACTTGCCGACGGCGTCGTCGACGCGTCGCTGGTTCAAACGCTGATCGGAGGCGCTGCCGCGGGATCGCCAGGTCCCGAACCACTCGACCTGGAGACGGTCAAGCGCCGTCACGTGCGGAGGGTCATCGGGCTGACCGGGGGCAACAAGAGCGCCGCAGCCAAACTGCTGGGCGTGCACCGCCGGACGCTGTCGCGCGGTCGCTACTGATCCGTTGCCGGTCCCGGCGTGGACGGGTACGGGTCATTGTGTCCCTGTACGGGACATAGCGCCCCATGTCGTTGTCTGGAGTGACCTGGGGGCCGGTTTCCCTAGGGTTCTCAGTCGGGAGGTCTCCCCGGCCGAGACAATTTGCCGCGATTCGTCGAGGCGCCGGGGATTGGCCCCGGACTCAGAAAACGTCGGTCAGGTCTGCAATTCCCGCCGTCTGACGGTGTTCGGCCTCTGCTGGCAGCGTACTTGCTCTGGAGGAAGGGCACCGAAGGGAGGTCGACATGATGGTAGGGTCGCCGTTCAGTTTTTTGGACCGTGGGGGTGCGGCTGCATCCGGGTCGATGGCTCCGTCAGGCATTCTGTACTGGGCCTTCAGTTCGATTCCGGCCGGTGTGTTCTGGTCCTCTGCGGTCGCCTCGAGTTTCCTGTGGTTCCTGTTGAACGACCAGCTCCACCCCATGGTGATCTTCTGTCTGAAGCTGTTTCTGACCGCCTAGGGCGGGTGCGTCGGCACTCTTTGCTTCTTGCTCGATGTCTGAGTTCGGGGTACTCGAAGAGACCCATCTGACGTTCAGGCTCGCGCCTGAAATGGAGCTCGAGGCGCGTGCCAGGGCCTGCGCGGTGGCGAAGTCCATACGGATGAGCACCGACAAGGTAGAGGAGGTGGGCATGGCGGTGGTCGAGGCGTGCATCAACGCGATCGAACACAGCCGCGCCGCCGACGGCCGGTTGCACCTCGAACTTGCGGTGCTGGGACCGGCGGAAGCCGAGGATCCGCGGGTGCTCCGGATCACCATCCAGGATCAGGGAGTTGGATTCGATCCCTCCAGGGTGGTACAACCGAGAATCGAAGACAACCTCACGTCGATCCGAAAGCGTGGATGGGGCTTGAAGATCATCGAGGGCTTGATGGACGAGGTGAACGTGCTCTCCGGTGAGAGCGGCACGTCCGTCGTCATGTCGAAGGCGCGCTGACGTATGTGCAAGGGAGTTGGGCTGGGTCGATGACCGAAGGTCTGAAGTTGGACGTGGAACGCCGCGAAGGTCTGGCGGTGATCTACACGGACGGTTACATCAACAACCAGGGGGGCGAGGAGATCGCCGAGGCTGCCTACGCCCTGCTGGACGACGGCTACCGGTCCCTGCTGCTCAACCTGCGGGGCACGAAGATCGTCAACTCGATCGGCATCTCGATCCTGATCGAGATCATCGAGAAGATGCTCGAAGTGAAGGGCCGCCTGTCCTTCTGCGATCTCACACCGACGATCGAGAAGACGTTCCACATCATGGGTCTTGCGCAGTACGCCGCGATCTACCCGGACGAGCAGGCGGCGGTCACTGAACTTCGGTCGGGTACGTCCTGACCGGGCGGAACGCCGAGCAACCCGCCGTGAGGCCGGCAGCGAGTCGCTTCGGAGATACCGGTGGCCTGTGGCGGCTGGCGGCGGCCGCGGACGAAGCAGACTGGGAAAACGGCGCCGTCCAGACGCGGTTGGTAGAGCACTGGTGCCGGGAGCACGGACTCGAGGGCGCGCAGATCTACCGCCGCGACGGCGGGCCGGTGGCGTCCTGGGGCGTGCTGGGCAAGCAGGAGAGGCAACTCGAGCACAACCTGGTTCTCTACTACGCCGGGAACGACGAGGCGGCTGGCGACGTGGACGGCGCCGACGTGGATGGCGGCGGGCCGCGGGAGACCCGGGAGCTCGCCGGGATCCTGTCCATCGGTCTGCGGCTGCGCGAGCTTGCGGACGAGCTCAAGGACCGGAAGTTCCACGACAACTACAACGTCGTCACACTGCAGGCGGTGTACGACGTGGGTCTGGCGATCGCTTCGACCCTGAACCTGGAGGAGCTGACCGAGGAGGTCCTGCTTCGCGCCGTGTCCCTGCTGGACGCCCGGAGGGGTGCCTTCTACTTGCGTGACGTGGAGGGCCGGCTGGCCCTGGCCGGGACGATCGGCGGCGGCGCCCGGGATGTCCTCGATGCGCCGCCGGCGGGCGGCTCGGATGGAGCCGCGCTCGAAGAAGCGGCGGCCGGCGTGATTCCGGACGCGGACCACTCCCTGGCCGTGGCGATCGAGGGCGACGGAGGCAGCGGCAGCGTCGGCCTGCTCGTGGTGGCCGACAAGGAAAGCCGGACGGGAATCGGACCGTTCGCGGCCTCGGACCGCCGCGCGCTGTCCCTCTTCGCGAACCAGGCCGCCATCGCGTTGACCAACGCGAACCTCCATCGCCAGGCCCTGGAGAAGGAGCGGCTGGAGCGGGAGGTGGAGCTCGCGGCCGAGATCCAGCAGGGCATCCTGCCGTCCGACATGCCGAGCGTCGGTTGCTTCGAGACCGTGGGCTGGAGCCGCCCCTCACGCCAGGTTGGGGGCGACTACCACGGTTCGCTGCAGCTCAAGGGTCTGCGCCGGGGCATGGTGGTCGCCGACGTGACCGGCAAGGGGATGCCGGCCGCGCTCCTGGTCTCCACGCTGGATTCGGCGCTCCGTCTGCTGGTCGACGACTCGCGCTTCGGCGGAGAAGGGGTCGGAGTCGAGACTTCGGCCGAACTCTTCGAACGCCTGAACAAGCACATCGTGGAGTCGAGCGCGGTGAACCGCTTCATCACGCTGATCCTCGTGGAGGTCGATCCGAGGAGCCGCTCCGTGCGCTACGTCAACGCCGGACACAACCCGGGGCTGCTGGTTCGCCGGAGCGGCGAAGTGATGCCGCTTGCCGCCAGCGGGTTGCCGCTGGGCCTCTTGCCGAGCGCGACGTACCGGGTCGACGAAGTGGGAATGGAACCGGGCGACCTGATCTGCCTCTACAGCGACGGGATCACGGAGTGCGCGTCGGTGGCTGACGAAGAGTACGGGCAGGAGCGGCTCGAGTCGTTCCTGCGCGAGAGGCGCGACAGGCCGCTCGCCGAGATCGTCCAGGCCATCGACGACGACGTCGGCCGCTTCGGCGCCGGCCTGCCGCAGGGCGACGATCAGACCATCGTGCTGATCCGTTGTCGAACCGCCTAGGCGGGCGCCAGGCCGTCCACGTCGCTGACGACCAGTGCGGGCGCCGTCGTCCCGCCCAGGAAGCCGTCGCGGGAAGTGCGCGAGTAGCAGGTCGCTCCGATTGCGAGCAGGTTGGACAGCACCCGCAGGAGACTGTCCTCCCAGACCAGGTCGACCACGGGTTCGCCCAGCCGGGCGTCGCGGATGCGCCTCACGCCGCGAGCCCTGGCCCTGACGCGCATCCGTCCGGGGTCGAAGCACTCGACCTCGTCCAGTCGACTGATCCAGACGCCACCGTCCGCGATCTCGAACAGGGCGGACTCGTCGTGGTCTCCCGTACCGAGGAACGTGTTCAGGGGATAGGCCTCTTCGCCTCCCGTGCAGTTGCAGGTGGGCTCGAGACCGAGCCGCGCCGCGGTCGCCGTGTCGAGAGCCGGCGTCTTCGGAACGCCGGCTGACACCAGTTCGACGGCCGTTTTCGTGCGTCCCTCCAGATCGAAGGGGAACGGCAGGCCGGGCTGGCGGCCGCCGTCGTCCAGGAGCTGGAGCCGGCGGTCGAAGACCTGTACTCCCATGTGCTGGAGCAGGAAGGACTTTCCTTCTTGTATCGAGCGCGAGGAGAAGGCGTACAGGTTCAGGAGCTCGAGCAGTTCGAGGGTCGCCTCGGGGGCCAGGAGCACGCTTCCGCCGTCCGGCTGAAGCGCGGTGCCATTGCCCCCGGCCCTGCGCTCGCGGGCCGTGTCCACGAGCCGGTCGAGCTCCAGTTCGCCTATCGAACGCGCGGCGTGGCGGACGAAGCCGGCGCCGGGACCGCTGCCGCTCCGCACTTCCACCTGGATCGCCGTGGCCCGCTGGCCGCGCATCAGGTCGTGGCTGTTGGCGACCGCGACCTGCCCGACGGCCCACTCGACGACAGCGGCTTCGTCGTCGGCCAGAACCGCCTGGAGCATCCGCCGCGCGGCTTCCGCGTGGAGACGGGCGAGAGCAGGATCGTGCACGTCGACCGAAGGGAGCGGCGGCTCGCTCCGGTCGGGCAGCGAGGGCGCCGAGTCGGGGGTCGAAGCGCGCGCCGCCGCCATCGCCAGCCGGATCGGGCCGTCGAGTTCACCCGCGCGGCTGCCGCCGGTGCGGTGGGCGCCGGAGCGGCGCCCGTCACGCACTCTCACCATGACCTGGCGGGAGCGTCGCCGGTAGCTGTCCAGGGCGGGAACTTGCCAGCCTGTGCGGCAGCGTCTGCTCTCCAGCCACACGACCTCGGTGTCATCGGCCGGAGACCGCTCCACGGCCGCTGTGATTTCTTCCCTGACCCGATCGAGCGAACGCAGGCGGGGCTCGGCTTCGCCTCGGCTGCTCCGTCGCCGGCCCTTCGCGCGACTCCTGCGGGAGCCGCGTCCGGCGATCCCCTTCGGCGATCGAGGATTCGGCGGCGAGCGACGATCCGGCACGGGATTTGCCTATCATAAGGAGTCGTGTGCACGATGAGCAGTGTGGGGAGACTGCGGGCCGTTGCCGGCGCCGTCTTCCTGTGCGCGCCTCTTGGCGTCGCGGCGCAGCCGAGCGTCGAGGCGGACTACTTCGCCTCACAGCGCAGGGTGATGGTCGACGAGCAGATTCGCAGCCGCGGTATCGAGGAACCGCGGCTGCTGAACGCGCTGGAAACGGTGCCCCGCCACGAGTTCGTGCCCGAGGGGCTGCGGGAGGAGGCCTACCGCGATGAACCGCTGCAGATCGGTTCAGGCCAGACCGTGTCCCAGCCCTACCTGGTGGCGCTGATGGCCGACCTGCTGGAACTCGACGGCGACGAGAAGCTGCTGGAGATCGGTACCGGTTCGGGCTATACGACCGCCGTTCTGGCGCGTCTTGCCCGACGGGTCTACTCGATCGAGATCATCGACGAACTGGCGGACAGGGCGAGGACCGTGCTCGACGATCTGGGCTACGGCAACGTCGAGGTGCGGGTGGGTGACGGGTACCGGGGGTGGCCGGAGGAAGCGCCCTTCGACGGCATTCTGGTCTCCGCGGCGCCGTCCGAAGTGCCTCCGCCGCTGATCGAGCAACTCAAGGAGAACGGCGTCCTGGTGGCGCCGGTCGGTCGAACGCTGCAGGATCTGGTCGTGATCCGGAAGACGGCGGACGGCCTTGTGCGCCGCCAGGTCGATGTCGTTCGACTCGTGCCCATGCTCGGGCGCGCGCAGGAAGATCCGGAGGGAGAAGACCCGAACTTCTAGAGCCGGATGGTGGAGCAGAAGGGACTTGAACCCTCGACCCCCACGTTGCGAACGTGGTGCTCTCCCAGCTGAGCTACTGCCCCACGAGTCCCCCGGGCCTCGGAGCCGGCGGAGTGTAGCAGCCGGAGTGCCATCGCCGCACGCTGCTCCAGACTGCTTATAGCGTAGGGTGTATAGTTGGCTCGTCCCACCGGAGGGGCGGAAGGTACTGACCTACTACTCTGGAAGAAACCGACATGAGCAACGCCAAGAAGAATGAGAGCGATGCCGACAGCAGCAACGTGACTTCGATGGATCTCGCCCGCGAGGCGGTGGCGGAAGGCGTGGAGAAAGCCCGCTCGGCGGTCGGTCACCGCGTCGATGCGGCACGCGAGCGGATGCGCGACTCGAAGCTCTCGGACCGGGTCAAGAAGGCCTCGAATCGCGCCGGCGACGCGGCTCGCGAGGGGTACGGAGTTGCCAAGGAGAAGCTCGGTAGCGGCTACGAGAGGGCTCGCAAGGACCTCGATCAACTGGTCGGCGACGTGAACGTGTACGTCCGCGACAACCCTGGTCGGGCGGTGCTGATCGCCGCCAGCGTGGGCTTCGTCCTGGGGTTCCTCCTGCGCCGTGACCGCCGCGCCTGAGCAGCCAGCGGTCGAGGAACGGATCGTCGGCAGTCTGGCGCCCGGCCTCGACTGGGTGTCCCTGGTCCGGACCTATCCTCTGGCGTCTGTTGCGGTGGCGGCGTCGATCGGCTTTCTCATCGGGCGCGCCCGCGGGCGGGAGATCATGGGCATCCTCGGTGACCTTGCCGGTGAGCGGGTCGACGAGAGCGTGCGCAGCTTCCTCGTCCGCTAGAGCCGCCGGCGAGCGCGGCGGACGCCGGGAACCCTGCGGTGCGCCGCCTGCTTCATCTTTCCGATATCCACTTCGGGCCGCCTCACTACGAGCCGGCCGCGGTCGGCGTGGAATCGCTGGTCCGTGAACGCCGGCCCGACCTGGTCGTCGTTTCCGGCGACCTGACCCAACGCGCCAGGGCCCGGCAGTTCCGGCAGGCGCGTCGGTTCCTGGAAGGCCTGGGGCTTCCCTTTCTTGCCGTACCGGGCAATCACGACGTGCCCATGTATCGCTTCTGGGAGCGGCTCCTCGACCGCTACGGCGCGTACCGCCGGCACTTCAGTGCGGATCTGGAACCTGCCTTCGCGGACGATGAGATGGAGGTCGTCGGTTTCAACACGGCCTTCAACCTGACGATCGACAACGGCCGCTTCACCGGCAGGCAGTTGGCGGGCGTGGGCGAGCGGTTCAGCTCGGACCTCTCCGGAGTCGTGCCGAAAGGGGCCGGAAAGCCGGCCGGAGGGCCGGCGCGGCCGGTCTCCGGAACTCCGGTGCGGATCGCGGTCGCCCACCATCCGCTGGCGGCCCTGCCCGAACTCATGGGCTGGCGAACGGCACGGCGAAGCGCCGAGGCGCTGGCCGTCTTCGCCGCGGCCGGCGTCGACCTGGTCCTGTCGGGCCACGTCCACGTTGCGGCCGTAGGCAGGGCGCCCGATTGTCCGCGGCGGATGTGGCTGGTCCACAGTGGAACGTCCACCTCGAGGCGTGGCCGCGGCGCGGAGCAGGGCAGGAACAGTTGCAACTGGATCACTCTGGAGGCTGGGCCGGAAGGCCGCACGGCCCGGGTCGAGCAGTTGGTCTGGTCGGAGGATCGTGGCCGCTTCGAAGTCGACACGATGCACGAATGCGAACTGGCGTGACGACGATGGAGAGGCGTGTCGAACATTGAGCGGGTCTACGAACACTGAGCGGCGCGGCGCGACGATCGACCTGCGGGCGTTCGATCGGGTGACCGCCGGAGCGCAGGCCCTGGATAGCGGTCTGACGGTCGTTCTGCTCCCGCGGGCGGACGCCGAATCGATTGCCACGGTCATGTGCTACCGGGTCGGAAGCCGGGACGAGAAGTCGAACGAAGCGGGTCTCGCGCACTTCCTGGAGCACATGATGTTCAAGGGGTCGGCGCACTACCCGCCCGGAGCGATCGACAGCGTGACGCAGGGCCTCGGCGGGACGAACAACGCCTTCACGTCGCACGACGTCAGTGCGTACCACTTTCAGTTCGAGCGCAGCTCCTGGGAGGAGGCCCTTCGGATCGAGGCGGATCGGATGCGGGGCCTGAGCCTGCTGCCGGAGGAGGTCGAGAGCGAGCGCGACGTCATCCTCGAGGAGATTCGGATGGTCGAGGACGATCCATGGGACGCCCTGGAGCAGGCGGTGGCCCGGCGCGTCTTCGGCTGTCACCCCTACGGCCGTCCGGTGCTCGGGACGAGGCAGAGCCTGCGCGGGCTGGACGGCGCTGCTCTCGGCTCGTTCCACCGCCGTCACTACCGCCCCGAGCGGGCGGTTCTGGTCGCGGCCGGCGGTCTGCCGCCGGACGCGATGGATCGCGTTGCAGGGGTCCTGGACGCGGGGGCCCTCGGGAACGGCCATCCGGAGGCTGGCGGTGTCTCGTCGCCATCTGCTTCCCGCCTGCACGTCGAGGCACCGGTCTTCGCTGCCGCGCCCGCCCGCCGGGTCGAGCTGCGTCGCGGCGAAACGGCGCGTCTCCTGGTGGCGCATCCGGCCCCTGCTGCCGACGATCCGCTCTACGTTCACGTTCGTCTCGCCTTGACGGTGCTCGCCAGCGGACGCGCGAGCCGCATCCAGCGCGACCTGGTCGAACTGAACCCGCTGGCGCTGTGGGCGTGCGGCGCGTCCAGCGGCCACCGACTCGGCGGCATGTCGACCCTGACGGCGGAGGCGGCGGTTGGTGTCGAGCCCGCCCGCCTCGAAGACGAGGTGTGCGCGCGGATCGACGGGCTTGCCGCGAACCCGCCGTCCGTGGAGGAACTCGAGCGGGCGAAGCGCGCGCTGTTCGCCGACTGGGTGTTCATGCACGAGCGGGTCGCGGAGCGGGCGATCTCGACGGCCCTCGAGCATGCCCTCTTCTTTCCCGGCTTCAGCCGTGACTCGTACGAGCTGCTCGCTCGTGCCACCGCCGCCGACGTCTCCGAGGCCTGCGCGGTCTGGCTGGCCCCGGCGACCCGGATCGTCGGCTGGTCTCTGCCGTCCGACGCGCCGTGAGCGCGGGTCTTTCTGCCAACTCCCCGGCGGGCGAGCGCGAGCCGTCGAGGCTCGACCTGTGGTCCGGCCGACTTCGCCTGGCCGCGCTGCGCGTGCCGGGCTCCGGTGTGGTCGCGGCACGGGCCTGGCTGCGCGGCGGCGCCCGGCTCGAGCCGCTGCCGGGCCTGTCGCTCCTGTGCGGCCGCATGCTGGTGGAGGGCAGCGCCCGCCGGACCTGGCGCGAGATCGCCGAGCAGGCCGAGGCGCGCGGCGTGTCGCTAGGCGGCCTGGCGACCGCCGAGGTCCACGGCCTCGCGGTCGACGCGCTGGCCGACGATGCCGGGCTGGCGCTCGAGTGGCTGACCGAGCTGCTGCTCGAACCCGGCTTCGATCGGGCGCGCTTCGAACTCCTGCGGACCCAGACCCTGGGCGAACTCCGGAGTCTGGGGGATCGCCCCGAGGTCGTCACCGGCTGGGCTTTCCGCGATCAGCTCTACCACCCGCATCCGTTGGCGTGGCCGAGCCAGGGCACGAACGAGTCGCTGGCCCGCCTGACGCCGGATGACTGCCGGCGGTTTCACGAGGCCGCCGCTGCGCGCGGCGGCGTGGTCGCCGTGGCGGGCGACATCGACGAGGAGGCGGTGCTGGGGGACCTGGAGCGATTATTCGATGGCCTTTACCGGCCGGCACCCGCCGAAGGCGGAATCCGCGCCGGTGAACTGGCGGCGCCGCCTGGTCGCGCCGAGCATCGCATCGAGGTCACCACCGGCTCACTCGAGCAGGCGCATGTATTTGCCGGCCACTTGACCGTCGACCGGCGGCATCCCGATCTGCCGGAACTGCGCGCTCTCGGAATCCTGCTCGGATCCGACGGTCTGGCTGGCCTGATTCCCAACCGCATTCGCGAACAGGAGGGTCTGGCCTACGCCACCCACGTCGATCTGCTGGCCGGCGCCGGAACCGATCCGGGTGCGTTCTCGGTCTACCTTGGCACCCATCCGGATCATGTCGAACGGGGCCTCGAGCTGGTGCGCGATGCGTTGCTGCAGGTACTTGAGTTGCCTCCCGAAGCGGCGGTTCTCGAAGCCTGCAAGGCGGGCATGTTCGGCCGCGAACCGTTTCTGACGGAGACCGCCGGCCTGTGGGCCGGACAGCTCGTCGACTCGCTGCTCTTCGACCTGCCGAGCTACCGGCGTTCCTGGCGGCTCGAACGGATCGAACGGCTCAGCCCGGACGGTGTCTTCCAGGCGGCGCGACGGCACCTGGCGCCGGAGCGGATGCTCGTGACGGTCGGTCTTCCCGGTTGACCGCCGGGCGCTGGTCCGGGAACGCCGAGGGCCAGGTTCCTGTGATACCTTCGCCGCCGCTTTCAGGCGGTTTCGACCGCTTTCCGGGGCAAGCCGCGGGTTGGGCCGGAAGACCGCTTCAGCAAGCGGATGGTCACAGCGAAGAACGACGTGGAACGGACGGTCTTGTACAGGCGTCACGTCGAGTCGGGAGCCCGTTTCGGGCCGTTCGCCGGCTACGAGATGCCGATTCAGTATCAGGGAGTGCTCGCCGAGCACCGCGCGGTGCGTGAACGTGCCGGCATGTTCGACGTTTCCCATATGGGAGAGGTTCGCGTGCGGGGCCGGCACGCGCTCTCCCTGCTGCAGGGTCTGACCCCGAACGATGTCGCCGCGCTGAAGCCCGGCCGGGCGCAGTACAGCGCCCTGCTGACGGAACGGGGCACGTTCATCGACGATCTGCTTGTCTACTGCCTCGACCCGGAGGACTTCCTCCTCGTGGTCAACGCGGCTTCGCGGGCCCGGGACCTGGAGTTGCTGGAGGCGGCTGCGGCGCCTCGGGGGACCGGTGTCCGGATCGACGACCAGAGCGACGCGACCGCCCTGATCGCGGTGCAGGGGCCGCGGGCGGCCGAGATCGTGTCGGAGGTCGTGGGGACGGAGGCCGCGGAGCTCCGCTACTACTCGTTCCTCCAGCAGGACGAGGCGGAGCGGATGGTGTCGCGGACCGGCTACACGGGTGAGGACGGCTTCGAGATCTACACCTCGGTCGATCGGGCGGACGACCTCTGGAACGAGCTGCTGGAACATGGCCGCGACCGCGGTCTCGAGCCGGCGGGCCTGGGCGCCCGCGACACGTTGCGGCTCGAGGCCGGGATGATGCTGTGCGGCCAGGACATCGACGAGGAGACGACGCCGATCGAGGCCGGACTGTCCTGGATGGTCAAGTGGAAGAAGGGCGACTTCTCCGGCCGTGAGGCGTTGCTTCACCAGCGGCGGCACGGCTGCCGCCACCGGCTGCTCGCGTTCGAGGTCGAGGGTCGCGGCATTGCCCGTCATGGGCACCGGCTGACCGTCGGCGAGCGTCCCGGCTGTACCGGTCTGGTGACCAGCGGCGCCTTCGCGCCGACCCTGGGGCGGGCGATTGGTATCGCCCGTGTCGACTGCGGCGAGGGTGGCGTTCCGGAACCGGGCAGCGCCGCTTCTGTCGAAGTTCGTGGAAGGGAACTCCCCTGCCGTATTGTCAGACTACCGTTCTATCGACGCCCGAAGGCCAGTGGAGGACAGACCTTCTGATGATTCCCGACGATCGCCTGTACACGGAACAGCACGAATGGCTCAAATCGGAGGATGGTGAGGCCGTACTCGGCATCACGGATTTCGCCCAGCAGGAACTCGGGGATGTCGTCTTCGTCGACATGCCGTCGCCGGGTCAGGCCTTCGCGGCTGGTTTCGAGATCGGCGCCATCGAATCGGTCAAGGCGGTCGCGGAGATCTACACCCCGGTCGGAGGCACGGTGGAAGCGACGAACAGCCAGCTTGAGGACGCTCCCGAGCTGGTCAACGAGGACCCGTACGGCGAGGGCTGGCTGGTACGGCTGCGACTGGACGGCGAAGAGCCGGAAGGCCTGATGACGGCCGCCGAGTACGAGGCTCTGCTGGCCGCTGGCTGATCTGGTTGGGAGGAAGAGAAGAGGCGGTCCGATGCGGGGTCTGGAAACCGTCATCCTGTCGTCGAGCCTCGCGGCGTGGTCGGTGGGCATCCTGGCCCAGATCGGCATTCTCCGGTGGAACCTGACCTTCGAGCTGGCCCTCTATCCGCTCTACATTCTGGCGGCGTTCACGGGCTGGTTCTTCGGCAACGTGTACGTTCACCGTCTGAAGCGGGAGCGCGGCTCGGCGGGCCGCCGGCTGGACGAGATCGTGCTGCAGATCGCCCGCTCGCGGCTCCTGTTCGTGCTCTATCTGTTCGGTCCGCCCGGCTGGCTCTACCTGGTGCGATCCATGGCGAGGCGGGAGCAGCTCGAACAGATGCCCCTCGTGCCGATCCTGACCTTCGGCGTCTACGCGGCACTGTTTTCGGTGCCGGTCCTGTTGCGGGGCTCGGCTGCGCCCCGGCGGAAGCTCGAACTGGGCGGTCGCGGCGACGACTAGCGATCCGGAGCCGCCATAGACTCGCCGCCATGGAATGTGCGGCGGCGAACAGGCCGGAGGCGTCAGGCGTCCCGGCGCGGATTCGGGCGCTCGAGGAGGACTTGGCGAACCGCGGCCCGGTGCTCGTGGCGTTCTCGGGCGGCGTGGATTCCGGACTGGTCGCGGCCCTGGCCTGCCGGGCGCTGGGCGACCGATCGGTGGCGGTCACCGCCGCGGCCGAAACGCTCGCCGGCGAGGAGCTGGACCATGCGCGACGACTCGCTGCCGAGATCGGAATCCGCCACGTGGTCACGGTCTATAGCGAACTGGACGACCCGGAGTTCCGCGCCAACCCACGGCACCGCTGCTACGTGTGCCAGGGAATGAGGATGGACCGCATGACGGAGCTGGCGGCGGAAGGCGGCTACGCTACCGTCTGCGACGGGACGAACGCTTCGGATCCTGGGCCCGACCGGCCCGGGCTTCAGGCGGTCTCTGAACGCGGCGTCTACAGCCCGCTGCTGGCGCACGGGGTGGCGAAGGCCGAAGCGCGCCGCCTTGCCCGCGCGCTCGGGCTCACGGTCTGGGACCGGCCCGCCGATGCCTGCCTGTCCTCGCGCATACCGCACGGGCAACTGGTGACCCTGCCGAAGCTCCGCCGCATCGAATCCGCGGAGGCCGAGCTGCGGAGCCGGGGCTTTCGCGTGCTGCGGGTCCGCCACGTTTCCGCCGCGGCACGGGTCGAGGTGGGTGCGGAGGAACTGCTCGAAGCGAAGCGCCAGTGGAACGAGATCGAGGCGCGTTTGTGCGAGCTGGGTTTCGAGGGCGCGGCGCTCGATCCGCGGGGCTACCGAACCGGCGGTGCGGACGCGGCCTGACGCCGTTGCCGCCGGGAGACCCCAGGAGACCGGGAGACAAGGTGCAGCGCGAGGAGCTTCTCGAACTGCTGCGGGGCGTGGCCTCGGGCCACGTCTCGCCGGAAGACGCGCACGAGCGGGTGGCGCGGCTGCCGTACCTCGACCTCGGTGCCGCCAAACTCGACCTCTTCCGGGAGCTCCGGAGCGGTCTGCCGGAAGTCGTCTTCGGTCAGGGCAAGACCGACGAGGACCTGATTCGGATCGTCGAGTCGATGGTGGAGCACTCGGGCCGTGCGCTGGTCACGCGGGTTGACGCGGCGCCGGCCGAGCGGTTGAGCGCGGCGGTCGCGGAGGGTCGCTACGAGCCGCGGGCGCGGGTCTGGGCGGTGGGCCGGTTCGGGCCGCTGTCGGGGCGCCGGGTCGCGGTGGTCAGCGCGGGAACGGCGGACTTCCCCGTAGCGGAGGAGGCGGCCGCGTGCGCCTCCTGGCTGGGTCACGAAGTCGAACGCATCCCGGACGTAGGTGTGGCCGGCATCCAGCGCCTGCTCGGTGCGCTGGACGAACTCCGCCGCGCGGACGTGGCCGTGGTCGTGGCCGGCATGGACGGCGCCCTGCCGACCGTCGTTGCGGGTCTGGTGCCGTGCCCGGTCGTCGCGGTGCCGACCAGCGTCGGCTACGGCGCCAGCTTCGAGGGGATCGCGCCGCTGCTGACCATGCTCACGGCGTGCGCGCCGGGCGTTGCGGTGGTCAACATCGACAACGGGTTCGGCGCCGCGGCCCTGGCTCACCGGATCCTCGGGACGCGAGAGACCAGCATCGCGTCGCCGTAGGAGGCGAAGCAGAACCCGCGGGCCAGAGCCTGCCGGTAGGCGTCGAGGGTGCGCTTCCTGCCGGCGAACGCGCAGACGAGCATGAGCAGCGTGGAGCGCGGCAAATGAAAGTTCGTGATCAGACGATCCGTGACCTGGAACTCGTGGCCGGGCCGGATGAAGAGTCCCGTGCGGCCGGCGCCGGCCGTGATGAGGCCGCGGCCGGAGGCCACGGTTTCCAGCGCGCGGACGACCGTCGTGCCGACCGCGACCACCTTGCCGCCGCGGCGGTGCGCGTCGGCTACCGCTTCGGCCGTGTCGACTGGAACGTCGAAGCGCTCCGAGTCCATGACGTGGGTGTCCGGATTCTCGGTCTTCACCGGGCGGAAGGTGCCGGGGCCGACGTGGAGCGTGATCCGGCTTAGCCCGACGCCGCGCCGGTCGAGCGCCTCGAGAGTGGCGGACGTGAAGTGGAGGCCCGCGGTGGGCGCGGCGATGGCGCCCTGGCTCGCTGCGTAGACCGTCTGGTAGCGCTCGCGATCCCGCGGAACCGTCGGCCGGTCGATATAGGGCGGCAGGGGCACATCGCCGATCGCCTCGAGCAGGGGCCCTATCGGTTCGTCGAAGCGGAGCCGGAAGCGGCCGTTCGCGCGTTCCTCGATCCGGGCCGCGGGCCCGCCGTCTGCCGAGAGGCGGGCGCCCCGGGCCATCCGACGACCTGGACGCAACAGGCACCACCACTCGGCTCGCGCGACACGTTCGACCAGAAGGATCTCGACCCGGCCGCCGGTCGGCCGGCGCGCCCGCAGCCTGGCGGGAATGACGCGGGTGTCGTTGACGACGAGCAGGTCGCCGGGGTCGAGCAACTCCGGCAGGGCGCCGAAGGGCTGCTCGACGGTGGTTCGATCCAGCACGAGCAGACGGCTCTCGCCGCGTGTCCCCGGGTGCTGGGCGATCGCTTCCGGGGGCAGGTGGTAGTCGAAATCGGAGGTTCGCAAGGCCCCGGTCACGTCTGACCCAGCCAGGTGCGGATCGCCCAGGGAGAGCGACGGCGGGTTCCACGGTCGTCGCCGGACCGGACACCGGCGAGCCGGTCGCTCAGACCATCGGCGAGGAGGCTGGAACCGATCACGGCCGCGGCGACCATCAGGCCGGGGAACGCGGCGATCCACCAGGCCGTCGTCAGGTGGCTCTGTCCGTCGGCGATCATCGATCCCCAACTGGCCTGAGGCGGTTGAACTCCCAACCCCAGGAAGGAGAGCGCCGCCTCGACGAGGATGCTGCCGCCCACCCGCAGGCTGGCGTCGATCAGGAGCGGCGTGGTCGCGTTCGGCAGGAGATGGCGCACCAGGACGCCGGCCGGCGAGCGCCCCGAGGCGGCCGCGGCGAGGGCGAAGGGTTCCTGTTTCAGGCGCAGGATCTCGGCGCGCATCAGGCGGGCCAGGCCCATCCAGCCGGTGCCTCCGATCAGCACGACCAGGAGCCCTGTGCCCGGCTGGTAGAGCGCGGCAAGGAGCAGCACGAGGGCCAGGTGGGGGAAGCAGAGCAGGCCGTCCACCGTCCGCATCAGCACCTGGTCGACGAAACGTCCGCCGGTAGCGGCCAGCGAGCCGATGATCGTCCCGGCGGTCAACGCGAGCGCCGCCGCGAGCAGCCCGATGGTCAGCGAGACCCGCGCGCCGTGGAGCAGCCGCGAAAGCAGGTCGCGGCCGAGTGCATCGGTACCCAGCCAGGCTCTCCGTTGTTCGGTGATGCCGCGCTCGCCGAAGTTCGTTACCGCGTTGAGCGGAAGGCGCTCCGTGCCCGAACGCCGCTCGAGGATGAGCTCGTCGCCGTCGACGCGCACGCTCTCGGCCAGCCGGGGCTCGTCGGCGATTGTCCGAACGACGAGCAGCGACGACAGCGGCGGCCGCCGGCTCGATTCGGCCGCGTCGACCTGCTGCGCCGGATCATAGGGCGCGAGCAGGGGCGCGGCGGCGGCGAGCAGGGCCAGGCCGACGAGGATCCACGCTCCGGTTCGCGCCGGGCGGGAAAGGGAAGAAGGCCTCATTCCGCCCTGATCCTCGGGTCCAGGCGCACCAGGAGCAGGTCCGCGGCGAGAGACGCGGCGATGACCAGGACGGCGCCGTAGGCGGTTGCGGCGAGCACCACGGGAACGTCACGGGCCTGGATAGCCTGGAGCGTGGCCGAACCCAGGCCGGGCCACGCGAAGACCGCCTCGGCGACGATCGCTCCGGAGAGCAGGAGCGGCGCCGAGACGGCGGCCATCTGCACCAGGCGGGGGCCGGCGTGACCCAGTCCGTGAACGAGCAGGATCCGCATGTCGGACAGGCCGCGGGCGCGCGCCGCGCGGCCCGCGTCGGTGGACTGGAACTCGATCAGCGAAGTCCGCGTGTAGCGCGCGATGTCGCCGGCCATGGACAGCCCAAGGATCAGGGCCGGAAGCCACAGGTGGGCGAGAACGTCGAGGGCCGTCGCCAGGGGCCCGAGTTCGAACGCGGCTGCGGACGTCATGCCGCCGGTGGGCGCCAGACCCAGACCGACACCGAGTACCAGCACCGCCATTAGTCCGACCCAGAACGTCGGCAGCGCGTAGACGAGCAGGCTTGCCGACCGGACGCCGAGGTCGAGCCACGAGTTCGGTCGGTGCGCGGCGACCAGGCCGAAGCCGATGCCGAGCAGGTACTGGACGAACAACGCTGCGCCGGCGAGCAGCAGGGTGGGTGGGAGCGATTCGAGCAGGACGTCCGCGACCGGTCGTCCCGTCTGGTACGACTGGCCCCAATCCCAGGAGCCGACAACTGCGGCGAGCCAGCTCAGGTACCGGGCCGGCAGGGGTTGGTCGAGTCCATAGAGGGCACGCAGCCGCTCCGCCTGCTCGGGCGCTATTCGTGGATCGGTGGGCGCCAGTGGATCGCCGGGCGCCAGCGTGACCGCGGCGAAGGTCAGCGTCAGGACGATCAGGAAGAGGATGGCGGCAGCCGCCAACCGGCGCAACAGGAAGCGGATCACGCTACTCGCGCCAGGCCCATTCCTTGAGGTTGGCGAGCGGGCTCAAGGCGTTCGGCGCCACCGACTCGAGTTCATCGTCACAGGCGGCCAGACTCATCGACTCCCAGAGTACGAGCAGCGGTTGGTCTTCGTGAAGGATCCGCTGCAGCCGGTGGAGATCCTCGCGGCCGTCCAGCGGATCGACCCGGGAGGAGAAGCTGTCCATCAGCCGGTCGACCTCCGGATTGGCGTAGGCAGCGAAGTTGAAGCCGCCGATCTCTTCGCTGTGAAAGAGCGGGCGGAAGTCGAGGCTGGTGTCGATCGCGAATCCGGACGCGGCGGCGTCGAAGTCCTGCCCCTGCAACCTTGCGTTGAGGGCGCTCGGCTCCACGCGGCGAGGCTGGGCGTCGATGCCGACGGCACGGAGGTCGGCCTGAATCATCTGCATGGCGTCCCAGCGCGAACTCGCGCCCGTGTAGGTCGCCAGCTCGAAACGAAACGGCACTCCGCCGCGATCGAGGATGCCGTCGCCGTCGGCGTCGACCCATCCGGCTGCGGCCAGTGCCGTACGTGCGGCCGCGGGATCGTGGGGCCAGGGTTCGAGGTTCGTGTCGTGGGCCCATGCGTCGGAGATGATCGGACTTGTGCCGACCCTGGCGTAGCCGTGCCAGATGGTGTCCACGATCGCCTGGCGGTCGATCGCCAGAGCGAGCGCTCGGCGGGTCGCCGCGTCCTCGAACCACGGTTTGCCGGTGTTCCACACCACGAACGTGTACTGCCGGTTGCTGTAGGCGATCAGGCGGAGGCCGGACTGGCCGTCGACGCGGGCCGCGTCCGCGGCCGTGATTCCGGAGGCGACGTCGAGTTCGCCGGCCAGGAGCTGGTTGACGAGCGCCGTACTGTCGGGCACGGCGCGCAGGACGACCCGCTTCAACCTCGGCAGACCGGCTTCGAAGTGGTCGGCGCTGCGCCCAAGAACGAGTTCCCGGCCGGGCGTCCGGCTCTCGAGCCGGAAGGGACCGCTTGTGACCAAGTCCTCGAAGAACCAGTCCGGATCGCTGCGCCACGCGGCGAACGGCCGCGTCTCCCAGGCGTGTCTCGGGAGGATCGTGCCGGTCGACACGTCGGCCAGCGCCGTCGGCAGGTCGGCCTTGAAGTGGAAGCGAACGGTGTGTGGCCCGACGACCTCGACATCGGTGATGGAATCCTTGTAACCGGAGTAGCTCCAGGCCACGTCGGTGTCTGTCTGGGCCAGCCAGGTGAAGCGGACGTCTCCGGCGGTCACGGGCTGGCCGTCGCTCCATCGCGCGTCCCGACGAAGTCGGACGACAAGTTGCAGTCGGTCCTCGGAGAACTCCCATGCCTCGGCCAGACTCGGCGCCCAGGCCGGGGGGCCGTCGCGGAGATCGCCCTGCTCCTCCATCAGAGACAGGAACACCTGGTCGTTGATTGCGGCGTACGCCAGCGTCGGAGGTCCGATCAGCTCGTTCGGCGTCGGGTAGTCGAAGCGGAGGCCGACGTTGACGCGCGTCGTGTCGCGCGGGGTCCCGGAGCTGCAACCCAAGCCGGCTACGACGGCCAACCCGGCAATAGCGAATCGCCGCGACGAAAGCACGGAATCATCGTACACCCCGCCTCTCTTGTAGCGTTTGCGGGAATGTTGAACTGGCTCGGCAGCGACACCAGACAACGCCGTCGCCGGATGTGGGCGGCGATCATCGGCATCTTCGTGCTCGCCGACTTCAGTCTGTTCGGCTGGTTGATCTTCCGATCACTGTCCCAGCGCGAAGTGAACCGGATCGTGGTCGAAGCGCGGGCCGAAGCCGAGGAGCTGGCGGAGGGGATCGCTGGCCGGGTGGAAGACACCGGGCGTGACCTGTACACCGCGATGGCGACCGAGTCCGAGACGCGGAGCTACATCAACAGCGTGCTGGTCCAGCGCGACATCGTGGAGACCGTGGAGATCCGCGACACGGACGGCAGGCTCGTGTTCCGAAACCGCCGGGAGGAGACCCAGACCGCGGACGGCGAGCGGCCGAACCTGGAGTCGCCGGATCTGGTCGCGGAGACGTTCACCCGTGAGACGCCGTACGAGGAGGTCAGGGTGCCGGTGGGCAACATCGGTACCTTCGTGATCGGTATCTCGCGGGCCGAACTGCAGCAGCGGCTGGCCGTCCTGCGGCGGGAACTGTTGCGGCAGGCGGCGATCATCGCCGTCCTGACAGTCGCTCTCTTCATCGCTGGCTACGTGATCTACAGCCGGCTTTCGCGGCAGGCGGCTCTCGCCGAGCGGCAGGCGCAGGAGGCGGAGCAGATGGCCTACGTCGGTACCCTGGCGTCCGGCCTCGCCCATGAGATCCGCAGTCCCCTGAACTCGCTGAATCTCAACATGCAGATGCTCCATGAGGAGATGGTTGCGGACGAAGCCCCGGGCACGACGCAGTCGTCGCAGCGGCTGGTGGCGATCACGCGTTCCGAAGTCGGCCGCCTGGAGCGTCTGGTTTCCGACTTCCTCAGCTACGCGCGTCCGGCCGATCTGGATCTCCAGGACACGACCGCTGCCGAGCTGCTCCGTCACTGCGCCGGGGTCGTGGCCGGCAAGTTGCGCTCGGAGCAGGTCGGCTCGGAGATCGACGACCGGACCGGCGGCGCGGTGTTCCAGGTTGACCGCGAGCAGGCGAATCAACTGCTGCTCAACCTGGTCGACAATGCGGTCGAGGCGATGAACGACTGCGACCATCCACGGCTCCGGCTGGAGGCCGAGATCCGGGATGGATCGGTCGTACTCGCGGTGGGTGACAATGGTCCCGGCGTGGACGAGGCGGAACGCGAGCGAGTCTTCGATCTGTTCCATTCGGGGCGCCGGGGCGGCACTGGCCTGGGGCTGGCCATCGTACGCCGCATCGCCAGAGCGCACGGCGGGGAGGCGCGGGTCCGGGACGACGGCGGCGCCGGCGCGACCTTCGAGGTCGAGCTGCCGCTTCGGTCAGGCGCTCGTTGACCGTGTCGGCGGGCCGGTGCTACTGTCGGCGGCCGAATGCCGCTTCGGCGGTGTCCCGGCGCGGGTCTTGAGCAGGTACCGCACGGGGAGTTGACTGGCAACGGCGAATGACGTTCGGCGCCCGGAGCGACGGAGCGCCGCAGAGAGAACACCATGTACGCAGTGATAGAGACCGGCGGCAAACAGGTCCGGGTCGCGGAGGGCGACGTCGTCGACCTGGAGCGCGTCGCCGGCGCCAAAGACGGTTCGGAGGTCGTCTTCGACCGTGTGCTGATGATCGGCGGCGGTGAGGGAGAAGCCGAAGTGGGCGAGCCTGTCGTGGAGGGCGCGCGGGTGCGGGCGTCCCTCGTGTCCGATCTGCGCGGGCCCAAGATCATCGTCTTCAAGTTCAAGCGCCGCAAGGGCTATCGCCGGCGCATCGGACACCGGCAGGACATGCAGCGCTTTCGGATCGAGGCAATCGAACGGGCGACCGGGGCTTGAGGCCCGGCAACGGAGGTCTATAGAGATGGCGCACAAGAAGGGCCAGGGCTCGAGCCGAAACGGCCGTGATTCGAACCCCAAGAACCTGGGTGTGAAGCGCTACGCGGGCCAGAGCGTGACCGGCGGGACGATCATCGTCCGTCAGCGCGGGACCCGCTTCTTTCCCGGAGAGAACGTAGGCCGCGGCAATGACGACACGCTCTACGCCCGGGCGGACGGTGTGGTCGAGTTCCGCAAGCGCGGCCGGCGCGGCACGCTGGTCAACGTTCATCCGGCCGGCTAGGAACCCGGGCCGCTGACGCGGCCGCCGGGAGTGCCTGATGCACTTCATCGACGAGGCCGTCATCGATGTCCTCGCCGGTGCCGGCGGTAACGGTTGTCTGGCGTTCCGGCGCGAGAAGTTCGTGCCGCAGGGAGGCCCCTCGGGCGGCGATGGCGGCAAGGGCGGCAGTGTCGTGCTGGTGGGTTCATCGGGGCTTGGCACGCTCTACCGTCTCACGTTCCCCGCCAACTACCATGCGGAGCGGGGTCGGCATGGCGAGGGCTCGAACAAGACCGGCAGGAGCGGCGGTGATCTGTTGATTCCCGTGCCGCTTGGTACCGAGGTTTACGACGCGGAGAGCGGTGAGGCCCTGGGCGAGATTCTGACGGAGGACGAACGGCTGACCGTCGCCCGCGGCGGCGCCGGCGGCCGCGGCAACGCTCGCTTCAAGAGCGCGCGGCAGCGGGCGCCGAGGCGCACCGAGCCGGGGACGCCGGGCGAGCAGAAGCGGCTCCGGCTGGAACTGAAACTGCTCGCCGATGTCGGGGTCGTCGGTCTGCCGAACGCCGGCAAGTCCACGCTGATCAGCGTGCTGACCGCGGCCAGGCCGAGGATCGCGGATTACCCCTTCACGACCCTCGTGCCTCAGCTCGGCGTGGTCGGGCCGCCGGCGTTGCCTGCCTTCGCGGAGCCCTTCGTGATCGCCGATCTGCCGGGTCTGATTGAGGGCGCCGCCCAGGGGGCCGGACTCGGAACGCGCTTCCTCCGTCACGTGGAGCGGTGCCGCGTCCTGCTTCACCTGATCGATCTCGGGCCGCAGCCGGAGGAGGCCGGGAGCAGCGTAGAGGAGGCCGCGAACACGATCAGCGCCGAGCTGGGCGCCTTCAACGAGGATCTCCTGAAGCGGCCCCGGATTCTCTGCGGCTCGAAGCTCGACATCGTCGACGAGGACAGGCGCCGCGAGTTTCATGAAGTCGCCGCGGGACTTGGACTGAAGGCCTTCGGGATCTCGGCCGTTGCCGGTGTGGGTCTGGCGCCGCTGGTCCGGGAACTGCGGGGCCTGCTCGATGCGGGGGATGGAGCCGACGACGGGACCACGGGAGCAGGGCCATGAGCGGCACGGGTACACGGATCGGTCTCTTCGGCGGCAGCTTCGATCCGATCCACAACGGCCACATTCGACCGGTGCTCGCGGCCCGGGAGTCTCTCGGTCTCGATGTGGTGCACTACCTGCCGACGGCTCGCCCGCCGCACAAGCCGCAGGGCACCAGGGCGCCCGCTCTCCTGCGGAACACGATGGTCGAGCTGGCGCTGCTGCCCTTCCCTGAACTCGTCGTGTCGGATGCCGAGCTCGACTTCGGGCGATCCGTGTACACGATCGAGACGGTAGAACGCTACGCGGCGGAGTTTCCGGGTGCCGAACTTCACCTGCTGCTCGGCGTCGACAGCTTCAACGAGCTGCCCGGCTGGCGGCGCTTCAGCGACCTGATCGAGGCCGTGAAGCTGGTCGTCCTCGCGCGTCCGGGGGAACGCGGTCTCGACGCGGAGGTGCGCTCGTCCGTCGAGAAGGCGCGGGGCTACGTCCTCGTCCGGCACCGATCGGTCGATGTCTCGTCGAGCGACATTCGCCGGCGGCTCGCACGAGGTGCGGACGTGAGCGCGGATTTGATGCCGGACCCCGTGCTGCGCTACTGTCGCAAGTACGGATTGTACCGTTGACGCAAGTTCAGACGCTCCAGGCCCAGGCGGCCGCGACCACTCACGATCCAGAGGGGACGGACCACTCCGAGGAGCGTGTCCGCGCGGTTGCCGCGGCGGCGCTCGATCGCAAGGCGCAGGATCTGCGGGTGCTCGAACTGACCGAGGTCAGCGACTTCACCGACTACTTCGTCATCTGCAACGGCGCGAACGCGCGCCAGGTGAGCAGCATCGCGGAATCCGTCGAGCGCAGGTTGCGCGCCGACGGTGCCCGGCCGCTGCATCTCGAAGGCGCGGACAGGGGCCAGTGGGTGCTGATCGACTACGGCGATGTGGTCGTCCACGTGTTCGATGCCGAGCGTCGGGAGCTCTACCGGCTGGAACGGCTGTGGTCCGACGCTCCGGACAGAACCGCGGATCTGGCGCCGGCCTGAGGAGCGTCCGGGTGGGAAGGGTCCTGCGGCTCCTGGTCAACGGCCAGGACCGGGAGTTGGCTTCGCCTCGGACCGGTGCGACCGTTCTCGACCTGCTTGCGAGCCTGGACCAGCACCCGAAGACGGTGGCGGTCGAGGTGAACCGCGAACTCGTGCCGCGAGCCCGCTTCGGCGAAACGGCTCTCCATGACGGTGACCAGGTCGAGATCGTGCGCTTCGTTCAGGGTGGTTCGGGCCGAGGGGATCTACCAGGGGTTGTCGAGGTCGTTCGCCTGGTCCGGGGTGGTTGGCGACGCAGTGATCCGGTATAGTCGCGCGCTGCCGCCGGTGCCGGAGGACCCGGTTGACGCGAAGGCGGCATGGAGGCCGGGCCGCTAGCTCAATTGGCAGAGCAACAGACTCTTAATCTGTGGGTTCTAGGTTCGATTCCTAGGCGGCTCACCATGCCCCACATCAGGCTGCCCATTTCCGGGGAGACGGCGCCGGGGCGACGGCGCGAAAGTGGCGGAACCGGTAGACGCGCTAGACTTAGGATCTAGTCCCCGAAAGGGGGTGGGGGTTCGAGTCCCCCCTTTCGCACGTCCGGCACGCCTCCGTCTTTTCCTCGCAACCGTAACCTGCTGATTCCACTCCTCCAGTCATGACTGTAGTGGTCTCCAAGCGGGAGGTCGGCCTGTGCCGGCAGGAGTTCGACATCGAGGTACCTGCCGGGGAAGTCGATGCGGAGTACCTGCGAGTGGCGAGGGACTACCGCCGGCGGGCCCGCCTCGACGGCTTTCGCAAGGGCAAGGCGCCGCTCGACCTGATCCGCCAGCGTTTCGCGGAGTCGATCGGCGAGGATGTGTCGGAGCGGCTGGCGCCGAAGTACTGGCAGATGGCCCGGGAAGAGGAAGATGTCCACGCCATGCTGCCGCCGAGCGTGGGAGCGGTCGAGGTGGTTCCAGGTCAACCGCTGCGGTTCACGGTCACGGTGGATATCGAGCCCGAAGTCGACCTGGGCGATGGCCGGAGCTTCGAGTTGCCGGAGCCCGAGACGGAGCCCACCGAAGCGGAGGTCGACGAGGTGCTGGAGCAGCTTCGCCTGGAGCGCTCGACCTGGGTGCCGGTCGACCGCTCCGCGGCGCGCGGCGACCGGGTGCGCGGAAAGGTCCATCGCGCCGCGATCGACGGGGCTGACGGACAGGCGGCTGGCGAGGAGCACGATCCGGAGCACAGCCAGGACAATCGCGGTCCCGCGACCCACGACATCGACCTGGAACTGGGCGACGAGCGGGTCTGGCCTGAGCTCACCGACAACCTGACCGGGCTCTCGGCCGGCCAGACCGCCACCTTCGAGCGCGTCGAGCAGGAGGACAACATCGAGCGGCAGCGCCGGTACGACGTCGAACTCGACGAGGTCCTCGAGAGGAAACTGCCCGAAGTCGATGACGATTGGGCCAGCGGTCTGGCCGCGAGCATCGAGAGCGTGGATGACCTGCGGGAGAACCTCCGCGGGCAGGTGCGGGCGCGGAAGGTCGAGGCTGCAGGCCAGGAGCGCACGGACGCTCTGCTCGAGCAGTTGCGCGAGCGGTATCCGGTGGAGCTGCCGGAGGCTGTGGTGGAACGCGAGGCGTTCCAGATGGCGCGGTCCTACGCGAACAATCTGGCTCGACAGGGAGTCGATCTCGAGCAGCAGCAGTTGCCCTGGGAGCAGATGATGGAGGAGATCCGGCCACAGGCCGGCAAACGCGCGCATGCCTCCTTCCTGCTCGACCTGATCGCCCGGGAAGACGTGATCGAACCGACCCGGGAAGACCTCGAGCGCGCGCTGGAGATCATGGCCCGCGCGCGCAACACGAACCGCGGCAAGCTGCGCCGGGAGCTGGAGCGGGACGGCGGCCTGGAGATGCTGAAGATCGAACTCAGACGGGACAGGACGGTGCAGGCTCTGCTCGAGGCCAACGCGCCGGCCGGGGAATCGGGTGGCGCGGGGGAAGAGCCCGCCGCCGAAGGGGAGGACTAGCGATGCTGGTACCCATGGTGGTCGAGCAGACCAACCGGGGAGAACGCGCCTACGACATCTACTCGCGGCTGCTCAAGGACAACATCGTGTTCCTCGGCCGGGCGATCGACGACGACGTGGCGAACCTGGTCATCGCGCAGATGCTGTTTCTCGAGTCCGAGAACCCGGAGAAGGACATCTCGCTCTACATCAACTCGCCGGGCGGTTCGGTGACGGCCGGCTTCGCCATCTACGACACGATGCAGCATGTCAAGCCGGACGTCTCGACCCTTTGCGTCGGTCAGGCGGCGTCCTTCGCGGCCGTGCTTCTGGCGGGCGGCGCCAGCGAGAAGCGGCTCGTCCTGCCCAACGCGCGGGTGCTGATCCACCAGCCGTGGGTGCAGGCCCTCGGCGGTCAGCAAACGGACATCGACATCCACGCCCAGGACCTGCTGCGGATGCGAGGCCGGATCGACGAACTCCTGGCTCTGCACACCGGAAAGTCCACCGAAGAAGTCCACGCCGACACGGAGCGGGACAAGATTCTGACCGCCGAGATGGCGGTGGAATACGGCCTCGCCGACCGTGTCGTGGAGCGTCGGGGAGCTCAGTAACCGGCGCCGAATGAACGGCCGGCAGCCCCGAGCCGTGCTACCATCCCAAACGGATCGGACGCGGGCCGGAAGGCCCGCGTTGAGGTGCCCGCGACCTCTAGCGGTCGTCGTGGAAGACCGGACGAAGCGGACGAAACCAAGCACGAGCGAGCCGACGGATGCCCAAGAAGGACAGCGGAGACGACGCCCTCAGGTGCTCGTTCTGCAGCAAGAGCCAGCGCGAGGTCAAGAAGCTCATCGCCGGCCCGACGGTCTTCATCTGCGATGAGTGCGTCGACATCTGCCTCGACATCATCGCCGAGGACCGGATGCTCGAGCAGCGCCAGGAAGCGGCTCTGCCGAAGCCCCAGGAACTCAAGAAGCTCCTCGACGACTACGTGATCGGCCAGGAGCAGGCGAAGAAGAAACTCGCGGTCGCGGTCTACAACCACTACAAGCGGATCGACTTCGGAGAGCGTTCCAGGACCGACGTCGAACTGCAGAAGTCGAACATCCTGCTGATCGGCCCCACCGGTACGGGCAAGACGCTTCTGGCGCAGACACTGGCGCGGCTGCTGAGCGTTCCTTTCACCATCGCGGATGCGACCACGCTGACCGAGGCCGGCTACGTCGGCGAGGATGTCGAGAACATCATCCTGAAGCTCTACCAGGCTTCCGGTAGCGACAAGGAAAAGACCCAGCGCGGCATCGTCTACATCGACGAGGTGGACAAGATCTGCCGCAAGGGCGACAACCCGTCGATCACCAGGGACGTCTCGGGCGAGGGGGTGCAGCAGGCGTTGCTCAAGATCCTCGAGGGCACGCAGTGCAACGTGCCGCCTCAGGGCGGACGCAAGCACCCGCACCAGGAGTTCCTGCAGATCGACACGACGAACATCCTCTTCATCTGCGGCGGGGCCTTCGTCGGCCTCGAGGAACGCATCGAGCGGCGGATGAACGAGAAGACGATGGGCTTCGGCGCGGAGATCAGGAACCGCGAGAAGCGGGCTGGCGAGATGCTCCGGCACGTGCTGCCCGAGGACCTGATCAAGTACGGCCTGATCCCCGAGTTCGTGGGCCGTCTGCCGGTCGTGGCGACGCTGGAGCAGCTCGACGAGGACGCCCTCGTCCGGATCCTGACCGAGCCGAAGAACTCCCTGGTTCGGCAGTACGAAGCGATGTTCGAGTTCGAGGACGTGAAGCTCACGTTCACGGCCGAGGCGCTGCGGGCGGTGGCCCGGCAGGCCATGAAGCGCAATGTCGGCGCCCGCGGCCTGCGGATCATCCTCGAGGAGTTGATGCTGGAACTGATGTACGGCCTGCCGTCGGAAGCCGGCGTCAAGGAATGCGTGATCAACGAGGATGTGGTGATGAAGGGCATACAGCCGTTGACCGTCTACGAGAAGGCGGTCTAGGGATGGCTTCCGGATACGTTTCGACCTCGAGCGAGCGGCTGCCGGTCGTGCCGCTGCGGGACATGGTCGTCTTCCCGCAGATGATGGCCCCCTTCATCGTCGGTCGCCGCGGCTCGGTGCTCGCGCTGGAGCAGACGCTCCGCACGGCAGGCAAGCTGATCTTCCTCGTCGCCCAGCGGGATCCCAAGGTGGACGATCCCGGCATCGACGACATCCACCCGATCGGAGTCGTCGCGCGAGTGGTCCAGAACGTGAAGCTGCCGAACGGCAACGTGAAGGTGATGGTCGAAGGGCTGCGCCGGGCCGAACTGCGGACGCTCGAGGAGAAGGACGGCGCCTTCGAGGCCGAGGTCGAGGTCTACGAGATCCACTATCCGGCTGACGACAAGGTTCAGGTCTACATGAGCCGGCTGCTCAACAGCTTCGAGCAGTACGCGAAGATGTCCCACCATCTGGCCTTCGAGAGCCTGATGTCGACACTGAAGCTCGACGATCCGGATCGCTTCGCCGACGCCCTGGCAGCTCATCTGACCGTCTCCACCTCGGAGAAGCAGACCCTGCTCGAAACCCTGAATCCGTACGAACGCCTGCAGGCGGTTCACGACCTGCTCGATGTCGAGGTCGAGAAGATCAACATCGACAAGCGGATCAACGTGCAGGTCAAGAAGCAGATGGAGAAGGCGCAGAAGGAGTACTACCTCAACGAGAAGATCAAGGCGATCCACCACGAGTTGGGGCGCAAGGACGATCGCGCCGACGAGATCGCCGAGTTGAAGCAGAAGGTCGAGAAGTCCGGTGCCCCGAAGCTGGTGCGCGAGAAGGCCGAGCAGGAACTTCGCCGGCTCGAGGCCATGCCGCCGGTTTCGGCCGAGGCGACCGTGTCACGCAACTACGTCGACTGGCTCGTCTCGGTGCCGTGGAAGAAGCGGAGCCGCGAACTGAAGGACCTGAAGAAGGCGGCCACGATCCTGGACCAGGGCCACTACGGGTTGGAGAAGGTCAAGGAGCGGGTGCTGGAGTTCCTCGCCGTCCGGCAGTTGACCAGCAAGACGCAGAACTCGATCATCTGCTTCGTCGGACCGCCGGGTGTGGGCAAGTCGTCGCTGGCCAAGTCGATCGCCGCGGCCACGGGCCGCAAGTTCGTTCGCCTCTCCCTGGGCGGGGTGCGCGACGAGGCGGAAGTCCGAGGGCACCGGCGCACGTACATCGGCGCCTTTCCCGGCCAGATCATCCAGATGATGAAGCGGGCGGGGACCGTGAACCCGGTGTTCCTGCTCGACGAGGTCGACAAGATGTCGATGGACTTCCGCGGCGATCCGTCGTCGGCGCTGCTGGAGGTCCTGGACCCGGAGCAGAACGACACGTTCGTCGACCACTACATGGACGTGGAGTACGACCTTTCCAAGGTGATGTTCATCGCTACCGCGAACGTCGAGCACCCGATTCCGCCGGCGCTCAAGGACAGGATGGAGGTCATCCAGCTTGCCGGCTACACGCCGAACGAGAAACTGGAGATCGCGCGCCAGTTCCTGGTCCCGAGGCAGTTGGACAGCCACGGCCTGACCGACGACGCGATCCGGTTCAGCGACGACAGCCTCGGGTTCCTGATGGACTCCTACACCCGCGAGGCGGGGGTCCGGAACCTCGAGCGCGAGATCGCCGCCGTGTGTCGCAAGCTGGCCCGGCGCCTGGTCGAGGACGGTCGAGCGGAGAAGGTGAAGGCCGAATCGAAGGGCAGGAAGGGCAAGAAGGGCAAGGCGAAGAAGGCGGCCTCGGAGCCGGCGATTTCCGTCGACCCGGGCCTGGTCGCCGAACTCCTCGGCAAGCCGAAGTTCCGGCCGCGCAAGAAGCTCGACGAGTCCGAAATCGGCGTCGCCACGGGCCTGGCGTGGACTCAGGCGGGAGGCGAACTGCTGGAGAGCGAAGTCGGTCTGATGAAGGGCAGCGGCAAGCTGATCCTGACCGGCAAGCTCGGCGACGTGATGAAGGAGTCCGCGCGGGCCGCGATGTCCTATCTCCGCAGCCGCGCCGACGTGTTCGGTCTGGAGCCCGGCTTCCACGCCGACCAGGACCTCCACATCCACGTGCCCGAGGGCGCCATCCCCAAGGACGGTCCTTCGGCCGGGATCACGATGGCCTCTGCGTTGATTTCGGCTCTGCTCGGGGTGCCGGTGCGGGGCGACGTGGCAATGACCGGGGAAATCACCTTGCGTGGAAAGGTGCTGCCGGTGGGTGGCATCAAGGACAAGGTCCTGGCGGCGTACCGCGCCGGGATCTTCGAGATCCTGCTTCCGAAGGAGAACGAGAAGGACCTGGAGGAAGTGCCGGAGGAGGTCCGGGAAGAGATGACCTTCCATCTCGTCGAGTCGATGGACGAGGTGCTGGAAACCGTCTTCGACGGGGTTGTCCCCAGGGTGCCGGAGGTGCCCGCCGAGTTCCAGAAGCCGGCGGACGAGGCTCCACCGGCCAACGTCGCTCACTAGAACGTCGCTTATCGGAGTCCGCGCCCGCGCGTGGACTTGTGGAAGACCGGGAGGAAGGGGACCGTGAAGGTCCGTAGCGCGCGCTTCGTCGTTTCGGCCGTGCGCCCGGCTGACTTGCCCAGGGACGGTCGCCCCCAGATCGTCTTCGCCGGGCGATCGAACGTCGGCAAGTCGAGCCTGATCAACCGGATGCTCGGCCGCAAGGACCTGGCCCGCACGAGTTCCACGCCGGGGCGCACCCGCACCGTCAACTTCTTCCTGATCGACGAGTCGTGGTACGTCGTGGACTTGCCAGGCTACGGCTACGCGCGGGTTTCGAAACGGGAACGGGAGGCCTGGGGCCGGAGCGTGGAGCAGTACCTCCGGTCGGCGGCGGGCCTGGCCACGGTGGTCCTGCTGGTGGATGGTAAGGTCGCCGGCACACCACTCGACTCCGAAGCGTACGCGTACCTTCGTAGTCTGGAGTTCGATCCCGTGGTTGCGGTGACCAAGATCGACCGCGTCAAGCGCGGAGTTCGAGCTCGAACCCTTGCCGAGGTCGCAGAGCTGTTGGGAATGCCGTCCGGGGCGGCACTGTTTCCCGTGTCGTCTCGAACTGGCGAAGGAGTCGCGCGGCTGCTCGGAATGTTGCTGAACCCTGAGTTCAGCCCCGCTGGCACTACAGATGCCGAGGACCTGAGAAGATGACGACAGACGGAACCCGGGAAGCGACAGGGAGTGGGAACGGAGGCGCACGGGCGGCTGCCAGCGCGGAGCTGGCCTTCGACCTGAAGGCCCTGAAGGACTTGAGCAACCGCGACCTCCTCAAGTTGGCGCGGGAGCTGGACGTCGTGGGCGCGGCCGGCATGGCCAGGCAGGAGCTGAGCTTCAAGATCCTGGAGGCGCAGACGGAGAAGAGCGGGCTGCTCTTCGGAGAGGGCGTGCTCGAGTGCCTGAGCGATGGCTACGGGTTCCTGCGGGCCCCGGAGTACAGCTACCTCCCGGGTCCGGATGACATCTACGTCTCCCGCAGCCAGATCCGGCGGTTCGATCTGCGCACCGGGGACACGGTTTCCGGTCAGGTGCGCCAGCCGATGAACAAGGGTGAACGGTACCTGGCGCTGATCAAGCTGGAGGCCGTGAACTTCGAGCATCCGGACGTGGTGCGCCAGAAGATCTTCTTCGACAACCTGACGCCGCTCTACCCGGAGGAGCGCCTCCGCCTCGAGGTGGAAGGAGACCTCTCTTCGCGAGTCACGGACCTCGTTACGCCGATGGGCAAGGGCCAGCGCGCACTGATCGTGGCGCCGCCGCGCACCGGCAAGACGATGCTGCTGCAGTCCCTGGCGCGCTCCATCGCGACGAACCATCCCGAAGTCGTGCTCGTCGTCCTGCTGATCGACGAGCGTCCCGAGGAAGTGACCGACATGGAGCGCTCGGTCAAGGGCGAGGTCGTGTCGTCCACCTTCGACGAACCCGCTTCGCGGCACATCCAGGTCGCCGAGATGGTGATCGAGAAGGCCAAGCGGCTGGTCGAGTACGGCAAGGATGTGGTCATCCTGCTCGACTCGATCACCCGGTTGGCGCGGGCCTACAACACGGTGCAGCCGCCGTCGGGCAAGGTGCTGTCGGGCGGCATCGACGCCAACGCGCTGCAGCGTCCGAAGCGCTTCTTCGGCGCCGCCCGGAACATCGAGGGCGGCGGCTCGCTGACCATCGTCGCCACGGCGCTGATCGACACCGGAAGCCGGATGGACGACGTGATCTTCGAAGAGTTCAAGGGCACCGGCAACTCGGAGCTGCACCTCGACCGGAAACTGGTCGACAAGCGGATCTTCCCGGCCATCGACATCGACAAGTCGGGCACCCGCAAGGAGGAACTGCTGCTGACTCCGGACGAACTGCAGCGGGTCTGGGTGCTGCGCAAGGTGTTGAACCCGCTGCCGGTGGTCGAGAGCATGGAAGTCCTCCAGGAGCGGCTCAAGAACACGCCATCGAATGCGGACTTCCTCGCGGCCATGTCCCGAGGCGCGCGGGGAGCCCCGAACTGAGTTCGCCCCCTGCCCCGCCCCGTGTTGCCGTGCTGCCGACGGCGCCGTCCTCGGTGTTGGCCGACTACCACGAGCTGCTGAACCTCGCGGGCTACCGCGAAGTCGTCGATCCCTCCGTCGACACGGCGCTGAAGATCAACATCTCCTGGCACTTCTTCTACCCGGGCAGCTCGACGACACCGTGGCAGCTCGAGGGTGTCGTACGGGCGATGAAGAGCGACGGCTACGACCCCGCCCTGATCCACGGCTGCCACAACCGGACCGTGGTCATCGACGCGCGTCTCGGCGAGCGCGAGAACAAGCAGATCGACGTGGTCAGGGCTCACGGCCTGCGCAACGTCCACCTCTATGAGGAGGGCGAGGAGTGGCTGCCCATTCGCGAAGCGGTCGGCGATCTTGCGGAGCGCTTCCTGTGCCTGAACGATGTCTACCCCCGGGGTTTCCACATCCCGGCTCGCTTCGTGGGCGAGAACATCATTCACCTGCCGACGGTCAAGACGCATGTCTTCACCACGACGACCGGCGCGATGAAGAACGCCTTTGGCGGCCTGCTCAACGAGCGGCGGCACTGGACCCACCCGGTGATCCACGAGACCCTGGTCGACCTGCTGATGATCCAGCAGCACATACACCGTGGCGTGTTCGCAGCGATGGACGGGACGTTTGCCGGGGATGGACCTGGGCCGCGTTGCATGATTCCCCGGATCGGCAACGTGATCCTGGCCAGCGCCGATCAGGTCGCCATCGACGCGGTGGCGGCGAAGCTGATGGGCTTCGATCCCCTGCAGGTCCGGTACATCCGGCTTGCCCACGATCTCGGCCTGGGTTGCGGCGACCCGCGGGAGATCGAAGTCGTCGGCGATCCGGAGGTCGCCGGCAGGAGTTGGGGGTTCGTGGGGCCGTTCCGGAAGATGACCTTCGCGGCGAGGATGCAGCACAAGATCTACTGGGGGCCCCTGCGGCGTCCGGTCGAGTGGTCGCTGCGCACCTTTCTCGCACCCTGGGCCTATCTGGCGAGCGTTCTCTACCACGACTCTTTCTGGTACCCGTACAAGGCGAAGCGGCAAATGGCCGAAGTCCTGGCGAGCCCCTGGGGTCGTCTGTTCGCGGGCTGGGAGAAGGCGAAGGCGGATGCGCGCGGTTACGCGGAGATTGAAGCTGCTCCGGCCGCCCGGTTCCGGACCGGCTGGCGCGCCTTCGTCACGTCGCTCGGCATTCTCTGGACCTGCCTTCGCGAAGCACCTGAGTTGGCGGTGCGTCTGACCGGGAGGTCGGGCACAACCGGCGTGCACGGTTCGGGTTCCTGAGCCGGTCCGTAGCGATGGCTGAGCGGCCATGGCGGGATCGAAGCGCCGCGGTGATCGTCACCCTGGCTCTGTCGGGGATCGTCTTCTACGCCGGGACCTTCCATCTCGGCGCCACGGCGGCGTCCCAGGTCACGGCCGCCGTTCTGCTTCTGGCGTTCGGCTGGGTCGGCCGCGGGTCCTTCCTCGACCCTCTGGCGCTTGGGACGGCCGGAGGTCGCTGGTGGCCTGCGTTGCTCCCGATGCTGTGGCTGGCCGCCGCTTCGAGCTGGCTCCTGTCTCCGGTAAGTCGGGCCGGCGAGGCGATCGTCGTCTTCCTTCTACCCGCGGCATGGGCGTCCGCCGGGATCGGCCGCCTGCTCGGCTCGAGCGGTGCCGCCCGACGGGCACTGGGCGGCTGCGCCGTGGTCGGCGTGGCCGCGTCGGCCTGGGCGCTGGGCCTGCAGCCCCTGCATGAACAGGGTCGGGCGGCGATGCCGATCGGCCATCACAACCAGTTGGCGCTGGTGCTCATAGCCCTGCTGCCGCCGGCGGTGCTCGGCGCCTGGCGGCTGTTCGGATCGGAGAGGCCGCGGTTGCGCCAGGGTGCCGGGCTCTTTGTCGGCGCGCTCCTCATCTGGACTCTCGCCGCGACCGGTTCGCTGTCGGGCTTGGCCGCGGTGGGCGTCCAGGTAATCGCGGCGGCCGCGTGGGCGCTGTGGCGGGCCGGAGGTCGCCGATGGGTGGCCCGGATCGCTGTGTTTCTGGTCGTTGTCGCCGGGATGGCGCTCGCCGCGGGCTGGGCGGGATCACGGCTCGACGTACCCGGTCCGGTGGAGAGAGTGGGTGCGGTCCTGAGACTCGAGGATCCGTCGCTTCTCTCTCGCCGAACCTACGCGGCTGCCGCCTTGGACGGCTTCCTGGAGCGCCCGATCCTGGGCTGGGGTCCGGGCGCGACGAGTTGGACCCTGGCGCGCCACTGGCGTCCAGCGCCTGGCGTTCACCCTCCGGGAGAGGTGGTCACGGACGCCCACACTCTGGTGGTCCAGGCGCCGTACGAACTCGGAGTCGCCGGCTCCCTGCTGCTGCTGGCCCTTGTGGGGCGGTTCGGACTTGCTCGACTTGCCGAGCTGGTGCGAGCGGCGAGGAAACGGGGCGGTGAAGGTGCCGGGAATCCGGAAGCCCGGGACACGGCGGCGGTGGCCGGTCCGCGCCCGGTGCGGGATCCGGAGCTGCTGGCGGCAGCGTTGCTGGGCATGCTGGGGACCCTTGTCTGCCTGGCGTTCGGCGTCTTCGCCGTCGTGACCGCGGTGCCCGCGGTGCTGATTCTGAACCTGGGCCTGGCAGCCGCGGCGCGCGGGTCGGGAGGACCGCCGTCCCGGACGCTCCGTGGTCGGTCTCTTGCCTGGGCTCGCGTGGCCTTCTTCTGCTCGCTCGCGGTGGGGCTTGTCTGGTCGCTCGAACGTGGCTGGGCGTCTCAGTCGTACGCCCGTGCGCTGGTCGCCGCCGGCACGGCGGAGGAAGGAACGGACGTTCCGGTCGAGGCAGTGGCCGCGTTGCGGGCGGCAGTCGCCGCCGACCCGGCGTTTCCGCTCTACCGTGCGCGCCTCGATCCCTGGACCGCGGCAAGGTCCGCCGGCGGGCTGGCTCCACTCTGGTTGCTGGCCGGCGTCACGGAGGACGCCGAAACCGATCAGAGGCGAGACGCCCTGCAGCGGGCCTGCGATCTCGATCCGCTGTCGGCGCTCGCGCCGTTCGAACTGATGCGCCTTGAACGCGGGGCGGGAGCCACAGCGAGCGATCCGCGGGTCGCCGTACGGGCGGCGCGTGCGATCCTGGCCGAGCCGCTGCTTCTGGCGGCGGTCGCCTTCGAGGGCGACCCGGATCTGCGCGCCGAGGTCCGTCGCGGGATCCTGACATGGCCGGGCCTGCCGCCCGGCTGGCCCGAGTCGTTCGAGGACCTGTGGCAGCGGTTGGACTGGTCGAACGGAGCCGAGGGGCTGCCCCAGGACGTGCTCTCCATCGACGCCGACGGTCGGCCCGCGGTCTCCTTCAGCCTGTTCGCCTTCCGCCGGCCGCCCTGGCCCCTCTCGATCGGCGCCGTGCCGCTCCGGCGCCACCGCCTCGATGCGATCGTTGCCCACGACCTTCCGGCCGTGACCCGGTTGCCCCAGACTGAGCCTGAACCGTTCTGGAGATCTCGCTGCGGCCTGGAGTGAAGGGAGTTGACCCGGCGGTCAGGCGACACCGGTCGTCCGGGCGTCGAGCGCCATGACTCGATTCCGGCCGGCTCGCTTCGCCGAGTACATCGCGTCGTCGGCCCTGCGGAGCAGGCGTGTGGCGGCGCCTTCCCCGGAGTCGGCCCGGGCTGCTGGCAGCCGAAGGAGGCTCGCGGCGCCGATCGAACAGGTCAGGCTGACCACAGGTCGGGACCTGGCGCCTGCGCCGCTGGGGAACAGGGTCGACGCCACGCCGGCACGCAGGCGCTCGGCTCGCCCTGCCGCCTGGTCGATATCGGCTCCGGGAAGGATGAGCACGAACTCATCCCCGCCGTAGCGAGCGGCGAAGCCGCCCGCGTCGTCGGCCGCGGTCTGAAGCAGCGTTGAGACCTGGCGCAGGATGCGGCTGCCGGCCTGGTGGCCGTGTCGGTCGTTGATCCGTTTGAAGTAGTCGAGGTCGAGGAACAGCAGGCCGACATCCTCCCCTCGCTGCTCGGCGTCCGCTACCGTGGCGGCGAGAGCCTCGTGGAGAGTTCCTCCGTCGAGGAGACCGGTCAGGCTGTCCCGCCCCGGGGCCGACTCTTCGCGACGGTCGGGAACGACTCGCCGTAGCGCGTCGGCTGCCTGAGCGGCCAGCGAGCGGGCGGACGGCTTCCTGCCGTGACTCACTTCGTCACCGGCGACGTCGGCGGCGCGCCCTTCTCAATCGGCGGCATCGGTCAGCCGCTCCAGGCGCGCTGGAACGCTCTTGTGCCACGGTGTGCCGGCGATGGGATCGCGGTCCGTGACGGCTGTGAGTTCGTTGGGCGCAATACCGTCGAGCGCTCGTTCACCCAGTTCGTCCGGGTAGTCGAGCCCGAGGCCGTTCGGAAGCGAGATGTGCCCGTCCTGCATCCGGTCGCTGATCATGGTCAGAACCTCGGCGGCTCCCTGCGCGGTTACCAGCCGGGCGCGATCCCCGTCCGAGAGTTCCAGGGCCGCCGCGTCGTTCGGCGACAGGGTCAGCGCGTCTTCATGGGCCTTCCGCCGCCAGTTCGGATCGCGGTAGATCGTGTTGGCCGTGAAAGACCGGCGCTCGCCGGCCGAGAGGACGAGCGGGAACGACGTGCTGGTGATCGCCGGGCCGTTGCTTTCGCCGAGTGCCCGGATCGCTTCGAACAGATCGGGAACGGCGAGTTGGAGGCGGCCGTTGGCCGTCTGGACGCGCTCCCAACTGACCTCGGGCGGATCGATGGAGAACACCAGGCCGGTCGGACTGGCCACGATCGCGTCGAACAGCGCATCGCCGAGTTCGGAGTCGTCGCCTTCGATGCCGGCGCGCCGGATCGACTCGCCGAACCGCGCCGCGCAGATCTGCGCCGCGCCCCAGAGGGCAGCGCCTGACTCGGCGCCAGACGGCAGCGTCTCGGCGAGGGTCCGGTAGAGGAGTGCCGGCGCCACGCCGGCGAGACGCGGGTCGCTCCGGATCGCCGCCTTGAAGGTGGTTGTGAACAGGGGCCTGCCGCCCTCCCGGAGAGCGGCCCGGAACTCCTCGACCCGTTCGGGTTCCAGGCCCCCGAGGGCCTCCGTGAGGCGACTGTGGATCTCCGGCTCGGGAAGCGGCCCGGCCTTGTCCGTTGTCGGAGGCGGCAGCAGGGGCCGTCGCAGGAAGAAGGCGTTCTCAGGGAACTCGAAGTTGAAGAACACGGCCTCCGCCTTCTCGTACTGAGTCGTCGCCGGCAGCACGTAGTCGGCCTGTCGCGCCGTTTCGGTCATCGCGACGTCGATCACGACGACGCACTCAAGAGCCTCGAGAGCCGCCCTCATCCTCCGGCTTTCCGCCAGCGAGTGGACCGGGTTCGCGCTCTCGATGAGCATCGCCCGGTAGCGGTTCGGATGGTCGGACAGGACCTCGTCGGCGATCAGGTTGCAGGGCACGAGCCCGGCGATCACGGGTGCGCCGGTGACCGGGGTCTTGCGCGGACCCGCGGACCGCGCGGCGGTGAGCGGCACGAGCGAAGTGGCCACGTTGTGGGCGCCCAGCCTTCC
The DNA here is from genome assembly GCA_965219675.1 of Candidatus Multivorans sp. Taxonomy (GTDB): domain Bacteria; phylum Acidobacteriota; class Thermoanaerobaculia; order Multivoradales; family Multivoraceae; genus Multivorans. Next base: position 3,377,462 of record OZ244786.1, on the reverse strand, counting down.
GAAGTTGCCGGTCAACATCCAGACCAGGCGCTGCAGGTAGCTCACGAGGGTCGAGTTGCGGTTCATCTGCACACCGAGGTCCTCGAACACGGCAACGCTCGACGCGGCGGCTATCCGGCGGGCGGCGCTGCGGACGAGGTCCTCGGGGACTCCGCAGACGGAACAGGCGGCCGGGACATCGATCTCCTCGATGTGGGGGCGTACCTGCTCGAAGCCGTCGGTGTGCCGGGCGATGAAGTCTCCGTCGACCAGGTTCTCCTCGAGCAGGACGCCGAGCATCGCCGCCAGCAGCCAGGCGTCGGTGCCGGGCTTCACCTGGAGGAAGATGTTCGCCAGGTCGGCGGTCTCGGAGCGACGGACGTCGATCACGATCAGGCAGCGTTCGGGGTCCTTCGCGATCTCGCGCAGGGTGACTCGTGCGCGGGGGATGCCGTGCGACTGCCAGGGGTTCTTGCCGAGAAAGACGCCTACCTCGCAGTGGTGGAAGTCGCCGCGCGAGGGGGCGCCGACCATCTGCTGGGCTACCCACATCTCGCCGGTCTTCTCCTGGGCGAGCGCGTTGGAACGGAAGACGGAACCCAGCGTGCGCAGGGTGGAACGGGCGTAGAAGCCGGGCAGGTGGTTTCCCTGACCGCCGCCGCCGTAGTAGAAGATGGACTCGCCGCCGAAGCGGTCCCGGACCTCCGACAGGCGCTCCGCTACCTCGCGGATCGCGGTGTCCCAGTCGATCTCCTCGAAGTTGCCGTCGGGCCGCCGCCGCATGGGCGACAAGAGGCGGTCGCGGCTGTTCTGGTAGTGGTTCAGGCGTCCGGCCTTCTGGCAGACGTAGCCCTTGGAGACGGGGTTGGCCCGGTCGCCGCGGATGCGGGCGAACTGCCGTCCGTCGTCGCCGCCCAACTGGACCTGGATGCCGCAGTTGGACTCGCAAAGGATGCACGCGGTCGGCTCCCAGGAAGGGGATTCCGTCGGCGGGTTGCGGGCTTCGCTTGCTGGGGTCATGCAGGGCTCCTGACGGCGCGCGGGCGTCCGCATCGAGCTTATGCCCTTCGTGTTCCCTGGGGCCGTCGCTGGTACCGTGCCGCCGAGGTGAGTCGCGTTCCCCCGCTCCGCAAATCCCTGGGCCAGCACCATCTTCGGCATCCCGGGTCCGCGATTCCCGCAGTCGACTTTCTGGACGTCGCCGGTCGCGTCGTCGTCGAGATCGGCCCGGGCGGCGGCGTACTCACCCGCCTGCTCCTGGAACGCGGCGCGAGTCGGGTGATCGGCTGCGAACTTGACCTGTTGTGGACGTTTGCGCTGCGCCGGCGGATCGCGGATCCGCGCCTGGTCCTGGTCGCCGGCGACGGTTGCGATCTTCGCTACGACAAGGTGGCTGCTTCGACCCGGATCGCCGGCAATCTGCCGTACAACGTGGCGACCCGCATCGTTCTCGCCGTCCTCGAGCGGGCGCCGGTCGGCGCTCGGGCGGCCTTCCTGGTGCAGCGCGAGGTCGCCGACCGGCTGGCCGCGGCGCCGGGCGATTCCGACTACGGCGGATTGAGCGTCCTGGTCGGTGCGCGGGCAACGGTGCGCCGGCTGTCGATCGTGCTCCCCGGCAGCTTCGTGCCACCGCCGGCCGTGACGAGCGCCTTCGTGGGACTGGAGCGTGGCGCGACGCCGGTCGACGAGGCGGAATGGCCGGCGTTTGCCGTCTTCGTGCGCACCGCGTTCAGCCAGCGGCGCAAGACGCTCGTCAACAACTTCCGGTCGACCGTGGGTCGGCCGGCGGCCGAGGCGGCACTCGCGGCGCTTGGCTTGCCGCGCAAGGTGCGAGCCGAGAGCCTCGGCCCGCCGGAGCTCGTTGGGCTGTTTCGCGAGATGAACAGCATATAGCCATATTCGACTAGATACGCTACAATCGTGTGCCCGTGCATGTTCCCGCCATGGCCGATTGTCGAGGACTCCGGTGATTCGCTCTGAGGATGGTGCTCGGCGATTCGGTCTCGGGAGGTTGCCGGCGGGTAAGAGCGTCGAACTGGTCGGGCTCTTCCTGCTCGCCCTGGGTGCGCTGCTCCTGCTCAGCCTGCTGAGCTACCAGCCAGGCGATCCCAGCTTCATGCGGAGCGGCGCGGACTCAGGCGAGACCGGAAACCTGATCGGTCCGGTCGGCGCCCAGGTCGCGGCTGCCGGTTACGGGATTCTGGGGCTTTCGGTCGTGGCCGTGGCGTTCCTGGTTCTCGCCCTGGGCTACCGACTTGTTCGTGCGCGCGCCGGTTTCCCTTCGCTGCTGCAGGGTGCCGGACTCGTCGTCGCCCTGGTCGCCTTGCCGACCCTCATCGATCTCGCTGTCGGGGAAGTGCAGGTCCGTGGCGAGCCGATGGTCGCCGGCGGCCTCGTGGGGTCCACGATCTCCGGCGGCATTCAGAGCCAGTTGGGGTTCCTGGGCGCCGCGGTGATCGCCCTGTTCGGGCTGGTCTCCGGCATCGCGCTGACCATCCAGGGCAGCCTCGCGGAGTGGCTTGTCGGCACCCTGGGCCGGCTGAAGGAACTGGTCGTTCTCTTCGGGGGAAGACTGAGGCGTGGCCCGAATGCCGCCAGGAAGAAGAAGGCCGGTCGACGAGCGAAGACAGCGCCCGATACGCCTGCCTCCGATTCGCCGCTCCAGGAACTCACGCTGCGAACGGCGCTCCCGGACAGGACGGTCGAGGTCGCCGTGCCGAAGCCCGCGCGGCCGGCGGAGTCAGCGCCTGCCGCGGGGGCGGCCAGGCTGAATTCACCTGGTTCCATGCTCGCCGGGGCAGGCAACGGGGCGAACGGACCGACGACCGGGAGCCCGGAACTGCCGCCGATCGACCTGCTGTACTGCGAGGAGGTCAACTCGGAAGTCGACGAGGATGAGATCCGCCGGCTCGGCGAGCTGATATGTGCTCGCTGCGCGGAGTTCGGAGTCGAGGGAACGATCGAGGGGATAAGCCCCGGCCCGGTGATCACCGTCTTCGAGTTCCAGCCGGCGCCGGGCATCAAGGTCGCCCAGATCGTCAATCTGCAGGACGATCTGGCGCTCTCGCTGAAGGCGGAGGCGATCCGGATCGATCGGATGCCGGGGCGTTCGACTCTCGGCATCGAAGTACCGAACACCCGGCGAACGGTCATCCCGCTGGGTCGTCTGCTGGATGCAGCCGAGTTCCGGGAGAACAGCTCGCCTCTGACCATGGCGCTGGGGAGGACTCTGCGCGGCGAGCCGTACTACGCCGATCTGACGAAGATGCCGCATCTGCTCGTCGCGGGCGCTACCGGCGCCGGCAAGAGCGTCGGCCTGCAGGGAATGCTGACCTCGATTCTGTACAAGGCACGCAGCGACGAGGTCCAGTTCATCCTGATCGATCCGAAGCGGATCGAACTGGGGGTCTACGCCGACATTCCGCACCTCAAGACCGCGGTCGTGGTCGAACCGAAGCAGGCCGCGAACGCGCTTCGCTGGGCCGTGGCGGAAATGGAGCGGCGCTACCGGCTGCTGGCCGAAGTGCATGTCCGATCGATCGCCTTCTACAACCAGGCAATCGAGGATCCGGAGGTGGCCCGGCGGCTGCGGCTCCGGGACGAAGAGGCGGACGAGCCCGCGGAACCGCGTGATTTCGAGCCGCTTCCGTACTACGTGGTCGTGATCGATGAGCTGGCCGACCTGATGATGGTCGCTTCGTCCGAGGTCGAGACCTCGATCGCGCGGCTTGCCCAGATGGCTCGGGCAGTAGGCATCCATCTGATCGTCGCCACGCAGCGCCCATCGGTCGATGTGCTGACCGGGACGATCAAGGCGAACTTCCCGTGCCGGATATCGTACGCGGCCGCAACGCGACACGATTCGCGCACGATCCTGGACCAGGTCGGAGCCGAAAAGCTGCTCGGCAAGGGCGACATGCTGTTCATGCCGCCCGGCAGCGGTCGCACGATCCGGCTGCACGGCGCCTACGTCACCGAGCAGGAGACGGCGGCGCTGGTTCGCTGGCTCAAGCGCCAGGGCCAGCCCAATCTGGATCCGGCCGTGCTGGAGCCGCCGCCGGAAGATCGGGTGTCCGCTGGGGGCGAGCATGGTGGCGGAGACGCGCTCTACGACGAGGCGGCTCGGCTCGTGGTCTCGGAACGGATGGGTTCCGCGAGTTTCCTGCAGCGGCGCATGAGGGTCGGCTTCTCCCGCGCCTCCCGTCTGGTCGACCTGATGGAGCAGGACGGAATCCTGGGGCCGGCGCAGGGCAGCAAGCCGCGCGAGGTCCTGGTGCCGCCTGACTTCTTCGAAGAGATCGAGCAGTCGCAGATGGCCTTCGAGTAGGAGGTCTTGCCTGAGCGGGCCGTCCTCGCGGGCGGGTCGCGTAGTCTCCCGGCCATCATGTCCGCGCCGCGAAGACTCAGCCGGATCGCTTTCTTCGGCACGCCCGAGTTCGCGGTTCCGGCGCTCGACGCCCTGGAGGCGGCCGGCCGCCGCCCCGTCCTCGTCGTCAGCCAGCCTGCTCGCCGCGCGGGTCGCGGCGGCCGTCTGGCGCAACCGCCCGTGGCCCGCTGGGCGCTCGAACGGGACGTCGATCTGCTGCAGCCCACGGGCGTCCGGGGCGCCGGTTTTCTCGGCCGGCTGCGAGACCTGGAGCTTGACCTTGCGGTCGTTGCCGCGTACGGCCGGATCTTTCCTCGCTCTCTGCTCGAGATGCCGCCGCACGGATGTGTGAACATCCATGCATCCCTGCTGCCGGCCTGGCGCGGCGCGTCGCCGATTCAGGCGGCGATCGCCGCCGGCGAGCGGAAGACCGGAATGACGACGATGGTGATGGAGGAAGGCCTCGACAGCGGCCCGATCCTGCTTCAGGAAGAGGTTCCCATCGGTGCGGACGAAACCGCTGGCGAGTTGTCACCGCGCCTGGCCGCGATCGGCGGCGCGTTGCTCGTTCGCACGCTGGAGGCGCTTCAAGAGGGGACGGTCGAGCCGCGACCGCAGAACGACGCCGCGGCGACCTATGCTCCGTTGCTGCGGCCTTCGGACGGTGCCGTGGATTGGAACCGGGAGTCGAGAGAGATTGCCTGGCGCGTGCGCGCCTACGAGCCGTGGCCGGGCTCGCGGAGCTCGCTTCGCGGTGAGGCGGTACGGATCGTGGCGTCGCGGCCGTTGGCGTCGAGTGCCGGAATCGCTGGTCCGGATGACCTCGATCGCCCTGGTGCCTTCCTCGGCTGCCGGAAGGTCGAGGGAATCGGGCGGCTGCCGGTGGTCCGCTGCGGCGGTTCCTCCGCGCTGGCGCTCTGTCGGGTGCAGCGGCCGGGCGGCCGGCAGATCAGCGGCCTCGATCTGGTGAATGGACTGCGACTCACAGTGGGTGAGCGCTTCGGAACGGCGGAGTGACTCGCCGGCGGGCCATCAGGAATCTGGATTCGCGCGGCGGCTGGCGCCGGCGCGATACGGCGATGACGGCACATGCGAAGGTCCGTGAATCGGCGGCCTTCGTGCTCGAGCGGACTCTGGATTCAAAGGCGCCCGTGTCGACGTTCCTGGATGGCGCTCTCGAGCGCTGCGACCCACGCGATCACGCGCTGCTGCGGGAGCTCGTGTTGGGGACGCTCCGCTGGTTGCGGTTCATCGACCATGTGCTGGTTGCCGCTTCACAGCGACCCCTGGACCGCATTCAGCGGGCCCTGCTGGCGCCGCTCCGGATTGGCGCGTACCAGCTCTTCTTCCTGGACCGGGTGCCACCCCACGCGGCGGTCAACGAGGCGGTCGAGCAGGCCGGAAGCCGCACTCACGCGGGCGGCGCCAGCTTCGTCAATGGTGTGCTTCGACGGATTGCGCGATCGCCGCGCCGCGACGATTGGCCGGTCGATGCCGCCGACCGGACGACGCGGCTCGGAATCCACTACTCTCACCCGGACCTGCTGGTCGAGCGTTGGTTGAGCACGTACGGCGAGGAGCGAACGATCGCCCTGCTTGGCGCGAACAATCGGCCCAAGCCCCTGCACCTGCTGGCGTTCCGGGATCGAGGCGGCCGAGCCCCGCTGGCGGAACAGTTGATCGACGACGACGTCGGAGTGGAACCATCAGTTCTCGCGCCGCACTGCGTGACGGTCAGGTGGGGAAACCCGCTGCATTCGGATGCCTACCGGCAGGGCGACTTCTACGTACAGGACGAGGCGAGTCAACTGGCCGCGATCCTGCCCCGGCCCGAGCCCGGAGAGAAGGTCCTGGACGTGGCTGCGGCGCCTGGTGGCAAAACGTTCGCGCTCCTGGCAGAGCAGCCGGACGTTCGCAGCACTGCCGCCGACCGCTCGTTGGGACGCCTGGTGACGATGAGCCGGAACGCCGCTCGCCTCCAGCTTCGGCCGCGGCTTCTGGCCGCGGACGGCGCTGCCCTTCCCTTCGGGTCCGTCTTCGACCGGGTCGTCGTCGACCTTCCGTGCAGCGGTACCGGCACGTTGCGCAAGCATCCCGAACTGAAGTGGCGGATCAGCGCCGGCGAGATCGACCGGCTGTCGGACGAGGGTCTCGCCATGGTGCGGGGCGCGGCTGAATGCGTTCGGCCAGGGGGTTTGCTCGTGATGATCACCTGTTCGATCGAGCCGGAGGAGAACGAGGCCGTGGCCGCGGCCTTCCTGGAGTCCCGGCCCGGTTTCCGCCGACGGGACATCGCGGGCGATCTTCGCCGGCCCGCGGTGGAGCACGTCGCGGGACCCGGCGTGTGGCGCCTTCTGCCAGCGGACGATCACGACGGCTTCACCGTGCAGGTGCTCGAACGGACCGACGACTAGGGTGCCGCGGCTCCGTTCGGGAGGCGGCGTCCTGGGCGCTGCGGCGCGATTGACGTGGCCGCAAGTCCAAGCCGGCGTTGACAAAGAGGGCCGTTCTGGCCTAGATTCGTCGGGTGTTCGGGGGAGTTTCGAAAAACTCCCGAGCATACCGGAAATCGAGTCCGAACGCCAGATGCGAAGTGCCGCTCGATCATCTTTGTGTGGCAGGCTGAGCGCTTGGTGAAGGCGGACGGGCCGATTCACAAAGCCCACGGTCTGGGTTCACATCAAAGACTCTAAGGAGCACTCTAGATGGCCGGAAAGGCAGACATCGTAGAAGCCGTCGCCGATGGCGCGGGCTTGAGCAAGAAGCAGGCGGCGGACGCCGTCCAGTCCCTGATTGACAGCATTTCGGCCCACCTGCAGAACGGTGATCGTGTGCAACTTCCCGGCCTCGGTAGCTTCTCGGTTTCGCACCGGGCCGGCCGGATGGGCCGCAACCCGAAGACCGGCGAGTCGATCGAGATCGCGGCGAGCAACGGCGTTCGCTTCAAGGTCAGCCGTCCTCTGAAGGACGCCCTGAATTAGTGGGAACTGGGTGCGCCGTCCAACTGGCCGGCGCACCCGGCATTCTCAGCGCACCAGGGCGTAGAGGCGGGCGAGACGCCGGGGCTTGACGCCCGCCGCGAAGAGCAGCCAGATCAGCCAGTTCGTCGCCACCGTCCGAACGACCCCCCGTTCGATGAATCGGCGCGACGAAGTCGTGGCGCGCTGCGGGATGATCGAGATGGGTCCTTGCCGGCCGAGGCGACGCATGAAGTCCAGGTCCTCGAGAATCGGAAGGTCGGCGAAGCCACCGCTGCGGGCATAAGCCGTCGCGGTGGCGAACTGCGCCTGATCGCCGAGAGGCATCCGCAGCCGAACCGTGCGCAGGTCGACCAGGCGGCGGCCCAGGCGCAGGAGGCGTGGCGCAGCCTCGAAGTCGACCAGAAAACCGCCTCCGACGGCCTCGTCGCCCAGGGCCTGTTCGACGGCGCTTCGAGCCGAGACGGGGAGGCGCGTGTCGGCGTGCAGGAACAGCAACACGTCGGCGCCGGCGTCGAGCGCCAGGGCGGCGCCGGTGTGCAGTTGCAGACCGCGTCCCGCTCGGGGCGCGGTCGCCACCGTCGCACCGGCTTGCCGCGCCAGTTCCACCGTGCGGTCCCGGCTGCCCCCGTCGACGACGATCAGCTTGTCGCAGTGCTGGCGGGCGCCGGCGACCGCCTCCTGCACCGTGCCCTCTTCCTCGAGCACCGGCATGACGATCGCGAGGCGCATCTGAGGCCATGAGGTTAGCGTGGGCTGTTAGGTTTGCGAGCGACGCCGGGAGCGCCAGACGCGTCCCGTATCGCTGGCATGAGCGCCGAACCCTTCAGCCACCTCGACCGTCGCGGCCGCGCGACGATGGTCGATGTCTCGGCCAAGGCCGTGACCCGGCGGGTCGCGCAGGCTTCGTGCAGGGTGCTGCTGTCCGGTGACACGGTGGAGCGCCTGGCGAACCTGCCCAAGGGAGATGCCCTGACCGTGGCGCGAGTGGCGGGGGTCCAGGCTGCCAAGAGCACCGCCACCTGGGTGCCGCTGGCCCATCCACTGCCGCTGGACCAGGTCGAGGTGGAGATCGAACCTGGCGAGGAAGGCGTGACGATCCGTAGCCGTGTCGTGGCTACCGCCCGGACGGGCGCCGAGATGGAAGCACTGACCGCCTGCGCGGCGGCGGCCCTCGCCCTCTACGACATGGTCAAGTCGGTCGAACGCGGCGCCGTGGTTACCGATTTACTGTTGGAGGCGAAGAGCGGCGGTCGAAGCGGCGAGTACCGGCGCAGCCGTTGACCCACCGTGGCGATCCGTTCCGGTCTGGACCGTCTGCTCGATGACGCCGGCTGCCTGAGGCACCGGAGCTATGCACTCCTGTGCCACCAGGCGTCTCTGAGTCGCGACGGCGTTCACGCGCATCTGGCCCTGGCGGCGACGGAACCTGCGGCGGCTCTGTTGGCACCCGAGCACGGCTTCTACGGCGTCGAGCAGGACATGGTCGCCGCGGCGGACGAGCGGGATCCGTGGACGGGTGTCCCGGTGATTTCGCTCTACGGCGAGGATGTCTCCAGCCTGCGGCCCCGGCCGGACGTCTTCGACGGCTGCGACCTGCTGGTGATCGATCTTCAGGACGTCGGTGCGCGTTACTACACGTTTGCCGCCTCCGCCGTGTGGGCTGCCGAGGTCGCACTTGCCGCTGGCTGTGAGGTCTGGATCCTCGACCGTCCGAATCCCCTGGGCGGTCGGGACGTGGAGGGCAACCTGCTGGACCTCGACTTCGCCTCCTTCGTGGGCGCCTTCCGCATGCCGCAGCGCCACGGATTGACGCTGGCGGAGATCGTCCTGCTGGAGGCGGGCCGCCGCCGCTGGGACAGCGCTTCGCTCACCGTCTTCGAGGTCGACGGCTGGCGTCGCGAGCAGACGTGGCGGGACACGGGCTGGCCTTGGACGGCACCGTCGCCAAACATGCCGACGCCGGAGACAGCGGCGATCTACCCGGGGCTTTGCCTGTTTGAAGCGACCACCGTGTCCGAGGGTCGCGGCACGACGCGGCCGTTTCACCTTCTCGGGTCGCCCGGCGTCGATGCGCCAGCTCTCGCCGGCCGCTGCCGGGCGCGCCTCGAAGCGGCCGGACTGAACGGCCTCTCCGTAGTCCCGGCGATGTTCAGGCCCCAGTTCCAGAAGCACGCGGGAGCGGTTTGTGCCGGTGTGGAACTCCGCGTCGTCGATTCCGACGCCCTTCGGCCGGTGCGCGTTGGGTTCGAGTTGCTGCTTGCCTTTCGCGATGTTCTCGGGCCGGCATTCGCATGGCGCCCCGAGCCGTACGAGTTTGTCGCGGACAGGCCCGCGGTCGACCTGCTGGCGGGTACGGATCGCTTTCGCCTCGGACTGGACGTGCCCGCCGCCCTGGGAGCCTGGTACGCGAGCTGGCGCGACGACGAGGACGAGTTTCGAGCCGAACGCGAATCGGTCTTGCTGTACTCCTGAAGCGCTGCAACAATCCGCCCAGGATGCAGCGGGTTCTGATTGCCGATTCGCTGGCGCCGGCCGGCGTCGATGTTCTGCGCCAGAGCGCCGAGGTCGACGAGCTGCGGGACGCGGACCGGCCGCGACTGGCCGAGTTGATCGCGGACTACGACGCCGTCATCGTGCGGAGCGGAACGCAGATCACGCGCGAGGTGCTGGAGGGCGGTGATCGCCTCAAGGTGGTGGGCCGCGCCGGCGTCGGCGTCGACAACATCGATATCGCCGCCGCGACCCAGCGCGGCGTGCTGGTCATCAACGCGCCGACCGCGAACTCGCTTTCGGCCACCGAGCACACCTTCGCCCTGCTGCTGGCACTGGCGCGCCGGATTCCGTCAGCCGACGCGTCGCTCAAGGCGGAGCGCTGGGAGCGCAAGAGCCACGTTGGCAGCGAGCTGCAAGGCAAGACGCTGGGCGTGATCGGTTTCGGTCAGATCGGCCAGCGGGTGGCCACCCGTGCCCGGGCCTTCGAGATGGAGACGCTCGCCTACGATCCGTTCCTCCAGGCGGAGGTGGCGCGCCGTCTCGATGTCGAGCCGGCGGCACTGGACGACCTGCTCGCGCGGTCCGACTTCATCACCTTCCACACTCCGCTGACGGACCAGACGAGGAACATGCTCGACGACTCGCGCATCGCCCTGATGAAGGATGGCGCCGCGGTGATCAATGTGGGGCGCGGCGGTGTGGTCGACGCCGAGGCCCTGCTCGCCGCGCTCGAGTCCGGCAAGCTCTCGGGCGCGGGTCTGGACGTGTTTCCGGTGGAGCCGCCAACGGACTACAGGCTCGCGGCTCACCCGAAGGTGGTTGCCACGCCGCACATCGGCGCCCAGACGACGGAAGCGCAGGAACGAATCGCCACGGAAACCACCCGCATGGTGCTTGCGGCGCTCGGCGGGTCGCTCGCGGTGTCCGCGGTGAATCTGCCGTTCCGGTCTTCCGGCTCTCGCGGAGCACCCTTCCTGCGGTTGGGCGAACAGCTCGGCCGGCTGGCCGCGCTCGCACTCGGCGGCAGCCTGCGGCGGGTCCAGGTCGATCTCTGGGGTATCGACAGCGAACTGCGGAAGTCGGTCGCCGTGGCGGCGCTCAAGGGCGCCCTGATGCCGTCCTGCGGCGAGGGCGTGAACTACGTCAACGCCGAGCGGATGGCCGCCGACCGCCGCGTCGAACTCGTGCAGGCCACCCACAGCGACCGGGCCGCCTACGCCCACCTGGTGCGGGTGCGGGCGGTCGGCGCCGAACCGGCGGCCGGAGCGTGGATCGAGGACGGCGTGGCCGAGGTTTCGGGCACGACCTATCGCCACGGCGAGATCCACGGCGACCTGCGAGTCGTTTCCTTCGGCGGGTTCCAGATGGAGTTCAAGCCGCGAGGTCTGCTCCTCGTCGTCCGCAACCGCGACGTGCCCGGCTTCGTCGGCCGCCTCGGCACGCTTCTCGGCGACGACGGGATCAACATCGCCGACATCCACCTGGCCCGCGAGCCCGGGGGGCACGCCCTGGCCGTCCTGCGGCTCGATCAGCCGCCGGACGACGACTGCCTTGCCGCGCTCCTGGCCCTGGACGAGTCGATCTCGGTCGACCTGTTCGATCTCTCCTGACGAGGCCGGTTCGGGCCGCGTCAGCCCATGAGAAACGCGGCGATGCCGGCGTCCTTGAGGCGTTGCAGCACGTCGTCGGCCGCTTGCCTGCGTCTGCGCTCGATCTGGACGCGGTGCACTCCTCGTCCCCTGGTGACCTTCACGTTGTCCAGGTCGAGTTCGCGGCGCAGCCGCCGGGCCAACTCCACGGCCCTGCTGCGTTTACGGAAGGCGCCGGCCTGTATCGTGAAGCCGCTCCCGCGGTCCCGGTTTGCGTTGCTCGCGCGCCAGCCGCGGGCGGGATGGGAAATCGGCAATCGCCGCTTCTTCGGCGCCAGCCGGACGACCTTGATGCGGACGTTCGCGAGGCCATCGCCGAACATGCCGAGTTCCCGGGCCGCGCCGACCGAGAGATCGATGATCCGACCCTTGATGAAGGGACCGCGGTCGTTGATCGGAACCTTGAGCTTCTTGCCGTTGTCGCGGTTCTTCACCTGGACGACCGTGCCGAGCGGCAACTGCTTGTGGGCGGCCGAGATGCGGTTCATGTCGTAGATCTCGCCGCTGGCGGTCGGCCTGCCGTGGAACTTCGCGCCGTACCACGATGCAAGCCCTTTCTCGGTGGTTCCGCGGTTCGGCGACTCCAGGCGGGTGGTCGAGGCGCAGCCCGCCAGCAGGCCGACAGCGAGGACGGCGGCAAGCGCCGCGGTGAGAGGGCTGCGGGTGCGGTCGTTGGGACGGGATCGCGGGCGGCGCATGGGGCGGCTACACCCTGGGCGCCTCGACCGCGGCGGCCGGGTGCTTCGCCAACGCCGGTTCGACGGCCTCGGCCAGAAAGTCGTCCACCTGCTGGGCGGAACGACCGGTGAAGGAGTCCGCGTCGACCAGGGACTCGAGTTCGTCGCGTCCGAGGCCGAACGACGGATCGTCGGCGATCAGGTCGATCAAGGGGTTCGGCTCCCCCGCGGACACCCGCGCGTACGCCTCGAGACAGTGCCGGCGGATGCGCTCGTGCAGTTCCTGGCGGTCGCCGCCGCGCAGCGACGCCTCCATCAGGAAGGTCTCGGTGGCCATGAAGGGAAGCTCCCGCCTCACCCGGGCGGCCGTGGCCGCTTCGTTGACGCGCAGTCCCTGGGCGATGTTCGCGGCCAGGAGCAGCACGGCATCGACGGTCAGGAAGCAGTCCGTGAGCACCAGGCGCCGGTTCGCCGAGTCGTCGAGGCTGCGCTCGAGCCACTGGGTGCCGGCGTTCAGCGCCCCGTGCAGCGAGTCGCTCATCACGCGACGCGACAGGGAGCACATGCGCTCCGCTCGCACCGGGTTGCGCTTGTAGGCCATCGCCGAGGAACCGACCTGGTTCTCGTCGAACGGCTCGGAGAGTTCTCCGACGCCCTGCAGCAGCCGCAGGTCGCTGCCGAACTTGTGGCAGCTCTCCGCGGTGCCGGACAGCGTGTGCAGGACCTGGCTGTCCTGCTTGCGCGGGTAGGTCTGGCCGGTGATCCGCCAGCTCGCCTCGAAGCCGAGCGCCGAGGCGATCCGGGCGTCGAGTTCGCGGACCTTGTCGTGATCGCCGGCGAACAGGGTGAGGAAAGAGGCCTGGGTGCCCGTGGTGCCCTTGGCGCCCCGGCAGCGCAGCCGGTCGCGGCGACCCGCCACTTCCTCGAGATCGGTCAGAAAGTCCTGGAGCCAGAGGCAGGCCCGCTTTCCCAACGTCGTCAACTGAGCCGACTGGAAGTGGGTGTAGGCGAGCGCGGTCGTGCCGCGCTCCCGGCGGGCGAAGGCGGCCAGCTCGGCGACCGTGGCCGCCAGCCTGCCCGCGACGAGGTCGAGGGCCTCCCGAACGATCAGCGCGTCCGTGTTGTCCGTGACGAACGCCGATGTCGCGCCCAGGTGCAGAATGCTGCCGGCGTCGCCGCTGACCTCGGCGAAGTGCCGGAGATGGGCCACCACGTCGTGGCGCGTTTCCCGTTCGAGTCTTGCGACCCGTTCCAGGTCCAGGTCGTCCGCGTGCTGGCGCAGCGAGTCGAGCTGCCCTTCGCTGATCGGCAACCCCAGAGCCGCCTGGTTCTCCGCCAGGCAGATCCATAGCCGCCGCCAGGTCCGGAACCGGTGCCGGGCCGAAAACAGCCTTGCCATCTCGGCGCTCGCGTAGCGCTCATGAAGCGGATTCTGCGGCGCTTCCCTGGCTTCGGCCATGCCCGCAGTCTACCAGCGCAAGTTGTTGCCGGACTTACGCTTAGCCCCAGGGGTGTGCTGCGCTTCCCGATGCTTGGCGGGCGGTTTGACTGCCCTCCGCCGGCGGGTGAGCCCTACGCGCGGCCGAGGAGGCGGAGCATGACGGCCTTCTGGGTGTGCATGCGGTTCTCGGCCTGGTCGAAGACCCGGCTCCTCTGGCCGTCGACGACGGAGGCCGTGACTTCCTCGCCGCGGTGGCAGGGCAGGCAGTGGAGATAGATCGCGTCGCCTTTCGCTCTCGCCATCAGGTCGTCGTCCACGGTGTAGCCCTCGAAGTCGGCGAGGCGCTGCTCTCGTTCCTTCTCCTGCCCCATCGAGGTCCAGACGTCGCTGTAGACGGCGTCGGCGCCCGCGGCGGCAGCGTGCGGGTCGCTTCCGGTCTCGATCCCGGCGCCGGTGTCGGCGGCGAGTCCGCGCGCGAGTTCGAGGTACCGGTCCGCGACTTCGTAACCCGGCGGAGAGGCGATGGAGAAGTCGACCCCCGTGCGGGCGCAGGCGATCATCAGCGAATGGGCAACGTTGTTGCCATCGCCGATGTAGGCGACCCGGCGGCCACGCAGTTCGCCGAACTCCTGGTGGACGGTCATCAGGTCGGCGAGAGCCTGGCAGGGATGCAGCTCGTCGGTCAGCCCGTTGATCACGGGCACGGTGGCGTGCTCAGCCATCTCGACCACGGTGCTGTGCTCGAAGGTACGCAGCATGAGGAGGTCCACGTAGCGGGACAGGACGCGGGCGGTATCGGCGATCGTCTCTCCGCGGCCGATCTGAAGGTCCCGGCTGGAGAGGAAGATCGGCTGGCCTCCGAGCTGCGCCATGCCCGCCCCGAAGCTGACCCGTGTTCGCGTGGACGACTTCTCGAAGTAGAGCCCGATCGACTTGCCCCTGAGGGTGTCGCGGTGGGCTTGCGGCCTGGCTTCGAGTTGCAGGGCCAGTTCGAGGATCGACTCGAGTTGGCCTTCCTCGAGGCCGGCGATCGAGATCAGGTGTGCGGGCATGTGGGACATCCCTCCGTTGGGCCGGTTTGCGCGGGGCGGGCTACACTGCCTGTCCCTTGGCTCTCCCGGCGCGAATAATACACCACTTTGGCGCACGATTATTCATGGCGCGGCCCGGCGCCGACAAGTGAGGGGCGGGGACGCCAGCCAGCGACCGTGGGTGCTGGTCACCGGGAACGCGAACAAGCGCCGCGAGGCGGAGCGGATCGTGGGCCGCCGGTTGGAGACGGCGGCGATCGACTTGCCGGAGATTCAGTCGGGCAACCTGATCGAGGTGCTCCGGTTCAAGGCGGAGGCTGCCTGGCAGCGGCTCGAGCGGCCGGTCGTCGTCGAGGAGACCGGTCTGGAATTGGCCTGCATGAACGGTTTTCCGGGACCTCTGGTCAAGTGGATGCTGGAGGCGGTGGGCGACGAGGGCATCGCGAACGTCGCGATTCGCGCCGGCGATCCCGGGGTCGTGGCGCGATGCGCCCTGATGCTCCTCGATGGGGGCCGGGAGGTAATCGCCGAGGGCGCGACGGCCGGCAGACTCGTGCTGCCGCCGCGGGGTGGAGGCGGCTTCGGGTGGGATCCGGTGTTCGAGCCCGATGGACTCGAGCGGACCTACGCGGAACTGGGCGATGAGGTCAAGGACCGGATCGGCCACCGGGGCCGCGCCTGGCGGGCGTTCCTGGCGGCGCTCCAGAGTGAAGGGAAGCCAGACTCCCGGTAGGTGGCGGCTCTAGAGACGCCGAGCCTGTCGCTTCAAGCCGGCGTGTACGGCCTCGACCTGGTCGCGGAGTTCATCCAGGCCGCCGGTGTTCTCGATCACGAAGTCCGCGGCCGCGCGACGGTCCCGGGATCTGGCTTGCGCCTCCATCCGTGCAGCCGCCTGGTCGCGGTCGAGGCCGCGCTCCACGGCGCGGTCGAGGCGAAGGTCTGCCGGCGCCTCGACGGTGACCACGGCGTCGTACCGTCCACGACCGCCGGTCTCGGCCAGCAGCGGCACTTCGAAGACGACGACCGCGCCGTCGCCGGCCGACTCCAGGATCTCCAGGTAGCGCTGCCCGACCAGGGGATGGATCGCCTGTTCGAGGCGCTTGCGGCTGGCCGGGTCGGCGAAGACCGCTGGTCCCAGCGCCTCCTTGTCGACGGATCCGTCCGTCTTCAGCATCTTCGGGCCGAAGAGATCGGCGACTGCCCGAGCGCCCGGCTCGCCGGGCCGGTAGAGATCGGCGACCAGGGCGTCCGCGTCCGTGACGACGCAGCCCATCTCGGCCAGCATCGCGCCGACCGTCGACTTGCCGCTGGCGATACCGCCGGTGAGTCCCACCCGTAGAGCCGTCATGGTGAGGCTGAGAATACGCCGCCTTGGGCCGTCTCTCATCTTGACAAGCCCTGGTTGGGACTCTACGATCCCCGTTCCTCTGCGCGAGGAGGTTCGGTAGGAGTATGCCCGCTCCTTCCGCCATGCTGCGCGCAACGGTGTGCCGGCGAACCGGTCGGCCAGGGTAGGGATACGAATGACTGCAATAGCCAGAGCAAGAACGGCGAACCCGACCTGGAGCCCCAAGGTGGGCGAGATCGAGCGTCGCTGGTTCGTGGTGGACGCGGACGGCGCGACGCTTGGACGTCTGGCCACGCGGGTGGCGCGCATCCTGACGGGCAAGGACAAGCCCACCTACGCCCGCCACATCGACGTCGGCGACTTCGTGGTCGTCATCAACGCCGAAAAGGCGGTTCTCACCGGCGGCAAGGACGACAAGAAGATCTACTACCGCCACAGCGGACAGCCTGGAAAGCTCAAGTCGGAGACGGCCGGCCGCCTGCGCGGCCGCCGGCCGACCCGGCTCGTCGAGTTGGCGGTGCGCGGCATGTTGCCGAAGAACCGTCTTGGCCGCCGACAACTACGCAAGCTCAAGGTCTATGCCGGCGCGGACCATCCGCACGCGGCGCAGCAGCCGGAGCCGATCGCGATCGAGGGGAGTCCGAGTTGACGGAAGCGAGTTACGGGACCGGCCGCCGCAAGACGGCCACGGCACGCGTGTTCCTGCGTGCGGGCAGCGGTGAGATGACGGTCAACGGCATGGGGATGGACGACTACTTCAGCAGCGAAGTGCTGAAGATGGTGGTCCGCCAGCCGCTGCAGGTGGCCGAGAAGGAAGGCGAGGTCGACATGTGGGCCACGGTCCGCGGAGGAGGCAGTTCGGGCCAGGCCGGCGCGATTCGGCACGGCCTCTCGCGTGCGCTGGTGCGCTTCGAACCCACGCTCCGTGAGCCGCTCAAGGCGGGTGGCTTCATGACCCGCGATCCGCGCCGCAAGGAACGCAAGAAGTACGGTCAGAAGGGTGCACGTGCGCGCTTCCAGTTCAGCAAGCGGTAGCGGGGACAGTCTCTTGGCTCAAGTCACGATGAAGGAGATGCTCGAGGCGGGCGTCCACTTCGGCCATCAGACCAGGCGCTGGAATCCGAAGATGCGCGGTTTCATCTTCGGACGCCGCAACGGCATCTACATCATCGACCTTCAGCAGACCCTGCTGCGCTTCCGCGAGGCGGCGGACTACGTCGAGCACATGGCTCGCATGGGTCGGAGGCTGCTGTTCGTCGGCACGAAGCGTCAGGCGCAGCAGGCGATCGAGGAAGAGGCGCGGCGCTGCGGCCAGTTCTACGTCACTCATCGTTGGCTCGGCGGCACGCTGACCAACTTCGTCACCATCCGCGCGTCCGTCGAGCGTTTGCAGGACACCGAGCGGAAACTGGCCGACGAGGACAGCCTGCTGACCAAGAAGGAGCTTCTCCGGCTCGAGCGCGAGCGGGACAAGATGGTCCGCAACCTCGAAGGGATTCGCGACATGGAACGGCTCCCCGATGCGCTCTTCGTCGTCGATCCGCGGCGTGAGCACATTGCGATCGCGGAGGCGAACAAGTTGAACATCCCGGTGGTGGCCATCGTGGATACGAACTGCGATCCCGAGCTCGTCGATCACGTGATTCCGGGCAACGACGACGCGATCCGGACGATTCGGTTGTTTGCCGGTCGCATAGCCGACTCCTACATCGAGGGCGCCGCCGCCTGGAGCAAGGGCGACGAAGGGGAAACAGAGCCCGCGGCCGCCGTCGACGCGGAGGTCGAAGCCGTCGCGCCGGCCGCAGCCGCTGAGCCGGCCGCAGCCGCCGAGACGGCAGAAAGCGCGGACCCGGAAGGGCAGGCCGAGCCTGCTGAGCCGGCGTCCGAGGCGGCGGAAGCGGCCGCGGCCAGCGGCAGCGCGTAAGCCAACCGGCAGGTTCGTTGTGAGGCGCCGACGGTCCTTCGTCCGGCGGGCCGGAGACAGGGGCGCCGGGAGTCAGTGAAGTTCCAGTAGTCAGGGGCAACGGTCAGGGAAGGAAACCGGGCCCCGTTGGGGAGAGGAAGCTATGAGCAAAGCAGTGACAGTCGCAATGGTCAAGGAACTCCGTGAGCGGACCGGCGCCGGCATGATGGACTGCAAGAAGGCCCTGGTGGAGACCGGCGGCGACGTCGAAGAGGCGCTCGACGCGCTGCGCAAGAAAGGCCTGGCCTCGGCCGCCAAGAAGGCGGGCAGGGCCACCAGCGACGGTCTCGTGATCTCGTACATTCACGCAGGCGGCAAGATCGGCGTGCTGCTCGAGATCAACTGCGAGACGGACTTCGTGGCGCGCACGGAAGACTTCCAGCAGTTGGCCCACGATCTCTCGCTTCATGTGGCTGCCAGCCAGCCCCGCTTCATCGGTCGCGACGAGGTGACCGCCGAGGTCCTCGAACGGGAGAAGAGGATTCACCGCGAGCAGGCGCTGGAGTCGGGCAAGCCTGAGCACATCGTCGAGCGCATCGTCGAGGGCCGCATGTCGAAGTTCTTCGGAGAGAACTGCCTGCTGGAGCAGCCCTTCGTCAAGGACACCGACAGGAAGGTCGAGGACGTGCTCAAGGCGGCGATCGCCAAGCTGGGCGAGAACATGCGAATCTGCCGTTTCGCCAGGTTCCAGCTCGGAGGCGATGCAACGGTCGCCGCCGCGGTTGCACCGGATTCCGGTTCCTCCTGATCGCCGGATGACTGCAGTCGCCCCACCCGAGCCGGCCTACCGCCGCATCCTGCTCAAGCTGTCGGGCGAAGCGCTGATGGGCGACAAGCCGTTCGGCCTCGATGAGGCCGTTGTCGCAGGGATCGCTGCGCAGATTCGGGATGTCTTCCATCTCGGCGTGGAGATAGGCATCGTCGTAGGGGGCGGCAACGTGATCCGCGGCCTCGCGGCGAGCCATCGAGGCGTCGAGCGGGCGACCGGCGACTACATGGGCATGCTGGCGACCGTGATCAACAGCCTGGCGATGCAGGACGCTCTGGAGAAGACCGGCGTTCCGACCCGGGTGCAGACGGCGCTCGAAATGCGCAGCGTGGCCGAGCCGTTCATTCGCCGCCGCGCGATCCGGCACCTGGAGAAGGGCCGGGTCGTGATCTTCGGCGCCGGCACCGGCAACCCCTACCTGACGACGGACACTGCCGCGGCGCTTCGCGCGAACGAAGTCCAGGCCGAAATCCTGCTCAAGGCAACCCAGGTCGACGGCGTCTACAGCGCCGACCCACGCCGGGACGCCGGTGCGACGCGCCTGCCCGAAGTGACCTACCAGGAGGTCCTGGAACGCAATCTGGGCATCATGGACGCGGCCGCGATCAGTCTGTGCCGGGAGAACGACTTGCCGATCGCGGTGTTCGACCTCGGTGCCCCCGGCAACATCCGACGGGTAGTGCTGGGTGAGCGGGTCGGTTCCCTGGTCAAGTGACGGTCACGCGTGACGCGAGTCTGCTGACTCGCGTCGCGGCTGCCCGCACACAGGACAGCGACCAGACGGCCGCGCCGGCGGGCTAGAGTTGCAGCCGCACGAGGAGGCAGGGAGGCCTATGCAAGAGTTGTTCTTGGAGATGGAACTCAAGATGAGGGATGGTGTCGACCACCTTCACGAGGAGTTGAAGACACTGCGAACCGGTCGCGCGTCGACCGCATTGCTCGACGGAGTGACGGTCGAGTACTACGGTACGCCGACGCCGCTGAACCAGCTCGCAAGCCTGTCGGTCGCGGACGCCACGCTGCTCGTGGCCCAGCCGTTCGATCCGACGCAGATCGCGGCGATCGAGCGAGCGATTCTGGTTGCCGATCTGGGGCTGAATCCCTCCAACGACGGCAGGGTGGTCCGTATCCCTGTGCCTCCCCTCACCGAGGAGCGTCGCAAGGAGATGGTGAAGCGCGCCCACGAGATTGCGGAGCGCTTCCGCAACACCGTGCGCGGCGTGCGGCGCGAAGGCAACGATCGGCTGAAGCAGATGGAGAAGGCCAAGGAGATCTCGCAGGACGACGAACGCCGGGGGTTTGACGAAATGCAGAAGCTCCACGACCACTACATCGGGCTGGTGAACCAGGCGCTGGCGAACAAGGAGAAGGACATTCTCGAGGTCTAGAGGGTTGCTGGAGCCTTGCCCCCGAGCACTGCTTTGACCGTTCACGCAATTGTCCCGGCCGCGGGAAGGGGCAGGCGGTTCGGTGGCGATCGGCGGAAGCAGTTCTCCCTGCTACTCGATCGCCCCGTCCTGGCCTGGACGGTCGAGCGGCTTGCCGCGGTTCCCGCCATCGGCCGGGTCGTCGTCGCGGTTCCGGCGGGCCGCGTCGGCGAGACGCAGAAGATGCTCCTCGAGGAAGTCGTACGACTGCCCGGAGTGGAGGTCACGACGGTGGAAGGAGGCCGGCGCCGTCAGGATTCCGTAGCCGCCGCGCTCATGGCGTCGGCTGCAGGACCTTCCGACTGGGTCGCCGTTCACGACGGCGCCCGTCCCTGTCTGAGCGCCGTGGATGTCGAGGCGGTCCTCCAGCGAGCGGCCGAGAGCGGCGGGGAGGGAGCGGTCCTCGGGCGCCCGGTGAGCGACACGCTGAAGACCGTGAAGGCGGGTTTCCTCGGCGCGACCGTCGATCGGGCTCCGTTGTTTCGAGCCGAGACACCTCAGGTCTTTCGCGCCGCGAGCCTTGCGGCGGCGCTCGAGCGCGCGGCCGCGCATGACATTGACGTGAGCGACGAGAGCAGCCTGTTCGAACCGGGCTCGATCGCCGCCGTTGCGGCATCCCATCCGAACCCGAAACTCACCGACCCCTCCGATCGCGCCACGATCGAGGCGCTGCTGCGACGGTCTCGGGGGGATCCGCCGGGCGTCGAGACGGCGATTGGCCATGGCTACGACGTCCATCGGCTGGTTGTCGGGCGGCCGTTGGTCCTCGGCGGCCAGCGTATTCCTCACGAGGCCGGTCTGGATGGTCACAGCGATGCGGACGTCGTCTTGCATGCGATCGGCGACGCGTTGCTGGGCGCTGCCGGGCTCGGTGATCTGGGAGTCCACTTTCCGCCGTCTGACGACGCCTGGCGGGGGGCCGACAGTTCCGACCTGCTCCGGCGGATCGTCGAGCTGGTCCGGAAGCGGGGGTGCGCGGTCCGGAACTGCGACGTGACGCTGATCGCCGAGCGGCCCAGGATGGCCGCCCACCGTGAGGCCATCGAGGACCACGTGGCGCGGCTGCTCGGCCTCGATCCAAGGCACATGAACTTCAAGGCCACGACCCATGAAGGGCTGGGACCTCTCGGTCGTGGTGAGGGCATGGCGGCGGAGGCCGTTGTGCTGATCGAGCGGCGGCCCGCATGAGCGGACGGAGAGATCGAGCGGATCGTCCGCCAGCGGCCGCCGGCGTGAGCTGGCGCCTCGGCTTCCAGCCGGTCCGCGAGATCCTCCGCAGCCACCCGCACGAAGTGGCCGAAGTGATCATCTCCAGGGCCGCTGGGGAGCGCCGCCTTTCGATCGAGAGCCTTTGCGCGCGCCACCGGGTGCCGGTTCGACGCCTGGCCGCCGCGGAACTGCGAGCGCGGCTCGAAGCGGAGGGACTCGTACCCGGAGCGGCGCGCGGTTTCGCGGCGCTCCTGGTGCCCAAGGGCCGGAGCGGTTCCTCGGTGGCCGCCGCCGACCCGCGGCTCGTCGTCCTGGTCGAGGACGTGCAGGATCCGCGGAATCTGGGTGCGCTGCTGCGGGTCTGCGAGGGCGCGGGAGTGGGCAGGGTCCTGATCCGTGACCGCGGTGCGGCGCCACTCTCGGCCGCGGTCGCCGGAACCGCCGCTGGAGCGGTCGATTGGCTGGACGTGGAGCGAATCGTGAACAGTGCCCAGGAGATCGAGCGCCTCAAGCGAGACGGCTTCTGGGTCTATGGCGCCGATGCCGCGGGTCAAGCGCCGTGGACCGTGGACCTGAGTGGACCGATCGTTCTTTGCATCGGCGGCGAAGCGCGCGGTCTGCGCCGCCGCACGAAGAGCCTCTGCGACGGCCTTCTCGGCCTGCCGATGCGCGGCCACGTCGAATCCCTGAATCTCTCCACGGCGGCCTCGGCTCTGCTGTATGAGGCGGTGCGCCAGCGCCTTGTCAGCCCGGAGGGCCTGACGTAAACTCCGGCGTCGCCGTGGCGCCTTTAGTGCCTCGTTGCGAGGGCCGGCATAGCTCAGTTGGTAGAGCAACTGCCTTGTAAGCAGTAGGTCCTCGGTTCGAATCCGGGTGCCGGCTCCACGGAGGAAGTTGCCGGAGGTGTGGCCGAGCGGTCAAAGGCAACAGACTGTAAATCTGTCGGGCAACGCCCTACGATGGTTCGAATCCATCCGCCTCCACCACTTCTTCGTCGCGGGCGTGCGGGAGTAACTCAGGGGTAGAGTCACAGCCTTCCAAGCTGTTGGTCGCGGGTTCGAATCCCGTCTCCCGCTCCACGCCTGCGCTCCGCGCGGCGTGGAGCGGGAGACGGGATTCGGCGTTCGGCGCGCGTTTCGTGCGCTCCGCGCACGAAGAAGCGCGTCTCGGCTAGCGAATCCCGTCTCCCTTGTGCTGACGGCGCGCTGAAGCGGTCGCCGGCCTTTGGCCGGCGGCGTTTACCTAGCCGCCTGCGGCGGCGTAGGCTGCAGTGAAGAGTGTCGCCAGGGCACCGACGTGTCTCTGGGTGCGCCGGCGTCCCCGCCGGCTGCCGCCGTAGGCGGCATCGAGACGCGCCGGCCGGAGGCCGGCACGATACTCCCCCTACTTCGCAGCCACCACCGCCGTCGCTTCCACCTCGATCAGCAACGACGGGAACACCAGTCCGGTCACGCCAACCCAGGTCGCGGCTCGCGGCGGGTCGAGTTGCAGGACCTTGGCCTGGGCCCGGCCTACCTGCTGCACCTTCTCCGGATCGATGTCCTTGATGAAGACGGTCGTCTTCACGATGTCCTCGGCGCTCGCGCCGGCCTGCTCAACCCGCTTGACGACGTTGCCGAAGGCGATCTCCGCCTGCTCGGCGAGAGTGGCCGCGGGCGCGTCCGCGCCGTCGGCCATGCCGACCTGGCCCGAGATGAGGATGGTGGTGACTCCGTTGGCGGTCGTCTTGGCGATGTGGGAGAAGCCCTGTTGCGTGCCGAGGAATTCCGTCTTCAAGTCTTGTGCCTCCGCGTTGGCGGCCACGAGCAGGAGCGCTCCGAGGAAGAGGGCAAGGTGAGGGAGTTGTCTCTTCATCGGGGTCTCCTGGAGCGTGCCGTGCCGGTCGTTTGAGAGTGGCCGTCGAGTGTAGGGGATGCGGCAGGCAGCGCCAACCTGGCTGGGGCGATCGGAGTTCGCCCCGGCGCGGTGTTACGCTGATTCCGGAGGTTCCAGAAATGAGAGTGGATCGTCTTCTTCCGGCCGGCTCGGCACTGTTCGCGCTGCTCTTGCCCTTCCTGCACGCGCCGGCGTTCAGCAGCGAGGCCCAATGGGTCACCTACCCGGGCGGCGAGGGTCCCGGCGCCGGCCGCAAGGTCGTCCTGATCGCCGGCGACGAGGAGTACCGCTCCGAGGAGGCGATGCCGATGCTGGGCAAGCTGCTCTCCGTGCGGCACGGTTTCGAGTGCGTCGTGCTGTTCTCGATCGACGCGGAGACCGGGGCGATCGATCCGGAGGAGCAGACGAACATCCCGGGCCTCGAAGCGCTCGCGGACGCCGACCTGATGGTCATCGCGACGCGGTTCCGGGAGCTCCCCGACGAGCAGATGAAGCACATCGTCGACTACGTCGAATCCGGCAGGCCGATCGTGGGGCTGCGCACCGCGACCCACGCCTTCTCCTACCAGCGCAACCCGGAGAGCCCTTACGCGCACTGGAGCTTTCGCAGCGAGTCCTGGCCCGGCGGCTTCGGCCAGCAGGTGCTCGGCGACACCTGGATCAACCATCACGGCCGCCACGGGCAAGAGAGCACCCGCGGCGTGGTCGCGCCGGCCGCGGCGGACCATCCGATCCTGCGCGGCGTCGACGACGTCTGGGGGCCGACCGATGTCTACGGGCTCAGGAACCTGGGAGACGACGCGAACGTCCTGCTGCTCGGCGCCGTCATCGCCGGCATGACGCCCGACGATCCTCCCGCCTCCGGACCGAAGAACGACCCGATGGTGCCGATCGCCTGGACCCGGTCCTACACCGGCGCAGGCGGCGAGGCGGCGCGAGTGTTCACGACGACGATGGGTTCCTCCACGGACTTCGAGAGCGAGGGGCTGCGCCGCCTGCTCGTGAACGCGGTGTACTGGGGCCTCGGCATGGAGGACCGGATCCCGGAGCGGAGCGACGCCCGGGTCGTCGGCGAGTACGAGCCGACGGACTTCGGCTTCGGCAGCCACGCCGTCGGCGTCATGCCGTCGGCCCACGCGTTGCCGTAGCGACGTGCGCGGCCCCTGGAGGGTCGCGTTCGCGACGACGTAGCGGTCGCCGGTCATCGCTCCCCTCCCGGGACCGGTGAGGAACGTTCTTCCGTGGCGAGGTAGCGATACAGCTTCACCATCAGCGCAGTTCGGTTCTCCTCCAGCCACTTCGCGTCGGCGGCGCCCAGCGTCACGATGCGGCAGGCGTCGCCCGCCCTGATCTCGCACTGCGCGGTCTGCCTGCCGACAAGCGCCCGCGGGTCGATCGCGTCGCCCGGGCTGCGCTGGGCCAGACGGGTGCCGGAGGGGTCCAGGACCGAGACGTGGCCGGAGGTCACCAACTGAAGGCCGGCCAGCGCTTCTCCGACGGCGGCGATCGTGTCGCCGGGCTCGTAGTCGCGGGGTTTCAGCCAGGCGTCGAGTTCCTCCACGAGACGCTCGAAGACGATCTGGCGGTCCAGGTGGGCTTCAAGGTGATCGGCGACGATCTCGAGGAGCGAAGCGTCGCTGCCGGCCCCGTCGGCGCCAGCCGTGGAGTCGTGGGCTTCGAGGACCCGGTCCTCGCCGATCTCCAGAGCCTGGTCGGCGTCGCGGGCCATCAGAAGGCGGCCGTGGACGTCGGGCGGGAGGTTCCGTTCGAGTTCGGAGGCGAGGCGCTCCGGCATACCGGTCAGGGCGACCGCGACACCTGAACTGTCACAGACGTTAATGAACCTGCCGAACGCGGTGACGGCGGAGATGTCGCATCCGGAAACGGCCTGGAAGTCCAGCAGGATGCAGACGGGCCGGGGGTCCGCGCTCAGGGAGCGTCGGAGGCGCTCCACCAGCAGGTGGGCGCTGCCGAAGAAGATGTAGCCGCGGAGCTCGTAGGCGCGGAGGTGGTGCCCCTGCAGGCGCAGGATGCCCCGATCGGGGACGGGACGCATCCTGCGGCTGTGGCGTTCGTGCGCGGTGAATTGGGACTTCACGGGATCCGTGGCCGCGAGCCGGAGGATCAGCAGGAGGACCAGCACCGACATCCCGACGCCAACGCCCGCCAGGAAGCCGAAGAAGGTGACCGTCAGGAAGATCAGCACGACGATCGCGAACTCGGGCCAGGGCAACCTGCGGCGCACCTTGATCAGCCACTCGTCCAGCATGATGGCGCCGGTGAACAGGAGGACGCCGCCGATCAGCGGCAGCGGAACAAGCGAGAAGACGGCGTCGCCGAACAGCAGTGCCGCGCCGACGAGGAGGGCGGTGAAGACGCCAGCCAGCCGGGTGTCGGCGCCGAGCCGGAGGTTGCGCAGGGTGATGGGAACGACGATGCTGCCGGGGGGGCCGCTGCAGAGTCCGGAGGCCATCGAAGCGAGACCCATGGCGCGGAACTCCCGGTTCCAGTCCAGCTCCACGTTGCCGGCGAGTTCGAGACCGCTGAGGTAGATCACGAGACAGAGAAGGCCGACCAGGATCAAGGCCAGGATGTTGGGCGCCTGTCCGGCCACCGCCACCCAGTCGACGAGATGCAGCCGGTCCGGATCGAGAAGCGGCAGCAGGGCGCCCTCCGGCGCCTCGGTCATGCCCGCGAACAGCAGGCCCGCGCTCCGAGCCTCCTCGGTGGACACGTCGAACCACGTCAGCAAGACGTGGAACAGAGCGACCGCGGCGGCGAAACTCGCCGGGAGGATCAGAGGGCTCTTCCAGCGCCTCGTCGCCGCCAGCAGGCCAAGGCCGTAGGCAACGCCCAGGCCCCACCTGGAGAGAGCCACGGGTTCGAACAGGGATCCGAGCGCTTCCGGCTCCAGCCGCACTCCCAGTTGGGACAGCGCCACCAGGATCGCAACGGCGCCGGTGCCGGAAACGAATCCGCAGGCCAGCGGATAGGGAACGAAGCGGACGAGGTGGGTCAGGCGGAACCAGCCGACCAGTGCCGCGCAGAGGCCTGTTGCCAGGGCGCCGAGCGCCGTGACTGCCGCCATCGTGACGAAGAGGCGGTCGCCCTGAAGGGCCAGGCCGGCGCCTATCCCGGCCATCACGATCATCAGCGGGGCCGGCGGGGTCGCGACCGCGCCCCGGAGCCCGCTCGCGAGAGCGGTAATCAGGGCGATGAGACAGCACCCCAGCAGGATGAGGCGGATGCCGTGGGCCGAGTAGGGGGCCAGATCACCGGCGTAGACGAAACTGCCGAGGGCAACCGTGCCGACGACGATGTTCGCGGCCGCGATCAGCGCGAGAGTGAAGGCGGGAATGACGGCGGTGAGTCTCCTGTCCGAACTCACCTGAGACCTGCCTCACTCGGAGTCTGAACGAAGGCGTCGCGCTCCAGCACAGGAGATAGATCGTAGAGCAATTCACGCCGCCACCAAACGGCTGGTCCGCCAGCCGCTCCATGGGGAGCGCCGGCGTCGGCCAGGAGGCGCAGAAGCAGTCGCGGCACGACTCCTATCCTGTCGGAGGCGGTGGCATACTGCTCAGCCCCGCGGCGAGGAAAGAGGAGAGCGCACCGAAATGGAGATGGAGACCTTCGATCTGGAGCGGCAACAGTCCCTCTGGGAACACCGCGTCGACTTCAACCTGAGCGAGAGCGGCGTCGAACCGCTGACACTGAACGGCCTGGCGGCGCTGGGGTTCGATCTGGACGGCCTGCACTCCGTGCCGCTCGAGTACATCCAGTCGAACGGCACGCCGGAACTGCGCGCGCAGCTCGCCGGCCACTACGAAGGGGCAACGATCGAGCACCTCCTGGCGACCACCGGGTCGTCCGAGGCGAACTATGTCGCCGTGCAGGTCCTGGTCCGGCCGGGAGACGAGGTCGTGGCGATCGTGCCGAACTATCTCCAGGTAGGCCTGGCGGCGCGCGGCCTGGGCGCGGTCGTGCACGACATACCGCTTCTTCCCGGCGCCGACGAGTCGACCTGGTCGCTCGACTGGGAGGCGTTCGAGGCCGCGGTCTCCGAGCGGACGAAGCTCATCTACCTGAGCCATCCGAACAACCCGACGGGCCACGTGTTCACGCCGTCCGAACTGGACCGGATCGCGGCCGCGGCGGAACGGGTCGGGGCCTGGGTGCTGTCGGACGAGGTTTACCGGGGCGCCGTGCACGATCTCCTGCCCGGAGAGGAGGCGCCCGGCATGTGGGGGAGGGGTGAGCGCGTCGTCGCGGTGTCGAGTCTGTCCAAGTCATACGGTCTGCCCGGCGCTCGCCTGGGCTGGATGGTCGGTCCGCCCGACTTCATCGAGCGCTGCTGGTCGCGGCGGGACTTCACGACGATCGCCCCCGCCGCGCTCTCCGACCCGATCGCCCGCTTCGCTACCGAACCGTCGAACCAGGAGCGGCTGTTCGAACGCGCGCGGCGGATGATGCGCACCAACCGCGCGACCTTCCGCGACTGGACGGGCCGGCAGAACGGCGCGATCGTCTATCGCGAGCCGCGGGCGGGCGCCTACGGCTTCGTGCCGCTGCTGGAGGACGGCCGCCCGGCGGACTGCGCCGCCTTCGCCGAACGGCTCCGGCGCAACCGCAGCGTGCTGCTGGTCGCGGGCCTCTGGGCCGGGATGCCGGGCTACCTGCGCTTCGGTCTGGGCGTCGAACCGGAAGCGTTCGCGGAGGGCCTGCGGCGGGTCGAGCTGGAACTGGGAGCTTGCGCGGCAGAAACCGGGTGCGCCGGCGCCCCCGCCGGCATCCGGCGCGAAGCGCCGGCCTCCGGAGATTCTGCCGCGCCAGGCGGCGGCGTCAGGTCGTGAGCAGCACCCGTCTCCGGCGCGCCGTCCACTTCGTCCCCGGCGGCAACGAGCGAATGCTGGCCAAATCCCTGGGTCTCGATGCGGACACGTTGATCCTCGATCTCGAGGACGCGGTGACGCCGGACCGCAAGGAGGAGGTTCGCGGCGAAGTCGCCGACTGGCTGAAGGCGACGGACTTCGGCCGCAAGGAGCGCGCGGTGCGAATCAACGACCTGATGAGCCCTTGGGGCCGCAACGACGTCGAGGCCACGATGGAGCACCCGCCCGACGCCTACGTCGTGCCCAAGGTCAGCGGCGTCGACGACGTGCTGCGGATGGACCGCCTCGTGGCGCAACTGGAGCTAGCCCATGGTCACGACCTGGGCGGCATCGTCCTCATCCTGATCGCGACGGAGACCGCCGGCGGGGCGCTCAATCTCGCCCATCTGACCGCGACGACTCGGGTCTCGGCGCTCACCTGGGGCGCCGAGGACCTGTCCGTCTCGATCGGCGCGAGCCGGCGCCGCGACGAGCGCGGCGAGTACCTGGACGTGTTCCGCTACTGCCGGTCGATGACCCTGCTCGCGGCCCGCGCCGGCGGCGCCCAACCGATCGACAGCGTCTTCACCGACATCGGCGACCTGGACGGCCTGCGCCTCGACTGCCAGCGGGCGGCCTGGATGGGCTTCGAGGGCAAGATGACGATCCACCCGAACCAGATCCCGATCGTCAACGAGGTCTTCACGCCGAGCGAGGCGGAGGTCGCTTCCGCCGCCGGCCTGGTTGCCGCGTTCGCCGAGAACCAGGCCGCGGGCCGGATGGCCTTCCGCTACGAGGGCCAGATGGTCGACGCCCCGCACCTGCACCGGGCGGAGCGTCTGCTCGACCGGGCGCGCCAGGCCGGCGCGCTCGACTGAGGCTTCAGACCGGGTGCGCCGGCGCCCCCGCCGGCCGCAGGCCGGCGACCTTCAGGGACGGGGTGCACTCCCTTCGGAAGCCGAGGCAGGCACCGCCACGCGCAGTACGCCACTCCTCCAGGTCGTCCCAAGGACGATCCCGCTCCGACGCGGGCGGCCGCATCTCCCGCTTCAGATCCTCGACCGCAACCCGCATCTCATCGAGGATCCGTTCCTCCCGCGTACAGCCCTTTCGGGCTTGCAAGTAGCAACCGATGGCTGATCCGTATCCGGAAAGAGAAGACACAAACCGCAAAGCCTCATCGCTCCAGGCAGTGCCGCGGACCTTTACCCTTTTCGGGAAGGGGATTATATCTGTAGGTTGACAGAGCGCCGTTTCTCCGATACCGTTCTATGTACAACGGTTGAGGGAGACGGCGATGAGCAAGACTGAGTTCAAGGCACCCGGCAAGGCTCACCGGAAGGGCGTCACGCTGTTCGACTTGCAGCGGATGTTCCCGGACGAGGAAGCGGCGCGGCAGTGGTTCGAGGCCATCGTGTGGCCCGGTGGCGAGCGTTACTGCCCGCACTGCGGCACCGACAACAACCACGAATGCACCCACGCGAAGATGCCGTACAGGTGCCGGGACTGCAAGCGCTACTTCAGCGTCAAGACCGGCACCGTCATGGCGCGGTCGAAGCTGCCGCTGCTCAAGTGGCTCTACGCCATCTACCTCGACACGACGAGCCTCAAGGGCGTCAGCAGCATGAAGATACATCGGGACCTGGGCGTGACTCAGAAGACGGCGTGGTTCATGTTGCAGCGCATCCGCGAGTTCAGCGACGCTGGCCCTGCGGTGAGGTTCGACGGCCCGGCGGAAGCGGACGAGGCGTACTTCGGCGGCAAGCGGAAGAACATGCACGCGAAGAAGCGGAAGACGCTGGAAGGTCGCGGGACGGTCGGCAAGACGGCCGTGGTGGGCGTCAAGGACCGGAAGACCGGCAAGGTCGCCGCGAAGGTGGTCCGCTCCACCGACGGCGAGACGTTGCAGGCGTTCGTCCGGGAGCACGTCGAACCCGGCGCCACGGTGTACAGCGACGACACGGGCGCTTACAGCGGTCTGAGCGAGGACTACGAGCGCGGCACGGTCAAGCACAGCGTCGGCGAGTACGTCGCGGGCAAGGTCCACACGAACAGCATCGAGAGCTTCTGGTCGATGCTCAAGCGTGCGCACAAGGGCGTGTACCACAAGCTCAGCCCGAAGCATCTACAGCGCTACGTCAACCAGTTCGCTGGCCGGCACAACTTCCGGGATGCCGACACGCTGGCGCAAATGATCGCCGTCACGGAAGGACTGGCGGGCAAGCGGCTCCGATACCGCGACCTGATCGCTCCGAACGGCTTGGACTCGGGCGCGCGCGAGACTGCCGCATGACGCGGGACGCGGGACGCGGGACGCGGGACGCGGGACGCGGGACGCGGGACGCGGGACGCGGCGGAATTCTGCCGGCGGAGCCGAACTGGAAGAACCGCACGCTCTGGACCGGCGACAACCTCCACGTCATGCGGGGCATGAACTCCGGCTCCGTGGACCTGATCTACCTCGATCCGCCGTTCAATTCCAACCGCACCTACAGCGCGCCCATCGGCTCCCAGGCCGCCGGCGCGGCGTTCAAGGACACATGGACACTGGACGACGTAGATCTCGCGTGGCACGGCGAGATAGCCGACCAGGAACCCGCGTTGTCTTCGATCATCGGGGCCGCTGGCGAAGCGCACGGCGCGGGGATGAAGTCCTACCTCATCATGATGGCGGTTCGGCTGTTGGAGATGCGCCGGATTCTCAAGACGACCGGCAGCCTCTACCTTCACTGTGACCCGACCGCCAGCCACTACCTCAAGATGACGATGGACGCGATCTTCCGTTCAAGCTCGCAGGAGTTTCAGAACGAACTCACGTGGCGGCGCGCCACGTCTCACAACGACCCGAAGCGCTACGGCAACATCACGGACACCATCCTGTTCTATGCGGACGAAAACCGGACCTGGAACGGCATGGACGCCGCCACGCCGAAGACCGCCGACGAACTCAAGAGGGACTATCCGGCACAGGACAGCCGAGGGCGATTCAGAGGAGCGGACCTGACCGGCCCCAAGGTCGTATCCGAAGGTGAATCCGGCAAGGAGTGGCAAGGCTTCGATCCTGGGAAGAACGGACGTTGCTGGTCCGCTCCGCTGACTGGCAGATACGCGGCATGGATAGAGCGCAAGCTGATTCCTGGCTACAGGTCCATCGGCGGCGTTCATGCACGGCTGAATGCGCTTCTTGCCGCCGATATGGTGATCCTGCCTTCCGGTCGGCGGAAGTGGCCAGCGTTGAAGCGCTACGCCGAGGCCGACAGCGGCAGGCCGCCTCAGAACCTCATCCTGAACCCGACCGGCTTCACGAACTACAACAAGGGCAAGGAGTACGTCGGTTACCCGACTCAGAAGCGGCTGGAGTTGCTGGACCTGTTCATCAAGGCGAGCAGTAACGAGGGCGATGTCGTGTTCGACCCGTTCTGCGGATGCGCCACGGCGCTCGTGTCAGCGGATTCCCTGAATCGTCAGTGGGTCGGCATCGACCTGTCGCCGATGGCCGCTACTCTGGTCGAATCTCGACTCAAGCGGGAGAAGGGACTGTTCCACGAGATCCATCACCGTGCCGACCTGCCGAAGCGCACCGACCAGGGGCGCGTTCCCCACTATCGAACGCACAAGCACACTCTGTTCGGGCGACAGGAAGGCCGCTGCGCCGGTTGCCGCATCGTCTTCCCGTTTCGCAATTTGACAGTTGACCACGTGGAACCGAGGGCACACGGAGGCACGGACCACCTCGACAACCTGCAACTGCTCTGCAACGCCTGCAACTCGCGCAAGGGCACGAAGTCTCAGGCGCGGTTCCTCGCCGAGATGAAGGTTGACTACGGCGCTATCTGGGAGGGGAGCCGATGAAGGCAAAGAAGCCACGCAAGCCGGGCCGGAAGGCGAACTACGGCGGTGCCACGCCGAAGCAGGTCGCTCGTTTCCTGCTCATGAAGGACCGCGCGCAGCCGATCAAGACGAAGAAGGCGGAGGCGTGAGTTTGCGCCGCGTCAACCTACAGATATAATCCCCTTCGGGAAGCCCACTTTCTCAAGCTCGGAGTCCGGATCAGCGAAGGCGAAGTCTCCGTCGAACACCGCCTGCCAGAACCCGCGGCTGCACGATGAGACGATTGACGCCATCCCGGTAGAGCGCAGCCTCCACGAGGGCGAGATTGAAGTGGAGGCCGCTGTGCCTCTGGGACGAAGTCGACGATCTTCTCAGCCCGTTCCCGGATGTCGTCGCCGATGATCAGGAGCAGAAACTCGCCGCGTCTCAGATGCCGCGTGACGTTGTCGACGAACTCGGCTTCGACGACGTCGGGATGCCGCCGGGAGATCAACTCGTAGAGGACGTTCGAGCCTTCCCCGCCAAGGGCCAGGGAGACTTGGCGCTGCAGGTCCTCGTAACTCCATGATGCAAGTGCCGCCGCGTAGTCGAGGATCTGGCCGATCACCTCGCGGCGCGCTTGAGGGTTGCGCCAGAGCGTACCGTCGTCCCGAAGGACCCTCCGCACCTCGTCGAAGATCGCGGTCAGGCGATGGATGTACAGGGCCGGGTCCGGCTCGGCGCCGATCTGATTCTCTTCGGCGTAGTCGCGAAGTCCCCAGTAGGGAGGTGACGTGACGCACGTCCGGAACCAGGAGTCGGGAAGCTCCGGCAGAACCGCCTCGGCCGCTCCGCGAAAGAGAGTGGAGCGCCGCAGGGAGACCGGATCGTCCGATGGCGCCGCGGCTACGACGTCCACGACGCCACTCTGCTACCGGCCTCGCTCCCACCGGTGCGGGTCGCGCACTCGGAGCAAATGCTCCCCTGCCACAAGATGCTCGGCCGCCTCCAGAACGCGGGCAATGCCACCGCTCAGACAGGGCTGCCCGTGACCCTGAAGCCGTAGTACGATCAATCGCCTTTGGACCACAACCCTAGCCGCCAAGGAGACTCCCAGTGAGCGTAACCGAGACCCGCATCCAAGAGCTTGCTCGCCAACACCTCGACACCGGAAGAGACCTGGATCTGGATGCCGGGCTGCTTTCCGCCGACATCTCGTCGCTTGACGCAGTGGCCTTCGTGAAGAAGGTCGGGGAGGCGTTCGGCGTCGAGGTTCCCCCCGAAGAGGTCGCCAACTGGAAGAACTTGCGGGACTTCGCCGCGTTTCTCGATTCCAGCACGGCTTGAACGCTGCCGGCGGCGGGGCCTGCTTCGATCCTCGGGTGGGCTGTGCGGGCGCCGTGCCGGGTTCGTCCCGGTGTTGAGTCGTGCGGTTCACAGCTCCGGTCGGGTCACTGTCGCGTACGTCGACCTGGGTTCCGGTTCGGTCCGGGAGCGAGATGCCCTGAAGTGGCTTGACGGACCGGAGCTGGCTCGGCGGCGGCGGTTCGAGCGGTCTGGGCCGCGGCGGGAGTTCACTCTCTGCCGCGCGGCGCTTCGGGCCCTGCTCTGCCGGGAACTCGACCGCGCCAACGAAGAGCTCTCCTTTGGAACCTCCGATCATGGCAAGCCGTTCGCACTGCTCGGAGGGTCGCGGGCGCCGGTTTCCTTCAGCGTCAGCCACAGCGGGCGCCATGGCCTGATCGCGACCGCGCCGCGCGGGCGCATAGGCGTGGATGTCGAAGACAGGGCGGCGCGACGCGACATGGACGCCGACATCCGTCTCCTCTTCGCGCCCGGAGAACGGGCGGGGCTCGCATCCGCCGAAGGAAGCAGCAAGGCAGACCTGTTCTACGACCTCTGGACCATGAAGGAAGCGCTGGTCAAGGCGGCCGGCGTCGGCCTGAGGATCGACACGACGAGCTTCGAGATTCCGCCGGCGATGAGTCGAGGCGCGACCAGTTGTCTCGTACGCCTTCCCGTGGCGCCTTCCGTTCGATGGCGGCTGGAGAACTTCGGCAACCGGCGTTACGCCGCGGCGCTCGCCGTCGAGGACCTGCCCGCGTCGGACGCCGGGGACGGCGCCGAGCCGCGGTCGCACGGGCGGGAGGGATAGCGTCAAGCCGTTGACTGTCTGGGAGGTACCCGAGCCCCTTTCCGTGCACGAGGTGCGGCTCGACGAGGAGACGGTCACGGCGGTGAGGCGGCATGGCCGGCCGGATTCGCCTGTTCGCCTGGTGCTGACTCATGGCAACGGCCTCGCCATCGACGCGTACTACCCGTTCTGGTCCCTCCTGGCGGACGAGTTCGATCTGATCGTCTACGACGTCAGAAACCACGGCTGGAACGCCGTCGGTGAGCAGACGAACCACAACTTGCCGGCGATGATCCACGATCATGACGTCCTCGCCGGGGCCATCGCCGAGCGTTACGGCGAGAAACCGACCGTCGGCGTCTTCCACTCGCTTTCGACGATCATCGCCATCCTCTCCTTCGCCGATCCGTACTCGGGCCTGGTTCTGTTCGATCCGCCCTTCTGCAAGCCCGCGGCAAGCGAAACCGAGTTCGACGCCGCCGCCGACCGCGCGACGGCGCTGACGCGGCGTCGGGCGGCCTACTTTCGGTCCGAAGAGGAGTTCTCCGACCTTCTCCGGTTCTCCCCGGTGTTCGCCCGGGTGTTGCCGGGCGTGAGGGAGCTCGTGGCCGCGACGACCCTCAGGAGGGCGGCGGACGGCGAGGGCCGCGAACTCCGTTGTCCGCGGGAGTTCGAAGCGCAGCTCTCGGGGTACGTGAGGAGCTTCGCTCCGCTGCTGGACCTGAGCCTGCTTTCCTGCCCGACGAAAGTGATAGGGGCCGATCCGACCCTTCCGTATGCGTACCTGCCGAGCTTCGACCTGAAGCACATCCGGAACGTGGACTACGACTTCATCGTGGACACGACCCACCTCCTGCAACTGGAAAAGCCGGCGGAATGCGTGGCGATGCTCCGCGATTTCCTGCTTCAGACCGGGCTTCCGGGAGGGTCCACCCAGTGGCGTCTGGGCTCGAAGGGATAGCCGGGAAGGGAGATCCGGCGCCGCTCTTCGCCGGCGAAGAGGCCCGCGAAGGAGACCGGCAGTCCGGCTTCGTAGGCGGCGGCCACTGCCTCTAGGAAGCCGCCGCCGGGGAGGCTCGCCGAGGCGTCGCCGGACGGCGACCGCAGGCTTGCCAGCGCGAGTGGGAGACGGTCGGCTCCTTCCTCCCCGGCGCCTTCGGCGTCGCTGGCCAGCCAGGCCTCGGCGACCGCCGGCGCCAGGGACTGCCGCGGGCCGATCTCCAGCACGACGTCGACGGCCCGTTCCGCCAGAGTCGCGGAACAAGCGCCCGGCGTGGCGGGCTCCTGATCGTCCTGGAACCGGAAGGCGCGCTGGAGCCAGAATGAGGCGTCAAGCGCCTCGTTCGCCACCAGCGGCCGACCGTCGGCGCCGCGGATAACGGTGAGGGAAGGGAGTTCGAGGGCCAAGTCTCCGGCGAACCGCTCCGAACCTTCCGCGGGTTCCTCCTCCGCCGTCGCCTCGCCCGCGGCCGCCGCCAGGCGGAGACCGTCTTCCAGGCTGAAGATTCGGGCGGTCTGGGCGGCCGCGAACTCTCCGGCGTCGAACCCGGCGACGACGCTCGGCCGGATCCCGATGCTCGACCAGAGGGCGGTCAGAGAGCACTCGAGCGCGTAGACGGCCGGACAGGCCCAAGCCGGGTCGTCGAGATCGCCCGAAGCATCCGTCCGCCCGAACATGATCTCCAGGAGCGATTCGCCGCGTTGCGTCCGGAGCACTTCGTCGCACCGGTCGAGAACCGCCCGAACCACCGGTTCGGTCCGGTAGAGCGCGGCGCCCATGCCGGCCCAGCGGCTGTCCTGGCCGGCATAGACGAAGGCGACGTTCGTGGCTTCTCGCGGCGCCGGTCCGCCGTTCGCTTCGCAGAGCGCCCGGAGGCCGGCGGCCAGCGATTCCGCGTCCCGGAACACGACCGCGGCGCGGTGCCGGAAGTGACTCCGGCCGGTGCCGGCGGTCCATGCCAGATCGGACAGGAGCGGACCGGCCGCGCCGTCGTCGGACTCGAGGGGGCCGCCACGTCCATCGACCCAGCCGAGGAAGCTGCCGGCAAGCGACTGCAGGGCGGTTTCGGACTTTGCGGACAGCGGCAGAATTCGGGTCTGGCGCAAGTCGCGCGCTTCGCCGTCCGCTCGCGCATCGGTGGCGGGCGACGGAACGGAGACGGCAACGGGTGTCGGTGCTCCCCAAGGTCCGAGTTCTTCACCTGGCGCGGAGTCGTCGCCCGGCGCGTCGTAGCCCTCCACGACGATGTGCGCGTTCGTACCGGAGAACCCGAAGGCGCTGACTCCGGCGCGGGCCGGGCGGCCGTTGGCCAGCGGCCAACGGGTTCGTTCGGACGTGACCTGCACGGGCAGCCGGTCCCAGTCCACCCCGGGGTTTGGCGTCTCGAAGTGCAGGTGCTTCGGGATGACCCGATGGCGCATGGCGAGAACGACCTTGATCAGTCCCGCGATGCCCGCGGCCGTTTCCAGGTGACCCATGTTTGTCTTCGCCGTCCCGATCAGCAGGGGCCGGTCGGGTTCCCGCTCCCGACCGTAGATCGCGGCGGCGGACTGAACCTCGATGGAATCGCCGATCGGGGATCCGGCGCCATGGACCTCGAGGTAGTCGACGTCGGAGGGCGCGACGCCGGCGCGAGACAGGGCCTCCTCGATGACCTGTTCCTGGGCGGGGCCGCTCGGCATCGTCAGTCCGGCGGCGATGCCGTTGTGGTTCACGGCCGAGCCCCTGATCACGGCCCAGATCCGATCGCCGGCGGCCTCCGCGTCGCTCAGCCTCTTGAGGAGGACGACGCCGCATCCCTCGCCGCGAACGTAGCCCTGCGCCGAAGCGTCGAATGTTGCGCAGCGCCCGCTCGGCGTCAGCAGGCCGTGCTCGATCAGCGCCTCGCTGTAGGCCGGAGAGAAGACCGCGTTGACGCCGCCGGCCAGCGCCATGTCCACCTCGCCGCGCTCCAGCGCCGTCAGCGCGGCGTGGACCGCGGCGAGCGACGCGGCGCAGTTCAGCACGAATGGCATGGCGGGGCCCATGAGACCGAGCGTGAAGGCGACCCGTCCGACGGCGGTGCTGGACATCGTGCCGACGCGACTGCCCTCCGAGCCGCTGGCGATCATCAGGTCCCGGTACTCGCTGGCGTTCATCCCTGCGAACACGCCCGTGCGGCTTCCCCTGATGCTTTCGGGATCGATACCGGCGTCTTCCAGGGCCCGCCAGCTCGTCTCGAGCAGCATCCTTTGCTGGGGGTCCATGGTTTCCGCCGCGATCGGCCTGATGCCGAAGAACCTGGCGTCGAACAGTTCGAGACCTCGGACGAAGCCACCCCAGCGATAGGACGGGGGGGCGGCTTCGGGATCGCCGACGCGGTCGAGCCAGTAGTCGCACTCCGTGCGCCCCTCCGTGACCAGATCGGCGCCCGCCAGGAGGTGCTCCCAGTAGGTCGCCACGTCCGGGGCGCCGGGAAAGCGGCAGGCCATGCCGACGATGGCGATGCCCTGCTGCTCCGTTTCCGGCGTCGGACGGGGTCGCGCGACCGGTTTCTCGGGAACGCGGGCCGCGCCGGCGAGAGCCTCGATCTCGCCGGCCAGGTGACCGGCGAGGTCCGCGGTGCTCGGGTGATCGAACACGATCGTGTTGGACGTCGTGTACTCGCCGGTGAAGGCCCGGTTCAGCCTGTTGCGCAACTCCACCGCCATCAGCGAGTCCATGCCCAGGTCGAAGAAGCCGACCGTCGCCGAGGGCGGCGACGGGAGGTGGAGCACGGCCTGCAGCTCCTGCTGGATGAACGCCTCCAGCAGATTCCGTTTCTCTTCCGACGGCGCCTCCCGCAACTGTGCCATCAGGCCGGTGGACGCGGCCGACTCCCCGGTCTGCCGGCCCCGGACCTTCGTCGCGACCGGCAGTTCGTCGAAGAACGGGCGCCGCGCCTCCGACTCTTCGGCGACGACGGACCAGTCGGTCGCGGTGACCATGGGCCTGGTCGCGTCCTGTCTGACGAGCCGGTCGAATGCCTCGATGCCCTGTTCCGGAGTGATCCAGTCCGCGGCGGTGTGGTCGAAACGTCTGCTGATCCTCTCCCTCTGCTCCTCCGCTTCCCCGATGCTCGACCAGGCCCCCCAGGCGATCGCCTGGCCGGGGAGGCCCAGACCGCGCCGGTGTGCAGCGAGTTGGTCGAGGAAGGCGTTGGCGGCGGAGTGATTCGACTGTCCCGGATTTCCGACCACGCCGATCCCGCTGGAGAACAGGACGAACAGGTCGAGATCACGGGTCCTCGTGGCCCGATGGAGATGCCAGGCGCCGAGAATCTTGGGCCAAAGCACCTGCTCGAAGCGATCCCAGGTCTGGTTCTCGATCACGCCGTCGGACAGGACACCCACGCTGTGGATGACGCCTCCGAGCGGCCTCGGAGCTTGGTCTATTCGGGCGAGCATGGCGTCGACGGCGGCGAAGTCCGTGACGTCGGCGATCTCGACCCGCACGTCGACTCCGGCCTGCCGCAGTTCGCGGATGAGCGCTTCGGCCTCCGGGTCGGGATCCCGGCGGCCGTTGAGAACGAGGGCGCCGGCTCCCTGCTCGGCCAGCCATCGGGCGACCGCGCAGCCGATCCCGCCCAGGCCTCCGGTGACGAGCCAGGCGCGGTCGGGCCGGAGACCGCCACGGGCGAGCGGCGGCATGCGGAGGACGTTCTTGCCCGTGTGGCGGGCGCCCCGCATGGCGTCCATCGCCGACTCGATCTCGCACAGCGGCCAGACCGTGTGCGGCAGAGGCGACAGCTCGCCGGCCGCGAGGCGATCCATGACACGGCGGAGAGAAGCGCCGGCGCGGGCAGGGTCGGTTCGCTTCAGCTCATCCACGTCGAGGATGGAGTACGCGACATCGGGGCGGGACGCCGACATCTCGCGTTCGCTCCAGATGCCCCGCTTCCCGATCTCGACGAAGCGGCCGCCGGGGCCCAGACAGGACAGGCTCGCCT
Organism: Candidatus Multivorans sp.; assembly: GCA_965219675.1. Taxonomy (GTDB): domain Bacteria; phylum Acidobacteriota; class Thermoanaerobaculia; order Multivoradales; family Multivoraceae; genus Multivorans. The sequence continues at coordinate 3,338,472 of OZ244786.1, read as the reverse complement.
CGATGAACCCCTCGCTCGTGAGGCTGTTCAGCACGACATGAACGCCCTCGCCGTTCGTCGCCTGCAGGATCTCGTCTCCGAAGCGGGTCTTCCGGCTGTCGAACACGCGGGCCACGCCGAGGGAGCGGAGGAAGGACTGCTTGGCGGCGCTCGCGGTCGCGAAGACCTCGGCTCCCGCGGCCCGAGCCAGTTGAATCGCGGCCAGGCCGACGCCGCCGGCGCCCGCGTGGATCAGCACGCGTTCGCCGGCCTCGAGGCCCGCCTCGCGGAACGCGAGGTCGGCGGTGACGAAACAGATGGGCACGGTCGCGAGAGCCGCCGCGGAGAGACCGGCGGGAGCGGGCGCCACCAGCGCGGCCTTGGTGACCGTCTCCGGAGTGAACGAACCGAATCCCATCCCGGCCACCAGGTCGCCGGCCGCGAGGCCCTCGACATCCTCGGCCGTCTCCAGCACGCGGCCGACCAGTTCGCGGCCGATCTCTTCTCCGCTGGAAACCGCGCCGATGCTCATCAGCGCGTCGACGAAGTTGAGGCCCATCGCCTCGACGGCGACCCGGACCTCGCCGCCTGCGAGTTCGGGCCGGGACCGCGGCTTCGCCCGGAGCGTCGTCAGGCCGGCCTCCGGATCCTCGGGGCCGACGACCCACTCGAGGCCCTCCGGCAGGGCGAGGCGCGGGTCGTCGGCGCCGGGCCGAATCAGGCGCGCGGCCCGACGGACCCCTCCCCGGTGCGCGACGAGGGTTTCGGAGTCGGCGAACAGGAGCTCCCGGGCGAGTTCCGGCGCCGCCGCCGTTCCCCGGGAGGGGTCCAGGTCGATCAGTCTCGGCTGAAGGTGGGGTGCTTCCCAGGACATCGCCTTTGCGAACCCCCAGAGAGTGGCGCCGCCAAGTTCGCCCGACGTTCTTCCCAGGAGGTCCTGCTCGAGGACCTGTGCGCCGCGCGTCACGAACCAGACACCCTCCGTCGGGACGATGCCGGCGTCCATGGCGCCCTGCGCGAGAGCCAGCGCCGTGGACGCGGCATGGGTTACGTCCTCCGCCATCTCGTCCGTGGTCGCCGAGGCGCCGCGTCCATCCAGGGCCATGAGGTGCACGACGCCTCGGAGAGGCGGTTCCTCGGGCAAGCCTTCCAGCAGGGATCGCCAGGCTTCGCGGTCCGCGGAGTCGAGGGAGGCGGTCGCGACACCGGCGGCTCCCGGCGAGGGCCCGCCGGGATCGCCCTCGCCCCGGACCAGAAGGACCGTCTGGTTGCCCGAGGCCAGCTCGGCGGCGAGCCGCTCCGCCGTGCCGCCTCGGTCCGCCGCGACGACCCAGGCGCCGGGCGCCGGGCCGACCTCGGCCGGGCCCCGGGCGAGGATGACGCTCGAACCGAGGTGTTCGTCGGTGTCCGGATCGCGAGTTCCGAGGAACTCCAGGTCCGAGAAGCCGGCGTCGCCCAGGGCCCGCCGCCACTGGGCCGGCCTGGCGAAGGCATGCTCGGTCCGGTAGGCGTCGGCAAAGCGCCACCATCCGTCCAGGAGCCCGAACGTCAGATCCCCCCAAGTCCGGTGCCGCAGACCTTCGAGGGCAACCAACTGGCCCGACGGGGCGAGAAGATCGCGGCAGTGGGACAGCGTTTCGCCCAGGTCCCGGGTTGCGTGCAGCGCGTTCGCGGCGATGACCAGGTCAAAGGCGTGGGCACCGAAGCCCTGGGCCGCCGGGTCCGCCTCGATGTCCAGGCGCCTGTACTCGATCGGGGCGCCGGTCGCGGCCAGGCGCCCTTCGGCCTGCGAGAAGAAGCCCGCCGAGATGTCGGTGAAGGTGTAGTCGACCCGGTCGGAAGGGAGCCGCGGGAGAACCGCCTCGGTTGCGGATCCGGTCCCCGCTCCGACTTCCAGTACCCGCAGCCGCCGATTCTCCGGCAGGCCGGAGATCGCCGCCTCCACCGCGTCTCCGAGCATCCGGTTCGCGGCGCGGTTGGCCGGCGCCTGGAGGTATACGCCCGCCGCACCGGCTCCTTCGTCGCTGAACAGCAGCGTCATCGGGTCCCTGCCGCCCTGGAGCACCTCCGCGAGAGCCGGGCCGCATCGGCGGAGCAGGCCGAGTTCGTGGGCGCCGTGGGGGTGCCTGTCCCGGACCAGCTCGGCGAGACGTTCGGGGTCCGCCAGGGCTTCGTCCGGCAGTGGGTCGCCCGCTCCGGCCGTTAGGGTGTAACCCCCGCCGGAACGACGCAGGATGTCCGCCTCGGAGAGGATGACCAGGAGCCGTCGGAACAGGCGCCGGTGTTCGTCGACGACGTTCAGTTCACGGCGAAGATCCTCGGGCGAGACCTCAGCCTCCGCCCGGCGCCGCCACCCCATGTCCTCGAATGCCCAGAGTACGTAGGCCTGTGACAACCGCTCAAGGTCCCGGAGCAGGGAGGTTCGGTCCGCCGTTGCGACGTCGCGGTCCGCCAGGTGCTCGGCGAGGGTGCGCGACTGGCCGGCGATCGTTGCCGGGCTGGCCAGGAAGTCCGCCGAGGTCCCGCTATCGTCCAGGGGCCGCTCCCGCCAGGCGACCTCGTACAGCAGGTCCTTCAGCCCGGTCCTGGCCGAGAGGAGGGCGCCGCGGGTGGCTCGCTTGACGGTGAAGCCGCACAGGCCGCCGAGAGGCGCCCCTTCGGTGGAGTAGAACCGAACGTCTCCCGTCACGACTTCGGGCGGCTCGGAAGACGCGGCGTCCGCTCCGTTCCGTTCGGCGGACGTCCTCACGGTTGCATGGCAAAGGAGCCTGCTCGGCATCGGCCCCGCGACCCACAGCCTCCGCCAGCCGAAAGGCATGTACACCGCCCCCTGCTCCGAAACCGTGAGGTGGCGGGCCAGCGAGATGACCTGGAAGCAGCCGTCCAGCAACAGGGGATGCAGCTCCATGCCGGTCGCGTCGACCGAATCGTCAAGCGCGATCGTGGCCAGGGCCTCGCCTTCCCTGGCCCAAGCCGATTCGACCGTGTGGTACGTCGGGCCGAGGTAGATGCCGGTCGCGGAGCGCATCCGGTAGAACGCGGCGGGATCCTGGGGCGTCAACTCGGCCTTGAGCGCCTCCGGGTCGAGCGGGGGAAGCGGTTCCAGGTCCGACCTTCCCGAGGAAAGTCGACCGCCGGCGTGAAGCGTCCAGCTCTCCTCGTCCCCTCCCCTTGTGAAGATCTCGAAGGAACGTTCCGCGAGGTCGTCCGAGCCGTCCAGAACGAACTGCAGGGTGCGGCCTCCGCCACCCGCTCCGTTCTCCGGGTCCTCTTCATCGAGAATCAGCGGGCTGTAGATCTGCAACTCGTCGACGACCGCCGGCCCGTCGCCCTGGTTCAGCGCCACCGAGACCGCCATGCCGCCGTGGAGGCCGGCGGGAACGACCACCTGCTCGTAGACCAGGTGGTCCAGCAGCCACGCGGGATCGGAGGCGAACACTTCCGTCTCGAAGGTGACTTCGCCGCGGGGCGATTCGTGGCGGACGCCGAGCAAGGGATGTCCGTCGGCCTTGTGCCGCCGCTTCGAGGTCCGGACCCAGTGCCGGAGGCGCTGGAACGGATAGCCGGGCAAGGTGATCCGGCGCCGGGCTTCGCCGGCGAACAGGCCCTCGAACTCGATGTCGAGGCCCGACTCCCAGGCGCCGGCAACGGCCTCCGCGAAGTCGCTGCCCGCGTCGATGGGCGGTTCCTCGGCCGCGCGTGGCGGCCGCCGGAGACTGGCGAGAACCCGCGCGGATCCTGCCGGCGCCGACGCGGGCCAGATCATCGAGACAAGTGGCCCCAGCACGGCATGGGGGCCGATCTCCACCGCCACGTCCACTCCCATCTCCGCCAGGGTCTCGACGCTGCCCCGAAACGCCACGGGCTCACGCGCGTGGCGCCGCCAGTACGCCGCGTCCATCCGGGCGTCCGGGTCGAGCACCCGGCCGGTGACGTTGCTGACCAGAGGCACGGCGAGGGCCGGCGGCGAGGGCGCGATCTCCCTGACGGCGGCTTCCAGCTCGTCCAGGGCCGGTTCGATCAGCGCGCCGTGATAGGCGGGACTCCGCCGCAACCGGTGCACCTTCATGCCCTCGGCTTCGAAGTGCGCCAGCACCGCTTCGAGTTCGGCGGCGGGCCCGCTGACCACCTGCTGGGCGCCGTTGTCGACGGCAACGGAGAGGTCCGCGTCGTTCGAGCTTGCGTTGTGCTCGGCCACCGCCTCGGCGACGCGCGCGGCGGGGGCGAAGACGGCGGCCATCGCGCCGTCGGGGCGGGTTGCGCCCATCAGTGCGCCGCGGGCGGCGGCGTAGCGAAGGCCCTGCTCGAGCGTGAAACCGCCGGCCGCCCGCGCGGCCGCGATCTCACCGAGGCTGTGACCGACGACGACGCTCGGCTTGACGCCCAAGCTCTCCCAGAGTGAGACCAGCGCGCACTCCAGGGAGTAGATGGCGGGTTGCGTCCAGGCCGGTTCGTCGAGCAGGCCGTCGGTTCCGTTCTCCGCGAACATCACGTCGAGCAGGGAGACTCCGCGATCTTCGAGGAGCAGCCGGTCGCAGCGGTCAAGCACCGAGCGGAACACGGCCTCCCTTTCGTACAGGGCTTTGCCCATTCCTGGCCATTGACTGGCCTGCCCCGTGAAGACGAAGGCCACCTTCCGCGCATCGCGCGGCTTGCCGCCGCCTTCGTCGGCGGCCACTTTCTCCAGTTGCGTCCGGAGCTGGACGAGGTCGCTGAACACGAGGCCGGCCCGGTGCGCGAAGTGGTTCCTCCCGACGGCGGCCGTCCAGGCCAGGTCGGAGAGGTCCGGGTCGGTCTCTTCGTCCAGCCAGGACAGGTAACGCCGCGCGGTGTCGCGCAGGGCCTCGGGCGACCGGGCCGACAGCGGCAGGAAGCGGGTTTCGCGGACCCTGGGTTCCTCGCCCGTTTCCGCCCGGGGGTTCACGGGCAGTCGGAGGCCGGCCGGGAAAGACCCGGGAGAGCGGCCGGCAGCGGCCTCCAGCTCGCCGTACCCCCGCACCAGAACGTGGCCGTTGGTGCCTGACCAACCGAAGGAGTTGACCCCAGCCAGGCGGGGCCGACCGGCATGGAGGGGCCAGTCCGTCATCCCGTCGGTGACGCGGACGGGGAGGCGCTCCCAGTCGATCCGGGGATTCGGGTTGCTGAAGTTCAGGTGGCGGGGAATGACCCCGTGTCGGAGCGCCAGGACCGTCTTGATGAGGCCCGCGACGCCGGCGGCGGGTCCGAGATGTCCGATGTTCGTCTTGACGGAACCCACCAGCAGGGGGCGTTCCGCGCCGCGTTCGCGTCCGTAGACGGCTGCCGCGGCGTTCAGCTCGATGGGATCGCCGACGACGGTGCCGGTGCCGTGGGCCTCCAGGTAGTCGACGTCGGAGGGAGAGGCGCCGGCGCGCGCCAGGGCCTGCTCCATCGCCTTCTCCTGGGAGGGAGCGCTGGGCACGGTCAGGCCCTGGCTGGCGCCGTCCTGATTGACGGCCGAACCGGGAATGACGGCCCAGATCCGGTCGCCGTCCGCCTTCGCGTCGCTGAGGCGCTTGAGGACGATCAGGCCGCAGCCTTCGCCGGAGACGAAGCCGTCGGCGGCCGCGTCGAAGGTCCAGCACTGGCCCGTCGGCGAGAGCATGCCCGCGTTGGCGCGCAGCTCGAGCGGCCGTCCGGCGAACGAGGCATGGACGCCGCCGGCCAGGACCAGATCCGCCTCGTGGCGCTGGAGCCCCGCCACGGCCTGGTGAATGGCGACGAGCGAGGATGAGCAGGCGGTGTCGATCGCCATCGACGGCCCTTCCAGACCGAGAACGAAGGACACCCGGCCGATCGCCGTGTTCAACGCGTTGCCGGTGACTGCGTAGAGCCCGCCCGCGGCCTCGCTCGAGCCGGGATCGGCGATCGCCATGTCCCGGTAGTCCATGATGCTGATGCCGGCGTAGACGCCGGTGCGGCTGCCCTTGAGGTTTTCGGGGTTGATCGCCGCGTCCTCGAGCGCGCGCCAGCTCACCTCCAGCATCATGCGCTGCTGCGGATCGAGCATCTGCGCCTCGATCGGGGAGATGCGGAAGAACTCCGCGTCGAACAGGTCGAGGTCTTCGACGTACGCCCCGAAACGGATGGCCTCGTTCCGAGCGGCGAACTGGGGGAACCGGCGCCCGCTGCGTCCGATGACCGCGCCGGGCGGGCCCTCCACGACCGCGTTTTCGCCGGCCAGGAGCTGCTTCCAGAAGCCGGAGAGGTCCTTGCTGCCGGGGAAGCGGCAGGCCATGCCGATGATCGCGACGGGCTCCTCGCGGGGCTGGCGGTCCGGCGGTCCGGGGTTGGTGGCGTTCGACATCGGCGATCTCCGGATTGCGGGTTGTGCTTCAGGCAGTCGTTCGCGCTCCGGCGCTAAGCAGGTAGCGATACAGCCGCGCCGTGAGCCTTGGGTCGCTCTCTTCGAGCAATCGCAGGGCGGAAGCGGTCAGCGTCGCCGTCGTGCAGGGCTCGTCGGCGACGACCGAGGCGGCCGCCGTCGGGGCGGCGAAGGGCGCCCGGGGCTCGACCGCGTCACCCGGACCGAGCTGGCGGTGGCGGGCGCCGCCGGCGTCGAACACGGAGGCTCGTCCAGCGGTGATCAACTGAAGCGTGTCGTTCGACTCGCCGGCGGCGAGGAGAGCTTCGCCCTCGGCGTGCTCTGCGGTGTCCAGCCAGTCCCGGAGATCGTCCGCCAGATCCTCGAAGAGGACTTGCCGGTCGAGGTGACGCTCCATGTCGGCGGCCGCGACCTCCAGCAGGGAGGGCTCTCCGCCTTCCGCGTCGCCGGCCGGCCGGTACGCGGCGATCAGCACGTCCTCGCAGTGTTCCAGCGCCTGATCGTCGTCGAGCGCGAACACGAGGTTGCCGAACACCGGCGGCGGCAGATTCCGCTGCAGTTCGTTCTCGAGCGTGGCGGGCGCCCTGCTCATGACCACCTGAGTACCGGCGCGGCGAGCGGCCAGGATGAACCGGCACATTGCGCTGACGGTCGAAAAGTCGAGGCCGGACACGGCGTTGAAGTCGAGCACGATGCAAGCTGGCCGGGGCTCTTCGCCCAGCGACCGCTGGAGCCGGTCCGCCAGCGGATAGCCCGCGCCGAAGAAGATGTAGCCGCGAAGGCTGTAGCCCCGGACCCGCGACCCCTCAGCCCGCAGGATGGCCCGTTCCGGTATCGGGCGGATGCGATGGCTCTGCTCGTCCCTCAGGGAGAAGGTGGATTCGACGACCTTGACCCGACTCAGGCGCACGACGAAGAAGAGGATCGTGATCAGCATGCCGATGGCGACGCCTTCGAGGAATCCCAGCGTCAGGATCGTCACGAAGATCACCAAAATGATCGCGTAGTCGCTCCGCGGCAGACGCTTGCGGACCTTCAGCAGCCATTGTTCGAGCATCGCCACGCCGGTGTAGAACAGGACCCCGGCCATGAGGGGCACGGGCACGAGTTTCAGCACGACGTCTCCGAAGATCAGCGGCGATGCGGCCACCGCCGCCATGGCGACGCTGGTCGTCTTCAGGCCGGCGCCCAATATCAGGCTGCGTAGAGAGGCCGGAACGACGAACGTGCCGGGCGGGGCGCCCCCGAGCCCCGCCGCGAGACTCCCGAGGCCCACGGCGCCGAACTCCCGGTTCCAGTCCAGTTCGCGACCGGAAGCCAGCTCCATGCCCCCGATGTACAGGACGGTGCAGAGCAGGGTTACCAGAATCAGCGCGAGGATGTTCGGAACCTGAAGGGCGACCGCGCTCCAGTCGATGCGCGCCGCCTGGGCGAGCGTCACGGGAGGCCACGGGTCCGATCCAGAGAGGCCCGCGAACAGGAGGCCTTCGTCCCGCGCCTCCCGGATCGAGACGCCGAAACGCGCCAAACCGAGATGCAGCAGGCCCGCTCCGGCAACGAAGCTCGCAGGCATCACCAGGGGGCTGGACCAGCGTTGGCTGGCGAAGTACAGGCCGAGGCCGTAGGCGATGCCGACGCCCCAGTTCGTGACGACCAGCGGATCGAACAGCTTTGCGAACGCGTCCGCATCGAGTCGCAAGCCCATGAGAGCCAGAGCGAACACGCAGGCGAGTCCGCCCGTGCCCGCGACGAAACCGGACGAAACGGGGTAGGGAAGGAAGCGGACCAGGTTCGCGAGGCGGAAGCGCTCGATAAGCAGGGCGAGGGCTGCTGTCGCGATCGAACCCAGAACGATGATCGCGACCAGCGTGGGAAGCAGTTCGTCGCCGGTGGCGGTGAGAGAACCGCCGATCACCCCGAGAGCGACCATGGTCGCCACGGTGGGCGCCGTGGCGGCGCCCGGAAAACCGCTTCTGAGCCCGGTGACCAGGCAGGCGGCGGCGGTTCCGAACAGAACCAGCCCGATGCCTTGGGACGCGTAGGGGGCGAGCTGTCCCGAGAATACGAGGGTTGCCAGGGCCACCTCGCCGATGATCAGGCTGACGCCGGAGACGAAGCCGACGGTCAGAACGGCGAGCGCCTTCCGGGCTGGCGCGTTCGACGCAAGGCTGGCTGGCCGCTCTTTCCGCGGGGATTCTCCAGTCATGTCGCGCGCACTCCCCTGCGCAGACTACCCAAACGGAGCCACGGATTCGCGGGGACCGGGCACCTCTCCGGTGGCTCGACAGGTTGGGCGCCACTCGGCCCGAGGCTTGGCGATTCGCCGCGCGAATGCTGATCGCTACGGCTGGATCATGTAGGTGAACTTGACCGCGATCTGCCGGTGCGTGCTCTGCCGGTAGCGCAGATCCTCGGCCATCCAGTTCTCGTTGTAGACGACGAACAGGTCGGAGCCCGGCCTGTAGATCCAGTGCAGGCGGATGTTCGTGCCGAGGTCGCCGGACAGGTCGTTGTACTGGACGATCGTGTTCAGCCGCAGGTTCGGACTGAACGTGAAGTTGACCAGTTGGCTGTAGAGCCCGACGTCGAAGGCGCCCCGCGGCAGTTCGACGGAGTTGAAGACCCAGCGGGTCTCCGTCTGCACGAGCCTGGAGAGCCGGAGATTGAACGTGGCCCGGCCGGAGGTCTGGGTTCCGCCGTAGAAGTCGCCGGCGAAGACGCGCCCGCGAAAACCGACGAGCCGGCTCTGGTTCGAGAAGGCGGCGAGGACGACCGTGTCGAAGTCGTAGCGGCCCGGCGGAATCACGATCCCGGGGGAGACCTCGAACGGCGCGACCAGGTTCTCCGTCTCCCAGACGTAGCCCAGCCGCCAGCGGTCCTCGCCCGTGGTCCTCATGCCGACCGGCGAGAACTCGATCCGCCGGGTTTCCAGTTCGCCGTCGTCGAGCGTCTCGTAGTAGTCGACGTTCAGTTCGGTGAACCAGGTGCGGACGAAGCCGCGCTCGATCCGTGGCAGCCACTGGATGTACGGGGCGAGGTGGCGGACGTTGTTGCGCAGGAGGAAGCCGGCCTTCGGGCTGTAGTCCTCCTCGATCTCCTGGGCGTCGAGGTACACGGTCCACTCGGGGCCCTGGTAGTCGAAGTTGAAGCCATAGGCGGACTCGCCGGCGCCGGATGCGCCGCCGTCGCTGTCCGGCTCTTCGCTGATGCCGCTGCTGCTCCAGAAGCCTCCGAAGATCATCTTCGACGTCGGCTTGTAGACGAAGTCGACGCCGGCGACGCGGTTGGCGTCCCCGGCGTCCGGCGCCGCCTCGGTGAGCACGGCGCCGATCGACGACCGCTGGCCGACGTTTCGCTTCAGCCGGGCCACCGTGAAGGCGTTCCCGGGAACCGTTCCGGTGTCTTGCTGGAGTCCGGCCGTGGCGACCCGCAGCACGCCGACATCCCAGCCGCCCATACGGCCGGTGAGCCGCGCCCCCCAGTCGATCGGCACCTGCCGGCCTTCGTCGAGGCCGACCCGGCGCGAGAAGAACGCCTTGAGCACCGGCGGCTCGAAGAAGCGGCGATGGGGCGGCCCGAAGTCGAAGATGCCCGCGTTCTCGAGGAAGAAGTCGCGCTTCTCGGGAAAGTAGAGCGAGAAGCGGGTCAGGTTCGTCTGCAGTTCGTCGACCTCGACCTCGGCGAAGTCCGTGTTGTAGGTCAGGTCGAGCGCCAGGGAGCGGGTCACGCCCCACTTGATGTCCAGGCCGCCGTCGCCGTCCGTGATCGGGTCCGTGTCGAGACGCGGATCCTCGCTGACGCCGCCGATCGCGAAGGGCTTGATCTGAAGCTGCGCCGACTGCGCCAGGCCGGTCAGGCCCGTCAGTTCGCCCGCCATCGAGATGCGGTGGACGGGCTGCACCAGGGACCCGACCTGCCCCAGCATGCTGACCTCCCGCGGCAGGCCGGACCAGTGCGTCATCTCACGCTTGTGGGCGATGTAACGCTGGACGTTGAAGCCCCAGGCCGGCGCCGCCGGATCGAATCGCAGCGTCGAGATCGGAATCGCGATTTCGGCCGCCCAGCCGAAGGCGGTTCGCCGCGCCGCCACGGACCAGATTCCGTCCCACTCGAGGTTCAGGTCGCGGCCTTCGTCCGTGACCAGGGTGTCGGCCCGGGCGGCGTTCAGGTTCGTCTCGAAGGCGTAGCCGTTGCGCCGGTCGTGGAACGTGTCGAGCAGCAGGATGATCGAGTCGTCCTGGAAGATGCGGCTGTCGCGCTCCATCTCCTTGGCGATGATCGCCTCGGGGTTTGCGTCGAACGCGGTGATGCCGAAGTAGATCGTCGAGTCCGTGAAGACGACGCGCACTTCGGTCTGCTCGGTCGCCGGCACGCCGTCGAGCGGCTCGTGCTGCACGAAGTCGGCGCCAACGTTCGACTCGGCCCACACCGCGTCGCTCAGGTCGCCGTCGACGGTGGGGCCCTGCTCGACCCGGGTAGCGGCCATCGTCGGGCGCTCGGTGTCCGCCGTCGGATCCTGAAGACCGGCGGCGGGTGCGGACGCCAGCAGGATCCCGCCGGCGATGGCCGCGGCAGTCGGCTTCGGTCTCGGCAACGGCATTGCGGAGGACGAAGGCTAACTGCTGATAGCAGGGTCGGCATCGTCGCCGGGCCCATTGGCGGTCCGCCGGTGTCCGCCGCCGAGACGCGAGAGGGCGCGCTATAGTCCCCTTTCGCGTGAACGAACTCCTCGGCCGCACCGGCGCCGCGTTGGCGGTTGCTTCTCTTCTCTGGGCCGCCGCCGCGGCGGCTCAGCTGGCCGATCCGCCGCTTGACGTCCTGATGCGCGCCACCGACGACGCGATGCGGGGCGACTCGAGCGAGAGCCGGATCACGATGCGGATCAAGACGGAGCGCTGGCAGCGTGAGTTGCGGCTCCATGTCGTCTCCGAGGGCACCGAGACGGCGCTGATCCGGATCGAAGCGCCGGCGAAGGAACGCGGCACGGCGACGCTCAAGGTAGAGCAGAACATCTGGAACTACCTGCCGAAGGTCGACCGGACGATCAAGGTGCCCGGGTCGATGATGCAGGCGGCGTGGATGGGCAGCCACTTCACGAACGACGACCTGGTCCACGAGTCCCGCTACAGCGAGGACTTCGAGTGCGCCTACCGGGAGCGGCCGGCGGACGGGTCGGGCCACTGGGTCGTGCGTTGCGTGCCCTTGCCGGATGCGCCCGTCGTCTGGGGCGCGATCGACGCGCGTTTCCGGGCCCGGGACATGCTGCTCGACCAGGCCGAGTACTTCGACGAACGCGATCGGCTGGTGCGCACGGTCATGTACGAGGACTTCGGTCCGCTCGGCGGCCGGACGCTGCCGCGGCGGATGCGGGTGATACCGGCGGACGACGCCGACGAGTTCACCGAGATCGTCTACGAGGAACACGCGTTCAACGTCGAACTGCCGCCCGGCACGTTCTCGTTGCAGTCGCTGCGCCAGTAGCGGGAGCGCTGCCGGATGAAGCTCCTCCGCATGGCCTGGCGCAACTTGTGGCGGAACGGCCGCCGCACCCTGGTCACGGTCGGGGCGATGACCCTGGCCCTGTGGGCGATGGTGCTCTACACGTCGCTCATGCAGGGGATGCTGGGCAGCATGGAGAGCACGCTCCTCGACGTCGAACTGGGCGAGATCCAGATCCACGCCGACGGCTACCGGGAGCGGCCCTCGATCTGGGAGCGGATCGAGGATCCGGAGGCTCTGCTCGAAGCACTTGACGAGACCGGGCTGCGCTCGAGCGCGCGCCTGCTCGGCGGCGCGCTGGTCGCTTCGGGGGAGGCCTCGACCGGGGCCCTGCTCAAGGGGCTGAGGCCGGAGCGGGACGCCCGGGTCAGCGACGTCCATGAGCGGCTCGACCGGGGCGAGTGGCTCGACCCGGCCGACGGTTCCGGCGTGGTGCTCGGCTACCGGCTCGCGCGCACGCTGGGCGTGGACGTCGGCGACGAGCTGGTCGCGCTCAGCCAGGCGACCGACGGCAGCATGGCGAACGACCTGTTTCAGGTGCGGGGCGTGCTGCAGAGCCTGAGCGAGGACACGGACCGCGGGACCGTGTTCCTGGTGGAGGACGCGTTCCGGAGCTTCTTCGCCCTGGAGGACGGCGCCCACCAGGTCATCGTTCGCAGTGGCGAGGGGCAGGAGCTCCTGGCGGCGACGGGGGTCGTGGAAGAGGCCGCGGCGGCGAGCGTCTCCGGGGTCGAGGTGAGGACCTGGCGGGATCTCCTGCCGGGCATCGCGAACGTGCTCGACTCAGCCCAGGCGGCCGTCCAGGTGGTGGCCTTCATCGTCTACGTCGTGATCGCGATCATGATCCTGAACGCGATGCTGATGGCGGTCTTCGAGCGGATCCGGGAGTTCGGCGTCCTGAAGGCCATCGGCGTTTCGCCCCGGCGGGTGCTCGCGCTCATCCTGACCGAGGGCGCGCTGCAGGCGGCGCTGGCGATCGCCGTCGGGCTGCTGGCCAGCCTGCCGACGCTCTGGTTCGTCGTTTCGCGGGGGATCGACGTCGGCCAACTGGGCGGCACCGCGATCATGGGGGTCTCAATGGACCGGATCTGGACCGGCGCGGTGAACCCGGTGACGATTGCCGGGCCGGTCTTCATCCTGCTGTCCATCGTCGGGCTGGCGGTGCTGTTTCCCGCGGTCAAGGCCTCGCGGATCAGCCCGGTCGAGGCGATCCACCACCAGTGAAAGCCTGCGCCGTGCAGAGGGAGGAAGGCAGATGAGTGGACCCAACGTGGCAACCCTGGCCTGGCGCAACCTGTGGCGGAACCGTCGCCGGACCCTGCTGACGCTGGGTTCGATCGTCTTCGGCGTCTTCCTGGCGGTCGTGTTCACGGCGATGCAGGACCGCAACTGGAAGGACATGATCGATCTGGCGGCCCGGCTCGGCGGCGGCCACGTCAGCCTCCAGCATCCCGAGTACCTCGACACGCCGACCCTGACCCGTACCGTCGTCCGCGGCGAGGTGATCGAAGCGGCGCTCGACGGCGAGGGCCGCCGGATCGCTCGTGCCGTCGACCGTATCGTCGGGCCGACGATGCTGGCCACGGCGGGCGAGAACTTCAGCGGCGCCTTCATCGCCTTCGACCCGGAGGCCGAGGACGAGACGACGCTCTCCATCCTGGAGGCGCTGGATGAAGGTTCGGCCCTTGAACCGGGGGACCGCGACGGCGTGATTCTCGGCCACCGGCTGGCCAGCAACCTGGGGATGGAGCTGGGCGACAAGGTCGTCTACACCCTGACCGACAGGAACGGCGAGATCGTGAGCGGCCTCGCGAGGCTGCGGGGGACGCTCAGGACGAACGCGCCGACGGTCGACGGCGGCTTCTGCCTGCTGCCGATCGGCACGGTGCGCGACCTGCTCGGCTACGGCGAGGACGAGGCGACGCTGGTCGCCGTGTTCCTCGAAGACCAGCGAAGGAGCAGCGGGGTTGCCGGCCGGCTGGACCGCGAGCTCGGCGAGACGGTGGCGGCCCTGCCCTGGAACACGAGTCAGCCGCAACTGGCGGCGTTCATCGCGCTCAAGGTCGGCGGGGCGGTCGTCATGGAGATCCTGATCGCGGTGCTGGTCGCGGCGGGAATCTTCAACACGTTGTTCGTCAGCGTGATGGAGCGGCTGCGGGAGTTCGGGATCATGCTGGCGATCGGCTGGAATCCGGCCAGGCTGTTCCGGCTGATCATGATGGAGAGCGCCTGGCTCGCCGTCCTCGGTCTGGCCGGAGCGTTCCTGATCACGATCGGGCCCTACCTCTACCTGTCCTCGACCGGCCTGGACCTGACGGCGGTCTACGGCGGCACGGTGGAGGTCGCCGGCGTCGGCCTGGATCCGGTGCTCAAGGTCGGCATCTTTCCGCGCAACGCCGTGCTGATCGGCCTGTTCGCGGTGGTGGCGACCCTCGCTTCGGGGATCTATCCGGCCTGGCGCGCGGGCCGGGTGCAGCCGGTCGACACGATCAAGGTGGTGTGAGATGGGCGAGGGTCCGGTCATTTCGCTCCGGGACGTGAGCAAGGTCTACCGCCAGGGCAGCGTCGACATTCATGCTCTGCACGACCTCTCGATGGATGTCGAGCCGGGTGAGTTCACCGTGATCTGCGGTCCCTCGGGCTCCGGCAAGACGACCATGCTGAACCTGATCGGAGCGCTCGATTCAGCGACCTCCGGTCAGGTCGTGCTGGAGGGGCGTGAACTGGGCAGCCTGAACAAGAAGGAGCTCTCCGAGCTGCGCCGCGACCGGATCGGCTTCGTGTTCCAGGCCTACAACCTGATGCCCGTCCTGACCGCGTACGAGAACGCCGAGATGGTGCTCTGGGTTCAGGGCGTCGACGGGAAGACCCGGCGCGAGCGGGTGATGGGCCTGCTCGAGCAGGTCGGGCTCAAGGGGATGGAGGACCGGCGGCCCTCGGAACTCTCGGGCGGTCAGCAGCAGCGGGTGGCGATCGCCCGCGCGATCGCCAGCAACCCGGCCGTCGTGCTCGCCGACGAGCCGACCGCGAACGTCGACTCGGAGACCGCGGAGACCCTGCTCGGCCTGATGGAGGAGCTGAACCGGGAGCAGGGCGTGACCTTCCTGTTCTCGACGCACGATCCGCAGGTGATGGAGCGGGCCCGCCGTGTCGTGCGCCTGGTCGATGGGAACATCGCGAGCGACGAGCACCGTTGACATGAACCCGCGCGCGGCGGGACTTGTCGCGTTGCTTCTGCTGGCGGCGCCGGCCGGGGTAGCGGGGCAGACGGAGGTGGGCGGCGACATACGCCTCTTCGCGTTCCGGATTCTGGAGGAGACCGATCTGGCCGGCGACGGGGAGCCGGCCGAAGAGGACGGCGCGGCGGCCGGGGCCGGCGGCGTCGAACTCGGCATCCTGCGTCTCAAGCTCGACTCCCGCTGGAGCTCGGGCGACCGGGACCGCTTCCGCTTCGAGCTCCACGGCACGGCGCAGGCGATATCGCCGCCTGGCAGCGGCGCGGTGACCTCGGTTGCCACCGGAGACACGCGGCGCTTCTTCGACCTGACGAAGGACTCGTTCGGCGGCGGCGACGTCGCGGGCACGACGGAGATCGACCGCTTCAACCTGCGCTGGGACCGTCCCGGCTTCCGCATGGTCGCGGGCCGCCAGGCGGTCACCTGGGGCGTGAACTACTTCTGGCCCGTGCTCGACCTCTTCGCTCCCTTCGCTCCGCAGCGGATCGACCGGGACTACAAGCCGGGCGTCGACGCCCTCCGCTTCACCGTGCCGGTGGACGACTTCTCCGAGGTCGAGATCATCGCCGCGGGCCAGGGCGCCCGCACCCGCGATGACCTGAGTCTCGCCTCGATGGGCCGCTTCCACGCGGACCTCGGCGAGGGCGCTTCGACGGTCGACTTCGGCTACATGGTCGGCGGCTTCCATCGCGACTTCGTCCTCGGCGGCTTCTTCTCTGCCGACGTCCGCGGCACCGGCCTGCGCGGTGAGGTGTCGTGGACGAGTCCGGGCTGTGATCCGGAGAGCTCCCACCCGGTCTTCGGCTGCGGCGATTTCTCGCGCCTGACGGTGGGTGTCGACCGGCTCCTGACGCCCACCCTGACCCTGATCGGCGAGGTGAGCTGGAACGGTTTCGGCGCCGGCGACCCGGCGGACTACACGCGGCTGGCGGAGGTCGACCGCGTGCGGCGCGGCGAAGTCGTCTCCCTCGGCCGCCGGTACGCGGGCCTCTCGCTGGCCTGGCAGGCGCATCCCCTGCTGACCGTGACGGGCGCTGTGCTGGCGAACCGGGACGACGGTTCGGCCCTGTTCCAGCCGGGCATCGCGTGGTCGGTGTCCGACAGCGTGACGTGGACCGCGGGCCTCATCGCCTCGACCGGCCGTGGCGTTCGGGACGGCGTCCTTGGCAGCGAGTACGGCGCCGTGCCGGTCGTGGCGTGGTCGTCTCTGACCGCCTATTTCTAGTGCCGGACAATCGCGCATCTTTACCGGTTGTTCACGAACCGTCGGCTACGCTCCGCAGGCGTGGAGAACCTCGAATTGCACGGAATCTCAAGCCATATGAAGACTGCAAGACCCATCCGCACCTGGAGCACTCTGGCTCTCGCCGCCGCCCTGGTTGCCGCCTGCGGCGGGGGCAGCTCGCGGAGCGTGATCCAGAACAAGGGCTCCGACACCCTGGTCAACGTGGCCCAGGCCTGGGCCGAGAACTACGCCGCGGTGGCGCCGGAGACGGCGGTCGCGGTGACCGGCGGTGGATCGGGCACCGGCATCTCCGCGATGATCAACGGCACGGTCGACATCGCGAACTCGAGCCGCAAGATGAAGGACTCGGAGATCGAGCTGGCGCGCGGCAACGGCAACGAGCCGATCGAGTTCGTCGTCGGCTTCGACGCCCTGGCGGTCTTCGTCCATCCCGACAACCCGCTCGACGAGGTTTCGCTGGAACAGTTGGCCACGCTCTATGGCGAGGGCGGCGAGGTCGACTCGTGGAGCCAGTGGGGAGTCGAGGTTCCGGGTTGCGGCAGCGACGAGATCGTTCGGGTCAGCCGCCAGAACAACTCGGGCACCTACGTCTACTTCCGCGAAGCGGTGCTCGGCGACCAGCGCGACTTCCGGCTCGGCTCGCGCGACATGCACGGGTCCAAGGATGTGGTCGACCTGGTGGAGAACACGCCCTGCGCGATCGGCTACAGCGGCCTCGCCTACGCGACGGACCACGTGAAGATGCCCTGCGTCAGGCAAGGCGAGGACGGCGAGTGCGTGTCTCCCTCGGTCGATACGGCGATCGACGGCTCCTATCCCATCGCGCGTCCGCTGTTCATGTACACCGCGGGCGAACCCCAGGGCACGATCCGCGAGTACATCGACTGGGTGCTGAGCGACGAAGGCCAGTGCATCATCTACGAGAAGGGCTACGCGCCGCGCACGGACGTGGACTGCTCCTGAACGGGAGCAGTCTCCCGGGAATGACGCGGCGTTTCTGGTTCCCCGGCGGCCGGTTTGACTGACGTAGCGCACGCTGCGGACCGGCGGGATCTCGCCTGGTGGGTCGACCGCGCGGTCCAGGTCCTGGTGCTTGCCGGCGGGTTGTCGGCGATCGTCTTCATCGCGGGCATCTTCGTCTTCATCACCCGCGAAGGCGCCGGCTTCGTCTTCGACCGCTTCGATTTCCGGGAGTTCTTCTTCTCGCCGCGCTGGACGCCCACGTCGAGCCACAACCCGACGTACGGCGCCCTCGCCCTGATCGCGGGCACGGCCTCCGTGACCGGACTTGCCATGGTCGTGTCCGTGCCGTTCTCGCTCGGCGCCGCGGTCTACATCGGCGAGTTCGCCACCGGCCGCGTGCGCGAGACGCTGAAGGTGCTGGTGGAACTCCTGGCGGCGATCCCGTCCGTCGTCTGGGGGTTCATTGGTCTCTCGATCATGAACCCGCTGATCATCCAGATCTTCGACGTTCCAGTCGGGCTGAACGTGCTGAACTCGGGGATCATCCTGGGGCTGATGGCGGCGCCCATCATGACGACGATCGCCGAGGACGCGCTGAAGGCCGTGCCGGACACCTACCGCGAGGCCGCCGAGGCGATGGGGGCGACCCGCTGGCAGGTGACCTTCAAGGTCGTGCTGCCCGCGGCCCGCAACGGTCTGGTCGCGGCCACGCTGCTCGGCGTCGGTCGCGGTTTCGGCGAGACGATGGCGGTGCTGATGGCGAGCGGTCACTCGATCAACCTGCCGACGAGCCCCTTCGACTCGGTGCGGGCGTTGACCGCGACGATCGCCGCCGAACTCGGTGAGACGGCGGCCGGTTCCGACCACTACCAGGCGCTCTTCACGCTCGGCATCTTCCTGTTCCTGGTCACCTTCGCGATCAACTTCGCGGCCGACGTGTTCGTGCGGGGCGGCCAGCGCAAGCACCGCCGCCGCGGCCGCCGGCCGGCCGCTTCCGCGAACCCGTAGCGAGGCGCCATGTTCGAAGCGACCGCACAGAACCGCCGCAACCGGAAGGTCGAGGGCCTGTTCCGGCTGCTCTTCCTGTGGATGACGTGCATGCTCATCCTGCCGGTCGCCCTGATCCTCGGCGTGCTCATCGTCCGGGGCGGGCCGGCGATCTCGTGGGAGTTCCTGTTCTCGCCGCCGACCAACGGGATGACGGCCGGCGGCATCCTGCCGGCCCTGGTGGGCACCGTGTGGCTGGTGGTCGTCGCCCTGATCGCTTCCGTGCCGGTCGGCGTGGCGGCTGCGCTCTACCTGAGCGAGTACGCGCCGGACAACCGCCTGACCCGGGCGATCAATCTGGCGATCATCAACCTGGCCGGCGTGCCGTCCATCGTCCACGCCCTCTTCGGGGTCGGCGCCTTCGTCATCTTCTTCCGCTTCGGCACCAGCATCCTGGCCGCCAGCCTGACCCTGGCGGTCATGACGCTGCCGGTGGTGATCGTCGCCACCAGGGAGTCGCTGCAGACCGTGCCGCTCGCGTTCCGCGAGGCGTGCTGGAACATGGGCGCCACGCGCTGGCAGACGATCCGCAAGATCGTGCTGCCGAACTCGATCAGCGGGATTCTCACGGGCGTCATCCTGGAGGTTTCCCGCACGTCGGGCGAAACCGCGCCGATCATGTTCACCGGCGCCGCGTTCTTCCTTCCCTTCCTGCCGCAGGGCGTGCTCGACCAGACGATGGCGATGTCGCTGCACCTGTTCGTCATCTCGACCCAGGTACCGGACGTGCCGGAGCACATGCCTTTCGGCGTCGCCCTGGTCCTGATCTCGATGGTGCTGGCGATGAACGGGATCTCGATCGCCTTCCGCGTCTACCTGCGGGGCCGCAAGAAGTGGTGACATCGCCTGCCCCGGAGAGAGCCGCCGGCGACTACGCGGTCGAGGTCGAGGATCTGGCTATTCGGTACCACGGCAAGCCGGCGCTTTCGGACGTCACGTTCCAGGTACGAAGAAACGAGATCTTCGGCATCATCGGACCGGCGAACAGCGGCAAGACGTCGTTCCTGCGCGCGATCAACCGGATGGACCTGATGACCGCGGGCATGGAGGTGTCGGGCAGCGTCCGCGTCGAGGGCCGGGACGTGCGCAGTTGGCGCAACCCCTACGCTCTGCGGCAGCGGATCGGCGTCGTCTTTCCGCTGCCCGTCGGCCTGCCGCTGACCATCTACGACAACGTCGCGCTCTCGTCCCGGCTGAGGGGCACGCGGAGGAAGGCGGACCTGGACGTGATCGTCGAACGCTGCCTCCGCCGCGCGGCGCTCTGGGACGAAGTGAAGGACCGGCTCGATTCCCTGGGCAGCCTGCTCTCCGGCGGCCAGCAGCAGCGGCTGACGATCGCCCGCGCCCTGTCGCAGGATCCGTCCATCCTGCTGCTCGACGAGTTCTCGATCGCGGTCGATCCGGTGACCACGATGCGGATCGAAGAGGTGCTGGCGGAACTGAAGTCCGAGATGACGATCGTGCTGGTGACGAACCTCGTCCAGCAGGCGCGGAGGCTGGCCGCGCGGACCGCCTTCTTCCTGACCGGCGAGCTGGTCGAGGTCACGGAGACGGAGACGATGTTCGAGGGCGGCGCCCAGGACCCGCGAACGACCGCCTACGTCGAAGGGAAGTTCGGATGAGCGTCGCGGAGCCTTCGACTCCGAGCGCCGCCGGCGCATCGGCGGCCATCCTGGTCGAGAAGCTGAACCTCTGGTACGGCGACTTCCAGGCCCTGTTCGACGTCGACCTGCGGGTGCGCGCCGGCGCGATCACGTCCCTGATCGGCCCGTCCGGTTGCGGCAAGACGACGCTGCTGCGCTCGGTCAACCGGATCAACGAGCGCCTCGGCTACGTCCGCACGACCGGCAGCATCCGGCTCTGGGGCCTCGACGTGCTCGACCCCTCGGTCGAGCTGGCGCAGCTCCGCAAGCAGGTGGGCATGGTCTTCCAGCGCCCCAATCCGCTGCCGCTCTCCGTGCGCGACAACGTCCTCTTCGGCACCCGCGTCCACCTGCCCGGCGGGAAGCCGCCGACCCGGGCAGAGGCCAAACGGATCGTCGAAGAGGCGCTGCGGGAGGTGCTGCTCTGGGACGAACTGAAGGACTCGCTCGACCGCCGCGGCACCGAGTTGTCTCTCGAACAGCAGCAGAAGCTCTGCATCGCCCGCCTTCTGCCGGTCAAGCCGCGACTGCTGCTGATGGACGAACCGTGTTCGGCGCTCGATCCGGCCGGGACGGAAGCCGTCGAGGAACTGATCTGGAAGCTCCGCGGCGACTACACGATCCTCATCGTCACCCACAACATGGCCCAGGCCCGCCGCGCCAGCGAGGAGTGCGTCTTCATGCTGCTTGGCGAGATGATCGAGCACAGCGACACGGCGTCGATGTTCCTGAATCCCGCGAACGAGCAGACGGCGGCGTACATCGAGGGACGGTACGGGTAGGGCGGCGTCGCGGTTGACCGTCTGCGAGCGTAGTCATACGATTAGCCAAGAGGCTGGCCAGGAGGTGCCATGTCCATCGTCAACGTTCATCAAGCCAAGACCCATCTCTCGCGGCTACTCGCGCAAATGGAGGCGGGCGAGGACGTCGTGATCGCCCGCGACGGCGAGCCGGTGGCGCGGCTCGTTCCCTGCAAGCCCGCGGCCCGGCGCCAGCCGGATGTCCTGAAGGGCAAGATCGCGGTTCCCGACGGTTTTTTCGACCCGCTGCCGGAGGACGAGCTTGCCGCCTGGGAAGGCGGCTGATTGCGGGCCCTGATCGACACCCACGCGCTGCTCTGGTGGGTGGCCGACAGCGCCCGCCTCTCCGGGACGGCCCGTGCCGTGATCGCTGACGACTCGAACGACATCTTCGTCAGCGCGGCGTCGGCCTGGGAACTCGCCACCAAGTACCGGTTGGGAAAATTGCCGGGTGGCGAGCACGTTGCGGCGGACGTTGTCGCCTGCATCGCTTCGCAGGGATTCCTGGAACTTGGGATCAGCGTGGCCGACGCGGAGCGCGCTGGTCGGTTGGCCGGCCCCCACCGGGATCCGTTCGATCGAATGTTGATCGCTCAGGCGTTGGCTCACGATCTGCGAATCGTCTCCGTGGACAGGGCGTTCGACGACTATGTCGTGGATCGAGTGTGGTGAGCTCGGTGGACTACACGCTTGCAGCAACCCGGTCCGGTTCGGCGGTACCTGCTTGACGTGCCTGCGCCAGGTCGTAGCTGGCCTGCATCCGCATCCAGTGAACGGCTGTTCCCCAACCGATGTCCTCGAGCGCCAGTGCCATCTTGGCGGAGACGCCCGCCCGGCCGTTCAGCAACCGCGACAGGGTTCCGCGTTCGCAACCCAGACGCGCCGCCGTCTCCGTCACGTTCCATCCGACCTCGTCCATGCTCTCGCGAATGAGTTCCCCCAGATGCGGCGGGTTCATCATCGTGGCGACGCTGTCAATGGCAACTGAAAACTGCACACTTGTGGCAACCGAAAACTGCACACTTCTTCTGGGGCGGCAGGGTCCTGGGCAGGCGTCCGGAGTAGCGGCCCAGGGCTCCGGTGTCGGCCGTAGGGAGCGGAGCGACCGGAGGCCGACACCGGAGGCGCGCCGCGGCCAGGGGGTTGGCGGCTGATCACGAGCCGTCCTCCTGGCGCCGCTCGTCGTGAGCGGGGCGGAAGAGGTCCTGGTGGGCTCTCATCCGGTAGCTGTTGCCCCGGATGTTGACGATGTGGCAGTGGTGCAGCAGGCGATCGATGAGGGCCGCGGCCATGATCTCGTCGCCGAGCACGCCGCCCCATTCCTCGAAGCCCTTGTTGGAGGTGAGCACCGTGGAGGCCCGCTCGTGGCGGGCGTTGATCAACTGGAAGAAGAGCACGGCGCCGTCCTGGTTGATCGGCAGGTAGCCGATCTCGTCCACGACCAGCAGGGCGGGGTGGGTCAGTACGCGGAGCCGGCGCTGAAGGTTGCCCGCGGCCTTCGCCTCGGTCAGCGACTCGATGAGGTCCGCCAGCGTGCCGTAGTAGACCTTGCGCCCCGACTCGGCGGCGGTGATCGCCAGACTGATCGCGAGATGCGTCTTGCCCACTCCTGGCGGACCGAGCAGGATCACATTCTCGGCGCGCTCCAGGAAGCCCAGCTCGTGGAGGCTCTCGATCTGCTCCCGCTTGATGCTGGGCTGGAAGCTGAAGTCGAACTGGTCGAGCGTCTTGACCGCCGGCAGGCGCGACGAGCGCATCGCCGCTTCCAGTCGGCGATCGTTGCGCAGCACGATCTGGGCCTTGAGCAACTCCTCGATGGCCTCCGAGGCGGTCACCGCGCCGCTGTCGGCTTGGGCCAGGATGCCGTCCACGGCTTCCAGTGCTCCGGGCATTTTCAAGTCCGCCAGCATCTCTCGCAGCCGAGCCCGCCGATCGCCCGCCGGAGCCCTCATCGGACTGCCTCCGAGTACTCCCGCAAAGACCGCCGCTGCACCTGTACCGCAGGCGCCGCGAACCGGCGCCGGGCCGCCGCCTCGGGCTGCCGAGCGCCCAGAGATCGGCAAGGATGGCTGGCCAGGGGACCGAGCGCCTGGCGCTCGTCGCGCTCGAAACGATCCACCGGGCGCTCCCCCGTCGTGCCATGCCGACGCACATTGGCGGTGCCCTCCAGCCAAGACGAGGCCTGCTCATTCAGGTCGGCGTCGTTTGCGAACGGCCGGCCGTAGAAGAAGCTCTCCCGCACGTACCGGATCGGCCGCTCCACCTTGCCCTTGGTCTGCGCCCGGTAAGGCCGGCAGGACCGCGGCGCGAAACCCCAGTGCGCGGCGAAGCGCAGAAACTCCGCATTGAGCGCCAGCCCGCCGCCCGAAGCGCGGTCGTCCGACAGCACCACGGCGCGCATCTGGTCAAAGAGGAGCTCTCGCGGTACGCCGCCGAAGCGACAGAAGGCGCTCTCGAGTCCCGCATGGAGCACGGCCATCGTCTGCCGGGAGTAGAAACGCAGCCACAGAAGGCGCGAGTAGCCGAGCACCACCAACAGGGCATGCCGACGTCCCCAGGGCAGCCTGAATGTCCCGAAGTCCACCTGGCCCTGATGGCCCGCCGGGGTCTCGAACCGCACCGGAGCCTCCTGGGGCGCCCGCGGCCGAACCTCCCGAACGTAGTCCCTGACCCGGCTGTAGCCGCCGTCGTAGCCGGCCGCACGCACCTCGTCGAACAGGCGCATCGCCGACAGTTTGGGAAACTCCTCGAGCCGGACCTCGATCAACTCCTTGTACGGGTCCAGCTTGTGAGCGACCCGAGGCCGCGGCGAGTACCGAGACCCGCCCGACGACAGGTCCCGGTCCAACTGGCCCGACTCGATCCACGCGTGGATCGTCCGCCGACTGACGCCGAACCGCCTGGACAACTCGGCCTTCGAGACGCCTCGCTCCAGGTAGTGCCTCAACTGCATCCTGATCTCCCATCCGTACATCCATCCGTCGCTCCATTGCCGTTGGCGAAGCCAACAGCATCGACCGACGGAGCGGCTACCGCAAACCGCAGACTGTGCAGTTTTCGGCTGCCACGAATGGGAGATTTACAGTTGCCCCCAACAGACGCGGTCGTTCTCTCGATCGCTCATGACTTCCTCTCTCGCACAGGCGCTTCGAGGGTGATCTCGCGCGTTCTGTCCGCTTCGGCCGAGTCGGGGCCGCACTCCGGAACGCCGAAGGCGCGCAGGATCTCGATGGGCGCCTGGATGTTCACACCGGGAGTCTCGATCGATTCAGGCGGCGACGTCGACCTGGGCGGCTGTGGCCTGGGGTGGCGGGACCGGGTCGCCGTCGCGTCGCAGGCCCTCAAGATGGAACTCGATCGCTTCGCGCATTTGCTCCATGACTTCATCGCGCGTGGCGCCGGTTGCAATGCAGCCAGGGAGGTCAGGAGCGTATGCCGCGTAGTTGTTGGGAGCTTTCTCGATGACGATGGTGTACTTAACGGGTTCTTGACTCCTTTGAGGCCAGCCTGTCGGAGGATGCTGTTGCAAGTGCCAGGGGGCAGCTCATCGCTGAGTCTACCGGGCACGGTTACCTTGCCCGGCTTGGAGGGATTGTTGGCAACGCCCGGAAATTGAGCCAAACGCCGATCGGAAAGTGAGCCACCCTCGGCGGTGTTTCGAGTGTACGGGATCCGTTCTCCCGGGTCTTCTTCAGAGGTCAGTAGCCGTAGCGGTTGCCGTAGCTGTGGGAAACCGGCTTGCCGGTTTTCCAAGGCGCTGCGGGAAATGGTCTGCCGTTTTCCGCGCCAGATTGACCGGGGTCTATCCCCGCAGGTGCGGGGGAACCCGATCCCTGCTGGCCGCTATCCCTGCGGCGGTGGGTCTATCCCCGCAGGTGCGGGGGAACCGACGTGCTGCGGGTTCTGGACTCCGCCGGCCTGGGTCTATCCCCGCAGGTGCGGGGGAACCGACGTGCTGCGGGTTCTGGACTCCGCCGGCCTGGGTCTATCCCCGCAGGTGCGGGGGAACCCACCCCAAACGACAGGCCCGCCCGCACGTCTCGGGTCTATCCCCGCAGGTGCGGGGGAACCACGACCTGGATGCGCTCCCGGACCTCGCGCCAGGGTCTATCCCCGCAGGTGCGGGGGAACCATCGTCCATCTGCTCGCCGACGCCCGGAGCCTGGGTCTATCCCCGCAGGTGCGGGGGAACCACCGAAACCTCGGCGATCGCCCGGTCAAGAGTGGGTCTATCCCCGCAGGTGCGGGGGAACCAGTCGGCGTAGGCGGCGTTGGCGGCGCTTCTGGGGTCTATCCCCGCAGGTGCGGGGGAACCGACGAGAACGGCGCCGCCCTCTGGCCGGAACAGGGTCTATCCCCGCAGGTGCGGGGGAACCCCGAACACGGAAGCCCGCTGGGCGTTCTTCACGGGTCTATCCCCGCAGGTGCGGGGGAACCGCGGGCCACTGCCTACGCCGGAACCGCATCTGGGGTCTATCCCCGCAGGTGCGGGGGAACCACATGTCGTCGTTGACGCTCGACGTGACGTTCGGGTCTATCCCCGCAGGTGCGGGGGAACCTTCGGCCTCGGCCTCGTCGTGCACCAGGATCGGGGTCTATCCCCGCAGGTGCGGGGGAACCTCTGGCCATTTTGGCCGATTCGCCGGGAAGAGTCGAGGCTCTGCCAAGCAGCTTCGTGGCTCGTTTCAGTTGTCAAAGAACGAGCACCACCGCGCGATCACGACCTCTTGACGAGCAGGACGCCGTCGGCGTCCCAGATGTCCTTCGGGGGATCGCCCAGATGGCGTAGCGCCAAGCCGCCTGCGGCGGTGCCGTCCCGCCAGATCATGGCTACCGCACCGTTGCCTAGGGTAGTGAACCAATCTTCGACGACAGCCCACACTCGCTCCCGGACTCCGGCCGAGAGATCGGGCGACACATACACGCCCGGAGCCACTTCGAGCATCGCGGACGCGAGGAACCCCCGGTATCTGGCTTCGACGTCCCGAGTGACGACTATGGTCATGGGCATGGTCTTATGAACTCCTTAGCGAGGGGGCTCCGCTTCGTCAAAGAGAGCCTTGATGCGGTCGATCATCTTTGGGACGGTCCGTTCCCGTTGCAGGGTTCGCCCGCACTCCCGGCGGGTAACCCGCTCGATGTTCCGCCGCCCTGCGCTCTCCTTCACTTTGCGAGCAGAGCGAAACGCCACCGGTATCGTGACGGAGTCGCGGAACAGGTCGGCGATGTCGAGCACGAACGACTGTCCGGGATCCTCGTGGATGAAGCCGAGTTGCGGCAGGGTGGCCGTGGCGGAGACGGCGATCGCGGCTGCTGCCTCAACCGCGCTCACAGCGTGGTTCAGGGCTTGGTTGGGCAGGTCGCTGGCGCCCGGTCGCGCCCGGTCGTAGCGGCGCCCTCGCCAGTCGATTCCGGCCTGGATCGCAGCCAGACGATAGGTCTCCTTCATGCGAGCGCCTTCCATGCCGCGTAGAACAGAGATCTTCTCGTTTGGCAGGACTTCTCCCATCCGCCAGGCGTACATGCGACGAGCGACGTGAAGGCGGGTGTTCGGGTCCGCCCATGCTCGAGCCTGATGTCGGGCGAGGCCCGAGCGGTTGGCGATGAGCGGTGGCGCCGTGTAGCACCGCACGCCGTCTTCGCCCACTGCTGCGAGAGCCGTACCGTGCCTGGCCAGCAGCCGGAGCGCGTCATGACTCACGGTTGAACCGGGGCCGATGAGGATCATCGAGACGCCCTGCAGCGGGATGCCGTAGCGGCCCGGGTCGAGCGGGTCGTTCTCCTTCGGCTCCGGTCCGCGTTCGAAGGACAGTGTGCCGTCGCGGGCAGTGAGCGCGCCTCGGGAGAGCCATAGCAGGCCGGCCCGGTCAGCGTGCGGAATCCGGGCTGTTTCGAGCCCAAGGCGCCCCTTGAGCATCTCAGCGACTGGGGGTGCGTCGATCAGGTGGCCGGAGCAGCAACATGCCGTAGCCGTAAGCCCGGTGGCGCCCAACACCCTTTCGGAGTACCCGCCCGAACTCGTCCTCGCTGCCGACCGTCATCGTGCCGTGCAGGACTGCATCCGGTCCCTCCGGTCCTCCGGTCGAGCCGCGAATCACCCGGGTTCGTTGAAACGAAGCCAGTTCGCAATGCTCCACTGAGGCTGCCTTGCCGAGGCGTTCGGACAGCCACTCGGAGTAGACCGACTGGCGCGTAACACCGGCTTCGGCGGCGGCCGACGTGGCTAGCTTCCCCGACTTAGCCGGGAATCTCCGTATCAACTCCAAAAGGAACGCGTCCACTTCACTGCCTCTCTTGAGCGACGCGCCAATCCGCGAGTCGGGAAGGTCACCCCTCACACGGCGCACGGGTCGAAGTCGCAGGTCGAAGCCGAGGCGCTCTCCCTCTTCAAAGCGGGTTGGCATCGGCTTCGAGCGCAGGCGTCGCGAATCGACGACCGCTTCGCAGTCGGGCGGAGCGACGGTGGCGGCCAGTCTCCGCAACTCGGTCTGATCGGTGCCGGAGTACCCGTAAAGGGCCGCTTTGCGGCGGCGTTCCGAAGCGAACAGGCGGAACGGCTGGAGCATTCCCTTGCCGAACATCGAGGACAGGAGGATGTGGAAGGCATAGCCCGCGTCGAAGGTGCGTCGCCGGATCAAGCCACGTTCGCCGGCCCAACGGTTGAACCTGCACATGTCGAGCGGAATGTGGATCAGATGCAGCGTCATCTGTCGCCTCGTGAGGCCGCGATTAGGCCCTCGCAGACCTCCCTCCCGCCGCCGTGGAGGCCGCTGACCCAGCTTCGTTCGTCCGTCACGGTCGTGGTTCGGTTGCTTCCATCCGTCCCCTCCGCTGCCGGCCACGAAGCGAACAGCCCCGCCGAACCGTTGGGCACGACGGCCTCGAGCGCCTCGCGAGCCGAAGGCGCCTCGACCCAGCCCCCACAGATCGGCGACGACGGCAGGCAGCACTTGCGGCCGATGAACAGCGGCCTTGCGGGCCGGTCGAGAGCGGCCTGCAACTCTTCCGTCGTTGGAGAGGCCTCTGCTGACTCCAGCCTCAGCACGACGCTCAGTCGCAGGTCCGCGTGGTACTCGCGCCAGCGCTGGTGCGCTCCTTCGTAGGTCTTGGCGCCACCGTCGCGCCCGACGGGAACGCCCCGAGTCGTCCAGGTCCGATCGTTCTTGCCGAGTTGCGCCGTCTGGTAGTCCACCATGCGGCTCAAGCCGATGTCCCGTTCCCAGACGGCACCGAAGACGACCCGGTCCTGTAACGCTTGGTGCTCCGCGCGCATAGACCGGTCCCATCCCAACGCGTTCGCGAGTAGGCCGGTCAGCATCGACTGAGCCGGGACGTTCCGAATCACGCCGTGCGCGTCGACGATCTCGCCGCCGAACGCGGCCATCGGGGCGTGCAGGCGGAGATGCAGCCACCGCATCAGGCGCTGCCCGCCTTCACGACTGCGCCGGCCCAGGACGCCAGTTCCCGCAGCGATTCCGACCGTTCGGCGCCTGGGACTTCGGCTTCCTCCAGGCTGATGAACCGGCGCGCCTCTCCGGTCTCGTACAGCGCATCGATCTTCCCGAGGAACTGGCTTGCTGCTTGTGCCGCGGCCGACCTGTCCGGTGCGCAGGGCTTGCGGTACGCCTCCGCAAGGCTCCTCGGTTGGCGGTTGCCAGCTTCCGCCAGAATCCAGCTCGCGTAGCCGTAGGGCGCTGTCGGTCCCAGCTTGGCGCCGGGCGTGACCGTGGCGATCAGGTGGACCAGATGCCGCGCGACCTCGCCGGCCATAGCGGCGTCTCCGCCCAGATTGGCCACCAGCGCATTCCTGTCCAGGACCACGTAGCCGTAGAAGAGCCCCGAAGTCAGTTCGGTCTCGCCAATGTGGTCCGCGCCGGCATCGTCCTCTTGTCGCTGGAGATCGTCAACCACGGTGAAGTAGTCGCTCTCGCTTTCTTCGGAGTGCACGGTGAAGGCGTGCGCGACGTGGACCGCCGCGTCGATGTTCGCCTCCACGTCGGCGGTGACCATGCGTCCGAAGAGTGCGGCCGCGATTCCACCGGGTAGCGAGCACTGCTCCCGGAGGGCCTTCATGTTCGCCCTTGACTCCTTCGCCCAGCCTGTGGCTGCCTTCTTCGCAGAGTTGGCGTCATCCCCGTGCTCCTGAGCGATCTTCAGAGCCTCGGCTGCGAGATACTCGATCTCGGGTTCTCCCAGGAGCAGCGGCTGCCGGCTCCCAGGGTCGGTCCCCTTCTCGCCGTAGACGGCCGTCTGAAAGGCGTCCGAAAGGACCTTGACAACGTCGGCATCGTAGTCGTTCTCGAGCGGCTCGATGACGCGGCGGCTCACGGTCTTGCGGGATCGAACGCTGGCAACGGCGCCGTCGATTTCCTGCAGCGCGTGCGGGCTCTCCGCTACCCGCCAGTGGCGCTTGAGGCACTGCGACGAAACGCGGGTGCGCATCGCACCGCCGTAGAGAATCCTCTTGGCAAGTCCCGAGTCGTCTCGGTTGAGCAACACGGCCGAGTAGCCGTGCAGTGTGTGAATCTGTAGAAAGCGTGCGTCAGGCATCGGTTGATGTCTCCTTGTCTTCAGGCTTGTGCATAGCAGCGCGGTAGTAGTCGCGGGCAATCCAGCGTGCGGGCCGCTTGTCGTCGCCAGACAGCAGAAACTGCCCGAGCGTTACGAGATTGAAGCGGTTGAAGTCGGTGGCTGCGAGACGCCGACAGGTGCGAACCGCGAGTTCCGGCCGCAATTCGGGAGGTGCTCCAAGGAGGCGTGCAAGACGCAGTTCGGACACCTTGCCGCGTTCAAGGGCCTCGCCCATGGATCTCTTGGGGTTGTGGGCTGGCAGCTTGTTCGGATTCCGCCCTCTTGGGGTGAGAATCGTGATCGCCTGAATCAGGGCTGCCCACTTGTGTTCGGCGCCACCGGTGCTGTAGCGGGCGAGCAGCTTCCAGAAGGCGGCAGCACCGGTCCCATCGAGGGGGCCGCGACGGAGTGCGGCGGCCGCGCCGGGGTCGAGATGTGCGATTTCCATTGCCAGTTTCGGAATCACGTCCCTGAGGCTGCGGCCAGTCGATTCGGTTCGGAGTTTTCCGTGCAGGTCACGTGGCATCGTTGACCTCCTGAGCGACGAAGATCTCGGGTTGATCGGCGAACGTGCTTCGAGCGCCCCGAAGACGCCCATGGAAGGTGCTGAAGGCCCGTGCTCGTGCTCGGTGTCGCCGGATGGCGGGGCAAGGCACGGCTTTGACAGCCTCCTCAAGGAGCGCTTGCGCCGCGGTCACGATGCTTCTTGCGAGGGCCGCGCGCGCGTTCTGCTTTCCGGCTTTGTCCTCCGCAACGAACCTGCGCTCCACTGCTCCAAAGAACAGCGGGTCAATGGCTGCGTCGAGACGGCGGACGTATGGAGTGGCGTGCGTTCGGTCCGCCTTGGTTAGGTCGCTCAGCGGCTTTCCTCCGCTGGCAGCGACGGCTATTCCAAGCCTCAAGGCGGTCAGAACCTCTGCGATCTCCTCAAGAACGGCTTCATAGATGGAGGCCAGGTCGTCGCGCCCTTTCCGACGGGCAAAGGCCATCACGGTCTTCGGCCCGAACACGATGTCCCTCCGTTCGTGGTAGCCGTCAGTCTTCCCCTGGCCGCCCGCCATGCCACGGGCCACGACTCTCCACTTGTTGCCTGTCGCACGAACTGTCATGGCCGGGGGAAGGTCGTAGGCACCCCTCTCGAAGAGGAGCCTGGCCAGTCGGTCGTAGCGGAAGCCGGCGCGGGACAGCGAGAGCGCCTTGGCATCGCCGGTGCTGACCGGTGTCCAGAAGTCGCCGACGTTGCCGTTGGCGAACTTGGCCGCGACTCGGCTCCTCTTGGATCCGGCTGTTCTCGCCTCGGTTCTTCCGTCCCGGAGTCCCAACCGCACCCGCCGGCAAACCTCGACGAAGTACGGATCCAGGTCGCCCAAATCAAGCGACGCCGTCCCGTCCCAAGGGATGGTCCATAGGAGGGCTGCGCCGTCCGCCTCTCGGAAGTAGTCTGGGTAGGTTTCCAGCAGGTGGGGGCGCTCCTGCAGCATCCGGTGCATGTCGTGGAAGAGGTGTGCGCCCAAGCCGCCCTTTTCCGGTGCCAGTCCGAGGCAAGGCCGAGCCGAGAAGCCGCCGTTCATGCGGGCGATACCGTAGTTGCCGGCGCCCAAGAACCCGGCCATGGTCTGCAGGTCGATCAGGGCGAACGCCCAGTCGTCCGGCGCGCTCGCTGCGGCGACTGCCTGTTTAACATCGTGGTTCTTCGACGTGACAAGGAGGTCAAGGTCGTCGGGCGTCGTTACACGCCGGCGATACTGACTGAGCGTGTCTCTCGCCGGGCACTGCATGAAGGCGGGCTGTGCCGGGTCGTCGACGATCAACTGCCACGGTTCGTCGTCGACGAACTCGGAAGTCAAATCACGCAGCAGTGTGCGCCAATCGGTGGCGGTTTGAACGGGTTTCTCCAAGTCCGCCCGTTGAAGTGCGAGCGCGCCAAGCTGGGCCAGAAACGCGTGCCAAGCGTGTCTCTGGTGGGGGCGCAAGGCCGGGAAAGCAGCGATCGCGTCGGTGAACGCGGCCTCATAGATGTCCGGCAACGACACAGGCGCGAAAGCGCCGTCGACCAGGCGTACTCGAATCAGCGGGTCTGTGAGGAGGTTGTACATGGTGATGTGCTCGCGCTGTCCCCGCTAGGGCGGGGTCGCGACGTCCGCCGCGCCGCACACAGGTCTATCTCCGACGAGTCGGAGGGAGGAGTCCTTCTTGGCTGCTACGATGCGGAGCATCGTCGATGAGCAACCACGTCGGTGATTTGAGCAGCGACCCCGGCCGGATTTGAAACCGGCATCTCGCCTTCGTTCCTTGGCGCGTCTTAACCTTAGACGAAAGGGCCGCTGTCGTTCCGCCCGCCGGGGTAGACCCCCGGCGGGCGTTCCTGTTCTTGGATTGGCGCGCAGTGCCGAGCGGGTGGGGGCTCCGGCGCGAGGGGGCCGCTTCACGGGCGGGTGGTGGAAAGGGTGTCTTCGCCTTAAGGGGCCTCTGCGTCTTGTCCATCGTGAAGTCCTTCGCCCAGTTGTGCTCGCCAGCTCGATTGTCCCGTCTTAAGGTAGAACATCCGCTGCGCCGCACACACTATGCAGATCGTGGACGCTTCTGTCAAGCTGCCGTGGACAACGTCAGGGTGCTTGGGGCCGGATCCCCGTACGGTCGTAGTGCAGTCTGTGGTCGCCAACCCTCAAGACGAGCGCACCGGACTCTGCTAGCTTCGCGGTGGCTCCCTCGATCTCCTCCTTTCCGGGCACGTTGGGCCGGAAGAGATGGGCTGGCAGATTGAAGGTGCGGACGTCGCCGTCGAACGGCCCGCGGGCAGGCGACGTGAGTTCGATGCGCGGGCCGTCTTCGCCTAGCCGTGTACGCACCTTGCTGTCTAGGGGGTCGGGGAAGATGAGATCCTCGTCGAAGTCCTCTTCCCGCGTGAGTGCGTGCTGCCGCGCCACGCCGGCTTCTGCGGCCCCTCTGCCGAGCACTTCGCTCAGGTGCGAGGGCCAGTCTTCACCGAGCCTGTCGGCCAGTTTCCGTAGTACCCGCCGGTGGGTTCCGCGTTCGACCAGCGCCCTGTTCATGGTCGGAACGTTCCACGTCGGATGGGCCTCGATGAGTCTCCGCGTCGCCTCGATTCCGACCAGGTTCGTGTAGATCCCGCCTCTGTTCGAGACGCCAAGCCCGTGCTTGAGGAGAGAGCCGTCGAGCCCAGTCTCCAATCCTGAGTCGGGTACCAGCACGAGGCACCGAGCTTGCTTGAAGGCTGTCGGGCGTTCGGCTTCGGCGTGGCGTTGAAGTCGTCCGAGACGCTGCAACAGGACGTCTACCGGGCAGATGTCCGTGATCAGGTAGTCGGCGTCGATGTCGAGCGACTGCTCCAGCGTCTGGGTGCCGATGACGACTCTGCCGCCTGGCGAGCGATCCTCCTTGCCAAGTGCTTGTTCGACGGCGGCGTCCAGCCGTTCGCGGTCCTCGGCGGCGAATCGGCTGTGGTGCAGGGCTGGTCCTCCCGCGACCGCGAGGGCCAGTTCGCTGCCGCCTTGGGCCACCAACGCGGCGAAGACGGCTTGCGCGCTGGCAACAGTGTTCCGAATCACGAGAACCTTGGCGCCGTCCTGCGCTGCGCGAATCGCGGAGCGGGCAATCACGCCCGGCTCGCCGAGGATTGCCGCGGTGGTCATCGCGACGGACTTCGGCGCTCCGGTGGCCGGGATCGCGGACACCTCGGACTTGCCCGTGCCGTCCGAGAGCGTGAGAGCCGGGTAGGGGGTGGCTTCGGCATCGCCCAGTGATGGGGTGTCGTGTCGGCGGGATCGGGAAAGGAGCTTCGAACTGGCCTCTGAACCCAGAGTCGCCGACATGAGGAGAGCGTGGCCTCCCAGCGCCAGATGCCCATGCAGGACGCCGTGAAGCAACTCCGACATGTAACCGTCGCTCGCGTGGACTTCGTCCACGACCAGCAGGCTGCGGGAGAGCGCGGCAGCGCGGAAGTGAGCCCACTTGACGCGCAGACCGGCAAGGAGCGCCTGGTCGACCGTCCCGACCGCCGCTGGCGCCGTCAGGAACTTCCGGGCGCTTTCCGCAGACCAGCGGGCCAGCCGTTTCGCTTCGTCAGGTTGATCTTCCCAGAAGACCTCGAACTTCTCCGCGCGCCTTCCCTCGAAATCGCCTGCCACGAGGTAGCCGGGCACCGCCAGAACCGTCTTGGTGTTGGCCGTCGCAGGAAAGAGCCGTTCCAGCGCTCGATGGACGCGCCCGTGCAGTTGCTTTGCTGCGGCCCGCGTTGGAACCGCGAAGTAGAGCCCATCGACGAGGCCGGCTCGCCATAGGGCGGCGAAGCGGAGAACGGCCGCCTCTGTCTTTCCCGAGCCCGTTTCGCTCTCCAGGATCAACAGGGGGCTGTCGAGCGGTGCCGAACCCGCGGCTTGTTGCAACGGGCGTGGCTTCGCGTGGTCGAACAGGGTCCGCACATCGGCGATCGGCGCGTTTCTGGTCCAGCCGGCCCGTACGAACCCCTTGACGGCAACAGTTTCCGCAGCAACGGCACGGGCACGCTCGATGTAGAGGGGGTCCGGGTTCGGTTCGAACTCGAAGGCCCTTTCGTCGGAGCCGAGTTGGTCGGCTAGGGCGACGACACCGGCGAACAGGTGCGCCAGAGCAGGTGTGTCTCTCAGTTGAGGTCCAGCCTCGAAGGCTTCAGGGAACCAGGAGCGTCCTCTCTCGTACAGCAACTTCGCCGTGGTCCTCGGTTCGTAGCCTGCGAAGGGCTCCCAGAGCTCCGTCGGCCCCTGGCCGGCGCGCGATGGTCGCTGCGCCGGGCGCCCGTGGTGGGCGAGCGCCGCGTAGAGAAGAGTGCCTGCCCCATCGCCCCAGTCCTCGAGGATGCGGTAGAGCCCCAGCAGTTCGCAGAGCTCTTCCTGCTCGACGCAGAGCAGTGCTTCGGCGATGTGTCCGGCTGACCGCGGCCGACCTGCGGCGGCGCTACCCGGCGGCGACACCTTGAACTGGAAGCCGGTGTTGAGCTTGCCGAAGTCATGCAGAAAGCAGAGATATGTGAGCCGGGCGGCAGTCCCGTAGTCGAGGTTCCCCGCCCCGATGGCGCGCGCGAACCTGGTGCGCAACACAGGTTCCCCGAGCAGCGCTTCGAAGCACGCTGCTACATCGGCGCAGTGGTGCTCCAGGCGATGGAAGCGCCCCGTCCTCTGGTCGAACTTGCCCCAAGCGTCCACGCGAAACCCTCGTTTCTCTCGGCCTCAGCGGCTTCCCTGATCGCCGCTACCATCGAACCGGGCATGGTAGTCGACGCAAAGGACCCCTTCGTGGCGATCGACTTCGAGATCGCCAACGCCCGTCACGACAGCGCTTGCGCGGTCGGGCTGGCGGCCTGCAGCGGCGGTCGCGTGGAGCAGTCGCGGAGCTATCTGATCCGCCCTCCCGGCAAACGCTTCACCTTCAGCGGGCTCCATGGCCTGAGTTGGCAAGATGTGCGCGAAGCACCCACGTTCGCCGATCTCTGGCCGACGTTGCGGGGGTGGCTCGCTCCGGCGCGGTTCGTTGCCGCCCACAACGCGAAGTTCGACCGACGCGTGCTCAACGCGTGTTGCGCTCGTTGGCGTCTTCGCCCGCCGCGCAGGCGCTTCGTCTGTACGGTGGAACTGGCGCACCGGCGGTGGCCCTTCGCCAGCGCCAGGCTGCCGGATGTCTGTCGCCGTCTGGGCATTCCTCTTCGGCACCATGACGCCGGCTCGGACGCGCTTGCCTGCGCGCGGATCGTGCTCGCCATGGAAGCCGGTGGTTGGGGCCTCCGGTAGCTCTCTAGTCCCCGGACAGCCAGTCGCCGACCACGACGCCAAGCGCAACCGACGCCGCCAGACAGACCGGACAGCCGCCGGCGATGCCGCCGCACGGAGGCGGGGACAGCGGCTACGACGGAGCGGGCCGCCGACGCGCTTCTGAGACGACACCCTTTTCCGGTCGTGCACACATCTTGCGAGCCCCCGAAGCGCCCTCACATCCCCCATACCGAGATCACGGCATTCTCGACCGGCTCCTCCCGCCGGAAGATCTTCTCTCGCCACGGTCGATCCTCCGACCGGTCGAAGACCACCAGGTGCCCCTCGTCGGCCGCGCAGCGGTCCATGTAGGCGGCGGTCTGTTCCAGACCCTCGTTGATCGTGCGTTCCAGGCTCTTGCGCAGAATCTTGCACTCGATCACGAAGCGCTCCGCGCTTCCCGCGGCACGGGGCCAGACGACGAGGAGGTCGGTGCGGCCACGGCCCAAACCGTACTCGCGTTCGATCCGGCCGCCGCTGTTGACGATCCGCTGCAGGAACGCCTGCAACAGGAGTTGCGGGCCGGCTTCCAGGTAGTCGAAGCGCGGAATCCAGTGCTCGGAATGCTCGCGGAAGAACTCCTGGAAGGCGGTCAACAGCCGAGCGAGGTCCAGCCCGCCGTCCTCGTTCGCATACCAGGCGGCATCCTGTACCAGCCCTTCCTGGGCGGCCAGGGTCAACTCGCGCGGGACGACTTCGGCATAGATGGGGTTCGCGATCCGCAGCGGTCCTCGCCGCGCGATCAATCCCAGGTCGCGCACGTACTCGGTGTCGCGGGCGGAAAATTCGCGCTCGTCGCCGCCGGAGAGCAGCGGGCCGACGACCCGCCGCACCCGCTCTTCCCGGAGCTTGTCGCCGAGCTGGTCGAGGTGTGTTTCGCGGCTCAGGATGAGATTCTCCTGCGCCTCCAGAACGGCCTCCTCCGTGACGGGATCCGCGCCGTAGCGGCCTTCGTCGTCGCGGGGGCAGGCCCGGTAGGCGAGGGCGTTCACGAGCCAGGGCTGGCCTTGCGTCTGCCGGAAGACCGTCGCCGTCGCCGCGGCGGTGAACTCCTGGCCGGTCTCCGACGTGTGCTGAGCCAGCAGGGAGCGCACTTCGTTCTCGGTGAAGTCGCCGAGCGTGAGCGACTCGGCCTTGATGTTGAACGCGCTGCCGCCGGTGATGATCTCCTTCCCGGCGCCGGAGTGGATGCGATAGTCGCGCACGTCGCGGACGCCGCAGAGGACGACGCTTTGGGGAAAGTGCGCCGGACGGTCGGGATAGCCGGCCCGCAACTGGCGCAACACGGAGATCAGCGTGTCGCCCACCAGGGAGTCGATCTCGTCCAGAAGAAGGACCAATGGCTTCGCATCCGACTCGGACCAGCGCGTCAGCACCGCGCCCAGCGCGCCGTGGGGGCCGGCGCTGCCGAGCGCCTCGGGCCAGATGGCCGCCGGCGACTCGTCTCCCACCGTGATGCGCGCCGCGTTCGCCAGCCCGTGGAGAATGGCGCGCATCGCCTTCTCCGTGTCCTCGCGCGCCGCCTGACCGGCCTCGACGTTGACGTAGACGCAGCGCAGGTCGCCGCACCCTCCCTGGTTCAGGAGGTCCCGGAGCGCCAGGAGCGCCGTCGTCTTCCCCGTCTGCCGCGGCGCGTGCAGCACGAAGTACCGCTCGTCACGGATCAGCGTGAGGACGTGGCCAAGACGCAGCCGCTCGAGCGGCGGCACCTGGTAGTGCTTCGCGGGATCGGTCGGTCCCGTCGTGTTGAAGAAGCGCACGTCCGAAGTATCGCACTCCGGGCGCGTCCGGCCGCTGCGGGCGTCAGGGCTCCGTGACCTTCGGGGACGCTCCCTCACCTGTTCGAACGAAGCCGCGGTCGAACGTGAGCATGCTCTCGCAGTGCGCGGCTGCGCCGAGATGCAGCGAATCGGCGAAGTCCATCCCCTCCTCGGCTCGGTCGAGCGCGGCCATGAGCAGGTTCGGATCCTCAGTAGTGACTCCCGGCAGGCCCGAGAAGGCTCGCAGCGATGTTGCGACCTCTTGGCCCGAGAGGCCGTAGACGCTGCGCAGGACCCAGTCGCTCTCAAGCAGGACCGTCGTGCTCACGAAGACGTCGCCTTCGTCGACGGCGGCCTTTGCCCTGGCTGCCTGCCCCGGATCGTCGCCGGTCAGGTAACGGACGACGACATTGGTGTCAATTGCCTTCATGGCGCCGCCTGGCTTCGGCCAGTACGCCGGCATTCATCTCTTGAACGGTCTTCGGCTTGCCGTCGTAGGCCAGGCTGCCGAACACGTCCTGGGGCCGGGTCTCGGGAAAGGAGGGCTCGGGCTTGAGCAAGACGCCGTCGGATGTGCTCTCCACGACGAGGCGCGTTCCCGCCACCCAGCGCAGCGCGCGGCGGATGGGCTTGGGCAGAATGACCTGCCCCTTGGTCGACAGGGTCGTCGTCAGCGGTTCGGGCATGGGCATGGTGAACTCTCCCTGGCAGGTAAGGCAGGAGTAAGATACACGGTTCGGCGCCTTGAGCCAAGTGCGGCGAGCCGCGCGAACGCACGGGAGGTATGCGCGGGACTGCTGGTTAGGCGACCGATCTGTGCGATGATGTCGTCATATTTCGCGGAAAAATGACGACATCATGTACAGCAAACCCTACCCCCGACTCTCCCGCCTTCCGGGCCGGAGCTTCTTCCTTCTCGGCGTCCGGGGAGTCGGCAAGAGTACGTGGTCGCGCCGGAATCTCGCCGACGCTCATCGGATCGATCTTCTCGACGAGGCCCGCTACCAGGACTACCTCGTCGATCCCTCCCTGTTCGCGGCGGAGTTACGGTCGGTTCCGCCCGGAGGCTGGGTCGTGGTCGACGAGGTCCAGCGCCTGCCGAACCTGCTGAACGAGGTTCACCGCTTCATCGAGGAGCGCCGGCTCCGCTTCGCGCTACTGGGGTCGAGCGCTCGCAAGCTGAAGGCGGCCGGCGTGAACCTGCTGGCGGGGCGGGCGCTGCGCCGGACGATGCACCCGCTGACGCCGGCGGAGCTCGGCGTCGACTTCGACCTGGAGACGGCGCTTCGGTCGGGGACGATCCCGCTCGTCTGGACGGCGGAGGACCAGGGCGCCACCCTGGAGAGCTACTTGCAGCTCTACCTGCGCGAGGAGATCCGCGCCGAGGCGCTGGTGCGGAATCTGGCCGGCTTCGCCCGCTTCCTGCCGGTTGCCGCTCTCTGTCATGGCGCAACCGTCAACGTCTCAGGGCTCGCCCGCGACTGCGGCGTCGCCAGAACCACGGTGCAGGGATACCTGGACATCCTGGAGGACACGTTGCTGGCGTACAGGCTGCCCGCGTACGAGGCGAAGCTGCGTGTGCGAGAGCGTCGTCACCCCAAGCTCTACTGGATCGACCCGGGACTTGTGCGGGCGACGAAGCGGCTCTTCGGCCCACCGGCGCCGGAGGAACGCGGGACGCTTCTCGAGGGTTGGGTGCTGCACCTGCTCCGGGCGCACGGCGAGGAGACCGACCTGTACGAGGCGATTCACTACTGGAACCCGCACTCGGCGGCTCGCACCGAAGTGGACTTCCTGCTGCGGCGCGGCCGCGAGCTGCTTGCAATCGAAGTGAAGTCTCAGACCAGGTACCACACCGGTCTGCTCCGCGGCTTGCGGGCCGTGGCGGAAGTGGCCGGCATGACGCGGAGGATTCTCGTGTACGGAGGCAGGCGATCGTTCCGCACGGAAGACGGCATCGATGTCTGGACCTTCGAAGAACTCCACGGGACATTGGCGGAGGAAGCGCTTTGGCCGTGAGCAGCGCGCTTTCGCCCCTCGCGCGCGTGGCGGGCTGGCTACTGGCCGTCGCGGTTGCTGGCGGCGTCCCCGTCGGCGCCCAGACGATCGTCGCGGACGTGGGATGGGGCGGCATCGGCGACTATGTGGTCGTCAGCCGGAGCAACGACCGCTCGAGCGTCTGTGACGAGTACATCAATCCGAACGCACTGCGGGCGCCCGGGTGCACGACACCGGAGCGAGGCGCCGGCGACGGGTGGTCGGCGCCCTTTTCGGAAGGCCGCGGCCTGCTGGCCGGGATCGGCATCGAGTTCGACATCGCCGGGCCCTGGAAACTGGCTTTCGACTACAGCCAGGCTCGGGCCGTCTTCAACCAGACCGTCGCATCCACGGATGCCCAGGGCGCGGACTTCGAGAAGCTGTCGAGTGAAGTAGTGGCCGGCCGGGAGCGGCTCGGCACACTGGCGACGCGCGGCGTGCACGGCGTCCTCATCCTGTATCCGCGGAGGAAAACTCGGCTTCGGCCCTACGGCGGAGCTGGCGTCGGATACGCCAGGCTGCGTGCCGACTTCGGGTGGAACTGGCGCCGCAACGCGGACCCGCTCGCCATCACCACCGGGCGGGACCAGCCGAACTTCGAGGAGATTCGGACGAACCTCGCCGGCACCGCCAGTACGGGTTCCGTCGTGTTCGAGGAAGATGCGCGCGTGCTGGTGTACGTCGTCGGCGTCGACCTCGCGGTCAACGATCGATTCAGCGTCGGGCTTCGCGCCCGGCGCCTTCAGTACCCGTCGCTGGAAGCCGGCCCGTACGTCGGCGACACCTTGCGCGGCCACGTTCCCAACCTGCGTCTGGATGGCAGCGAGCCGGTGTCCGCGTGGTCGACGCTGCCGCGCACGGACGTGACCACGGTGAGCGTGCTGCTCAAGTACCACCTCCAACGACGGGAAAGGACATCGTCGTACCGGAACGCGACAGCTCGCACGGAGCGCTGAACCTCTTCTCGGCTCGCTTCCGGCCCGTGCCGCGCGACTCTCCGCCGTCACGCCGCTAGAGTACGCACCGTGTCCGCCACCGCCTCGCGACCTGACCCGGGCATCCCGGCCTGCTACGTGGACGGCTACAACGAGGCCCGGGCGCTGGATCCGGACCTGGCGAAGCGCTACATCCGCTACACGACCCTGGGCGATCCGCTGGCCGACCGTGCGGTAGAGCAACTGGCGGCGATCGTGGAACCCCGGCACGTTCACGGCACGATCGCCAGGACCGTCGACCGCTACCATAATCCGCCAAAGGACACGCCGGAGGCTCTTCGGGAGCTCATCGAATCCTCGGCCGTCGTCCCCGACTGGTTCGACTCCGAGGTCGCCATGAAGGCCACCAGGGCCTTCCTCCGCAACTCGGACATGGTCCTTGGAGCGCTCGTGGGCGGCGCCATCGTCGAGGGCTTCTCCACCCTGATCAGCAAGTCGTTCCGTATCCGCAGCCGGATCATCCTGAACGGCGTCCGCAGGCTCAAGCAGAACACCCTGCAGTTGACGGAGCAGTTCATGCCGGGTGGACAGGAGCCCGGCGGCGACGCCTGGAAGCTGAGCCTGCGCATCCGCCTCGTGCATGCGCAGTCGCGGATGCTGCTCAGGCAGTCGGAAGAATGGGACGAGCCGGAACACGGGCTGCCCCTCAGCGCGGCGCACATGCTGCTGGGCGCGACCGCCTTCTCGGGCCGTCTGATGGAACACGTTTCGCGTTTGGGGGGCGACTTCAGCAAGGAGGAGAAGGAGGCCTACGTCCACGTCTGGAGATACACGGGGCTGGTCATGGGGATACCCGAGACCATCATGTTCCATGACCACGACTCGGCGTGTCGCATCTTCCGGATCGCGGCCATGTGCGAACCGCCGCCCGACGACGACGCGATCATCATGGCCAACAGCATCATCAACAGTGCACCGATCCTGCTCGGATTCACGGAAACGAAGGAACGCCGCGAGATGGCGGCGTTCATCTACCAGGTATCGCGGGAGCTGATCGGCAATGACCTGGCCGACTCCTTCAGATTCCCGAAGTCGGGGTTCGTCAAGCAGGTACCCCTGCTGTTCCTGAGGAACCGGGCGGAGAAGGCGGCCCTGAAACTGTTCCCCCGTCTGCTGGCGAATCGGTTGAGAAAGCGGTTCAATGCGCTGCTGGACGCGTCCGATCTCGGCGACGTCGAGCACTCGTACGCGCTGCCGACCGCGCTTCACGACGAGGATTCGCGGGACTGGTAGCTGTGTCATCATCGGCGGCTGTTTCGCTACTGGAATGGCAGGGAGGCGTGAATGGGCAGGTACGGACTGACGGACGAGGTGATCGAACTCCGCGAGCGGATGCGGGAGTTCATCGACGGCGAAGTGATCCCGGCCGAGCCGGAGTTGGAGTCCGAGTCCGGTGAGGACCGCGCCCGGGGCCGGCTGGCCGAGCTCAAGGCCCTGGCCAAGCAGCGCGGCCTGTGGGCGCTGGGGCATCCCGCCGAGATCGGCGGCGGCGGCCTGCCGCTCATGCCCTTCGTCTACCTGAACGAGATCATCGGCCGTTCGCACTACGGCCAGGTCGCCGTCGGCTCCGCGTCGATGCAGGACTCGATCATGCTCCACCTGTACGCCAGCGAGGAGCAGAGGGAGCGCTGGCTGAAGCCCCTGGTGGCGGGCGACATCTACCCCTCGGTCGGCCTCACGGAGCCGGAAGTCGCCGGCTCCGACCCGACCCTGATGCAGACGCGGGCGGTGCTCGACGGCGACGACTGGGTGATCAACGGCCACAAGTGGTTCACCAGCGGCGCCAGTCGGGCCGCGTTCACGACCTGCTTCGCGCTGACCGAGCCGGAGGCTCAGGGCCACCGCAAGTTCTCGTCGATCATCGTGCCCACGGACACGCCCGGCTACGAGATCGTGCGCGCGGTGCCGACGATGGGCACGACGTCCGGCCAGCACTGCGAGGTCCGCTACAACGATGTCCGCGTGCCGAAGGACAACCTGCTCGGCGGCCGCGGCGAGGGTTTCGTCATCGCCCAGCGCCGCCTGGGCCCGGGGCGGATCTTCCACTGCATGCGGTGGCTGGGCC
This sequence comes from Candidatus Multivorans sp., assembly GCA_965219675.1. GTDB lineage: Bacteria > Acidobacteriota > Thermoanaerobaculia > Multivoradales > Multivoraceae > Multivorans. The sequence goes on along the minus strand of OZ244786.1, from coordinate 3,296,484 downwards.
AGGCCCAGCGCGCCTTCGAGTTGATGTGCGACCGTGCCAAGTCGCGCTGGGCGCACGGCTCCTACCTGTCGGAGAAGGGCGAGATCCAGCGCTACGTCTCCGAGTCGGCGGCGGAGATCCAGGCCGCCCGGCTGATGACCCTCGACGCCGCCGAGGCGATGGACCGCGGCGAGCAGGCGCGAGTGGAGATCTCCCTGATCAAGTTCTGGGGAGCGCGGATGCTCCACAACGTGATCGACCGGGCGATTCAGGTGCATGGAGCTCTCGGCGTGACCGGCGACACGCCGCTCGAAAAGATGTACCGGGAGGCGCGGTACGCGCGTCTCTACGACGGCCCGGACGAGGTCCACCGGATGGTCGTGGCGCGGCGTATCCTGCGCGACCCGCTGGGAAGGGTGCCGTGGGGGACCTTGGGCAGTGGCCAGAACTAGGAGTCCGCGCCACGGAAACTGGGTGCGCCGGCGTCCCCGCCGGCTTCTGGGAAGAGACGCGCCGCGAAGCGGCGACCTTGCCGCAGTGCTCTTCGCCTCGGTCGTCGTGGTTTTGGGAGCAGGCTGCGTGAGTCCGTCACCGAGCGCCTCGCAGTTGCGCGCCGCCGCCGCCACGGTTGAGATCACTCCACCGGCTGGCTCGCTCCTCTACGGCTACGGCGCGCGCGGAACGAACCGGTCCCGGGGAGTCCACGATCCGCTGTACGCGCGGGCCCTCGTCCTGGATGCTGGCGGCGAGACGGCCGCGCTGGTCACCCTCGACCTCGGCTCGATCCGCAAGGAGAACACCCTGCCGATCCGGCAGATGGTCCAGGAGGTTGCCGGCTTCGACCATGTGCTGCTGAACGCCTCCCACACGCACTCCGCGCCCCTGTTCGAGGCGGACTTCCCCGATGCCGAAGGTCCGTGGGTCCGGGAGCTCGAACAGAAGATCGCCGACGTCATCCTGGAAGCTCACGCCTTGTTGCGGCCAGCCCGGGCAGCCGTCGGCTGGGGCCGGGCCAGCGAGGGGCACAATCGCCGCCGGGTACTGCCCGACGGCAGCGTCGAGATGTTCTGGCAGAACCGCGGGCGGATGCCGACGGCGCCGCTCGACGACTCCGTCGGCGTACTGGCGGTCGACGGCAGAGACGGCGAGCCGATCGCCACGGTGGTGAACTTCGCCGTGCACCCGGTCATCCTCGGTCCCGGCAACCTGCTCGTTTCCGCCGACTTTCCGGGCGCCATGGCCGCCCTCGTCGCCGAGCGCGGCGGCGGCGTGGCGATGTTCCTGCAGGGCGCCGCCGGCGACATCAACCCGTTCTGGGACAAGACGGCGCCGGAGGAAGGCGCGTTCGAGCAGGTGCGGATGGCCGGAGAGCGGCTGGGTCAGGAGGTGCTCCGCGTCCGCGCCGATCTGGCCGCCGCGGAGGCGTTCCACGATCCGGCGACCCTGTCCGTGAAGCGTCACCTGGTGACGCTCGATCCGCGCTGGGACCTGGACTCGCCGGTGGTCGAGGAGGGCTTCCGGCGGCACGGACTGGAGTCGTCCCTCCAGAGGTATCGCGCGCGCTTCCCGCGTGAACGGGAGGCCGAAGTGAACACCCTGGTCCTCGGCGAGGTCGGCGAAGGCCGGTTCGCCCTCGCCACCTTCCCGGGCGAGTTCTTCGTCGAGCACCAGCTCCGCCTGCGGGCCGCGACTCAGGTGCCCCACGTCTTCTTCGCCGGCTACACGAACGGTGAACTCGCCTACTTCCCGACGATCGCCGCAGCCGCCCAGGGCGGCTACGGCGGCAGGGAAGCCACGATCGTCGAGGTCGGCGCCGGCGAGAAGCTGGTCGATCTGGCGGCGATCTCGATCCTCGAACAGGCCGGCTGGCTGCACGACGCGCCGCCCTAGGAGGCGGGCCGCGGCCTCTACCGTAGGGTCACGGTGGCCGGAATGGCGCCTCTGAATCCGCCGACTCCCAGGCCGGGCTCGGTCGGCAGGTCCCGCTCGACCGGCTCCAGCCGGCGCCGTCCGGCCACCGCGGCCAGCGTCGCGACGATCAGGTTGGTGGCCAGGTCCGCCCCGCGGCACTCCTTCGGACCGAAGCTGAACGGGACGAACCGGTCGACGGGGCATCCCGGACCCTCGAACCATCGCTCAGGCCGGAAGGCGCCGCCGTCTCCCCAACTCTCGGGGTCCCTCTGCATGACGTGGAGAACGACATCGACACTGGTTCCCTTCGGGACGAGATAGCCGCCGAGCGTACAGTCCTCCTCCGCCCGCCGCGCCACGAGCAACGGGGCCGGAGGGTGAAGCCGCAGGACCTCCATGGCGACGGCGTGCGTGAACGGGAGCCGTCCGAGGTCGTCTCCCTGAAGGGGGCGGTCGCCGACCACCTGGTCCACCTCGGCTTCCATCCGTTCGCGAACCTCCGGGCGGTCGCGCAGGTAGAACTGCGCCAGCGTGAGTATCTGCACCGGGCCGTCCAGGGCGGCGAACAGCATGGTGTACACCTCGTCGCGGATCTCCCTGTCGTTTGCGAAGCGCCAGCCGGACTCCTCGCGTTCCGTTGCCTGCACGAGGTGGCAGATGAGCTCGGGCCTGGCTTCCGCCGACGCTCGAGCCGCCCCGATCGCTTCGCGGGTCGCTTCGTCGAGCGGGCGAATGGCCCTGCGGGCCTTCAGGTCGTGCGGCAGGGGAAGTCTCCGCAGTAACTGGAATCCCGGCAGCACGCTCAGCATGAAGGTCAGTTTCACCGCCTTCAGGGAGGGCCGGACGATGGCCGGATCGAGTTCGGGTCCGCGGCCCAGGAGGTTCGTCGTGACGCCGTTCCAGGCGAGTCGCTCCATCGTCCGCGGCAGGTCGACGGTCCCGTCCGGGAGTTCGTCGACCAGCCGGTTGGCTTCGGCGGCGGCGACGTGCTTCTGGAACGCGACCCGCTCGGGAGTCGCCGCGGACACGATGAGTTCGCGCAAACGACCGTGTTCTTCTCCGGCGGGCATACGGACGAGGCCGGCGCTCGGAACCACGTCGCAGGCGGTTCTGGGATGCAGGATCCGCAGGACGTCGGTCTTCTCGACGAGCACTTCGTGCGCCAGCTCACGGCTGAAGACGGCCAGGCGGCGGCGGCCGGGAAGTTCGAAGCGGACGATGTCGCCATGGTTCTCATGGAGCCAGTGGAGGAAACCCAGTACGTCCTCCGCCATCTTTCGCAGGGTCGCGAGCTTTCCAAGGGCGAGGCGGGGTGGCAGAGGCGGCTTTGTCATCGGGTTTCGATCCTCACCTTGTAGGCGCCCCGCACGCCGATGCCGATGTTCGTTCTCGACGGCGGGCGCCTGGACAAAGGCTCGAGCCTGCGGTCCCTGAACAGCGACGCCAGGGCGAACGCGAACATCATGGCGGCGAAGCCGGCCCCCCGGCAACCGCGCGGTTCGACGCCGAAAGGCATGTAGCCGTCCTCGGGACGCATGCCGTCACCGGCTTCCACTCCGAGCCAGCGCTCCGGCCGGAACTCGTCGGCGTCTTCCCAGTGTTCCGGCCGCCGCTGAATGACATGTGCGCCGACGATCGTCATCGTGCCCTTCGGGATCAGGTAGCCGCCCAGAACGCGGTCCTCCAGTGCTTCGCGGGCCGGCATGGCGTAGGCCGGCGGCTCGAAACGCAGGATTTCGCGGAAGATGGCGCGCAGGTAGGGGAGGCGCCGCAGGTCGCGGGCCTCGATCGGCCGGTTTCCCAGGACGTCGTCAAGTTCGTGCTCCAGGCGGCCGCGAACGTCGGGGTGGCGCGCAACGAGGTGAATGCCCCAGGTCAGCGCGCCCACCGGAGCGTCGATGGCGGCGCAGAGATGACCGTAGGCCTCGTCGCGCACCTCCAGGTCCGTCTCGTAGAGGCCGTGGGCGCTCCCGTCGGCGGCCGTCCGGACGAGGTGCGAGATCAGGTCGTGGCCGTCGTGGGCGGGATCCTTGGCTCGTTCGATCGCGGGGTAGGTGACCTCGTCCAGGGCCTTCAGGGTGTCGCGGACCCGGCGGTTGAAGGGCAGCGGCAGCTTGATGACGACTTCCTTGAACGGGACGATCCCCAGCAGAAGGTCCTGCTTCATCGCGGAGAGGACGTTGCGGCCCAACTCCGGATCGAGCTTCGGTTCGCGGCCCAGGACCAGGTCGAGCATGCAGCGCCACGAGAAGCGCTCCAGCTCGTCGATCATGTCGACCTCGCGGTTCGGCGAGCACCTACCGATCAGTTCGTCGACGTTGTCGAGGATGAGGTTCGCGCAGGCGCGCATGCGTTCTTCGGCGTATCCGGCCAGCATGATCTCGCGTCGCCGCCGGTGGTCGTCGCCGTGAGACGTCTGCAGGAAGTAGTGAGTCAGCAGGTCGTAGTTCGACGGCGGGTAGAACGGCCGGAACCACTGCTCCTGGGTGGTCAGGACCTCTCGCGCCAGGTCGCCGGTGAACACGGCGCACCACGGGGAGGTCGGCATTTCGAAGAGGACGATGTCGCCGTAGTCGCGGTGAAGTTCCTCAAGCAGGCCCTGGAAGTCCCGAGCTCGCTTCGTCGCGTTGCGCAGTCGACGGCCCCTGGGACCTGGCGGCAGCGGCAAGTCGGTTGAGACGGGCCGGGTCGACATGGACGCTCAGAGAGTAGCAACCCGAAGCGCGGTCTGCCGATGGCGCTCTTGCGGTCTGGCGTACTCTTGCGCTTCCGTAGCGTGCGCTGCCGTTGCGAGGTCGTCAGTCGACCCCGGTTTGGCGGCGCCGCGTCCTGTTCACGGCGCAAGCAGCAACTCACTCTCCGGAGATTCACGCATGATGAATAGCCCTGTACCGACTTCCTCCCGTTCTGGTGGCGCCGGCGCGCGGCTGGCTGTCTCGTTCGCCGCAACCGTTGCGGTGCTGGCCGCGTTGGCCCTGGGCTGCGCCGCCGGCGAGCAGTTGGAGACGCGCCAGCCGACGGTCTACGGGGCGGCTGCCTTCCACAACACGACGTCGTACAGCGGCGCCTCGTTCTCGGCCGACGAGAGCCGCCTGCTGATCTCGAGCGACATGACCGGCGTCTGGGCCGTCTACAGCATGCCGGTCACCGGCGGCGAGCCCGAGCAACTGACGGACAGTGCGGGACCGGTGTTCGCCCAGAGCTGGTTCCCGAACGACGACCGCTTCCTCTTCACGGGAGACCAGGGCGGAAACGAGCTGAACCACCTGTACGTGGGGTCCGACGGCGCCGGGGACGTTCCCGAAGGCGCGGTGGACCTGACGCCGGGAGACAACGTCCGGGCCTCCTTCGCCGGCTGGCGGAGCGACGGCGAAGCGTTCTTTGTGCGGACGAACGAGCGCACGCCCTTCGCGATGGACCTCTACCGCTACGACGTGCCGCCGCCGGGGACCTGGGACTTCGAACGCGAACTCGTCTTCGAGAACGACGGCACCTTCAACCTGGGCGACGTCAGCGACGACGGCCGCTGGCTGGCGCTCGACAAGCTGACCAGCAACTACGACAGCGACGTGTACGCCTACGACCTGATGGCGGGTCACCTGGTCCACGTCACGGAGCACGAGGGCGAGGTCGAGCACTCGTCCGGCGGCTTCACGCCGGACAGCGCGCAGCTCTACTACGGGACGAACGAGCACGGCGAGTTCAACGAGATCTGGTCCTACGACCTCGCCGGCGGCACCCGCGAGCTGGTGCTTGCCGCCGACTGGGACGTCTTCGGCGTGTCCTTCTCGGAGACCGGCCGGTACCGCGTCTCGGCCATCAACGAGGACGCCTCGACCGCGGTCGAGGTGCTGGACATGGAAACGGGAGCTCTGGTCGAACTTCCCGATCTGCCGGGCGGCGACATCGGCGCGGTCCGTTTCTCCACCAGCGACCGGCTGATGGCCTTCTACCTGACCAGCGACCGGTCGCCGTCCGACCTCTATGTCGTCGACCTGGAGCAGGGCGGGGAGGCGCTTCGCCTGACCGAGAGCCTGAACCCGGAGATCGACCCGGACGAGCTGGTCACCACCGAAGTGATCCGCTATCCGAGCTTCGACGGCCTGGAGATTCCGGCCATCCTCTGGCGGCCGCACGGGGCATCGGCCGACAACCCGGCGCCGGCGATGGTCTGGGTGCACGGCGGGCCGGGCGGCCAGACGCGGCGCACCTACCGGGCCGACATCCAGCACCTGGTGAACCAGGGCTACGTCGTCCTCGGCGTGAACAACCGGGGTTCGTCCGGCTACGGCAAGACCTTCTTCCACATGGACGACAAGAAGCACGGCGAGGTCGACCTGCAGGACTGCGTGTGGGCGCGCACCTGGCTCGAGTCCCAGGACTGGGTCGACGGTTCGCGGGTCGGCATCATCGGCGGCAGCTACGGCGGCTACATGGTGGCCGCGGCGCTGGCGTTCGAGCCCGAGGTGTTCGACGTCGGCATCAACATCTTCGGGGTGACGAACTGGATCCGCACGCTGGAGAGCACGCCCCCGTGGTGGCAGGCGCAGAAGGTCGCCCTGCTTGGCGAACTGGGCGATCCGGCGACCGAGCGCGAGCGCCTGGAGCGCATCTCGCCGCTCTTCCACGCCTCGAACGTCGTCAAGCCGCTGCTCGTCGTCCAGGGCGCGAACGACCCGCGCGTTCTCCAGGTGGAGAGCGACGAGCTCGTCGAGGCGGTGCGGGCGAACGACGTTCCGGTGGAGTACGTCCTGTTCCCGGACGAGGGGCACGGCTTCCGCAACCGCGTGAACCGGATCGAGGCGTCTGAGCGCTACGCGGCGTTCCTGGCCGAGCATCTGGACTAGGCGAGCAGGCGGGCGGCGGGGATCCCCTCGCCGGACCGCCAGGCGGAGCCGCTGGGGGTGCCGGTACTTGGTTCGACAGCGGCGTATGGATGCGCATAGAGTATGCGCATGACTCTGGGCGGGAGAAGCGTGGCGCTTTACGAGGTGTCGGCGCGGAAGCGGCCGGCGAATCTCTCCGTCAACAGCGACTTGCTGGCGAAGGCTCGGGCCCTGGGCGTGAATCTCTCCGGCGCGCTTGAGGAAGCCCTCGTCGATCGGCTGGCTCGGCAGCGGAGACGAGACTGGATCGAAGCGAATCGAGCAGCGATCGGCGCCTACAACCGGCGGATCGGGACCGAGGGTTCCTACGGTGATCGGATGCGGCGCTTCTGATGGCCCAGTTCGATCTGTACGCGAATCCCAGCAGGGAAACGAGCGGCGCCGTTCCCTATCTGCTCGACCTCCAGTCGGACCTGCTCGACCCGTTGGCAACGAGAGTCGTGGCGCCGCTCTTCTGGCAGGAGTCGGCGGGGCCTCCCGCCAGGACGCTCATGCCTCGCTTCGAGATCGCCGGGCGGACAGTCGTCATGTCCACCCCGGAACTGGCCGGAGTGTCTCGCGACCAACTCGGTTCGCGAGTCGGGTCCCTGGCCGACCATCGCGACGACATCATCGCTGCCCTGGACATGCTCTTCACGGGCATCTAGGCCTCAGCGCAGCGGGATCGCTGCCCTGACGCGGAGGGAACTGGCGGCGTACGGAGTGCGCTGGCGCTCCCGCCGGCTGCCGCCGCAGGCTGGCTGGGGCGAGACGTGTCGGGCTCCTGACCGCGAGGTCTTCACGGTTTGGTGACCCGTCTTTTCACCGTCTCTTGACGGTTTTCGCGGCGTCTCTTCACAACAGAGCTTAAGAATCCTCCTCAACCATGGAGGAGGACCACTTGACTCTGCATCGGCGTTTCTCGTTTTCCCGCCCGGGCTGCACGTTCCTGGCGGGTCTGCTGTTGATGGCGGCTTCGGCTCTGCCGGCCGCGGCCTTCTTCCCGCCGGTTGAACCGGGCATTCCGAATCGCCCGGCCATCCTGCTGGAGACCAACTTCTACGTCTTCACTTCCGCGCTCGAGCTGACCGAGCCCGACCTGGACCTGACCCTGGACGCCAGGGGGTACACGGCCCCGGCGACGGTCTTCCTGTACTGGGAGAACCGGAGCACTGGGGCGAAGAGCTACTACAACCAGGCCGCGAACTCCTTCGGCTCCGGGGAGGTCGACGTGTTCGGCGCCGCCGGCGCTCCGCGGGCGATCGACGTGACCGGGCTGGGAAGCCGGCTGGGAGCGACCTCGAACACCTTGCGGCTGTTCGGCAGCGGCGGCGTCCTGGGGTCGCTGCCGGCTTCGCTGCCCCGCGCGACCGGCCGCTACCAGTTCGTGATCGAGATCCGGGACTCGGCCGGGGACAAGGTCATCGCCCGCGGCAACGCGATGTACAGCCACGTGGACGCCGTGATCCACAAGGTGGGCAACATCACGTCGAGCGAGACCTGGACCGCGAACAACGCCTACTACCTGAACGGCCCGACGTTCATCGACGGCGGGGCCACGCTGACGATCGAGCCCGGCACCTTCGTCGTCGGAGGCAACGTGAACCAGGGCGTCCTGGTGGTGAAGCCCGGGTCGAAGATCATGGCCGCGGGTACTGCCCGGATGCCGATCGTCCTGACTTCCGAGTTCGATGTCGGCGAGCGGGAGCCGGGCGACTGGGGGGGTCTTGTGATCAGCGGCAACGCTCCCTGCAACGTCTGTCCCCGCGAGGGCGAGGGCGACTCGGGCCTGTTCGGCGGCAACGACGCGGCGGACTCGAGCGGCCGCCTCTCCTACGTCCGGGTCGAGTTCGCCGGCATCCGGTTCACCGACGAGAACGAGCTGAACGGCATCGCCTTGCAGGGCGTCGGCAGCGGCACCGTGATCGACCACATCCAGGTCCACCACAACGCGGACGACGGCGTCGAGTTCTTCGGCGGCACGGTCGACGCGAAGTACGTGCTGATCACCGACTCCCAGGACGACAGCATCGACTGGACGTTCGGCTGGCGGGGCCGGATGCAGCACGCGGTCGTCCTGCAGCGTTTCGACGACCACGACAAGGGGATCGAGGCGGATAACGAGAAGTCGAACAACAACCTCGAGCCGCGCTCCCATCCGACGATCTACAACCTGACCATCTCGATGTGGCGCGACTCGGGCGATCCGGGGATCCTGCTGCGTCGCGGCACCGCGATCACGTTGCGGAACGCGATCGTCATGAACGCCAAGGACTACGCGGTCGACATCGACGGCGCGGTCACCGAGAGCCTGGTGGGGAATCTGCTGACGATCGACAACAGCATCTTCTTCAACAACCGGGACGGCTTCGCGAACGTCGATCTCCAGGCGACGAACATCCTCGCCTCCGACCCGCTGCTTCCGAACTCCCGGAGCCGGGTGCAGCCGGACCTGGCGCCCCTGGCGGGTTCGCCGGCCCGTTCGGGCGGCGCTCCGATCCCCGCGGCCGTCGCCGCCGCCTCGGGAGACGGCTTCTTCGACGCCGTGACCCACATCGGCGGCGTGTCGCCGGAAGACCCGTGGGTCGACGACGGCTGGACCACCTTCTCGGACAACTAGGACTCGGACAACCAGGACAGATGAGCTTCAGAGAGCACACAGGAGCAGATACCACCATGCACAACTCAGGCACCCCCGGGAACTCGGGATCCACCACGCGGCGGCTGACTGGCCTCGCGGCCGCGGTTCTCGCGGTCTTCTTCGTTGCCGGCGCCGCGGCGGTCGCCGAGGACGGCTCCGCCACCGGCATGATCCTCGACGGCCGCAGCGGCACGCCGGTGCGCGGCGCCACGGTCACCGTCGAGGGCGGCTCTGCGTCGGCCACAACGTCCGTCGACGGGGTCTTCCAACTGGCGCTGCCGGCGGGAACGCATGCGGTCGTCGTGTCGGCGGAGGGCTACGCATCCCAGCGCATCCTCGACGTCGTCATCGAGGATGACGGCCTGGCGCAGTTCAGCGCGGTCCTCATGCCGGCCGAGGAGGGCGCCGATCAGGAGGCCGCTCTCTCGGAGACGATCACGGTCGAGGCGGCCGCGATCGACGCTTCCGCCTCCGCGCTGCTCGCCGAGCGCAAGGCATCGGCCGAGATCATCGACAACATTGGCTCGGAGGAGATCTCGAAGAACAGCGGTTCCGACGCCGCCGATGCCCTGCGCCGGGTGACCGGCATCTCGCTTCAGGACGGCAAGTTCGCCTATGTCCGCGGCCTCGGCGACCGCTACGGCAACACGACACTGGACGGGTCGCGCATTCCCTCGACCGAGTTCGAGCGCAAGGTCGTACCGCTCGACCTGTTCGACGCCGATCTGCTGGACAACATCACGGTCAGGAAGTCGTACTCACCGGAACAGCCGGGCGACTTCGCCGCCGGGGCGATCGAACTCGTGACCCGGAGTTTCCCGGCGCGCCAGGTGCTTTCCGTCGGCCTCTCGAGCGGTCACAACTCGGAGACCACGGGCAACGCGCTGCTCCAGGACCCGATGGGCCTCAGTTCCTCCGGCGCCGGCGGCCAGCCGTTGCCGGCCGATTTTCCGGATCGGGCGGTCGTGCGCCAGAGCCGGTTCCTCGGCATCGGTTTCGGAAGCGCCGATCTCGAGCGGATGGGCGAGCGGATCGCCGGCCGCTGGACTCCGACCGACAGCGAGGACGCCCCCTTCGGCCGCGGCGGGAAGATCGCCTACGGCAACACCTTCGGCGGCTTCGGGGTGATGCTGGCCGGAAACTGGGACAACAGCTTCGAGTCGCGTGCCGAGCAGCGAACGTTCTACTCGGTCGGCCAGGGCGGCGCGATCGTGCCGCTGCACGCTTACGACTTCGACTACGGCGTGGAGCAGGTGAAGAGCTCCTGGATGGGCAACTTCTCTATCCGGGCGGGCGAAGGCGGCCAGATCGAGATCCGGTCGCTGCAGACGAACCTCAGCATGTCCGAGGCGCGCTTCCAGGAGGGGTTCTTCTCGGACATCAACAACGACATCGAGGATCACCGGCTCCAGCATGAGGACCAGGAGGTCCACAACCTGCAGGTCGGCGGTGATCACTACGTCTCGGGCGTGGGCTCGAACGGCAGCACGCTGAGCTGGCGCGGCTCGTCGTCCGTGGCCAGGACTCACGAGGATCTGCGCCAGACGATCTACGAACTGTTCGAGGACGGCTTCCGCCTGACGAACAACGGCCAGAGCGGTTTCATGTACTTCAACGACCTCGAGGACGAGATCGACGACTACCGGGCCGACTGGGAGACGTTCTTCGCCGGCGGCGATCGCTTCGGCAGCTTCAAGGTCGGCGTGCGCCGCTGGACGAACGACCGGGCCTTCGGCGGCCGGCGTCTCCGCATGTTCCCCAGGAACACGGAGGGCATCGATCTCACCGGTAGGCCGGAGCAGATCTACACGCCGGAGAACATCGACTTCTTCGGCTTCCAGTTGACCGAGGTGACGAACGCGACGGACAGCTACGGCGCGGACTGGGGCGTCGATGCCGCGTATGCCCAGGCCGACTACGGCCGGCGTAATTGGAGGATCGTCGGCGGTCTGCGGCTGGAGGAGTCGGACCAGAACGTCCGCACGATCGACCGGACCGCCCTGGGCGGCGCGGAGACGGTCACGAACAAGTCCCACAGCGACATCGCCGGTTCACTGAGCGTCATCCGCAGCCTCGGCGCCAGGCAGAACCTGCGCTTCGGCGTCTCGCGGACGGTCAACCGGCCGGAGTTCCGTGAGATCGCGCCGTTCCGGTTCAAGCACATCGTCGGCGGTTTCGTGGTGGTCGGCAACCCCGATGTCGAGCGCGCCCTGATCGACAGCTTCGACGCCCGCTGGGAGTGGTTCCCGTCCGCGGGCGACGTGGTGGCGGCGAGCGTCTTCTACAAGGACTTCACGGACCCGATCGAGAGCGTCGTCATCTCGGCGGTCGAGCCGACGGAGACCTTCCGCAACGCGGAGGGCGCCCGGAACCTGGGCGTCGAGCTCGAGTTCCGCCGCGGCCTCGGCTTCTTCGGTTCCGCCGCCGAGGACTGGACGGCCATCCTGAACTACACGTTCATCGACTCCGAGATCCGGATCGACGCCGGCACGACGGTGCTGACGAATCCCGTCCGGCCGCTGACCGGGCAGCCCGAGAACCTGGTCAATCTCGGGCTCGAGTGGGCGCCGGACAGCTACGACACGACGCTCCGCGTCCTCTACGGCATGGTGGACGACAAGGTCCACCTCGGCGGCGTGTTCGGTCTGCCGGACGTGATCGAGGAGGCGCGCAGCAGCGTGGACATCGTGTGGCGCCAGGGCATCGTCGGCGGCCTGGACCTCAAGCTGGCGGTCGTGAACGCCCTCAACGAGGAGCGCAACTGGAGCCAGGGTGGAGAGACGTTCCGCCTCTACGATCCGGGCAGGGCGGTCAGCGTGGGCGTCGGCTACTCGTTCTAGCGGCGCACGCTCGAACTAGAAGTCGAAGTGCAGCAACACGCCCGCGTGCTCGACCGATCCGGCGCCGTCCGGGTCGGTCGAGACGTAGTTCATGAGCACCCGGAGGTTGCCGCGGAGGGTCCAGTTGAGGGCCAGGGACACACTCTGCTGGCTGCCGCCGAGAGTGGAGCCGCCGGTCAGATCGATGTGGTCCCAGCGCGCCGCGAGTTCCCAGGCGCCCCTGCCCTCGGGCACGGGCGCTTTCGGCCTCACCCGGGTGAAGGAGCGGCCGCTTCGGCTGTAGGCCTTCCTCTCGCCGGTGAGGAACCAGCCCGCTTCGACGTACTGGGCGTCGAACCTGGCGCTCCGACTGTCGGGCAGGAGGTCGACCTGGGCCGACAGCACCTCGCCCTGCAGCCAGAAGGAACTCCGTGCGAGCAGGAACTCGGCGCCCAGCAGCCGCATGCCGTCGGCCGGAAGCCAGCCGGTGTCGACCTTGCGCGGCGCGAGCCGGACGCCGGTGCGGCCGCGCAGACGGACGGCGTCCGCGGTGGGCTGGCGGTGGGAGAGAGCCGCGCCCAGGTGGAGCAGGGGGTCGTCTTCTTCGTCTCCATCCAGGGCGAGGCCGGTGAGGCGGCCGGTCAGGCTCCAGTCCGATCCGGGCCGCATGTCGTAGCCGTCGCTGTCGCGGAAGGCGCCGACGGCCCAGGCGACGCGGTCGCCGGCCAGCCGGTCGTGGACCATGAAGCCGAGGTTCCGGCCGGGCGCCAGGGCGGTGACCGCGGCCGGGCGGGCGATGAAGGAGTGGTAGTTGGACGATTGCTGGATCGAGATGCTGAACGGCTCCTTGAAGTGGCCCGCGCGGAAGGTGGCCGCGCCGTCGTTCGGCGTTGCCTCGAGGAAGACGTCCGTGGGCACGACGTCTCCGCTCGCGATGTCGTGCTCGATCTTGAACGTGAACCGGTCGAGGAACTCGCCGTTCAGCACCAGGCGGGCGCGTCGCCAGTCGACGCCGTCCTCGAACTCGAACCGCTCTTCGAGCGCCGGGTCGGGCGAGGAGGAACTGGCCTCGACGTGGACCCGCCCGCCGACAGAGATGTCGAAGGAGCCCTCTTCGGCCTGCGTTGTCGCGGCGGCGCTGACCAGAAGAAGCGCGGCAGGAGGCAGGGAGCGGAGCATTCGCAGTCCTCGCTGGGTCGGTACGGGTCTCGGTGGTCTCGCCGGGAGCAGCCGGCCTGGCGGCCACCCGCCCGGCTACCCTTTGAAGGGAGCGTGAAGACAACGTGAAGAAGGTGAGCGGGTCGCGGTGTTTCCTCCCGGAGGCGGGAACGCCGGGCTTTATCGCCAGTTCACGAAAGGCTGGCTAGCCTTGGTTCAGGCATGAGCCCCACCAAGGTCGTCGTCATCGAGGACGAGCCGGACATTCTCGAACTGATCGAGTACAACCTCCGGCGCGAGGGCTTCGAGGTTGCCACGGCGACCAGCGGTCGGAGCGGGCTGTCGGTGATCGGTCGCGAGAAGCCGGACATCGTTCTGCTGGACCTGCTGCTGCCCGGCCTGGACGGCCTGGATGTCTGCCGGCGCCTTCGCGCCGTCGACTCGACCCGTGACCTGCCCATCATCATGGTCACGGCGCGCGGCGAGGAGAGCGACGTGGTCCTGGGTCTCGGCGTCGGCGCGGACGACTACATCCACAAGCCGTTCAGTCCCCGCGAGCTGATCGCGCGCATCCGCGCCGTGCTTCGCCGCGGCGGCGTACGGGAGCGCGACCCGGAACGGAAGGTGGTTCGGGGTCCGCTGGCGATCAACCCGGTGAAGCACCGGGTCAAGGTCGAGGGCCGCCGCCTGGAGTTCACGCCGACGGAGTTCCGGCTGCTGCACTTCCTGGCTTCTCACCCCGGCCGCGTGTTCACGCGCGGCCAGCTCGTGGACCGGGCGATCGGCGACCGCGCGGTGGTGATCGACAGGAACATCGACGTCCACATCCGGGCGGTGCGCAAGAAGCTCGGTCCGCACCGCGACCTGATCGAGACGGTGCGCGGAATCGGCTACCGGTTCCGGGAGGAAGACGGCTAGGCCCATGCGCCGCAGGAACCGGGAACGCCGGCGCAGCCCGTTCTGCCGCGCAGGCCCCTGGGTGTAGGTTGTGAACATCCGACTGGGCTGGCTGCCGTCCGCCCGGGAGTTCCCATGATCGGCTCATCCCTCTTCTGGCGCCTCTTCCTGGGCGGGGTCGCGCTCCTGGCTTCCGGTCTGCTGCTTGGCGGCGCGGTTGTATCCGACCGACTCGACGCGGTCCTGGTCGGGTCCCTGACGCTTCTGGCCGCTGTTGGCGCCGGCCTCGTCGCCGGCCGGTTGGCGAAGCGGGCGCGAAGTCTGCTGGCGAGGGCGGCGGCCCTGGGCTCGTCCGTGCCGCCGCGACAGGCCGACCGCGGCGACGAGCTATCCCTGCTCGAGGCCTGTCTGGAGGAGAACGAAGCGCGTTTCGCCGAACAGCTCGAACAGCTCAGGGCGGAGCGCAACCAGTTGACGGCGGTGCTCGGCGGCATGGTCGAGGGGGTCGTGGCGATCGACCTGGACCGGCACGTGCTGCACCTGAACTCGGTGGCCGCGAAGTGGTTCGGGCGGCCGGGGCCGGAGTCGGCGGTTGGACGGCCGATCTACGAGCTGTCGCGCCAGCCGGAGATCTCGGGCGCCCTGATCGAGGCAATGGACGAGCGGAGGCGCGTGAGCCGCACCTTCGCCTTGGGGCGCTTCGCCGGCCAGGATGGCGGCCCGAACAGGTTCGAGCTGAACGCGTCGCCGCTGCTCTCGTCCCGCCGGGACGATGACGTTGTCGAGGGGGCGGTGGCGGTGATCCACGACATTTCGGAGCTGGAGCGGCTGGAGAGCGTGCGGCGGGACTTCGTATCGAATGTCTCGCACGAGCTGAAGACGCCGCTGACCGCCATTCACGGCTACGTGGAGACCCTGCTGGAGGCCGAGCCGATCGATGGCCCGACGCGTGGCCGCTTCCTGCGCAAGATCCGTCGCCAGAGCAAGCGGCTGAGCGCCCTGGTGTCCGACCTGCTGACGCTGTCGCGGATCGAGTCTTCGGCCGAGCCGCCCGAGAAGCGGCTCGATCTGCGGTTGCCGGCCGGCGAAGTGTTGAGCCTGCTCGGTCCGGCGAGCGAGGAGCGCGGCCTCGAACTGGTCGCCGAGTTCCCGGAGGCGGCGGTCGAGGTCCTGGGCGAAGAGGAAGCGATCCGGCAGGCGCTGTCGAACCTGGTCGACAACGCGGTCAAGTACTCGTCGTCAGGCGGTCGTGTGACCGTGCGCCTGCAGGCGCGGAACGGACGGGCAGTGCTGGAGGTTGAAGACGACGGACCTGGCATCGCCGCCGAACACCTGGACCGGATCTTCGAGCGCTTCTACCGGGTCGACCGGGCCCGCTCCAGGGAGCTCGGCGGCACCGGCCTGGGCCTGGCGATCGTCAAGAACGTCGCCAGGCGGCACGGCGGGGGAGTGGAGGTCGAGAGCGAACGGGATCGGGGCTCGATCTTCCGCCTCTGGTTGCCTGCGGCACAATGAGGAGGCGTGCTTCACGCGTTCTTCACACGGCTGCGCGACATTCGCGGCGAGGATCAAGGGCATGAGTGTTCATCTGCAGCGCGACCTGGACGAGGTGACGCGGTCGCTCCTTGAAGTGGCCGCGATGGTCGAGGAGATGATCGCCAGGTCGCTCCAGGCGCTCCGGGAACGGAGCGTCGATCTGGCCCACGAAGTCCAGCGGCAAGACCGCGTCATCGACGCCCGGGAGATCGAGGTCGAAGAAGAGTGCCTCAAGATCCTGGCCCTGCACTCGCCGGTGGCCGCGGACCTGCGCATGGTGGTTACCTACCTCAAGGTGAACAACGACCTGGAGCGCGCGGGCGACCTGGCCCGGAACCTCGCCGAGCGGGCGGAGAGCCTTGCGGTGGCGGAGCCGGTCGAGATTCCGCGGGAGATCTGGACCATGGCCGAGCGCATTCCGAAGATGCTGCGCTCCGCGCTCGACGCGGTCGTCAAAGGCGACACGGAACTCGCCCGTTCGGTGATCGCGGAGGACGAGATCGTCGACCGCAGCCACGAGGCGATGTACGGCGTGGTACGGGGAATGATCGAGGTACAGCCCGAGAGCGCGGGCACCAGCATCCAGTTCCTGTCGATCTCCCGCTACCTCGAGCGGATGGCGGATCTGGCGACGAACATCGCCGAGGATGTCGTCTTCCTCGTCGACGGCGACGTCGTACGTCACCAGGCGTCGTAGCGCCCTTGCACCGGCCCCGATCGGCGACGCGCGCGGATGTTGCCGGGGGGGTTTACGGCTGCGGAAGAAGCGGCTAGACTCCGCCCCTTCCCCGCCATGCACCGCGGAGCTTGGCTCCGAGGTGCAGGTCCCATTGTGTGTCGAGGGGTGCCTTCTGGGAGATTCCGGGAAGTTCGGGAGGGGAGATTGGGGTGTCCCGCCACACGGTTCAGAGACTTGAAGATGGGGAATCCTGAGACGGCTGCCCACGTGGCTCAGGGGTAGAGCACTTCCTTGGTAAGGAAGGGGTCACCGGTTCAAATCCGGTCGTGGGCTCCAGACGGGCGTCAAAGCAGCAAGTACACGGATAGTTGAGCCGCTAGCGCGGGAGAGGCAACGAGCGTCATGGCGAAGGAGAAGTTCGAGCGTACGAAGCCGCACGTGAACGTGGGGACGATCGGTCACGTGGACCACGGCAAGACGACGTTGACGGCGGCGATCACGAACATTCTGGCGAAGGCTGGCGGTGCGGAGTTCGTGCCGTTCGACGAGATCGACAAGGCTCCGGAGGAGCGCGAGCGCGGCATCACGATCGCGACGGCTCACGTGGAGTACGAGACGGCGAACCGTCACTACGCTCACGTGGACTGTCCGGGCCACGCGGACTACGTGAAGAACATGATCACGGGCGCGGCTCAGATGGACGGTGCGATCCTGGTGGTGTCGGCTGCTGACGGTCCGATGCCTCAGACGCGTGAGCACGTGCTGCTGGCTCGTCAGGTTGGTGTGCCGTACATCGTGGTGTTCATGAACAAGTGCGACATGGTGGACGACGAGGAGCTTCTGGACCTGGTGGAGCTGGAGCTTCAGGACCTGTTGAGTTCGTTCGAGTTTCCTGGCGACGAGATTCCGATCATTCGTGGTTCGGCTCTGGAGGCTCTCGAGAGCGGCGATCCGGAGAGCGAGTGGGGTTCGAAGATCGTGGAGTTGCTGGAGGCGGTGGACTCGTACGTGCCGACTCCGGAGCGGGCGGTGGACCAGGACTTTCTGATGCCGATCGAGGACATTTTCACGATTTCGGGTCGCGGCACGGTGGTGACGGGCCGTGTGGAGCGCGGTCGCGTGAAGGTTGGGGAGACGGTGGAGATCGTGGGCATTCGCGACACGGCGTCGACGGTCGTCACGGGCGTCGAGATGTTCCGCAAGCTTCTGGACTCGGGCGAGGCGGGGGACAACATCGGCGTGCTGCTTCGGGGTACGAAGAAGGACGAGGTGGAGCGTGGTCAGGTTCTGGCGAAGCCGAAGTCGATCACTCCTCACACGAAGTTCAAGGGTGAGGTGTACGTGCTGAACAAGGACGAGGGCGGTCGCCACACGCCGTTTTTCGACGGGTACCGTCCTCAGTTCTACTTCCGCACGACGGACGTGACGGGCGTGGCGAACCTGCCTTCGGGCACGGAGATGGTGATGCCCGGGGACAACGTGACGCTGGACGTGGAGCTGATCGCTCCGATCGCGATGGAGAAGGGCGTGCGCTTCGCCATCCGCGAGGGCGGCCGCACGGTCGGCGCCGGCACCGTCACCGACATCGTCGAGTAGCCAGTGGGTCGAGTGGAAGTCGGGATTCGTGAACTGGACTTGAGGACTCAGGCCAGTAGCTCAATTGGTAGAGCATCGGTCTCCAAAACCGAAGGTTGGGGGTTCGAGACCCTCCTGGCCTGCCAGACGTCTTGGGGCGATTCCGGAGGATAGAGATGGCAGCAGTAGGCAAGCTTGGCGTGTTCCTGGGAGAGGTGCGCACCGAGATGAAGAAGGTCACCTTCCCCTCGCGGGAGGAGGTCATCGGCACTACGGGCGTCGTGCTGGTCACGAGCGTCATCTTCGCCATCTTCCTGTGGATCGCCGATGTCGTGATCCTGCGTCTCTACAACGGCCTCAACGCCTTCTTCCAATGAGATCGAAGACCGGAGAGAGAACAGGGAGCACCCGATGAGCGAGGTCGAAACGGCAGCCATGGGCAGCGTCGAAGTGGAGGCGGACGGCGAGGAAGCGTCCGCGCCGCAGCGCCAGTGGTACATCGTCCATACCTACTCGGGCTACGAGGAGCGGGTTCGCGAGACCCTGCGGCAGCGCGCCGAGGCGCACGGTCTGGGCGACGCGTTCGGCGAAGTGCGGATTCCGACCGAGACGATCGTCGAACTCAAGGGCGGCAAGAAACGGGAAACGCAACGCAAGTTCTTCCCCGGCTACATCCTGGTGGAGATCGAGTGCGAGCGGCGGGGCGACGGACGGCTGAAGATCTCGGACGAGGCCTGGCACGTCGTGAAGAACACCCCGAAGGTGACCGGCTTCGTCGGTACGGGCAAGGAGCCGACCCCCCTCGACCAGGTCGAGGTCGACGCGATCATCGAGAAGGTGGTCACGGCGAAGGAGAAGCCGAAGCCGAAGTACCTGTTCGAGAAGGGCGAGCTGGTCAAGATCGTGGATGGACCCTTCAACAACTTCACCGGCACCGTGGAGGAGATCAACCTGGACCGGAGCACCCTGAAGGTGATGGTCACGATCTTCGGCCGCCAGACGCCGGTCGAGCTGGAGTTCCTTCAGGTCCAGAAGACCTGAGGACGCATGGGCTGAGCGGATGAACGGCGAGTCCGGTCTGGTTGAAAGCAGGTAGGGAGCGATGGCGAAGAGAACGACGGGAAAGAGAGCAGTCGGGCAGATCAAGCTGCAGATCCCGGCCGGCGGGGCAACGCCCGCGCCTCCGGTCGGTCCTGCCCTTGGTCAGGCCGGTCTGAACATCATGGATTTCTGCAAGGCCTTCAACGCCAAGACGCAGGGCGACGGGGGGTTGATCATCCCGGTCGTGATCACGGTCTACGCGGACCGCACGTACTCGTTCATCACGAAGACGCCGCCGGCCGCGGTGCTGCTGCTCAAGGCGGCCTCCCTGGACAAGGGATCGGCCGAGCCCAACCGGGACAAGGTCGGCAGGGTGACCCGCGCCCAGGTCGAGGAGATCGCCCGTACGAAGATGCCCGACCTGAACGCGGTCGACCTGGATGGCGCATGCAGGATCATCGCCGGCACTGCCCGGTCGATGGGGCTGGAGGTCGACGCCTGATCGGCGTCGAACCGCTCAAGGGAACGTCAAGAGAACACTCGGCAAGGAGAACGCGCGTGGCGCAGGCAGGCAGGAAGTACAGGGAGGCGAAGGCGGCTGTGGATGACCGTCCGCACGGGCTCGATGAGGCCCTGGAGCGGGTCAAGAACGGCAGCTTCGCCAAGTTCGACGAAACGGTGGAGATCGCCATTCGCCTGGGTGTGAACCCGAGGCACGCGGACCAGATGGTGCGCGGCACGGTCGTGCTGCCGCACGGCACCGGACGAACCGTCCGGGTGCTGGTGTTCGCTTCCGGCGAGAAACTCCAGGAAGCCGAGGCCGCCGGCGCCGACGAGGTCGGCGGCGAGGAGCTGGCGGCGCGGGTTCAGGGCGGCTGGCTGGACTTCGACGCCGTGGTCGCGACGCCGGACATGATGCGTGTCGTGGGGCGGCTGGGTCGCGTACTGGGCCCCCGTGGCTTGATGCCCAATCCGAAGACAGGGACCGTCACCGTCGACGTGGCGAAGGCGATCGGGGACATCAAGGCGGGAAAGGTCAACTTCCGAGTCGACAAGGCCGGAGTCGTCCATGCGCCCCTCGGCAAGGTCTCCTTCGACACGGAGCGCCTGAAGGAGAACGCGGCGGTCCTGCTGGCCGAGATCGTCCGCGCGCGACCCAGCGCCGCCAAGGGCACGTACGTCCGCTCGGTGAACCTGAGCTCAACAATGGGACCTGGCGTTCGGGTCGATACGGCTGAAGCCGCTGCCGCGGAAGCGTCGTAGGCGACCGGGACTGTCTGGAGGAGTTGAATGGCACTGACAAGGGAGACGAAGGCCGAGTTGCTGGCCAGCTACCAGAACGACATGGCCGGTGTGCCGCATGCGTTCCTGGTCGGATTCTCCGGCATTACGGTGGGGCAGGTCGACGATCTGCGGCGCCGAGTGCGGACAGCCGGCGGCGGCTACTCGGTGGTGAAGAACCGGATTGCCAAGCTCGCTTTCGAGGACAGCAGCCTTGGCGCTCTCTCGGAGCAGCTTGCCGGACCGACGGCGATCGCGTACAGCGAGAACGATCCGGTCGGTCTGGCCAGGACGCTGACGGAGTTCGCGAAGGACGTGCCGGTCATCGAGTTCAAGGGCGGCCTGGTGGATGGCCAGACCGTCTCGGCGGACGCGATTCAGGAGATCGCGAACCTGCCGAGTCGGGAGGCGCTGGTGGCGAAGCTCCTGTTCCTGCTCCAGTCGCCGATTGCGCGGTTCGTACGGGGGCTGGGCGACGTGACGCCGCAGTTCCTGCGCACACTGAACGAGATTGCAAGTCAGAAGGAAGAGGGCTGACCGCAGCCCTCGCTACCTGTGTTTGGAACCGCGGCACCGGACCGGTGCCGCTGAATAGGAAGGGGATCCAAGGAAATGGCAGTAGCAGCAGCGGATCTGATCAAGCAGATCGACGAGATGACCGTTCTCGAGCTGAACACGCTGGTCAAGGAGCTCGAAGAGCACTATGGCGTGTCGGCGGCAGCGGCGGCCGCGCCGGTGGCCGCGGCCGCGGGCGGCGGCGAGGCCGAAGAGGCCGAAGAGCAGACCGAGTTCGACGTGCAGTTGACCTCGTTCGGCGACAAGAAGATCGCCGTCATCAAGGTCGTGCGCGAAGTCACGAGCCTCGGCCTGAAGGAGGCGAAGGACCTGGTCGAGTCGGCGCCGGTCGCCGTCAAGGAAGGTGTCGCGAAGGACGAGGCCGACGAGGTCAAGTCGAAGATCGAGGAGGCCGGCGGGCAGGCCGAGGTCAAGTAGCCATTCCGGCTGGCGATCTACTCCCGGGTCGGCGTAGAATCACGTCGGCCAACCTCGACCCGGCACTCGGCGCCGGGGTGGCATTCGTGTGGTTGCCCCGTCGCTCCAGCTCTACCGTTCCCTGTCCGCTCGCCGTGCGAGACGGATCAACCCCGGGGGCGACTGCGCTCGTTTGCCCCCCAGCTACAGCACCTGCCTTTCTCGCACCTCGCCCAGAGGACATGAAGTAGGAGACATCGAAGCATGACGGATCACAGAAACGCGCTGAACGGTCACGGCAACGGCAACGGCAACGGTCGGATGGACTTCTCGACCATCGAGACGACCCTGGCGATCCCGAACCTGATCGGCGTGCAGCGCCGCTCCTACGACCGGTTCCTCCAGATGGACCAGCTCCCGGACGAGCGGGTGAACCACGGCCTGCAGGCTGTCTTCACCGGCATTTTCCCGTTCTGGGACTTCAGGGAAACCTGCTCTCTCGACTTCGTGAGCTACTCGATCGGCGACTGGCACTGCCGTTGCGGCGAGTTGAAGGGGCTCGAGTACCTGCGCATGTCGTGCACGAACTGCGGCGAGAAGATCGTGACCGACCATCCGCTCGAGGACAGCGTCGGCTGTCCGAGCTGCGGCGCCGTCAACGCGAACCGGGTCACAAAGTGCGATACCTGCGGCGGGCCGGTCGAACTCCAGCACAAGTACTCGATCGCGGAGTGCCGCGAGCGCGGCATGACCTACGCCGTGCCGCTCAAGGTGACCTTCCGTCTCTTCGTCTACGACAAGGACCCGGAAACCGGGACGCGGATGATGCGGGATGCGAAGGAAGAGGAGGTCTACTTCGGCGAGATCCCGCTGATGACCGACACCGGGACATTCATCATCAATGGAACGGAACGGGTGATCGTCAGCCAGCTCCACCGCAGCCCGGGTGTGTTCTTCACGCGCGACAAGCGCGTCTACCTGGCGAAGATCATCCCGTATCGGGGTTCCTGGGTCGAGTTCGAGTACGACCAGAAGGACATCCTGTCCGTACGGATCGACCGCAAGCGGAAGTTCTACGGCACCGTGTTCCTGCGCGCCCTGGGCCTGGAGACGAACGAGCAGATCCTGCGGCAGTTCTACACCGCGATGCCGTTGTCGCTGTCGGGCGGCGGCGTCTACCGGCTCGGCATCGGTCCTGACGTGCTTGAGCGGGAGCGGCTGCGGGACCGCTCGAGCCGCGGGATCCGCCATCGCTACAGCGTCTTCGCCGGCCTGACCCTGGACGAGACGGCGATCGAACGTCTCGACGCCGGCGACGACATCGAGGCCGAAGTCGGTCCACAGGAACTGGAGCGCGCGTTCCTGATCGCCGACGTGATCGACGAGGACACGGGCGAAGTGCTGCTGGAGGCCAACGAGCCGATTCCCGAGGACCTCGACGAGAGGCTCGCCGAGCGCAGCCACAGTGAGCTGGAGGTCTTCTTCCCGGACTGGGAACTCTGTGGAGCGACGATTTCCAACACCCTGGCGAAGGACACGACCAGGGACACGAAGGAGGCGCAGATCGAGATCTACCGGCGAATGCGCCCGGGCGATCCGCCGACGCACGAGAGTGCCCGCTCGCTCTTCTACGGCATGTTCTTCGACTCCAAGCGGTACGACTTCTCGCGGGTCGGCCGGTTCAAGTTCAACATCAAGCTCGAGACCCAGGTGCCGGTCGACCGGAAGACCCTCTCGGCCGAGGACTTCTACCGGGTGATCGAGTACCTCCTGCAGTTGCAGAAGGACGTCGGCCGGGTCGACGACATCGACAACCTGGGCAACCGTCGCGTGCGCGCGGTGGGCGAGCTGCTGGAGAACCAGTTCCGGATCGGTCTGGTGCGCATGGAGCGGGCGATCAAGGAGAAGATGTCCGTTCACCAGGACATCGACTCGGCGATGCCGCACGATCTGATCAATTCGAAGCCCGTGATCGCGGCGATCAAGGAGTTCTTCGGGTCGTCGCAGCTCTCGCAGTTCATGGACCAGACAAACCCCCTGTCGGAGGTGACCCACAAGAGGCGGTTGTCCGCGCTGGGTCCGGGCGGGTTGTCGCGTGAGCGCGCGGGGTTCGAAGTGCGCGACGTCCACGCTTCGCACTATGGGCGGATCTGCCCGATCGAGACCCCGGAGGGGCCGAACATCGGTCTGATCTCTTCGCTCGCGACCTATGCGCGGATCAACGACTACGGCTTCATCCAGAGTCCCTACAAGAAGGTGGAGGGCGGCCGGGTCATCGACCATTTCAAGGTGATCAAGCCCGGTGACGGTACTTTCGGCCTGGGCCAGATCGTCTCCGGCGATGAACTGGGGGCCGAGAACAGTCGCCTCAAGCGGAACAAGAAGCGGCAGGTACAGGCCGAGCCGCACGCCTTCTATCTCACCGCCTGGGAGGAGGAGAAGTACATCATCGCCCAGGCCAACGCGAAGATCGACGATCGTGGCTATCTCTCGAACGAACGTCCGGTAGCTCGCGCCCGCGGTGATTTCGTCACGGTCGACCGCGAACGGGTCGACTACATGGACATCAGTCCGAAACAGCTCGTCAGCGTGGCCGCGGCGCTCATTCCGTTCCTCGAGAACGACGACGCGAACCGGGCCCTGATGGGTTCGAACATGCAGCGGCAGGCGGTGCCGCTCCTGCGCTCCGACTCGCCGATCGTCGGCACCGGGCTCGAGGGCATCGTGGCCCGTAACTCCGGTGCGGTGGCCCTGTGCCAGCGGGCCGGGGTCGTGGATTCGGTCGATGCGGACCGGGTGATCGTCCGTGTCGAGGGCGCGGACCCGGAGACGGGCGAGCCGCGCGAGTTCGGGGCCGACATCTACCAGTTGACGAAGTTCCGCCGCTCGAACCAGAACACCTGCGTACACCAGAAGCCGATCGTCCGCGAGGGCCAGCGGGTGGCGCGCGGAGACGTCCTGGCCGACGGCGCGTCGACCGAGGAGGGCGAACTGGCGCTGGGCCGCAACGTGCTCGTCGCGTTCATGCCCTGGCGGGGCTACAACTTCGAGGATGCGATTCTGGTCTCCGAACGCCTCGTTCGGGACGACGCCTACACGTCGATCCACATCGAGGAGTTCGAGATCGAGGCCCGGGATACCAAGCTGGGACCCGAGGAGATCACCCGGGACATCCCGAACGTCGCCGAGGCGGCGCTCGCCGATCTCGACGAGAGCGGCATCATCCGGATCGGGGCGTCGGTCAAGGCCGGCGACATCCTGGTGGGCAAGGTCACGCCGAAGGGCGAGACCCAGCTCACGCCGGAGGAGAAGCTGCTGCGGGCGATCTTCGGCGAGAAGGCCGGCGACGTTCGCGACGCCAGTCTGAAGGCGCCTCCGGGTATCGACGGCACCGTCGTCGAAGTGAAGATCTTCTCCCGCAAGGGCGTCGACAAGGACGAACGGGCGCTCGAGATCGAGGAGCAGGAAGTCAGCCGGCTCGAGAAGAACATCCGTGATCAGGCGCGGATCATGCACGAGGAGCGGAACAAGAAGATCGCCGATCTTCTTGTCGGTCTGAAGCCGACCGCCGCGGTGCAGGACCGGGACGGCAAGCGGCTCCTCAAGGCGAAGGAGGCCATCAAGTACCGGCATCTCGAGCAGTTGACGCGACAGGAAATCCTGGCCCTGCCGCTGGAGCAGCAGGACCTGCTGAAGGAAGTGGTCCTCATCTACGAGCGCACCGATTCCCACATCGAGGTCATGCACCGCGTCAACGAGGAGAAGATCAAGCTGCTGCAGAAGGGTGACGAGCTGCCTCCGGGCGTGATCAAGCTGGTCAAGGTCTTCGTGGCCATGAAGCGCAAGCTGCAGGTGGGCGACAAGATGGCCGGCCGCCACGGCAACAAGGGCGTCATCTCGCGCATCCTGCCGGAGGAGGACATGCCGTACCTGCCGGACGGCACGCCGGTCGAGATCGTGCTGAATCCGCTCGGCGTGCCGAGCCGGATGAACGTCGGTCAGATCCTGGAAACGCACCTGGGGTGGGCTGGCCGATCGCTCGGGATCAAGTTCGCGACGCCGGTCTTCGACGGCATCCGGGAGTCACGGCTCAAGGAACTGCTGACCGAGGCGGGACTTCCGACTTCGGGCAAGACCACCCTCCACGACGGGGTCACCGGCGAGCCTTTCGAGCAGAAGGTCACGGTGGGCTATATCTACATGCTGAAGCTGTCCCACCTGGTCGACGACAAGATCCACGCGCGATCGATCGGCCCCTACTCGCTGATCACGCAGCAGCCCCTGGGCGGCAAGGCCCAGTTCGGCGGCCAGCGCTTCGGCGAAATGGAGGTGTGGGCTCTGCAGGCATATGGCGCCGCCTACACGCTGCAGGAGCTGTTGACCGTCAAGAGCGACGATGTCGAGGGTCGAAGTCGCGCTTACGAGGCTCTGGTCAAGAGCGACGTGCCGGAGGATCCGGGATTGCCGGAGTCGTTCAACGTGCTGGTGCGCGAGTTGCAGAGTCTGTGTCTGGATGTCGAGTTGATGAAGGTCTAGGGGAGGTCGCCTGGTGCAACCACTTTCGAGTTTCGAGAAGACGCAGTCGGTCAAGGACTTCAACGCGATCAAGATCGCGCTGGCCTCGCCGGAGAAGATCCGGTCATGGAGCTACGGCGAGGTGACGAAGGCCGAGACGATCAACTACCGGACGTTCAAGCCGGAGCGGGACGGCCTGTTCTGCGCCAAGATCTTCGGGCCGATGACGGACTGGGAATGTCTGTGCGGCAAGTACAAACGGATGAAGCACCGCGGCGTCGTGTGCGACAAGTGCGGCGTCGAGGTAACGCGCTCCCGCGTGCGGCGCGAGCGGATGGGCCACATCGAGCTGGCCAGCCCGGCCAGCCACGTCTGGTTCTTCAAGGGCTTGCCCAGCCGGATCGGTCACCTGCTCGACCTGAGCCTCAGGAACCTCGAGCGGATCCTGTACTTCGAGAGCTACGTCGTCATCGATCCCGGCGACGCCGAGCTCGAAGAGAACGAGCTGGTCTCCGAGGAGCGCTATCGGGAACTACGGGACGAGTACGGCCCGGACGGCTTCGATGCCCGGATGGGCGCCGAGGCGATCAAGGAGCTGCTGGCCCGGATCGACATCGACGAACTGGCCGAGGAACTGCGGATCGTCATGCGCACCGACACGAGCCAGATCCGGCGCCTGAAAGCGGCGAAGCGGCTCAAGGTCGTCAACGCGTTCCGGCGCAGCGGCCACCGGCCGGAGTGGATGATCCTCGATGTGATCCCGGTCATTCCGCCGGAACTGAGGCCGCTGGTTCCGCTCGATGGCGGCCGGTTCGCCACCAGCGACCTGAACGATCTCTACCGCCGGGTGATCAACCGCAACAACCGGCTGAAGAAGCTGCTTGAGTTGCGGGCGCCCGAGGTCATCGTTCGCAACGAGAAGCGGATGCTCCAGGAGGCGGTCGACGCCCTGTTCGACAACGGCCGGCGGGGCCGCGTGCTGAAGGGTTCGAACAACCGCCCGCTCAAGTCGCTCTCCGACACCCTGAAGGGGAAGCAGGGCCGGTTCCGTCAGAATCTGCTTGGCAAGCGCGTCGACTACTCGGGGCGTTCGGTGATCGTGGTCGGTCCCGATCTCAGGCTGAACGAATGCGGCCTGCCGAAGAAGATGGCGCTCGAGCTCTTCAAGCCGTTCATCTACAGCTGGCTCGAGGAGCGCGAGTACGTCGGCACGATCAAGGCGGCCAAGGAGATGGTCGAGCGGGAGGAGGAAGTCGTCTGGGACGCGCTGGACGACGTGATCCGGGACCATCCGGTGCTGTTGAACCGGGCGCCAACCCTTCACCGGCTTGGCATCCAGGCGTTTCAGCCGGTGCTGATCGAGGGCAAGGCGATCCAGATCCATCCCCTGGTTTGCGCCGCCTTCAACGCGGACTTCGACGGCGACCAGATGGCGGTTCACGTTCCGCTCTCGCCCAAGGCCCAGATCGAGAGCCACGTGTTGATGCAGGCCTCGAACAACATTCTCAGCCCGGCGCATGGTCGGCCGCTGGCGGTGCCCAGCCAGGATCTGGTCCTGGGCGGCTACTACCTGACCATGCCGCGCCCGGGCGCCAGGGGCGAGGGTCGGACCTTCGCCAGTGCCGACGAGGTGTTCTTCGCACTCGAGGCCGGAGCGGTCGAGACGCAGACGCCGATTCGGTTGCGGATGAGGGGCAGCTACGTCGATCTGGATGTCCAGCACGACAGCCAGGACATCGTGCACGCCGAGGTCCAGGAGCTGGACGGAGAGGTGGTCGAAACCACGGTCGGTCGCGTGATCCTGAACGAGCACCTCCCGAACGAGTTGCCCTTCATCAATGGCCTGCTGCAGAAGCGAGGTCTTCAGGACCTGGTCGGCTACTGCTACATCCGTCACGGGAGCGATCTGGCGGTCAAGATGCTCGACGAGATCAAGGAGATCACCTTCCAGTACGCCACGCTGGCAGGCATTTCCTTCGGTGTCGACGACATGGTCGTGCCTTCGACGAAGGAACAGTTGATCGAGGAGGCTCGCGGCGAGGTGCTGGAGATCGAGAAGCAGCGCAGCGCCGGCGTGATCACGGCCGGTGAGCGGAAGAACAAGATCATCGATATCTGGCATCGGGTCACCGAGAACGTCTCGGCCGAGATGTTCCGCGAGATGAAGGCGGTCGAGGCTGAGCGGGGTGAGTTCAACCCGATCAACCTGATGGCCGATTCCGGTGCTCGGGGTTCCCGCGAACAGGTGCGGCAGTTGGCCGGCATGCGGGGTCTCATGTCCAAGCCCTCGGGCGAGGTCATCGAGACGCCGATTCACGCGAACTTCCGCGAGGGGTTGTCCGTGCTGCAGTACTTCATCTCCACGCACGGCGCCCGCAAGGGTCTGGCCGACACGGCGCTCAAGACCGCCGACTCGGGCTACCTGACGCGGCGGCTGGTCGACGTGGCCCAGGACGTGATCGTGACCGAACACGACTGCGGAACGATCGACGGCATCGTCGTCGGAGCCATCATGGAGGGCGGCGACATTCTCGAGCCGCTACGCGACCGCCTGGTCGGGCGGGTCGCCCAGGAGGACATCTTCGACCCGATGACCGGTGAGCAGTTGCTGGTGGTCGGCGATTCGATCACGGAGAAGATGGCGAATGGCATTCAGGCGGCGGGTATCGAGCGGGTACGCATCCGCTCCGTCCTGACCTGCGAAACCCGGCGGGGCGTCTGCGCGTCCTGCTACGGCCGCAACCTGGCCACGGGGCGCGCCGTCGACCTTGGTGAAGCGGTGGGTGTCATCGCGGCCCAGTCGATCGGTGAGCCGGGAACCCAGTTGACGATGCGGACGTTCCACTTCGGCGGCACCGCCAGTCGGGTCTCCGAGCAGTCCCGGCACGCGTCGAGGAACATCGGTTGGGTCAAGTTCATCAACGTCGCCACGGTCGACAGCCGCGAGGGCGACCTCGTGGTGGTCAACCGGAACGGCAAGCTGGTCCTGGTCGACGAGGCCGGGCGCGAGCTGGAACGCCATCCGCTGACCTATGGCTCACACCTGCTGGTGCACGAGAATCAGAAGGTCGAGCCCGGGACGGACCTGGTCGAGTGGGACCCCTTCACATCCGCCATCCTCTCGGAGGTCGCGGGTCGGGTGGAGTTCCACGACATCGTCGAGGGCGAGAACGTCCGCGAGGAAACGGACAAGGTCACGGGGCTTTCCCATCGGATCATCGTGGAGGCGTCGCAGAACGAGAAGCGGGCTCCGGCAGTCGTCGTGGTTGGCGCGGAAGAGAAGCGATACCTGCTGCCCAGCGGCTCCCACCTGTGGGTCGACGACGGTGCCGACGTGCATCCCGGAGACACGCTGGCGAAGATCCCGCGCGAGACGACGAAGACCAAGGACATCACCGGCGGTCTGCCGCGCGTGCAGGAACTCTTCGAAGCGCGGAGTCCCCGCGAGCCGGCCGTGATCACCGAGATCGACGGCACCGTGCGTCTCGGCAAGGAGATCATCAAGGGCAACCGCGAGATCACCGTCGAGAACGAAGCGGGCGAGAGTCTCAGCTACCAGATTCCGCGTCACATTCACGTCAACGTGCAGGACGGCGAGTACGTGACGGCGGGCGATCCGCTGATCGGCGAGGCGATGAACATCAACCCGCACGACATCCTCCAGGTCAAGGGGGAGAAGGAACTCCAGCGTTACCTGGTGGACAAGATCCAGGAGGTCTACCGCTCGCAGAGCGTGGCGATCAACGACAAGCACATCGAAGTGATCGTCCGTCAGATGATGCGCTCGGTGAAGATCGAGGAAGTCGGCGATACGGACTTCCTGATCGACGAGCAGGTCGATCGCTGGCGCTTCAAGGAAGAGAACGAGCGGGTTACGGCGGCTGGAGGCACTCCGGCCATCGGCCGGCCCCTGCTGCTCGGGATCACCAAGGCGTCTCTCTCCACGGAGAGCTTCATCTCGGCGGCGAGCTTCCAGGAAACGACCCGGGTGCTCACCGAGGCCGCGATCAGCGGCAAGGTGGATCACCTCCGGGGCCTGAAGGAGAACGTGATCGTCGGTCGGGTGATCCCCGCCGGTACCGGAATGGACTACTACCACGACTTCCACATCGAGGACGTGACCTACCCGACGCCGGACCTGGTTGCCGACGATCTCTACAACTACGACTATCCGGAGGAGTTCATCCGCACGATGCCGCAGGTGCTCAGCGACGGCGAAAACTAGGTTGCTCCGGCTCTCAGGTTTCTGCTAACGTTCGCGCTCTTGTGCGGCTCGCGCGGAGCGGGCCAAAGAGACAGTCCACCACCACGTCTGCGAGTCAGGTCTTGAACCGGGAACTCACCCGGTGCTGCGCGCAGCGCAAAACGCTGCGCGCGGTCAGCTAGGCCCGGTCGCTCCGGCTTCGGGTTCGCCCGGTCGGCCGGTTCCTTGTGCCAGAAGAGTTCGTTCGAGCAGGAGTATCGATGCCCACCATTCGCCAACTGGTCCGCAAGGGCCGTCAGCGCCAGGTCGTGAAGACCAAGAGTCCGGCGCTCCAGGGTTCGCCGCAAAGGCGCGGCGTGTGCGTGCGCGTGTATACGCAGACGCCGAAGAAGCCGAACTCGGCTCTGCGCAAGGTAGCGCGGGTCAGGCTGACGAACGGCATCGAGGTCACGACCTACATTCCCGGCGTCGGACACAACCTCCAGGAGCACTCGATCGTGCTCATTCGCGGCGGCCGGGTGAAGGACCTGCCCGGTGTCCGTTACCACGTGATTCGCGGCACGCTGGACGCCGTCGGTGTCGACGACCGTCGTCGGGGGCGCTCCAAGTACGGCGCCAAGCGTCCCAAGAGCTGAAGCCGGAGGAACCTGCAAGATGCCTCGACGCCGCGAAGTACCCAAGCGCCAGATCCTGCCCGACCCGCTGTATCACTCGCAGTTGGTCAGCAAGTTCGTGAACGTCCTGATGAAAGACGGCAAGAAGTCCGTCGCCGAACGCATCCTCTACGATGCTCTGAACACGATCAAGGAGCGCACCGGCGAGGAGGATCCGGTCGCCGTCTTCCAGAAGGCGATCGACAACGTGAAGCCGGCGGTGGAGGTCAAGTCGAGGCGCGTGGGCGGCTCGACGTACCAGGTTCCGATCGAGGTGCGGCCTGCGCGCAAGCTGGCCCTGGCCATGCGATGGCTGATTCAGGCGGCGAAGGGCCGCAGCGAAAAGACGATGAGACTGCGGTTGGCCGGCGAGTTGCTCGACGCGGCCGAGAACCGTGGAGTGGCGATCAAGAGGAAAGAGGACACCCACCGAATGGCAGAAGCGAACAGGGCTTTTTCCCACTACCGCTGGTAGCGAACGACTCCGGCGCCGCTCCGGCTGCGTCTGCATCGTTCCCAGCCGCCGGTTGTCCACGGCCCATCCCTGCGCCGCCCGCTTTCCACGTGGAGCGGCGTTTCCCGCGCCTGTACCCCCCTTGCCTGTCTGCCGATCTTCCGACGACGAACGCCTCGCCAACTCCCTACCACCCACTGCGTCATGTCCAGAAACGTCCCACTCGAGAAGACCCGAAACATCGGGATCATGGCGCATATCGATGCGGGCAAGACGACGACGACCGAGCGCATCCTCTACTACACCGGTGTGAACTACAAGATCGGTGAGGTGCACGAAGGCACCGCGACGATGGACTGGATGGAACAGGAGCAGGAGCGCGGCATCACGATCACTTCGGCTGCCACGAGCTGCACCTGGAACGACCACCGGATCAACATCATCGACACGCCCGGGCACGTCGACTTCACTGCCGAGGTCGAGCGCTCGCTGCGCATCCTCGACGGCACCGTGGCCGTGTTCGACGCCGTAGCCGGGGTCGAGCCCCAGAGTGAAACCGTCTGGCGGCAGGCGGACCGGTACGGCGTACCGCGGATCGCCTTCGTCAACAAGATGGACCGCGTCGGCGCCGACTTCGACCGCTGCGTTCGGATGATGCGCGAGCGACTCGGTGCTTCTCCGGTCGTGCTCCAGTTGCCCCTGGGGCGTGAGGACGCCTTCGCCGGCGTGATCGACCTGATCGAGATGTCGGCCTACGTCTACGAGGACGAGAGCCTGGGGGCGCAGTTCCTCGAGACGGACATTCCAGAGGAGTACGCGGGCCTGGCCCTGGCGGCTCGTGAGGAGATGGTCGAGGCGGTTGCCGAGACGGACGAGGAGCTCCTCGAGAAGTACCTCTCCGGTGCCGAGGTCACGAACGACGAGCTGCGCGCGGCCCTGCGACGGGCGACAGTGGCCAACAACCTGCAACCCGTGTTCTGCGGTTCGGCCTTCCGCAACAAGGGCGTGCAGCCGCTGCTCGACGCGGTGCTCGAGTACCTGCCGTCGCCGCTGGACGTGCCGCCGATCGAAGGTCTTGTGGACGGCGAAGAGGTGGAGGCGCGCGAGCCGTCGGACGACGCACCGTTCAGCGCCCTCGTGTTCAAGATCATGACCGACCCGTTCGTCGGTCAGCTTGCCTACATGCGCGTCTACTCGGGCTGCGTCGCGACCGGACACTCGGTTCTGAACACGAACCGCGGCGGCAAGGCGCGTATCGGCAGGCTGCTCAAGATGCACGCGAACAAGCGCGAGGAGATCAAGCGCGTGTGGTGCGGCGACATCGCGGCGGTCGTGGGCCTCAAGAACGTGACCACGGGCGACACGATCTGCGATCCACGGGCCGCCATCGTGCTCGAGTCGATGGATTTCCCGGAGCCTGTTCTCTCCGTCTCGATCGAACCGAAGACGAAGGCGGACCAGGAGAAGCTGGGGCTGGCGCTTGAGAAGCTGATGCGCGAGGACCCGACCTTCAGGGTCCACACGGATCCGGACACGGCCCAGACCCTGATTTCGGGCATGGGCGAACTGCACCTGGACATCATCACGGACCGCCTGGTGCGGGAGTTCAAGGTCGGAGCCAACGTGGGACGACCGCAGGTCGCCTACCGGGAGACGATCACCGCCGAGGCCTCAGGCGAAGGGCGCTTCGTTCGCCAGTCCGGCGGCCGCGGACAGTATGGCCATTGCCTCGTGCGGGTGCGCCCGACGGAGGAAGAGGGCCTGGAGTTCGAGGACACGACCAAGGGCGGTGCGATCCCCAGGGAGTTCATCAGGTCGATCGAGCGGGGCATCTCGGAGGCCCTCGAATCGGGCCCGCTGGCGGGCTATCCGGTCACCGGAGTCGGCGTAGAGGTCTACGACGGCAGCGCGCACGAGGTCGACTCCTCCGAGGTTGCCTTCAAGATCGCCGGCTCGATGGCCTGGCGGGATGCTGCGAAGGATGCGGATCCGGTCCTGCTCGAGCCGGTCATGGCGGTCGAGGTGGTGACGCCCGAGGACTACATGGGCGATGTGATGGGCGACATCAGTTCCCGCCGCGGCAAGGTGCAGGGCATGGAGATGCGCAACAACACCCAGGTCATCGCCGCCCGCGTGCCGCTGGCTGAGATGTTCGGCTACGCCACGGACCTTCGTTCGGCGACCCAGGGCAGGGCGACGTACACGATGCAGTTCGAGTCCTACGATCCGGCGCCGAGGAATGTGAGCGAGGAGGTTGTGGCGAAGGCCACGGGCTGAGTGCCCGCAGGGTCCCGTCCGCGAAGATCAACCCGTTCCAGACAAGACAACCAAGCACCAAACCGAGATAGCAGGAGCACCGCAATGGCGAAGGAGAAGTTCGAGCGTACGAAGCCGCACGTGAACGTGGGGACGATCGGTCACGTGGACCACGGCAAGACGACGTTGACGGCGGCGATCACGAACATTCTGGCGAAGGCTGGCGGTGCGGAGTTCGTGCCGTTCGACGAGATCGACAAGGCTCCGGAGGAGCGCGAGCGCGGCATCACGATCGCGACGGCTCATGTGGAGTACGAGACGGCGAACCGTCACTACGCTCACGTGGACTGTCCGGGCCACGCGGACTACGTGAAGAACATGATCACGGGCGCCGCGCAGATGGACGGTGCGATCCTGGTGGTGTCGGCTGCTGACGGTCCGATGCCTCAGACGCGTGAGCACGTGCTGCTGGCTCGTCAGGTTGGTGTGCCGTACATCGTGGTGTTCATGAACAAGTGCGACATGGTGGACGACGAGGAGCTTCTGGACCTGGTGGAGCTGGAGCTTCAGGACCTGTTGAGTTCGTTCGAGTTTCCTGGCGACGAGATTCCGATCATTCGTGGTTCGGCTCTGGAGGCTCTTGAGAGCGGCGATCCGGAGAGCGAGTGGGGTTCGAAGATCGTGGAGTTACTGGAGGCGGTGGACTCGTACGTGCCGACTCCGGAGCGGGCGGTGGACCAGGACTTTCTGATGCCGATCGAGGACATTTTCACGATTTCGGGTCGCGGCACGGTGGTGACGGGCCGTGTGGAGCGCGGTCGCGTGAAGGTTGGGGAGACGGTGGAGATCGTGGGCATTCGCGACACGGCGTCGACGGTCGTCACGGGCGTCGAGATGTTCCGCAAGCTTCTGGACTCGGGCGAGGCGGGGGACAACATCGGCGTGCTGCTTCGGGGTACGAAGAAGGACGAGGTGGAGCGTGGTCAGGTTCTGGCGAAGCCGAAGTCGATCACTCCTCACACGAAGTTCAAGGGTGAGGTGTATGTGCTGAACAAGGACGAGGGCGGTCGCCACACGCCGTTTTTCGACGGGTACCGTCCTCAGTTCTACTTCCGCACGACGGACGTGACGGGCGTGGCGAACCTGCCTTCGGGCACGGAGATGGTGATGCCCGGGGACAACGTGACGCTGGACGTGGAGCTGATCGCTCCGATCGCGATGGAGAAGGGCGTGCGCTTCGCCATCCGCGAGGGCGGCCGCACGGTCGGCGCCGGCACCGTCACCGACATCGTCGAGTAGAAGGTTCACGGCACCGTACGCATTCGAGGAAGGTTGGGATCAGGCAGACATGGTGAACGAGAAGATCCGTATCCGGCTCAAGGCCTTCGACTACCGCATTCTGGATACGTCGACGCACGAGATCGTCGACACCGCGCGCCGGAGCGGCGCGCGCGTAGTCGGGCCGATTCCGTTGCCGACCCACATTGCCCGCTACACGGTGAATCGCTCCCCGCACGTGGACAAGAAGTCGCGGGAGCAGTTCGAGATCCGGACCCACAAGCGGTTGCTGGACATCTTCGAACCGACCAGCCAGACCGTCGACGCGCTGATGAAGCTCGAGCTTCCGGCGGGCGTCGATGTCGAGATCAAGGCGTTCGGCAGTTGAGCCGGCTCTAGCTAACGGGGGAAGAAGGCGGTGAGCGAAAGCAAGGGTCGTGCGAAGGGGTTGCTCGGGCGCAAGATCGGCATGACGCAGATCTACGCCGAGGACGGCGCCGCGGTGCCGGTGACCGTCCTGGAGGTCGGCCCGTGCCGGGTCGTGCAACGAAAGACGGCGGAATCCGACGGCTACGAGGCGGTGCAGATCGGCCTGGTCGAGAAGCGGCCGCCGCGGAGCGTGACCGAGGCGCGCCGGGGCCACTTCAAGAAGGCTGGTGTAGAGGCGATGCGGCACCTGGCGGAGGTGCGGGTCGAAGCGGCGAACGAGTCGCAGCCGGGCGATGAGATCGACGTCTCGATCTTCGAGGTCGGCTCCCGTGTCGACGTGATCGGAAACGGCAAGGGGAAGGGTTTCCAGGGCGTCATGCGTCGCCACGGCTTCGGAGGCGGCCGAGCCACCCACGGTTCGATGTTCCATCGAGCGCCGGGGTCGGTCGGGCAGTCCGCGAGTCCCTCGCGGGTCTTCCCGGGTATGAGGTTCCCGGGCCGGATGGGCGGCAAGCGGGTGACGACGAAGAAACTGAAGGTGGTCAAGGTCGACGAGGAGAACCGCCTTCTCTATCTGCGGGGAGCGGTTCCCGGCGGCCGTAACGGTCTGGTCATGGTTCGGAGTTCGTACTGATGCCAAAGGTCGCTATCAGGAGCCTCGACAACGAGGCGGTCGGCAGCCTCGACCTGCCGGAAGAGGTCTTCACCTATCCGTACAACGAGCATCTGATCCACCTGGCGGTGGTGTCGGTCCGGGCCGCGCAGCGGGCCGGTACGCACAGCGTCAAGGGCAGGCATCAGGTGCGCGGCGGCGGGGCGAAGCCGTATCGGCAGAAGGGTACCGGTCGAGCTCGCGCCGGCAGCATCCGCTCGCCGCTGCGCCGTGGCGGCGGCGTCGTCCATGGTCCCCGGCCCCGCAGTCACAGCAACAGGCTGTCGCGGAACGAGAAGCGAAATGCGCTCAAGTCGGCGCTTTCGCGCAAGCTGGCGGAAGAGCGGATCATGGTGGTCGACTCGCTCGATCTCGACAGTCACAAGACGGGCGCCTTCGCGGCGCGTCTTCAGGGGCTCGGCATCGACGAGAAGACGCTGATCGTCGACGACCACGGCAACCGCAACCTGATCCTGGCTTCCCGCAACCACCCTCAGCTCAAGACCGTCGACGCCCTGGGCGTGAATGTCTACGATGTCGTCGATCGCGGCTATGTGCTGTTCAGCGAGACCGCGATCGGCCGCTTGTCCGCCGTGCTGCAGAAGCAGCGAAAGAACGGGAGCGCGTCATGAGAGTGCAGGAGATCCTGCGTCGGCCGCTGATTACCGAGAAGTCGACCGAACTTCGCGACGATCGGAACATCGTCGCCTTCGTCGTCGACTCCCGGGCCAACAAGATCGAGGTGCGGCGCGCGGTGGAGGCCCAGTTCCAGGGGGTCAAGGTGGCGGAGGTCCGGATCGTGAAGATGCACGGCAAGGTCCGCCGCCAGGGCCGCTTCGTCGGTCGGCGCCCCGATTGGAAGAAGGCATACGTACGGCTGGCCGAGGGCCAGATCGACCTCTTCGACAACGTGTAGCGAGAGCCAAGAAGAAATGGCGATCAAGAAACTCAAACCCACCAATCCGGCCAGCCGCTTCCAGGAGTACGCTCGCAGGGAAGAGGTCACGACGGACAAGCCGCACAAGGCCCTCGTCGAGGGGAAGAAGCGGGTAAGCGGCCGTAACAACAAGGGCAGGCAGACGTTTCGGTTCCGGGGAGGCGGCCACAAGCGGCGCTACCGGCGGATCGACTTCCGGCGCGACAAGATCGGTGTGCCCGCGAAGGTGGCCACGATCGAGTACGACCCGAACCGCAGTGCGCTGATCTCCCTGCTGCACTACGCCGACGGCGAGAAGCGCTACATCCTCCATCCCCAGGGCTTGAAGGTAGGTGCCGTGGTGCAGTCGGGTGAGGGCTCGGAGATCGATGTGGGCAACTGCCTGCCGATCCGGTTCATCCCCCTTGGCACGATGATCCACAACATCGAACTGAAGATCGGTGGCGGCGGACAGATGGTGCGCAGTGCCGGCACGGGCGCCCAGTTGATGGCCAAGGAGGGTGTCTACGCCCAGGTTCGTCTCCCCTCGGGGGAGGTTCGCCGGGTTCACGTCGACTGTTCCGCCACGATCGGCCAGGTCAGCAACTCCGAGCACTCGAACATCGCGCTCGGGAAGGCAGGTCGCAACCGCTGGCGGGGCCGCCGGCCGCACAACCGCGGCGTTTCGATGAATCCGGTCGACCATCCGATGGGTGGCGGCGAGGGCAAGGCCTCCGGTGGACGGCATCCGACCACCCCCTGGGGCAAACCGACGAAGGGCTACAAGACACGCAGGAACAAGCGCACGAGCGGCATGATCGTACGGCGCCGGGCACGTCGCAAGTAGGTCAGGCGAGAGCACGAAACAGAGGTCAGCATGGGACGTTCACTCAAGAAGGGTTTCTTCATCGACAATCACCTGTACGACAAGGTGACCGCGATGAATGCGAGCCATGACCGGAGGGTCATCAAGACCTGGTCACGCCGGTCGACGATCATTCCGGACATGGTGGGTCACACGATCGCCGTTCACAACGGGATGAAGTTCATTCCGGTCTTCATCAGCGAGAACATGGTTGGCCACAAGCTCGGAGAGTTCGCTCAGACACGGACCTTCCGCGGGCATGCCGGCGGCAGGAGAGAGCGCCGGGCGCGTCCCCGGTAGTTGGAGAGAGAGAAGAGAACGATGGAAGCAATCGCCAGACTCAGGTACCTGCAGGCGTCGCCGCAGAAGGTGCGCCTGGTGGCGGACCTGATCCGCGGCCGGGATGTCGAGGAAGCCGCGACGCTGCTGCAGTTGAGCACCAAGGCGGCCGCGCGGCCGATCTCCAAGTTGCTGCGGTCGGCGGTCGCCAACGCCGAGAACCTCGCCGAGAACCAGCAGCGGGGGGTCGACGTGGGACAGCTCTACGTCAAGGAGATCTTCGTGGACGGCGGTCCGACGCTGAAACGCCTGCGCCCGCAGCCGATGGGCCGTGCTTTCCGCATCCTGAAGAGGCAGAGCCACGTCACGATCAAGCTCGATTCCCGCAGTCAGTCGGCAGAGGCAACGTAGGAGCGCTCATGGGTCAGAAGACACATCCGTATGGCTTTCGCTTGGTCTACAACCAGGGCTGGCATTCGCGCTGGTATGCCGAACGGGACTACGCCAGCACCCTGCACTCGGACATCGAGTTGCGGACCGGGCTGAAGAAACGTCTGATGCACGCCGGTGTCAGCCAGATCGACATCGAACGCGCGGCGGACAAGTTGCGCGTCACGATCTATACGTCGCGGCCCGGGATCATCATCGGCCGCAAGGGCGCGGAAGTGGACAAGTTGCGTGACGACCTGAGCCGGCAGATGGGGCGGGAAGTCCACATCAACATCCAGGAGATCCAGCGTCCGGAGCTCGACGCCCAGCTTGTGGCCGAGGCGATCACGGGACAGCTCCTGCGCCGGGTCGCGTTCCGTCGGGCCATGAAGAAGGCGATGGAGTCGGCCTTCCGATTCGGCGCCAAGGGTGTCAAGATCATGGTTTCGGGCCGGCTCGGCGGCAACGAGATCGCCCGTACCGAGTGGTACCAGGAAGGGCGGTTGCCGCTGCACACCCTGAAGGCCGACATCGACTACGGCTTCGCCGAGGCCTTCACGACCTACGGCGTGATCGGGGTCAAGGTCTGGGTCTACCGCGGCGATCTTTCGCGGGAGCGCGGACGGCGCGCGGTGGCCTAGGACAGTGGTGACGCCTGGAGATTCGAGGGAGTAACGAACGATGTTGATGCCGAAGAAGGTCAAGTTCCGCAAGCATCACCGCGGCCGCCGCCGGGGTCTGGCCAAGGGTGGCAACGTGGTGGCCTTTGGCGAGTACGGCTTGCAGGCGCAGGAGGCGGGTTGGGTCACGGCCCGCCAGATCGAAGCCGCGCGAATCGCGATCACGCGCCACATCAAGCGGAGCGGCAAGGTCTGGATCCGGGTCTTCCCGGACAAGCCAATCACGAAGAAGCCCCTGGAAACGCGGATGGGCAAGGGCAAGGGCAACCCGGAGGAGTGGGTCGCCGTGGTCCGGCCCGCCCGCATCCTCTACGAGCTCGAGGGCGTGTCGCCGGAGCTCGCGAAGTCGGCGATGAGGCTGGCTTCCCACAAGCTCGGCATCAAGACCCGCTTCGTCGGGCGCCAGGGCGCTCAGGTGTGAGGGTGACAAGGCGATGAAGGCAAGCGAACTCAGGGAACTGACGCCGGACGAGCTGCGGCAGAAAGAGGAAGAACTGGCCGATCAGTTGTTCGCTCTGCGGCTGCAGAAGTCGATCGGTCAACTGGAGAAGCCGAGCAGGATCAGGAAGGCCCGGGTCGAGTTGGCGCGGGTCCTTACCGTGAGGCGGGAGAGAGCGACGGGAACGACATGAGTGTGGATCAGCAACAAGCGCGCGGCCGCCGCCAGGTCCGGGTGGGCCAGGTGGTCAGCGCCAAGATGGACAAGACGGTCGTCGTGGCGGTCGAGAAGACAGTCATGCACCGGCTCTACCACCGCCTGATGAAGCAGTCCTCGCGGTGCGTGGCGCACGACGAATCGAATGACTGCCGGGAGGGGGACGTCGTGTCCCTCGTCTCGACCCGGCCGATGTCACGCCGCAAGCGCTGGCGCGTACAACGGATCGTGAAGCGCGCGGAAGGGTAGGTGCGGCAATGATTCAGATGGGAACGGTGCTCGACGTCGCCGACAACTCGGGGGCCAAGAGAATCGCCTGCATTCAGTTGCGGGGCGGTTCCACGGGCCAGTACGGCGTGCTGGGCGACGTGATCACCGCCTCGGTCAAGGAGGCGGTGCCCGAGGGCACGGTCAAGAAGGGCCAGGTCGTGCGGGCGGTGATCGTGCGAACCCGCAAGGAGCGGCGTCGGCGCGACGGGAGCTACATCCGCTTCGACAACAACGCCGCCGTGCTGATCAATGAGGCGCAGGAACCGATCGGGACGCGGGTCTTCGGCCCGGTTGCCCGCGAGCTGCGTGAGCGGCGCTTCATGCGCATCGTGTCGCTGGCGCCGGAGGTGATCTGACATGCCGAAGGTGAAGATCAAGAAGGGCGACGAAGTGCTGGTCATCGCGGGCCGGAATCGCGGGATGCGCAGCAAGGTGCTGCGGGTGCTCCCTTCGGAGAACCGCGCCATCGTCGAGCGCGTGAACCAGGTCAAGAAGCACGAACGACCGAACCCGCAGCGTCAGGTTCAGGGGGGCATCCTGGAGCGGGAGGCGCCCATCCACCTCTCGAATCTCAAGGTGATCTGCCCGGACACCGACAAGCCGACGCGGGTCGGCAAGCGGCGTCTCGAGGACGGCAAGTCCACTCGCTACGCCAAGGTCAGCGGCGCGGTGTTGAGCTGAGGCTGTGAGCTGAAGGAATGACCATGAATCCGAGACTGAAGACTCTGTACCAGGAGGAAGTCGTCACCTCCCTCCAGCAGGAGTTCGGCATCTCCAACCCGATGGCGGTGCCGCGGCTGGAGAAGATCGTGCTCAACATGGGTGTTGGTGAGGCGATCCAGAACATCAAGATCCTGGAGAACGCCGTGCCCGAGCTGGCCCTGATCGCGGGCCAGCAGCCGGTCATCACCCGTGCCCGCAAGTCGATCGCCGCCTTCAAGTTGCGTGAGGGCATGCCGATCGGTTGCCGGGTCACGCTGCGCCGCGACCGGATGTGGCACTTCCTCGATCGCCTGGTCACCGTGGCGCTGCCGCGAGTACGCGACTTTCGCGGTATCTCGGATCGGAGCTTCGATGGACGCGGCAGCTACACCCTGGGTATCCGGGACCACCTGATTTTCCCCGAGGTCGACTACTCGAAGAGCGACGGCTCCAAGGGCATCAACGTCACCCTCGTCACGTCGGCGGATTCCGACGCGCAGGCGCTGCACCTGCTGCGCGGTCTCGGCATGCCGTTCGCCGCCTGAGTTCTCCTCATATCTCCCCAAGGATTGGGCAAGGATTGCCACGATGACCATGACCGACCCCATCGCGGATCTGTTGACCACGATTCGCAACGCCCTGATCGTCAAGCACGATCAGACCGAGGCGCCGGCTTCGAAGCAGAAGATCGCCCTGTGCCGCGTACTGCGCGACCAGGGTTACATCAGTCACTACGAGGTCTACGACTCGCCGCCCGGCAGGACGCTCCGGATCTTCCTGGCCTACAACGGCGAGGGCGTGCCGACGATCACGAAGGTGCGGAAGATCAGCAAGCCCGGGCGCAGGGTGTACCGCCGCGCCGACGATCTGAAGCCGGTTCTGAACGGGCTGGGCGTTGCGATCCTGTCGACTTCGAAGGGCCTGCTCACGGATGCCCAGGCACGGCGCCAGCGCGTGGGTGGCGAAGTCCTCTGTGAAGTGTACTGAGACGCACGAGGGGTATTGAGATGTCACGCATAGGAAAGGCGCCGATCCCGTTGCCGGACAAGGCGAAGGTGGCGGTGAACGGCGGCACTGTGACGATCGAGGGTCCGAAGGGCAAGCTGGAGCAGCCGCTTCAGCAGGGCATCGAAGTTCGCGTGGAGGACGGTGTCGTCACGCTTCACCGTTCCGGCTCGACCGGGACGGAACGGGCGCTGCATGGGCTGGCCCGGGCTCTGCTCGCGAATGCGGTCGTGGGCGTCACCGAGGGCTTCAGTCGCGAGTTGGAGATCGTCGGCGTTGGTTACCGGGGAGAGGTCAAGGGGCGCGAGATCCACCTGGCGCTCGGATACTCGCATCCGGTGGTCTACCCGATTCCGGACGGGATCGACGTTTCGATCGACGACCGGGCGAACCGGATCGCCGTTTCCGGCATCGACAAGCAGCAGGTCGGGCAGGTGGCAGCCGATCTCCGCAGCCTGCGCAAGCCCGATGCGTACAAGGGCAAGGGCATCCGCTACCGCGACGAGATCATCCGGCTCAAGGTCGGCAAGGCGGCGGCGGTCTAGACGGTTTGGTGTCAAGTTAGGGAAACAGGGATGTTGAGGCAATGAGCGACCTGCGAAGAAAGAGAACCTTGGATCGGAGCCGGCGGCGGCGCCGTGCGCGCTACCGTGTTCGGAAGAAGCTCCGGGGCTCGCAGGAGAGGCCGCGTCTGGCGGTCCACAAGAGCCGCCGTCACATCTACGCTCAGTTGATCGACGATCGGGCGGGGCACACCCTGGCATTCGCGAGCTCGCTCGAGCCGGAACTCTGCGGCGACATCGAAGGCTCGACGGGGAGTTGCAGCGCGGCGCAGGTCGTGGGCGAGGCGCTGGCTGCGCGCGCCCGGGATCAGGGGGTGCAGGCGGTGATCTTCGACCGTGGCGGCTTCCTGTACCACGGCCGGATCCGGGCTCTTGCGGACAGCGCGCGCGCCGCCGGACTCAAGTTCTGATGCGGCAGAGAAGCGAAGGAGCGAACAGTGGCTAGAGACATAGATCTCGACAGCGAGTTCTTCGAGCAGGTTGTCGATATCAACCGTGTGACGAAGGTCGTCAAGGGCGGCAAGAACTTCTCCTTTACTGCCCTGGTTGTGATCGGCGATGGCGCCGGCCGCGTCGG
Organism: Candidatus Multivorans sp.; assembly: GCA_965219675.1. Taxonomy (GTDB): domain Bacteria; phylum Acidobacteriota; class Thermoanaerobaculia; order Multivoradales; family Multivoraceae; genus Multivorans. The sequence continues at coordinate 3,253,748 of OZ244786.1, read as the reverse complement.
CTATGGCTCGGGCAAGGCGAAGGAGGTTCCGGCCGCGATTCGCAAGGGAATTCAGATCGCCAAGCGCAACCTGGTACGGGTGCCGCTGGCTGGAACGACGATCCCGCACGAGACGGTGGGCGTGTTCGGCGCCGGTCGGGTGATGCTGAAGCCGGCTTCGGAGGGAACCGGGGTCATCGCCGGCGGCGCGGTGCGGGCGGTCGTCGAAGGCGCCGGCATCCAGGACATTCTGACCAAGTCCCTCGGGACGACGAACCCGCACAACGTGGTCAAGGCGACCTTCGCCGGGCTCATGTCCCTGCGGAGCGAGGAGCAGGTCCGAATCTTGCGTGGTCTGGACTCGCTGGACGTCGCGCCGGTGAACGAAGATCAGGGAGGAACAGGTAGTGGCTGGCAGGACGATACGGATACAGCAGGTGCGTAGCGCGATTGGCAGGCCGAGACCGCAGCGCGAGGTTCTGCGCGGTCTGGGTCTGAGGCGCATTCGCCACGTCGTCGAGCGGGAAGATTCCCCCTCGGTGCGCGGGATGGTGCGTAAGATCCCCCACTTGGTTCGGATTGTTGGGGACTCCGAGGAGAACTGACATGAAACTGCACGAGTTGAAACCGGCGCCGGGAAGCCGCCGTCCGCGCAAGCGGCTCGGGCGTGGACCGGGCTCCGGCACCGGCAAGACCGCCGGGCGAGGCCACAAGGGCCAGCGCTCGCGAGCGGGTTTCTCACGCCGTGCCGGCTTCGAGGGCGGCCAGATGCCCCTCGTGCGGCGTGTCCCCAAGCGCGGCTTCACGAACATCTTCCGCACCGAGTACACGGTGATCAACGTCGGCGACTTGCACGGTCTCGGCGATGTGGTGGACGTGGATCTCCTGGTTTCACACGGCCGTGTGCGCCGGGGCATGAAGCTGAAGGTCCTGGGCGTAGGCGATGCACCGGAGGGACTGACCGTCCGGGCGCACCGCTTCAGCGCGTCCGCGCGGGCCAAGATCGAGACCGCCGGCGGCGCCTGCGAAGAGATCGGCTGACGGAGCTGAACCATGGGCGTCGAGAGCTTCCGCAACATTTTCGCGATTCCGGATCTCCGGAAGCGAGTGTTGTTCATGTTCGGCCTGCTGGCCGTCTACCGCATCGGTTGCATCATTCCGACGCCGGGGATCGACCCCCAGGCTCTGCTCGAGTTCATGGAACAGATGCAGGGCACCGTGTTGGGGTTCGTCAACACGTTCACGGGTGGCAGCCTGGGCCGGGTGGCCATCTTCGCCCTCGGCATCATGCCCTACATTTCGGCCTCCATCATCCTGCAGTTGCTGACCGTCGTCTGGCCCTATCTCGAGAAGCTCTCGAAGGAAGGCGAGATGGGCCGGCGGAAGATCACCCAGTACACCCGGTACGGAACGGTGGTCATCTCGATCATTCAGGCCACGACCATCGCCTTCTTCCTGGAGAACCTGACGTCGCCGGGAGGCGCGTCCCTGGTCTTCAACCCGGGCCTCGGATTCAAGGTCATGACCGTGATTTCGCTCACCACGGGCTGCGCGTTCGTGATGTGGCTTGGCGAGCAGATCAGCGAGCGCGGCATCGGCAACGGCATCTCCCTGATCATCTTCGCCGGCATCGTGGTGGGGCTGCCGGGAGCGGTCCTGACACTCTTCGGCCAACTGCAGAGCGGCGCGATGTCCCTGCTCAAGATCCTCTTCCTGTCCGCCTTCATGCTCGTGGTCGTTGCCTTCATCGTCTACATGGAGCGAGCGCAGCGGCGCATTCCGGTGCAGTACGCCAAACGGATCGTCGGCCGGCGCCAGTACGGCGGTCAGAGCACCTACCTGCCGTTGCGGGTGAACACTGGTGGCGTGATTCCGGTCATCTTCGCGAGTTCCGTGGTCACCGTGCCGGCCACCGTCGCGGGCATGATCCAGTACGAACCGATCCAGCAGATCGCCACCGCGCTGCAGTGGGGCCAGCCGATCTACTACCTGCTCTACGTGGCGGCGATCATCTTCTTCTCGTACTTCTATGTCTCGATCATCTTCAATCCGAACGATCTTGCCGAGAACATGCGGAAGTACGGCGGGTTCATTCCGGGCATCCGATCCGGCAGGCGCACCTCGGAGTACATCGACAAGGTCCTGACCCGGTTGACCCTGGTCGGTTCGCTCTACCTGGCGGGCGTTTCGGTGTTGCCGGAGTTCCTGATCGCCGGCTTCAAGGTCGGAGGGCTTCCCTTTGTTGGCGCTTCGCTGGACCGTGTGGCGCCGCTCTGGTTGACCGAGGGCATGGGAATCAACTTCTACTTCGGCGGCACGTCGCTCCTGATCGTCGTCAGCGTGGCCATGGACACGTTGCAACAGATCGAGAGTCAGCTCGTGATGCGCAACTACGAGGGCTTCATGAAACGGGGCCGGATCCGGGGCCGTCGTGGGTGATTCTCTTCGTATCGTGCTGCTCGGAGCGCCCGGCTGCGGCAAGGGAACGCAGGCCGAACGCCTCTCGGAGAGTCTCGATGTGCCCGCCATCTCGACCGGTGAGATGTTGCGTGCCGCGGTCGCCGCGGGCAGCGAACTGGGCAGGCGCGTCGAGGGCGTCATGGCGTCGGGTGCCCTGGTCGACGACGATCTGATGGCCGAAGTGGTTCGCGACCGGCTCGGCCAGGCCGACGCGGAGGTCGGGTTCCTGCTCGACGGCTATCCGCGTACCGCGCCGCAGGCAGGGACCCTTGAAGAGATACTCGACGGTCACCACCTCGACCATGTGGTGACGATCGATGTCCCCGACGAGGTGCTGGTCCAGCGCATCGTCCTGCGTGGCCGTGGCGCGGACGACCGGGAGGAGGTCGTCCGCGAACGGCTGCAGGTCTACGCCGCGCAGACCGAGCCCCTGATCGCTCACTACGAGCGCCTCGGGTTGCTGCGCCGGGTCGACGGCAACGTCGCCATCGAACAGGTGACTGCCGCGATCGAGTCGGCGCTGTCCCAGGGGAGAGCCGCCTGATGGTGACGCTCAAGACCGAAGAGGAACTCGACCTGATGGACCGCGCCAACCGCATCGTCCTCGAGGTGCTGGCTTCGCTGGAGCAGCGGCTGCGGCCCGGCACGACCACGCGCGAACTCGACGTTCATGCGGAGGTGGCGATTCGCGAGCGTGGCGGCCGGCCGGCGTTTCTGGGCTACCGGGGCTTTCCGGCCAGCCTCTGCACCTCGGTGAACGATGTGATCGTTCACGGCATCCCGAATGACGTGCCTCTGGAGGACGGAGACATCGTCAGCATCGACTGCGGCGTGGAGTTTTCGGGGTACTATGGCGACGCTGCGCGCACGTACCGTGTAGGTGCGGTCTCGGAGCAGGCCGCACGCTTGCTGGAAGTCACGCGCCGGGCCCTGGATGTGGCCCTGGACTGTGTGGCGCCCGGCAGGTGGCTGCACGACATCGGTCGAGCGGTTGAGCGGTACGTCAAGGGTCACGGGTACTCCGTGGTTCGCGATTTCGTCGGTCACGGCATCGGTTCAGCACTGCATGAGGAACCGGAAGTGCCGAACTACCGCCGGCGGGGTCGTGGCATCGAGTTACGGTCGGGAATGGTCCTGGCGATTGAGCCGATGGTCAACGCCGGAAGCCGGGCCGTCAGGATGGATGGGGACGGTTGGACGGCGAGAACGAAGGATGGATCGTTGTCGGCTCATTTCGAGCACTCGATCGCAGTGACCCGGTCCGGCGCGCGCGTACTCGGCCTGGCGGCGTGAACCAAAGAGGAAGCAAGAGGACGAGGGGAACCTAGGGCGTGAAGAAGGAAGAGGCGATCGAGGTCGAGGCGACTGTGGTGGAGACACTGCCGAACGCAGTCTTCAAGGTCGAGCTTGACAACAAGCACCAGGCCCTGGCCCACATCTCGGGCAAGATGCGCAAGCACTTCATCCGGATTCTCCCGGGGGATCGCGTTCTGGTTGAACTCTCGCCCTACGACCCCGGCCGTGGCCGGATCGTGTACAGGCTGCGGACCTGACGGTCGGTTCGAATCGAAGGAGATCCATCATGAAGGTGCGAGCGTCAGTGAAGAGAATGTGCGTCAAGTGCAAGGTGGTCCGGCGTCGCGGAGTGATCCGCGTCCTCTGTGAGAACCCCAAGCACAAGCAACGGCAGGGCTGAGAAGGACGGGAGAAAGCTGAATGGCGAGAATCGCAGGAATCGATCTACCGCAGAACAAGCAGGTCGGCATTGGCCTCACCTACATCTACGGCATCGGCCGCTCACGGGCGCTGACGCTGCTCGATCAGGCGGGTGTCGCGGCCGAGGTCAAGGTCAGGGACCTGACCGAGGACGAGACAGGGCGTATTCGCCGGGTCGTTCAGGATGCGGGCTCGGTCGAGGGGGACCTGCGCAAGGAAGTGACCCAGAGCATCAAGCGTCTGATGGAGATTGGCAGTTACCGCGGGGTCAGGCATCGCAAGAGCCTGCCCGTTCGTGGCCAGCGCACGCACACCAACGCGCGTACCCGCAAGGGACCGCGGCGGGCTACCGTGGCCGGCAAGAAGAAGGTCGGGAAGTAGGCGAGAGGGCTACCTAGATGGCAAAGGCAAGGAAGAAGGAAAAGCGCGTCGTGCCCCACGCCGTGGCGCACGTCAATGCGACCTTCAACAACACACTGGTCTGCATCAGCGATCCGGACGGCAACGTCCTGACGTGGTCGTCGTCGGGCCGAAACGGTTTCAAGGGCTCCCGCAAGGGAACGCCGTTCGCGGCTCAGGTGGCCGCGCAGGCGGTGGGCTATCAGGCCAAGGACCTGGGCGTGCGGTCGGTCGACGTGTTGGTCAAGGGGCCGGGAGGCGGTCGCGAATCGGCCGTCAGGGCTCTGCAGGCCACCGGCATCAGCATTCGATCGATCCGTGACGTGACCCCGATTCCACACAACGGCTGCCGTCCCCGCAAGCGACGTCGGGTCTGACCCGGCGTCCTGGCGGCGGACCGCACCGAGACATCAACGTTCAACCTGGAACGCAATCGAGATAGTAGGAGTGAACATGCTCTGGAAGGGATTTCAACGCCCGAAGCGGATCGAGATCGATACCGAGACTCTGACCGACACGTACGGCAGGTTTTCGGCCCAACCCTTCGAACGCGGCTTCGGCGCCACCGTGGGCAACGCACTGCGTCGCAGCCTCCTGTCGGCAATCGAGGGCGCCGCGATCACCGCGGTGCGGATCGAGGGTGCGCTGCACGAGTTCTCTTCACTCGAAGGGGTGGTCGAGGACACGACGGACATCATTCTGAACCTGAAGCAGGTGCCGCTGCGGTCTTTCGACGGCACGACGCGCGTGATCACGCTGGACGTGTCGGGCCCGCGCGAGGTGACGGCAGCCGACTTCAACGGCGACTCGAGCGTCGAGATTCGCGACCCGAGCAGCAAGGTCGCGACTCTGAACGAACGGGGCCGGCTCCGGCTCGAGGCGCAGGTCAAGAACGGACGCGGCTACGTGGGTGCGGACCGCAACCTGGACGAGTCGATGGGAATCGGCTGGATTCCGCTCGACTCGGTACACAGTCCGGTGAAGCGGGTGAACTACCGCGTGGAGGCGGCGCGCCTCGGCCGGACGACGGACTACGAGCGACTGATCGTAGAGGTCTGGACGGACGGAACGGTGACGCCGGAAGAGGGCGTGTCCCGTGCCGGCGCCTTGCTGCGCGATCACCTGGCGATCTTCATCGACGCCGAGGAGAGCCTGGTCGTCGAAGCAGTGGTCGAGGAGGAAACCGACGGGAGCGACATCGGCATCCTGCTCAGGAAGGAGATCGACGATCTGAACCTGAGCGTGCGGTCGGCGAACTGCCTGAGGAACGCGAACATCAACACGGTGGGTGATCTGGTCACGCGGAGCGAGAAGGAGATGCTGGAGACGAAGAACTTCGGCCGCAAGTCGCTCGAGGAGATCCAGGCGGTGCTGGACGAGATGGGACTGTCCTTCGGCATGGAGGTTCCTGAGAACGCGGAGGCCGGCGTCCAGGCTTGACGCCTGGCCGCTTTCGAGTTTCCCGGGAAGGAGCGAACATGCGTCACGGAGTTGGCTACAAGAAACTGGGCCGGACCACGGCCCACCGGCGGGCAATGTTCCGCAACCAGCTCGCCTCCCTGGTCGAGCACGGCCGGATCCAGACCACCCTGGCCAAGGCGAAGGCCCTGCGCCCGGTCGCGGAGAAGATGATCACCCGCAGCCGCGAGGACTCCGTCCACGCCCGGCGCCTGGTCCGCCGCTGGTTGCCCAACCGCGACCACGTCAAGAAGCTCTTCGACGAGATCGCCCCCCGCTACGCCGACCGCCCCGGTGGCTACCTCCGCATTACCAAGCTTGGCCCCCGCCGCGGCGACGCCGCCGAGCGCGCCGTCATCGAGTTCGTCGACTCCGACGAATAGCTGCGGCGCTGGCGTTGTGTCGTAGCGGCGTCGGTTGCACCCGCCTGCTCCGGACCCTGCGCCGGCTGGAGGTCGTCGGGCGGCCGGACGATTCTCCTCCAGTGGCGTAGAGCAAGTTAAGGCAACGGCGACCGTTCTCTGGGTGCGCGGACCTTCTGGTCCGCCGGAGCCTCCGGCTAGTCTTCTTCTTCCGCCCGTTTCGCTTCGGCGATGATCTTCTCCTGGATCTGGCGGGGGACTTCGTCGTAGTGGGAGAAGGCCATCGTGAAGCTGGAGCGGCCCTGGGTCATGGAGCGCAGGGCGGGGGCGTAGGTCAGCATTTCGGCCATGGGGACGGTGGCCTTGACGATCTGGGCGCTGCCCTTGGCTTCCATGCCCTGGGGGCGTCCGCGACGGGAGGACAGGTCGCTCATGATGTCGCCCATGAAGTCTTCCGTGGTGTTGATGTCCACCTGCATCACGGGTTCCAGGAGGGTGGGGGCGGCCCTCGCCATTGCGTCCTTGAAGGCGAGGGAGCCGGCGACCTTGAAGGCCATCTCGGAGGAGTCGACGTCGTGGTACTTGCCGTCCTGGAGGCGGACCCGGAAGTTGCCGACCGGGTAGCCGGCCAGGTAGCCGCGTGCGGCTGCCTCGAGCAGGCCCTTCTCGACTGCCGGGCGGTAGTTCTGGGGGATCGAGCCGCCGAAGATCTCGTCGACGAACTCGTAGTCCTCCGGCGTGGCGACCGGTTCCATCGTGATCGTGCAGTCGGCGAACTGGCCGCGGCCGCCGCTCTGCTTCTTGTGGCGGCCGTGGCCGACCGCGGATCTCCTGATCGCTTCGCGGTAGGGCACCTTGGGCGGATGGAGGATGACCTCGACCTTGGAGCGAGCCTTCAGCTTCGAGACCGCGATCTCGACGTGGAGCTGACCGGCGCCCGAGAGGAGGAACTCGCCTGTCTGCGGGTCCCGGCCGGCCCGCAGGCTCGGATCCTCCTCGACCAGGCGGAGGACCGCCTCGCCGATCTTCTCTTCGTCGCCCTTCGTCTTCGGCTCGATCGCGAACGAGATCGCGGCGACAGGAGGGCTGGGGAAGTCGAGGCGTAGCGGCCGTTCGCGGCTCGTGACCGAGTCGCCGGTGACGCTGCTCTTGAGCTTCGCCACGCCGCCGATGTCGCCCTCGAGGAGTTCGGGTACGTCCTGGCCGGTCTTGCCCTGCATGTGCATCAGGTGGCCGACCCGTTCGGCGCCCTCCCTCCGGGAGTTCCAGTAGCTCGTGTCGGAGGTCATGCGGCCCGAGGCCACCCGGAGCAGGGAGATGCGGCCGGTGAAGGGATCGTTCAGGGTCTTGAAGACGATCGCGCTGACGGGCGCCCCGTCACCGCGCTCGAGTTCCACGGGTTCCCCGCCGAGGTCGGAAGCCGGCATCGCCGGCGCGCCAACAGGCGACGGCAACAACCTGACTACCGCGTCGAGCAGGGCCGAGTTGCCGATGCCGTGGCCGGCGGACGACATGGTGACCGGGAACAGCGCCCGGTTCCTGATCGCGTTCTTGAGTCCTTCGACCAACTGGTCCTGATCGAGGTCGCCCTGGTCGAAGTAGGCCTCCATCAGGTCGTCGTCGCTCTCGGCGACGGCTTCCGTGAGCTTGCCCCGCCACTCGTCGATCTGCCCTTCCAGTTCGGCCGGAGGTTCCGAGGGCTTGCTGCGGCCGGCGCCGTCCCGGTCGTATACATACGCCTTGCGGCTGAGCAGGTCGACCACGCCGCTGAAGTCCTTGCCGTTGCCTACCGGTATCTGCACCGGCAACGCCATGCGGTCGAAGTTCTGCTGCAGTTCGGCGATACAACCCTCGAAGTCGATGTTGTCCCGGTCCATCTTCGTCAGGTGGAGCATGACCGGCTGGTCCATGCCGGCCGCGATCTCCCAGGCCTTTTCCGCCATGACCTGCGTCGGCGAGGCCGCGTTCAGGCACAGCAGGGCGGCATCGGCCGCCCGCATGCCGGAGCTGGCCTCGTGAACGAAGATGCCTGAGCCCGGGCAGTCGACCAGGTTGATCTTGTGCTCGCCCGAGCCGTCCGACCAGGGTGTGTAGCAGGCGGCCAGGCCGATGGAGATACCGCGACGGATCTCCTCGTCGTCGAAGTCGGTGACGGTGTTGCCGTCCTCGACCCGGTTCTGGCGGTTGAACACGCCGCCCGTGTACAGCAGGCCGGCAAGCAGAGTCGTCTTGCCGGTGTCGTTGTGTCCGACGACGGCGAGGTTGCGTATCAGTTCCGAACTTTCGAGTTGCATCGAGCCGGAGAAGATACCACGCGGCGGGCCGGTGAGGACCGCCGCGCCGGCGCCTACCCGGCGGCCTGGATCTCGATCGTTCCCAGGTCCTCGAGTTGCGGCGCGAGCTCGGCTGCCGGCCCGACGGCGGTCACGGTCAGCCGGTCCGGGAAGAGATGGCGGCGGCAGACCTCGTGGACATTCTCTCGGGTCGTGGCGCGAATTCGTTCGGGCCAGCGCTCGTACTCGTCGTGGTCCAGGTCGAAGGTGGCGAGCGTCTCCAGCCGGGAGGCGAGATTCTGGATCGTCTGCAGGGTGTAGGGGAACACGCCGACCAGGTAGTTGCGGGCGTCGTCGAGTTCCGCTTCGCTCGGCGGTTCACCGCACATGCGTTCGAGTTCGGCGACGATCTCGCGGCAGGCGGCGCCGGTTACGTCGTTGGCCACCGCCGTCCCGACGACGAACGGTCCCGGCCCCCGGCGGGAGCTGAAGCTGCTGGAGACGCCGTAGGTGTAGCCGTGCCGCTCTCGCAGGCTGAGGTTCAGGCGGCTGATGAACTTGCCGCCCAGGATCGAGTTGGCGACATGGACCGGAATGCGGTCGGGATGGTGGCGCGGTATGCCGACATGGCCGACGCGCAACTGTGTCTGCGCGGCCTCGGGCCGGTCCACGATGACGACCCGGCGTCCCGTCGTCGCCGGGCTTGCCGGTTCGAGGACGGCCGGCTCGTCGTCGAAGCGCCTGCTGTGGAACCTGAGTTGGCGTTCGATCTCCTCCTCGATCGCCCCTCGTACGCCGCCGGAACCCAGGTCGCCGACCGCGATCAGATGGCAGGAGCGCGCCGCGAGGGCGCTCTCGTGGAACGCCGCGATCTCGCTTCGGGTGATCGCCTGGGTGGTCTCGCGATCGCCGATCGCCGCGTTGCCGTAAGGCGTCCCGTCGTAGACGGCGCGAGCGAAGGCTGCCCGGGCCAGACTCGGAGGGTCGCTGCGCCGCCGGTCGATCTCGGCCAGCCGCCGCCGGCGGGCGCGAGCGATCTCCTCTTCCCTGAAGGTCGGTTGCAGCGCGGCTTCGGCGACCAGTTGCAGGCCGGCCGCGACGTCCTCCGAGCGGATCGTCGTGCCGACTCCCGCCGTTTCCCATGAACAGGAGGACGAGATGCCGGTGCCCAGGTCCTCGGCCGCGGCGGCGAACTCGAGCGCGGTGCGTGTCCTGGTGCCCTTGCTGCGCAAACCCGCGGTGAACGAGGCAAGTCCCGCCAGGTGCGGTGGGTCGAGTTCGCTGCCGCCGGGCATGAGCAGGGTGACCGTGACGAGGTTGCGGTGGGGAACGTCGATGGTCCACAGCCGGACGCCGGACCCCAGGCGCTCGTGCTCGAATGGGGGGAACGCGCAGGGTCGGCTCGCGGCCGGTACAGGAGGCCGGCTGCGGTCGAGCGCCGGGGAGGTTGCGGTGTTCACGGCTTCGGCACCACGACGACGGCCGCGCGACGTTCCTCGCCGAGTGCGCGCTCGGCCAGGCTGCGAATCTGCTCCGCGTCAACGCGGAGCAGCCGATCCGGTTCGGTCCAGGCGAGGGCGGGATCGCCCAGGTAGGTCGCCGCGGCGCACAGGCGGTCCGCGCATAGAGCCAGGTCCTGCTCGCTGTCGCGATAGTCGAGCAGCAGAATCCGCCGAGCCCGCTCGAGTTCCGGGTCGGTCGGACCCTTCGCGCGAATCGCTTCGACGTGCTCGAGGACAGCCTGCTCGACGGCTTCGGCGTTGCCCAGAGGATCAGGCTCGCGGCTCTGGCAGGTGGCCACGACGGCGAACATGGCGCAGATCTCCGTCGGCAGGATCATCGCGGATACGGACTGCGCGATCTGGCGCTCGTAGACCATGTCGCGGTGTAGCCGGCTCATCATCCCGGACGAGAGAATCGTCGCCAGCATCGCCCCGGCGTGCCAGTCGTCGCTTCCGTAGCCGTCCAGACACCAGGCGGAGTAGGAGCGGGGCAGCTCGATCGTGTCTTCGAGTACTTCCCGCGCCGTCCCTTGAGGGCCGATCTCGGCCACCGGGTCGATGTCCGGCGCCTGGGGCAGCGGACCGGCCGGGATGTCTTCGAAGTAGCGCCTTGCCTGATCCAGGGCGCGGGCGCTGTCGATGTCGCCGGCAAGGGTCAGGACCGCGTTGTTCGGTCGGTACCAGGTGCGGAAGAAGTCCCGGACGCCGTCGAGGGTCGCTGCCTCGAGGTCCTCCATGTAGCCGATCACCGGCCAGGCGTACGGATGGTTGCTGCCGTCACTCTGGCGGTAGAGCAGTTCGCTGAGGCGTTCGATGGCGAGTCCGTAGGGCTGGTTGTCCACACGCTGCAGACGCTCGTTCATGACCACGGAGAGCTGGTTCTCGAACTTCTGCTGGGTCAGGGCCTCGAGCAGGAAACCGAGACGGTCGGACTCCAGCCACAGGCCGAGCTCGAGATGGTTGGAGGGCAGCGTCTCGTAGTAGTTCGTGCGGTCGTACCAGGTCGAGCCATTGGCTACGCCGCCGACGCTCTGGATGTGCTCGAAGTGTCCGTTCTCGGAGACGTGCGCGGAACCCTGGAACAGCATGTGCTCGAACAGGTGGGCCAGTCCGGTGCGGCCGGTTTCCTCGTTCTTGGAGCCGACGTGGTACCAGAGGTTCACCGCGGCCAGGGGCAGGCGCCGGTCTTCGTGGAGCACGACCCGCAGACCGTTGGCGAGTTCGTGCTGCTCCAGGTGCTGGGACATCGGTCGCGTAGTGTATGCCCGACTTGTCTTACGCTCGGTTTCCGTCTACCATCGCTTGTCGATGGATGACTTCCTGACCGAGCGGCAGAAGCAGATTCTCGACTTCGTGATCGAGTTCGTTTCCGTACGAGGCGTTGCGCCTACTCATCTGGAGATCCGCCGCCGGTTCGGCTACCGCTCCTACGGCACCGTCCACAAGCATCTGAAGCTCCTGCGGCAGAAGGGCTATCTTCGCGGAGGGTGGAATCAGAAGCGCGGTCTGGAGCTGACCGAGAAGACGCTCAGTTCCCGTCGTCTGGCGCCTTTCTCCGTTCCCTTCCACGGCCGGATTGCGGCCGGCCGGCCGATCGAGGCGGTGGCCGGCGTCGACGACCTGTCGGTGCCTGAGCATCTGCTCGCGGGTGGCGCAGCCGGCCGGCACTACGTTCTCCAGGTAGAAGGCGACTCGATGGTCGACGACGGCATCTGTGACGGCGACCTGGTGGTCATCGCCAGGCGGGAAGAGGCCCACGCGGGCGAGATGATCGTGGCTCTCGTCGAAGACGGGGCGACTCTGAAGCGGTACTACCCTGAAGGCGCGAATGTCCGGCTGCAGCCGGCGAACGGAGACATGGAGCCCATCTACGTGCCCGCCGATCAATTGCGGATCCAGGGCAAGGTGGTCGGTCTGATGCGTCGGTACTGACCGTCGCCGTGCGGGCGGCGGTACTCGGCGTCAACTGCCGCCGGCGGTGACGGACCGGCTGGCGTCGGCCTGGGGCACGCCGTAGTACGACAGGATGCCGTCGACGATGGCTTCGGCGACGCGCTGCCGGTAGGTGCGCGTCTTCATCAGCTGGCGGTCCTGCTCGTTGCCCAGGTTGCAGACCTCGAGCAGAATCTTGGCGGGTACCCGGTTGAAGCGGAGCTGCGCCGGCACGTAGGCCCGGCGTCCGCGGACGACCCGGTCGCGAATCGGACCGTTGTGGTGAATCGCCAGGTCGGAGTCTCTGAAGCTGGCGAGCATGTGCTCGGCCAGGTCGCGGGACAGGCCCTTGCTGGTGGTCCGCTCGTTCCTCGTGAAGGACACTCGCGGTTCCGACCTGACTTCCCGGCGGGACGTGTAGGGAGCTCCGCTCTTGCCGTAGTTGTTCGTGATGCCGACCAGTCCCGGAATGTAGACCATGGCTCCTCGGAGCGAGTGGTGCAGCGAATCGGCGTGAATCGAGATGAAGATCACCTGCCCCGGATCGACGCCCTCCTTCCGCCGCTGCTGGTAGACCCAGTTCGCGAGGTACCAGCGGAAGTTCGTAGCCACGGCGGCGTTGTCGATCCGGTACGGCGGATTGGTGAGCACGGCGTGGCCCCTGGACTTCGGCAGCACGTCGGCGTCGGTGATGCGGTACGTCGAGCCCTCCCGGGTCGTCGGCACGACGGTGGCCGCGGTGCGGCTCTCCAGCAGCTTCTTGGTCCGCAGCATGATGTCGTAGACGTAGTTGCTCTCCCAGAGACCTCCGACCGGTGCGCCGATATCCCGGCCGCCGTGGCCGGCGTCGAGCACCACGGTCACTCCGTCGAGATCGAGCGCCAGCACGTCGTTCTCGATCTGCTCACCGGCGGAGCGCTGCGCTTCCCACTCGGCGCGGCGAGGATGTTCCGGGGGCAGGTAGGGCGCCGAAAGCAGGTCGAGCGGGATCCTTACCTCGTAGCCCACCGGCAGATCCCTGACATTGCCGATCTCGTTGCGCTGCTTGATCTGTCGCACGAGCTCGTTTACGTCCGCGGCGTACAGCTGACCGGTGAAGCGCACGACGACACTCGAGTACAGGGCCTCCCCCGCCTTCAGGCGGTAGCTCGCGTACTCACCCTTCCCGTCCGATCCGTAGCGGACGAAGGGTGTCGCCCCGGCACCGGAGCTCGTGGTCGCCGTTCGGGGCGCTGGCGCGGGGAGCATGCCGGCGAAGGGTTCGGCGAGAATGCGGCGGGGCACGAGGATCGTCTGTCCGGGACGGATTACGTTGCTGGTCAGGTTGTTCGCCTGCCTCAGTACCCGGTGGTTCTCCCCGGAGCCGGTGAACCACTCCGCGATGCTCCACAGGCTCTCTGCATCCCGGCTTCGCCGGGAAGACGAAACCTGGTGTCTCCAGCCGTCGGCCATCGCCTGGTCCTTCGGTAGCAGGGCGCGAATCGCCGCGCGCTGGCTGTCCAGGGGGAGCAGATCGAAGGGAACCCGATAGCGCACGCCGCGCTTCAGACGCCGTACGCCGCCATTGGCCCGGCTGAGCGCGGAGGAGTGCCTCGCGTTGCCGCAGAGCCGCTCCGCGAAGGCGAGCAGGCCTTCGTTGGCGCGGGGCTTCGCCTCGATGTGGATCGCTCCGCGCGCGGTCATCACGGCGACCGGCGTCGGCGATCCGATCTCGGGCACGGCGACCCGCTTCGTCGCCCCTGCCCCCGCGGCTGGCAGGAGAAGGGCGAAGGCCGCGGCGCAGACGATGGCGGTGCGTGCCTTCATGGGATGGCTTCCGGGTTGCACTCGAAGCCGATCGTGTGCTCGACCGCCCTCGCCGCTCGCAGAGCCAGGGCGTCGCCAAAGGGTGGGGCCAGGATCTGCAGGCCCAGGGGAAGCCCGCGGCTGTCCAGTCCGCACGGCACCGAGACCCCGGGAATCCCGACCAGGCTGGGCGGCGTCGTGAAGACATCGGACAGGTACATGGCCAGCGGATCATCCACCCGTTCTCCACGGGCGAAGGCGCCCGAGGGGCAGGTAGGAGTCACCAGGAGGTCAACGGCTTCGAAGGCCTCGGCGAACTGCTGCCGCATCGCCTCGGCGATGCGCGCCGCGCGGCCGTAGTAGGCGTCGTAGTACCCGGAGGACAGCGCGAAAGTGCCCAGGATGATGCGGCGCTTGACCTCGCTGCCGAAGCCCTCGCTCCGGCTGTCCGTGTACATCCGCTGGAGCGAACGGGCGCCGGCGGCGCGGTGTCCGTAGCGACTGCCGTCGAAGCGGGCCAGGTTCGCGCTCGCCTCACTGTTGGCCAGCACGTAGTAGGTGGCGACTGCCGCGTCAATCAGGGGAATGCTCGTCTCGACCAGTTCGGCGCCGGCCTTCTCGAGTGCCTCGAGCGCCCGCTGATAGCCCTCCGCCGCGTCCCCGTCGAGCGCGGAGGTCCTGACTTCACGGATCGTGCCGACCTTCAGACCCTCGATGCCGTCGTCGATCGATTCGAGGTAGTCCTCCACCGGCAAGGTGCTGCACGTGGAATCGCGGGGGTCGGGGCCGGCGATGGCGCCGAGCGCCAGGGCGGCGTCCCGCACCGTTCCGGCGAGCGGTCCGATCTGGTCGAGAGACGAGGCGAAGGCCACCAGGCCGTAGCGGGAAACGCGGCCGTAGGTCGGCTTGACGCCCACGACACCGCAGAAGGCAGCCGGCTGCCGGATCGAACCCCCGGTATCCGAGCCAAGGGCGAGGGGTACTTCGGTCGCCGCGACCGCGGCCGCGGAACCCCCGCTTGAACCGCCGGGCGCCATGTCCAGGTTCCAGGGGTTGCGGGTAACGGCCAGGCCTGAGTTCTCGCAGGAAGAACCCATCGCGAACTCGTCCATGTTCACCCGGCCGATCGGCACGGCGTCGGCTGCCAGAAGGCGTTCGACGGCTCCGGCCGTGTAGGGCGCGCGGTAGCCGGAAAGAACCCGGGAGCCGCAGCTCAGTTCGTGTCCAGCCAGCGACAGGTTGTCCTTGAGCGCGGTGGGCACACCGGCGAGAGGGCCGAGGTCCTCGCCGGAATCCCGGCGCCGATCGATGTCGGCTGCCCGTTCGGCTGCCTGCTCCGGCCAGACTTCGAGGAAGGCTCCCACCGAGGCGTCGACCTGGTCGATGCGGACGAGTGCCTGCTCGACCGTGGCGGCGGCGGTGCGCTCACCCGAACGGACGGCGGCTGCGAGCCCTTCGGCGGTCGTCGTCGGCCTCACTCGGAGCCGCCCGGTGTCGCCTTGACCTGTGGCACGAGAAGGAAGCGGTCGAGGGATGCGGGTGCGTTGTCCAGGAAATCGTCGAGGAGCGGGCGGCCTTCCGCCGGTACGTCGTTGTTGGCGACGTCCCTTTCCGGCTCGCTGTCGTTCGACCGGGAGGTGTTCGCGCTGAACGCACGAAGCTGGTCGATGTAGTTGACGATCTCCGAGAGCTGGGACGCGAACTGCGCTTCTTCACCGGCCGAGAGCCGCAGTCTCGCCAGTTCAGCTATTCGCCGAACCTCCTCCACATCCAGAGACACTTCGCTATAAGTCTAGCATTCCCCGCGTTTACGTACCCGCAACGCGAGGGAGCGCAGCGTCTCTACTTCGACGCCAGACTGCCGGCTCGCAGGGTTTCGATCGCCTGCAGCGTGAAGGTCTGGCCGTCCAGCTCGACCTTGGCGCCCGGCTCCGAGCCGAGCAGCCTGAGGGCGAGGTCGGACTCGTACGAGATGATGCCGCGCTCGGGCGCGCTCTCCCAGGGGCCGAGGATGGCCAGAGTGCGTTGCTCGCCGCTCACCGACTCGAAGATCGCCCGGTTGCCGATGCGGAGTTTGTCGCATGCCGCGGCGCCAAGGTCGATAGGCGTCGAGCGCTGCAGGTCCTGTTGCAGTTCGGTGGCCAGGGAGGTCAGGTACTCGTGGCGCTGGCGAGCGGACTTGTACTCGAAGTTCTCGCGCAGGTCGCCGAGGGCACGGGCTTCCTCGATCGCTTTGCGATTGGCCGGCAACTCCTCCTCGACCAGCTCGCGCAACCTCTCTCGCTTTGCGGCGATCGAAGCCGGCAGGGCGTAGAGATCGTCGTCCGTGTCCTGGTCGGCCAGCAGGTCGGGGAACTTCAGGTGCAACGCCGCAAGCAGAGGCTCCCGCCGGTAGTCCTCGAGCGCCGCGTGGCGGATGGAGACCTCGGCCTGTCGGGCTTCGTCCAGGGTCAGTTCCGGCAGCAGCTTCGGTATGGTGCCGCCGGAATCGAAAAGGGCCTTGAGGCGGAGTCGGAACGGAGCGAAGGCCTCGTGCCTCAGGGCCTGAATCAAGAGATTGAGGAGGCGGTTCTGCCGGCCGTCGCGCAGCGCCGGGTCGGCCGCGGCCCCCTCGGCGAGCCAGGTGAAGGCGGCCGGCGTGCGATGCGGCTGGACCTGAGCGCGCGCGGCGCATCGGCGCAACAGTTCCCCATCGATCAACTCTGCGATCGTGCCGATCGCCTTGGTGTCTGTCTCGAGAAGGAAACGTTTCTCGAGCACTTCGCGCCAGTCGCTGCGACAGGCGGGCAGGAGACGGTAAGCCTGTTCACGTGGACCTCGCGGGTCGATCGACGCGAAGAAGTTGAGCGGGTCCTTCATGCTGGCCAGGAGTTCCTCCGCGGGCCACGTCGGCTCGGCGCCGAAGCGTTCCAGTGCGCAGCGAATCTCGAAAGCAAGCGCGGGCTGCCCACGGGCAAGACCCTGGCCCAGGTCGTCCAGGAACGCCGCCATCCGATCCCTCAGTTCCTGCGACTGATTCGCTGCGCGTCGCAGCAATCCGATCCTGGCGCGCGGGGTCGCCTGCTCGAACTCCTGCCAGAGCGAACTCTCGGCGTCCGTCGCTTCAACCCAGCGGTAGGTCTGCCGGGAACCGCCGGAGGACAGGACCTGGGCCTGCTTCCGGGCGCTGGTCCACCAGCTCGACCAGCGGCGCGCGGGGATGATGCCGACGACGATGGCCCGTACTTCGGCCCCCGTCAGTGGACGGTCGTAGCTCTTGAGTGTCAGTTCGAGCAACCTGGGCGGCTTCATCGCCGCCAGTTCCTGCGGCTCTTCGAGCTTGCGTCGCAAGACATGCTCCGGGGGCAGCAGGGTGAGCATCTTTCCGGCGGCCCGAAAGCCGACCGCGACTCCCTTCGCCGTCTCGAGGTCGACCTTGAAGGTCTGTAGCGGCATGTTCACCTCGGCGATGCGACCGACTCCACGGCCCGTCATCTCGACGATGTCGCCGCGCTGGAATGCCAGCAGGTTGCGGAGCCGGTCCACCTTGTCCCAGAGCTTGACCGTCTCCTGCCGTCCCCGGTCCAGGCCCAACTCGTGCAGCAGCTCGTTCAGGTCGGACTCGCGGTCCCGGTAGAGCTCGTGCAGGGTGTCGAGAACGGTCTCGTAGACCTGGCCGCTCCGCACGTACCTGCTGCCGGCGCCGCGGATCAGATCGAGACGATCGGCCCACAGCCCGCGCACCTGCAACTGATCGTCGAGCAGTTCGAGCAGTGTCCCGACCCGTTCTCCCTCGTCGAGCCGAACCAGCCCCTTGGTGATGGCGAGGAATGTCTCGACCGCGATCTCTCCGTCGACCGCGGCCAGCCATTCGGCTTCGACAGCGTCGATGTCGCCGCTGGCGAGGTCTTCTTGAGTGCGCTGTGGAATCCTCATGCGGTGCGGGCTGACCCGGTCGCGGTGGGTGCCGGCGACGCGTGTGCGGACTGACAATCGTATCAAGCCGCGACCCGTGGTGGCGCGGCGCTGAGGGCGTTGGTGACGGTCCTGGAGCGCGTGAGAGTAGAATAGGCGGCGCGGGGCTGAGGGCAGACGACCCCGATGGAGATATGACTGACGAGAATCAGGCCGCGGCGCCTGCGGGCGAGGGAGAGTCGTTCGGCTCCTGGCTTCGCAGCCAGCGTGAGGTTCGCCAGATCGAGCTGGAGGCGATTTCTCAGTCGAGCAAGATCAACATCCGGTATCTGGAAGCTCTGGAGCTGGATCGCTTCGACCTGCTGCCGGCCACCATTTTCGTCAAGGGCTTCCTTCGCGAGTACGCACGGATCGTCGGCCTCGATCCCGACGAGGTGCTCAACTTCTATCTCGCGGCGTCCGCTCGGGACGATCTCGAGGGTGGGATCGAGAACCTGGCGAAGCGGTCTCCAAGGCCGTCGTTCGGGCGGGTCGGTGTGGCTGTGCTGGTCGTGGTGGCGATCCTTGCCTTCCTCTTGTGGTGGGGTTTCTTCTCCGGTTCGGACGGTGAAGCTGCTGAAGACATGGAGACGATGGCGCCGCCGCTCACCGAAGAGGCGCCTCCGCCACCGCCGCCGGAACCGTTGCCTGAGCAGGCTCTGCGGGTCACCCTGGAGTTCCGGGCCACGAGCTGGATCGACGTTCACAGCGACGGTGAGCGCACGGTCAGCGAGTTGCGGGTCCAGGGCGAGTCGCTCACCGTGACCGCGGACCAGGAGATCCGTCTCAAACTCCGGAACGTCGACGCGGCGGCGATCGAGGTGAACGGTGAGCCGTTCGAGCACGGTGTGAGTGACGACGAGGAGATCGTGATCGCGGCTCCCGAGGCGGGCGTGGCGGCTTGACGCGCCGGTGCTCTGAAAGCTGGACTTCCTGCCTGCGTGCCCGTATTCTGCGGCGCTGCGGGGCGTAGCTCAGCCTGGTAGAGCGCACGGTTCGGGACCGTGAGGCCGGAGGTTCAAATCCTCTCGCCCCGACCATTCCGCCGGTCGCGGGTGCCTGCCCGTCAAGTAGACTCCTCAAGATGCGCGGCTTGCCGAAGCTGAGACAGGCGGGAAGCCTCTTGCGGCTGTCGTGCGCCCTCGCTCTGGTCCTCGTGCCACTGGTCCTGCTCGCCGCTGGACCCGGACCGGAAGAGTCCGGAGAGCCGGGAGAAACACGGGCCGCGGAGCCTGAGGAGGAATCGGGGGAGTCCGCGGAGGGCGATCTTCCCGGCGAGGCCGATGAGCCGGCCGCGGAGTCCGCACCGGAGGTGATCGTCGCCACCGTGGACTCGGTGATCCAGGTCGTCGTCGCCGAGTTCATGGAGGAGGTGACGGCGGAGGCTGACCGGGTTGGCGCCGAAGCCCTGATCGTCGAGTTGTCCACGCCTGGCGGCGAGATGCAGGCGATGCGCAAGATCTTCACGACCTTCCTCGACGCCCGGACACCGGTCGTCGTCTACGTGTCCCCGAGCGGTTCCCAGGCTGCGTCGGCAGGCTTCTTCATTCTGCTGGGCGCCGACGTCGCCGCGATGGCGCCCGGAACGAACACCGGCGCCGCTCACCCCGTTGCCGGCGGAGGCGAGGACATCCCGGGGGCGATGGGCGAGAAGGTGACCCAGGACGCGGCGGCGACCATCCGTTCGCTGGCGGCACGCCGCGGCCGGGACGAGAAGCTGGCGGAGTCGGCGGTGCTCGAGAGCAAGTCGTTCACGGCCCAGGAAGCGCTCGACTCGGGCCTGGTCGATCTGGTCGCACCCAGTCTGCAGTCGCTGCTCGTCGATCTCGACGGCCGCGTGGTCGAGAAGGGCGGACGGGAGTGGACGTTGGCTACGCGCGCTGCGACGGTGCGCCGGATGGAGATGTCGGCCTTCCAGCGTGTGAGGTCGATCATCGCCCACCCGAACGTGGCGCTCCTGTTGATGTCGCTGGGATCGATCGGCCTGATCTTCGAGATCACCCACCCTGGAGCGATCTTCCCGGGAGTCGTCGGCGCCGTCTGCCTGATTCTCGGGCTGTGGGCGATGTCGGTGCTGCCGGTCAACTACGCCGGTCTGGCTCTGATGTTCGTTGCCGTTCTGCTCTGGGTGCTCGAGGTCAAGGTTCCGAGCTTCGGCATGCTTACGGTCGGCGGCGCGGTTTCCTTCTGTCTCGGCGCGATCATGCTGTTCCGGGACGCCGACCCGGCGCTGCAGGCGAGCCTGAAGTTGATCATCGCGGTCGGCATCACGATCGGACTGCTGGCTCTCGCGCTCGCCCGGCTTGCGCTCAAGGCGCAGCGCGGCCGCGTGGCGACGGGCAGCGAGGGCCTGCTTGATGAACTGGGCCTGGTGAGCGCCGGCATCGGGATTGGCGCGCCGGGCAAGGTTCGGTTGCACGGCGAGATCTGGAACGCGGAAGCCGATGTCCCGGTGGACGTGGGCGACCGTGTCCGGGTGGTTCGCGTGGATGGGATGACCCTGCGCGTCGAACCGGTTGGAGACACCTGAGTACTTCCTAGAAAGGACTTGAATCGCAATGGCGAGTCTTCCCTTTATCGGTTTCCTGATCGTGGCAGGTCTGTTCCTGCTCACTCGGTGGATCAACATCATGGCCGAGTACGAGCGGGCGGTCGTCTTCCGCCTCGGAAGAATTCTGGAGAAGCCGAAGGGCCCCGGTCTGGTCCTCGTACTGTGGCCGATCGACCGCATGGTCAAGGTGTCGCTCCGCACCGTCGTGCTGGACGTTCCACCGCAGGACATCATCACTCGCGACAACGTGTCCGTGAAGGTCAACGCCGTCGTCTACTTCCGCGTCCTCGAGCCGACCAAGGCGATCGTGGAGGTCGAGAACTTCCTGTTCGCCACGAGCCAGTTGGCGCAGACAACGCTGCGGTCGATTCTCGGCCAGACCGAACTGGACCAACTGCTGAGCGAGCGGGAGACACTGAACGACCAGCTCCAGACCGTGATCGATCAACAGACCGATCCCTGGGGCATCAAGGTCTCCATGGTCGAGGTGAAGCACGTCGACCTGCCCCAGGAGATGCAGCGCGCGATGGCCAGGCAGGCCGAGGCAGAGCGGGAGAAGCGCGCCAAGGTGATCCACGCCGCCGGTGAGCTGCAGGCGTCCGAATCGCTTGCCGAGGCCGCGACCGCGATCAGCGCCAACCCGGTCACCCTGCAACTGCGCTACCTGCAGACCCTGACGGACATAGCGACCGAGCGGAACTCGACGATCATCTTCCCGCTGCCGATTGATCTCATCAAGGCGTTCGCGGGGTTTAGACCACCCGAAGAGTGAACCGCGACGCCTACGAGCCGGTTGAGGTCGCGGTCAGTAACAGCCAGATTGCCGCGTTCGTAGCTCTTCTGGCGCTGGCCCTGGTGGGGGCGTTCGCGGCCGGCGTGTGGTGGGGCCGGTCGAACGACGTGGATCTTCCCGAAACCCAGGCTGCCGTCGCCCTCCCGGATCTGCCGCCTTCGGAAACGGTCCCCGATGTGGCCGGTCCTGCCGCCAGCGAGTCGGAAGCTGAGCCTGCGCCGGCCAAGGTGGTGCGGTTCTTCGGCGACGCCGAGGAGGGAACGCCTGCCCTCGAGAGCGACGTTCCGGTCCCGGCTGCGCCGCCGGCCAGAGCCGGGCTGGTCGTCCAGGTGTTCTCGAGCGCGGACACCGGGCAGGCGGCCTCGGTGGAGCAGAAGCTGCGTGCGGACGGACATCCCGCCTTCCTGTCTCCCCAGACGCTCGACGGCCAGGTGATGCAGCGGGTGCGGGTAGGCCCCTTCGAGGACCAGGACTCCGCTTCGGAGGCTGCCGAACTGTTGGCCAAACAGTACGGGCTCGAGACCTGGATCACGCCGAACAACTGACCGCCGGCACGGGTGTGACTTCCGGCCGGAAAGGGCCGGCCGGCGCGCCGGCGGCACCGCGGCGGCTTCTGTCGTCAATCTGGTTCCAGCTCGCTCTGGCCATTGGCGGCGGCGTCTGGTGGGCGTTCTGTTTCGACGAGCGCCCCGGGTTCCTGGTTCCTCTGGCGGCCGCCGCGCCACTGTGTCTGATCGCGGGTGCGCCGCTCGGGCCCTGGCGCCGGCTCTGGCTCGGCTGGCTTCACGGCGCCGTGGCGTGGCTGATCGCCGTACCGTGGCTGTCGACGATGCTGACCGTCTACGGAGGGCTTCCCGGAGTAGCGTCGGCTGGCCTGGTGGCCCTCCTTGCCCTCTACCTGGGTGCGTACCACGGCTTGTTCTGCTGGCTCGCCGGGCCGGCCCTGGGGCGTCGAGACCTGCTTTCGCTGCTTGCGGCGCCGGCGATCTGGGTCGGCCTCGAACTTGTACGGGGCGCCGGTCTCTCCGGTTTCCCGTGGAATCTGCTCGGGTACGCGTGGGTCGATGTTCCGGGTGCTCTGGACGTGACCAGGTGGATCGGCAGCCTTGGTCTGTCGGGCGTCGTGGTCGCGTTCGGTCTGGGTCTGTCGAGGCTCGTGGACGGCGCGACACGCCGGCAGGCGGCGACGGTCCTGGCTGGAGTCGCGGTGCTTCTGGCGGTCGCGCGCTGGACGAATGTCGGCCGGACGGCGCCGGCCGGACCGATGCTCGATGTTCGCGTCGTACAGCCCAACATCGGCATGATGACGGACGATCAACTCGTTACCGGGCTGGACTATTCGTCGATTCGCGACAACTACAGGCGCCTCTTCGAACTGAGCCACGAGGCCTGCGAACCGGGCGCGCTCGTCGTATGGCCCGAGAGTGCCGGCTGGCCATACGAACTGGAACGGGACGCCGCCTTCGCGCGCGACATCGAAACGCTGGTCGGGCGCGGCTGCTCGCTGCTCTTCAACAGTTCTCGCCGCTTTGGGTCCGGCGAGGAAGAGGGGGCTTTCAACTCGGCCTACCTGCTGACGCCCGGCGGCGCGCAGGCCGACCGCCAGACGTACGACAAGATGCACCTGGTTCCGTTCGGCGAGTACGTGCCGTTCGCACGCTACCTTCCCGGCGTGCGTCAACTGGCGCGGAACACGGGTAGCTTCTCGACCGGCGACGAGGTGAGGTTGCTCGACGTGGAGAGCGCCCGTCTGGGAGTCTCGATCTGCTTCGAGATCGTCTTCCCGCGGCAGGTGGCAGCCCGTGTCCGCCGCGGGGCTTCGGTGCTCGTCACGATGGCGAACGACTCCTGGTACGGCGCGACCTGGGCGCCCCATCAGCACCTGCGACCGGCTCGCTTCCGGGCGGCGGAGAACAGCCGACCGGTGATCCGCGCGGCGATCACCGGCATTTCGGCCTTGATCGATCGCCGGGGCCTGATCCTGGCGACCGCCGGAATCGATGAGGTTGCGATGCTACGAATGCAAGTCACGCCGGCCAGAGGCATGACGCCGTTCACCCGCGCGCCGTTCCTGGTGCCGCTGCTTTGCCTCCTGCTTGCCGGCTTTGCCATACTGCGCCGGTGATTGCTTCCGACGCGAACCGCTCGCTGACCGAGCTCAGGTCCCGCCTGGACGGTCTGCGGAGGTATCTTTGACCCGGCCGAGGTTCGGGAACAGCTCGCCGCGCTCGATCATGAGATGGAGCAGCCGGGGTTCTGGGACGATCCCCGGCAGAGCGCACCCCTGCTGCGGCGCCGCCGGACCCTGGAACGCCGCCAGGCGACCGTCGACCGGCTGAACGCGGACAGCGGCGAGATCGAGGCCTGGCTCGAACTGCTCGCTGAGAGTGCGGAGGCGGTCGAGGGCGAGGAAGAACTCAGCGAGTTCATCGAGCGGGTGACACGCGAAAGCGAGGCGCTCGACCTGGAGTTGAAACTCTCGGGCGAGGACGACGACCGGAGCGCCCTGCTCGCCATCCACCCCGGTGAGGGGGGCACGGACTCCCAGGACTGGGCCGAGATCCTGCTGCGCATGTACCTCCGCTGGGCGGAGCAGAGCGGCTTCGACGTCACGCTGCTCGAGCGGCTCGACGGCGACGAGGCCGGGCTCAAGAGCGCCACGGTCGCCGTACGCGGGGACTACGCCTTCGGCCGTCTGCGTGGCGAGAGCGGCGTACACCGGCTGGTCCGGATCTCGCCCTTCGACGCGGCGAAACGGCGCCACACTTCGTTCGCTTCGGTCTACGCCTATCCCGAGGTCGACGACGACATCGACATCGAGGTCGAGGACAAGGACATCCGTATCGATACGTTCCGGTCGTCGGGCGCCGGCGGCCAGCACGTCAACGTGACGGATTCGGCGGTGCGCATCACGCACCATCCATCCGGGATCGTGGTCAGTTGCCAGAACGAACGCAGCCAGATCAAGAACCGGGCGATGGCGATGAAGATCCTCAAGGCGCGCCTCTACGACCGGGAAGTGCAGAAGCGTCGCGAGGAACAGGCCGAGCGCGAGGGCCAGAAGCTGGAGATCGGTTTCGGCTCCCAGATCCGGAGCTATGTGATGCACCCGTATCGCATGGTCAAGGACCATCGCACGAAGGTCGAAGTGTCCTCCGTGGAGCGCGTCCTCGACGGCGAGATCGATCCGTTCATCGATGCCTGGCTCGGGCAGCAGCTCGAGACCGCGTAGGGCGGGCCG
Source organism: Candidatus Multivorans sp. (assembly GCA_965219675.1). Taxonomy (GTDB): domain Bacteria; phylum Acidobacteriota; class Thermoanaerobaculia; order Multivoradales; family Multivoraceae; genus Multivorans. Next base: position 3,229,364 of record OZ244786.1, on the reverse strand, counting down.
CGGGTGACCCGACCGGCGGTCGACTACGTTTCGCCGCTGCCGCCGGTGCGATCGGGCATCGCCGACTACAGCGTCGACCTCCTGGAGGAACTCGCTCCTCTTTGCGACCTCCGCGTCGTGCGCCTGCCCGGCCAGGAGGTCGCGTTGGAGGTTCAGCGCCGCTACGAGGTCGTCGAGCCGGAAGTGTTCGGAGCGGCGCGGCGCCTTCCCTTCTACCAACTGGGCAACAACGTGTACCACGAGGGTGTGCGCCGGTTCGCCCTCGAAGCGCCAGGGGTCGCGACGGTGCACGACCTGCGACTTCATCACCTTCTGGTCGAGACGACGCTCGCGAGCGGCGACCTGGACGCTTACGTGGCCGCCCTCGCCGACGAACACGGCTGGGAGGGAGCGGCGGCGGCGATTCCGACCCGCTGGGGCGCCCATGGCCGGGCGCGGCTGTTCGAGATGCCGGCGCACGGCTCACTGCTGCTTCGCCAGCGCGGTCTGATGGTGCACAGCGACTGGGGCCGCCGTTTCCTGGAAGAGGAGCTTGCGGACCGCGCGCCCGGACACGCTCTGCCGGAGATTCGCCAGGTGCCGATGCCGATGCCGGCGCCCGATCCGCCGGGCCGGCAGGAGGCCGCGGCCTGGCGGAGCCGGTTGGGTGTGCCGCCCGGCGCCGTCCTGCTCGGTTCCTTCGGCTTCCAGACGCCGATCAAGCGAACGGACGTGCTGCTGAGGGCGCTGGCGGAACCCGGTATGGAGGAGGCGGTCGTCGTCGTGGCCGGGGAAGCGGCCCCGCAACTCGATCTGGCGACGTTGATCCGGGACCTGGGAGTCCAGGACAGGGTCGTCGTGACCGGGTTCCTGGACGAAGCCTCCTTCCCGGTCGCCATCACGGCATGCGACCTGTGCCTCAATCTGCGCTATCCGAGCGCGGGCGAGACCTCCGCCTCGTTGCTTCGCATTCTGGCGCTCGGACGGCCGGCGGTGGTCTCGGACTACGCCCAGTTCTCCGAACTTCCGGACGACGTGGTGGTCAAGGCGCCGCTGGGTGACGACCCGGAAGAGGAGGCGGAGGCGCTCGGCGGACTCCTGCGCCGTCTCCTGGCCTCTCCCGACCGGCTCCGGAAGATGGGCGAAGCGGCCCGTTCCTTCATCGAGCGCGAGCACTCCCCGGTGGTGTCGGCTCGTGCGGTTGCCGAAGCGCTCGTGGACTGGTCCAGCATGCCTGAGGAGACGCCGACCTCTCCTCCTCCGCCGCGTCCTTCGCCTCCCACTTCGTTGACCTGGGGGTGGCTGCCCGGACGGATCGAAGTCGAGGGCTGTGCACGACCCTGGGCCGAAGGTGAGCGGCGCGGGGTGCAGATCGTCGTCACGAACACCGGCTTCGCCACCTGGCTCGCGGGCCGCCACGCCGATGGTGGCGTCGTCCTCGAGCCGCAGCTCTGGAGCGGCGCCCGCGACCTGTTCCAGGGCAGGCCGTGGATTCCGTTGCCCCGCGATCTCGCGCCCGGAGAGACGTGCCGGATCGGACTCGAGCTCCGCAGGCCGCTCGGACCGGCACGGTTCCGGCTGGAGCCCCACCTGTTCGGCGGCGGTTCGATGACCCTTTGCGGGGCGCCGGCCTTCGACCGCGAACTGTGAGCCGCCGCGGCCCGGTACGACGGTGGTCCTGGCTCGTGCTGGCCGGACTGCTGGCGGCCCTGCACCTCTTCGCCCTGCGGGCGGATGTCCCCACGCGGGGAGAACGCGATGTCACCTACCTGATGGCCGCGGCCAGTCTCGCCTGGGACGGCGATCTGTCGTACGGCCGCGAGGACTACGATCGCTACGTTCGGACCTGGGAGCGGGAACCCGAGGCGATCGCGCTTGCGACCAGCGCCGGCAGCTCGACGGCCGGTTTCGGCAGGCCGCCGGTCTATGCCGTGGTGGCCGCGCCCTTCGTCCGCATCTCGCCGCGGCGGGGGCCGGCGATCCTGAACTGGCTGCTGCTGGCGCTCGCCGCGGCCGCCTCCGCCCTGGTGCTGGAGCGAGCGGTCGGCGTCTGGGCGCCCGTGTGGATCGCGCTCTGCGTTGCCGGTACGACGGCCTTCACCCTGCTCCCGCACCCTTCGCCGGAGATGTTCCGCCTCGCGGCGTCTGCCCTCGCCTGGGCGCTGGTGGCGCAGATCATGCCCTCGGAAGGTCGCGCTGCCGGATCTCGGCGCCCGGTCGAGACGGATGTCCGGACCGTGTTGCGCTGGTCCCTCGTCGGCGGCCTGCTGATGCTGGCCGTGCTGGCTTCGGTTGACGGATTCAGCCTGCTGCCGGCTCTCGCGGCGGCCGCCTGGCTGTCGCTGCGACGGCCGCGGCGCTGGTTCGCGGCGGTCGGCCTCGCCGTGGCCGCGCTCCTGACCGCCGTGTCGCTCTTCGGCGTGTCGGCGCTGTCTCGCGGCGGGATCGGTCCGGTCGAGCACCAGGTGTTCGATCGGACGACGGGGTTCCCGGCGGTCGACTTCGAGATCGAAGAGTGGAGCCGCACCGGCGGGTCGCGCGCCACGGTACCCGGGATTGGTCCGGTGCCCGATCGTCCCCAGTTCGACGTGCGAGCCGCCGAGGGACTCCGTCTTCGGACCGTGCTGTACGCGCTGCTCGGCCGCACGGTTGGCTTCCTGCCCTACTGCGTTCCGCTGGTGTTCGCCGCGTTCTGGGGACTGCTGGCGGGGGGCTGGCGGCGGGTGCTCCTGGTCGGGGCCGTGGCCTCGTTCGCCGCGCGCGCCCTGCTGTTCCCGTTCGACCTGGGTGACGAAGGGGCGTCTTTCGGGCCGGCCGGGGCCGGCGCTCTGGCGCCCATGTTCTGGTTCCTCGTCGCGCGGCTCAGCCTGACGAGGATTCTCGCGGTGGCCGTGTCGGCCGGGCTCGTCCTGCATCCGCTCTGGCTGGGGCCCGGGTCGGCGCTCCAGCCGGGGTCGCCGCCCGCGGGCGTCCTGAGCCGTCTCCTGCCGCAGACGACCCAGCGCCCGGGACCGGTGGGACCTGCGGACCTCTTCGTGGGTGGCTTGTGGCTGCGCCCCGTCGCGGGCCGGATCACGCCGTTCGGGGAGGAGAGCGTGCTGGTGGGGAGTACGGATCATCGCGGGTCGGAAGACCCGCGAGGCGACGGCTGGGCAGAGTTCCTCGTCGCCTGGGAGGACGGCGCCAAGGGCGGGACGGCCGGGCGAGGACCCTCTTCGCCGGCGCGGCTCGACGTGGTCGTCGAGGCCGGCGTGCGCCTCGAGGTCGTTGGGGCAGAGGTCCGGGAGCGACGGACCCTGCCGTCCGGAAGGACCGCGGTCCGTCTGCTGCTGGCGGCTCCGTTGGCCCGCCATCGCCTGTGGTGGTCGCGAGATTCGGTGGCCGTCTACCGGCTGCGATTGAGCGTGGGCAGTGCCGGCGACGCTCCCGGCTCGATTCATCGCCTGGAGTTTCTCCCGCTCCCGGACTAGCCTGGCCTGGCGGGCCGAGCGGCGCGGAGTTCGGAGGATAGTGTCGGCGGCCGTGAGCTGGATACTCGAGATACGGCGCGTGCTGGAGCAGTCGAAACGGCTCCCCGTCGCCGGAGGAAGCGGCACGCAGGTCGCGCTGGTGGTGCCCTTGTACGTCGAAGCGGCGGAGCTTTGGACCCTGCTGCGAGAGGAGCCGAACGAGACGCCGCCGCTCAGCTATCCCGCCACGCCGTTCGAGGGCGACGACCCCTGGCCGACGGTCGCGCGGCTCGTCAGCGTCGGTCTCGGTGTGGAGCCGTCGCGCGTTCTCCGCCTGGGTGAGCTCGACGAGTTGGGCGGGGCCGGCGGCTTCCGGCTTCGATCATGCGTCGTGGCCGTGCCGGTTCCGGAGGATGACGGCAGCAACGTCGAGGCGCCTTCCGTTCGGCTGCCGCTGTCCGCCCTGAAGCATCCCCGACTGGTCGAGGAGCGGACCTTCGAGATCGAAGGGGAGTCCGTGCCGCTCGGCGTGTACCACGTCGGTCGCCACCGGCTTTGGGGACCTCCACTCGATGTGCTGCTGCGGCTGATCAAGCGGTTGGAACAGCCCGAATCCGGAGCCGAAGTGCCGCTCGGCAGCTTGAATTGATCGGCCGCACCGGGCGTCTCTCGCGGCGCTACAATCGCGCCGAGCCTGACCCACCGACACCTTTCCTGCGAGGAGTAGACAGAACCACTCATGGCCGACATCGCGCGCATCGAACAGCTTCTGGGCAGCGAGGCGGAGAGCCTCCTCGGACACGTCTGTAGCGGAATCCCCAAGGAGCTCCTGACGGTTCCAGGCCCGGACACCGTCGACCGCGCTTTCGGGCCTTCGGACCGCAACAACCGCACCCTCGGCAGCCTGGAACGCCTGCTCGGACACGGCCGCCTCGGCGGCACGGGCTACGTCTCGATCCTGCCCGTGGACCAGGGCATCGAGCATTCGGGAGCGGCGTCCTTCGCGCCGAATCCGATCTACTTCGATCCGGAGAACATCATCCGGCTGGCGATCGAGGGCGGCTGCAACGGCGTCGCCTCGACTCTCGGCGTGCTTGGCAGCATCGGCCGGCGCTACGCGCACAAGATCCCGTTCATCGTCAAGATCAACCACAACGAGAGCCTGACCCTCCCCCACACCTACCACCAGGTCCTGTTCTCCCAGGTCGAACAGGCCTGGGACCTCGGAGCGACCGCGGTCGGGGCCACGGTGTACTTCGGCGCCGACGTGTGCCGCGAGGAACTCGTGGAGATCGCCGAGTGCTTCCAGCAGGCCCACGAACTGGGCATGGCCTGCATCCTCTGGTGCTACCTCCGCAACAACGCGTTCAAGAAGGACGGCGTGGACTACCACGACTCCGCCGACCTGACGGGCCAGGCGAACCACATCGGGGTAACGATCGAGGCCGACGTGGTGAAGCAGAAGCAGGCCACGAAGAACGGCGGCTATCCGGCGATCGGCTTCGGCAAGACCCACGACCTCGTCTACAGCGACCTGGTCTCCGACCATCCCGTGGACCTGGTGCGCTGGCAGGTCGCGAACTGCTACATGGGCCGGATCGGGTTGATCAACTCCGGGGGATCGTCAAGCGGCGCCGGCGACCTCGAAGCGGCGGTGCGCACCGCGGTGATCAACCGTCGCGCCGGCGGTCAGGGCCTGATTTCGGGCCGCAAGGCCTTCCAGCGGCCGATGGCGGAGGGGGTGGAGCTCCTGAACCACATTCAGGACGTCTACCTCTGCGAGGACATCACGATCGCGTAGGCGTACTACCTACTGACCAACGCCGCGATCTCCGCGTGCCGCGCCTCCGCGTCGCGCTCGCCCACCTCGATCATCGCGCGGATGTAGTCGGGCTGGAACATCAGCAGACTCAGCAGGTCCGGGCTCTTCGTGTCGCGGGTGCCGAGGCCGCGGGTCATGAAGCGGAACGCCTTGGGCAGCCGGGGTTCGAATCGGGTCGCGAGCCGGCCGAGGTCCTCGGAGGGCCGCAGCAGGACCAGGTCGACCAGCCGCAGCGAGCCGCGGTCCGACTCCGGCATCCGGGCCAGCAGGCCGTTGACCAGCTCCAGGCGGTTCGCGTCCTGGTCGAGCTGGTCCAGGAACACGGCGTTCAGCAGCACGCCCGCGAACTGGGCCGGCGGTGGGTAGGCGGCGGCCGCCGTCCTGGGCGCCAGGGGCTCGTGGCGCGTGGACACCGCGATCAGGCGGTCGCAGCCCAGGTGCAGGGCCGGCGACAGGGGTGAAGTCAGACGGACGCCGCCGTCGCCATGCCAGGCGTCGCCGATCCGCACTGCCGGGAAGATGAGCGGCAGCGAGGCGGAGGCGAGGACGTGGTCGAGCGTCAGTCGCGCTCGCTCCGAGCGCCGCTTGGGCCGCTCCCAGGTCGGGGTGTCGCGGCCCTGAACCCAGGTCACGGTCTGCCCCGTCGACCACTCGACGGTGGTCACGGCGACCGCGTCCAGCCGGCCGCGGTCCAGGTTCTTCGCGATTCCCGGCAGGACGCGGCCGTTGCCGGAGTCGGCGCCGAGAACCTCGGCAAGGTGCCCGCCCAGCGGCGACGTGTCGACCAGGCCGCGAACCTGCGGCCGGTACCGCAGACCGCCCGAGGCCAGGTTCAGGAGCCAGCGAAGGACCATCTTGCCCAGTGACCAGCCGTCGTCCCGGAACACATGATCGGGCGTCAGTTCGAGCCAGATCCGGCTCAGTTCTTCCGTCGCTTCGGCCGCGCTGCCCTGGTGGGAGGCGAGGAAGGAAGCGTTGATCGCGCCGGCCGAAACGCCGGTCAGCACGTCGAAGTGAAACTCCGGCAGCCGTTTCGCCAGGTGCCGGACGAGGCCGACCTGGTAGGCCGCCCGCGCCCCGCCGCCGGTGAGGACGAGGCCGATTCGCGGTTTCCCGCCGTCGTTCCCGTGACCGCTGCGGGCAGACCGGCGCTCCCGTGTTTCTTCCGATGCCAACGGCTCGTGCCCGGTCCTTGATCCCTGCTCTCCGGCAGCCTCGGTCAGATCAGTTCGACGCGGTCTTCGAGCCCCGGAGCACCGGCGAGCTTCCGATCCGCGGTCAGCAGGATCGTGGAGAGGGCCTCGGCAAGGGCGACATAGATCGCGTCATACGCCGAGACGTTGTGCCGGAGTTCCCAGATGCGGTCCAGGAAGTTGTGATGACCGTACCGCTCTGCCGGAAGATCACGCCAGTCGCGCAGGGCCTGCAGACCCCGGTCGGCCCCGAAGGAGCCCTGAATGAGGTAGTTCCTCAGGGTCTGGGCAATCTCCAGATCCGCCAGATGCGGGACGTGAATCTCGACGGACTCCCGTCGCAGCCTTTCGCTCAGCCGACGACCCCGGGCGGTGTCCAGGAGCAGTTCGACGGCCGCGGAGGCATCGATCACCACTCCCGAGATTCCCTGGCCTCTCGCAGTACCTCGGCAGGCGACTTGTCCAGTGCCACCGGCGGCGAATTGCGAATCCTGTCCAGCACTTCCCGGCGGCTCGGCCGGCGCACGATCCGCTCGATCTCGCGCAGTACGAAGTGGGACATGGACACTCCTTCCAGCGCGGCGCGGCTCTTCAGGAGTCGGTGAGTCTCTTCGGGGACGTTCCGGATCTGGAGCATCTTGGACATGTTTGGAACATTAGTTTCATGCTCGGACCATGTCAAGCGAGTGGGTGCGCCGGGATCTGTGCCGCGAAGGCGTAGGCTTGTGGACATGGTCGAGACGGGAGAGGTCGCCGCGCCGCGTGCGGAGACGCCGATTCGCATGGTCTGGCTGGGCCGGGTCGGCTACGAAGCCGGTGTCGAACTGCAGCACCGGGTTCGCCAGTCCATCCTGGACGGGGACTCCGATGCGGCCGACACCCTGCTCCTGCTGGAGCACCCGCCCACCTACACGGTGGGCCGGAACTGTGATCGCGGCGACGTGCTGGCGGCGCCGGAGTGGCTCGAGCAGCGCGGAATCGCGGTTGCGGAGTGCGACCGGGGAGGTCGCGCGACGTACCACGGACCGGGCCAGCTCGTGGGGTACCCGGTCATCGACCTCCGGCCCGACCGCCGCAACGTACGCGCCTACGTCCGCGATCTGCAGGAGGTGCTGGTGAGGACCGTGGAGGCCTTCGGCGTGACGGCTGCCGGCGGCGAGGAGCGGGAGCGGATCGGGGTCTGGGTCGGTCACAGGAAGATCGCCTCGATCGGCATCCACCTCCGGCGCTGGGTGACCACCCACGGCTTCGCGCTCAACGTCTCGACCGAACTCGACGACTTCGCCGGCATCCTCTCCTGCGGCTTCGACGCCGGCGTGATGACCTCGATCGAGGATCTGACCGGCCGCCGGCACGACCTGGCCGAAGTCGCGGCATGCTGTGCCGAAGTCTTCGCGGAGGTCTTCGAACGCCGGCTTGTCGGCCTGGAGCCCGAATCACTGGCTGCGCCGGCCCTCCGGCCGGCACCAGGCAAGCCGCGAGGCGGTTTCGAGGCTAGGATCCATGGTGACACGCGGCCGCGGGAGGGTCGGCCGCCGGAGTTGTAACCCGCATGGACGAACTCGTTTCCATCGGCGCTCCGCCGGCCGCGGCCGGCGCCGGCCGGTTGCCACGGCCCGACTGGCTCCGCATCCGGCTGTCGACGCCGGAGTCGTACCACCGCGTGCGCCGCCTTGTGGACGGCCTGAACCTGAACACCGTGTGCGAGGAGGCGCGCTGTCCGAACATCTACGAGTGCTGGGGCCAGCACGGTACGGCCACCTTCATGATCCTCGGCGATACCTGTACCCGCCGCTGCGGCTTTTGTGCCGTCCACACGGGCCGACCCGCCCCGGGAGTCGACGCGGATGAGCCGGCGCGCGTGGGCGAAGCCGCCGCAACGATGGGGCTGCGGCACGTGGTCGTCACCTCGGTCGACCGCGACGACCTGCCGGACGGCGGTGCGGGCCACTTCGCTGACACGATCCTGGCGATCCGGGCGCGGGTGCCGGGCGCCGCGGTCGAGGTACTGACGCCGGACTTCCGGGGCGTCGCGGACGCTCTCGACATCGTCCTCGAGGCCCGGCCGGAGGTCTTCTCCCACAACATGGAGACCGTGCCCCGCCTCTACCGGCAGGCGCGTCCGGGCAGCCGCTACGAGCGCAGTGTCGAGCTGCTGCGTGCAGCGGCGGCGCGTCGCGACGGGGGAAGCTACGGCGGCCGGGTGAAGACGGGCCTGATGGTCGGCCTGGGAGAGACGACGGCGGAAATCGAATCGACGATCAGGGACATCCGCGCGGCGGGAACCGAGATTCTGACCATCGGTCAGTACCTGCAGCCCACCCGGGACCACCTGCCCGTGGACCGCTTCGTTCACCCGGACGAGTTCGCCCGCCTTCGCGACTTCGCCCTCGGTCTGGGGTTCAGCCACTGCGAATCGGGCCCCCTGGTGCGCAGCAGCTACCACGCCCACGAGCACGTGGGCGCACGGTGAGCGCCGTCCGGTGACGCTCTTTTCCCGGGTCGTCGGCTGGTCGCTGCCGCTGATGCCGCCGCCGCTCGTGCGCTGGGCGGCCGCGCCCTACGTGGCGGGCGACGAGCCGGCCGACGCGCTGGCCCGCACTGCCGGTCTCAACGAGCGCGGGCTGGCCGCGACCCTGGCCCTTCTTGGCGAGGAGATCGACAGCCGGGAGCTGGCGATCGAAGGAACCGGGCTCTACGTCGACCTGGTGGATCAGATCGCCGATCGGGAACTGGACTGCAACGTCTCGGTCAAGTTGACGCTGCTGGGCCTCAAGATCGAGCGCGAACTCTGCCGCGATCATCTGGCGGGCCTGGTCGAGCGGGCGGCGGAACGGGGCAACTTCGTGCGCATCGACATGGAAGACCACACCTGCACGACCGCGACGCTCGATCTGTACCGTGAGGTCCTGGCCGAGTCGCGGGCGCGACGGGCCGGCGGTGGCCCGAGCGGCGCCGGCGCCGGTGGCGATGCGGTCGGCGTGGTGCTGCAGGCCTACCTGCACCGTACCCTGGCCGACATCGCGGGGCTTCCGAAAGGCGCGAACGTGCGGCTGTGCAAGGGCATCTACGTCGAACCGCCCAGCGTCGCGATCACCGACTACCACAAGGTGCGCAGGAACTTTCTGGCCTCCCTGGAGGCCCTGTTCGACCGCGGCGCCTACGTGGGAATCGCCACCCACGACGACTATCTGCTCCGCGAGTCGGCGGCGATCATCGAGCGACGGGGGCTGGCCGGTGACCGGTACGAGTTCCAGATGCTCCTGGGCGTCACCGAGAATCGCCGGGACGCCCTGGCTGCCGCCGGTCACCGGATGAGGATCTACGTGCCGTACGGTCGCCAGTGGTACGCCTACTCGACACGTCGCCTGCGCGAGAACCCGCGCATTGCCGGCCATGTGGCGCGGGCGTTCTTCCTCCGGATGGTGGGAGGGCGTCACTGGTAACTTCCCCTCGAAGGGCCGGTCGGCATAACGTGGCGGCCCCATGAATCGAGGAGAAGTGAAGGTGACCACGAACAGCAAGGACGAGGGCGGCGGAGCAGCGGGCGCCGCGGGGGGTGGCGGTCCCCGCGTCGCCGTGATTGGCGCGGGCAAGATGGGCCAGACCCTGATCGGCGGCTGGCTCGACGCGGGCGCCGTGGACGCCGGCAAGGTCGTGGCCACCGCGGGCCATGCGGATCGAGTGGCCCGGGTGGCGCGGGACTTCGGCATCGAGGGCACCGTCGACAACAGAGTGGCGGTCGAGGGAGCCGACATCGTGATGCTCGCGGTCAAGCCGCAGACCGCCGATCTGGTCCTGGCCGAGATCGGCGACGCTCTGCGCCCGGAACAGCTCGTCGTCTCGATCCTGGCCTCGGTGACCACGTCCTACATCGAGGATCGCCTGCCAGGCCCCATTCCCGTCGTGCGGGCGATGCCGAACACGCCGAGCCTCGTGGGCGCGGGAATGACCGCGATCTGCGCGGGTCGCCATGCGACTACCGACGACGTGGCGGCGGCGGAACGCCTGTTCCTGCCCCTTGGACGCGCCGTCGTCGCGGACGAGAAGCACATGGACGCGATCACCGGGCTGTCCGCCTCGGGACCGGCGTTCCTCTACATCGTGATCGAGGCCCTGGCGGACGGGGGCGTGAAGGTCGGCCTGCCGCGCAAGATGGCGATCGAGCTGGCTGCCCAGACCTGTCTCGGCGCGGGCAGGATGGTGCTCGACACGGACCGCCATCCGGCGCTCCTGAAAGACGAGGTGACGACGCCGGCCGGATGCACGGTCGATGGCATCCTGCGCCTCGAAGAGGGCGGCTTGCGCGTGACCCTGATCAAGGCGATCGTCGAGGCGGCGTCGCGCGCGGCCGAACTCGTGTCCGACGAGTAGCCCGGTCCGCAGGCACCCAGATGCTGCGCTCGCTCTACGTTCAGAACCTGGCCGTGATCGAACGGGCGGAGCTTCAGTTCGGCCCGGGTCTGAACGTGGTCACGGGCGAGACGGGCGCCGGCAAGTCCCTGGTCACGGGTTCGCTGTCCCTGCTTGCCGGGGCGCGGGCGAGTTCGGAGACGATCCGCACAGGCGCGGACACGTTGGTGCTGAGCGGGGTCTTCGAGCCCTCGGGAAGCGGCTGGCGGCGGTTGCTCGAAGAAGCCGGCGTGCCGGTGGACGGGGACGAGCTCCTGGTGCGTCGCGAGGTGACCCGGGCAGGGCGCAACCGCGTGTTCGTGAACGACCATCCGGTGACTCTCCGGCTCCTTGCCGAGGTCACCCGCCGGCTGATCCGCATCTTCGGTCAGCGCGACGAGCTTGGCATCGTGTCGCCCGAGCTGCAGCGGACCTGGCTCGATCGCTCGGGCGGCGAATCCGTTGCGGCCCGCGTGGCGTCGTGCGCCAGCGCCTACGAGGCCTGGCGCGAGGCGGCCGACCGGCTCGATCGCCTGAGCGGCGACGATCAACTGCGCCTGGAGCGGGTCGACCTCCTGAAGTTCCAGACCTCGGAGATCGACGGCGCGCGCCTGGTTGCCGGCGAGGACGACGACCTGCGGGCCGAACGCGAAGTGCTTCGCCACGCCGAGGCGATCGCGGGCGCGTTGCACGAGGCGCTCGCCCTGCTCAGCGACGACGAACACGCGGTGGACAGCCGGCTCGCCAGGGCCGGCAACGCGCTGCGGGACATCGCGCGCTGGCAGCCGGAGGCCGGGGTCTGGGCCGAGACCCTTGCCGAGGCGGGCACTCTGGTGAACGACGTGGCGGCCGAAGTGAGAAGCAGGGCAGTGGGTTCCGATGCGGATCCGGGCCGACTCGACCGGATCGAGGAGCGTTTGAGTGTCATCGAGCGCCTGACCCGCAAGTACGGTGGCGGCAGTGCCGACGTCCTCGAACGCGGCCGCCGCCTCGCCGAGGAGCTGCTCGAGCTGGAGACGGCGGACGTTCGCCGTGAGGAGGTGGAGCGGCAGACCGCGGCCTGTCTCGCGGAGTACGCCGCTCGTGCCGGGACCCTTTCGGTCGCGCGTCGCGAACTCGCTGCCGGGATGGAAAAGGAGGTCGTCGGCCACCTCCGCGATCTGGCGCTCGAACGCGCCGCGTTCGAGGTCGCGATCGGCCGTACACCGCGTTCAGACAGCGTGCTGGAACTCGACGGCGAACGCGTTGCCTTCGACCGGCGGGGCGTGGACCACGTGACGTATCGCTTCAGCGCCAACCCGGGCGAGGCGCTCCGACCGCTGTCCCGGGTCGCCTCGGGCGGCGAGCTGGCGCGCCTGTTTCTGGCGCTCCAGACCGCGGTGCGCGGCGACGGCCGTGCGGCGGACTCGACCCTCGTGTTCGACGAAGTGGACGCCGGGATCGGCGGCGCCGAGGCGGCGATCGTCGGCCGAAAGCTGCAGCGGCTGGCCCGCGGCGGCCAGATTCTGGCGGTGACCCACCTGCCCCAGGTGGCGAGCCGCGGCGACCGCCACCTCGAGGTCAGGAAGGAAGTGCGAGCCGGGCGGACGCGGGTCGATGTCCATCGCCTCGACGAAGAACGCCGCGTGGAGGAAGTGGCCCGCATGCTGGCTGGCGAGGAGATCACGGAAGGCGCCCGCTCCGCGGCCGAGGAGCTGCTGGCCGGCGCGTCCGTCGACTAGACGGCGTCGGAGGCACCCTCCAGCTCCGGCCTTGAACTCGCCGGTTCCACTAGGCTTCCGCCCCATGCTCAAGATCTGGCCCTGGGACCGCGATCTGGAGGTTGTGAAGCGAGCCCTGGCTGAAGGTCGTGTTCTCGCGGTTCCCACGGAGTCGTCATACGGCCTGGCGGTGGATCCACGCTCCCTGGCGGGTGTCGACGCGATCTACCGTCTCAAGGAGCGTGAGCGCGGCAAGCCGTTGCCGGTCGTGGCCGCGAATCTCGAACAGGCGATCGATCTCGGCGTTGAACCGAACGAAGCGATCCGCCTCGCCGAAGCACACTGGCCGGCGCCGCTCACGGTGGTGGCGCCGCTTCGGGCGGGCCTGTCCGTGCCGGCGGCCGCCGGGGGAGACACGCTGGCCGTGCGGGTGCCGGACCATGACCGACTTCGTGCACTCCTTGGGGCGCTTGGTCATCCGCTCACCGCGACCAGCGCGAATCGCAGCGGAGAGCCGCCCGCGTGTGGCCTGGCTGACCTCGAACCGATCCTCGGCGACTCCCGCGCGCTGGTGATAGGCGGCGAGCAGACTGCCGAGGGGCCGCCATCCACCGTGGTATCTTGGAGTTCCGCTGGCTTGCGGGTGTTGCGCCGCGGGCGCTTCGATCTCTGACACCGGTTGCCGGCTCTGGTTGCCGACTGCCGAAGCGAATCCTGACCGTGACCCGTTCCGTCGCTCTCGTTCTCGGTCTTCTGGCCGCCGGCATCCTGCTGCCGGCCGCCCCGGTCGGGGCGCAGGAGACGGTTGCGACGTCGCGGACGAACCCCCCTCCACGGGTCGATCCGAGCGGCAACGAGATCGGTGTCGACGAGCTCTCCCGCGGGCAGACCGGCTACGGCCTGTCCGTGTTCGCCGGCAACGAGCCCGCGCGCTTCGGGGTCGAGGTCGTCGGCGTGATCCGCGAAATGGATCCGGGAACGAGCTACATCGTCGCCCGTCTGAGCGGCAACGGCCTGGAGGAGTCCGGCGTCGTCGCCGGGATGAGCGGCAGCCCCGTCTACATCGACGACCGGCTCGCCGGTGCGGTTGCCTACTCCTGGGCGTTCACCAGCGAGGCGCTGGCCCTGATCACGCCGATCGCCGCGATGCGGGAGCTGAGCGCTCTCGAATCCGGGGACGCCGCGGGAGAGTCCCTGGGACTGGCCGCGCCCGGTGCGCCCCGGACGTTCGACCGGGCCGTCCGCGAGATGCTCGAGCCGCCCGACGACGTCGCCGAGGCGGTTCGCCGGACCGTGAACGAACAGCTCGGCTCGCTGGTCGCTCCGGCGGACTGGGGAGGCCGCGCCGGCGCGCAGATCGCCACGCTGGGTTTCGGCGATCCGGTACGCCGGATGCTTGCCGCCGCGCCGGCCGGCCGGGCAGACACTGCCGAGATGCCGGACCTTGGCGCCGGCAGCGCGGTCGCGGGCGTCCTGATCGACGGCGACCTCAAACTGGCGGTCGGCGGTACGGTGACCCGGGTCGAGGACGGCGAGGTGCTGGCGATGGGACACCCCTACCTCGGTGTGGGCCCGCTGCGCGTGCCGATGGCCACGATGGAGGTGATCGGGGTCGTGCCGCGTCTGAACAGCTCGATGCGGCTGAGCAACATCGGCTCGGTGGTCGGCGCCTTCGACCAGGACCGCTTCGCGGGACTTAGGGGGCGGGTCGGCGCCGAGGCGCGGACGATCCCGATGACGATCGAGGTCGAAGGCCCGGACGGTGATGGCCGCCGCTTCGAACTCCGCCTTGCCGATCTGCCGAGAATGCTGCCATCGCTCGTCGGCATTCCCACCATGCAGGCGCTCGAGTCCGCCTCGTACGGAGGCGGGGAGAGCGGCCTGGACATGACCGGCACTCTGCGGCTGCGGGGGCACGAGGACGTGCCGCTCCACCAGACCTTCGACGGATCGGGCCCCGGTACGAGCGCCGCGTTCTATCTGCTCGCCCTGGTCGGGGCGCTGGTCAACTCGGACTACGAAGGCGTCGAGATCGAGGGCATCGATCTCACGCTGAGCCAGACCCACGGTGTGCGGACGGTGGAGATCGAGCGAGCCCAGGCCTCGTCGAGGCGGGTTCACGCGGGCGACACGGTGGACGTCGTGTTCGATCTCCGCCGGCATCGCGGCGAGCGCTACCAGGAGACGCTCCCGGTGTCGATTCCAGGCGACCGCCGGCCGGGCCGCTACTACCTCTTCGTCGGCGACGGTGTGAGCATCGACGCGGCGCGGCTGCAACTGGAGCCCGGCAAGGCGACGTCGCTGGTGGACGAGCTCGACATGCTGCGTTCCTTCCAGCCCAAGAGCCGGCTGGCGGCGCTCGGCGTGGTCCCGGCGCGCGGGCTGATCGTCGAGGGACGGCCGATGCCGCAGCTTCCGGCCTCCGTCCGATCGATCTGGCAGGCGTCTCCCCTGCAGGGAGAGCCCCGGGCCCTGAACCTGGCGATCGTGAGCGAGCACGGGCGGGATCTGGACATTCCGCTTGACGGCCTGTTCCGGCTCGACCTCGAGATCCTGCCCGGTACGGCGCCTTGACGGATCGCACCCTGAGGACCCGCGGTCCGGGAGACCACGCCCGCGCCGCGGCGGGTCTGGCGGTCGGGTTCCTGTTGCTGCTGGCCAGCGGCGGCGCCGGCGCCTCGGAAGTCCAGATCTGGCGCGCCGACAGCCAGGCCGCTTTCCTGGCGGGCGAGCTCGTCGACGTGAGTGTCGATCGCCTGGGGATTCTGCGTCTCGCCCAGCGGGCCGAGCAGTTCGCCGCTGTCTCTGAGCCATTCCTGTTCTCCTTCGTCGGCGCGGATGGCCGCTTTGCGGCGGGCACCGGCAACTCAGGCAAGGTCCTGGAGGTCGAACTCGACGGGGATACCGGCTCGGTCACCGAGCTCTTCGCCACGGAGGAGCCCGAGGTGTTCGCGGTCTGGGTCGACAGCGACGGCGTCGTGTACGCCGGTTCGTCGCCGGACGGCAAGGTCTACCGGAAGCGGCCCGAAGGCGACGTCGAAGAGCTCTTCGATCCGGATGCGCAGTACATCTGGGCTCTCCTGGGCACCGGCGACGGGGGCCTGCTGGTGGCGACCGGTCCGGAAGGGAAGCTACACCGGGTGGACCTCGCGAGCGGTGAATCGAAGGTGCTCTACGACAGCACGGACATCCATATCCGCTCGCTTGCGTTGCGGCCGGACGGCACCGTGCTCGCCGGCACCGCGGGCGAGGGGCTGCTGCTCGAGATCGACGCGGAGGGTCGGGCCCGAACGCTCTACGACGCCGCGGGCCCCGAGGTGCTGGCGATCACGCGGGGAGAGGATGGCGCCTTCTATGCCTCGGCGCTGGCTTCCGAGGCGAGCTTTGTCGACCTGAGCCGGGCCCGAAGCTCCTCGAGCGGCGGTTCGACGGCAAGCAGTTCGACAGCAGGCAGCGCTTCCTCCGGCAGCAACTCCTCGAGCTCCAACGGCCAGCAGAGCCAGGTCACCGTTCAGACGGGCGCGATCTCCGCCGGTAGCCGTTCCGCATCCTTCAAGGGTCCGCGTTCCGAGGTGTTGCGGATCGATGCGACCGGCGCGGTCGAGTCGATCTGGAAGTTCGAGATGGAAACGGTCTACGCCCTGAGTCACCAGCAGGGCCGGCTCTGGGTCGCCACCGGTCAGGAGGGCAAGCTGTTCAGCTTCCAGAACGATCAGATGGTGCTGGAGAAGGACCTCGACCAGAGCCAGATCGTGGGTCTGGCCACCGGCCCGACGGGTCCCGTCTTCGCCAGCGTCAACGCGGCGGCCGTCTACGGCTTCGTCGGCGGCGACAGCGGCGGCCTGGCCCGGCAGGGGACGGTGACCGCCAAGCCCCTCGATGCGTCGTCCGTCGCGAGCTTCGGGTCGATTCGCTGGCGCGGGCGGGCCGCGGACGGCGCCGTCGTCGCACTCTCCGCGCGCAGCGGGATGAGTTCGGACCCGGACGAGACCTGGTCGGACTGGACCGAGGCTTCCGCCGCGCGGGAGGCGCCGCTCTCCGACCTGCCCCCCGGCCGCTACCTCCAGTGGCGGGCCGAACTCCGCGGCAGCGGCACTCTTTCGCCCGAGATCGTGGCGGTCGAGGTGACGTACCGGCAGCACAACCGCAAACCCGAGATCAAGAAGCTCGACGTACTCCCCGCAGGGACGATCCTTGTGCCGACGAACTTCAATCCCTCGAACCAGGCCTACGAGCCGGCGCACCCGAACCGCGACCGGATCTTCACGACGGTCGGCGACCCGGCCCAGGCCCAGAAGGGCTCGACGAAGAGCCTGTGGAAGCTGGGCTACCGGACCCTGCGCTGGGAGGCCGAGGACCCGAACAAGGACCGGCTCCGCTACGGGCTCTCCTTCGCCCGCGAGGCGGCGCTCGCTGCGGCCGGTACAGGCGCAGGCGACGCGGATGCCCTCTGGATGGAAGTGGCGGACGACCTCAAGGCGACGTTCTTCAGTTTCGACGCCACGGTGCTGCCGGACGGCGTCTACCGTTTCCGGGTCCGCGCCACGGACAAGCTGGACAACGTCCCCGGCGAGGCCCTCGAGGCCGAGCGGGTGTCCGCCGCGGTGGTCGTCGACCACAGCCCGGCGCGACTGGTCGAGGCCTCCAGGGACGGCAGCCGCGTGACCGCGGTGGTCGAGGATGCCTGGAGCCCGCTGCGCGAGGCGGTGATCAGCGTCGACGCGGGCGAGTGGCGCGCCGCCAGAGTCGAGGACGGTTTGCTCGACAGCCAGCGCGAGACCCTGTCCATCGATGCTGCCGGGGACGCTCGGCTGCTGCTGCTGCGCCTGACCGACGCGGCGCACAACGTGACCACGATCGATCTCACGGGCCAGTTGGGGAGCGGAGAATGAGTCAGCGAGTTGGCGTCTTCCCCGGTTCCTTCGACCCCGTGCACAACGGCCACGTCGACCTGATCGAACGCGCCCGCAGGCTCTTCGACGTGCTCTACATTGCCGTGCTCTACAACGAGCAGAAGCAGGCCCTGTTCTCGGTCGAGGAACGGATCGACCTCCTGCGCGACCTGGTTGATGACTCCGGCGACTGCCGGGTCGAGAGCTTCAGCGGCCTGCTCGTCGACTACGCTCGGGAAAAGAACGCGACCGCGGTCGTTCGCGGCCTCCGCTCCGGCGCGGACTTCGACTACGAGCTGCCGATGACGCTGATGAACCGCCGCTTGGCGCCGGGCATCGACACGATCTTCCTGCTGCCGGCGCCGGAGTGGATCTACCTGTCGAGCCGGCTGACCAAGGAGGTCGGCAGCCTCGACGGCGACCTGGCCGGTGTCGTGCCGCCGGTGGTGCTGGCGGCGCTGCGGCGGAAGCTGGGCTGATCGGCGCGCGGCCGCCGGGCACGCCGGCTGCCTCCTAGTTCGGGCGGATCGTCCCCGTCGACGTCAGGCTCGCTCCGGTCAGCGGGTCGTGGACCGTGATGACGTAGGAGTGCTCGCGCCGCCGGAGCTCCAGGTCGGTCTGGTAGTAGAAGATCTGGCCGGGCTGCGGCTCGCTGCTACCGGCGATCGGGACCCTCTCGAAGGACACCTCCGAGCGGTTGCCGCCTTCGTCCATCGCCGTGACCCGAATCTCCACCACGCTCAGCCACTCGTCGCCGGTGGGCAGGAGCTGGATCTCGTCGAGCGGAATCGCCACTTCGACGGGGACGGACATCTTGCGGCGGCCGGTCTGGACGGGGTCGGAGAGCTGCACCTGGAGGGCCAGGGCCTCCGGCGGATCCCCGAACAGCAGGGCGGCCTTCGCCGTCATGTCGAGCTCGTAGTCGCGCGACATGTCGACGTAGCCCTCGCGCGTGCGGGTCTCGAGGTCCGCGCGGCCCTTCGGCCGCACGATGATCTCGTGGAACCTGTCGTCCTCCCGGCGTTGCGGCTCGAAGCCGAGCCAGTAGTACGAGCGGGTGTCCTCGACGACGCTTGTCAGGGCTACGTCCCGGCGCGCGTTGAGCAGCGGCAGGCCTCCGGTCGACTGGGCGAGCAGGTTCAGGGCGCTGTGGATCGTGTCTTCCTGTTCGAGGGTGCCCGGCGCCGGGGCGGCATTGTCCGGCCGGGCGTTGGCGCCGAACCCTCTCGACGCGTCGCCGTAGAAGTTTCTGGTCAGGCCCGGCACGTCCACCGGATAGAGCGAGAAGCCGATCAGGTTCGCGGTCGAAACGAGCGGCCCGTACAGGTCGTGCTCGCTCATGACCCTGCGGTTGACGGGGAGGAAACCGCCGGGGGGCAGGAGCTCGCGGGCGAAGATCTCCACGGACCTCGGCCAGCCGCCGGCGAGCAGTAGCATGACCTTGCGGCCGGGCCGGTTGGCGAACCGGCGCATGCTGGCCATCGCCGCCAGCACGGAACTCTCCAACTGGTTGCTCAACGATTCCCGGTAGGGCAGGTCTTGCCGGGAGTAGTCGTTGTCCAGGCCCGAGGTGACCGGTCCGGCGGATCCCAGTAGCCCGCTTCGGCTCCTGCCCGCCTGTTGATCGGCCATCGTTTGCCGGTCCTGGGCGACCTGGTTTCGTGCCAGGAGTCGATGCAGACCGTGGGATGGCCTGGAGCGAGCCCGCACCAGCGCGTCGGCGAACCGGTCGGCCGCATCCGTCCACGCCGTCAGGATCTCCGCCGTCTGGCCGTCGTAGGCGACGGCGGCGATCCGGTCCGCTGGGCCGAGTTCCCCGAGGTCGTGTTCCAGGCGGTCGAGCACCCTGTTGCGGTCACGCTCGATGGAGAAGAGGTCGTCGATGAAGATCAGGAAGTTCGTGCCTACCGGCGCGCTCGGGTCCAGGCTGGGCACGGCGGCGATGTCACCGGCCGCGTCATCCGAAAGGAAACCGTCCTCGACCTCCGAGAAGTAGGCGATCGGCGTTGGCTCGCCGTCGACCAGGAGTTCGAAGTCCGAAGCCTCCAGGCCGTGGACGCGGTTGCCCTGCCTGTCGGTCACGACGACTTCGACGTTCACGACCCGGACTTCGATGACTTCCGAGAAGACCTCCGGCAGAGCCGTTTCCTGAGCCGCCGCCGCGGTCGCCAGCCAGACCAGGCCGGCGAGGATCCAGTGAGGCTCGAAGCGGTGTACGGATGCCGGCCGGAAGGCCGGCGCACCCAGTGAGTCGCGGCGCCTAGTTGGCACCGCGGTCGACGTTGCCGCCCGCGTCTACCGTCCAGGTGTCCGTGCCGTGGATCAACTGGTCGAGCGTCTGGGGTCTGCCGGTGGAGACCTGGTCGATCTGGTCGATCACGCCGGCGTCGTAGGTCGGCGCGTCGACGGCGCGCAGGACGCCGAGGGGCACGGGGTAGTCGCCGAGGCCGTCGCCGGTCGAAATGCTGGCCATCTGGAAGGCCAGGGAGGGGTTGGCGTGCTTCTCGTCCCACACGAGGCAGTCGTCCGCGCTCATCCCGTTGCCAAGATCGATGACCTCGAAGTCGGTGCCGGTGAAGCGCAGGCCCTTGTCCTTGTTGTCGCCGAAGACCAGGGGCTGGCCGTGCTCGAGGTACAGGCCGTTCTGCTGTCGCCCCGTCTTGTCGGTCAGGGCGGCGAAGGCCTTGTCGTTGTAGATGTTGCAGTTCTGCATCACCTCGACGAAGGCCGACCCCTTGTGCTCCGCGGCCCGTTTCAGCACCGCCTTGAGATGGGGAATGAAGACGTCCACGCTGCGGGCGACGAAGGTGGCGCCGGCGCCGATCGCCACATTGAGCGGGTTGAACGGGAAATCGACTGAGCCGTGTGGCGTCGACTTCGTGCGCTTGCCGAGCTCGCTGGTAGGCGAGTACTGGCCCTTCGTCAGGCCGTAGACCCGGTTGTTGAAGAGCAGGATCTTCACGTTCACGTTCCGGCGCAAGGTGTGGATCAGGTGGTTGCCGCCGATCGAGAGGGCGTCGCCGTCTCCGGTCACGACCCAGACATCGAGGTCCGGACGGGTCATTTTGAGCCCCGTCGCCACGGCGGGCGCGCGGCCGTGGATCGAGTGGAAGCCGTACGTGTTCATGTAGTACGGGAAGCGGCTGGAGCAGCCGATTCCGGACACGATGACGAACTTCTCGCGTGGGATCCCCAGCTCGGGGAACACTTGCTGGACGGCGGCGAGGATCGCGTAGTCGCCGCATCCGGGACACCAGCGGACCTCCTGGTCGCTCTGGAAGTCCTTCCTGGTCAGCGCCGGTGCTTCGGTGGTGGGCATCTCTAGTTCGAGCCTCCGGCCATCTGTTCGATCCGGTGCAGGATCTCGTCGCGCGTAAAGGGCTTGCCCTCGACCTTGGAGTAGGTCTCGATGTCCTTCAGGTAGCGGGCCCGCAGGAGCAGCGCCAACTGGCCCAGGTTCATCTCGGGCACGAGGACGCGTTCGAAGCGCTCGAGGATGTCGCCCAGGTTGCGGGGGAAGGGGTTGAGGTGCCACAGGTGGGCGCGGCTGACCGTGATGCCGTCGGCCCGGGCCTGGTTCACGGCGCCGGTGATCGCGCCCAGGGTGCTGCCCCAGCCGAGCACGAGGAGCTTGCCGCTCTGCGGTCCGTCGACCTCGATGTCGGGAATCTCGTTCGCGATCCGGGCGACCTTCTCGGCGCGCAGGCGCACCATGTGGTCGTGGTTCTCGGGCTCGTAGTTCACGTTGCCGGTGACGTCTTCCTTCTCGAGACCGCCGATCCGGTGCTCGAGACCAGGGGTGCCCGGGATCGCCCACGGCCGGGCGAGGGTGTCCTCGTCGCGCATGTAGGGCATGAAGCCGTTCGCGTTCTGGTGGAAGTCGATCCGGAGGTCGGGAAGCTCCTCGACCTGGGGGATCCGCCATGGCTCGGCGCCGTTCGCGATGTAGCCGTCCGAGAGCAGGATGACGGGCGTCATGTAGGTCGTCGCCAGGCGTACCGCCTCGAGGGCGGTGTCGAAGCAGTCGGCGGGAGACGCCGCGGCGATCACGGGTACCGGAGACTCGTTGTTGCGGCCGAACATGACCTGCAGAAGGTCGGCCTGCTCGGTCTTCGTGGGCAGGCCGGTCGAAGGGCCGCCGCGCTGGATGTCGCAGATGACGAGCGGCAGCTCGACCATCACCGCCAGGTTGATGCCTTCCGCCTTCAGCGCGATTCCGGGACCGCTGGAACAACTCACGCCCAGACTGCCGCCGAAGGAGGCGCCGATCGCCGCGCAGACGGCGGCGATCTCGTCCTCCGCCTGGTAGGTCGTTACGCCGAAGTGCTTGTAGGTCGCCAGTTCGTGGAGCACGTCGCTGGCTGGGGTGATCGGGTAGGCGCCGAGGAACAGGGGCAACCCGCTGCGGCGGCTGGCCGCGACCAGCCCGATGGCGAGAGCCGAGTTACCGTGGATGCTGCGGTAGATGCCAGGCTCGAGCTGGGCGGGCTCCACGTCGTACTGCACCTGGAAGGCGTCGGTGATGTCGCAGAAGTTCCAGCCCGCCTTCATCACCTTGACGTTCGCCTCGGCGATTTCGGGGCGCCGCTTGAACTTGACCCGCAGCCAGTCGATCGTGGACTCGAGCGGCCGGCTGAACAGCCAGTAGACCATCCCCAGGGCCAGGAAGTTCTTGCACCGGTCCTTGGAGCGGACGTCGAGGGGGCTTTCCTCCAGCGCGCGCCGCGTCATCGTGGTCAGCGCGACCTGGTAGAGCCGGAACGCGTTCAGGCTGTCGTCCTCGAGAGGATTCGCCTCATAGCCGGCCCGCTTCAGGTTGCGCGGCGTGAACTCGTCCGTGTTGACGATGATCACGCCGTTGTCCTTGAGGTCGCGCATGTTCGCCTTGAGCGCCGCCGGGTTCATCGCGATCAGCACGTCAGGCGCGTCGCCGGGAGTGTGGATGTCGTGGTCGGCGATGCGGACCTGGAAACCGGAAACGCCAGCCAGCGTGCCGGCGGGCGCCCGGATCTCGGCCGGGAAGTCCGGCAGGGTCGACAGGTCGTTGCCGATCAGCGCCGACGTATTCGTGAACTGCGTGCCCGTGAGCTGCATGCCGTCGCCGGAGTCGCCGGCGAAACGGATGACGACATCGGAGACGGTCGCTTCAGCGGCTCTGCCGGAGGCCGTCTGCCCTGCGATCGGGAGGGTCATGTTCGTCTCTTGCGATGTGGACGCGGGCGTTCTTGAACGCGGGCCGGAGCCGCCGCCACGCACTGCGGGCGGTCCGGCTTCCGTCCGCGGGGTGGTGACGCCGCAGATAGTACCATGACGCTGCCCCGCGCGTTCGCGAGAACCCAGGTGCCTAGTCGCGAGAAACAACCCAGCCGCACGAGGTCATGGCGCCGAGCCGCCTGGCTGTTGGGGTTGCTCGTCGCTCTCGTCCTGTCGATCGTCACGCTCTCTCTGGACGCGCCGCTGGCACTCGATCTGCTGGCCGGGACGGTCGCCAGCGTGGCGGGTGTCATCGTCGCCTGGGTCGGCTTTGTCTGGTTGCAGCGGCGGGTCCTGTGGCGCGTCGGACGCCGGCTGGCCTTCAGTTACGTGCTGCTCGGTCTGCTGCCCTTCCTGCTCAGCCTGGTGCTGGTCATCGTCGCCGCCTACCTGCTTTGCGGGTTCTTCCTCGGCCACCTTTACCGGGACGCGGCGATCGGACTCCACGAGGAACTCGAGGCGGTGTCCGCCTTCCTCATCCAGCCTCTTGAGATGGGCCTCTTCGATCCCTCCGGTCTGCCGACCACGCAGGACGGCGCGGCGCTGGCCTACTACCAGGGAGGCGCACTTGCGGCCGGGGACCCGAGAGCCCCGGTCTCCTTCCCGGAGTGGCTGGAATCGGGCAGCGAGTTCGATCGTCAGCAGCGTCGGAGCAAGGTCCCGGAGCTCGTCGTGTTGCCTGACGGTTCGGCGACTCTGGCGGCGGGCTTTCGTCGCGGGACATCGGCGGTCCTGGCCTTCTACGATCCCGAGGCCGGGGGCCTGCTGGAACGGGAGTTGAGCCGTCGCAGCGATGTCTGGACCCGTCTTCAGCGTCAGGGCGAAACGGACGGCGCGGGCTGGACGGTCCAGATCTTCGGCACCGAATGGGTACTGCAGCCGCTGGCGCGGACTCAGGGCGGCACGGAGCGCGAGGAGTTTTTCGAGTCCCTGAACGCGAGTTCCCCGTTCAGCATCGTCGGCGTCGAGATGGCCGGACCGCTGCACGCCTTCGCGAGTGGCGAACCGGTCTCGCCGCCGGTATCCGCATCGCTCGCGGCGACGCAGCGGATCGTCTTCCGCCATCTCTTCTCGTCGTCCGGCCAGGTGGACACGCTGGGCTGGATCGCCTTCATCATCCCGACCTTCCTGCTCTTCGACGTGTTCATCGCGGCGACGGTCATGGCCAGTTTCATGATCCTGGGCCTCAGCCGGGCCGTGAACCGGCTGAGCGCGGGGACCGGGGCGGTGCAGGCTGGCGACTTCTCCGCCCGCATCCCGGTGCGGCGCCGGGATCAGATCGGCGCTTTGCAGACTTCGTTCAACGAGATGACGGAGAGCCTGGAAGGCCTGGTGGCGGAGCGCACGGCGAAGCACGCCCTGGAGCAGGAACTCGAGATTGCCCGCGAAGTCCAGAAGAGCCTGATCCCGGGCCGCAGCCTGCAGTCGGAAGGCGTGGAGTTCGCCACCTACTTCGAGCCCTCCGCGGCGATCGGCGGGGACTACTTCGACATCGTGCGGCTACCGGGCGACGACGGAGGTGAGAGCGATCGTCTGGCGGTGGTCATCGCGGACGTTGCCGGTCACGGACTCTCGGCGGGACTGCGCATGGCGATGCTCAAGGCGGGGCTGCTGACCCTGGTCGACGAGGGCAAACCGCCTCGGGAGATCCTCTCGTCCCTCGATCGGCTCGTGCGTTCCGGTGGCGACCGCACCTTTGTGACGTCGAGTCTGTCGATCGTCGATCTGTCGGCCGGCGTCGTCGACATGACGAATGCCGGCCATCCGCCCGCTTATCTGCTGCGGCGGGACGAGGTGGAGGAGATCCTGCTGCCGGGGACGCCGCTGGGCGCGCTGGGCGAGGACTACGGCTTCCGGCGCATCGAGCTGCAACCCGGAGACGTTCTGGTCTGGCTGTCGGACGGCTTCATCGAAGCTCTCGGACGGGATGGGGAGCCGTTCGGCTACGACAGGACCAGGGACTCGCTCAAGGGATCTGCCGGCAGCGCGAAGGAGGTCTGCGACCGCATTCTCGGAGAGATGCGGCGACACACCGACGGCGTCGGGGCCGAGGACGATCTGACCCTGGTCGTCATGCGCTATCAACCGGAAGCAGCCGCGGCAGAGAATCCGGCCGGCCCGGAGTTCATGACCGCGGCCGGCGCCTGACCGGGGGCTGGCGTGAGCGTTGGCTCGCGGGCCGCGGCGGCGGCTGTAGTCCTGGCCCTCTGCGCCTCCGGGGTCGGAGCGGAACTGGCCGTTCTGACCAACGGCTACCGGTACAAGGTGACCGCGTGGGAACTCCTCGAGACCCGAGGCTCGAACGTCGAGCGCATCCGGCTCACACTGGAGAACGGCGGATCCGTCACCCTGCCGTTGATGCGGATCGAGCGCATCGTCGACGACGAGATCGTCGACGAGCCACCTCCCGAGGCGCCGCCGCAGGCCGGCTTCTCTCTCGACTACCGGCCGGGACAGACGGCGCCGGCCGTTCCCTACGGCGAGCTGTTTCTGGAGGTCGGACGCGAGCATGAATTGAACCCCGATCTGTTGGCCGCGATGGCGCGCGCGGAGTCGGCTTACGATCCCGGCGCCCTGTCGTCGAAGGGCGCCCGCGGTCTGTTGCAGCTCATGCCGGCGACCGCCGAGCGTTTCGGCGTTTCGCCGCTGGAGCTGTACGACCCCGCCCACAACGTTCTCGCCGCGGCCCGCTACCTGACCTGGTTGCGCCGCCGGTTCGAGGACGACCTGCCGCGCGTGCTGGCCGGCTACAACGCAGGCGAGGGAGCGGTCGACGCCTACGACGGAGTGCCTCCCTACCGGGAAACGGTGAACTTCATCGGCCGCGTCTACGGCTTCCTCGGCCTGTGAATACTGGGTGCGCCGGCCTTCTGGCCGGCATTCCGGACCACCTCCCGAGACGACGAGCCCGAGTCACGCGGCTCCTACCGGGCCCGCGGGTGATACCTGTCGTACAGCGTCCGCAGCCGGTGCTCGTGGATGTGCGTGTAGATCTGCGTCGTCGTAATGTTCGCGTGACCGAGCATGACCTGCACGGCGCGCAGGTCGGCGCCGTGCTCCAGCAGATGGGTGGCGAAGCTGTGCCGCAGCACGTGCGGCGACAGGTCGGGGATGCCGGCGCCCCGGCCGTAGTTCCTGAGCAGCTTCCAGAACCCCTGCCGGGTCAGTCCTCCGCCTCGGTAGC
Source organism: Candidatus Multivorans sp. (assembly GCA_965219675.1). Taxonomy (GTDB): domain Bacteria; phylum Acidobacteriota; class Thermoanaerobaculia; order Multivoradales; family Multivoraceae; genus Multivorans. The sequence continues at coordinate 3,203,500 of OZ244786.1, read as the reverse complement.
TGACGAAGACGACGTCGTGACGGCCCTTCGCCATGGCCGGCCGCACGTCCCTCAGGTATCGGTTGAGCCAGGACTCGGCCGATTCGCCCACCGGCACGACCCGTTCCTTGGCCCCCTTGCCGAACGCGATCAGGAAGCCCGCGTCGAGCTGGAGCTGACTCCGTTCGAGGCCGACCATCTCGCTGACGCGGAGGCCCGTGGCGTAGAGCAGCTCGATCATCGCCCGGTCCCGCACTCCCGGCGGCCGGCTGGTGTCGGGGCCGCGCAGCAGCGCCTCGACCTCCTTCTGGCTCAGCACCTTGGGTAAACGCCGCGGCAGGCGCGGCGGGTAGAGATTGACCGCCGGGTTGTCGTCGCGGTCGCCCTCGACTACCAGGAAGGCGTAGAACCGGCGCATCGAAACGAGGGCGCGGCTGATCGAGCGCGGCGACAGGCCTTCCCGGCGCAGCCGACGCAGGTGACGCCCGAGTTGCTCCACGGTGGCCGCCAGCAGGTCGCCGCCGTCATCCTCCAGGTTGCTCGTCAGCCGGCGAAGATCACGCCGGTAGGCGTCCACCGTGTGCTGGGACAGGCCGCGCTCAACCAGCAGACCGTCGAGATAGCGGTCCAGTGTCCGCTCACTCTCGGACACCGCGGCCGGCCGGCTCAAGGTCTTCGTCGCGGGCATGTCGTATAGCCAACAATCTATCAGTCGGTCCGCACTGGGTGCGGCGCGATGCCGCGAAGCGGCGAGCCCGAGTCGTGCCGCGTTACGATTCCTCGATGATGAATCGAAGTTGCGCCTTAGCGCTTTCCCTGCTTTGCCTTCTCGCCGCCTGCGGACCGCCCGCTCCCGATACCGCGACCCAGCTCCACACCTGGATCGCCGACCTCTCCGACGACGCGATGGAAGGTCGCGGCCCAGGTACCGCCGGCGACGTGATGGCGCGCCAGTACATCGCCGACGCGATGGCCGAGTTGGGCCTCGAACCCGCTGCCGCGGACGGAAGCTGGGAGCAACCCTTCGACATCGTCGGCATCGACGCGACCGTGCCCGAGACCTGGACTTTCGAGTCGAGCGGGGGCGACAGGGTGGAGTTCGCGTTCTGGGACGAGTTCATCGCCCACAGCGGCGTCCAGTCGGAACGGGCGGCGATCGAGAACGCCGATCTCGTGTTCGTCGGCTACGGCATCCAGGCGCCGGAGTACGGCTGGGACGACTATGGCGACGCGGATCTCGCCGGCAAGGTGCTCGTCATGCTGAACAACGATCCCGACTGGGATCCGGACCTGTTCGAAGGCGATCGCCGCCTCTACTACGGCCGCTGGACGTACAAGTACGAGAGCGCCGCGGCCCAGGGGGCGGTCGGCGCGATCATCATCCACACGACCCCTTCGGCCGGCTATGGCTTCAACGTGGTTCAGACATCCTGGACGGGTCCGCAGTTCGAACTGCCCGACGAGGGTGAACCGCGTACGCAGATCAACGCCTGGCTGACGGAGGACGCCTCCCGGCGGCTCTTCGCGCTGGCCGGCGTCGACTACGACGAGACCCTGGAATCGGCCCGGAGCGCCGACTTCACGCCGGTGCCGCTGGGCCTGTCCACCAGTCTGTCGCTCACGAACATGGTGACCAGCGAGCAGACCGCCAACGTGCTCGGCGCCCTTCCCGGCAGCGACCCGGAGCTGGCCGACGAGTGGATCGTCTTCACCGCCCATCACGACCACATCGGCATCTCGCCGGATGAGAGCCTGGAAGACCGCATCTACAACGGCGCCCTGGACAACGCGGCCGGCGTCGCCCAGGTCCTTGCGATCGCCGGTGAGCTGGCCGCGCAGAGCCCCGGGCCGAGCCGCTCCATGCTCTTCTTGCTGGTCGGCGCCGAGGAGCAGGGCCTGCTCGGTTCCGAGTACTACGCCGCTCATCCCACGGTGCCGCCCGGCAAGATGGCCGCGAACATCAACTACGACGGCGGCAACCAGTGGGGCCGCACCCGCGACGTGACGTACATCGGCTACGGCAAGTCGAGCCTCGACGGGGTCGTCGAGGCCGCGGCAGCCGAGCAGGGACGCACCGTGCTGCCCGACCAGTTCCCGGATCGCGGCTTCTTCTACCGCTCCGACCAGTTGAACTTCGCCCGCATCGGCGTGCCGGCGATCTACCTGGACAACGGCACCGACTTCATCGACCGCCCCGCAGGCTGGGGCAACGAGCAACTGGAGGCCTGGACCGCGAACATCTACCACCAGGTCTCTGACGAGTACAGCGAGGACTGGAACCTCGAAGGCATGGTCGACGACGTGGAACTCGGCCTGGCCTGTGCCCGCGCCATCTCGGAGAGCCCCGAACTGCCAGCCTGGAACCCCGGCGACGAGTTCGAGGCTGCCCGCCTCGCGGCGCTCGCCGCCGTGGTGGGCGAGTAGAAGGAGAAACGACGATGACCGAAGCCCGAATCGCGGACCGCGTCCCGGCGAAGATCGAACTGGAGGCCGGCACCTACTGGTGGTGCCGTTGCGGCGAGTCGAAGAACCAACCGTTCTGCGATGGCTCCCACCGCGGTACGGAGTTCGAGCCGGTGCGCTTGACGTTGGATGAGGATCGCAGGGTCGCGCTCTGCCAGTGCAAGCGCAGCGAGAAGATGCCGCACTGCGACGGCAGCCACCGGTTCCTGGACTGATTCCTCAGCCGCGCACGATCGCCGCGTCGTGCCCGCACCACACCAGGCCTGACACCAGCTTTGGCAGGAAGCGGGTCGACTTCGGCGGCAGCAGGTCGCCGTCTTCGGTGGCCAGGGCGAACTGCTTCGGCGTCATCGGCGGCAGAAAGACGCCGGCGCTGACGGCGCCGCTCTCAAGCAGGGCGATGATGTCGTCCGGGTCGGCTTCGTAGGCGATGCTGCCGTCGGTGGCGGATTCGACCGGTACGCCGGCGGTCAGGAGCAGGTGGTGATGGAGCAGGGAGGCCGGCAGGTCGGCCTTGCGGCCGGGCATGTCGGCGGGCGCGGCCGCGGCGTCGAGACTCCAGAGTTCGGGTGACGGGTCGCCCTGGAACCACACGGCGAGGGCGGGTTGCGCCGCGGCCGCAACGAGGGCGGCGATCTCCTTGCCGGCGGTCGCTTCAAGGGTTTCGCGATGCGCGGGCAGGGCGGCCATCGCCTCGCGGCTCACCGGCACCCGGACGCCACGGTGGACCGGGTCTATCCGGAGGTTCGCGGAGGCCAGACTGGTCAGCACGACCATCTTGCAGGCCGCGGCGGTACCGCCCGCCGCGTCTTCTTCGGCGGCGTAGGTCTGGGCGACCTGGGTGCGGTGGTGGCCGTCGGCGATCGCGGCGCGGGCACCCTCGAGCGCCGCGGCGTAGGCGCCGATCCGCTCGCGGTCGGTGATCCGGAAGAGGCTGTGGACGTCGCCCGTCCACGGATCCGTGTGGCTGACCAGGGCCTCTCCCGCGGCTCCGCCGCAGTCTTCGCCCAGCAGGCGCTCCAGCGTGCCGTCGTCCTCGGCGAGGTAGAACACGGGCTCGATGTCGATCCGGCTGAGCCGCAGCAGGTCCAGGCGCTCGGCGATCGATTTCGCGACCGTCTGCTCGTGCGGCCAGAGGTCTCCTTCGCGTCCCGGCTCGACGCCGACCAGGGTGCACAGGCCGAGGCGGCTCGAGCCGTCCGGCTGAGTGATCGCGTAGGGATACACCGACGGTGTCTCGTCCCGCACCACGACTCCGGTCCCGGTCCACTCGCGGTGGAGCGCCACGGAGTGTTCGTGCGGCGTCAGATCGCCGTGCGCGACCGGTTTCGTGACGCGCGAGAACTGGTGCGGCGACTGTGCGTGCAGGCGGTCGCGCAGGGGCTCGTCGATCTGGTCGAACGGGGGCGCCGCCTGCGCTGCGGAATCGCCCACGGCGGAGTTGTAGCGATAGCCCTGGAAGGCGTAGAGCTTCATGTGGATTCCTGGAGGCTCTGGGTGGATGGTGGTGCCGCTTCAGGCCGCGCGATGGTCGTCGCTTCTGGCGTCGTCCGAACCGGTCGTCGGTCCGCTTCGGATCGAGAGGCTACCGTCTTCCACGTCGATCACGACCCGATCTCCCGCATCGATGTCGCCGCCGACCAGGGCGCGTCCCAGCCGGGTTTCGACCTCGCGCTGGAGATAGCGCTTGAGCGGCCGGGCGCCGTAGACGGGGTCGTATCCGGCGCGAGCCGTGAACTCGCGCGCCGCCGGGGTCAGTTCGAGCCCGATCCCCTGGTCGCCGAGGCGCTTCTCGAGGTCCGCCGTCAACAGGCCGACGATCTGCTCGATCTCCGACACGGTCAGCGGCGAGAACAGGACGACCTCGTCGATCCGGTTGAGGAACTCGGGCCGGAAGCTGCGGCGCAGCTCGGTCATCACGGCGTCCCTGGCCGCGTCCGTGATCTGTCCAGCGGGCGTGACGCCCTCCAGCAGGTGGGGCGAGCCCAGGTTCGAGGTCATGATGATGACGGTGTTCTTGAAGTTGACGGTGCGTCCCTGGGAGTCCGTGATCCGGCCGTCGTCCAGGATCTGGAGCAGCACGCTCCACACGTCGCGGTGCGCCTTCTCGATTTCGTCGAACAGGACGACCGCGTACGGCTTGCGCCGCACCGCCTCGGTCAACTGTCCTCCTTCCTCGTGGCCGATGTAGCCGGGCGGCGCCCCGACGAGGCGCGACACGGTGTGCCGCTCCATGTACTCGCTCATGTCGATGCGGACCATGTTGTCCTCGGTGTCGAAGAGCGCCTCCGCCAGCGTCTTGGCGAGTTCCGTCTTGCCGACGCCGGTGGGGCCGAGGAAGAGGAAGGAGCCGATGGGACGGCGTGGGTCCTTGATCCCCGAGCGGGCGCGGATCACCGCGTCGGCCACGAGTTGCACGGCTTCGTCCTGGCCGATCACACGGCGGTGCAGGATCTCGTCCAGGCGCAGTAGCTTCTCGCGCTCTCCCTCGACCAGCCGGGTGACCGGGACGCCGGTCCACTTGGACACGATCTCCGCGATTTCGTTGTCGGTCACCTCTTCCCGCAGCAGGCGGCCTGAGGCGTCGGTCGCGCTTTCCGCCTGCTCCTGGCTCGCGAGCTTCGCCGTCAGGTCGGGGAGCACGCCGTGCCGCAGTTCGGCGGCGCGGTTCAGGTCGTAGTTGCGTTCGGCGACCTCGATCTCGCGCCGCACCTGTTCGATCTGCTCGCGCACCTTCCGCTCGTCGTCGATCGCGGCCTTCTCGCTCTCCCACTGACTGCGCATCGCCGCGTCGCGGGTTCGCAGGTCGGCGAGTTCACGTCGGAGCGTCTGCAGGCGCGCCTTGCTCGACTTGTCGGTCTCCTTCGTCAGCGCCGCCTCCTCGATCTCGAGCCGCATCACGCGGCGGGTCACTTCGTCGAGTTCGGCCGGCAGGGAGTCGATCTCCGTTCGGATCAGGGCACAGGCCTCGTCGACCAGGTCGATCGCCTTGTCGGGGAGGAACCGGTCCGAGACGTAGCGGTCCGAAAGGGTGGCCGCGGCGACCAGGGCGTTGTCCTGGATCCGTACGCCGTGGTGGACCTCGAAGCGCTCGCGGAGGCCGCGCAGGATGGACACCGTGTCCTCGACCGACGGCGCGTCGACGATGATCGGCTGGAACCGCCGCTCCAGCGCCGCGTCCTTCTCGATGTACTTGCGGTACTCGTCCAGGGTGGTCGCGCCGATGCAGTGGAGTTCACCTCGCGCGAGCATCGGCTTGAGCAGATTGCCGGCGTCGGTGGAGCCCTCCGTGCGGCCGGCGCCGACGATGTTGTGGACCTCGTCGATGAACAGGAGGATTCGCCCCTCGCTCTGGGCGATCTCGGTCAGCACGGCCTTCAGCCGCTCCTCGAACTCGCCGCGGTACTTGGCGCCGGCGAGCAGCGCCCCGAGGTCGAGCGAGAACACGCTCCGGTCCTTGAGCCACTCGGGGACGTCGCCGCGGACGATGCGCTGGGCCAGTCCCTCGACGATCGCCGTCTTGCCGACGCCCGGTTCGCCGATCAGCACGGGGTTGTTCTTGCGTCGACGAGAGAGGATGCGGATCGCGCGGCGGATCTCCGAATCGCGGCCGATGACGGGGTCCGTCTTGCCGGCCCGGGCCTGCGCGACCAGGTCGACGCCGTACTTCTCGAGGGCCTCGTAGGACATCTCCGGATTGTTGGTCGTCACGCGCTGGGCTCCGCGCAGGGCCTTGAGCGCTTCCAGGAGTTGCGGCCGGGAGAGGCCGGCGTCGGCCAGCGCACTGGCGGCGCCGTCCTTGCCGTCGGCTGCCGCGAGCAGCAGGTGCTCGACCGACACGTAGTCGTCGCCGAGCGACCTGGCCTCGTCCTCGGCGCGGAGCAGGAGCTGCTCCAGGTCGGTCGTCACGTAGATCTTGCCGAGTTCCCCGGCGCTGCCGGTGACCTTCGGCTTGCGCTCGAGGTCGGCCTGTAGTCCGGCGCTGAGCGTCGCCGGGTCGATGTCCAGGCGCTGGAGCAGCCGTGGCGCCAGACCGTCGTACTGCTCGAGCAGCGCGAGCAGCAGATGCTCGCTGCCGACCTGTTGGTGGCCGAGACGCCGCGCCCGGTCCTGGGCGCCGGTCAGGGCTTCCTGGGACTTGATTGTCAGCTTGTTCGGGTCCATATCGTTGCCGTTCTCCTGTTGCTTTCAGAGGCTCCTGTCGTGTTCAGAGTGGTCAGCGCTCTCCGTTGCGGGTACCGGAGGCGTCGCCGGAGGGTTCGAAGTCGGAGGTCTCGCGGAGCTGCTCGAACAGCGCCTGCTCTTTCTCGGTCAACACCTTCGGAACGACAACCTGGACCTCCGCCAGCAGATCGCCGGAGGCTCCCTTGGGATCGGGCAGTCCGCGGCCGCGCAGGCGCATCTTGCGGCCGGTCGACGAGCCGGCCGGAAGTCGGGCCTCCGCGTGTCCGCCGAGGGTCGGAATCCGCACTTTCCCGCCCAGCGCCGCGGTCCAGGGCGCGACCGGCACGTCGCAGTGAAGGTCGCGGCCGCGACGGCGGAAGATCGGGTGCGGCAGGGCTTCGACTTTGAGGAGCAGATCGCCGTCGGGGGCGCCCATCCCCTTGCCTCCCTGGCCGCTGAGCCGGATCGACTGGCCCGGCAGCACGCCCTTGGGAACCTGCACCTGAAGGTGCCGCGTCCGGCCCGTGGAACGGTCCAGGAACTCGATCCCTTGCGGGCCGCCCTCGGCCAGGTTCTCGAGGCTGAGCGGCAGGGCGACCTCGTGGTTCCGGCCGCGACGGGGCCTCGTCCAGCTTCCGGGGCGGCCGCCGCCCGGGAAGCCCTGCGGGCCGGCCCCGCCGAAGAGCATGTCGAAGAAAGAACTGAAGCCCGAGGCGCCACCAGAGCCTCGGCCGCGGCCTCCGAAGTCGAACCGTTCGTCGCCGCCGAAGTTGAAGTGAAAGCCCTCCCAGCCGGGTGGGGGAGCGCTCCCGGTCTGCACCCGTTGCCAGGCGGCGCCGTACTGGTCGTACCTGCTGCGCTTCTCCTGATCCTTGAGCACCTCGTACGCCTCGCCGATGTCCTTGAAACGGGCCTCGGCGCCCGGGTCCTTGTTCACGTCGGGGTGGAACTGCCGGGCGAGCTTCCGGTACGCCCGCTGGATCTCCGCCGCCGAGGCGTCCTTCGCGACCGCCAGCGTCTTGTAGTAGTCCTTGTACTCCACCTGTTCTCCGTTCGTGGGTCTGAGCACCAATGACCCAGGTTCGGCGGATAGTTTAGTCGATCACACTCAACTTTTCCACCAGATGCACAAAGGGCGCGACTCGCGTCGCGCCCCGGTTCAGTCGCTGATCTCGTCCGTCCGTCTACGGCGGGTCGAAGCCGAAGATCGTGTAGTTCAGCGCGATGTACTTCTCCTGGCCCTCCGGGACCTCCTCGAGCGGCAGGATCGCCTGCACCGGACAGGCGTCAACGCACAGGCCGCAGTCGATGCACTCCTCGGGGTGGATGTAGAGCATGTCCCAGTCGTCATCGTCGTAGATGCAGTCGACGGGGCAGACATCGACGCACGACGTGTCCTTCACGCCGACACAGGGTTCAAAGATGATGTGGGTCATCGGACGCTTCCTCGGGCGGGCCGGTGAGTGCCGGAGTCTCGGGTTGCCGGCGACGGGTCGCCAGCGGATCAGGGAGTGCGGAGAGTAGCAGAGTCGCCGTTACGGATAAAAGCGGCTCGGCCGCATCGCGGCAGGGACCTGGACGGTGGTGTCCGCGGGTCGGCCGAGGACGAGCGGAGCGATCATCCTGGCCGTGAGAGGGGCCAGCAGGATGCCGTTGCGGAAGTGTCCAGCGGCGACGTAGAGGCGGTCGCTCAACCGGCCGACCAGAGGCCATCCGTCGGGCGTGCCGGGGCGAAGTCCGGCCCAGTGCTCCACCGGTCGGCGATCGCGCAGCGCGGGCAGCAGGTCGGCCGCTCCGTCCGCCAGTCCGTTTCCGACGTCGTCGCTCAGGCTGAGGTCGAAGCCGGTGTGCTCGACCGAAGCGCCGATCAGCAGGCGGCCGCCGGCACGGCGGACGGCGTAGAAGGACGGGGTTCGGATGGCGCCGGTAAAGGGCCAGTCGATCCGGTCGAAGCCGATCATCTGGCCCTTGACGGGGCGGATGGGCAGGGCCGGGAGACCGTGGATCGACGGTGTCCAGGCGCCGCCACAGACCACGACGGCGCCGGGGGTACACGCGAAACCGTCGCCCGTGACGGAGACGCCACCGGTCTCTCGGGTCACACGCTCTATCGTGGCCCGGTGGAGAGCCACGCCCTGCCGGCGCAGGGCCGCGGCTGCCGCTGCCGCGGCGCGGCGGTTGTCGACGCGGTGTTCGCCCGGCAACAGAAGCGCCGTCTCGATCCCCGGCCGAAGGTCCGGCACCAACTCGAGCAGTGCGGCCCGGTCGAGCTCCGCGGTCGGCTCGCCGAGGTCCGTGGCCTGTTCCCGAATCCCGGCCAGCACCCTGCGGCCTGTCTCGTCGAGGACGGGCAGGATGGAGCCCGTGCTGTCGTAGTCGATCGAGGTTTCGCTCTCCTGCTCGAGGGCCGGCGCCAGCTCGGTCCAGAGATCGCGCGACACGAGGGCCATCTTCGCGAAGGCGAGATCGGCGCTGCTCTCCGCGACCGGCGCGATCATCCCCGCCGCGTTGGGTGAGGCGGCGCCGTCGCGGCGGTCGTCCACGACCTCGACCCGGGCGCCGGCGCGGATCAGCTCCCGGGCGATCAGCAGACCGATCAAGCCGCCGCCGACGACCAGGATGTCGGGCCGAGGCCCGCCGACGGGCATCAGTTGTCCGCCAGGGCTTCGGCCTGCAGGCGCGCCCGCGGGCCGACCTTCGGGCCGGCGTCCGAGGCGAGCCGACCGCGCTCCGCGTCGGCGAGAGCCTCGAAGACGGCCCGGGCGCGCGCCCGGTACTCGTCCTGACCTTCGTCGCTGAGCATCTGCAATGCGAGTCCCACCGTGTACTGGACCGTTTCGCGGCCCAGTCCCGTCCGGCCGGGAGCGTCGATCGTCCGCAGGCTACGGATTGCCGCCGGGGCGTCGCCGCCCGCCAGGAGGAGGTTGGCGAGATTGAATTCGAGCAGCCAGCGCGGGATGTCGCCGCTTCGCTCCAGCTCCTGGAGCAGCCGGGCCGCCGCGGCGGACGGCAGCAGGTCGGGGTTTCTTGTGTCGAGCTGGGTCCAGCCCCACTCGGGCTCGACGGTCAGAACCAGGACGGTGTCCCGATCCTGGATCTCGAGTTCGACCACGCCGCCGGGCTCCAGGTCCTCGAGAACCGACGTCAACTGAAGGGTCGAGGATGTGGCCGTTCCGTCGATGGCGAGGACCTCCATCCCGGGCACAAGACCCGCTTCCTCCGCGGGTCCACCGGGTTCAACCGTGGCCACGATGGGCACGGCCGCGCTCAGCGAGTCGATCAGGCCGGCGCCGAACCGCGGCGCCCTTCGCCCCAGATCCGGGTCGAGCGCGTTGGCCAGACTCGTGAGCGGTCCGTCTTCGAGAAGGCCGCCGTCGATCCGAATGGTCCGGACATCGGGTCGCGCCGGGCCGGGGGCGGCCGGCCACCACCAGAGGTGGACCGCGTCGGCTACCAGGTCGTCGTTCAGGACGGCCACGAAGTAGAGCGCCGCCGGCAGACTGGCCTGGACGTGCTCCTGGATCGCGCTCCAGTCCAGTTCGCGGCGGGCGGCGGCGGGGTCGCGGAGCGTCTCCGCGTCGACGCCCAGCTCGGCAAGGGCGGCGGCGCCCTCGGCGGCGCGCCCGAGCACGCTGTAGACGCCGGCGTCACGGAACGACTCGATCGCCGATTCCATGGCCCGCAGGCCAGCCGGATCGTCGCCCAGCGCGCCGAGGTAGACGAGGGCGGGGCGGAGCTCGATCTCGATGTCGATCCGCCGCCGGTCTTCGGCGACCACGGACGTCTCGAAGTAGCCCAGGGTGCCGTGGGTCACCGAGAGGTCGTAGGCGCCGGGAGGCAGGCGCACCTGCGGCGGTGACTTCGACCGGTCCGGTCGCAGGATCCGGCCGTTGCCGAGGACCGTCGCGCCTTCCGCCAGACCGGCGAGACCGATGACCGCCTCCTGCCGCTCAAGGACGATTGGCGGCAGGTCGTAGTCGTGGAGATCGGGCAGTTGCAGGCTGGTTTCGACGCTCCGGAAGCCGTCCTTCTCGATCGTGATCCGGTAGCGGCCCGGGGCCAGGTCCTCGACCCAGAGTTCCTCCGAGAAGTCCTCCGGCGGATGATCCGAGGCCGGACCGTCCGGCCGGAACCACGGCTCCGCCTGGCCGGTGGTGCGTCCGCGTTCGATGCCGTCGACCAGGACCGTGGCGCCCGTCGGCGCGGTACGCAGGCGGACGACGGCGCTGTCGCGCTCCAACTCGACTTCGACTTCGAGGTCGCGGCCGCCGGCGATCGCGAACGCGGCGGTAGTGGGCAGGTAGCCCGGACGGGAAACGAAGGCCAGATAGTCGCCGACCAGCATGGGACTGGGCTCGGGCGGTTCGAAGGGCTCGGGTTCCGGCTCGGCCTCCGTCTCCGCCTCCGGACCGGTCGGCGTGGCGTCGTCGCCTTCGTCGTCGGACGCGCTCTCATCGCTCGGCTCTTCGCCTTCCTCGCTCAGAGGAGTCTCCGGCGGCGTCGCATTCTCGAACTCCACGCCCCCGACCAGAATGCGGGCGTCCCGTGGCAGGACGACGAAGGAGACGCGGCCCAGGAGCTCCTCCTTCCGGCTCTCGAGGCGGTCGGTCAACTGCCTTCCGGCCGTCTCCGCGTCCAGCTCGAACAGGGGATCGAGGCGGACGATCCGGTCGAGGGACGCGTCGGCGGCGTCCCGATCGTCTGTCGTCCAGTGGGCGGCGGCCAGATAGAGCCAGGCGGTACGCAGGGTCTCGAAGAGACGTGGGTCGTTCGCGGCGAGTCGCCGCGCGTCGCCGGCAGCCGCGGCGAGTGGCTCCAGAGTGTCGACCACGCTCTGCAGGATGGGGATCGCCCCCTCGGAGTCGCCTTCGGCGTACAGGTCGCCGGCCTCGGCCAGTGCGGCCGTCGCCCGCGGCGGCAGCTGGCTCGAGCGCTCGATCTCCAGATCGCTTCGACCGATTTCCTGGACGCCCAGGCGCTGCGCAGCGAGGGGACCGGCGAGCGCGAGGACCGCCGTCAGGATGGCGCCGGCGGTCGCAAGGTGGCGGGGCGCGCTCATCTCTACTCCACGACCAGGACGGTACCGAGCCGGCTATCGGCGATGAAGATGCGCGCCCGGGCATCGACCGCGATGTCTTCCGGCGCCCGCAGCTCCTGGGCGCTCGGGAGGGTGGGTCCGATCGTGGCGACCGGAGCGGCCGCCGGGTCGTAGACGAGGACCTGTAGCGTTCCCGCGTCGAGCACGTAGCGGTTGCCGAGCGGGTCGACGTCGAGCGCCACCGGCCGCCTCCACTCGGCGCGGAACAACTCCTCGAACCTGCCGTCGGGGGCGAAGCGAAGCACCGATGGAGCCTGCGAACGGGAACCGGCGTCCAGCACGTGGATGGCGCCGTCTTCTCCCAGGGCCAGGTCGACGGGCTGGGTCATGGGGCCCAGTCGCAGGGTCTCGATCAGGCGGCCGTTCGGGTCATAGCGGAACACCTCGGGGGCGCGGCGGGACAGAACGGTCCAGTTGCCGAAGTCGTCCTGGGCGGCGGCGACGATCCGGTCGAGCGCGCCGCCCTGAGGGCGGCTGAACGAGACGCTCGCCGGCGCCTGGAGCCCCGTTACACCCTCGGCTGTGACCACCGCCAGCGGGCCCCGGGACGTCTGGCCCGGCTTGACGATCCCGCGCAGGTCGCGGGCGGAGGACGGGCTGCCCGTGGCGTCGAGAACCGCGGCGCGGTTCGGCTCGGTGACCAGGAGCTCGCCCGCCGGCCCGGCGGCGACTCCACGTGGCCTCTCGATTCCCGCCTGCTCGGCCAGGTAGGGCAGCGAGCGGCGCCACGGTTCCTTGCCGGCGAGCGGCCGCAGGATGAGGCGTTCGATCAGGGTCGTCCGCTCGAGCGCAGCATCGGCCAGGTCGGTGGCCGACCCCTCACCCGCGGCGGCACGGCGGAGCCAGCCTTCCCGCGCCATCCGTAGATGGTCGGCGGCCTGCTGCCAGTTGCCTCGCGCCAGAAGCAGTTCGCCCAGTTCGAAGTGAGCCCTGAGAGTCCATTCGTTCTCGGCCTCGCGCTCCAGTACCCGCAGCAACTCGCCTCCGGCGGCTGCGGCCTCGCCGGTGCGTCGTCCGAGCGCGGCCGCCTCGACCAGGGCGCGGGCGCGAATGGCCGACTGGGGGTATCTGCTCTGGGGGAAGCGTTGGCTGATTGCCAGCAACTGGCCGCGGGCGTCCGCGAGGTCGCCGGCGCTGCGCGCCGATGTCGTGGCGGCGAGCACCGTGTCCACGGCCGCGGCCGCCTCCTGCTCGGCCTCGTCCTGCTGGGCGGGCAGCGCCGCCGCGACGAAGACCGCGGCGAGGCACAGTCCAAGGCGGGGACACGGGGCGTGGACCATGCCGGCCAACCCACGCGGCCCGCGGCTAGGCGTCGAGTTGCTCGCTGAGCTGCTCGTCACTGATCCGTTGTGCGCTTGGCGAGTGAGGGGCGTGAGTGAGGATCTGGTTGGCCCGCGCAATCGCCTTCGCCGCGTCGCCGAGATCCTGGTAGGTGAGCATTTCCTTGTAGAGGACGTCCGCGAGCCTGTTCAACTGATCTTCGACCTGGCCGGCGTATGGGCCGTCCGGAAAACGCTCGAGGTACTCCGACCCGCTCGTGATGTCGTCGTAGTCGCCGACCAGTTTGCCCAGCCGGTCCTCGGCGCGCTGGCCGAGTTCGGGGTCACGTTCCTGGAGCGCGAGGTGCTGGAGTGAGCCGAGGCGGGTGAGCACCGGCGCCAGGTTGCGAAGCCCGCGCTGGGCAGCGGCCGCCGGGCTGTCGCCGTCCTCCTGGACATCGCCGGCCGGCTCCGATTCCCAGGCGATGAGGAAGTGCTCCACGGCATCCGTTTCGCGGCCAAGTCGGCTGTAGGAGATCCCCAGCAGCAGCGCCACCCTGGGCGCCCGCGGCGAGTCGGGATAGTTGGAGAGGAAGGCCTCGAGGAACGGTGTTTCGAACACGCCCCGGTCGAGGACCGCGATCGACTGGCCATAGAGTTCCTCGGACTGGCGGCGCAGGTCGGCCAGCTCGTTGCTGAGTACCGCCAGGAAGGGCGAGTCGGGAGTCAGGGAACGGACGCTCTCCATCTGCCCGCGATAGGCGGCGATGATGCGGCCGTAGTCCCGGGAAGTGCCCAGCCGCTCGAGTTCGGCGTCACGCAGCTTGTTCAGTTTCTGGAGCCGCAGGGACTCGGCGGCCGTGCCGGAGGGCCAGGCACCAAGAGCCAGCTCGTTCAGCAAGTCGAGTTCGGGCGACGTGGGTGGTCGTCCCTGCGGGCCGCCGCGGGGCCGTTCCTTCGTTTCACGTTCTCCGAACGCGAGCAGGGCCGCCTGCGTCTCGGTGCGGTAGGCGTCGACCTGTTCGGCGGGTTCCGGCTCCAGCGTCGCCAGGTAGCGACCGCGCGCGTCGGCGGCGTGCACGCGCGAGTCGAAGAAGGGGTGGGTCTGCCAGTAGCCGTAGGCTTTCGACTGCGAGATGCGCTCACCCATCCTGGCCATCAGAGCGCTGAGCGCTTTCGGGTCGTAGCCGGCTGCCGCCGCGAGGCGCTGCCCCTCCTCGTCGCTCTCGTCCTCGTGCTCGCGCGAGTAGCTCCGCATGACGAGTTCGGTGATCGCCATGCCGCCGAGAAGAGCGGCCTGAGCGGCGGCTTCCGTGGAACTCTGGTCTCGCGTGTAGCCGTAGGGACCGACGTAGCCGTCTTCCCGGTCGGACGCGCTGGCCGCGATCAGCCCGACGGACAGGAGGGAACTGAGCACGTTCAGCTTTGTTGCGCGCTTCTTCTGCTTCAGGAAGTGCTCCGAGGTGACGTGTGCGATCTCATGTCCGAGCAGCGCCGCGAGCATGTCGTCCGAAAGGCCGAGGTCGAGCATGCCCCTGGTCACGAAGATCTGCCCTGCCGGCAGCGCGAAGGCGTTGGGGATCGGCGTGTCGACGACCGCGAAGGTAAAGGGGTACCGGTCGAAGTCCGAGTGATAGGCCACGCGGTAGCCGATCCGGTTGACGCGCTCCTGCGCCGCAGGATCGTCGAGCAGCCCGTACTGCCGCACCGCCTGCGCCGCGGCGGCCAGGCTCTTCTGGAACAGCGCGGGGTCCGAGATCTCGACGCCTGGCGCGGCGGTGGCGCTCGCGAGACTCCACGTCAGGACGACGGCCAAGGTTCTTCTGCACACGCTCATAGGATATCGCTGTGGCGGCCTCGGAGTTGCTGGAGGCGTTGGCGATCGCGGCGCGGAGCGACCGCGGCCACGAGCCCTGGGTGTTCTACCCGCAGGGCGGCCGCTGGCGTTGGTGGTCGTTCAGGCGCGGCTGGACGGAGGTCGAGCGCTGGCAGGCGGCGCTCGAGCGTGGCGAACGACCATCCATCGACGAGGCCCCCGCGCCTCAGTCCTCTCCGCAGGCGCTCTGCTGCCACCTTGCCGCGGCCTCCACGGCGACCGTTGCCGCCGGTGTCTTCGACGGGCTGCTGGCGCCGCGGCCGCCGGCCCGGGAGATCGTCGTCGTCACGCCTCCCGCGGCGGCATCGCCGACCGAGGTGGACCGTCTGGCGGTGCCGTGGCTGCACTGGTGCTGTGCGAACCTGGCGGTCCTGGTGCTCGAACCGAGCCGCGAGGCGCTGGTCGGTTCGGTGCTGTGGTGCCGGCCGACGGTGCTTCTTGCCGGTCTCAGGCAGGAGTTCGCGCTTGCCGCGGCGGTGCGCGAACGCAGCCGGGGCCGGGCTCGCCGGGCCTCGGCCCTGCTCGACCGGCTCCGTGTTCTCCTGGTCGCGGCGGAAGACCGGGACAGCGCTGGCGAAGCCCCGGAACCGGCCGCTTTCTGGCGTTCCTGCGGCGTCGAGCGGCGCCTCGTGGTTCGGGAGGAAACCGGTCCATCCGCCTGCCCGCCGGGCTCGAGCCGTTGATACAGTGGCGAGTCCTGAACATTGCGGGTCGGCGCGTTGCGGATGCGACTCCGGCCGGGCACCAAGGAGGCCGAGGATGCCAGGGAGGCCCAGAACGATCGTCCCGACACGAGGATGGGCTGCGTTCACGCGATTCTCGCCGCTGTTGGCGCTGCTCCTGCTGCTGGCGGCCGTTGCCGCGCCGGCCGGGGCGGCGGGCTTCACGATCAAGATGGCGACGTTGTCGCCCGACGGTTCGCCCTGGGACGGGTTCTTCGAGAGCATGGGCCAGGACTGGGAGAAGGGGACCGACGGCCGGGTCAGCCTGACGATCTATCCCGGGGGCGTGGCCGGGGACGAGCCGGACATCCTGCGCAAGATGAAGATCGGCCAGTACCACGCGGCCGCGCTGTCGGTCAGCGGTCTGGCCGACATCTCGAAGGACTTCACCGTCTTCGAGATACCCCTCTTCTTCCGCTCCGAGCGGGAGATGTTCCATGTTCTCGGGGAACTGACTCCCGGCCTGCGGGCGAAGCTGGACGAGAAGGGCTTCGTGCTCCTGGGCTGGGGCTACGTGGGGCAGGTGCACTTCTTCACGAACGAACGGGCGCGCACCGTCGAGGAGATGCAGCGGCTCAAGATCTTCACCTGGGCCGGCGACGAGGCAATGACGGACTGGTGGCGGGAGGGCGGCTTCAAACCCGTCGCGCTGGCCGCCACGGACATCGTGACCGGCCTGCAGACCGGCATGATCGACGCCCTCGCGGTGCCGCCGATCTACGCCATGTCGGTCCAGTTCTTCAAGCGGGCGAAGTACTTCGCCGATATTCCGCTGATCCCCATGATGGGCGCCATCGTGGTCACCAAGCGGGCCTGGAACCGCGTCTCGGAGGCGGATAGGGAGGTGCTGGTGAGGGGCGGTCGGCGGGCCGAGAACCGGATCTTCGAGACGATCCCCGACATCGAGCAGGCGACGATCAAGCTGATGGCAAGCCAGGGGCTGGAAGTCGTCCCGATCGTCGGCACGGAGGTGGAGGACGACTGGAAACGCATCGCGAATGACTTCGCCGAGGACATGCGTGGAAAGACCGTTCCGGAGGCGATCTTCGACCGGGCAACGGCAGTGCGGGACGCGTATCGCAAGCAGCAGGAAGCCGAAGCGGCCGCTGCTGCCGCCTCCGACAGCGGCCGGTAGAGCCATTGACTGAGCGCGGCGCCGCAGCCCCGCCTCGGGGCGTCGTACGGTTCCTGCATCGGATCGAGGACGGCCTCTCAAGCGCGCTCCTGGCCGCGATGGTGCTGCTGCCCCTGGCGGAAATCGTCGTCCGTCAGACCGGCACCGGCATTCCGGGCGCGCTTCCCTTCGAACAGCATCTGACGCTGTGGATCGCCTTCCTCGGCGCGGCCCTGGCGGCCCGCGAGGGGCGTCTGCTGGCCCTGGCCACCGGGAACTTTCTGCCCGAAGGCCGGTTCCGGGCGATCGCCGCGGTCTTCACAGGCGGCGTCAGCGCGATGGTGGCCACGTTGCTGGGCAGGGCCAGCCTGGACCTGGTCCAGATCGAGCGCGAGGGCGGTATCGAGATGGCGGCCGGCGTACCCGTCTGGGTGGGCCAGGCGGTCATGCCGGCGGGCTTCGCGATCCTGGCCCTGCGGCTGGCCTGGAAGTCTTCGGAACTCTGGGCCGGGCGCGCCCTGGCCGCGTTCGGCATCGTGCTTGGGCTGTGGATCGGCGGCAATGCGGAGGCGTTCGGCGAGCTTCCGGCGACGCCCTGGCTGGTCCTGATCCTGGCTTCGACCCTGCTCGGCGGGCCGATTTTTGCCGCTCTCGGCGGAGCGGCGGTGTTTCTGTTCCTGTCCGACTTCGTGCCGCTCGCCGCGATTCCGGCCGAGAGCTACCGGCTTGCCGTGTCGCCCACCCTGGCGGCGATCCCGCTGTTCACGCTGACCGGCTTCCTGCTCGCCGAGGGCGGGGCGTCGGAGAGGCTGCTCAGGGTGTTCCGCGCCCTGTTCGGTTGGGCGCCGGGCAGCACCGCCGTGGTGTGCGCCGTCGTCTGTGCGTTCTTCACCGTCTTCACGGGCGGTTCCGGCGTCACGATCCTGGCGCTGGGCGGCGTGCTGTTCGCAGCCCTTTCGGCGGATGGCTATCGTGAGCGCTTTTCGCTTGGCCTGCTGACCTCGTCCGGTTCGCTCGGCCTCCTGTTGCCGCCGGCCCTGCCGCTCATCCTCTTCGGCATCGTCGCCGAAGTGCCGATCGAGGACCTGTTCATCGGCGGGCTCCTTCCGGGTCTCCTCCTCATCGCCCTGATCGCTGCCTGGGGCGTGAGGGAGGGGTTGCGCGCCGGCGCCGGCGGGACCTCGATCCCGGGGAAGACTGAAGGAGGTGCTGTCGGTGCGGATGAGTGGGAGCTGCTGCCGCCCCTGCTCAGACGATTGCTGCCGCCCGGCGTCATCGGGATGGTGCGTGCGGTCTGGGCCGGCAAGTGGGAGCTCCTGCTGCCCGTCGTCGTTCTGGTCGCGTTCTTCAGCGGCTACGCGACCCTGGTCGAAACGGCGGCGCTGGCCGCTCTGTACGCCTTCGTCGTCCAGTGCCTGATCCACCGGGACGTGAAGCTGGGAAAGCCCCTGCTGGCGGTGTTTCGCCAGTGCACCGTGCTGGTCGGTGGGGTCCTGATCATCCTGGTCGTGGCAATGGGACTCACGAGTTGGCTGGTCGACGCCCAGGCGGCCCAGAGCCTCGTCGAACTGGTGCAGAACAACATCGAGTCGAAGATCGTCTTCCTGCTGGTCCTCAACGTCTTCCTGCTCCTCGTCGGCTGCCTGATGGACATCTTCTCGGCCACGGTGGTCGTCGTACCCCTGATCATCCCGCTGGGTCTGGCTTTCGGCGTCGACCCGATTCACCTCGGGATCATCTTCGTCGCCAACCTGGAGCTCGGCTACCTGACGCCGCCGGTTGGTCTCAACCTCTTCCTGGCGTCCTACCGTTTCGAGCGGCCGCTGCTTGAGATCTACCGGGCCACGGTGCCGGCGCTCGTCATACTCGGCTTCGGCGTGCTGCTGATCACCTACGTGCCGGGGCTCACCCTGGGCCTTCTGGAACTCATGGGCAGGGGCGGCTGAAGTACGGTTGTACTCGAGATGAACTGGAAGCGCCTGCAGTCGTTCGCCGTCATCTGGTCCACGGTCTTCGTTGTCGCAGCCATCCTGACCCTGGTCGGTCTCCAGGTCGTACCGCGGGGCGTGCCGGGGCTGGTCGCGGCGTTCCATGCGCTGGTCGCGGCGGTCGGCTTCTTCTGCGGCGTCGCGGCTAGCCGGCGCCGGGCGGAAGTCGAGGCGGAACGATGGGAACGCGTCGAGGACGCGGAACTCACCACGAGCGAGCGGGAGCACGCCCACCGGGAGGCGGAATCGGACCTGAAGCGGGCGAGCGCCCAGTTCCTGCTCGCCGGCGTGACTCTCGGAGGCTGGCTCGCCTACCAGTTGCGCGCCGAGCGGCCGGAAGCCGGCGCCGCGGTCACGGAGCTTCTCGGCGGCGAGGCGCCCGAGGTGCCCGCCCCGGTCGGCACCGCGGCGGAGACCCTGGTCTCGGAGCCGGTGTACGGCGTGAGCGCCTCCGACCTGCTCATCGCGACGCCGCTGATCGCCTTCGGCCTCGGCATGCTGTGGGCGCGTCGGGGCGCCGCACGGTCGGCGCCGTACGAGGGCTGAGCGGGACTGCCGCTACCTCATTCGCGCCACGGTCGCGCCCCATCCGCCGCCGCCGGGGCCGCCGCTCCTGAACGCCACGACGCGCGGGTCCCGCTCCAGCACCTTTCGCACGATCTGGCGCTGGACGCCGATGCCACGGCCATGGATGATCCGCACCTCGCGCAGTCCCTTCTCGTACGCGGCGTCGAGATAGCTCTCGACGACGTCCTTCACTTCCCGGGGCTGGAAAGGATGGAGGTCGATCTCATCGCCGATGGGCACCTCGACGACATCGTCGATGCCCGGAGCGAAGTCGTCCTCGGGAGGCACCGCGACTCCTAGAACAGCTTGAGGACGGCGATGAAGGCGCTCCAGCCGTCATCGGGGCCAGCGAGAGCGTGGCCTATGTCCATGTTGACGACCGTGCCCCACGGGCCGATGAACGTACCGACGATGCCGGCGCCGGCGAGCAGCTCGTTGTCGAGGCCGGAGGCGGCGTCCGTGGCCCATGCGGCGTCGCCGACCAGGTCGATCCGGAAGATCGAGCCCAGTTCGAAGCCGTAGGTCAGATGGGTGGCGGCCGCGCGCTCGGCGCGCACCTTGTCGCTCTGATAGCCGTGGACGGTCACGTCCGAGAAGAAGCCGAATTCGTATTTGCTGAAACGGTCGAGGTCGCGGCCGTCCACGTATTCGAAGGACAGGCCGACCTTCTGGAACTTCGGGAGATGCCAGGTCTTGGCGACGCCCACGTTCCAGAGCGTGTAGCGGTCGGGAGTCAGGTTCGCGGCGTCGAGACCCCAGGGCTCCCAGTCGCCGCGCACGTTCCAGGTGCCGCCGGCCACCAGGCGGTAGCCGGAGCGGATGTAGCGGAGGGTGGCGCCCAGGCTGTGGCTCAGGTGATCCGACGGAAGAACGAAGTCGTCGCCGGTTTCGTCGGCCCGCTGGAAGTTGTTCCAGGACAGCTCGTAGCGGAGGTCGAGCTTCGTGAAGCTCCCGAGCGGTCGGCCGAGACTGAAATCGATGTTGGGGCGCAGCCGTTCGACGGTCTCTTCCTGCACCTCCATGCCGTCGCGGTAGAGGGTGTCCTGGCCGGCGAACGCCAGCGCGAAGACGTCGACGCCGGCATCCCAGCGCGACCCGAACAGGCTCGGATTCGCGACGTCGGCGAGGATCAGCGGACCGGCGATGAACAGGTCGGCCTGCATTCCCGTTCCCCGCCAGTCGAAGGCGAGCCAGTTCACGCCGCCCAGCGGCAGGAGGCCGTCCTGGGCTTCGTCGTAGAAGGCGCCGCCGAGGATGAACATCCGGGTCTTGTCGTCCTCCTTGACGACCCGTTCGCCGGTCTCGTTGTCGACGACCAGGTAGCGAAGACCCTCCTCCGTGTCGCGCACCATCGTCGCCTCGGAAGTCAGGGCCGCCTGGCGACGGGCATCGAATTCGGCCGCGTTGATTTCGATACCGGTCAGTTCGATCTCGCGTTCGACGATCGTCGTGGCGTTCAGGACGGAGAACAGTTGCTGGCCGACGAGGCGGGTCGGCAACCAGTATGACGATCGGTCCCAGGCCGCCGGTTCGCCGTTCGCGTCGCGCGGCGTGTAGAAGGTCGTCTCCTCGTTCGAAAGGACGTCTCCGGTGAGGCCGAGCTGAACTGCCCGGGTCTTCACGCGAGCGTAGATCTCACGGTCGACCCACACCGTGCCGCGGAACAGGCTGTGGCCTTCTGCCAGAGGTCCTGCCGGCTCGAAGTCGACGACCCAGGTGTCCCGGCCGTCGACGGTGTCCGTGCCGCGGAGACGGTAGCGGTACTCCTTCGTGAACGTGATCTCGGCCGGCATGGCGGCCGCCTTCTCCGGCTGGATCAGCGGGATCTCGGGGATCTTCTTGCGCCGCCACCGGATCCCGTTGACGTAGAAGTTCTCCCAGACCCAGTCGAAGCCGGCCCCCTGGCGGTAGAAGAACGGACCCTGGAAGGTCGCGTCGACGGACTGCACTCCGGTGCCGAGCTGGAAGCGCATGGAAGTCGTGTTCGTGGCGGTGTAGTTCGCGATGCGCCTCGACTGGTCGTCCTCGAAGGCCTGCAGCCGCCTCAGGATCTCGCCGACCGGCACCTGGCGCGTGTCGGCGACGGTCAACGCCTCTTCGATGCTCTCCGCACCGTCCAGGTTGACCGCCAGATCGCGCTCGAGGCGGAAGACGAAAGGACCGTCCGTTTCGGCCAATTCGAGTTCGTAGCCGTTTCTGGTACGCCGGCCGCCGAACAGCAGGTCGGTCTCGCCCGTGGCGAGGTCGAAACGAGCGGCCGAGCCGAGCTGCCGGTCGCTGAAACTGAGCGTGACCGGCGCGCCTGCCCGCGGTGGCGACACGACGATCCGCAGGCTCAGGTCCTCGCCGTGGACGAAGCTCCAGGCCGTCGCACCCGCGGGCGTCGAGTAGGGATCGAAGGCGACGTCCCCCGAGAATTCCTGGGCGATCAGGCGTCCGGCTCGAAGCGCCGCCTGGCTGCCTTCCGCGTCGCCGGGGAGTGGAAACAGGGACAGGCTGGCGCCGGCCTCGGCCTCGGCCGCCGCGCGCACGAGCAGGTTGCCACCGGCGTCCTCGGCCTCGGCCGCCGCGCGCTCGACCGCCATGAAGGCGTCCGGATCCAGATCCCGGAGCAGTCGTCTGAGCGCGGCCAGGTCCGTTTCGCCGGCCGTTCCGTCGACGCTGAACGAGACGCCGTCGAGGTAGGCGTCGAGTTCCTGCGCGTAGAGGCTGCGGATCAGACTTTCGTCCGCGGGAAACGCCTGGGAGACCACGAGGGCATCGGGCTGCGCGCCGGAGACCGCCACCGCCGCCCGCTTCAGGGCGAGGGCGTACTCCTGGACCTGTACAGGTTCGTTCTGAAGCTCCACCGGCCAGATGAGCTGGAAGAAGGCGTCAGCCTGTGCCGTCCGCGCGAGATCGGCCAGCCGCTCCAGTTCCTCGGAGAGTTCGTCACCCTGGTCGGCCGCCGGCGGCGGCGCCGTGAAGCGGACCGCGTACCAGGGCACGGCGCCGCTGTCCCGCAGCCGCGACGCCGCTTCGGCCGTTGCGTCAATCCCGGCCTCACCCGTGAGGTCGACGGACCACCCGACCACGAGCAGCGCCTCCTCCGCCAGTTCCGGCAACGTGCCCAGAGCCTCCGCCACTCCACCGGGGTCGTCAGTCGCCAGACCGACACAGGGATTGCAAGGCAACTGCCCGACCGCTGCCACGGCGCTAGCGAGCATGATGGTCATGGCCAGTAGAGCTTGTTTCATCATCTGCTTCGGTCAGTTTCTGCCCAAGTATCGAACCCTAGCCCGGATAACGCCGCGAAGCGGCCCAGATTCCCAATGCCGGGAGAAGGGTGCCGGCCAGAAGGCCGGCGCACCCAGTGAGAGGCAGGCCGGTGCTTTGCCTCGGGGCACCGACCTCCAGCCCAGTCGGGGCAGTAGGGGTCTGCTCCCAGGTGCCTCTGAACGAGCGACGGCCGACGACATCGCACCAACCGACGCCCACCCGAAGCGAGTGAAGCGGAGTGAGCGCCACACCCTCCCATCTCCTCTCAAGCGCTCACGTCACCTGGGAGCAGACCCCTTCTGCCCCAAGACGGGCGGGTGCGTCCACCGCCAGCGCCGGTCCGAGGCCGTCCGCCGCCGGTCCGAGGCCGTCTAGCCGGCGGCAGCCGCCTGGTCGGCTGACTCGCCCGCGACGACGATCGGCGGCAGTCCCATCTCTGATCGCAGGTGGGCTTCGATCTCGTCGGCGAGATCCTCGTTGTCGCGGAGGAACTGCTTCGCGTTCTCGCGACCCTGGCCCAGCCTCACGTCGCCGGCCGAGAACCAGGCGCCGCTCTTGTTGACCCGCTTGTGCTGGATGCCGAGGTCGATCAGCTCGCCGACCCGGGAGATGCCCTCGCCGTAGTCGATGTCGAACTCGGCGAGCCGGAACGGCGGCGCGACCTTGTTCTTGACCACCTTGATCCGCACTCGCGAGCCGACCACCTGGTCGCCGTCCTTCAGCGCGCCGATGCGCCGGATGTCGATGCGGACGGAAGAGTAGAACTTGAGCGCCCGACCGCCCGTCGTCGTCTCGGGCGAGCCGAACATCACGCCGATCTTCTCGCGGATCTGGTTGATGAACACCACGGTCGTCCGCGACCTGGCGATGATGGCGGTCAGCTTCCGGAGCGCCTGGGACATGAGGCGGGCCTGGAGGCCGACATGGGAATCTCCCATCTCGCCTTCCAGTTCGGCGCGCGGCACGAGGGCGGCCACCGAGTCGATCACCACGATGTCGAGCGCGTTCGAACGGACCAGCATTTCGGCGATCTCCAGCGCCTGCTCGCCGCTGTCCGGCTGCGAGACCAGGAGGTCGTCGATGTTCACGCCGATCTTCTCTGCGTACTCGGCATCCAGCGCGTGCTCCGCGTCGATGAATGCCGCCGCGCCGCCGGTGCGCTGCGCCTGGCCGACGACCGACAGGGCCAGGGTCGTCTTGCCGCTCGACTCCGGACCGTAGACCTCGACCACACGGCCGCGCGGGAAGCCGCCGGTACCGATGGCGGAGTCGACGGCCAGCGAACCGGTCGAGATCGATTCGATCGCGAGGTGCTCCTGTTCGCCGAGGCGCATGATCGCGCCTTTTCCGAACTGGCGTTCGATTTGGGTGAGCGCGCCCGCGATGTCTTCCTTGCGGGTGTCCTTGCGGCCGACTTGCCGCGTACGTGCCTTCGCGCGGGTTGGAGTCATGGGTTCTCGTTCCTTTTCTTGCTGTGGCGCGTTGGCGGTGTTCCGGCTTGGTTCGGGCAGTGGAGCAGTGATCGGCGGCCCTCGAGGGGACAGTGGCGACGTTCCGGCGGCGGTGCCGCAGGACGTGCGTGGCTATACTTCCGCGCGACCGATGCGGCGTTCCCCTGGATCGTCTGACGGTGGAACAGAAGGCGGGACCTGGCCGCTGCGGACGCTCGGCGACGTGGCGTAGAACAACGTGACAGCCGACATCGACAAGGGCGCAGTCAGCGTATTGCAGCCCCCCGTGGGCGTCAACCGCGAAGCCCGGGATCGGCTCGCCGCGACCGCGGGTACCGGTGTCCGCGAGAGGGTTCGGCTGGCGTCCGCGACGACGCTGCGGATCGGCGGTCCGGCCGATCTCTTCGTCCGGGTCGATTCCGAAGCGGCGCTCAGCGAGGTGATGGCGGTCGCCCGGGACTGCGACGTTCCCCTCCACCTGCACGGTCACGGCTCGAACGTCCTGTTTCCCGACGCCGGGATCCGCGGCATCGTGTGCCGCCTGCGAGGCGAACTCGAGGTCGTCGAGGTGAAGGGCGAGACGGTGCGTGCCGGCGCGGGCGTCACTCTCGCCCGGCTGGCGCGGGATACGGCGAAGCAGGGTCTGCTTGGACTCGAGGCCCTGTCCGGTTTCCCCTCGACCGTTGGCGGCGCCGTGGTGATGAACGCCGGCTGCTACGGCACGGAGATCCGCGATGTCCTCACCGAGGTTCGCGTGGCCTGGCCGGGACGGTCCGTCGAGGCGGTTCCGGTCGCCCGGCTCGAGCCCGGCTACCGCACGACGAACCTGCAGGGGACCGACGCGGTCGTCACCAGGGCGGAGTTCCGGCTCCGGCGCGGCGACGGCGCCGCGGCGCTAGGGCGGATCGACGAATTGAACAGGCGGCGCTGGCAGAGCCTGCCGTCCGGCAAGCCGAACGCGGGTTCCGTGTTCCGCAACCCGGAGGGCGACTTTGCCGGTCGGCTGATCGAAGCCTGCGGCCTGAAGGGCCTGCGCCGCGGTGGCGCCGAGATCAGCGAGCGCCACGCCAACGTGATCGTGAACCGGGACAAGGCATCTGCCGTGGACGTGCTCGATCTGATCGTGGCCGCCCACCGTGCGGTGCGAGAGCGTTTTGGCGTCGAACTGCGGCCCGAGGTCGTCCTGGCCGGTGGTCTTGCCGAGGAGTTCTGGGACCGGGTCCGTTCCGGGTGAAGGAATCTCAAACGCGGCGCGACAGGCTATCCTCGGAGTTGGACGGGAGACGAGGGCTCACGGAAGGGAAGGGAGACACGATGAAGGGGATTCTGAATCAGACAGCGTGGAGTCGGCGGGACATCGTGCTGGCGGTCATCGCGGCCATCGCGCTGCTCGCGTCGGCCTGCGGTGGCGGCGGCGGTGTGGCCGAGGCACGGGCCGGTTTCATTGCGCAGATTCAGTCATTCGCGGTTCAGGCCCCGGCTGTCGACGAGGCGATGCCCTCCGACGAAGCGGGTGCCGAGGAGGCCGACGCGGAAGCCGAAGGCGACATGCCGGCTGAACCCGCCCTGGTCAACGTGATGCTCGACATCCTGGTTCACAACGAGGGTTCCGGCGCCCTTGACGGCATCACGGTCGATCTGACGATCGCCGATCCGGACGGCATGGAGAAGGAACGGCGGTTGCTCTGGCTCGAGACCGCCGGTCTGATCAAGGGGTCCCAGTCGCAGGTCGTCCACGAGTTGCACGACGTCGCCTACAACGAGGGCGACGGCTTCCACGTCGAGGTCCGTCACCCGATCCCGATGGAAGAGCGTGGCGACTACCGCGAGTTCGACGCGGAGGAGTAGCGCCGACTCCCTAGTACGCGTTCTTGGCTCCCTAGTACGCGTTCTTGGTCAGACCCCGGCGAAGGGTCAGCCACAGGATCTGGAAGTCGAGCCGGAGGCTCCAGTTCTCGATGTAGTAGAGGTCGTACTGGATGCGTTTGCGGATTGACGTGTTGCCCCGCCAGCCGTGGACCTGGGCCCAGCCCGTCAGCCCTGACTTCACGCGGTGGCGCAGCATGTAGTTCGGGATCTCGTCGCGGAACTTGCGGACGAACGCGGGACGTTCGGGTCGGGGGCCGACGATCGACATGTCGCCGCGGAAGATGTTCCAGAGCTGGGGCAGTTCGTCGATCGACCAGCGCCGCAGGAAGGCGCCGATACGGGTGCGGCGGGGGTCGTCCTCGACTGCCCAGACCGGCCCCGTGGCGGATTCGGCGCCCATCCGCATCGAGCGCAGCTTGAGGATCATGAAGGAGCGGCCGTCCAGCCCCATCCTCTCCTGCCGGTAGAACAGAGGCCCGCGGTCCTCCAGCTTGATCAGCACCATCACGATGGGCAGGAAGGGCAGCAGCACGGCCATGGCCGCGAGGGAGATGCCGATATCCATGGTCCGCTTCGCCAGGCTCGACCAGCCCTCCATCGGCACGTGGGAGAGGTTGATCACCGGCGTGCCGTCGACGTCCTCCATGTCGGCGCGGAGCGTTGCGTACTGCAGAACGTTCGGCACCAGGCGGATCTCGATCAGCTCGTTGCCGATTCGGTCGAGCAGGTTGAGGATCTTTCGGTGCGCCTCGAACGGCAGGGCGATCATGACCTGATCGACCTGATGCTCTTCGATGGCGGCCTCCAGGTCGTCCAGCGTGCCGATCACGCGGGCGCCACGGACGGGCTCGCTGGAGAGCTTCTCCGGGTCGTCGTCCAGGAAACCCGCGACCTCGTAGCCCAATTCCCGGTGGCGGACCAGCTTGGCCGCGATCTCCTCACCGCTGTCGCCGGCGCCGACGATCAGGATACGGCGCACGTTGTGGCCGCGTCGCCGGACGACGCGGAGGACGGCGCGGGTCGTGAAGCGGAGCAGCGCGACCAGGAAGATGTCGCTGGCGGCGAACAGGGCGAAGAAGGCGCGGCTGTAGGAGAAGGGGTCGTCGCTGCCGGCCTGGGTCAGGCGGTCGAATGTCAGAACGGCGGTGAGAATCACCATCGCAAGCACCGTGGCGACGACGATGCTGATCATCTCGTCCACGCGGCTGTGTCCCCGGCGGATGCGATACAGGCCGTGGAAGTAGTAGACCGTGGGCCAGATCAGGAGGATGAAGGGCAGCATCCTGGCGTACGGTTCGAAGTCCGGCACCGACTTCGTCACTTCGATCACCGGCTGCACGAAGCGCAGGTACCAGGCCAGGAAGAAGGCGCCGACCGTGGCCGCGACGTCGCCGGCGATGTTCAGCGTCGCGGTAACGCGGAGTCGTTTCTGAAGCACGGTTCTGGGATCGTGGAGTGGGGGCGGCCGGCTGTGGCGGGGCGCCGGATGTTAACAACCCGAAAAGGGGTGGCGATGCGCTAGGACGCTCGGCTTTCCGACTCCCCGAGCACCTCGCGGTAGATCGCGAGAGTGCTCTCGGCGGCGGTCTGCCACTGGAATCCGGCGGCTCGCCCGGCGGCGCGAGCGGCGAGCTTCCGGGCGTGGTCCCGATCCACCATGCACCGTTCGATGGCCGTCGCGATCTCCTCCACTTCGAGCGGATTGACGAGTTCCGCGTAGCCCCGGGCGATCTCTTCGAGCGACGACGTGTTCGAGGTGATCACCGGCGTCCGTGAGGCCATCGCCTCGACCACGGGCAGTCCGAAACCCTCGTACAGAGTCGGGTAGAGGAACAGGCTGGCTCCCTGGTAGAGGGCGGGAAGGGCGCTCGCCGGCACATGGCCGAGAAGCTGGACGTGATCGCCGACTCCGAGCTGACGGGCGCGTCGCTCGAGCTTGAAGTCGCTGCCGGGCCGGGCGCCTACGCAGACGAGGGGCGCTTCGAAGCCGGTGCGCGAACGGGCCCTGGCGTACGCCTTGACCACGCGGTCGAGGTTCTTGTGGGGCTTCGGATTGCCGACGAACAGCAGGTACGGCTGCCGCACGCCCGCCTCCTCCAGGCGAGCCGCGAGTTCTTTCGCGCTGAGCAGTTTCCTGAAGCGGTCCTCGACGCCGTTGTAGACGACCTGGATCTTCTGAGCCGGAATGTCGAAGTAGTCGAGCACGTCACTGCTCGTGTTCCGGGAGACGGCAATGATCCGGTCGGCCCGGGCCACGCTGTGGCGGAACATGCGCTGGGCATAGAGAGACGCTGCGCGGCTTGGCAGGAAGCCGGGGTAGAGGAGGTGGATGATGTCGTGGATCGTGACCACCGTCGGACACGGCACGACGGCAGGCAGGACGTAGTGAGTCGCGTGGTACAGGTCCAGGCGCGATCGCGAGATGCGCCAGGTCATCATCCCGATCTCGCGCAGCGAGTAGACGGGCGACCGCTCCACGACGCAGCGGAAGTTCGCCGGCAGATCGACAGCGAGGTCGCGATCCTCGGGCCGGACGAAGAGGACGTACTCGTTGGCGCCAGTTTCCTGCTCGCCTTCGATCCGGGCGAGGCCGCGGATCAGGTTGGAGACGTAGACGCCGATGCCGAAGTCGCGAACCTTGCGGGCATCGATGCCGATCCGGGCCACGGTGCAAGCCTAACCGGGTGCTTCGCAATCCCTGTCCGCGATTGACAGCCGGGGCTTCGCTTCGTAGCCTTTCCGGTTTGCGCGGTTGCGCCTGGCCGGATTGCGCGGCGGCCTTCGCGACTCTCTGGTGAATGAGATGCACCTGCAGCTCGACCAAGCCCGCAACGGCCCTCTTCGCTGGCGCGAAGACGTTCCGGTGACGGCTGCCGACTCGGGTCGCGACGAGGCCCTCGTGCTCGGCTGCGTGGACTGCCAGGGGAGCCTCACGTTCGTCGGCCCCGACTTCCTGCTGGAGGCCAGACTCTGTTACCGGCAGAAGCTCTGCTGCGACCGCTGTCTGACAGCCTACGAGGAAGACGTCGAACTGCCGCTCGCCCTCGTCGTGACCGGGCGTCCCGAAGAGGCGGCCCCGGCCGAGGATGGGTCCGGCGCGCATGAACTGGAGCCCGAGGATCTCTCAACGCTCGTCGCGGCCGAGGGAGAGATCGATCTGGCCGTCCTGGTTCAGGAGCAGGTGGAGTTGAACGTGCCGATGAAACCGATCTGCGATCCGGCGTGTCTCGGACTGTGCCCGCAATGCGGAGTGGACCGGAAACAGGAAGCCTGCACCTGCGCCAGTGAGCAGTTCGACCCGCGCTGGTCGGGTTTGGAAGCGCTCCGCGAACGACTTGGCGAGAACCCCAACTAACGACTCTGGACTAACCCGGAAAGGAACTTCTGCAATGGCAAATCCCAAACGGCGGCATTCGAAGGCCCGTCGCGATCGGAGGCGGTCCCACGACCGCCTGAAGCGGCCGGCGGGCTCACTGTGCCCGAACTGCGGCGAGACCAAACTGCCCCACCGCGCCTGTAATCACTGCGGTCACTACCGTGGCCGCGACGTGGTCGAGATGGAGGACGTGCTGTAGCAACTGCTCAGGCGGTACACTCGTGGTTTCTGACTCGGAGCAGACCCTGAATTGACGGATCGAGGTTCAGCGCGAACCCCAACCGTGATCGCCGTCGACGCGATGGGCGGTGACCATGCTCCCCGGACCGTGGTAGAGGGCGCGCTGCTGGCGGCGCGGCAACGGGCGCTGCGGCTCCTTCTCGTGGGGCGCCGGTCGGTCCTGGAGCGGGAAATCGAGAGTTTCGAGCCTGGTCCCGGCGCCCTCGGCCGGGTCGAGGTCGTCCATGCGGAGCAGGTCGTCGGCATGTGCGAGTCCGCGCTCGCAGTGCGCCGCAAGCGCGACTCATCGGTGCGCGTCTGCGCCCGCCTGGTCAAGGATGGCCGGGCCCGGGCCATGGTGACGGCCGGCAATACCGGCGCCGCCCTGGTGGCCGGCAAGATGGTGATCGGCGTGGCGCCCGGTGTCGATCGACCGGCCCTCGCGGTGACCATGCCGCGGCGCGGCGGTCGAACCATCCTTCTGGACGCGGGCGCCAACGTCGACTCGAAACCGCACCAGCTCCGTCAGTTCGCGGTCATGGGCCACTACCTGGCGCAGCAACTGCTGCGGATGCACTCGCCGCGCATCGGCCTGCTGTCGATCGGCGAGGAGGCCGGAAAGGGCACCGACCTGGTGCGCGAGGTGTTCAAGTCCCTCGACGCCACGGGACTCAACTTCGTCGGCAACGTCGAGGGCCGGGACGTGTTCAGTGGCGCGGCCGATGTCGTGGTCTGCGACGGCTTCGTGGGCAACGCGATCCTGAAGAGCGCCGAGGCGCTCGCGGAGTTCGTGGGCGGCCAGTTGCGCGAGGAGATGGGCCGCACTGTCAGGTCGCGGCTCGGCTATCTGCTGGCCCGGCCCGCCTTCGATCGCTTCAAGAGCCGGATCGACTACAGCGAGTACGGCGGCGCGCCGCTCCTTGGTCTTCGCGGAGGCTGTTTCGTCGCCCACGGGCGTTCCTCCGCCCACGCCATCTGCAGCGCTGTACAGCGCGCGGTGGAGTTCTGCGAGGCGGATACCCACGTCAAGGTCAGCGCCAAGCTTTCGGAGGTCGCCTTCGATGCGGCGCCAAAGGCGGTAGCGGGATGACGAACGGCCCCGAGAGGAACGGGCTGCGCGGCGCTTCCACCAACCACGCGCGGCGGGTCCGGATCGCCGGCACCGGCAAGGCGGTGCCGGACAAGGTGCTCACGAACGCCGACTTCGAGCGCATCGTGGACACCTCGGATGAGTGGATCGTCGCCCGCACCGGCATTCACGAACGGCGCGTCGCCACGGACGACGAGTACACGTCGGTTTTCGCCGTTCAGGCCGCTCGGGAGGCGATGGAGATGGCGGGCGTGGAAGCCGCCGACGTGGATCTCGTCCTGATCTCGACGGTGACGCCGGACATGCCCTTCCCGTCCACCGCCTGCCTCGTGCAGGAAGAACTCGGTGCGAAGGACGCGACGTCCTTCGATCTGAACGCGGGGTGCACCGGCTTCATCTACGGCCTTTCGGTGGGGCACCAGTACGTCGCCAGCGGCGCCGCATCGACGGCTCTCGTGATCGGCGCCGAGTCGCTGACCAAGTACACGGACTACGAGGACCGTTCGACCTGTGTCCTCTTCGGCGACGGCGCCGGCGCGGTCGTGCTGCGCGGCGAAGACCCTCCCGCGCCGAACTCGGCGAACGGGTTGCCGGGTGTCCTCTCGGTGGCGATCCACAGCGACGGTTCGCTGGCCCACCTCCTCGAGATGCCGGGCGGCGGCAGCCGCAATCCTCCGAACCGTCCGGAGACACTGGAAGAGCGGCTGCCCTTCATCCGGATGCTTGGCAACGAGACCTTCAAGGTAGCGGTCCGCACGCTGGCCGAGGTTTCCGGTGAAGTGCTGGCCGACGCCGGTCAGGCGCCCGAAGACGTCAAGTGGCTCATCCCGCACCAGGCGAACCGGCGGATCATCGACGCCGTCGGTCGCCGGATCGACGTCCCCGCCGACCGCGTGTACGTCAACGTCGATCGTTACGGCAACACATCGGCGGCGTCCATTCCGATCGCGCTCGACGAACTGAATCGCGATGGCCGCATCGACTCCGGGGATTTGGTCCTGATGGCGGCTTTCGGCGCCGGGCTGACCTGGGGCGCCGCCGCGGTCCGGTTCTGATTCCTGGCGAACGATCGTTCCGATGAGTGGGGTGGCGTACGTCTTTCCGGGCCAGGGCTCGCAGCGTGTCGGTATGGGCCGGGCGTTGGCTCTCGCGTTCCCGGAGGCCCGGGCGGTCTTCGAGGAAGCGGACGACACCCTCGGCTTCGCGCTCTCCGCACTCTGCTTCGAGGGACCGGAGGACGAGCTTCAACTGACGGCCAACACCCAGCCGGCGATCGTCTCCGCCTCGGTGGCGGCGCTTCGCTGCTACCGGGCCCTGGGCCTCGAGACGGAGGCGCCGGACTTCGTTGCGGGTCACAGCCTGGGCGAGTACTCGGCCCTCGTCGCGGCCGGCGCGCTGGAACTGGGAGACGCTCTGCGTCTCGTGCGCGCTCGGGGCGAGGCCATGCAGGAGGCGGTGCCCGTGGGCGAGGGTGCGATGGCCGCGGTGCTTGGCCTGAGCGCGGAGGACACTGCGGACGTCTCCGCCGAGGCGGCTGGTGAAACCGGCGGTGTCTGCCAGCTCGCCAACCTGAACGCGCCGGGCCAGATCGTGATCGCCGGCTCCAGTGCGGCGGTGGAACGGGCCACCGTGCTTGCGGGTGAACGCGGTGCGCGTCGGGCCATATCGCTGCCCGTCTCGGCCCCCTTTCATTGCGCCCTGATGGCGCCGGCTCGCCGGGCGATGGAGCCTCTGATTCGGGCGGCGCCGATGACGGATCCACAGGTACCGGTCGTATGCAATGTGGACGCGGAGCCTCTGACGAGCGTTTCCGCGGCCAGGAACGCGCTGGTCCGTCAGATCGACGGCCCGGTACGCTGGGCTGAATCGGTGACGGTCATGGCGGCCGCGGGTGTCGACCGGCTGACGGAGTTCGGTGCCGGCAAGGTGCTTTCGGGCCTCGCCCGGCGGATCGACAAGCGCCTGAAGGTCCGCTCGGTGGCCGAACCGGGCGACATGGAGTGACGAGTGTGAGCATCTTCGATCTGAGTGGACGCACGGCCCTGGTGACCGGAGCCTCGCGCGGAATCGGCCGCGCCTGCGCCGTGCTGCTGGCACGGCAGGGCGCCCGTGTGGTGCTGGCGGCCCGCGACGAGGAACTCCTTGGCGAAGTGGCCGCCGACATCGCGGCTTCGGGAGGCGAGGCGCACGTCATGGCCCTCGACCTGGCAGATCACGAGAAGATCCCGGTCGCGGTGCGACAGCTTCCCAAGGAGTTCGCGGCGGTCGACATCCTCGTGAACAATGCCGGGATCACGGCCGACAACCTGCTGGCCCGGATGACCCTGGAGCAGTGGCAGCGGGTCCTGGACGTGAACCTCACCGGCGTCTTCGTTCTGACCAAGGCGCTCGTGCGGGGCATGATGCGCCGCCGTCACGGGCGGATCGTGTCCGTGTCCTCCGTCGCCGGTGTGCTCGGCAATGCGGGGCAGGCGAACTACGCCGCGTCCAAGGCCGGCTTGATCGGGTTCAGCAAGTCCCTGGCGCGGGAGTTGCTGAGTCGGGGGATCACGGCAAACGTCGTCGCGCCCGGCTTCATCGAGACGGATATGACGGCCGCGATGCCGGAGGGAGCCGGCGACCGTTTCCTGGAGCAGTACGGTGTTGTCCGTCTCGGCACGGTGGACGACATCGCACCGGCGGTGCTGTTTCTCTCGAGCGACGAGGCGTCGTACATCACCGGCGAGGTGCTGAGCGTTGGCGGCGGCATGACCTGAGAAGCGCCTGGCACGTTGGACGGATCGCCCTCGTGGTGGCATAGTCTCCGTCTGTCAGCGGGCCGGAAACGCCAAACTCCCTAAAGAGGAACCAGAATGTCCGTAGTCGAAAAGGTCAATAGCATCATCGTCGAGCAGCTCGGAGTCGATGCCGACGAAGTCACTCCGCAGGCCAGTTTCACCGACGACCTCGGTGCGGACTCGCTCGACATCGTCGAGCTGGTCATGGCCTTCGAGGAGGAGTTCGGAATCGAAATCCCGGATGAGGATGCCGAGAAGATCGGCTCCGTCAAGGAAGCCACCGACTACATCCAGGCGCACGGGGGCTCCGAGTAGAGCCGTCTCGGGCCGGCCTCGGTCGGCCCCGCAGCCTGGCCGCCTCCAGAACGGGTTCGCTGACGGACGGATTCGTGCAGCATCATGACCGACCGTAGACGCGTCGTCATTACCGGCGTGGGGCTGGTGTCTCCGCTTGGCGTGGGCACCGAGGCCACCTGGTCCGGCCTGATGGAGGGTCGGAGCGGGGTTGGTGCGTTGACGCGGGTCGACGCGGACCTGTACACGACGAAGATCGCCGCCGAAGTGCGCGACTTCGACGCGGAGCAGTTCATGCCCCGCAAGGACATCCGCCGCGTCGATCTCTTCATCCAGTTCGCCGTCGCCGCGGCGGCCCTGGCGCGCGAGGACTCCGGGCTCGAGATCGATGACGCGAACGCCGACCGCGTCGCCACCGTCGTCGGTTCGGGCATGGGCGGACTGCCGCTGATCGAGCAGATGCACGGCATCTGGCGCGACCGCGGGCCGCGCAGGGTGTCGCCGTTCTTCATTCCCGGCCTGATCGCGAACATGGCGACCGGCCAGATCTCTATCCGGCACGGCGCCAGGGGACCGAACACCTGTCCCACGACCGCCTGCACGACCGGCCTGCACGGGGTCGGCGATGCGTTCCGCCTGATTCAGCACGGTTACGCCGACGCGGCCTTCGCCGGCGGCACGGAGGCGACGACCTCCGATCTGGCGCTGGCCGGCTTCGGCGCGATGAAAGCGCTGTCGGTGCGCAACGACGAGCCGACCAGGGCATCGCGACCCTGGGATGTCGGCCGTGACGGCTTCGTGCTCGGGGAGGGAGCGGGGATCCTCATCCTGGAGGAGCGCGAGGCGGCCCAGGCCCGCGGCGCCCACGCCTACGCCGAGATCCTGGGGTACGGCATGAGCGCCGACGCGTACCATGTGTCGGCGCCCGAACCCAACGGCGACGGTGCGGCGCGGGTCATGCGGGCGGCTCTCGACGACGCCGGGATCGAGCCGGAACGGATCGGCTACGTCAACGCCCATGGCACCTCGACGCCGCTCGGCGACATTGCCGAGGTCCGGGCGATCAAGCGCGTCTTCGGCGACCACGCCTACCGTTTGGCCGTGTCCTCGACCAAGTCCTCCACGGGTCACCTGCTGGGCGCCGCCGGCGGCGTCGAAGCCGGGCTCCTGGCCCTTGCCGTCGACCGCCAGGTGTTGCCGGCGACGCTCAACCTGGACGAGCCCGACGAGGAGTGCGACCTGGACTTCGTGCCGCACGAGCCGCGCGCCGCGAAGGTCGACGTGGCGCTGACCAACTCCTTCGGTTTCGGCGGCACGAACGGCGCCCTGATCATGGCCCGCGCCTAGAGCCGCCCACTGTGCCCGCGGGTCTTCTGACCCGCGGAAGACAACACGCCGCGAAGCGGCGACCGCCTTGCGGCGAACCGACCTCCCAGATGGTATTGTCTTGGCAATCCAGACAATTCCAAGCGTGTCCCGCGCGCCCGAAAGGAGACGGACATGGCCCCATCGTCCACCGCGACCCCCGTTACCAGGCAGGGAGGTTTGGCCCTGATCGTCGGCGTCCTCCTGCTGGTGCTGGCCTCGTTCCTCCAACCCGGGGGCGTACTGCTGGACACGGTGGACCAGACGGACTTTGCGGTCGCGCTCGAGGCAGCGGCCGCGAACGCAAGTCTCGCGCATCTGTCGTCCATGCTGTCGATCATCGGGATGTTCCTCTACGGATAGGCCGCCTTCACGTGGCTGCGCCTGGCCGAGAACGGGCCCGGCGGTATGTGCCTGCGGCTGGGGGCGTACGTGAGCGTGTTCGGATGGAGCCTCTACGTCGTCGCGATGGGCATCAGGCATTTCAGCGTCCACCTGATGCAGCGCGGCATGCAGCCCGGCGCCGATCAGGCCATGTTCGAGTCCCTTGCCCTCACGACCTACGTGGCGATGGCCGGCATCATCGTGTCGCTGGTCCCCGTCTACCCCATCGGATCCGCTCTGGTCGGCATCGGCCTTGCCTCCCGCTTCGGCTCCATGAGCATCTTCAAGCTGGCCTCCTACGGATTCGTCCTCGTCGGGGTCGTGGGAACGATCAACTTCCTGGTCCTGCAGCACGTTCCGGAGATCGAGCCTCTCGTGCTCCTCACGAACGACAACGGCATGCAGGCGTTGGGTTCGCTCCTGTTCGTGATCATCGGCGTGGGGATGTACCGGGGCAGAAGCGAGCTCACGTCAGAGGCCTAGGCCGTCCACTGGGTGCGCCGGCGTCCCCGCCGGCTCCGCTCTGCTACGGCTGCTTGACAGTCCGCACCTTCCGGGGCAGTATCCGGCCTCCCGGAGCCGTTCCGGCTCGTTCCGTCCGCACCGCGTCATGAACTCACCTGCCAGCACTTCCGCGTTCGTCGCTGTCTCCGTCGCTCCTGCGACCGGGGTTGTCGCGACGTCCTGGTGGGCTCACGGTCACGGCAAGGGCTGAACCCGGGCCAGGTCCCGGTACGCACGGTCCGGGACGAGGGTGAGCGAGAAAGACCTCCTTCCGGATCGAAGGAGGTCTTCCCGTTTGAACCCGACAACCGACGAACCCCGAACCGCCGCCTCGGCAGCGGTCACGCAGAGCGCGACTTCTACGGAGGTCGCGCAGAGCGCGACGTTGGTCGCGTCGTTGACGGAGGCGCCGAGTGCGTCCGGCGACGAGGTGCGCGCTCTCTCGGAGCAGGCGGGCTGCCTGGAGGTGCGCGCGGATCTGGTCGGCGATATCGGCGTCGAGTGGTTGCGGGAGCGCTTCTCCGGCGAGCTCCTCTACACGCTGCGGAGCGAAGCCGAAGGCGGCCGCGCGACGGTCGAGCCGGAACGGCGGGCGGCGCTGCTCGCCGCGGCGGGGGACTACGACCTTGTTGACATCGAGGCGGACCGCGATCTCGGCGCCGCCGTGCTGGACGCGGTCGAGCCCGGGCGTCGTCTGGTGTCGTGGCACGGCCGGGGCGCCAGCGTCAAGGCGTTGCTGGGCCGGTTGAGGCAGATGTCGGGCGCGGAGGCTCGCCTCTACAAGATCGTCACGGCGCCGGAGAGATCCGGCGAGGAGCTCGCGCCGCTCGAACTGCTGCTCGGCGCGTGCCGGAACGACGTCGCCGCCTTCTCCATGGGCGCGGTCGGCGCCTGGACCCGGCTGGTGGCGCCGCGACTCGGCGCGCCGTGGATCTACGGCGCCGCCGGGAGGCTCGCGGCAGCGCCCGGCCAGCCTGCCATCGAGCGCCTGCGGGCCGATTACGACCTGCCGCGCCTGCACCGGGCAACGCGGCTGTTCGGCGTCGTCGGCCACCCGGCCGCGCACAGCCTGTCGCCCAGGCTCCACAACGCCGGCTACCGCGACCGCGGCGAGGAGGCCCTCTACGTGGCCTTCGACGCGCCGGACTTCGAGGCCTTCTGGCGCGAGGTCGTGCTCTCCGACTTCTTCGAGCGGGCCGGCCTGCCGCTCGGCGGCCTGAGCGTGACCGCGCCGCACAAGGCGGCGGCGCTGGCGTTGGCGTCGGAGGCTGGCGACCTCGCGATCAGGACCGGTGGCGCGAACACCCTGGTGCGGGGCCGGAACGGCAACGGGCGCCAGGGGTGGCGGGCAGAGAGCACGGACCCGGAAGGGGTCGTGGGCCCGCTTCGCCGCCGCGGCATCGACCTGGCGGGCCGCGCGGCCGTCGTGATCGGCGCCGGCGGGGCGGGGCGAGCCGCCGCCGCCGGTCTCGCTGCTGCCGGCGCCGAGGTGGCGCTCGCCAACCGCACGAAGCCGAGCGGGCGCGAGGCTGCCGAGTCTCTCGGCGTCGCCTTCGTGCCGCTCGAAGAGCTGGAACCCGGCGACTTCGGGATCGTGGTCAACGCGACGTCGCTCGGTCACCGTGCCGGCGATCCGCAGCCCTGCGACCCGGCGGCGCTTCGCCCCTCGGCCACCGCGGTCGAACTGGTCTACGGCGGCGGTCCGACGCCGTGGAGCCGGGCTCTCGTGAACCGGGGCGTTGCGGTCATAGGCGGCCGGGAGGTGCTCCTGCACCAGGGGCTTTCGCAGTTTGAGGCGATGACCGGCAAGGCCCTGCCGTTCGAGGTCGGCGCCGCGGCCCTGGGCCTGGAGGAGCGGCAGCGATGAAGATCTCCGCCGGCCTGCCGACTGGAGTGTCGGCCGCCCTGTTCGACAGCGCGAAGCGTCGCCGCCGGCTGGAGGCGCGGCTTTCCGCGCTGCTGGAGGAGCGCGGTTTCGCCGAGGTCCTGCTGCCCATCCTCGACTACTTCGAGCCCTACCGGCCGTTGCTGACGGGCCGCCGGCTGGAGCAGCTCTACCGCTTCGTGGACCGCGACGGTCAACTGCTCGTCCTGCGGGGCGACTTCACGCCGATGCTGGCGCGGCTGCTCGCGCCGCACCTCGACGAGCTGGAGCTGCCGCTGCGCCTGTACTACCGGGGCGATGTCGTGCGTCACCAGCCGCTGCGGCCGGGCCGAATGCGCGAGTACTCGCAGTTGGGCGCTGAGCTTCTCGGCGGCGACGAGGCCGAAGCGGACGTTGCGGTCCTGACCCTGTTCTTCGATCTGCTGCTCGAGGCGCGCGGGGAGGTCCCCGCGCCCGGCGACCGCGAGGAGCACGCTCTGCGCGTCGTGCTCGGTGTGGCCGGAGCGCTCGACGAGGCTCTGCTGGCCGCCGCCGGCGAGCACGAAGCCTCCGACCTCGCGCAGCGCATCGCCAGCCGCGACCGGACCGCGGCGCGCCGGGCCGGTCTGGCCGAGGTCGTCGAACGCGGCTACCCGACGGACCTTTCGGCGCTCGGCGGTACAGCGGAGGCGGTGTCCCAACTTCTCGGGCTGCGCGACCGGTTGTCCTCCGCGTATCGCGACGCAGGCGTGGAGATCGAGGTCGACCTCGCCGAGTTCGCCGCCGCCGCCCTCGACCCGCGCATTGCTGCCGGCGAGGGCCGCCGCGGCTACTACGACGGCCTGATGTTCGCCGCCTACGCGCCGGGGACCGCCCTCGCCCTCGGCGTCGGCGGTCGCTACGACAAGGTGTTCCGGTCGCTCAGCGGCGACTGCTCGGCGGTCGGCTTCTCGCTCGGTCTCGACCTGCTGCTGGAACTCGGTGCCGCGGAGGCGCGGTCATGATCACGTTCGGCTTGCCCAAGGGGCGGAACCTGGGCCCCGCGCGCGCCTCCCTCGCGGCCGCGGGACTCAATCTCGACGGTCTCGATTCCTCGCGCCTGCGCCAGCGGTTCCCCGACCAGAACGTGCTGGGGACTCCGGTCGAGGTGCTGCTGCTCAAGGACTGGGATCTGCCGCTCTACGTCGAGCACGGGATCGTCGACTGCGCGATCGTCGGCTCGGACGTGCTGGAGGAGACGCAGCCCGACGTCTTCCGGCCGCTCCAACTGAAGGACGGAAGAAGCCGCCTGTCGCTGATCGCCGAGACCCCCGAACTGCCGAAGCGGAGCGGCCAGCTCCGGGCGGCGACCCGCTACCCGGCCTGGGCGGCGCGGCTGCTCGCTGAGCGGAACCTCCATGTCGAGGTGATCCACCTGACCAGTTCGATCGAGCTTGGACCGCTGCTGGACCTGACCGACGTGGCGGTGGACATCGTGCAGACCGGCACGACGCTCCGTACGCACGACCTGCACGAGGTCGAGGTCCTGGCGCGTGTCGCGCCGACCTTCGTGGTCAACCGGGCGTCGTTTCACGCCCACCGGCGCCGGCTGAGCGGTTTGCTCGGCGCGCTCGAAGAGACGGAGACCGGCGGTGACTGAGGCCGGCGGCAGTGCGCTTCGAGTGCTCGCGGCCGGGAGTTCCGCCGGGCGGGAACGTCTGGAACTCCTCGACCGGCGGGGCCGTGGCGGTGTCGGCGCGGAGATCCGCCGGACGGCGGCCGGGATCGTGGATCGGGTGCGGGCCGGCGGCGACGAGGCCCTGCTGGAGGCGGTGCGCCGCTTCGACGGCTTCGAGGCGCCCTCGGCCGGTGCATTGCGACTGGCTCCCGGCCGGCAGCCGGACTCGCCCGCCGTCGACCCCCAGGTGGTCGAGGCGATCGAGCGCGCGCGAGAAGCCATCGAGGCGTATCACCGCGCCCTGCTGCGCGGGCCCGGAGTCGAGTGCGTCGATCGGGACGGCGTCCGGATCGAGGAGCGCCGCATCGCCGTTCGCCGGGTCGGCCTCTACGTGCCGGGCGGCCGCTTTCCCTATCCGTCGACCGTCCTGATGACCGCGGTGCCGGCGCGGCTCGCCGGCGTGGAGGAGATCGTGGTCGCCACGCCGCTCCGGGCGTACCGGGACAGCCCGGTGCTGCGGCACGTTCTGGACCTGGTCGGAGTGGACGAGGTCTGGGGCATGGGCGGGGCCCACGCTGTCGCGGCGCTCGCCTACGGCACCGAGTCGATCCGTCCCGTCGACCTGATCGCGGGGCCGGGCAACGCCTGGGTCGCGGCTGCCAAGCAGCATGTCGCGCTGGACGTCGGCGTCGACCGGGACGCCGGGCCGTCCGAGGTCGTCATCGTCGCGTCCGCCGGCGCTCCGGCCGAGTGCGTCGCCGCCGACCTGCTGGCCCAGGCGGAGCACGATCCACTGGCGGTCGCGGTCCTGGTCACCGACTCGGCCGACCTCGCGGAGAGCGTCCGCCGGGAGGTCGACTCGCGGCTCGCGGACCTGCCGACGGCGGAGACGGCGGCAGCATCGCTGGAGCAGCACGGCGCGGCCTTCGTCGCCGCCGACCTGGACGGGGCGATCGCTCTGGCCGAGCGCGTCGCCCCGGAGCACCTGCAGTTGATGGGCGAGGCGGCCGAGGAGAGAGCCGGCGAGTTCCGCAACGCCGGCGCGGTGTTCGTCGGCGCGTCGTCGCCGGTCGTGTTCGGCGACTACGTGGCCGGTCCCAGCCACGTTCTGCCCACGGGCGGCAGCGCGCGCTTCGCCTCCGGCCTCGGTACGGACGACTTCCTGCGCCGCAGCCACACGGTCCGCTTCTCGGCTGCTGCTGCGGCGGCCTGGGCGGGCGCCGCCGAGACGCTGGCGACCACGGAAGGCCTGGTGGCCCACGCCGCGGCGGCGAAGCTGCGCCGCGGGTCCGAAGACACTGGGTGCGCCGGCGTCCCCGCCGGCATCCGGGCGCTGGACCGGGAGAACAGGCCATGACCGGCCGCGCCGAGCGAGCGGCGGCTCTGGTGCGGCCGGAGGTGCGCGACCTGTCCCTCTACTCGCTGCACAAGGTCGATGCCCGCTTCAAGCTCGACCAGAACGAGGCGCCGTGGGACCTGCCCCGGTCGCTCAAGCGGGAGGCGCTGGCCCGGCTGGCCGATCTCACCTGGTCGGAGTACCCCGATTTCCACACCGACCGGCTGCGCCGGCTGATCGCCGAACACCACGACTGGCCGATGGACGGCGTCCTGGTGAGCAACGGTTCCAGCGAACTGCTGACCACCGTGCTGGAGGCGGTCGTTCGTCCGGGCCAGGAAGTGCTCATCTGCGATCCGAGCTTCAGTCCGTACCGCATGTTCGTGGCGCGTGCCGCCGGCGTGCCGCTCCATCTTCCTCCCCTTCCCGACCTGCGGCTCCAGACGGACGAGCTTCTGGCCGAGATCGAGCGCGACCCGCGGCGGCCGGCCATCCTGTGTACGCCGAACAACCCCACCGGCGCGGCGGCCGATCCCGCGACGGTGGAGCGCGTCGCCGCTTCGCTCGACGCGGCGCTCCTGCTGGACAACGCCTACGGCGAGTTCTGCCGGCACGACTACCGGCCGCTTGCGCGCGCGTATCCGAACGTCATCCTGTTCCGGACCCTGTCCAAGGCCTGGTCACTGGGCGGCGTCCGCCTCGGCTACCTGCTCGCGGCGCCGGAGCTCGTGGCCCAGTTGATCAAGGTCAAGCTGGTCTACAACGTCGGCCACGCGGCCGCCACCATCGGCGAAGTGGTAGTGGAACATGCCGACCGTTTCCCGCGTCGCGTCGCGGTCGTCAGGGGGCGGCGGGAGCAGTGGGCATCCATGCTCCGGGAGTTCGGCTTCGAGGTCTTCGACTCGGAAGCGAACTTTCTGCTCGCTCGCCACCCCCGCTGTCCCGAGATCCGCGAGGGTCTGGCGGCGGCAGGCGTGCTGGTCCGGGACGTGAGCAGCTACCCGGGCCTCCGCAACTGCATGCGGATCGGGATCGGTTCCGGGCCGGCCCTGCGCGCGACGCGGCGCGCCCTGGACGGGATGTTGGCGCCAACTTCGGGAGGCAGGTCATGAGAACAGCGTCGATCGACCGGAAGACGTCCGAAACGCAGATTCGCGCCGACCTCTCGCTCGACGGAGGCGACCGCCGGATCGACACGCCGAACGGGTTCTTCAGCCACATGCTGGACGCGTTGACGCGCCACGGCGGCCTGGGACTCGACCTCGTGGCCCGCGGCGATGTCGAGATCGACCTCCACCACACGGTGGAGGACACCGGGATCGTGCTCGGCGACGCACTCGGCGAAGCGCTCGGCGACCGCGCCGGGGTGCGCCGTTTCGCACACGCCTTCGCGCCGCTCGACGAGGCGCTGGCCCGCGCCGTGGTCGACCTCTCGGGCAGGGGTTCCTTCCACTTCCGGCTGCCGCCGGAACTCGAGCAGGCGTGGGTCACGACCGAGTTCCCGCTCACCCTGGTCGGCGACTTCTTCGGCGCTGTGGCCGACCGGGGGCGGCTGACGCTGCACCTGGACGTGCTCTGCGGCCGCAATCCGCACCACGTGGCCGAGGCCGCCTTCAAGGCGGTTGCTCTCGCCCTGCGGGACGCGGTGTCGCTCCGGGCCGGAGCGGCTGCCGATGTGCCGAGCACGAAGGGGAGCCTTACCGCATGACCGCCACGGAAGCGACCGTGATCGACGCCGGCGTCGGCAACATCGGCAACCTGGTGCGGGCGCTCCGGCACCTGGGCGCCGAGGTCGAGATCACCTGCGACCCGGCGGCGATTCGTGCCTCCCGCTGCCTCGTGCTGCCGGGGGTCGGCGCGTTCCGGCCGCCCCGGGAGGTCCTGCGCGGCGCACCCGAGGAGGCCATGCGCTCCGCAGTCGACGCCGGCGCCACCCTGCTCGGCATCTGCATCGGTTACCAGCTCCTGTTCGACAGCAGCGAAGAGTTCGGGACGACGGACGGCCTCAGCCTGCTCGCCGGGCGGGTCACCGAGCTGCCGGGCGGCGTGCCCCTGCCGCACATCGGCTGGAACCGCGTCTTCGCGGTCAGGGACCACCCGCTGATGGCGGGCGCGACGAACGACGACCACTACTACTTCGTCCACTCCTTCGCACCAGAGGACGTGCCGGAGGAGTGGGTGCTCGGGCGCTGCCGGCACGGCCGCAGTTTCCCGGCGATCACCGGTCGCGGGCGGATCGCCGGCACCCAGTTCCACCCCGAGAAGAGCGGCGCCGCGGGCCTGCGGCTGCTGAGCAACTACCTGGCCTGGGCCGGCGACCTGGCCGCTGAGGCCGATGGAGGAGCCTCAGGGGTCGATGGAGGAAACAGTGCAACTGCTGCCGGCCATTGATCTGCGGGGCGGCCAGGTCGTGCGCCTCGAGCGCGGCGACGACCGGCGGCGCACCGTCTACGATGCCGATCCGTCGGCCGCGCTCCGCCGCTATCGCGAGGCGGGAGTTGCCCGGATCCACGTCGTCGACCTGGACGCGGCGTTCGGGGCTCAGCCGCAGCGCGCCGTCGTCCGGGCGCTGGCGCGGCAGGCGCAGGATTCTCCGAACGGCCGCGGCGGCATCCAGCTCGGCGGCGGCCTGCGCGACCGCGAGGCGGTCGAGTGGGCGTTCGCGGCCGGCTGCGAGCGGGCCG
The DNA here is from genome assembly GCA_965219675.1 of Candidatus Multivorans sp. GTDB lineage: Bacteria > Acidobacteriota > Thermoanaerobaculia > Multivoradales > Multivoraceae > Multivorans. The sequence continues at coordinate 3,160,142 of OZ244786.1, read as the reverse complement.
TCGTGACCTCGCTCATCGTGCGCGACTTCGACGTCTTCGCCGACCTCTGCCGCCGGTACCCGGGCCGGATGGTGGCGGCGCTCGACATGGACGGCGGCGAGGTCCGGCTCGCCGGCTGGACCGAGTCGGCCGACCGTTCGCCGGCCGCGCTCTGCGCACAGCTCTCCGGTCTGCCCGTGGCCGCGGTCCTGGTCACCGACATCTCCCGCGACGGGATGATGCAGGGCCCGAACATCGACCTCGCCTGCCGGATCGGCGATCTGGCCGGCGCGCCGGCCGTCCTGTCGGGCGGCGTGCGTTCGGCCGCGGATCTGGAAGCCGCCGCGCGGCGGCCGGAGATCGAAGCCGCGATCGTCGGCCGGGCGCTCTACGACGGTTCGCTTGGCCTGGACGAGGCGATCGCCGCCTGCGGGAGCGCTTCATGAGAGCCACGATCGAGCCGACCGGCCTCACCCGCCGCATCATCCCCTGCCTGGACGTGGCGGCCGGCCGGGTGGTCAAGGGCGTCCAGTTCAAGAACCTCACGGACCATGGCGATCCGACCGAAGCGGCGGCCCGCTACGCCGAGGAGGGCGCCGACGAGATCGTCTTCCTCGACATCACCGCCGCGCCCGAGCGCCGCGACACGGACCTCGACTGGGTGCGGCGGACCGCCGAGCAGGTGTTCATTCCGCTCAGCGTCGGCGGCGGCGTGCGCAGCGTGGACGACGGCCGCAAGCTGCTTCTCGCCGGCGCGGACAAGCTGGGGATCAACACGGCGGCGGTCGCCGAGCCGGAGTTGCTCACCCGCCTCGCCGAGCGCTTCGGAAGCCAGTGCGTCGTGCTCTCCGTCGATGCGAAGCGCCGCGAAGCGGCCGGCGCCGGCGACCAGAGCTGGGAGGTCGTCACTCACGGCGGCCGCACGCCGACGGGACTCGATGCGCTGGAGTGGATCGAACAGGGGATCGAGCGCGGCGCCGGAGAGATCCTGCTCACCAGCATCGACAGCGACGGCACGAAGGAGGGCTACGACCTGGAGCTGCTGCGCCGGGCGTCCGCGCTGTCGCCCGTGCCGGTCATCGCCTCGGGCGGCGCCGGCACCCTGGAGCACCTCGCCGACGCGCTGGAAACGGGCGCCGCGGCTGTGCTCGCGGCCTCGATCTTTCACCAGGAGACCTACTCGGTGGGCGCGGTCAAGGAGTACCTCGACCACCGCTATCCGATGCGGATTCAGACAGGAGCAAGCAGGTGACCCAGACAACGACGATTGACCCGGCCGCGCTCACCTACGACGACCGGGGCCTGCTGCCCGTCGTCGTCCAGGACGTGCTCTCCGGCGCGGTGCTGATGCTCGCCTACGCCAACCGGGAGGCGGTGGAGCTGACCCTCTCGACGGGTCAGGCCCACTTCTTCAGCCGGTCCCGCCAGGAACTCTGGCACAAGGGCGCGACTTCCGGCAACACGCAGGCGGTCGTCGAGGTGCTCCAGGACTGCGACCGGGACGCCCTGCTGGTGCGGGCGCTGCCTGCCGGACCGGCCTGCCATCTCTACACGCGGAGCTGCTTCGAGCCGAACGCGGCCGAGTTCGAACTCGGCTGGCTGCGACGCGTGCTCGCCGAGCGGGCGGAAGCACAGCCGGAGGAGAGCTACACCGCGCGGCTGCTCGAACAGGGCGTGGACCGCATCGCCCGCAAGGTCGCGGAGGAAGCGGGGGAGACGGTAATCGCCGGCGTCCGCGCGGACGCGGAACCGAAGTCCGCCGAGCGTCGTGGCGACCTCGCGGCCGAAGCCGCCGACCTCGTCTACCACCTGCTCGTCCTGCTGCAGGCAACCGGCGTCGAACTGGCCGACGTGGCCGCCGAACTGGGCCGCCGGCACCAGGACTCCGGGAAGTCGCCGTCATGAGCCGGCCCGCCGCCGCGATCGCCCACACGCGTGAGTTCCTGGCCGACACGTCCACGCCGCTCGGCGTCTACCGCAAGCTGGCGGCCCGCGCGGACGGCGATGCCTCTGGCCGGCGCTTTCTCCTCGAGAGCGTCACCGGCGGCGAGCACGTTTCGCGCTACAGCTTCCTCGGCGCCGGTCCGTCCCAGGTCTGCCGGGTCTACCTCGACCGGCTCGAGATCGAGGACTGCCGGAACGGCCGCGGCGTACAGGTGGAGACGGGCGACCCCCTGGTCCGGCTTCGGCGCCTGCTCGACAGCGTGGCCGGCGATCCCGCGCCGCCGCTGCCGTTCGCCGGCGGCTGGATCGGCGCCTTCGGGTTCGACGCGATCCGGCTCGCCGAGCCGTGCCTGGTCGACCATGCGGCCGGCCGGCCGCCGGACCCGTTCGGGCTGCCGGTCGCGATCCTCGCGCGCTACGACGAAGTGCTCGTCTTCGATCATGCCCACCAGCGGATCCTCGCGGTCGCGAACGAGATCGAGGGTGAGAGCACGGCCGCCGACGCGGAGGCTCGTCTCGACGAGCTGCAGTCCGTACTCGAGAGCCGGGGTGAGGCGATGTCGGCGCGGGTCGAGGACCGGGGACTCAAGGCGGAAACGGCCGACCCCACCCTGAGCGACGAGGAGTACTTCGGCGTCGTCAACAAGGCCAAGGAGTACATCGCCGCCGGCGACATCTTCCAGGTCGTGCTCGCCCGCCGCTGGGCGCTCGACCTCGACGTGCCGCTGACGACGGTCTACCGGGCGTTGCGCCTGGTCAACCCGTCGCCCTACATGGTGCTGCTCGAGGCGCCGGAGGTGTCGCTGATCGGCGCTTCGCCCGAGATGCTGGTGCGCCGGACGGGTCGGCGGCTGGAGATGCGGCCGATCGCCGGCACCCGGCCGCGCGGCGGGAACCCCGTCGAGGACCGGGCCCTGGCCGAGGAACTGATGGCCGATCCGAAGGAGCGCGCCGAGCACGTGATGCTGGTCGATCTCGGCCGCAACGATCTGGGCCGGGTGGCGTCTCCCGGCGCGGTCTCGGTCGAGGAGTTCATGGTGATCGAGCACTACAGCGACGTGATGCACATCGTCAGCTCGGTCGAGGCGGAGCAGGCGGCGGGCGGCGGCAACGGCGCCGGATCGGCCCTCGACGCCCTTCTCGCATGCCTTCCGGCCGGCACGCTCTCCGGGGCGCCGAAGATCCGCGCGGTGGAGATCATCGACGAGCTCGAGCCGGAGGCACGCGGCATGTACGGCGGCTCGGTGGGCTACTTCTCGTTCGGCGGCGACATGGACACCTGCATCACGATCCGCACCCTGGCGCTCGTCAACGGGGAAGCCTCGATCACCGCCGGGGGCGGCATCGTCGCCGACTCGGATCCGGTGCGCGAGGCGCAGGAGACCCGCGACAAGGCGGCGGCGCTGCTGCGGGCGGTGGCCCTGGCGCGCGAGCTGGAGGGCCGGGCATGATCCTCGTCGTCGACAACTACGACTCGTTCACCTACAACCTGGTCCAGATGCTGGGCGGCCTGGGCGCGGAGCTCGAGGTCGTGCGCAACGACGTCGAGAGCGTGCCGGACCTGCTCGCGCGCGGCGCCGAAGGGATCGTCCTGTCGCCGGGTCCCGGCCGGCCCGAGGACGCGGGCGTCTGCATCGACCTGCTGCGGGCTCGGCCGAAGACGCCCCTGCTCGGCGTCTGTCTCGGCCACCAGGCGCTCGGTTCGGCGTTCGGCGCCACGGTCAGCCGGGCGAAGACGCTGATGCACGGCAAGACCTCCGAAGTCGAGCACCAGGGGATCGGCCTGCTGTCCGGGCTGCCGTCGCCCTTCGTCGCCACGCGCTACCACTCGCTGGCGGTCGAGGAGGAGAGCCTGCCGGAGTCCCTGGAACCGCTTGCCTGGAGTGAGGACGGGACGCTCATGGCCATGCGGCATCTTGGCCTGCCGTACTGGGGCGTCCAGTTCCATCCGGAATCGGTGCTCACGGGCACCGGGCCGCAGCTACTTCAGAACTTCCTCGATCTCTGTGGAGAGAACAATGACTGATCTCGACCTTTCGGCCTTGCTGCGGACGGCGATCGCCGGCGAGGATCTGCCGGCCGCGACGGTGGAGGAGCTGTTCGGCCGGCTGATGGACGGGGAACTCTCCGAGGTGTGGAAGAGCGCCTTCCTGGTCGCGCTGGCGGCCAAGGGCGAGTCCGTCGGCGAGATCGCCGGCGCCGCCCGGGCCATGCGGGCCCGCGCGGCGCGGGTGCCGCACACGAGTTTCGGCGTGATCGACACCTGCGGCACCGGCGGCGACGGCCGGGGCACGTTCAACATCTCGACCGCGGCCGCGCTGGTGGCGGCAGCCAGCGGGGCGCGGGTGGCCAAGCACGGCAACCGGGCCGTCTCGAGCCGCTCCGGTTCGGCGGACGTGCTCGATGCGCTCGGCGTGCCGCTCTCGGGCGACACGGAGGGGCTTGGCCGTTGCCTCGACGAGGTCGGCATCGCCTTCCTGTTCGCGCCGATGCTCCACCCGGCGATGGCCCAGGTCATGCCGGTGCGCAAGGAACTCGGCGTGCGCACGCTGTTCAATGTGCTGGGGCCGCTGACGAATCCCGCGGGTGCGAAACGGCAGTTGATCGGCGTCTTCGCGGCCGAACTCGTTGAACCGATCGCCCAGGTGCTGCTCGAACTCGGCAGCGAGCACGCGATGGTTGTTCACGGCGACGGTCTGGACGAGATCACGACCACCGGGGCGACCGCGGTCGCCGAGGTGCGGGACGGCGAGGTGCGAACGTTCGAGGTCCATCCGCGCGACTTCGGGGTTGCCGAGGCCGCGACGGAAGATCTTCTCGGTGGCGGTCCCGAGCAGAACTTGAAGCTGATGCGCGACGTGCTCGCCGGAGGCGGGGGGCCGCTGGCCGACATCACCTGCCTCAACGCGGGCGCCGCGCTGCATGTGGCCGGCCGGGCCGATGGGCTCGCCGCCGGCGTTTCGGCCGCGTTCGAGACGCAGCGTTCGGGGGCGGCGACGGCGAAACTCGAACAACTCGCCGGTTGGGCGGGCTGGGACGAAGGAAAGGGCGGGAGCTAGCGGCATGGCCGAGGTCCCCGACATCCTCCGGCGCATTTGCGAGCAGCGGCGCCGGCGCGTGTCGCCTTGCGGTGCGGGCGCGGTTTCCGCGGGAACCTCGGCGCGGCGCCTGCCCGCGGACTCGCCCGGCCGCCGTTTCCTCGAGGCGATCGAGGCCCGCCGCGGCCGGGCGATGATAGCCGAGATCAAGATGGGCTCGCCCAAGCTCGGCGACCTGAGGGGACGGTTCGATCCGGTCGTACGGGCGGAGACCTACGCCGCGGCCGGCGCCGCCTGCCTGTCCGTCGTGGTCGAGCCGGACAGCTTTCACGGCAGCTACGAACTGCTTGCGGACTGCGTCGCCGCGTCCGGCCTGCCGGCGGTGGCGAAGGACTTCGTGGTCTCCGACGTGCAGCTCGAGTGGGCTCGGGACGCGGGCGCCTGCGCGGTGCTGCTGATCGCCGCGCTCTACGACGCGGCGGAGTTGCGCCGGTTGGCGGCTCTTGCCCAGGGCCTGGGTCTCGTGCCCCTGATCGAGACCCACGACGACGAGGACTTCGAGAAGCTGCGGCCGGCCGAGGGCGGGGAGGTCGTCGGCGCCCCGGAGTGGCGGCTCGTCGGGATCAACAACCGCGACCTGCGCACCTTCGCCGTCGACCTGGAACGCAGCGCCGACCGCGTCGGCCGCCTGCCGTCTTCGGCCCTCAAGGTCGCCGAGTCGGGCATCCACACCGGTGCCGACGTGGCGAGGTTGCGGCAAGCCGGCTTCGACGCCTTTCTCATCGGCGAACGGCTCGTGCTCTCCGGCGATCCGGCCGCCGCCCTGGCCGAGCTACTGGGTGAAGAGGCGATCTCGTGAAGGTCAAGATCTGCGGCGTCACGACACCCGCCGACGCCCGTCTCGCCGTCGACCTGGGCGCCGACTTCATTGGCCTCAACTTCTACCGTCCGAGCCCGCGCTGGATCGATGTCGACGAGGCGGCCCACATCCGCCGCCGTATCGGGAACCGGGCGCGGACCGTCGGCATCTTCGTCGACCCCACGCGCGAAGAACTCGAGGCGATCGACCGCAGGGTCGGCCTCGACTACATCCAGTTCAGCGGCGACGAGAGCCCGGAACTCGTCGCCGGGTTCAGGGACCGCGCGATCCGCGTCCGCCGCATCGGCGGCGCCGCGGCCGCTGAACCGATTCCCGACGAGGACTGCTGGGCAGTCCTGATCGACCGCGCCCACGAGCGTCTGTACGGCGGTTCCGGCGAGAGCTGGGACTACGCCGCGGCGGCCGACCTCGTCCGAACGCCGGCCGGCGGGGGCGAGCCGCGCCGCCTGTTCGTCGCCGGCGGGATCGGCCCGGCCAACGTCGCCGAGGTCGCGGCCGCGGTCCCCGGCGCCTACGCCGTCGATACCTGTTCCGGTGTCGAGTCCTCGCCCGGCCGCAAGGACCGCGCCAAGCTGGAGCAACTGTTCGCCAACCTCGCAGAGGGAGCAGCACGATGAAATCACTGGGACTCCCCACCATTTGTCAAGTGGGTGTATCGCTCGCGATCGGTGTTGTGCGTTGTTCGGTTTTCCGCAGTCACGTCGAGCGGTGAGGCGAGCCGGTGGCTGGGTTGAGGTGGTTTGGCGGTTTGTTGTTGTCGGGTTCGCCGGGCAGTTGGGCAGAGGGTTCGGCGGGCTGATGCGGGGCTTCCGGTTCGGGGTATCCGGTGACCGCGTTTCGAGCTGTTTGACGTCGGGCCTGTTCCCGCGTGACGTGCGGGGCGTCGGCGTGTTCGTCGTGTCGCTCCTTGCCTTGCGGTGCGTGGAAGAGCGTGCGGTCGCGGAGCATGGCGCAAGCGATGCGGAGGAGTCGATCTCCGACGATGCGCAGGGCGTGTCCATGCGTCTTGCCTCGGTTTCGGGCGAGGTCGTACTTGTCTCGGCATTGGCTGTCTCGCTGCACGGCGACTCTGGCCCAGTGGTAGACGGCGTCGGCGAGTCTGTGGTTTCTGGCTCGTCGCTGTCGGACGGTCTTTCTGTTGCCGGACCTGACGGTGACGGGGGCTACACCGGCGAGGCATCGGAGGGCTTCGTGGTCTCGTTGTCTCAGTGCCTGTTCGGCCTCGGTCAGGAGGGTGGCGAGCACGTGGTTTCCGATTCCGGGTATGGAGTCGAGGATGGCGGCGTCGGAGGGTTCGGCGTGGTCGGTCGTGCTCTGCTTGGCCTGCTTGAGGGTTTTCTCAAGCTGGCGCCTGGCCTTGTCGATTTGCGCGTTGTACTGCTCGAGGATCGGCAGCAGGCTCAGGATGCGGTTTCTGGCGCATTCGACACTGGCGCTTCGTCGCTTGATCGGCTGTGCTTTCAGGCGGTCGGCGAGTTGGTCGGCGTCGATCCGGCGGACGCGATGCTTCCTGAGCAGCTTGGCGAGGGTGGACTTGGTTGTGCGCCGGGCCTTTTCCGGTGTGGGCAGTCGCTTGTACAGGTCGATCGCCCAGGGCGTCGTCACGTCGCCGTCGGTCGCGTCGAGAAACTGCGGGTAGTAGTCCACGAGATGCTGTCGGATGCGGTTCGCGATCGCGTTGCGGTCTTCGACGAGCTCCTTCCGGGCGCGGGCGGCGCCGCGCATTTCGATGACGTCGTCATCGGGCTCCTGGACCGGCCTGAGGCAGTCCGGGTCGGTGCGCAGGGCCGAGGCCAGGGCCTTGGCGTCTCGCCGGTCGTCCTTGGCGCCGGCGGCGGAGAAGCGGTCGCGGAAGCGGTCGAGTTGCATGGGGTTGATGGAGTGGACGGGGAAGCCCGATTCCATCAGGGTTTCGACCACGGGTCCGTGCGGCACTTCGATGGCGACCCTGATCCGATGCGCCGGACGCCGTGCGCGGTCGCGGAGCCAGTCGTTCATGGCGGCAAGCCCCCTGCCGCCATGGTCGAAGGCTCGTTGTTTCACGACCTTGCCCCGGTGATCCATCAGGCAGACGTGGTGTTTTCGGCTTCCCCAGTCCACGCCGGCGGTAAACGTCGTCGTCATGTCGTCCCCTCCCTGGTGCGTTAGCGTTGGCTTGTCGGCTCACCGCGATGCCGTTCGGTACCTGTACTGGCGCTCATGGCGCATACTCCCCACTGGATGTCCATCGCGGTGCAGGCAGCCAGGGCACAAATCCCAGTTGGGTGCTCGAGGCACAGTGCGCCGTTGGTGCTCCTGGCTGCCCGCCGACTTCACAAGGCTCCGGACACCGTCGCGGGAGGGTCCGCCGCGGCGCGGGCCGCGGAAGCTGCCGGCCCCGCGGAAAACGGCAAGCCGTTTCCCGCCGGACCTTGGAAAACCGGTGGACCGGTTTCCCACAGCTGCCGCAGCCCCGGCGACTACGGCGGATCGGTACGAGACGGTGACCGAAAATCAACCACGGAAAGGTACAGGTGCGCCGGCCTTCCGGCCGGCATCCGGGCCCGCTGACCGACCGACAGGAAGCTGAGCCAATGACGTCCAAGGACCGAGTACGCACTCCCCTCTCCACGAAGGCCATGGAACCCGACGAGGGCGGACGCTATGGCGTCTACGGCGGGCGGTACGCACCCGAGACCCTGATGGCGCCGCTCGAGGAACTGAGCCGCGCCTACGACCGGCTGAGGCGCAAGCGCGCCTTCCAGCGCCGGCTGAAGCACCTGCTGGAGCACTACGTTGGCCGCCCGACACCGCTCTACTTCGCCGAGCGGTTGACCGCGCATCTCGGCGGCGGGCGCATCTACCTCAAGCGCGAGGACCTGCTCCACACCGGCGCGCACAAGATCAACAATGCCCTGGGCCAGGTGCTGCTGGCGAAGGAGATGGGGAAGACGCGGATCATCGCGGAGACCGGCGCCGGCCAGCATGGGGTCGCGACCGCGACCGCCGCCGCGCTCCTCGGGCTCGACTGCGTCGTCTACATGGGCGAGGAGGACATGCGCCGCCAGCGCCTGAACGTCTACCGCATGCAGCTCCTGGGCGCGGAAGTGGCGGCCGTCGATGCCGGCAGCCAGACGCTCAAGGACGCGATCAACGAGGCGTTCCGCGACTGGGTCGCGAGCTTCGCCGACACCCACTACGTGCTCGGCACGGTGACCGGGCCGGAGCCCTACCCGCGGATGGTGCGGCAATTCCACAGCGTGATCGGCGCCGAGGCCCGGCGCCAGTTGAAGCGGCAGACCGGCGCCGCGGATCCGGATGTTGCGATCGCCTGCGTCGGCGGCGGCAGCAACGCGATGGGCCTGTTCTCCGCTTTCCTCGACCGGCCGGACGTGTTGCTGGTCGGCGTCGAGGCCGGTGGCCGGGGACCGGACCTGGGGGATCACGCGGCGCGCTTTTCCGGCGGCACGCTGGGCGTTCTCCACGGCGCCCGCACGCTGGTGCTCCAGGACGAGGAGGGCCAGGTCGTCGGCACGCACTCCGTGTCGGCCGGGCTCGACTATCCGGCGGTCGGCCCCGAGCACGTGTTTCTGCACGAGCAGGGCCAGATCGAGTTCACGTCGGCCACCGACCAGGAGGCGATCGAGGGGTTCCACCTCCTGTCCGCCACGGAAGGCATCCTGCCGGCGCTCGAATCGGCGCACGCGATCGCCGAAGTGACGAGACGGGCGCCTGAGATGAAGCCGGACCAGGTCATCCTGGTCAACCTCTCCGGCCGCGGCGACAAGGACGTCGAGTCCGTCCTGGAGTACGACGCCGCTTCAGAGGGAGACGCCGAATGAGCCCCCGCCGCAAGCGCCCCTCCGACGGCGCCATCGCCGCCGCCTTCAAGGCCTGCGCGAAGGAACGCCGGTCCGCCTTCGTGCCCTTCCTGGTCGCGGGCGACCCGTCCCTCGAAGTCACGCCCGACCTGCTGCGCGCTCTCGTCGCCGGCGGCGCCGACGTGATCGAACTCGGTGTCGCCTTCAGCGATCCGATCGCCGACGGGCCGACGATCCAGCGCGCCTCGCACCGCGCGCTCGCCGCCGGCTCCTCGCTCAGCGCGGTGCTCCGGATCGTCGAGCGTCACCGGGAGGAGCTGGGCGTCCCGATCGTCCTGTTCACGTACTACAACCCGGTCCACGCCCGCGGCGCCGAGACCTTCGCCGCGCAGGCCGCCGACAGCGGCGTGGACGGCGTGCTCTGCGTCGACCTGCCGCCCGACGAGGGCCTGCGCGAACTCCAGCCGGCGCTCGAGGAACGGGGCGTCGACTCGATCTACCTGATCGCGGCCACGAGCACGAAGGAGCGCATCGACCGCGCCGCCGCGGCGTCGAACGGTTTCGTCTACTACACGGCCCGTTCCGACGTCACCGGCGAGCGCGACGACCTGATCCCGACGCTGGCGCGGGAGGTGAAGCGCGTCCGCCGTCGGGTGCGCCTGCCGGTCGCGGTCGGCTTCGGCATCTCGACTCCGGAGCAGGTCGAGGAAGTGGCCCAGGTCGCCCACGGCGTTGTCGTCGGCAGCTCCCTGGTGCGCTTGGTCGAGGAGAACGCGGCCGAGCCCGACCTGGCGGCAAGCCTCGAACGCCGTGTCGGCGAGTTGACCGCGTCCCTGGGCCGCTGATCCCGTCTTCGGCGGCCTGCGCCGCGCAGAGGAAAGTTGCCGTAGTCCGCGACCGCGGAGAGCCGGATGACCGGGTGGAGGAGGAAGGCGCCCGAGTCTGGCCGGTCTTGAGCGGACTTGTCCGAAGTTCGCTAGATGGTGGCCGGAATTCTCCCCTGGGCCTGCCTAGAGTGGTCGAGACAGCAGCCCCTGGAACACCCATGAAGGAGGTACTTGCATGACGAAGACGAACGCAACCATGGCAGGGGCCGTCCCACGGTTTCGCAGATTGCAGCGGCCCGGACCGAAGCGCTCGATTCGAGCGTTTGCTCTACTGACCATCCTTGTGGCGATGGTCGCTCCCCACGCCTCGCTCGTGGCCCAGTCCTCGGACGAACGTGAAACTGACGCGTCCGCGTCCCATCAGTGGTTGGATCCGCAGGAGGCGCGGAACAGGCTGTTTGACCTCATCAAGTCGGCGGATGATGGGGATTTTGTTGCGATGCTCCAGGCTGCTCAGTGTGCAGTGCCTACCGTGACAGATCCGCGAGAGGCGAGAAGCCGCCTACGCGAGTTGATGGACGACTCAGAGATCGATCTGGTAGCGGTCTACGACCATGTTCTCAACTCCCGCGAGCGCTGGCCGATGCTCGCCTTGGTGGACAGTCTGAACCGCGAGTTGGAAGCGGTGACGAGGGCAGCCTGGGGGGATCCGCCGCCCTCCGTTTGCGAGATGTGGGAGAGAATGGCTGAGGCTTGTTGGGAGCGCTACGAACGCTGTCAGAGGGTGAACCCGCATTCCCGGCGACCTTGCCAGAACATCAGGGAAGAGTGCGAGGGCTGGGACGAGGACTTGGAGAGTTGCAGCGGCGGTGACGACGAATGCGACGAGGAAGAAGAAGACGAAGACTGCGACGACGAATGGCCACCGAACTACTGATGCGCGGTTTGAGTGCGCTAACACGGCCGGCTACTCGAGTTGGGGGTGCTGCGGGGCGCTGCCGGCTCCGCGTTGGCCTGTTCCTGGCGCTGTCGGCCATAGCGGCCACCGTCCAGGGTGGCGAGCCGGTTGAGGTCGTCATCGACGTTCGGGGCCAGCACGGTGGCGGGCTGCCGACGGAAACGACCATCTTCGTGGCTGACCCGGCGACCCGCGAGCCGGCAGTTGCCTACTCCGTCTCGCAGGCTTCTGAGCCCTCTACACTGGAGTTGCCGGCGCAAGCGGCGGGCTGGCTCCTTTGGGCAAGAGCCCCCGGCTGGTGGGGTCCTGCTCGCTACGTTGCTGCCGATCGAACGTCTGTGTCGCTGGTTCTGGCGCCGCAGGGCGTCGTGCGCTTCGCCGTCAATGGGGTCGACCGGGCGGTCGACGGGCTCGATGCCGGCGAAGTGTGGATCGCCGGTCGCGTCGATGCTGCTGGCGATGGGCTGACCAGGGGCGTACACCGCGGCCCGTGCGAGGTCGACCGCAAGAGGAGTCGGCGCGAGGTGTTGATCGCCTGTCCTTTCGCTCGCGGCGAGCGAGTCGATCTTCGCGTGCGGATGGGCCCGTTCTTGCCGCTGCTGCGGTCCGACGTGACGATCACGGCGGACACGGACCTGGGTCTGATCGAGCCGGTTCGAGGTGCGACGGTAACCGGCCATGTTGCTTCGGTCGGTGAGCCGGGCCAACTGGTTGGTATACGGCAGCCGAGCGCACGGTCCTTCCCGTGGGCCGCTTGGACCGATTCCGGCGGGGTCTTCGTCTTTGAGGGACTGTCGCCGGGCGACTACGAACTGCACCTGGCTGGCTCGGACGGCGACAATTGGCCTGTTCGCGTGGAATCGCGGTCCGACTGGATCGACCTCGGCCGGATTTCATCGTCCGCTGCCAATGTCCTTGTGGTCGCCTTCGGGGCGCCTTTGGGGATGGAGTCTGATCGGTTCAGACCTGTCGCACGGAGGGTGTCGTTGGGAGTTGGGGGTCAGGTCGAATCCCGCGGCCGCGGGCACGAGCCGGCCGCACAGCGTGTTGACGGCTCGTTCGTTTGGCGCGGCCTTCCTGCGGGTGACTACGAAATCGACATCGCCGACGAGCGGGGCAACCGCTGGCAGCGGGAGGTCCTTCGCTTTCACGGTCAGGATCACTACTACTTCGAGCTCGATGCCGTGCAGCTCGTGGGCCGCATTGAGCGAGGGGGCGACCCGCTTGAAGACGTGATGCTCTGGTTCGGCGGTCTGTGGGGTGCCGAGCGTGTGTCCCTCCGTAGCGGAGAGAAGGGCCGTTTCAGCGGACTCCTTCCCCGCGAGGGGTTTTGGCCTGTTGAAGTCACGCCATTGCCGGCCTGCGACCCCTGCGAAGGCGGGTGGGACACTGACGGTTGGGATGGCTTCGATGGCAGCGACGTGGATGACGCCGGTGTCGTTGACGTCGTGGCGGGCGCAGATGGCGCCGCGCACGTTTCGATCGATCTGCCTGCAGGAAGCGTTCTTGGTCGGGTGTCCTGGCGGAACGCGGAGACCGGCGCCTTTGAGCCGGTGGAAGGTGCCTCCGTCTGGGTGAGTCCGGAGCCGCGCGCCGCTGCCGACGAGGAGCAAGCGCTGCTGGCCCAGGACTGGCGGCGCGCGACGGACGACATGGGTCGGTTCGAGATTCGTGGTCTATTCGAGGGCACCTACCGCATCCATGCTCTGGCCTCGATGGGCGGGCGTGAGTACCGGTCGCGTGAGGACCGGTTCCAGGTATCGGACCGCGAGTCTCTCGACGAACTCCGCCTCGTGCTTGAACACCAGCGGCGCCTCACGGTTGTGGTCCGTTCTGGGGGGCTGCCGGTGTCCGGCGCACAGACTTTCGTTCGTGATCCAGGTACCGGCCTCTATGGACGCAACGGGGACACGGATGGTTGGGGGAAAGCGACTCACAGGCTGACGGCGGAAACGACTGCGGTGGATGTCGTGGTTCGAGCCGACGGGTTGGGCATGGTCGGCTGGCGCTTCGATGTGAAGGACGGAGCGCCGGCGGTGGTCGAGATGCGGCCGGACCGTGGAAGGTTGCGGGTCCCCGATACGTGGCAAGCCGTCCTCATTTCGCCCGCGGGAGTGGCGATCCCGGTTTTCGTCCTGGCGGCCATCAACGACAATGGCCAAGTGCAGACGGCTGGCGACGAGTATGTGATCCGTGACCTCGCGCCTGGAACCTGGCAATGGTGCTCGGCGCCGGGCGCGTGCAGAGCCGGCGACGTGTTGCCTTGGGCCGAAACCAGCATCTCGCCGTAGCCCTACAGGGGAACGTAGCGCTGCGCAGGTGGCGCAACGCTAGGATTCCGTGCATCTATGGTCGGGCAGTCGCTTCCTTGGGAGGTCAAGCCAACTTGGCTTTGCTGGTCGGGCGGAAAGGAGTCGGCGTGGGCTCTCCGGGAACTCCGGGCTGATCCGTCCTGTGATGTGCGGGGCCTGATCGCGCTGGTCAACGAGAAGAACGGCCGCGCTTTGCTGCATGGTGTCCGGCATACTCTGTTGCAACGGCAGGCCGAGACGCTTGAGTTGCCGCTGCGGTTCGTGCCGCTGGACTGGACGTGCTCTGCGTCCGAGCGGAACGCCGCTTTGGCCAGAGCCTTCGGCGAGTTGCGGAGGGTCGGTGCCCAGCGCGTCGCATTCGGCGACCTGTTGTCCCTGCGAGGTCGCGAAAGACGTCTCTTCGTGACTGCCGATTCGCAACTCGAGACGGTCTTCCCGCTCTGGGAACGGGACACCCGCGGCCACTCGGCTGACATGGTGGAGGCCCGTTTGTCGGCCTGGATCTGCTCCGTCGATACTAGTTGCATGCCGGCCGATCGCGTCGGGCACCGATTCGACGCGGACTTCGTGTCCGGTCTGCCCGAAGGCGTCGACCCTTGCGGCGCGAAGGGCGAGTTTCACACTTTCGTGGAATGGGCGCCAGGCTGGCGCCGCCGCGTGGAGGTGGTGCCCACGCGCAAGATCGAGGTCTACGACTTCGCGTTGATGGACCTGGAACCCGTGCCGGCGTCTGAGACCGTGGCCCGCGCTCAACCCGGAATCGGAAAGGCGGCGGACTGGGCCGGAGACGGCATCCCGGCGCGGCCGGCCGCCGACCCTTTCAGCCGTTTCGCGCGGCTCGACCGTGTACGGCGGTACGTCGACGCTCAGATTGCCAACGACCTCGCTGTCGAGACGGTCGCCGGGGTCGCGGCGATGTCGCCGACGGGCTTTTCCCGGTTCTTCCGGGAGCATGTGGGGACGACCTTCACAGCTTGGTTGAACTATCGCCGTGTCGAGCACGCGCGCCTGTTGTTACGCGAGAGCAACGCTCCGATGAACCGGATAGGCGAAGCCGCCGGGTTTCGCAGCGAGCGGACGTTTCGCCGTGCCTTCCGCGAACTGACGGGGTGCAGTCCCTCGGAGTACAGAAGACGTTCGGTCGAGGAGTAGCGGATTGACGACGGTCAGCGAATCGTCAGGGATCTGGCGTCCGGTACGTACACCTACTGCCCGAAGGACAGCGCCTGCACCAGGGTCGAGATCGTTCCCTGGGGCGAGAGCCGGGTTCGCGAGTAGCCGCTGCCGCGACGTCCCTCCCGAAGCCTCGCCGACGATCTTCCGGGGTACCCCAGGCAGGCCCGTTCGACGGGAACTGGGCGGGAGGTGCCCGGATCTGGCTGGTCTTGACCGGATCTGTCCGGGATCCGCTAGCTCGTGGCCGGATTTTCTCGCTCTGAGTCTCTAGCGTTTTGAGTACATCAACCAACCGCCCGAAAGTGGGCGAGGAGGACTCCTGCCCCAGTGGGAGAACGGGCATTTGTTCAAGGCGTCCTTCGCCCGCCAGGAACTCTCCGAGGTCGTGCGAAACCCTCAACCAAACTCGACGCGATGCTGTGCAAGACTACCCTTGCAGGCCGCTCTTCGGGAGACCTCGATGAGTGCACAGAGTGCCAGTTGGACTGCATGAGGGAATGGCAGGAGTGTCGGCGGAGCTGCGCTAAGCCGAAAGACTGGGGGAGCTGCGTGGAGGCATGCACCGATGATCTGATCTGGTGCCAGACCTCGGGCTGTGCCGGGGCCTGTGATTCGTCGAGTTCTCAGCGAGTCGCGAAGGACCGGCGTCGGCTGTGAAGGTCCGTGTGGGAACAGTTCTGGCCCCGCTGCTCGGCATCTGCCTTGCGGCGGGGCCGATCGCCGCCCAGCCGACGGACATGTTCGTCGATGCGGTGGACGTCAACGTAGTCGAGGTCGACGTCGTCGTGACGGACCGGAAGGGCCGCCCGGTGGGCGGCTTGGGGCGCGAGGACTTCGAGGTCCGGGTCGACGGCGCGTCGGTCGAGATCGCGAACTTCTACGAACAGAAGGTGTTCGGGGACGATGCGGCCGCGCGCCGCGGCGGCGCGGACCAAGAGGCACGTGGGGTTCCGGTCGGGGCCGCGGTTGCCGACCCGGCCCTCACCGTTGTCTTCTATCTGGACGACGCGAACCTCTACCCCGCGCATCGGACCCGACTGTTGAGGCAGCTCGAAGCTGCGGTCTCGCCCTGGCGGGCGATGGAAGCGAACTTTCTGCTCGTCAGGTTCGAGAACCGTCTCGAAGTCCTCGTGCCGCCCACGGCCGACCTGGACGCGATCCTCAAGGGCGCTGATGGACGCCCCAAGGGAACGGCCCGCGCGGCGCAGGCAGGCGAGAACGCCTGGCGGTTCGCCATCAGGAGCCTAATCGACAGCCACGAGGCCTGTGTGTCGACGCCGAATTGCAAGCCCTGCCAGGACAACTGGGGCGAACTCCTGTCCCTGGCGCGGCAGTACGCCGACAACCAGGCGACGACTACGGCCATCGCGGTCGATGGCCTGACTGATCTGGTCACGACCCTCTCGGGCGTGTCTGGCAGGAAGGCGGTCGTCTATGTGACGGACGGCCTTCCGCAACGGCCCGGCATCTCGGTGTTCGACTACCTCGGCAATCAGCTTTGCGGGGACCGCCCGAGCGCGGCCGCCGAGACGATGGCGGAGATCGTGCAGTACGACGAGAGCCGCCGCTTCAACCGCCTGGCGGCCCACGCGAACGCGAACCGCGTCACCTTCTACGGCGTGGACGCTGCCGGTCTCCGTACCGCCACCGGCGGCGTCTCGTTGGACAACCCCCGGCTCGCGCCCAGCTTCGACAACCTTGGTTTGCGGACGATGAACGGGCAGAGCGGGCTGCACATCCTGGGTTCCGAGACCGGCGGCAAGGCGCTGGTCAACGCGAACGACCTGGCGATCCTGCTTGAAGATGTCGGGCAGCAACTCTCCGTCTCATACTCGCTCGGCGTCATGGCAGCGGATCGGAGGCCGGGCGAGATCCGCCAGGTGAGCGTCGAGCTCGCTCGGCACGCGGCGAAGGGTCGGCGGATCGAGTATCGGCGGAGCTATCGCGACAAGTCGCTCGACGAACGGCTCGCCGAGCGTCTGCTGTCGGTCGCCTACCTCGGCAGTCCGGAGAACCCGCTCGAAGCGACGGTCGAGTTCGGCGACGACCGGCCGATCGGAGACGAGCTCCACGAGCTGCCGGTCAGGGTCGAAGTGCCGGTCGAGGCGATCCTGGCGCTTCCGTTCCGCGGCGGCGAGACGGGCCAGCTCCGGCTGTGGATGCTGGCGGTCGAGCCGGAGCGTGGAGTGCGCACGCCGGTGCGCCAGAAGGAACTGCTCGTGGGCGGCGCCAGCGACGTCGGCGCGGTCGACGGGGCCTACCGTTTCGAGGTGACGATGAACCTCCTCGAGGGGGCCTACCAGGTCGCGGTCGGCGTCCGGGACGAGACGACGGGCGCTACGTCCCTGTTGCGCGCTCCCGCGACTGTGCCCGGCCCGGCGGTCTCCGCCGCAACGAACTGAGGTAGCGCGACTGGCTCTTCACTGCCGGTCTATCCGGCCACCATCCGCACTACCTTCTCCGCGATCGTGTATACCGCGAACGCGATGTACATCACCGAGGCGATGCTCACGAAGACGATGTTGATCCAGCCGGGTCGCGCCGACTTCGGCAGCTTCGTCAGGTTCATGTACAGGAGCAGCGGCACGTAGACCGCCATGGCGAATCCGCCGATGAGCGCCGAATAGAACAGGAAATCGAGTCCGGCCGTCCCTCTTCTCTCGAAGAAGGCGACACTGGCCGTTCCGACGACGATCGTCGCGCCCACCAGGACGAGATACCACTTCTCCAGGGAGAGCCGGCGCCCGAACTTGAAGCTCGTGTGGAGCATGTCCGCGAAGATCCGGCTCCCGCCGTCCACGCCTCCCAACTGGGAGCTGAACAGAGCCGCCATGCCTACGAACAGGAACAGGTAGTGCCCGGAGGTTCCCATGCTTTCTTCCAGAATCCCGGCCAGATCCCAGACGAGGCTTCCGCGGCTGGGAACGAGACCTTCGGGATGCAGGACGGCTAGGGAGCCGAAGATGAACAGGAACATCGTGAAGCTGCCGAGGATCCAGAAGCAGAAGACCTGATCCACCCACACATACTTCATCCAGTCACGGAAGCGTCGGCGATTCTCCTCCGACTCGGGATAGACGTAGCCGGCGTCTATCTCCTTTACTTCGTGTTTGTGGGTCGGGCTCATGAGCGGCGGCATCCGTTGGCCCATGCCGATCTTCTTTTCGCGCAGATAGTAGGCGTAGTAGAGATTGCCGAGACCGCCCAGTCCGGCGAAGACGAGCGCGCCGAAGAACTGGCTGAAAGCGAATGGCGGACGCGCTTCGCCGTTCACCGGCGGGATCTCTACGGGAAAGTCCGGGAAACGCCCCACGTTCAGTAGACCGCGCCACATCTCGCCGAAGAGATCCGTTGATCCGATCTCCCAGACGACGTAGATCAGACCCACCACGATGATGGCGACCAGCCCCATGATGCAGCGTTCGACCGCGGTATAGATGACCTTGGGTCCGAAGAGGATGGCCGCGATCACGGCGAAGACGATCGCGGTCCACACCCACTCCGCCCAAAGCCACTCGGGAAGACGCGTGTTCTCGACGCCGAAGATCAGGCTCCGAAGGGAAACGCCGGTTTCGCGAGCCCAACCCGGAAGGAACTTCCCGACGACCACGAGAAAGACCCACAGGTAGACGATGAGCTTGACGACCCGGACCATTCCGATCAGGGGGCTTTCGCCGGTGACCACGGTCCAGCGTCCGACCTCGACGTTGATCCAGAGTTGGAGGAAGATCCCGATCGCCGCCGCCCAGATGAGTTGCGCTCCAACAATCGATGTGATCCACGGCCACATGATCAGCTCGCCCGAGCCGATCGCGATGCCGGCCATGACGATGCCCGGGCCCATCATCTTCAGAATCGGTGTCCTGCGCTTCGGCAGCTCAGCCTGTTTCAGAGACGGGACGGGCACGGGCATGGGAGGGGTCCTTCGAGTCCGGATGGAGGGTAACGGTCGGTGACGTCAGGCTGCGGCTAGAGGCCGGTCCCAGTAGCTCGTTGCAGGGTCACGCCGCGCCGCCGTGGACGAACCGTTCGACTTCGCCGTGGACCCGGGCCACGGTGCGCCGCGAAGGACCGGGGGTGACAACCGATACGACCACGGCCAGGAGCGAGTTCGCCGCGAGTCCCCAGAGCCCGCCGTGCATGCCGAACGGGTGCGCGCCCCACGGCAGGTCTACGCCGAGGTCGAGGCCCAGAGTCAGCGCGAGTGTGATCAGCCCTGCCCCCAGCCCGGCGAGCACGCCGGCGCGGCTGAGCGAACGGCCGCCGGGGAAGCAGACGCCGACGATCGCCGGCATGAGCTGCAGCGCGCCGGCGCCGGAGAGGGTGACGATCGCCACGAGCAGATCGCTCTCCGTGATCGACAGGGCGAACGCGACGGCCAAGAGGGCGACGACGATGAGCCGGCCGATCAGCACGTAGTGGGCCTGACTGCGGTCCCGCGCCACGTACCTCTGGTACACGTCCCGGGTGAGGACCGTCATGTTCGCGTGCAGGATCGAGTCGAGCGTGGACATCGCGGCCGCGGCGGCCCCGGCCAGGATGATGCCGGTCAGCCACGCGGGCGCGTACTGGAACAGGAGTTCGGGGAAGATGCGGTCCGCCTGTGCGAGCTCCGGCAGGACGACGGCGCCGCCCAGGCCGACGAGCGCCGCCGGAATGTAGAGCGTCATGAGGTAGATCGGCGTCGTCGCGCCGAGCAGCTTGAGCGTCTTGCCGTCCACCGCGGTGTAGAAGCGGATAATCATGTGGGGCTGGAAGACGATGCCGAACGACAGGGTGACCACCATGCCGATCCACATGCCGGGTGTGAAGAACCCTTCGGGTCCGGGCAGGGTGAGCATCTCGGGCCGCTCCGCGGCGACTCGCTGCCAGAGCTCGAGCGGGCCGCCGAAGAGTTCGAAGGACAGAACCAGCGCTCCCGCCCAGATCGCGATGTACATCCAGGCGCCCTGGAACACGTCGGTCCAGTAGACCGCGCGCAGGCCGCCGATCATCAGATGGACCACGGCGACCGTGAGCATGATCAGCATGCCGAGCTCGAAGGGGACACGCCCGTCCGTCGCCACGTCCATGATGTAGCCGAGGGCGAGCGCCTGGACCTGGATATAGAGGATCGTGAAGAGCACGGAGACGACGGCGACCGCCACGCGCACCGCCTCGGACTCGTAGAAGTCGGCCAGCATGTCCGCTGGCGTTATGTAGCCGAAGGCCTTGCCAAGCGCCCAGATGCGGGAGCCGATCACGTAGGTGCAGGCGCCGACCAGGAGCGTCCAGGCGCCGGCCGCCCAGAACCCGACGCCGTGCGTGAAGAAGAAGCCCCCCGAACCGAGGAAGGCGAACGCGGAGTGGAACGTCGCCACCACGGTCAGGTAGAGGACGATGAATCCGGTCCGCCGGCCGCACAGGAGGAAGTCCTCCATGTCGACCGTGAGGTGCCGGTTGGCGACGACGGCGACTCCCAGGGTGATCAGCAGGTAGACGCTGATCAGCGTGGTCGCGACGACCCAGGTTTCCATCAAGGGCAGCGGCGTCGCCGGGTGCCGAACGGAGAGGGCCTCATACGCCGCGGCGGTAGGCCCAGACCAGGACGCCGATCAGCGAGACGTAGACGGCGAACAGGGCGAGGTAGAGGAAGGGCATGCCGAACAGGGACGGCTCGACCCGGTTGAGCACCGTATGGGTGACCGGCGGCATGGCGAGCAGGAAGACCGCCAGGAAGGCGCCGGCGGCGATGCGCCCGTCGCGCGTGCGGGGCAGGAAACGAGAGCGGCGGGACGGTTCGTTCATCGCGCTCCTTCGTTCACGCCGACTACGATACAGGCTTGTCGCCGAGCCGCCCCAGATGACATCCCGTTCCGCCGCCGCCCTCCAGGCCGTGGTCGCGGGAATCCTGTTCTCGACCGGTGGCGCCGCGGTCAAGGCGACGGAACTCGATGCCTGGCAGGTGGCGGGGATGCGGTCCGTCATCGCGGCGGCGGTGCTCCTGGTGGCGATTCCGGCTGCGCGGCGATGGGCCGGCGGTCCGCGGCGGCCCGAGGCCGCCTCCGCGTCCGCCTGGTGGCGCCAGGCGGCCCGTCGCCGGGCCCTGCTCCTGACCCTGGGTACCGGCCTTTGCTACTGCATGACCCTGGTGCTTTTCGTCCACGCGAACAAGCGGACAACGGCCGCCGAGACGATCTTCCTCCAGTCCACGGCGCCGCTGTTCGTGTTGCTGCTGGCGCCTCTCCTGTTGCGGGAGCGCCCCGGAAACAGGCAGCTCCTGTTCGTGCCGCTCTTCGGCGCCGGCCTGGTGCTGGCCTTCTTCGGCGGCGCCGATGCGGCCACGACGGCGCCCGATCCCCGGACCGGAAACGTGCTTGCGACCTTTTGCGGCCTGGCCTACGGCCTCACCCTGATCGGTCTGCGCGCCGCGGGCCGTCCGCTGGCCACGGGGCAAACGGCCGGTACGCCCGGCGCGTCCCCCGCCGTGGTCGGCGACGCGACACGCCCGCCCGGAATCGCGGCCGCGGCCTGCGGCAATGTGATCGTCTGCCTCGCGTGCCTTCCCGTGATGGCGCCGCTCCGGTCGATCGATCCAGGCGACCTCCTGGTCGTTGCGTATCTCGGGCTGTTCCAGGTCGCCTTCGCCTACGTCCTCGTGACCCGTGCCGCGCGGGTCCTGCAGGCCCCGATTCTCGCCCTCCTCCTGCTCCTGGAGCCGGCCCTCACCCCGTTCTGGGCGATGTGGTTCCACGGCGAGCAGCCGCACCTGCTCACGTGGCTCGGCGGCGGGATCGTGGCGCTGGCGACCGTGCTGCTGGCGACGGTGGTGCGGTCGGCGGAAAGGTAGCGCGGCGACTCTCTGCTAAACAATCGGCCTTTGCGGCGTCTTCACCACTGAACCCACCGGCGCCCCGGGTACCAGGCCGGTGAATCCGGAGCCAAGGAGACGCTGTTTGACGATTGCAACCGTTTCGATGAGCAAGGAGCCTCCCGCAGCGCCTCCCGCAGCGTCTAGCGAGAGGCTGGACGCGACAGGGGCGGGGCTGCGGGATCTGTTCGAAGAGCATCACAAACTCATCTTCGGCACCGCCTACCGCGTCACCGGCAACGCGAACGACGCGGAGGACGTGCTGCAGACCATCTTCCTGCGGCTCCTGAAGCGGCCTCCCGCGGCGCTTGACGCGGCTAGAGCCGGCGGCTACCTGCGGCGGGCGGCGATCAACGCGTCGCTCGACCTGATCCGCTCCCGCAAGCGCTCCCGCCTGGTGGCGCTCGACCAGCAGTTGATCGAGGAAGTCAAACCGGCCGTCGACGGCGCGAGTGATCCCGGTCGCCGCTTTGCGGGCCTCGAACTGCGCGAGCGGCTGCGGCGGGAGTTGGCGAAGGTCAATCCGCGGGCCGCGGAGATGTTCGTCCTCCGCTACTTCGAGGGCTACCGGAACTCCGAGATCGGCCCGATGATGGGTACTTCGCGCATGACCGTGGCGGTGACACTGCACCGCCTGCGTAAACGTCTGCGAGCGGCGCTGGCGGACGAGGGGAGCAACACATGAGCAATCGCAACCTTGAGAATCGGATCCTGATCGAAACCGCCGGGGCGATCGCCGCGGAGCAGCCGCCGGCCGATGCCGCGGCAGCCGCGGCCGGACGGGTGCGCGGCGCCATCGTCGCCGCGATGACGGACGCCGGGACCGCCGCGGAGCCGGGCGATTCCGGCGCCGCATCGCAGACCCTGACGTCCTGCGCCGACTACCAGGCGCGGATGCCGGCCCTGGTCGCGGGCACCCTGCCCGAGGCCCAGCGTCTCCTGGTCGAGGACCACAGTCGCGAGTG
Organism: Candidatus Multivorans sp.; assembly: GCA_965219675.1. GTDB lineage: Bacteria > Acidobacteriota > Thermoanaerobaculia > Multivoradales > Multivoraceae > Multivorans. The sequence goes on along the minus strand of OZ244786.1, from coordinate 3,137,413 downwards.
CATTCCCTGCCGCAAGCACCTGCAGGCGGTGCGTGCGGGCCGCAGCGTCTCGGACTGGTCCGGACCGGCGGCGCCGGCGCGGGTGGGCCGCTACTACGCGGCCGCGGCGGCGGTCGTAGCGGTTGCCGCCGCAGGCGTCTGGACGTCGCAGCGCGTGCTGCAGCCGCCCCAGGACGGGATCGTTCAGGTCCAGAGCGTCGACGGTCGGATGTTCGTCGCCGGTGCAGGCGCGGGCTCGGAGCTCGTGCCGCTCGCCCCGGGCGACGCGATCGACGGCGGCGCCCGGATTCGCACCGGCGCCGGCAGCCGCGGCGTGTTCGAGCTCGCGGACGGATCGAGGATCGAGGCCGCGGGTCTCACCACCTTCCGCGTGGATGCCCGCCGTCGCGGCGATCGCATCCGGGTCGACCGGGGCAGCGTGATCGTCCAGGCGGCGGAGCAGGAGAACCGGTCGCTGGTCGTGTCGACCGAGGAAATGCTCGTGTCGGTCAAGGGCACGATCTTCGCGGTCACACACGGAGTGAAGGGTTCGCGGGTCTCGGTGATCGAGGGCGAGGTCGAGGTCGAGAAGGGCCGCCAGCGGCACAGCCTGCTGGCCGGCGACCAACTGCGGAGCCGCCCGACCCTGATCGCGATGACGCTGCAGGAGGAGGTCGGCTGGAGCCAGGATGCGGATCGCTATCTGGCGCTGCTCGAAGAGTTCAAGTCGCTGCGCAGCGAACTGAACCAGTTGATGGAGGCGGCGCCGGTGCGACACTCGACCCGGCTGCTCGACCTGATGCCGAGCGATACGGCGGTCTACCTGGCGATGCCGAACGCCCCGGCGACGCTGGGGGACCTGTTCGAGCTGGTGCGCTCGCGGATCGAGTCGAGCGAACTGCTCGCCGAGTGGTGGGAGCAGTTCGAGGACTCCGAAGAGGCGGGCACGATCGAAGAGGTGGTCGGGGCTCTGCGCGGCCTCGGGGAGGCGATGGGCGACGAGACGGTGGTCGCGGTTGCCGGTGACCTTGTCGAAGAGGACATGGCCCCGCTGGCGGTCACCGAAGTGACCGACTCCGCCGCCCTGCGCGAGGCAATCGAGGGTCATCTGGCGGAGCTTGCGGCGGCAACCGACGAAACGCCGGTGCACATCGTCGACGATCTCGACGCGGCCAGCGGGCAGGAAGAGGGGTTGCTGCTGTGGATCGCGGAGGACATCGCGGCGGCTTCGACTTCGCTGACCGCCCTGCGGACAGTGGCCGCGAACCGGAATGGCGCCGCCAACCCCTTCGTCGGTTCGCGCCTGCACGGCCGGCTGGCGCAGCGCTACGCCGAGGGCGCGGAGCTGCTGGCCGCGGTCGATCTCGCCGGGGTCATCTCCAGTATCCGCGACGCGGCGGAAAACGAAGAGGACGAGGAGGGCGACGAGGACGAAGAGGACGAAGACGTGGAGGAAGTCGCGGTCTTCGCCTTCACGGGGCTCGACAAGGTCCAGGATCTCGTCGTCGCCCGCACCCAGGATGGCGACCGGGCCAACGTCACGGCCGCGCTGAGTTTCGACGGCGAGCGTTCGGGAATCGTGTCCTGGCTGGCTGAACCGGGCGCGAACGGGGCGCTCGAGTTCTTCTCGCCCGATGCTTCGTTCGTTTCCGCCGGCGTGATCGAGGCGCCGCTCACGATCTACGACCAGTTGACCGGCTTCCTGAGCGAACACGGCATCGACACGGACGAGCCGATGGCGGAAGTCGAAGCCGAGCTCGGGCTGTCGCTGCGCGACGACCTGCTCCAGCACGTGGGCGGCGAGTACGCGGTCGGCATCGACGGCCCGGTCCTGCCGTCCCCGGCCTGGAAGGCGGTTGCGTCGGTCTACGATGCGGATGCGCTGCAGGGTTCGATCGAGATGCTGGTGGAGAAGGCGACGGAGGTTCTGGGGAATCTGGACCGCGACGGGGCGGGGCAGGCTGGGACCGGGCGCCTCGTTCTCGACGAGCGGGAGTCGGGCGGTCGAACCGTCTACCGCCTTGCCCTCGAGATGGACGAGGGCGACGAGGAGGCCGACGGAGCGGTCGAAGGCGACGAGGACGGCGCGGCCCTGTTGCGCCTGCTCGAAACTCCCGAGATCTTCTACACGTACTTTGACGGGTACATGGTGAGCGCCTCCAACATGGCAACGATCGACACGGCGATCCGGTTCCGGGGCAGTAGCGCGTCGCTGACCTCGAGTCAGCAGTTCCTCGATCTGCTGCCCGAGAACGGCTACGCGGACTTCTCGGCGATGGTCTACAACCGGCTTGCCGAGACGGCGAGCGAACTGTTCGACCTGCTGCCGACCGATGTCGCTGGCGACGATCAGCAGGCCGTGGTTCGGGCGATCGAGGAGCAGCTCAGCAGTCAGGGGGCGGCGCTCTACACGGTGTACGCGGGCCGCAGCGAGATCGTCGTGACCTCCAGCGGTCCGAGCCTGCTGGCCTTCACCGGCCTGGGTCCGCTGCTCGGACTCCCCAATCTCCTGCAGGGCCTGGAGTCCATCGACGACGGGGCCGATGCGGAACCGGAGGCGGAACCGGCGGCCGGAGTGGACGATCAGGTCGCCGAGAGCCGGCCGGCGCCGACGGAGAGCGTTCTGAGGCCCGCCGCTTGACGGGGAGTGCGCCGCCCGTAATCGACCTCGATGGCCTGAGCGTCCGCTTCGGCCGGCACGAGGTCCTGAACGACCTGCGCGGCGCTTTCTCGGGCCGGGCGATCGGTCTTCTGGGGCCGAACGGCGCCGGCAAGACGACGCTGCTGAACACTCTGCTCGGCTTCTACAAACCGACCGCCGGCACGGCCCGCCTGTTCGGCATGGACATCGCCGCCCAGGGCCGGGAACTCCGGCGCCGGGTCGGCTACATGCCGGAGCGCGACGCCTTCATCGCCGGCATCTCCGGCGTCCGCTTCGTACGGCTCATGGCGGAGCTTTCCGGGCTGCCGCCGGAGGCCGCGCTGGAACGCGCGCACGAGGTTTTCTTCTACGTCGGTCTGGGCGAGGCGCGCTACCGCAACGTGGAGACCTATTCGCTGGGGATGAAGCAGTTGCTCAAGCTGGCGCAGGCGATCGCCCATGGGCCGAGCCTTCTGTTCCTGGATGAACCGACGAACGGTCTCGACCCGCCGGCGCGCCTCCGGATGCTGCGGCTGATCCGGGAGATCCGGGATTCGGGCAAGGCGCGGATCGTCGTCTCGTCCCACCTGCTGCGCGACGTGGAGGAGTGCTGCGAGGAAGTGCTGGTCCTGAACCGAGGCAGGATCGCCACCTACTGCAACCTCGCCGAGGAACGCCGCGCCAACCGGCGTTTCCTCGAACTGGACCTGGCCGCGGAGCGGGAGGGTGCAGGCAGCGCCTTCCGCGGCGCGATCGAGGGGCTCGGCTGCGAAGTCGCGGTGGTCAACCGGCGCCGGATCAAGGCCGTTCTGCCGCCTGGCATCGGTGTGCGCCACATCTACGCCTCGGCGATCGAGCAGGACGTGACGATTCGCCGTCTGGACTACAAGCGCACCTCGCTGGAGGACATCTTCCTCAAGGCGATGGAGGGCGATGATGGCCGTCTATGACCACGGCTACAGGGGCTACGACGGGCCGCTGATGCCGGCGCGGAGCCGGTTCCTCGTCATCAGCCGGTACGGCCTGCGCGACGTCTTCGCGTCGCGGTTGTTCCTCGCCTTCTTCGCCTTCTGCTTCGCCTGGCCGCTCGTTCTGCTGGTCGCCATGTATCTGCGTTACAACGCGGAGGCGCTGGCCCTCATCAACATCAGCGCGGCCGACCTGCTCGACTTCGTCCAGGTCAACACCTGGTTCTTCCAGAGTCTGTTCCTGCGCGCCCAGTTGTACCTCGGCTTCATCATCGTTCTGGTGGTCGGGCCGTCGCTCGTGTCGGCGGACCTCCGCAACCAGGCGATGCCGCTCTACCTCTCGCGGCCGCTGACGCGGACCGACTACGTGCTCGGCAAGCTCGTCGTGCTCGGCGTTCTGGTGTCGGCGATCACCTGGGCGCCGGGGCTGCTCCTGTTCGTGATCCAGGCCGCGCTTGGCGGCCGGGAGTGGCTGGCGGAGCACTGGCGAGTCGCGCCGTCCCTGGTCGTCGTGTCGACGGTCTGGATGCTCTGCATGTCCTTGCCGATGCTGGCGATCGCGGCCTGGGTGAAGTGGAAGCCCTGGGCGCGGATCGTGTTCATGGGCGCGATCCTCACGGGCACGGCCTTCGGCTCGTTCTACAAGGAGTTCTACGACTCCTGGCTCGGCAGCCTGGTCGTCGCCTTCGACGTGACGGACGCGCTCTCCGCCTCCGTCTTCGGCACGGAAGGGAGCGTGCAGATGCCGGAAGCGGCCGCCTGGCTGGCGGCGGCCGCGCTGGCCTCGTTGTCGGCGGCCCTGCTGTACCGGCGCGTGCGCGCCTTCGAGGTCGTCAAGTGAGCGACGACCGCAACATCGTGATCCGCGACGTCTCGAAGTTCTACGGCGACGTGCTGGGCGTGAACCGCGTGGATCTCGTGATCGAGCCCGGGATCACCAGCCTCGTCGGACCGAACGGATCGGGCAAGAGCACCCTGATGAACCTGCTCGCGGGCCTGCTGCGGCCGACGCGGGGCGAGATCCGCGTCCTCGGCGTTTCGGCCTCCCGGCCGCAGGACCTGTTCCGGAACTTCGGCTATTGCACCCAGTACGACTCCTTCCCGCGGGGGGTGACCGGGTGGCAGTTCGTCTTCTCCTACCTGTTGCTGCACGGCCTGGAGCGGAGCGAAGCCGAGCGGCTCACCGCGCAGGCCCTGGAGCGGGTGGGTCTGATCGACGCGGCCCACCGGCGGGTCGCTGGCTACAGCAAAGGCATGCGTCAGCGGATCAAGCTGGCGCAGGCGATCGCCCACCGTCCGCGGGTCATGGTGCTCGACGAGCCGCTCAACGGTCTCGACCCGATGGTGCGCTCCGAGACGATCGAACTGTTCCGCCAACTGGCCCGCGAAGGCCAGCACGTGCTCATCTCGAGCCACATCCTCCACGAGGTCGATCTGCTCTCGGACCGCGTCATCCTGATCTCGAACGGGTACATCGTGGCGGAGGGCGAGGTCCCGGGAATGCGGGAGGAAGTCGCGGAGGCTCGCGAACAGCCGATGCAGGTGTTCGTGCGCTGCGACCGTCCGCAGTGGCTCGCCGGCCGCGCCTTCGAGCTCGACCACGTCACCGAGGTCCAGCTTCACGACGACGGCGGCGGCCTGCACCTGCGCACCCGCGACGCGGACCGCTTCCTGCGGCTGGTCGGCGAGCTTGTGGCCGAGGGCGGTGTGGAGGTCGAAGCCGTGGGGCCGGCCGACAGCGACCTGCAGGCCGTGTACCGCTACCTCATGGTCGAAGAGGAGGAGCCGTCGTGACCGTGGTCCCCCGGGCCGCCGCTTCCGGAGGCGTCGACTGGGCGCTGCTCGGCCGGCAGGTCGGCGGGCTGGTGCGGCTCGAACTGCGCCGGTTGCTGATGACGCGCCGGGCGGTGATCCTGGGCCTGGCGGCGTCGGTTCCGGTGGTCATCGTCCTGTTCGTGGGCTCCGTACGGATCGGCGGCCAGACGGTGCTGGAACGGTTCGGCAACCGGGTGGTGTACGAGACGATCTTCGAGACGGTCTTCCTCGGCGCGATCCTGTTCTTCGGCTGCCTGTACGTGTTCTTCAACCTGTTCCGGGGCGAGATCCTCGAGCGCAGCCTGCACTACCTGCTGCTCGTGCCCCTTCGCCGGGAACTCGTCGTGACGGCCAAGTACGTCGCCGCGGTGGCGGCGGTGGCGCTCCTGTTCATGCTCAGCACCGTTTTCAGCTACGCCCTGATCTACCTGCCGGTGGGCGTCTCCGGGGCGATCGAGGACCTCACGGCCGGTCCCGGCGGCGCACATCTCGTCGCCTACCTCGGTGTGACCCTGCTGGCGTGCATCGGCTACGGCTCGCTGTTCATGCTGATCGGCATGCTGTTCAGGAACCCGATCATTCCTGCCGGCGTCCTGTACGTCTGGGAGATGCTGCACTTCCTGTTGCCGCCGGCGCTCAAGAAGCTCAGCGTGATCCACTACCTGAAGGGTCTGCTCCCGGTACCCCTTTCGGACGGCCCGTTCGCCGTGGTCGTCGAACCGCCCCCTGTCGCGGTCTCGGTCCTGGGTCTGCTGGCCTTTACGGCCATCGTGCTCGCGGTGACCGCCCTGATCATCCGGCGCCTGGAGATCCGGTACACCGAGGACTGATCTGCCACCATAGGTGTATGGCCACGATCGACATCGGCGGTCTGGCAATCCCCGAAGCGGCACTGTCCTTCAAGTTCGTCCGCGCCTCCGGCCCGGGAGGGCAGAACGTGAACAAGGTAGCGACGGCCGTGCAGTGCCGCCTCGACCTCGACGCGGCCGGCATCGAAGGCCCGTTGCGCGTTCGCCTGGAGACCGTGGCCGGCAAGCGCCTCACGGTCGCCGGCGAAATCGTCGTGTCCGTCGACACGCACCGCACGCAGGCGCGCAACCGCGCGGAGGCGCTGTCCCGGCTGGCCGGCATGGTCGAAGAGGCGCGCACCGAGCCCCGGCCGCGCCGCCCAACCCGACCCTCCGTACGCGCCAGGGCGAAGCGGCTTGCGGACAAACGGCGCCGCGGCGAGACGAAGAAACGCCGCGGCCCGATCGATGCCGGCGCCGAGTAGGCCGGCGGTGCTCTGCTAGTTCAACGCCTTGCGGCACGAGACGGTCGTGAAGTGACCGCGTTCCGCGGTCTCCAGGTCGATCTCGATGTCCTGGCCGCGCGTCAACTCGTCCCACACGGAATGGTCGGCGGGCGGGCAGGCGATCTGGGCCGTCATTCGCTCCCGCTCGCGGCCGGTCATGTTCATCAGGTCGCCGGCGAACTCGGGGATCACCTGGACCCGGTGAATCAGACGGTCCACGCGCTCCAGTTCGCGGCCTACCCACACCCGGTTCCAGCCCGGACGAAGCCGCGTGGGCGGAAAGTCCAGGCTGTGGCGGTAGACCAGGTCGGCGCTGACGTGCGGCGTCGTGTTGCAGGCCGTGGGCAGCAGCAAGGCGGCGAGCAACGGCAAGGATAGAAGCGAGCGGCGCATGGCGGCGGACAAACTACCGCACTTGCCGCATCGGTGACAGGTACTGGCGGCGGCGGCCTTCTGGCTGGCTTTCGGCACGAAGCGCCGGTCCGGTCACCCGACGCGGCTATGCTTCGTCCCGTGAGAACGGCAGCCCTCCTCACGGCGCTCACGCTCGCCGCGCCGATCGCACGCGCCGACGACTGGCCGCAGTGGCGCGGCGACGAGCGCCGGGGCGTCTGGCACGAGGATGGCATCCTCGACAGGTTCCCCGAGGACGGGCTCCGCTTCGTCTGGCGGGCGCCGATCGGCCCGGGCTACGGCGGCCCCGCTGTTGCGGACGGCCGCGTGTTCGCGACCGACTTCGAGCGGCTGCCTGGCAATCGCGGCCGGGAGCGCATCCTCGTGCTCGAGGAGACAACCGGCGAGCAACTCTGGGACCACTCCTGGGAGACGGATCTCGCCGGTTTGCAGCCCGCGTACTCGAACGGCCCGCGCGCCACCCCGACCGTCGACGGCGACCGCGTCTACGTGCTCGGTTCGGCCGGCTACCTGGCGGCTCTGGCCGTGGAGGACGGCCGCGTCCTGTGGCGCCATGACCTGGTGGCGGACTACGGCGCGCCGGTGCAGCCCTGGGGTTTCGTCGGCGCTCCGCTCGTGGACGGCCGCCAGATCATCACCCTGGTCGGCGGGGAGCCGGATGCGATGGTCGTCGCTTTCGACCGTGACAGCGGCGAGGAGCTCTGGCGCTCGATGGAAGTCGGCAACGAGCCGGGCTACAACCCGCCCGTGATCTACGCGCTCGGCGGGCGGCGCCACCTCGTCATCTGGCACCCGAAGGGCATCGCCGGCCTCGACCCGGACGGTGGCGAGGTGTTCTGGCAGTTCCCCTACGAGGTGCAGTACGGCCAGACGATCGCGACCCCGATCCAGCAGGGAAACCAGCTCCTCGTGTCGTCCGCGTCGCACGGCTCGACGTTGATCGAAGTCGCCGCCGCGTCGGCCGGCAAACCGCAAGCCAGGATCGTCTGGAAGGGCAAGAGCACCAGCAAGCGGGATCTCGACGGCCTGCACGCCTTCAACTCGACGCCCGCCTTCGACGGCGACATGATCTACGGCATCGGCGGCCAGGGCGCGTTGCGCGGGATCGACCGTGCGTCCGGAAAGGAGGTCTGGGCGACCTTCGAGCCCAGCGAGGACGCCCGCATCGCCACCGCCTTCCTTGTCAGGAACGGCGATCGCTACTTCATCAGCAACGACCGCGGCGAACTGATGATCGCCCGCCTGAGCCGGGACGGCTACCACGAGATCGACCGCACCAGGCTCATCGAACCGACCACACGAAGCCGGCAGGTCCGTCGGGAGCTCGGTAAACTTGTGTGGGTCCACCCCGCCTACGCGAACGGCCACATCGTGCACCGCAACGACCAGGAGATCATCCGCGCGTCCTTGCTGGCGGAGTAGTCCTGTGCGCAACACCCGCAGCCTCGTCGTCGTACTGGCCCTTCTGCTCGCCGGCTTCGTCCTGTATCGATTGCTGTCGAATGATCCGGGAAGCGACTCGGCCGAAGCCGGCGCGACTCAGGCCGTCGCAAGCACCGACTACGCGGATCTCGTCGCACTCTTCGAGGAGTTCCGTTCGTTCCAGCAGGGCGGCTCCGGCAACATCCAGTCCTATTCGCAGAGCGGCTGGTTCCTGTCGGACCTGGACACGACGCCCGACTTCTCCGCCGCGGCAATGGCGGAGAAGTACGGCGAGCTGAGGACGTTTCAGGAGCGCTTGGAGGCGATCGATCCCACAAACTGGCCGATCCCGCAACAGGTTGACTACCAGCTTGTCCGAGCGGAGACGAACGGCTACGAGTTCCAGCACCGGGTTCTCAGCCCGTGGTCCCGGGATCCCGGCTTCTACAACGACGTGATCGCCACGTTCGCCTGGGGAGCCGAGCCACCGCTGCAGGGGAACGAGGTCGCGGCTCTGCAATCCAGGCTCGGATCGGTATCCGATGTGGTGCAGCAGGCGAAGGAGAATCTCGAGGACTTCTCGCTGATCGCCGCCGACCTGGCCACCCTGGCGATTCTCTCCATTGGAGACACGAGGTCAGCCTATGAATCGCTGGCGCAGGACCTCGGGACTCATCATCCGGACCTCGTGGCCGACGTCGAGTCGGCACTGACGGCCATCGACGACTACGAGGACTGGATCCGGTCCAACGAACATCGGATGACGGGCACCACGGGTGTGGGCAAGGAGAACTACAACTGGCTGCTCAGGAACGTCTATCTGTTTCCCTACACCTGGGAGGAGATTCGGACGATCGTCGAACTGGAAGACAATCGCGTGATCACCTTTAGGCGACTGGAGGAGCACCGGAATCGCGATGTTCCACCGCTCGTGCCGGTCGGGTCACAGGTCGAGTACAGGGAAGGCATCGAAGAAGCCGTCGATCACGTGATGAGCTTCCTGCGTGACGAGGAGATCTTCACTGTGCACGATTTCCTCGTGCCGGATGACTACTTCGACTCACGGCTCTACGGCAAAGGGTATGCCCTGGAGGATCCCTGGCCCGAGACGCACGACTACTTCTTCAACTTCTCCCACCGGGAAGCGGTGATGGAGAACACCCATGAACTGGTCGGCCATCATTTCGACATGCTCAGGGCGGAGCGGGACCATCGTCCGCTACGCGGCGGAGAGCGGCCGTACAAGATCTCGACGGCTCGCGACGAGGGGCTGGCGTTCGCTCTCGAGGAACTGCTGATGCATGCGGGATACCTCGACGGACGCAATCCCCACGGCAGGGAAGTCACCTATGAACAGGCGGCTTTCCGCACCGTGCGCGCACTCTCCGACATCTACATGCACAGCGGCGACTGGAGTCTGGACGAAGCGACGCAGTTCTGCATCGACAATGCGCCGCACGGCGAGTTGCTGGAGGGCAGCCACCATCTCTGGTTCGAGCTGGACACGACCTTGCGCGGCGTGGGGCACCACATGCTCATGGTCCTGGGGAAGGTCCAGTTCATGAAGCTGATGCGAGACCGCGCCAATCAACTCGGCGACGACTTCGTCCTGCGGGAGTTCCTGGACGAGGTCTACGCGGCGGGCCAGATCCCCTGGTCGCTCATCCGGTGGGAAATGACCGGGTACGACGACGAGGTCTCACGGCTCTGGTAGTGCCGTCGGCTCCTGCATTCGCAGGAAGTTCAGCGTCGTGTGTGCTAAGTTCGGCCCATGCGATTGCACATCGCCCTGGACGACGATCTCGTCGCCGAACTCGACCGGCGTGCCGGTCCCAGGCAGCGCAGCGCCTTCATCGCTGAACTGATCCAACGCGGACTCGACGACGAACGGCGCTGGGACGACATCGAGGCGGCGCTCGGCGGGATCTCCGATACGGGCCACGACTGGGACGACGACCCGGCGGAGTGGGTGCGACGCCAGCGGCGCGGCGACGTGCGGCGTTCGGGCTGATCTTGAGTCGCCTGCTGCTCGACTCGACCGTGCTCATCGACGCCCTGCGTGGCCGTCGGGCGGCTGGTCAGGTGGCGATGCTGCGACGCGATGGTACCGAGCCGTGGGTGTGCGTCATTTCGGTGGACGAAGTGTGGCGCGGCATCCGTCCCGGCGAAGAGCTGGCGGCCAGGAGGCTCTTCAGAGGCCTTCGTCTCGCTCCCTTGGGAAAGGCCCAAGGGATGATGGCCGGTCGCTGGCGCCGGGAGTTCGTTGAGCGAGGCGTGACGCTTCACCAGGCGGACTGCCTGATCGCCGCGGCGGCCGTCGGAGTCGGAGCCGCGTTGGCGACGGCGAATGTGCGGGACTACCCGATGGCGGAAGTCGAAGTCAGGGAGTGGCCCGCAGGTTAGAGCCAGGGTCCCCCGGCCACCATTCGCTACGACGCAGGCTCGCCGGCACTCCCGGAAACCTGCTGCGGCTGGTCCTCGAGCCCGGCCGCCATCTCCTTTCGCCGCCGGCGGTACTGGTCCACCAGCGGCATGGCCGCGGCGAACGCCATTCCCAGGAGCGGCGCAAGCAGCCACCATGTCGCTTCGCTCGAGGTTGGGTCTTCCTCGATCGCTTCCAGTCCAAACCGCGCGACCTCAACGGCACCGAGGACAGCGCCCGGGACGACGAACCACGGGTCGCGGAAGGCCGAGGCGGCGATTGGCGCCGCGCTTCGCTCTTTCTCCGAAGCCGCTTCGAGGTAGGTCTTTTCGAGGCTCACGCGCTTGCTGGTGCTTACGGGGACGACCACGGACATTGCGGCTACGCAGACCAGGAACCACACCGCCAGGGTGGATTGGGGCGGTCTCTCTGTCAGATCGATGACGAGTTGAGAGAGAAGAGCGAAGACGCAGTAGACCGCGGGGACCTGGTACCACGGGTCGGAGAAGAGCCTGGCCTCGTGCCACACCGGACCGGTCCGGGGCTCCGCCACCTGAGTCGCCGGGTTCAGGTAGCCACGCAGCTTCTGAAGCGCGAACACGAGCACTCCCAGTCCCATGACGCCGAGTGCGACGGCGTAGGACTGTGCCAGTGGCGACGTGCGCAGGGCCTCCGGCGACAGCAGGCCGTCGGCTAACTGGAACATGACGAGCCCCACCAGGATGCCCAGCCGGGCCGAGAGCTTGGACTCGTCGTACTTCTTGGCGAGGGAGGACACCGTGTCTCAACGACCCCTTACTTGAGCAGTTTGAGCAAGCCCCTAGCGAGCGCGAGCAGGCTAAACAAGAAGATCGCCCACACGAACACGATGCTGCCGAAGGTGCGGACGGGGTGCGAAAGGGCAATGTTCCGCACAGGCGCAAGGTCCGGCATCTCGACCAACTGGCGGCGAGTCCCGAGCACTCCCCTGCGTACTCCAAGGGCCGCGGCCACGAGCGCCAGGGCAATGAAGCCTCCCACGGCTCCGGTGCCCGGATTCAACTCGGCGCTCGTCAGGACGTACTCGACGGAGGCGACGGTGATGCAGAACACGACCGACCACCGGAACAAGAGACTGCGGAAGAGCCTTCCCGCCATGGGGGCGGGAAGGCGCCGGAGTTCAGCGTGTGGAAGCGCTGCACGAGCATTCCGCAGGTACTCGTGCTCATGCCGAAGGATGAGCGCCCAGCCGACTGCGGCAACCGCGATGCCGACGAGGAAGGCCGTCCGGGCGACCGGTGTGACGAAGTACTCCGTCATCGTTGTGTGCGCGCTTTCCGTCGCCACGAACAGGGCAGCGGCCAAGACGGGCCAGCGAAGTACCGAGTGGTCGGAGGAGTCTGGCACGACTAGCGAGTCGGACATGTTCTGCCGTTGCGGACCGGCCTTTCCGGTGAGCTTTGGATGGTTGCTGGGCGTCACGACGAAGGTCCTAGCCGGAATCGCCGTCTTCCCGCGGTGACCCCCTGAACACCTGCTTACGGTGCCAGTCGACGAAGTGCGGGTTGGGGCGTTGCCGTGCGCGCTGGGGGTTGCGAATCGGCTTACCGTGGCAGTCAAGGAGCTGACGGAAGGCGGTGCTCTGGCCGTGCACCTCGTCCGACACGACGAGCCGGAAGCCCTTCGCCGCCCGCTCCAGCCCGATTGCTCCGCGGTCCAGCGTCTGATGGTGGAGGCTGCACAGTGCGAGTCCGTTGCGGACCTCGTCCGGCCCTCCGTGGGAGTGCCACCTGATGTGTGCGGCCTCAACGAGGTCGTCGTCAAGTCGGAGGTCGAAACCGCACACGGCGCAGCGTCGTTCGTACGCCCTAAGGACGGCATGGCGGAAACCAGGATCGCGGGTGGTCCGTGCCTTGGACCGAAGCCCTTCGGCAGGCCTCGCGAGCCCGACATCGTCGCGGATCGAGTCGTGCCAGGAGGGCGGAAAGTGCCTGCCGAGGAGCCTTCGCGCCGCCTGTTCGATCAGTTCAGGATCGGCTAGGAGCATCCGCTGATCAGATTCCTTGAAGCCTCCGGCCGCCGCATGGTCGACCAACTGGCGGTGAGTGATCCCGCCCTTGCCCTTGATGCGATCGAGATCCGTGTCGGCGACTACTTCCCACAAATCGTCTCCGCGCAACCGGGCGAACGGAGCTTCGGGGTGCGGCACGGATCGCGGCGTGCCGAAGCGGCGTAGCAGCTTCTTGAGGTTCTTGGCCACTTCCTTGCTGTACGGGGCGAGCCTCTTCTCACCGCGCTGAACGCGACCGAGCGCGAAGAGCAGTAGCAATGGCTTGTGCGGGGCTCGTTCGTTGCCGCGTCGCCAGAGCTTGATCTCATCTACGCGGCGAAGGAAGTCCTCTCGGGTCATGTTCTTACTGCCATCGTGGCCCGCAAGCTCCGGACCGGCCGCTGTCTGCTCCCAACGAGACTGATGTTCCGGGTCGTGACCAGCAGCTACGGCTGATCGAGCGTCCATCCTAGTGGCATCACAGCTCCGTAGCTGAACCGTCAGGTTGACGACGCCCTGCCTCCTTTCGGCGGCGACAGCTAGCCTCAGAACCGATACCGCAATCCCACCGACACCCCCACATACCCGATCCCATCGAACCCCAGGTCGCTCGTGAACGGCGTCGTGCCGTCCGCCTTGACGGGTTCGTGGCTGCGGAGCACCTTCCACAGGTCGCTTCCGCTGAACTCGTCGAACCGGGCCCATCGCGCCCTGATCGTGAACGATGCGCTGTCGCCGAGGGCGTGTTCCACGCCGGCAAGAACCTGGTAGCCGGAGAGCGTGTCGCTGAACTCGCTGTCGAAGAGGCTGAGACTGCCGGCTGCCGCGGCTGGACGGTCGGCGAGGGTGAGCGGCGGGTCGACGTCCTGGTAGCCCTGCGCGAGCGTCTTGCGCAGGAGGCGGGTGCTGTAGCGGAGGCTCACGCGGGCCTGGCCCAGGCCCACGCCGAGGAAGGGGGTCCAGGAGGTGGCGTTCTCGAAGTCCCAGTATGCGTTGACGAAGAGTTCGCGGGAGTCGAAGTCCGAGACGGTCACGCTGGGAGGATCGACGGGGCTCCACTCGCTCATCTTGTCGTCGAAGGTCGAGTCGCCGGTCGGCGACAGAAAGTAGATCGTGCCGCCATCGTGCTGCCGGGCCATGTGCTCCGCCTCGACGCGCAGCCTGCCCAGGTCGTATCCGATGCCCAGGCTGCCGGTGAACCGGGAACCCAGGTCGAAGCGATTGGTGACTTCGGGCGACGAACCCGGCCCGCTGCACTCGGGGTCGCCGGTTGGCGCCAACGCGGGATCGGCGTAGAGCAGAACGTCGCACCTCGTCGGATGGTCGGCGCCCGAAATGGCGGCCTCCAGGGTGGAGGCGTCGACCAGGCCGGCCTCGAAGGCGAGGTAGAAGCCGCGGCCATCGTCGTCGGCGTTCGCCGGCCAGCCGAAGACGAAGAACCCCAGCGCTACGAGAAGGGGTGCCAGTGCCGGAGTGTCCCGGGGTCCGTACATCGGCGTAGTTTCGACTGTCAGAACCGATAGCGCAACCCCGCCGATACGCCCACATACCCGATCCCGTCGAACTCCATGTCGCCAGTGAACGGCGTCGTCCCGTCCGCCTGGACAGGTACGTGGCTGCGGATCATCTTCCAGACGGCGCTTCCGGTGAGGTCGGCGAACCGGGTCCATCGGGCCTTGATCGTGAAGGAGGTCCGCTCTCCCAGGGCGTGGTCGAGGCCGGCCAGGACCTGGTAGCCGAAGGCGTCGTCGCGGAACTCGCTGTCGAAGAGGCTGAGACTGCCGGCCGCGGCGGCGGGGCGGTCCGCCAGGGTCAGCGGCGGCGCCACGTCCTGGAAGCCCTGAGCGAGGGTCTTGCGGACCAGACTCGCGCGGTAGCGGAGGTTGGTGCGCGCCAGGCCGGCGCCGATGCCCACCCAGGGGGTCCATGACGAGTCGTTCTCGAAGTCCCAGTACGCGTTGAGGAAGAACTCCCGGCTACTGAAGTCGGAAACGCTCTCGGTCGGCGGGTCGACGGGGCTCCACTCGTTGCCCTTGCCGGCGATGGCCACGTTGCCGCTGGCGGTGCGAAGCGGCGCGGTCTGTCCGCCCTGGTGGCGGCTCAGATGCTCGAGTTCGAGACGGAGCCTGCCCAGGTCGTAGCCGATGCTGACTCCACCGGCGACCTTGGCGCCGAGTTCAAAGCTGTTGTCGAAGAGCGGCCTGCTCGTGTTGTCCCTGCACGCGGCGTCGGTAGGCGCCATGGCGGGGTCGGGATAAAGCAGCGCGTCGCAGCGCGTCGGATGGTTGACGGCCGCCAGGACGGTTCCAAGCGTCGCGGCGTCCGCCATTCCGGCTTCGAAGCCGAGGTAGAAGCCGCGATCCTCCTGGGCGCCGGCGGTGCCGGCGGCGCCGAGGACGTGGACGCCGACTAGCAGGAAGAGCGCGCTGCGAGCGGGTCGGAACATAGGCGTCTTGACCGGGTGCGTCAACTGGGCGGTAGACGAATTGTAGCGCGGCCCTCGGTCTGACCCTCGACGAACGGCAGCATCGCCGCGACGCATTCCTCCGGCCTTTCGAGTTGGAGGAGATGGGTCGTCTCCGGAACGAAGTCGTAGTCGAGGGCCAGGATCTCTCCGAGATCCACCGTGGGCAGAAAGGAGAACGGCACAGTGGGGTCGGAGCCGATGATTTTCGCGGGACACGAAACGCGGCTCAGGTCCGCTGCCCTTGCCCATCGAGGGCCTTCCAGCGAGATGGCCGCTTCGTACTCCCTCGGGCAGCGCAGTTCGTAGCCGTCGCCGTTCGAGGCCTGCCGCAGCGTGGTGCGCGCGATGAGTTCGGGCGCGCCGGGGCAGAGCAGCTGGAAGGCGGAAGCCCGCAGCACGCGGTCCATGAACTCCTCGCGGCTGGCGAAGCGCTCGCGGCGCCTCAGGGCGGCTTCGCCCAGGTGGCCGAGCGTCGTCTCCACCTTCTCGATGTCCTCCTGCCGGCAGCCGGGCGGGCAGACGACGGGGTCGAACAGAACCAGGGCCGAGTAGACCGACTCACGACTGGCGTGGATGAGCGCCGATTGGCCCGACACGGAGTGGAAGACGCCGATCTTCGGCCTGGCTCCGAAGTGCCGGTCGATCGCCTTCGCGATGTGCCCGTGGTCGTCGACGAATGCCTCGATGCTGTGGTTCTCGGCGTCGCCGACGGGGTTCCAGCCATGGTTGCGGAGGTCGAAGAGAACGACGTCGAACCGGTCGGTGAGCAGAGACCAGAACGGGTAGTAGGCGTCGGCCGCGAAGCCGTTGCAGTGGCTGACCACGAGCCGCGGACCGTCGGGGTTGCCGTGTCGCCGGAGAACGATGCGGCTACCGTCGGCCATGCGGGCCTCGGCCGTCGCGAGGGGCTCCGGCACTTGCCACCGGGTTGGTTTTGCCATTCGCCGGGATCCTACGGTCGCCGGCAGACGAAGAGTTCGTACTCCCCCGGTTCGATCTCCGAGTGGTCGCAGTCCACGGCCTCCGCCTCGAATCCGACCTCTTCCAGCAGCCCGAGCCAGTCGCCGCGGCGGAAGAGGCCGGTGACATGCCGGTCATGCACGACCTCGACGCTGCCGTCCGCCTCGCGCAGCACGAAGGCGTAGTCCGTCGTGATTGTCGTGTCCGCGGGATCCGGGTCCCAGGTGTTCTCGAGGTAGTGCGCGCTCCTCTCCTCGCCGTCGCAACCGCCGCAGTCGGTGCTGGGCTGGAAGTTCTCGCGCAGGTGGTCGGGCGCGAAGAGGGCGGCGCCGCCGGGCCGGCAGTGGATCCAAGCGGTCTCGATGGCGGATCGCAGGTCGTCGAGCGTCGTCATGTAGTCGATCGCGTCGTGGACGAAGACGCAGTCGAACGTCCGGCCGAGCCGTACCGTCCGCATGTCGCCCTCGACGTGTTGGCACTCGGGATTGAGCTGCTTGCTCATCGCCAGCATCCCGGGCGACAGGTCGACGAGGGTCATCTCGAAGTGGGCTTTGAGGTGGGAGGCGTTGTGGCCGCCTCCGCTGCCGAGTTCGAGGGCGGTTCCGGGCGTGCCGCCGGACGCTTCGAGCAGGTGCCGGAGGTAGATTCCGGCTTCTTCCTCGTACTCGTGGGGCGGTGAGATCAGCGGCCACCAGGGCGCGATCTCGGCGTAGAGCTTGGGCAATTTCAGCCCGAGTTCGAGGAGGTCGAGGCGGCGATGATGGCGGGCATGACGGCGGCCGCGGCGACGGCGGCTTGCGCGGCTTCGACGGCGTTGGACGTGGCCTTGCCGATGACGTCTCCCTTGGTGAGGCTCTTCAGGCGCTGCTTGCGGGGCCTCAGCTCCCGGCGGCCGAAGGTCGGGTTGAGCAGGCCCACCGCGTGCGCGAGGGCGGCCAGGACGACCGTCCGCGGCTCGACTTCCCGGTCGTCGGTGAAGATCGCGGTGCGCAGGCGCTCGATGATCTCTCGTTCTGGGCCCGGGTCGATTTCCGGGAAGACGCGTCGCTTGAAGATGAGGAGGATCTCCTGCTCATCCGCCCGCAGGATGCGCCGGGCGCAGAGCTGTTCCGCGACCCGGTGGTGGAGCTTCTTCGTGGAGGAGAAGCGTGTGATCCAGGTCTGGATCGAGGCCCGCCGTTTGGCGGACCGGATTCTCTTCAGGCACTCGTTGAGGATGGCGTCTTCGGTGCGGCGGATCTCGCGGACCTCGACCAGCTTGCGCCAGCGGGGCGACTCGTCGATGCGGATGCGCTCCCGAAGCAGGAGCTCGGCGGCGATCGCGCCGCCGAGCCCGATGCTCGTGTGGGCGCCGCCCAGTGTGCCCTTCGTGTCGTGGAGGGCGAGGAGGAGCAGTTCTTCGTGGAGGTGGAGTTGATCGCGGTGCATCGCTTGACTCTAGAACGCCTCGCTCCAGGGGCGGCTGAGGCGCAGGGCTGAGTTGATCAGGCCGACCATCGAGTAGGTCTGTGGGAAGTTGCCCCAGAGTTCGCCGGTCTCCGGGTCGAGGTCCTCGGAGAGAAGTCCCACCGGGTTGCGGCGTTCGAGCATCTGCTGGAACAGTTCGCGGGCTTCCTCGCGGCGGCCGAGATCGTTGATCGCGTCGATGTACCAGAAGCTGCAGACGGCGAAGGAGGTGGCGGGGGAACCGAAGTCGTCCTCCCGGTAGCGGAAGAAGTGGCTGCCGGAACGCAGCGGCTCGAGGGACTCGACGGTGGCCGCGAAGCAGGGATCGTCGGCGTCGAGGAAGCCCAGGTCGTGGAGCAGGAGCAGGCTGGCGTCGATGCCCTCGCCGTCCAGCGTGGCGGCAAGGCCGCCGCCTTCGGTCTCGGCGTGCCGGAGGACGTGCGAACGGATCGCCTCGGCCTGGTTCGTCCAGTGCCGCTGACGATCGGCCAGGCCGAGCGCCCTCGCGATGCGTGCCAGGCGATCGCAGGCGGCCCAGCACATGACGCTCGAGAAGGTGTGGACGGCGCTTCGTTGCCGGAACTCCCAGAGGCCGGCGTCGGGTTGGTCGAACAGGGCCACGGCCTGGTCGCCGAGCTGCTCCAGCCAGCCGAACACGCGCCGGTTGCCGGGCTTGACCAGCCGGCGGTCGAAGAAGCTCTGGGTGACGGAGAGGATCGCGCTGCCGTAGCTGTCGTTCTGGAGCTGGCGCCAGGCGTCGTTGCCGACCCGGACCGGCGGCATGCCGCGGTAGCCCGGCAGGCCGTCGACCGTGCGCTCGGTGAGTTCCCGCTCGAACTTGATGCCGTAGACCGGCTGCAGCACGCCGCCCTCGGCGGCCGCGGCGAGGTTCGTGATGTAGCCGAGGTAGCCCTCCATCGTCCGCGTGGCGCCCAGGCGGTTGAGCGCCTGGACGACGAAGTGGGAGTCCCGCAGCCAGCAGAAACGGTAGTCCCAGTTGCGGCCGCTGTCCGGCGCTTCTGGGATCGAGGTGGTCATCGCCGCGAGCACGGCCCCGGTCTCCTCGAAACTGCAGAGCTGGAGCGTGATCGCGGCCCGGATCACCGCCTCCTGCCACTCGAAGGGCACCGCCAGATGGCGCACGAACTCGCGCCACCAGGTCTCCGTCCGGCTCAGGAACTCCCGCGCCACCGAGTCGACGGGGTCGGTCAGACTCTCGTCCGGTCCGAGCAGCAGGGTGAGCGGCTGCTCCAGGACGAAGGAAATCTCGTCGGTGATCAGCGAGACCGGCGCATCGGTGGTCAAGCGAAGCGTCAGGGCCGGTCCGACGTAGCGGATGTGGTTGCTGCCGCGGGTTACCTCGGGGCGGCGCGAACCGTAGTCGAACCGCGGCCGCAGTCGAATGCGGATGCGCGGCTCGCCGGAGATCCGTTCGATCGTGCGGACGATCATCGTCGGCCGGAAAGAGCGTCCGAACTGCTCGAAGCGAGGTGCGAAGTCGGTGATCCGCACTGCTGCGCCGTTGCCGTCGCGGAGCGTCGTCACCAGGATCGCGGTGTTCTCCAGATACTGCTGCTCGCTCTCGCGGAACCCCTCGAGCAGCACGTCGAAGAAGCCGCCGGCCTCGGGGTCGCCGTCCTCGTCGCCCCTGCCGCCGAGGAGGGAATGGAAGACCGGGTCGCCGTCGAAGTGGGGCAGACAGGCCCAGCAGATGCGGCCGCGCGGGTCGATCAGCGCTCCGAACCCGCAGTTGCCGATCACGCCGCCGTCGAGCGGCCGCGCGTCACCGGTCGTCATGAACCTGCCAGCCGCTCGCGCAGCGCTTCCAGCCAACCGTGCAGCTCCCGCACGCCGCCCAGGCCGTACGTGGCGACGCTCTCGCGGCTGCTGTCCGACTCCAGGCCAACGACGATCGCGGCGCCGCCGCCACTCTGGGCCGCTTCGAACCCTTCCTCGTCGGTGATGTCGTCGCCGATGAACACCGGCGCCCGGCCGCGGAACGGCGCTTCGGCCATGAAGTCCTCGACCACCGTGCGCTTGTTCGGGCGGTGCGGTTTGAGTTCGAGCACCATCTTGCCTTCCTGCACCCGGTAGCCCGAACCGAGTGCGGCGCGCACCCGCTCCATCGCCTCGCGGGCCGGGGCCTCCGCGGCGGCCGCGCGGCGGTAGTGGAGCGCCAGGGTCGCCGACTTGTCCTCCAGCAGCGTGCCCGGATGCTCGTTGACGAAGCGCTCCAGGTCGCGGCGCGCCGGCTCGAGGGCGGCCGAGCCGTCGCTCCGGCTGACCGCGCCGGCCGCCGACCGCCGCTCCAGGCCGTGCAGTCCCGCCGCCGGAAGGGCCAGCGGCGCGAAGAAGCGGTCGAGCACGTTGAGCGACCGGCCGCTGGCGAGCGCAAGCGCGCCGTCGAGGCTCTCGCTGAGGCGGCCCAGCAGGCTGCCGACGCCTTCGTCGACGTGGACCGCGTCGGGGGCCTCGGCGATCTCGATCAGGGTGCCGTCCACGTCCAGGAACAGGGCCCAGGAGTCGGGCGGCGGCGCAACGGAGCCCGTTTCCAGGAGGGCCCAGGCCGTGCGTGGAGGATGCGCTCTCTGCTTCACATGCCCCCCGACCAAGATCCCTTACGATACAGAAACCGATGAGTTCTCAGGATTTGCCGGCTGCACAGCAGTCGGAGCTGGTGATCGTCGCGAACACGCTCCCCGTGCGTCGCGAGGAGGTGGATGGGGAACTGGGCTGGGCGCAGAGTCCCGGCGGCCTCGTCAGCGCCCTGTCGCCGATCGTGCGCGAGGCGGGCGGGTGCTGGGTGGGCTGGACGGGCGGCGCGGACGACGCACCCGAGCCGTTCCGGCACGAAGGCATCCTGAACGTCGCGGTTCCGGTGTCGGAGGCGGAGGTCGCCGGCTCCTACCAGGGGATGTGCAACTCGACCCTGTGGCCGCTCTACCACGACGCGGTCAGGCCGCCCGAGTACCACCGCCACTGGTGGAACCCCTACGTGGCGGTCAACCGCCGCTTCGCCGAGGAGGCGGCTCGCCGTACCGCGCCCGGCGGCCGGGTGTGGATCCAGGACTACCACCTCCAGCTCGTGCCGCGGATGCTGCGCGAGCTGCGGCCGGACATCAGCTCCGGCTTCTTCCTGCACATCCCGTTCCCGCCGATCGAACTGTTCCTGCGCCTGCCCTGGCGGCGGGCGGTGCTGGAGGGCCTGCTCGGCGCCGACGTGATCGGCTTCCAGACGCCGGCCGGCGCCTACAACTTCACGCGGCTCGCCGACCGGCTGATCGAGGCCGAGCCTCAGGGCGAGACGATCCGCTACCAGGGCCGCGACATCCGGGTCGGCGCCTTCCCGATCTCCATCGACACGGACCGCTACGCGAACGCGGCGCTGGCGCCCGAGATCCGGGAGCGGGCCGAACAGCTCCAGCAGCTCCGCCGCGGTCGCAAGATCATCCTCTCCGTCGACCGGCTCGACTACACGAAGGGCATCGACCTGCGGCTCAAGGCGTTCCTCGAGTGGCTCGGTCGCGAGGACCGATCGATCCGCGACGCGGTGATGGTCCAGGTCGCGGTGCCGAGCCGGGAGCGCATCTCGGAGTACCAGATTCTCCGGCGCGACGTGGAGGAACTCGTCGGTCAGATCAACGGCGAGTACGGCGAACTCGGGGTCGTGCCGGTGCAGTACTTCCGGCGCAACCTGCCGTTCGAGGAGCTCATCGCCTTCTACCTCGTCGCCGACGTGATGCTGGTGACGCCGCTCTGCGACGGCATGAACCTGGTGGCCAAGGAGTACGTCGCCACGCGGCTCGAAGACGACGGCGTCCTCGTGCTCTCCGAGTTCGCGGGCGCGGCCTCCGAGCTGCCGGACGCCCTGCTGGTCAATCCCCACGACGTGAACGCGATGGCGGCCACGATTGAACAGGCGATCACCCTCGACCCGGAGGATGGAACGCGCCGGATGAAGGCGATGCGCGAGGTCGTGCGGCGGCACTCCGTGCACGAGTGGGCGGCCCAGTTCATCGAGGCGCTGGCCTGACGCGCATGGCACGCCCCGTCAGCGACGCCGAAGCGGGCTTCGAGATAGGCGAGGGCTTCGAACGCTTCTCGCAGAAGGACGACGTCTTCTGCCGTTCGTTCTGGGATCCCGAGGTGAGGACCTCGCGCTCGGACATGTTCTACGAGACGTACCGCACGCCGGAGCTGCGCTGGCGTCCGGTCGACGGGTTCACGCGGCGCGACTACGCGCTGCGCAACGCTTCCTGGCACGTCACCGATCTCTTCGCGGAGCTCCGGGGAGGCGCCGACCGTCGCGAGGGCTTCCTCGACCCCTACAGCGTGCTCCGGGACGGTCCGGGTCCGCCGGACGAGAGCGACGAACCGGAGGATGTCCTCGCCGCTCGACTCGCCGCGGATCTGAAGACGGCCGCCCACGCGCTGGGCGCCGACCTGATCGGCATTACCGCAAACGACGAGCGCTGGGTGTACACCCACGCGTACTCGCGGGAGAACGAGACGGAGAAACCGCAGGAGCTCCCGGGCGAACTCGGAAATGTCGTCGTCATTGCGCAGGCGATGGACCGGAATCTGGTGCAGACCGTGCCGTCGGCCCTGAGCGGGACGGCGACGGGGGTGGGTTACAGCAGCGACACGGTGGTGCTGCTCGCGATCGCCCAGTACATCCTGAACATGGGCTATGCCGCGGTGCCGACGATGAACGACACGGCCCTGGCGATTCCGCTCGCGATCAAGGCGGGGCTGGGCGAGTACGGACGTCACGGTCTGCTGATCACCAGGGAGTTCGGCCCCAGGGTGCGGCTCGGGAAGATCTTCACCGACATGCCCCTGGCGCACGACCGTCCGTTGCGCTTCGGCGTTCGCGAGACCTGCGAAGTGTGCCGCGCATGTTCGGATGCGTGCCCGCCGAAGGCGATCGCGATGGACGCGCCGACGGACCGGATCTACAACATCTCCAACATCCGCGGCGTGAAGAAGTGGACGACGGACGCCGAGAAGTGCTTCCGGTTCTGGTCGAACCAGAACACCGACTGCTCCATCTGCGTCCGCGTCTGCCCCTACAACCGCGACTACTCCAAACGTCTCAGCCGGCTCTGGAGGTGGATGGCGGGGACCCGCCTGCGCCGGCTCGCCCTCTGGCTCGACCGCCGAAGCCGGCGCGGGCGGCGGGTTACGCCCCAGACGTGGTGGGGGCGCGCCCTGCCTGGCTGGTAGGCTTGAGCCTTGCGTCCGGTCGCCGAGCGCAGGAGAACAGGAGGAAACGCCGAACGGAATAGGGACGTCTGCCTGTCCCGTTCGGATCCAATGCCATGTGGATCAAGAAGTACGACCCCGCCCGTTACCTTCCCTCCGACTCCGGTGTCGCGCTGCCGAGCCGCGAGCCGACGCCGCGCGACGTCTACATGGACCGGCGCAAGTTCGTGGCGGCGGCCGGCCTCGGCATTGCCGCCGCGTCGCCCCTGGCAGCTCAGTTCCGCCTTCGCCAGCAGGTGCCGGCGCCGCCTCCCGCGCCTCCTGAGTCGGAGAGGCTGAAGCCGGCTCTGGAGCGGCCGGACGTCTACGGCGCGGAGGCCAGCGCCAGACCGAAGCGCAACACGAAGTTCGCCGGACCGCCGGCGAGCGTAGGCGGCGAGCTGACCCCGCGGCAGGTGGCGGGCAGCCACAACAACTTCTACGAGTTCCTGCCCGGTCGCGGCGGCCCGGTGTGGAAGTTCGCCGGCAGGTTCACCGTCGAGCCGTGGAAGGTCGAGGTCACCGGGTTGTGCGACAACCCGATGACGCTCGATCTGGACGACATCTTCGGCTTCGAGCACGAGGAGCGGCTCTACCACTTCCGCTGTGTCGAGCGCTGGGCGATGAACGTGCCCTGGAGCGGCTTCCCGCTCAGCAAGCTGATCGAGAAGGCGAAACCGAAGTCGTCAGCCAAACATGTGCGTTTCTTTACCGCCCTGAAGAGGGATCAGATGCCAGGTGTCCGGGAATCGGAAGCCCGGGGCTTCGGCTACGACTGGCCCTACTTCGAAGCCCTGAGGCTTGACGAGGCGATGAATGAACTCGCCTTCGTCGCCACCGGGATCTACGGTGAACCGCTGCTCAAGCAACACGGCGCCCCGCTGCGCATCGTCGTGCCCTGGAAGTACGGCTACAAGAACCCGAAGTCGATCGTCAAGATCGAGTTCGTGGCCGAAGAGCCGAGGATCTTCTGGCAGGTGCAGCCGCACGAGTACGGCTACCTCTCGAACGTGAACCCGTACATCCCGCACCCGCGCTGGAGCCAGGCGACGTCGCACTGGCTGCACAACAACCAGCCGTTCGACACGCCGATCTTCAACGGTTACGGCGAGTACGCCGCGAAGCTCTATCCCGATGAGCCGACCACGATGCAGCGGGCGTTGCGGATGGGTCAGGTCGCCCGGTAGCGATCCTTTACTGGGTGCGCCGGCGTCCCCGCCGGCATCCGGCGCGAAGCGCCGGCTCCGGGAGCTACTGTTCCGGCCCCGCTGCCAGCGCCGTACCTGCTCCGTGCCGTGCGGCTTGCACCGCGGCCGCGAACAGGCCGATGGCAACGCCGAACGTGATCAAGCCGGTCAGTTGTAGCCAACCGAACATGTCCGATGGCGTGCCGACCGCAAGCAGTGCGGATCCGAAGCTGAAGTCGGCGAACTCTCCGTCACGCACCGCCTCGAGCGCGGCCAGACCCGTGAGCAGGAGGGCGCCTCCGGCGAGAGTTAGAGCGCCGTAGGTCACGCCGTGGCCGGTGAGTTGCGCCGGCGACCGCGGCGGCAGCGGCTCCTGGCGCCGAACCTCGAACTTGGGCTCGCGCTCGCCCGGCTTGACGAAGCGGCTGAGCATGTAGAGGCCGGGCAGGCCGAGCGGGATCGTGAAGAGGAAGAAGTTCGACCACCCGACCGAATGGACCATGAAGCCCGCGATGGGTCCGGAGACAATCCGTCCCATGCCGAAGAGAGTCGAGAACAGGGCGTACTGAGTAGCCGAGAAGCGCTTCTGCGTCATGCGCAGCAGCAGCACGGAGAAGGCGCCCGTCCCCAATCCCTGGCATAGCGATTCGAAGCCCATCGCGCCGTAGAGAAGGCCCGGCTGCATCGGCAGGTTGGCGAGCAGGATGTAGCCGACATTGGAGAAGATCTGCAGGAACCCGAAGATCCACAGCGCCCTTCCGAGTCCGATCACGTTGGTCCCCAGACCACCGACGATCGAGCCGACGATCGTCGCCGTCGTGCCGACGGTAGCCAGGGCTACACCGCGATGGAACTCGGTGTAGCCCATGTCGACCAGGAAGGGCCGTAGCAGGCCCTGGGCCAGGTTGTCGCCGAACTTGAACAGAATGACGAACGCGAGAATCTCGACCGCTCGGTGGCGGGAAAGGAAGCCCAGGAAGGGCTGCCAGACGGCGTCCCGGAGCGTTTTCGGGCCGGGGGGCAGGTTCTTCGGCTCGGGCGCCAGGATGGTTATCGCGAGCATTGGCAGGTAGAGAGCCGCCAGGCCGACGCAGACGAGCGGCCATGAAGTGCTGCCAGCGACCGTGATGGCGGTCCCGCCGGCAACGAGCATGGCCATCCGGTAGAGGCCGATGCGGGCGCCGACCGCCGCTCCCTGCTCCTCCTTGCGGAGCACGTCCACGGCGTAGGCGTCGACGGCGATGTCCTGGGATGCGGCCGCCATGGCGATCGCCAGGGTCAGAGCGAGGGCCAGCCAGGGAGTGTCCGGATGATCGCCGACGCCGGATAGGCCGAGAGTGCCGAGTAGCAGGCCGACCTGAGCGATCGCGGCCCATCCCCGGCGGCGACCGAGGAAGGGCAGGGGGAAGCGGTCCATGAGGGGCGCCCAGACCACGTTGAATGTCCACGGCGCCTGCGCCAGGGTGAACAGGCCGACGAGCCGGATGTCGATGCCCGCGTCGCGCATCCAGTCCGGTATCGCGATCCAGACCAGGCCCAACGGCATGCCGGACGAGAACGAGAGGAGGACGACCGACAGCGTCCGCCAGGAGCGGACTGCCTGTGCGAGGCCCTGTAGCGTTCCGAGCCGTTCCGGCGCCTGCTCCTGCTCGGCCATCGGACTCATCCTATGCGTAATCGTCTATGGGTCGGAGGAGACCCGTGACCTGGAACCCAGGTCGTGCAGAATCCGTAGTTGAACGTGAGCAGTCTCTTGAGGAGGAACCGACCGTGACCGCGACAGCCACCCAGTCCCGCCCCCTTCATCGTTCCGGGTCCGACCGCCTGATCGGCGGCGTTTGCGGAGGCATCGCCGCCTGGCTGGGCTGGAACCCGACCGGCGTCCGCCTGCTCTACGTCCTGGTTTCCATCCTCTCGGTGGCCTTCCCCGGGATTATCGTCTACCTCCTGCTCTGGATCGTCATGCCGCTCGGCGACTGAGCCTTCCGGCGGTGTCATCCGCGCGCTCGATGACTCGCGCGCGGACTGGGTCACGGGTGGCGCGGAACGCGCCACCCGGGTTGGTAGGCTGACCACTGATGCCTCCAGCCGACGCCGCCACCTTCCTCGACGCGCTCACGAACCGCCTCGGCGCCGACCGCGTCCTCACGGGCGCGGCCCCGATGGCGGCCTACGAGTCGGACGCGCTGACCGCGTTCCGGGCCCGGCCCCGTGCCGTTGTCCTCGTCGATTCCGCCGAAGAGGTCGTCGACGTCGTGCGCCTCTGCGCGGCCGCCGAAGTCCCGTTCCTCGCCCGCGGCAGCGGCACCAGCCTGTCGGGCGGTTCGTTGCCGGTCGACGACGGCGTCGTCATCGCGATGAACCGGCTCAACCGAATCCTCGAAGTCGACCCGGTGCGGCGCACGGCGGTCGTCGAGCCGGGAGTCGTCAATCTCGCGGTGTCCGAGGCCGCGGAACCCTACGGGCTCTACTACTCGCCCGATCCGTCGAGCCAGTCCGTGTGCACGATCGGCGGCAACCTGGCCTTCAACTCGGGCGGTGCCCACTGCCTGAAGTACGGCATGACGAGCAACCACGTGCTTGGTCTGGAGGTCGTTCTGCCCGACGGCGAGGTCGTCGAACTCGGCGGCGACAGCCTGGAGGGGGTCGGACCCGACCTCGTCGGGCTCTTCGTCGGCTCCGAGGGGCTGTTCGGGATCGCTACGAAGATCACCCTGCGCCTTCTTCCGAAGCCCGAGACGTTCTTCACCCTGCTGGCGGCCTACGACTCGCTGGCGGGCGCGGGCGAGGCGGTGGCGGCCGTCGTCGCTTCGGGCCTGCTGCCGGGGGCGATGGAGATCATGGACAACCTGGCGATCGAGGCCGCCGAAGCCGCGGTCGGCGCCGGCTACCCGCTGGATGCCGAGGGGCTCCTGATCGTCGAACTCGAAGGCGAGGAGCAGCAGGTCGCCGCCGAAAGCGAACTGCTGCTGGAAGTCGTCAGGCGATCGAAGCCCTACCTCGAGCACATCGCCAGCGACCCGGACGACCGGATGCGCATCTGGAAGGGCCGCAAGAGCGCGTTCTCCGCGGTCGGACGGCTGAGCCCCGACTACATCGTTCAGGACGGGGTCGTGCCGCGGTCCCTGCTGGGCGAGGCGTTGACGAAGATCCAGCACTTGGGTGAGGAGCACGGCATCCGCGTGGCGAACGTGTTCCACGCCGGCGACGGCAACCTGCACCCGCTGATCCTCTTCGACGGTCGGGTCGAAGGCGAACTGGAGCGCGCCGAGGAGCTGGCGGGCGAGATCCTCCGCCTCTGCATCGACCTCGGCGGCTCGATCACCGGCGAGCACGGGGTCGGCATGGAGAAGCGGCAGTACCTGGGCGAGATGTTCGGCGACGCTGACCTGGACGCGATGCGCCGCATCCGCATGGCGATCGACCCCGGCGAGCTGGCGAACCGGGGCAAGATGTTCCCGGACGCCGAAGCGCCGGCTCTGCTGAGCCACGGTCCCCATCCGCTGGAGGTGGCGGGAGTCATCTCGCGCGAATGAGGCGCGGCGGCGCGGCCAACAACGGAGAGCCAGAGGACTTGTGACCGGCGTTGTCCATCAGCCGGGTTCGGCGGCCGAGGTTGCCGAAGCCGTTCGCGGTGCGGAGTTGGTCGTGCCGCGCGGCGGCGGCACGAAGCCTGCGCTGGCCGCCGTTGACGGCGCCGAAGTGCTCGATGTGTCGGCGCTCAGTGGCATCGCCGAGTACCTGCCGAGCGAGTACACCGTGACCGCGCTGGCCGGGACGCCGCTCGCCGAAGTCGAGGCTCGACTCGCCGCCGAAGGCCAGTATCTGCCGTTCGATCCGCTGCTGGTCGACGCCGGCAGCACGGTCGGCGGCACCGTGGCCGCGGGGGCCAACGGCCCCGGCCGGCTGCGCTACGGCGGCCTGCGCGACTTCCTGCTAGCGGTGACCTTCGTCGACGGCCGGGGCCAGACCGTCCGCGGCGGCGCCAAGGTCGTCAAGAACGCCGCCGGCTTCGACCTGCCGAAGCTCATGGTCGGCAGCCTGGGTCGTCTGGGCGTCCTCACCGAGTGCACGTTCAAGGTCTTTCCGCATCCCGAAAGCTGCGCCACCGTGCGCGTCGCCGGCATGGCGCTGGACGAGGCTCTCGAGGCCGCCGGCCGCGTTGGCTCCGGCGCGGTCGAGCTGGAGTGCCTCGACCTGGTCCATGGACTGGCCGGCTGGGACCTGGAGATCCGCATCGGAGGCCGCAGCTTCGCCCTGGATGCTCGGTTGAAGCGGGTCGCCGATCTTCTCGACACGGACGTGACCACTCTCTCGGGCGACGCCGACGCGACGCACTGGCGCAGCCGCCGCGAGTTCGGCTGGGCGCCGCCGGACGCCTCCGTCCTCAAGCTCCCCCTGACGCCGGCCACGGCGGCCGTCCTGGAACAGGTCCTGGCCGACCTCGACGCTTCCCACCTGGCCAGGGTCTACAGCGCCGGCGTCCAGCAGGCGTTCGTCGCCTGGCCCGCCGAACGCGCAGCCGACCTTCCATCCCTCGACCGCGCCCTCGCACAGTCGAAGCTGACGGCGCTCGCGCTGCGCGCGCCGGCCGACGCTTCGAACCAACCGATCCTCGGCTACCGCACCGGCGGCGAACTCCTGCGCCGCGTCGAGCAGGCCCTCGACCCGGCCGGCCGCTTCGGCCGCCTGGGCTGAACACCGGCCGCGCCGGCCTCTGGCCGGTCTGGGACGCCACGGACGTCCGGGTAGAATCGACAGCGCCAAGGACCGCTGGCGACCTACATACCAGGTACGCGGACCATGCTCACCCTCCACGCGAGAGAACAGACTTGGCTTGACGGGTACAGGCGGGCCCTGAAGCGCGAACATGCCGACGCCGTGCTGCGCCTGGTCGTGTACGGCTCCAAGGCGCGCGGCGACTCGCATGAGGAGAGCGACCTCGATCTCCTCCTCATCGTCGATGACTCCTCCTCCGACATGAAGAAGGCCCTCTGCCGCATCGGCCACGAGCTGGCTGCTCCCCTGGTCGTTCTGCCGTCCATCATGGCCTACACAGAAGGAGAGTGGAACCAGCTCGAGCGCTACCGTTCGGCCTACCATGCCGCCGTCGAGCGCGAAGGCGTCGCGGTACTTTGAACAGGGGCGAGGCTGTCGCGGAATGGCGAAGAGGTCTGACTTCCCTGCGGTCGGCGGAGGTCCTCGCTCGAGAAGGTCAGTACGGAAGACGCCATCGTCACGTCGTACTACGCGATCTTCCATGCGTCCAAGGCCGCGCTCGCCCTTGACGACATTGACACCTCTACGCACGCGGGTGTGCGGAGCATGTTCGGACTGCACCTCGTCCAGACTGGGAAGATCGAGCCCCAGTGGGGAGCCGAACTGGGCCTGAGTCTCGAAGATCGTGTGAAGGCCGACTACAACGTCTTCGCGCACTTCTCGGATGAAGACGCGGGCGACCAGCACACTCGGGCGACGGCCTTCCTTGAGCGGATTCGGAACTACCTCCTGGCCAAGGGGCTGGCGGAGGACGAGGTTCCGTCCGTCCTCAGCTCGCCTTCGGCAGAGCCCCCATCACGGCCTTGACCTCGAGAAACTCCTCGAAGCCGAAGTCGCCCCACTCGCGGCCGTTGCCGGACTGCTTGTAGCCGCCGAAGGGGGCGCCGAAGTCGGCGGGGGCGCCGTTGATGTGGACGTTGCCGGCCCGAATGCGGGAGGCCACGCTGCGGGCGTGGTCGAGGTCGCCGGACTGGACGTAGCTCGACAGGCCGTAGGGTGTGTCGTTGGCGATTCGGATCGCTTCTTCCTCGGTCTCGTAGGGGAGGATGGAGAGCACGGGGCCGAAGATCTCCTCCTGGGCGATCGTCATGTCGTTGCTCACGGCGCCGAAGACGGTGGGGCGGACGTAGTAGCCGCTGTCCATGCCTTCGGGGCGGTCCGTGCCGCCGGTGACGAGTTCGGCGCCTTCCTCGATGCCCTTGGCGATCAGGGCCTGGATCTTGTCGTACTGGACCTTGCTGACGACGGGGCCGATGGCGACACCTTCCTGTCCCGGAGGGCCGACGGCGGTCGCTTCGGCGGCTGCCTTGGCGACCTCCAGAGCGCGGGCGTGCGACGCCGCCGGCACGAGCATCCGCGTCGGCGCATTGCAGGACTGGCCGCTGTTCATGAAGCACTGCCGCGTGCCGGCCTTGACCGCCCTGTCGAGATCGGCGTCTTCGAGGACGACGTTCGGCGACTTGCCGCCGAGTTCCTGGGCCACGCGCTTGATCGAGTCGGCGGCCGCCTTGGCGACCGCGCGGCCGGCGCGGGTGGAGCCGGTGAAGGACATCATGTCGATTCCGGGGTGGGCGGAGAGCGCGGCGCCGACCTCGGGGCCCTCGCCGTTGATCAGGTTGAAGACGCCCGGCGGCACGCCGGCGTCGTGGAGGATCTCGGCGAGCAGGATCGCGTTGAGCGGCGCCACCTCGCTCGGCTTGAGGACCATCGTGCAGCCCGCGGCGAGCGCCGGCCCGACCTTGCAGGCGATCTGGTTGATCGGCCAGTTCCAGGGCGTGATCAGGCCGCAGACGCCGACCGGTTCCTTGACGATGTTCGTCGTGCCGCGGGTCTCGACGAAGTCGTAGTCCTTGAGTACACCGAGCGCGCCGGCGAAGTGTCCCAGACCGGACGGAGCCTGCGCCGCGTTGGCGAGCCAGGCCGGCGCGCCCATCTCCGACGAGATCGTCTCGGCCATTTCGCCGATCCGGGCCTTGTAGCCGGCGACGATCCGGCCGAGAAGCTCGACCCGCTCCTCACGGCTGGTCCGGGAGAACGACTCGAAGGCGGCCTGTGCCGCGGCCACCGCGCGGTCCACGTCGGCCGCGCTGCCGAGGCTGATCCGGCCGATCGCTTCTTCCGTCGACGGATCGATCACGTCCATCGTCTTCGGGGTCACCGGGTCGACCCACTCACCGTTGATGTAGAACTGCAGCGCTTCCTTCATGGGGACTGTCTCCGCGTGTGTTGGTTTCCTTGGGCCGGTGAGTGTAGCCGGGTTTGGCGGCTCGGGGCACGCCAGAAGCTCCAGAACCCGGCGCTTCGCGCCGGATGCCGGCGGGGACGCCGGCGCACCCAGTGACCGGTGCACCGACTTCTAGCCGAGCAGCAGGCGGGCGGCTCTCTCCCCGCACTCGGCGCCGACGGCGACTGCCCGGCTCAGGCCGACGCCGTGGAGCGCGTTGCCGGCCAGGTAGAAGCCGTCGATCGGGTCCAGGGCGCCCTCGATCCTGGCCACTCGCCGCGGGTGACCAGGGGCGTACTGCGGGATGGCGTGCGGCCAGCGGGCGATGCTGGTGTAGGTCGGCGCGGCGTCGATGCCGACAGTCCGGCGCAGTTCGTGGAGGGTCAGTTCGATCAGTGCGTCGTCGTCAAGTTCGGCGGCCTCCGGGTCGACGCTGCCGCCGTACATGGACCGGGCCAGGAATCGACCTTCCGGGCTGCGGCCTCGGAACGTCGCCGTCTCGTACTGGCAGCCGAGCATGCGGATCCCCTCGTCGCGGGCGACGAGGAAGCCGTAGGCCGGCTCGATGTGGGCCGCGACCGCGGCGTGGAACGCGGTGTGGACGACGGCCATTGGAGGCGACTCGATCTGCCGGAGTTCGTCGGCCGCCGGCGCCGAGACGCCCGCCACGAGATCGGCTGCGGCGGGTAGGTCGGCGGCGACGACCACCGCGTCGGCGGCCAGCGGGCCTCCGCTTGAGGCAACCGTGAAGCCGCCGTTCGCACTGCGCTCAACCGACGTCACCGGGCGATTGCAACGGACCTCGATCGCGGGCAACGCGGCAACAGCTCGCGGCAGGGCCTCGATGCCGCGCCGAAAGCTCCGATGCCCGGGAGGCGGCACACCCCGCTTACGGCCGGCGCGCATCGCCCTGAACAGGGAGCCGTGGGCCTGTTCCATCGCCACGAGTCGCGGCAACGCCGCCGCGGCCGAGAGCTTCCGCGCGTTGCCCGCGAAGATGCCGAGGACGACCGGCGAGATCAGACGCATCGCGGCCTGCCGGCCCATGCGGCGGGCGGCGAAGTCGAACAGGGACTCGTCTTCGCCGGCGCTGCCTTCCGCGTCGCCTTTCTGCCGCGTCCGCACCAGGGGCTCCATCGCCAGTCGCGCCAGACCGAGCGGTCCCAGCAGGCCGCTCTTCGCGAAAGCCAGCGGGCTGCGTTGCAGCTCGCACAGCCTGCCGCCACGGTAGATGTAGCGCCGGTTCGCGGCCGGTTCCGGCCCGATCACCTCCTCGGCCAGACCGCAGGCGTCGATCATCTCCCGCAGAACCGGTTGATCGTCGAGGAAACCCTGCGGGCCGGTTTCGATCAGAAGACCCTCGGCGAACCCGGTCCGGGCCTTTCCGCCGACCTCGCCGGCCGCCTCCAGAACGACGATCTCGAGCGTGGCGCCGGCCCGCCCCGCCTCGACCGACGCCTTCCAGGCCGCGGCCAGGCCCGAAGGGCCGCCGCCGACGATGACCAGGCGGCGCGCCCGTTCGTTGCTCAAACGTCGCGCCCCGCCTCAGTGTGGACGGCGTCGACCAGGGTCTGCACCGCCTCAAGCGGGGTGTCCGGGAGTACGCCGTGGCCCAGGTTCACGATGTGACCGCGTCCGGGCAGGCTTTCGAGCAGACGGCTCGTCTCGCGCCGGATCGCCTCTTTGCCGGCGAGCAGCGCGGTCGGGTCCAGGTTCCCCTGCAGGCACAGCCGCGGCCGTCGTCGGCGGAGTGCGCCGAGGTCGGTACGCCAGTCGACGCCGAGCGCTTCGCAGGGCAGTTCGGCGTAGTCGTCGACCAACTGGGGCGCGGCGTGCAGGAACAGGATACGCGGCACTCCGGCGTCGCCCAGGCGCACGAGGAGGCGTTCCAGATGCGGCCGCACCCGGTGCTGCCATTCGGCGCGAGAGAAGAGCCCCGCCCAGGAATCGAAGACCTGGACCGCGTCGGCGCCGGCGCGGTGCTGGGCGATCAGGTAGCGGGCGCAGAGGCGGCCGAGGCGGTCGAGCAGGGCGTCGAAAGCCCCTGGCTCCTCGTAGGCGAAGGCGCGGAGCCGGGGGAAGTCCCGCACCCCACGGCCTTCGACGAGGTAGGCGGCAAGGGTCAGCGGCGCGCCGGCGAACCCGAGCAGCGCCTTTTCCGGATCGAGTTCGCGGCGGACGATCCGCTGCGCCGCGGTGACCTCGGGCGCGATCTCGGCCTCGTCGAGGCGGTCCGGGTCGGGCAGGGCGACGACCGCCGCGGCGTCTCGTAGCGGTCGGGCGATCACCGGACCGGGATCGAACCGGAAGTCGACGCCCAGGGCGGGCAACGGCGACATGATGTCGGCGAAGGTGATCGCGGCGTCGAAGGGGAACCGGCGCAGCGGCATCAACGTGACACGCGCCGCCAGCTCCGGGTCGCGGGAGAGGCCGGCGAAGCCGTGGCGCTCCTTGAGAGCCCGGTACTCGGGAAGGATGCGCCCCGCCTGGCGCATGATCCACAGTGGTCTCCGCGGCGTGTCCTCGAAATGGAGCGTGCGCAGGAGCAGGCCGGTATCCGGCTGTGCGGGCGTGTTCGGCGAAGCCGCCGTCGAGCGGGCCGCCGGTTCGGCGAAGGCAGTCACTTCGCGCCGCCCGCCGCGCGGCGGCGCTCCAGCAACTCGGGCGCCGCGGCGGCCAGGAAGGCGTCGACTCCCTCCTGTCCGATTTCGGTCGCGACCCCCCGCAGGCCGACGACCGGCAGATGGCTGAGGCGCTTGGCCATCGTCTCGGTCCACTGCCTGAGCGCTTCCCGCTCGGCTTCGGAGAGGCTCTTCAGCTCGCCCTGCAGCAGGCGGTCGAGGTTGGCGCCGAGGGAGTCCTGGTACTTCGCGCCGATCGCCCGGATGGCCCCGGCGACGGAGCGGGTCGCCATCGCTTCCCGGTAGGCGTCGAGTTCCTCGTCGATCAGGACGCGGGCTTCCGCCGTTCGCTCGCGCCGGTTGCGCAGCGTCTGCTGAGCCAGTTCGTTGATCCGATCCATGCCGATTCGCTCAAGGCCCGCCGCGTCCGTGTCGGTGGGCGGAGCGTCGGCCGGAATCGCCATGTCGACTACGAGAGGCGGGGCGCCCAGCTCGCTTCGGCCGGCCACGGCAAGGGCGGTCAGGCAGCGCCGGTCGACGACGGGTCCGGGCGCGCCGGTCGAGAACAGAACCGCGGACACCGCGGGCGGTCGGGCCCGGAACGTGTCCAGGCCCATCGTCTCGACGGTCGGCGCCCCGGCCGGAAGCCCTGGTGTCTTGTCGGTCCGCGCGGCGAGCTCTTCGGCTTTCTCGGGCGTGCGGTTGACGAGGATCAGGGGAATGCCGCGGCCGCGCAGGCGCTCCGTGCAGGTTTCCGTCATCGCCGCCACGCCGACCAGGGCGACAGGACCCACGACTTCCGCGGCGCGGCCGGTCAGCAGGTCGGCCGCGATCTCGGACAGGGAGGTGCGCCCGGCGCCAACGCCGGTTTCGCGGTGGACCCGCTTTCCGGCCCGGAGCGCCGACTCGACCACGCGCCGCAGGTCGGCGTCGACCGTGCCGGCCGTCGATGCCTCCTCGAGCGCGTCGCGGAGCTGTCCGCGTATCTCTCGTTCGCCGGGCTGGGCCGAATCCAGGCCGGACGCCACCAGGTAGAGGTGCTCGACAGCCCCTTCACCCTCCCAGCTCCGGAACACGCGGCGCGCCGCGCCGGCGCCCGCTACGAGGCGCAGGAACTCCCGCCGGCAGGAGGCCAGCGTGGCGCCGGGTTCCGCCGAGAAGATGAACGCGACCCGGTTGCAGGTGGCGAGATAGATCAACCCCTGGGCGCCGATCCTCTGCTTCAGCCGCCGCATTTCCGCGGCCCGCCGTTCGTCCGGCACCGTGTAGCGCGCGATTTCCGCCGCGTTCGCGTAGCGCCAGGTCGCCCCGACGACACAACAGTTGTCCATCGGGCGATTCTGACCTAGTGCGACCGGCGGATTGTCACGGTTGTGTCTGTGTCGACGATCCGGACTCGCGCGCGCCGCTTCGCGCCGGCGCTCTCGGTGCTTGCCACTCGCGAGTGTTCTTCAGGATCAGGTCGGTCAGCGCGTCGAGGTGGTCGGAGCGGTCGTTGAGACAGGGGATGTAGCGGAGGCTCTGGCCGCCGGATTCCTCGAAGTAGCCTCGGTTCTCGACTTCGATCTCTTCGAGGGTTTCGATGCAGTCGGCCGAGAACCCGGGGCAGGCGACGTCGACGTTGCTCAGGCCGCTTGCCGGCAGTTCACGCATCAGGGCATCCGTCTTGGGCCCGATCCACAGTTCGCGGCCGAACTGGGACTGGAACGTGCTGATGACCCGCTCCTCGTCGATGCCGAGTTCCTGGACGAGCAGGCGCGTCGTCTCCAGGCACTGACACTGGTAGGGGTCGCCGTTGTCGATGTAGCGTTTCGGCACGCCGTGGTACGAGAGGACGAGGCGATCGGGCTCGGCATCCGCCCAGGTCTCCCGGATGCTCGCTGCGAGGGCGAGAAGGAAGCCCGGGTCGTCGTAGTAGCTGTTGATCGTGCGAAGCTCCGGCACCCAGCGCCAGCGCCTGAGCTGCCGGGCGAGCATGTCGATCGTCGAGGCGGTCGTGGCGGCCGAGTACTGGGGAAACAGGGGAAAGAAGAGGAGGCGCGTGCAGCCTTTCGCGCGTAGTTCGGCGAGCGCGTTCCTGATCGACGGGTCGCCGTACCGCATGCCGAGCGCGACGTGGAACGGGGGTGCGGCTTCACCCTGGTGCTGCCGCAGCCTCACGGTGATTCCCTCGACCTGGCGCCTGCCGATCGCCAGGAGCGGCGATCCCTCGTCGGTCCAAATCTTCTGGTAGAGCTTCGCGACGCGTTGCGGGCGCGTGGTGAGCACGAACAGGTAGAGGATCGGCAGCCATTTCCAGCGCGGCACCTCGGCGATCCGGGTGTCGCTCAGGAATTGCCTCAGATAGCGGCGCAGGGCCCTTGCCGTCGGCGCCGCCGGGGTGCCGACGTTGGCCAGCAGAACGCCGATTGCGCCGCGCTCCGCGTCCGCGGCGACGCGAGGTTCGGGTTCGTAGAGTGATGTGCCGCTCGCCATGGTCGCGGGTCAGATCCAGTCGCGGCGGACCAGGAAGTCCGAAGTCAGCCGCGCCTCCGGGGAGCCCGGCTCGGGTTCGTAGTCGTACCGCCAGGCCGCGAGCGGCGGCAGGGACGCGAGGATCGACTCGGTGCGCGCTCGCGCCTGCAGTCCGTAGCGGGTGCCACGGTCGTACACCAGGTTGAACTCCACGTACCGCCCCCGGCGGTAGAGCTGGAAACCACGCTCGCGCTCGCCGTATTGCATGTCCTTGCGGCGCTTGAGGATCGGCAGGTAGGCGGGCAGGAAGTGGTCGCCTATGCTGCGCGCGAAGGCGAAGCACCGCCCGAACCGGTCGAGTTCGTCCGGCTGCTCGAGCTGGTTCAGATCGTCGAAGAAGAGGCCGCCGACGCCCCGCATCTCCTGGCGGTGGGGGAGGTAGAAGTAGTCCTCGCAGGCGGCCTTGTAGCGGCTGTAGAGGTCATCGCCGAAGGGCGCGCAGGCCTCGGCCGCGGTGCGGTGCCAGTGAACGGCGTCCTCCTCGAAGCCATAGTAGGGCGTCAGGTCGAAGCCGCCCCCGAACCACCAACCCTCCTCGTCCTCGTCTTCGGCGTTCGGGCTACCGGAGTCCTCGGGCGGATGGGCGATGAAGAAGCGGATGTTCGCGTGGCTGGTCGGAGCGTACGGGTTGCGGGGATGGACGATCAGGGAGATCGATGTCGCCTCGAAGCTGCGGCCGGCGAGTTCCGGGCGCCGCTCCGTGGCGGCGAGGGGCAGCGACTCCCCGCGGGAGTGGCTGAAGTTGACCGCCGCCTTCTCGATCACCTCGCCGTCGGTGAGCACCCGTGGCCTGGCGATGCCGCCCCGTTCGTTTCGGAGTTCCCGGGCGTCGAAGGCGCCGCCGTCGACCTCGACCAGGGCGTCGCAGATCCGCTCCTGGAGTTCCCGGAAGTACGTGGCGACGGTCACGGCGCGGGAATCTCCGCCAGTGCCTCGCCCACGGCGGTCGCGAAACCGGCGAGTGCTTCTTCGTCGTGCGCCAGGGACAGGAAGCCGACCTCGTAGGCGGAAGGGGCGAGCATGTAGGCGCGGTCGAGCAACCCCTGGTGGAGTAGCCCGAAGATCTCCGCTGTGTTCGGGTGGAAGGAGTCGACCCGGCGCGGCAGCTCGCCGTCGCCATAGGCAAGCCAGAAGATCGAACCGCAGCGGACCAGCCTGTACGGGTGCCCGCTCGCTTCGAGAGCGGGGCTGAGTTGCTGGTCGAGGAACGCGCCCAAGTCGTCCATCCGGGCCCAACCGTCGTGGGCTCGAAGTTCGCGCAGCGTGGCAAGGCCGGCGGCGACGGCCAGCGGGTTCCCGGAGAGGGTGCCGGCCTGGTAGACGGGTCCGAGGGGCGAGAGCTGGTCCATCAGCCGCGCCGGTCCGCCATAGGCGCCGACCGGCAGACCGCCGCCGATCACCTTGCCCAGGGTGTAGAGGTCGGGTTCGATCCCGAGCCCCGCGCCGACGGTGACGCCGGGCACGCGGAAGCCGCTCAGCACTTCGTCGAGGATCAGGAGGGCCCCGTGGTCGGTGCACAGCCGGCGCAGGCGCTCGAGGTACTCGGGACGCTGCACGAGCAGACCGTTGTTCGCGGGCAGCGGTTCGATGATCGCGGCGGCCAGGTTGCCGCGATGGAGGCGGAAGGTCTGCTCCAGCGCGTCTTCGTCGTCGAGCGGCAGGACGATCGTGTCTCGGGCGGTCCCGGCGGGAATGCCGGCGCTCGACGCGATCCCGAACGTGGCGAGGCCGCTTCCCGCCTCGACCAGGAGGGCGTCGACGTGGCCGTGGTAGCAGCCTTCGAACTTCAGCACGAGGTCGCGGCCGGTGCAGCCGCGGGCGAGCCGGATCGCCGACTGGGTCGCCTCGGTGCCGGAGTTGACGAAGCGGATCTTCTCGATGCCGGGGACGAGTTCCTTGACCATCCGCGCGAGTTCGACCTCGCCTACGTGGGGCGCGGCGAACGAGGTGCCGCGCGCGGCGGCTTCCCGCACCGCTTCGACGACGGCGGGATGGCTGTGCCCCAGCACGAGGGGGCCGAACGAGCCGATGAAGTCGACGTAGCTGTGGCCGTCGACGGAGCGCATCACCGCGCCCTCGGCGTCAGCGATGAAGGGCGGCGTGCCGCCGACGGCCCGGTAGGCACGCACCGGGCTGTTCACGCCGCCGACGAGGTGACGCTGCGCCTCGGTCCAGAGTCTCTCGCTGATTCTTCCGGCACTCATTCGGATGCCTCCGCGCTCGGATCGCCGCCTGTTTCTTCCCGCCCGCCAGCTTCTTCGCTCCAAAGGCGTTCGATGCCGGCGGCGGTCGGTTCGTGTGCGCACGTCACGTTGCCCACTCCTGCGTTCCGGAGGGCTGCGGCCGTGGTCGCCCCGATCGCCCAGCAGCTTCCCGGCCAGTCCAGGCCCGAGGCCGCGAAGGCGGCGACGGCCGATGGAGCCGTGAAGAGTACGCGCGCCCTCCCGGCTTGCCAACCCCCGGGCCAGGCGAGGTCCGGCGCCGGGCCGACGGTGTAGGCCTGCCAGGCAACGACTTCGCGACCGGCAGCTTCGAGCACCTCGACCAACGACCGGCCGCCTCGGGCCGAATGCGGCACGAGGAGGGGGCATCGACGATCGAGAACGCGCGCCGCGTAGTCCGCAAGGCCCCTGCCGTCCGCGGCTCGCGCCGCCAGGTTCGGCGGCACGCCGGCCGCCAGCAGGGCGCGGGCCGTGCCTTCGCCGAGGGCGCACCAGGGAAGGCGTCCCCAGATCGGCTCGCGCGCGGCGCGTTCCGCCACGACGCGGGCGGCGGTCGGTGAGGAGATGAGCAGCCAGGGCCACTGGCGGCGCGGGCGGTCGAGGTCGATGCGGTCGGCGGGCCAGGGTGCGTCGAAGACGTCGACGGCGGTCGCCGGCAGGGCTGCCACCCGGACGGCCGGGTCGAGTCGGCGGGCCAGGCGCCGGACAGTGGTCGGCCCGGAGGTCACGATGAGGTCCGGCGTGCGAACCGACCCCACCCCGGGCGTGCCGGTGTCCGCTTGGTGGAGCGGCCCCCCACTGGCTGCGGCTGCCGCTGAAGGCGGCGATTCCGTCAGATCCCGCTCGATCCGCGCGGCCAGCGCGTCGAGATCGACGCCGCCGTCACCATCCGTCGCCGAAGCAGTGACGCGGGCTGCGAGAGGCGCATCCCCGGCGCCGGCCGCTTCCCGCCAGTCATCCGGCGCGATGGCGACATGGATCGCACGGAGCGCGGGCTGCCTGGACGTGCCTTCGCGGACATCCGCCCATGCCCCGAACGGGCGCAGGCAGCCGCCGCCGAGGCGGCCCAGCAGGGAACGCTCCGCGAGAACCGCGGTGCGGGTCGGAGGATGGTCGAGACGGGTCATCGCCGGGTGGCCGTCGAGCCGTCCGCCGCGGAGGACCTGCACGGCCAGAGCTCCCTGGCCGGGAGCGCAGGGCCAGCTTGCGAGGTCGAGCCGGGAGCACCGCATCGCCGTCGCCCATGCCTCCAGCTCGCCGTTTCGGGCGAGCCGCACGATTCCCGCCTCAGCGGCGAGCAGAGCCTGAATCGCGCCACTCTGGAGCCACTCCAGCCGGCGGCCCACCGAGCCGCGGACCGCGCAGCAAACGAGGTCCGGCCGCAGGGCGAGGGCTCCGGCCTGCCGCCTCGGAGACGACGTGCCCAGGCGCGCTCCGGCCGGAAGGGCGGCGAGCGCGTCGCTCGCGGGCTCCGCGCGGCGGCTGGCGCCTTCGCCGTCATCCTCGAGTACTTCGGCGAGCGGCGTGGTCACGGCGTCGTTCAGGCCGGGTGCGAGCAGCAGCAGATCGAACGGCCGCTCCCGCTCCGGCACGGCGGCGATCACGAGCCCCGGTTCGTCGTCGACCGGCAGGTCCTTCAGCGAGTGGACGACGAGGTCGACCGAGCCGTCGCGAAGCGCCGCGCTCAGCTCGCCGGTGAATACGCCCTTGGACTGAGCGAAACTGCCGCCGAGGCTCCGGTCGCCCTGCGAGGACATGGCCTTGATGTCCGTCTGGACGCCGAACTGCCGCAACCCTCCCGCCACCAGGGTCGCCTGGATCCGCGCGAGCGGCGTTGCCCGCGTGCCGATGACGATCGGGGTCATGGGCAGAGGATACGTCGCGCCGTCGGTCCACTAGAGTTGCCGGCGTTACCCCTGCCGCACGGCGGGCCGAATCCGTGGAGGTTTGCGCCATGTTGTCTTCTTCGCTCCGTTTCCGCGCTTCGAGTTTCCTGTTCCCTGCCGCCGCCGCGGTCCTCCTTCTCGTGGCCGGCTGCGCGGGCGAAGGGCGTCCGACGGCGGCCGAGTTCACGTCGGCGGCCGAGGAGACGCTCATGGGGCACTACTACGACGGCAGCCGCGCGGCATGGGTGCAGTCGACGTACATCAACGAGGACACGACCGCCCTGGCGGCCCGTTTCGGAGCGGAGGCGCTGACCCGCGCGATCGACTTCGCGCAGGAGGCGGCGACCTACGACGCGGCGTCGGAGACGGACGAAGTGGCGCGCAAGCTCGACCTGCTGCGGGGCGGACTGACCCTGGCCGCGCCAGCCGACGAGGCGAAGATCGAGGAACTGAGTCAGATCGCGACCAGGATGGAAGCGGCCTACGGGTCAGGCAAGCACTGCCCGGATGGCCCGGACACGGATACCTGCCGATCCCTTGGCGACCTGGAGGACGTGATCGACAACAGCCGCGACGCGGATGCGCTGCTCGACGCCTGGGAGGGTTGGCGGACGATCTCGCCGCCGATACGCGCCGACTACGAGCGCTTCGTGGAACTCTCGAACGAGGGCGCCCGGGATCTCGGGTTCGCCGACACCGGCGCCATGTGGCGGTCGAAGTACGACATGCCGCCTGACGACTTCGCGGTCGAGGTCGACCGGCTCTGGGACCAGGTCAAGCCGCTCTACGACGACCTGCAGTGTCATGTCCGGGCGGAACTCTCGGATCACTACGGAGCGGAGATCGTGGATCCCGCGGGCCCGATCCCGGCCCACGTTCTCGGCAACATGTGGGCGCAGAGCTGGTCGAACATCTACGACCTGGTGGCGCCGCCGGCCGCGGACCCCGGCTACGACCTGAGCGAGATCCTCCAGAGCCGCGGCACCTCCGAGGTCGAGATGGTCGAGATGGCCGAGGGCTTCTTCACGTCGCTGGGCATGGAATCGCTGCCGGACACGTTCTGGACCCGTTCCCAGTTCGTCAAGCCGCGCGACCGCGAGGTCGTCTGCCACGCCAGCGCCTGGCAGCTCGACCTGGACGAAGACGTGAGGATCAAGATGTGCATCGACATCAACGCCGAGGACTTCTCGACCATCCATCACGAACTCGGCCACAGCTACTACCAGCTCGGCTACCGGGACCGGGCGCCCCTGTTTCGCGACAGCGCGAACGACGGCTTCCACGAGGCCCTGGGAGACACGATCGCCCTCTCGGTGACGCCGGGCTACCTGGTGGACATCGGGCTACTCGATGAAGAACCCTCCGCGGACGCCGACCTCGGGCTGTTGATGCGCATGGCGCT
Organism: Candidatus Multivorans sp.; assembly: GCA_965219675.1. Classification (GTDB taxonomy): domain Bacteria; phylum Acidobacteriota; class Thermoanaerobaculia; order Multivoradales; family Multivoraceae; genus Multivorans. The sequence continues at coordinate 3,095,477 of OZ244786.1, read as the reverse complement.
CGACAAGGTGGCCTTCCTGCCGTTCGGTCTGCTGATCGATCGCTGGCGCTGGGCCGTGTTCTCGGGCGAGACGCCGCCGGAGGAGTACAACGTCGCCTGGTGGGATCTGCGCGAGGAGTACCAGGGAGTCGGCGCCCCGGGCGACCGGACCGAGGAGCACTTCGATCCCGGCGCCAAGTACCACGTGCCGGGCAACACGCCCTACACCCGCTACTTCCTGGCCCACATTCTCCAGTTCCAGTTGCACCGCGACCTGTGCGCGGCCATCGGCTATGAAGGGCCGCTCAACCGCTGCTCGATCTACGGCAACGAGGAGGCGGGAAGGCGCCTGAGCGAGATGATGGCGATGGGCCTGAGCCGTCCGTGGCCGGATGCGCTGGAAGCGGCCACCGGCAGCCGCGAGATGGACGCGACGGCGATCCTCGACTACTTCGCGCCGCTCGCCGAGTGGCTCAGGGAGCAGAATCAGGGCCGAACCTGCGGCTGGAGCTGACGGAGAGCAACGGAACGGTCCGATGCTGATCGCCACCTGGAACATCAACGGCCTCGGCGCCCGGTTCGACTTCCTCGTCCACTGGCTCAAGGCGCGGCAGCCGGACGTCGTCGGCCTCCAGGAGCTGAAGGCGACCGAGGAGCACTTCCCCCGGCAGGCGCTCGAGGAACTCGGCTACCAGGCCGCGGTGTGGGGCCAGAAGGCGTGGAACGGCGTCGCGGTGCTCTCGCGCCACCCGATCGAGGAAGTCCGGTCGGGCCTGCCGGGCGAAGAGGAGGCCGGTGCCCGCCTGGTCCGGGTGCGTACCGCAGGGCTCGACTTCACGACCGTCTACTGCCCGAACGGCAAGGACATCGATCACCTGGACTATCCGCGGAAGCTGGCATGGTTCGACTCGCTTCGTGGCTACTTCGAGGGCTCGCTCGGCGCCGGAGACGCCGCGGTTCTATGTGGCGACTTCAACATCGCGCCGACCCGCCTCGACACCCACGACGAGGACCGTCTGGCGGGCGGCATCCACCACACGGAGGCGGAGCGCGAGCGGTTCGAGGCGCTCCTGGGTCTGGGCTTCGTCGACCTGTTCCGGGAGCTCCATCCGGACACGGTCAAGTTCTCCTGGTGGGACTACCGCTTCGGCGCCTTCCACCGGAACCTCGGTCTGCGGATCGACTTCCTGCTGGCGACCGAAGCGGTCCGGGCCCGGGTGGAGCACGTCGAAACGGACCGGGACTACCGCAAGAAGAAGGAAGGCCTGATCGCCTCGGACCACGCACCGGTGATGGCCCGGTTGACCGACTAGTGCGGCGGAAGGGGGTGCGCCGGACAGCCGGCCTCGGCGCTATCCGGCTACCCGCTTCGGCGTCTCGAACCACACCAGCTTGCCGCAGTAGGGCTCGACTTCGGCCCAGGAGTCGATGTCGAGGTGCAGGCACGCCAGGGCGGCGGTGACGAACCGGGGCGGACGGTCGCCGGTCAGCCGGCGGATGAGCTCGGCGCAAGTGGGTTGGTGACCTACGAGAAGGAGCGAGTTCACGTCGTCGGGTTGCACGCACAGAAGGTCGATGGCGGATCCCGGCGACGCCAGGTACAGAGCCGGCTCGAGGATCGTCGTGCGATTCCAGTTCCCGGCGGCGACCGCCAGTTCGATCGTTTGCCGGGTACGCAGGGCGGACGAACAGAGGATTCGGTCGGGCAGTTCCCGCCGCTCGGAGAGGAGCCGTCCCATCGTCCTGGCGGCCGCGATGCCGCGCGGGTTCAGGGGCCGATCGTGGTCCGCGCCGTAGGTAGCGCTCCAGTCCGACTTGGCGTGACGAAGAACGTACAGAATCCGCACTGTCGAAGACTGACGGTAACAGGATCGTGAGATGGCGCTCTGGCTGTGTCATTCTTCGGAGCATGCGGAGGAGGGATGCGATGCGCCTGGCGGCCGCAGTCGCCGTCTGTAGTTCGGTTCTTGCCGCTGCGGCCGCGGGTCAAGGTGCTTCGCCTGCGTCCGAGAAGGCCGCGCTCAACCTGGAGAGCTTCGATTTCGCCTGGCAGAAGATCGCCGACACCTTCTGGGAGGAGGAGATGGGCGGCGTCGACTGGCGGGCCGTGAGCGACGAACTCAGGCCGCGAGCCCGGGATGCGGCGGACGCCCGGGAACTGCGAAACGTGATCCAGGAGATGCTGGCGCGGCTGGGGCAGTCTCACTTCGGCGTCCTGCCGGGTGCCGGGTCGGCGGATGGCGGCGCTGAGCCGGCTGAGAGCGAGGATGGCGACGACGCAGCCTGCACGCCGGCGCTGATGAGGACCGTCGGTGGCGGTGGCGGTTCGTCCGCATCGGATGCGGGACCCGGTTTCGAGGTCCGGTTCGTAGACGGCGTAGCGGTGGTCAGCCGGGTCGAGGCGGATTCGGCGGCCGGCCGCAGCGGCCTGGCGGTCGGCGTTGAGATCGTGCGGATCGGCGACCAGCGACTCGCGGCTCTCGGCCGCTGCTTCGAGCTGGAATCCCTCGAACCGCGGGTTGCCGCCATGGTTGGCGCGCGCGCCATCGACGGTCTGCTCTTCGGCGCACCGGGTGACTCCGTGGAGGTAGAACTCGCGGATGGCGCCGGCGAGCGCTTCGTGCTCGATCTGGAGCGAGCCCACCGTCCGGGCGCGGTCGAAGTCGGCTTCGGCAACCTGCCGCCGATGCAGTTCCTGTTCGAGACCGAGGAGGTGGGAACGAGGACGGGTGGACGAGTCCTCGTCGTCCGCTTCAACGTCTGGATGGTTCCCATGGTCGAAGCGTTCGAGACCGCTCTCTTTGGAGACCCCGCGGCCGGTGCGTCGGCATTCGATGGCCTGCTGATCGATCTGCGCGGCAATCCCGGCGGTGTTGCCGGCACGGCCGTTGGGGTCGCCGGCTACCTGATGGACGAACAGGTCGAGCTGGGCAGGATGTTGCACCGCGGTTCGGACCTTCGGTTGCTCGTGTTTCCGCGGCGGGTGTCACGCGGAAGCGAGAAACTTGAGGTGTTCAAGGGGCCGGTCGCCGTGATCATCGACGGCGGCAGCGCCAGCACGAGCGAGATCTTCGCCGCTGGCCTCCAGGACCATGGCCGGGCGCGGTTGTTTGGTGAGCCCTCCAGGGCGGCGGCGCTGCCGGCGGTGATCGAGCGGATGCCGAACGGCGATCTGCTGATGCACGCGATAGCGGACTTCGTTCGCCCGAACGGCGAGCGGGTCGAAGGCCGGGCGGTTGCCCCCGATTCGCTGGTGCCTCTCACGCGGGAAGGCCTGCTCTCCGGCAGGGACGAACCGAGGGAGGCGGCCCTGGCCTGGATCGCTTCGGAGCTGGAATGAACTTCGGCCTCTGGAGTGACGGAGTCAGTCTCGGCCGGTTCGGCGAGGAGGGGGCCCTCGGACCGCCCTGGCTTTGGGTCGTGGCGGGGTTGCTGCTGCTGCTGCTTGGCCGGCAGCTCTACACGGCGCTCCTGGGGTTGCTCGGCTTCTTCGTCAGCTACGGCATGCTCTCCGACGTGGCCACGCTGCCCAGCGACCTGCGTCTGGGGGTAGCGGTGGGAATCGGAGTCGTCAGCGCCCTGCTCGCCTTCATCGTGCGCAAGGTCGCCGTGGCCCTTGCGGGCGCGATGCTTGGCGCCGGCGCGGCGCTTTGGGCGGCCGGCTTCTATGGCCTGGGTCCCCAGGTCCTGTGGTGGGTTGCGACCGCCGCCGCGGCGCTAGTGGGAGCGTGGCTCCTGCGCCAGGTCTTCGAGACGGCGCTCATCGTGGTCTCGTCGTTCATCGGCGCTCTGCTCATCATGGCGGCCGTGGGTCTCGAGGGGCTGCCGGCCCACGTCGGCGTCGCCGTGCTCATCGTGGTCGGGGTCGCGTTCCAGATGCGACGTCGCCGCGGGGACGAACGCTCCGCGAAGAGGAAGTCGGCGAAGTAGGGTCCAGAGATGCCGTGTCGGCTTGGTCAGCGCCGGGGTTGCTACAAGGCCGCATTGCGGGCGTCGCTGGTGTGGGTCTCGGTGGCTGCGTTGCCGGACGCCGCGAGCGCACTCCCGGACGAGTCGTCGGCGCGCCCCTGCGTGGCGGATACGACGACCCTGTGCCTGAACGAGGATCGGTTCCGCGTCGTCGCCCACTGGGAGACGCCGGATGGCCGCGCCGGTGCCGGTGAGGCAGTGGAGCTGACCGGGGACACCGGCTACTTCTGGTTCTTCAGCGAGAACAACGTCGAGGTCGTGATCAAGGTGTTGAACGGCTGCGCGATCGGCGACGGCACCTACTGGGTGTTCATCGGCGGCTTGACGGATGTTCGCGTCGAACTCGAAGTCGAGGACGTCGAGGCTGGCGAAGTGAAGACCTACGTCAACGAGGCCGGAACGCTGTTCAAGCCGGTCACCGACACGACGGCGTTCGCTACCTGCGACTGAGCGGGCGGCGGGGCGGCGGAGGTTTGCCTCAGCCGTTCGACGTCGCAAGAGCGAGAGTCCCGGGGCCAGCTGCAGCAACGGCTCTTGCGGTGGCAGGCAGGAGCGCGGCCTGGCCCGGCTGAAGGAGCACCGTGTCTGCGGTGTTGCGGACCTCCACCTCTCCTTCAAGTGCCAGGACGATCCGGGCGTGACCGTCGGGGCCGAGCGGCGCCTCGCCGTGGTCGACGAGATGCAGAACCTCCAGCCGGAAGTCGTCGACCGGCGGTCGGAAGCCGCATCGAGTACCCCAGGGCCGTTTGTCGACTTGAGGTTCCATCATGCCTCCGACAGCGGCTTCGTAGTTCAGAATGTCGAGCAGTCCTTCCGCATCGACACGTTTGGAGGTCAGGCCGAGGCGAAGGACGTTGTCGGAACTCGCCATGACCTCGACCGCGGAGCCTTCGAGGTAGCTGTGAGGTACGCCGGGTCCGGTGAACAGGGCCTGGCCGGGTTCGAGGTGCACCAGGCGAAGGAGGAGTGGCGCGAGGACCAGGGGATCGTCCGGGTGGTGCTCGGCGATGCGGAGGACCCAGCGCATGGCCTCACGAGAGTTCGCGTCGTCCGTGGTCGCGGCGCGGCGGGCGTCACGGGCAGCAGCGGCGGCGAAGCCTGTCCCGGTGTGCCGGTGAAGCCCTTCGAGCAGGTGTCGATAGGCGGCGGTCCCCTCCGATGCGAGCCGGTCGATGCTCGGCCGGAGTCGTTCGAGGCCGAGGCCGGACAGAAGCTCGGCTGCCTGGGCGGCCGGCCGGAATCCGGAGAGGGCGGAGAACGGCGTCAGGGCGTAGAGCAACTCCGGCTTGTGGTTCGGATCCTTGTAGTTGCGATGCGCGGCGTCGCCGGCGCCGCTGCCTTCGCCGGCGAAGCCGCGAACGGCCTGCGCGCGACTGGGGTGCGCTTGAACCGACAGGGGCTTGCCGGCGGAGAGGATCTTGGTCAGGAAGGAGAGGGTGGTGCCGCGCTTGCCAGGGCCGAGAACCTCGCTCCGGCGCTCGGCGATGAGCCGGTCGAGGGGTACCGGACCGCTGGCGTCGTCCGGCCCGGCGGAACCCGCTTCGAGCACGACGCCCGCCGGCGCGTCGGCGTGGGCGCCGAACCAGAGTTCGGCTTCCGGCCGGCCGGTGGGTTCGCGGCCGCAGAGGAGCGGAATGAAGTCGCGGGTACCCCAATCGTAGTGACGAACCCGCGGGATGAGCCGCAGAGGGCGATCGAGTGGCGCCTTCACTGCGCCGCCGTCTCGGCCCACGACAGGGCTTCATCCTCGGTGTCGATGTCCACGAGCGGCAACCCCGTCTCGAGGTCCACTTCGATGACGTGCGCTGCCAGTTCCTCAAGCAGGGGGCGGGCGCCTTCGTCGCCCCGGAGGCGATTCACGTGGTGGAACCACGAGCGGCCGAACGTGACCGGGGCGCCGCGCCGACCGCGGTACGTGGGCACGACGATCGAGCCGGGTCCCTCGAACCCGCCGAGCAACCGGTCGATGACCGCCGCGTCGAGCGCGGGTTGATCGACGGGCAGGAACATTGCGCCCTCGGCACGGTCGGATACGCGGGCCAGACCGCAACGGACCGATCCGCTCTGACCGTCGCTGTAGGCGGGGTTGTGGGCCTGCAGAAGGTCGAGGTCGGCCACTTCCTCCTGGACCTCCCGCTCCGCGTGGCCGGTGACCAGGATGACTTCGGTGAGGGCGGACGCGAGCGCGGCCCGGCAGATTCGCCTGACGAGGGCCTCGCCGTCGATTCGATGGATCTGTTTCGGCGCTCCGGCGCCGGTCTCGAAGCGGGTCGAGAGCCCGGCCGCGAGGACCACGCCGGAAACCGGACCGGTCATCGCTCTCCAGTTGGCAACCGCCCGCTCCGCACCGCGACCAGTTCGGCGGCGATGGCGAGGGCGATCTCCTCCGGCTTGCGGCCGCCGAGGTCGAGACCGATCGGGGCGTGGATACGGTCGATCAGCGCCAGGGTCAGGCCGGCTTCGCGAAGGGCCGCGACCCGCTTTGCGTGGGTGCCCGCGGAGCCCAGGGCGCCGACGTAGCGGACTCCCGCCTCGAGCGCGACCTGGAGCGCCGGGTTGTCCAGCTTCTCGTCGTGAGTCAGGAAGACACAGAACGTGTTGTCGTGCAGCGTGGTCCGGGCCAGGTACTCGGCCGGCCACTCGACGATCAGGTCGTCGGCGTGGGGGAAGCGCTCGGCGGTGGCGAACGCGGAGCGTGCGTCGACGACCACGGTGCGGAAGCCGAGCTGGCGGGCGAAGTGGACCAGGTGGATCGCGACGTGGACCGCGCCGACGATGAACAACTGGGGCAGGGGCTCGAAGTTCTCCACGAACACCTCCGTGCGCTCGATCTCGCGGAGGCCCGTGGCCGGGAGGTCCCCGGCCGTGGCCAGAGCCGTGGCCGCCCGGTCGAGGTCCGGGGAGCGGAGCGTTCCTTCGCTTCGTCCGTCGTGCCATACGAGGAGGCGCGAGCCGAGTGCGTTGTCGTCGACCCGGGTGAACGCGACCAGCCGCTCGCCGGCCAGCAGGGACCGGCGCAGGGACTCGAACCGGGAGCTCATCGGCGGCAGCCGGGTTGCCTCAGGCGTCGAGGCGCTCGACCAGGACTTCGACTTCGCCGCCGCAGGTGAGCCCGACGGACCACGCCTGCTCGTCGGAGATGCCGTAGCGGAGTCGTTTCGGGCGGCCGTCTTCCAGCACGGACTGGGCCTCCTGGATCACCGCGCCTTCGATGCAGCCGCCGCTGACCGAGCCGCTGATTCCGCCTTTGTCGGAGACGGCCATCTTCGAGCCCAACGGCCGGGGCGAGGAGCCAACGGTGCGGATCACGGTGGCGACGGCGACCTTGCGGCCGTCGGTACGCCAGCGATCCACGTCGGGGAGGATGTCCAGCACGGCCGCGATTGTACCGGCGAGCAGCCGGCCGCGGGGCTATAGTGACTTCAGGAGGTAGTGGACGATGACGATGCGGCGGTCCTGGTCCCGGGTGGTTGTAGCGGCGGTGGGGCTCCTGACGGTGGTCCTGGGTGGTTGTACGGTGCGCGTGGGCGAGCAGACGGTGGAGGAAGCCGAGCCGGCCCCGGTGACCGCCCGCAGCCAGCCCGGCACCGGCATGGGCCTCTACGAGCCGGAGCAGCACGAGCTGTACGACGGCCGGTTCGTGATCACCGGCACCGACGTCCACCAGGTCGGCAGCCTGGACGACGAATCGCCCTGGGACCACATGGGCGACGACGCGAGCAATGTGGCGCCTGTGGGCGGCGAGATCACGATCGATGTGGACGAGATCGCGAACACGGGCACGTTCCGCGCCGAGCTGCAGCTCCCCGAGGGTGACTACGTGGTGGAACTCGACCGCTTCCACGAGTTCTCCGAGTGCCAGGACGGGGGCATAGCGGCCTACCTGTTCGAGCACGGCGACGCCGGCTGCGGCGACTCGAACTGGCCCAAGAGCCTGCTCTACATCGCCGGCTGGGGTTACGGCCGCGCCACGCTGAACGGCGAGGAGCTGTACAGCGAGTACCAGATCCACTTCATGGTCACCCAGGGCATGCGCGACCGCGAAACCCTGCAGGTGCAACTCGAGCCCAACGACGGCCCGGCCGGGGCAGTGAACCCGGCGGCCCAGCAACTGGACTTCTACATCCGCAGCCCCGAGAACAACGACGCGAACCACCCCAACCGCGAAGTCTTCGACCACTTCTTCGCGATGGCCGTGACCTGGCGGTAGCGGTTGCGCGCGGGTCCGGCTTCACCCGCCCGGCCGGGGAGCGGAGGGGAGGGGTCCCAGCGGCCGTGCGCGCTCTCTGAGAGGATGAGGGGACGGCGCGCACTCCACTACGCTCGCTCCGGTTCGGTGTCGGTTGTTGACGGGGCGTCGGGCGTCGCTCGCTTCGAGTCCGCTGGGACCCCTCCCCTCCGCTCCCCGGCCGGGCTGGAGGTCGTCGGGCTGGCCGGCAGACCGTTGGCGGTCGGAGGATGCGGGCAAGAGGGGCGCTGTCTGAGACAATCCGGCGTTGCATGAGCTGTAGGACTTTCTTCGTCACTCTCGGAACCAGCCTCCTGGCGACGGCTGCAGCCGGGGAAGTGCGGCTTCTCGAGACTCCTGCTGCGAAGAAGAGCAGTAGCTACTCCCTGAACGCGGGACCCGATGGCGCAGTCTTCCTGAGCTGGGTCGAGAGCTCGAAAACCGGCGGCCATGCGTTTCGGTTTTCCGAGATGGTCGGAGACGAGTGGGGCGAGGCGGAGACGGTTGCTACAGGCGAGGACTGGTTCGTGAATTGGATCGACCATCCGGCTGTCGTGCCGCTGGGTGGCGACCGGCTGGCGGCGCATTGGCTGGTCCACGACGAGGATCGGTTGGGTGACTACGGCTACGGCATTCGGTTGGTGTTCTCGGACGACGGCGGCGCGACCTGGCGGCGGGTGTTCGAGGCGAGGGGCGAAGGTGTGGACGGCTACGCCGGCTTCGTGGCGTATGCCGGCGTCGGGGACGGCTTCGAAGTGGCCTATCTGTCGACGGTCGGCGATGGAGCAGCCGGGCACGGCGAGGTGGAACCGCGCATGGCGCTTCGTTCCGCGCACTTTGATGCCGCCGGAAGGTTGCTCGGGGACCGCAAGGTGGACGCCGACGTGTGCAGTTGCTGCACGACGGCAATGGTGACGAGTCCGGTTGGCCCCTTCCTCGCTTTCCGCGACCGCCGCGAGGGCGAGTTCCGGGACATCTCCTTTGCCCGCCTTGAGAAGGACCGGTGGACGGGTTCGGAACTCGTTCACCGGGACGGCTGGCACATCCGCGGCTGCCCCACGAACGGCCCCGCCCTGGCATCCGGCGGCGGAGGTCCGGTGGTCGCCTGGTTCACCGCGGCCGGCGGTGAATCCAGGGTACTGGCGGCGTTCTGGAACCCGGAGGCGAACCGCTTCGGCGACCCCATCCGCATCGACGACGGTTCCCCCCGCGGCTGGGCCGGCGTCGCGGTCCTCAGTGACGGCACCGCCGCGGTGAGCTGGGTCGAACGCTCGGAACTCGGCGGACTTGAGTTACGGATCCGCCGAGTGAACCGGGACGGAAGCACCGGCACAGCCCTCACCGTTGCACCGGCGCCGGCTGGCCGTAGCGCGGTCGGCGTGCCCAAGCTCGCCCGTGTCGGGGACCGCCTCATCTTCGCCTGGCGCGACGGCGGCGTGCGCACCGGTTCGATGTCCGCATCGGATCTGGACTAGCCGGCCTCTCGGCAACGACCGCCAGCCCAGTCGGGGCAGGAGGGGTCAGCTCCCAGGTGCCTCTGAACGAGCGACGCCCGACGACATCACACTGACCACCGACCAACCGGAGCGAGTGAAGCGGAGTGAGCGCCATCCCCTCCCATCTCCTCTCAAGCGCTCACGTCACCTGGGAGCTGACCCCTCCTGCCCCAAGACGGGCGGTTGCATCCGCCGCCAGTCGCCGCCGCCAGTCGCCGCCGCTACTCGCCGGCCCCGGCCCCCGTTGCGGCCGCCGATGTGTGCTGCTCGTAGTCCTCCTCGGTGAGGAAGACGAAGTTCGTCCAGCCGATCGCCATGTCGTCGATGGTGCGGTTGCCCCAGCCGACCCAGGCGGTGGGGTCGGGGTTGTAGGGGTTGTTCTCCGAGTTGTCGTGGTACGACGTCACGTGCAGGACGGTGCCGGCGGGAAAGACGGGCGGGTTCTTGTACGGGTAGGCGATCTGCCAGTTGAAGTCGTAGTTCTGGATGCGCGTGAGCAGTTCGCGGCGGCCGTCCGCGTGGATCGCTTCGAGTTCCATCGCCTTGCCGCGGTAGTGCATGTGGGCCTGGAAGCTGATCAACTGGATCGGGCGGTCGAGTACCCGGTAGCCGTCGTGGCGGACGTTGTCGGCGCCGGGCGGGATGGAAAGTTCGTTGTTGCGCCAGCCGCGGTTGCTGGGCAGGCCGGCGAACAGCCGGGTGGAGACGATCCGGTGCTTCGGCACGACTCCCTTGGGGTAGAAGCCGAAGGCGACCCGCTGGCGGTCCCGTATCTCCTCGCCGATCGAGTGGTAGTGGCCGCTGAAGCGGATCTTCGCGCCGGCCATCAGCAGCTTGCCCGTGTTCTCGGCGTAGATGTCGCCGGTGTTGCCGACCGCGTACTCGATCAGCAGTGAACCGACCGGGTTCCCCTCGGCGTCGCGGCGGTTCGGATCGTCGTCGCGCTCGAAGAAGTCCTGGCCGACGTAGGCCGCGTCGTCCTGGATCGCGTAGACCATCGTGTGGTGGACGGTCTGTCTGCCTGCCTTGCTCGGCTTGACCTCGATCCAGCGGATGTAGCGGTCCTCGGTGAGCCCGGTGTCCGCGATGAAGTTGACGAACAGGTCGGGACCCTCTGGCGGCACCACCATGTCCTCCTGCATCTCGACCACCAGGTCCGGCTCGCCGTACTCCCAGGCGTCGCCGCCGGGCCAGTCGATCGCCGCCGGCAGGTCGTCGGGATTGCCGCGAGGGGCGCCGCCGTCGACCCAGGCACTGACCAGGGCGATCTCCTCGTCGCTCAGGCTGGGATCAGGCTCGTACACGCCGATCGTCCGGTCGATGTGCCAGGGCGGCATCTCGCGGGACGCGACCCGACGCTTGATCGAGCGGGCCCAGGGGCGGGTCTGCTCGTAGGTGACGAGCGACATCGGGGCCGCGGTACCGGGCCGGTGGCAGCGCTCGCAGGAACGCTGGAAGATCGGCGCGATGTCGCGGCTGAAGGTCGGCGTTCCGCCATCGGCCGCCGCTGCCGGCGAGGCTGTAGGAGCAAAGAGCGCCAGGGCCAGGGTCGCCGCTGAAATCGTCGGGGGGAGTGCGTTCTTCATCGTTCGCTCCCGGTGCTGGCCGGTTCTGATTCGGGTTCGACACAGACGCCGCGGTCGGCGTTGGCGGTGTCGACACGCCTTGCCAGATGGTAGGCCATGGAGATGTTCTCGATCAGATAGAGGGTATCGATCCCGCCGCGTTCCGTGGTCTGTCCGGTGTGCTCCCCCGAAGTGACCGTCCACTGGAGGTTGCCTTCGTGGTCGGAGGGCAGGACGACGAAGCAGACATTGCGCTGCCGTCCCGGTTCGAAGACGGTGGGTTGGCCGCGGTCGGTCGGTCGGGGGTTGAAGCCGTTCGCTTCACCGGCCGGAATCTCGACCGCGACCGAGTTGTGGTTGTAGTAGCCGAACACGAGGACGGCCGTGCCGTCCTCGTTGGGGACGTAGCCCTCGTAGACGGGGTAGATGGGGCGGTTCGCCTGCGCCCCGGCCGCTGACGCGAGCGCGACCGCGAAGGTCAGGATGAGGGGCAGGATCGTTCGACGCCGACGCATGATCAGGGATACGTGTAGCCCGCCTGGAGACCGAGCGGAATGCCGAGCAGCCAGTAACCGATCAGGAAGACCGTCCAGGTGATGAGCAGGGTGACGGCGTACGGAATCATCAGCGACAGGACGGTGCCGATGCCGGCCTTCTTCGTGTACCGCTGACAGAACACGACGACGAGCGGGAAGTAGGGCATGAGCGGCGTGACGATGTTCGTCACGCTGTCGCCTACCCGGTAGGCGGCCTGCGTCAGCTCGGGCGAGATGCCGAGGCTCATCAGCATCGGCACGAAGATCACGGAAAGCACCGCCCACTTGGCCGAGGCCGAGCCGACGAACAGGTTGACGACCGCCGAGAGCAGGATGATCCCGACGACCGTCGCCTGTGCCGGCAGTCCGAGATCGCGCAGGAAGTTCGCGCCCTTGAGCGCGATGAGCAGGCCGACGTTCGAGCTGCTGAAGGCGGCGATGAACTGGGCGGCGAAGAAGGCCATGACCAGGTAGTAGGCCATCGTGCGCATCGCGTCGCTCATGCCGTCGACGATGTCCCGGTGGGTCTTCACCGTGCCGGCGACGTAGCCGTGGACGACGCCGGGAATCAGGAAGAAGACGAAGATCAGCGGCACCAGCATCTGCATCAGCGGCGCCGAGAAGGCGGTCAGTTTGCCGGCGGGGCTTCGCAGCGGCGACGTGTCCGGCCAGGCCCAGACCAGGAGCACGACGAGCCCTATCACCAGTGACGCCATGCCGGCGAGAAAACCGAGGCGGTCCCTCCGGCTCGGCTCCTCCATCTTCGGCATCTCGTCCGGATCGCCGTCGATTTCGGTCCCTTTGAGCCGCGGTTCGATCACCCGGTCGGTCAGGTACCAGCCGACGGCGATCACGAGGACGGAGGAGGTCGCGGTGAACGCCAGGTTGCAGAGCGGATTGACGAGGACCTCCGGGTCCAGGATCTGGGCCGCGGACTGCGTGAAGCCCTGGAGCAGGGGATCGATCCCCGAGGGGATGAAGTTCGCCGAGAAGCCGCCCGATACGCCGGCGAACGCGGCCGCGATGCCCGCCAGCGGATGCCTGCCCGCGGCGTAGAAGATGACGCCGCCAAGCGGGATGACGAGAACGTAACCCGCGTCCGCCGCGGTGTGGCTGACGATCGCGGCCAGGATCAGCATCGGGGTCAGCAGGCTCCTCGGCGTGAAGCCGAGAATCAGCCGCAGGCCGGTGTTGATGAAGCCGGTCTTCTCGGCCACGCCGACGCCCAGCAGCGCGACGAGCACGACGCCCAGCGGCGCGAATCCGGTGAACGTCGTCACGAGGCGCGCCATGAACGTCGCCAGCGCCTCGCCGGTGAGCTGGTTCTGGATGCGGACGGGTTCGCCGGTGACGGGGTTGACGTCCGCGAACTGGATCGGCGCCATGATCGCCGAGGCGATCCAGGTCACGAACAGCAGCAGCAGGAAGAGGATCGCCGGGTCCGGCAGCTTGTTGCCGACCACTTCGATGGCGGTCAGGACCCGGTTGAGGAAGCCCTTGGGTCTACCGCTGTCCGCCTTCTGACCCTCGCCCTCTGCCTTTGCCATACGCAGGCCCCTTCCAGTTCTTCCCTGTGGACGGAAGGGTCATCTTAGCGCCCGCCTCTCACACGACGATTCGCGCCACCCGCTCCACGAACCAGAACGACGCGATGATCCCGGTGGCGTAGATCGGGGCCCGCAGAACGAGTTCCGGCACGACGATCCCCACTCGCTTGACGACGGCCACGAGAGCGAGCACCACCGCGACGACCAACAACTGCCCGACCTCCACACCCACGTTGAACAGGAAGAGGGCGAGGGCAATCGCCCTCTGCGGCAGGCCGATCTCGGCCAGGGCGCCGGCGAAGCCGAAGCCGTGGAGGAGGCCGAAGGCGAACGCGATGAGCCACGGGCTCTTCGTCGTGATCGGCGAACGCTCGTCCTCGGGGCGCAGCAGCTCGACCGCGAGGAACAGGATGGAGAGGGCGATCACCGCCTCGACCGGCGCGGAGGACAGCTTCACGACGTCCAGAGACGAAAGCGCCAGGGTGATGCTGTGGGCGAGCGTGAACGAGGTGATCACGCCGACCAGGCGCCACGGGCTGCGGACGTAGAAGAGCAGGCCGATCACGAACAGGATGTGGTCGAAGCCGAACACGAGGTGCTCCACGCCGAGCCGGAAGTAGGGCAGGGCGTTGCCGGCGGCCTCCCGGTCCACCGTTGCGGAGGGCGCCTCCGGACGGAGCAGTTGGGTGAGACTGTCTCCGTTCGCGAAGCTGATCCGGAGCAGGACGTCGGTCAACGTCCGTTCGAGCCCCTGGATGGCGAAGGTCTCGCCGTGGAAGGTGCGTTCCGGATCGCCGTCGGGTGACTCGCACTGGACCGTCCAGCGTTCGACCAGGGCGCCGGCCAGGTTCTCCGGCGGCTGCCTGGCGGTCTCGGTGCAGTGCTCCGGCAGCACCGGGTCGAGCAGCAGCAGGAGCGCGCCGCGACGGGGCTGCTTCCAGACGACGTGGAAGGTCCCGGGTTCCGCCTCGTTCAGCTCCAGGTAGCCGGGGCGGACCTCGTGGCCGAACGCCGCGGGCGCGGCCAGGAGTCCGGCCAGGGTCCCCGCCAGGAGCAGCCCAGGGCAACGGCGGCGAATCAGGGCTCTTCTCCTGCTTCGCCTCCGCCTTCGAGTTCGGAGACGAAGTCGAGTTCCTCGATCTCGACCCGGTAGCGCTCCCGCAGGCGTTCATGCGCTTCCCGGTTCGCGGCGTCGCGGGCGTCGCGCCTCGCGTCCTCGAGCACCCGCCGCCGCACGTCCTCGAACACCGCCGGCCTGGCTTCGGTGCGGGCGGAGAGCCGGACGATGTGGTAGCCGTAGGCGGATTCGACCGGCCCGGCCCACTCGCCGACCGGCAGGGTCGTCAGCCCGTCGACGAAGGCGCCTCCGAACAGCTCGGCCAGGTCGCCGGCCGTTCGCCGCCCATACTCGCGGCGCAGCATGAAGGGGTCGCCCAGGCGGCGCCAGAGCGTGTTCTCGGGTTCGGCGCCCCCACCCTCGGCCTGGAGTTGGGCAAGGATGTCCGTGGCGACGCGGGCAGCTTCCTCGTCGCTGCCACGCCGATCCGGGCTCACGTACACGTGGCGGAGGGTGAACCGCTGTGCGTCACCGTAGCGGTCCGCGTTCTCCTCGAAGTAGGCGGTGAGTTCGGCTTCGGACACGTCGTCGACAACGACCGTGTCCTCGATCAGGAAGGACATCTTCTGCGCGAGCCGGCGGCGGACGATCGTGTCGTCCTGGTCCAGGCCCATGCGCATCGCCTCGCGGACCAGGACCTCTTCACGGACGTGGTCCTCGACGAGGGAGTCGAGTTCGGCCGCGGTCGGCAGGCGGCCGATCTGGGCGCTCCAGAGGTCGGCTAGCCGGATGACCTGTTCCCGAGTGACGAGGATGGAGCGACTCTCCGGGTCGAAGACTCCGCCGGCCATGCGGTCGAGGGCGAAGACTCCGGCGCCGATGATGAGGAACACCAGCAAGGGGTCGCGAAGGAAGCGGCGGAGACGCGAGTCGGGCATGACGGGGAATACTACGCTCTCGGTGCGGCGGTTTCGGCAGCGGGCCGCCGGGCAAGGCAACCAGCAGCAGAAGGAGCATCGTGATGGCAGAGGGAGCGACAGGCAGGATGGTGTGGACCGCGCTTGCGATCGCGCTCGTTTCATCGGCGGGCGCGATCGGCCAGTCCCGGAGCGGCGGTGAGGTGGAACGCCAGAAGGTCCTCTTCGACTGCGACATCGGCTCGGACATCGACGACGCCTACGCTCTGGCTCTGCTTCTCGCGAGCCCCGAGATCGAGCTGGTCGGCATCACCGTCGGCCACGCGCGCACGGCGGATCGGGCGCCGCTGGCGCTACGCATGCTCTGGGATACGGGTCTCGACCACATCCCGGTGTACGTCGGTCGTCAGACGCCGCTGGTCACGCTGCGCGACGGGACGCCCCACGAGCAGTTCAGCGACGCGCCGTACAACCGGCAGTTCCACTGGGCGCGCGGCTTCGACGGACTGCAGCCGCGGGAACAGCCGGCGGCGGAGTACATCGTGGAGACCCTGAACGCCGCTCCGGGCGAGATCACGCTGCTCACCGTCGGCCCGGTGACGAACATCGGCGATGCGCTGGAACTCGACCCGGACGTCCTTGCGAACGCGAAACGGGTCGTCTCGATGTACGGCTCGATCCGCTCCGGCTACGACGGCGGCGACGCGCAGCGCGAGTGGAATGTCCTCGCGGACGCCGCCTCGTCGCGCCTCTTCGACGCCGGCGTGCAGGCAGGCGGCACGGACGTCGTCTACATCCCGCTCGACGTGACGGACCACGTCCGCCTCGACGCCGACAGGCGACTCCATCTGCACATGCGCGGGACGCCGCTGACCGATGCGGTTACCGCGCTCTACTCCCTGTGGCGGAACGAAGAGCGGAACCAGACCACGCCGCGCCTCTTCGACGCCGTCGCCGTCGGCTACCTCCTCTGGCCCGACCTCTTCGGCCTCGAACAGGGACGCGTCACCGTCGACGAACGGAGCATGACCCTCTTCGAGCCCGGCGCCGAACCGACTTCGACGGTCGCCCTGGAGATCGACGACGCCGCGTTCATCGAGCGGATGATGCTGCGCTTCCTGGAGCAGAACCTCAGTCGCTAACCACTGGGTGCGCCGGCGTCTCACGCTCCCTCGGCAGTCACCCACTGGGTGCGCCGGCGTCCCCGCCGGCTTTCCGAAAAGACGCGCCGCGAAGCGGCGACCATTCTCCGCGCCAGCCCTACAACGACGCCAGCAAGTCCCCCAACTGCTCCAGGCTCGCCAGGTTGTGGACCGGTAGAAAATCGTCGACGTGCGGCAACGCGGCCACGATGCCGCGGGTCAGCGGCTGGTAGTCCGGTGAGCCGAGCAGCGGGTTGAGCCAGATCAGGCGGTGGCAGCTTCGGTGGAGGCGTTCCATCTCCTTGCCGAGCAGGTCGATGTTGCCGCGGTCCCAGCCGTCGCTGATGATCAGCACCGCCGCGCCCTGGCCGAGCAGGCGACGGCTCCAGGTGAAGTTGAACTCGCGCAGCGCGTCGCCGGTGCGAGTGCCTCCGCCCCAGTCCTCGATGCGGTGAGCGGCGGCCTGGAGCGCCCGGTCGACGTCGCGTTCGGCCAGTTCCCGGGTGAGGCGCGTCAGCCGGGTGCCGAAGGCGAACGCTTCGACCCGGGAGACGCCCGGATCGGCTGAGCGGGGGTGCGACACGGCGTAGATGAAGTGGAGCAGCAGCCGAGAGTAGGGCTCCATAGAGCCGGAGATGTCGCAGAGCAGCACCAGCGGGCGGCGGCGGTGCTTGCGGCCCCGGTGCACCAGGTCGACCATCTCGCCGCCCTGGGTCAGGCTGCGGCGGAGCGTCCGCCGCAGGTCGAGCCGATGGCCGTGGCGGTCCGGCCGGAGCCGCCGCGTGCGACGGGTCTCGAGCTCCCAGCGCATCGTGGCCATCAGGCGTTTGATGTCGTCCAGTTCGTCGCCTTCGAGTTCGGCGAAGTCCTTCTGCCGCAACGCTTCGCGTGCGCTGTAGAGCTGAGCGCGGGCGGTGCGGTCCCGGTCTTCCGGACGGTCGCCGTTGGCGTCGCTGTCGTTCAGCGCCAGCTTCTGGATCGCCGCCCGCTTCGTTCGCTCCGTCCGGCGCTGGATCATCAACCCCAGTTCGAGTTGCTCGAGTTCGCGCGGGTCGCGGGCCTGCCAGAACAGCTCGAACGCCTTGCTGAACCAGGGCAGATCGCGGCGGCGGCTGACGAGGACTGCCTGGGCCGCCGCCTTCACGTCCCGCTTGTGGGCAAGGTCGACGAGTTCCAGGGCGGCCACCCAGTCGCGGAGCTGGGTCGGCGTGACGTCCAGGCTGCCGACCCGCAGCAGGCGGCCGAAGAGGACGATGTTGCGGAGCAGGTGGCCGCGCGTCGCGGCCGCGGCCCCGGCGCTGCTAGTCACCGGCTGACTGGCTCTTCCGGAGCAGCCGGCGGACCGCCTCGTCGTCGATCTTGTCGAGGTCGTCCTGGTACTTCAGCAGCACGCCCAGGGTGTCGCGCAGGATGGCGTCGGAGAGCGTCTCCTGGTCGAGGGCGATCAGGGCGTTCGTCCAGTCGAGGGTCTCGGCGACGCCTGGATGCTTGAAGAGATCCTCCTCGCGGAGCGCCTGGACCAGGCGGACGATCTCGGCGGCGAAGTGCTCGGGCGCCTCGGGGACGCGGCGGAGGACGATCTGGACTTCCTTCTCGTAGTCCGGGAAGTCGATCCAGTGGTAGAGGCAGCGGCGCTTCAGCGCGTCGTGGACTTCGCGGGTGCGGTTGGACGTCACGACGGCGACCGGCGGCGTCTCGGCGGCGACGGTGCCGATCTCCGGGATCGTGATCTGGAAGTCGGCCAGGATCTCGAGCAGGTAAGCCTCGAACTCCTCGTCGGCCCGGTCCAGCTCGTCGATCAGCAGCACGGGCGGGGCCTGGCCCCGGCGGCTCTGGCGGACCGCTCGCAGCAGGGGCCGCTCGAGCAGGAAGTCGGCGGAGAACACGTCGTCGACGGCGGTGCGGGCGTCGCCGCCGCCGGTCGCCTCCAGGCCGCGCAGATGGAGCAGTTGGCGGCGGTAGTTCCACTCGTAGACGGCCGTCGAGACGTCCAGCCCCTCGTAGCACTGCAGCCGGATCAGCTCGGAGCCCAGGCAGCGTGAGAGGGCCTTGGCGACCTCCGTCTTGCCGACGCCGGGTTCGCCCTCCAGGAAGATCGGCTTGCCCATGCGCAGCGACAGGTAGATCGCCGTCGCGAGGTCGCGCTCCGCGATGTAGTCCTCGGCGCGGAGGGCCGCGATGACCGCGTCGACGTCGGGGAAGCGGGGTTCTACGGCGGCGTCGGGGCGTTGGAAATCGGGGGAGACGGTCACTACAGGTCGATGATCGCGTCGATCTCTTCTGGCAGCGGTTTCGGTTTCGACAGCAGGGAGATGCCGAAGAAGAGCGTCAGCGACAGGAGCAGCGAGATGGCGCCGCCGTGGATGCCGTGGGGTACCTGGATCTCCCTGATCTCGATGAAGAAGTTGACCGCCAGGCTGGAGATGATCGCGACGTTCGCAGCGAGCGCGGTCGCCCGTTTCCAATTGAAGCCGATCGCCACGGTGGGCACGAGCGCCGCTGCGAACGTGCCCCAGCCGAAGGTGCCGAGCAGGGCGACCAGGTCCTCCTTCGAGAGGCTCACGAACAGCGCCGCCCCGACGGCCAGGGCGAGAGTCGCCGTGCGCGCCCAGAAGAGCTCCTTCTTGAGCGGCTTGCCGGTCAGCGCCTTGGGGATGTCGTGGATGATCGCCGCCGCGCCGATGTTCAGGAAACCGTCCGCGGTCGACATGATCGCCGCGAAGAGGGCGGCGAAGACGATGCCGGCCAGGATCGGGTGCGCGTACGCCTGCAGGAAGGCGTAGGCCGCGTCGTCAGGCTGGCCGAGTTCGGGGTGGTCGCCTGCCACGACCAGAGCCCGCATCGCGAAACCGATCGCGATCCACAGGAGCGCCGCGAGAACGCCGGCGATCGCGCTGACGAGGAAGATCTGCTTGAACTGGCGGATCTTCTTGTTCATCATCAGCTTCGTGACGATGTGGGGCTGTCCGCAGGCGCCGGCCACGAACAGGAAGTAGTACGACAGCGCCCCCATGATGCCCAGGGTTCCCCATGGGCCGATCGCCTCCGGATCGTCGTTCACCAGGGTCATCGCGCCGCCGGCGAGGCCGCCGTCGACCGCGTTGACGGCCGCGATCACGACCAGCACACCGGCTACCGCCATCACCGCGCCCTGGACGACGTCGGTATAGACGCCGGCGATGATGCCGCCGGTCACGCAGTAGAAGACGAGGACGGCGACCGAGATCGCCATCGAGGCGCCGAGGCTCACGTGAGGCATGCCGTCGACGTTGTTCAGGATCTCCTGCAGCACGACCGCCATCGCCATGATCTGCGCCGCCAGGTAGCCGACGACGCCGAGGATGATCGCCACCGCGGTCAGGAAGCGGGTGACTTCGCTCTGGTAGCGGAGCGCCACGGTGTCCGGCAGCGAGACCGTCTGGTAGACCTCCGAGAAGATGCGCAGCCGCTTCGCGACCAGGAAGAACGTGAAGCAGCTCGCCACCGTGCCGCAGACGATCATCCACACGGACGTCATGCCCTGGCTGTAGACGAGCCCCGGGCCGCCGACGAAGCCGAACCCGGAGAGCGTGCTCGAGAAGAGGGCGAAGGCGGTGACGATGATGCCGAGCTCGCGCCCGGCCATGAAGAAGTCCTGGGACGACTTCGTGCGCCTGAGCGCCCAGATGCCGACGCCGATGCACAGCGCGAAGTAGATGAGCAGGCAGGTCAGGACGACCGCGTTGCGACTCTCCTCCATCAGCCGCCTCCCGCCCGGGCCGTGTCGCTGCCGCCGGCTTCAAGTTCCTTCTGTCTCTGGGCCGCGGCGAGTTCCGCGACCTTCCGTTCGTCCTCCTCGGTGAAGAACCAGCGGTCGAAGATCCGCATGTAGACGAACATGAGATACACCGGGAAGGGCCAGACCGCGTAGAAGACCCACGCCGTCGGCCTGGGGAAGCCGAGGAACAGGGTGTGCGTGTCCGAGGTGGCGTAGCGCTGGTACGAGAAGACGAGCGCGGTGAAGATCGCCGCCAGAATCAACGTGGCGTAGAGGAGCGGACCGCGGGCGGGCCCCAGTGACGGGCCTTCGGCGCCCCGGCGCTCCATGCCCATCGCCAGGCAGCCGCCGAAGAAGAGCACCTGGAAGATGACGAAGGCCCAGCCGATCCAGAGCGTCGTGGCGTGGCGCTCGGCGCCAGGACCGCCCTGGCGCATCGTGGAGAAGCGGTCGTGCTGAAAGCCGCTGCTGCTCACGACCTGCTCGGTCGCGCCGTCCTGTACGACGACCTCCGTTGGCGCGACGAACGCCGCGCCGACCGCCAGGCACATGCCGATCAGCGTGAGGAAGACGAACCAGTGGAGCTTCATGAATGGCGTACGGAGCTTGGGGAAAGCTGCGGCAGCCTACCCCAGCCGCGAGGCGATCGGGGGAGGTGCGTTGTTATGGTCCCCCGCCATGGACGGTGGGTCGGCAGGAAGCCAGAAGCCGCTTGCCCGCCTGTTCGCGTACATGCGCCTGGCGCCCGGCGCCTACGTCCTGGGCGGGATTCTCACCCTCCTCTACGCGCTCTTCTTTCAGCTCATCCCGCTGTCGATGAGGCGCATCGTCGCCGCCTTCGAGAACGCCCCGGACGTGGTCGGGCGGGCGATCCTCTGGCTGGTCGTCGCCTCGGTCTGCCTGGCTCTGGCGCGGCTGTTCTCCCGCATCGTGATGTTCAACATCGGCCGGCAGATCGAGTACCG
Organism: Candidatus Multivorans sp.; assembly: GCA_965219675.1. GTDB lineage: Bacteria > Acidobacteriota > Thermoanaerobaculia > Multivoradales > Multivoraceae > Multivorans. The sequence goes on along the minus strand of OZ244786.1, from coordinate 3,074,319 downwards.
GATCCGCAACGACTACTTCGTCCATCTCCAGAGCCTGCCGCAGTCCTTCTACCTCGCTCACCGCACCGGCGACCTCATGTCGCGGGCCGTGAACGACATCAACAGCATCCGGATGTTCCTGGGGATGGGACTCCTGAACCTGCTGCAGACGCCGGTGCTGTTCGCGGGCGCGCTGATCGTCCTGCTGCCGGTGGACGCGACGCTGACTCTCTGGGCGCTGGGGCCCTTCCCGCTCTTCGTCCTGATCACGCGCCACTACAGCCGCTACATGTTCCAGGCCAATCTGGCTGGCCAGGAGCAGCTGGGCAAGGTCTCCACGGTCGTGCAGGAGAACGCGTCGGGCGCGCTGGTGGTGAAGGCCTACGACCTGTCCGACCTGGAGCGGGACCGCTTCGAGGACCAGAACCAGGAGCTCTTCCGGCGGATGATGAAGGTCGGGGTCATGCAGACGACGATGTTCGCCAGCGTCGGCCTGGTGCCGGCGCTGTCGGCTGCCGTCGTGCTGTGGCTGGGTGGGCAGCGGGTGCAGGCGGGTCAGCTCGGCACCGAGGACCTGTGGCTGTTCTGGGGGCTCATCGGCATGCTCACGTTCCCGACGATGATGCTGGGCTTCGTCGTGTCGATCACCCAGCGCGGCCTCGCGGCGCTGGAACGGCTGGGATCCGTTCTGGACATCGTGCCGTCGATCCGCGATCGCGAGGATGTCGCCGCGGTTTCGGAGATCAAGGGGCGCGTCGAGTTCCGCAACCTCACGTTCACCTATCCGGGCAGCTACGTGCCGGCGCTCAAGGGCGTCGATCTGACCGTGGAGGCCGGCAGCACGGTCGGCATCGTGGGACCGGTCGGCTCCGGCAAGACGACCCTCGTCAGCCTGGTGCCGCGACTCCTTGAGGTCGACGACGACGCGATCCTGATCGACGGCGTGGATCTCAACCGGATGCCGGTCCATCTGCTCCGCTCGAGCATCGCGATGGTGCCGCAGGACAGCTTCCTGTTCTCCATTTCGGTGGCCGAGAACATCCGCTACGGCGTGCCGGACGTCCACCTCGAGGAGGTGAGGCGGGCGGCCTCCCGGGCCCAGGTCGAGCGGGAGATCGAGGAGTTCGAGGACGGCTTCGACACCGTGGTTGGCGAGCGCGGGGTCACCCTGTCGGGCGGCCAGCGCCAGCGCGTCGCCCTGGCGCGGGCGATGATCCTGCGCCCGTCGATCCTCATCCTGGACGACTCCCTCTCGAGCGTCGACCACGGCACCGAAGAGGCGATCCTGGGCGACCTCGAGGGCCGGCGCCGCGGCCGCACCTGTTTCATCGTGGCGCACCGGATCTCGGCCGTGCGGCACGCGGACCTGATCGTCGTGCTCGAGAACGGCCGGATCAGCGAGCGGGGTAGCCACCGCGAGCTCGTCGAGCTGGGCGGCTTCTATGCCCGCCTGCACCATCGCCAGGAGCTGTTGTCGGAACTCGACCTTGGCGACGGCGGTGCGGCGGTGCCGGTGCCGGCGGCCGGCGTCCCGGCCCCGGCCGCGGCGGGACAGCAGCGCTTGCCCCTGGGGGAGCCGTCGTGAGCGAGGAGCGGAGCGAGGCTGCCCAGCTTGGTCGTGAGCGCGACCTCGGCAAGGTCTACGACACGGAGCTGCTCAAGCGGCTGTGGCCGTTCATGCGGCCTTACCGCGGCTGGATCGGGCTCAACTTCGCCCTGATTCCGCCGCGCGCCGTCCTCGAGCTGATGCCGGCGCTCGTCGTCGGCGCCGCGCTGAACTACCTGACCGAGGGAGAGGCGACCACGGAGGTGGGTTGGATGGCGCCCTTCGTCGCGCCGCGCCTGGGACTCGGGCCCCTGGCCTGGATGTTCGGGCTGGTGTTCGCCATCTCGATCGTCACGTTGATCATGGACTGGCTGCGCGCCTTCACGATGATCTCTCTCGGCCAGCGCACGGTCCGCGACGTTCGCAGGACGCTGTTCGATCACGTCCAGCGGCTGCCGATGCGCTTCTTCGACCGCTATCCGGTCGGCCGCCTGGTGACGCGGCTCACGAACGACCTGGAGCACCTGGCGGAGATGTTCTCGGCGGGTGTCATCGCGATGGTGGCCGATGTGTTCGTCATGGTCGTCATCCTGACCATGCTGTTCGCGATCGACCCGCGGCTGGCGCTGGCGGCGCTGGCCCTGGTGCCGGTCCTGGGCATCGCGGCGGCGATCTTCCGCTACAAGGTACGGGAGGCCTACCGGGAGGTCCGGGTCAAGATCGCACGCCTCAACGCCCACCTGCAGGAGACGATCTCCGGCATGAAGGTGGTCCAGTTGTTCGCCCGCGAACGGCGCAACTTCGAGGACTTCAGTCGCGAGAACGCCTCTCACCGGGATTCCTGGCTGCGCTCGATCCGCTACGACGCGCTGCTGTTCTCGACCGTCGATCTGGCGACGAACCTGACCCGGGCGCTCATCTTCTGGTACGGAGCGCAGATGATGGGCTTGGGCGGCATCACGCTGGGCACGATCTACGTGTTCTCCGACTACATGAGCCGGTTCTTCCGGCCGCTGATGGACCTGTCGGCGAAGTACTCCGTGATGCAGTCGTCCATGGCGAGCGCGGAGCGCGTGTTCCAGCTCCTGGACGAGCCGCGGGAACCGGAGGGCCGCGCGGAGACGGCGGCCGATGTCGCGGCCTCCGCGCACACTGGGTGCGCCGGCGTCCCCGCCGGCTTCCGAGGAGACGCCCGCCGCGAAGCGGCGACAACAGGCGAGACGAACGCCGCCGCCGAACCCGACGGCTGCGAGGTGGAGTTCGACGGCGTGACCTTCGCCTACGGCGCGGAGACCGTGCTACGCGACGTGTCCTTCAAGGTCGGCGCGGGCGAGCGGGTCGCGATCGTCGGCCACACCGGCTCCGGGAAGACGACGACGCTCAAGCTGCTGGCGCGTCTCTACGAGCTGCAGGAGGGATCGATCCGCGTCGACGGCAGGGACATCCGCGACATCCCGAAGCCGGAACTGCGGCGGCGGATGGCCTTTGTGCTCCAGGACGTCTTCCTGTTCGACGGCGACCTGCGCTACAACATCGTCCTGGGCCGCGACGTCGACGACGACGTAGTCGACGAGGCGGCGCGCGCCACCCACGTCGACGACCTGATCGAGCGCCTGCCGAACGGCTGGGCGCACAAGGTCAGCGAGCGCGGCGTCAACTTCTCGACCGGCCAGCGGCAGTTGCTCTCCTTCGCCCGCGCCCTGGCGCGCGAACCGCAGCTCCTGCTCCTCGACGAAGCGACCTCCAGCGTCGACACCGAAACCGAGGCCCTGATCCAGGACGCCCTCCGGCACCTCATGGAAGGCAAGACCTCGATCGTCGTCGCCCACCGCCTGTCGACGATCAAGGACGTCGACCGCATCTACGTCTTCCACCACGGCGCCATCTGCGAACACGGCACCCACGACGAACTCCTGGAGCTCCGCGGCGTCTACTGGCGCCTGTACCAGTTGCAGTACGCCCAGCAGGAGACGGCCGCGTAGCACCGCCGTCACACACTGGGTGCGCCGGCGTCCTCGCCGGCTTCTGAGGAGACGCGTGCCTCGAAGCGGCGACAGTTGGAGCCTCCAACTAGACTGCCTCCATGACCGCCGATGAGCCGTGGCGCTGGGCACCTCTCGAGGGAATTCCCGAAGGCGCCGAGTCGTGGGCACTACCCGGACAGGCGGAACAGGAGGCGGCCTGGGCAGGGCACCTGGCTGAACTGAAGCGGGATGCCGGCAAGGAGCGGTTCATCCAGGTCTGGCTCCGGGAGCGAGTTCGGGCATTCGCCGTCGAGACCGGGCAGATCGAGGGTCTCTACACGATGCGTCACGGGGTCACCGAGCAGTTGGTGGCGGAAGGCTTTGCGGGCGTGGCAGGCGCACACACGGTCGAGGCGCTTGGCGACGACACGATCCGCGGCTTGCTCGAGGACCAGGAAGCCGCCTACGACATGGTTTTCGAAGACGTCGCGAGCGGACGCGCGCTTTCGGAGCACATGGTCAAGAGCTGGCATCAACTGTTGACCCGCCACCAGGAGACGGTTGCCGGCGTGGACCTGGAGGGCCGCCGCGTGGCGGTTCCCTTCAGGACCAGGGGCCAGTGGAAGATTCAGCCCAACAACCCAAGACGCGCCGACGGCCGCGTTCACGAGTACTGCCCGCCTGAGCAGGTGCAACCCGAGATGGACCGTTTCTTTGCCGAGTATGAGCTTGTGGGCACAGGCGGCTATCCCGTCAACGCGGAGGCCGCCTGGTTGCACCACCGCTTCGTGTGCTGTCATCCGTTTCAGGACGGCAACGGCAGGGTGTCCCGGCTCCTGATGGCTTGGGCGTACCTGAAGCGCTCGTTGCCGCCGCCCGTGATCACGGCGCAGGAGAAGACGGCTTACATCAACGCACTGGAACTGGCCGATGGCGGCGACCTGAAGGCGCTGGCCGACTACATCGGCGGCCTGGCAGTCGTTTCACTGATCGCTGCGAACCAGCTCGCGCGGCAGGCGCTGGCAGGTCGACTGGAGCGCCCGAACGGCAACGGTGGCCGCACGGTTGGGGAGACTTACTATCCGCCGGCGGAGTAGCCGGCGAGCCCCACGTTCGTCCCGCTACCGGGGCTCCGCACCGACAGGAGCCGTCCTACGAAGCCCGGTGATGTGCCCGGCGGCCGCGTCGGACCGTCGCGGAAATCGCCAGCGCCACCGTCAGCGCCATGCTGAACAGAAGCGCATAGCTCTTCAACATCGTGAACAACGACGCGCTCGCGACTTGCCCGGCGGACACGTCAGGGTAGCCGATCAGCATGACGGTGATCTGGACGTTTTCGCAAAGATCGAGCGCTCCCGCCGCCAGGGGCAGCCAGGCCAGTCTCCAGAACCGTTCCGCAGGTCGCAGACGGTAGACGGCGCCGGCCAGAAAGCTGGCGTAGACGAGGGGCAACAACGTGTCCAGCGTCGCGGCGGACCACGCATACGTCCGTCGCCCTTTCTCGCCGTAGCCCTCCATCGCGGCAACCGCCTCTTCGTGCGTGTAGCCCACCTTCTCGTCGAGCAGTTCGCCGCCGACGGGCAGGGCTTGGATCACCGCGACGAGAAGGAGCGCCAGAACCAGCGTGGCGCCGAGTATCAGCGTGCCGTTGACGAAGTCGAGATAGGCCCTCATGGATGCCTCATCGGAAACCGACCGTTCCGGGGGCCACACGGAGGGATCGACACTTCTTTCTCTAACGCGGCCGCGACTGATGTTGCGGCGCCTCGATCTCAGTCTGCAGCCCCAGATCCCCCTGATCCGTCATCCAGGCCTGCAACTGTGCCAGCAGCTCCCTTAGCCGCTCCCGATGCTCTGGCGACGCTGCAAGGTTCTTCAGCTCATGCGGGTCCTCGGCAAGATCGAAGAACTCGAACTCCGGCCGGTGCTGGTAGCGCTCGTAGAGCGCCTGGGCCGCCGGATCCGTCTCGCCTGCGTCCCGCCACGAGAAGTAGAAGCCGTCCCGGTTCTCCTCCGTCACGAGGTTCGTGAAGCGGTTCTCGTGCGCGATGTTCCAGATCAGCTTGTAGCGCTCGTCGCGGATCGAGCGGATCGGGTAGGGCTCCAGGTTGGCGATGATGCCGGTCGTGGTCTGGATGCCGTAGACGACGTCGCGGTGCTTCGGGCCCGGTTCCAGCAGCAGGTCGAGCATGCTCTCGCCCTCGATTTCGGGCGGCACGGCGCCGCCGGCAGCCTCGATCCAGGTCGGCAGGAGGTCGTTGATCTGGAGCAACGCGGCTGAGGTCTCGCCGGCCGGAATCCGGCGGTTCCAGCGGGCGACGAGCGAGGTGCGGATGCCGGCTTCGTACAGCGTCCACTTCGCCAGCGGGCCGCTGATCCCCTGCTCGCTGTAGAACATTGTGAGGGTGTTCTCGTGCGCCGCGTGCTCCTCGACCAGGTCGAGAACCTGGCCGAGCTGGCCGTCCATGAAGGTGATCTCGGCGTAGTAGCGGGTCAACGCCTCGCGGGTTTCCGGCGTGTCGACGAAGTAGGGCGGCAGCTTGAGCGACGCCGCTTCGTAGCGCGACGGATCGCCCTTGCTCCAGGGTTGGTGGGGCTCGGTCGAGGCGACGATCAGGGCGAACGGCTGCCTCGCGTCGCGGCCGATGAACTCGCCCAGGCGGCCCGGGTCGAGGTCGCGGCCCGCGACCTTCTCGAAGGGGTAGACCTCTTCCGGCGCCACGTGCGACTTGCCGGCCAGGCCGACGCGGTAGCCGAGGCCGCTCAGGTAGTGGACGACGCTCTTCGTGCCGGGGTTCGCCCTGGCGTGGTTCGGGTAGGCGCCGCTTCGCACCGGGTACTGGCCGGTGTAGAGCATGTGCCGGGTGGGCGAGCACATGGCCGTCGCCGTGTACATGTGCGTGAACGTCGTCCCCTGCTCGGCCAGGCGATCGAGGTTCGGGGTGTGGACCTGGGGGTTGCCCAGGGCGCCGGCGTCGCTGTACGTCATGTCGTCGGCGATGAACAGCAGGATGTTCGGCCGGTGGGCGGGTGGCGTCCAGCGGTTGACGGCGGGTGTCGGCGGCCTCCAGGCGCCGGCGGTGCGGATCGCTCCTGGCTTGGAGGCGAGCAGGGCGTCGATCGCCTCGACGCGGGCGGCGTCTTCCGGCGCGAGGATCGCCGGGTCGAGTGGCGACTGCTCGTTCGGGTCGGCTAGGAGGTCGAACAGCCGGCCGTTGTCGTAGCGCTTGAAGCGCTCGTCGAAGGCATAGCGCGCCGGCGGTCCGGCGTACCAGCGCGACTCGTAGTGGATGAACAGCGCATCGCGGTCGAGCGCGGGACCGCCCTTGAGCATCGACAGCAGGCTCTCGCCGTCGAGGTCGAGGCCCGACGGCAGGCCGGCTCCGGCCGCCTCGACCAGGGTCGGGAACACGTCGCCGACGTCGACCAGGGTCTCGTTCACCTGCCCGCCCGGGATCGTCCCCGGCCACCAGGCGAGGTAGGGCACGTGGCTGCCGGTCTGGAGCGACCGCCCCTTGCCGCCCGGGACCTCCCGGCCGTCGCGGATCGACGTGATCCGTGTCGATGTCCCGTTGTCGCCGATGAACAGGAGCAACGTGTTCCGGTCGAGCTCGTGCTCGACGAGCTTCGCCCGCACCCGCCCCACCAGGTGGTCCATGTAGGCCACCATCGCCGCGAACCGCTCCTGGTTCGACTCCGCGTCCGCGTCGTGCGGTGTGGTGACGAACGGATCGTGGGGAAGCGCCATCGGGTAGTAGACGAAGAGCGGCTTGCGTGTCGCCGGATCCGCCGCCGCGTGCTCGTCGATCGCCTCGAGCACGAAGTCGTTCGTCAGATCCGGCCCGAAGGCGTCCTCGCCCCAGGTCTCCTTCCGGTCGTTCGTCACCAGGGTCGGCCCCCAGTAGCGTGAGCCGCGCCCTTCCCGGCGGACCTGCCACAGCCGGTGCTCGTCAAACCCCGCCTGCTGCGGCGAGGCGCCCTCGTGAACCACGTAGAGGTTGTTCGTCAACTGCCACTTGCCCGAGATGACCGTCCGGTACCCCGCCTGCGCCAGCACGTGGGCGAACGTGACGTCCGCCGGGTCGAGTTCCATGAACTCCCGGTAGTTCCGGTAGTTGTGCAGCCCCGTCATCAGCTTGACCCGGGTCGGCGTGCACAACGGCTGCGAGTGCCCGTTCTCGAAGCGCATCCCTTCCGCCGCGATCCGGTCGAGCTCCGGCGTCTCGTAGGACGTGCCGCCGTAGACGCCCAGCGTCTCGACGCCGAGGTCGTCGGCGAGGATGACGATGATGTTGGGTTGGGAGGCTGGTTGGGCCACCCCTGCGGCCGCGAGCATGACCAGGACGGCTAGCAGGGCGAAGACGCGGCAGATTCTCGGCATGGAACCAAGTTACCAGCCCGTCTCGGGAGTTGGCTGCCCACTGGGTGCGCCGGCGTCCCCGCCGGCTGCCGCCGAAGGCGGCCAGGAAGACGTGCCGGCCGTCAGGCCGGCTCCGCTTCAGCGGCCAGTTCCATACAAGCCTCCTGAACAGATAGGGCGACTGGTTCTTCAATCTCTGGCCGCACGGAGCACCTGCTCGTACTTCTTCCGCTGATCGTGGAGCCACTCTGCGGCTCGATCCCAATTGGTTGGATCGCGCGTGTCCATTGCCAGAACGCTAGTGCCCCACTTGTCCCTCAGCTTGACGCCGAGTTTCTCCTGAAGGGCCTTTCGGTAGGGCTTGACTCTTGCCAGAACTTCCTTGTCGCGTTCCCCACGCTTGCCGACCAGGAAGACGCCGACTTCGTGCCTGGCAACAAACTGTGTGACCGCCAAGTCGGTTGCCTCAACGTCGTGACGAACGGAACTAGCGGCGTAGTTCGGTCGAACCTCAGTGGGGTGCCTCGAGGCGACGTGGTTCCAGAAGTTACGCCTGAACTGGCCGAGTTCGCTGAGTTCCCCAGTCCGGGCGTCGTCGTGCACTCTCCGGTCCCACTCGTTCGGGCGTTCCAGTACCTCGAACACAGGCGCCAAGGGTGACTTGCCGATCCGGACGACGCGGACGCGCACCGCGAAGAAGGCGAACGGATCCTCGGTGTGGTCGTTCAGCCACCGGATGGCTGACCGGTGCTGCTCGTTGAACTCTTTGGCGATCCAGACAACCACCTTCGCCTCGAGGCCGGCTAGGTAGGCGAGAATCTGACCCAGATGCGGGGAGTCAGCGTCCTCGAGTTGGTTCTCGATAAGCACTCGGGTGCCGTCTGCAGGGCGATTGGCAACGATGTCGGCACGGTACGGCCCCACTTGGACTTCGTAGCCCTCAAGATCCAGATCGATGCCGATCACGTCGGAAAGGCGGTCCAGGTTCTTTGCGAGCCAGGGCGTGAAGTCTTGTGCTTCGTGTGGCCACGCTTTTCGCAGGTCCGCCGTTTCAAGCTCTCCTAAATCTGAAGTCACTCTCAGCTCCTCTTCGACACGTGCCGACTGTCCGCGTGAAGCACGTCGATGAACTCGGCCAAGATGTTGACCGCGCTCGAGCCTCGGTCGTCCTCCGCTCCCAGCTCAATGGGCGTGAACTTCGGATTCAGCGGTTCCAGTCTGATCCACTCATGGCGCCACGGCCCGTCGTCTGCCGTGCGCTTCTCGCTTCGATAGCGCTTCACAGTGAAGCGCTCACCGGTCTCCGGGTCGACGGCGTCCCGTAGCCGGGCCAACACGATGCGGCCAGTTCGGCTCCCGGCGACGCCTCTGCGGAACAGGCAGACGGAACCGTCTGGGATACGTGGCTCCATCGACCTTCCTGCCACCCTGGCCGCGAACATGTCGGGCGTGAGTTGACGCCCGGAGTCGACCTTGATCCAGCGGATCCCGGAATCCGCAACTTCGCCTAGGGCGCCGTGGGGGTCACCGAAGTTGCCTGCCGCGACTTCGAGGTCTTCCAGAAACGGCACGCAGCTTTGGTAGCGGTTCTCTGGGGTCGGCTCGACGAATCGGAGAACACCTGACTGGGCTGCTTGAGTCGCGTCCGGCGGCGGAGCCGCAGCGGCTGGCCCTGCCGGTGTCACCTCTTCGAACCACGCACCGCCGGCGCTGACAGCCTTCCGCACCTCCTCGGCGCCCAGGTACATCGCGAGTCGCCCGAAGTGGCGCGCCATCGCTCCGGCGTCATCCAGGTCCGTGACGGTCATCTCGACCACCTCGTAGCCCTGCTGTCGCAGCCAATGCCGGATCTCCAGGTCCTGTTCCGCCGTGCGGGGATTGCCGTGCAGATGCTCACTCAGACCGTCGAGGTACACGCACACATCGGGCATGCCGCCGAGGCCGCGGTAGATGACGTCGGGCGTCGTCGTGCCCAGACCCGGGCCGAGGTTGATCTGTTCGCCCCGCACGCCTTCGACGAAGCCCGCCGCCGCCAGCAGGTGCCTGAGGCGGCGTTCGGCCTCGTTCACGGGCTGCGCGGTGGGCTCGCCACCGGCTGGCGTGGCAGCGGGAATGGGGTGCGAAAGCGCCAGTTCGCGCCCCCATTGGCGCAGGCACTCCAGCGCTGTCTTTCGGCTGAGATGGCTGTGGTAGTAGCCGTTTCGGAAGGTCTGCAGGCAGTCGATGCACGAGTGCTCGCAGCCGGACGCGCAACCGTCGACAACGGCCTCCGCGGCCTGGACGACTTCGTCGAAGCGCTCGACGAGTTGATCGAGCAGGCCCGAACCGCCCGGCATCGGGTCCCACAGCAGGGCGTTCACCTCGGGACGGTCGACCTGGCCCACGACCAGGACCTGCAAGTCGTCCAGGTGCATGTCCAGCACGCCGGCGGCACCGAACCGCAGTGCCTCCAGCGCGCTGTAGGCGGTCGCTGGCTCCGGCAGGCCCGGCAGGGAGAGGACATCGGCAGTGACGTCGGCGTGAAAACCGATCCGGTTTACCGGGCGCCCGCAGCGCTCCTGGTGGCTCTTGGCGAACTCCGTCTGTTGGCGCTCGGAGGACAGCGGCGAGACGCTTTGGCCGCAGACCGTGCATACCGGGTAGCCCAGCCCGGACCCGTCGCCGATCGCGGACGACGAACCCACATTGACCAGTCGCAGTTCGACGCCGTGACGTAGCAACGCATCCTGCTCGCCCCATTGGAAGGCGTGGCCGCCGCGGTGCCCGTCGCGTTCGACGCCGTGGACGGCAACCGCCATCTGAAAGCGGTAGTCCTCGTCGTCCGAGATCTGGGACCGATGGGCCAGGTCCACGTCGCAGACCGCGAGCGTGCTGAGCGTTCCGCCGCTGATCGTCGATGCCGGAGCGCCGGCGTCGCACTGCCGCACCGCCTGGTGCTCGGTTGAGACCTCGAACGCGGGCATCTCCTCCCGGTCTTCGCCTGTCCCGCGCAGGAACCTCCTGGCCACGAAACGGTGCCCGTTGGCGTAGATCAGGTTGCCCGGGACGTACTCGCGCAGCGCGATTCCGGTCGGCCGGGGCAGGTTGAAGGCGAGCGCCCCGGAGTGCCAGACCGGCACCTCCGCCATTGCCTGGACGGACCCGGTCTCAAGCCCGTAGCCGGGGAGGAAGCCCTGCGCCGCCAACACGTTGAACGTGTTCGCGTCGTAGTGCCCCTGGGCGTCGCGGCGCTTCGCGCGCGCCTGTCCCTTGAGCCGCTTGACCAGGCGGTCGCAACGGTAGAACAAAGCGTCGTCCTCAGGGTCAAGCGAGCCGTGTTGGCGGCGGATCTCGTGCAACCTCTCTATCTGCGCCAGCGCCCACTCCAGCCGGCGCCGCAGCGAGCGTTCCGCTTCCTCCAGGCCGGCAGTGAAGGAGTCGACGCAGCGGCCCAGCGCCTCCGGCGTAACCGCTTCGGCGTCCGCTGCCGGCCAGCCTTGGGCGAAGGCCGCTTCGGCTTCGGCGAGAAGCGTACGCCGGTGTCGGCGGATCACCTCGGCGAGGGGCCCGAAATCGAACGGCAAGGTACGCACGGAGTCGCCCTCGAACAGCCAGGACGACACTCGGCGCGGCAGGCAGCGTTCGAGCGCCGCTCCGATCTCCTCCCGTTCAGTCGTGGGAAGTCCGCCCGGCGCGGCACCGTTCTCCCGGCTGAGCCGCTGCAACCCGGTCAGAACCGAAGCGTTGACGTGCTTGCGGACCATCACGTCGTTGCTCAGGTTGAAGGCCGGCGGATCGACCCGGCCGGCCAGCAGCTTCTCGGGCTGGGCGAAGTAGGCGCGGTCGTGAGACACGGGCCGGCAGTACGTCAGATCAACGGCCATCCGATGGCGTCGGCCGGCGCGGCCGGCTCGCTGCCAGTAGTTGGCGGGCAGGGGCGGTACGTTGCGCATCAGCACGGCGTCGAGAGCGCCGATGTCGACCCCGAGCTCAAGCGTGGCGGTGCAGACGAAGCAGTTCACTGCGTCGCTCTGGCTCTTGAACAGGTTCTCCAGCCGTTCCCGCTCCCGGTTCGGAACCATCGCGGTGTGCTCCTCCGGGCGCAGCATGGAGTAGCCGCCGTCCAGGAGCTGCAGGTCGTAGTCGTCCGGGTCTTCGCGCAGCCACTCCAGCGTGCCGGTGCACCGCCAGGCCGGGCAGCGGTCGTGCGGCGTCCGGCGGACCGTGCGGGCGCGGCAACTGCGGCAGCGGTAGACGCCGCGGTGGGGCGACAGCTCGATCCGGTCGGCGTCGACCTGGTAGACGCCGCTGGCGTTCGGCATCGGATTGCCGCGCGCTCCCAAGAGCCGCACCGGCCGCAGCAGACCGCGCTCGACCAACATCTCGAACAGGCTCCGCAGCAGCTCCACCGCCTGCTCCGGCTCGGCACCCCACTTCGCGGCCATTTGCCTCATCGTGGTCTGGCCGCCCTCGCTCAGCCACTGCAGGACGCGGCCGCGATCGTCGCCGGGGCCGCGTTGCAACTTGACGCCCTTCGGCCCGCCGGTCCGCCGGAGATAGCCCTGCTGAATCTCCAGGTCGCCGGCGAGCCAGTTCTTCGTGAACGTCTTGTACTCCGCGTCGTGGAGGACCTTCTGCCGCCGAACGTAGTCGAGTGCCGCGGCGACCCCTTCGCGCATGGACTCGGGCGGCAGCCCGAGGCGGTGCGCTTGGTCCTGGATCCACGGAAGCGACGCGTCGAGGCCGGCGTAGTCGACCTTCATCCGGCCCCAGGGTTCCAGGCCCAAGGGTTGCCGGGCGGACTCCGAGATCTCGCGCAGCACCTGTATGCGCAGGAACTTGTGCCGTTCCTCGCGGTGGCGTTGGCCGACTGCCTCCCTGCGGGCCACGACCCAGACCTCCGGGATCAGCGCGCGAGAGAGCGCCTCGTTCTTCTCCAGTGCGTCTTCGAGGAACCAGGTCAGGTCGCCTACCGACCTGTGTCCGTCGGCCAGTCCGTCCGCCATCAACGAGCGCAGCCGGAACCGGCGTGCGTGGTCCTTCATCCAGCCGGCCTGGAAGGCGGCGTCCTGGCGGTTGTCGCAGAACACAAGCAGCCGTCGCCGCTCGGATTGATGGACCATGTCCTGGGCCAGAACGTGGACATCGGCGGCGTTGCTGGCGCGCACGGGCCGTGCCGGTTCGCGGTAGTGGCCGCCTCCGCCCCGGCCGCCCAGCGCGTTGCACGAGAGGCAGCTCGTCAGGACCCCGGGCCTGTCCTTCTTCTGGCGGACGGCGTGAAGGCGGACTTTCGGGCCGGGCGCGCCGCAGGCGAGGCAGTCCCCGCCCGGTCGTTCATGCGCTGCGCCACAGTAGCGACAGAAGTGGACAGGAGCGGTTCGCCGTTCGAGGACGCTCGCCGCCTCACTGTTCCCGTCGCGGCGTCCCTGGCCCGGACCGTCCTCGTCCTCCACGTCATGCTCGTCGCCGCCGATCAGGCGATCCACCAGGATTGCTCGCTTCCCCTCCCGCGCCTCGTCGAGCTTCCGCCAGACGACACCGTCCCCATGCGGCTCGCCGCCGCCAGGGCGTTTGCCCGTGAACGAGAAATCCTCGAGATGGGCTTCGTAGTAGTGCTGACCACAGGTCGTGCAGGTGAGCACCGGCAGACGCGCCGACCGGGCTTCGCCCGACGGTTCGGTCTCTTCGGCCGCCGCCGTCCCGCCGTGCTCGATCTCGTCCTCCGCGGCCAGCCAGAGGCGAGGCGCGTCCGTCTCATCCGGAAAGGACACGACCGCGCCGGGAATGCCACGCACGAAGCCGTGGACCACCGGCCGCAGCAGAGGCCTGCCATCGCGCCGCGCCGCGGCGGCCAGGGTCAGCCAAGCCAGGATCTCGGCCTCGGTGATTTCCCGGCCGATGGCCTCCTGGAGTCTCGGCGGCAGTTCGTGCAGCGGCCGCGGCTCGTGCAGCGCCTCGTTCAGTTGATAGACGATCTCGCTTCGCGCCAGGGCTCCGTAGAGCGCTTCGGGCCAAGGCTCACTGTCACCGTCGAGATCCCGGCCGGCAAGCGCCCGGTAAGCGCGGCGGACGGCGTCTCCCGGCCCTTCCAGGTCATCCTCGACCGCCGCCACGCAGTCGGCCAGGATCTCGGCGGTGTCTCCTCCGCGCGGCGCCGCCGCTGGCAGCCATCTCTCTTCGCTCCAGACCTCCTCCTCATAGTCCTCTGCGACCGTCTCGACGGACTCCTCCGGCACGCCGAAGAACCGCGACGCGAAGGCGCGGGCCGCCTCCGGTCGCTCGCGGTCGACGATGGTCGCCGAGGTGGCGACGCAGACCGTGTCCATGGCCTGTCGCCCGCAGAACGCACGCAGACGGCGGATGAGGCATGCGGTCTCCGCTCCCATGGCTCCGGTGAACGTGTGAGCTTCGTCGAACACGAGGTAGTCGAGTCGGGCGCCCTGGAACAGCTCGGCGTCCCGCTGGCGGGTAAGGAGCAGTTCCAGTTGCTTCACGTTGGTCAGCAGGATGCGCGGTTGCCCGCCGGCCGAGCGCATCGCTTCCCGCGAGCAGGCCTCCTCGGCCGGGAACACGCTCTCGCCGCTCTTGGCCTTCCGCGTCGCCTCTAGCTGCGCCTCGTAGTCCGCCTGGGAAGATCCCGGAGGAAGCCGGACTCCGCCCACGTCGCCTTCCCTCTCCGGCGTCTTGCCGACGTACATGCCGAACGAAACGCCCGTGCCCGCCAGCAGCGAGCGCAGCCGCATCAACTGATCCTCGGCCAGCGCGTTCATCGGATAGCCGATCACGGCGCTGATGCCGGCCGGCGCTCCCTCGTCCCGCAGACGCAGGCAGCGACTGACGATCGGGTAGAGGAAGCACTCCGTCTTGCCGGAGCCGGTGCCGGTCGAAACGAGGGTCGAGCGACCTCCGACGATTGCGCGGATCGCCTTCTCCTGGTGTCGGTAGAGCTCCTTGATGTCGCTCGGAATCCGCTGCTCCAGGTGAGGGTGGAGCAGGCCCTCGTCCGCCAGGTCCGCCACCGCTGCACCGCCGCGGAAGGGTCGCGAGAGGCTGACGAACGGCCCCTTCAGCAACGGCGACTGGCGCGCCTCGTCGAGCGACAGCAGTTCCCGCATCTGCCCATGCAGCCGCGGATCCGCGAACGGGTAGGCCCGCAACTGGTAGCGGAGGAAGCTCTGGAGGGCCTTCTCCGTGAAGACGACTGGGTTCAGCGCCATGGAGCCGGCAAGGCTAACGCTTGTGGTCTCTGTGCCTTGAGCAGTGCGTCCTCTGCGACGTCGCGGAGTTGGTCCTCGTGCTTGAAATCTCGGCGGTGACCGCTGGATTTTCCAGCGTAGTGGCACGCGCTGGCCGACAAGAGGCGGTGTCCACGAGGGTGCCGTCGGCGGCTGGTACACGAGCACAACCGCCTATGCGGCGGAAGTGGCGGAGATGGGTACTAGTTGCGCCGTTGACGGGAGCGTCTGAGGGCGTCGGCGTACGCTTGGTCGTGCGGCCCCACAGCAATCGGGTCAGCGAAGCCTTCGGTCACTCCGAACACGAAGCGGTAGCTGCTGCTCAGGCGCACGGAGTACACGCCCCTCATGTTGGTCAGCTGCTCGTAGTTGCGCCCGGGGGACAGCTCCCCACTGAGCAGTTCTTCGACTGCCAGACGAAGTTCCTCTTGCATCCTCGCCGGCAGTCGCCGCGTGTTCCGCCTGAAGTTCCCGGTGGGTTCGAAGAAACCTCGAATGTGCGGTGGTCGCCTAGTCTTCACGCAGGGAGGCGAGCCACTCGGTCGAGGATGTGCAGAGGCGCCGCTCGGGCGACTCGGCCTGGGCCCTGACTCCCTCGGCGAACAGGACGGACCAGCGTACGTCCTGCATCGTCGCGCCGATCCACATGTACAGGTTGTCCAGGCGGTCCAGCGCTTCGAAGACCTCGTGCGAGGGGGGAGCGCCGATCTTGACGATGGCGTCGTGCAAGTGAAGGAGTTGCTCTCGACGGCGCTTGAAGTAGTTCTCGGTCCGCTCGAGCGCAGCCACGCCTTCACCGTCGGGATCGGGGCTCTCCTCGGGGTCGAGTTTCTCGATCGTTTCCGCTAGCGTGCGGCCCGCCCGATCGATCACCGGCAAGAGGTCGTCGTAGTGGTGGCGCAACCCCTTCGTGTGTGCGTCAAGCAGCTCGGACGAGAGGGGCACGCCAAGATCGGGCTCGGCGGGTACGAGCGCCGGCAGCGCACGGCTGACGTCGCGTATGGTCGTGGAGTGTTCCAGCATGAGATGGCTGCTCGGCCGATCCAGGATGGCTCATCAGTATAGGACAAGGACCGTGCTGGAGAGGAAAGTGACGGGGACTCCCATACGGAGCGCTGTAGATTCCAGCCATGCCGCCCGAGCGCAAGATCATCATGATCGCCGGGCCGAACGGAGCCGGGAAGACCACCTTCGCCCTGGAGTACTTGCCGTACGAGCCAGCGTGCCCGATCTTCGTCAACGCCGACCTGATCGCGGCGGGCGTCTCGCCCTTGGAGCCGGAACCGGCCGCCTTCAGGGCCAGTCGGTTGATGCTGGAGGAGATCGACCGCCACGCGAGCCAGGGCAGGAGCTTCGCCTTCGAGACGACGTTGGCCGGCCTGGGCTATGTCCGCAGAATCCGGCGGTAGCGGAGTGAGGGCTACGACGTCAAGTTGATCTACCTGCCTCTCGCCACGCCCGAGGAGGCGGTCCGTCGGGTGAAGCAGCGGGTGACCCAGGGTGGCCACAGCATTCCCGAAGCCGTTGTCCGGCGACGCTTCGACAGGAGCGTGGCGAACTTCCGGAACGTCTACCGGGATCTCGTAGACTCTTGGCAGGTCGTCGACCGGCGAGGTCGTCGACTGATCTTGGTCGAGGAGGGCGCAAACCCGTGAGGTCGGAGAGAGAGCAGCTTCCCGAATCCAAGCTCGACGATCCGGACATGCAGGCGGTTCCTGCTGCGATGGAGCGCGCTGTTCGCCGCGCGCACAGAGACGCGCACCGGCACGGCACGACGGTTCTCGTCGTGGAGAACGGCAAGATGGTGGAGGTTGACCCGGATCCGGCGCTCTACGAAGACGATCGGGCTCCGTAGACCGGCTGCGGTATGAGCAGAGCGACGCGCGACACGATGTCGCCCGGGCGAACGCCTTCGCGCGCCTTTCGAGCCCGATACGCGGGATGGTGGCGAGCCTAGGCTCGATGGAAGCTAGAGAACGGAGCTAGGTGGGCATTCGAGAGCGTCAGAACGAGCGGCAGTCACTGGAGCGGCTTGTTGCGATGCGTTGGCTGTACTCGAGCGCCGAAAGGGTGGAGAGATGGCGGCTCGTGCTTGTGGTTGCCGTCGTGGCTCTGCCGGCATTGGGACTGCTTGTGGAGTGGAGTCAGTACAGTCAGGTGGCGACGATGGTCGTCGTCGGACTGTGGTGTGTAGACCAAGCACTCTTAGCTCCGTGCGCTGAGAGAAAGAAGGAAGAGGCGGCGACGATTCAGGAGGACTTCGACTGCTTCGTCTTGGACCTGCCGTGGCCGGAGCACAGCGGTGTAGAACGGCCCACGGGAGACCGTGTGAAGGAAGTGGTAGGCATGGCGTTGGAACGTGGCGAGACCCAAGATGGGCTCCTCGATTGGTATGGCACCGATGACATTCCCGAGGCCGCAGCCGCGGCACGTCTGCATTGCCAGAGAACCAGTTGCTGGTGGGATGAACGACTGCGGAGAAGGTGGATCTGCTTCGTGCAGTCCTTCGCGGGCGTCTCGCTGGCGGTCGGCTTCGGGTTGGCAGTATGGGCCGAACTCTCGCTGCTTGAGGCGGTACTTGTGGTGGCCGCGGGTCTCAGGCTCTTGACGTGGTTGGTGATGGAGCTCAGGACTCAGTCGGTGGCTCGGAAACGTGCCAGGAGGCTGCATGGCTTCTTGTCGCGGGCCGGGGAGCAGACAGAGAAGCTGACTCTCTGTGACTTCCGACTCGTGCAGGCGAGGCTCTTTGAGCATCGGCGCCTTAGTCCGAAGGTGCCGGACTGGTTCTACACGGGCAGGAAGAAGACGCTCGAGACGGTGGATCAGGATTGACCTTGCCGGAGCGGCGTTAGGGCAAAGGGGGCATCTCCCGGTGGGCGCCGAGGGGCCGGCTTCGAGACACGTCCGTCTCTGATGTCGTGGAAGAAGGGGCAGCTACGTCCGCCGCTTGCGCAGGATGGAGTCGACGAAGCGGAGAACCGTCGCCCTTTCGCCGGCATCTAGCTCCATGACCTGCCGGACGAGAACGGCGGTTGAGTCACGCGGTTGCGCGCCCGAACGGTCCGGGTCGGCGGAAAGCCAGTTCGCCCAGGCCGCGAGGGTCTCGAAGTTCAGCCCGTAGAGTTCGGCCAACTCCAGGAGAACGATCGGGTCGGGCTGCTTGATCAGGCCGCGCTCCACCTGGGACAAGTACGCGTTGGACCGGCCGGTGCGGCGTTCCACCTCGCGTAGCGAGAGGTCGTGGTGGAGGCGGGCTCTGCGGAGAACGCTGCCCACCTGAGGGCGATCTTGTCGGCGGTTGGGCGCGGGTCTCGCCGAGGGCCGGGCCGCGGTTGGCTTAGGGGAAGCGGGATCGACCATGGTCATACCGCACGGGAACGTTCGAGTCGTCGGATTCGAGGGTTGCGGTCGCGCCCATTGCGAAGTAGAGTTGCGGCCATGCGAAGCGGAAACGCACCCAGCCAAGCGGCCGAGTCCGTGCGCGCTGTTCGCGAGATGCCGGATCCAGCCTACGCGGGCCTGTGGGACTCGATTGTAGTAGATGATTCGGTGAAGGACCGTCTGCTCCGAGCCACGGCGTTGAATCTCCGCCTACGCCGCGAACTGCCCTTCGAGACGACGGCGCTGCACGGGCTCGTCCTGCTACACGGCCCCCCGGGAACGGGTAAGACGACATTGGCACGTGGTCTGGCCCATGAACTGGCGAAGATCACCCCGAAGCGTCAAGCGCGGCTGGTCGAAGTCAATCCCCACGGTCTCATGAGCGCCGAGCATGGGGAGAGCCAGAGCGCTGTAACGCAGCTGCTCGCGGAGTACGTGCCGAGCCTTGTCGACGACGGTATGCCTACGGTCGTTCTCCTTGACGAGATCGAGTCGATGGCCGTCGCGAGGAGCGAGGCGTCGCTGGCGGCGAATCCGGCAGACGTGCACCGAGCGACGGACGCCGTGTTGGCGGCGCTCGACGCGAATACGACCGCGTTCCCCAATCTGGTCTTCGTGGCAACGAGCAACTTCGTCGGCGTCCTGGACGAGGCCTTCTTGTCGCGGGTGGACGTGCACATTCACGTCCCGGTGCCGGATTCTGCGGGAATCGTCGCGATCCTGAGGTCCGCCCTTCGGTCGATGGCGCCGGCGTACGCGTGCCTCGGCGAACTTGCTTGCGACGAGCAGCTCGAAGAGGTCGCGGGACGCTTGGCGGGCGCGGACGGCCGGCGGGTCCGGAAGACGATTCTGGAGGCGATGCTCGGCCGGGACGAGACGGTGCTCGATCCGGGAAGTACGACGATCGACGACCTGCTCACGGCGGCCTCGCGGGTCATGGAGGACGGCGGTATCAGTCAGGGAGGTTCAGAGGGCTGAAATGGAGCGACAAAGGACAATCGCCGCTTCCCCCGTTCGAAGCGCCGCCGAAGCGTGGAACGTGGTCACGACGCTGATCGCTACGACGCTTGAGCGGAGCCCCAACGTTGCGGCCGGAAGCGTAGAGCGCGAACTGGCAGCGTTGGAAGGTCTGGGCCCCGCCCTCATCGCGGGCGGACATCTGGAGTCGGACGGCTTGGTTCTTTGCGACGTCGGGCTGCACCTGACGATTCGAGTCGTCACTGCGGATGCGGCGCTCGCCGTCAAGGAGAATCTCAACCCTGTGCCCGGCGGCGGGAGTGCTACGCCCGCGTGGGCGCTCCATGTGCCTTTGCCCGGAGCGCTCGACAACAGTGTGGCCGACGCTGCCAAACGCTCGTCGCACCTATCTGTGGACGCGCCGCCGAAGACGGCACCGACGGCCAAGACGGAACGAGCTGCCCGTTCAGCCATCGATATGGACGCCCTCCGCAAGCTGAGACGGAAGTCATGACGTCGTCCAGGACCTCGGTCGCCACCTACACGCGCACCTATACGGCTACGCACTTGGCGGACGTCATCATGGGCTCGATAGCCGAGATCTTGGGGACGCTGGGAATCGACCCCACGCGGCTCTTCGCATACTGGCCCAGGGATCAAGAGGCGATCTCGAACTGGATCAAAGAAGGCTCGCTCGAGCGCGTTGCACTCGAATGCCACCAACCAAACGGAACGGTGAGTCCGATCTTCGAGTTCCCCGTCTCATACACCTTCACCGGGGTGGGGGATCGGAAGTTCATGGCGGACCGCGCCGCGCGGGCACAGTTCATGGCGAAGTTCGAGCGAGTTCCTGGTGGAACCACGTACCGTCTCTTCTGCAGCTTCAACGGACCCCATTCGCCCCAGCCAGGATGGTCACCGGGAACGAGAACTTCCGTTGCCGGCATGCGCTCGGTGAGCTTCGGCACGCTGGCGGCCGGACCACACGCAAGCGCCGGAATGGGCTACTACCGAAGGTAGGTGAAGAGGGATGAGCTACGTCGATGACGCGTTCGACAACCTGAAATCGAATCTCGAGATCACCAAGACCGAGATCCGGTTGGCGCAAACCCGGCACCAGCTGGTAAGGGAGCACATCCAGGCCACATGGCAACTGGTGGACCATTTCCTGACCGGCAGCTACAAGCGACGCACTTCGACGAAGAGGTTGAAGGACGTGGACATATTCGTCGTCGTTGACCCGGAGGGACCACAGGCGGACTTGGCCGAGGGTACGGGTACGGCGGCGGTGCTCGCGTTGCGCGACCTGCTGGCTACGCGCTGGCCGGACTTGGACGCCGACGAGAACGTCGTGACGATCAACTACGGGGACGAAGATGTTGCCTCGTACGAGGTCGCTCCGGTGTTCCCGCGACGCGGAGGAGGCTACAGGATGCCCAGCGGGCCAGCGTGGATCGCCACGGATCCGCGCGAGCAGCACGCGCTCGTGACCGCGAAGAACAAGAAGTGCGACGAGAAGTTTGTGCCCTTCGTGAAGATGGTAAAGGGAATCAACCGCGAGGCAGGAGACCCGATCGAGCCCGCGTTTCTGCTCGAGGTTATGGCCTTGGACCTTGTGACGGCACCGTTTGGCGAGTACCGCCATGAGATCCGGTTCTACCTGGCTTCGATCGCGGACCAGATCACAGACGACTGGTGTGATCCGGTGGGCTTGGGCCCAAGCGTGAATGCCGGGATAGGACATGGCCGTCGCAGAGAACTCGCCGACATCGCCCGCGGGTGGTTGGCGGTCAGTGAAGAGGCCCTGCAGCTCGAGTACGAGGGCAAGCTGAGAGCGGCCGTTGAGACGTGGCGAGAGCTGTTCGGGTGGCGAATGCCGAGACCTTGAGTTGGTCGCCTCCGAAAGCGAGGCGGCACGGCTCCTGACCCCGGTTCAGCCGACAGTCAACTTCCGACGCAACTAGTTCAAGTAGAACCGCACAAGGAACGAGAACAGAGTGACCAGAATCCTCACCGTGTCCTGCGAGATCCCTGGTGGGGTCGGCGAGTATGTCGAGTTCTGTTCCGAGCGTTCTTTGCTCGACGGAGATGTCGTGTTGTTTTCACCTTCGCTCGACGTGAGAGATCGTTCGCTCGGTCGGTGGGCGGGTTCCTCCGAGCGTTTCCAGGGGAAACGCCTTCTTTCCGAGGAAGAGTCGTTTCGCGCCAAGCGGGCAGTTCGGCACTGGCGTAGGGAGATAGCAGATGCCCTGCGGGCAGGGATGACGGTCTTTCTCCGGCTCGTCGAGCGCGATGTCGTGAACGTGCATACGGGCGAGGTGAAGTACTCGGGTACAGGAAAGAACCGAAGCCGCACGAACATCGTCACTGAGATGTCGAACTACGAGGTCTTGCCACTTGACGTCAAGATTATCTCGGCATCTGGAACTTCCATGCGAACCCAGACGGATCTGGCTTGGTTTCAACCGTACTGGCGTCGCTTCGGGACGGACAGCCGCTACCACGTGCGAATCGAAGGCAGTCCAGGAAAGATGGTGCCACTGCTGACTACTCGTCAGGGTGGGCGAGTGGTTGGTGCGACCTTCAGAGAAGCGAGTGGCGGGGGCACCTTGGTGTGTCTGCCGTGGATAGATGTCTATCGGGAGGAGTTCGTTGCTTCTGGGGACGCAGGAGAACAGGAGTGGACGGATGTCGCAAGCCGCTGGGGTCAAGAGTACCGCGGGGCGCTTCTCGAAATTGACCGGGCGCTGAGGGATGACGTCGCATCGGATTTCGTGCCGGAATGGGCCAATGGAGAGACGTTCTTGACAGCTAGGGAGAAGGAGTTAAGGGATCGGATGAACCAGGGGCGCGCCAGAGTCGAGGCGCTGGAGGAGGAACAAGGACGGATCGGGGGGGAGTTGGCGCGCGAGAGAGCGTTGAGGGCGTTGCTCTATGGCGCCGGAGGAGGATTGGAACGGGCGATTGCTCGTGCTATGACCCTGATGGGATTCGAGACGAGCCACTATCGCGACGGCGATTCGGAGTTCGACGTCGTACTGGAGTGTTCGGAGGGTCGTTGCATCGGGGAGGCGGAAGGTCGGGAGAGGAGAGCGATCGGAATCGACAAGATGCGGCAGTTGGAGTCGAATGTTCTCGAAGATCTAGCTCGGAACGAGGTGAAGGAACCTGCGAAAGCGGTTCTATTCGGTAACGCCCACCGGCTGCTGCCGCCCGATGAGCGAGACGAGCACTTTACCCGGAAATGTCGGCAGGCGGCTTGCCGAACCGGCGCCGCGTTGGTTCGCACCTGCGACCTGTTCGAGGTCGCGAAGACCTTGGCGGACCAAGCGGACGCCGAGTTTGCTGCGGCATGCAGGAGGGCAATTCTCGAAGCGAGGGGGACAGAAGTGAGGTTCCCTCGGAAGGGGAACTCGGCGAACCAAACGCGGAATGGGAACGACAAGCGGACTTCGTGATCCGCCGCGCGCGGGAGGGGTCGGTCGGTCGAATCGGTCAGGCTGGTTGGCATGGGGCTGCGTTCAGCGCGGCCGTCCTTTGGCGGTAACGGGCGCGTGGTACGGCGACTCCGGAGGATAGACGTTGGCGGCCGCGGCGTGGTTGGCTTGGTGGGTCAGTTTCAGGCCGGTGCGGGATCGCCGTAGCTCTACCGCTCGACGACGAGTTCCGCCGCTTCGGGAAAAAGGGAGGCGTCAGACCCGAGTCTTCTATGGGTCTTTGATCTGCGTCAAGTCGGTAGGAGGCTTGCGGGTTGACGCAGGGTCCCGAGGGCCACTCACCCGGTCTCGCGGTGCCACTGGCCACTGAGCGGATGCCCGCCCTGGATGGCTTCAATGACAGTTCGGACCTCCGCCGGCACCTCGTCTGGTTTCATCGCTCGGATAATCGTGGCCGCGCCGAGGCTCACGCCGTACTTCTTCTCCGACCACTTAGCCAGCTCACCAAGGACCTTCTTGCCGGAAACCACGGCCAGTTTGCCTTCGCGAGTGGCGAAGGCACCTTGCAGGACCTCTCGGGCTTGCCGGTTCGCGGCACCTATACCCTTGGCCTTGTCGTCCAGGTAGAACTCCTGCGCCAAGGCATCCAGAGTATCGTCCCGAAGTGCGTCCGCAATGGCATCAAGCTGTTCAGCGACTGAGGACTCTGTCACGCCGGCAGGGCCCTTAGCGTTCTTGGAGACAACAACTCTGGCGATCGCAGCCGGCACCAGAAAGTAGTTCTCTAGTTCCTTTCGCCGCCAGACATGAAGACGCACGTTTCTTTCTCCTGCCTGCTGTAAGCGGCGGCGAACGACTGTCTCGGTATGATAGTCGGAATCAAGCACGCAGTATACGGCCACGTCCTGGCCCACGGAGTTTCGGATGAACAGGGCCGACCCGACTGCGTACTCCCATCCTCCCCATCCTCCAATGCTCATGTTCGGGATATCGTCGAGGGGCAAGTCGGACTCCGGGAAAAGAAGATCGTGAGCGAGTTTCAGAAACGCGACATCTTTGCCTTCCACGAGGATACAGCGCTTGGCCGTCCATAGCCGGGCTAGATGGATGTTGTGCACTCCCCCGAGCCGTTCGATCAGGCTCTGAACGGCGGGCTCCGAGTTTGCGTAGACACTGACCTCACTGGCCCGGTCGATGATGAGGACCTCGGACGGTGCGACCTCGGCCATGATCTCGACCGAATGAGTGGCTACGATGACCTGGTCGAAGCGGTCGCGTACGAGTCGAATCAAGCGGCGTTGTAGGTCTGGGTGCATGTAAACGTCTGGTTCGTCCAAGACGACCGTGGCGCCGATTGGAGTCCGGGCGAGAAACCACATGGTCTGCAGCCACATCTGCAGACCGTGGCCCATCCGGGCGACCTCGGCGACGAAGTCGCGATCCCGGACTTCAAGCGATAAGTCGTCGCCGGGAAGGCCCCGAGCTCCCAAGAGTGACCGGACTTGAAGACCGGGCCAAGTTTCCTCCGCCAGAGTTCGAAAGGCCCGATAGGGGCCGGAAAGCAAGCGCAGCTGGTTACGGAAGTGGCGGGGAGCGAGAGGCGAGGAGAGGTTGCGCCTGACGTAGTCCGGCGTCAGGATGGTCTCACGGCGGGCAAGTGGGGCGACGAGCGGGAGGATATGCAGGTGGGGGAAGTTCGCGGTTTGGACCCGTCGCCTGGAGCGAAGCGGCGTGGAGTCGGAGCCGATCAGTAGAACGTGGCACTCGCCGTTGGCGTTGGCGTGGAACTTGATAGTCTCGCCGGTAGCGAAGGTGGCTTCGATGATCGCTGGCGGTTCTCCATAGCGGTGGCAGATGGAGAGGAAATCGATGCCGAGACCTTCGAGCGAGGGTCGAACGCCACGAGAAACGAGCGGAAGGTCGGCCCAGGACGGAGGGTCGCGGAGGTGCAGACCCCCGAGCCTGTCCGTGACTACTGAGATGAGACGAAGCGCCTCGACGATCGTGGACTTTCCGGCGTTGTTCCGCCCGACAGTTACGGTAAGGGGTTGGAACGAGACGGTGTGGTCCCTGAACCCTCGGTAGTTCTGGAGGCGAAGTCGGCTTAGCATTCCGGCTCAGGGTCGGCCCTCGTCCTCTGTCGCGTCCGGGTTGAAGTTCAGCGCGTCGCCCAGGATCTGCACTTGAAGCAGTGGTTGAAGACACTCGGGAATGTGCCTCTGCGGATTCGCGTGGAGGCGTACGCGGGCTTGCCGTTCCATTCCCAGCGTGGCGTTGTCGAGCACGAGCACGCCGGCAACACGGGCGAGATACGGGGCGAACCTGGAGCTTGGAGCACCGGGGCTCTGCGGTGCGCCAGATGCATGGATGGCTCGGAGCTCGTCTAAGTCCCACCCGAAGTCAGGGTTGCAGACGTTGATGGCGATCAGGAAGCACTCTTCCTTGAGGTTCTTTCGGCGCCAGTCCTCCGCCTTCTTGGCCAAAGCCAGAGTGAGTGGAGCTTCAGCACTTACGGCACCGCTCCTCATTGGCCCCCAGACTTGGCCCCGGCCGTTCGATGCGTGCGGTGGATCCAGGCGCCCGGTCAGTTTCCAGTCCCCCTCCTGGATCGTCGCAGACAGGTGACTCTCCGCTTCGTAGCGTCCGAGCCTTGAGTGCAACGTCCGTACGACTTCCGGAGTGTACGTCTTCAGCAGGTTCTGGAATGGCAGAAGGAGTAGCCTCTTGCCGAGAGTTCGGCGCAGTTCGCCTTCGGCTTCTAGCCAGAGGTCGGAGTGCAGGCACGTGAGGCCTTCCCTTATCTTTTTCACTGCGTCATCTTCGTTGGCGTTCGAACTGAGGACGCCTTGGCCGATGCCGCATACGGTGGCCTCCACGTAGAACGCGTCTTCTTGGTGGCGTGCCAAGAAGTCGACGGTGGCCCCTTGGGTGCCGGGGAAGGGGGGCTCGACCTCAATGGAGCAACCGACACGCCGGAGCAGTGTGAAGACCTGTAGCTCGAAGTACGCGCTGAGGAATTCCGCGAACTTGGGCGACTGAAGGCGGTGCTTGAGGCGGGGCATAGCGCTTGCGGGGAAGGCCCGGAACGAGTCTTCCATCCAGTGACGAATCGGTATCGCCATCCTGCATCCTCCGCGCTCGAGGAACTGGAATGCGGTTTCCTGGCCCTCAACTGGCCCTCGCCTCTGCGGTACGGGTCGGAAGAGTGTGCCTGTCATCGTCCGTTCGGCTCGCTCGCTCTGTGGTTGAGGGCCGTTCATGTCGGTCACTGGTCTTGGTCAGTCGAAGAGGTCGGGTTGGTCGATGTCGGGGGACTTTCGAGGCTTCGATCATCGGCGGTGCGGTCGAGCCAGTCGGCGTGACGGTGAGCTTCTTCGGCGCCTTCGGGCTGGAGATTGTAGGTGGTCTCGGCTGGTTGGCTCTGGTGGGTCTGTTCCAAGTCGGCAAGAAGTCCGCGGTAGGCGTGTTCGCCCAAGAGGTTACGGGCGTGGAGGTGGGTTTCGGCCCAGGCTTCTTCTGAGGGCTGGGTGAGTTGCCAGTCGTAGAAGCGGGAACCGAGTTCAGAGGCGACGGGTTGGCGCTCTCTCGCACGGTCGTTGAGGCCGATGTTGTAATCGGTGAGGCGTACGGTCTCGGGAAGAAGCCAGCCTTCTCCGTCGTTCTGGTCCACGAAGGCTCGAATGCCGGCTTCGCGGTTACCGTCAGTGGCAGCGATGTGATCCTGCAGGTCGGCGAAGGCGACTTGGGTCAGGATGGTCTGGCGGAGTTCCGGTGGTCTGTTCCTGTCGACTCGCCAGAAGCCCTTGCTGCGGAGGGGCGAGTCGCGGTTCATCGCGATCGAGTCAGCCGGATAGTCGCATTGCCGGAGAATCTGCCGCAGCTCTTCACGGTCGACGCCGTAGGACTGTGCGACTAGAGCGTCCGAGATTGAGCCGACACGGACTCGTTCCGAGGCGGACAGTGGTGTGAGAGCTGGCCGTGTCCGCTGAAATGGGCCGGTCGGCGCGTGTCCCCCGGTGCGTACCGCTGCAGATAGCACGTGTATCGAGCGGTGCGGTGAGCCGCCGAGGGTGGTCGCTACGAGTTTCGCCAAAGGCCCACGGGCCCGTGGTAGCGGCAGAGGGTTCTGTTCGAGCACGTGGTAGTCGAGATTGAGACCTACAAGCCGCGCTCGTGTGGCGTAGTCGAAGGGAAAGGAGTTCAGGACAGCAGTCAGCGCCGCGACGTGCTCGGCGTCTAGTCCAGTCACGACTCGAATCGAGTGTCCTGCTGGCGCTCCTGCTAGATAGGCGCCGATGACTGTGCGTTCATTGGTGGCCGATCCGATGCCCATGAGGGCGAACTTCGGGGCCTCCGAGTGAACAGTCTCTTTTCTGTAGTCCCCCTGCGCCATCAAGAACTGCGGCTCGATCTGCTTGTGCTCCCATGGAATGTCGCGCCAGACGGCGCTGCGGCCTCTGCCGCTGACCCAGCCTTTCTGGCTGAAGTCGCACTGCCCGACCATTCGACCTTCGTATAGGGGAAGTGCTACGTCCTTGATCTCCTTCTCGTGGATCCAGGCGTCGGCTTCTCTCGACAGGATGATGCCTGCCGGGATGGCTACTCTCGGGACGGGCAGCCGGTCATACGGTGGTTGGGCGCACCTCTCATGCCAGCCTGTGGCTTCGACGTCGCCTGGGGCGAGCAGATGGCCGTGGATGTAGGTACGCTCGGCCAAGCGGCGCTCCGGACCGGCGTCGGGGTCGTACAGCCAGTCTTCGAGTTCGACCGCGGCCGGTTCAGGGTCGTCGGGGTCGACGTCGAGTTCGGCCCAAAGTTCTTCGATCGGACGCCAGTTGCCGAGCAGCCAGCGGCTGTACTCGTCCGGGCGGTAGCCCTTCGCTTCCCACTGGGGGCGGGGCGGGAAGAGCTTCGAGTCGTTCGTCATGTCGAACTCTCGCGCGTAGCGGATGCCCCAGCCGTTGGGGCCATCGTCGCCGAGGAGGACGGAGTTCGCGTAGATCTTCTCGAGGATCTCCAGATCGCGTTGTGACTCGATCTCCAGGATGGCGCGGCTCTTCGGACTGAACTGGTTGACCTGGTCGAGGCTGTAAGGGACGGCGATCTCTTCCGCCTGTTCCCAGTCGGTCAGGTCGCGGCGCATGAAGACGGTGCGTAGGTGTGCTGTTGCGCCGCCTTTCTGGACGATGACGGGGTTGAACTTGTAGCTCCTGTGGATCGGGAACATGCCGAGCCGGTTCTCGAAGCCGAACAGCCACTCCCAGGCGCAGCGCTCGAGGAAGAGCTCGCGCAGAGCGCCGGTCCCTTGGTCGGAGTAGAGGCCGGAGGGCACGACGAAGCCGAGCCGGCCGCCTTCCCTGAGCAGGGCGTGGGTCTGCTCCAGAAACAGCTTGTATAGGTTCAGGTCGGCCGATCCCTGGTGTCTGAATGGATGCTCGGCGTCGGCGTAGCCGCGGGAGTGCTGCCGGGCCTCACGCCAACCGTCGTGCAGTCGCAGGTTCGCCTTGCCGCGGGCGGCGGCGAAGCGGCGCTGGCTCTTGTCGTTCTCTTCCGGGTCGCCGAAGGGTGAGACGGCGCAGGTGACGAAGTTCGATTGGGCGCGGAAGCGGGCGTTGTAGGCGAGCCAGTCGCGTTCGACCTCCTGGTCCCCGTCGAAGTAGCCGTTCTGCCGGCGCAGGGCTTCCTGTTTGCCGTAGGAGCGGTAGAGCGGATCGATGCTGGAGAAGAACTCCTGCGACTTCGGTTTGGCGATGTCCCATGGGGGGTTGCCCAGCATCGCGTCGAAGCCCGCGCCCTCTTTCCGGAACACATCCGGGAACTCCAGTTCCCAGTGGAAGAAGCGCATCGCGGCGGCGATGCGTTCGGCCACGGCGCGTGTCTGGGGTCCTGGATCGGTGAAGGTGGTGGGCAGGGGAGCAGAGTCCAGTTCGTCGGCGGGCCAGAACCAGCAGGCGCACCAGAGGTCCAATGCGTTCTTGAGCGAGCGCCACTCGTCGGAGCCGGTCAGCTCTTCGCGGTAGAGGTGGGCGCGGGCGGCGGAGTCCTGGATGGGAAGCTGGTGCATACGCTCCAGGCCTTCGAGGGCGGCGCCGTGGGCGGCGGCCGCCTGTTCGAGCAGGTCCTCGTGGAAGAGGGTGCGGCCCTCCAGGGTGTGCCGCAGGTCGGGGGTCAGCTCGTTCTTGACCCACTCCTTGATCGCCTTGGTCTGCGCGCCCTTCTGGTAGTGGACGCCGTTCGAGTGGTTCTTGTCCCCGGCCTCGCGGTTCTTCCAGGCCATCGCGGGGTAGTGCTGGAACTGGTCGAACCAGGCGCCGATGAGTGAGTTGCCGCAGCGGATCTTGTGGTCGAGGAAGGAGAACGGGAGGTCCCGGTCCATCGTCTCGATCCACAGGGAGAGCTGGCAGAGGGAGACGGCCAGCGGGTCGACGTCGACGCCGTAGATGCAGCGTTCCACCACGTAGCGCCGCAGGACGGCGCGCAGCCGCGGCTCGAAGTCGTCGGCATCGGGCGGGCAGGGGATCAGCTCGTCGCCCGGTCGCTCGATGGCGTCGTCGCCGACTTCCGCGGAGTCGTCCAGGCCGAGCAGGCGGACGAGGGAGCGGTCGTCCCGGTCTTCGACGCGGCGGTGGTGCCGGACGGAGGCGTAGAGCGCGTCGGTGAGGAAGCGGAGCGCGGCCAGCGGGAAGCTGCCGGAACCGCAGGCCGGGTCGCAGACCTTCAGGCTCAGGATGTCCTCGGGACGCTTGGGGGTCCAGTTCGCGGGTGGGGCATCGCGGTCGGGTTCGCCGTCGTCGTCGAGGGGCGGGTCGTAGGCCAGCGGGCGGAGGGTGCGTTGCACGGTGGGCACTGTGAGGCCGGGCCGCGTGTAGAAGCTGCCGGAACCCTTGCGGGTGCCGCCCCAGCGGACGAGGTACCACTCGCTGGGCAGGACGACGCGGTTGACAAGTTGGGCGGCGCCCTTGCGGAGTTCGTCTTCGTGGGAGGAGAGGAGGGTCGCTTGGGACTTCGAGCGGCGTCGTGGTTTCTTGACGAGGCCGGCGGTGAGGGCGGCGTGGCGGGCCCAGGCTTCGGCGCGGGTGCGGATGGTTTGGCGAGGGTCGGCGGTGGGTTCGAGCTCGGGCTCGCCGCTTCGCGGCGTCGCGCTTGATGCCGGCGGGGACGCCGGCGCACCTGTACCTTTCCGTGGTTGATTTTCGGTCACCGTCTCGTACCGATCCGCCGTAGTCGCCGGGGCTGCGGCAGCTGTGGGAAACCGGTCCGCCGGTTTTCCAAGGTCCGGCGGGAAACGGCTTGCCGTTTTCCGCGGGGCCGGCAGCTTCCGCGGCCCGCGCCGCGGCGGACCCTCCCGCGACGGTGTCCGGAGCCTTGTGAAGTCGGCGGGCAGCCAGGAGCACCAACGGCGCACTGTGCCTCGAGCACCCAACTGGGATTTGTGCCCTGGCTGCCTGCACCGCGATGGACATCCAGTGGGGAGTATGCGCCATGAGCGCCAGTACAGGTACCGAACGGCATCGCGGTGAGCCGACAAGCCAACGCTAACGCACCAGGGAGGGGACGACATGACGACGACGTTTACCGCCGGCGTGGACTGGGGAAGCCGAAAACACCACGTCTGCCTGATGGATCACCGGGGCAAGGTCGTGAAACAACGAGCCTTCGACCATGGCGGCAGGGGGCTTGCCGCCATGAACGACTGGCTCCGCGACCGCGCACGGCGTCCGGCGCATCGGATCAGGGTCGCCATCGAAGTGCCGCACGGACCCGTGGTCGAAACCCTGATGGAATCGGGCTTCCCCGTCCACTCCATCAACCCCATGCAACTCGACCGCTTCCGCGACCGCTTCTCCGCCGCCGGCGCCAAGGACGACCGGCGAGACGCCAAGGCCCTGGCCTCGGCCCTGCGCACCGACCCGGACTGCCTCAGGCCGGTCCAGGAGCCCGATGACGACGTCATCGAAATGCGCGGCGCCGCCCGCGCCCGGAAGGAGCTCGTCGAAGACCGCAACGCGATCGCGAACCGCATCCGACAGCATCTCGTGGACTACTACCCGCAGTTTCTCGACGCGACCGACGGCGACGTGACGACGCCCTGGGCGATCGACCTGTACAAGCGACTGCCCACACCGGAAAAGGCCCGGCGCACAACCAAGTCCACCCTCGCCAAGCTGCTCAGGAAGCATCGCGTCCGCCGGATCGACGCCGACCAACTCGCCGACCGCCTGAAAGCACAGCCGATCAAGCGACGAAGCGCCAGTGTCGAATGCGCCAGAAACCGCATCCTGAGCCTGCTGCCGATCCTCGAGCAGTACAACGCGCAAATCGACAAGGCCAGGCGCCAGCTTGAGAAAACCCTCAAGCAGGCCAAGCAGAGCACGACCGACCACGCCGAACCCTCCGACGCCGCCATCCTCGACTCCATACCCGGAATCGGAAACCACGTGCTCGCCACCCTCCTGACCGAGGCCGAACAGGCACTGAGACAACGAGACCACGAAGCTCTGAGATGCCTCGCCGGTGTAGCCCCCGTCACCGTCAGGTCCGGCAACAGAAAGACCGTCCGACAGCGACGAGCCAGAAACCACAGACTCGCCGACGCCGTCTACCACTGGGCCAGAGTCGCCGTGCAGCGAGACAGCCAATGCCGAGACAAGTACGACCTCGCCCGAAACCGAGGCAAGACGCATGGACACGCCCTGCGCATCGTCGGAGATCGACTCCTCCGCATCGCTTGCGCCATGCTCCGCGACCGCACGCTCTTCCACGCACCGCAAGGCAAGGAGCGACACGACGAACACGCCGACGCCCCGCACGTCACGCGGGAACAGGCCCGACGTCAAACAGCTCGAAACGCGGTCACCGGATACCCCGAACCGGAAGCCCCGCATCAGCCCGCCGAACCCTCTGCCCAACTGCCCGGCGAACCCGACAACAACAAACCGCCAAACCACCTCAACCCAGCCACCGGCTCGCCTCACCGCTCGACGTGACTGCGGAAAACCGAACAACGCACAACACCGATCGCGAGCGATACACCCACTTGACAAATGGTGGGGAGTCCCAGTGGCGGAGTGTCGGCGGATTCAGTGTCGGTCGGCGCTGAGTCCGGCTCCTCGTCGGCGTCGGCGCTTGAGGTCTTCTTCATCGCCGCGAAGAGGCTGCGGAGGGCCTTGTCGCCCATCTCTTCCAGCCGTGACAGGGGCAGCGCCGGCTGCTCGCCGACGGCCAGGAAGATGATCGAGTCGTCGCTCGGTGCGGTCTTGAGTTCGTAGTCGAGCAGGCCCTCGTAGAGGACGCCGATGTACTCGGTCGACAGGTCGGAGAAGTCGACGGGCGCCGCTACGAGGCGGCTGGTCTTGCCCTGGCGGATGCGGACGCGGGTCCGGGTGAGGCGCTCCAGCATCTCGTGGACTTCAGCGTCGGAGAGGAGTTCGCCGTCGAGACACGCGGTCTCGAAGACGGCCAGAGCGCGCGAGAGGCCGTCGTCGGCAGTGGGCGATCCGGGTGCGAACAGGTCGCCGCCGTAGGCGGGAACGGCAAGGTCGGGATGGTGCGAGCCTCTGCGGACCAGCTTGAACAACGCCAGCAGCCGGGGCCAGGCGCCGTAGCTCTGGGCTTGTGAGCGTCCGCTCGCCGCCCGCCGGCGCAGCGATTCGTGCAGGCCGCCCAGGCCGTAGCTGTCGTGGTAGACGGCGTCGTTCCGCGGCAGGAGTCCCCGCGCTTCGGCGAAGAGGATGACCACGAGGCGCATGACGACGCGGCAGGCGGCGCGGTAGATGTCGGCCTTGTCGACGGTCGCGCACTCTTGCTTCAGCGCTTCGCCGTGGCCCTGGATCAGGCGTTCGACGGCCTCGCGCACGCGCTCGCCGAGCGCTTCTGAGAGTTCGGACTGCCCCTTGCGGCTGTCACGGACCGCGCGTAGCAGCGGCGGGTCGGCGCCTTCTTCCTCGGATGTCCAAAGCTCGGGTCGGACCAGCGTGAACAACGCGTTCAGGGCCGGCGTGGGAGCCCCCTCGGCGAACCAGAGGTCGGCGTCCCACTGGCACCAGGCGTCGAAGTCGAGGCCGGCGAAGAGGAGCCGCCACTGGCGGCCGTTGGTAAGCAGGGCGAGCCGTTCGTTGCCGGCGCGCAGCCAGCCGAGGGCGCGGCTCGTTTCGCGCCGGCCGCGGCCGATCCCGACCTGATTGTCTCCGGTGACGAAGACGGGGAGAACGGCTCCCTTCGGGCCCAGCCAGAGGTGGCTTGGGCGGACGCTCTCGCCGGTCAGGGCCCGGCGGCTCCATTCGGTCGGGATGCGGCTGCCGCGCAGCCAGCGGCTGCTCTGGTCGTCCGGTTCGAAGCCGCACAGGCGCTCCAGCACGAAGGTGACGAACTCCGTGCGTTCGCCGGTGCTGGCGGCGCCGGGCTCGCGGAGCAGGTCGGCTCGTCGGCGGGCCTCGCTCTCCAGCCACGGGTCGAGAGTACGGACACTGGTGGAGGCGGTGATTTCGCTCTGGCGTTGCGCGTCGAGCAGCAAGCCGCCGTGGCGCAGGTCGTTCCAGCCCGTGAGGCTCAAGGCAGTCGCACCTCGATGGCGACGGGGAACGCCTGCGCCTTCCCGGCAAGCGCGTGGCGCCTGGGCAGGAGCCGGTCGACGATCCGCCGGCGCTCGAGCTCCAGTTGCTCGCGTGCGTCTTCGTAGTGGCGCCGGCGGTGCTCGATCTCGCGTTGCTTCTCCTGGATGGAGCCGGCGATGCGCTCCAGGTCGCGGCGTTGATCGAAGAGGAGGCGTTGCTGCTGCTCGCGCCGGAGTTTCTCGATCTCTCGTTCCAGCCGCTGGATGCGGGTCTGCTCGATCAGCTCGGAGACTTCGCCCTGGCGGCTGCGGTAGCGCTCGTCTTCGCGTTTCAGGGCTTCCTGGCCGTCGACTTGCAGCTGCTCGCGCAGCGACTCGGTCAGGCCTTCGGCGTGGCGGGTCACGACGGCTTCCAGGTCGGCTTCGACATCGAGGAAGATCGTTCTTGCAAGGTCCTCCTCGGCTGGCGTCGGTGCGGACAAGTCGCCGGGAAGTGATCCGTTGCCGGCGTCTGTGCGGGCCGCACGCGCGGAAGCGGCCAGGTTGCGGGCGGGGACGTGGCGCTCGCGTTCGCCTAGAACGCCTCCCTGAACGGGAAAGGCGATTGTCCGCACCCAGTGGTGGAAGGTCTCGCGGAGCTCGTTGACGGCGAGTTCCTCCAGGCTGAGCAGGATCAGCGCGTCGACGCCGTGGGGTACGCCGCCGCGCCGCACTGTCCAGCGCGCCCTTTCGTTGGGGCCCGGCAGGCGGTGTTGCGTGAGCACGCGCAGCGTCCGCTCGATCATGGGATGCGCCAGGTGGAGCAGGGCGACCTCTTGCCGGGGGGAGAACACGCCGCGGCCGCCCACCTGGCGGAGCAGGGAGTCGGGGTCGAAGGCGAGGGACCGGGTCCCGCCGTGAACACCGTCTTTGGTCGGCTGCCGCACCGACTCGTCGATCGAGTCGTGCCAGCCAGGGAGATCGGGGCGGAGGAGGCGCCAGAAGTCGTCCCCGGCTGAGGCGGGTCGGAGCTGCGGCCGGCCGCCGCCGGTCGCGGCCATGGCAGCTTCGAGCGTGAGCCGGAGCGCGCCGGCATCGAAGTCGATCTCGGTGGCCAGGGCGGCCAGACGCTTGGCCGGATCCTCGTCGGCGATTGCCCGGCCGCCGCGAACGCGGAGCAGCTCCGCGTCGCCGAGTTCCTCCTGCCGGGCAGAGGCGGACAGGCCCGGGATTCCCTGGTTTCGCAGTTGCTCGACTTCATGCTTGAGCCCGTGGTCCAGGTCGAACTGGACCCTTCGCAGGTCCTCGCCCTCGATCAGCCGCCGGTGAGCGGCGACGTCGAAGAGTTCGTTCACCGATCCGAGGTCTTCCCGGATCTCGTCGGCCTTCTTGATCACGTGGTCGAGGAACCGGAGGTCCGGGTCGTCGTTGCTCAGGAAGTGATGCACCGTCACGTCGCGAGCCTGGCCGTAGCGGTCGAGCCTGCCGTTTCGCTGCTCCAGCCGCGAGGGGTTCCACGGGCAGTCGTAGTGCAGCAGGTAGCGCGCGCTGTGGTGCAGGTTCAGGCCTTCGGAGGCAGCGTCGGTGGCAATCAGGATGCGCACGTCGGAGTCTGGGTCGTTGAAGGCCTCCCGGACCCGATTGCGGTCGGTGTCGTCCATGCCGCCGGCGCCGCCGGACCCGAAGAGGGTCAGCACGCGGGAGTCGTAGCGCTCTCGCAGGCGCCGTTCGAGGTAGCCGAGGGTCGTCTTGTACTCGGTGAAGACGACGAGGCGTTCGTCATCCCGAAGCGCAGGCTTCGAGTCGCTTCCGGCTGTGAGAAGCAGAAGCTCATCGATCAGGTTCGACAGGGCGTCGAAGCGGGCGTCGACCCTGGGGGTCTGTTCGATGGTCGTCGGACCGTCCGGGGTGAAGCCGAGGGCTTCGAGGGCGTTGTCGATGGCCGTCATCTCGGCGCCGACCGAGTCGGCGACGTTGAGCAGCCAGGCGCCGACGACGCCGGCAGCGGTGCCCGTGCGCTCCTCGGTCTCCCGGTCGTCCGAGGTTTCGCGCTCGACCGAGCGTTGCGCCGCCGTCACGTCGGCGTCGGTGGCGGCTCTCGCGGCCTGCTCGGCACGGGCATAGCCGTCCCGCGCGCGGTACCAGGAGTCGGCGAAGGCGGTCGGGCAGGACAGGAGGCGCTTGCCCAGGATCTCGATCGCGAAGGTCCCCGCCCGTTCGCGGGCCTGGCCGGCCGCGATGGCGCCGCGCACGGCCGTGCGGAAGGCGTGGAAGGCCTCGGACAGGGCTTGCTCGCGCCGGCTGCGGTGGAGCACCACGGGCTTGGGTGGGTTGCGCGTGCAGAACCGGGGTGCGGCGGCCTCCTGGTTCAGCTCGCGTTTCAGGCGGCGGATCACCAACTGATCGACGCGGGCCCGAGCGCGGTCGGTCAGCTCGTCGGTCTGACTGACGCGCACCGGGTCGAGGATCTCCAGCAGACCGGTGAACGACCGGGTGTGGCCGTTGTGCGGCGTTGCGGAGAGGAACAGCCGGTGTTCGAAGCAGGGTGCGATCCGCCGCAGCATCTGGCACAGCTCGCTGTCGTCGCCGAAGGGCGAGGGCATCAGGTTGTGGCATTCGTCGACGATCAGGAGGTCCCAGGCAAGCCGGGGCGATCCGTCGTGCGTCTGGCTGGCGGCCAGGAACTGCTCCTGGATGTCCGGCTGGCGCAGGTAGTGGTAGGAGGCGACGATGCGGCTGAACGAGCGCCACGGGTTTGCGTCGATGCCGAGTTCGCGGCGCAGCCGCTCGGTGCGGTCGCGGTCGACGACCTCGAACGGCAGGGCGAACTTGGTGTCGAGTTCCTCGCGCCACTGCATGCGCAGTGCCGCGGGCGCCAGGACGAGCACCCGGCGGATACGGCGGCGCAGAAGGAGCTCTTTCAGGATGAGCCCTGCTTCGACGGTCTTGCCCAGCCCGACGTCGTCGGCGATCAGCAGATTCACACGCGGCATCTGCAGCGCGCGCAGCAGGGGGACGAGCTGGTAGTCCTCTACGCGAATGCCGCTGTGGAGCGGGCTGGACACCGGCTGGCGGTCGAGCGGGCCGGCGCCGTCCGGGTCGAGGTACGGCATGAGCGCCGTCCAGCGTGCGGCGCGGACCAGGGCGTCGAAGTCCTCGGCCGGCATCGGCGAGGTGTCGTGGACCCGGGGCAACTGGCTTGGCGGAAGCAGCTTGCGCCCCGGTTCGAGTTCCCAGAGGAGGCGCTCGCTGTGCGGCGAGTCGTGGTCCTTGTACTCGACCTGGACCAGGTGCAGCCGGCCGGCGTCTCCGCCGTGTGGGTTGTCGAATGGCTCTACGCTGGCGACGATGCCGCGGCGGTTGCGGACGCGGGCGAGCATGCCGACGCGCGGTATGTCGGTGCTTGCTTGTGCCTGCTGCATTCGCTCCCTTGCTGGCTCGATCCCGGCATGCCTCCCTTGGCAGAGACGGGTCCGGCGTCAAGTTGTGTTGACAGATCCGGGGAGTGTATGCGGGCCGGGGGACGATCGGAACTCCGAGATTTCGGCGTTCTCACTCCGGGACTTCAAGTTCTGGAGGCTCGACGCCTGAACTGCACAGCGCCGACCAGCAGCACCGCAGCCGCCGCGTAAGGCAGCGCCAGAAACCGGATCGTCACCGGCACGTGGGCCATCGTGTGGGCAAAGAAGACCGCGTACCAGGCCGGTACGGCCCACCCGGCAGCGAGAACGCCGGCCCAGCGCCAAGGGTCTTCGAGGGTCCACCAGCGGCGGAGAACGTAGAGGGTCGCGGCGATCAGTGTGGCGGCCGTGAGCCCGATCAGGACGAGGGCGAGGACCGGTGAGCCGAGGCCGACCACGTCGAGACGGTCGCCGGCCCGATCGAAGAATCGCTCCATGGTCGGCCTGCCTGCGTAGAAGGGATCGATCTCCGGGTGGATCGAGCTCCGCGGGGCGCCGTAGAGCCGGTGCGTTAGCTGGTCCCAGAACTTGAACAGGACGGGCTCGCGGAACACGAGTTCTGCGAGGACAACGCGAAGCAGGAACACGGCGGAGAGGCAGCCGACGTATGCGGCGCCGCAGCGGATCAGGAGTCGGCGGCGCCAGACGCGCAGGTTGCCGCTGCCTTTGTGCCGCTCCGCACCGGGCGAGTCGGTCATGGAGGGCGGCGCCGCTGAAGTCGACAGGCCCAGGAACAGGACGACCAGCCCGATCAGGGCGCTGCCGAACAGCAGCTCGTGGTAGGCGATCAAGGCTCCGAAGGCGGCGAAGAGCAGGACCTGGCGCTGCGGCCTCCAGTGGGCCACTCGCAGGACCGGCAGGCTCAGGAACAGCATGAGAGTCAGGATGTTCGAGGCACCCGTGGTGAAGCTGCCCGCGCGGTCGTCGAGATCGAGAAACAGGAGCAGGCACAGCAGGATGACCGCGTAGGCGGCGGCGCCGAAGCGGCTCAGGCGCCTCAGCGCCCCCAGGACGAGCGGAAGAAGAAGGCCGAGCCCGAGCAGGATGAACGTCCCCCCGCCGAGCAGGCGCCGCAGCCCCTCGACACCGACGCGCGGCAGCAGCCACTGCAGCATGACCCGCTGGCCGGCCCAGTACTGGTGGTAGAAGACCGTCAGGAAGTCCGAGTCGTCGACGGCGCCCTGGTCGAGGCGTTGCTTGAGCGCATCGCACGGTCGCTGCGGACGGGTGTAGCGGTAGACGCGGCGCGGGGAGACGGTGCGCTCGAAGGTCGAACCGCCCCGGTCGAGCGCCATCAGGCTCAGCAGGCAATCGTTGAAGCGCTCGGCTGAGTCTTCCAGGGTGCGCTCCGGGTGGGCGTAGGACGCCCGTAGCGCGTCGGCGACCGGTTCGGGATCGGCACGGACGGCGAGCCAGTTGAGGGCAAGGAAGAGCAGAGTGGCGACGAGCGACACGGCGCCGATCAGGGCGGCCGCGCGGAGGGTGCCGCCGCGCTCGGGACCCAGGCTGGAAGCGGGCGTTTCCGGATCCGCGGGGGGAGGCGAGAACAGGAGCGTACGCAGGATGCGAAACCCGTCGCGGAACGCCTTGAGTTTGCTCGAGGATCCCTCCGGCCGGGCAAAGTAGGGACACGGGATCTCGTCCCAGGCGAGGTCCGACGACGCGGCGAAGAGCGTCAACTCCGTCTCGACCTCGAATCCGTCGGAGCGCGCCGGGAAGCGTTCGACGAACCTGTGGGAGAAGGCTCGGTAGCCGGACAGGAGGTCGTGGACGCGGGGGCCGCAGCGCCAGCGGGCGAGCGCGCTGAACAGGCGGTTGCCGAGGCGGCGCAGCGGCGTGTAGGCGTGTGCGTCGGCGCGTTCGCGGGAGGCCACGAGCATGTCGAGGTCACGATCCTGGAGAGTCGAAACGAGGTGGCCGGCGCTCTCCGCGTCGTAGGTCCCGTCGCCGTCGGCCATCACGTAGATGTCGGCGTCCACCTCGCGGAACAGGCGGCGGATGGCCCGGCCCTTGCCGCGCCGGGGCTCGGCAATGACGGTGGCGCCGGCTTCGGCGGCGGCTTTCGCCGTGTCGTCGTCGGACCCGTTATCGCAGACGTACACGGCCGCCCCGGGCAGCGCGCGCTGGAATGCCGCCACGACGCTGGCGATCGTCGCCTGCTCGTTGAGGCAGGGCAGGAGGACGGCGATGGGGGGGCGGCTCATTGGGCGTCAGGCTACTGCGGCCGGCGCACCCAGTGGAGACTCAGGGTGCGTCGCCGCCGAGTGCGAAGAGGTGTTCGCTGCCGCGGACGTACAGCCGGTCGCCGACGATCGCCGGCGTCGCCCAGACTTGCTCGCCGACGGAGAAGCTGCCGAGCACGTCGTGCTCCCGGCCGGCGCGGAAGATCGCGACGTCGCCGTCCGTGTTCGCCATGACGATCCGGTCACCGCCGCCGACCATGGAGGCGGAGTAGCGGCCGCGGATCGGCAGCCGGCCGCCCTCGTAGACCACCTCGCCGGTGCGTGCGTCGAGGCAGGTGATCACGCCGCCGTCGTTCGTCAGGTAGAGCAGGCCGTCATAGAGCAGGTTCGAGGGCACGTAGCCGGTGCCCTTGCGGTAGGTCCAGACCCGCGCGTCGTCGCTGCCGGTGATGTCGCCCCGGCTGTCGAGCCGGATCGCGAACGAGATCTTGGCCGGGTAGCCGGAAGTGAACACGGCCAGATCATCAACGGCCATCGGGATGTGGATCGCGTTGTTCTGAAGGCCGGTGGCTCGCCAGAGTTCGCTGCCGTCCGCCGGATCGTAGGCGATGACCAGTTCGTTGCCGCTGGTGAGCAGTTGCTTCTGCCCCTCGTGCTCGACGAGGACGGGCGTCGCCCAGCTCGCCTGCACCGGCCGGTCGCGCTTCCAGACCTCTTCGCCGGTTGCCGCGTCGAGCGCGACGATGAAGGAGTCGTCGCCGCTGTCCTCGTCGGCCAGGATGATCAGCAGGCCGTCGTGGAGCACGGGCGAGCTGCCGACGCCGAGTCCGACCGTCTTGATGTCGCCGATGTCGCGCTCCCAGACCGGCTCCCCGTCGACCGTGTACGCGTAGACGCCCTCGGAACCGAAGTAGGCGTAGACCCGTTCACCGTCGCTGACCGGTGTGGGCGAGGCGTAGGACGATTCGGAGTGGCGGTCGTCGTAGACGCGGCCCGCGTAGGCCGTGTGGGACCAGAGCAGGTCGCCGTGGTCGGCGTCCAGGGCGATCACCTTCATCGTGTGATGGCGGTTGCCATCGGTGGCCTGCGGGTGACGGAACGGCTGTCCTCCGAACGTGTGCTCAGGCGGGGCGGCGCCGGGGATTTCGTCGCCGACGATTGCCGTGGTCAGGAACACCTTGCCGTCCGCAACGACGGGCGAGGAGTGGCCGCGGCCCTCGATCTTCGCCTTCCAGAGCAGGTTGCGGTCGAGGTCGAGGTCGGCCGCCGGGCCGGGGCCGGAACGGGCGATGCCGCTGCCGTCGGCGCCGCGGAAGCCGGGCCAGTCGTTCGCGTCGTTCGAGTCGGCGGCAGCCGCGGGCGCTACTGCAAAGGTTGCGGCGAGGAGAAAGTGGAGGCTTTTCGACACGGGATTCTCCTGAACGGAATCTGCTCGGGCTCGCCGCTTCGCGGCATCGCGCCTGGTGCCGGCGAGGACGCCGGCGCACCCAGTGGAGGGGCGTTTCGTTCGCATGCTATGGCGTCTTGATGGGGTCGGCTGGGCGGCCGGGCAGTGTCCGAGGATCTTCGGCGAGCTTCTCGAGCAGAAGCTCGACGGCTTTCGCGAGTTGCGGGTCCCGTCCTTCGAGGATGTCGCGGGGCAGGTTCGTGACCTCGATGTCCGGGTCGACGCCGTAGCCCTCGATCACCCAGTTGCCCTCCGGATCGGCCGAGCCGGCCTCGGGCACGTTGACGGAGCCGCCGTCGATCAGCGGCGCCCGGCCGTAGATGCCGACCACGCCGCCCCAGCTCCGCTTGCCGACGATCGGTCCCAGCCCGGCTCGGCGGAACTGGTACGCGAACTGGTCGCCGTCCGAGGCGGTGTCCTCGTCGATCACGCAGACGAGGTGGCCGTGGAAGACCCCGCCGGGCGAGGTGTCGACGGAGTCGCGGTTGCGCTCGAAGTCGAGCATCAGCGTCTCGCGCCGCAGCCGCTCGATGATCATCGGCGACACGTTGCCGCCGCCGTTCGAGCGGACGTCGACGACCATGGCGTCCTTGCGGACCTGGCCGTAGTACCACTTGATCCACTCCCGGATGCCGCTCGCCGACATGTCGGGGATGTGGAGGTAGCCGATCCGGCCGCCGCCGAGCTCCTCGACGATGCCGCGGGCGCGCTCGGTCCAGGCGAGATAGATCAGCGCGTCCTCGCTCGCGATGGGATCGACGAGGACGTTCTTCGCCTCGCCGCGGTCGGCGCTCGAGCCGACGGTCAGTTCCAGCGGTCCCCGTCCGGCCTCGCGCAGGAGCTGGAACGGGTTCGTGTCCGGCGTCAGCTCGCGGCCCTGGATCGCGAACAGGTAGTCGCCCGCGTCGACGTCGACGCCGATCTCGGTGAGCGGCGAGCGGTAGCGGGGCTCCTCGTTCTGGCCTTCGAAGATGTCGGCGATCCGGTAGCGGCCGGCGTCCTCGTCGAGTTCGAAGCGGGCGCCGAGCAGGGCGGCGCGCGGCCGGTCCGGAGCGTCCCAGTCGCCGCCGCTGACATAAGCGTGCGAGACGTTCAGTTCAGCGACCATCTCGCTCATCAGGTAGTTCAGGTCGCTGCGATGGCCGACGTGCGCGAGCAGCGGGCGGTACTGCTCGCGCAGCGCCTCCCAGTCGTAGCCGTGCATGTTCGGGGCGTAGAAGAAGTCCCGGAACCGCCGCCAGACCTCGTCGAAGATCTGGGCCCATTCCTCGTCCGGCACCCGGTCGACGGTCAGGCCGGCGAGGGAGATGGTCTTCGCCTCGCCGCCGCCAACGTCGAGGAGCCGGTAGCTGCCGCGTTCGCTGACGAGCAGTTTTCTGCGGTCGCCGGAGAGGACCAGGCCGCCGATGCCCTTGGCCAGGCTCTTGCTCTCGCGCTTGTCGAGGTCGTAGGAGAAGACCTCGGTCTGCACGTCGGAGGAGCGGCCCAGGTAGCCGGCGCCCCCGCGCACATAGAGCAGCTTGCCTTCGGCTGCGCCGAGGCCGAAGTAGTTGTCCGCGTCGACCGGAACGCGGGCCACGCGCCCTGCGATGCCGTCGAGGTCGATCCGGTCGCCGTCCTCGTCGTCTTCACTGTCGTGCTCCTTGCCGCCGTCGCCGTTCTCCTCGTCGTCCGCGTCGCCGTCTTCCTCTTCTTCCTCGATCTCGACCTCGTCGCTCCGCGGCGGGAAGGGATGCGCCGTGTCCTCGCGCAGGGCGAGCGCGTAGATGTACGTCTCGCGGTCGGCGGCGTAGTTGTACTCGAAGCTGCCGATCTGCGGCTGGAACTGACGGTCGGAGAGGAAGTAGAGGTAGTCGCCGCCCGCGCCGAAGACGGGGAAGAAGTCATTCCACATCTCGGACGTCACGCGGGTGAGCGTCCGGCTCTCGACCTCGAACAGGTGGATCGAGCCAAACTCGTTCGGGTCGCCGAGTTCGACCGCCAGGTAGTCCCCTTTCGGCGACCAGTCGTAGCTGGTGCCGAAGGGCCGGGAGTCGTCGGCGACCTCGATGACTTCCCGCGGCCCGGTCGCGGCGCCGTCGCCGCTCCGGTCGCCTGCGTCGACGATGCCGAGCCGCCCCTGCTGGTCGATGAAGGCGATGCGGTCGCTGCCGGGCGACCACAGCAGGTTGTTGTAGTGGCGTCCGACGCTGCCCTCGGTGAGTTGCACCGGTTCGCCGTTGCCGTCCTGGTCGACCACCCAGATCTCCGTTTCGCCGCTGCGATCGGAGGTGAAGGCGATCCGCCGGCCGTCGGGCGACCAGGCCGGATCGCGGTCGTTGGCGCCGGAGCTGTGGGTCAGGTTGCGGGTCGGCCCGTGCTCGACCGGCACGCTGAAGATGTCGCCGCGGGCGGAGAAGGCGGCCCGGTTCGCCTTCGGGCTGAGCGAGTAGCCCGAGACCCCGTTTGCCGCGGACACGCGGCTGGGCCGGCGGGCGAGCTGGTCCGTCGGCACGTGGATCGGGACCCGACGGGCGCTGCCCGATGCGACGTCGAAGACCTCGAGCGAACCGGCCTTCTCGTAGACGATCCGCCGGTTCCCCTTGTCCGCGCTGGGCCAGCGCACGTCCCAACGCTTCTCGTCGGTGAGCTGCTCGATGTCGCCGGAAGCCGTGTCGTAGGCGTAGAGGTTCAGCGTGCCGTCGCGGTCGGACGAGAAGTAGATCGTGTCGCCGATCCACATCGGATCGCGGTCGGAGCGTTTGTGGTCCGTGACCTGGATCGACTCCAGACTCTCGATGTCGAGGATCCAGAGGTCCTGCGCCCAGCCGCCTTCATAGCGCTTCCAGTGCCGGAAGTCCCGAGTCACCGGCGAGTAGACGACGCGCTTTCCGTCCGGCGAGAGGTCGCCGCCGCCGGACTCGGGCATCGGCAGGGCTCGGGGCAGGCCGCCGGCCGTGTCGACGAGAAAGAGCTTCGTGTCGCCGAGGTCCCAGCCGTCGCGGAGCGACCGGAACAGCACGGACTTGCCGTCCGGCGACCAGCCGTACACCTGGTAGTCGTAGCCCCAGCGCGGCGCGAGCGGTCCGGCCGCCGGATAGAAGGTCAACTGCCTTGGCGCACCGCCCGCGGTGTCCACGACGTAGACCTGCTCGTCGCCGTCGTACTGGCCGGTGAAGGCGATCTGCGAACCGTCCGGCGAGAACTTGGCGAACAGCTCCAGACCGGGATGGGAAGTCAGCCGTCTCGCGGCGCCGCCTTCCGCCGAGGCGAGCCAGATGTCGCCCGCATAGGTGAACGCGATCCGGTCGCCGGACAGGTCCGGGAAGCGCAGCAGCTTCGTTGGCTCGCCGGTCTGGGCCGTTGCGGGGGCTGCCGAGAGGACGGCGATCAGGGCGGCGATGCGCAGGGTTGCGCCTGAGGCGGTACGGGAGACGATCATGAAGCTGAACCTCCGGTCGCTGGACGGCGCCGTGAGCCCGCGCCGCGGAAACTGGGTGGGAAAGGCCTTTCGACCGGCTGGTGACGCCGGGAGCATGCAACGCCGCGGCATTGTCGCATGTTCCCAGCCGGTGCCGAAACGTTGTACGGCTCCGGGCCGTTCGCGGTTTCAGGGCGTTTCGAGCATCCGGTAAGCTGCCGCCGCTTCGACGGGCGGTGGTTGCCGTTCGGCGAGTCAGGCGACAACGGACGACGAGACGAGACTCCGGTCAACGACCGGTTCGGGAGACGGCAGAATGAGTGGAATCGAGATCACCGGGCCGCGGGACTTCGAGGCGGCGGAACACATCCTGACGCCGGAGGCGCTCGAGTTCGCCGGCGACCTTTGCAGGCAGTTCGATGAGCGCCGGGTCCAGTT
Organism: Candidatus Multivorans sp.; assembly: GCA_965219675.1. Classification (GTDB taxonomy): domain Bacteria; phylum Acidobacteriota; class Thermoanaerobaculia; order Multivoradales; family Multivoraceae; genus Multivorans. Next base: position 3,030,021 of record OZ244786.1, on the reverse strand, counting down.
GCTCCAGGACCGGGTCGATCGCCACGCCCGGATCCAGGCCGGGGAGGATCCGACCTTCCCCTCCGAGACGCAGGAAGTCCGGGACGGCGACTGGAAGGTCGCGCCGACGCCGGCGGACCTGAACTGCCGCTGGGCCGAGATCACCGGTCCCGTCGACCGCAAGATGATGATCAACGCGCTGAACTCCGGCGCGAAGGTGTTCATGGCGGACATCGAGGACGCGCTCAGTCCGAGCTGGCGCAACGTGATCGAGGGTCAGCAGAACCTGTACGACGCGGTGCGCAGAAAGTTGGAGTTCACGAACCCCGGCAACGGCAAGGAGTACCGCCTCAAGGACGAGATCGCGACCTTGCTGGTGCGTCCGCGCGGCTGGCACCTGATCGAGAAGAACGCCCTGATCGACGGCGAGCCCGTCTCTGCCGGCATCTTCGACTTTGGCCTCTACTTCTTCCACAACGCGAAGGAGGCGCTCAGCCGCGGCAGCGGGCCGTACTTCTATCTGCCGAAGCTCGAGAACCGCCACGAGGCGCGGCTCTGGAACGACATCTTCGTCGCCGCCCAGGATGCGCTCGGCGTGCCGCAGGGCAGCGTCCGCGCCACGGTGCTGATCGAGACGATCCTCGCCGCCTTCGAGATGGAGGAGATCCTCTACGAACTGCGCGACCACTCGGCGGGGCTGAATGCCGGCCGTTGGGACTACATCTTCAGCGCGATCAAGAAGTTCGCCTTCCGCGAGGACCTGGTGCTACCCGACCGCGGCCAGATCACGATGACCGTTCCCTTCATGCGCTCCTACACGGAACTCCTGGTCCGCACCTGCCACAGCCGCGGCGCGCACGCGATCGGCGGCATGGCGGCCTTCATCCCCAGCCGGCGCGATCCGGAAGTCAACGCGACGGCGCTGGCGGCGGTCCGCGCCGACAAGGAGCGCGAGGCCGGTGACGGCTTCGACGGCAGTTGGGTCGCCCATCCGGATCTGGTGCCGATCGCCCTGGAAGTGTTCTCCACGAAGATGGAGGGCCGTCCGAACCAGAAGGAGAGGCTGCGCCAGGACGTCTCCATCGAGCCCGGCAGCCTGATCGACCTGAACGTGCCCGGCGGTTCGCTGACCGAGCAGGGGCTGCGCAACAACGTCTCCGTAGGGCTTCAGTACATGAACTCCTGGCTCAACGGCAACGGAGCGGCCGCGATCAACAACCTGATGGAGGACGCGGCGACCGCCGAGATCGCCCGCGCCCAGCTCTGGCAGTGGGTCCATCGCAACGCGCGGATGGACAACGGCGAACAGGTCACGGCGGAGCTCTACGAGCAGGTGCGTGACGAAGAGCTGAGCCAACTCGGCGGCCGCGAAGCGAGCCGCTTCGGACTCGCTGCTTCCCTGCTCGACGACCTGGTGCTCGGCTCCGAGTTCCAGGAATTCCTGACGCTTCAGGCGTACCAGCACATCTAGGAGCCCTGCCGCGCGATCGCTGCGCTACGCTCGCGCCAATGCAGCACGCGATCGAGCTGGACGCGCTGCGAACGGAGATCGGCGCCGCGGCCGCACCGATGGCGGAAGCGGTTTCGGCCTGCGTTCACTGCGGTTTCTGCCTGCCGGCGTGCCCGACCTACGTCGAACTCGGCGAGGAGATGGACTCGCCGCGCGGCCGCATCGTGCTGATGAAGGAGGTGCTTGAGGGCGGTCTCGACCTGGAAGAGGCGCTGACCCACATCGACCCCTGTCTCGGGTGCATGTCGTGCGTGACGGCCTGTCCGTCGGGCGTCGAGTACGGAGAGCTCCTGATGCCATTCCGGGAACTGGCGGAGGCGGGCCGCCGGAGGTCGCTGCCGGACCGGCTGTGGCGCGGCCTGATGCTGGACACGCTGGCGAGCCCCGGCCGCCTGCGGTGGATGCTGCGGCTGGGCCGTCTGGCAGCGCCGTTCCGGGCGCTTCTGCCGTCGAGACTCGCCGCGCCGCTCGATCTGTTGCCCGAGGGCGTGGATCGTTCGGAAGTCAGCTTCGGCGTGTTCCCGGCGGTCGGCGAGCGGCGTGCCCGCGTGGCCCTTCTCGCCGGTTGCGCGCAGCAGGTGCTGGCGCCTCGGATCCATCAGGCGACGATCGAAGTGCTCACTCGCCGCGGAGTCGAGGTCGTCGTCCCCGGGGGCGAGGCATGCTGCGGTTCGCTGGCGTTTCACGCCGGTGACGCGCCACGGGCCCGCGCCGCCGCCGGTTCCCTGCTCGACGTGCTGGGGCCTGACGGTCTTCTGCCCGAAGTCGACGCGGTGCTCACCAACGCGGCCGGCTGCGGCTCGGGCCTCAGGGAGTACGGTCTGCTGTTTGCCGGGAGGCCGGAAGAAGCCGCCGCCCGGGCCCTCGCCGCCAGGGTGCGCGACGTCTCGACCTTCCTCTCGGCGCTCGAGACGGAGCCTCCGCCGCCGCTGCCGGAGCCCTTGCGTGTCGCGTACCACGACGCCTGCCACCTGGCCCACGCCCAGTCGGAGCGCACCGCGCCCCGGCGGTTGCTGGCCCAGGTGCGGGGCGTGACCCTGGTGGAACCGCGCAACTGGGAGATCTGCTGCGGTTCGGCGGGTATCTACAACCTGGAAGAGCCGGAACTCGCGGCCCGTCTGGGGCGCAGGAAGGCGGAGGCTCTTCTGGAGAGCGAGCCGGACGTGATCGCCACCGGCAACATCGGCTGCCTGACCCAGATCCAGAGTCACGCCCGGCGTCTGGGTGCGCCGATTCCTGTGCGCCACACGATGGAGATCCTGGCCTCGGCATACGCAGCCGACTGAGCCTTGCGGTAGTTCGGATTCCTGCACAGACAGGGTGGTCCATGTCGGTTATCCTGCCGTCGCCCTTCGACGGCTTCTTCTTTCACGCTCACTACTTTTCGACCCGGATGACGACAACGACCCGCATTGGAATCACGGGCTTCGGTTTGCTTGGCCGCAGTCTGTTCCGCCTTGCCCTGGACCGCCCCGAAATCGAGGTTGCCGCGGTGGCCGAGACCGCCGACCCCGACATGCTTCGCTACCTGCTGCGCTTCTCGACCCTGCCCTGGCCGCTCGAAGCGGATGTCGAGCTTCAGAACGGCAGCCTCTGCGTCAACGGCTCGTGCGCGAGCGTCGTGCGCGCGGGCAACGCCGGTGAGGCGCCCTGGGGCGATCTGGACGTCACCACGGTCGTCGACTTCCGCGAGACACAGCCGACGCGGAGCGATCTCGAAGGGCACCTCCAGGCGGGCGCCGAACGCGTCATCCTCTGCGCGCCTCCGGGCGGGGAGCTGGACCGGACGGTCGTGGTCGGACTGAACGACGACCGGATCGAACCGTCCGACCGGATCGTGTCCGCCGGCTCCTTCACCGCGCACTGCGCCGGGCCGCTGCTTCGCATCCTCGACGGGGCGTTCGGCGTCGAGCAGGCGTTCATCAGCTCCGTTCGTGCCTACGGCGCCGGTTCCCGTCTCGCCGACGTGCCTGCGCCAGAGCTGCGGTCGGGCCGTGCGGCGGGCGAGAACATCATTCCTTCGGCGACCGAGGCCGCCGCGGAACTCGAGTCCGTGCTGCCCGGACTCGGCGGCAGGCTCTCCGCGTCGGCGATGAACGTGCCGGTGTCGAACGGCTCCGTGGTCGACCTGGTGTGCTGGCATCGGGACGCGGTGAGCGTGGCCTCCGTGAACAAAGCGGTGGCCGCGGCCGCCGCCGGCGACTGGAGCGGCAGGCTACGGTTCGAGCGCGAGGCGATCGTCTCGGCCGATACGGTGGGCAGCCGGGCGACCTGCATCTTCGATTCACAGGCGACGATGACCCTGGGCGATCACGTTTCGAAGACGATCGCCTGGTTCGACAACGGCTGGGGCTACCTGCACCGGCTCCTGGAACTCATCGCCGTGCTCGATGGCGCGGCGGACGCGGAAGGAGGGGTCTCATGATCCGCGTCGGCATCAACGGATTCGGGCGCATCGGGCGGAGCGTTTTCCGCATTCTGGCCGCCCGCCCGAACGTCGAGATCGTCGGCATCAACGACCTGTTCGATGCCGAGCGCCTCGCCTACCTGCTGCGCTACGACACGGTGCAGGGCGTCTTCGAGCAGGAGGTCGAGGTGGCGGGTAACGGCCTGCGTGTCGGAGGTCGCCAGATTCGGCTCAGCGCGGAGCGGGACCCGTCGGAGCTCCCCTGGAGTGAGCTCGGGGTCGACATCGCGGTGGAGTCGACGGGCGTGTTCCGGACTCGCGCCCAGGTGGCGTCCCACCTCGAGGCCGGCGCCTCCCGGGTCGTGCTCACGGTCCCGGCAAAGGACGAGATCGACGCGATGATCGTGCTCGGCGTGAACGACGGCGATCTGGGTCCGGAGCATCGCGTGGTTTCCAACGCCTCCTGCACGACGAATTGCCTGGCGCCGCTCGCCAAGACGCTGGACGACGCGTTCGGTTTCGAGGAGGGGTTCATCACCACGGTTCACGCCTACACGAACGGCCAGCGTCTGGTCGACTCGCCGCACAGTGATCCGCGGCGCAGCCGCTCGGCGACGGCCAACATCATCCCGACGACGACTGGGGCCGCGCGCGCCGTCGGCAAGGTGCTGCCGCACCTGAACGGTCGCCTCGACGGGATGGCAATGCGGGTGCCGGTGGCGGACGGCTCGATCGTCGATCTGACCTGTCGGCTGCGCGGCGCCCCGACCGCTGAGGACGTGAACGCGGCGGCGTCCACCGCGGCGGAGACGAACCTAGCCGGCATCCTCCAGTACTCGGAAGATCCCCTGGTCTCCAGCGACATTCTCGGCAATCCCCACTCGTCGATCTTCGACGCGCCGCTGACCCGGGTCACTCCGGTGGAGGGCGGCGGCGTGTACGCCCGCGTCGTGTCGTGGTATGACAACGAGTGGGGTTACTCGAACCGGGTTGCGGATCTGATCGAGCGCCTGGCGCAGCTCGGATCCTGATCGAGATCCTCGCCTCCCAAAGGGGGGCCTGACCCGCCTTTTCCGTTTCCGTTCGATGGACATTCGCTCCCTACTTGATTCGGCGCCCATCCTGCCCCTGCTCCGGATCGAGCGGACGGAGGATGCCGTGCCGCTGGCTGGCGCCTTGCTCGACGGCGGCATCGTGGTGCAGGAGGTGGCGCTTCGCACCGCGGCGGCCCTGCCGGCGATTGCGCGCATCGCGAACGAACTCCCCGACGTGATCGTCGGTGCCGGGACGGTGCGCAGGGCGGATGACGTCCATGCGGCGTGCGATGCCGGCGCCCGTTTCGGGGTCAGTCCGGGGATCACTCCCGCGATCGCGCGTGCCTCGGCCGACACCGGTTTGCCGTTCCTGCCGGGCGTGGCGACACCATCCGAAATCCAGGGCGCGGTGGACATGGGTTTCCTCACCTGCAAGTTCTTCCCCGCCCCCGCCTGCGGCGGCCTGACCTTTCTGCGCGCGGTCCACGGCCCGTTCCCGGACGTCGCCTTCTGCCCCACGGGAAACCTCGGCCGCGCCAACTACCGGGAGTACCTCGCCGAGCCCAATGTCGTTGCGGTGGGAGTTTCGTGGATCACGCCGCCCGAGGCCATAGCAGCCCGGGCCTGGGGGCGAGTCGCGGAACTGGCGCGCGCGACGGTCGAGGAAGTCCGCGAGGTGCCCGGCACCGTCGCGGCGGCCGCGGTCGGATCGTGAGTCTGGAGAGCTGAGGCGGCCGTGCAGCGTCGAGCCAAGATCGTCGCCACGATCGGCCCTGCGAGCTCGAATCCGAAGACCCTCGCGCGGCTGATCCGCGCCGGCGTGAACGTCGTCCGGCTGAACCAGTCCCACGGCACCCGGGAGGAGCACCGCCGGCTCATCCGGCTGGTGCGGCAGGTCAGCGAAGAGGCCGGTCGGTCAGTCGGCGTGATGGTCGACCTGATGGGGCCCCGGCACCGGCTCGATCGTTTCGAGGGAGTGCGGCTGCTCAAGGGTGGCGACGTCGTCTCCCTGGGCACGGGCGCCGCTGCGGAGCTGGCGCTCGACCGGGACATGGTCAGGCACGTCCAGCCCGGGGAGCAGATCCTGATCGACGACGGCCGGGTGCAGTTGGAGGTCCGCTCGAAGGACGAGGAGACGATTCGTGCGGAGGTCATCGTCGGCGGCGCCGTGTCGAGCCGCAAGGGTGTCAATCTGCCCGACAGTCATCTCCCGTTCCGCATCTCGGACAAGGATCTGGCGGACATCCGCATGGCGGTCGAGGAAGACGCCGACTTCCTGGCGGCCAGCTACATCGGGAGCTCCGCGGACGTGGTGCGGGTGCGGGAGGCGGCCGTTCAGGCGGGTCGCGCCCTGCAGGTGATCGCCAAGCTGGAGCGTCGCCGGGCGCTCGAGAACCTCGACGAGATCGTGCTCGAGTCCGACGGTGTGATGGTGGCGCGGGGCGACCTGGGGGTCGAGATTCCGCTCCACCAGGTGCCAGTGGAGCAGAAGCGGATCATCGAATCCGGATGGCGGTTGGCGCGGCCGGTGATCGTGGCGACCCAGATGCTGGAGTCGATGATCGAGCACCCGCGGCCGACCAGAGCGGAGTCGTCGGACGTGGCCAACGCCGTGTTCGACGGCGCCGACGCGATGATGCTGTCCGGCGAGAGTGCCGCCGGCCGTTATCCCCTGGAGGCGGTGCAGACGATGCACCGGATCATCGCCGAGTCGGAGCGCTACCAACTCTCGAAGCACACCCAGCAGCCGGTCGGCTTCCACACGATGGAGGTCGGCCCGTACGACATCGAACCGCCCAACCGGCTGGGCGCGCTCGAGATCCCGGAGACGATCTCGGCGGCGGCGATCCTGTCAGCCCGGCATTTGCGCGCGCAGGGGATCGTGGTTCTCAGCCAGGGCGGTTTCACCGCCCGCCAGGTCGCCTGCCGTCGCCCTTCGACGCCGGTGCTTGCGTTCACCCGCGAACCGCGCAGCATGCGCGAACTCCAGCTCGTCTGGGGTGTCCACTCCGTGCGGATGGACCAGGAGGTCTACCACCACGACGAGGTCGTCGCGATGGTCGACCGTCAGCTTCTTGCCGGCAACCTGGCCTTGCCCGGCGACACGATCGTGCTGCTGATGGGCGACCCGATCCAGGATCGGCCGCCGACGAACCTGGTCCGGATCCACCGGGTGCGGCCGCAGTAGCCGCGCGGGTTGCTCCGATACGATCAGCCGCCATGATGGACAGCGAACTGCAGGTTTCCATCGAGCAGGACTACCCCTACCTCCGGGATCCGGTACGCCGCATCTGCGAGCAGTTCCCGGGCGAGTACTGGCGACGCCTCGACGCCGCCGCCGAGTACCCGACGGACTTCGTCAAGGCACTGACCGAGCACGAATACCTCGGCTGCCTGATTCCGGAGGAGTACGGCGGGTCCGGCCTGCCGCTGCGCGCCGCAAGCGTGGTCCTCGAGACGATCCACTCGAGCGGCTGCAACGCCGCCGCCTGCCACGCCCAGATGTACACGATGGGCACGGTGCTCCGCCACGGCAGCGACGAGCAAAAGCAGGAGTACCTGCCGAAGATCGCGAGCGGCGAGCTGCGGCTGCAGGCCTTCGGCGTCACCGAGCCGGTGACCGGTTCGGACACCACGCAGCTCAGGACCACGGCGGTCCGCGACGGCGACACCTACGTCGTCAACGGCCAGAAGATCTGGACCAGCCGCGCCCTCCACTCGGACCTGATGATCCTGCTCGCCCGCACGACGCCGGCGGACCAGGTCGAGAAGCGTTCACGGGGCCTGTCCGTGTTCCTCGTCGATCTCCGCGAGGCGCGCGGCAACGGCCTGGAGATCCAGCCGATCGACACGATGATCAACCACGGCACGACCCAGATCTTCTTCGACAACCTGCGCATCCCGGTCAGCAGCCGGATCGGCGAGGAGGGGCACGGCTTCAAGTACATCCTGAGCGGCATGAACGCGGAGCGCATCCTGCTCGCCTCGGAGGCCATCGGCGACGCCCGCTACTTCATCCGCCGCGCCGTCGAGTACGCCAACGAGCGTGAAGTGTTCGGAAGGCCCATCGGCCAGAACCAGGGCATCCAGTTCCCGATCGCCCGCGCCCACGCGGAGACCGACGCCGCCGAGATGATCGTCCGCAAGGCCGCCGCTCTCTTCGACGCCGGCCGCGAATGCGGCGCCGAAGCGAACAGCGCCAAACTCCTCGCCTCCGAAGCCGCCTGGAAAGCCGGCGACACCTGCTTCCAGACCTTCGGCGGCTTCGCCTTCGCCACGGAGTACGACATCGAACGCAAATGGCGCGAATGCCGCCTCTTCCAGACGGCCCCGATCTCGACCAATCTCGTGCTCACGTACCTGGCCCAGCACGTCCTGGGGCTGCCGCGCAGCTACTGAGACGACCGCCGCCGGACGCGGCTGCGCCGCGTCCCGGACGGCGGCGTCGGCTCGTCGGCTGCACCCGCCGACTCAGGGCCCGAAGGGGTCAGGTCCCAGCGGACGCTCGCGCTTTCCGGATGAATGTCAGGTCGGCGCTCGCTGCGGTCGGCTGCGCTCCGGTTGGTCGTCGGTTCATGAGATGGCGCAGGGCGTCGCTTGCCGACAGCCTCGCTGGGACCTGACCCCTTCGGACCCTGCGCCGACTGGAAGGCGTTGGGCCGCGCGGTTCTACCGGCCGACGCGCCGATCGTGCGGCCGGAACCTTGAGAACCCGCTTGGCCGCACACTGGGTGCGCCGGCGTCCTCGCCGGCTGCCGCCGCCGGCGGCGAGAAGGACGCGCCGGCCGTCAGGCAGGTTCCGCCTTGGAGCGTTCTCGGCGCTGCGACGTAGCGAGTCGGGCCAGGTTCTTCTCGCATTCCGCCACGCCGGCGGCGACGGGAACAGCGGCGTAGAGCGACTTCGCCTGTTGCCACAAGTGCATGGCTTCGTCGGTCTCGCCGAGAACTTCCTTGAGGATCGCCATCGGGCGGATGACGTTCGCATAGTCGAGCGCCGGAGGCTCGTCCTCGCCGGCGTAGAGAGCCAGCGCCTCGTTGTAGAACGCTTCGGCCTCGGCCAGCCGCCCGCTGCTGCGATGCGCGTCGGCGAGGTGCCGGACGGCATGAGCTTCCAGGAGCGAGTCGCCCGTTCGGCGGGCGGCAACGACGGTTTCCTCGTAGCGGGCGACCGCGATGTCGTCGCGCCCGGCATCCTGTTCCGCGTGCCCGAGCCGCCGAAGAACTGTCGCCAACTCGCGGTCATCGCCAGCCTCGCGGCACAGCGCCACAGCTTCGGTGAGCTGCTCTCGAACGAGTCGGGCGGTCTCACCTCCGGCCGGATCGGCGGTCACCGAGGAGATCGTCGCGCGCAGTTCCCAAGCCGTGCTGGAGAGTTCGCGGGCCCGATCAAGGCGAGAACAGGGAGAGGATTCACCCATTGCGCGCGAGGATAGCGGGGCATCATCGGCTGCCGCAACGAACGACCGCAGTCACTTCGGCAGCCGACGCCACCCAGCCCGCTGGGACCCTCCCCTTCGGGCCCTGCGCAGGCTGGAGGGCGTCGGGTAGCGTTGCTTCCTGGCCCGCGAGCCGGTCGTGATGCCAAAACTCGACCGTCCTGACTACTCGCTGGCTTCTCAACGACCCGCGCTTCAGACCGCCGACTGGAGGCGAGATGGAGGCGTCGAATCAGCCATGGACTTGGCGGGCCCAGCCAGTGCCTCCTCTGGCGATGCGAATGACGGAGAATCTCGCTCGAGAAGGCGATCCTGTCCCACCCAATCGTCGACTCAGTTTAGGCTGGAGCCTTCCATCAGGAGAGGGGATCCAATGAGAGCAGAAGAACTGGCGAAGGAACTCCACCGCATGTACGAGTCCGGCCGTGGAAAGAACCTAATGGTGACGATGATTCACTTGTTCGGAATCAGGTATGCCGACGAAATCGAGCTATGTGGCGCCACACCAACCGAGCTGTGCCGCATGGCTGGGCTGCGGGAGTCGTTCAACGCTGAAGTGTCGAAGGGACGCCGCCTCGCCTGCTTCGTGCAGCTCAAGCCTCGGGCGGCACGACTGTGATCGTGAAGAAGAGCCCTCGTCCGTCGCGCGCGTTGCGACCCGGCCGCCTCGTGGCGAGGCCTTCTGAGTCAACAGTACGACCCGAATTCGTCTCCCGACGAAACCCAAAGGCCTCCATTGTCACGCCCGGCGGGTCCTACCGCCGCCACCGAGGGCCTCGGAAGACGTCCCATCGGCAGATCGCAACCTCTTCGGTACGTGGGCTGGCGTTCGCATCAATCACCCGCGCCTCGAGCCGACGCTGGTTCAGGGAGCGCACTCGTTAGCGCTTGCCTCCAGCTCCGCTTGAGTCTCCCCTTGCCTTCTCCGTCGGGCAGGACATCGTCCAGCCTCGGGGCGCGTAACCTACCCGGCCGACCGGGGACCAGTTGGGCCTCGTGGGGCCGGTCCCTAGGTGGACCCGTCGTCCGGCGGACTGGCTCGTGACAGTGCTTCGACAATAGTCCAGATCGCCAGAAAGTGATCCTGGGCACAGTATTGGTACTTTGGGAGGTCGTCCGAGAAGAAGATCTGATCGTTACCCGATGCGTAGCAGCCTCTCAGATACTCATTCACGACGAATCTGACGATGCCAGTCGTTCGGATGTGCATGTTGTGACAAGTGACCGCCTCAAGCATCTGCACCTTGAACGCATCCCAGAGTGGAAGGTGGAGGTCTGGCAAGATTGGTTCATCATCGGTCGAATTGAAGAACTCTTCGAAAGTGTCCAGCACGATGCGGATCGCCTGGTCGCCAAAGGACCGGTGAAAACCGTGAAACCAATCGTCGTCGACATCTAGCTGATCCACGAGGCGTTGTAACCCTTGCAGCCTAACGGCGGGAGACGCGCCTCCCACTCTACGCTCTTTGATGTCAGCCCGGGACGAGCTGAAAGGATCCACAAGGCACAGGATTATCGCGTTGGGATGAGGAAAGACGTCGAAGAGCTGGCGCCAGTGTTGCCTGGCAAAGACGAAACCGTGCAGACCCTGGGCCTCCATCCTTTGGGCGACGCTCGCAGTCATCTGCTGGAAGGCATCTCTGGTGTACTCCGGAGGTGAGGAGGATCCCGCCTCTCCGCCGTCTATCCATCCGTCGATCGACGGGAAGCTAGCAACGACAACGGAGATACCATCATCGGCCAAGATACTGTTCTCAATCCAGCGGTAGTACTGGGTGCCGGGATAGTACGGCGCTAAGCGGACGTGTCCATTGGCGAATGTCGGCTGGAGGGCAAGGATGTTCTTGTTGTTGATGATCAGTTCCTGTGCGAGCGCATCTCGCACACCACGACCTTCCATCGGTGCAACGAGTACGGAGGATAGGCTGGACTCGGAAAGGGGTGGGAAGAATGTGCAGAAGTGGTTCGCGTAGGCCAAGAGCTGTGTGAAGGACTGCCGCTCAGTTTGCCGAGAGGATTTCAGCTCAATAATGACGAGAGAACCGCCTTCTTCATAGTGTCCGAGAAGGTCGACCCTCGTCGTCGAGTCATCGTGGCGAGCCAGCTGCACTTCTTTGCCGTCGAGTTGCAGATCAGATAGGCATTGCACTTGAGCGTCAATTCTTCGTTGAGTCCGGTTCTGGAGAAGGTGCGAGATCTTAGGGAATTCACCGCGTGCCAGTCGTGGTGGTCGGACTGATCGATCAACGAGGGACGAGATAGAGTCCTTGTGATTCTCGTATAGATAGTCGCGGAGATCGTCTTCTTTCATTGGCCTGACCTACTTTGACTCGACTTCAGGAATTGTGCCGGCCTATGACCCTAGAGACGCGGCTTGATGTTTGGCCTGAAGGGCGCTTCTGATCCCGGTAGCGGCTTATTCTGAGTGGGTTTCGCGTTGGGAGCCGGCTCGTCGGCGCGCGGGTCCTCGCCTCGATCGCCGGGAGCCGTCACGAGCGACCTGGTCGAGGAGCTGCCGAGTCACGGAGCGGCGAGTGTGCTAAGTCCGATCGCGGGCCGCCGCTAGGGCGCGCTTGCCGTAGACCTTGCCGACGTGGACGCGGTAGTCGCCACTGGCGAAGATGTCGCCAATCGGATCCTCGGTGTCGAGGCCGGAGGCCGCGGCCGCGATGGCGTCGTCGGAGAGGTCGGTGCCGATGAGGCTCGAGACGTCGACCGCGGTCGGAACGGCGCCGACGCCGCCGACAACGAGGCCGGCGGCGGTGCAGCGGCCGTGATGGACCGTGACGGAAGCCGCGGCGCCGACGACGGCGTAGCCGGACGCGGGGTGTTCGAACTTGAGGTAGGCGGAGCCGGTGCCGGCGCCGAGAGCGGGGACGTCGACGTGGGTGAGGATCTCGTCTTCTCCGACATCGGTCATCAGGAGGTCCTGGAAGAAGTCGCCCGCGGCGACGGAGCGGGTGCCGGAGGGGGACTGCAGGTGGACGGACGCTCCGAGGAGAACCAGCACGGGCGGGATATCGGAGCCCGGATCGGCGTGGGCGATGTTGCCGCCGATCGTGCCGCGGTTGCGGACCTGGGCGTCGCCTATGTGGCCGGCGGCTTCGGCGAGGACCGGACATTGGGCGGCGAGCACGTCGGAGGCCGCGATCTCGGCGTGAGTGGTCAGGGAGCCGACCCGGACGCCGCCGCCGGCTTCGGAGATTCCCTTCAACTCATCGAGGCGGCCGATGTCGATGACGACGGGCGGCTGCGCGAGTCGCAGCTTCATCATCGGGATCAGGCTGTGGCCGCCGGCCATCAGCTTCGCGTCTTCGTGCTCCTGCAGCAGGCCGAGGGCTTCATCGACCGATCCGGCGCGGCGGTAATCGAATTGGGCTGGGTACATATCGGTGCTCCTGATTCGGCAGCGTCTTCTGTTGGCTGCGGGATTCTAGACGGATGAAGTTCGTTAGCTGTTCACGGCCCGCCACACCTTCTCCGGCGTGAGCGGCATGTCGATGTGGGTGACGCCGAACGGCTTCAGCGCGTCGACGACGGCGTTGACGACGGCCGGCGGCGAGGCGATCGCGCCGGCCTCGCCGACGCCCTTGACGCCGAGCGGGTTGTGCGGGCACGGGGTGGTCGTCCGGTCGAGTTCGAACGGGATCAGGTTGTGGATCTTGGGCAGCGCGTAGTCCATCAACGAGCCCGTCACGAGTTGTCCGCTGTCGTCGTAGACCGCGTTCTCCCACAGCGCCTGGCCGATGCCCTGGGCCAGTCCACCGTGGAGCTGGCCGTCGACGATCATCGGGTTGATCACGTTGCCGACGTCGTCGACCGCGGCGTAGCGCAGCAGCTCGATCGAGCCGGTCTCCGTGTCGACCTCGACGACGCAGACGTGGGTGCCGAAGGGGTAGGTGAAGTTCGCCGGGTCGTAGAAGCTCGTGGCGGAGAGCCCCGGCTCCAGGTCGTCGGGGTAGTTGTGCGCCAGGTAGGCCTGGAGCGCCACGTCGCCGAGAGCGAGCGCGCGGTCCGGTGAGCCCGCCACGCGGAAGCTGCCGTCCTCGTACTCGAGGTCCTCGGCGGAGGCCTCGAGCAGGTGGGCGGCGATCTTCTTGCCCTTCTCGATGATCTTCTCGACGCTCTTGACGATCGCCGAACCGCCTACGGCGGCGCTGCGGCTGCCGTAGGTTCCCATCCCGAACTGGACCAGGTCCGTGTCGCCGTGGATCACCTCGACCGCGGCTGGGTCGATGCCGAGCTTATCGGCGACGATCTGGGCGAACGTCGTCTCGTGGCCCTGGCCGTGGGATGAGGAGCCGGTGTAGACGGTGACCGAAGCGGTCGGGTGGACCCGTACATCGGCGCTCTCCCACTGCCCGGCCTGGGCGCCGAGCGAGCCGACCACGGCGGACGGCGCCAGGCCGCAGGCCTCGATGTAGGACGAGAAGCCGATCCCGATCTGGCGGCGACCGTTGCCGCTGGCGCGGCGCGATGCCTGTTCACGGCAGAGGTCGTCGTAGCCGATCATCTCGAGCGCGCGGTCCATCGCCGGTCCGTAGTTTCCCGAGTCGTACGCGAGCGCGACCTGGGTCTGGTACGGGAAGGCGTCCGCGGGCACGAAGTTCCGTTTGCGGACTTCGACCGGGCCGAGCCCGGTTGCCTCGCCGGCAAGGTGCATCAGCCGTTCGATGACGAAGGTGGCTTCGGGCCGTCCGGCGCCGCGGTAGGCGTCGACCGGAGCGGTGTGGGTGAAGACACCGGTCACGTGGCAGTGGATCGCCGGGATGTCGTACTGACCGGACATCAGGGTGCCGTAGAGGTAGGTCGGAACCGCGGGCGCGAAGGTCGAGAGATAGGCGCCCATCGCTGCCGCCGTGTCCACCTTCAGACCGGTGATGCGGCCGTCGCCGTCGAAGGCCATCGCGCAGTGCGTCGAGTGGTCGCGGCCGTGGGCGTCGGTGAGGTTCGTCTCGGTGCGGGTCGCGGTCCACTTGACCGGCCGGTCGAGCTTCAGCGAGCAGAGACCGACGATCGCCTCGTCGGCGTAGTGGTGGATCTTGCTGCCGAAGCCGCCGCCGACTTCGGGTGCGACGATCCGTACCTTGTGCTCGGGCATGCCGAGCGAGGCGAGGGTCATCAGCAGCCGGTGCACGTGCGGGTTCTGGCTCGTCATGTGGATCGTCATCTCGCCGGTCGACGAGTCGTACGAGGCGAGCACGGCTCGCGGCTCGATGGCGTGCGGGATCAGGCGGTTGTTGCGCAGGCCGAGCTCAACCGTGTTGGCGGCGGAGGCGAAGGCTGCGTCGACGGCGTCGCGGTCGCCGATCTCCCAGTCGAAGGCGACGTTGCCGGGCGCGTCCTCGTGGACCGCGGGCGCTCCGTCCTCGAGCGCCGCGACGACATCGGCCACCGCGTCGAGCGGCTCGTAGTCGACCGCGACCCGGTCCGCGGCGTCGCGGGCGATGTAGCGGTCCTCGGCCACGACGACTGCCACCGCGTCGCCGACATGGCGAACCGTGTCGGCGGCGATCATCGGGTGAGCCGGCGTCTTGAGATCCGGCAGCAGCCAGCCGACAGGAACCACGCCGGGGATGCCGGCCGCCGCGACGTCGCGCGCGGTGAGCACGGCGAGGACGCCGGGCAGCGCTTCGGCGGCGGAGGTGTCGATGCCGCGGATGCGGGCATGGGCGTACGGGCTGCGCACGATCGCGGCGTGTGCCATGCCTTCTGCCTTCAGGTCATCGGTGTACTTGCCGCGGCCGGTGATGAGGGCCGGGTCCTCCCGGCGCTTGATCGACGTGCCGAGTACGCCCGCCATCTCAGCTCATCCTCTCGGCGGCGTACTTCACGGCCTCCACGATGTTGTGGTAGCCGGTGCAGCGGCAGATGTTGCCCTTGAGCCCCTCGCGGATTTCCTCGTCGCTCGGGCTCGGATTGTGGGCCAGCAGGTGGTTCGCGGAGAGGATCATGCCCGGCGTGCAGTAGCCGCACTGCAGGCCGTGCTTCTCCCAGAAGCCCTCCTGCAGCGGGTGCAGCTCGCCGTTCTGGGCAAGGCCCTCGATCGTGGTGACGGCCGCGCCGTCCGCCTGAGCCGCGAGCATCGTGCAGGACTTCACCGCGCTGCCGTCGACCAGGATGGTGCAGGCGCCGCAGAGACTCGTCTCGCAGCCGATGTTGGCGCCGGTGAGGCCGAGATCTTCCCGGAGGAAGTGAACCAGCAGGCGCCGCGGCTCGACCTCGGCCTGTACCGGCTTCCCGTTGACTTCGAGTTGTATGGACACGGTCATCGTTGGAGTGTCTCCTTTTCTGGGCTGCTTTGCGAGAGTTCCTTACGAGCAGGCGCGGAATGAGATGGCGATGGCGGCCAGGAGGACCAGGGCCCCTCCGGCAAGATAGGGCCAGAGTTCCCTGGCCAGACCGGCGGCGAACTTGCCGGCGAAGGCGGCCTGGGACGGCGTCTCGGCGCCGCTCTCGGCCTGGGCTGGCGTGGGCGCGGCGTCCGGGGCGGGAGCGGCGGCCGCCCGCGCCTCGAGCTGTGACTCCAGGCCCTGGAGGCCCTGGCGGGTCAGCACCTTGGCAGAGCTGTCGAGCAGCCGCTGGCCGACCGCGGCGATGCGGCCGCCGACCCGGGCGTCGATCTCGTAGTGGAGCAGAGTGCCGCCGTCTTCGGTGTCCTCGATCCGTAGCGAGCCGTTGCCGTTGACGAAGCCGGGCGCGCCCTTGCCGTCCATCTTCAGGTTGTAGCCGTTCGGGGGGTCGAGGTCGAGGAGTTCGACGCCGCCCTCGAAGACGCCCTGAACGGGGCCGACCTTCATCTTCAGCTTGCCGCGAAACTGGTTGTCGCCGACCGGCGCCATGTCCTCGCAGCCGGGCAGGGTGCGTGACAGCACCTCCGGGTCGAGGATCGCTTCCCAGACCACGTCGCGCGGCACGAAGAGCTTGTGCTTGCCCGCGATCTTCACGTTGGCAGCCCGCGGCGGTAGCGGCTCAGGTGCGAACCACGGCGGGAAGTGATTGCTTGGGCGCACATGACGCGAACAGGGGGAGATCTACCACAGGCGTCAGGCCCGCACGTAGCGAACGACCGGGTCTTCCTCCGACTCGAGTTCGCCCACGTTCTCCGCCACGAGTTCGCCGCGCTGATAGAGGTACTCCACGTGGGCGCCGGCTTCCTCCAGGGCGAGGAGAACGGTGTAGCCGCGGACCGCACCGAACAGGGTGCGGCTGATGTCGGCCGTGGTCTGGGGAGCCCGGCAGGACTCGACGATCTGTTCCAGGCGTTCGTGGTGGGACTCGCGGATCTCTTTGACCCTCGCGGGCACGTCCTGGATCGGCTCCTCGTGGCCGCCGAGGCCGACCTGGATGCCGTCGAGCGTCTCGACCTTGCCCAGGGCATCGAGGTAGTGGCCGAGGCCCATGTTCAGCGTCAGCGACTCGGGCGACTGGTGAGGCGTGATGCGCGCCAGGACGTGATCGGCGGTCAGCAGGATGTCGTCGACCCGGAGGCACACCTGGCCCGGGCAGTGGCCCGGGACGTGCAGGACCCCGATGTCGAGATCTCCGCCGTCCTGGTCCGGCACGGGTTCGTCCTCGTCGAGCAGGAACTGGACCGGCACCGAGCCGTAGCGGGCCTTGGGCGCGGTGTACATCGTCATCAACTGGTCGCACTTGCCGGCCGAGAGGCCGGCCCGGTTCAGGAACACCCGAAGCTGGTGCGAGGCGACAACGACCCGCTCCTCGTAGTGGGTCAGCACACGACGGTCGAGTACGTGGATGCCCACCGGCGCGTCGGTGTGGCGGCGCACGAACTGAAGGCCGCCGAAGTGGTCCATGTGGCCGTGGGTGATCAGGATGACGTCGATGTCGGTGAGGCCGATGCGGGCGCCGAAACGGTCCTCGATCGAGGCCATGCCGCGCACCAGGTTGTCGTTGGAGAAGTCCATGCCCGAGCCGCAGTCGACCAGGGTGCGGCGGGCCCCGTCGTCGATCACGTACACGTTGCCGAAAAAGTTCGGGAACACCTCCAGGTTCAGGGCGTACACCGTCCGCCCGGCGGCGCTCACGAAACGGCGTGGCGACTCGAGCTGCTTCTTCGCGTTTGACGTACTTGACCGCATGGGCTTGCTCAGCGAGCCCTCAGTTCGACCGGCGCCTGGCGCAGGGTCAGTTGGTCAGAGCGGAGACGAGGGCGTCGACGGCCTGGTCGGCGATCTCTCCCATTTCCTCGTCGTTGCGGTCCTGGATCGGGTGCCGCACGTAGACGACTTCCGGTGAGGAGCCGAGCGACTTCGACTGCGACTCGGCGGCGTCCTGGAACTCGCACGAGGCGACGAACACGGACGGCAGCCCCATCTCTTCCAACTGGGTCGTGTCGTGCACACTGCACGACGTGCAGGACCCTCAGTCGGCCAGCGCTTCGATCACCGCGTCGCAACGCTGGGCGATCTCGGCGCGCAGGTCGGCCGGCGCCACCTTGGAGAAGGTGGGCTTGGTGAAGCGGAGCACGGACGCGCCGCGGCTTTCGATTCGCTCTTCGACGCGGTCGAGGAAGATGTCGCCGCGGGCCTTGGAGATGTCGAGCAGGGCGATCGTCTTGCCGCCGATGGAGTCGAGTCGGGGCGCCGTGGTGCGCGCCGCTGGGGCCGCCTCGTTCGTCGGGTCGATGAGGGTCTGGACCATGAGTTGTCTCCTGAGTGAGTCCCGAACGATACACGACGGCTGCGCTGGTATCGTCCCCCGCCATGGCTCCATCATCCTCCGTATCCGCTGCATCCTCCGTTTCCCCCGCGGCGCCGCCGGGCTTCGACCAGGGTCTGGTGGCGGTGGTCAAGAAGGACTGTCCGACCTGCCAGTTGGTCGAACCGGTGCTGGACGAAGTCCGGCGCCATCGGCCGGTGCTCGTGCTGACCCAGGACGATCCGGACTTTCCGGCTTCAGGAGACCCCGTTCACGACGCGGACCTCGGGTTGTCGCACCGCTTGGGGATCGAGATCGTGCCGACGTTGCTTTCTCGCGAGGACGGTTCCACGGTGGGTACGGCGATCGGCTGGAACCGCGACCAGTGGCAGGAAGTGAGCGGCCTGGACGGACTGGGCACGGATCTGCCGCCGAGCCGCCCGGGCTGTGGCGCGTTGAACGTGGAGCCGCCGCACGTCGAACGGCTCGCCGCCAGGTTCTCCCGGGGCGGCGCGCGCCGGGTCGAACTCGGCGACCAGGAAGACGACATCGAGGCCTGCTTCGCACGCGGATGGACGGACGGTCTGCCGGTGGTGCCGCCGACGCCGGAGCGGGTCGAGCGCATGCTCGCCGGCACCCGGCGTGATCGAGGGGACGTCCTTGGCCTCGTGGCGCCCGACTACGGCGAGTGCACGGTGGAGAAGGTCGCGGCGGGCGCGGTGATGGCGGGCTGCCGCCCCGAGTACATGCCGGTGGTCCTCGCGGCCGTCGAGGCGGCGTTGACCGAGGAGTTCAACTGGCACGGCCTCGCGGCCACGACGTACTTCGCTGGTCCCATCGTCGTGGTGAACGGACCCGTGACTTCGGCGATCGGCATGAACTCGAAGATGAACGTCCTGGGGCAGGGGAACCGGGCCAACATGACGATAGGCCGTGCGCTGCAGCTCGTGTTGCGCAACGTCGGCGGCGCCCGGCCTGGCGAAGTGGATCGGGCCACGCTGGGAAACCCCGGCAAGCTCAGCTTCTGTTTTCCCGAGCGGGAGGACGACTCGCCATGGGAATCGCTGGCGGTGGAGCGGGGCATTCCCGAAGGTACGTCCGCCGTGACCCTGTTTGCCGGTGAAGGTCCGCGCGGCGTCGTGGACCAGTTGTCCCGCAGGCCGGAGTCGCTGGCTCGCTCGCTGGCGGCGGCGCTCCTGAGCGTCGCGAGCCACAAGCTCGTCGTCGGCTTCGACGCGATGCTGGTGGTCGGATACGAGCACGGCAACGTGTTCCGGCGGGCCAGCTGGGACAAGGCCAGGCTGCGCCGCGAACTCGACGGCCTCCTGGTGCGATCGGGCGCCGATCTGGTGCGCGGCGCCGGCGACTGCGACGAAGGGCTGCCCGAGAAGATGGCCGGTGCCCAGGTGCCGAAGTTCCGGCCCGGAGGGCTGCAACTGGTTCATGCCGGTGGCAACGCCGGGCTGTTCTCCGCCGTGATCGGCGGTTGGGTGAGCGGTCCCGTCGGGAGCCAGCCGGTCACCCGGATCGTCGGCGACTGAACCGCTCCGGCCCCATGCCCGTCGCCGGCGGCGCGCCGCGACCGTCTTTCGAGTGCGCTACACCTATGGGAGTTGTGATCCGACCATGTCTACGCTGCTGATGGTCCGCCACGCGGAGAGCACCGCGAACCTGGCGAGTCGCTACACCTGGCACGATCACGAGCCGCTGACCGAACTCGGCCACAGGCAGGCCCGCGAGGCCGGCCGGTTGCTGGCGGAGCAGTACGAACCGTCTCACCTGTACTGCAGCCGCTTTCGCCGCGCCCGCCAGACCGCCGAGGAGATCGCGGCGGAGGTCGGCCTGCCGGTGGTTGAGATCGACGGCATCGAGGAGCGCTGCTTCGGCGAACTTCGGGGAAAGCCCTGGGACGTGTACCGCGCGGTGCTGGCCGAACTCGACATCGAAGCCCTCTGGCATCACCGGGCACCCGGCGGCGAATCGCTGGTCGACGTCGCCTCACGGGCGGCGCCGGTGGTGGAGGGGCTGGCCGAACGCCACCTGGGCCAGCAGGTCATCGTCGTCTCCCACGGAGGCGTGATGGCGGCCCTGCGCGCCTGGATCGCCGGCGCCCCGGCGGCCCGCCTGGCGCCGCCTGCGAACCAACGCGGGGGCCCAGAGGACGCACGCCCTGGCACCTGGACGCAGCGTCCGACACCGACGAAGAACGCGGATGGCTTCCGGCTCGACCGGGCCGGTGCAGGCTGGCATCCTCCGCTGCCGCTTTTCGACTCGCCTTGAGGGCGTACGACTCACAAGGTTGCGTTTCTGCCGCGCAGACTCCTAGAATGAAGGGTCCGCCTTTGTGATTCGAGCCTCCGTGTAGCCGGATCGCATCAGGCGCCGTGGAAGTGGTTGCGAATCGACTGGGTGACACCGCTGGCTGATGGAGATCTGGAGTAATGAGCTTGCGTAAACGTACTCTTGTGCTGCTCGGAGCCCTGTGCCTGCTGCCGGCGATCGGCTGCGGTCCCGAGGTTCCGACCGTCACCATCACGGCCATCGCGCCGCTCACCGGCGAGGCGGCCGTCTACGGCCAGGAAATCGCCAACGGCATCCAGTTGCGTCACGAGCGACTGATGGCGGGCGACGAAGACGTCGGCTACAACGTGGTCCTCGAGATCGTCGACTCGGAAGGCGACGCGGCGCAGGCCGCCGCGCTGCTGGACACGGCGTTCGAGACGTCGTTGGCCGCAATCGGCGGCGTGACCAGCGACGAGGCCCTGGCGATGATTCCAGTCGTCGAGGAGGCGGATCGGGTTCTGCTGTCGCCTTCGGCATCGAGTCCGGAGCTCAGCGGAGTTTCCGAGTTCTTCTACCGGCTCTATCCGAGTGCCGAGATCGAAGCCTCGACGATGGCGACGTTCCTCCGGGACAGGTTGCAGGTGACCCGCCTCGTTCTGGTCGTCCAGGACACGGCCTTCGGCACGTCTCTGGCCGACGCCCTCGAGGCGGTCTGGGGAACCCAGCTCGCGGGCCGCGTCCTGTTCACCGGGTCCAGCGATCAGAACGCGATGGTCAACGAGGCCCTGGGATACGAGGCGGACGCGATCTACGTTGCCGCGTCCGGGTCGGCGCTCGCCGAGGCGATGCAGGCACTCCGTCTCGGTGGCTACAACGGCACGCACGATTACCTGGCGGCGAGTTCCTCCCTCGCCATCGAGTCCGTACTGCGGGAGGCCGGCCCGGCGGCGAACAACAGCTTCATGACCGCGCCGCTCTACGAGCCCGAGAGCCCCGAGGAGCCGGTTGCGTCCTTCGTCACGGCGTACCAGGAGAAGCACGGCAGTCTTCCGAGCTACTACGCGGCCCTCGGCTACGACGCACTCTGGGTCTACCTTGAGGCGCTGTCCGAGGTCGATGCGATCGCCGTCCCGAGCGACTTCCTCAAGGGAATGAGGGCGGTTCGCGAACTCCAGGGCGTGACCGGCAACATCCAGTTCCGGGAGACCGGGGATGTACAGAAGTTCACCCGCGTTTACCAGATCGTGGACGAGAAGGCAGTCGATTTCGAGAAGCACCAGAAGGAAAGGGCTGACGAGATCCGAAGGAAGCTGGAGGCGACGATGCGGGAGATCGAGCGGGCCAACCGGAACCAGTAGGGCCCGCTGCCGTCTGCCGATGGCTGCTACACTGCCCCCCTCTCACCTACCGACCGGTCGGCAGACACGAACGCACACAGTTCAGTAGATCAGGAGACCCGCTTCCATGTCCGGAATCCTTCGTTACGGCAGCTACGTGCCGTTCTTTCGCATCCAGCGGTCGGCCATGGGCGGCGGCCGTGGAGAGCGCGCTGCCGCGAGCTACGACGAAGACTCCGCCTCGATGGCAGTCGAGGCCTCGCGCGAGGCGCTGCGCGAGCTGCCCGAGGGCGCCGCGGTGGACACCGTGGCGTTCGCTTCGACGAGCGCTCCGTACACCGAGAAGCTGAACGCGGCGACACTGCAGGCCGCGACGAACCTGCCCAAGTCCGTCGCGGCGCTCGACTTCGGCGGTTCGAGTCGCGCCGGACTGTCGGCCCTTCTCGCCGGCCTGGACATGGCGGCGGCCGGCCGCACCGTGCTGGTGGCGGCCAGCGAGGTGGTCGTCGGCGCGCCGAGCGGTCCCCGGGAGTCCGGAGGCGGCGATGCGGCGGCGGCCTTCGTCCTCGGTGGGGGTGGTGAGCCCATCGCTCGCCTGATCGGCCGCGCCTCCTGCACCGAAGAGGTGCTCGATGTCTGGCAGAGCCCCGGCATGCCGTTCCCCAAGCAGTGGGAAGAGCGCTTCGGCGCCAGCATCTTCACGCCGCTCCTCGTGGACACGTTCGCCCGCGCTCTGGCCGACGCCGGAGTGGCGGCTTCCGACCTGTCCAAAGTCGTGCTCGACGGCACGAACGCCCGAGTCTTCCGCGGCTTCATGCGCCCCTCGGGGCTCGCACCCGCGCAGCTTGCGGACGGGTTGGCCGGAACGGTGGGCCGAGCGGGCGCCGCCCACGCCGGCCTGGTTCTGGCGAGCACGCTGGACGGCGCCTCGGCCGGCGACAGGATCGCGGTCGCCTGCGTGGCCGACGGCGTCGATGTGGCCGTCTTCGAGGTCACCGATGCGATCGCCGACGGCCGTCCGAAGCACAGCGTGGCGTCCTGGATCGGGTCCAAGCGCGACGATCTCGCCTACACGACGTACCTCAAGTGGCGCGACGTGCTGCCCTTCGAGCCACCGCGACGCCCTGATCCGGACCGGCCGGCGGCTCCGCCGATGCAACGCGCCGAGCGCTGGAAGTTCGGCTTCGTGGGCTCACGCTGCAACCGCTGCGGCAACACGAACCTGCCGCCGCAGCGCGTTTGCGTCGTCTGTCAGGCGTCGGACGACTCGACGATCGAGCCCTACGCCGACAGCGAATGCCGGATCAGCACCTATACCCTGGACCGGCTGGCCTACTCGCTCCAGCCGCCCGTGATCGGCGCGGTCGTCGACTTCGACAAGGGCGGCAGGATGCTCTGCCAGCTGACCGACGTCGACCCGGACAAGGTGGCGATCGGCGACGAGTTGGAAATGACATTCCGCCGCCTGTACACTGCCGGGGGCGTGCACAATTACTTCTGGAAGGCGCGCCCGCGGCGCTGAACATTCGATAGGGACGAACACCGCAAGAGGACGGGACCCGTCCGAGGAACGACCAAGGAGCACCAATGGCCAGCAAGGGAATCTGTGATCGCGTAGCTATCGTCGGCATGGGCTGCACCAAGTTCGGCGAACACTGGAACCGCAGCGCCAGCGATCTGCTGGTCGATGCCGTGCAGGATGCCTACGGCTCCGCCGGGATCGAGCCGGACAACGTGGATGCCTACTGGCTTGGTACCACTGGCAGCGGCATCTCGGGCCTGACCCTCTCCGAGCCGCTCAAGATCCAGTACAAGCCGGTCACCCGCCTCGAGAACATGTGCGCCACCGGCAGCGAGGCGATGCGCAACGCTGCCTACGCGGTCGCGTCCGGCGCCTACGACCTGGTCATGGCGGTCGGCGTCGAGAAGCTGAAGGACTCCGGTTTCTCCGGTCTCACCGGCAGCGCCCCTCCGGGCGACGGTACCGAGTCCGGCATGACCGCGCCGGCGAACTTCTCGCTCCTGGCGCCCGCGTACGCCGAGAAGTACGGCGTCGATCTGGAGACGATGCGCGACGTCCTTACGAAGATCGCCTACAAGAACCACTACAACGGCGCCCGCAACGAGAAGGCGCAGTTCCAGCGGGAAGTGCCGGTCGAGAAGATCAACTCCTCGCCCAAGATCGCCGGCATGCTCGGCATCATGGACTGCTCGGGCGTGTCCGATGGCGCCGCCGCCGCGGTGATCTGCCGTGCCGAGGATGCCCACAAGTACAACGACAACCCGATCTTCATCAAGGCGCTGTCGTTCGTGGCCGGACCGGCCGAGGGCGCGAAGAGGCAGGACTACGACTTCACCTCGTTCCCCGAGGTCGTCGAGAGCGCCCGGGACGCCTACGAGCAGGCGGGCATCGAGGATGCGCGCGAGCAGATCAGCATGGCCGAGGTCCACGACTGCTTCACGCCGACCGAGCTGGTTCTGATGGAGGACCTCGGGTTCTCGCCGCGCGGCCAGGCCTGGAAGGACACGATGGACGGCCGCTTCGATCTCGACGGCGACCAGCCGGTCAATCCGGACGGCGGCCTGAAGAGCTTCGGCCATCCGATCGGGGCCTCCGGCCTGCGGATGATGTACGAGATGTGGCTGCAGCTCCGCGGCGAGGCCGGTGAGCGTCAGATCGCCGAGCCCAAGCTCGGCCTGACCCACAACCTCGGCGGTGCCCCGGGCCGCTGCGTCAGCTTCGTCTCGGTCGTCGGCCTGTAAGGCCGGCCACAGATACGGCGTGCGGCGACCCCGCTGGCTTGCCAGCGGGGTCGTTCTGTTTGCCGGCCACTGGGTGCGCCGGCGTCCCCGCCGGCTGCCGCCGCAGGCGGTCTCAGGAAAACGCGCCGCGTAGCGGCGACCTTTTTCTACCTCGCCGCCCGCGTCAACGCCTCGTCCATCGCCGCCAGCGCGAACTCGACGTCCGCGTCCATCAGCACCAGAGGCGGCTTGATCCGGAGCACGTTGCCGTACAGCCCACCCTTGCCGACGAGGGCGCCGAGGTCCTTCAGCTCGTCGAGCACGCGGCCGGCCAGGGCAGTGCCCGGCGTCTTTGCGTCCCGGTCGGCGACGAGCTCGACGCCGATCATGAGTCCCTGGCCGCGGACGTTGCCGATGCCTTCGTGGCGCTCGGCCAGGGCCCGGAGACCGTCGAGAAGCCGGTTGCCCTGGATCTGGGCGTTCTGCTGCAGGCCCTCCTCCTCGATGATCTCCAGCACGGCCAGGCCGGCCGCGGACACCAGCGGATTGCCGCCGAACGTGTTGATGTGGAGCCTCTGTGCCAGCGTGGCGGCGATCTCCGACGTGGTGGCGACGGCGGCCAGCGGCAGGCCGTTGCCGATGCCCTTCGCCATCGTGACGATCTCGGGGACGACCCCGGAGCGCTCGAAGCCCCAGAAGTTGTCGCCGGTGCGGCCGAAGCCGGTCTGCACCTCGTCGGCAATGCAGACGCCGCCGTGGGCCCGGACGATGTCGTAGACCTCGGGGAGATAGTTCGGTGCGCCCATCGTCACGCCGCCGGCGCCCTGGATGGGCTCCGAGATGAAGGCGGCCACCTGGCCCGGCGTGGAGTAGCGGATGAGTTCGGCCACGTCCTCCGCGGAGCGGCTGGCGATCTGTTCGGGCGTGCCGGAGAACGTATTGCGGTAGGGGTCGGGGTTGAGCGCGTGGTGGACCGGCCCGCCGCGCTGGACGCCGGACTTCCAGGTGTGGATGCCGGTGAGCGCTCCGGTCGGCGCGCTGCCGCCGTGGTAGGCGTTCCGGATGCCGATGACGTCCGCGTTGCCGGTGTGGAGACGTGCCATCTGGATGGCGAGATCGTTCGCTTCGCTGCCGCTGTTCACGAAGTAGATCCGGTCCAGGCTCGGCGGCAGCTTGGCCAGCAGCGCCTCGGCGAAACGCGGCATGTTCGGGTGCAGGAAGGCGGTCGAGCCGTGCGCGAGCAGGGCCATCTGCTTCTGGACGGCGGCGACGATCTTCGGGTGGGAATGGCCGCAGGCGACCGTGCAGATGCCCGCGAACAGATCGAGGTAGCGACGGCCGGTTTCGTCCCAGACGTACTGCCGGTGGCCTTCGACCAGCATGACGGGGTCGCTGTAGAGGGTGAACAGGGCCGGATTCACGTGCTGCCGGCGCAGCTCCAGGATCTTCTCGCGGCCCGGCCCCAGGTAGGGCTCCGGCTGATGGCTGCACGGCGGCAGTTCCGGGGCGTGGGATCGGGTAGTGGTCGCGACGTCAAGTGCCACGGTCATGTCGGTGTTCCTCGCGGCCCGCTTGGGGCCGGGCTGTTTGGTAGCTGTTGCGGCCGCGCAGGGGCGCGGCGGCGTGGCAGGAACCCTAGCAGTCCGGCGGGACTCGATGGAAGACGACTCGTGCTCGCCGCTACGCGGCATCGCGCGGAATGCCGGCGGGGACGCCGGCGCACCCAGTGTTCAGCTCAGGAGATCGACGATTGCGAGCGCCATCACCTGGGTCGATTGGGTGATGTCCGAGAGCAGGCAGCGTTCGTCGGGCTGGTGGGCCTGCTCCAGTTCGCCCGGTCCGTAGGCAACGCACTGCGCGATCCCGCCGATGCGCTGGAAGTGCTTGTGATCGTAGGTGCCCGGGCTCGCCACGAGATCGGCCGCTCTTCCGGTCGTCGTCTCGATCGCGCGGGCGAGCGACTCGACCAGGGCGCAGTCGTTCGGGGTCCGGGTAGGCAGGACGCTCAGCAGCTCCTCGACCTCGAACTCGATGCCGGGTCTCCTGGCCTCGACCGCGTTCAGCACTTCCCGGACTTCGGCGCGTACGGCCTCCGGTCCCTCTTCCTCCAGGTAGCGGCGGTCGACGACGAGTTCACACTGGTCCGCGACGCAGGGCGACGGCAGTCCCTGGCCATGACCGTCCAGGGCGGCCGAAGAACCGAGCCCTTCGATCACCTGGCCGCCGGCGATCGAGTTCATGTTGATGGTCGGCCGGCGCGCTCCTTCCGGCACCACGGGCAGTTCAGTGACCAGGTCGCCGATCGCCTCCTGGAGCCCGAGCGCTACGTCGGCCGCGGCGTCGATCGCCGAGGTGCCGAGAAAGGGCATCGAACCGTGGGCGATGCGCCCCCGCGCCACGATCCGAAACCACAGGACGCCGCGATGCCCGATACAGATTCTCGTCGGGCTGAACGGCTCGGGGATGATCACGTAGTCCGTCGTGCGGCTCGTGACGCGTCCGAGGTGCGCCAGATGGGCGACACCGGCAAGGCCGCCGCTTTCTTCGTCCACCGTGCCGCTGATCTCGATCGTTCCGCGCAGGCTGACGCCGCTCCGCCGGACCGCTTCGGCGGCGAACACCGCGGCGGCGAGACCGGCCTTCATGTCGGCCGCGCCGCGGCCGTAGAGCCAGCCGTCCCTGATCTCGCCGCCGAACGGGTCGACCGTCCAGCCGTCTCCCGGCGGCACGACGTCGATGTGTCCGTTCAGGTGCAGGGCGGGTCGCGTGCTTCGGCCCCGGCGCAGGCCGAGCACGTTGATCTTCGGTCGCTTCGGATCGCTGCCGGGGCCCTGGATGTACTCCGTCTCGAAACCGTCCGCCTCGAGCCGTACGCCGAGTAGCTCCGCGCACTCCCGGTAGGCATCGCCCGGTGGGTTGACCGACGGCACGCGGATCAGTTCCGATGCGAAGTGGGCCGCTTCCTCGCCGCAGACCGTGGCCTCGGAAAGAAGGCGGTCCACGAGGCCTGACCCCATGCGGGCGGACCCGCTCTGTACGGACGTCATGGGACGATGCGTTTCGCCGGTGGCAGCGTTCGAGGGCTGGTAGTACGCTTGCCAGACTACTATGTTCGCGGAATGTGGATTGCGGATCGCGGTGCTCGGAGCCCTTGCCCTCGGCGGTTGGGGTCCGGCCTTGGCTGAAGACGCGGCAGCCGACCCCGGTCTGACCGCCGTGGAGGGCCTTCGCGTAGGTCAGATCACCTACGAGGAGCGGCCGACCGGCTGCACCGTGGTGCTGGCGGAGGGCGGCGCGGTCGGTGCCGTCGACGTCCGGGGCGGCGCCCCGGCGACGCGGGAGACGGCTCTCCTGAGCCCCCACAACATGGTCCAGGAACTCCACGCCGTCGTCCTCACCGGCGGCAGCGCGTACGGCCTCGACGCCGCGGGCGGCGTGATGCGCTACCTCGAGGAGCGGGACGTCGGCTTTCCGGTGCGTGCGGGAGTCGTCCCGATCGTGGTCGGTGCTTCCCTGATGGACCTTGGAATGGGCGGCAGCAGCAAGCCCCGTCCCGACGCCGAGTGCGGCTACCGGGCCTCGGAGGCGGCGACGACCGGTCCGGTGGCGCAGGGCAATGTCGGCGCCGGCGCGGGTGCGACCGTCGGCAAGATGGGTGGTCGCGGTTCGTCGATGAAGGGTGGCCTCGGCAGCGCCTCGATCACGATCGAACAGGGCTCGGCGGCCGGCCTCGTGGTCGCGGCGCTGGTCGCGGTCAACGCGGTGGGCGACGTGATCGATCCGGCGACCGGTCAGGTCGTTGCCGGTGTGCTCGGGCCCGACAACGAGCTGCTGGACGCTCGCAAGCTGCTCCGCAGCGGCGGCGGACGGGATCGCCGGGCCCGCCCCGGGGACCGTTCCGACGGCCGCGACAACACGACGATCGCGGTCGTGGCGACCAACGCGACCCTCAACCAGGCGCAGGCGACCCGGGTGGCCCAGATGGCTCACGACGGTCTCGCCCGCTCGATCGTCCCGTCCCACACGCCCGGCGACGGCGACACGGTGTTCGCGGTCGCCACCGGCGTGCTCGAAGGGCCGCCTGATGTGAGCCGGATCGGCGCCCTGGCCGCCGAAGCGCTGGCCGACGCGGTCCTGAACGCCGTCCGGCGGGCCGCGTCGATCCCTGGCTATCTGGCCGCGTCCGACCTGCCGTAGCACGGTGAACGCGTCCTCGAACCCGTTCCGTCTGGACGGCAGCACGGTGGCCGTGATCGGCGCCGGCTCCGGCATCGGTGAGGGCGCGGCGGAGGCATGTGCCCGGCAAGGGGCGGTTGTCTCCTGCTTCGACGTGAACCTCCTGGCCGCACGGGCGACCGCTGACCGGATCGTGGAGGCGGGCGGGAAGGCCGAAGCGGCCGAGCTCGACATCACCAATCCCGAAGCGATGACGGCAGCTCTGGGGTCGCTGGACAACCTGCGGGGCGTGGTGGCGACGCCTGGAGTCAACGTCCGCAAGCGCCTGCTCGACTACCAGCCGGACGAGTTCGACCGGGTCGTGAAGCTCAACCTGGGTGGTGCGATGTGCGTGCTGCAGGTCGCCGGAGGCCTGCTGTCGGCCGCCGGTGGCGGCAGTATCGTGCTGCTGTCTTCGATCCGCTCCCAGGTTGTTGAGCCTGGGCAGGGGGTGTACGCCGCGACCAAGGCCGGCATCGCTCAGCTCGCGCGCACCGCTGCCGCGGAACTCGGGGCAGCCGGGGTTCGGGTCAACGCGCTGGCGCCCGGCGTCGTCGACACGCCGCTGACCAAACCGATTCAGCAGAACGAGGCCTGGAACCGCGCATACGCCGGGAAGACGGCGCTGGGCCGTTGGGGAAGGTCCGACGAGATCGGCAACGCGGCGGCGTTCCTGGTCTCCGATGCGTCGAGCTACATGACCGGCGCGGTGCTGTTCGTCGACGGCGGCTGGACCGCGATCGACGGCCGCTTCGATCCTCCGGCCTGAATCGGGTGGCCGGGCGCGTAGACTCGGCCCCGCGATGAACGCCGCAAGCAACTCGGCGGAGAACCTCTTCCGACTCGACGGGAAGACGGCGGTCGTGACCGGCGCCTCGTCCGGCCTCGGCGTCGTCTTCGCGCACGCCCTGGCCGGCGCCGGCGCTTCGGTCGTGGTCTCCGCGCGTCGCCGGGAGCGCCTGGAGCAGCTCGCCTCGGAGATCGAGGATGCTGGTGGCCAGGCCTTCGCGGTCCCCTGCGACGTGTCGCGAGAGGATGATGTCGAGGCACTTGCCGCCAGCACCCTGGAACGCTTCGGCCGCGTGGACGTGCTGGTGGCGAACGCCGGCGTTGCGGATCCGCGACCGGCCGAGCAGGAATCGCTGGAGGTGTGGACGCGGGTGCTGTCCGTCAACCTGACCGGCGTCTTCCTCTGCAACAGGCGGTTCGGCGCGATGATGCTGGAGCAGGGTACGGGCTCGATCGTCAACATCGCGTCGGTGCTCGGCGTGGTCGGCGCCGGTCAGGTACCGCAGGCCTCCTACACGGCGTCCAAGGGCGGTGTCGTCAACCTGACCCGTGAGCTGGCCGCGCAGTGGGCCCGGCGCGGCGTGCGCGTGAACGCGATCGGTCCCGGCTGGTTCGAGTCCGAGATGACCGAGGAAATGTTCGCCTCGGACCAGGGCGTGCGCTGGATCCGCCGCAAGACACCGATGGGTCGCCCGGGCCGCGGCGAGGAACTGGCGGGACCGGTCGTGTTCCTGGCCTCGGACGCCTCGAGCTACGTGACCGGTCAGATCCTGCTCGTCGACGGCGGCTGGACCGTCGTGTAGGCGCGGGCGCGGGTCTGAATCGCAGTCGCGATGACTCTTGAGATCGCCTTCCTGCTGGTCGTTCTGGCGGCCATGGTCGTCCTGTTTCTGACCGAGAAGCTACCGATCGACCTGACGGCCTTTCTGGGCCTGACGCTGCTGATCTTCACGGGCTACGTCGCAGTCGATCAGGCGTTCACGGGCTTCGCGTCGTCCGCGGTGATCACGATGCTGTCGATCTTCATCGTCAGCGCGGGGCTGATGCAGACCGGCGTGGCGGATCTGGTCGGCGGCGCGATCCATCGCTTCGTCGGCAGCCGCGAGACGCCGTTGATGATCGCCGTGATGCTGGTCGCGGGAGTGCTCTCGATGTTCATGAACAACATCGCGGCGACCGCGGTGTTGATGCCGGCGGTGGCGAGTCTCGGCCGGCGTGCGCACCTGCCGCCGTCCCGGTTGTTTCTGCCGCTGGCGTTCGGGGCCATCCTCGGGGGCACCGCGACCCTGGTCGGTACGCCTCCGAACATCCTGGCGGCGGCGATGCTGCGGGATCGCGGGCTCGAGCCCTTCGGGCTCTTCGACTTCACGCCATTCGGCCTGGTGCTGCTGCTCGGCGGCGTGGTCTTCATGCTCACTCTGGGTCGTCGCCTGCTGCCCGGTCGCAGAGCAGCGACATCCGGCCGCCAGTCGGAACTCGCGGATCTCTACGGCCTCCATGAGGGGCTGTTCTCGATCCGCATTCCGGCGGCTTCACAGCTCGATGGAGCGACCCTGCGCGAAACCCGTCTGGGCACCACCCTGGGCGTACAGCTTCTCGGCATCGCGCGAGGCGAAGACTGGCGGTTGGCGCCCAAGGACGACATGCGTCTGCTCGCCGGCGACGAACTGGTCGTGCAGGGCGACGCGGAGGAAGTGCAGCAGATGCTGCGGCTCCAGGGCGTGGATCTGGGCTCCGCCACGACGCTCGGTACCGCGACGACGGGGGAGATCGGTGCGCCGGACGCGGGAGTCACCGCGCTCAGGGCGCGGGTGGCCCCCGCTTCGCCCCTGGTGGGGAGCACGCTGGCCTCGACGCGCTTCCGGGAGCGTTGGCGGGTGTTCGTGATCGCGGTGGAACGGGACGGGGAAGTTCACGTCGACCGGCTGGGCAGTCTGCTGCTCGAGGAGGGAGACCTGCTCTACGGCCTGTTCGGTGGTGACGCGCCTGAGATCGCGGCCGACGTGCTGGAGATCGAAGAGACGGGCACCGCCGCCCTGGACCGGCTTGAGGACCAACCCCTGCTGGTCATTCGGGTACCGGAGAACTCGGCGCTTCTGGCCAGCGGCGCCGGTGTCGAGTGGATGGGCCGGCTGATGGAGCTGACCGTGGTCGCGGTCGAGCGGGGCGACGAGGTGCTCTGGGCGCCCGGGCCTCAGGTCCGTTTCGAGGCCGGAGACCAACTGTTCGTGAAGGGCCGGGAGCGGCGACTGCGCGCTCTCCTGCGCATGGGCGGAGTCGAGTTGACCGCGGGAGTTTCCGCGCCCACGTTCGAGTCGGAGGAAGTGGGCATGGCGGAGGCGACGCTGGCGCCCCGGTCCGGACTCGTGGGGCGGAGCCTCGAGGAAATCGCGTTCCGGGATCGCTACGGCGTGCAGGTGCTCGCGATCTGGCGCGAGGGAAAGGCCATTCGCAGCGGCCTGGCCCAGCTCGCGCTGCGAGTCGGTGACGCGTTGCTGCTGCAGGGACGGCGGGGACGGCTCGGTCTGCTTTCCCGGGAACGGGATCTGGTCGTTCTCTCGGATGTCGCGGAGGAGCCGCGTCGTCTGAAGAAGGCGCCGTACGCCGTCGGTTGCCTTGCCCTGATGATAGGTCTGGTCGTGACGGGGATCGCACCGATTCAGGTCGCCGCGTTCGCCTCGGCGAGCCTGATCGTTCTCTGCGGCGCGCTGACGATGGAGGAGGCGTACCGGGCGGTCGAGTGGCGGGCGATCTTCCTGGTCGCGGCGATCCTCCCGGTTGGGTCCGCGATGGAGAGCAGCGGCACCGCGGCTCTGCTGGCGAGCAGCGTGATGGACGTTGCCGGCCCGGCGGGACCGTACGCGGTGCTGGCCGCGCTGGTTCTGCTCTCGAGCCTGCTCAGCCAGTGTCTCGACGGTGCGCCGGCGGTCGTGCTGCTGACGCCGGTCGTGCTGGAGGCGGCTTCGGGCCTCGGCCTTTCGCCCTACCCGCTGATGATGGGCGTGGCGCTGGCGGCTTCGGCCGCGTTCATGACGCCGTTCAGCCACAAGGCGAACCTGCTGGTCATGGGCGCCGGCGGCTACCGCAGCATGGACTACCTGCGCGTCGGCACGCCGCTGACCGTCGTGCTGCTGGCCGTGATCGTGTGGATGGTGCCGCTGATCTTCCCGTTCTGACGGCGAACCGGTGGTGGAACGCGAGCCAGCCGGCGCTGTTGCGGTTAGTATCCGTGGCTGGTTCCGAAGAAGGGGAAAGGCCCCACAAGGAGATTCGCCATGTCCAGACGCATGACGCTCGGTCGAGTTCTACCGGTTGCCCTGTCCATCGCGGCGCTCGCAGGCGCGGTAGCCGCCCAGACCACGGGCGACATCCGTGGCCAGGTCCGTGACGCGAACGGCGACGGCCTGCCCGGCGTCATGGTGACGGCGACGATCGAGGATCGCGGCGTGTCGCGGACGACGATCAGCGGCGTCGGCGGCAGCTTCGTCATCTCGTCGCTCCAGGTCGACGACTATGTCGTGACCGCGGCCCTCGATGGGTTCCGGGATCACCGGGTGGAGGGTGTGCGGGTCGGCATCGCGGCGACGGTCAACCTGGAGATCGAACTCGGCCTGGAGACCGTGGAGGAGGAGGTCACGGTGACCGCGTCGCCGATCCTCGACGTGACGAGTTCCAGCGTGAGCACGAGCTTCACCGCGGACTTCATCGACGACCTGCCGACCGACCGGAACTTCTGGGACCTGGTCGCGGTGTCGCCCGGGATCAGCCAGGCTTCCGAGGGCAGCACCTCGCTGACCGCCTTCGGTTCGAGCGTAGCCTCGAACTCCTGGCGCATCGACGGCCTGGACACGACCTCCTCGGACACCGGTCGCGCTTTCTGGTGGACGAACCCGGCGATCATCGAGGAGGTGCAGGTGCTCGGCATCGGTGCTCCCGCGGAGTACGGCAGCATGTCGGGGGCCGCGATCAACATCGTGACGAAGTCCGGTACGAACGAGTTCAACGGTACGGTCGACTGGTACCACATGAACGACGGTCTGACGGAGGAGAACGCCGAGATCGACGGCCTTCCGTTCTTTCGCGAGGAGTTCGACGACCTGACGGGCACTCTGGGCGGTCCGGTGGCGCGGGACAAGGCCTGGTTCTTCGCTTCGATTCAGACCACGGACGACGCGTATACCGAGCCGGGCGTTGATCCGTCCTTCCCGACCGCCTACCCGACGGTGCGCTCCGACATCAAGTTCAACGCGGCGTTCAACGACAGCAACATGATGGAGGCGAAGTACCACTACGAGGACTACGACTTCGTCTTCGCGGCGCCCAATACAACGCCGGACGCCATTGCGACCGAGTACGGCAACAACCCGGCCTGGGGCCTCCAGTTCCAGTCGGTCCTGACTCCGAACGACTACCTCGAGGTCCTCTACACCGGCTACAGCAGCGACGACAACCTGCTCTCGGCAACGGGCAGCACCGCCGCGCCGTACACGGACTACTCCCCGGTCGACGGCGGTCCGCCCCAGTCCAGCGGCAGCCCCGGCTACACCTACATCTGGTTGCTCGGCCGGGACCAGTTGGACGTCAAGCTGTCCCACCACGCCGACGACCTCCTGGGCGGCGACCACGACTTCAAGTTCGGCATCTCCTACGGCACGGGCCACGGCGACACCCGGACCGGCGGCGGCCCGAACGGCGTCTACTTCTACCGCTACGAGTACTACCCGGGCTACCCGTACTACTACCGGGTCTCCGCCCGGCCCTTCTACTACGGCGCCGAGACGGCGGTCGTCTCGGCCTTCGTCGACGACTCCTGGCAGGTGAACTCGAACCTGACCCTCAACGTCGGCGTGCGCTACGACAAGCACAACGGCGACATTCCTGACTACGCGGTGCTGGCCCAGGACTGGAGCCCGACCTCGGACATCATTCCCGGTGTTCAGGACGTGATCGACTGGTCACTGATCTCGCCACGCATCGGCATGGCCTACCAGATCGGCGACCGCCAGGTGCTGCGTGCCTTCTACGGCAAGTTCTTCGACGCCGACGTGACCGGAAACTGGTACGCACCGCCGCCGAATCCTCCCGAGTACATCTACGAGTACGGGCCTTCGCTGGACGGCCCCTGGACTTACTTGCGCAACTTCGAGTACCACGGAAACCTGTTCCATCCCGATATCAAGGCGCCGGAAACCGACCAGTTCACGCTGGGCTGGGAGCGCCGCCTGGGCGACAACTACACCTTCGGGATCCAGGGCGTCTACAAAGACGCGAAGAACCTGATCGGCTGGGAGATTCTGGACGACGGGGTCTACGAGGATGTGCCATGGACGAACCCGTTCACTGGCGAGACGATCCAGTTGGACAGCGTCATCGAGCAGCCGACGACTCGCAAGGGCAACGGTCCGGGACCGGGTTCCGCGGCGCCGGGAAGGAGCTACGACCAGCAGTACGAAGGCTTGGTCCTCTCTTTCAACAGGCGCTACAGCGACGGTTGGAGTTTCCAATCGTCGTACACGTGGTCCGACTCGACCGGTTTCATCCCGCGGCCCTTGCTCCAATCTCAGGGGAACCCGTTCTACACGAGCACCGACGGCCGAGACCCGAACAACTGGATCAATGCCGACCAGGCCCTGCAGAACGACCGGGAGCATGTGTTCCAGTTCCAGGGCAGCTTCGAGCTGCCGTGGAAGATCCAGGGCAGCGCGACCTACAGCTTCATGACGGGCAAGCCGTACAGCCGTCAACTGACTGTCGGTCTGCGCAGTTCGGCCTCGCCGCTCGCTCAGGGAGGCCAGAGGGTGATCGCGGTTCCGGCCAGCGACGACACGCGGTTGCCGAACCAGAACAACTTCGATCTCTCCCTTGGCCGCCGCTTCGACGTTGGCCAGGTTCAACTCAAGCTCGATCTACAGGTCCTCAACGTCTTCAACGAAGACACTCACGACTGGTGGGAGACGCTGCAGGTACCCGCGGACGAAGCGTACGTGCCGAGTGGCTACCTCTTCCCGCGGCGCGTGATGATCCGCTTCGGGCTCGAGTTCTAGTTAGCGGACCCCCGCATCAAGAGCCCGCTGGTCCGTGCCGGCGACCGATTGGCGTAGCTACCGTCCGTGGTAGAGCGTCGCGTCCTCGGTGTGCAAACCGCGGGGGTCGTCGCGATTCGACTTGTAGAGGCCACCCTCCGCGTCGACCAGGTCGTCCTGGAAGATCGCGTCGTCGACCGGGACCTCGCTTGGGCAGGAGATCTCGATCAGGTTGCCGGCCGGGTCGCGGATGAACATCTGCATCGCGCCGTCGGGCAGGCGCCGCACCTTGCCCCAGGGTGAGGTGTCGATCGCTTCGAGCTCGCGCATGCGGAAGAAGATCGAGTCGAAGTCGTCCACCTGCAGGCAGAGGTGGCCGCGGAACGACGCCTGGTCCTCCCACTCGGTCACGTGAAGCTGCTGCTCCTCGTTGATCTTGAAGAACTGGGCGGGGAAGTCGAGGTTGAAGGTGGGCAGCGGCTCGAGGCCGAGCTCGTGCTCGTAGAAGGCGCAGGCCTTCTCCAGGTCGTCGACGACGACCGTCGCGTGTTGGATTTGCAGCACGTTCGCCATGTCGTCCTCCCGCGATCCCAGGGGTCAGCGGATCAGCGGCAGCAGCTCCTCCGCCGAGCGCCGCGTGAGCATCGTGTAGAACTCGTCGCTCAGCAGATTGCTGCCGTGGTCCTCGATGAACTTCTTCTGTTCCGGCGTGATGTCGGTCGGCTCCGTCTCCACGGCGTTCGGATGGCGGTTGGCCGGCGTACGGTCGATGGACGCCACGAACTCGACGGTCAGTGCGCCGTCGTAGCCGACCTCGCGTAGCGTCTCGACGATGGCCGCCCAATCCAGGGCGCCCATGCCGGCCGCCATCCGGTTGCTGTCCGCGACGTGGAAGTCGACGAGCCGGCTGCCGGCCCGGCGGATCGAACCCAGCAGGTCGCGGTCTTCCATGTTCATGTGGAAGGCATCGAGGCAGACGCCGCAGTCGGGGCCCGTCGCTTCGGCCAGGGCCAGCGCCTGGGCGCCGCGGTTGATGAAGTAGGTCTCGAAACGGTTGATCGGCTCGATCGCCAGCAGGACGCCCGCGGCCTGGGAATGCTCGTAGATCTCCTGCATGCTCTCGACCGCCCAACGCCACTCGTTCTCCGGCGTCGAATCGGGGTCGACCTTGCCCACGGTGCCCGGCACGACGGACAGCTCGTGGCCATCGAGCTCCTTGACCATCGTGACGCAGTCCTTGACGTACTGGATCGAGCTGGCGCGCTCGGCGTCGTCCTTGGCGATCAGGCTGCGGCCGTCCATCATCAGGGTCACCGAGCCCCAGCAGCGAATGCCGTAGCGTTTCAACAGCTCCCGGACCCCCGCTGTGTCGTAGAGCTCCGGCTCACCGCTGATCTCGAGCGACTCGTAGCCGAACTCCTTGAGGCGCGCGAGCGTCTTCTCAAGCGGTTCCGCGCGCATCCAGTTGTGCATCGACAGGTGCATGGGCAAAGCCTCCAGGTTGCCGCGGGAAGATAGCAGGGTCCGGGCGGAGCCGGAGGACGCACCCGCCCGTCTTGGAGCAGACCCCTCCAGCCCCGACTGGGCTGGACGTCGGTGCCGAGAGGGCTGACGCTCGAGGTGAGGCACCGCTTGTAGGGGCGTTGCCCTGTTTTCGCAGAGCTTCGCCAAGGATTGGCTGTTCTCGTGCGTCATACCGAGGAGTTGGGATGGCAGAAGCGGTTCATCAGTTCGTGGAGGTTGGTTGGGACGGTTCCGGGCGGTGCTCTAGGGTGACTGGTGTGCCGAGGGGTAGCGAGGAATTGGTCCGGAGAGCCTCTGCTGGCGAGCGGGAGGCGTTCAGGGAACTGCTGGAACTCCACTACGACCGGATCTTCCGGTTCTGCTTTCGCTTGACGGGAAGTCGGGAAGAGGCGGAGGACCTGACGCAGGACATCTGCCTCGCACTGCCGGCGAAACTGAGGGGTTTTCGTGGTCGTGCGCGGTTCACGACCTGGCTGTATCGGGTTGCGGTGAACGCGGCGCATGACCGGCGGCGCCGCGCCGGGAGCAGGACGAAGGCAGCTCAAGGCTGGGGGGATTGGGAGGTGAACCGCCGGCTGGTGGCAACGGAGCGGGCGGCGGATCTCGACTGGCTGCGGCGGTCGATGGCGGCGCTGCCGACTGATCTGCGCGACACGGTGGCGCTAACGCTCGACGGCGAGATGACCCACGCGCAGGCTGGCGAGGTGCTCGGAGTGTCCGAAGGCACGGTCAGTTGGCGGCTTTCGGAGGCTCGGAGGCGTCTACGGGCGCTGTGGGAGGAGGAAGGACGACCATGACCGATCCACTCGACGATCTGAAGCGCGCCCTCGATGGTGCGACGCCGGAGCCCGATGGCGAGCGGCGAGAGGCGACGATCGCCCGTGCGACGGAACTGTTCGATCGCACTCGGGAGTCCGCTGGGCAATCGCCTGGTACGAGTGAACGCCTCGGTACCTGGGCAGCTTTCCAAGACGAAGTGGGGCGCCTGCTTGCCGCATTGACCTCGCGACCGGTGGTCGCCGCGGCCGCCGGCCTGGCCGCGGTCGGTCTTGCCGTTCTCCTCGTGTTCCTGGGCCGGAGCGGCGCTCCGAAGCCGGCGGCGGTTGTCGCGGACGCCGCCGAGGCGACGGAGCAGGAAGCGGCCGACGCTCCGGCCGAGCCGGAACGAACATCCCTCGACCTTGCTTCGGACGAGTTTGAAGTGGCGCCGGGGGACCTGGCGGCGGAGTTCAGCGACCTGGCTTCACAGGTGACCGCGGTCCCTGAAGAACGAGCGGCCCCGGTGCCGCTGCCACCACCGGAGCCTGCCACCGCAAGCCATCAGGATTCGGAGTCCTATCAGCGTGCGAGGGCGCAGGAGATCAGGGCGAGGTTGAGGCGCACGATGGAAGAAATCGAGCGTGCGAACCGGCAGCCCGCCCGTGAGGCCGAGAGCGCGGTCGAGGCAGGACCAATCGCGGTCGCGGCCGAGTCGGCTCTCGTCTCCAGCTTCGCTCCGTCCGGCCGATCTCTGGCGGACCTCGCGGTCCCCCGACCGCCGAACACGGAGGCCTTCGCCAACCAGGACGCGAGTCCGCTGAAGATCGCGAGCGAGGAGCCGGTCTCGACCTTCTCGATCGACGTCGACACGGCCAGTTACTCCGTCCTCCGTTCCTCGCTGACGAACGGCTACGTGCCGTCGCCGGAATCCGTACGGATCGAGGAACTCATCAACTACTTCCCGTACGCCTATCCGCCGCCTGGAGAGCGCGGAGCGCCGTTCCGGCCGACCGTGACCGTGTCGGAGACGCCTTGGAACGCGGACACGTTGCTGATGCAGATCGGGATTCAGGGCCGGCAGCCCGCAACGGATGATCGGCCGGCGCTGAACCTGGTCTTCCTGATCGACACGTCGGGCTCGATGGATCAGCCGAACAAACTGCCCCTTCTGTTGCAGTCCTTCCGCCTCCTTCTGGGCCAACTTCGTCCCGAAGACGAGGTTGGCATCGTCACCTACGCCGGTAGCGTGAACCGCGTGCTCGACGCCACTCCCGCGACGGAGCGAAGCACGATCCTGAACGCGCTCGACCGTCTCCGGGCCGGCGGCTCGACGGCTGGCGCGGCGGGTATCCAGATGGCCTACGGGACGGCCGCCGGCATGGCGGCGGAGGGCGAGGTGACGCGCGTCATCCTGGCGACGGACGGCGATTTCAACGTCGGCATCTCGGACCCCGAACAGCTCGAGGACTTCATCGCGCGCCAACGCGACAGCGGCATCTATCTGTCCGTCCTCGGCTTCGGCCGGGGCAACCTGGACGACGCGACGATGCAGGCGCTGGCCCAGAACGGCAACGGTCAGGCCGCCTACATCGACACGCTGTCGGAGGCCCGGAAGGTGCTCGTCGACCAACTCACCGGCACCCTGTTCCCGATCGCCGACGATGTGAAGATCCAGGTCGAGTTCAACCCGGCGGTGGTCGCCGAGTACCGCCTGATCGGTTACGAGACCCGCGTACTCCGGCGCGAGGACTTCAACAACGACCGGGTCGACGCCGGCGAGATCGGGGCCGGGCACTCGGTCACGGCGATCTACGAGGTGACGCGGGTCGGGTCTCCTGCCGTGCTGCACGATGCCCTGCGCTATGCCGCTCGGGTCGCGGAGCCGCCCAGGGTGGCCGGTGAGCGCGGCGCCGGCGAACTCGCCTTCCTGCGCCTTCGCTACAAGGAGCCGGGTGAGGACGCGAGCCGCCTGATCGAACTACCGATTGCCCGCGATGCGGGCGACGCCGGTTCGGACCAGAGTTTCGCCGCCGCGATCGCCGGATTCGGTCAGCTCCTTCGAGGCGGTGTCTACACCGGCGGCTGGTCCTACGCGGACGCGATTGCCCTGGCCGAGGCGCACACCGGCGACGATCCCTTCGGCTACCGCCGCGAGGCGGTGACCCTGATGCGCCTCGCGGAGAGCCTGGCCCGATAGCTACTTCGCGCCCAGAAAGCCACGCAGGCAGCGCGTGACGGCGCCGGGCGCTTCGGCCATCAGCATGTGGCCGGCGTCGGCTACGGTCACGAAGCCGGCACCGCCGTTGCCGCCGCGGATGCGGTCCGCCAGTGCGCGGCCCGCGCGGGGTGGCGTCATCCTGTCCTTGGCTCCCGAAACGACGAGCGCGGGGCAGCAGACGCCGGCCGCGCTTTCGCTGCCTTCCCACGCGTTGCAGGCGGCGAAGTCGCGGTGGAGCACTTCGGGCGCGCAGCGGTCGAGCAGAGCCATCGTCGCGCCGAGCATCCACAGTCCGGGCGACTCCGCGCCCCCGAAGTGGGCGCCGGTGCCGTGGCCGAACGCGGCGATGAAGCGGTGGGCGTTGAGCGGTCTCTTCAGGGTGTCGGCGAGCAGGCCCGGGTTCACGCGAAGCGTCTCGCCGGCACCGAGCAGGGCGACCCGGCTCGTGGGTCCGTTTGGTCGGGCCGCTGTGTCGACCGCGATGCAGGCGCCCATCGAGTGGCCGACGACGGCGAGATCAGTGCTTCCGGCACTTGCCGCGGCTTCGGCGGCGAAGTCGGCGGTCCAGGCCGCGTAGTCGGCGATCGTGGAGATGTCGTCCAGGTCCTCTGAGGCGCCGT
Organism: Candidatus Multivorans sp.; assembly: GCA_965219675.1. Lineage (GTDB taxonomy): Bacteria > Acidobacteriota > Thermoanaerobaculia > Multivoradales > Multivoraceae > Multivorans. The sequence continues at coordinate 2,989,484 of OZ244786.1, read as the reverse complement.
GGCCGGGGAGATCGGGCGCGGCGACGTTCCAGCCGTGCTGGGCGAGCGACCGCGCCTGCAGAGCCCATACCGTATGGTCGCAACCGGCGCCGTGCAGAAGAAGGGCGAGCGGCTGCCTCGGCTTCCAGGCGGCGCCTCCGGCGCCGCAGTAGACCTTGCGGCCCCGGATCTCGAGCTCGGGCACGGTCGACTCCGGCTCAGGAGGCGACGGCCCGAGGCCGTCTGACGTGTTTCTGGGAGCGCTTGAGCGCCCGGTCGAGGTCGGCTGTGAGGTCGGCCGGATCCTCGAGTCCGACCGACAGCCGGACCATCTCCTGGGTCACGCCGGACTCGGCCAGTTCCTCAGCCGTCATTTGCTGGTGGGTCGTGCTCGCGGGGTGGATGACCAGACTCTTCGCGTCGCCGACGTTCGCCAGGTGCGACCAGAGCTCCAGGCTCTCGATGAAGGCGACCCCGGCCTTGAGTCCGCCACGGATCCCGAAGGTCATCAGGGCGCCGCTGCCCTTCGGCAGGAGCTTCCTGGCCAGGTCGTGCTGGGGATGGCTCGCCAGGCCGGGATAGCTCACCCATTCGACCGCGTCGTGCGCTTCCAGGAAGGCCGCGACGACGGCGGCGTTCTCCGCATGCCGGGCCACACGCAGCGGTAGCGTCTCGAGTCCCTGAAGCAGGTAGAACGCCGCTTGCGGGTTGAGGCAGGCGCCGAAGTCGCGCAACCCTTCGAGGCGGGCCTTGAGGATGAAGGCGGGCGGCCCGTAGTGCTCGGCAAAGGCGATGCCGTGGTAGCCGGGACAGGGCTCGGTCATGATGGGGAAGCGGCCGGACGCGGTCCAGTCGAACTTGCCGCTGTCCACGAGCACGCCGCCGAGGGTGACGCCGTGGCCCCCGATGAACTTCGTCGCCGAGTGCATCACGATGTCCGCGCCGAGATCGATCGGCCTCGAGAGGAACGGAGTGGCGAACGTGTTGTCGATCAGGAGCGGCACGCCGATGCCGTGCGCGAGATCGGCGACGGCGGGAATGTCCAGCACGTCGATCCGCGGGTTGCCGATCGTCTCGCCGAAGAACAGCTTCGTGTTGGGTCGCGCCGCGCGCTGGAAGTTCCGCGGGTCGGTGGGTTCGACGAACGTGGTCTCGATGCCGAAGCGCCGCAGGGTGTGGTTCAGCAGGTTGTGGGTGCCGCCGTAGATCGCGGCCGAGGAAACGACGTGGTCGCCGGCGGAGAGGATGGTCGCCGCGGCGAGGTGGAAGGCGGACTGGCCGGAGGCTGTAGCCACCGCGCCGACGCCGCCCTCGAGCGCCGCGATCCGTTCCTCGAACACGGCGACCGTCGGGTTCGAGATCCGCGAGTAGATGTGCCCGGCCTCTTCGAGGTTGAACAGGCCCGCCGCGTGGTCCGTGTCCCGGAACACGTACGACGTCGAGTTGTAGACCGGCACGGCACGCGCGCCGGTGGCCGCGTCGGGCCGCTGGCCGGCGTGAAGCGAAAGCGTGTCGAACTTGTAGAACCAGTCACTGCTCATGGCGTCTGCCTCCCGGTTGCGTGCTGCACGCGGCGGACCGCGAGTGTAGCTGTAGGGGTGCCGCGGTGTGGCAGAGTGGCGATTCGAGGGGGGAGAAGATGGGGATCGTCGAAGAGTGGCATGAGTGCCTGGGTCGGGGTGAGGTTCTGCTGCTGGACGGTGGTACCGGGACGGAGCTGGAGCGGCGGGGTGTGCCGATGGACTCGGCGGCCTGGTGTGGGACGGCGGCGCTGGATCACAAGGATGCGATCCGGGATCTGCACGAGGAGTACATCCGCTGCGGCGCCGACGCGGTGATCACGAACACGTTCGCGACGCACCGGCCGTTGCTGGAGGCGGCGGGGCTGGGCGACCAGGTTGGAGTGATCGTGAGGCGGGCGGTGGAGGCGGCTCTCGAGGCGCGTGAGCGGGCCGGGTGTCCCGGAGTGCTCGTTGCCGGTTCGATGTCGACGATGCCGGCGAGCAACGTTCGGGGTGGCTACGCGCCGCTCGATGAGCAGATGGCGGCCTACCGGGAGCAGTGCGGACTGCTGGCCGAGGCGGGGGTCGACGTGATCGCGCTCGAGATGATGCAGGATCGGGAGCGGGCGGCGCTGGCCTTCAAGGCGGCAAAGGCTACTGGCCTTCCGGTGTGGCTCGGGGTCAGCGCGCGCAAGGACCCGGAAACCGGCGCGATCACGCCGTTCAACTGGCCCGACGAGTCGTTCGAGGAGTTGCTCGACACGCTGCTACCGCTCGGTCCGTCGATCGTCCATGTGATGCACAGCGAGATCGCGGCGGTGCCGGAGGCGGTGGCGATGGTGCAGGAACGCTGGCAGGGGCCGATCGGCGTGTATCCCGAGTCGGGCTACTTCACGATGCCGCATTGGAATTTCGTCGATGTGATCGATCCGGCTGATCTGCTGGAGGAGGCGCGCGGCTGGGTCGCCGCGGGCGTTCAGATCGTCGGCGGCTGTTGCGGCCTGGGGCCCGAGCACATCCGGGCTCTGGGAGCGCTTCGCGAATCCGGCTGAAGGAGGGCGGAACGATCATGGCAGCGGGCGGCGAACCGGATCGGGCCCAGACGGCCTTCGAACCGCCGTTGCTGGCCCTGGTCTCCCTGGTTCTCGGCTTCCTCCTGTCCTGGCTTCTGCCGCTTCGGATCTGGCCGGTCGGGACGAATCGGGCCCTGGTGTTCGCCGGCGTGGTGATCGTGGTCGCCAGCTTTGCCTGGTTGACCTGGGCGGCTCTGACGATGACTCGCGGCGGCTCCTCCCTGCCAGTGCATCATCCGACCGCGAGACTCGTGATCAGAGGACCCTACCGGTGGTCCCGCAATCCCATCTATGCCGGCATGGCGCTGGTGTTCCTGGGCCTCGGACTCGCTCGGAGCAGTTGGTGGTTCGTTGCCCTCGCCGTGATCGTGGCCCTGTTGCTGCGCTGGGGCGTGATCCTGAGGGAAGAGGCCTACCTGAAGCGGAAGTTCGGCGACGAGTACCGGGACTATGCGAAGCGCGTCCGGCGCTGGTTGTAGAGGCTGGCCGTTTCTGGCGCCGGCTGCGCTGGCACTGGGCCTGGTCTCTTGCGCTCCCGAGCCCGAGGACGCTCCGCCTTCCGCGGTCCGGGCGGATGTCGGTCGTCTGCTGGCCGGCGCTTCGACCGCGCGGCCGCCCGTCATCCTGATCACGATCGACACCCTGCGTGCCGATCGGCTGTCGAGCTACGGCTCGGATCGGGTCGCGACGCCGCACATGGACCGTCTGGCGGCGGAGGGCATTCGCTTCGCCAACGCGTCGTCGACGGTGCCGTTCACCCTGCCGGCGCACAGTTCGATCATGACGGGCCTCTATCCGCCTTCCCACGGTGTGCGGGAGAACGTCGGTTACGTGCTGGGCGCGGACCGGGCCACTCTCGCCGAACGTTTCCGGGCGGCCGGCTACCGCACCGGCGGCTTCGTCAGCGCCTTCGTGCTCGATGCTCGTTGGGGGATCGGCCGCGGCTTCGACACGTACGTCGACGACTTCGACCTCGACTCGATGGCCGGCGCGAACCTGGGTTCCGTCCAGCGCCCGGGGCCGGAGACGATCGCGCACGCCCTGGAGTGGCTCGACGAAACCGTCCCTTCAGACGACCGCGTCGACGACGATGCCGGGGGCGCGACCGGGCAGCCACCCTTCTTCCTGTGGCTGCACCTGTTCGATCCGCATGATCCGTACGAGCCGCCGGAGCCCTTCCGTTCCGAGTACGAGGGACGACCCTACGATGGCGAGGTGGCGTATACGGACTCCCTGATCGGCGACTTCCGCTCCGCGCTCGAGCAGCGCGGCCTGTTCGAGGAGGCGGTCGTCATTCTGACGGCGGACCACGGCGAGGGGCTGGGCGATCACGGCGAGAGCTACCATGGTTTCTTCGTCTACGACTCCACCGTCCACGTGCCGCTGATCGTGCGCCTGCCCGGGGGAGTGGAGGGCGGACGGACGGTCGCGGATGCGGTGAGCCACGTAGACATCGCGCCGACCCTGGCCGAGCTCCTGGACCTTGCGGGTACCGGCTCGGAACAGGGACGGAGCCTGCTCCCGTCGATGCAGGGGCTGGAGGAAGCCGAGCCTGGACGCGGCGTGTACGCCGAGTCCTTCTATGCGCTCGACCACTACGGCTGGGCGCCGCTTCGCTCGCTGCGTACCGCGGACTACAAGTACATCGAGACGCCTGATCCGGAGCTCTACGCCCTGCTCGAGGATCCGGGCGAGTTGACGAACGTCCTGCTCGAGCGGCGCGACCTGTCGCGGGAACTGAGGGCCGCGGTCCTGGAACTGGCGGCGGAACTCGACCGCGCGGCGCCCGCGGCGACGCCCGAGCCCGACCTGGACGAAGAGGCCCTGGCGCAGTTGCGGGCCCTCGGGTATCTTGCCGGCCGCGGCGCCGGCGTCCGGGATTCAGCCGACGGTCAACGCGCCGACGCGAAGACGAAGGCCCACCTCCACCGCGCGATCATGAGGGCCCAGAGCGCCTTCGGCAGCGGCGACGACGAGGCCGCGGCCGACGAGCTGCGGGCCGCGCTGGCGGAGGACGGCGGGCTGCTCGACGCACACCAGCTCCTGGGCACGATCACGCTTCTTGCCGGCGATCCGGAACCGGCGGCTTCCCACTTCCAGCGCGCGCTGGCGCTTGATCCCGAGCACCGGCAGTCCCTGCTCGGGCTGGCGAACGCCTACCACGAACTGGGCCGTATCGACGAGGCGATGGTCGGCTACCGGCGCCTGCTCGAGGTCGCGGGCCAGGACTCGAAAGCGACGATGGCTCTGGCCCGCATCCACGTGGAGCGCGGCGAGTTGAGTCAGGCGGAGGAGGTGCTCGCCGCGGCGGCCGAGGGTCGGGAGCCGCCGCCGGTGGTGACGAACAAACTGGGCGAAGTGATGGCGCTCATGGGAAGGCGCGGCGAGGCGGAGGCCAGGTTCCGGCAGGCTCTTGCGGCGAACCCTGAACTCGGCGAGGCGCACTACAACCTCGCGGTCCTCCTGGACGAGGCGGGAAAACCGTTCGAGGCAGTGGAGACCTACCGGCGGGCGGCGGAACTCCGGCCGCGCGACCACCGCCCGCGCTTCAATCTCGGCCGTCTCTACGGCCGTCTGGGTCGGCCTCGCGATGAGATCGGAGCCTACCGGGATGCGGTCGACGCGGCGCCGGAGTTCGCGCGCGGCTACTTCCACCTGGCGAAGGCGATGATGGACACGGGGTCCGACCTGCGGGAGGCCGAGACGATCGCCCGCAAGGGGCTGGACCTCGAACCGGCCGGCGAGGACGGCGCGCTCGGCTACTTCGTGCTCGCGGACATCCTGAACCGGCTCGGCCGACCCCACGAGGAGCGGCAGGCGCTGGAGCGGGGGCGGGAACTCCTACGGCCGTAGCGCCGCGGCAGTCAACTCCGCCAGGCGCCTCGGGTTCTCCAGCGGTCCGAGATGGCCGAGGTCCTCGATCTCCAGGAAGTCGACGTTGGGCAGCTCGGCCACGATCGCCTCGGCCCAGTACGCAGGCCCGGGGATGAGGACGGCGCCGCGCATCAGCACGACCGGGCAGCGGACTTCGGACAGCGTGTCCCAGGCGCGGTGGCGGGGCCCCATCAGGTAGAGCCGGGCTTCCACTGCGGGCCTGCACTTGATCTCGACCGCGCCGTCGGGCCGGTCGGCGAAGCCGTGGCGGACGTAGGCCTCGAGGGCGGCGGGATCGAGCAGGGAGTAGGGCACCTTCGACTCGTAGTTCGCGATCGCGGCTTCGAGCGAGTCGAAGCGGCTGCGACGCTTCCTGGTCCGTTCGACCCAGACGCCCAGGCGCGCGTCGTCGTCCGTCACGCCGGGCGGGTAGATCACCGGCTCGTAGCAGACGAGACCGGCGAAGAGGCCCGGCCGGCGCGGTTCGGCCATCAGGAGGGCGGCCGCGCCCATCGAGTGGCCGAACCCGAACAGCGGCCCCCGGGCGTCCAGTTCGAGCGCGTCGACTACGGCCAGCAGGTCGTCGGCACAGCTTTCCCAGCGGTACTCCGGGTCGTTCGGTGCGGTCGCCTCCCCGTGGCCCCGGAGATCGACGCTGATCCGCCGATACCCGTCGAGGTGTTCGAGCATCGGGTCGTACACCCGTCCATGAAACCCGGTCGCATGGCCGACGAGCAGAGTCGGACCATCGCCGCCGTAGTCGTACACGGCGAGTTCGACGCCGTCGGTGGAAGGTACGCGCTGTACGGCAACCGGTTCGAGCATCGGCCGGTGTTCATAGCAGAATACGGTCCCGATGCCGAAACGTGGCACCCGGTTTGGACTGAACGCCTCCTCGTCGGCGGAGAGCCTGCGCGTGCGGCGGCTGCAGGTCGGCTTCCTGCTGCTGCTCGCGATCACCGCGGTCCAGGTCGTCTGGTGGCTCGTGGATCAGGCGCGGATCGCCGGCCGCATCGCTGAGGATCGGGTCGCGCGTCTGGAAGTCGACCGCGACGCGGCCGCGGCGGCGTTTCGGGCCGGTCAGTCGCTCGATGAGCTGCGGGCCTTCTACCCGGATCTTCTGATCGATGCCGAAGGCGCGCGGCCCAGGCCCGAGTCCCTGCAGGCGATCGAGATGGAACGTCGAAGCCATCTGAGCCAGTACCGCTGGGAAGGCGCGTTCTTTCTGTTCGTGCTCGGCGGAGGGATCCTGGTTCTGTGGCGGGTCTTGCGCCGGGAGGCGGACCTTCTGAACCGTCAGCAGAACTTCCTGGCCGCCGTGTCGCATGAACTGCGTAGTCCGTTGGCGAGTCTGCGCCTGGTGACGGAGACCCTGCTGCTGCGCGATCTGGCGGCGACCGATCGCCGCGGGTTGCTCGAGCGGAACCTGGAGGACCTGCGCCGGCTGGAACGTCTGGTCCGCAACCTGCTCGAGACGACACGCCTGGAGGAGCGACGGGCGGTGCCGCGCCGCGAGCCGGTCGATCTGTCGGAGGCGGTGTCGCTGGCGTTCGCCGAGCTTGGGCACCGCGCGCGCGGCGCGGAGGGGATCGATATCGATGTCCAGGTGGAGCCCGGTCTTGCGCTCCAGGCCGATCCGGTCGGCCTGGGCACGGTGCTCAGGAACCTGATTGGCAATGCGATCGAGTCCGCTCAGACAGCCGGCAGCCGCGTCGAGGTTTCGGCCAGGCGCCTCGGCTCGGACGTCGAACTCGAGGTTCTCGACGACGGTGTCGGCTTCGAGCCCTCCGAGGGTCGCCGTCTGTTCGAGAAATTCTACCGGCCCGGCAGCGAGTTGCGCCGCAACAAGCAGGGCAGCGGTCTGGGTCTCTATCTCGTGCGTGGTTTCGTCACGCTGGAAGGCGGAGAGGTCGAGGCGAGCAGCGAGGGTCCGGGTTGCGGCGCTACGTTTCGCGTCACCTGGCCGGCCGGAGAGCCGGCCGCGGAGGCGGCGTCTTGAGAGCCGCGGCCGGGGACGCGGCCCGGGTGCTCCTGATCGAGGACGAGGAGAATCTGGCCGCGGGCATCCGTTTCAACCTCGAAGCGGAAGGCCTGGACGTCGATTGGGTCGGCGACGGTGAGGCGGCGCTCGAACGGATTCGGGATCCGCGCTACCAGTTGGTCATTCTCGACGTGATGCTCCCGGGCGTGGATGGGTTCACTCTCTGTGAGGAAGCGAGGCGGAACGGTGTCGACACACCGATCCTGTTCCTGACCGCCAAGGCAGGCGTCGACGACCGCATTCGCGGGCTCGAAGCCGGCGGCGACGACTACCTTGCGAAGCCGTTTCACCTCACCGAGCTCCTGCTCCGGGTACAGGCGATCCTGCGTCGACGGGCCTGGCGGGCGTCGGAGACGGTGCCGGATGTCGTGCGGTTCGGTGACAACCGCTTCGACTTCACCGCCTTCGCGGGCGCTTCCTGGGACGGGAAGATCCAGCAGTTGACCCAGAAGGAGGCGATGATCCTGAAGACCCTGGCGGAGCGGGAGGGCGAAGTCGTCTCACGTGAGGACATCCTGGACCGCGTGTGGGGTTACGAGGCGTTCCCCTCCTCGCGGACGATCGACAACTTCGTCCTTCGCTTACGCAAGCGGTTCGAACCCGACCCCGAGCGGCCGCGCCACTTCCACACCGTCCGCGGCGTCGGCTACCGCTTCACCGCGGACACCGGCTGAGCGTTACTGCACTTCCAGTAGTTCGATCTCGAAGATCAGGGCGGCGCCCGCCGGGATGGCCGGAGGTAATCCGTTCTGGCCGTAGCCGAGATCGGCGGGGACGAAGAGTTCCCACATGGCGCCCGGCTTCATCAAGCGCAGCGCCTCGGACCAGCCCGGAATGACGCCGCCGATGGAGAAGGTCGCGGGCTGGCCGCGTTCGTAGCTGCTGTCGAACTCCGTGCCGTCGAGCAGGGTGCCGCGGTAGTGGACCGTGACGGCCTGATCGGGAGTGGGGTTGTCGCCCTCACCGGCGCGGATCTCGCGGTAGAGGAGTCCGGAATCCGTCTTCACGACGCCGTCCTCCTTCGCCTTCATCGTCAGGAAGGCCGAGCTGCGTGCTGTGTTCTCCAGCAAGGTAGCTTGCCGCTCGCGGTCCGCGTGCGCCTGTATCTTCGCGCCCAGCTCGCTCAGAACGGCGTCGATTACGTCGGAATCGAGAGCCTCGGCGCCATCCAGACCGTCCCTGAAGCCGCGCAGCAGCAGCTCGAGGTCGAGTTCCAGATCGTCCGACTCCAGGTTGCTGCCTATGTTCAAGCCGAGCGCATAGGAGGCCTTCTCGTCCCAGGTCTCCAGGAGCGGCGGTTCCTCGTCGGCCGCGGCGCCGGCGCCGTTCTGGGCGCAGGCAGGGACCGCCGCGAGGACGGCAGCGGCCACGGCGATCAAGCTGACGTAGCGGTGTGGCTTGTTCATGGCGCGGATCGTATCCGCATCGGGCGCTCGTGTCCCGCCGCTTCGCTATCCTCGTTTCGTGGGGCCCGTGCAGCTGATCCTCGTGGCCCTGGTGCAGGGGCTCACGGAGTACTTGCCGATCAGTTCGACGGCGCACCTCATCCTGCTGCCGCGACTGTTCGGCTGGGCGGACCAGGGTCTGCGGGTCGACGTGGCCGCCAACACGGGAACGCTCCTCGCCGTCATCGCGTACTTCCGGAAGGACATCGGGGGCTTCGTCCGGGCCCTTCGCCCCGGCGGCGACTCCCGAAGCGCGCCGGCTGAGCGGCGGATGATCCCGCTGCTGGGGCTCGCGTCCCTGCCGGTGCTGCTCGTCGGCATCGCGGCCTCGGGCTGGATCGCCGGCGATGCGCGCGGCCCGGGCGTGATCGCCTGGGCGACGATCGGCTTCGGCCTTCTGCTGGGGGTGGCGGACCGCTGGGGAGGGCAAAACCGGCATCTGGGCGACGTGACCTGGTGGCAGGCGCTTCTGTTCGGCGTGGCCCAGGCCGCCGCGCTGATCCCGGGCGCCTCCCGGGCGGGCGTCACGATCAGCGCCGGCCGCCTGCTCGGTTTCGACCGCGAGTCGTCGGCCCGCTTCGCCTTCCTGATGGCGATCCCGGCCGGTGTGTTCGTGGTCGGCAAGAACGCCCTCGATCTGTTGAGTGGGGCGTTGCCGGCGTCGGAACTACCGGCGATGCTCCTGGTCGTCGCGCTGTCGGCAGTCGTCGGCTACCTGGTGATCGGTTTTCTGCTCGGCTGGGTGCGGCGCCGGAGCCTGCAGGTCTTCGTGGCGTACCGGCTGCTGTTGGGGATCGTGCTGCTGATTCTGTTCTGAGCGCCAGGTTGGCGGTCAGGCGTCGCCGATCCTGGCGGCGATGGCCTGGCCCATCTCCGTCGTGGATACGGCCGCCTGCCCTTCGGCTGCCAGATCGGCCGTACGGAGCCCGTCGTCCAGAGCCGCGGCGACCGCCGCCTCGACCCGGGCCGCCTCGGCTTCCAGGTCGAGGCTGTGGCGGAGCAGCATCGCGGCGCTCAGGACCGCTCCGATCGGGTTGGCGATGCCGCGGCCCGCGATGTCGGGCGCCGAGCCGTGGACCGGCTCGTACAGGCCCTGGCTGCCGGAGCCCAGGGACGCCGAAGGCAGCATGCCGAGCGAGCCGGCGAGGATTGCCGCCTCGTCGCTCAGGATGTCGCCGAACATGTTGCCGGCGAGGATCACGTCGTAGTCCGCCGGCGAGCGCATCAACTGCATCGCGAAGGCGTCCACGAGGTGGTGGCTGACCTCGACTTCCGGATACGCGCTGGCGACTTCCGTCACGGAACGGCGCCAGAGCCGCATCGAGGCGAGGACGTTCGCCTTGTCGATCGACGCGACCTTGCCGCGGCGGCCCCGCGCCGCCCGCAGCGCGACCCGGGCGACGCGTTCCACCTCGGCGGTGGAGTAGACGAGGGTGTCGTGGGCCACATCGCCGTCGCCCTGCTCCTGGCGCGGGCCGAAGTAGATGCCGCCGGTCAGCTCGCGCACGAACAGCAGGTCCACGCCACGCAGGAGTTCGGGTTTGAGCGGCGCGAACTCAACCAGGGATTCGAACACCGGCACCGGGCGCAGATTGGCGAACAGGCCGAGCTCGGCCCGCAGGTCGAGCAATCCCTGCTCGGGACGGAGTTCAGCGGTCGGGTCGGACCACTTCGGCCCGCCGACCGCGCCGAGCAGGACCGCGTCCGCGGCCTTGCAGGCAGCGAGCGTGTCGGGCGGCAGGGGGTTCCGGAAGTCGTCGATCGCGTTGCCGCCCATCGGGTGGGCCTCGAGCTGGAACTCGTGGCCGCCAAGGTCGGCGACGACCTCCAGGACGCGGGACGCTTCCGCGGTGACTTCCGGCCCGACTCCGTCGCCGGGCAGGAGGACGATGTTCGCCTGCATGGGGGTCGTTCGCTCAGCCCGACCGGGTGTCGAGCCGCGCCGGGTGATCTGCCTCGAACGTCTGGATGAGGGACGCCTGGCTCAGCAGGTAACCGAGCTGGTCCGTGCCGTCGAGCAGGCAGCGGCGGGCGAAGGGGTCGACATCGAACGGCGTGTCGTCTCCGTCCGGCAGGCGGAGGGTCTGCGCCTCCAGATCGATCGTGACCTCGGTGGCCGGATCGGCGGCGACTGCGTCGAACAGGGCGGCGGAGACATCCGCCGTCACGGGGACGACGAGCAGGCCGTTCTTCAGCGCGTTGCTGCGGAAGATGTCGGCGAAGGAGGTGCTGATCACGGCCCGGAAGCCGTAGCCGACCAGGGCCCAGGGCGCGTGTTCGCGGGAGCTGCCGCAGCCGAAGTTGTCGCCGACGAGGAGTATCCGCGCGTCACGGTGCTCGGGACGGTTCAGCACGAAGTCGGAAACGGGTTCGCCTTCGGGATTGCCGTCCCGGTAGCGCCAGCGGCAGAACAGGCCCGACGCGAGTCCCGAACGGTCCGTCACCTTGAGATAGGAGGCCGGGATGATCTGGTCCGTGTCGACGTTCTGGATCGGCAGCGGCGCCATCGTGCCGGTGTAGCGGTCGAAGCGCTTGCTCACGACAGCACCTCGCGCACGTCGGTCACCCGGCCGGTGATCGCTGACGCTGCCGCGGTCAGGGGGCTGGCCAGGAAGGTGCGCCCGCCGGCGCCCTGCCGCCCCTCGAAGTTCCGGTTCGAGGTGCTGACCGCGTACTGGCCGGACGCGAGCTGGTCGCCGTTCATCGCCAGGCACATCGAGCAGCCGGCCTCGCGCCATTCGGCGCCGGCGTCGACGAAGACCTGGGCGAGACCGTCCCGCTCAGCCTGTCGCTTGACGGCGTCGGAACCGGGCACGACGAGCACCCGCAAGCCGTCGGCGACCTTCCGGCCCCGCAGCACGTTCGCCGCGGCGAGGAGATCGCTGTAGCGCGAGTTGGTGCAGCTTCCGACGAAGACGACGTCGATCGGCTTGCCCTGAAGCTGCTGGCCGGGTTCGAGGGCCATGTAGTCGAGCGCCTTGCGGAAGGAGGCCCGCTTCTCGGGCTCGATGGCGTCGTCTTCCGGAACCGCTCCCGCGATCGGGATCGCCATGCCGGGGTTCGTGCCGTAGGTGACCATCGGTTCGAGCGCCGAACCGTCGATGGTCGTCGTGCGGTCGTAGACGGCGCCCTCGTCGGTGGGCAGGGACCGCCAGTCCTCGAGCGCAGCTTCCCAGTCGTCCCCCGAGGGCGTCATCGGCCGACCCTCGAGGTAGTCGAAGGTCACCTCGTCCGGTGCGATCAGACCGGCGCGGGCGCCGCCCTCGATCGACATGTTGCAGACCGTCATCCGGCCCTCCATGTCGAGCGCGCGGATCGCCTCGCCTGTGTACTCGAACACGTGGCCCGTGCCTCCGCCGATCCCGAGCCTGGCGATCACGGCGAGGATGATGTCCTTGGCCACCACGCCTTCCCGCAGGCGGCCGTCCACGCGGACTTCGTAGGTCTTCGGCCGGTGTTGCAGGAGGCACTGCGTGGCCAGGACGTGGCCGACCTCGCTGGTGCCGATGCCGAAGGCGAGCGCCCCGACCGCGCCGTGGGTGCTCGTGTGGCTGTCGCCGCAGACGACGGTCATTCCGGGCTGGGTGGCGCCGAGCTCCGGCCCGATCACATGGACGATGCCGCGGCGTTCGTCTCCCATCGCGTAGAGCGGAATGCCGTGGCGATCGCAGTTCGCCTGTAGTTGGTCGAGTTGGGCCGATCCCTCGGGGTCGAGCACCCGGAGCTGTGCCGTGTCGATCGAGGGGTCGGTCGGCGTCGAGTGGTCCATCGTCGCCAGGGTCAGGTCGGGCCGACGCACGCTCAGTCCCCGTTCGGCCAGTTCGGTGAACGCCTGGGGCGAGGTCACCTCGTGAACCAGGTGCAGATCGATGAATAGCGTCGCCGGCAGGCCGCGCTCCTCGGCGGTGACCAGGTGTCGCCGCCAGATCTTCTCGAAGAGCGTCCGGCTCATGCTTCCACCGGCCGTGGCCTCGAGACCGTGAGGGTCGCGGGCCCGCTCTCGCCTGCCGTGTACTTCGTGCCGATGGCGGTCAGCATCCGGTTCAGGGCGGCCAGGTAGGCCTTGGCCGAGGCGACGATGACGTCCGTGTCGGCGCCGTAGCCGCCGAAGACCCGGCCCTTGCCGCGGCCGCCTGACGGGCTCTTGATCCGGACCGTGACTTCGCCCATCGCGTCGATGCCTTCCGTCACGCTGTGGACGTTGTACTCCAGCAGGGTGTTCCTGGCCTCGACGACCGCATCGATCGCGCGGAAGGTGGCGTCGACCGGGCCGGTGCCGACACCCGGCGAGATGTACTCCTGGCCGTTCGGCCCACGCAGGCGGGCGGTGGCGGTCGGGATTCCGGGTCGTCCGCAGGAGATCTGCAGGTCGGTCAGGGTGAAGATCTCCGTCGGCGCCAGGATCTCCTGGTTGGCCAGCGCCTGCAGGTCCGCGTCGGTGATGTCCTTCTTCTGGTCGGCGAGTTGCTTGAAACGCCGGAAAGCCTCGCCGAGTTCCTCGCGGTTCAGCTCGAAGCCGAGTTCCTCCATCCGCATCCGGAGCGCGTGCTTGCCGGAGTGCTTGCCCAGGACCAGCCTGCTCTGGGTCAGGCCGACCGTCTGCGGGGTCATGATTTCGTAGGTGCGCTGGTCCTGGAGCATGCCGTGCTGGTGGATGCCGGCTTCGTGGGCGAAGGCGTTCTCACCGACGATCGCCTTGTTCCTGGGCACCGCGATGCCGGTGTAGTGCGCCACGAGGCGGCTCGTGCGCACGAGTTCGGTCGTGTTCAGGCGGGTTCCCACACCGTAGATCTTCGGCCGCGTGTGGAGCGCCATGACGACTTCCTCGAGCGAGGTGTTGCCGGCCCGTTCGCCGATGCCGTTGATCGTCACCTCGACCTGCCGGACGCCGGCTTCGATGGCGGCCAGCGTGTTCGCGGTCGCGCAGCCGAGGTCGTCGTGGCAGTGGGCCGACCAGATGACCCTGTCCGCGCCCTCCGTGTGCTCCATCAGGTAACGGAAGAGGTCCCCGTACTCGACCGGCATGTCGTAGCCGACCGTGTCCGGGATATTCAGGGTCGTGGCGCCTTCCCTGATCGCCAGCGAGAGCACCTCGACCAGGAAGTCCGGGTCGGAGCGGCTGCCGTCCTCGGGGCTGAACTCGATGTCGTCGCAGAGCGAACGGGCATGCGCGACCATGTGGCCGACCTGGCTCAGCACCTGCTCCCGGGTCATGCCCAGCTTGCGCTCCATGTGCAGGTCGGAGGTCGCGATGAAGGCGTGGATGCGTGGCTTCGAGGCTTCCCGCACGCCTTCCCAGGCCTTGTCGATGTCCTCGCGCCAGCAGCGGGCGAGACCCGCGATCACCGGGCCTTTGCCGCCGCCGACCTCGCGGGCGATCCGGCGCACCCCCTCCAGATCGTCGGGGCTGGCGGCGGGGAAGCCGGCCTCGATGATGTCGACGCCGAGCACTGCGAGCTGGCGGGCCACTTCGAGCTTTTCGGCGCTCGTCATCGTCGCGCCCGGCGACTGCTCGCCGTCGCGAAGCGTGGTGTCGAAGATTCGGACGTAGTCGCCGTTCGGACCTGGTCCTGCCATCGCTACACCTCCTTGGCGTCCAGGAACGGCATCATCCGACGCAGCTCCCGGCCAACTTTCTCAATCGGATGCGTTCTCTCCGTTTCCCGGCGGGGATCGAAGCGCGGGCGGCCGTTCCGGTTCTCGGCGATCCAGTCGCGGGCGTAGGTCCCGTCCTGGATATCGCTCAGCACCTTGTCCATTACCGCCCGAACGTCCTTCGTGATCATCTGGTCGCCGGCGTGGTAGCCGCCGTGCTCGGCGGTATCGGAGACGCTGTACCACATGTAGCCGAGCCCGCCCTCGTACATCAGGTCGACGATCAGCTTCAGTTCGTGCAGGCACTCGAAGTAGGCGACCTCGGGCTGGTAGCCGGCGGCGACCAGCTTCTCGAAACCGGCGCGGACGAGAGCCGAGGCGCCGCCGCAGAGCACGATCTGCTCGCCGAAGAGGTCGGTCTCGGTTTCCTCGGCGAACGTCGTCTTGATGACACCGGCGCGGGTGCAGCCGATTCCCTTCGCGTAGGCGAGGGCATCGTCCAGGGCGCCGCCGGTGGCGTCGTTCTCGACCGCGACCAGGCCCGGCGTGCCGGCGCCTTCCGTGAACACCTCCCGCACCCGATGTCCCGGCGCCTTCGGTGCGACCAGGGACACGTTGACCTTCTCCGGTGCGTCGATCTCGCCGTAGCGGACGTTGAATCCGTGCGCGAACATCAGCGTGTCGCCCGCCTCGAGGTTCGGCGCGATGTCCTGCTCGTAGAGCTCGGCCTGAACGGTGTCGGGGGCCAGGATCATGATCATCTGACTCCTGGCGGCGGCTTCCGCGTTGCCGAGGACCTCGAGGCCGTCGGCTTCCGCCTTGGCCTGACTGCCGCTTCCGCCCCGCAGGCCGACGACGACATCGACCCCGCTGTCGCGGAGGTTCAGGGCATGGGCGTGGCCCTGGCTGCCGTAGCCGATGATCGCGACGGTGCGGCCTTCGAGCCGGGAGAGATCCGCGTCGTCGTCGTAGTAGAGCTTTGCCATCAGGATTGAGTCCTCGTCGGGTGGTGTGGTTGGTTCGTCGGTCGATCGGTAGATGCGGCGGCGGGGTCGCGGCGCCGTCAGAGCACGCTGCGCCGGCTCGAGGAGCGGCCGCGGTTCGGTTTGTACCCCTCGTCCTTCAGCGTGTGGCTGCCGCGGCCCATCGCGATGATGCCCGTGCGGACCATCTCGACGATGCCGAACGGCCGCACGAGTTCGGTGAAGTGCCCGAGCTTCTCTTCCTCACCGGTGATCTCGACGACCAGGGACTCCGCCGCCACGTCGATGATGCGGGCCCGAAAGATGTCGCAGAGCTGGATCACCTCGCGGCGATTCTCCGACGAGGCCTTGACCTTGACCAGGGCCATGTCCCGGGCTACGGAGGGCTGACTGTGCAGGTGGTCGACATGAACGACGTCGATGAGCTTGTAGAGGTTCTTGACGAGGCGGTCCGCTTCCGCGGCGTCCGACTCCATGACGATCGTCATGCGCGACAGGTTCTCGCGCTGCGTGCGCCCGACGGACAGGCTGTCGATGTTGAAGCTGCGGCGGCGGAACAGGTTGGAGACCCTCGCCAGGACCCCCGGGCGGTTCTCGACCAGCGCCGCAAGGATGTGCTTGGCCATTTCCCGGGCGTCCTCAGACTCCGAACCGAGTGCCCGCGGCGGCCGCCGGCGCGGGAGCCTCCGGTTCCGGCTCCGCCTCACCGGGCGCTTCCGCCGCCGCGCGCTCGCGGCGCTTCCGCTCGAACTCTTCGGGGGTGGGGCGACGGATCATGTCGTCGAGGTCGGCGCCGGCCGGAACCATGGGGAAGACGATCTCCTCCTTTTCGACCACGAACTCGACCAGGATGGGGCCGGCCGTCTGGGCCCGGGTTTCTTCCACGGCCTCCTCGATCTGACCGCGCTCGGTGACCCGGATCGCGGGGATCCCGTAGGCCTCCGCCAGCTTGCAGAAGTCCGGGTTGACCATGGGCGTCTGGTTGTAGCGCTCCTCGTAGAAGAACTCCTGCCACTGGCGCACCATGCCGAGGAAACCGTTGTTGATCACGGCGATGTTCACGTTGACCCGCTCCTGGACCGCGGTGGCGAGTTCCATCGAAGTCATCTGGAAGCCGCCGTCGCCGACGATCGCCCACACTTCCTGGTCGGGGCGGGCCATCTTGGCGCCGATCGCCGCCGGCAGGCCGAAGCCCATCGTGCCGAGACCGCCGCTGGTGATCAGGCTGTGGGGCCGCTCGTGCTCGTAGTACTGGGCCTCCCACATCTGATGCTGGCCGACATCGGTCACGGTGACCGCGTCGCCGTCCGTCAACTCGAACAGATCGCGAATGACCTGAGCGCCGAGCAGCTTGCCCTCGGGCACGGCCGGATGCTGGGGCGCGTCGGCGGGACGCACGATCTCCCGCAACTCGGAGTCGGCACGCCATTCGGCGATGCGGTCGAACCAGGCGTCGTCCGGCCTGCGCTCGACGCGGTCCATTAGCTGCCGCAGCACTTCGCGGAGGTCGCCGACGATGCCGACGTCGACCCTCACGTTCTTGTTGATCTCCGAGGGATCGATGTCGACGTGGATCTTGCGTGAGCCCTTGGCGTACGTGGCCAGGTTCCCCGTGACCCGGTCGTCGAAACGCATGCCCAGGGCGATGAGCAGGTCGGCCTGCTGGATGGCGTGGTTCACTTCCGCACCGCCGTGCATGCCCATCATCCCGACGCACATCGGGTGGCGCTCGGAGATGGCGCCCTTTCCAAGCAGGGTGAGCGCGACGGGGATCTGCGCGCGTTCGCACAACTCGGCCAGTTCGCGATTGGCGCCGGCCATGGAGATGCCGTGGCCCGCCAGGATGATGGGTCGCCGCGACTCGCGGATCAACTCCAGGGCGGCGTCGATCTGGTCGGCTCGTCCTCTTCGCGGCGGCCGGTAGCCGGGCAGCGTGACCGGTTCCGTGGGGTAGACGAACTCGGTGGTCTGAATCTGGATGTCCTTAGGGATGTCGACGAGCACAGGCCCAGGCCGACCGGTTCGTGCGATGTGGAACGCCTCGCGGATGTCCTCGGCCAGTTCGTCGATGCTGGTGACCAGGTAGTTGTGCTTCGTGATGGGGAGCGTGATGCCGGTGACGTCGGTTTCCTGGAAGGCGTCGGTGCCGATGGCGCCTGTGGGCACCTGGCCGGTGATGCAGACGATCGGGGAGGAATCCATCATCGCCGTGGCGATGCCGGTCACGAGGTTCGTGGCGCCGGGACCGCTCGTCGCCATGGCGACACCGACCTTGCCGGTGGCGCGGGCGTAGCCGTCCGCCATGTGGGACGCGCCCTGTTCGTGCCGGGTCAGCACATGGTGAAGCTGGGGATACTTGGTCAGGGCGTCGTAGGTGGGCAGGATGGCCCCGCCGGGATAGCCGAAGACGATGTCGACGCCCTCGCGCAGCAGGCACTCGCACACGATCTCGGCGCCGGTCAGCACGACAGCGTCGGTGCTCATGCCCGCCTCTTCGTTCGCTCCGTCCACTACTGCGTTGTCGTCGGTCATCTCGGCCTCCTCTGTCAGGCCCCGGCAGCGGGCGTCGCCACCGCCAGTTGGGGTACGGGAGTGAGCCAGTCGTGTCGATCGGGGAGTCGACCCTCGACGAGGCCGAAGAACTCCTCCTGCAAGTGGTGCGTGATCTCGCCGCGGCTGCCGCAGCCGATCGGGATGCGGTCCACGGAGCGGACCGGGCTGACCTCCGCGGCAGTTCCGGTCATGAACAGTTCGTCGGCCAGGTACAGCTCTTCGCGCGCGATCGGCTGGAAGCGCACGTCGTACTTCAGGTCACGGGCGATCGTGATCACCGAGTCCCTGGTGATGCCGCCCAGGATCGAGTTGTAGAGGGGCGGTGTGTAGATCACGCCGTCACGGATCAGGAACAGGTTCTCTCCCGCGCCTTCGCAGACCAGGCCGCGATCGTCGAGCATGATTCCCTCGGCGTAGCCGTGCTGGCGCGCCTCGATGGAAACGAACTGGTTCGTCACGTACTGCCCGCTGATCTTGCCAAGCGGCACCGCCGTGTTCGAGTTGAAGCGGCGCCACGAACTGACCGCGGCGTCGACACCCTGTTCGATTGCCTCCTCGCCGAGATAGCGCCCCCACCGGACTGCGTAGATGGCGAGCTTGGAGCTGCAGTCCGTTGGATTGAGGCCCATTTCCTCGTTGCTCCGGTAGATCAACGGCCGGATGTAGCAGGACTCGAGGCGGTTGCGGGCGACGGACTCGATGCACAGCTCCTCGACCTGGTCCTGTGTGTAGCCGGGATCCATGCGCATGATCCGGCAACTGTCGAACAGGCGCCGGATATGCGGGCCCAGGCGAAAGATCGCCGTCGCGTCGCCGGTGTCGTACGCGCGAATTCCCTCGAAGACCGACGAACCGTAGTGCAGGCCGTGGGTGGTGAGGTGGACGGTCGCCTTATCCCAGGGCGTCCACTGGTCGTCGATCCAGATCCACTCAGATCGTTCGATGGGCATGCGGCGTTCTCCGATTGCGGCCGAAGGGGAGATGGTGGTGTTTCATGGTCATTCTGCGGGTGCCGAACCAAAAAAGCCCCCAGGCGGTGCTGGGGGCTCTAGATCGCTTCAGGTTCCGGTTTGTGCGCCTAGTTAGCCCCCTGGATGACAAGGACCAGAACCAGAATCAGGAGCAGGAGGCCGGCGGGAACCCGGAGGTCGGCGATCGATCGCGGCAGCGCGCGGACGGCAGCCAGGGGCCGAACGCCGCGAAGGGGCGTCCGCGCACTTCTCCGACGCCATCCTGGTGCCAAGCGCGTCATGGCCGGTTCGAGTGTCCTGCTGGGTAAGGGTCTGTTGACGCTCTGCCGGTGGCAGACCGTGCGGGGGAGCGTAGGAGAGGAGAGGAGCGGCTGTCAAGTGGACCGCATACGCAGCGCGGTCGAGGTAGCGCTCTAACCGACGGTGTCCCGGAAGATGCCGATGATCTCGTCCGCCTCGTTCTCGGTCAGTGTCAGGATGGGCCGGAACTCCACTCCGCCGTCCGTGTACCAGGCGGGCACGGTGAAGATGCCGGCCTCGAACAGGCTGGCCGTCATCTCCATCTTGCCCATCTCCTCGGAGAGGATGCCCATGCAGAGTCCGTGCTGGTTCACCTGGTAGGGACCGCCGCGCAGTCCTTCCGCGAACTGCTCCGCCAGCGCGTTCACGTGCTCCAGGAAGCCGGGCGCCATGGTCAGGTCGCAGACCCTGGCGGTTGCCACGCATCCCAGTTCGTTGCCGCCGAAGGTCGAGGAGTGGGGTATCGCGGTGTCGAAGAACCACTCCTTGACTTCGGGTGCGAGAAGTACGGCCGCGTTCGCCAGGATGCCGCCGCCGAGGCCCTTCGCGGTCGTCACGATGTCCGGGACGATGGCGTGGTGTTGCCAGAGCCAGAACTTGCCGGTCGCGCCCAGCCCCGTCTGGACTTCGTCGATGATCAGTCTTGCGCCGTGCTTCCGGCAGATGTCCATGACGGCCTGGAAGTAGCCGGGGTCGGGCACCGGGAACCCCGCTTGGGCCGGTGAGGACTCGATGAGCACAGCCGCCGTCTCATCGTCGACGGCATCGGCCATCGCATCCACATCGTTGTACGGCACGAAGACGAAGTCGTCGAAGTCGAGCAGATAGCGCTCGTGGTTGTCCGCGCTGTCGCCGGCGGCGAGCGCGAAGCACGTGTGGCCATGGTAGGAGGCCTCGACCGAGACCAGCTTCGTGCGCCGTGTCATCCCTCGGGCGGCGCGGATCGCGACCTCCGTGGACTCGGCGCCGCTGGCCGTGTAGGTGACGCCGGTGAGCGCTCCATCGGTACTGGCGATCAGCTTCTCGGCGGCCTTCGCCTTGTAGCCGGAAACGAGCAGCAGGTTCCCGATCTCGAGCTGGTGCAGCGCCTCCTTGACGGCCGCGATGATGTCCGGGTTGCGGTGGCCGAGGTTGTAGAGCGTGCCGTTGCGGTGGCAATCCCAGTACCACTTGCCGGTGAAGGCGTCCTGAACGCGGGCACCCTCGCGCTGGCCGAAGTGGAGTTCGGTGCCGAACGCTCTCATGACGCCGACGTTGCCAGGGGACACATGTTCCGCGAAGGCGGTCTCCGTGGCGTCCGCCGAGGCGTAGGGCGGATAGCCCTCCGGGAAGTGTCGCGCTTTCGCTTCAGCCGGTGTCTGGTCGTCGGATGCGCCCACCGCACCTTCCGTGCCTGGTGTGCAGCTGGCCAGAGCCGCGGCCCCGCCGGCCGCGGCGATCGTCCTGATGCAGTCGCGCCGACTGCTCGTCCTGTTCCGGGTGCCGTTGCCCATGTCGGAGCCTCGCTTTCTCGGTTCGGCGCTGCCTAGCCTGCTTCGCCCACCAGTTCCTGCAGCAAACGGCGGATTCGCCCGCTGACCCCCTCGTGACGCGCGTCGTTCATCAGCACGCAGTACAGCAGGTCACGGCGTTGCGGGAAGAAGTTCAGGTCGGCGAAGAAGAAGCCGTTGCCGCCGTTGTGGCCGATCATCCGCTCGCCGTTCGGGAGATGGAAGGTGACCCAGCCGTAGCCGTAGTAGGAGTCGCCGCTGCCCTCGTCCGCGTGTTCGCCGAACAGGGCGGCGGTTGACTCGCTGGAGAGGGCTTCGCCGCGGCGCAGGGCCCGCACCCAGCGCGCCATGTCGCCGACGGTGGAGTGGATGCCTCCGTTGCCGACGAGGTGCCAGGAGAAGCCGTCCTGGTGGGTCTGCTTGTCGATGACGCGACCGAAGTGTCGGTCGCCCCGGTAGCCGGCCGCGACAGGCGCTCCCGACCAGTCGGCCAGGCGATAGCCGGTGTGTCGCATGGCGAGCGGCTCGAGGAACTCCCGCCGCAGAAAACCCTCGTAGCTCATGCCGGAGCGTAGCTCGACGATCGCGGCGAGGAGCGAGTAGCCGACGTTGGAGTACTCGTGGCGGTCCCCGGGCCGGCTTCGCAACTCGGTTTGCCAGACCGCGGCGAGGTAGTCCTCGCGGCCGACGTACTCCTCGTCGGACCCGAGCGCCGGCGGCAGGCCGGCCGTGTGGGTCAGGAGCTGGTGGATCGTGATGTCGCTCTTGTCGGCTGGCGCGTCGGCGAAGAACCGGCCGGTCGGATCGTCAACGCTCAACCGACCGTGCTCCTGGAGCTTGAGAATCGACGCGCCGGTGAACTGCTTGGTCAGGGAGCCGATGGTCGAGACGGTGCCGGGCTCGAAGGGTGCGCCGGACTCCCGGTCCGCCAGACCGTAGCCGGCCAGGTGCAGGACTTCGTCGCCTTGAGCTACCACTACGCTGCCGGCGAACCCGTCCTCGACCTGCTCGGCCAGCATGGCGTCGAGTTCCGCCAGGCGCGGACCGGGACGGTCCTCGAGGGCGGTCGTTTGGGCGTTCCCGGAGAGCGAATGCAGGCCGAGCCCGAAGACGCCGACTGCGCCCGCGAGCGCTTCCCGGCGGGTCGGGCGGAACGGGCTGACCTTGGCTTCTTCAGGCATCTTCGGCACCGGGGGTTCGGCCTGGTGCGCGTTTCGCGCCGGAAGAGACCCCACGGTCGCCCGAAACGGGGATAGGATCGAGCGTTTACGCGCTCAGCGTAGCGGATCGGCCCTTGCACTGCTCGAGCCCCGTTCCTGCGAGCGTTCGCGCCTTGCCCCGAAGCCCGGTGTCCGAAAGTCCTTGGGCGACGATGTCGTGAAGCTGTTTCCTCGCCTCGAATTCCACCGCACCGGCATCGGGCTCTTGCCGGATCCGCATGATCCGGAGCCCGGGTCGGCCGTTCATCTCGCCAACGTGGCGGGGTCGAAGCGGCCGCTCACCTTTTGCAGTTGTTCGGCGGGCCGGCGCAGCGGCTGCCGCCATTTGAAGCAGCTCGAGGGCCAGATCCGCGAGTTCCACCGCGCACTCGGTGGCAGTTGGTTTGATCTGTTCACACGCAGTGGCTGGTTCCGGCTCGCTCAGACACTCTTCGAGGACAACCTTCCTTCCGCGCTGGACTGCAGCGTTCTGCAGGAGCGGCCGGGCGAGCCGATTCGACTGTTTTCCCCGGGTGGGGTGGAAGTGCTCCGCTACATGGAGCAGTCGCCATCGGTTGTCCGCTTCCTCGAGCGGATCGGGAAACTCTCCTCGGGCACCTCGGTTGCGGATCGTTCGGGTCTCCTGGAGCGTCTCTCGACCTTCATGCGCACGCCCGAGGAGCAACACCTGAACAAGGCCGGAATGCAGACGAACCGGCAGTTCTTCGAGCGGAGTCTCTGGTGCCGCGTCGCCTACCACGCGCTTCGGGAGTACGGCGACATTCCCGGCGGCGGGCCCGGCATCGAGGAACTCGTGGAGTCCCGGATCCGGCTTGAGCCCGCGATCGACCTTCGTAGTGGCAGTCTGTTCCTGAAGGTCCGGGTCCAGTCCGATGCCTCCGTTCGCTTTCAGATCGCGGTGCCGCGGAAGCGGGTCGCCGACGCGCTCGCGCTGCTGGCGGACACGGGGCAGGACTCGGTCACGCCGCTTTCTGCCGCGGACCTCTTCTACGTTGGTCCCGACACCAGAATCGAGGAGCAGCGGAAACTCGATGTCCTGCGCCTTGCCGCGGAGGGCGAGGAGATACTCGACGGACCCGATCGCGAGCGCTTCCGGTACGGCGATCTCGTGTTCCTCGAAGAGCTGGGGATTCTCGTGCGGCGGTCGCAACGAACCGAGGGGCGCTGGCGCGAGCCCAGGTGTCTTGATCTCGAGGCCGCGGCCATCGACACGTTTCGCTCCAGGCCGCCGATCCTGGAACCGGCGCCGACCCTGGCCGAGAACCCTCTGGCCAGCCTCGGCATTCTGACCGAGTTCGACTACATCGAGATTGCTCCCGAGGGCGAGGACGAGGAAGACGACCTGCTTTCGATCCGTTACGGCTTCGGCAGTGGCAACGTGGGGCTGAACGAACTGCTCGAGGCGAAGCGGGCGGGTCAGCCGTATCTCGAGACGCCCTCCGGCTGGATCGATCTGAACGCGCCCGCGCTCCGTAGTCTGGGCTCGTTGCCCGGTCGTCGCGCGAGTGCCGGGCGGTCGAGCTCGGCGGGCAACGGCGGCACCGGCAATGGCGGCGCGGGGAGCGTGCGCCTCTCGTCGGCTGAGTTACTGCGGCTTCAGGCCTCGAGCGCGGCGCCGATCCGGGTCGAGGGCGAAGGAGACCGCACGGATTTCCTGCGCCGCTTTCTGGCTTTGAGGCCGGCTGATCCGCTGGTCGAGCCGGAAGGGTTGCGGAGCATTCTGCGGCCGTACCAGAAGCTGGGCGTCGAGTGGCTCAAGTTCCTGTACGAGAACGGCCTGGCCGGTTTGCTGTGCGACGACATGGGGCTGGGGAAGACCCACCAGGCGATGGCGCTTATGGTCATTCTGCGCGATCAGTTGAACATCGACCTGCCGATCCTGGTCGTCTGCCCGCGCACCGTGATCAGTCACTGGCGGAACAAGCTGCGCGAGTACGCTCCGGGATTGCGCCCGGTCTACTACCACGGGCCTCACCGCGATCTGGACGAGTCGCTCTCCCAGGGCGATGTCGTGCTCACTTCGTACGGTGTGATGCGCAACGATGTGGAGCGCTTCGGCGAGCGACTCTGGGCCCTGATCGTGTTCGACGAGGTCCAGCAGATCAAGAACCGCAGCACGCAGGGCTACCGGGCCGCGGTCGCGCTCAAGGCGCGTATGAAGCTCGGGCTGACCGGGACGCCGATCGAGAACTCGCTGACCGAACTGAAGGGACTCTTCGATCTCGTGCTGCCCGGCTATCTGGGCGGAGACGACAGCTACGTCGACTTCGTGGGCCCGAACGAACTCGACGCGGACTCGTGGTACGCGGTCAACCTGCGGCGTCTGACCGCACCCTTCGTTCTGCGCCGGGTGAAGACCGCGGTGCTGGACGAACTGCCGGAGAAGATCGAGGATGTCCGAACCTGCCGGCTGAGCGAAGAGCAGTTCGGCATGTACCGGCAGACGATCGAAACGAAGGGCGCGGCGCTGATGAAGACGCTGCGGAGCGAAAGGGGCTCCCTGCCCTACATCCACATCTTCGCGTTGCTGAACATGCTGAAGCAGATCTGCGATCATCCCGCCTTGGCGGTAGGCGACGTCGACCGCTACGAGAACTATGAGTCGGGGAAGTGGGACCTGTGCAAGGAGCTGCTGGAGGAGAGCTTCGACAGCGGGCAGAAGGTCGTCGTCTTCACGCAGTACCTGGGCATGATCGCGATCCTGGAGCGCCACCTGACGAAGCTCGGCATCGACTACGTCACCTTGACGGGTTCGACCCGCGAACGCGGCAAGGTCGTCGACCGGTTCAACAACGACGACGACTGCCGGGTGTTCCTGGGCAGTCTGAAGGCCGGGGGCACGGGGATCGATCTGGTCGGCGGTTCGGTCGTGATCCACTACGACCGCTGGTGGAACGCCGCCCGGGAGGACCAGGCGACGGACCGCCTCTACCGGATCGGACAGAAGCGGGTCGTGCACGTGTTCAAGCTGATCACCGAGGAGACGTTGGAAGAGCGGATCGCGGCGATCATCGACCGCAAGCGCCGCCTGATGGAGAGCGTGGTGCAGGAGGACGATCCACGCCTGAACAAGATCTTCTCGCGTGAGGAACTGATCGAACTGCTGCAGGGACCGGGGCTGGAAGATGCTTCGCCCCAAATGGTGTGAGGATGACGCCTTGACGACGTCCAGGATCGAGCTCTACGACACGACGCTGCGCGACGGCACGCAGCGCGAGAACATCTCGCTGTCGCTGGCCGACAAGGTGGCGATCGCGCGGCGCCTGGACGCCTTCGGGATCCCCTACATCGAGTGCGGCTGGCCGGGATCGAATCCCAAGGACGCCGACTTCTTCGACGCCATCCGGGATGTTGAGCTGGAGCAGGCGAGGATCTGTGCGTTCGGCGCCACGCGGCGCAAGCACAGTGCCTGCGCTCACGACGCCAACGTCCAGGCGTTGATCGCCGCCGGGACGCCCACCGTCACGTTGGTCGGCAAGAGCTGGGATCTGCACATCGAGAAGGTGCTCGAGACGGACGCCGCGGAGAACGAGGCGATGATCGGCGACACGGTCGCCTATCTGAAGGACCGCGGCCGCGAGGTGATCTACGACGCGGAGCACTTCTTCGATGGCCTGGCCGGCAACCCGGAGTGCGCCCTTGGCACGCTGCGGGCGGCGGCTGGGGCGGGCGCGGACTACGTCGTGCTCTGTGACACGAACGGGGGGACCCTGCCGTGGCAGATCGAGGCGGGGATCGACGCGGCGCGGGCGGAACTCGGTCCGGAGGTCCGGATCGGCATTCACACGCACGATGACGGCGGCTGTGGCGTCGCCAACTCCCTGGCGGCCGTGCGGGCCGGCGCGGTCATGGTCCAGGGCACGATCAACGGCTACGGGGAGCGGGTGGCGAACGCGAACCTGGTCACGATCGTGCCGGACCTGCAGTGCAAGATGGGCTTCTCGTGCGTCCCGGACGAGAGCCTGCGTGAGTTGACCGCGCTCTCCCGCTACGTCGCGGAAGTGGCGAACATCACGCATGACGATCACCTGCCCTACGTGGGGCGGAGCGCCTTCGCCCACAAGGGCGGCATCCACGTCGCGGCGATGCTCAAGGAACCGACCAGCTACCAGCACCTCGAGCCGGAGGTGGTCGGCAACGAGATGCGTACCGTGGTCTCCGAGCTCTCCGGGCGCGGCAACATCGTCCACCTGGCGGAGAGCACCGGCGTCGGCAAGGGCACGCCGTACGCACGCGAGGTGTTGCACCAGGTCAAGGAACTCGAGAATCGCGGCTACAGTTTCGAGGCGGCCGAAGCCTCCGTCGAACTCATGCTGCGGCGGGCGGAACCTGGCTACGAAGCACCGTTCCGCCTGATCGATTTTCTTGCGGTTGTCGAACACCGCGACGGCCGCGGTCTGGTCGCCGAGGCGACGGTCAAGGTCGAGGTGCCGGACGGCACGATCGCGCATACGGCTTCGGAAGGCAACGGCCCGGTCAACGCCCTTGCCCACGCTCTGCGGAAGGCGCTCGAGCCGCACTACCCGCAACTGGTCGAGATGCGGCTGGCCGACTACAAGGTCCGCATCCTGGATAGCGCTCAGGGAACGGCCGCGATCACCCGGGTGCTCGTGGACTTCGTAGCCGGCGGCGAGCGGTGGACCACGGTCGGGGCGGGGACCAACATAATTGAGGCGAGCTGGGAAGCCCTCTCCGACGCGGTCGAGTTCGGGCTGACGAAATAGCGCGTCAGCGGGCGAAGGCGCCCCGGGCGCCGATCGCCTCGAACGGTTCCATGCCGATGCAGGTGCAGACCAGGTGGCGGTCGCCGTGGACGTTGTCTATGCGGCCGACCGGGGGCCAGTACTTGTGGTCGTCGTTCCAGGGGGCGGGAAAAGCGGCCTGCCGTCGGGAGTAGGTGCGCTCCCAGTCGTCGGCGCTGATGGCGGCGGCGGTGTGGGGCGCGCCGCGGAGGGGGCTCTCCGCGATCTCCACGTCGCCTCGTTCCACCGCGGCGATTTCGGCGCGGATCGCGATCATCGCCTCGCAGAAACGGTCGAGTTCGGCCTTGGACTCGCTCTCGGTGGGCTCGACCATCAGCGTCCCGGCGACCGGGAACGACATGGTGGGTGCGTGGAAGCCGTAGTCGATCAGCCGCTTCGCCACGTCGTCGACTTCGACACCGGCAGCCTTGAAGCCGCGCAGGTCGAGGATGCACTCGTGGGCGACGAGGCCCTTGCTCCCGCGGTAGAGAACGGGATAGTGCGCTTCGAGCCGGTGCGCGATGTAGTTCGCGTTCAGGATCGCGGCCTCGGTGGCACGGCGCAGGCCGGAAGCGCCCATCATGCGGATGTAGGCCCAGGAGATCGGGAGAATCGAAGCGCTGCCCACCGGCGCCGCACTGACCGCGCCGACCGTGCCGCCGCCCTGGGTTCCCGTGCTGTCCGAGCGGCCGGCGGCGGCAAGCGGGTGGCGCGGCAGGAACGGCACCAGGTGGCTGGCGACGGCGATCGGTCCCATCCCCGGACCACCGCCGCCATGCGGGATGCAGAACGTCTTGTGGAGGTTCAGGTGACAGACGTCGGCGCCGTAGTCGCCGGGCCGGCAGACGCCGACCTGGGCGTTCATGTTCGCGCCGTCCAGGTAGATCTGTCCGCCGTGGTCGTGGACGATGGCGCAGATCTCGCGGATAGCCTCCTCGAACACGCCGTGGGTCGACGGGTAGGTGACCATCAGGGCGGCCAGGTCGTCGCTGTGGGCATCGGCCTGGATCTTCAGGTCCTCGAGGTCGATGTTCCCTTCGTCGTCGCACCTGACTGGTGCGACCTTCAGGCCGGCAAGGACCGCGCTCGCCGGGTTCGTGCCGTGTGCCGAGGTGGGGATCAGGCAGACGTCGCGCGCGCCCTCGCCGCGGCTCTGGTGGTAGCTGCGGATGGCCAGCAGGCCCGCGTACTCGCCCTGGGAACCGGCGTTCGGTTGCAACGAGACCGCGGAGAAACCCGTGATCCTCGCCAGCCAGGTCTCGAGATCGGCGCACAGGCGCCGGTAGCCGGCCGTCTGCCCCGCCGGTGCGTAGGGGTGCATGTGGGCGAAGCCGCGCCAGGTGATGGGCATCATCTCCGCCGTTCCGTTCAGCTTCATCGTGCAGGACCCGAGCGGGATCATCGAGGTGGTGAGCGACAGGTCCCGCGCCTCCAGCCGGTGGAGGTAGCGGAGCAGCTCGGTCTCCGACCGGTAGCTGCTGAAGACGGGGTGTTCGAGGCAGGGCGCGCTTCGGCGCAGTGATTCAGGCAGCGGTTTCGGCGAGCTGGCTGGAACCGGTCCGGCCGACATCCGGACTTCGGCGAAGGCGGCGAGCACCGACTCGATGTCGTAGTCGGTCGTCGTCTCGTCGCAGGCGACAGAGATTGCGCCTGATCCCCATCCGCGCAGATTCAGCTTGCGGCGGACCGCGGCGGCGAGCACGCGGCTCTCCTCTTCGCGGCCGTCGACGTCCACCGTGACCGTGTCGAAGAAGCGGCCCGCCCTGAGGTCGAAGCCGAGTGCGTGGAGACGTTCGGCAAGCCGGCAGGCGCGGCGGTGCACCGCCGCGGCGATGGCCTCCAGGCCCTTCGGACCGTGGTACACCGCGTAGAAGCTCGCGATCACCGCGGGCAGTACCTGGGCGGTGCAGATGTTGCTCGTCGCGCGGTCCCGCCGGATGTGCTGCTCCCGCGTCTGCAGCGCGAGACGCAGTGCGGGCCTGTGTCGGTCGTCGTGGGTCACGCCGACCAGGCGGCCGGGGAGGCGCCTCTTCAACCGGTCGCGGACCGCGATGTAGGCGGCGTGCGGCCCGCCGAATCCCATCGGCACGCCGAAGCGCTGCGTGCTGCCGACCGCGACGTCGGCCCCCCAGTCGCCTGGCGCTTCGAGCAGGCAGAGTGCGAGTGGATCGGCGGCGGCGATCACAAGGCCTCCGGCCTCCCGCACCCGCTCCGCGAAGTCGCGGTAGTCGTGTACGGCGCCGTCGGTGGCCGGTTGCTGCACCAGGGCGCCGAAGACCCCTGTCGCGTCGAGCTGTTCGTGATCACCGACCTCGACCTCTATGCCGAGTGGCTCGGCGCGGGTGCGGACTACCTCGATCGTCTGCGGATGGCAGCCGCTCGACACGAAGAACCGACCCTGACGCCTCCTGTCCGCCCAGCACAGCGCCATGGCCTCCGCGGCGGCCGTCGGCTCATCGAGCAGGGAGGCGTTCGCGATCGGGAGACCGGTCAGGTTGGCGATCATGGTCTGGAAGTTGAGCAACGCCTCCAACCGACCCTGCGAGATCTCGGGTTGGTAGGGCGTGTAGGCCGTGTACCAGCCGGGGTTCTCGAGAACGTTGCGCTGAATCACCGGTGGAGTGACGCAGCCGTGGTACCCCATGCCGATGAAACTGCGGAGGACTTCGTTGCTGCTTGCGATCTCGTCGAGCTCGACGAGCGCCTCCGCCTCGGAGGCGGCAGGCGGCAGTTCGAGGCCGCCGGTGGGTCCGTCGCTGCGGATTGCCGCCGGCACGGCCTGATCCACGAGGGAGTCGAGGGCAGGTAGACCGAGCGCTTCGAGCATCACCTCGATCTCGGAGCGACGCGGCCCGATGTGACGGTCGGCGAAGGGCATCGCGCCGCTTGCCGTGGGTTGGCGAGGGTTCATGACGTGGACGCGACTCGAACGATATAGACCCCGTAGGCGGCCACCAGCAGAAGGCCCCAGGGCCTTCCGATGCTGCGGCCGTGTCTCAGCATGTAGATGGCGAGGAACATCAGCAGGCTGAAGGCGAGCATCACGACGGCGTCCAGTCCTTCGGTGGCGAACGTGGTGGCGAAGGGACGAATGAGCACGGCGGCCGGGAGGACGAGCAGGATGTTGAACACGTTGGAGCCGATGATGTTTCCCAAGACGATGCCGTGGTGATTGCGATACGCCGCTACCACGCACGCGGCGAGTTCCGGAACACTGGTTCCGAAGGCCACGACGGTAAGGCCGATGACCCGCTCGCTGACGCCGACCGTGCGCGCGAGATCCACCGCTGCCGGAACGAGCAGTTGGTCGGCGCCCACGACCAGGAATGTGAGTCCCAGCAGGGTGCCCGCCACGGCCCTGAATGCGTTCACGCCCTGGGGGCTCGGCGGTTCGGCGTCCCCGGTGCGCACCAGCACGATGAGGAAGAACGCCATGAGTGCGATCAGTACGCCGCCTTCGAGCCGCCCGAGGCGTCCCAGCGCGGCGAAGATCAGCACCAGGAGCGACGTCGCGAGCATGAATGGGAGTTCGCGGCGAACCAGGCGAACGGCCTGTCGTTCGCTGGAGTCGTCGTGGTTGTGAAGGGGGGCGAACAGGGCCGACAGGCCGAGGATGAGGCCGACGTTGGCAATGTTCGAACCGACGACGTTGCCGTAGACGAGCCCGGGCGAATCACGCAGCGCGGCGCTGATTGCGGCGGCCAGCTCCGGGGCCGAGGTGCCGAAGGCCACTACCGTCAGGCCGACCACCGTCGGGCTCACCCGCAACATGGCCGCCAGTCCGGTCACCGAGCGCACCAGCACTTCGCCGCCGGCCCAGAGCACGGCGATCCCGAGGACGATTAGGAGTACGGAGGAGATCAAGGGGCGTCGGCGCCGAGGTGGTCAGGGGAAGATCCCCGCGGTGCGGTACGAGGCGGCCACCTTGTCGATGGCCACGACCATCGCGGCGGTCCGCAGATCGACGCCGGGCCCGAGCTTCTTCTGGTACCTGCGCATGTGGTGGTAGGCGGTGGCCATCGTTTCCTCGAGGCCCGAGTTCACCAGATCGATCTCGTCCGCGCCACGAGCGAGAACCTGGATCTCGTCCCGGCTGAAGCTGGCGCCGGTGGCGGAACTCATCGCGTGCAGCAGGTCTCTTCGGACGCTCTCCTCGAATCGCTTCTGCATTCGCCCGAAACGAACGTGGGAGAGATTCTTGAGCCACTCGAAGTAGGACACCGTGACGCCGCCGGCGTTCAGGTAGACGTCCGGAACCACCAAGATGCCGCGCTTGGCCGCGGCCCTGCTGGCGTAGGAAGTGGTCGGCCCGTTGGCCGCCTCGGCCAGGATGCGGCAGGAGATGCGGCCGATGTTCTCCCGGGTGATCTGGTTCTCGAGCGCCGCCGGGATGAGGATGTCGCAGTCGAGTTCCAGAGCCTTGCGGCTGGGCTCGACGTTGGACGCGCCGGGGAAGTTCAGGATCGACCCGGTTTTGCGCCGGTGTTCGACCACGTCGTCGATGTCGAGTCCAGTCGCGTTCGCGATCGCTCCTTCGTACTCTGCGAAACCGACGAGGCGGGCGCCCGCGCTCTGCAGGTACTTCGCGGCGTGGTAGCCGACGTTCCCCAGGCCCTGGATCACGACCCGTTTGCCCGCGACTCCCGGCTCGAGACCGAGCTTCGCCATGTCGTCCTCGTACGAACAGGCTTCACGGATGCCGAAGAAGACGCCGAGTCCGGTGGCCTGGGTGCGGCCCTGGATGCCGCCATGCTCGACCGGCTTGCCGGTGACGCAGGCGGCGACGTTCACCTCCCCGTGTTCGATCTGGGAGTAGGTGTCGGCGATCCAGGCCATCTCCTGCTCGCCGGTGCCGTAGTCAGGCGCCGGGACGTCCTTTCCGGGCCCGATGAAGGACTTGCGCTGGAGTTCGGCGGTGTAACGACGGGTGAGGCGCTCCAGTTCGCCTTCGGAGTACTTGCGCCGATCGATGCGGACTCCGCCCTTGGCGCCGCCGAAAGGAACGTCCACCAGGGCGCACTTGTAGGTCATCAGCGCCGACAGCGCCATGACTTCGTCCTCGTTGACGTTCATCGCGTATCGGATGCCGCCCTTGGTGGGCAGTCGATGGTGGCTGTGTTCCGCGCGCCAGGCGTGGATGACCTCGATCGAGCCGTCGTCCCGCCGGAGCGGAAAACTCATCCGGTAGACCGAGTTGACCCATTTCACCTGCTCCAGGAGGGTGGGGTCGTGGTCCGTGTGCCTTGCCGCTTCGTCGAAGGCGGCGTTGACATGGTCGAAGAAGGTCAGCTTCGGAGCTGTGTCCTGCTCCGTGGACGCGCTTGCGGCGGTCGTCACTTCAGACTCCTCGTCATCGTCGGGCTCTCTCCGTAGAGATCAACAGGGACCGGGGTCAACCTATGCCCGCGCGTCGAAGTCGTCAATCGGCGGGACTCACGAGGTGCGCCTCGACCGGCGCCGGGGGATAGAGGTTGCTGCGATCGCCGGCGACGAAGGCATACACCCGGATTCCCGCCAGATGGGCGATGTCCAGCGCCAGACTCGAGGGGGCTCCGACCGCGGCGAGCGTGGGGATGCCTGCGACCGCCGCCTTCTGGACGATCTCGAAGCCCAGCCGGCCGCTGACGGCCAGGATCGTCGAGTGCAGGGGTAGCCGGCCGGCCTGCAGCGCGCGACCGACGACCTTGTCGACCGCGTTGTGGCGGCCGATGTCCTCGTAGAGCCAGAGCCGTTCGGCGTTCCCGTGGTCGATCTCGAACAGTGCGGCGCCGTGGACGCCCCCGGTGTCGCCGAAGAGATCCTGCCGAGCCCTCATTTCGGCCGGGAGCTTCCGAACGAGCCGTCGTTCGCGGTCGGGCGCCAGGTCGAGCGGCCGGATCGCGGGCAGCCGCACCCACAGGTCCTGGAGCGAGGGTTTGCCGCAGACGCCGCAGGCGCTGGTCACACGGAATGCACGTTCGCGCTCGCCGGTGTTTCGGCTTTGACTGCCGCGCCGGCGACCTTCCGCCGACAGGAGGACGTCGACGATCGCGCCGGGGACGAGGGCCGGCTCGTCGCTGCCCGGAGTCGCTGACTGCCCGTCGGCGTGGGCCGCGGCGCCGACCGTGACGTCGGCTACGTCCGCGGCGCTCTCGATCCAGCCTTCGGCGTAGAGGTAGCCCAGGGCCAGTTCCGCCTCGGCGCCCGGGCTGCGCATGGTGACCACGAGAGCCTCTCCGTCGACCCGGATCTCCAGCGGCTCCTCGATCGCCACCAGGTCGCGGCGCACGTCATCCTCGTCGCGGTCGACCAGAGCCTCGCGTGCCGCGGCGAGGCTGGTGGGGTTCACGGCGCTGCGGTCGGCCGCCATTCAGCCACCCGCACGCTCGATCCGCACGCGGACGCCGTACTCGGGTTCGCCGGAATCGGGGTCCAGCGACCAGGGCAGCAGTTCCATGCACTCCGGCCAGTGGGCTTCGACGTTGCCCGCCTTGATCGGTTGGAACCGCGCCACCAGCTCGATCTGCGACACGGGTGACGAGACGACGACGCGGTTGCCGTCGGCGATTCCCCGATCCCGGCCGTCGTTCGCGTTCATCAGCAGGTCGGAGCGGTCGAGGCCGGTCAGGGCGTCCCGCGTCTCGTGGACCATCGAGTTGAACTGGCGGCCCCGGCGTGTGGAGAGGAAGAGCTCGCCGTCCTCCAGGGCGCGGTCGGCCGGTGGCTCCACGACGTGGAAACGGGCCCGGCCGGAGGACGTGGCGAATCGCCCGTCCTCGAACAAGCGGGCGCCGCCCCACTGGAACTGGTCGCCCTTCTGTTTCAGGCGTTCGATGCCGGAGTAGCGGGGCTCGGCGCGTGCGATCTCGTCCCGGATCTCGGCCGTGTCCGCGAAGTCGAGGGCGGCAGCCGGTTCGGGCCGCGCCCTGGAAACGACCTCGCAGAGCACCTCCCACTCGGGCCGACTTTCCCCGACTCGTCTGGCTTCGCTACCGCGGTAGCCGATCGGCGGCGAGTAGACGATCCGCCTTTCCGTCGTCGTCTCGGTCACGCCTCCGGAGATCTCGTAGCGGGTGGTCGCCGGCAGCAGCAGCACGGTATCGCTCGGCTCGACCAGCATCGAGCTGTTCAGCAGGATGTCCTGGTGGATGCGGATCTCGGGCCTGTGCAGCGCGCGCTCGATCCGTTCCCGGTTGGGCGTCGTGTCGAGGAAGTTGCCCCCGAGGATCCAGAACGCGTCGATGTCGCCGTCGGCGGCGGCCTCGAGCTGGCCGGTCGCGGCCAGTCCGGGACCGCGCGGCGGTTCGAAGCCCCAGGCCTCGGCCCAGCGGTCGAGAATCGCCGCTTCGGTCACCGGTGTACAGCCGACCTCGGACCCGCCCTGAACGCCGGAGTGGCCGCGGATCGGAACCAGCCCGGCGCCGGGATGGCCCGGGAGGCCGCGCATCAGTCCGAGGTTGCATATCGCGAGCACGGTGTCGACGCCGTGGCGGTGCTGGGTGAGTCCCATGGACCATACGAGGATCGTCTTCGGTCTGGCGCACAGGAGCCCGGCGAAGCGCTCCATCTCGGCGCGCGAGGCGCCGCTCGCGCCTTCGAGCTCGTTCCAGGAGGTCCTCCTCAGCGAGGCCTCGACGGCGGCGAAGTCCTCGGTGGCGCGCTCGACGAAACCGCGCGCGACGCCGCCGGGAAGGTCGAGGAGTGCCTTCATCGTGCCGTTCAGGAAGGCGAGGTCGCCACCGGTATCCACGGCGAACCAGTGCTGCGCCAGGTCGGTGCCGAACACCGCGCTCGAAGGGACCGACGGAACCCAGTAGCGATCGAGGCCCGGCTCGCGATACGGGTTGACCACCGCGACCTCGGCGCCCCGCTTGCGCGCGAAGTGGAGGTACTTGATGGTCACCGGCTGGTTGTTCGGCACGTTCGAGCCGAAGAAGACGATCAGTTCCGCGTCCAGCCAGTCCGTGTAGGAGTTCGTCGCCGCGCCGTATCCGAACGCGCGGTGCAGCGCCACCGTCGAGGCGGCGTGGCATAGGCGCGCCGCCGTATCGACGTGGGGCGTGCCGAAGAAGCGGGCCGCCTTCTGCGCGACGTAGTACGTCTCGTTGGGGATGCCGCGCGAAGTCAGGAAGAAGGCCGCGCGGGTGGGGTCTCGTTCGCGGACTTCGGCCAGCCTGGACGCCGCGATGTCGGTCGCTTCGGGCCAGCCGATCTGCCTGAACCCCGGCTCGCCGGCCCGTCGGAGCATCGGGTAGCCGAGCCGGCCGAGGCCGCGCAGTTCCGTCGAGCCCCGGGCGGCCAGCGCTTCGGCGTCGGCGAGTACGGCCGGGTCGAGGGCCGGCATCGTGTTCAGCCGCAGCAGGTCGAGCCGGACCATGCAGAGATGGACGCCGTCCAGCGTCCAGTCCCGGAGCCCCGACGTCCCGAGAGCGCAACCATCGCAGACCCCGTCCCGCAGGATGCGCCAGGCGTACCCGCCCTCGTCCCGGTTGCGCCAGGCCACCTTGGCCATTTCCAGGTAGTGGCGTGGCTTCGTCTGCCCCAGGCCGAAGGGCGTCCTCAAGCTGGGGCTCACCGACCGATCATAGAAGAGCAGGAGCGTTAGAGTGTCCGCAGTGTGGATCTCTCGAGTCGTCGTCGCGCTGACTGCGGCGGTCCTGCCGGCCGCGACCTTGGCGCAGTCCAGGCAGGCGGAAGTCACACCCGCCTTCGAGCCCGAGGACTTCGCCGCCGCAGTCGATCCGCGGGCCGACGGTTGGGACACCGAGGCGCTGAGCGAACGGGCTGAGGCCCAGCTCGAGCGCGTCGCTGCCTGGCTGGTGGAGGTTGCCGGAGGCAGGGCGGAGGCTGTGGCGTCCGGCGACGTGGCGTCGGTCGTCGATCAGGCCTTCGAGTCGCCGGGGTTCGTGCCCGTCGAACTGACCTCGCGTTACCTCGGGACGGCCTTCGCCGTCGAGAGCGGGAGCGTGAGTGGGGCGGATACCGCCTACCGCGGCGCCGAGGGTTTCGGGCGCGCTCTCGGCTCTCTCGCCGAGCGGCTGGCCGGCGACCGGCCGCCGCGGGCGGACTTCAAGCTCTATTCGGTCGACGCCGGGTCCGCTGGCTTTGTGACCATGGCGTACTTCGAGGCGTCGGTGGCGGGAGCGGGTGGCAGCCGGCAGTTGAACGCGGTCTGGTCGACCGTCTGGAGATTGCCGGCGGACGCAGCCGGCGAGCCGCTGCTGCTTCGGGTCGACGTGGCCGACTACGAGGAGACCTCGACTCCCCGGGACTCCCTTTTCGTCGACGTCACCGAGGCCGCCGTCGGCCACAACCCGAGCTACCGGGAACAGTTGCTCCAGCCGCCGGACGCCTGGCTCAACCGGATCACCAAGGCGGCGGGCTACAACAAGACCGGCTGGCAGGGTCTGTCCGTAGCCGACGTGAACGGAGACGGGCTCGACGACATCTTCCTCCCCGAGCAGGGCGGTCTGCCGAACCGGCTCTACGTGCAGAACCGGGAAGGCGCCTTCGACGACCGCTCGGCCGAAGCGGCGGTCGACTTCCTGGAGCGGGCCCTGGCTGGGCTGTTCGTCGATCTGGACAACGACGGCGACCCGGACCTGGTGCTGTCCAGCCGGCCGGCGGTGCTGGTGCTCGAGAACGACGGCCGCGGCCGCTTCGCCCGGGTCCGCCACGTCGCCGGCAACGTCCCGGACAGCAACTCGTTGTCCGCCGCGGACTACGACGGCGACGGCGACCTGGACCTCTACGTCTGCGCCTACCGCAGGGCCTACGACGAGCGCGGCGTGGCGAGTCCGGTGCCGTACCACGACGCGAACAACGGCGGCCGCAACGTACTGCTGCGCAACGACGGCGATTTCCGGTTCGTCGACGCGACGGCCGAGACGGGGCTCGACGTGAACAACCGCCGCTTCAGCCTGGCCGCGTCCTGGGAAGACGTCGACGGCGACGGCGACGCGGATCTCTACGTGGCGAACGACTACGGCCGCAACAACCTGTACCGGAACGACGGCGGCCGCTTCGTCGACGTCGCCGGGGAGGCCGGCGTCGAGGACATCTCGTCCGGCATGTCCGTGAGCTGGGCCGACTACAACCGCGACGGCCGGATGGACGTCTACGTGGGCAACATGTTCTCGGCCGCCGGCAACCGGATCACCTACCAGCGGAAGTTCGAGCGCGACCGGCAGCGCGCCGGGCCGCTGGCCGAGGTGCAGCGGATGGCCCGCGGCAACTCGCTGTTCGCGGGTGCTTCCGATGGGGTCTTTCTCGATCGCAGCGTCGAGGCGGGCGTGACGATGGGCCGCTGGTCCTGGTCGTCCGTTTTCGCCGACATCAACAACGACGGCTGGGAGGATCTGGTCGTCGCCAACGGCAACCTGACCCAGACCCTCCCGGACGACCTGTGAAGCTTCTTCTGGCGGCAGGTCGTGCCGCGCGCGCCGAGTTCCCCGGATGACCGGTCGCTCGAGCCGTATCTCGAATCCCTGCGCGCGCTCCACGAGCGGTTGGACGAAGGGCTGTCCTTCAGCGGCAGCGAGCGGAACTGCGTCTTTTTGAACCCCGGCCGGGCCGGCGGCGCGTTCGCCAACGCGTCGGCGGTCAGCGGCCTGGACTTCCCGGACGACGGGCGAGGCCTGGCGTTCCTCGATCTCGAGGGCGACGGCGATCTGGATGTGGCGATCAGCAACCGGACCGCGCCACGGCTGCGGCTGATGCGGAACGAGTTGCCGGCCGACCGGCGCTTCGTGGCTCTGCATCTGGAGGGAGACGGCGTCGGCACGAACCGGGACGCGGTCGGGGCGCGCGTAGAGCTGGCGACGACGGACGGCGTCTTGCGGCGCTCGGTGCGCGCGGGCGAGGGCTTCCTGTCGCAGTCCAGCCGCTGGTTGCACTTCGGCCTCGGCTACAGCGAGGTCTCGGGTCCGGTGAGAGTCAGTTGGCCCGGGGGCGGCAGCGAGACGTTCGCCGACGTTGCGGCCGGCGGCCGCTACCGGATCGTCCAGGGCAGCGGTCGGCCCGTGCTCGAGCCGGCGCCGACTCGCGGCAGGGCGCTCAAACCGAGCGATCAGCAGCCGCCTGCGCCGAGCACCGGCTCCCGGGTCGTGCTGGCGCCTCGACCACCGGCGCCAGCGTTTACGCTGCGTCCGTTCGGCGGCGGCGAGGTGGTCGCCGTGCAGGCCGAACGCGGCAGTCCGTTGCTCCTCAACATCTGGGCGAGCTGGTGCGTTCCCTGCCGCTTCGAGTTGCAGGACCTGGCGAACGAAGCAGATGCGCTGCGCGCCGCGGGCCTCGGAATCGCGGCGCTGTCGACGGACGGCATGGGCGACGTCGCGACGACGACCGAAGAGGCGGCCCGGAAGTTCATGGACGAGATCGGTTTCCCGTTCCTCAACGGGATGGCGACCGAGGAGACCCTGGACAAGGTCGAGATCGTCAAGCGATCCCTGTTCGACCGGCGCTTCCCCCTTTCGCTTCCGTTCTCCATGCTGATCGACGGCGAGGGCCGGGTCGCCGCGCTCTACCGTGGCGGCGTGACCGCCGCCGACCTGTTGGCGGACCTCGAACTGCTGGACACGCGGGATGCCGAGCTGCGCGCGGCGTCGGCGCCTCTTTCCGGCCGCTGGTACACCGACCCGCCGGGCGAGGTGTCGCTCGCCAGCTATGCGCGTTGGTACGAGGAGCAGTTTCCGGAGGAGTCCGTGGCGTTGCTGCGGCGTTCGGTCGACGTGGAGCGGGCGCGTCTCGACGGCGGCGGCGGAGCGTCGTTCGAGCGACAGGGGGCGCGGGACCGGCTGTTCAAGTCGCTGCAGCGCCTGACGGTTCTTGAAAGCCGGCGCGGGGACGATGAGGCCGCGGCCCGGTACGCCCGTGCCGCCTTCGATCTCGAACCCGACGATCCGGCCGCGCGGGCCGCCTGGCAGAACGCCCTCCTCGATGCCGGCGACACCGGCTCGGTGCGGGCGCAGGCCGAGGCCGCGCTCGCCGCCGACCCGGGCGACGTGGCGGCCCGGGTGCGCCTTGCCGAGTTGCTCGACGGGGAAGGGCGCACGGACGAGGCCGTGCGGGAGCTCGGCCGCGCGGTCGAGCAGAGCCCGCGGGACGTGGAGCTCCGCTACCTCTACGGCCAGTTGCTCGGCAAGGCGGAGCGCTTGCGGGAGGCGATGGAGCAGTTCGCGGCCGTCGTGACCCTCGATCCGCGGCACGTCGAAGCGCACCGGGTCCTGGCCGAAGCGGCAGTCCGCAGCGACGAGCTCGGCGCGGCCTGGGGCCACTACCGGGCGATCCTCGCAGTCGAGCCGCAGGACACGGAGGCGCTCTACGGAGCGGCCCGGATCGCGGCCGCCGCGGGCCGACTGGACCAGGCGATCGAGGACTACCGGGCGTTGCTCTCCCACGACCCGAACCACGCGGCCGGCCGCCACGAACTCGGACTGGCCCTGATCCGCAGCGGTCCGGCCGCCGCGGAGGGCGCGGAACACCTTCGCCGTGCTTACGTCGAGGACCGGAACCTTCTGGCGCGGGGCAACGACATCGCGTGGACGCTGGCGACCCATCCGGATGCCGGCCGGCGTGACGGCCAGCTCGCTCTCCTGATCGCCCTCGAACTGAACGCGGTCGCCGGCGGCGCCGAGCCGGCCCTGCTCGAAACCCTGGCAGCCGCCCAGGCTGAGACCGGCGACTTCGAAGCGGCGGCGCGGACGGTAGAGAAGGCGCTCGAGATCGTCGGCGGCCCGCGGAACGACTCGCCCAACCGGGAGCAACTGCTCGATCTGCTGAACCGCCGGCTTGAGCAGTACCGGCAGGGCATCCCCCTGCGTTCAGGTCGGTAGCTCTACCGGAAGTCGTGGCTCGGGATCCGCTCCAGGCGGTCGATGGGCCAGAACCTGTCCGCCTTGACGGATAGCGAGCCGTCCTTCTTCTGCAGGACGCCTTCGACGATCAGGCCCGAGGAGGAGACGATCGTGCGGCGGTGCTTCTTGAGCTGATCCGGCATGACGACGGCCTGGCTCATCCCGGTTTCGTCCTCCAGGGTCAGGAACAGGAGGCCGCGGGCCGTGCCGGGGCGCTGGCGGACGATGACGGAGCCGGCGGTACGCACGCGGCGTCCGGCGGGCCGGTCGGGGAGGGCCGCGGCGGGTACGACGCGGCGGCGGTCGAGCGCCCGGCGGTAGTACTCCATCGGGTGGGGGCCGGTGGTGATCGAGGCGACGGCGAAGTCGGCGGCGGTTTCTTCCATCGGCGTCATCTCGTCGAGCGGGGAGGGGGTGGCGGTCGTTAGATCGGTGAACAGGGGACCCTTCGGCTTTTCGACCTGGGCCGCCTGCCAGAGCGCGGCGCGCCGGCCGCGCCCAGGCAACGCGCCAAGCGATGCCAGTGCTGTGAGTTCGTCCCGGCGCAGGCGACAACGCTCGGCGAGGTCCTCGATGCTCGCAAAGCGCCGCACCGCCTGCTCGGCCTCGATCCGTTCCGCCGCCTCCCGCCGCATCCCCTTGACGTAGCGCAGCCCGAGCCGGATCGCACCCGCCGGGGGCGGTTCGCCGGGCCGCTCCGCCTCGTCGTCATCCGCCGGCCGGTCCTGCCAGCGGCACCTCACCCCCGACTCGTTCACGTCGATCGGCAGCACGACGCTGCCGGCGCGCTGCGCCTCGCGGACCAGGGTCGCCGGGTGGTAGAAGCCCATCGGCCAGGCGTTCAGGAGCGACAGGAAGAAGGCGGTCGGGTGGTGGCGCTTGAGCCAGGCGCTGGCGTAGGCGATCAGGGCGAAACTTGCCGAGTGCGACTCGGGGAAGCCGTAGAGGGCGAACGAGGTGATCGCCTTGACGATCTGTTCCTGGGCTTCGCCCTCGATACCGCGTTCGTTCATCCCGGAGCGGAGCCTCTGCTCGATCTCGTGCATCCGCTCGACGGAGCGTTTGAAGCCCATCGCCCGCCGCAGGTCCTCCGCCTCGCCGCCGGAGAAACCGGCCGCGACCATCGCGACCTTCAGGATCTGCTCCTGGAAGATCGGCACGCCGAGGGTGCGGCGCAGGATCGGTTCGAGCAGCGGGTGGGGGTAGGTGACTTCCTCGCGGCCGACCCGGCGCTCGAAGAAGGGATGCGCGATGCCGCCGACGATCGGGCCGGGCCGGATGATCGCGATCTGGATCACGAGGTCGTAGAACCTGTACGGCTTGTGGCGCGGCAGGGACGCCATCTGCGCCCGGCTCTCGATCTGGAAGACACCGACCGTGTCGGCGCGGCAGATCATCTCGTAGGTTGCAGGGTCGTCGGGCGGCAGGTGGGCGAGGTCGACCTCCCTGCCCTCGTGGCGGCGGATCAGGGGCACCGCTTCCTCCAACGCGTTCAGCATGCCGAGGCCTAGCAGGTCGACCTTGATCAGCCCCAGGTCGGCGCAGTCGTCCTTGTCCCACTGGACGATCACCCGGTTCTCCATCGCCGCCGGTTCGAGCGGCACGATCTCGTCGAGCCGGCCGGCGCAGAGCACCATGCCGCCCGAGTGCTGGCCCAGGTGGCGGGGGTGGTTCTGGAGCTGCCGCCACAGGCTGACGAAGATCTGGATGCGCCGGTCGCGGGGGTCGAACCCGAGCTCGGTGAGCTCCTCGTCCATCTGCTTGCTGTCGCCGCGGGAGAGGTCGTAGTGCCAGTGGCCGAGGCCCTTGGCCAGGCGGTCGACCTGGGACTTCGAGCACCCCAGCGCCTTGGCCGCCTCGCGCGCGGCCATCCGGTCGCGGTAGGTGATCACGTTCGCGGTCATCGCCGCGCCGTGCCGGCCGTAGCGCCCGTAAACGTACTGGATCACCTTCTCGCGCTGGTCTCCGGACGGCAGGTCGAGGTCGATGTCCGGCCACTCGCCGCGCTCCTCGGACAGGAAGCGCTCGAACAGGAGGTCCATCTTCACCGGATCGACCGCGGTGATCGACAGGGCGTAGCAGACGGCGGAGTTGGCGGCCGAGCCGCGGCCCTGGGCGAGGATCCGCTGCTCCTTGCAGAAGCGGACGATGTCCCAGACGATCAGGAAGTAGCCGGCGAGGTCGAGCTTCCCGATCAGCGCGAGCTCCTTCTCGAGCTGCGCCCCGGCCCTGGCGGTCAGCGGCCGGAAGCGCTCCCGCGCCCCCTGCCAGGTCAGTTCGCGGAGATGGGAGATCGGCGTCTCGCCTTCGGGCACCGGGTAGTCCGGGAAGCGGTAGCCGAGGTCGGCGAGGGTGAAGTCGAGTTCCTCGGCGAGTTCGTGCGCGGCATGGACGGCCCGGGGCAGATCGGCGAACAGCCGGTGCATCTCCTGCGGGCTCCTGAGGCGGCGCTGGCGCTCGCGAGCGAGCCGGGCGCCGGCGTCGTCGACCGTCACGTGGTGGCGGATCGCGGTCATCAGGTCGTGGAGGGGCTTGTCGGCGGCCGCGGCGTAACGCACGCCGCCCGTGGCGACGACCGGTACGCGGAGCCGTTCCGCCAGCCGGACCAGGGCCTGGTTGCGATGCTCCTCGGCACGGATGCCGTGGCGCGAGAGTTCCACGTGCAGGCGGCCGGGGAAGACGGCGTGCAGCCGTTCGAGTTGCTTCCCGGCCGCTTCCAGCCCTTCCCGTGCCAGCGCCCGTCCGACCGGATCGGTTTCGGCGCCGGCCAGGCAGTGGAGGCCTGCCGCGTGCTCCCCGAGCAGCGTCCAGTCGATCCGGGCCTCGCCCTTGGGGTGGTTGAGCGCGCCGGCGGTCAGCAGGCGGCAGAGGTTGCGGTAGCCCTGCCGGCTTCGCACGAGCAGGTTGACGCGGGTCTCCTGGTCGTCCAGGGCCGGCCGCTCTTCACGCTGGCGTGACACCGCGGACGCCTGCGGCCGGTCGATCACCGCCTCGGCGCCGACCAGGGCCCGGATCCCCGCCTCGCGCGCCGCCTTGTAGAAGCGCGGCGCGCCGGAGACGCCGTTGCGGTCGAGCAGGGCGACCGCCGGCAGCCCCAGCGCCGCCGCCCGCGCCACGAGGTCCTCGGGCTGCGACGAGCCGCGCAGGAAGGAGAAGGACGACGCGGCGTGGAGTTCGGCGTAGGGCGGGGGCGGTCCGCGGCGGCGCTTCGGCGGAGTCCGGAACCGTCGTCGTCGCAGTTGCTCCTTGACCGCGCCCGGCGCGGCGTAGCCGGGGTTGGGTTCCCCCCGGGCGTCGAGCAGGTCGTTGCCGCCGCGGTCGCCGTAGCCGCTGCCCTTGCGCACGGAACCGGAGAGCCCCATGTTGCGGGCCGGCACGTCGACTTTGGGTTTGGGGACCCTGGGTTTGGGGGAATCGTCTCCGGCCATCCGTCAAGCGTAAATCAGGCGGTAATGGAAGGCAAGATAGTGGAAGCACATCTGCCCGCGCTGTGGCAACATGGGAAGGTGAGCTTGGTACAGCGGTTTCACCAGATTCACGCCGTTGAGCAACAGGAGATGTGAAAGTGACGAAGTATCTGATCGAGGCGAACTACACTCACCACGGCGTCCAGGGCCTGATCCAGGAAGGCGGCAGCAGACGCCGGAAGGCGCTCAGCGAGACCGTGGAGGGCGCGGGCGGCACGCTGGAGGCCATCTACTACGCGTTCGGTGGCGCCGACCTGCTCATGATCGTCGACCTTCCGGACAACGAGGCCGCGGCCTCGGTCTCGCTGACCCTGAACGCTGGCGGCGGCATCAAGGTGGCGACGCGCGTTCTGATGACGCCGGAGGAGGTCGACAGCGCGGTCGCAAAGAGCGTGCCCTACCGCGCGC
This sequence comes from Candidatus Multivorans sp., assembly GCA_965219675.1. Taxonomy (GTDB): domain Bacteria; phylum Acidobacteriota; class Thermoanaerobaculia; order Multivoradales; family Multivoraceae; genus Multivorans. The sequence goes on along the minus strand of OZ244786.1, from coordinate 2,946,008 downwards.
CTGGCGCTTGAAACCCGAGCCGGTGCAATCCCTGGACGGTCAGGGCGCCCGCAGAGGTTGACGAGCCTGGTAGAGCGCGAGGCGATCGAGCCGCTGCGGCGAGTTGCCGCCGGCGGCCTGCCGTTCCGCCTCCAGCGCCCGCTGCTGCCAGGTGACGGCGTCGTCGAACCGCCCGGCCTCGGCCATCGCCATCGCCATCGTTTCCAGATGGTCGAGCGCCGGTTGCTCGTCGACGACGGATTGCGCCAGCTCGACTGCCCGGGCGCCGTCGCGCACCGCGTCGTCGGGGCTCACCGCGAGTAGTCGCGCCAACAGGTGGCGGGTGGCGACGTCGCTGGGGAAACGTCCGAGGGTGTCGTCGAGGGCTCGGCGCGCCTCCCCGTAGCGGGCGGTCTCGAACAGCATGAGGCCGAGGTTGAACCGCGCCTGCAGATCGTCCGGCGCCAGCGCGACCAGGGCCTGCAAGTGGACGGCGGCTTCTTCCGTTCGGCCGGCGCCGACCAGGACGGCGGAGAGCATCCGTCGCGCCTCGATCATTCCGGGGTCCAGAGCGACGATCTGCTCGAGTTCCTCGAGGGCGCCGGCCGTGTTGCCGGAGGCGGCCCGCATCTGCGCCCGTTGCAGGCGCCAGGAGAGGTTCCCAGGCACGAGGTCGGCCGCCCGTTCGAGGTGCCGGGCGCCTTCGGCGCGGCGGCCCTCGCGAGCGAGGAACATCGCCAGGGCGAAGTGCGCCCCGGGGTGTTCCGGGTTGAGCGCGATCGCCCGGCGGAGGTGCCGCTCGCCGCGCCCTGAATCGCCCAGAACGAGCAGTGAGCCGGCCAGGCGGAAGTGAGCCTCCTCGTCCGTCTCGTTCGTAGCGAGGATCTCCTCGTAGAGCGTGACCGCCCGTTCGTGGTCGCCTTCCGCGGCGGCGGCCACTGCGCGGTCGAGCGGCAGCGTCACGTCCTCTTCGAGCGGTCTCAGCCGTTCGAGCAGCGGGTCGTACATCGGGATCAGGACGTCCTGGTTCAGCCGCCACGCCTCGGCGGCCCGGTCGGCGTCTCCCAGGGCGCGGTGGGCGAGACCGACGTGGTGATTCGCCTCGCTGCCGTCGGGCTGCGACGCGGCGACTTCCTGGAAGATCTGGAGCGCCTTCGCCGGATCGTCCCGTTCGAGGGCGATGTAGCCCAGCCCGACCTGAGCCGTCGCGCTTTCCGGATAGGCGGCGAGGGCCGCCTCGTAGGCGGCTTCGGCGGCGTCGACATCGCCTGCCGCAACGTGGAGTTCGGCCAGGCGGATCAGTGTCGGCGGGTCGGCCGGCCGGATGGCGAGGGCCACCTCGGCAGCCTCGATCGCCGCTTCCAGGTCACCTGTCGCGATGTGGAGCAGCAGCTTGAAGTAGGCCCACTGGAAGTCCGCGGGTGCCAGTTCCCGAAGTTGATCCAGGCACACGGCCGCCGCGTCGTGAAGCTCGTAGTGCAGGTAGCGCGCGCAGAGATCGCCGAAGGTGTTCGCCGCCAACTGCGCCTGCATGGGCTCCGCGGCGTGGTCGAGACCATTCGCGGTCAATGCCCGGTAGTCCTGGAGCCGTTGCGCGTCGACGGCGGGTACCTGGGACAGGTCCGGCTCCGGCACCTGGCTCAGGTCGAGTGTTTCCTTGACCCGGCGGATCTCCAGCAGCTCGGCGAAGTCCTGGGCGGTGGCAGTCTGGTTGACTGCGAGAAGTCCGGCGATTGCGATCGCGAGCTTCATGGAGGAGCAGACTATCGCCGGTGCTTCCCGCCGGTCATGGAATCATCGCCGCCATGGACCGCGAAGCTCTCGAGCGGGCCCTGCGCAAGGCGGAGGCCATTGGCATCGCCAACGTGCAGCGGCACATCTTCCTGTGCTGCGACCAGACGAAGCCGAAGTGCTGCGACCGGGAGGTGTCGCTCGAGTCCTGGGACTACCTCAAGCGGCGTCTGGTCGAACTGGGCCTCACCGAGTCCGGCGCGGTGATGCGGACGAAGGCGAATTGCCTGCGCATCTGCGACGCCGGCCCGATCGCGGTCGTCTACCCGGAGGGCGTCTGGTACTGGGGCTGCACGCCCGAGGTCCTGGAACGGGTGATCCAGGAGCATCTGATCGGCGGCCGAGTAGTGGCGGAACAGGTGATCGGCGGCCAGACGCCCCGGCCCGCTCCGCCGGCCGATTGAGGGTGCCGGCGTCGGTGCGGTTGCTCTCCAGTCTGGCTTGGAGGACTACTTTTAGCGGTCTGTCCCACTTTGTCTGCAATCGCTAAAAGCTGGACAACTTCCTATAAGTGACCCGCAACCCCACAACTTGTAGCAGTCTGCCTCACTTTTGTCTGCAATCGCTAAAAGTTGGGCAACTTCCTATAATCGACTGATGGACCCGACTCGCAACCCCTATAGCCCTGGCGCCGGAAGCCCTCCGCCTGCCCTTGTAGGCCGCGGCGCCGAGCTTGAGGCGGTCCGTATCGCCATCGAGCGGCTTTGCCTCGGCCGCTCGGCCAGGAGCACGATCCTGACCGGGCTTCGCGGGGTCGGCAAGACGGTCCTCCTGCAGGAGTTCCGCCGGTTGGGGCAAGAGCGGGACTGGGTCTGCCGACCGCTTGAGGCTGGCCGTGGCATGAGCCTTCCCAACGCCATGGCCGACCTGGTTCGCAAGGTGCTCCTGCGTCTTTCTCCGGCTCGCGATATGGCCGACCGCGGGCGCCGGGCGCTTGGAGTGCTCAAGTCGTTCCAGATGAGGTGGAACCTCCCGGATGGAAGCGATCTGACCGTCGGCCTCGATTCCGTGCCCGGATGGGCGGATTCCGGGCTCCTGGACGAGGATCTAGCCGGTCTCTTCACCGAAGTCGGTGAAGTCGCCCGGGAGCGAGGCCGCGGCGTGCTGGTCACGCTCGACGAGGTTCAGTATCTGAAGAGCGACGACCTGGGCGCGCTGATCGTCGGTTTGCACCAGATCAGTCAGAACCAGTTGCCGTTTCTGCTTGTCGCGGCCGGCTTGCCGTCGGTGCCGGCGCTTGCCGCCGAGGCCAGGTCCTATGCCGAGCGTCTGTTCGACTTCCGGACGATCAACAGCCTCGGCGAGGACGATGCCAGAGTTGCCCTGGTAGAGCCGGCAGAGCAGGAAGGAGTCGCTTGGGAGGACGAGGCGCTGGACCGGATCGTCGCCGAGACGAGGGGCTACCCCTACTTCGTCCAGGAGTTCGGCAAGCAGTCATGGGACGTGGCCGAAGGCGCCGACAGGATCACCGCCGCCGATGTCGACGCGGGCGTTCCGATCGCGGTCGATGAGCTGGACACGGGGTTTTTTCGGGTCCGGGTCGACGGGACGAGCGACGCGGAACGCGAGTACCTGGTCGCCATGGCTTCTCTTGGAAGCGGACCGCATGCTTCCGGCCGGGTTGCCGCGGCGATGGGGAAGGACACGCCGGGCGTGGGAGCTCTGCGCCACAAGTTGATCGACAAGGGGCTCTGCTATTCGCCCCGGTACGGCGAGATCGATTTCACCGTGCCGTTGTTCGATGACTTCGTGCGACGGCGGCTTCGCGGTTCGGAAGCCACTGGCGGTCCGCCGTAGCTCGGGAGAGCGCACGGAGAGACCCCTCAGTCGTACACGCCGTCCGCGAACCACCGCTCCGACGTCCGGTCGCGGTAGATCCGACACACCGCGCCGCTTCGCAGCTCGACGTCCCAGTAGTCCCGCAGGGCCGGGGCCTTCCGCCACCAACCCTCCTCGATCTCCCAGGGACCGGCGGCGGTGCGGACGGTGCCCTCGATGCGGACGTGACGTTCGTCCGTCGGCAGAGGGTTGATCTGTCGCGGTGCGGGGCAGGGCGCGGTGTTGTCCGTTTCTTCGCTCTCCGCGGTCAGCACCTCGATCTCGACCGGGGGCCGCAGGGTGCGTACCGCCAGCATGCCGCGGCCGGGCCTCGGCTCGAGCCTTATCCGGGGCGGCGGGGGCGGGTCGAAGTCGGCCAGCCGAAAGCGTTCCGGAAGGTGGCCGTTCCGGGTGCGCGGCGAGCCGACGCGGTTCGGGCCGAGCAGGGCGAGCAGCCGCGCGGTGACGGCGGCCAGGCGGTCGGGCGACAGGGCGGCCGGCCCGAGCAGGCTGAGCTGCGCCTGGCGCGGGACGTCGGGATGGGCGAGCAGTTGCATGGAAGTGATCGGCGCTCGCGGCGGCTCGGCCTCCAGGTGAAGGCGGACCAGGGACAGCAATGTCCGCGCCTCGCGCGTCGGCGCCGGCAACTCGATGGCCAGTTCGTGGAGGCCCTCGGGTTCGAGCTTGAGCGACAGCTCGAGTCGCTTGCAGCCCATGCCCCGGGCCTCGAGCCGGGAGGCGATCCGTTCCACCGCGCCGCGAGCGACGAACAGGAACGGTTCCAGGTTGTCGATCGGCCACTCCAGGGTCTGCGCCTCGCGGAAGGTGGGCGCCGGCGGGAGGGGGGTGAGCGGCTCCGGGTCGAAGCCCTGGGCGGCGGCATGGAGCGCCGCCCCGCGCTTGCCGAGACGGCTGTGGACCTCGGCTGCCGGCAGGCCGGCAAGGTCGCCGACCGTGCGCAGACCCCAGAGCTTCAGTGTGTGGAGGATCTCCTCGTCGTCGCTGTCCTCCGCCGGGCCGGGGCCGCGGCCGTTGCCCTCGAACAGGGACTTGAGCGGCAACGGCGCCAGGAACCGGGCCTCGCCGCGGGGCGCCACGACGTTCGGCGACCGCGGCAGGGCGGCCGCGGCTCGCGCCGCGAGCTTGCTGCCGGCGATACCGACCCGGCCGGGAAGGCCGGCGGCGTCCATGTCCCGCATGATCGACTGGCCGAGGCTGTGTTCATCGTCGGCTGCGATGTCGAGGTAGGCCACGCCTTCGCCGCCGTCCTCGATCCGGGGCGAGAAGGCGCCCGCGATCTCGAGCAGCACTTCCTGCGCGGTGTGCTCGCGCTCGGGGTCGCGGACGCGGTCGACCAGTCCGGACTCGATGTTGCGCGCCTGGGCCACGGTCAGCCCCGGCCGCACCCCGGCTCGCCGCGCCAGCCGGGAAGCGGCGACGATCCGTGCTGAAGGCCCCTCGTGGACCACGACCGCCTCGCGGGCGAGTTCCGGCGCCCCTCGCAGGTAGGCAGCCAACGGAAACAACGCCGCCTTCAGGCAAGCGATGCGTACCTTCCTCCTAGCCGGCACGCCTCAGAACCTCGACCGGCGTATCGGCGCGGCGGCGCGCCGCCCGTGGAAACGGCACTCCGGGCAGGGGGCGCCGCAGGCTGCCGGTGAGCACGCGCAGTTCGACGTCGGCCGCGGCGCCCGGCCGTTCACCCCGCGACTTGGCGAGTTCGAGCCGGGTTCTGAGCCCGTCGAGCAGGCGTGGGCTTCCCGGTACGGCCTGCGCCCAGAGAGCGCGGACCGGCGACGTTCGCGACCCGAGATCGAGAACCTTCTGCGGCGCCGTGCCGCCGGCGCGGTACGGCGTCGCGATCAGCAGCGCCGCCTGGTGGTCTTCCGCCGCCCGTCGCAGCCGCAGCCACGCCGATTCCTTGCCCCGGCCGCCGGGGACCGGCGGCAGCCCGAGGTCGAGCACGACCAGGGGGAAGCCGCCGCCGATCAGCACCTCGGCGCTGCCCAGCGCCTGCTTCAGTCGCTCAGGCCGTGCCCAGAGCAACCGTTCGAGGTCGACCCCGGCACGCGCGGCCGCCTGCGGATCGAAGTGATCTCCCAGATCGACCAGCGCTGCCGATTCCCCGCTCTCGGTGGCGCCGGCCAGGATCTCCAGTACCAGAGAGAAGCGGCCGCTGCTCCGGGGACCGACCAGCTCGATCGTCTGCCCGCGACGGATGCCGCCGTCCAGCAGGCGGTCGACGCCGGCAAGCCGCGTGGCGAACACGTCGGCTTCTACTTCCTGGATTCCGATCGGATCGTTGCCGCCCACCAGTTCCCGCCCGCGCCGGATCTGGCGCACGAGCGAGCGCGGCCACTGCGGGTCGGCAAGAGCTGCGGGCAGGGAGGTCACGGCGCCGTGGAGCGAAACGGGAAATGCGAAAGTGGGAAGAGAGCATCATAGCGCAACTAAGGCGTAAACGGGAAGCTTGCGTGTGGTGGCGTTGCCGCCGCAGGTGGCGAGCCAGGACGGTCGCTCGAGCGTCTTGCTAAGACTTCAGGGCGAACCTTGAATAGGGAGAACCCTTATTCAGAGTTCCTGCACAGGGAGGCGATCGGCCACTCTGTGATAAAAGTTGTCGTCTAACTTTTCACAGGGAAGGGTCTCATCGTCATGGAACGCCCAATGCCGGGTCGCTACGAAGTCACTGTCGCGGGAGGCGAGCAGGTCCGGGCCTTCATTCCGGCGCCGCTGCCTCCGCGGCCGCCACTGAACCTGGAAGGCGATCTTCTGCGGTTGCTGGAGGCCGCCGGTTTCGCCCTCGGGCGGCTGGAGGGAGCGAACCAGCGCCTGGAGCCGGCGCTCCTGGTGTACTCCTATGTCCGCAAGGAGGCGGTGCTGTCGTCCCGGATCGAGGGGACCCAATCGTCGCTCTCCGATCTCCTGCTGTTCGAACTCGACCAGGCGCCGGGTGTTCCTCGCGACGATGCGGCGGAGGTCTCGCGTTACGTAGCCGCCATGGACCACGGCCTGAGACGGCTTGCCGAGAACTTCCCGCTCTCGAACCGGTTGATCCGGGAGATGCACGGCATCCTGCTGTCTACTGGCCGCGGCGCAAGCAAGGACCCGGGCGAGTTCCGCCGCTCACCGAACTGGATCGGCGGCACACGCCCGGGCGACGCCGTTTTCGTGCCGCCGCCGCACCTTGCCGTGCCCGACTGCATGGGCGAGCTCGAGCGTTTTCTGCACGCGGAGGACGACGGTCTGCCGATCCTGGTGCGCGCCGGCCTTGTCCATGTGCAGTTCGAGACCATCCATCCCTTCCTCGACGGCAACGGCCGCGTCGGTCGTCTGCTGATCACCCTGCTCCTCTGCGAAGCCGGCGTCCTGAGCCAGCCGATGCTCTACCTCAGCGTCTACTTCGAGCGTCACCGGGACCGCTACTACGAACTGCTTGACCGCGTTCGGCAGACGGGCGATTGGGAAGGCTGGCTGGCGTTCTTTCTTCAGGGCGTGCAGGAGACCGCCGAGAACGCCGCGGCCTCGGCGCGACGCCTGACCGAGCGCTTTGCGGCCGACCGGGAACGCTTGGCGACCGAAGGCCGCAAGGCCGGTTCGGCGCTCCGCGTTCACGAGGCCCTTCAGGAACGACCGATCCTCTCGATCCCGGAGACCCGCAAACGCACGCACCTCGCCTTCCCGACCGTTTCCGCCGCGATGCGACTGCTGGAGGCAACCGGACTCGTGCGGGAGATCACCGGCTTCAGCAGGAACCGGGTGTACGTGTACAGCGAGTACCTGAGGATCCTGAACGAGGGTGTGGAAGGGGAGTGAGACGAGGTGAGCAATGCCGACCAACGCTGACCGGGGAGGAGCCGCCAAGGTCCTTGCGGGTGGCCGCGCACCTGACTCCCCGCGACTGTCGCGTTACACTTCCCGCGGTCCTTCCCTCGGGGGCGGCGTTGAGCAGCCGGGGTGACGTGAATCGGGCCGAGGGACGAACGCGGGCCAGCGCGAGGAGACACGGTGAGCAGCAGCATTCTGAGAGACGGAAAGAGGCTGACCCAGCGCCACAACGGCAGGGAAGCCGAGCTTGGCTACATCGACTACGACAAGTCCGTCGGCAGGTATGTGCTGTGGTTGAAGGACAGCCGCGACCTGTTCGACATCGGGTGTGGGTACGTGCGGGGAGACGAGTATCCGACGATGGATGTCGCCAAGGCGAAAGCCGTCATGTCGCCCTCCGCGAACCTCATGCACCTTCTCTGGATCACGGGCCTCGCCCAAGAGGCTCAATCAGTTGCTGGCTGATGTCTCGCTCGTGCTCGACATCGCGGCCAGCCTTGCCGTGATCGGTGGCGTGATTTTCGGCGCGCGGAAACTCCATGAGATCACTCTTGTGGTGTCTATCGGTCGCCAGAGCGCGAAGAGGCAGCAGATCGAGATCGTGGGCGACAACAACCGTGTCGCTCTGCGCGGTGACGAGAAGGTGCACTTGACGCGTCCGTCGGACTCAGGCCCTTAGTCTTGGCGCCGGTTTCCGGTTTCTCGTGACCCAGGGCGAGGAACGAGGGGCGGTTGCAAACCACGCCAGGGCCGATTTGAGAAGCCGTTGACCGGCCAACTCTTCACCCACTACTTCCTAACCGAGGGCATGCGCGAGACTCCCGAGTGGCGGGAGTCCCTCCAGACTCCGGAGGCGCTCTCGGAGTTCCGGGCTGGCCTGGCCGAGCGCTTCGCCAGCATCGGTCGCTTCAGCGCCCCAAACGAGGCGGTGACCGAGGAGGAGCTGATCAGGCCGGTGCTTCGGTTGCTTGGGTGGGCGGACTATCTGCCCCAACAGGAAGCTGCGGACGGCGAGGACGTCCCGGACCACCTGCTGTTCGAGGACTCCGAATCGAAAGCGAGTGCCGCCGAGCGGACGGCCCCGGACGATCGTTACGTGGACGCCCTTGTCGTCCAGGAGAGCAAACGGTTCGGCCTGCCACTGGATTCGCGGGATCGTTCGGATCGCGTCGTTCTCGGCACGCCCCACGGGCAGATCCTCCGATACCTCGCGACCGCGTACAGCGTGTCGGATGGTCGCACTTGCCGGGGCCTTCTGACGAACGGCCGGGTCTGGCGACTCTACGACCACCAAACGCGCCCGCGTGCGAGCGGCTACTTCGAAGTGGACTTGGGCGCCGTCCTCGAGAGTGGGGACGAAGACGCGCTGAGGAGCTTCCTTCTCCTCTTCGGGCGGGACGCGTTCGTTCGAAGGGCGGGCGCCAGGGCGAACTTCGTCGACCTGGCCATCGCGGAGGGAAAGCGGTACGAAGAAAGCGCGGCGGAGGACCTTTCCCAGGTCGTGTTCGGCGACGTCTTCCCGCGGCTGCTGAACGCTCTGGCCGCTGAGGTGCCGGAAGCCGGCCTTCAGGAGATCCGGAACTCCGGCCTGATCTTCCTCTATCGCCTGCTGTTCGTCCTGTACGCCGAAGACCGCGGTCTGCTGCCCGTGAACGACTCGCGGTACGACGACTACGGCCTGCGCCCGGTCCGCGACAACGTTGCGACGAGATGGCGCGAGCGAGACACGTTCTCGAGCACGGCGAGCAACTACTACAACCGCCTCATGGAGCTGTTCCGGCAGATCGATCGCGGCGATCCGTCGATCGGGTTGCCGCCCTACAACGGCGGCCTGTTCGCGGAGGAGGCGGCACCGTTGCTCGCGAGAGTCCGTTTGGCGGACAGCGAAATCGCGCCGGTCGTCTTCGGGCTCAGTCATGTCGCGCAGGGCGACGCGGGCCGAGCGAGGTTCGTCAACTACCGCGACATGACGGTCCAGCAGCTCGGTTCGATCTACGAACGACTCCTGGAGCGCGAACCGGTCCGCGATTCGGCAGGCAACGTCTCGATCCAGCTCAACCGTTTCGCCCGGAAGGACAGCGGCAGCTTCTACACGAGCCAGGAACTGGTCGACCTGATCGTCGAACGGACCTTGAAGCCGTTGGCGGATGAGCGGCGGAGAGAGTTCGAGGCGAAGGCCGTGGACCTGAAGAGCGATCGCAGGCCCAAGGCGGAGCGCCTCGAGGAGCTGCTTCAGATCGACCCGGCGGAAGCGGTGCTCGATCTCAAGGTGCTCGATCCCGCGATGGGAAGCGGCCACTTTCTGGTCACCGCGGTGGACTTCCTGTCCGACTACGTGGCGGAACTCATCGAGTCCGTGCCGGCGGTGCCGGACTGGCTCGACGAGCCCTACGAGTCGCCGCTCGTAGGTCGGATCGCTCGTATCCGCGAGGGCATCCTGAAGCGCGCGGCGGACTCGGACTGGGTGATCGACCAGACGCAGCTCACGGATCAGGCGATCATCCGGCGAATGGTGCTCAAGCGCTGCATCTACGGCGTGGACAAGAACCGCCTGACGGTGGAACTGGCGAAGGTGTCGCTGTGGCTGCACAGCTTCACCGTCGGGGCGCCGCTGTCGTTCCTGGACCATCACCTGCGTTGCGGCGATTCGTTGGTCGGGCTCAGGGTGGGCGACGGAACGGACGAACTGCGTCGCCTGGGAGGGTTGATCGCCTCCAGTGCCATTCAGGGTGCCGAGAACGCGGTTGCCGGGATGGAACTGATCGAGGAGATGTCCGACGCGGACGTAGCCGAGGTCCGTGAGTCGGCGAGGCTCTTCGAGGGCGTGGACCAGGCGACCTCCGAGTTGCGCCGCGTGCTCGACTTTCTGTGCGCCCTCCGCTGGATGACCGTGGGCATGAAGAAGAAAGAGCGCAACGAGTTCGAGACCCGCGGACTGCTCGAGGTGATCGGCGCGTACCCGGCCAAGGCGTACTCGCTTCTCGCCGAGGGGCCGGACGTCGTCGAGGCGACACCGAACGGTTCGGATGATGCTGGCTTGTCGAGCTTCGCCGAGCTATGGGGTAGCGCCGGTGACCTGGCCGAGCGGGAGAGCTTCCTGCATTGGGAGGTCGCTTTCCCCGGAGTGTGGCGACACTGGCAGCGGCGCCAGCCGGAAGGCGGCTTCGACGCGGTGATCGGCAATCCACCCTGGGACAGGATCAAGCTGCAGGAAGTGGAGTGGTTCGCGACGCGGGATCCGGAGCTTGCCCGCGCACCCACTGCGGCTCTGCGCCGGACGGGCATCAAGAAGCTACGGGACCGGGGCGAACCGCTGGCCGCAGCCTTCGACGAGGCGAAGCAGCGGGCCGACAGCCTCCTGACGCTGTTTCGAAAGTCGGGTGACTACCCGTTGCTCGGCAGGGGTGACATCAACCTGTATTCGCTCTTCGTCGAGCGGGCGCTGGGCGTGCTCAAGCCCACTGGCATGGTGGGCTTGCTCGTGCCTTCGGGAATCTACGCCGACAGGACGGCGGCGCCGTTCTTCCAGTCGGTGTCTACCGTGGGTCGGGTAGCTGGACTCTTCGACTTCGAGAATCGGCGGCAGGGGACCGGCTTGTCGCCCTTCTTCCCGGATGTCCACCGGAGCTTCAAGTTCTCCGCTCTGATCTTGGGCGGCGCCGAGCGAACGTTCGAGGAGACACCGTGCGGCTTCTTTCTCGACAGCGCGGCGGACCTGCATGACCCGGAACGCTGCTTCCCGTTGAGTCCAACGGACTTCGGGCGGGTCAATCCGAACACCGGCACCGTGCCCGTGTTCCGCACGCGGCGCGACGCTGAAATCACGAGAGGCATCTATGAACGCCATCCCGTGCTGGTGGACCGCTCAGGTGGCGAGGAACGTCGGGCTTGGCCCGTTCGCTACAAGACGATGTTCCACATGACGAACGACTCCCACCGGTTCCGTACGGCCGCGGAGCTGGAGGCCGATGGCTGCTATCCGATCGCCGGGAATCGATGGAAACGGGGGGAGGAGGAGTGGTTGCCGCTGTACGAGGGGAAGATGGTCCAGGCCTTCGACCACCGGGCGGCGAGTGTCGTCGTCAATCCGGAGAACCTGAACCGGCCGGCGCAACCGAGGGAGGCGACGTTGGCGGAGCATGCTGATCCGGCCTGGTCGCCTGATCCGCAGTTCTGGGTTCCGGCTGACGAGGTGGAGTGGCGAGAGGGTATCGAGTGGGCGCTCGCCTTCAAGGACGTCACGGCGCCGACGAACGTCCGCACGATGATTGCCGCCATCGTTCCCCGCTCCGGCGTCGGCAACACGCTGCCCTTGCTGCTGCCGGAGAACACTGTCTCAACTGCGGCGGGGGCCGAGGGCCTCTGGCTCTTGGCGGCGAACTTCAACTCTTTCGTATTCGACTTCGTTGCCCGGCAGAAGGTCCAGGGCCAGCACCTGAACTGGTTCATCGTCGAGCAGTTGCCGGTGGTCGCGGCAGAGGACTACGAGCGCCGATTCGGTGACAAGACCGCCCGCGAGATCGTCCGTGACCACATCCTGCGCCTCACCTGCACCGCGCACGACATCGCGCCGTTTGCCCGCGACCTCGGGCACGACGGTCCGCCGTTCCCCTGGAACGAGGAGGAACGGCGTCATCTCCGCGCTCGTCTCGACGCGCTCTACTTCCTGCTCCACGGCCTGTCCCGGAAGGACGCGGAGTACGTCCTCGGCACGTTTCCGATCGTCCGCCGCCAGAACGAGGCCGTATTCGGCCGTTACCGGACCCGGGACATGGTGCTGGCGTACATGAGCGCCTTGGCGGCGGGGGATTCGGCTAGCGAAATGGCCCAGTAGGCGTCCGTCGGGCATTGGCGACGCGGACGCTGAACCCACCTTTGTGCGGGAAGCGGCGGTGCGTGCGACGGATGAGAGTGGCGCCCGGCCTAACTCGCGAGGTTTTGGGGACGCCAGAATCGCAGACCGACCTGAACGCCGGCCAGAATCACGGTCGCGACCGCGATGGCGGTCAACATCGTTCCCTCCAGGCCGTCGATCTGGCCTTGAAGGCCATTGATCTGGCCTTGAAGGTTCGCTTCAAGGGTGGTGATCCGGCCTTCCAGCCGAGCGATGTCGGCCTTGCTGGCCAGGTGCTGGTAAGCGCCTTCCAGTGCCGCCACTCGTTCTTCTATCGGTATCGCCATCGTGTTTGCCCTCAGTGGAGTCAAAGGGGCAATTTGACGGCGCCAATGTTAGGCGGGCGGATGGCCAACGGCAAGGCCTTGGGCCTGCGTCATGGAACCACGTCGCCCCAGTTCGGTGCTGCCGCGGCTTCGCCTTCGCCGGCCGCCCATTCGATCGCGTCGCCGACCCAGGTCTGGAACATCTCGTGGGACCAGACGTCTTCGCGGTGGCCCATCGCGTTGTGGAAGATGCGACCGGAGCCGAGTTCGCGGCACCAGACGATGGGGTAGGGGGCGATGTTGTAGACCTCCTGCTTCCCTCGTTCTTCGCCGGGATCAAGCAGAGCCAGGACGTGCAGGTCGTCCTGGGCGACGTTCTTGTACAGGTACCACTCGTCCTTGATCTTCCAGCCGTCCTCGACGTTCTTCATCGTGGGATGAACGGCGTCGGCGACCCGAACGATGCCTTCGAACTGGGCGCCGTGGTGGGTGAACTCGCCGCCGATCATGCCGATGTATGGCGTCACCTCGTCTCCCTCGCCGTGGAAGGTGTCGGTCGCGGGGTGGAAGCCGACGAAGCCGCCGCCGGCCTCGATCCAGGCGATCAGGTCCGAGACGCCGTCGGCGCTCATCGGGGGATTGCCGTCGCCGCGGAAGAAGCCCTCGCCGGTGCCGCCGCGCTGGGTGAGGTCGCCGGTCGTGTAGAAGATGACGACGTCGAAGTTCGCGAGCTGGGCGGCGTTGATCAGGCCGGCGTCCTTGGTCGACGTGACCTCGAAGCCGCGGTCGGCCGCGACCTGGGCCAGCACGGTGTCGACGTGGCTGGGCCGGGCGTCCTGCCGCGTGATCGCCGAGTGCTGAAAGCCGGAGGACTTGCTCAGGAACAGGACGCGGACGGGGTCGTCGGCTTCGTCTTCGGAGGCGATGGTGGGTGCGACCGCGACGAACAGCAGCGCGAGTGCGAGGAGCAGGGGGCGAGTGAGGTTGGCAGCGTGGATCATGCGGAGGAAGTTACCACCGCGCAGGCTCGCAACGCCGGCGGACCCAGTGGGCGCCTAGCTGAACTTCGAGATGACGTTCTCGCCGAACTGGGCGAGTTTGTCGGGCGGCATCGGCGGGACGATGACCCGCGAGACGCCGAGTTCGGCCATCCGGGCGACATGATCCGGCGGTCCGCCGTTCGCGGTGATCTCGATCGCGTCGGGGTCGCGGCCCGCCGCCTCGGCGCTCTCGCGCATGACGCCGAGCAGGTGCTTCAGCTTGTCGACGTCGCCGAGGGCGGGGAAGAAGCCGTCGCCCAGCTCGCCGGCGCGTCGCGCGGCGCGGTCGGAGTGGCCGCCGACGACGATCGGCACCGAGCCCTGGACCGGCTGCGGCCGGCTGTAGCAGTCGGAGAAGAAGACGAACTCGCCGTCGTGGCTGGGGCAGTCCTCGGTCCACAGGGCCCGGAAGGCGCGCAGGTAGTCGTCCAGGCGGCGGCCGCGGCCGGCAAAGGGCACGCCGAGGGCATTGAACTCCTCCTCGAGCCAGCCGACGCCGACGCCGAGCACCGCCCGGCCGCCAGAGAGCTTGTCGAGCGTGGCGACTGCCTTGGCCGTGACCAGGGGATTGCGCTGCGGGACGATCAGGATGCCGGTGGCGAGCTTGATGCTCTTCGTCGCCGCGGCCACGTAGGATAGCCAGATGAGCGGGTCGGGGATGTCGAAGTCCTCGCGCCCGCCGGGCATCTTGCCGCTCTCGTCGTAGGGATAGGGGGAGGCGTAGCCGCGCGGGACGACGACGTGCTCCACGGTCCATAGCGAGTCGAAGCCGGCGGCCTCGGCTGCCTGAGCCAGGGCCGCGGCCGGCGGACCGTCGACGAACGGGCCGGTGTTGGCGAACATGATGCCGAACTTCATCTCTTCTCCTCGTTCTCCGGGCCCCATCGCCAGAGCCACTGAAGCGCGGGACTGTAGCAGCCGCGATCGGTGCCCTTCGCCGTGTCGCGCAAGGCTCGTTCGGTGAGCCTGCGGCGGGCGCTCGACGCGGTTGCGCGCTGGACGATCCGGTCGCCCTGGAGGGCGATCGGTTGGGCGGTCGTGCCGGCGCTCGCTCTGGCGGCGCTGCTGCCGGCGACGCCGGTCGATCTCACCTTCATGGGGGTGATGAATCGCGACAACGAGCACGTCGGCCGGTACTTCGAGATGTCCGAGCGGTACGAGTTGGGCGGGCTGCTCCTGGTTCTGCTCGAGGGTGAGGAGGAGCGACTCGACGAGGCCGTCGACCGCACGATCGAGGCCGCAAGGGCTTTGCCGTCGGTCGCCGCGGCCCGCCGGCCGCTGCCGCTTGACTGGCTCGCGGAACAGGCGCCGTGGCTGGTCGAACGACCTCTGTTCGACCGTTGGCTCGCCCTGGCCGAGCAGCCGGGCGACGCGGAGAACGTGGCGGAGTTCCTGGCCTCCGCGTCGGCGCTGCGCGCGTCCGTGGCCAGCGCTCCCGGCGCCCGGCTGGTCGAGATCAAGATGGCGACGGATCCCCTGGCGGAGGAGGTGGGCCAGAGCGCCTTCTTCGAACTCGAGGCGGCGGTCGAGCGCGCGCTCTCCGCCTCCGGAGTGACGGCCGGGTTCTCGGGCCTGCCGGCGCTGTCGGCGGGCGACCAGGAGCAGACCCTCGGCGCGATCAAGCGCCTGACGCCGATCAGCCTCGTGCTCGTGCTGCTTCTCTTCCGGATCGTCGAGAAGCGGCCGGGCGGCATGCTGTCGGTGGCCGCGGTTCTGGTGCTCTCGATCGGCGCCGCGCTGGGCGCCGTCGGCCTCCTGACCGGGAAGCTGACGGTCATGGAGACGTTCTTCGGCGTCACCGTGTTCGGTCTCGGCATCGACTTCGCCGTCCACCTGTTCGTGCGCCACCGGGAGGAACTGGCTCATGGCCGTTCGTTCGAACAGGCGCTGCGGCGGACTCTGTCCGGCGCCGGCCGCGGCGTCGTCGCCGGCTGCGTCACGACGGCGGGGGCGTTCCTCATCGCGGCGACCGCGCCGGACCCGGTGGCGTTGCATCTCGGCCTCTCGGGCGGCCTGGGTCTCCTGTTCTGCCTGCCGCTGACGTTGCTCATCCTGCCCTCCGTCTGGGTGCTGCGCCAGCGGCGGCACCGCCGGCGGCTCGAAACCGTGGCCGAGGCCCCGGCCGCGCCCGCGACGCCGGTTCGCGTTCCCGGCCTCCCGTCCGTGGTGCGGTGGGCGACGGAGCGGCCGGTGCGCTGCCTCGTCGTGAGCGGTGTCCTGGTGACGGCGGCCCTCGCGGGGTTGCCGCGGCTGCAGGTCGAGACGCGGCTGGAGCGGATCATGAATCGCGGCGTGCCCGCGATCGCGATGGTCGACAGGATCCAGGAGGTCCTCGGCACGAACGGCGCGCCGTGGATCCTGACCGCCGGGAGTCTCGGGGAGGCGCGGGAGTTCGCTGCCCGGCTGGACGGTCATCCGCTGTTCAGTGAGACGATCAGCCTCGGCACGATCCTGCCGGCCGACCTGGACGAGCGGGCCGCGGCCCTGGACCGGCTGTTCGGCCCCGAGGGCCGGACGGCCGGGGCCGTCGCCGGGTTGGGAGATCCCAGGGCACTGGCGGTGGGAGCGCTCCGTCGAGCCGCGTCCGCCGGCCCGCCGGACGTCGATTCGCTGCCGCCCGGCCTGCGCGAGAAGTTCATCGCGCCCACCGGAGAGTTTCTGGTGTACGCCTACGCCGCGGACTCCAAGGCGGACGGCGCCCTGGCCCGCCGCCAGCGCGAAGTCGTGCAGGCGATCGACCCCGGGTCCAGCGGGCTGCTTGCGGTGGTCGAGGGGATGATGATCGGCGACCGGCCGTGGATCCCGTGGATCGCCCTTTCGATCCTGGGTTTCGTGCTGCTCGTGCTCTGCGTCGACTTCCGGCGGCCCGGCTCGGTCCTGCTGGCGGTGCTGCCGGTGCTGGCCGCCGTGCCGTTCACCCTGGGCGTGCTGTGCTGGATCGGCATTCCGTTCAACGTGATGACCTGGCTCGTGCTGCCCCTGGTCTTCGGACTCGGCATCGACGACGGCATCCACGTCGTCCACAGGTTCCTGGACGATCCGGCGCAGCCGATTCGCCTGGTTGCCCTGTCGGTGGGGAGAGCGATCGCGATGACCACGCTGACCACGACGGCCAGCTTCTCGATTCTCCTGTTCACCGATCACCCGGGCCTGGAGACGATGGCGGCCGTCATGCTGATCGGCTTGCCGGCGTGCCTGCTGGCGTCGGTGACGGTACTGCCGGCTGCGGGTGTCCTGCTGCTCGGAAGGCGGTAGCCTCGTCGGCCCGATGCCCGAACCGCGAATCGTCTCCCTGATCGCCAGCGCCACGGAGATCGTCTGCGCCCTCGGCTTCGAGGAGTTCATGGTCGGCCGGTCGCACGAGTGCGACTACCCGCCGTCGGTGGAGAAGCTCCCGGTGTGCTCGTCCTCGAAGGTCGACGTCGACGGATCGAGCCGGGCCATCGACGACCAGGTGCGCGCGATCGTTGCCGACGCTTTGTCCGTCTACCGGGTGGACGCGCCGTTGCTGGACGACCTCGCGCCTACCGTGATCGTGACTCAGACCCAGTGCGAGGTGTGCGCGGTCAGCCTGAAGGACGTGGAGCGGGCCGTGTGCGAGCTTGTGGCTTCGGAGCCGAAGATCGTCTCGCTTGAGCCGATGGACCTCGGCGACGTGTTCAAGGACATCCGCACCGTCGCTGCGGCGCTCGGCCGCCCGGAGCGGGCGGAGCGGCTGAACGCCGGGTTGACGGCGCGCCTCGACGCGATCCGTGAGCGTTCCAGCGGTCTTGGCGCGCGGCCCGTGGTCGCCTGCATCGAGTGGATCGACCCGTTGATGCATGCCGAGAACTGGGTGCCGGAGTTGGTCGAGATCGCCGGCGGTACCGTGATGGTCGGCGAGCCCGGCAGGCACTCCGGCTACTTCGAGTTCGAGCGGATGATCGAGGCCGACCCCGACGTCATCGCGGTCATGCCCTGCGGCTTCGACATTCCTCGCACGGCGGCCGAGATGCCGCCGCTCGCGGCGCAGCCGGGCTGGTCGGAACTATCGGCGGTGCGGAACGACCGCGTGTTCCTGACCGACGGCAACCAGTACTTCAACCGGCCCGGCCCGCGGGTCGTCGAGTCGGCGGAGATTCTGGCCGAACTGCTGCACCCGGAGGTCTTCGACTTCGGCCACTGCGGGTCCGGCTGGACGGAGTGGGTTGGCCTCTAGAAGGTATGTAGACGGGGTCGGTCTCTGGTGCGTTCTCGGGTACGCGGCCCTGGCGTGGCTCGCGCGGCAGCCCGGCGAGCCCGACCTCCGGGCGTTCTTCCTCCTCGTCGCCTGGACCGGACTCCCGGTCTTCGGTCTGTTCCTCCACTTTCGAAAGACGGGGGAGCCCTTCCCGGTCGGTCGACTGCTGTTCTGGGCGGTCGGCTTTCGCTTCTGCGGATTGATCGGCGGCCCGTTCTACGAGGACGACTTCTACCGCTACCTCTGGGACGGCTACCGGTTCGCCACGGCGGGCACGCCGTACGGCGCCGCGCCGGAGGAGTTCTTCATCGACCCGGCGGTGCCGGCGGTCTTCCAGGGCGTGCTCGACGGCGTCAACTACCCGGAGCTGCCGACGATCTACGCGCCGGTCACGCAGTTCGTCTTCCTCGTCGCGTACTGGATCAAGCCGGCGAGCGTCGCCGTGCTGCAGGCGATCCTGATCGGTGTCGATCTGGCCGTCGTCGCCCTGCTGCTCCGCCTGGCGCCCGCGCGGAATGTCCTCCTCTACGCCTGGTGCCCGCTGGCGATCAAGGAGATCGCCTTCACCGCGCATCCCGACGGCGTCGGCGTCTGCCTGCTGCTGGCCGCGGTCGTCCTTGCCCGGCAGCGCCGGTGGTGGATCGCCGCCGCGCTTCTCGGGCTGGCCGTGACTGCGAAAACGTTCGCCCTGGTGCTGGCGCCGCTGATCCTGCTGCGGGCCCGGCTCCGGCACTGGCTTCTCTTCGTGGCCACGACGGCCGCGGTCTACCTGCCGTTCGTCGTCATGGGAGGCACCGATCTGTTGTCGCTCGGTGTCTTCGCGCGGGACTGGGAGTTCAACTCGGCTGTATTCGGGTTGCTCAAGACGGCGGTTGCGCCGCCCGAAGCGCGCGTTGTTGTCGGTGTGCTGTTCGCCGCTTTCTGGGGCTGGTACTGCCTTCGCCGCGCCCGCGGCACGGAACGCGGAATCCCCCGCGGCGACTGGCTGTTCGGTGTCCTGCTGCTGCTGTCGCCGGTGATCAACCCCTGGTACCTGCTCTGGTTGCTTCCCTTCGCGGTAGTGTTTCCGAGCATCTGGGCGTGGACGGCGTCGGCCGCGGTCCTTCTCAGTTACGTCACGGGACTGAATATCCCCGACTACACGTTGCAACCGTACGAACAGCCGGTGTGGATCAGAGGACTGGAGTTCGGTCTGATCGGCCTGGCGCTTGCTCTCGACTTCAGTGCGCGGAGACGGAGAGAGCTTCGAAAGGACATGGCATGACGAATCGCAAGTGGATGGGCCTTGCTGGAGTTGTCGTCCTGGCGGTGGCCTGCGGCGCTCCGGAATCGATAGACATTGGCGGTTGGGACATCAGCGACGAAACGAGCACCGCGACGATCGATCACGGTCCCTGGCAGGAGATCCTGGACGGCTATGTCCGAACCGACGATTCGGGCGTCAACCTCTTCGACTACGCGGGGATTTCGGCCAACGCCGGCGACACGGCGAAGCTGGGCGCCTACATCGACTACCTGGAGGGCCAGGATCCGGGCCGGTACTCGCGCGCCGAGCAGATGGCTTTCTGGATCAACCTCTACAACGCCGTCACGGTCCAGGTCGTCCTGTCGGAGTACCCCGTCGATTCGATCAAGGAGATTCACGAGGGCGTCATCCCGAACACCGGCCCGTGGCAGGACCCGCATGCGAAGGTGAACGGACGGGACCTCAGCCTGGACGACATCGAGCACGGCATCCTGCGGCCGCTATGGCGTGACAAGCGGATCCACTACGCGGTGAACTGCGCGGCCTACGGCTGCCCCCATCTTCTGGCGACGGCGTTCACCGCCGCCAACACGGAGGAGCTGCTGGAGCAGGGTGCCCTCGACTACGTGAACAACCCGCGCGGCGTGGACTTCGTCGACGAGGACTTCATCGTCATCTCGAGCATCTACGACTGGTACACCGAGGACTTCGGTAACACGGAGGAGTCGGTGGTGGCCCACCTCATCGACTACGCGGACGAGGACCTCGCCGCGCGTCTCAAGGGCTTCGAAGGCTCGATCGACTACGAGTACGACTGGAGCCTGAACGAGCCCTAGGCGGGCCAGACCTGGTCGCGTCGACCAGGCCCGGCCAGCTCAGTACGTGTCGAAGTTGAAGCCGAGCGAGATGCTGAAGACGTCGGACACCGCGGTGTTGCGGCCGCCGACGACGGATCCGTAGGTGAAGGCCAGGGAATCGACGGCGATCGCTCGAGGCGTGTCGCCGCTCCCGAGGGCGATGCTGATCGTGCCGGTGACGAGCTCGATGTCTTCCTGGAGTTCCGGGAAGCGGGAGGGAGAGAACGGGGGCACGCCGATGTCGAGCCCCGAGGACTCGGCGTCGGTCATCCGGTAGCCGAGGTTCAGTCCGACGCGGTCTCCGACGAGCACGCCCGCCGACAGGTTCAGGAAGGTATCGGCCGGGATGTTGCTGCTGCGGTGCCGGTAGCCGAGTTCGGCGGACAGGGCGCCGCGCTCTCCCACGTACTTGCCGATCAGCAGCGAGACCTCGCCGCCGTCGCCGCCATCGCCCAGAGAGCTGATGTACCCGGTCGTGTAGCTGCCGCCGACGATCGCGGCGGCCCGCACCGCGAGGCTGGGTCCGGAACTGACCACCTCGTCCCGGAAGCGCCAGACCAGGCCGGCGTTCACGTCCTGAAGACCGCTGAGGTTCTCCTTGGGCGGAAACGGCGCGGAGGGTCCCGCCATGAAGGAACTCTCGGCGGCGCCGACGCGGAAGTCGAGGGCCAGCGAGTCCGAGATGCCGTAGGTTCCGTTGACCCAGAGCGTCTCCTGGCCGAGTTCGTGGCCGCCGGCCGGGGTCGGGCCCTTCACGGCGGCGCGGTAGAACTCGGTCGCCTCCTGGGAGACGTAGGAGACCGAGATCGAGCCGGCGCCTGGCGCGGGCGGCCAGGGCGACCCTTCGGCGAAGGCGGGTGCGGCGGTGACGGTGACGGCGGCGACGGCCGCCAGAAGGCTTGAGGGCTTGCGTTTCATGGCTGTTTCGTCCACTCCGGGCTACAGCTTGTAGCGCCGCGTCAGGTAGAAGTGAACGAGTTCCTGCTCGTCCGGCTTGCCTTCGCAGACGGAGCCGCCTGCCCCGGGGCAGAGCGCGTTGATGTGCTCGTCGTCCGGCGTACCTGGCTTCTCGGCCTCGTCGCGGGCTTCCAGGCTGTCCTTCAGGCTCAGGGCGCGTTCCCGGTCCAGGTCGCGCTTCTGCAGCGGACAGGACGGGCAGACGAGCTTCTCGAAGGTGAGCGCCTTGCCCATCGTGTAGGCGTCCCGCGGGTTGATTCCCTTGCCGGCCGAGATCGAGCCGGAAGCGTAGGCCGAGGCCTGCAGAAGGCCGGCGGCGAGGACGAGCGCAAGCACGCTGATGATCCGTCTCATCAGGTGGATCCTCCTTGTTCGTTGCGTGGATGGAAGGGGCCCCACGCACTGCCTGGGGCTCGCGCACGGTAGCACGTCCAGGATGCGTCCGAGACAGGCCGGCCGGTAGTGGTCTCCGCGTTTGAAAGCCATCGAATTCCCTGTGCCACAATGACCGCCCCCGACGCACGGACCAGCAGAACGAGCAAGCAGGAAGGGAGCAGCAGGGATGATCCAGACAGGCGAGTTCAGGGGCTTCGAGGTGTCCATGGAGGATCCCGGGATCCTCGTCGTCAGGTTCAACCGGCCGGACCGGCTCAACGGCATGGACGCGCCGATGAAGCGGGACCTGCTGGAGACGCTGACCCAGGCCGCGATGGAGGATTCGGTGCGGGTCTTGCTGTTTGCGGGCAGCGGCCGGGCGTTCTCGGCCGGCGACGACATCAGCGGCCAGGACAAGGGCCGCCGCGGCGAGGCGCTGGTGCCGGACATTCACCGGGGCCACGACAACGTGCTCGGCACGATCAACGGGCTGCGCAAGATCTCGCAGCCCATCAACACGGCGATCCGCGGCATGGACAAGCTGACGGTCGCGGCGATGAACGGCGTCGCGGTGCAGACCGGCTTCTCGCTGGCGCTGAGTTGCGACTTCCGGATCGCCTCGACGGCGGCCCGCATGGGCAGCGGCACGCTGCGCTTCGGGCTCCTCCCGGACGAGGGCGGCCAGTACCTGCTGCTGCAGATGATGGGGTTGCCGAAGACGATGGACTTCCTGATGCGCAGCAGGCTTGTCGGCGCCGCGGAGGCGCTCGAACTCGGGCTCGTGCACGAGGTCGTGGAGCCGGAGGAGCTGATGTCGCGGGCCATGGACCTCGCCCGGGAGCTCGCCAACGGCCCCCAGGTGGCGATGCGGCTGCTGAAGCGCAGCCTCTACAACGCCGCGGACCAGACCTGGGAGCAGTCGCTCGAGGACATCGCGGCCCGGACGCCGATGGCCGACCATCACCCGGACTCTCGCGAGGGCGTCGCGGCGTTCCGCGAGAAGCGGAAGCCGAGCTTCAACGCATGGCTGGAGGAGTGACCGACCGACCGGACGGTAGGTGATAATCTCTCGCAATCAACGGGACTCGACACACAGCAATCATCCAAGCCAGGGAGCTTCTCCATGACTGACGCCGTCATCGTTTCCACCGCGCGCACGCCGATCGGCAAGGCCTATCGCGGCGCCTTCAACAACCTCGAATCGCCGACGATGGGCGCGGCGGCGATTGCGGCCGCGGTCGAACGCGCCGGTGTCGAGCCAGGCGAGGTCGACGACGTCGTCATGGGCTGCGCCATGCAGCAGGGTACCCAGGGCAACAACGTCGCCCGGCAGTGCGCGATTCGTGCCGGCATGCCGGTCGAGGTGGCGGGGATGACGATGGACCGGCAATGCTCGTCGGGCCTGATGGCGATCGCCACCGCCGCCAAGCAGGTCGTGATCGACGGGGCGCCGGTCGTGGTGGCCGGCGGCATCGACTCGATCAGCCTGGTGCAGAACGACAAGATGAACCACTTCCGTGTTCCCGATCCCTGGATCAAGGAGCACAAGCCGGATCTCCATCTGCCCATGATCGACACCGCGGAAGTCGTGGCGAAGCGCTACAACGTCGGCCGCGAGCAGCAGGACGAGTACGGCCTGCAGAGCCAGCGGCGGACAGCCGCCGGCCAGGAAGCCGGCGCCTTCGACGACGAGATCATCGCGATGAAGGCGACGAAGATGATCCTCGACAAGGCGACCGGCGACATCAGCTTCGGCGAGGTCGAGCTGAGCCAGGACGAGGGCAACCGGCCCACCACGACGATCGAGGGTTTGGCCGGGTTGAAGCCGGTGCGCGAGAACGGCACGATCACTGCCGGCAACGCCAGCCAGCTCTCCGACGGCGCTTCCGCCTGCGTCGTCATGGACTCGAAGTTGGCCGAGCAGCGCGGCCTGGAGCCGTTGGGCATCTACAAGGGCATGGCGGTCGTCGGCTGCGAGCCGGACGAGATGGGCATCGGCCCCGTCTTCGCCGTGCCGAAGGTGCTCAAGCGCCACGGCCTGACGGTCGACGACATCGACCTCTGGGAACTCAACGAGGCTTTCGCGGTTCAGGTCATCTACTGCCGCGACCGGCTGGGCATCCCGAACGAGAAGCTGAACGTGAACGGCGGCGCGATCTCGATCGGCCACCCCTACGGCATGAGCGGTGCGCGCCTGGTCGGCCACGCGCTGATCGAGGGCAAGCGCCGCGGCGCGAAGAACGTGGTCGTCACGATGTGCATCGGCGGCGGCATGGGCGCCGCGGGGCTGTTCGAGGTGGCGTGAGGCTCGGCGGCGGACGGAGTGAGTCCGGGCGGCGGCGTCTTTACACCGTCGCCGTCCTGGCCGCCCTTGTCGCGGCTTCCGCTCCGGCCACCGCGCAGACCGAGTTCCACTTCCAGTTCGGCGAACTCCTGAACCCGTTCTCGGCGCAGGAGGAGGAGAGCTTCGTCCTGACCCTGCAACAGGCGACGCAGTGGAAGTACGGCGACAGCTTCTTCTTCATCGACTATCTCGACGACAGGGGCCGGGACGGCTTCAACGAGCGGGACTTCTACGGCGAGTGGTACCCGACGTTGAGTCTCGGCAAGATGACCGGAAAGACGGTCGGAGGCGGCCCGCTGGCCGATGTCGGCTTCATCGCGGGGCTGAACGCGGCGGGTGACGCGAAGGTCGTCAAGTACCTGCCGGGGCTGCGGCTCGCGTGGAAGGCGCCCGGGTTCATCTTCCTGAACACGGACTTCATGCTGTACATCGACGACAGCAGCGGGATCGGCGCCGGAGGCGCTCCGAAGACCGACGACAGCTTTGCCTTCGACGTGAACGGGCTCTTCCTGTTCTCCATTGGCGAACAGAGCTTCCAGATCACGGGCCACCTGGAGTACATCTGGGGCACGACGAACGAGTTCGGCGTCAAGTCCGGGGGTTCGATCCTCGCCCAGCCGCAGTTCCGCTGGGACGCGGGCAAGGCGTTCGGCGGCGACGCCGGCAAGCTGTTCGCGGGCATCGAGTACCAGTACTGGAGCAACAAGCTCGGCACGGAAGAAGACGAAAGCGCCGTGCAGTTGTTGCTCGTCTGGCAGTTGTAGCCGTCTCGACGGAACCGGCCGCCTACTGGGTGCGCCGGCGTCCCCGCCGGCTGCCGCCGAAGGCGGCCAGATCAACGCGCCGGCCGCAAGGCCGGCGTCCTCTTTGCGGCCGGTTCCGTCGAGACGGCCCTACGTCGGATCCCAGGTGAAGACGTCCGTCGTCCGGTCGAGGTCGTGGAACGACCCGGCCAGGGCCGGCATGCCGTGCTCGGCGATCGCCTCCGGGGTCCAGCCGTCGCCGTTGTGGACCGAGCGGACCGGCCGGGGCTGGCTCATCAGGAAGATCTCGTTCTTGCGCACCGCGAAGATCTGACCGCTGACCTCCCTTGCCGAATCGCTCAGCAGGTAGACGGCAAGCGGCGCGACCAGGGCCGGCGTCATCTCCTTCATCTTCGCGACCCGGGCTGCCTGCGCCGGGTCGGCGGTCGGAATCGTGCCGATCAGCCGCGACCAGGCGAACGGGGCGATGCAGTTCGAACGCACTTCGAAGCGTTGCATGTCGAGCGCCAGGGACTTCGAGAGCCCGACGATGCCGAGCTTGGCGGCGGCGTAGTTCGCCTGGCCGAAGTTCCCGATCAGCCCGGAGGTCGACGTCATGTGGACGAAGGCGCCGCCGATCTGCTTGCGGTAGTGGGGTGCGGCGGCCCGCGCCATGTTGAAGCTGCCCTTGAGATGGACCGCGATCACGGCGTCCCAGTCGCTCTCGGTCATCTTGTGGAAGATGCCGTCGCGCAGGATGCCGGCGTTGTTCACGACGCCGTCGATCTGGCCGAACTCGTCCAGCGCCTGTTCGACGATCCGTCCGGCGCCGTCGTGGTCGGCGACGCTCTCGTAATTCGCGGCGGCGCGTCCGCCGGCAGCCTGGATCTCGGAGGCGACGGCCTGGGCCGGCGTCTGGTCGCCGCCGTCGCCGCGCTCGGATCCGCCGAGGTCGTTGACGACGACCGAAGCGCCGTGGGAAGCGGCGAGCAGGGCGATATCGCGGCCGATGCCGCGGCCTGCTCCGGTGACGACGATCACCTTCTCGTGCAGCATGCGAGTGTTCATTTCGGAAGGCCTCCAGTCTCAGGCCGCGGCGATGGCGGCGATGGTTCGGCAGCCGTCGAGGTACTCCTGTACGTCGACGTACTCGTCCACGGTGTGGGGATTGTGCTGGCCGGCGCCCAGGGTCACCGTGGGTAGGCCCTTGGCGTTCAGGTAGTTCGCGTCGAGCCCGCCGTTGGCGACGAGGTACTCGGCTTCCACGCCGAGCACCGCCCGGACCCGTTCGGCGGCGAGCCGCACGGGCGGTGAATCCCTGGACATCTCGAACGCCTCGTAGTCGGTTTCAGCCCGGAAGTCGACGCGGCCGCACTGGCCGTCGGAACTCGTGACGCTGCTTGCCGCCTGTTCGAAGGCGTCGCGCCAGGCGGCCGTGATCCGCGCCAGGAACGCCTTGTCGTGGCTCCTCGACTCGCCGGAGACGAAGACGTGGTCCGTGACCTGGTTGCTCGCCTCGCCGCCGGCCATCCGGCCGATGTTCGAGGTGCCGCTGCCGGCCGGAAGCTCGATCTTCCCGAAGAAGCCCCTGGCGGCAACGTCGGCCACCGCGCGCGAGGCGATCAGCGCCGCGGAGACCCCGTGCTCGGGATGAACGCCCGCGTGGGAGGACTTGCCACGGATGTCGACCTGCCAGCGGTCGGCCCCGGTCGCGCCGATGATCACCACGTGCGGCGCGCCGGAGTCGATGTTGAAGCCCATCTCCGGGTTCCCGAGGCGCTCCAGCTCCACGGTCCGCGCGCCCCACAGGCCGACCTCCTCGCCGACCGTCATCAGCACCGTGGTGGGCGGATGCGGCACTTCCTGGTCGAGCAGGGTCTCGACCATCGTCACGAGAGCGCCGATCGACGTCCGGTTGTCGCCGCCGAGCGCCGTGTCGCCTTCCGCCTCGATCCGTCCGTTCCGGCGCACCGGCACCGCGCCCCGGCAGAGCGGCACCGTGTCCATGTGGCCCATGAACAGCCGCCGAGGGCCGGGTCGCGTGCCGGGCAGGTCGACGATCAGGTTGCCGACCTCGTAGTCGCCGGGGATCCGTTCGTTCGCGTCGTCGTGTCCGATCCAGGACGGCTCGCAGCCGGCCGCGAGGAGCTTCTCTCGTACGGCCGCCGCGACCTTGCCTTCTCGGCCGCTCAGGCCCTCGATGGCCAGCAGGTCCATCAGATGGTCCAGGGCGTGGTTTTCGTCGATCGTGGGTTGGGTCATGGGCGGGCTCGAGTCGGTCGTGGGTGCCGGAAGCTGGCGATCCTACTTTGTGTCGCCTCTAGACTTGGTCCATGCCACGAACAGCTCTCCTCCTTGCGTTCCTTGCTCCGGTTCTTGCGTCCTGCGGGCCGGACGATCCACCGTCCCCTGCCGCCGCCTCCAGCCGCCCCCCGAACTTCGTCATCGTCTTCGCCGACGACCTGGGCTGGGGCGACCTCGGCAGCTACGGAGCGCCGGTCATCCGCACTCCGAACCTCGATCGGATGGCCGCGGAGGGCCAGCGCTGGACGAACTTCTACGTGACGGCTTCGGTGTGTTCGCCAAGCCGGGCGGGGCTGTTGACCGGGCGCCTGCAGCTACGCAGCGGACTCTACGGCGATCGGGCCCGGGTGCTCTTCCCCGAGTTCGTGGGCGGGATCCAGGACGAAGAGATCACGCTCGCCGAGGCGCTCCGCGATCTCGACTACGCGACGGGGATGTTCGGCAAGTGGCACCTGGGCGACCGGCCGCGGTACCTGCCGACCCGCCACGGCTTCGACTACTGGTTCGGCATTCCCTACTCGAACGACATGATGTCGACCCTCCCGCGCGAGGAGCGTCGCGCCGCGTTCGTGGAACCGAAGATCGAGTACTGGGACGTGCCGCTGATCCGCTCGGAGCGAGACGAAGCCGGCGAGATCGTCACGGAGACGCTGGAGCAGCCCGCGGACCAGACGACGATCACGAAGCGCTACGCCGAGGAGGCGGTGAACTTCATTCGCGCCCACCGGGACGGGCCGTTCTTCGTCTACCTGCCGCACAGCATGCCCCATGTGCCCCTGTTCCGGGCGCCCGACTTCGAGGGCCACAGCGACGCCGGGCTCTACGGCGACGTGATCGAGGAGATCGACTGGAGCGTGGGGCGGATCCTCGACACGCTGGAAGAAGAAGGAATCGCGGAGAACACGGTCGTCTTCTTCAGCAGCGACAACGGCCCGTGGACAGCCTTCCGTACCCAGGGTGGCCTGGCCGGACCGCTCCGTGAAGGCAAGGGGATGACCTGGGAGGGCGGCATGCGGGTGCCGGGGCTGTTCTGGTGGCCGGGGACGATCGCACCGGAGGTCGTGACCTCGGAGATCGGTTCGACCAGCGACCTGTTCGCGACCTTCCTGGGGTTGGCCGGCGGCGCCGTGCCGGACGACCGGCCGATGGACAGCCTCGATCTGGCCCCGGTGCTGCGCGGAAGCAGTGGAGGTCCGCGCCAGGAAGTGCCGTTCTACCGCGGCAGCGAGCTCTATGCCTACCGCGTCGGCAACTACAAGGCGCACTTCATCACCCAGGGCGCATACGGCCTGGCCGGCGAGCGGACGGAGCACGACCCGCCGCTGCTCTACGACCTGGCGCTGGACCCGGGCGAGCAGTGGGACATCGCGGCCGACCGGCCCGACGTTCTGGCGGACGTCACGTCGCGCGCGGTGCAGCACCGGGCCGGCGTCGCCGTGGCCCCGTCGGAGTTCGATCTCCTGACCGGTGAGGACTAGTCGCCTTAGCCCGAATCGTTCTCCTGCCCTTCGGCGTCCGCCGTGTTCTTCAGGCCCGCGGCGAGCCTCTTCAGCCGCCCTATGCGCTGCTGCCAGAGCAGGGTTTCCCGGGCGACTTCTCTGGCGGCGCGGATGCTGCGCATCCACCAGCCGAGCAGAGCGCCGACCAGCGCAGCGGCGGCGACCCAGATCCAGATTTCGAGGAGGATGTGCAGCATCGGCGCCCTTCAGGGGCGGTGGAGATTCCTGGGAACGGTGGAGATTCTCAGGGGCGGTGGAAAACGCGAAACTCGATGCGTGAAGTCGAGGCGTCGGCGGAGTCCGCCGTGTCGTCGCCGGCCGCGGCGAGCGGACGATCGCTGCCGTAGCCGAGCGCCAGCAGGCGGTCGGGATGAACGCTGGCCGAGAGGACGTCGCGGACCGCCTGAGCCTGTTCGAGACTGAGCGCCCGGTCGACTGCCGGCTCGCCGCCGGCGTCCGCGTGGGCGAGGATCTCGACCCGGATATCGGAGACGTTGGCCAGCACGGCGCCGATCTCGCTAACCGTGGTCGCGGCCTCCTCGGTGAGCGTCGGCGTGCCGTCTTCGAACTCGAGGGGTCTCCGTGCCAGCACGTCCTGGATGCGCCTCTCGGCCGCGTGGTTCACGGCGACGGGCGAGACGCGCATCCGATTGGCGATCGTCCAGCCAGCGTTGGCCTCGGCGTCGATCGACGTGATCTCGAAGATGAGGTGGTCACGCAGGCCCTCGCTGGAAGTATGGCCTGTCAGAGTCAACGTTCTGTCTTCGAGCCGCAACCCCGGAGCGCCGTCCAGGCGGCGCAGAAGCTGGATCAACCTGGGCAGCGCGCCGAGCCAGGGAGGTTCAGTCACCGAGCCGTCGACTTCGGTCTCGTCGATGACGTTCCCAGGACCCACGATCGCGGCGGCCGCGTCGAACAGTTCCTGCCTGCTTTCGGGCGTCGGCATCTGGCCCCGGAGCAGCCAGATGTCGCCGTCGGGGGCGAACTCGAAGGAAGGGCCGCTGGCCATCTCCAACCGATTCTCCACATGGCGCACGCCGGCTGTCGCGGCGGCGCGCCGTGTTGCCTCCATGCCGATTTCGGCGAAGGCGACGGTGCCGGAGAGCGTTACATCGCGTCCGCGCGCCTGCACGCTCAGGTTGCGGACGCCGGCATCGGCCAGCGCCGCCGCGGTTCGTGCCTCGATTTCTGCCTGGATCCGGGGTCCCTCGAGGGCGAAAGCGGCCAGCCCCAGGGTCAGGACCGAGGCCGAGCCGACCAGGATCACGCTCGGTTCCTTCATCGTCACTCCGAGGTGTGGTCGGCGACGATCAGCCACTGGTCGCCGTGTCGCTCCAGCAGCAGGGTGAACAGTCCGGTCGGTTCGTCGGACTCCCGCACCAACCGGAAGCGGCCGAAAACCACGGCGGCATGCTCGGAGAGCACCCGGACGTCCAGGTTCTCGAAGGCGAGCGTGCCCATCGCGGCGCGGTCGGGGTAGCGCTCGTGGTAGCGCTGACGGGTCTGTCTCCAGCCGTACTGAACCTCGTTTCCCGAGGTGAACCGCAGGTCGTCACTATTCAGATAGCCCGCCATGAAGCCGTCGATGTCTCCGTCGTTCCAGGCTTCCACCTGCATGTCGAGAACTTGGAGCACCGCTCCTGCGACGGTCTGGGGATCGAACTCGGGGACCGGCTCCTCGAGCGCCGGCGGCTCGCAGGAGGCGAGAACCAGGAGTGCGCCCAGGCAGGCCAGGGCGGTTGCGAGGCGTACCGTCAACTGGTCCCGGTCCGTTCGACATGGATGTCGCGGTGTTCGATCTGCGAGACGAGAGGCAGTTCCTCCTCGACGTACGCCGGAGTGATGTCGTCGACGGTCAGCCCTCCGTCCGGAGTGTTCAGGCCGTAGTTGTCCGCGTCGTAGAACAGGAGGCCGCCGATGCGGCGGTAGTTGTGGAGAGTGCGGAAACGGAGTCCGGTGCCTTCGCTGTAGTCGTACGCGAACTGCTCGAGACGGGCGGTTTCGGGATCGAACCAGTAGACGTAGGCGCTGTCCGCGCCGGCGCTCGTACCGGGTTCGAAGGTGATCCGGACGCGGTGCAGTTGGCGACCGTCCCATTCCTCGAGCCCCTCATCCTCCTTCCAGGTGCCGGGGTCGTTCAGCTTGTAGGGCAGGAAGAGGAAGTACATGCGCTGGTTCACGTAGCTCTCGGCGCGGGCGTGTTCCGTCTCGTCCATCTCCATCGGCTGACCGGCCTCGGTCACCTTGAGAGCCATGTTGTCGCGCCGGTACACCCGTTCGTCGCTGCCGTTCGAGGCGCGGATCCGCTGCTCGAGGCGGTCTCCGTCGGCCACCTGTTCCACGTCGAAGCTGCCGGAACGGGACGCCACCGTCAGCCTCACACGGGACTGCTCGAACAGCTCGCCGCCGTGGTGCTCGATGGCGCGGTCGACGATCTCGAGCCGTTCGGAGGTTCCGGGCGGTGGTGTGGGTCGGGGCTGCGGTTCGGGCTCGGGGCCGGCGCAGGCCACGAGGATGGAGCTGGCGGCGACCGCGAGCGCTGGGGTTCGCAACATGACTTTCTCCTTCAGCGCACGTCGTGGTTTGCGCCGGACGTGCGTTTCGTCATGTTAGCGGTCGACCGGTGCGCTACTCTTGGCCGCTCACTTCGAACAGCGGCTGGAGGCCAAGGCATGACCGAGTACGAACTGATCAAGTACGACGTGGACGATCCCGTTGCCACGATCACCCTGAATCGCCCGGAGCAGTTGAACGCGATCACCGGCAGCATGATGGCCGAGATGAAGCACGCGATGGCGGCTGCGGAGAGCGACGAGCGCGTGGTCGGCATCGTCCTGACCGGCGCCGGTCGCGGTTTTTGCGCCGGCGCCGACATGAAGGGCCTCCAGGCGACCAGCCGCGGCGAGCGTGGCAGCGGCGGCGCCAACGCGTTCGAGGACGCCCAGGCCGGCGCGATCGAGGAGATGGGCGAAGACAACTTCGGCGTCACGTTCAACTACCTGATGGCCGTGCGCAAGCCGATCGTTGCCGCGATCAACGGCCCGTGCGCGGGTCTCGGTTTCGCCATCGCGATGCTGTGCGACATCCGGATAGCGTCCGACCGGGCCGTCCTTGCGTCGGCGTTCGTCAACCGCGGACTGATCGCCGAGCACGGCCTGAGCTGGATCCTGCCGCGGGTGGCCGGTCCTTCGAACGCCCTGGACATCCTGTGGACGGGACGCAAGTTCTACGGCCCGGAAGCCGCCCAGATGGGCGTCGTGAACCGCTCCGTACCCCACGACCAGGTCGTCCCCGAGGCCCGGAACTACATCAAGGCCCTGGCCGAGCGCTCCGCGCCGATGTCGCTCAAGGTGATCAAGCAGCAGGTCTACCGGCACCTGATGATGGACACCGGCGACGCGCTCCGCGAATCGAACGAGTTGATGGCCGAGAGCCTGAAGCGCGACGACTTCAAGGAAGGCGTCGCCTCCTTCGTCGAGCGCCGGCCGCCGAACTTCCAGCGCATCACGGGCTAGCTCCGGCGAAGCGGCGTCCGACGCAGTGCGGCGTCGGACGCAGTGCGGCGTCGGACGCGACGCACCCGCCCGTCTTGGGGCAGTAGGGGTCTGCTCCCAGGTGGCGTTCGCGCTTGAGAGGAGATGGGAGGGTGTGGCGCTCACTCCGCTTCACTCGCTTCGGTTGGGCGTCGGTTTCGTGCGATGTCGTCGGCCGTCGCTCGTTCAGAGGCACCTGGGAGCAGACCCCTTCAGCCCCGACGGGGCTGGCGGTCGTTGCCGAGAGGCGGGGAGCCGACGAGTTCTGGCTCTAGCCCCTTAGCTGCGCTGCAACGCCTGGGCTGCCTTGTAGACCTCGGCGTCAGACGGCTGGGGATCGCCTCGGAGTACGCGGGTCGCCGCTTCGAGGGTCCATTCGCTGAGGGCGCTGGCGGCGGCGGGGGGAAGGTCGACCGAGATCAGTGGGCCCTCCTGAGTTGATCGGACCGTCACCAGGTCGATCGGCAGGTCGGCTGAGGCCAGCAGCCGGTGCGCCTGGGCGAGCCAGGTGGCTGCCTGCTTGTCAGCGGAGTGCCCGCTGGAGCGGCGGAGGAGCCGGCTAGTCGACGCGGTCCCGCCTTTCCTTGAGTTCGCGGAACGTGGTCAGGACGAGACCCTCGTCCTCGATCGCCTGCTGGACGCGGGGGTCGAGCATCGCCAGCATGTCGCCCTTGCGGCTGGGGCCGGAGGTGGAGATGTACTTGAAGTTCTCGCTCGGGTCGGTCGAGTGCAGGATGACCATCGTCACTCCGGGCCGCAGGTCGCGCAGGGCCTGGACGTAACGCTCGACCTTGTATTCGGTCAGTTCCTCGTCCGTTGCGTCGGCGCCGCTCTCCGGGACCCAGCCGTAGCTCAGGTTGTGGAGGTCGTCGAGGACGGGAAGGCCGCCGTCCCAGATTCGCTCGCCGAGTTCGGTCGCGCGGCCGAGTCCCGGCGGTGTGTCCCGTCCCTGGGCTTCGTACTGGGCCTCGAGGATCTCGTTGTGGCCGCCGGGGAACATGAGCGGGATGCCCTCATCGATGCCGACCTCGATGTAGCGTTCGAGGAAGTCCATCGTGGCGAACAGCGTGCCCATGTGGGAGTCCAGGTGGGTCGGCTCGAAGCCCATCGTCCGGGCGCGGCGGATCTGCTCGCGGACCTCGGCTTCCACCTCGTCGGGGCTTGCGTTGGCGACGACTTCCGCGACGCTCGACCACAGGGCGCCCTCCGCGTCGACCAGGCCGGGCGCCGCTTCGCGGCCGACCAGCGGGCCCCAGCGGTAGTCGTCCCACTCGGCGGTCAGGGTCAGGTGGAGTCCGGCGTCGATCCCCGGGTTCTCCTCCAGGGCCCGGACGAGTTCGGGAACCCAGGGGCAGGGCATCATGACGCTCATCGAGTTCGCGGCGCCCTCCAGGATCGAGCGGAGGGTGCCGACGTTCGAGTCGTGCGACATGCCGGCATCGTCGACGTGCAGGATGACGGCGCGGGTACCGGCGGGGAAGCCGAGTTTCTCGGCATAGGTCTGCGCCTCGGCCTGACAGCCCGCGACGAGGACCGAGGCGAGGCAGAGAGTGATGACGACGGCGGCGGTCCGGGGCACGTTGCGCATGGCGGTCTTCCTTCTCCCTTGAGGATTGCTAGTGGTCGGCCAGCCGGTCCGTGCCGTCGAACCCCTCGAAGCCGGCGATGCCGTCGACGTCGAGGCCGAGGAGCGGGACCAGGCTGGGCGCCAGGTCGATCGTGTTGGCCCTGGCTTCGACGACGCGGCCCGCGCCATCCTGGCGACGGAAGATCAGCGGCACGTGGGTGTCGTAGGCGTAGGGCGAACCGTGGCTGGCGACGATCACGGAAGCGGGCACGGGCAGGACGTTCGGTTCGGGGATCGCGATCAGATCCGGCCCCCGGTCGTCGCGGTGGCTGTTCAGGTAGAGCTCGTGGAGCGGTTTGGCCGGGTCGAGATCGGCGGCGCGGACGACCTCGACGATCAGCGGGCAGGCGGACATCACGTCGATGATCTCGTCCTCGACCGCCGCCTTGTCGATGCCGGCCGCCGCGATCGCCTCCCGGTCCAGGTAGAAGGTCGACGTCAGGAGCTTCGCGTCGCCGAACCGCTTCTCGATCCGTGTCTGCAGGCGCTGCAGGCAGAGGGTCTGGTCGGTGCCGAAACGACCGCCGTCGCCGCCGTCGCGCACGACGAGTTCGGGGACCTCGCCGACGCCGTGGTCGCCGGAGAACGCGACGACCACGTTGTCCAGGCCGATCCGTTCATCGACGAAGTCGAGCAGGTCGCCGATCGTCCGGTCGAGCCGGAGGATCGTGTCCAGGGTTTCGGGAGCGTTGGGGCCGTAGCCGTGACCCACCGTGTCGAGGGCCGAGAAACTGACCGCCAGCAGGTCGGGAACCTCGTCGGCGCCCAGGCTCTCCGCGTCGATCAGGACCTCGGCGAAGTCCTCGAGGTAGTCGTCGACGAAGGGCGACCGGTAGATGTCGCCGTAGAACCCGTCCCGCTCGACGCTGAAGCCGCCCACCGCGTGGGGGAACGTGTCGATCACGGGGCCGCGGTCGAGCGGTTCGATGTCGTAGGCCGACGTGTGGTCGAGGGGGAGGAGCGGGTTCCAGGCGTTGGCGAAGTGGCTTCCGAGCCGGTCCTCGTCGTTGAAGGCCTCGACCCAGCCGGGCTGGGACTCCTCGTCGCCGTAGTAGGTCGACGTGACGAAGCTGCCGGTGGAGCGGCTGTACCACCAGGCGCCGTCCGCGTGGTGCCCGCCCATGAGGATCGCCGCACGGTCCTTCGCGCTGGCGGCGTACACCTTGGCCTGGGGGTACGCGGCTTTCAGCAGGTCGCCGAGAGTCGGGACCAGCAGGTTGCGCGGAGAGACGCCGTGGTCCGGGTCGCCGCAGCAGTAGACGTCATCCCCGCGCTCGCGGTCGAACCAGGAGTTGCCGACGACTCCGTGCCGCTTCGGGAACGCGCCCGTGGCCAGGGTCGCGTGTCCGGGGGCCGTTTCGGTGGCGGCGTGGAAGTGGTGAGCGTCGGTGAAGACGACGCCCTCACGGAGCAGGCGCGCCAGCCCGTGGTTCAGAAGGGCGTCGAAGCGCTCCAGGTAGTCGCCGCGCATCTGGTCGACGACGATGATCAGGACGAGTCGCGGCGTCCCGTCGGGGACTGCCTGTCCTGCCGGTGCGGCGGCGGTTTCTCCGCCGGTTGCTTCGGCTTCCGGAGCGTCGGCCGGAGCGCCGCAGGCCAGGGCGAACAACAGCGCGGCCAGCGCCGGCAACAGTGCGAGCTTCTTCATGTCTGTAACGCCTTCAGTGGGTGACGGCCATCGACGTGGCCCATGAACGGGGGATGGATGCCGTAGCCGATCAGTTCCTGGATCGTCACGGACAGACGCGGCACGTCGCCGGCCGGTACGCCGAGAATGAAGTTCTCCTGCTGGCGGGCCCACGCCGGGCAGTACTGGATCGTGAGCCCGAGCCGGGATCCCGCCGAGCGGTTCTCGCCGCCGCCGTGGAAGAGGGTGCCGAGGAAGATCAGGAGGGACCCGGCGGGCATGATGACCGGCGTGGCTTCCGGCTCGTCGGGCCGCTCGCCGTTCCAGCGGTGGCTGCCCGGCACGATGCGGGTGGCGCCGTTGTCCTCCGTGAAGTCGTCGAGCGCCCAGATCGTACTCACGCCGAGCGCCTTCCTGGGCCGCGGCAGCGGATAGAACGAGTCGTCGTGGTGGAGGTTCTGCGCCACTTCGCCCGGGTGGATCAGGATGGCATGCGCCACCGAGAGCAGGAAACCGGGTCCGAGCGTCGCCTCGCAGGCCGCCATGACCGCGGGGTGCGCGACCAGGGCATCGAACAGCCGCGACTTCGCGAGCAGGCCGTAGACCCGTTGCGTGTTGCGGCCCTCGAACGGGTTGCGGCCGAACAGGTGGCGCTCGAAGTGGGGTTGGAGCACGCCACGCAGCGCCGTCTGCTGCTCGCGGTCGAGCACTCCTTCCAGAATGACGTAGCCGTTCTCTTCGAGGTGCTTGAGGTGGTCCACGAGTGATGAGACTATCCTCCGCTGCTGCATGATGGTTTTCGACGCTGGCCGGACGGCCGAACTGCTGCCCTGGGGGGCTCTGGTGGACGCACTCGAGGCGGGGTTCCGTGGCGGCTGCGAGATGCCGGTGCGCCAGCATCACGGGGTGGAGACGCCGGCCGGCGACCCCGAGGCTGCGCTGCTCCTGATGCCCGCGTGGACGGTCGGGGGCTACCTCGGGGTCAAGGTGGCGTCCGTGTTCCCCGGCAATGCCTCGCGGGGCCTGTGCGCGGTCCAGGCCAGCTACATCCTGGCCTCCGGAGAGACCGGCGAGCCGCTGGCCCTGATCGACGGCCTGGAACTGACGCTTCGGCGCACCGCGGCGGCGTCGGCTCTGGCAGCACGGTTCCTGGCGCGGCCGGATTCCCGTCGCCTGCTCGTCGTTGGCACGGGCAACCTGGCGCCCCATCTGGCCGGGGCCCACGCGGCCGTGAACCCGGACCTCGAGATCGCGTTCTGGGGTCGCCGGCCCGAGCGGGCTCTCGCGGCCTCGCGTTCGCCGTTGCTCGAGGGGCTCGTGACGGGTACGGCGACCGACCTGGAGGCGGCGGTCCGCGGCGCGGACATCGTGAGCACCGCCACTCTGGCCACGAAACCTCTGCTCCTTGGCGACTGGCTCCGGCCGGGCCTGCATGTCGACCTGGTCGGCGGCTTCACGCCGGGCATGCGCGAGGCGGACGACGAGGCGATGCGACGTTCGACCGTCTTCGTCGACACGCGGGACGGCGCCCTGGTCGAGGCCGGCGACCTGACCCAGCCGATCGAGTCGGGAGCGTTGGCTGCCGAAGACGTGGCGGCCGACTTCTACGACCTTTGCCGCGGCGGGCACGGCGGCCGCCGCGATGCTTCCGAGATCACGCTGTTCAAGTCGGTCGGCGCCGCGCTCGAGGACCTGTTCGCGGCCATCCTGTTGTGGGAGCGAAGTGGTGGCTGATCTGCGGGCTAGACTCGCTTGCCTATGCCCAAGGTACCTGCCGCCGTCCTTCTCGTGGCCGCTCTCGCGGTGACTTCCTGCAACGCCCCCGCGGCCGGCCCCGGCGATCCGCCGTCGGCCGAGGCCCGTCCCCACGAACTCGAGACCCACGGCGACGTGCGGATCGACGAGTACTACTGGCTGCGTGAGCGCGAGAACCCGGAGGTGATCTCCTATCTCGAGGCCGAGAACGCCTACGTCGACGCCGCGCTGGGGCACACCGAGGCGCTCCAGGAGCGCGTGTTCTCGGAGATTCGCAGCCGGGTCGTCGAGGACGACTCATCCGTTCCCTACCGCGACGGCGACTACTGGTACTACACGCGCTACGAGCAGGGGAAGCAGTACCCGATCCACTGCCGCCGGCCCGCGGACGGCGACACCTTCGGCGGCGACCAGGATCCCGAGGCGGAGGAAGTGCTGGTCGACGTGAACGAGGTCGCCGAGGGCAAGGAGTACACCGCGGTGCGGCCCGCGGTCAGTCCGGACCACCGGATCATGGCGTACGGCGTCGACGATGTGGGGCGCCGCTTCTACACCGTTCGTTTCAAGGACCTGGAGACCGGCGAGGTTCTCCCGGACGAGATCCCCGACGTGACCGCGAATCTGGTCTGGGCCGCCGACAGCGCGACCCTGTTCTACGTCCGGCAGGATCCCGACACGCTGCGCGCCTACCAGGTCTACCGGCACCGCCTCGGCTCCGGCGCCGCCGACGAACTGGTCTACGAGGAGCCGGACGAGACCTTCAGCGTGTTCCTCGGGCGGAGCCAGTCGCGCAAGTACCTGATGGCGACCTCGAGCCATACGTTGCGCACCGAGGTGCGCGTCCTGCGTGCCGACGACCCCGGCGGCGACTTCGCCGTCTTCGAGCCGCGGGGGGAGCGCCACGAGTACAGCGTCGATCACCTGGGGGACCGCTTCTGGGTGCGCACGAACGAGGGCGCGCCCAACTTCCGGCTCATGTCGACTGCCGAGAACGACACCGGCCGCGCCGCCTGGAAGGAGGAGTTGCCGCACCGCAACGACGTACTGTTCGAGGGCTTCGAGCTGTTCGACCGCTTCCTCGTGCTGGCCGAGCGCCGCGACGGCCTGGAGCAGCTCCGGATCGAGCCGATGGGCGGCGGCGGACCGGACGGGCACGACCTGGACTTCGGCGAGCCGACCTATTCCTCCGGCCTCGGCGTCAACCCGGACCCGTCCTCCGGGACGCTTCGCTACGTCTACCAGTCGCTGACCACGCCGCGGTCCGTCTTCGACTACGACCCGGCGACGCGCGAGAGGACCCTGCGCAAGCAGGACCAGGTGCTCGGCGGCTTCGATTCCGCCAACTACCGGAGCGAACGGCTGTGGGCGACCGCGGGCGACGGCACCCGGGTGCCGGTGTCCCTCGTCTATCGGCCCGACCTGCGGCCGGAAGAGGGCGGCAGTCCGTTGCTTCTCTACGGCTACGGCTCCTACGGCGCGAGCATGGACGCGTCGTTCAGCTCGCCGCTTCTGAGCCTGATCGATCGCGGCTTCGTCTACGCGATCGCCCACATCCGCGGCGGCGAGGAGATGGGCCGCTCCTGGTACGAGAACGGCAAGCTCCTCCACAAGAAGAACACGTTCACCGACTTCATCGCGGCCGCCGAGCACCTCGCGGCCGAGGGCTACGCGGATCCCGACCGGATCTACGCGATGGGCGGCAGCGCCGGCGGCCTGCTGGTGGGCGCGGTGCTCACGATGCGGCCCGACCTCTGGGATGGCGTCGTGGCCCGGGTGCCCTTCGTCGACGTCGTGACGACGATGCTCGACGCGAGCATCCCGCTCACCACCTTCGAGTGGGACGAGTGGGGCGACCCGAGGGTCCGTGAGTACTACGACTACATGCTCTCCTACTCGCCCTACGACAACGTGGAGGCGCGCGACTACCCCCACCTGCTCGTGACCACCGGCCTGCACGACTCGCAGGTCCAGTACTGGGAGCCGGCGAAGTGGGTGGCGCGGCTGCGGGCCAACAAGACGGACGACAACCTCCTGCTGCTCGAGACGAATATGGGCGCCGGCCACGGCGGCGCGTCCGGACGGTACGACCGCTACCGGGAGACGGCCCTGGTCTACGCCTTCCTGCTCGACCTTGCGGGAGTCGGGGAGTCCTAGAGCCGCCGATGGCGATCGACTTCAGCGACCGGCGGGATCAGCTCAGGCGCCAGCAGGCGGGCAGCATGCGTTTCGTGCGCGTCGTGGTGCGCATAGCGCTCCTCTTCGCGATCGGGGCGCTGGCCGTGCTGCAGGGCTTCTCGCCGGCCTCGTGGCTGCTCCTGGGCCTGCTCCTCGTCTGGGGAGCGTCCATGCCGTTCCTGCTGCGCGGCATCCTGCGGCGCGTACGGTCGCTCGACCATCTGGAAAGGTGGCAGCAGTTGGCCCTGATCTGGACCGCGGCGCTCATCCTGATCGGCGGCTTTGCGGTGTTGGCGCGGTACGTCCTGTTGCCCTCCGCGCCCGGCTGATTCGCGGACTCCTGGATGGACTTCACCCTCACCGGACAGCAGCGGGCGCTGTGCGAGGGAATCGCGCGCACCTGCGCCGGTTTCGACGACGAGTACTGGCTCGAAGTCGACAACGAGGTACGGTTCCCGAACGAATTCCACCGCGCCATGGCCGAGTGCGGCGCACTCGGTATCGCCATGCCGGAGGCGTACGGCGGTTCCGGTCTGGGCGTCACGGAGGCGGCTCTGGTGATGCACGAGGTGGCCCGCGCCGGCGGCGGCATGAGCGCGGCGTCGGCGATCCACATCAACATCTTCGGTCCGCATCCGATCGTCGTCTTCGGGACGGAAGAGCAGCGACAGAGGTTCCTGCCGGAACTGATCGAGGGTCGGGCGAAGACCTGCTTCGCGGTCACCGAGCCCGACGCGGGCCTGGAAACGACGGCGATCACGACCCGCGCCGAACGGCAGGCGGACGGCGGCTACGTCGTCCATGGCCGCAAGATCTGGACCACGACCGCCCAGGAGGCCGACCGGATCATGCTCCTGGCGCGCACGACGCCCAGGGCCGAGACCGGGAAGGCGACCAAGGGACTGTCGCTGTTCTACACGACCCTCGACCGGTCGAAGGTGGAGGTCCGGCGGATCCCGAAGATGGGTCGGGCCGCCGTGGACTCGAACGAACTGTTCATCGACGGCCTCGAGATACCGGCCGAAGATCGGATCGGCGAAGAGGGGCGGGGTTTCGAGTACATCCTGCACAGCCTCAACCCGGAGCGGATCCTGATCGGCATCGAGGCGGTCGGCGTGGGCCGCAACGCGCTGGAGCGGGCAGCGGACTACGCCCGCGAGCGCCGGGTCTTCGGACGGCCGATCGGCCAGAACCAGTCGATCCAGCATCCGCTGGCGGAGTGCTGGATGGAGCTGGAGGCCGCGTTCCTGATGGCGATGCAGGCCGCGTCCCTCTACGACCGCGACGAACCCTGCGGCCACTATGCGAACGCCGCGAAGTACCTCGGCGCTGAAGCCGGCTTCAAGGCCTGCACCCAGGCGGTCATGACCCACGGCGGCATGGGCTACGCCAAGGAGTTTCACGTGGAGCGGCTGATGCGGGAAGTCATGATCCCGCGACTCGCTCCGGTGAGCCCGCAGCTCATCCTCTGCCACATCGCCGAGAAAGTGCTTGGCCTGCCGAAGAGCTACTGACTGGGTGCGCCGGCGCCCTCGCCGGCTGCCGCCGGAGGCGTGTGGCCACGGGTCTTCTGACCCGTGGAAAACAAGACGCCGGCCGTCAGGCCGGCACGATGAGCTCCGCCAGCAGTTCGGCCACCGTCTTCCGGAGGCCCGGATGCCAGGCGTTCGGAGCGATCTCGACCAGGGGTTCGAGGACGAAGCGGCGACGCTGCATCCTTGGGTGCGGTACCACGAGGCCAGCTTCCTCGACGACGCGATTCCCGAACAGCAGCAGGTCGAGATCGATCGTTCGTGGGCCGGCTGCGCCGCCGGCGGTCCGGTCGCGACCGAGGGCGGCCTCGATCTCCAGCAGGGCCGCGAGCAAGCCGCGGGCGGCGAGCCCGGTCTCGAGGGCGGCCGCCGCGTTCCGGAACTCCGGGTCGGTGGCCGAGACGCCCCGCTCGGGCACGGCTTCGGTGCGAAGGAAGCGCGATACCGCGGTCACGTCCCCAATGTCGCGCAGGCGATCGACGGCCGCGCGCAGGTGCGCGTTCCGCGGCCGCAGGTTGGATCCCAGGGCGATGAAGGCTCGCGTACGGGTCACGGCCGCCAGTCGATCTCCGCGCCGACTTCGGCGACGCCGAGCTCGCGGGCCGCGCCCGGCTTGAAGACGCGCACGCGAAGCGACTCGATCCGTTTCGGAGCCGCCCTGCCGCCGGTCGTCGAGCCGGCGTCGGTGGTGATGGCGCCCGCGATGCGTTCGGCCAGCGTCTCCACGAGACGGTACTCGTCCCTGGCCGCGACGGCCTGGGCGAGTGAGGCGAGTTCCGCGTAGTCCACCGTCGTGTCCAGGTCGTCGGGCGCGCCCAGGCCGGCCGGCGCCAGGGACACGTCGATGTCCACCAGCAGGTCCTGCGGCTCGGCGCGCTCCTCTGCCGTCACGCCGACGCGGCTTCGGCAGGGCACTCCGCGGGCAAGAACCCTCCGCCGCGGCGCCGCCGCCCGGCGATGCCGGCGCAGGGCGGCGATGCTCTCCGCCAGTTGCCGGTGCTCCCGCACGTCGTGGACACGCAGCACGTCGGCCACATCGAGGGCGGCGGCCCAGCCGTTGACTGCCAGGGTTCCGGCGAGTCTCTCATCGACCGCCACGCCGCCGAGCAGCCGGTCGAGGAAGGACTTGCGCGACACGCCCAGCACTACCGGCACACCGAGATCCCGGAGCGCCCGGAGGTTCGCGAGCAGCTCGAGATTGTGCTCCAGCGTCTTGCCGAAGCCGATCCCCGGGTCGACCAGCACGTCGACTCCGTGGCGGCGTCCGGCCGCCACCCGTTCCGCCAGGTAGTTGCGGATCTCGGTCACGACATCGGCGTAGCTCGGAGCGCGCTGCATCGTCCGTGGCTCGCCCCGCATGTGCATCGCGATGACGGGAGCGCCGTGACGGGCCGCGACTTCCAGCATTCCCTTGCCGGCGCCCGAGATGTCGTTGATCATGCCCGCGCCGGCGGCGAGCGCCCGGTCGGCCGCTTCCGGCTTCGCCGTGTCGACGCTCAGGGGCACGCCCAGGTCGAGCCCGGCAATGCCCTCGATCACCGGCAGCAGGCGCTCGAGTTCGTCGGTCAGATCGACGGGCGTAGCGCCCGGCCGGGTGCTCTCGGCGCCAATGTCGATCAGGTCGGCGCCCTCCGCCGCCATCCGGCTCGCGTGCTCGACCGCCTTCTTCGGGCGGTCGAAGAGGCCGCCGTCCGAGAAACTGTCCGGCGTCACGTTCAGGACGCCCATGACGAGGGGGCGTTCGTCGAAGGCCAGAGTGTGCGTGCCGCAGGCCACGTCCATCGGCGCAGTCTAAGGGGTGCCGGGGCACGTTCGAGGGCGCCGATTCCGTCTCAGTCCTTGTATAGAGTCGAGTCGCGCCGCCGCGGCGCCGTCGGCTCCCGGATCGACTGAGCCCCCGGGTCGGAGGTGTTGCGGTGCAGACTGAGATGGAGTTGTTGTTACAGGTCGGGGGCATTGTGGTGCCCTGCATGTCGGCCCTTGCCGGGCTGTTTGTCTGGGGCTTGCGTCGAATGGACCGACGCTTCGACGAGGCTGCCGCGGAGCGGACGAGGATAGACACGCAACTGGGCGAACGGTGCGATCGGATCGAAACGCAACTGGGAGAGCGCTGCGATCGGATCGAAGAGCGCTGCGACCGGATCGAGACGCAACTGGGGGAGCGCTGCGACCGGATCGAGAGGGAGTTCAAGGAGCGCTGCGACCGGATTGATGAGCGGATCGACCGGTTGTCCGACCACGTCATGAGTTTGAGCGTCGAACTCGGAAAGGCACAGGGGGCCGCCCGCGCCGTCGTCGAAGCGGCGTCGGGCTAGAGCCGTCAAGCCTGTTGCTGCGTCCTGGTGTGTTTGGATGAGTCGGAGGGCCGTCGGTAGCCGGTCGGTCCTTCAAATCGTCGTCCATGCGGCAGCCTTCGTTCTGCCTTGTGGCGCGGCCGGCAGCGGAGACTGCGGCTTCGCGTTCGTGGAGACGGCGGCCGAGGCGGGAATCCGCTTCGTCCACGACGCGGGCGCGGCGGGCGGGCTGCACCTGCCCGAGACGATGGGCGCCGGCGTCGCCTGGATCGACTTCGACGGCGACGGCTGGCTCGATCTCTACCTGGTGCAGTCGGGGCCGTTTCCGCCGGACGGTGGCGAAGGTTCGGCGGACCGGCTGTTCCGGAACCTCGGGCCGGACGGCGCCGGGGACCTCCGCTTCACCCCCGCCGGCGCCCGCGAGCTCGCGCGCGGCTACGGTCAGGGCGTAGTCGCCGCCGACGTCGACGGCGACCGCGATGTCGACCTGCTCGTCTCCCGTTACGGCCCCACGGTCCTCCTGCGCAACGACGGCGCCGGTCGCTTCGCCGCGGCGAAGCCGCTGCCGGCGGCCGCGCCGGAGGGAGGGGCGGACGAGTTCCCCTGGGGCTCCTCGATGGCGCTGGCCGACGCGGACGGGGACGGCGATCTGGACCTCCACGTCAGCCGCTACCTCGACTACGACCCGGACCATGGTCTGGACTGCCGCCGGGAAGGGCCCGAATCGCCGCCCGAAGTG
This sequence comes from Candidatus Multivorans sp., assembly GCA_965219675.1. Taxonomy (GTDB): domain Bacteria; phylum Acidobacteriota; class Thermoanaerobaculia; order Multivoradales; family Multivoraceae; genus Multivorans. The sequence continues at coordinate 2,902,566 of OZ244786.1, read as the reverse complement.
TGCGATCCGTCGCTCTTCACGGGCCAGCACGACCGCTTCTACACGAGCGATGGCGGCGGAGGCTTCGAGGACGCGACGGCCGCCGCCGGCCTTGCCGGCGCCGACGGCAAGGGTCTGGGCGTCCTGTTCACCGACCTCGACGCGGACGGTCGACCCGATCTCTACGTCGCGAACGACCTGACGCTGAACCTCCTGTTCAGGAACCGGGGCGACGGCGCGTTCGAGGACCTGTCCCTGCTCTCGGGCGCCGCCGTCAACCGCAACGGCCGACCGGAAGCGGGCATGGGACTGGCCGTGGCCGACTTCGACCTCGACGGCGACCCCGATCTGGCGGTGACCAACTTCGACGTGGAGACGAACACGCTGTACCGAAACGCCGGGCCGGGGTCGGGACTTCTGTTCGAGGACGTCTCGGCCACTGCCGGCTTCGGGCAGCCGTCCTTCAACCTGCTGGGTTTCGGGATCGTCGCCGAGGACTTCGACCGCGACGGCGCGCTCGACGTGTACGTCGCGAACGGCCACATCTTCGCGTCGCCCCGGCGCGACAACACGGAGCACCGGCAGCGGAACCTGCTGCTGCGCGGCCGTCCGGGCGACGCGGCGGGGAGTTCTCCGAGGTGCGCTGCGTCTGGACCGACGAGGATCCCCTGGTCAGTCGCGGGGCCGCCGTCGCGGATTTCGACAACGACGGCGACGCCGACCTTGCGGTCACCGCGAACGACGGGCCGGCCCGCCTGTGGCGAAACGACACGGCCGGGCCGGCTGGCACGACGTGGCTGGGCGTCGACCTGCGCGGGCGGTCTCCGAACACGCAGGCGGTGGGCGCCGTCGTGACGCTCTCCGACGACTCCGAGCGGCCGCCGGCCCGGCGCTGGGTCGTTCGCGGCGACAGCTACCAGTCGTCGAGCGGTCACCGCCTGCGTTGGGCCGTCCCGGCGGCGGACGGCCGGCGGCAACTCGACCTGCGCTGGCCCTCGGGCGCCCGCACCCGGATCGTCGATCCCCCGGCCGGCGCCTACCTCGTCGTAGAGGAACGCCCGTGATGTCGAATGGTCCCACACTGGGTGCGCCGGCGCCCTCGCCGGCATCGAGCGCGATGCCGCGAAGCGGCGAGCCCGAACCCCACCTGCCGCGCCTCGGCCCACGCTGCCTCCTCACCCTCCTCCTTGCCGCGATAGCCGCAACGGCGGCCGCGGCCACCTCCCCGCCCCTCGAACCCGCCCATTTCACGCTCGACAACGGGATGACCTTCCTCGTCGTCGAACGGCCGGGCCGGCCGCTCGTGGCCGCCGTGTGGGCAGTGCGCGGCGGCTCCGCGTCGGACCCCCCCGGCCGCCGCGGCCTTGCCCACGTCGTCGAACATCTCCTGTACGCCGGCAGCCGGACGATCGGCACCCGCGACTGGGAGAAGGAAGCGCCGCTGCTCCGGCGCTGGGAGCGGCTGTACGAACAGTCCGTCCGGCGCGGCGCGGCCGTGTCCGGTCTGGACCGGGTTGAGCAGCAGTTGAACGCCGTTCAGCGGCGAGGCGCCTACTCCGGCGTCTACACCCGGGCGGGCGCGCTCGGGATCGATGCGGAGACGCGTCACGACTCGGCTACCTTCCAGGTGCTGGTGCCCGCGGAGAAGATCGAGCTCTGGTTCTGGATGGAGTCCGACAGGCTGCTCGAGCCCGTGTTCCGGGGCTTCGAGCGCGAGTTGCGTGTGGTGGAGCAGGAGCGTCGCCAGCGCATCGACTCGAGTCCGGCCGGTTCCTGGTTCGAACTCTTCGACGCTGCCTTCTGGGGCGCCGGCCACCCGTATGCGCACACGCCGGGAGGTGATCGGTTGGAAATCGCGGGCCTGCTGCCGGCCGACGCACGGGCGCACTTCGAGGCGGCGTACGGCCCGGAGCGGCTGGTCGCGGTCCTGGTCGGCGACGTGTCGCGGGACCGTGTCCGGGAGTTGGCCGAGCGCTACTTCGGCCGTCTGAAACGGAGAGGCGGGTCGGCCGGTACGGGGCAGGTCGACGGCCAGCCGGAGCGGCCGGCCGCGGCGGCTCGCGGATCCCTTGAGGGACTCTGCGCCTGCCGGCGCCAGGTCGAGATCCGCTATCCGACCACAGCGTTTCAGGCCTCGGGCGACGGAGTCGCGCTCGACGTGCTGGCGGGTGTCCTGAACGGCCGCTCGGGCCGGCTCCATCGGCGGCTCGTCCTCGCGGACGACGCGGTGGCGACTTCGGCTTCCGCTCAGCACGTGTCGCGGATGCACGGGGGCTACTTCGCGGTACACATCGAAGCCGCCGGCGACACCGGGTTGTCGGACCTGCTCGGAGCCTGGGATCGCCTGCTGGAACAGGTTCGGGAGGACGGGGTCGAACGCGCGGAACTGGAGCGAGTGCGCCGCCAACTGGCCACCGATTCCTTCCGGCAGATCGAGACGGATATCGGGCTCGCCCGGCGCCTCGCGGCGGCCGAGGTGCTCGGCGGATGGAGGCAACTGGATGAGTGGTTCGGGGCGGCCGCCGCCGTTCGCGCGTTGGACCTGGAACGGGTGATCGAGGCTTTTCTCGCGCCGGAGAAGCGAGCGGTCCTGGCGCTCGAGCGGACGGAGGAGCGTTGAGGTGCGCGCCGTCGGTGTCTTCGTGGTGCTCGGGCTCGTCGCCGCGGCGGCGGCGCCGCAGATCCCCCCGCACCCTGAGGATCTGCGTTTCCCGGCGTCGTCATTCACGCCGCCCGATCCTGCCGGGATGCGCTTCGAACTGGCTAACGGGATGCCGGTCTACGTCGTGCCGGATCGCAGTCTGCCCCTGGTGGATGTCGTGCTGGCGTTGCCGGTCGGCGATCTGCACGAGCAACCGGAAGAGGCGGGAATGGCCTCGATGACCGCGGCCATGCTGCGGCGCGGGGGCACCGGCGAGCTGGACCCGGATCGCCTGGACGACGAGATTGACGCCCTGGGCGCCCGGATCCGCACCGTGGGTACCTCAACGCGGACCGTCATCGCCCTGGACTGCGGTTCCGAGGCGCTGGGGCGCGGCCTCGAATTGTTCGCTTCCATCGTGCTCGAACCCCGCTTCGACGCGGAGCGTCTGGCGCAGGCGAAGAGCAACCTCGGGGCCAGCCTCGCCACCCACGACGACGATCCGCGACGGCTTCTCGAACGGGAGTGGCTACGTCTGGTGCACGGAGACGGCGCGCCCCGCGGCCGGCGGCTGACACCCGGGGCGGTGGCCGCCTTCACGGCCGACGCGCTAGCCGGTTTCCATCGCCGCCACTACGGTCCCGAGGGCGCGGTGCTCGCCGTGTCGGGCGATGTGGATGCGGACGCCGTAGTGGCTCGCCTCGATGAGCTCTTCGGCGATTGGACCGCGGCGGACCGGGATGAACGCTCGCGGACCCGTTCAGGCGACCGCGGATTCAGCTCGGACGGGAGTCGAGAGGGGCGGCCGGCGCCCGGTTCGGAAGCCGGCCAGAAGGCCGGCGCAGCCAGTGCGGCTGCGATGCCCGGTTGGTGGATCCTGGACCGTCCCGGCGTTCAGGCTGCGATCGCCGTCGGCCACCGGGGGGCGGCCTTCGATTCCTGGGACCACCGCGATCGCTGGGCGCTCCTGGTGCTGACCGAGATTCTCGACGGTCCCGGCGCGGTGTCGCGGCTGCGGTCCAGGTTGCAGCTTGGTGAGGGGCTCACCTATCGGGTCCTGACGTACTTCGACCTCGATCCGGCGGGGCGTGGTCGGGGAATGGAACGGGCGGGCGAGTTCCGCGTCTTCCTGGAGACCGCCCCGGAGTCGGCCGCGGGGGCGGCAGGCGCGGTGTTGCAGGAACTGCACCGCCTGCGGCGCGATCCGGTGCCGGCCACCGAACTCGAGACAGCGAAGCGGTCCCTGCTGGCCAGGTTTCCGCTCCTTTTCGATGGTGCCGAGGCGGTTGCCGGCCGCTATGCCGAGGACGAGTTGCTGGGTCGGCCTCACGAGTACTGGGCCGACTACCGGCAACGCCTGCAACGTGTGACCGGGGCCGATGTCCTCCGGGCGGCGCGGCGCTTCCTGGATCCCGGCGGTGTCGCTCTGCTGGTGGTCGGGGACTGGAATGCCGTGCGGGACGGCCGGGGGTTCCAGGAGTTGCGGCGGGCGGTGGGGCAGCCACGGGCTCTCGAGGAACGGTAAGTCGGCCCGCGTGGTGATGGATGCGGACACTGCCGTGGCCTTAGCATTGGGCCGGGCTCACCTTGGTGAGATCGTCAAGTTTCGGAGGGGAGAGGTCATGGGGGGCAAGGACGTTCGTCATGCGGGGATCCGCGGAGTTGCGCTCAGGTGGTGCGGTTCATTGGCGTGTTCGCTGGTGCTGCTCGCGGCGACTGCGGCGGAGGCGCAGCGGTTCGTGAGTCTGGAGACCAGGGACGACAATCGGAGCTCGTCTGCTCGCGCCGCCGGGCGGACGATCGTCGTGGATCGGGATCTCGTGCGTTCCGGGCCGCAGCGCCTCGAGCTGGAGACACCGGACGGCCGGGTGCTGGCGGCCGAACGGAGCGTGTTCGAAGACCGCGGTGACGGCAACGTGATGTGGTCGGGCAGTTTCCCCGGGGCAGGCTACGACAGCGTCGTGCTGACCGTGCAGGACGGGCATCTTCAGGGCATGTTCGGAGAGCCGGGCAGGGCTGCCTATTGGATTCGTTCAGGCCTCGATGGCCTGGGCAGGCTGACTCAGCCGGTCGGCGGTGGGCCGGACCCGGTCTGCGGCGGTGGTCTGATAGCCGACGAACCCCTGCCGGGCGGCGTCGGCCAGTCGGCGCGGAGTGATCTGCTCGTGGGAGCTCCGCAAGAGTCGAATCACGACCGGCTGGACGTCCTCGTCCTGTACACGGTGCAGGCGGCGGAAGTCTGGGAGAGCTTCGGCTACGGCACGCCTCGGGCGTCGATCCAGGCCGCGATGGACTTCTTGAGCCTCGTGTTCCGGAACAACGCGATGCCGGCTACGCCGCACCTGGTCCATGTGGCGGAGGCGCCCGCCGCGCTGGACGGCCCCCGGTCCGTTCTCGACCGGTTGTCGGACAACAGGGAAGTTGCCGAACTCAGGGCCGAGCATCAGGCGGACATCGTTCACCTGTTTATCGGTGAACCCGCCCGGAGTCTCGGCTACTGCGGCATCGCCTGGTTGCTGACGCGCGCGGGCGAGAGGAACGACTGGTCGAACGGCTACGGCGTGACCAGCTCCAACTGTAGCTTCCCGGCCCAGGAGGGCACGTATCCGTACTTCGGGCAGGTCTTTGCGCACGAGGTCGGCCACAACCTGGGCGCGAACCACGACCCTGCGAACACGAACCTCAGCCGGGACGTGGCGGTGAGGCCTTGGGCCTTCGGACACTTCGACATCAACACCGCTCCGACGGTCGAGACGATCATGAGCTATCGGAGCTACGTTCCTCGCCAGTGGGTGCCTTACTTCTCCTCCGTTCGAATCACACCGAACGGTTGGACGATCGGCAGGGAAGGCGAAAGAGAGAACGAGCGCGCGCTCTACGACACGATGCCGCTCGCGGTGCGCTACAGCGAGCTGATGGACGATCCGGCCACCTTCCCGGACTTTCCGCCCTATGCACCGCCGCTGGCGGCGCCGGCCGATCTGACGGTCGAGGCCACCAGCGCGACCAGCGCCAGGCTCGAGTGGAAGGACGAATCGGAAGACGAGTCCGGCTTCCGGATCCAGGCGAGAACCGGCGGCGACATCTGGAGGGTCGTGGAGACGGTGCCGGCCGACAGGGAATCCGTGGAGGTCACCGGTCTGAAGCGCGAAGGCCGCTACATGTTCAGGGTACGCGCCTACCACGACCTGGGCGGAACGGACAGCGACCTGGTCACCGTGACGCTCCGTGCCGGCGGCGCCGGCCCCGATCCCGGCCCCGGTCCTGGAGGGATCAGCGTGCCGGACGACCTGACCGCGGCGGCGTTCGGTTCGGATTCCATCGAGTTGGCCTGGGAGGGCGTCACGACGGGGACGGTGGAGATCGAGGCGCGGACCTGGAAGGCGGGCTGGACGCAGGTGATGACGGCCGATGGCGCGGCCGGCCGGGCGACCGTGGCGAACCTCGAGGCCGAGTCGCCCTACACGTTCCGGCTGCGGACCCGACGCGGCGGCAAGGTCTCCGCCTGGTCCGAGGAAGTGAGCGCGACGGCCGGCGCCGTATCCGGCGCCTGCCGCACCGGCGGGCAGTACCTCTGCCTGGCGGAAGGTCGCTTCGAGGTCCAGGCGCACTGGAAGAACCACCTCCAGGAGGGGGACTTCGGCACGGCGACGTCGGTGCGGATCGACGTCTCGGACGAGTCCGGAATGTTCTGGTTCTTCAACAGCTCGAACATCGAACTCGTCGTGAAGACTCTGGACGGTCGCAGGATCAACGGTCACTACTGGGTGTTCTTCGGCGCGCTCTCCAACGTGGAGTACTGGGTCACCGTGCGCGACACGGAGGGCGGCGGCCGCCGGACGTACCACAACCCGCCCGCTGAGAACTGCGGGCAGTCGGACACGATGGCCTTTGTCCCGGCCGCTACGTCGTCCGCTTCAGCCGAGGACGGCGGGGTCCCCGATCCGGGCTTCGATCTGATGCCCTTGTCCTTGACCTCGATCCCCTTGCCGGGCGTCGCCTCTGCCCAGGAGGGCGGGGGAAGCTGCCAGGCGGCCGAGACCCGTCTCTGCCTGCGGGACGGCCGGTTCTCGGTGGAGGTGGAACTCGTCGATCCGGCGGACATGCAGCGCAAGGCCGGCAAGGTCGTGAGCTCGGTGGGGACAAACGAGACCGGGTTCTTCTGGTTCTTCAGCCCGACGAACGTGGAGCTGGCGACGAAGCTCCTGGACGGCCGCTCCCAGAACGGGAAGTTCTGGTTCTTCTACGGCGGCCTGTCCGACGTCGAGTACACGGTCACGTTGACCGACACGGTGACCGGGGAGTCGAGGGCCTACCGTAACGAGGCGGGAAGCCTGTGCGGCGGCATCGACATCAACGCTCTACCGAAGTAGCGAGGTCTATACTGATTCACCATGACTACTTTCCTGCGTTCCGGAGGCCGAACCTCCCGTAGATCAACTTCCAGGCCCGCTGCCGATTCGCTGCAGCGATTCCTGCCCTTCTGCCTGCTCCCCCTGTTGCTTGTCGTCAGTGGCACAGGTGCTTTCGGGCAACGGTTCCTGAACGTCGTCCCGCTGGGCGATGACCCGACGTTGGACGGCTGGTCGGTAGAGGTCGACCACGACTTGGTGCGTTCGGCGCCGCGGCGCCTTGAGTTCGAGGCGCCGGACGGCCGCGTGCTGGCTCCGGAGATGCGCGTGTTCGAAGACCGTGGCGACGGCAACGCGATGTGGATAGGGGGGTATCCCGAACTCGGGTACGACAGCGTCGTGCTGACCCTGCAGGACGGCCACCTGATCGGGCGGTTCGGCGTGCCGGAGGGCGGCGCGTACTGGATTCGCGCGGGTGCCGACGGCTCGGGTCGCTTGACCGAGGGTTTCGCGACGGCCACGAACTGCGGCGGCGGCATCGTGCCGGATGGGGATCCGGTGGTCCCCGCGGTGGAGGCCGCTCGCGTCGACCCGCCTCGGCGCGTGGCGCGCGAGTCGAACCACGATCGGCTCGACATCCTGATCCTCTACACGGCGTCCGCCGCGCAGCGGCTGGAGCAGGCAGGCTGGGGGCCGTCGGCGACGTTCACGCAGCACGCGATGGACTACCTGAATCTGGTGTTCCGCAACAACCAGATCGCCGCGACCGGCAACCTGGTGCATCAGCAGGAGGCGCCGGCGGCGCTGGATCAAGTCGTGAGTCCGCTGGATGCGTTGACTCGGAACAGGGAGGTACACGATCTTCGGGTCGAGCACGAGGCCGATCTGGTTCACCTGTTCTTCAACGACGCCCCGGGCTTCTGCGGCCAGGCGTGGCTGATGGTGCGCGGCCACACGGCTGCGAACTTCTGGCGGCAGGGTTATGGCGTGACCACGGTGGCGGGCGGCTGCGTCAGCGCCGAAAGGCTGGTGAGGCCGGGCGAGCACTCGAACCACGTCGAGACCTTCGCCCACGAGATCGGACACAACCTGGGCGCGAACCACGACGTGGACAACACGACCCTCGATCCCGTGGACGCGATCTATCCCTATGCCTACGGCCACCACAACTTCACGCCGGTGCCCAACCGGAAGAGCGTGATGAGTTACAACGAGGGCCGGCAGTTGCCGTTCTTCTCGACCGTGCGGCTGAAGCCCGACGGCTACACCCTCGGCGTGGAGGGAGAGCGCGAGAACGAGCGCGCGGTGCAGCAGACGATCCACGTCGGGGTCCGGTTCAGCGACCATTTGCCGGAACCCGGGGGGCCGCCGCCTCCACCGCCGCCGTCGCCAGGGAGCCCGCCGCGGGCGCCCACGGCTCTCTCGGTGATGGCTACGGGCAGCACGAGCGTCAAGGCGACCTGGACCGACGAATCGGACAACGAACTCGGTTTCGAAGTCCACGCCCGGCTTCAGGGGAGCGGGTGGACAATGGTTGCCCGAGCGCCGGCCAACTCCGAGTCGGCGGACATCGCGGGTCTTCAAAGCGGCGGCCGCTACGACTTCCGGGTGCGTGCCTGGAACCGCGACGGTGGCCGCAACAGCAACGTCGCCACGATCGTTCTGTCGGCCGCGGAGTACACCGACTGCGTGCCCTCGGAGGCGCAGATCACGTTCGAGCACGGCTACACCGTCAGCATGTGCATCGAGTACCAGAATCAGGACGGCGCAACGGTGAAGACGGACGCCCGGAACTATGAGCTCGAGTCGAGGGAATCAGGGTTGTTGTACTTCTTCGAGCGGGACAATGCGGAGGTGCTGGTCAAGGTGCTGGCCAGTGCGTGCGGCCTCCCCAACAACGAGCATGTGTGGGTGTTTGTCGCTCCGGTGACCACCCTCGCGTTCAATCTCACGATCGCGTCGCCCAACCCGGATGACGAGGTCTGGACGCACCGGAATCCGAAAGGTGGCCGGACCGCGACGACGCTGAGCGATAACCTCGCTTTCCCGTGTCCCGCAACCGGCTCGACAGTGGCCGGGGCCAGCGACGGCTACGGAACGTCGGGAGTGGAACTCGTTGACTCGGGCTTCTCCGAGAGGCGGGTTTCAGCTCCCGGTCTCTCGCTCGCGGTTGAGTCGGCGTCGGTTGGAGTCCCGCAGGCGATCGCCGCGGGTGAGAGGACCGACTGCGAGCCGCAGCCCGTGACGACGCTGGGGGGCGGATACACCGTGAACATGTGCGTCGAGTACCTCAAGGACGGAGCTTCCGAGGTCCAGGCGGCCCAGGACTTCGAACTGGACTCGCGACAGTCGGGTCTTCTGTACTTCTTCCAGCCGGACAACGCGGAGTTGCTGGTCAAGGTGCTGGATAGTGCGTGCGGCCTCCCCAACAACGAGCATGTATGGGTGTTTGTCGCGCCGGTTACCACGCTCGCGTTCAATCTCACGATCGAGTCGCCCAATCCGGATGAGGAAGTCTGGACGCACTACAACCGGTTCGGTCGGACTGCTTCCGCGAAGAGCGACAACGAAGCGTTCCCCTGCAGTAACTGAGCGCAGGGCACTGTACGCGGTCCTACCCGGCAGACGCGGTCAGTAGACCGCCGTTTCAGGGTAGAACGCGTACCAGCCGAACCAGAAGGCGACGTGCCCCGGAACGCGCGGCAGCGGCTCGCCGCCACCGTCGGGGGCCAGGCTGTCCTCTCCGATCCACCAGAGCGACCCGTCGTCGGCGCGAAGTCGGCGGAGCGGCGTCTCCTCGGACGATGCGAACCTGCGTTGACCGCGCTCGTAGGCGCGGACGGCGCCGCTGGCGGGGTCCACCGAGAGGACGATCGGTACGCCGCCCAGGCTGTCGTTGACGAGACCCTCGCCGCGCAGCTTGTCCAGCGGGTACGCCTTCGCTTCACCGGCAACCCGTAGCGCGTAGATTCGGGCGTTCCGCTCCAGGGCGTCGCTTCGCCGCCACACGGGAAACTCGACGCCGGTCCGCGCCTGGTCCGCCGCGCCTTCCACGTAGCGGTAGCCCGTTCGCTGCGCGGCTGCCGGATCGGGGACCATGACGGTCGTGTCGGGATGCCGCCCTCGCCAGGCGTCCCAGCGAGTCAGCGTCATCGGCAGCATGGTGAGCCGCGAACCCTGGGCGGCGTGGGTCCCGACCACGGCTTCGCCGGTCAGATTGCTCCACAGGCTGAGCGTGGCGCGGTCGAACATCAGCTTGTTCGATCGGTAGAGGAGACCCGAAGTGCCGAACATCAACCGGTTGCCCTGTTCGTCGACCGCGGCGTACAGGATTCCCGAGCCGCAGAGGGTGCAGAACGAGAGCGTGATCGGCTGACCACCGAGCGTGTCGTTCAGAAGCTCATGCCAACTGAGCACCTTGACCGGATAGGCGCGATGCTCTCCGCCGACACGGACGCCGAAGACGGTGTCCGTGTCACGCATGAAGCGCGCGGTGTCCGCGGGGACCGCGTCGGGGTCGTCGATGGCGGGGATCCCGTCCAGCGGAACCCCGCCCCACTGAACCTCCCTGAGCCGCAGAAGGACCGCGGTTCCGGGGGCCAGAATGCGTCGATACACCGGGTCGATGCGGGAGAACACCTCTCCCTTCCAGGCGACGTAGCCGGCCGGCGGTGTCAGATCATCGCGGCCGCCGACATGGAGAAACCAGTCCCGATAGCGGCCCCCGATTCGTTCACCCGACAGGGCCTCCAGGAGTTGCCGGGCGTCCTCCCGGGCCTCGTTGGGCATGAAGAAGTAGGCGTCCACCAGGGGGACGAGGGTCGCGGGGTCGGCCTTGGCGAGGGCCTTGGCGGCCCGGCGCCTTGCCTTCTGCTTGTCGGACATCAAGCGCCGCAGACGGTCGTAGACGGCGGTCTCCGCGCGGCCGGAGTCCAGTGTGGGGTAGCTGGGTGGAACCGCTGGTGGATCGTCGGAGTCCCGGAGCTGAGCCGGCAGGATGGTCGAGCCGATGAGCGCCAAAAAAGCGATCGCGACGGCGAGACGGAACAGGGAGGGGAGGGCCATGGTCAAGGACACCCGTCGATAGTATGCATGCCATGCTGAACGCGTCGTGCGGGGCCGGATCTTCCGGTCGAAGAAACAGGTCATGGCGCCGGCCGGCGGCGTCACGGATCGTCAGCGCCTGGTCCGTCTTCCTCTTGCTACCCGCCATTGCGGTCGTCGCGGAGGATCAGCGGGATGTCGTGCTGACCGGCATCGAAGTGAGTCCGGCAGCCCCTGGCGCCGAGATGCTCTGCAAGCTGACGGCGACGATCGAGAACACCGGCGGCCAGGCTGTGTACAGCTTCGGCTTCGATGTCGAAGTGAACGGCCATTCCTTGCCCGTGTACGAAAAGCAGCTCTTCCTCCAGGTGATCGAAGCCGGCGGCGCCGGGGAGGTGGCGCTCTACAACTTCTGGACTTCGGAGACCGGCCGTCCGCCGCCGCCGGACGGCCGACTCGAAGTGCTGGTTCGTTTACGGGAGGCGCGTTGGGTCGAGGTGTCAGAGGTCGAAGAGGACGGTGAGGCGGTCGAGGTGTGGACGCCGGTCGGGGACGTCTCCGGTCTGCCGCAGACGGTCGAGCTGACCCTCGAACTGAAGTGAGTCCCCTCCGCGCTCTGGCGTCGCGGTTGGCGGCCGTCGCGGCACTGTCGGCGCTGGCCTGCAATCCGTCGCCGCCCGGCGCTTCGGAGACGGCCGCCGATTCGGCCCGGCCGCCGATCGTCCTGATCTCCATCGACACCCTGCGGTCGGACCGTCTGCCGGCCTACGGCTACGACGGGGTGGAAACGCCGGCCATCGACCGGCTTGCCGCCGAGGGCGTTCTGTTCGAGCGTGCCTACACGCACGTCAACGTCACCCTGCCTTCCCACGCCAGCGTGTTCACCGGCCTGCTTCCGCAGGACCATGGCGTGCGAGACAATGCCGGCTACCGGTTGGACGAGGCGATCCCGACTCTGGCGGCCGAACTCGGCCAAGCAGGCTATGCGACCGGAGGCTTCGTCTCGTCCTACGTCCTGCGTGCCGGGACGGGGATTGAACGGGGCTTCGATCTCTACGACGACGAGGTCGGCTTCGAGACCGGGAAGCAACTGGGGCGGCTCCAGCGCCCGGGGACGGAAACTCTGGCCGCGGCGTCGGACTGGCTCGGAGGTGTGGCGGATTCGCCGTTCTTCCTGTTCCTCCATCTGTACGAACCGCATGCACCCTACGCGCCGCCGCCGCCGTTCGCCGGCCGCTACGACAACCCCTACGACGGCGAGGTGGCGGCGGCAGATGCCGTTGTCGGTGAGCTCATACGGCGTCTGGAGCAGCTTGACGCCTACGACGAGGCGGTGGTGATTCTGCTGTCCGACCACGGGGAGGGCCTGATGGATCACGGCGAGATGGATCACCTGATCCTCATCTACCGGGAGGTCATCCAGGTACCCCTGATCGTCAAGCTGCCAGGAGGAGAGCGCGGAGGCGAACGGGTCTCGGTCGGCGCCCAGCTCAGCGATGTCGCACCGACGGTCTACTCGCTTGCGGGGCTGCCGGCTCCCGACGGACTCGCGGGACTTGATCTTCTCGAGTTGGATCCAGGGTCGGCAGGCGGCGCGCCCCGCCCGATCGTGTCGGAGAGCGTCTATCCCCGGATCCACTTCGGCTGGAGCGATCTCGCTTCAATCGTCGAGGGCGACCTGCACTTCATCGAGTCGCCCGATCCGGAGCTCTACCGGTTGGCCGAGGATCCGGACGAGCAGACGAACGTGGTCCAGGAGGAGCGGGCGGCAGCGCGGCGGCTGCGGGCGGCCCTCCAGGAGATCGATCGCACGCTGACTTCGCCGGCGGAGGACGATCCGGAGACCAGGCGACGCCTGGAGTCGCTCGGCTACCTGTCCGGCGGCGCGCGTGCTGGCGAGTCGCTGGCGGATCCGAAGAGCCGCATCGGCATCGTCGCCGACCTGGGCCGGGCCTCGCGGCTGATCGACGGCGGGGACCTGGCTGAGGCCGAGGCGGCGCTGCGGACGGTGCTCGCCGCCGAGCCGCAGCTCGTCCTGGCATGGCAGCAGTTGGGCGACGTGCTGGAGCGGCGCCGGCGGCCCCGGCAGGCGCTTCAGGCATACCGCAAGGCGTTCGAAGAGTCCGCGGGCGACGCGGCGAACGCCGGACTCAAGGTGGCTGAGTTGTTGCTGCTGGAGGGTCGAATCGAGGAGGCGCGGGAACACGCCCTGGCGGTCGTCGATCGGGCGGCCATGGCGAACGACGTGCTGGCCCAGGCGGCGCTGCTGGAAGGCGACCTCGCGGAGGCGAAGTCGTACCTGGACCTGGCGATTGCCGAGCGAGGCCCCCAGATCATGCCGCTGATCACGAAGACGGCCTGGTTCAACGAACAGGATCGCTTCGAGGAGGCCCTCGCGCTGAGCGACGAGGTGCTGGCTGAGTTCGGCGACCGCGGCGACCGGAAGATCCTCGGACACCTGTACCTCTATCGCGGCGCGGCGCTGGCGGCGCTGGGCCGTGAGGACGAGTCGGAGAGCGCCTACCGGGAGGCGATCGCGCTACGGCGGGAACTGCTGGGCGCCTACTCCGCGCTGGCCTTCCTCCAGGCCCTGACAGGGCGAACCGGGGAGGTGGGCAGGACCCTCCAGGAGATGGTCACCGTGAATCCGAATCCTGCCGCCTATGCCGAGGCGGTGCGGGCGCTGCGGGCGATGAACGATCAGCGCTCGGCGGACGGCCTCCTCGGCGAGGCCCTGCGGCGGTGGCCGGAGGCGCGGGAACTGCGGCTGCTCGCCGGGTCTCGGTAAGCGTCGCTTCCGGGTTAGTCTCTTCCCATGGCATTTGCGACGACGACTCCCTCGCATCCGCGGTACAGCCCCTGGCTGGTCTTCGCGGCTTCAGGTCTTGCCCTTGCCGCCTTGGTGTCTGGAGCGTCCCCGGCGGCGGCCCAGCCCGACCCCGTGCGGCCGCCGTCGGGTCCGGGCTTCACGGAGGTCGTCAATGTCGAGGTCGTGAATATCGACGTGTACGTCACTGGCGCCGATGGCAAACCGGTCCTCGGTCTCGGTCCCGGCGACTTCGAGCTTCAGGTCGACGGTCGACGGGTTCCGATCAGCAACTTCTACGCGGTGGAACTCCGGGACGACGAGCTGTTCGTCCGCCGCGGCGGCGACGTCGAGGCCCAGCCGCTCCTGCCGCCGCCACCGGAGGATCCGCTGGAGGCGGACCGGCTTCGCAGGGCGCCGCCGGAAGTACCGGCAGAGCAGGCGCTGCACGTCGCCGTCTACATCGACAACTACAACCTGACGCCGTTCAACCGAAACCGCGTCCTGCGCGAGCTTCGGGTCTTCATCCGTGAGCAGTTGCGGCCGGAAGACAAGGTCATGCTGGCCAGTTTCGACCCGGCCCTCAACCTGCGAATGCCGTTCACGAACGACCGGGAAGAGTTGAACCGGGCGCTGCTCGAGCTCGAGGAGGTTTCCGCCCAGCGGCTCCACCGGAACAACGAGCGCCGCGACCTGATCAACAACGTGAACGACGTGAACAACGAAGAGTCGATGGAGAACAGGGCCGGGGCCGCGGCGGCCGAGCGGGCGGGGCTCACGGTCGGCGGCGGCGCCAGCTACGCGCGCACCGCCTTGATGGCCTACGCCGGCTCGGTTCGCAACGACACGAACCTCGCGATCGACGGGCTGACGCGGGTGGTGGAGAACCTCTCGGCGGCGCCGGGCCGCAAGGCGGTGATCTACGTCGCCGACGGCGTTCCGATGATCGCGGGCGAGGACGTTTTCTACTTCGTCGAGCAACTCTACGAGCGGTCCGTGTCCCTGATCGAGATGTCGGAGTACGACATGTCGAGGCGCTTCCAGCAGCTCGCGGCGGGCGCGAACGCGAACCGCACGAGCTTCTACACGATAGATGCCCGCGGGCTGACCGTCCTCTCCCAGAGCACGGTGGACGGCCAGGTTGCGGGGGCGCCCGGACAGGCCTCGCTGATCGACCAGATCCGGTTGACGAACCTCCAGGCGCCGCTGCAGCTCATGGCGGAGGAGACGGGCGGCCGCGCCGTGATCAATGCGAACCGCGTGATGCCCGATCTGCTCAAGATCGCGGACGACTTCCGCAACTACTACTCACTCGGCTACATGCCGATGGCCTCGGTCGCTTCGGGGCGGTATCACTCGATCGACGTGCGCTGGAAGCAAAGGCCCCGCGGCGCCTCCGTCCGCTTTCGCAAGGGCTACCGCGACAAGTCGGTCGAGTCGCGGATGAAGGAGGGCACCCTTTCGGCGCTCAACCTGAACATGCAGGAGAACCCGCTCGGCGTCCGTGTCGACAGTCTGTCGGCCAAGCGGCGCCCGGACGGCAACTACGACGTACCCGTGGTGATCGAGGTCGCCTGGAAGGAACTCACGCTGATTCCGCGAGACGGCGTTCACCACGGCCGCATCCAGCTCTGGCTGGTGGCGAAGGACGAAAGGGACCACGCGACCGAGCCGCAGCTCACCGAGCTGACGATCGCCGTTCCCGAGGACCGGATCGGCGAGATCGACGGCGGCTTCTGGCGCTACGGCCTGGAGGTCACGATGGAGGCCGGCTACCACGACATCGGCGTCGGCCTGCGTGACGACATCGGTGGCCGCCAGTCGTTCCTGCGCGGTGGCGTCGACGTCCGCTAGCGGGGTCGCGCAAGGCTACCCCTACAGCACCCGGATCGTCGTCGAGGATGCGTGCTCCCGATTCTCCCGGTCGGTTACGACGACCGAGAGAATGTAGTCGCCGGCTGAGAGCTTCTTGCCGGCCACGAACACCCCGGAGAGTTGCGACAACCCCGGACCGGCCTGGGCGTCGGGTGCGAGGACGATCTCGCCGCCGTCGGCTACCTGCTGGCCGTCGGAGGTGAACACCTCCGTGCGGACCGACACGCGGCCCGCGCCGAGGCCCGTGCCCACCAGGCTGATCGGCGTCTCGCCTCCCGCCGTGATCTCGGGCCGCGCCGCGGGGATGAAGGGCTCGCCGCCGCGCAGGAAGGGGAAGCCGACGTCCTTGCGCTGTTCCGACTCCTCCTCGCGGATCAGGACCCACTTGCCGGGCTGCTCGGGGAACAGCGGTGGCTGCAGCGTCGCCGCCTGGCCGGGCACGTCGAGCGTCGAGGTGGTCAGCGCGCGGTGGCCCGTGGCGTCGTTCCGGATGAGCACCCGCACGGAGTAGGCGCCCGGGTCCAGATCGAAGTGACCCCAGTACTTGAGCCCGCTCTGGCGCAGCGCGGCGCCGGCCTGGGCCAGGTCGAGCCCCATGGCGCGCACGAAGAAGTCGCGCACGATGCCGTGCTCGTCGAGGGCGTAGGCGTAGACCTGGAGCGGCACCGTCCCCTGCTGGAGGCCGCCGATCAGGTCTTCGCCCTTTGCCTCGATCAGTACCGGGGCGTAGGCCTTGCCGCTCGCCGCGGCGAAGCCGGCCGTGAGCACGGAGGCGTCGATCTCGCCCGTTTCCACGCCGCCCATCACTTGCTGCGCCGAGGTCAGCGCCCGTTCAAACGGATTCGTCTGAGCGTACGGCTTGGGCGGATAGTAGCCGGGGCGGTGAACGATCTCGGTTCCCCGGGGCGCGTTCTTGAGCCGGACCCGCAGCCTGCGGAACTTGCCGTCGTACTTCAGATCCCTGGGCTGGAAGGCGAGCAGGTAGGTCACGCTGGTGCGTTCCAGCATCTCGGACATCGCCTCGCCCAGGTCGGTGAAGTTGGCGAACAGCTCGCCGCCGCTGTCGCTGGCCATCATGAGCAGCGAGTCGCGGTTGCTTTGCCCCTCGGTCAGGACTTCGCCGCTCACGTCCACTGTCTGGATGGCGCAGTCCGCTTCGCGGAAGGCGGTCAACATCTTGTTCATTGCGCTCTGGGCGGAGGTGCTGCCGTAGATCTCCTCGTTGTTGACGCGCCAGGACTGGCCGTCGGCGGCGGCCTGATTCAACTCCAGCATCCGTTCCTGCTCCTGGGAGGTCAGGCCGCGGTTGCCGACGACGATCGAGCTGTCGAAACCCTCCGACAGGAACACGACGTGCTTGCGCCCCTGGACGGTTCCCATCCAGGCGGCGAGCTCGCCCATGCCGGCAGTCAGGGCGGCGATGTCACTGGCCGCCCGGTCCCGTTCGGCCGTCTCCTGCAGAGTCCGCAGTGCGGCGCGGCTCTGGGAGAGCAGGGCATCGGAATCCAGTCCTGCGCGGTCCGCGGTGTCGCCGAGAGCGTCGCCGGAGGGCAACTCGCCGCTCATGTCCGCGATCACCAGGCCCAGGGGGTCGCGGACCGCCCTGCCGGTCTCGATCTTGCCCAGGGTCGCGATCGCATGCCGGAGCTGGCTGCGGTCGGAGGTGAAGCCGAGCACGAGCCGTGGCCGCGTATCGTAGAGCGCCACGGCGGCCAGGTCGGTGGGGTGCAGCTCCCGCAGGACGAGGTCGGCAGCCGCTTCCTGGGCGCGGCCGACCGAGTCGGGGGTAGTGAACAGGAGGTCGAACAGAAGAAGGAAGTGCCGCCGCGCCGCCACCGGCACCGGTTCGTCGGTGACCTTGCCGTCGACCGTCGACAGGTCGACCATGTCGAAGCCCGTGATCTCGACCGGTTTGCGGCCGTCGAGGAGCTCGAAGTCGTCCCGGGTGAGATCGCGAAGCGGGTTGCCGCCGCTGGTCACCTGCACCGGGATCTCGACCACGGTCACCGTGGTCGTGTCGCTGAACTGCGCCTGCCGCTGCCGGCGGTTTCGCTGGGCGTCGGCCGACGCGGCCGCGAGCAGGAGGGCGGCCGCGCAGAACAGGGACGTGGCGCGTACGGGCACTGAGGATGGACGATCGATGAGCCTGCGTTCGTTCATGTTGGGGCTCCAGGGTCCTGATTGGTTCAGTGGAGGTTGGCGCCTCGACGCGGCCGTCCGGGCGTCAGTTCAGCACCTTGAGAGGGATCGAGTTCGCTGGCCGGTCCCGGGTCGCTGGGTCGGTCACGGCAACCCTCAGGGTGTAGTCGCCGGCCGGCAGGCCGGTGGCGTCGAAGGTCGCGACCAGTTTATCGAGCCCCGCGATGCCGGTCACGGTCCGCTCGCGAAGGCTGACCTTGCCGCCCTCGACCGGTCTGCCGTTCGGATCCGTCACGGAGGCATGGATCGCAAGGTCCCCTTGCGCCAGGTTGTAACCGACCAGGCAGATCTCCACCCCGTCGGCGTCGCGGCCGCTTCGTACCTGGGGCGCCGCGGATGGAACGTACGGTTCGCCGTTCACGGTGAAAGGGTACACGGTCGTCCTCGCGTACTGGTCGGCGGGCTGCTCGCGGACCAGGAACCAGCTTCCGGGTTCCTGCTCGAAGAAGGGCGGCAGCAGGGTCGGCTCGCCGGCTGCGAACGCCGGAACCTGCAGCTTGACCGTCTCGACACCCGTGTTGCCGGTCAGGCTGTTGCGGACCAGAACTCGGACCAGATAGGCGCCCGGGACCAGTTCCAGGTGGCCGTAGTACTTCAGGCCGGTGTTGGCGAACGCGTCCTCCCGGCCGGCCAGGTTGAGGGTGACGATCCGGCTGAAGAAATCGCGCATCTGCGTCTTCGCGTCGGTGACGTACGCGTAGATCTCGATGGGCAGCACCGGTTGGTCGTGGTTCTCGACCAGACCGCCTCCGCCGACCTCCACGATCACCGGCACGTAGGCCGCTCCGTCGCCCGCCCGGAAGGCCGTGGCCAGCACGTCGATCTTGAGGTCGTCCCTCTCCTCGGCGGCGGCGATGAGATCCGAGGCAAGCAATCGCTTTTCCAGGGGGTGCAGGTCGCCGAACGGCCGGGGCGTGTAGTAGCCCATGCGGTGGGAAATCCGGGCCCCCTTAGGCGCCCGCGCCCGGACCCTGATCCGATGATGTTCGCCCGGTTCCCCGGGTTCGCGGGGCTCGAAGCTGAGCAGGTAGGTGACGGTCGACGACTCGAGCACCCCTCCCAGTTCGGCGCCGAAGTCGTTCGCGTCTTCATGGAGTTCCCCGCCCGTCTCGTTGGCGAGGTAGTGCAGGGCGTCCCGGTGTACGACTCGCGTGCGGTGTTCCTCGGGCAGGTCGGCCCGCAGGCCCGAGATGTCCACCGTGTGGATCACGGTGTTCGCCCGCTGGAACTCGTTCAGCATCCGATTCACATGGCCCAGAAGCTGGGTGTTGCCGTAGCGGTTGTCCGTGTCCACGCGGCCGTACTGCCCGGTGTCGATCGCCTCCTGTTCACGGTGCATCTCCTGGTCGAAGAAGTCCGGCTGGCGGCCGAACAGCAGCCGCCCGTCGAATCCCTCGGAGAAGAGAACGACGTGCTTGCGGCCCTCGACGCTGGAGAGGATTCGCGCCATCCCCTGCAAGGCGCCGGTCCAACTCGAGATCTGCCCGCGGGCGAAGCTCTTCTCGTACTTCGCCATCTCGTTGCCGATCACCTGCAGGTAGGCGTCGATGTCGCGCTCCATGGCGCGGATGTCCTCGTTGACGCCGCCGATGTCGAGCGAGCCGACGGGGTTCGCGCTGGGCGTGTCGATCATGAATCCGAGCGGGTCTTTCGTCGCCAGGTTCAGCAGGCGCGGATTGCCGAGCGTGGCGATGGCCCGGGCGAGTTGCGCCCGGTCCGGCGTGAACGTAATCAGCAGTTGCGGCCCGGTTTCCACCGTGTGCACGGCGACGGCCGCGAGATCGGTGGGGTGCATCCGTTCCAGGACGAAGTCCTGGGCGGCGGCGCGGGCCTTGCCGACCGAGGTTGGCGCCGAGAACGAAAGGTCGAACAGGAACAGGAAGTGACGTCGCGCCGCCGGCGGGATGCCGTAGTCGGCCTCGATCACGTGACGGTCGTCGGGCGCGATCAGATCCAGGTCGACGACGCGGAAGCCCGTGATCTCCTGGCCGACGCCCTCGTCGAGGATCTGGAAGTCCTCCGGTCCCAGACCGCGGACCGGCTCGCCGCTCCGCATGACCACGTTGACCGGCACCTGCACCTCGAACACGGACGCACGGTCCTCGAACTGCCGCAGGTCATCGGGACCTTGAGCGAGGTGGGGCGCCGCCGCGGTGAGCAGACCGGCGAGAGCGAGAAGTACGATCGGACTCGATGGGGGCTTGGACGACGATTCGGGTGCCATGGCTCTTGCTGTCCTGTCCCGGGGCATCGTTGAGAGTGAGGCTAACAGTTCGGGGCGGGTTTCTCCGGGTTGCACCCCTGGAGATGCAGGGGCGCTACGGCGGCCCGCGCTCGATCAGGGCCGCGTACTTGCGGGCCTCTTCGTGGGTGGCGTCGAGGCGAAGCGCGCGCTCGATGTGGTGCTTCGCCTCGTCCAGCCTGCCGGTGGCGAGGTAGACCCGCGCCAGCCCGACGTGGACCTCGGGGATCTCCGAGTCCGCGCGCAGAGCCCGGCGCATGTAGTCGAGGGCGACCGCCGAGTCGCCGGCGGCAAGTGCCGCGTCGCCGCGGTAGACGTAGAAGAAGGGGCTCGCGCGGTTCAGGCCCTCGAGGAGATCCAGGAGTTCACCGGCGCGTTCGTGTCGCCCCTGGATCTGGTAGGCGCGTACCAGGTTGGTCAGCAGGGGCACGTTGGCCGGGTGGAGTTCCAGACCCTGCTCGTAGGCCTGCACGGCGTCGTCGAGCCGGTTGCGGCGGAGCAGCACGATGCCGTAGTTGTTGATCGCCTTGTCGAAGTCGGGTGTCAGCCGGGTGGCGACCTCCAGCCAGCGCTCGGCGGCTTCGAGGTCGCCGGCCATCAGGGCTTCGGCGCCGAGATTGTTGTAGTAGTGGCCGGTCGCCGCGAGGTCCGTGATCGGGCGGAAATCGCGGTAGGACTTCGGCCGGTAGGGGAGAAAGTCGTAGGTGGCCATCTCGCCGTCCACGTACATGCCGGCGACGATGTGGCCCCGACTGACCACGACGCCGTCCTGGTAGTTCCAGCGCTGGTAGTCCCTGACCTCGACGAAGAACGGGTTCAACCTCCGCTCGCGCCCGACCGCCACGAACAGGTTCACGAAGGAGAGACAGTTGCCCCGCGCCGACCCGTATGTCTGCGCCGCGGTGCGCGTTGGTGCCAGGGCGTACTCGAGATCGAGCCAGCCGAAGATGAAGTTCAGCACGGCGTCGCGCCGGCTGGCCTCGCTGCCGGCCGGACTGACCCGCTCGTCGACCGCCAGCCGCAACTCGTCGTCGATGGCGAACGGCACGACGATCTCCTGTTGCCACTCGGGGCCCAGTCGCTGCTCGAACTCCGGCGCCAGCGCCCGCGTACCGTCGAACGGGACATAGCCGGCACAGGCCGCGAGCGCGGGCAGCGCGAAGAGGATTGCGCCGTCGCGGAACGCCGCGGTTCGGGAGCGCGGAGTCTGGCGGGGACGGTTCATCGAGGATCGGGTCGAGGTCTGGCTGTTCGGTGCCTTGACGGGTCCTTGTCCGCCGATGGACACGGCATGCCTACCTACTGTACGATGCATCCACTCGACAGGTTGACCCGCACGGCGTTTCCGTCACGGGCTGGTTTGGCTGACGTTCTTTCGTCAGTCACGGCTTGGCGGCATCGGCTTTGCCTGAGCGTGTGTCGCATGTTGGTGCCGCCAGGTGGCAGTTCGGGGGGGCGGGAAGAAGCCCGGCGCGATTGGTTCAGATGGCGATTCGTTCAAAGTAGTGGACATGGAGCATTTTTTTGGATGGGCCGAAAGGTCATGCCGCGTCAATTTGGCGCGGCGTGGCTTGGGGCCGGCGCTGAACCCGCAGTGGCTATGGCTTTACTCACGGCCAAGGTGTGGCGGGCCATCGGCCGCTTTGGCACACGTCTTGCGGGAGTCGGTGGTACAGTTGGTGAGCCGATCAGGCTCGGTCTAGACCCGCGGAGGGTGTTTCCGGGCCTGAGAGGTGTCGGTTGCCCCGTCGCACAAACCCACTTCGGAGGGAGTATTGAACGCATGAATAGACGCCTCGTTTCGACGCTCAGCGTCATCCTTTGCCTGTTCGTCGCCGGTATGGCCTTTGGCCAGTCGACGACGGGCAATCTCTACGGCACGGTAACGGACGAGTCGGGCGCCGCGCTCCCGGGCGTCACGGTCACCGTCAGCGGCATCGGCGCGCCGCGTACGCAGTTCACCGATGGCCAGGGCCAGTGGCGAGTCCTCGCCCTCGATCCCGGCGCCTACACCGTCGTGGCCGAACTCGAGGGCTTCGGCGGCATCGAGTTCCCGGACGTCGTCGTTGCCCTCGGCCGCAACACGACCGTGCCGCTGGTTCTGACCGCCGCGCTGGAAGAGACGATCACCGTCACTTCCGAGAGTCCGCTGCTCGACGAACGGAAGCTCTCGACCGGCACCAACGTCAGCCAGGTCGAACTGGAGAAGATCCCGACCGCGCGCGATCCCTGGGCCCTGCTCTCGCAGACCCCGGGCGTGCTCGTCGACCGGGTCAACGTCGGTGGTTCGGAGTCTGGCCAGCAGGCCGCCTTCCGCGCCCCGGGCGTCAGCGGCAACCAGAACGACTTCCAGATGGACGGCACGTCGATCACCGACATGGCGGCCACCGGCGCTTCGCCGACCTACTACGACTTCGACCAGTTCGCCGAGATGTCGTTCACGACCGGCGGCACGGACGTGACGAAGAACAGCGCCGGCGTCCAGGTGAACCTGGTCACCAAGCGCGGCAGCAACGAGTTCCGCGGTTCGGCCCGGTTCTACAACACGCAGCGCAACGGCTACTTCGGCGGCAGCTTGAGGCAGGCGCAGCCGAACATTCAGGGCGAGCTGTACACGGACAACTTCCAGACCGAGCTTGCGGGAGCGCAGGTGCGGAAGATCGAGGACATCGGCTTCGAGGCCGGCGGCGCCGCGATCCAGGACCGCCTGTTCTTCTGGGGTAGCTGGGGTCAGAACGACATCCAGCAGAACGCGGCGACCGGTCTGGCGGACGACACGATCCTCGAGAACACGGCGCTCAAGGCGAACGGCCAGATCAACGCGTCCAACTCGATCGTCGGTTCGTTCAACAATGGCGACAAGCTGAAGTTCGGCCGCGGCGCGGGCACGACCCGGCCGGCGCCCACGACCTGGAACCAGCGCGGTCCCTCGGCCCAGTACCGGCTCGAGGACACGCATGTGTTCTCGGCGAACTTCTTCCTTACCGGCACCTACTCGCACGGCGACTTCGGTTTTGCTCTGGCGGCCCGAGGCACTCGCTCGGACGAGAACGGACTCCATCCGGACGCGCTCGACCCGCGCCGGGAGGCCGGCGTCTGGCAGGACAACTACCTCACCGGCAGCAGCTCCCGCCCGTTCGACTCCTACCAGGTCGACACGTCCTACTTCTTCACCACGGGCGCGTCGGTGAACCATGAGTTGAAGATCGGCGGGCGCTTCCGCGAGTTCACCCAGAACTCCGTGTTCCAGTGGGGGCCGCGGGACGTGTTTCACGGCGACTGGGGCCAGACGGTTGCCGTCCGCGATCACACGGGCGTCGCCGTTTCCGACTACGCCGCGATCTGGGCTCAGGACACGGTTACGTTCGGCCGGGCGACGATCAACTTCGGTCTTCGGTACGACGACCAGGGTGGAGCCAACGAAGCGTACACGCGGCCCGCTCATCCGGTCGCGGCATACCGCGAGATCTACCCCGACATCAACTTCAACGGCTCCCCCGCCGGGTTCAGTTGGGGAAGCATCGCGCCGCGTCTGGGAGTTACCTACGCGATCGGCGAGCAGCGGAAGACGCTGGTTCGCGCCAGCATCTCCCAGTTCTACGATCAGATGGCTTCGGGCTGGGTGACCAGGAACTCGCCATTCGGCGCTTCGTACGCCTACTTCGACTCGGTCACCGGGGAGTTCCAGTATGCGAACGGCTTCGATCCGGACAATCCACTGACGGTCGTGGACGAGACGGATCCGGGCCTGGACGCTCCGCTTACACGGGAGATTCTGGCCGCGGTGGAGCACGCTTTCCTGCCCGAGTTCGTCGTCGCCTTCACGGTGACCTCGCGCGACGTCAGCGATCTGATCGACGGGTTCACGCTCTTCAGGCAGCCCGACGGCAGCACCCGGATCCCCAACCGGAGCGACTTCGAGCAGGTCGGCACCCTGGAGACCGAGCTGCCCAGGATCGGCCGCGACGTCTCCGTTCCCCTGTACGGCGTTCCCAACAGGGACCTCGTGAGCACGGGCGGAAGCTACGTCACGAATGGCGACCGCGGCCGCGACTATCTCGGCTACTCGATCAGCTTCACGAAGAGGCTCGCGAACCGCTGGATGGCCCGCGGCTTCTACCAGTACGGCAAGGGCCAGTGCAGCATTCCGAACTCCTACTACGACCACGCCTCGCGAGGCGTGGGCCGTGCCGGCTGCGAGGACGGCGACCTCTACCTGACGCGTTCGACCGGCTCCGGCAAGGGCGAGCGCTTCCTGCAGTCCACCTGGACCTACAGCCTGAACGGCATGTACCAGGTGGCGCCGGACCGGCCCTGGGGCTTCAATGTCTCGGCGAATCTGACCGGACGCGAGGGCTATCCTCTTGCCTACTGGAACAACTCTCAGATAGTTCCCTGGGGCTCGAGGAACTCCAGAACCACGGTCAACGTCATCCCGGGACAGGACTACGACCAGTACCGCCTGGACGACATCCAGACGATCGACTTCCGGGTCGAGAAGGAGATCGCCCTTCAGGGTCCTGTCAACATGACGTTCGGCATCGACGTGTTCAACATGACGAACGAGGGCACCGGTCTGGCGTACCTCCTGAACACGCGGTACACGAACGGCGGCAACCTGGACGACAACATTTCACCGCGCATCTACCGCATGGGCGTGCGCCTGAACTGGAAGTAGTCCAGGACTGGAGGTTCGGGACCTGACGAGTCGGGTCACGGACCGAGAAGAGACCGAGAGGGCCGGGGATCACTCCCCGGCCCTCTTTTCTTCTGTGCCGAGGGCGGCCGTCACGCGGCCACAGGTGTAGCATGGCAGTATGGATCGGCAGTCTTCGAACGACGGGAGGACTCATGAACTATCGAACCCGTGTCGTCGGCATAGTGGTGGCCGGCCTCCTCCTGGCCGCAAGCGTCTCGGCCCAGGCTTGGGCCGGTCGTGGACGCCTGAGCGGTACGGTTCAGGATGCGGAGGGCAAGCCGGTGGAGGGGGCGAGCGTGCAGCTCACTCTCGACGGGGCGGGACCGGACGCAGTCGCGACGAACGGAAAGGGGCGCTGGGCGCGCGCCGGCCTTCGCGGAGGGAACTGGGACGTCCTGGTGTCGAAGTCGGGTTATGTGTCGACGACCCACACCGCTCAAGTGATGGAGTACGCGTCGCCGGCCGACCGCGTCTTCCTGAAGACGACCCTCGAAGCGGGTCAGGCGTCGGCTACGGATGGCTCGGCGGCGGCGCTGGATGACGGCGAGTCGGCGCAGGCGGCGAGGGAACAACTGCAGCGGGGCAACGACCTCCTCGCCTCGGGGGACTACGAAGGGGCGATCCAGGTCTTCACGGAGACGCTCGCCTCGCTGCCGGACGGCGCCAAGGCGGCGGTGCTGGTCGCGGTGGCTCAGGCGCAGGTGCAACTGGAGCGGGACGACGAGGCCTTGGCGAGTCTGGAGCGGGCCCTCGCCTACGCGCCGTCGAGCGTGGACGCGCTCCGGTTGATGAGCCGCCGCCTGACGGCGCTGGGCCGCGGCGACGAAGCTCAGGCCTACCTCGACCGGATGCCAGAGGACCAGCGGGCGGATCCGGAGATCCTGGTGCGCGAGGGCGTCGCACTGTACAACGCGAACGATTTCGAGGGCGCCATCGCGAAGCTCGACGCGGCCGTCGGGGCGGCGCCCGACTGGTCGGAGGCCTACTATTTCCGCGGCCTCTCGAACATGGCGGCTGGCCGCAACGAGGCGGCGGCGGCCGACTTCCGGCGGCTGATCGAACTGGAGCCCGAGGGCGAGAAGGCCGAGGAGGCGAAGCAGTTCGCGGAGTACCTGGAATCGCTCTGAGAACTGGCCCGGCGGCGGCCGCCGTCGCGCTGGTCGGCCTTGGCGTGTCGGCCTGCGGGCCCGATTCCGGGAGTCTGCCGGCATCGTCGTCCCCGGAAACCGGCTGGCCTGAGGCGCCCGCGCCGGGGTTCGCTCGCGATGTCGTCCTGGTGACGATCGACACGCTGCGTGCCGACGCCGTCGGGTTCGCGGGGAACGTGGCCGCGGAGACTCCCCACCTCGACCGCCTCGCGGCGAGCGGCTGGGTCTTCGACCGGGCTCACGCGCACAGCGTGATGACGCTGCCGTCCCACGCGAACCTGCTGACGGGCCGGTTGCCCTACGAGCATGGGGTGCGCGACAACGCCGGCTTCGTGCTGCCCGAATCCGTGCCGACGGCCGCCGAAGCCTTCGGCGATGCGGGATTCCGCACCGCCGCCTTCGTCGCCGCGTTCCCGCTGGACGCCCGCTACGGACTGGACCGGGGCTTCGAGGTCTACGACGACTCCTACCCGGAGGGTTCGACGCGGGGGTTCGCCGTGGCCGAGCGAAGCGGCGAAGAAGTCGTGGCGGCCGCCGCGTCCTGGTGGCGGCGGCACGCGGGCGAGCCCAGGTTTCTCTGGGTCCATCTCTACGAGCCCCATGTGCCTTACGAGCCGCCGGCGCCGTTCTCGGCCCGGTTCGCCGGGAATCCGTACCTGGGCGAAGTCGCGGCGGCCGACGAGTACGTCGGCCGCTTGCTCCAGGCGGTGACGCTCCCCGAGGAGCGTTCGGACGCGCTCGTGGTCGTTACCTCGGATCACGGCGAGGGTCTGGGGGATCACGGCGAGGCGACGCACGGCCTCTTCGCGTACGAGGCCACGCTCGCCGTGCCGCTCCTTCTGTGGGCCGAAGTTCTGGCCCCCGCGCGGATCGATACGCCCGTCCGCCATGTCGACGTGCTGCCGACGATGCTGGAGGCGGCGGGAATCGACGCGTCGGCGCTTCCCGGAATGGCGGGTCGCAGTCTCTGGAGGGCGCCGGCCGCGGGCGTGGTGCAGGACGCGCCCGACGCGACCTACTTCGAGGCTCTGGGCTCCAACCTTCAACGCGGTTGGGCGCCCCTGCGCGGCGTCGTATCCCGGCAGGGGTTGGAAACTGGCGGCGGAAGCGGATCCCGCCTCCTGAAGTACATCGCGCTGCCCCGGCCCGAGCTCTACGACCTGACCGCCGACCCGGCCGAAGCTCGCAACCTCCACGCCGCCGAAGCGAGGATCGCTGCGGAACTCGCGGCGCTGCTGCCGGCGGAATCGGAGTGGCCGCCGGCCGCGGGCACGGTGAGCGAGGAGGAGCGGCGGGCGCTCCAGAGTCTGGGCTATCTCAGCTCTTCCGGCGGACCGGACCTGCCGCTGCTCTACGGCGAGGAGGACGATCCCAAGAACCTGGTCGACCTGGACCGCATGCTTCAGGACTACGTGGAGGCCTACCAGGACGGCCGCCTCGAGCAGGCCGAGGATCTCGCCCGGCGGACGATCCGGCGGCGGCCGCGGATGGGACTCGGGTACGCCAACCTCGCCCAGGTTCTGCTCGACCGGGGGAGGGTGGAAGAAGCGCTGCGCGTGATGATCGACGCGGAACGGAGGGGACTGGCGTCTGCGTCCCTGGAGCGGCAGTTGGCCCTGACCCTGGCCCAGACCGGGCAGGCGCGGGCCGCGGTGCGGTTGATGGAGCGTCACGCCGCATCAAGCGATCCGGACTCGCTGAACGTCCTAGGCCTGGTGCTTGCCGAATCGGGGGACACCGCCCGTGCCAGGGACATCCTGCTGCGGTCCCTCGAACTCGACGAGAGGAACCCACGGGCGCGGCAGAACCTCGCCCTGGCAGCCCTGCATGCCGGGGACTGGCCGCTCTGCGAACGGGAGGCGCGGGAGGCGCTGGCTCTCAACCCGGCGTTGCCGCTGGCCTGGAACTACCTGGGGATCGCGCTGTTCAACCAGCGCCGGGCCGACGAGGCGATCGCCGCCTGGCAGCGATCGGTCGAGCTCGATCCAGGCGACCTCGATGTGCTGTTCAACCTCGCGAGCGTGGCGGCGCGGTCCGGCCGGCGGGAGATCGCCAAACCCGCACTCGAGCGGTTCGTGCGCCAGGCGTCCGCGCCGGCACTCGGCGGGCGCCACGCGGCCGATGTCGCGGCGGCGAGATCGTTGTTGCGAGGTCTGTAGCGGTTCCGGCGGTCAGCGGTCCGGAGACTCGGCAGCGGCCACTCCGTCCTCGCGAACAGCTTCCTGATCGCTGCGGTAGAGTTCTTCGTAGCGCTCCATCGCGGCTGCAGCCTCGTCTGTAAGCCCCAGGCGACGCAGCACCTGGGCCAGGCCGTAGGCCGCTTCGCTGTGCTCGGGCGCGATGGTGACGGCCCGTCGGAAAGCGGCTTCGGCCCGAGCCAGACGGTCCTGTGCCTCCGTTGCTGCCGCCTCGCTGGCGGCGCCGTCCCAGGCACGGCCGAGTTGGACAAGCAGGGCCGCGTCCGGCGTCGCCAGCGTTGCCGCACGCTCCAGCGTTTCGGCGGCCTCGAGGTGCGCGCCGCGCCACTGCAACAAGCCGGCGAGCATCCGGTGCGCCTCGACGGACGAGGGCTGAAGGGCCACCGCTTCGCGGGCCTGCACTTCGGCCTCCGCCGGCTTGTTGTTCTCCCAGAGCGTGGAGGCGAGGTCGAGGCGCAGCGACGCGTCGGCAGGGTCAAGCGAAACGGCACGCCGCAGGGGCTCTTCCGCTGCCTGGAAGTTGCGGGCGGCCATTTCGTCGCGGCCGGTCCGCGCCCAGTCAGGGTCTCTCCCTTCGTTCGCAGCGCCGCGGAGCCGTTCGAGATGGCTGCGTGCCAGGGGATCGTCGGGTCTAATCTGGAGGAGCCGCTCAAGGTGTTCGAGGGCTTCCTCGTTGCGGTCGGTGGCCATCAGAAGAACCGCAAGGTCGGAAAGCACGGCCGAGTGGTCGGGTTGGTCCCTCAAGGCTCGACGGAACATGTCCTCCGCGTCGGCGAGACGATCGAGCGACATCAGAACGGCGCCGCGCTGATAGAGACCGTCGGCTCGCCCGGGCGCGGTAGCGAGGGCCTGATCGGCGGCGGTAAGCGCTTCCTCGTTGCGGCCGGCGTCGAGCAGGATGGAGGATGCGGCGTAGGCGGGTCGCGGGTCGGTCGAGGCGAGCTGCGCTTCGCGGGCGAGCATCTCGAGGGCGGCGTCGACTTTGCCGGTTGCGGCGAGCTCCAGTGCTTCTCGCACTTCGCGGCCCGTCGGGTCGGCGATGTCCCGCCGTCTCTGGCCGACGGACGCCACCTCGTCGTCGGCGTCCTTCGAGAGCGCCTGGAAGCGCTCCAGCGCTGTCCTTGCCAGGTCGCGCTCGCCGCTCGCCGCCAGGGCCTGGCCGAGCGCGTGGAACGCGTCTGGCTTCTCCGGGGCCAGTTCGCTTGCCAGGCGCAGGAAGGGAACCGCACGCGCCGCGTCGCCGGCGGAGTGGAGGTAGCGGCCGTACTCCAGCACGATGTCGCGGGCTACCGGAGGCGGTGCCTCGGGGGGTGGACTGGTCAGCAGGGGCTCCGCGTACGGCGCCAGCGCGGCGATCGCTCGCTCCATCCGGCCGGCCTGGAAGTAGGCGCTGGCCAGAAGCACGGCGTCCGACGGACCGCCGTCCTCGATCGCTTCCATCTGCTCCAGGGCGCCTTCGGCTTCGCCCACCACGAGATAGGCGCGCGCAAGCGTGCGGCGGATGCCGCCTTCGATTTGCGGTGGCGGTTCGGCGGCGACCGCCTGCAGCTCGTTGATCGCACCCCATGGATCGGCTTGCTGGAGCAGGAGCTGGGCTCGCAACATCTTCACGCCCGGATCGTCGCCAGGCAGTCCTTCGAGCAGGGCCTCGGCTTCGGGCGCGCGTTCCAGTGCGATGGCGCCCGCCACGGCGGCTACGCGGGCATCCAGGTCGTTCGGGTTCGCGTTCGTCCACGGCTGAAGGAAGGCGTACGCTTCGGCCGCATAGCCGTGCCGGCCCAGCATCATGCCGAGCGAACGCAGCGCCGGCGAACGCGGCTGGATGGAGAGCGATCTCCGGTAGTGGTTCGCGGCCTCCTCCGGCCGTCCCAACGCTTCGGCGGCCCGGCCTGCGTTGTAGAGGACGCCGGCGTCGGCGGGCTCTCGGTCGATGAGCGGCCGGAGAGCCTCCATCGCTCGTTCCGGATCGCCCGCCTCGACGTAGAGGGCGCCCAGTGCGGCGAGAGCGGCGTCGGGAGCGTCGCCGGCTGCGCGGAGTTCTTCGATGGTGGCGATGGCGCCGCTCAAGTCGCCGGTGGCGGCGAGAGCCAGGGCGTCCGTTACCTCGGCCGGCACGTCCTGCGAGTTCATGGGCGACGGCACGCCGGCCAGGAGTGCGCCGACGGCCAGCGCGGCCAGCGCGGGCGAACGGCGGAGGGTGTGGCGCCTGAGGCACGACTGGCTCATGGCGCGATGCTATCGCCGCAGGCGAACTCGCCGATCCACGGGCAGGTCGCGCAGGACCAGTGGCTGCCGCTCGAGGGAATGGCGGACAGTCACGCGCTCGATGAGGTCCGCTTCGCCGATCCCGAAGAACGCGGTGAGGGTGCTCTGCGAAAGGTAGGAGGAACCGGCCCGCGTCTCCCGGAACTGAGCGCGGCCGTCCGCGGTCAGGACGACGGCGGCGCCGACGGCGCCCGCGTTTCCGGAGCTTCCCTGCGAGAGCCCGAGCGCGAACCAGCCGCCCTCCGCCCGGTTCTCGTGCGTCTCCGAGGGCTGGTTCGAGTTCACGACCACGATGTCCAGGTCGCCGTCGAGATCGAGGTCTGCGACCGCGGAGCCCCGACTTGTGCGTACCGTGTCCAGGCCGGCGTCGGCGCGTTCCCTGAAGCGGCCGCCGCCCAGGTTCTCGAAGAGCTGGTTCGGTTGTTCGTAGGCCCCGACTTCGCCGATCCTCTTCGCCTCAGGTTGAATATGGCCGTTGGCCACGAACAGGTCCAGGTCGCCGTCAAGGTCGGCGTCCAGGGCGTTGACGCCGAAAGCGAGCCGTTGGAGAGAAGGTGGGGCCAGGCCGGATGGAAACCGCCTGTCGAGGAAGACGCCGCCGCCCGCGCTGCGGTAGAACGCGTTGGTCTCCAGCGCGAAGTTCGTGACGACCAGGTCCTGACGTCCGTCGCCGTCGAGGTCCGCCAGTTCGACGCCCATTCCAGCCTCGGCGGCGCCGCCACGATCGTAGGCGGCGCCTGAAAGCAGGGACTCGTCCTCGAACCGTCCGTTTCCCAGACTGCGGAAGAGCAGGTTCGGGTCCTTGTCGTTGGCGACGTAGACGTCGGGCCAGCGATCGCCGTCGAGATCGCCGATCACGACGCCGAGGCCGGCTTCGGCAGGGCCGTCGAGGCCGCTCTCGGCGGTGGCATCGATGAAGAAACCGTGGCCGTCGTTCCGGTAGAGGCGGTCGGACACGCCGTTGTACATGTCCGGGTGGCAGTAACCGCGCCGGCTCGCCGCCGGGACTGTCCCGTTGCCGCCCGAGCCGCCGAGGCCGCAGAGTTTGTGGTTCGTGATGGAGAAGTCCGTGTAGCTCACTACGTACAGGTCGAGGTCGCCGTCCAGATCGAGGTCGCCGAAGGCGGCCGAAGCGCTCCAGCGTGGATCGTCGACGCCGCGCTCCGCTCCGGCCGCTCGGAAGCCGCCGTCACCCGGGTTCAGGTAGAGCTCGTTGCTGCCGAAAGCGGTTATGTAGAGGTCGAGATCGCCGTCGTTGTCCACATCGCCGGCAACGCCTCCCACGCCGTAACCGCCGAAGTCGATGTTCGACCTGCCGGTGACATCGACAAAGCGGGGCCCGTCCGACCCCGCGTCGTTTCGCAGCAGCCGGGAACGCGGCGCGGGACCTTCGTACCCTGGCAGTACGCCGCCGTCGACGAAGAAGGCGTCGTCGTCGCCGTCCCCGTCGTAGTCGAAGAGCACGACCCCGCCGCCCATCGTTTCCACCATGTACTTCCGGCCTGAGAATCCCGCGTTGTGGTGGAACTCGAGGCCCCAGGCTGCGGTCGCCTCGCGAAAGGCCGGCTCTCCGGCGGTAGCGGGGCTCGCCAGCATTGCCATGCCGAGCAGGCCGACAGTCGCCAGACTGGCCGATCGGATCGTCGGTCTGCTGTCCTCCGGCGTCTTCATCGCACGACCAGGACCCGATGTCCCGGCGGCAGCCCGGGAAGCCGCAGGCCGCCCTGGCGGGGCCAGTGAATCCGGACCTCGAGGCCGTCGGAGGACGGTTCCTCGCTGCCTTCTTCATCGGCCGCCGCGGGGGCTGGGACGCCGAAGGTCTGAGTCAGTGAGTTCTGGGACAGATAGGAGGACCCGGCCCGCACCTCGCGGCGTTGAGATCCGGTCGCCGAGCGCAGTTCGATCACGGCGCCGATCGCGCGCCGGTTCGGCGCCTCCGGGTCGACCAGATCGATCTGGAGCGTCTGGCCACGACGATCGCTCTCGTTGCGATAGGCCTCGGCGTGGTCGTTGCAGTTCGAGACGACGAGGTCCGGATCGCCGTCGAGGTCGAAGTCGGCCGTGGCCAGACCGCGGCTCACCCGAACGGCCGAGATGCCGCTCTCTTCCACCTCCTCGAACCTTCCGCCGAGGTTCTCCAGCAGTTGGTTGGGCTGCTTGTAGATCTCGTCGCCGAAACCCTCCTGTTGCGAGATGTTGTGGATCACGTGACCGTTCGCGACGGCAAGGTCCGGATCGCCGTCGAGGTCGAAGTCGGCCAGGTCGGCGCCGAATCCCACCCAGGGCATGGAGGGTTCGGCGATTCCCGCGACGAAGCGGTGCTCCAGGAAGAGCCCGTCGCCTTGGTTCGAGTAGAGGGCGTTCGTCTGCCGGTCCAGGTGGGTGACGATCAGATCCTCGAAGCCGTTGCCGTCCACGTCGCCGACAGCGACTCCCATTCCCGCTTCCGCTTCGCCGCGATCAGAGAGAGCGGTGCCCGCAAGCAGCGCATCGTCCTCGAAGCGAGGCCCCGAGTCCGTCCGCCGGTTGAGGAAGTGGAAGTTCGGATCCATGTCGTTCGCCACGTAGATGTCGGGTCTGCGGTCATCGTCCAGGTCGGTGATGACGACGCCAAGACCGGCGCCGCGGGCGGCGCCCAGACCGAGTTCCGCCGTCGCGTCAACGAACACGGCCGGTGTTCCGGGGCGGTGCTCGTTGCGGTAGAACCTGTCCGGCAGACTGTTGTAGGCGTCCGGGTGGCAGTACGAGCGCGGCTGTCCGCAGACGATGTTGTTGTCGTAGCTGAAGTCGACGTAGTTCGTCACGTAGAGGTCCAGGTCGCCGTCCAGATCGACGTCGCCGAACGCCGCGGAGGCGCTCCACGACGGGTCGGCGCCGCCGCCGTCCTCCGGCGCGGGGCTGAAGGCGCCGTCCCCCCCGTTGAGCCACAGCCGATTCGGCCCGAACGCGGTCAGGTACACGTCCGGGTCGCCGTCGCCGTCCACGTCGCCCGTGATTGCGCCCATGCCGTAGCTGTCCAGGAGGATTCCCGAGGCCTTCGTGGCGTCGACGAAGCGAGGGCCGTTCCGGCCGACGTCGTTTCGCAGCAGGGTCGTCCGGCCCGGCTTGCCGCCGTGGGGCGCCGGCTCGCCGCTGTCCACGAACAGCAGGTCGTCGTCGCCGTCCCCGTCGTAGTCGAAGGCGACCACGCCGCTACCTACCGTCTCGATCATGTAGTACTCGCCCTGGCCGCCGTGGCGGTGCCGGAAGTCGATGTTCCAGGCTGCCGCCGTGTCGACGAAGCGGATGCCGCCAGCGGCCTCGTCGGTCGCCAGGGCCACGAACGCCGCCGCGAGGCCCGGGATCAGGGCGAGAACCACGGTTCACGGGCCGGTTCGTCGTTCAGGTAGGCGAGCAGTCGCTGTCTCTGACCCGCCGTCGGGGAGCCGCCCCGGCGCTCTACCTCGTCGAGCACCTGCTGCTGCAGGGAGGCGGCCTGCTCGAAATCGCCGATCTCGGCGAGTGCCATGGCGACCGTCTCGGCGTGCCGGATCGACGGTCTCTCCGTCATCAGCCGCTGAGCGATCGCGAGCGCTTCTGGTCCGTTGCGCACGTTCGGATCCGGACTTGTCGCGAGCAACCGTGCGAGCAGCGTGTCCAGATGGTCCACTGCCTCGGCGGAAGGGCTTCCGCCACCGGTCAGCGAGCGCCGTGCGCTGGCCAGCCCGCCGCGGGCCGCGGCGTAGCGCTTGCCCAGGATGAGAGCCATCGCCCGGTCGCGGTGCCAGGCGGCGTTGGCCGGATCGCGGACGAGCGCCCGGCCGAAGTGACTGGCCGCTTCGGCGTACTGCTCTCGCCTCGCCAGCAACCTCCCCAGGAAGGCATGGGCCTCGGCCAGATCGGGATCGAGGTCGAGCGCCTCGCGGAGATGCGCGATGGCGTCGCGGCTGTCGTCGGGAGGGGAGCGGTCTTCCTTCGCGGGGTTTCCGGCAGTCGATCCGGGCGGTGACGTCACCTCGGAAAGCACCGCCAGCCGGTAGTGAGCTTCGGCCCGTTCACCGGTCGCTCCGGGTGCGGCGTCGAGGACCTTGCCGAGGGCGGCGCGCGCGGGCTCGACCGCGCCGGTCGCCTGGTGCGCCGCGCCCAGCGCCAGTTGAGCGAGCGGAAGCGCGGCGTCGGCCGCCAGTACCTCTTCCAGGAGTGCGATGGCCTCGCCGGGCCGTTTGAGGCGAGTGAGGACGTCGGCGTGCCGGACGCGTGCCTCGACGTCTTCGGAGTCGATCTCCGCCGCGCGCCGGAAGTGGCGCTCCGCGCCGTCGAGATCGCCCCGCTCGGCCAGGATCAGCGCTAGGTTGTACTGGGGATCGCGATAGTTGTCGTTGATCGCGATGGACTCTCTCAGGCGTGCTTCGGCCTGTTCCTTTTCGCCGAGTTCGATCAACGCCATGCCGACATTGAAGATGGTCAGCGGATCGTCGGGAAGGGCGGCCAGGGCCTCGAGGAAGGCGATCAGGGCGGCTTGGGGATTGCCCTGTCGCATGGCCGCCGTGCCCCGCTTGATGTGCGCTTCGCGGCTGACGTTCAGTCTTTGCAGGGCCGTGAAGAGGGGGTCGGGGAAGACGACGCTCAGGTGTTCGTTCTGTTCGAGCTGGGCCGCGGCTTCCTCACGGCGGCCGAGGCGTCGCAGTGCGAGCCCGAGATGGTGGTGAACGACCGACCCGGCAGGTTGACCGGCAAGGGCGGCCTGGAAGCGTTCGACTGCCGCCTCGAAGGCGCCGCGCTCGAACTCGATCCGCCCGAGTCCAAGCTGCGCCGCGGAGTACGCCGGGTCGCTCTCCAGGAGCCGGCGGTAGTCGGCCTCGGCCTCGGCGAGCAGGCCGAGCTCGAGGCGGATGTCGCCCCGGTGAGTCCGTGCGGCGAGATTGTCCGGCGTGAGCGCGACGACCCGGTCGAGAACCGTCAGGGCCTCTTCCAGCTCGCCTTCGTACCGGTAGTGGATGGCGAGGTAGTACGCCCAGCGGGGGTCGTTCGGCGCCAGCGTCCGGGCGTTTCGGAGTGCGGCCTCCGCGGGCGACATGAAGTCGTAGAGGAGGTAGAGCTGGCCTAGCCGCCCGAACAGTCCGGCAAGGCGGCCGGGCTCGGTCTCGGGTTCGTCGATAGCGCGGTCGAGTGCGGCCTGTGCCGCGGCCAACTGCTCCTGGGGAGCCGTCTCGTAGTGGTCCATCCGTGGCGGTTCGACCGGTTCCAGATTGACCTGCGCGTTAGCCGGAGCGATCACCAGGACCAGGAGCAGGGCAAGGGGGGGCGCCCGGCGGCTTGCTGTCCGCAGGGGTCGAGCTGTGGGAAACCCGCCCCCTCCGCCGTCGCCGGTTGTCGCCAGGCGCTTCAAGGAACCGGGTCCGGCTTCGGCGCCGGTTTGCCGCGGCCGCGCACGAGCGTGAAGTAGCTACCCTGGCCGGGAAGCTGGAATGCCTCCAGCGCGCCGTCCGGCCAGGCCACGACGACGGTGGGCGGCTCGCTCGCTGTCTGGACCACGACGCGCGGGTCGTTGGCTGCTGCGTAGGAGCCGTCAGTGTGGAAGCGCCGCCAGAGGCGGTCAGCGCCGCGCGCGCGCTCCGTACCAACCCAGGCGCCCAACGCGCGCCGGCCCGGTGCCGCGTCGTCCGCGCCGGGAAGTCTCAGGTCGATGCCGGCCCACCCCTCGGATTCCGGCCGATCCCCGTTGAGCAGGATGCGCACCGGCCCGTTGTTGT
The DNA here is from genome assembly GCA_965219675.1 of Candidatus Multivorans sp. Classification (GTDB taxonomy): domain Bacteria; phylum Acidobacteriota; class Thermoanaerobaculia; order Multivoradales; family Multivoraceae; genus Multivorans. The sequence goes on along the minus strand of OZ244786.1, from coordinate 2,866,386 downwards.
TGGCGATGACCAGGTCGCGGTCGCCGTCGTTGTCCAGGTCGCCTGCCGCGAGCGCGCGGCTCACTTCGGCAACCGCCGGGTCCTCGAAGTCGGGCGCCTCGGCAAAGCGGCCCCGGCCGAGGCCGCGAAACAACTGGTTCCTCTGGCGGAGCGGCAGCGGTTCGCCGGCCCGGTACTGCTCGTCGATTCGCTTTACGGCGCCGTTGGCGACCACGATGTCGAGCTCGCCGTCGCGGTCGTAGTCCAACGCGGCGGCGCCGAAGCCCGTGTAGGCGAAACTGGGTCGGCCCAGCCCGCTGGACCGGGTCGCGTCGTCCCAGAGGCCGTCGCCAAGGTTGACGTACAGCGTGTTCGTCTCACGATGGAGGTGGGTCATGAAGAGGTCGACCAGCCCGTCGCCGTTGAAGTCCTCGGCCAGGACTCCCATGCTCGCCTGGGGCTGTCCCGAGGCGTCGACGGCGGCGCCGGCCATTGCCGCGTCGTCGATGAAACCCGCGCCGGCCTGGTTGAGCAGCAGCGCGTTCGCGTGCTGGTCGTTGGCGACGTAGACGTCGATGAAGCCGTCGCCGTCGAAGTCGGAAGCGACGACACCGAGGGTCGGCCGCTTCAGATCGCTCAGGCCCAGGCGGCTGGTCCAGTCCTCGAACACGCCGTCGCCCAGGTTCTTCAGCACTCGGTTCGCTTCCGGCTGGTATGCCTTCGGGCCGCAGTAGTCCAGTACCCCTTCGGCCGATGCGCACTGCTTGTGGATGGCGACCCGAAACTCGACGTAGTTGCCGACGAACAGGTCCAGAAGGCCGTCTGCGTCGAAGTCGAAGAAGCTCGCGGCGGCACTCCAGCGGGGGTCGGCCGTGTTGCTGCCGTCCGTGATGTTGGTGAAGCGGGGCGCACCGGGTTCGGAGTCGTTGCGCCAGAGTTCGTTGGCGGCAAGGTTCAGGATGTAGAGGTCGGGATCGCCGTCGTTGTCGATATCGCCGACCGCGACGCCCATCGCGTAGCCCATGGCGTTGAGGCCGCTTTCTACGGTGATGTCCGTGAACCGGAGTTCGCCGGTGTCCAGGTCGTTGCGGAACAGTCGGTCGCGAAGGGCCGGACCGGCGGCTCTCGCGGCTGCCTCGTCCGGCGGCGCCAGGGGATGTCCCTGGCCAAGGTAGAGGTCCAGGTCGCCGTCGCCATCGAAGTCCGACAGGGCCGCGCCGGTGCCCATGTGTTCGGCGAAGTAGAGCCGTCCCGTCATGCCGTTGAAGTGGGTGAAGTCGACTCCAAGTTCGACGGCGCGGTCGACGAAGACGGGAGAGGGGTCGTCAGCGGCGACCTGGAAGGAAGCAAAGAGGCCGAGCATCACCACCACGGGGAGGTTGGCTGCGGCGAGCGACTGGTGACTTCGGAACACTGACGCCCTCAGCCCATCGGCACCGGCGCCGCGGTCCGGACCGCGCCGAGGCGCGCGGTCCGCCCGTACCCCAGGTTGTGGAGCACGTCCTCGGTCGTATGCCCGGGCAGGACGTCGCAGCGAAAACCGCCTTCTCCGTCATCGTCGATCAGGATCTCCGTCGCCTCGGGCAGGACGCAGTGCTTGCTGCCACGCACGCCGCCGAGCATTTCCTGGTAGGCGCCGACCGAGAAGAACCCGAGGTGGAGCGGCGTCTCGCGCAGGTCCGTGGCGTCGAGGTCGGGCAGGAAGAGAGGAACCGAGCTGCCGCGGGGCGGGTACACGTCGTCCCGGTCGCAGGTGATGCCGCCCAGGCGCGCGCGGCGGAAGGGACGATCGAGGTGGTTGAGCGGCAGGCAGATGAAGTGCTCGCCGAGTGCCCAGGTGTCCGGGAAGGAGGTCATGATCGAGCCGTTGACCAGGTACCAGGGGAGTTCCGAGCCGTTCTCCTTGACCGTGATGACCCGGAACAGGTGCGCCGCGTGCTCGGACACCGTGTAGCGGCCGAACTCGCCGACCAGGGCCGGTGGCTTCGTGCCGTGGGCGGTGCAGCGCGCGAGCGCCCGCTGGAGCAGGAGGCGGGCGAAGCGGTCGTAGTCGAAGCCGTGGTCAAGCGTGGTCCTGCCCGGCACGCCGCCCCCGAAGTCGAAGAGGCGGAGGTGCGTGTGGCTGCGGCCCAGCAGGGCGTAGAGGTCGAGACCCGGCTCGAGAGCGTCCACGAAGGCCTTCTCGTCGCTGTTCGCGGACCCGAACATCGCGTGCAGGAGGACGAAGCGCGAGCCAGGCGTTTCATCGATCCGCGCGGCGAGGCGCCGCGCTTCGGATCCGTCGATGCCGAAGCGGGAATCCCTGTCGCCGACGCCGCTCTCGTCCCTCGGCCGCCTGAGGCGGATGCCGAACTCGAAGTCCAGGCCACTGCCGGTGAGGGCCTCCAGCTCGGCGGCGTCTTCGAGAACGGGGATCACGCCGGGGTGTTGCGCCTGGAGTCTGACGAGGTTCCGCGCGTAGGCGCTGCCCGGTCCCTTGAAGCCGTTCGCGATCACCAGGCGATCCTCCGGAAGCAGACCCGCCCGGATCATGCGACGCGCGATGTCGACATCGACGTCCGAGGACATCTCGTGGTGCGCGCCGGCGGCGAGCGTCGAACGGACGATCTCCTCGGCCGTGTTCGCCTTCGACGCGAAGGCGAAGTGGAAGCGGGCTGGATAGCCGACTTCGTCAATCGCCTTGCGGAAGCAGCGATCCATCGCCTCCACCTGGGCGCGGATGTTCGGCAGGAAGGCAATCTCCAGCGGGCTGGGCATCGCCTCCCCCGGAAGGCCTCGGCCGGGAGACGGGCCGGGCTCGAACAGGGCCGCAAGGTCGAGTCCATGCGCCAGGAGGCGTCCGCCGCCGACCTTGAGGAAGTGGTTGAAGCGGTGGCCGTGCGGGACCGGCGCCGGGGACTGCCAGCCGATCCTGCTGGGTACGGAAGGCGGCGCTTGACTGGAATCCATGGCGTCCCCTCGGCTTCGGGCGGTCTATTCTACCGGCTGGTGACGGTCGGACTGAGACGGCGGGCTGAGGAGATCTTCCACGAGGGCGTGGCGGCGGCCGACCCGGTGGCCGCGACCGCCTCAGCGCTTGGGGGCCTCGATCCAGCCGTTGAAGCAGGCCGGCGCATTGAGGTGTTGGCCGTTGGCAAGGCGGCCTTCGGAATGACGGAGGCTGCGCTGCGGCGGCTCGGAAGCCGGGTTCGCGCGTCCGACGTGCTGGTCGTGACTCACGACGAGGCGGTACGCCGCGGGCAGGTCGAGGCGCGCCGCTCGGGTCATCCGCTACCGGACGAGCGGGGTCTGGCCGCCTCTCGCGAGATCGAGTACCGCGCCGCCGGACTCGAGGCGGACGATCTGGCGCTCGTGCTGATCTCGGGCGGCGCGTCGGCCTTGCTCCCGGCGCCGGCGCCGAACATCGGCCTGGACGACAAGCTGGAAGTGACCCGCCAGCTTCTCCGCGGCGGCGCCACGATCCACGAGTTGAACGCGGTGCGTAAACACCTGTCGACGATCAAGGGCGGCGGTCTGCTGCGGCAGTTGCGTCCCGCGCGGGTGATCACTCTCGCCCTGTCCGATGTGATCGACGACGACCCGTCGGTTATCGGCAGCGGCCCCACGGCGCCCGATCCGTCGACGTTCGCGGACGCGGTCGGCGTGCTGGAGAGCTGCGGCGCGTTTCGGTCGTGCCCGGCGTCCGTTCGGGGCCGGCTCGAGGCCGGTGTTCGTGGCGATCTCCAGGAGACGCCCAAGCCCGGAGATCCGGTCTTCGATGGCGCGATCTACCGGATTGTCGGCGGCAACCGGACCAGCATCCGGGCGATGGCTGCCGTGTGCGGCCCTTCCGTGCAGATCGAAGGCGAAGTCCTGGAGGGCGAGGCTCGCGAGGTTGGGGCCGCGCTGGCGAGACGCTTCGCGGGCGGGCCGCCGCGCGCATACGTAGCGGGCGGCGAGACGACGGTCACCGTTCGGGGCGGTGGCAGTGGGGGACGCAATCAGGAACTCGCGCTCGCCTTCGCCCTGGAAGCGGCCGGGGGGCCGCTGGCCGATCGGAACGACTGGGTCTTTCTGGCGGCCGGCACGGACGGCCGGGACGGGCCGACCGACGCCGCCGGCGGCATCGTCGACGCCTCGGCCGTCCGGCGCATGCGAAAGGCCGGGGTCGACCCGGTTGCCGCCCTGGAGGACAATGACTCCTACCGCGCGCTCGACGCGGCCGATGCGCTGCTTCGTACCGGGGCCACGGGGACGAACGTGGCGGACGTGGCGGTGTTCCTGTCGGGTAGCTAGAGCGGGAAAGCGTCGAGCCCCGGGTAGACGGCACGGTCGCCGAGTTGCTCCTCGATGCGCAGGAGCTGGTTGTACTTCGCGACGCGGTCGCTGCGGGCGGGAGCGCCGGCCTTGATCTGGCCGGTGTTCCAGGCGACGGCGAGGTCGGCGATCGTTGTGTCCTCCGTCTCGCCGGAGCGGTGGCTCATCACGACGCCCCAGCCGGCGCCGCGGCTGCGTTCGACCGCGGCCGCGCTCTCGCTGAGTGAGCCGATCTGGTTCACCTTGCACAGCAGGGCGTTGCAGGCGCCCGCTTCGATCGCCCGGTCGATCCGGTCGATGTTCGTGACGAGGAGGTCGTCGCCGACGATCTGGACCGTGCGCCCCAGTCGCTCGGAGAGCTCGCTCCAGCCTGCCCAGTCGTCTTCGGCGAGTCCGTCCTCGATGCTGATGATCGGGTACTTGCGGCACCAGTCGGCCCAGAGGTCGACCAGTTCGCCGCTCTCCACTTCGCGGCCCTCGATCGGCAGGCTGTAGCGGCCCGTCGCTTCGTCGTATAGCTCGCTCGTCGCCGGGTCGAGAGCGATCTGGAGGTCCTCGCCGGGTCGCCGGCCGGCGGCCTCGATCGCTTCCAGGATGACCTCCACGGCCCGTTCGTTGCCGCCGAGCGCGGGTGCGAAGCCGCCCTCGTCGCCCACCGCGACGGAGAAGCCGCGATCGTGGAGGATCGAGCGCAGCCGGTGGTAGATCTCGACGCCCCAGCGCAGGCCCTCGGCGAAGGAGGCGGCGCCGGTCGGCATGACCATGAACTCCTGAAAGTCGGTCGAACCAGCGGCGTGCTGGCCGCCGTTCAGGATGTTCAGCATCGGCACCGGCAGGGTACGGGCGCCGTCGCCGCCGAGCGAGGCGTAGAGCGGCAGACCGCGCGCGGCCGCCGTTGCGTGCGCGGCGGCCAAGCTGACCCCGAGCACCGCGTTGGCGCCGAGGCGGCCCTTGTTCGGCGTACCGTCGAGCTCCAGCAGCACGCGGTCGAGTTCCGCCTGGTCGGCGGCGTCGAGGCCGCGGACGGCGTCGGCGATTTCGCCGTTCACGTGCCGGACCGCGGCCGTCGTTCCCTTGCCGCCGTAGCGTCCGGCGTCGGCGTCGCGCAGCTCGACCGCCTCGTGACGCCCGGTGCTCGCGCCGCTGGGGACGATGGCGCGGCCGCGAACGCCGCCTTCGAGCGCCACTTCGACTTCGACGGTCGGGTTGCCGCGGCTGTCGAGTACCTCGCGGCCGACGACGGAGGAGATGATGGTGGAGTTCGTCGTCACGGGTGCGGGCGGAGCCTACGACACCACGACGTACCGCGTCGACGGCGCAGTAAGATGCGCCGGTCCAACCTGAGGGGATTGCGAATGTCGAGTCTCGATCCGCGGATCGTCCAAGGTTTCTGCGTCCTTCTGGTCGCTGTCGGTGTCGGCGCTCCAGCCGCGGCGCAGTACGGTGCGGAAGGCGGGGAGTGGCGGCACTTCGGCGGCGACAGCGGCTCCACCCGGTACTCGCCGCTCGACCAGATCGACCGGGGCAACTTCTCGCGGTTGGAGGTCGCCTGGCGCTGGGAGTCGGCCGATGTTCTGCTGAAGGACCTGACCGACAAGACGCCCGGGTCGTACCGGAGCATGCCGCTGATGATCGACGGCGTCGTCTACATCGCGACCAACCTGGGCCAGGTCGCTGCGCTCGATCCGGCGACCGGCGAGGAGCTCTGGCGGCACGACCCGAGGGACTGGGAGATCGAACAGCGAGGTTCGCTGGTCCAGATCCGCGGCATCGAGTTCTGGAGCGACGGCGAGGCGGAGCGCGTCCTGATCGCCACCCGCGGCGGGCGCCTGGTGTCGATCGACACGACGACCGGCAAGCCGGATCCGGAGTTCGGCGAGGAAGGCGTCGTCGACCTGATGCAGGGTCTCCTGCCGGGGCGGGCGAACCGGAACATGAACTGGACGGCGCCGGTGACCGTCGTGGCCGACACGATCGTGATCGGCGGCACGGTCTTCGACTTCCCGCACCGCAACAACAACCCGCCCGGGGACGTGCGCGGTTTCGATATCCGCACCGGCAAGCTGAAGTGGACGTTCCACGCCGTGCCGCGGGAGGGCGAGCCCTACCTCGAGACCTGGGAGAATGAGTCCTGGCGGAAGATGGGGAACACGAACGTCTGGTCGATGATGAGCGCCGACCAGGAGCTCGGCTACGTCTACCTGCCGTTCGGCACGCCGACCAACGACTACTACGGCGGCGACCGCCACGGCGACAACGTCTACGCCGAGTCGATCGTCTGTCTCGACGCTCGCAACGGCGAGGTCGTCTGGCACTTCCAGACGATCCATCACGGCGTCTGGGACTACGACCTGGCCTCGGCCCCGAACCTGATCGACATTGTGGTCGACGGCAGGGAGATCAAGGCCGTGGCGGTCGTCTCGAAAGTCGCGATGACCTACGTGTTCGACCGGGCCACCGGAGAGCCCGTCTGGCCGATCGTCGAGGCGCCGGTGGACTACGACTCCCGGATTCCGGGCGAGAAACTGTCCCGCACCCAGCCGTTCACGACCCGGCCGCCGCCGTTCGAGACCCTCGGCATCGACTACGACGACCTGATCGACTTCACGCCGGAGCTTCGGGCCGAGGCGTTCGAGGTGATCCGGGAGTACGTGATCGGTCCGGTCTTCACGCCGCCGATCGTCCATGGCGAGGACGGCAAGCGCGCCTACCTCCAGAATCCCGGTCCGGGCGGCGGCGCGAACTGGACCGGCGCCTCCTTCGACCCGGAGACCAACATCCTCTACGTGCCGTCGCTGACGCGGCCGGGCGCGATCTCGCTGTCGGTCCCCGACCCCGCGCGCTCCGACTGGCGGTACTCGATCAACCGCCGGCCGATGCCGAAGGTCCAGGGCCTGCCCCTGCTCAAGCCGCCCTACCGGCGGATCACCGCCTTCGACATGAACCGCGGCGAGATGCTGTGGCAGGTTCCGCTGGGGGAGGGGCCCCGCGATCACCCGGCGATCAGGCACCTGAACCTCGGCCGGCTTGGCACGCCGCCCCAGGACGGCGTCGTCACGGAAGGCGGCGTCCTGGTGACGAAGACGCTCGTCATCTCGATCGAACCGATCGTCGACGAGCTCGGCGACCGCTCGGCCAACGGCAGCTACGTCGTCGCCTTCGACAAGGCGACCGGCGAGCTCCTGGCCCAGCTCGAAGTCGACCGCAGCCTCCACGGCGGCCCGATGACCTACATGCACGAGGGCCGTCAGGTCATCCTGATCGCCGGCGGCGGCGAACGCCCCGGCCCCGGTGCTCCCATCGAATCCGTCGCCGTCGCCGGCGCGACGCGCCCAGCCCCGCGCCACCCGCCCCGCAAGTCCGAACTGCTGGCTTTCGCGCTGCCCGAGTAGCGGCGAGGCGTCGGTGGCACCCGCCTGCCTGGTGGGGACCGAGGGGTCTATCTCCAGGTGTCGCTCACCGCAAGGGAAGTGGAGGGTCTACCTGCCACCGGAATACGGCCATTTGTCCGATGGTTGCCTTTACGAGCACGGTACGCGGGTGCAGTGCGAGCACTTTAGGCCTCGGGAGAGAAGCGGCCGCTAGTCCATGGTGTCGATCCGGACCAAGCTGACTGTCGGGAGTCTCGCAGTCTTGGCCGTCATCATCGGTGCCGCTCGGTTCGGGATGCGGGAACCCACACCGCCCTCACCGGAGAGCATCGGCAGCGACCATCCGGTCGAGATCAAGGTCGGGCCGTGGTACCGATGGCAGGTCACCGAGCTCGTCATGGACGAGAGGGGGAGACACTATCCCCAACCGGACCCTACCTATGTCGACGCTCTCGACTGGCAGCGGAAGGGCTTCCGCAGGAAGTTCGGTTCCGCAGCGAAGCTCGGTTTCCACGAAGGTCAGGTGCCGCCGGGCGATGAGTTCTGCGGCGCTGCATACCCGGTGGCCAAGATCCTCTTGGCACCCCCGCGCTCCAACCTCGACTTCACCTTGATGATTCACGATGTCGCGGTCACCGCGACTATCGACGAGGTGATCCCCGGATTCTCGGGCGGACCAACGGCGCTGGTGGCGCTGGACCGAGTCGAACAACTGCACACCCACTCGCGGACACCCAGATACGCGCTCGTTCCCTTAGGCCGAATGGTCGCAAGAGATGCCGTGTACTGCGCCCAGGTAGCAGGGAAGCGAGGATTCAACGGGAGACGCGGCCAGAGGATCGTCCTCATTGGTCGCTACGACGAAGAAGGCGTCGTCGTCTTGGGTTGGTACCAGGACCCCGCTCTTCTGGTGTTCGGTGAAGGACTAGAGAACTGGTTCGGCGGCGTACCACCAGGCACGACGATTCAGCGGATCGAGGAAGCAGCTCAGAAAGTCGTCTCTACGGGACTGTACGACTATGCTGCGGAACTTCGCCATGCCGACCCCGACACCGACCATGGTTTCAACCTTCGGTGGGACTTGGGTGCCGAAGTAGTGGCCGCCACCGAGAACGGCTGTGAACTGTCTGGGGCAGTCCAAACCCCCGACGGCTGGAAGCTCACAACCGCGTGTGAGTCCCACCAATGAAGATCCCACTCGCCGTCATTCTCTCTGCTGCTGTGCCACTTGGAGTACAGATTCCGATTCCAGTGTGGGAACTCGGCGCGGACGGATGGTCTATCTTCACCGACGAAGACGACTTCACGGACGAGACGCCTCACATCCAAGCAGCCATCTTGGGGGAGGAGAGGTTCTCGGCAGTTGGGTTGTACTGCGACTTGGAGGAGAAGCAACTGTACTCACAGATCGTGTTCCCAGAGGCGCAATTCCGACCGAACTCATCGGCTCAAGTGAGATGGAGAATTGGTAAGGCCAAAGAACAGTCCGCAACTTGGACCGTTCGTGAACGAGTCGACGTAGCGTTCACGTCGGGAAACGATGCGGTCGCGCTCACTAACGCCGTCCTTTCTGCTCCATCTGAGGACACTCTGTACTACGAAGTCACGGGCTTCCAGAGTGAAACGCGCAAGGGACAAGCCGTCCTGGCGGGAGCAACAGAAGCAGCCAGCAAGGTTCTTGCCCATTGCCGTGATTCAGAACGGCCATGAAGCTCCTCGCCTCATCGCCTAGCTCCGCAACGGCCGCTTCAAAGCCGCGCTGCCACGACTACCCCTCTGCGATGCCAACTCGCGCCCTTAGGATCCCCTTAGCGAGCTACCGGGGATTCCCGCTACGCCCGTAGTCCAGCGAGCGGGCCGACGAGGTCGATGAAGTCTCCGCGCTGGCCGTAGGCGTGGTGGAGGCCGACGTGGTTGACGTCGAGGCCCATGGCGCGGGCGACGCTGACGAGGAGGTGCTGGTGGGGGACGCCAGCGAACTGCGTGAGGCCGCCGGGAGCCACCTGGTTCGGGACGCGCATCTGGGCCGGGGTCTCGTGCGGCCAGTACAGGTAGCGGCCGGTGTCGAAGGTCCAGGAGCCGCCGATCAGGACGGGGCAGTAGTTGCGGTAGCCGTGCCAGCCGTCGCCGAGTTCGGAGCCCCAGACGATCAGGGTGTTGTCCATCAGCGAGCCGCCACCGGCGTCCGGGATCGACTCCAGGGTGCTGACGAGACGGGCGACCTGCTGGCCGTGGTAGGCCGCGTAGTTCGTCATCGCGTCGTGCTTGCGGACATCCTCGTGGATGTAGTGGGCGATGCCCTTGTGCACCTTGTCGCTGATGTGGTCGGCGCCGAACTCCGCGGTCGGCATCTCGCCAAGGGAGAAGGAGACGACCCGCGTGATGTCGCAACTGAAGGCGGCGGCGATGATGTCGGCGAAGGCGTCGAACTGAAGGTCGTAGCGGTCGAAGGAGGCGGCGGGTTGTGGCGGCGCGTCGCAGGAGAGGGTCGCCAGGCCCTCGAGCCGGTGGCCGAGCCGATCGACCAGGCCGAAGTGGGACTCGAGCCGGGCGCGGTCGTTCGCGTCGAAGCGGGCGGCGACCGCCTGGTACTCCTGGTAGGCAAAGTCCAGGGTGCTGCGCCGGTAGCCACCGACCGTGTCGCCGGAGGACGCCGGTCCGAAGACGCGGTTCCAGGCCCGCAGCGGCGTGTTCTCGGCCGGGAGCCGCACGCCGCCGCTGTTGTAGCTGATCGGCCGGCCGGCTTCGAGCGCGGCGTCGACCGAGACCTCCAGCGACGGCATCCGGTCGGCCCGGGCGACGTGCGCGGCGACGAGCTGGTCGAGGGAGGGCGAGATGGAACGGGTGTCGCGGCCGGCGAAGTCCGCGTTGTCGCCGGTCCAGGCGTGGACCCAGCCGCGGTCGTGCCGGTTGCCGCCTCCGTCGAGTTCGGCCGTGGCCAGCGAGAGCCCGTCCAGGGCGAGGATGCGGCGGCGGTGCTCGTAGAGCGGCGCCAGCGGCCGGCTGAACGCCGTCTTCGGGAGTTGCTCCAGGTCGACCGACCAGGCTTCGCTCTCGGAGACGCCCTCCGGACGCATCTTCCAGGTGGCGTAGGGCCAGCCATGGCAGTGGCTGATCAGGATCAGGCGCCGGACCTGTTCGGGGCTCTGGGCCAGCGCGCGCAGGGCGCCGCCCGGCCAGCCGGCGCCGAGCGCGGTCAGCCCTCCAAGTTGCAGAAGGTGGCGTCTCGAGATCATCCGTCGGCTCCTGAGCCTGATTCGCCAACCCGTTGACGAAAGAGGTCGCTGGTCGCGATGTTGACGAGGAGTTCCCTGACCGAGTCGTTCTCGCGGAAGCCCTGCCGGATCGCTTCGAGCCCGGGAGCGCTCCGGTCCAGCCGGCTGCCGAGCGCGTAGCGCGTCCAGTGCAGGGCGTAGCAGTCCCGCACCCGGCGGCTCGCGGCCAGCTCGTGCGCGAACTCGACGCCGTCGGCGAAGTTGAGTTCCTCGGCGCCGGGCAACCGGAGCGAGCCCCTCGCGTCGACCGGCTGCCCGTTGTCCTCGGCTCGCCAGGCGCCCATCGCGTCATAGTGCTCGAAGGCAAAACCGGCCGGATTGATCCGGCGGTGGCACGAGTTGCATTCGCCGGGTTTCGTGGCGGCGGCGGTCCGCTCGCGATTCGTGCTCTCGACGCCGAGCGCGTCGGGCGGCAGCGCGCTCTCGACCCCTTCGATCGGCTCGCCCATTTCCATGCAGGCGATGCGCTCCAGGATGCGGACGCCGCGGGGTATCGGGCCGGGTTGCACCGCGTAGGCACCGATCGCCAGCACCGACGGCAGGGTCAGCACGCCGGCCCGCTGCACCGGGTCCAGCACGACTGGATCGAGCCTGAGCGGCTTCTTGCGTCCGACCGAGGCGGTGACGTACTCGATCTGCCGGGTGACGGCGGCGCGCCCTTCGTCCGGGGTCGCTGCCGCGCCGTAGATCGGCGCGGTGTTCCGCGACATGTAGCCGTGGTTGCCGGTCATGAGCTCCGTGAACGTGCCCTCGCGATCGAAGATCGCCTCCTCGACGAACAGCTCGGTCTCGAGCTTCATCGAGTGCCGGATCGGTCCCAGGATCGCCGGCCACTTCGTGTCGTCGTCGCGCGCGGTCCTCAGGTGAGGCCGGAGGCCGAACCGCGGGCCGAAGGCGCGGCGCGCGGGCGCGATCAGGAGAACCTGCTCGGTACCGAGCCACTGGTGGTGGAAGTGGACGACGGCGGGCCGGGCCTTCGGGTCGTCGAGCAGGCGCCGGGCCTGCCGCTCGACGCCTTCCGCGGTCTCGAGCTCGCCGGCGCCGGCCGCCCGGAACAGCTCTTCGTCCGGCATGGAGTCCCAGAGGAAGTAGGAGAGCCGCGTGGCGAGCTGCCAGGGGTCCAGCTCATCGGCGTCGTGCGCGCCGGGCGCCAGCTTGAAGTGGAAGGCGGGGGCCTGCAGGATGCCCGCGACGGTGAGCGCCACCGCCTCGTCGATCGGTTCAGCGGCGAGCTGCGCCTGCCAGAACGCTTCGATCCGGGTTCGCTCTCCGTCGCGCAGCGGCCGGCGATACGCCCGCTCGGCGAAGCGGAGGATGCTCGTCGCGGCGCAGGCCTCGCGCTCGGCGGCGGGGAGGTCGGACCACCCCGGGCAGTTGAAGAACGTCGGCGAGAGCAGGGCGTAGGAGCCGAAGTGCATCCCGGCGAGGTGGAGTTCCTCGACCTGGTAGGAGGACGGACTCTGGCCCTGCGCGATGCCCTCGAAGCCGTCGGCGCCTGGCTCGGTCGGGAACGGCCACGGCCACGGGTCGGGCGGCGGCGGTGGTGAGAACACGCCCTTGCTCGCGGTGCGCCGCGGGCTGATCCGGTCGGCTACGGCTGGTCGCCTGGGCCAAAGGTCCCCGTCCCTGGGGAAGCCGAGCAGGTCGGCGACCGTGTTGTTGTACTCGGTCGGCGTGAGCGCCAGGGGCGCCGTCTGGTGCGTCCCGGCCGGTTCAGGCGGCGCAGCCCCAGCGGACTGCGCGAAGCCTGCGGCGCAGAAGAGCAGCAGGATCGTTCTGGGATCGAGCTTCATGGCGGATGGCGTGGGCCGGGGACCCCGGTCCGAGACGAACTTGTAACACTGTATCAGTACTGGGTGCGCCGGCGTCCCCGCCGGCTGCCGCCGCAGGCGGCTTCAGACGCGCCGGCCGGCAGGCCGGCTCCTTGGTGGCACCTCAGGCACGCTACTCGGGGGCGCCCCCCGAGGTCCGCAGGATGAAGGCGTCGAGCGTTTCCTTCCACTGCGGCAGCAGGGACTGCTCCACGTACATCATGTGCCCGGCGGCGAAGTCCTCGCGGTGGATGTTGGCCCGGAGTTCCGGCGGCAGGCCCATGTGGTCCATCGTCCAGACGGCCGCGAAGTAGGGCGTGGCCAGGTCGTACAGGCCGTTGATCAGGAGCACTTCGAGCGCCGGATTCCGGCGCATGGCGGCGGCCAGGTCGGAGGCGACGTTCGGGGTGCCGTCGCCGCGCGAGAAGCGGCCCGCGTTCACCCGCCCCCAGTTCCAGTCGCGGACGGCGCCGCTCGGAACGTACTCGCGGTCGCCGTCGTAGCCGAGCTCGCTGCGCAGGTAGCTGTTGAAGGCCGAGGTGTAGGCCGAGCTGATCGCCGTGGACTGCGGATCGTGGGAAGGCCGGGCCCCCAGCGTGTCCCCGGCCGGTCCGGTGAAGCGCGCGTCCAGGCGGCCGACGATCTTGCCTTCGTCGCGCAGCAGCTCGGCCTCGAAGGCCGGAGCGCTCACCCGCAGGTCCGACTTGTCGAGGAAGTCGCGCGAGAGCCCGGTGTAGCGGTGCAGCCGGTCGATCACCCGGGCGCGGGTGTCCGCGTCGAGCGTGCTGCCCCGAAGCAGCGCGGTGGCGTACTCGGTGAGCGCCCACTCCTCGACCTCGGCCATCAGCGTCTCGAGATCCGCCGGGGTCTTCTCCGGCAGTGCGTCCAGGTAGCGGGCGGCCACGGTGTAGGACGGCAGGTTGACGATGTAGGGGAGGTCGTCGCCGGGCGCGAACTGGATCGTGTTGAACTGCAGGATCGAGGAGACGAGCACGATGCCGTTCAGGTCGATGTTCGCCCGCTGCAGGTGGCTGGCGAGCACCGCCGATCGGGTCGTGCCGTAGCTCTCGCCGAGCAGGTAGCGGGGCGAGTTCCAGCGGTCGTGCGCGCTGAGGAAGCGCCGGATGAACTGGGCCAGCGACTTCGCGTCCTCGTCGATGCCCCAGTAGTCGGAGCCCGGCGTCTCGCCCAGGGTATGGCTGAAGCCGGTCCCGATCGGATCGACCATCACGATGTCGGCGACGTCGAGGATCGTCCAGGCGTTGTCCTCGATCGGGTAGGGCGGCGCTCCCTGCGGGCCGACGTCGGGGGTCACGACGCGCCGCGGCCCCATGATTCCCATGTGCAGCCAGAACGACGCGGAGCCGGGACCCCCGTTGTAGGAGAAGACCAGGGGACGCTCCTGAGGTGCCGCGCCGTTCGTCCGGAAGTACGCCGTGTACCAGAGTTGCGCGGCCGGGGCGCCGTCGTCGTTGTCGAGCTGGAGACCGGTGACGACGGCGTCGTACTCGACCGTCTCGCCGCCGACTTCGATCGAGTGGCTGGTCTCCCAGCGTCCGGGCGGTGCGGACGGCTTGGCGGCCTGCGACGCGCCGGCGTCTTCCTCCGCGCGGGCCGGAGCCGTCGCGGCCAGGGCGGCGAGGCAGATCAGGGCGAGGGCCGTTCTGGCCACGGTGAGCAACGGGCGGGCGGATGAACTCATCGGGTTATTGTAGACAGCAACCTACGGCAGGCGTCGCCGGGAGCCGGCGGACGACGAGAGGGAGGATCCATGAGACATGCTCTTCGACTGACGAGTCGTGCCGCGCTCGCCGTGGCCACCGTGTTCGCGGCGGGTTCGCTGTCGGCCCAGGACTGGACCACGACGACCGATACCCACCGCTTCATGGAGGTACGGAACGGCATCTGGCTGACCCAGACCACGGCGCAGGTGTTCAACAGCAACGCCCTCGTGATCGTCAACGACGAGGACGTGATTCTCGTGGACTCCCACGTGACGCCGTCCAAGGCCCGCGACCTGATCGCCTCGATACCGGCGATCACCGACAAACCGGTGACGACGCTGATCAACTCCCACTTCCACTGGGACCACGCCCACGGCAACCAGGAGTTCGCGGACGTGCCGATCATCGGCCACGAGTTCACGCGGATGAAGATGGCGACGGCGCCGCTGGAGGAGCCGACCTACGTTCAGGGCACGACAGGCAACGCGGCGACGCTGGAACGGTTGGCCGAGCAGATCGAAGCGGCCGAGGACGAGGAGGAGCGGGCGGGCCTCGAGACGTACCGGTCGATGTTCGCCGCCCACGCCGCGGACTTCGACGAGATCGCGCCACTGCCGCCCGACGTGACGATGAACGAGAAGATGACCCTGTTCCGCGGCGGCCGGGAGATCCAGATCATGTTCGTGGGCCGCGCCCACACCGGCGGAGACACCGTCGTCTACTTCCCGCAGGACAAGCTCGTCTTCACCGGCGACATGCTGTTCGGCGGACCGTCTTTCATGGGCGACGGCTACGTCGACGAGTGGGCCGAGACGCTGGAGAACCTGAAGGCCCTGGACTTCGACATCGTGGTTCCCGGGCACGGCCCGCCGCTCAACGACCTGAGTGCGATTGAGAAGTCGCAGGAGTACTACAACGTCCTCTGGGAGCGGACGGCGGAGAAGCATGCGGCGGGCGTGCCGGCCGAGGAGGTGTCCGGCGCGCTCGACCTGTCCGCCACGGCGTTTCCGCAGCGGCAGCCCTCCGAGGTGGAGGTGCGGCGGATGTACCACCGCATGGAGAACCCGGACTGACCCGCCGCCCCTCCCGCTTCCTGCCGCGCACCCGCGACGGCTGGATCGCCACGGTCGCCTTCGCGGCGGTCTTCCTGCTGGCGATGCCGCCGGTGACGCACACGCTGCTGAACCGGATCGAGCCGAGCGCCCTCGGCGTTCCGTTCCTGTATCTGTCGCTGTTCGCCGTCTACGTCGCCCTGATCGCGGTGCTGATCTGGGCCTGCCGCCGCGGCGTGTGACGCGGTTTCTTTCGTCCGTCTTCTCTCGCGCCTGAGGACCGTCAGTGGAAACCTGGGTCGTTGCCACGAGTCTGATCAGCGTCTACCTGCTGATCACCCTGGGCGTCGCCGTCGTCGCCAACCGTCACATGACGGTCGACATGGAGGACTTCCTCCTCTGCGGCAGGCGCACCGGCTTCGTCGTCCTCTACCTGACCGTTGTCGCCACCTACCACTCGGCCTTCGCCTTTCTCGGTTCCGGCGGCTTCTTCTTCACCCACGGCATCGGCTTCTGGTCGGCCGGAGCGTGGACCCTCCTGGTCGGGGCCGCCACCTACGTCATCGGAACGCGCATCTGGGCGCTGGGCAAGGCGTTCGGCTACATCACGCCCGCCGATCTGCTCGCCGACTTCTACGAGTCGGAGGCGGTGCGCGTCGCGGTGGCCCTGGTCTCCGTCCTCTTCACGATCCTCTACATCCAGGTCCAGGCGCTCGCTCTCGGCTACATCATGGACGTGGCGACGGACGGCCGCGTCCCGTTCGAGATCGGTGTGCTGATCATGCTGACGGTCGCCGTCGTCCACCTGATGGTCGGCGGCCTGCGCGCGGTCTACTGGACGGACGTGTTCCAGGGGGCGTGGATGTACGTCGCGATCTGGGCCGGTGCGCTCGTCCTCTCCTTCGAGCTCTTCGGCGGGCCGGTCGAACTCTGGCAGCGGGTGACGAGCGAGCGCCCGGACATGCTGACCCTGCCTGGTCCGGAGGGGTTCTTCACGCCCGGCATGTGGGTCGGCATGGTGCTTACCCTGTCGTTCGGGATCATCTTCCAGCCCCACATGATGATCCGCTACTACACGGCGGTGGACGGCAAGACGCTCAAGCTCCTCGGTGCGACGACGCCGATCTACCTGATGACCCTGTACATCCCGGCCGCGCTGGTCGGGCTGGGCGGGGCGCTCGTCATGCCGGAGCTTGAGAGCGCGGACCGCGTTTTCCCAGAGCTTCTGTTCCAGTACGCGCCGGCGTGGCTCACCGGGATCATCCTCGCCGGCGCCGCGGCCGCCGCGATGTCCACGCTCGACTCGATCCTCCACGCGAACATGACGGTCCTCACCCGCGACGTCTACCAGCGCTACGTTGCGCGGGGGAAGAGCCAGGCGCACTACGTGTTCGTCGGCCGCGCGATCGTCTTCGCGCTCCTGGGGGTCGCCTTCGCGCTCTCGATCACGGAGAGCGACCTGCTGGTGGCGATCGTCACGCTGTCGGGGGCGGGAGCGCTGCAACTCATGCCGGCGATCGTCGGCGTCTGCTTTCCCGGCCGTCGCTCGCTGAGCCGCGCCGGGGTCCTCGCTGGTCTCGGTGCCGGGCTCCTGACGCTGGCCCTGACGTTGCCGCTCAACCTGGGGTTCACGCTGCCCTGGGGCGCGCATCCTCTGGGGATGCACGGCGGCCTCTGGGGCCTCTTCGCGAACACCCTGCTGGCGGTGGCCGTTTCCGCCTTCACGCCCGGCCCCTCCCGAGAGACGGTGGATCGGGTCCACGGGGAAGTCGAGCGCTTCGTCTACGGCGGAGAGTAGCTGGCCGGTAGACGGTAGCCGCTCGACTGTGCGATTCTCCGCAGTCCGATGAAGCGGATCGGCATCAGCACCGGCGGCGGCGACGCGCCTGGCCTCAACGCGGTGATCCGGGCGGTGACCCTGGCCTCGATCCGCCGCGGCTGGGAGGTCGTCGGCCTCCTGCGCGGCTACGAGGCCTTCTTCGATCCCAGCCGGGTCCGGATCCTTGACCGCCCAGCCGTGCGCGGCACGACCCACCTGGGCGGCACGATCCTGGGCACGCGCAGCGGCGCGTACCCGTTCGAGCGGCGGGTCGAGCAGGAGGACGGCTCCGTCGTCGTCGAGGATCTCACCGACGAGGCGGTCGAGGGGTTCCACCGGCTCGGCCTGGATGCGCTCGTGGCGGTCGGCGGCGACGGCTCCATGCGGTTGGCGCTCAAGCTTCACGGACTCGGCGTTCCCGTGGTCGGCGTGCCGAAGACGATCGACAACGACCTCGCCGGCACCAATGTCACCTTCGGCTTCCACACCGCGGTCGACGTCGCGACCGCCGCCATCGAGCGGCTGCACTCGACCGCCGAGGCGCACGACCGGATCTTCGTCGTCGAGCTGATGGGCCGCTACGCGGGCTGGATCGCTCTCTTCGCCGGTGTCGCGGCGACGGCCCAGGTCATTCTGATCCCCGAGATTCCCTACGACATGGACGAAGTCTGCGATCACCTGATGGCGCGCGAGAAGCGGGGGCGGCACTGGGCGGTCGTGGTCGCCGCGGAAGGCGCGCGCCCGGTGGGCGGCGACTTCACCTGGTCGAAGCGGACGGGGGCTGGCGACGGTGAGCGTCTCGGCGGCGTCGCCGAGCGGGTGGCGGCGGAGATTCACGAGCGAACCGGCAAGGAGACGCGCACCGTCACCCTGGGCCATCTCCAGCGCGGCGGCCAGCCGATTCCCTACGACCGCCTGATCGCGCTCCGCTTCGGCGCCGCGGCGGTCCGTCAGATCGAGGAGGGGGAGTTCGGCGTCATGGTGTCGCTCGATCCGCCGACCGTCCGCGCCGTGCCGCTCGAACTCGCGGTCAGCCGCATGAAGAGCGTCCCGCTCGAAGCCGACGTCGTCGCCACCGCCCGCGACCTCGGTATCTGTCTCGGCGAGTGAGGTTCCGTCCATCTGGTACAGTAGCGCGTACCAGATGGACCCCAAGGCGACACGGGCAGAGCCACTGAGCGTTCCGGATCTCGAGCAGATCCGCGGCGGCGCTTCCGCGAACATCCTCGCCGACCTGAAGCGGCTGCTGTCGGTCTCCGACCTGGAGCTCGTGGCGATCGTCGGGATACCCCGCCAGACCATGCTCCGGCGATTGAAGCAAGGTCGCCTCAATCGGCACGAGAGCGATCGTGCCGCGCGGCTGGCCCGGGTCTACAACGGGGCTCTCGAGTTCTTCGACTACAACAGCGAGAGCGCCGTCCGTTGGCTGAAGCACGCCAATCCCGCCTTGCGTGGCGAGACGCCCCTGGAGCACTCGGACACGGAAGTCGGCGCGGAGGAGGTCCTCACGGTCCTTCACCGCCTCGCCCACGGCATTCCACTGTGAGTTTCGGATGAAGGTCTGGCGGCTCGCCCGGACCCAGTGGGCGCCGGACGTTCCGACGATCCTGAACGGCGACGGTGCGGCCCGCAGGGGCGGCAGATGGAGCCCGCCGGGAATGCGGGCCGTCTACTGCAGCGAAACCTCTTCTCTCGCCTTGCTGGAGGTCCTGGTCGGCCTGCCGTTCGGAGTCGATCATCCGGCATATCGCATTGTCGACTTGACGATCCCCGACGGTGCGATTGCTCAACTGGAGGTGGAGCCGGCGACCACCGACAGTCAGCGGCTCGGCGCCGCCGCCCTGGGCCGCCACCTCGCCATTGCCGTTCCCAGCATCGTCAACCCGTTGGAGCGAAACGTCGTCATCAACCCGCTGCACGCGGACTTCGACCAGGTGAACCCGGGCAAGTTGCGCCCGTTCCCGCTCGATCCCCGGCTCGGCTGATTCCGGCTGTAGTTTGACAGGAAATCTCGATGGGTTCCATCGAGATTTCCTGTAGAATGAGGCGATGATGGACTCCGTAGTTGATCGACCACGCCAAGCGGAGACGGTCGCGCGCCTCCTTCGGCAGTTTCCGGTAGTCGGCATTCTCGGTGCCCGGCAGGTCGGCAAAACGACCTTGGCGAAACTGTTCGCGCAGCAGGTAGGGCTCGCGACGGGCGAGGAGGGGGGGAGCGACATTTCCGTGTACGCAGCCTTCCGTTCGGAACCGATCCATCGATTCGATCTCGAGAATCCCGAGGATCTGGCTCGTCTCGAGGACCCTCGGCTCGCATTGTCTCGGCTTCGGGGCATCGTGATCCTGGACGAGATTCAGCGGCGTCCCGAGTTGTTCCCCGTGCTCCGCGTGCTGGCCGACCGTGATCCACGCCCCGCCCGTTTTCTCGTCCTCGGGAGCGCGTCGCCGAGCTTGCTGCGTCAGGGATCGGAGAGCTTGGCCGGGCGCATCGCCTACCACTACCTGCCGGGCATCTCGGTCGACGAGGTGGGTGCGGAGTCGATCGACAGGCTCTGGTTTCGAGGCGGTTTCCCCAACTCCCTGCTCGCCGCAACGGACCGGGAGAGCGATCTGTGGCGTCGTCAGTTCATCGGGACCTTCCTGCAGCGCGACCTTCCGGCCCTTGGCACCCGCGTTCCGGAGCCTGCCTTGCGCCGCTTCTGGGGGATGCTCGCCCACTGGCACGGACAGGTCTGGAACGCGTCCGAGTTCGGACGATCGTTCGGCGTTTCCGACGTAACGGTCCGACGCTACCTCGACCTCCTGACGGAGGCCCTCGTCGTGCGCCAGCTCCAGCCGTGGCACGCGAACCTGAAGAAGCGGCAGGTGAAGATGCCCAGGGTCTACATCCGGGACTCCGGGCTACTGCACGCGCTGCTCGCTCTCGACCGGCCCGATGCCGTGGAAGGGCATCCGAGGTGCGGCGCATCCTGGGAGGGCTTCATTATCGATCAGTTGCTGACTCTCCTGGACGTTCCTGAAGAGCGCGTCTACTTCTGGCGGGCCCACACTGGCGCCGAACTCGACCTGCTCATCGACCGCGGTGACCACCGGATCGGTTACGAGGTCAAGCGCACCTCTTCACCCCGCCTGACGCTATCGATGCGTTCCGCGATGGCTGACCTCCAGCTTCGCGCGCTTACCGTCATCCACGCCGGGAGTCACACCTTCCCGATGGCCGAGAACGTGCGCGCGGTGGCGGCCGGGCGGTTGCTGGAGGACCTGTAGCCGGCGTTACGCCAGCGCCTCCACGACCTTCGTCAGCGTGTCCTTCGCGTCCCCGAACGTCAGCACCGTGTTCGGCGCGAAGAACAGCTCGTTCTCGATGCCGGCGAAGCCCGGCCGCATGGACCGTTTCAGGACGATGCAGGACCTGGCCAGGTCAGCGTTCAGCACCGGCATGCCGTAGATCGAGCTGGCCGGGTTGTGCTTCGCGGCCGGGTTGACGACGTCGTTGGCGCCGACGACGAGGGCGACGTCGGTGTTCTTGAAGTCCTCGTTGATCTCCTCGAGTTCCATCAGCGCGGTGTAGGGGATTTTCGCCTCGGCGAGCAGGACGTTCATGTGGCCGGGCATGCGGCCGGCGACGGGGTGGATCGCGTAGCGGACCTGGGTGCCGTTCGCCTCCAGGATCTCGGCCAGTTCGCCGACGACGTGCTGGGCCTGGGCGACGGCCATGCCGTAGCCGGGGCAGACGATGACGGAGCCGGCGCCGGAGAGCAGCATGGCGGCATCGCCGACCGAGGCTTCCTGGACCCGCTCGCCGCCCGCGGAGGCCATCGCGGCGTCCTCCTCGTCGACCTTGCCGAAGGCCCCGAACAGGACGTTGCGGAAGGAGCGGTTCATCGCCTTGCTCATGACGACGGACAGGATGAAGCCGGAGGCGCCGTCGATGGCGCCGGCGATGATCAGGACGTTGTTGTCCAGCGCGAATCCGGTGGCCGAGGCGGCGAGGCCGGCGTAGGAGTTGAGCAGCGTGATGACGACCGGCATGTCGGCGCCGCCGATGGGCGCCACGAACAGGATGCCGAGCAGCAGCGGCATCGCCGCCATGGCGTAGAACAGGACCTGGTTCGACGGGTCGATCGTGACCAGGACGAGGAGCACGAAGGTACCGCCGAACATCAGGATGTTGCTCTGGTTCTGGAGCGGCCAGGTGATGTTGCGGCCTGGGATGAGGCCCGACAGCTTGCCGAAGGCCATCAGCGAGCCGGTGAAGGTGAGGCCGCCGAACAGCACCTCGAAGCCGATCGCGCCCATCGTCGTGTGGTCCATGTGCCCGGCGACGACCTGCTCGCGGTAGTACTCGGAGACGCCGACCAGCGCCGCGGCGAGTCCGCCGAAGGCGTGCGAGAGAGCGATCCGCTCGGGCATCCGGGTCATCGGGATCAGCGCCGAGATCGCGATGCCGATCGCGCTGCCGATGAAGAAGGTGAGCAGGATCCACTTGTAGGTCTGGAACCAGCCGATGTCGTCCAGGTGGCGGGTGATGTCCGGGTGGATCAGGGTGCCCCAGATGGCGAACCCCATGCCCAGCTCGGCGAAGATCAGCCCGCGGCGGGCCGTGTGGGCCGCGGTCAGGCCCCGCAACCCGAGAATGAACAGGAACGACGCGATCAGGTAGAGCGTCTCGACCTGGCTGATCACGATGCGGCGTCTCCGGCCGCGTCAGCCTTCGGGTCCTGCTTCTTGAACATCCGCAGCATGCGGTCGGTGATCCAGAAGCCGCCGACGACGTTGATCGTCGCGCAGAGCACGGCGATGGCGCCCAGCACGGTGCTCACGTCGTTGTAGTGAGCGCCGGCGGCAACCAGCGACCCGACCAGGGAGATGCCGGAGATCGCGTTCGTGAACGCCATCAGCGGAGTGTGGAGCAGGGCAGGTACACCCTTGATCACGCCGTAGCCGACGAAGGCCGCGAGCATGAAGATGTACAGCCCAAGGAAGATCTCGAGCATTTCGGTTGCTCCTCCTTGCGCGGGGTTCAGGCCGTGACGGTGGGGTCAGGCCAGTGCTTCGGCGACCTGTTTGTCGACGATCTCGCCGTCGTGGGTGACGACGCAGCCCTTGACGATCTCGTTGTCGAAGTCGAAGCTCAGCTCGCCGTCGGCGAGCAGATAGAGCACGAGCTTCTCGGCGTTGCGCGAGAACATCCGGCTGGCGTCGGCGGCCAGATCGCTGGCCAGGTTGAGCGGGCCCAGCACGGTGACGCCGTTCACGTTGACCTCTTCGCCCGGCTCCGTCAGTTCGCAGTTGCCGCCCTGTTCGGCGGCCAGGTCGACGATCAGCGAGCCGTGCGGCATGCCCTCGACCATCTCGGCGGTGATCAGCCTGGGCGCCGGGCGCCCCGGGATCAACGCCGTGGTGATGCAGGCGTCGGTCGAGCGCAGGCGTTCGGCGATCACTTCGTTCGCGCGCCGCTGGCTCTCCTCCGAGACCTCCCGGGCGTAGCCGCCCTCCGTCTCGGCGTCTTCGATCGCCGGCACCTCGACGAAGGAGGCGCCCAGGCTCTCGACCTGCTCCTTGACCACGGCGCGCACGTCGTAGGCCTCGACGACCGCGCCCAGCCGGTGGGCGGTGGCGATGGCCTGCAGCCCGGCGACGCCGGCGCCGAGAACCAGAACGCGGGCCGGGTCGATTCGCCCGGCCGCCGTCATCAGCAGCGGGAAGAACTGGGGCAGGCGGTAGGCTGCGAGCACCGCGGCGCGGTAGCCGGCGACCGTGCTCTGCGAACTCAGCACGTCCATCGACTGCGCGAGCGTGACGCGAGGAATCCGGTCAAGGGCGACCGCGGTGAGCTTTGCGTCACGAAGCTGCCGCACCATCGCCGCGGCGGTCAGGGGGAAGAGCAGGCCGACGACCGCCGCGCCCGCCTTCGACGCCTCGATCTCTGGTGAATCCGGCGCCTGGACGCGGACCACGAGATCGGCGGAGGCCAGAACCTCGCTGGCCGTCGCGGCGATTTCGGCACCGGCCTGGCGGTACGCGTCGTCGTTGAAGCCCGCTGCCTCGCCGGCGCCGGTTTCGACCAGGAAGTCGACACCCTTGGCGTGAATTCGGGCGACGCTCTCGGGAACCAGGGCGACCCTGCGCTCTCCCGGATGCGTCTCGCGTACGACTCCGGCTTTCATGTCCGCGCGCGAAGGTTATGTCCGGGAGGCGTCGCGTGCAAACGGGAGGACGACTGTGGCGCGGCGGACGGTTCAGGGGGTTCCGAAGCCCGCGTCCTGGACGGCCGCCTTGAGGGAGGAGGCGGACGCCGCTCCCCAGATCGTCGCGGTGCCGCCTGAGAGGTCGACGCGGGCAGCCTGGACCCCAGGCGAGGCGAGCAGGGCGGACTCGACCGTTTCCACGCAATGGCCGCAGGTCATTCCGGTCACGGCGATCTCCACGGCCCTGCCGCCCGGCTCGCCGGCCGCCACCTGTTCGGCGGCCCAGCGGTCCGCTCTCGCGTTCCGCCGCCAGCGGCGGAACTCCTGGGCGGCGAACCAGCCGAACAGCGCGACGAGCAGCGCTGCGGAGGCGACGGCCCACCAGCCGTCCCCGTGCTCGTGTGTGCCGCGTCCTCCGAGCGTCGCGCCGCCGATCAGCCACTCGAAGAGGAGAGCGAAGGCGATGCTTCCGAAGATCACGGTCGCGAGGTACGCCGCCGTCGCCTTGCGGCCGAACGCCCGGTAGACGGCGCCGACGGTTGCGACGTTCGTCGCCGGGCCGGCCATGAGGAAGACGAGGGCCGCTCCCAGAGGCAGTCCGTTCCCGACCAGCGCGGCGGCAATCGGGACGGAGGCGGTCGCGCAGACGTAGAGGGGCAGGGAGACGACGAGCGCGGCCGTCGCGGCGCCGAGCGTTCCCAGGGCGGCAAGATCGAGCCAGGCCTGTTGCGGCAGGAGCACCTCGATGGCGGCGGAGACCAGCACGCCGACCGCCAGCCACCGCCAGATGCTCTGCAGCAGTTCGTTGCCGTGGGCAACCATCTCCGAGATCTTCCGGACGGCCCCTGCGTCGTCATCGCCGTCGTCGTCGTCGGCGTCCGCTTCGTCAGCGGGGACTTCGTCCTTCATTGCCTCGACCCACCAGCCGCCGGCGACGCCGGTGACCGCCGCCGCCGCGACCTTGAACAGGGCGAACGGCCAGCCGAGGAAGCTGGCGCTGACGAGGATCGAGTCGACTCCCGTCTGCGGCGTGCTGATGAGGAAGCCCATCGCGGAACCGCTGCTCGCGCCGGTGCGGCGGAGGCCGATGCCGGCCGGAATCACGCCGCACGAGCAGAGGGGCAGCGGCACGCCGAGAACCACTGCTTTCAGCGTCCCGCCGTAGCCGCTGAGCTGCCGGCGGACCAGGTTCTTCGGCAGGAGAACGTGGAGGAGGGCGGCCAGCAGCGTTCCGAACAGAAGCCAGGGCGCGAGCTCGATGAGCACCTCCCACGTCGCCTGTGCATAGCTGACCATCGTGTTTACCCTATCGCTACCGGCGATCCGACCGGTCGCCCGTCGTCGGGCGCTCAAGATGAAACGACCGCAGCCGATCCGGGATTCCCGGCCTCCCGCATGGTCGGACTTTGCCCGGCTGATTGTTAGTGTAGACTAAAATTCCGATTCGCGGAGACGAATCGTTCCTCGCGCACGCTGAAGACCATGAACCCGCTCCTTGCACTGGTTGTTCTCGCCGCGGTCATCGCCCTGGCCGCTGTCGTGGCCTGGCCGGACCGCGGCTGGCTGTGGCGCTGGCGTTCCGGCTGGCGCGTCCTGCACCGCACGCGCACCGAGGACGCGCTCAAGCACCTCTTCGACTGCGAGTACCAGGGCCGCCAGGCGACCCACCAGAGCCTGGTCGGCGTCTTGCGGCTGGGGGGGCGGCGCAGCACCGAGCTCCTCGCCCGCATGGAGCGGCTGGGCCTTATCGTGTCGGCGGAAGGAGGCTTCCGGCTGACCGCGGAAGGACGGAGCGAGGCGTTGCGCGTCATCCGCATTCACCGGTTGTGGGAGCGCTACCTGGCGGACGAGACGGGGATGGAGCCGGAACGCTGGCATCCGGAGGCGGAGCGCCGGGAGCACAGCACGTCCGCCGAGCAGGCGGAGGAGCTGTCCGTGCGGCTGGGCCATCCGCCGTTCGACCCGCACGGCGACCCGATCCCGACGGAGGAAGGCGACCTGCCGCCGCGAGCGGGCCGGACGTTGACGGACTTCGCGGCCGGCGACGAGGTCGAGGTGGTCCACGTCGAGGACGAACCCGCCGCGATTTACGCGCAGTTGGTCGCCGAGGGCGTTCATCCCGGCATGAGGTTGCGCATCACTTCCGTGGCGCCCGAGCGGATCCGCTTCGAAGCGGATCTGGACGAAGTCGTGCTGGCGCCGGTCATCGCGGCGAACATCTTCGCCGTCCCGCTCGCTGAGGAGGCCTCCGGTGGAACCTCGGCAGCGGCGGACGCCACCGGATCGCTGTCGGACGTGGCGGTCGGCGAGCAGGCCCTGGTGGTCGGCTTCTCGCGCTTCTGCCGCGGCATGGAGCGTCGCCGGCTGCTCGACCTGGGCTTGCTCCCGGGAACCCTGGTGGAAGCGAAGATGGCCAGCCCCTCGGGCGACCCGGTCGCCTACCGGGTGCGGGGCGCGGTGATTGCGCTCCGCCGGTCGCAGGCGGATCAGATCCAGGTGCAGCAGCTCGCGCAGGAGGCGTCGGCATGACCCAGCCCGCACTCGCGCATGACTGCGCCAGCTGTCCGGCGCACCATCTGGGCAATCTGGTCCGGCTCGGCGTCGACATGAGCAATTGGGACTACGTCGTTGCCCTGGCCGGCAACCCGAATACGGGCAAGAGTACGGTGTTCAACGCGCTCACCGGTCTGCGCCAGCACACCGGCAACTGGCCCGGCAAGACGGTGACCCGGGCCGAGGGCAGTTTCGAGTACGGCGGCGACCGCTACAAGCTGGTCGACCTGCCGGGGACCTACTCCCTGCTCTCGTCCAGCCTGGACGAGGAGACGGCGCGCGACTTCATCCTCTTCGGCCGCCCGGACGTGACGGTGATCGTCGTTGACGCCACCCGACTGGAGCGGAACCTGAACCTGGCGCTCCAGGTGCTGGAGATCACGGACCGTGCCGTCGTCTGCCTCAACCTGATGGACGAGGCGCGCCGCAAGGGACTCACGGTCGATGTGCGGCGCCTGGCAAGGGATCTCGGCGTACCGGTGGTGGCGACGGCGGCCCGTTCGGGCGAGGGGCTCGAGGAACTGAACCGGGTCGTCGCGGAGGTCGCTACGGGTTCCTACCGCTGCCGGCCGCGACGCGTCGGCGGCCGATCCCCGGTGCTGAGCGAGGCGACCCGCCGGTTGTCCGGGGCGATTCAGGACGCCTTCCCCACGCTGCCGAATCCGCAATGGGTGGCTCTCCGGCTTCTCGACGGAGACCGCACCCTGGCCATGGCGGTGGAGAACGGTTCGCTGGCCGAACTCGTCGATCTGGGGGCCCGGGAGGAGGGCAGTGAGGCGCCATCGTCTGCCGGCGACCAGGCCGACGCTCCGGCGGTCGCCGAACCGGAGGCCACCCTCGCGGCCGCCGCCGAGTTGGCTGAGCTCTCCACTGCCGCCGAACCCGCGACGCGCGCGGCGGTGCTCGAACTGGCCGGCCAACTGCGGTGGGGTGTGGGCCGGAACTTCCACCAGGCCTTGACCGAGGCGGTGTACGCCGAGGCCGCCCGGATCGCCGACCGCGCCGTCTCCCGCGACGGGGAGCGCTGCCGCTTCGACTTCGACGCCGCGCTCGATCGCCTGGTCACCAGCCGCGTGTTCGGCTTCCCGTTGATGCTGCTCATGTTGACGGCCGTCTTCTGGCTCACGATCGCTGGCGCCAACGTGCCGTCCTCAATGCTCGCGTCGCTCCTGATCGACACCGTGCATCCGCTGCTGAAGGACGTTGCCGGCGCGTTCGGCCTCGCCTGGTGGCTCGACGGCCTCCTGATCGACGGCGTGTACCTGGCCACCGCCTGGGTTGTCGCGGTGATGCTGCCGCCGATGGCGATCTTCTTCCCGCTGTTCACGCTCCTGGAGGACTTCGGCTACCTGCCGCGCGTGGCGTTCAATCTCGACCGCATGTTCCACCGCGTCGGCGCCCACGGCAAGCAGGCGCTGACCATGGCGATGGGCTGGGGCTGCAACGCGGCGGCGGTCGTCTCCACGCGGATCATCGACAGCCCGCGCGAGCGCCTGATCGCGATCATCACGAACAACTTCTCGCTCTGCAACGGCCGCTGGCCGACGCAGATTCTCGTTGCGTCGATCTTCATCGGGGGCCTCGTGCCGGCACACATCGCGGGCGCCGTCTCGGCCCTTTCGGTCGTCGGGATCGCGGTACTCGGCGTCCTGTTGACCTTCGCCGTGTCCTGGTTCCTGTCACGTACCGTGCTGAGGGGCGAGGCGTCCGCCTTCTCGCTCGAGCTGCCGCCGTACCGCCCTCCGCGCGTGCTGCAGACGATCTACACCTCGATCATCGACCGGACGCTGATCGTGCTCTGGCGCGCGGTGATCTTCGCTGCGCCGGCAGGGGCTGTCATCTGGCTGCTCAGCAACATCCGCGCCGGCGAAGCCTCGCTGGCCGAGCACCTGATCGGCGCCCTCGATCCCTTCGGCTTTGCTCTCGGCCTCACGGGCATCATCCTCGTGGCCTACATCATCGCGATCCCGGCGAACGAGATAGTCATCCCGACGATCCTCATGCTCACCGTACTGGTCGCCGGCGTGCCGGGCGTCGGCGCGGGCGCCGGCGTCATGTTCGAACTCGACTCCGAGGCCGCCACCGCGGGCGTCCTCGAGGCCGGCGGTTTCACGCTGCTCACCGCCGTCTGTCTGATGCTCTTCTCGCTGGTCCACAACCCGTGCTCGACGACGCTCTACACGATCTGGAAGGAGACCCGCAGCGTCCGCTGGACGGCGGTCTCGGCCCTGCTGCCCGTGGCGCTCGGCTTCGTGCTCTGCTTCGCCGTCGCCCAGGTCTGGCGAGCGCTGATGTAGCCGCGGGGGCGCTACTTGCGCCCGTACCTGCGCTGGAACTTCTCGATCTGGCCGGCGCTGTCGACGAAGTGCTGGCGCCCCGTGTAGAACGGGTGGGACGCGGACGAGATCTCAAGACGGATCTCGTAGTGCTCGACGCCGTCGATGTCCCGGGTCTTGTCGCTCGTCATCGTCGACTGGGAAATGAACTCGGCGTTCGCCGAGGGGTCGATGAACACGACCGGGTGCAGCTTCGGGTGGATATCGCTCTTCATGATGCTCTCGCTCGGGTTGGGCTCGGAGGGCGGATGCGTGGATTGCCCTCCGAGGGCGGGCGATGATAACCGATCTTCGCGCTACACCACGATGTTGACGAGCCGCCCCGGCACCACGATCACCTTGCGGGGCTCCTTGCCGTCCATGAAGCGGCGGGCGTTGTCCGAGGCGAGCGCGAGCTCTTCCAGGGTCGCCCGGTCGGCGTCGGCCGCCACCTGGAGCACGTCGCGCTTCTTGCCCATGACCTGGATCACGACGTTGATCGTCTCGTCGATGACCAGGACGGGGTCGTAGGCCGGCCATTCCTGGTGGCAGATGAGACCTTCGCAGCCGAGCCGTGACCACAGCTCCTCGGCGAGGTGGGGCGCGAAGGGCGAGAGGATGCGGAGGAAGGCCTCGAGGGACCGGCGGGGCACCTGCTCCGCGGCGGTCGCCGCGTTGACCCAGATCATCATCTGCGAGATCGCGGTGTTCATGTCGAGCGAGTCGATGTCCTCGCCGACCTTGCGGATCGTCTTGTGGAGAAGGCGGGTCAGTTCGGCCGTGTCTTCGGACGGGGCCGCGGCCGCGCCGTCGCCGCCGATCCTGTCGGCGAGCTCGCCGGTCCGTTCGTCGACGACCAGGCGCCAGGTTCGCTGCAGGAAGCGGTGAACGCCGTCCACGTCCTTGGTCTGCCAGGGCTTCTGCTGGTGGAGCGGCCCCATGAACAGTTCGTGCAGCCGGAGCGAGTCCGCGCCCCAGCGCTCGATCACGTCGTCCGGGTTGGCGACGTTCAGCTTCGACTTCGACATCTTCTCGACCCGGGCTTCGAGCGGCTCGTCCGTGCCGGCGAGGAACACCCGGTCGTCCCGCCAGTCGACGGTGTCCGGGTGGTGGTACTTGCCGCCCTGGTCGCGGTAGCTGTAGGCCAGGATCATCCCCTGGTTGAACAGGCGAGCGAACGGCTCGGAGGTGGAGACCAGGCCGGCGTCGTAGAGCACCTTCTGCCAGAAGCGGGCGTAGAGCAGGTGCAGCACCGCGTGCTCGACGCCGCCGATGTACAGGTCGACCGGCATCCAGTAGCGCTCCAGTTTGCGTGACCAGGGCGCCTCCGTGTTCTTCGGGTCGATGTAGCGCAGGAAGTACCAGCAGGAGCCGGCCCACTGCGGCATCGTGTTCGTCTCGCGCCGTGCCTTGCGGCCGTCCGGCAGGGTGACGAGGAGCCAGTCGTCGCCGGCGCGGGCGAGCGGCGGCCGGCCGTCGGCGGTCGGCTTGAACTCGTCGACTTCGGGGAGCTCGACCGGCAGGTCCTCGCGCGGCACGGGCAGGATCTCGCCGGTCGGTTCGCCGTCGTCGTCGAGCACGTGGAGGACCGGGAAGGGCTCGCCCCAGTACCGCTGGCGTGAGAACAGCCAGTCCCGCAGCCGGTACTCGACCCGGCGGGTGCCGTAGCCGTGCTCGACGAGCCACTCGATCATCCGCTCCTTCGCGTCTTCGACCAGGAGTCCGTCGAGGAAGCCGCTGTTGATCGCGGGACCGTCTCCGAGGTAGGCGTCGCCGTCCCAGCCGTCCGGCGGATCCACGGTGCGCACGATCGGCAGGTCGTACTCCACGGCGAAGTCCCAGTCCCGCTGGTCCTGGCCCGGCACGCCCATGATCGCGCCCGAGCCGTAGCTCATCAGGACGTAGTCGGCGACCCAGATCGGGATCGACTGGCCGGTGGCCGGGTTCGTGGCGCAGGCGCCGGTGAACACGCCGGACTTGTCCTTCGCCAGGTCGGTTCGCTGGAGTTCGGTCTTGTTCGTCGCTTCGTCGACGTAGGCGTCGACGGCGGCGCGTTGTTCTTCTGTCGTGATCCGCCCGACGAGCGGGTGTTCCGGCGCCAGCACGCAGTAGGTGGCGCCGAACAGGGTATCCGGCCGGGTGGTGAACACGGGGAAGCTGTCGTCGTGCCCTTCGATGGGCATTCGAATCTCGGCGCCGTGGGACTTGCCGATCCAATTGCGCTGCATCTCCTTGACGTACTCGGGCCAGTCGACGCCTTCGAGGTCCTCCAGCAGCCGCTCGGCGTAGGCCGTGATGCGGAGCATCCACTGCCGCATCGTCCGCCGCTCGACCGGGTCACCGGTGTCGACGTAGGCGCCGTCCTTGACCTCCTCGTTGGCCAGCACCGTGCCCAGCGCCGGGCACCACCAGACCGGCACGTCCTCCAGGTAGGCGAGGCCGCGCTTGTGCAGTTCCAGGAAGATCCACTGCGTCCAGCGGTAGTAGTCCGCGGAGGACGTGTCGACCTCCCGCTCCCAGTCGTAGGAGAAGCCGAGGCGTTCGATCTGGCGGCGGAAGTTCGCCACGTTCCGCTGCGTGATGAGCCGCGGGTGCTGGTTCTCACGCACCGCGGCACGCTCCGCCGGCAGGCCGAAAGCGTCCCAGCCCATCGGGTGGAGAACGTTGTAGCCCTCCATGCGCCTCTTGCGCGCCACCACGTCGGTCGCGGTGTAGCCCTCGGGGTGGCCTATGTGCAGCCCCGCACCGGAGGGGTAGGGGAACATGTCGAGGACGTAGTACTTCGGCCGGCTCTTCAGGATCTCCGGGTCGTCCGGCGTGCGGAAGGCGTCGTGTTCGCGCCAGATCCGCTGCCATTTCGGCTCGATCTCGGCGGCGTCGTAGACGTGCCGGCGGGGCTTGGGAGTTCGGGCGGGTGTGGCCATGGGACGTTGCTTCGCTGCAGGACGATTCGGATACCGCAGTGGCGTCGGCGACGCGGAGTGTACCGACCGGGCGTTTGGGCGCCCGCCAGGCGGTTGACGTGTCGGCTTACGCCGGACTAGTCTGAAGCCTAGTCACTTCTGTTGACGACTTGGGGACTACGAATGGACAACGTGTGGCAGGTGCAGGATGCGAAGGCCCGTTTCAGCGAGTTCCTGGAGACGAGTGTCGCCGAGGGGCCGCAGATCGTGACGAAGCGCGGCGTCGAGACAGCCGTCCTGGTGCCCATCGAGCAGTGGCGGCTGCTGCTGCGGGCGTCGAGGCCGGACCTCAAGGCGCTGCTGCTGGCCTCTGAACCGCGGACCGAGACCCTGGCTCCGCCGCGGCGGGCGTTGCGCCGCCGTGCCGCGCCGCGTTTCGACTGACTTCCGTGTACCTGCTCGACACGAACGTCGTATCCGAGTTGCGACGTCCTCGCCCGCATCCGTCGGTTCTGCGGTGGATTCGCGGCGTGCCGTCCGAGCGTCTTCATCTCTCTGCGGTCACGATCGGCGAGATCCAGGCGGGAATCGAGATCACGAGGGCGACGGACGCGGACAAGGCTCGGGAACTGGAGACGTGGCTGGAGCAGGTGGTCCTTGCATACTCGGTCCTGGTTCTGGATTCGGCCGCGTTCAGGGAGTGGGGGCGACTGATGCACCGGCAGTCCGCGGCTCTGGTCCAGGACGCGATGATCGCGGCGGTGGCCCGAGTTCATGGCCTCACAGTGGTTACCCGGAACGTCCGGGATTCGAGCCGTTCGGAGTGCCGGTGCTCGACCCGTTCGGCCCCGGAGGCGGTCGCTGAGGGTCGGTCGTCCGCTACCATCCAGACCGATGGATCCGCTGCACGAACAGATGAGGTCCTGGCGCCGGGACTTCCACCGCCACCCCGAGCTGGCGTTCGAGGAGCAGGTGACCAGCGGCAAGGTGGCCGAGCTGCTCGAGTCCTTCGGCGGCATCGAGGTTCATCGCGGACTCGCCGGCACCGGGGTGGTCGGCGTGCTCAGGTCCGGTTCGTCGGACCGCAGCATCGCGCTGCGTGCGGACATGGACGCGCTGCCGATCGAGGAGGAGAACGACTTCGAGCACCGCTCGCGGAACCCCGGCAAGATGCACGCCTGCGGCCACGACGGCCACACGGCGATGCTGCTCGGAGCGGCCAAGCACCTGAGCCGGAACCGGTCCTTCGACGGCACGGTCTACTTCTTCTTCCAGCCGGCCGAGGAGAAGGACGGCGGCGCCAGGGTGATGATCGAGGACGGCCTGTTCGAGCAGTTCCCGGCCGAGGAGGTCTACGGCGTCCACAACTACCCGGGCATGGAGGTCGGCAACTTCGGTCTCCGCGCCGGGCCGTTGATGGCGGCGATCGACGTCTTCGAGTTCGCGGTGACCAGCGCCGGCGGCCACGCCGCGTTTCCTCACGGCACGGTGGACCCGATCCCGATCGGGGCCGAGATCGTCCTTGCTCTGCAAACGATCGTTGCCCGCAACGTGGACCCGCTCCACAGCGCGGTGATCACGGTGGCTCGTGTCCACGGCGGTCACGCGGACAACGTGATTCCGAGCCGGGTCGTTCACGGCGGCTGCGTCCGTGCGTTCCTGCCCGAGGTGCAGAAGCTGGTCGAGCGCAGGATGCGCCAGATCGGCCGCGGCATCTGCACCGCCCACGGCGCCGGCTTCGAGTTCCAGTATCGCCACTACTACCCGGCGACCGTGAACCACGCCGAGCAGACGGAGAAGGCGGCCAACGCGGCCCGCGAGGTCGGCCGGGAAGTCTCGACGAGCCTGGCCCCGGTGATGGGCTCCGAGGACTTCGCCTACATGCTCCAGGAGCGTCCGGGCGCCTTCATGTTCCTCGGCAACGGCGACAGTGCCGGCCTCCACACCCCGCGCTACGACTTCAACGACGACGTCCTGCCGGTCGGCATGCGCTACTGGACCACGCTGGTCGAGACGCAGTTGTCGGCGTAGCGACGAAGGGGCGTTCAGCCGCCGCCGTCGCTACGCGCAGTTGCAGAGTTCGATGAAGAAGGCGCGGATCGTGTCGTAGAACTCGGGGGAGTTCAGGGTGTTCATGTGGTTCGCGCCTTCGATGATGTGAAGGCGGTGCTCCTGCATGGTGTCGACCAAAGCGTCGGCGTTGGGCTTCAGGGGATCGTTGCTGCCGATGATGTTGAGGGTCGGCACCCTGTTGATGCGCAGGAGTTCGGCGCTTACGTCGAGGCCGGACATGCCGCGGACGACTGCTGCCAGGGCCATCTGGTCGTTCGAGGCGACCATCGCCTGTCCGATCGCCTGAGCCTGCTCGGGGGTCGGCGGTTCCTCGCCAGGCCACAGGAACTCGACCAGGGGACCGCCGCCCCTGCCCGCCTCGAGAGACTCCGCGAGCGCGTCGAACATCGCATCGTCGCGCAGTGCGGGGCTCGGCCAGCCGGCGCCGCCGACCACCGCCGACATCAGCCGGTCCGGGGCCAGGGCGACGACCTTCATCGTGATGAAGCCGCCCATCGAGTAGCCGACGACATGCGCCTGCTGCAGCCGCAGATGGTCGAGCAGGTCGACGACGTCCAGGGCCATGCGCTCGCCGTAGCTGTCCGCGTCGTGCGGCTTGCCGCTCTTGCCGTGGCCGCGCTGGTCGACGGCGATGACCTGGAACTCTTCGGCCAGCCGGCCGATGATGCCGGCGGCGCCCCAGTTCGAGGCGGCCGTGCCGGTGATGCCGTGGAGCAGCACGACCGGGTCGCCGCGGCCCTCGACGAGGTAGTGGATCTCGACGCCGTCGCCAGCCGTGAAGGACTGGGTCGAGGCGTCGCTTTGCGCCCAGGCGCCGGAGAAGGCGACGAACGTGATCAGCGTCGCAAGAACGGCCCGGAACATCGGTCGGCGGTAGATCGTCTTTCCTGTCATGGGGCGAAGGCTACCCGCTTTGTTACGCTGCCGCGCAAGCTTCAACGGACCACTGTTCACGGGAAGACATGGATATCGAGACTTCAGCGCGCCAGGTCCGGGAAGACGGCTACACGGTCGTGCCCGACTTCCTGGACGAAGAGATGCTGGAGGGGCTGCGGCGTGGCCTGGCCCCCGTTTTCGACGAGATCGACAGCCGGTTGACGGACGACTACGGCCAGCAGACGATCCACACGCACAACCTGCTGGCCAAGACCCGAGCCGTCGACGAACTCCTCATGGACGACCGCCTGCTGGGGCTCGTGGAGGCGGTGCTCGGCTCGGACTACCAGGTCTCCGGCGTCGCCGCGATGCGGCCGGGCCCGGGCGACCGTCCGCAGCGGATGCACCAGGACGACGGCCACTATCCGCTTGCGCGGCCGCACTTTCCGCTGATCGCCAACACGCTGATCGCGCTCGATCCGTTCACGGCCGAGAACGGGGCAACGGAGATCGTGCCCGGCAGCCATCGCTCGGCCGATCCGGTCGACCCCGATGTGCCCACGCTGACTGTGGAGATGCCGGCCGGGGCCCTGTTCCTCTGGGATGGCGCCGTCTGGCACCGGGGCGGCGGGAACTCGACGGACAACGGCTACCGACGCTCGATCAACTTCAACTTCAACCTGGCGTGGCTCAAGCAGCGCGAGAACCAGTTCGTCGGCGTGCCCTGGGAAGTCGTGGTGGAAATGCCCGAGAAGCTTCAGGCGTTGATCGGTTACAAGCTGACCAACCGCGGTCTCGGCACGGTGGACTACCGCAATCCCATCGAGACCGTGAAGCGGCGGCTTGCGGAAGCCCAGGCTTCCTGACGGGATCGCGGCCCTCGCCGCGGACAGCCCCAACAGACAAGGAGAGAAGTCGATGACAGCAGCATCCGCGGCGGAAACCAGGAACAGCGACGCAAAATCGCGCTCGGTGGTCGAGTCGGCCGTCGAAACGGCCCACAAGGTGGCGCTTGCCGGCGCCGGCGTCGCGGGCGAGGCGGCAGATGCGGGAGCCAAGGTCTTCGACCGGCTGGTCGCGCGCGGCGAGAAGGTCGAGAGCCAGGGCCGGGAGTCCCTGAGCAACTGGCGGGACAAGGCCGAGGAGAAGGTGCAGCAGGTGCGTTCCGCGGCCGGGAAGGGGATCGAGCAGACCAAGTCGAAGGCGCGGAGCGGCTTCGAGCAGACGAAGGCCAAGGCGCGGACGGGAATCGATGAGCAGCTGGAGCGCCGGCTCGAGAAGCTCGGCGTCCCCGGCAAGGCGGACCTGGAAGCGGTGATCGAGCGGCTGAGCTCGATCGAGGCGCGGCTCGACGCGCTGGAGAAGCCGAAGCCGCGGCGGCGCACGACGAAGAAGAAGGCGGCGGCGAAGGCGGGTTGAGGAGCTACGCCGCGTCGCGGCGGGCTCGTCGTTCAGCCCGGACGGCGCGGACGATCTCGCTCACGGTCGCCGGCTGAACTCCCTCTCGAATTCGCTCGGCGGCGAGGACGAAGGCCATCCGCCACTGGCGTCGCAGGATGGTGTGGGCAGCGAAGAAGCCGTAACGGCGGTCGTACATGTGCGTTGCCTCGGAGGTCACGCCGTTGACTTCCAGGACCCGGAGGCCCTCACCGCGCCGCAGGGCTTCGGCGCTGGGGACGCGGACGTCGAGACGGCCGAAGTCGAAGCCGTCGTAAGCGGTACAGATCGTGTTCATCGCCCGTTCGAGTTCGGGTGTGTGCAGTTCGTTCGCGTCCAGGAAGATCGTCCCGCGTGAGTGGGCGCCAACTTCGGTCAGTTCGACTGTCTCGCCGGCGGCCGGGACGTGCGTCGCGGCCTCCGGATGTTCGCGCCGGTAGATGTGGGCGATGGCGACGGCGCGCGGGTCGGCCAGGATCAACCATTCGAGGGTGTGGGTCCCGTCGCCGGTCACGGTCGGTCGGACTTTGTGGGTGATTGAGAAGACGTGACCTTCCCGTTGGCCCGGGTGGCGGGCCCAGAACACGCCGTACTCTTCGCCGGTCACGTACTCCTGTGTAAGCGCGGCACCCGGGGTCTTCTCGAAGAACATTGCCGCGTCGGCCTCGAAACGCGCTACGGCGACACCCCGGCCGCGCTCACCGGTGTCCGGCTTGAGGACGACCGGGTAGTCCAGCTTCTCGTCGTCCAGGAAGCGACGTAGAGCCGCGATGCGTTCCTCCGGGCCGCCAGCCGGCAGCCGCCTCCAGGCCGGCAGCGCGTCGCCGATGCCGGCCAGCCCGTCCAGGATGTCGCTCTTCGACTCCCCGAGCAGGCCGCCGAGCGGCATGGCGGGGTTGATCGCGGTGAACGCCGTCAGGCTGCTGCGCCGCAGGCCCTGCCAGAGAATGTAGAGCGCGAGCGGTGGGTAGAAGGCCCACATCGGCCAGAACTCCCAGTGCCGGATACGGAGCAGGCGCCCGCGCCAGACGCGCCGGCCGCGCCAGGTGAAGAGGGGCACCACGACGCCTCGGACCGTGAAGATGACGAGCGCCAGCGCCAGCACCGCACCGAGCAGGCCCCCCGGCAGCCGGCCGCCGAAGCGTTCGACCGCCTCGCGTCCGAGGAGCGCGTTCACGCCGACGAAGGCGGGCGTCCAGATCGCTACGGCGAGAGCGAAGTAGAAGCAGAAGCGGAGCAGGCTGGTGCGCAGGATGCCGGCCGCGAGGCATGTCGGCAGCCGCGTTCCCGGCAGGAAGCGGCTGACCAGGACGACGACCAGGGCCCGCCGCCGCAGCCACGCCGAAGCCTCTTCGAACCTGGCTTCGCTGACCCACCATTTGAAGGGCGGCAGCCTGAGAGCCGGCCGTCCGAGAACGCGCGCCAGCCAGGCGAGGCCGAGGTCGCTGCTCAGGATGCCGGCGTAGCAGGCGGCGACGGCGACGGGGAAGTCGAGCCGGCCCTGGGCCACGAGCAGGCCGGCGGTTATGCAGGTCAGGTCCTCGCTGGCGTAGGCGGCGAACACGAGGAGCAGGAAGACGATCAGCAGGGCCGGTCCGGTGAATGGCGGCAGGTCCAGGTCGTCGAACGGAAGCGCCGCCCGCCGCAGCCGTTCCGGTTCGGCATCGGCGCGCGTTGGCGCGTCGCCGGA
Source organism: Candidatus Multivorans sp. (assembly GCA_965219675.1). Lineage (GTDB taxonomy): Bacteria > Acidobacteriota > Thermoanaerobaculia > Multivoradales > Multivoraceae > Multivorans. The sequence goes on along the minus strand of OZ244786.1, from coordinate 2,829,021 downwards.
TTCGACGTCGCCAAGAAAGTCCTCGATCCGGGCTGCCAGGTCGTCGCCGCCGCGGAACAGGAAGAAGTGGCTGTCCGGGCGCATCCACAACTCGCTGTGGGGCACGATGCGGTGGTGCTCCAGGGCCGCTGCCGCCGGAACCAGGGGGTCGTGCTCGCCGTGGACGATGAACAGCGGGGACTCCAGAGACTCCAGGATGCCGCGCAGCGGCCGCTGATCGGTGTCGTAGAAGTTGCGGGCGTAGGAGCGGGCGACGGGTTGGTCGAAGGCGCCGTAGTGGGGGACCAGGTTGCGGAGTCCCCAGAGCAGCGCGAGCTGAAGTCCGTGAAGTCCGTGATTCACGGTGTAGTCGCCGAGCAGTTCGAGTTCCTGGACGCCGATGGAGGCGGCGAGCACGATGGACGCAACGCGATCGGAGGAGATGTCCGCCATGTGCAGGGCCGGGCCGCCGCCCATGCTGAAGCCGAGGGCATGGAAGCGTTCGACACCCAGCTCGTCGAGCAGAGCCAGGCTCGCCTCGGCATGGGCGCGAATCGAATAGTCCTCCACACGATGCTCGGAGGCGCCGAACCCCGGAAGGTCGGGGGCGATGACGCGGCGCTCTTCGGCAAGGCGGGGTGCGAGGCGGCGGAAGTCGTCGGCGCTGCCAGGTGAACCGTGGAGGAGCACCAGCGGCAGGGCCTCGCCGTATTGAGCGTCCTGGGCGGCCGTCTCGCCCCACTCCCTCCACGCGAGACGGACTGGCCGGTCGGCCGTATCCGACGTCTTGATCTGGACTGTCTCCCGGTCAGGCGGCAGCGGCTTCGGGTCGGCTCCGATGCGGACCAGCGTCGAACCCAGGAGCAGCACTCCGTAGACCGCGGCGGCGATCTTCAGCCAACTCGCGCGTCGCGGCTGTTCGTCGTGCGATGGCCGCATCCGCTTGCGTCAACCGCGGCGCTCGGGGATTCCGATGGGACCGTGCGTATCGCCGATGGCCGCCAGTTCCTCGCTCGAAACCATCGGCCGGAAGCTACCTGTCATCCGCTCGCGCAGGAGGCGGGCGAGCTCCTTGCGGTCTGCGCTCCGCACCGGCTCGTTGCCGAAGTCGATCTCCGCGTCGATACGGCGGAGCTTGAGCAGATCGGGGGCGTGGGGCACGAGGGGCATCTCCCCCCACCACGCGACGCTGAGAAAGGCGGGCGTCTCGTCCGGCGGCGTCTCGTAGCGAACGACGGCCCAGTGGACATCCAGTTTCTGGCCCGCCGCGGGCGCGAGCAGGGAGGGCTTGAGCGGCGCGACCTCGTTGCCGGGCGTCGACGTGCCTTCGGGGAAGAGGATCACCGGATCGCCGTCCGCGAGCGCCGCGGAGATCTGCTCGCCGACGCGCGTCACGTCCCGGCGGCGGTGGCGGTCGACGAAGATGATGTCCACCGTCCGGCACATGGCGCCGGCCACCGGCCAGCCCCGGATCTCCGCCTTGGACACGAAACGGCCAGGCGTGAAGGCCGAGAGCAGGAAGATGTCGACGTAGGAAACGTGGTTCGAGATGAGCAGGAAGGGGCTCCTGGGCGCCTTGCCGCGCACCGTGACCCGGCAGCCGAGGACGGCGAGGCTCGTGCGTCCCCAGCACCGCAGCACGGCACGCCGGACGGCCCGCCAGGCCCTGGGCGCCGGCCGGGCCAGGAAGGGTCGCAGAACGAGCAGCGGGAACCAGGCGGCCAGCGCGGCGATCAGCAGGGTCGGCGCCCGCCAGATCAGCCGCCAGAGCTGGAGGGGCCGAAGCAGAAGACGATTGCTGCTTCTCGGCTGCATTCCGGGAGCTTGCGCCGTAGAACGCCGGGACGCAAGTCGGGCTGCTAGAACGCCGCGGCCGGCGCGTCTTCCAGCCCGAAGATCAGCCGCGTGCGCCGGCTCAACGCGGCCGTGTCCATCAGCACGAGGTAGTCGATCGTCTTGAACTCCCGGTCGATCGCCGGCCGGCTGCACACCAGGGCGCCGTAGCGGAGGTAGGTCGCGAAGAGCGGCGGCACCTCGATCTCGGGCATCGCGGCTACGCGATCGTCCGGCGCTTCGCAGCGCGTGTGAGGCAGGGGAGGCACGTCGACGTCGGCAACGACCTTTCCCGCCGCCTTGAGTTGCCGGTAGAGCCGGATACCGGCGGCCTGGTCCTGGCTGGTCAGCGAGCAGCAGCCGAACAGATAGCGGCAGCGGTTGTGGACGACGTAGCTCGCCAGACCCTTCCAGAGCAGGAACAGCACGGTGCGCTTGCGGTGGTCGCGGTGGATGCAGGCGCGGCCGATCTCCACCGACTGGTCCAGGACGCCTTCGGGCAGGGCCTCCAGTTCGTATTCGCCGGCCGAGTAGAAGCCGTGGCCGCCGGCGGCCATCGCCGCCGTCTGCATGCGGTAGGTGCCGATGAGCTCGCCGCCCTCCGCTTCGACCAGCATGTGATGGCAACTCGAGTCGAAGCGGTCGCTGTCACGGCCGGTGGCGAAGGACTCCTCGAGACCCTCGCCCAGCTCCAGGTTGAAGACCTCGAAGCGCAGCGCCAGCAGCCGATCGATGTCGGCTGCCGTGCGCGCGAACCGCAGCCGGTAGCTGCCGACCTCGATCTCGCCGTCGGGGAGCCGTTCGGGGCTGGGAGTCGGAGTGCTGTCCGGCTCGGACGCAGGATGGGTGCCGCGAGCCGGATCGGTCATGAGCCGGCCCCGGCCGCGGCGCGAATCCACTCGGTAGTGAGAAGGTGCAGGAAGAGGCGGTCGTCCTGGCGACGCAGCAGACCGGTGGCCTCGACCGGTTGGCCGACCCAGTCGAGCAGCTCGCGGCCGAGTGGCCGTCCGGCGAAGTCCACCAACTGGATCAGCTCCCGTTCGCCCTTCCCGGTTCGCACCAGCAGGGCGGCGGGGATGCCGCCGCGGATGCAGAGGGAGGCGCAGTCCCGGTGCGGTTTGCCGCGCCCCGGCTTCATCGCGCCCAGATAGCACTTCGTGTCGACGATCTCGCCGGCGAGGGTGTGGCCGCGCGTGACGACACGTACGTCGGTGTCGGGCGCTTGTGCGTCGGCTGGAGTGGGGGCCGGACCACGGGTTCCCAGGATGCCGGGCGAGATGCCTGCTGCGGAAGGTCCCGCGTTGGTCCGCCCTTCGGGAAGCTCGAACGAGTGTACTTCGAGCATCGCCGCCTCCGGGTTCCGGATCAACGTGCCGGAGAGCTGGATCTCGCCCGAGGGGGCGGGCGCGTCGGGCTCCCCGTTCACGTCGAGCCGGTGCTTTCCGACCCCAACCAGCAGATAACCCGCCGTCGGTTCGTCGACCGTGAGCAGGCGGGGATGGGGATCGAGGAGCAGCTCGCCTTCGTAGTCACGCACCAGCCCGTACTCGAACACGCCCTCGTCGAACCGTTCCAGCAGCAGCGCCAGGCCGGCTCCCAGGGCCGCGGCCAGCAGCAGGAGGCCGATGACGGCGCGGCGGGCGAACCGCGCCACGCCGGGCGGCGTCTCGTCGAGGTAGCCGACGTAGAGTTCCTCGCGTTGGTCGTGCGTCACGGGGACTCCCGTGCGGTGGCGGTTGGGTCGACTCGCGCCGGTGCCGCGTGAGTACCGGGAGGATTCGGCCGGGGATCGACCAGCACCCGTCCGTTCTCGACGCGGACGTTGAACGTGGGGATCGTCTCGGTGAAGGGCGGCGGCGAGCAGCCGTCCTCCGGCCGGTACTGGTAGCCGTGCCACGGGCAGGTGATGCAGCCGTCCACTACCCGGCCTTCGCCGAGCGGTCCGTTCTGGTGCTGGCAGACGTTCGAGACGGCCGCGATCCGCTCGCCGTCGTCAGCCCCGTAGCGGAAGACGGCCACGCGTTCGCCGCTGAGCAGGAAGATGCGGGCGCGGTCGAGCGGGATGTCGGAGACGGCGCAGACGTCAGCTTCGGACTCTTCCGCGGTGGGTGCCGGCGCCGGGGCGCGCTCGCGCCAGCCGGCCGCGAGGTGCAACGAGGTGATGCCGGCGAAGCCGATGCCCAGCAGCACGGCGAGCACCGGCGGCCGCTCCGGAGCCTGGAGGCTCCCCAGCGCGACGTGCGCGAGGATCAGTCCGTACGCGACGTAGACCAGCATGTGAAGCGACTTCCACACCGGCGCCGTCAGGTTGGCGAGCCAGAAGTCGTGCGAAGTCGCCGCTAGCAGGAACAGGATGACCAGCGCCAGGAGGCCGAGTGCCTGGAACGGGAACTGCGACAGGCTGTCGTAGTTCCCGTTGCTCGCCAGCACGCTGACCAGTGGATTGAGAACGCCGAGGCCATGGAACTGGACGATCGAGAACCCGCCGTGGGCCAGAGCCAGCAGGAACGTGCAGACGCCGAGGTGGCGGCGGTTGTAGACGAGGGGCAGGAACCGTGGATCCAGCCGGCACAGCGGTCCGATGGCCAGCACCACGTGGAGCAGCAGCAGGGCGCAGGCCCCGAAGCCCCGGATCAGCAGTGTCTCGATCGTCGCCTGCGGGCGGGTCGAGGCTCCGATGCCGACGAAGAGGCCGAGGAACACGACGATGCCGGCCGCCATCGTCAGGTCGTACAGTTTCTTGTTGCGGTTCCAGAGGATCGCCTGGTAGCCGGCGCTCACGGGCCCTCATCCCCGGGGGGCGGGTTCTCCGGAGCTGCCGTTGGTTCGGCGGCGTACTCGCGCGGAGTGGGAAGCTCGTCCATCAACGGTGGCTCGGGCCTCGAGAGCAACGCGAGCACCAGCAGCAACGTCACGACCGGAAACAGCACCACCCAGATCAGCCGGTGGCGCCGGCGCAGACCGCGGATCATCCGGAGCCCCGTTGGCTGCGGCGTTCGGCCGCGTCGCGGTGCGCGTTCCGCTCGACCGGCGGCAGCCGGCCGGCCAGCCATCGGCGCAGCAGGATGGGCCACAACCCGACGACGCCGGGAAGGATCATCAGCCGGAACCCTAGTCCGGCCGACTGTGCCGTGGGATCGATGCGGCCTGCGCCGCGCCAGACGAAGAACGGGGCGAAGACGAGCCCGCAGGCGATGTACACGGTGCAAAGCAGCACGACGACCTCGGCGGCGCGCACGATGGACATCGCTGGCGAGTATACGCGGGCGGTCTGAACGGTCCTGCCGTAGACTCCGACCGCTTCAACGCCTTTGCCGAGCAACCTGGAACCCGAGGAAGAGAACATGCCGGCCACTTACCGTTCGAACGCGTCGATCCGTATCGCTGGTCCGAGGTCGTTGCTGCTCGCCCCCCTGCTGTTCGCAGCGGCGCTGCCGGCCGCCGGTCAGGACATGACCGTGGAGGCATACGAGCCGCGGTCCACGCTCAAGGTGCCGGGCGCACCGGTGACTCGCGCGAAGTTCCCCTTCGTCGACGCTCACGGACATCTGCGCGGCGGCGATCCGGCCCGGATCGACCAGATGGTCAAGGAGATGGACGAGATGAACATGGCCGTGTTCGTCAACCTGAGCGGCGGCTCGGGCGAGGGACTGAAGCGGAACATCGCCGCCACGAAGGGCCGCTACCCGGGCCGGTTCGTCGTCTACGCGAACGTCGACTTCTCGGGCGTCGGTGAACCCGGCTGGGGCAAGAAGGCGGCGGCACAGCTCCAGGCCGACTACGACGCCGGCGCGCGGGGTCTCAAGATCTACAAGAACCTCAGCATGTTCCAGACCGACGTCCACGGCAAGCGGGTGGCGGCCGACGATCCGCGGATCGCTCCGGTGTGGGACAAGGCGGGTGAGCTGGGCATTCCGGTCCTGATCCACGTCGGCGAGCCGTCGGCCTTCTGGGATCCCTGGGACGAGCACAACGAGCGCTGGCTGGAGCTCAAGATGTTTCCGAATCGCCGCCGCGACGATCCCAAGCGCTTCGCCTCCTTCGAGCAGACGATGAGCGAACAGCACAACCTGTTCCGCAACCATCCGAACACGACGTTCATCAACGCCCACCTCGGCTGGTTCGGCAACGACCTGGCGCGGCTCGGCAAGCTGCTCGACGAGCTACCGAACGTCTACACGGAACTCGGGGCGGTCCTCGCCGAACTAGGCCGGCAGCCGATCACGGGCGCCGCCTTCATGGAGAAGTACCAGGACCGGGTCCTGATGGGCAAGGACTCCTGGGATCCGATCGAGGGCTACCACGTCTACTTCCGCGTGCTGGAGACCCGGGACGAGTACTTCGACTACTACCGGAAGCGGCACGCCCACTGGAAGATGTACGGCCTCGGCCTGTCCGACGAGGTGCTGGAGAAGGTCTACTTCCGCAACGCGCTGAAGATCATCCCCGGCATCGACCCGAGCCTCTTCCCGGAGTAGCAACCGGCGCGGCGGAACTGTGTGCGCCGGCGCCTGCGCCGGCATCCGGTGCGAAGCGCCGGGCTCTGGATCGTCCGCCGCTGCGCTACGGTCCGGTCGCTTCGCCGGTTTCCGGGACTTCGGCCTCCGGCACGGGCGAACCCTTGCAGTCGCCGCAGTGGACGTCCTCGACCGGTTCGCCGGCTTCGAGCGACGCCACCCAGTCGCGGAAGCGCACGCCGTCCGACTCGTAGGTGTAGAACTCGGGCCGCAGCATGATCGTGTGCAGCTCGCCCGCGGCGATGTAGCTCCGGTAGTTGTCCTGGCCTTCGAGCGCGGCGTCGATGTCCGCCTCGTTGGCGTCGAGCAGCGGTTGCAGACCGTCGTCGACGTTCGTTCCGGCGATCTGCAGGAACTGGAGCTGGACGTCGTCTTCCGCCGTGTCGTAGCGCGTGAACATGACCTCGGGATGGGCCCTGGCGGCCAGGATGTACAGGTCCTCGAACGAGAAGCTGTCGCTGTCGGCCTCGTTCATGTTCTCGAAGTGGGAGAGCGCGGCCAGCGTGCCCCAGGACTCGTGCGGCCGGCTGTCCGTGAGGTTCCGGTAACCGCCGGCGCCGTCGCCCAGCGCGGTGATTCGCGCTTCGGGGTAGTGCTCCGCGAAGTGGCGGGCGTAGACGGGCGACGGAATCGAGCCGGCGCTCGAACCGGTGACGAACACCGTTTCGGGGCCGAGGAAGTGCTCCCAGGTCCAGTCGAGGGCCGCCCTGCCGTTCGTGTAGCCCCGGTGGTGGATGGTGAACTCGCGGGCCGGCGCGTCGTCGGTCGCCGCCGCCTCGTAAACCGCGTCGCGATCGCCGATGTGGACGTCGCCGGTGCAGTAGGGCACGAACACGAAACTGTGGTCCGCGAACGGGTTCGCCGGGTTGTCGAAAGCGCCGATGCCGTAACCGCCTTCGGGATCGTCGTCGCTCGGTGACTGCATCTCCTCGAGGGCGGTCATCGTGTACGTGGGATTGCCCTGCGGATCGCAGGTCTGGGCGTTCCAGCAGCCGCCGCCCCCCTGGAGGTAGAACACGAGCTGGGTCGGATCGGCCTTGCGGACGAAGAACCGGAACGGCGAACCGTCCGAGCAGGTCGTGCTCCCGCCCGGGTCGATCGTGTTCCAGCCTTCCGCGAGATCGGCGAGCGGCGCCTCGAGGTCGACGGGTTCGGGGGCTTCCTCGGCCGGCGCGCAGGCCAGCGCGGCCAGCGCGAAGAGGGCGGCGGTCACGATGAGCGAGGTGGAGTGGCGGTTCTTCATTGGTCGTTCTCCTTCGTTCGGCTCGCGCCCTCAGGTGCCGGGCGCCAGGGTCGCCAGCGCGTCGAGATCGGCTCCCGGCTTGCCGTCGGGGCGGAACGCCTGGATGCAGACGTGGTCGGCGCCGGCGTCCCAGTGGGCCTGGATGCGTTCGCGGATCCGGTCTTCCGTGCCCCAGGCGACCAGAGCGTCGACCAGGCGGTCGCTGGCCTGGAACTCCTGCCAGTCGTCCTCGGTGAAGCCCAGCTCGAGCAGGCTGTTCTGGTAGTTCGGGGCCCGCAGGTAGACGTAGAGGTTGGCGCGGCCGATCTTGCGCGCGGCCTCGGCGTCCGTGGTCAGGATGACCTTCTGCTCGGGGCAGAGCAGCGGCCCGTCGCCCATGATCTCCCGCGCTCGCCGGGTGTGTTCCGGCGTGACCAGGTACGGATGGGCGCCGTCGGCGCCCTCCGCGGCGAGTTTCAGCATCAGCGGCCGCAGGGCGGCGATCACGATCGGCGCTTCCTGTTCGGGCTCGGCTCCGCGGTAGAAGGCCTTGCCGACCGCCTCCAGGTACTCGCGCATCTTCGGCACCGGCGGCTTGTACTCGTGTCCGCGCAGGTGGGTGACCAGGTGCGGATGGGAGACGCCGAGGCCGAGGACGAAGCGGCCCGGCAGCATCTCGGAGAGCGTCTTGTGGACCGCCTTCGTCGTCATCGCGTCGCGGGCGTAGATGTTCGCGATACCCGTCGCATGGGTGATCCGCTCCGTGCGGGCTCCGAGATACGTGACGAGCGCGAACGGGTCGCGGCCGACTGCCTCGGGCGTCCACAGCGCGCCGTAGCCCTGGGCTTCGATGGCGGCCGCGAACTCCGCCGCCTGGGTCGCCGAGAGGCCGTCGAGCCCGGCCCACACGCCCAGCTTACCCAGGATGTTCGTGGTATCCGTCATCGCCCGTGTGTTCCTCCGCCTGAAATCGAGCGCCGACCGTATCAGGAGCAGGGTGGGTTTCCGGGCGGTGCTAACGTCCCGGCCCGATGACGACCGCCACGCCCAAGCGCGCCAGAGCATGGGAGCACTGGTTCGGCCTGGTGGGGCTCGCTGGCCTGATCGCGGGCGTCTACATCGGCCTCTTCGTGGCACCCACGGAACGCTTCATGGGCGAGGTCTACCGCATCCTCTACGTCCACGTGCCGCTGCAGTGGAACGCGCTGGTCTGCTTCTTCGGCGCCGGCTTCGTGGGCGCCGCTTCGCTGTGGAAGCGAAAGGACTGGATCGACGGCATGCTGGTCGGCGTGATCGAGGTCGGCGTCATCCTGGAGACGGCCGGCCTGCTCTCCGGCATCGTCTGGGCCAAGCCGACCTGGGGCGTCTACTGGGCATGGGATCCCCGGCTGACCTTCACCTTCGTCATGTGGCTGACCTTCCTCGGCGTGCTGGCGCTGCGCCGTTTCGCCGAGGAGCACCGGCGGGCGCCGTGGACGGCGGCGGCGAGCATCGTCGCCTCGGTCAACGCGCCGCTCGTCTACTACTCGGTCAACTGGTGGCGCAGCATCCACCAGATGCAGTCGTCGCCGGAGACGGTGCACACGACGATGATCCTGCCGCTCCGGATCAACGCGATCGCTCTCTTCCTCGTCTGCGTCTGGTTCGTCGCGCGCCGCGCCCGGATCTCCCTGGCGCGGCGGCGGGCCGAGGCGACCGCGCCGCCGCCTCGCATCGAGCCGGTGCTCGAGGGAGCCTGAGACGCTCCGGGCGTGCCGCGCATTTCCATCACGGGCCCGGGAAGGGCCAATCGGGGAGACCATCCATGACCGCGCCGAACTACGAGCAGATCCTGGTCGAGGACCGGGGCCGCACCCGCATCCTCACCCTGAACCGGCCGGACAAGCTGAATGCCTGGACCCGGCAGATGAACTTCGAGTTGGTCGATGCGATCGAAGCCGCCAACGAGGACCCGGGGCTGGCGGCGATCGTCGTCACCGGCGCGGGACGCGGGTTCTGCGCCGGCGCCGACATCGGAGCGCAGTTCAAGGCCCGGCTCGACGGCGGCGAGGCCGGAGCAGAGGCCGACCGCAGGCCGCCGCGCCCCTGGGTGGAACTCGTGCGGGACTCGAAGCCGATGATCGCAGCGATCAACGGCGTCGCCGTGGGCGTCGGCATCACGCTGGCTCTGCCCTTCGACGTGATCGTGCTCTCGGAACGCGCCCGCGTCGGCATGTTCTTCGTGCGGATGGGGCTGGTGCCGGAACTCTGTTCCTCCCACTTCCTCGTGCAGCGCGTCGGCTGGGCGAAGGCGAGCGAGATGTGCCTGACCGGAACTCTTTACGACGCCGCGGAGCTCGAGGCGATGGGCTTCGCCAACGCCGTCGTGCCGCACGAGCAGACGCTGGACCGGGCGCTCGAACTCGCCGCCCGGATCGGCGAGAACGCCGACAGCTCGCTGCGCGCCGTCAAGCGGTTGCTGACGAGGAACGGCTCATCGCACGATCTCGACGAGGTCCACCGCCGCGAGATGGAAGAACTGAACGCCGCCTACACGAGCGACGCGCACCGCGAAGCCGTCGCCGCCTTCATGGCGAAGCCGTAGCCCCGGGTCTTCTGACCCGGGGAAGGGAAGGCGCCGGCCTGGTGCGCGGGTCTTCTGACCCGCGGAAGACAACGCGCCGCGAAGCGGCGACCACCTTGCGCCGCTTTCATGGCCGAGCCCTGATTAGGACTGGTTGCCCCACCGTCAGCCTGCACAGCAGCGTGTTCTGCGTCTCGAGATCGGCCGACCAGATCAGGCGCGCCCCGTCCCGCCACTCGATGTCGTCGTAACCGCCTTTCGGCCTGACCGCCGCCGCGCTGTGTTCGACCGCCGACGGCCATTCCGTGTCATCGAATCCAGGCGTGCGCCAGCCCTCGGGCTCCGCCGACGCCGTGAACTGGCAGGGGCCGACGCCGGGCGCCGGGTCAGCCTCGTCCTTGCAGGCGCGGTCGAGGGGCGCCTCGTGGATCACCAGGCAGCGCCACGCGGAGTCGGTCGCCGCGACCGGTGCTCCCGTGGCCGTGTCCGTGAACTGCGCGATGAGTCCGCCGTCGCCCATCTGCTGGTTGCGGCGGCCGATGTACTCGAGGCCCGTGTCATCCTGCTTGAAGTCCTTGGCGACGAAGTTCAGTTGCAGAGGGTAGTCGGCGTTGAAGACGAAGGTCTCGGCGTTGAACGACCGTTCCGTCGTGATCGGCACGGAATCCTCGATGATGAGGCGGTCGCCCAGGTAGAAGGCGAACCAGTTGTCGGCCCAGACCTCGCCCCTGATGGAGAGGGCGCCCGGCCCGTCGACGACGGTGGTGGCGCCGGCGGACGAATCGCCGCCGCAACCGGCCAGCAGGGCCGCGAGGGTCGCCAGCACGAGCGGCGCGATCCGAGCCGCGAATGGACGCCGTCTTCGTGTCGCCCTCACGTTGATGAGACGTTCTTTCGGGAGGGTGTGTTTCGTCTTCGGCGGCCAACTTCCATTCAAGGTCACGGGAGCGCGAACGCCATCAGCTCCGGCACGCCGTCCGTCTCCCTCCTGCCGGCGACGGTCAGCGCGATGTACTGCCGGCCCTCCCAGAGGTAGGTCATCGGCGTGCCGAGCCCGCGGGCCGGCAGGGGCAACTCGGCGATCACGTCGCCGGTCTGCTTGTTCCGGGCGACCAGTCGGTTGCCGCCGTCGTCCTCCGCGGCGTGCTGGCCGTGGATCAGCAACGTCTTCGTCAGCAGCGGCCCGGTGTAGGTGTCGCCGCCGAGCGGGGGCAGGTCGAGGTCTCTCAGCCGGGGATGGTTGCGCAAAGTGTCGTTGTTGCCGAGCGGCTTCATCCACACGTGCTCGCCAGACTTCAGGTCGATCGCGGTCATCCGCGTGTAAGGCGGTTTGAACAGCGGCAGGCCCTCGGGCATCTCGGGCCGCCGTCCTCGGCCGCCGTGGGTGTAGCGGAGCGTGCCCCCTTCGAGCTGGTCGGGCGTGTAGAAGGTGACCATGCTGAACGCGTTGCGCGAGGGCACGTAGAGCCAGCCGGTTTCCGGGTCGACCGCGGCGCCGTACCAGTTCGCGCCGCCTCCGGCCGACGGCCGGAAAATCGTGCCCCGCTTGCCGCCGGGTTCGGGCAGGGACGGCGGCGTGTACAGCGGGCCGATCCGGTAGTCCTCGATCACGTCGAGGGCCATCTGCCTGATCTCGGGCGTGAAGTCGGCCAGATCGTCCTCGGTCACGCCCTGGTACTCGAACGGCGCCGGCTTCGTCGGGAAGGGCTGTGTCGCCGCGGCCGTGTCGCCGGGCATCGTCGCCGGGGGCACCGGCCGGTCCTCGATCTCCCATACCGGTTCGCCCGTGACGCGGTCGAAGACGTAGAGGAAGCCCTGCTTGCTGACCTGGGCGACGATCTGCCGGGGATCGGCGCCCGCCGGACCCGGAAGGTCGATCAGCGTCGGCGCGGCCGGGAAGTCGTAGTCCCAGAGGCCGTGGCGGACAGCCTGGAAGTGCCAGAGCTTCTCGCCCGTCTCGACATCGACCGCGACGAGGCTCTCGGAGTAGAGGTTGTCGCCCGGGCGGTGGCCGCCGTAGAAGTCGTTCGTCGCGGTGCCGATCGGCAGGTAGACGATGCCGTGCTCGTCGTCGCCGGAGAGCATCGTCCAGACGTTCGCGTTGCCCGAGTAGCGCCAGGACTCGTCCTCCCAGGTCTCGACACCCTCGTCGCCCTCCTGGGGCACGGTGCGGAACACCCAGCGGAGTGCGCCCGTGCGCGCGTCCCAGCCGCGCACCCAGCCCGGGATGGACTCCTTCGTGATCCGGCGGTCGGCGATCGAGGCCCCGGTGACGACCACGTCGCGGACGACGACCGGCGGCGACTGCATCGAGTAGAGCAGGGCGTTCAGGTAGTCCCGCTCGCCGCGGTTGGCGCGCGGCAGGCCCTCCATCAGATCGACCCGGCCGCCGTCTCCGAAGTCCTCGTTCGGGCGGCCGGTACCGGCGTCGACCGAGAGCAGGTAGCCGTCGCCGGTGCCCCAGTAGACGCGGCTGTCGGCTTCGTCGCCCTCCTCGCCGTTCGTCCAGTAGGCGACGCCGCGCTGGTTCCAGACCACGGTCATCGTCGTCGTGCCCTTCTCGTAGCTCTTCGGGTTGTAGGCCCAGACCGTCCGGCCGCTGCCGGGGTCGACCGCCGCCCCGATCGAGATCGGCGTGTTCAGGAACAGCAGACCCTCCTGCATCAACGGCGTCGCCTTCAGGTTGCGGATGAAGGGGGCCCGGCCAGCTCGCCAGAGCAGGGGATCGTCGTCCTTCAGCCGGTCGAAGATGACGTCGCGGCGGGCGTACCACTCGCCGCCTGCCTCCGCCTTGCTCAGGAAGCCGTCCACCGACCGCCAGCGCCAGGCAACCTCCAGGTCGCCGAAGTTACTTGCGTCGATCTCGTCCAGCGGCGAGTACTTGGTCGAACCGACGTCCCCGCCGTAGCTCGGCCACTCGCCGGCCGGCGCGCCGCGCTGGGCGGCAGCCGGCGCGGCCAGAAGAGTGAAGGCGCACGCTGCGGCGATGGTGACTCGGCTCATGTCGGTCTTCGATGGTTCCGTTCGGGAAGGCGGCGCCCATCGTACCTGTCGGTGCGCCGGCCTTCCGGCCGGCATCCGCCGGAGGCGGAATCCGGGTTGCAGCCCAGCGCTATGCTCGCGGCGGTTCCATGGGTGCGTCACCACAGCTACGCGTAGGCATCGTCGGCGCCGGTTTCCTGGCCGAAACAAGGGCGCGTTGCTGGAAGCAGGTCGTCTCGGCTCGCGTCGCCGGCGTCGTCTCGCGTCGACGGGGGCGGGCGGAGGAGTACGCCCGCCGCTTCGACATCCCGGCCGTGTTCCACGATCTCGACGCGATGCTGGACGACGAGGACATCGACGTGGTCGATCTCTGCGTTTCGAACCGCCTGCATCGCGAGATGGCCGAGGCCGCGGCCGCGGCCGGCAAGCACGTCATCTGCACGAAGCCCCTGACCGCTTACACGGGCCAGGACCTGCCGGAGGACGCGAGCGACGCCGAGGTCGCCGGCCGCGACCGCCGCGAGATGCTGCGGGTGGCCGAAGCGGACGCGCGGGCCATGGTCGAGGCGGCAGACCGGGGCGGCGTGCAGCTTCTCTACGGCGAGAACTGGATCTACGCCCCGGCCTTCTGCCGCGCTCTCGGGCTGCTGGAGAAGGCGGACTCGGTTCTCCTCGAGATGCGGGGCGGCGAGTGCCACAGCGGCTCCCACTCTCCCTACTCGCGCGTGTGGCGGCACACTGGCGGCGGTGCCCTGATCCGCCTCGCCGCCCATCCGGTCGGCGCGATGCTCCACCTGAAGCGAGCGGAAGGGCTCCGGCGGTCGGGCAAGCCGGTGCGACCGGCCTGGGTCAGTGCGGAGACCGCCGACCTGAGCGCGGTCGCCGGCCTGCCGGCGGACGAACTCCGCGTCGCCGGCGAATGGGGCGAGGTCGAGAACTGGGGCTGCGCCGTGATCGGCTTCGACGACGGTTCCCGCGCCGTCGCCTGGGGCGGCGATCACGTCCTCGGTGGAATGGAAAGCGGCCTCGATCTGTTTGCCAGCAACTGTCGGCTGCGGCTCAGCCTGAGCCCGAACGACATGCTGAGCGCCTACGCGCCCGACGAGAGTGTTTTCGACGACGCATACATCATGGAGAAGATCGACTCCGGCGCCGGCTGGACGACCCCGATGCCGGACGAGGACTGGACCTCGGGTCAACTCGGCATGTGCCAGGCGTTTGCCGCGAACCTGCTGGACGGTGTGGCAGCCGAGTCGGACGGCGAGCTCGGCCTGGAGGTCGTGCGGGTGCTGTACTCGGCGTACGTGTCGGCAGTGGAAGGCCGACGGGTCGACTACGAGACGAATCAGGGAGTACTGGAATGAGACGATTCAGATACGGATTGCGAGTGCGTTTGCTGCCCTTGCTGGCGACTCCGGCGCTGTTGGCCGCCGGTCCGGTTGCCGCGCAGAACGGGCCGTACGTCGGCCTGGAGATCGGCATCGGCAACGGGGCGTCCATGACCGTGGACGGCACGGACAACGACGTCGCGACGACCTGTGACGGCTGGATCGTGCCGATCGACGGCACGAACGCGGGCTGCGATCCGCCGGCTTCGGCGTGGTCGTCGGACATCGGCGGCAGCAGCTCCGGAATGATGGGCGGCCTCGCGGTGGGCTACCGCTTCGGCAACATCCGCGCCGAACTCGAGTACACCCACTCGGCGCTCTCCTACGACGCGACTGCCGACCTGGCGGCGACCGACGATGTGACGGTGGACAAGGCGCAGCAGGAACTCGAGATCGCGGAAACGCGAGTCGAAACCGTGCAGTACGAGAGCTTCTTCGCCAATGCCTACTGGGACTTCACGCCGGGTGCGAGAGTCTCCCCGTACGTCGGCCTCGGTGTCGGCACGGCGGACGCGTCGATCGACTACTTCAACCGGTGGAAGCGGAACGGCGATCCCGCCGCCATCACCACCTTTGCCGGCCATCCGGACGAGGAGAGCCTGCGGCGGATCGTCGCGGGGACGACGACGATCGCGAACGTCAAGCTCAAGGACAGCGTGTCCGCCTACCAGTTGCTCGCTGGGGTCGACTTCTCGGTAGGCGACTCGCTGACGCTCGGCGTCAAGGCGCGCCTCGTCGAGTACGGCGACTTCGAGAGCGGCCGGCTACCCTGGGACCAGCTTCGGAGCCACCACTCGAGCCGCGGCCCCGGCGGAGCGGATGTCCTGTACGTCGTGTCGACCGGCGACCTGAGCATGTGGGGAGTCAGCTTCGGCATGAAGTACAGCTTCTAGCTTCTCGCGCTGGGAGGCTCCTGCATGGCCGCGCGGTAAGGTACGCGCCGCACGACCGACCTGCCTGACGGAGCCCTCACATGCGATTCAGCTACTGGCCCGCCCCGACGATGCCCTGGCCCGACCTGCTGGAGATGTCCCGGCACGTCGAGGCGACGGGCTGGGACGGCATCTGGTACGCCGACCACTTCATGCCGAACGGCGAGGACACGTCGGCGCCGTGGGCGGAGTGCTGGTCCACGATCGCGGCCCTGGCGGCGGCCGTGCCGCGGTTGCGTCTCGGTCCGCTGGTCACGGGCAACACGTACAGGCATCCGGCGGTACTGGCGAAGATGGCGGCGACGATCGATCACATCTCGGGTGGCCGGGTCGTCCTCGGCCTCGGCGCCGGCTGGCAGGAGAACGAGCACCTGGCCTACGGCATCCCCTTCCACACGCTCGGCGAGCGGCTCCGCCGTCTGGATGAGGCCTGCCGGGTGATCAAGGCGCTCTATGGCCGGCAGGGCGCGAACTTCGTCGGCGATGCCTACCAATTGGTCGACGCACCGCTCGAGCCGAAGCCGGTCCAGGATCCCCTGCCGCTGATGATCGGCGGCGGTGGCGAGAAGGTGACCCTGCGGATCACGGCCCAGCACGCCGACGAGTGGAACGTCTGGGGCACGGTGGACATTCTCAAGCACAAGATGGCCGTGCTCGACGCCCACTGCGAGAACGTGGGGCGGGACCCGGCGGAGATCGAGCGGTCGGCGGTGGCGCTCCTGTTCCTTAGCGACAATGGGGCCTTCCTGGCCAAGGCTCGGGCGCGCGGTTCGGCGATGCCGTCGAACATCGGCGGCGTAGCGGAGATCACGGACGCGGTCGGCGCCTACCGCGACGCCGGTGTGGACGAGTTCATCGTGCCGGCGTTCAACCTGGGCGGAAAGGACCAACAGAAGGAGATCCTCGACCGGTTCATCGAGGAGGTCGCGTCGGCGTGTCGCTGACGCCTAGAATCGAGCAGGCGTGGGGAGACACGAAGAAGGGAACAAGGGCGGGGAGCCGCGGTCCGCGGATGGTGGAGTAGCGCGCTCCGACCTCCAGATGTCTCCGGAAGCCATGCTGGCTCTGGCGGGAAAGGCCGTGGAGCTCGCGGTGGCGCGGATCGAGAGCCTGCCTGGCGAGAACGCCTGGGACGGGGAGTTCCAGGAGGGGCTCGAGCGGATTCTGGGCGAGGAGCCGCCGGAGGAAGGCCGTCCGGCCGAGGAGGTCCTGCAGCGGGCCGTGGAGGACGTCCTCCCGATGACGACCCGGCTGGACCATCCGCGTTGCTTCGGGTTCGTTCCGTCGGAGCCGACATGGCCCGGTGTGGTTGCGGACTTTCTGGCCTCCGCATGGAACGTGAACGCCTGCACCTGGCTGGTCGCGAGCGGTCCGAGCCAGGTCGAACTCGTCGTGCTGGACTGGTTTCGCCGCTGGCTCGGCTACCCCGAGGGTGCGGGCGGGTTGCTGACCAGCGGCGGTTCCGCCGCCAGCATCGACGCCTTCGTGGCGGCCAGGGAGGCGGCCGCCAATCCCGAGCGTCCATCGGTGTACATGAGCGACCAGAGTCACGGCTCGCAGGCTCGTGCCGCGATGATCGTTGGCGTCGGGCAGGATGCCATTCGCCAGATCCCGACGGACGGGACCTTCCGGCTGGACATGGGGGCTCTCACGCGTGCCGTGGCGGAGGACCGCGAAGCGGGCTTCAGGCCCATGGCGGTCTGCGCCAATGCCGGGACGTCGAGCACGGGAGCGATCGATCCGCTGCATGCGATGGCGGATCTCTGCCGGGCGGAGGACATCTGGCTACACGTGGATGCTGCATACGGAGGCTTCGCGGCGATCACGGAGAAGGGCGCTGAGCTCCTCGGCGGCATCGAGCGGGCGGACTCGGTCGGGCTGGACCCCCACAAGTGGTTGTTCCAGCCATACGAGGTGGGCTGCCTGCTCGTGAAGGACGCCCGGACTCTCGAGAGCGCCTTCGCCTTTCGCCCGACGGTTCTCCAGGACACGGTCTGGGGAGCGAACCATCCGAACCTCGACGACCGCGGCCTGCAACTGAGCCGGTCGTTCCGCGCCCTGAAGATCTGGATGTCGATTCAGACGTTCGGCATGTCCGCGTTCAGGCAGGCCGTGTTGAAGGGGATGGAACTTGCGAAGCGAGCCGAGGAGTACGTTCGTGAGAGTCGGACCCTGGAACTGCTTGCGCCGTCGTCGCTTGGCATCGTCTGCATGCGAGTCAACCCCGAAAGCGCCGGCCTCGAGGACGACACGCTGGAGGAAGTCAACCGTGAGGTTCTCGCGCGTCTCTTCTGGGAAGATCGCGCGTTCGTTTCGTCAACCTCTCTCAGAGGGACCTTCTCGCTCCGGTTCTGCATCATCAACCACTCGACCGGTTGGGACGACGTGCGGGAGACTCTGGAGGCGATGGAACGCTTCGGCGAAGACGCGCTGGCAGGGTGAGGGGTTCGCAGGTCGCGTCTACGGGTAGTACCCCGACATCGTCCGCACCTCGGCCCCGCGGCGGTCCACGTCGACCCGGATCACGCGGAAGTCGCTGTCCGGCTTGTTGCTCGTCGACTGGTAGGTGAGCAGGTAGCGGTTCCGGAGTTCCCGCTCGATCTGGTTGTACACCGCGTCGAGTTCGTCGACGTCTTCGATCAGGAATGCCTGACCGCCGGTTTCTTCCGCGATCCTCTCCAGGACGCGCCGCGTATCGCGGTCCCTGGCCGCGCGCTTGAGGCCGATGGCGTAGATCGTCACGCCCGAGCGCTGCGCGGTTTCGAGTGCGCTCTCGAACGAGAAGGTGCTGTTCTCGTCCTTGCCGTCGGACAGGAGCAGGAGCGCCTTCTGGCCGCTGATGCCGTCGAAGTAGCTCAACGAGTAGACGAGGCTGTCGTAGAGGGCCGTCGTACCCGTGGCTTCGAGGCCCGCGAGGGCCCGCGCGAGCATGCCGGTGTCCTTCGTGAACCGGCTCTCGACCTGAGGGCGGTTGGCGAACGTGAGGACAGCCAGCCGATCCTGGGGTTGGAGGGCCTTGTCCACGAACCGCTGCGCCGCGGTCTGGACCTGCTCGATCGAGTCCTCCATCGAAGCCGACGTGTCGATCAGGAGACCGGCGTGGAACGGAGTGTCGTCCACCCACTCGAAGCGGCGGATGGCCTGCGCTGCTCCATCCTCCGTGATCCGGAATCGGTCCTGCGAAAGATCGGGGATCGGCCGCCCGCGGTCGTCCACCACGCTGGCGAACAGTTCGACGTACTGGACGTTGATCCGTTCGATCGGATTCGGGCTGTTGATGAAGACGACGTCCTCGGTGCTGCTGCCGTCGGCGAGGAAGGCGGCGGCGCGCAGGTAGGTCAGGGCCGGTCCGTCGAGGACGACCGGCTGCACCCACGGCGGCTGGTAGAGGGTGGCGATTCGTTCCTCGCCGAGGAAGAGTTCCAGGCGCTCGACCTCGTCGCCGTCGGGGGTGGCGATCTCGACCACGGCCCGCGTACTCTCGAGGAACTGCTCGCCGGAGCGCGGTTCGATGAACCGGGCGCGGAAGCGCTGGCCGCCGCGGTTGACCGACATCTCGTCCGAGGCGACGACCTCGCCGTCCTTCAGTCCGTCGACGCGCACCCGGTGCTCCGTCGGATGGGAACCCAGGTTCAGTTCGACATCGAACGGGGGACGGCGCTTGCGCAGGATCTCCCGGCCGTCGAGCGAGAAGGCGACCGCGTCGAAGTCTCCGATCGCGTGAGTCGAGAAGCGGACCATCCCCACGCGCACCCGTTCGTCCCGCGGGGGCACGAGGCGCAGCAATCGCTCGCCGCGGGCGGCGGCCGCGTTCGCCTCGGCCAGGGCCGGGAAGGTCTCGAGAATGCTCTTGCGCAACGACTCCCCGTCTTGCAGGTTGGGCACGGGGATCGTCTCGTCGACGATGGCGAACCGCTCGCCGAACACGTCCTCGATCTTGAGCCGGACCTGGACATCGCCGGGTCGCAGGTAGCGGGTAAAGACGAGCGGGATGCTCTCCGCCTCGGCCCCGCCGCCGGCGGGTAGTTCGAAGCGGTAGCGGAAGCTCTCGAACAGGTGGTCGTCGCGGATCACCTCGCCCGTCATCTGGAAGCTGTGGTACTCGCGATCCTGGAAGCTCTTCCGGCCGGCGCTTGCGGTCGGGACCAGGACGAGGCCGTGAGTCACCGTCCGGGTCTGGTTCCGGCCCGGGAATTCCCAACGCGTCTCGACATCGAAGCGGGGCGCAGTGTCGGGGACCTCGGTCGTGAACGAAGCGAAAGTGGCGAGCCACTCCTCCGGCGCCTCGGGCGGCGTGGAGACGTGCTCGATGACGGAGGTGCCGGCAAGGTCGTTCTGCAGCGTACGGGCCGCCCACGGCAGCCATTCCTCGGCGCAGAGAAAGGCGATGTTCGTCGTGGGCAGGCCGCGCCGTGACGCCGGGCGGCGCGTCGCGCTTTCATGCCAGAAGACGTACGGGCGGTTTCGAGCGACCGCCAGGAAGATGACCACGAAGTGGCGCGGTGTGCGGTCGCTGCCGCCGTAGAACCAGATTTCCAGTTCGCGGTTCCGCGACAGGCAGGCTGAGGCGGTTCGCCCGTCGGGCAGTGTGAATCGACCGGGCGGGCCGTTCAGGAGATAGAAGACTGCGCGCGCATCGTCGAGCGTGGCCCACTGCGTGAGCGCGGCGTCCACGCGATCCTCCCATAGCACCTGGAGTTCGTTCAGGGGTGTCCTGGGGTCCGGATCGCGGGCCTTCCAGAAGGCCTGGATGAACGCCTCGCGCCGGTAGTTCTCGGGCAGGTTCACGAAGAACGCGCGTTCCTCTTCGCTGATCAGCGGTCCGACGCGTTCGAGCCAGCGAACGAAACGGGTGTCGAGCGGCGGGGGCTGTGCGTCCGGATCGGTCTCCGCTCCCGGCAGAGGGCTGCCGGTGAAGGTGAGCAGCAGCGCGGCTGCCGCCATGGCAATCCTGAGGGGTGCGGTCATCGGCATACCGGTCATTCGCTTCAACGGGGCTGGACCGCTATTGCTTCCCTGGGATCGGAGCCGGATGGCGAAGTGTCAGTGTCCCGAGCGCCCCCGCTTGCGTACGCGGCGCAGTACGGAGACGATCACGGCCAGCCCGAGGACCGAGCCGGCCAGGGCGACATCCTGCCTCAGCCACGCGGCGGCGCTCAAGCGGCCGACGACGACCTGGTCGACCATGCGCAGGAACAGGAAGACCGAAGCGATCAGGAGCGGCGAGTTGTACTCCCGGAGGACGACAGTGCGCCAACTGAAGCGTGCTTCGGGTGAGATCCAGAGACGGACCTGAGGCCAGAACGTCGGCGTGCGTTCCGTCCAGCGCCGATGGCTGACGCCGAAGCGCTCGTCGAGGAACCGCTCCTCGGCGGCGATCACCCGCTCGTAGAGAAGCCAGTAGACCAGCGCCGCCGTGAGGACGAACCACCAGGACCTGACCGCTAGCGCGAAACCGAGGAGGACGAACAGGTTGCCGAGGTAGATCGGATGGCGGCTCAATGAGTACATGCCGGTCGTGTTCAGCCGCGTGGCGCTCGGACCTCTGACGCTCCGGGTCGATGCGCCGGGCGGGGCCGAACCGACCGCGACCGCCCGCACCGCCAGGCCGAGCAGGGACACCGCGAGGCATACCGCAAGCCAGGCGAAACCCGGTTCCGCCGGCAGCGCGGCGGACCGGCGTTCCAGAACCGCGAGTGCGGCCGCGGGCAGCAGGAAGACGACGAACAGGCCCCGGTGCCTGAACAGAAACAGGCCCTGGTCCGCCAGCCGGCGACTCAAGGGGCCGAAGGCGCGCCGCGACTCGGGCCGCGGTGGGGCGCTCGCGGTCGCATCGGGGCCGCTTTCCGGAACGAGTCGCGGCCCCGCGGTGTCCGCGGCCAAGTCGGGCGCCAGGCTCAGGCTGTCGCTGTCGTTCATCGTTTCGCCTTCGAGGAGGCCGCGACGCGGGCGGCTGCTTCCGGGGTGGTCAGCAGCACATGGCCTTGACGCGGATCGTGATCTCGACTCACCTCGACCAGCCCGATCGGCGGGTCCAGAGCGTCCAGGTTGTCCCGCTCGATGAGCAGCCAGATCGGTTTGTCGGTGCGGACCGCAAAGCGGCGGAGCGCGTCCTCGTCCCCCTGATCGTGAACCTGGGTGCCGCCGTGGAGGTCAACAGCGAAGCGCCGGGTGTAGAACAGAAACGCGGCATCGGGAACGGGGTAGATCGCGTACGGCTCGTCGGGTTCCGCCCACTGGACGAGGTCGCGCGAGAGGGCGCGGGCCGATTTGAAGGCGTCGCCCAACGGCAGGTACCGAACGGCGGTGGCCGACATGGCGAGTCCGAGGCCGGTTGCGAGGCAGGCTATCAGCAGATCGGGGCGGCGCCGGGCCGCCAGCCAGAGCCCCGCGAGACCGGCGATCAGGGGCGTCGCGCCGAGGACCTGGAGTCCTAAGATCGTGCCGTCCGGGATCGCGCCTTCGGGCAGGTCGCGGGCCGCCACCGGCACCGCCGCGACCACGATTCCGAACAGCACGGGAACCGTGGCCGCGGAGACCAGGAAGATCGCCCGGTAGCGGGGCCAGCGGTCCCGGATGAGCCTCACGCCGTGAGCGGTGAGCATCGCCAGCGGAGCCGCGAGCGCCAGGAGGTAGACGGTGCGCTTGCCGCCGGAAAGGCTGAAGAACGCGAACGTGCTGGCGATCCAGATCAGGAGGAACCGGACCGCCCGCGCGTGGCGACTCCCGGGCTCCTCGCGGGAGCGCCGGAAAGCGGCGTACACCGCGACCGGGGCCAGCAGCGTCCAGGGAGCGAAGGTTCCGGGCAGAGTCTGGAAGTAGTAGTACCAGGGCTTCGGGTGATACGTGCCGCCGGCATACCGGGACAGGGTCTGGTCGACGAGCAGGGCGTCGAGATAGGACCGGCCGGCCAGCCACACCGCGGGGCCGAACCAGACCAGGACGATGGCGGCCCACAGCAGCAGTCCGCGGCCGACTCGCAGCTCGGCGAAGCCCGCACGGTCGCGCTCGAAGGCGAGGAACAGGGTGACCGCCAGCAGAGGCACGATCAGCCCCACTGGGCCCTTGGCCAGCGTGGCCAGCCCGGCGCAGGTGAAGAACGCGAGGCTCGGCCAGGCGTGCCGATCCCGGGCGGCCCCGGCCGCCCCGGCGAAGTGTCCACGTGCCCAGAACAGGATCGCGAGCAGTTCCAGGAACGTGAGCGTCATGTCGATCTGGCCGACCCGGGCGTTCCACATGACCAGGGCCGACGTGAGGAAGATGGGCGCCGCGAGCCACGCCGTCGCCCCGCCGAAGAGCCGGCTGGCAAGCGCGAAGACGACGAGAACGGAACCGACTCCGGCGAGGAGGGACGGCAGCCGCGCGGCCACCTCGTCGACGCCGCCGCGCAGCACGCCGAAGAACGCGATGTTCCAGAAATGGAGCGGCGGTTTGTGGGTGTAGGTCTCGCCGTTCAGGCGCGGCACGAAGAAGTGCTCGAGAGCCAGGGGCGGCGTGAGCATCTCCCGTGCGACTTCCGCGTAGCGCGGCTCGTCCGGGTTCCAGAGGTCACGGCTGCCGATGCCGGGCAGCAGGACGACCAGCGCGACTGCGCCGAGCACCAGGTACGGGAGCAGGCGACCGCGCACGGAGGGATCCTGACACACTGCGGCCGAGCCCCGCTGACCTTGTCGAACCGCCTTCCGAACTGCCCTTGCCGACGATAGGGTAGGCGATCCCGTTCCACGAGAAGCCTGCTCCGAGGACAGGCGGAGGTACCTGCCGATGGGCCAACTGCCGAAGTCCGTGATCATCACTGACGACACGATGAGGGAAGGGCTGCAGATCGAGAGCGCCGACATCCCGGTTTCGGAGAAACTGAGGCTGCTCGACGCCCTGGGCGAAACCGGCGCCAAGGTCATCTCGATCGGGTCCTATGCCCACCCGAAGTGGACCCCCCAGATGGCATGCATCGACGAGATCGCCGAGCACTTCGTGCCCAAGCCGGGCGTGCGCTACACGGCCGCGATCTTCAACCAGATCGGGTTCGAGCGCGCGGATCGCTGGTACCCGAAGCTGGATGTCAGGCAGCGCCGGATCGGTACCCACGTCGAGTTGTGCGACACCTTCGCCCGCCGTAACTACAACGCAACGCAGGCCCAGCAGATCGAGCGCATTCCGGCGGCGATCGAACGGGCCCTGGCCGGCGGGGCCAAGTCCGGCGCTGTGGCGATCGGCAACCCCTTCGGCTCGAACTTCGAAGGCCCCTTCACGCTCGAGCAGCGACTCGACCTGCTGGCGCTCATGATCGACCGGTGGCATGAGAAAGGTCTTCCTGTCACCCGCTGTTCGATCATCGAGGCAATGGGCTGGAACATGCCGCATACCGTGCGGGAGACGATCCTCGCGATCCGGGAGCGTTGGCCGGAGATCACGGACTTCCACTGCCACCTGCACAACACCCGCGGCGCTTCGATCGCGAGCTACTACGAGGCGCTGAAACTCGGCGTGCGCGAGTTCGACACCTCGATCGGCGGCATGGGCGGTTGCCCCTACTGCGGCAACGGCCGCGCCGCCGGCCACGTTCCGACCGAGGACTTCGTCGATTTCTGCCACGAGTTGGGGATCGAGACCGGCTACCGGCTCGACAAGCTGATCGAAGCGGCCTGGATCGCGGAGGAGGTGGTCGGCCATCCACTCTGGGGCCACGTCTCCAAAGCGGGACCCCGTCCGCGAAACGGCGACCTCTATCCGCGGCAGATGCCCTTCGTTGAGACCCTGGACGAGGCATCGCACTTCCGCAACGGACCGCCCGTCTATGCGGGTCAGCGCTCTCCGTGGCGACCCGACGCCGCCCTCTACCAGCCACGTGCGTCCCAGCCCGAGCGCCCGTCTTCGGGCGGTCGGATCTCATGACGGCGGCAGGTACAGCGGGGCCTTCCGGCGCCGTTCGCTACGAGGCGGACGAGAAGACGCCGACCGTCCTCGCGGCGACGATGGGTCTGCAGTACGCGACGCTATGCGTCGCGGGGATCGTGCTGACTCCGGCCATCATCGTCCGCGCCGCCGGCGGCAGCGACGAGTACCTGGCATGGGCCGTGTTCGGAGCGATCTTCGTCAGCGGCGTCACGACGATCCTCCAGGCGCGAAGGCTATGGCGCATAGGGGCCGGTTACATCCTGCTCATGGGAACGTCGGGCGCCTTCATCGCCGTGAGCATCGCCGCCCTGAGCGCGGGCGGTCCGGTGCTTCTCGCGAAGCTGGTCATCGTCTCCTCGCTGTTCCAGTTCCTGCTCTCGGCGCGCCTGTTGCTGCTGCGAAGGCTGTTCACGACGACTGTCACCGGCACCGTGATCATGCTGATCTCGGTCAGCGTCATGCCGATCGTGTTCGATCAGTTGACCCTGGTTCCCGAGAGCGCCTCAAGCGCCGCCGGTCCGATCACCTTCACCGTGGCCATCGTGGTGATGGCCGGGTTCGGCCTCTGGGCCACGGGCATCTGGAGGTTGTGGGCGCCGGTCGCGGGCGTCGTGTCCGGCTCGATCGTCGCCGTCCCGCTGGGCCTCTACGACTTCGGTCAGGTGGCCGGGGCCGCCTGGGTCGGTGCTCCCGCGAGCGGCTGGCCCGGGTTCGACCTGTCTTTCGGCCCGGCCTTCTGGGCGTTGCTGCCGGGCTTCGTCATCGTGACGCTGATCGGTGCCGTCGAGACGATCGGCGACGCCGTCGGTATCCAGCGGGTTTCCTGGCGGACGCCGAGGGCGCCGGACTACCGGGCGGTGCAGGGCGCCGTCGCTGCCGACGGGCTTGGCAACCTGCTCTCGGGCCTCGCGGGCACCGTGCCGAACACGACGTACTCGAGCAGCATCTCGGTCACCGAGCTCACGGGCGTCGCCTCGCGCCGGGTGGGGATGTGGATCGGGATCATCTTCATCGGCCTGGCCTTCCTGCCCAAGGCGCTGGCGCTGGTGCTCGCGATTCCCGGTCCGGTCGTCGGCGCCTACGTGCTGGTGCTGATCGCCATCCTGTTCGTGCTCGGCGCCCGTATCGCCGGCCACGGTGGGATCGACTACCGGAAGGCCCTCGTGATCGGCGTCTCGTTCTGGATCGGCGTCGGCTTCGAGAACGACCTGATCTTCAGTGACCAGCTCAGCGGCTGGGCGGCGTCCATTCTCGGCAACGGCATGACGGCGGGAGGGCTCACCGCGATCTGCCTGACCGCGTTCCTCGAATTGACCAGGCCGCGCCGGCGCCGTCTGGAAACCGAGGTGAACTCCGCATCCGCTGCCGGGATCGGTCGCTTCCTGGGCGCCCAGGCCACGCGGGCGCGCTGGAACGGCGAGGCCGCGGAACGCCTGTGTTCGGCCGGTGAGGAAGCCCTGCTCAGTCTGCTGGGCAGTGACGAGGAAGGGGAGGGCGGCGCGAAGCGCCGGTTGCTGCTCCTCGCACGCGTGGACCGGCAGACGGCCGAACTCGAGTTCGTTGCGGCTCCAGGCGGGCGCAACATCGAGGATCGTCTGGTGCTGATGGCTCCCGAAGCGCCGGCACCGATCGAGCACGAGCTCTCGCTACGCCTTCTCCGTCACTTCGCGTCCTCGGTGCAGCATCAGCAGTATCACGACACCGACGTGCTCACGGTCACCGTGAACAGCGACAGCAAGGAGGCGAGCGGGCAGGTGGACACGGCGGGAATCTGAATGACGCCGGGAGCATTGTAGGATGGATGGCAGCGGTCGCTCCGCCTATGACCCGACTGCAGGACCGGCCTGAACACGGTGACAGAGAACCCCCATCTCACGTTCGTTGAGGAGATTCTTCTTCTCCTGCTGGACGATGACACCGGTGCGATGAAGCGAGTCGCGCCGAACGTGATGGAACTGCTCATCGCCGGCGCCATCCTGATGGACCTCGCGCTGCGCGGGCGGCTCGACTGCGACCTGCAGAAGATGGTCGTCGTCGATGCGACGCCCGTCGGCGAGGAGATCCTCGACGGTCCCCTGGCGGAGATCGCCAGCGCCGCGGACGAGGCGGATCCCCGGACCTGGGTGGTCAGGCTCTCGGCTCGGAGCAAGGAGATCCAGGAAGCGGCGCTCAAGCGTCTGGTGGAGCGCGGGATTCTCCGGATCGAGGATCGGAGCTTCCTGTGGGTGTTCGGCAGCCGCCGCTATCCGATGGTGGACGACCGGGAGGAGCGGGAGGTCAAGCTCCGGATCCTGGACGTGCTGTTGAGCGACCGGATTCCGGCGCCGAGGGACGTTGCGCTGATCTGTCTGGCTGACGCCTCGAACGCCTTCCAGGTCATTCTCAGTCCGCAGGAACTACGGCACGCAGCAGCGCGGATCGAGTTGGTCCGCGGCTTCGATCTGATCGGTCAGGCGATGAGCCGGGCGATCCAGAAGTCCGTTCAGGACATTGCCGCCGCGACGGCGACGGCCCATCACCCCTTCTATTGAGACCACCCATTCAGACCGGGAGAGCACTTGGCGTGACCGAGACCACGAGAATCGGAAGTTCGAAGATCGAAGCCACGGTATCCGGCAGCGTGGCGATCTGGGCGCCCGAAGGGCGCGTCGACGCCGCGAGCGCGCCGGATCTGGAAGAGGCCATGACGGCCTCGATCGCTGAGGGCGTCTCGGATGTCGTCCTGGATCTGGACCGCACCCGCTACATGAGCAGCGCCGGACTGCGGGTCGTGCTGGTCGTTGCCAGGGCCCTGCAGGCCACGAACGGACGCTTCGCCGTATGCGGCCTGAACGATGAGGTGAAGGAGCTGTTCGAGGTCAGCGGCTTCAGCCTGATCGTCAACATCGTGCCGGACCGCGACGCCGCGGTGGCCGCGGTTCAGCAGGGCGGCTGATCCGCGGCGCTGGGTGCGCCGGCCCTCTGGCCGGCTTCCGAGAGGGACGCCGCCGCGAAGCGGCGACCAGGCTGCACTGCTACAGCGTCCAGCCGTCGCGGTACGTCGGCTGGATGTACTCCCGCGGCACGTCGACGCCGTTCGTGACCTTCAGCTTCTTCGGGTTCCAGGCGATCTCCTGCTGGGAACGGACCGCGAGGTTGCCGAGCAACGCGGTCTCGGTCATCGGGCCGGCGTGATCGGCGAAGTTGGACCCGTCCGGATTCGTGGTGCCCGCCTTGATCGCGGCAAGCCACTGCTTGTAGTGCCCTTCGGTCCGCTCGTACTTCACGGGCAGCGGGTTCTTCCCGATCTTCTCGTGCAGCTTCGAGGGATGGAGTTGGGGCTTGCTGGCGTACATGTTGTCGACGATGACGCCCTTCGTGCCGATGAACAACTGGCCGCTGTTGCCGGGAGGCCACTTGCCTTCGTAGAATTTCGGTCTTGCCGGCCTCAGATTGCCGTCGCGCCAGACGACGGTCATCTTCGGGCGGCTCCCGCGAGCCGGGTACTCGAAGGTGATGCGGGTCGAGGCGGGCGCGGTCTCGCTGAACAACTGCGTTGACTCCGCGTAGATCGAAGATGGATCGCGCAGATCGAAGATCCAGAACGCGGCGTCCATCGCGTGGCAGGCGATGTCGCCGATCGCGCCGGTGCCGAAGTCCCACCAGCCCCTCCACGCGAACGGGTGGTAGTAGTCGGAGTGGTAGGGCCTTTCGGCGGCGGGGCCGAGCCAGAGATCCCACTTCACGTGTTCGGGCACCTCGTGGACTTCCTTGGGGCGCTGCATCGCCTGCGGCCAGATCGGCCGGTTCGTCCAGTACTCCACCCGGTTCACCTCGCCGATGACCCCGGCTTCGATCCACTCGCGGATCAGCCGCGTGCCGTCGCCGGCATGACCCTGGTTACCCATCTGGGTGGCGGTCCCGGCCTTGCGAGCCAGTTCGCCGAGTTGCCGCGCCTCCCAGATCGTCCGCGTCAGCGGCTTCTGGGTGAAGACGTGGAGGCCGCGCTTGAGCGCTTCCGCGGTGATCACGGCGTGCGTGTGGTCCGCGGTCGACACCAGGACTGCGTCCAGTTCGTCGCCGTGCCGGTCGAACAGCTCGCGGTAGTCGTGGTAGCGCGCCGCATCGGGGTGAGCGTTCATCGCCTGCTCGGCGCGCTGCCAGTCGATGTCGCAGAGCGCGATGATGTTCTCGCTGGCGACGCCTTCGATGTCGCTCCTGCCCTTGCCGCCGGCGCCGATGGCCGCGATGTTCAGTTTGTCGCTGGGCGCTGACTGGCCGCGGCCGAGGACGTGGCGGGGCACGATCATCAGGCCCGCGCCTGCGGCGGTGGCGCCCAGCATGCTGCGGCGGGTGATCTCTTGCTTGGGCATAGTGGATTGCCTTTCTGTCAGGTCCTTTGTGCGCTAGGTTAGCGCATCCGATGAACCTGCTTCGCATCGTGGGACTGGGCATCGCCTGGTCGATCGGGATCGCCTCCGTTCCGGCGGGGGCGGAGACCCGGGAGCACGGCAAGTCCACCTACGGAGAGTGGCAACACCACGGCGGGGACCACACGTCCAGCCGCTACTCCCCGCTGACTCAGATCGACGGCTCGAACTTCGGCCGGCTCGAGATCGCCTGGCGATGGCGCACCGCGGACCACGAGGTGCCGCTGGACGTGCTGCCGGGTTACGACACGGGGTTCTACCGCTCCGTACCGCTGATGATCGGCGGCCGGCTGTTCGCGCCGACCAGCCTGGGCCAGGTGGCCCTGCTCGACCCGGCGACCGGCGAGCAGAAGTGGGTGTACAACCCGAAGACCTGGGAACGCGGCGGCACGACGATGCGGCCGGTCGGCGCCCGCGGCATCGAATACTGGACCGACGGGGAGAAAGAGCGCCTGTTCGTTGCCACGATCGGCCGCCAGCTCGTCTCGGTCGACGCCGCCACGGGCGAGGCCGACCGGGCGTTCGGCGAGGACGGCGTGGTCGATCTGGCGCTCGACCTCGGTCCGGGTGAGTACGCGATCCGCCACATCACCCACGGCGCACCGCCGATCGTCGTCGGCAACAGCGTGATCGTCGGCTCGAAGATCTTCGACTACTCGATCAGAAGCGACGCGCCGCCCGGCCACGTTCGCGCCTACGACGTTCACACGGGCGAGTTCAAGTGGCGTTTCAACACGATCCCGCGGGACGGCGAGTACGGCGTAGAGACCTGGGAGAACGAGTCCTGGCGGACCGCCGGCAACGCGAACGTGTGGACGTCGATGAGCGCGGACCACGAACTGGGATACGTCTACCTGCCGACCAGCACGCCGTCGAACGACTACTACGGGGCCGACCGGCCGGGCGACAACCTGTTTGCCGAGAGCCTGGTCTGCGTCGACGCGGAAACGGGCGAGCGCGTCTGGCACTTCCAGACCGTCCGCCACGGCATCTGGGACTACGACATCGCCTCGGCCCCGAACCTGCTCGACATCGTCGTCGACGGCAAGCTGATCAAGGCCGTCGCCCAGGTCTCGAAGACCGGCTTCACCTACGTCTTCGACCGGGCCACCGGCGAGCCGGTGTGGCCGATCGAGGACCGGCCGGTGAACCACGAGTCGACCGTGCCGGGCGAGAAGCTGGCGGAAACCCAGCCGTTCCCGACCAAGCCGCCGGCCTTCGAACGCCAGGGCGTCAGCGAGGACGACCTGATCGACTGGACGCCGGAACTGCGCGAAGAGGCCCTCAAGATCGCCGAGAAGCTCGTGCTGGCGCCGATGTTCCCGCCGCTGATCGTCAAGGGGGAGGGCGGCAAGGAGGGCGTGCTCGTGGTTCCGGGCGCCGCCGGCGGAGCAAACCACCCCGGAGCGTCCGTCGACCCGACGACCGGTGTGCTCTTCGTCGAGTCGCAGAACCGCCCAACCGGAATGTCCCTGATCGAGCCGGATCGGGCCCGCGGTCCGGACTGGCGCTACGTGATCGGCTACGTCGACAGCGGTGGGCCCCGAGGCCTGCCGCTGACCAAGCCGCCCTACCGGACGATCACGGCGATCGACCTGAATCGCGGTGAACACCTTTGGCGTGTCCCTGTCGGTCCAGGCCCCAAGAACCATCCAGCGATCGCGCACCTGAACCTGGACGACATGGGCACCGTCTACTTCGGCATGCCGGCGGATGGCGGCCTGCTCGTTACCCGAACCGTGCTGGTCGGCTTCGTGGCCCTGCCCGACGAGGACGATCCCCGCACGAGCGGCCGTACGTTCCTGCGTGCCTGGGACAAAGCGACTGGAGAAGTGCTGGCCGAAGTGGAAACCGACCTCTGGCTGCACGGTCCGCCGATGACCTACATGCACGAAGGCCGGCAGTACATCGTCATCGCCGCGGGCGGCGCCCGCAATCGCCGGATCCCGGACGAGTTGATTGCCTTTGCGTTGCCCGAGTCGGCGATTGGAGGTTGATGTGGGCCGCAGGACACTGCTTCTTCTGTTCGTCACGCTTTCCGCGGCGCCCGCGGCCGCCGCGGACTGCAAGCCGTTGGAGGCCGACGGTCCCGTCACCGTGGAGTCCTGCCCGGTCGAGAACGCGGACTACCCCCTCGTGCGTGCTGCGATGGCGGTCCCCGGCTCCGTGTCGGCGGTCATCGCTCTTATGGACGATGCGTCGGCGTGCCCCGACTGGCAGGCCATGTGCACCGAAGAAACCGCGAAGGCACTCGACGCCCCCTTCCAAACGCTCCGCCAGCGCGTTTCCGGCAAGGGCATTACCCGGCGGATCTCGATGAACAGCGCCGCCTGGTGGCGAACCGCCGACGGCCACGTGATCGGCGACTTCGTCGGCACGGACGACCAGACTCCGGAGTTCAAGGGCAAGCGCGTACTCTGCATGCGGTCCCGCTGGTACCTGACCCCTGGAGAGGAAGACGGCACGATCGAGGTCGTCCAGGAAACCGTCAGCGACCCGCAACCCCCGTTCGGCATGGGCTCCGGGGTCGTGACGCCGCGCACTGCGAAAACGCTGCTCGAGACGTTCACGAACCTCGCTGCGCAACTTCGCTCCGGCGCTGGAGGCAAGGGCCCGGCGATCGAGTCACTGCCGCTTCTGGAGGCGGACCTGCCGGACGTCGGCGCCGAGTTCGCCCGCTGCCAGACGGCGCGCAGGTAGTCGCGCGAGGCCGACGGCGGCTCACCCGCCGGCTGGGACTTGGGAGCACGTCCGTCTAGATTCTCGCGCTCCAAGGGCTCGCGTGGGTACAGGTGGGCTGTTCCGGTTTGTCAAAGGAACTTGCTACAGTCATTGGCCGAGGTGGTGGCTGCCGTTCCTAACGTTCTTTCAGCTCTCGCGAGCGGCTGAAGATGGCTGTCAAGCTCGTTGTTGCAGTCACGGATGGGGTTTGGTTCGACCTCCTGCGTCGGACGCCGGAGGTGCAGGAGGTGAACCACTGGGCACCGAATCCTCGCGGGTTCAAGGCGCTAGGACGCGGTGAGCTGTTTCTCTTCAAGTTGCGCAGCCGAGGAGACTTGATCGTCGGAGGAGGTGTCTTCGCCTACGCGAACGTCTTGCCCTGTTCCCTGGCTTGGGAGGCGTTTGGAGAAGCGAACGGAGCGAGTACGGCCAGCGAGATGCGCAAACGGATCGCGGGTCTGCGAAGAGTCGACGCGCATAGTCGGCATGACTTCGAGATCGGTTGCCGGATTCTCACTCAGCCGTTCTTCTTTCCCGAGTCGGACTGGTTCTCCGCACCGAGTTGGAAGTCGAACATCATGACTTACAAGACCTACAGCACTGAGAATGTTGAGGGCCTTCAGCTTTGGGAGGCGCTGCACGAACGGTTGAACCGGGCGAATGTCCTTCACCTGACAGAGGTTGCTGATCGCTTCGGTTCGCCACAACTCATTCGCCCCCGTCTGGGTCAGGGGGCGTTCCAGGTGTTGGTGACGGATCTGTACGAACGTCGCTGTGCCGTGACGCGGGAGCGCACGCTTCCGGCGTTGGAGGCTGCTCACATTCGGCCCTATCGCGATGGGGGCCTGCATATCGAGCAGAACGGACTACTGCTCCGACGCGATATCCACACGCTCTTCGACCGAGGCTATGTGACGGTAGTGCCGGATCTTCGGTTCCAAGTGAGCGGCCGAATCAAGGAAGAGTTCGAGAACGGCCGGGACTACTACAGGTTCCACGGCTGCGAGATCAATACCCCGGAGGACATCGGCTTGCGGCCCGATCCCGCAGTGCTGTCCTGGCACAACGAGAACTGCTTCATGGGTTGAAGACGGCGTGGTTTCCCAGACAGACACGGCGATGCGTCTGGCGGCGTTTGAGCATGTACGGCTTCTGACCGAACGGCATGGCACACTCACTGCCAGGGAACTGCGACCCGGCTTCACCTACGAGGGAGAGCGGTTACCGCTGGTTAATCCGCAGCGCGGCATCTTCAAGCCGCGGCAGATGCAGCATCTGCTCTCGATCAAGACGGTCGTTCCCCGTCCCGGAGGGCGAGTCTGGTACGACGACCAACTTACGGCCCACAGCCAGATCTTCGAGAACGACGAGGCGGTGGACTACGCGTTCATGGGGACGAACCCGAACGCCGCGGACAACCGATGGCTCCGTGAGGCGCTCGAGCACCAGGTTCCAGTCATCTACGTCCTGGGCGTGGCGCCGGGCCGCTATCAGGCGCTCATTCCTACCTTCATCGCAGGCTGGGACGGCAGTGCGCTGACGGCAAAGCTGGTCTTCGGACTTCCGGACCAGCAAGAGTTGGCGACGCCCCGTGGCGCCGTCGAGCGCCGCTATGCGCTTCGCCTCGTGAAACAGCGACTTCACCAGACCTCGTTCCGCGAGGCAGTAATTGCGGCCTACAGCGGACGGTGCGCCATATCCAGGCTGGCTGAGCCGGATCTGCTCGACGCAGCGCACATCATCTCGGACAGGAACGAACTCCTTGGACAACCGGTCGTTCAGAACGGAATGCCGCTCTCCAAGCTCCACCATGCTGCATTCGACCGCCACTTCCTTGGCGTCGCCCCGGACTATCGGCTGCATGTCTCCGAGCGCCTTCTGAGCCAGAGGGACGGCCCAATGCTCGAGGCCCTGAAGAAGCTGCACGGTGGCAGAATCCGCCTGCCTCGTCGCGTGGAGGATCGACCCGATCGCGACCGTCTTGCGCGACGTTTCGAGCTATTCAGAGCGGCAGCCTGAGCGCGACACCGTCCAGCCCCTCTCCGGAGTCCCGAAAGCGGGCGGGTGCCGCCGACGCCCGCGGCTAGCCCAGCACGATCTCCGCCGCCTGCCGCAGTTCGTCCTTGCTGGCGGCGCCGACGAGGAGCGTCGTCACGTCGCTGTCTTCGAAGGCCTGGAGGCGGTCCTTGATGCGGTCCGGGGGGCCGACGAGGGAGATCTCGTCGGCGAAGTCGTCGGGGACGGCGGCGACGGCCTCCTCGCGTTTGCCGGTCATGAAGAGCTCCTGGATGCGCAGGGACTCTTCTTCCCAGCCCATTCGGGCCATCAGTTCGCGGTGGAAGTTCCGGTTCTTCGCGCCCATGCCGCCGACGTACAGGGCGAGGGACTGCTTGATCGGCGCAAGGGCCTCGGAGACGTCGTCGTGGACGCGGAGGCGGGCGCCGTAGGCGATCTCGAAGCCGTTGCTGCGGCCGGCGAGCGACTCGGCGTACACCTCGGGGCGGTAGGGCGAGTAGTAGAGGGGCAGCCAGCCGCCGCAGAGTTCGGCGGCCAGGGCCACGTTCTTCGGCCCTTCGGCACCGAGGAAGATCGGCAGGTCGGAGCGGAGCGGGTGGACGATCGAGCGGAGCGGCTTGCCGAGGCCCCAGGAGCCCTCGCCGGTATAGGGGAGCGGGTAGTGCTCGCTGTGCTGGGTCACCGGTTCCTCGCGGGCGAGGATCTTCTGGATGATCTCGATGTAGGCGCGGGTGCGGGACAGCGGCTTGGCGAAGGGCTGGCCGTACCAGCCCTCGACGACCTGGGGGCCGGAGACGCCGAGGCCGAGGATCACGCGGCCCTCGGAGAGGTGGTCCAGCGTCATCGCGTGCATCGCGGTGGCGGCCGGCGTGCGCGCCGAGATCTGCGCGATGCCGGTGCCGAGGCGGATCTTCGAGGTGTGGGCACCGATCCAGGCCAGCGGCGTGAACACGTCTGAGCCCCAGGCCTCCGCGGTGAAGATGCAGTCGTAGCCGAGCGCCTCCGCTTCGATGGCGGTCTCAAGGAAATCGGGGCGCGGTCCCGCACCCCAGTAGCCGAGTTGCAGTCCGAGTTTGAGTGCCATGCGGCGCACCCTAGCGCAGCAGGATTGTCGCCGCTACGCGGCGTAGTCTTCCAGGAAGCCGGCGAGGACGCCGGCGCACCTGTACCTTTCCGTGGTTGATTTTCGGTCACCGTCTCGTACCGATCCGCCGTAGTCGCCGGGGCTGCGGCAGCTGTGGGAAACCGGTCCGCCGGTTTTCCAAGGTCCGGCGGGAAACGGCTTGCCGTTTTCCGCGGGGCCGGCAGCTTCCGCGGCCCGCGCCGCGGCGGACCCTCCCGCGACGGTGTCCGGAGCCTTGTGAAGTCGGCGGGCAGCCAGGAGCACCAACGGCGCACTGTGCCTCGAGCACCCAACTGGGATTTGTGCCCTGGCTGCCTGCACCGCGATGGACATCCAGTGGGGAGTATGCGCCATGAGCGCCAGTACAGGTACCGAACGGCATCGCGGTGAGCCGACAAGCCAACGCTAACGCACCAGGGAGGGGACGACATGACGACGACGTTTACCGCCGGCGTGGACTGGGGAAGCCGAAAACACCACGTCTGCCTGATGGATCACCGGGGCAAGGTCGTGAAACAACGAGCCTTCGACCATGGCGGCAGGGGGCTTGCCGCCATGAACGACTGGCTCCGCGCCCGCGCACGGCGTCCGGCGCATCGGATCAGGGTCGCCATCGAAGTGCCGCACGGACCCGTGGTCGAAACCCTGATGGAATCGGGCTTCCCCGTCCACTCCATCAACCCCATGCAACTCGACCGCTTCCGCGACCGCTTCTCCGCCGCCGGCGCCAAGGACGACCGGCGAGACGCCAAGGCCCTGGCCTCGGCCCTGCGCACCGACCCGGACTGCCTCAGGCCGGTCCAGGAGCCCGATGACGACGTCATCGAAATGCGCGGCGCCGCCCGCGCCCGGAAGGAGCTCGTCGAAGACCGCAACGCGATCGCGAACCGCATCCGACAGCATCTCGTGGACTACTACCCGCAGTTTCTCGACGCGACCGACGGCGACGTGACGACGCCCTGGGCGATCGACCTGTACAAGCGACTGCCCACACCGGAAAAGGCCCGGCGCACAACCAAGTCCACCCTCGCCAAGCTGCTCAGGAAGCATCGCGTCCGCCGGATCGACGCCGACCAACTCGCCGACCGCCTGAAAGCACAGCCGATCAAGCGACGAAGCGCCAGTGTCGAATGCGCCAGAAACCGCATCCTGAGCCTGCTGCCGATCCTCGAGCAGTACAACGCGCAAATCGACAAGGCCAGGCGCCAGCTTGAGAAAACCCTCAAGCAGGCCAAGCAGAGCACGACCGACCACGCCGAACCCTCCGACGCCGCCATCCTCGACTCCATACCCGGAATCGGAAACCACGTGCTCGCCACCCTCCTGACCGAGGCCGAACAGGCACTGAGACAACGAGACCACGAAGCCCTCCGATGCCTCGCCGGTGTAGCCCCCGTCACCGTCAGGTCCGGCAACAGAAAGACCGTCCGACAGCGACGAGCCAGAAACCACAGACTCGCCGACGCCGTCTACCACTGGGCCAGAGTCGCCGTGCAGCGAGACAGCCAATGCCGAGACAAGTACGACCTCGCCCGAAACCGAGGCAAGACGCATGGACACGCCCTGCGCATCGTCGGAGATCGACTCCTCCGCATCGCTTGCGCCATGCTCCGCGACCGCACGCTCTTCCACGCACCGCAAGGCAAGGAGCGACACGACGAACACGCCGACGCCCCGCACGTCACGCGGGAACAGGCCCGACGTCAAACAGCTCGAAACGCGGTCACCGGATACCCCGAACCGGAAGCCCCGCATCAGCCCGCCGAACCCTCTGCCCAACTGCCCGGCGAACCCGACAACAACAAACCGCCAAACCACCTCAACCCAGCCACCGGCTCGCCTCACCGCTCGACGTGACTGCGGAAAACCGAACAACGCACAACACCGATCGCGAGCGATACACCCACTTGACAAATGGTGGGGAGTCCCAGTGCCTGCTGCACCAGTTCCTAGCAGCGCTTGATAGCTTGCGCGCGTGTCGGTGAAGGAGCAGTTCGACGCCCTCCGGATCGAGGACCTGGCGGCTCGCACCGGGTTCAAGTGGAGTCGCTACACCGCGAATGGCAGCGGCATCCTGCCGGCCTGGGTGGCCGACATGGACTATCCCATCGCGGAGCCGATCCAGCGTGTGGTGCGCAGTCTCGTCGAGCGCTCCGACCTCGGCTACTGCGAGCCGCCGGAGATCGGCGATCTGCCCGAGATCTTCGGTCGGCGGATGGAGGAACAACTCGGCTGGACGGTGGAGCCGGAGCGGATCCGATTCCTGGTCAACGCGCTCCAGGGCCTCGACCTCTCGGTCATGCTGAGCGCCGGGAAGGGCGAGGGGGTCGTGATCCAGACTCCGATCTACCCGCCCTTCCTCGAGGCGGTTTCAGGGACCGGCCGCCGGCTCGTGGAGTCCTCCCTTCGGCGGGGGACCCAAGCCGGTACCGGGGACGCGCGCTTCGAGATGGACCTCGACCAGTTGAGGGCGACGATCGACAGGGACACCCGCCTGTTCATGCTCTGCAACCCGCACAACCCGAGCGGCCGCTCCTGGACGCGGGCGGAGTTGGAAGCGGTCGCTGAGCTGGCGATCGAGCACGACCTGATCGTGCTCGCCGACGAGATCCACAACGAACTCGTCTTCCCGGGCCATGAGCACATCGTCTTCGAGACCCTGGGCCCGGAGGTCAGGGAGCGGACGGTCACGATCACGTCGGCGACGAAGTCGTTCAATCTCGCCGGGCTGGAACTCGCGCTGCTTGTCTTTGGCAGCGAGAAGCTGAAGAAGCGGTTCGACGAACTGCCGCACTTCGTCCTGGCGCATCCCGGAATCCTCGGCGTGGAGGCGGCGCGCGCGGCGTGGCGCGATGGCGGGCCGTGGCTCCAGGAAACCGTTGCCTACCTCGAC
Organism: Candidatus Multivorans sp.; assembly: GCA_965219675.1. Taxonomy (GTDB): domain Bacteria; phylum Acidobacteriota; class Thermoanaerobaculia; order Multivoradales; family Multivoraceae; genus Multivorans. The sequence continues at coordinate 2,791,545 of OZ244786.1, read as the reverse complement.
GCGAACCGAGCGTTCCTGACCGACTTCGTGAACCGTCGCCTGCCCGGAGTCGTGCATGGACCCCAGGAGGCAACCTATCTCTACTGGCTTGACTGCCGGGGGCTCGACTTGCCGATGCCGGCGTCCCGGTTCTTCCTCAAGCGGGCGCAGGTGGCGCTCAACAACGGGGCAGAGTTCGGCCCACCGGACTCGGCGCACGGCTTTGAGCACTGCACGCGGCTCAACTTCGCGACCTCGCGCGCCATCCTCGAGCAGATCGTGGAGCGGATGGCGGCCGCGGTGGAGAGCGCCTGAGGAGCGGGGTTCGATCGTGACGGGTGAACGGTCGCGGCGCCGCGGCGCTTCGAAGCGTCCTCTGTTGCCGATCGCTTTGCTGGCGATGCTGCCCGCGCCAGCGTCCGCTCAGCCCGCGGGGGGCGAGGGCGGCGCGCTGCCCGACGCCGAATGTCTGCGCATGATGCGGCGCGCCCGGGTGCTGGAACTCCAGTCACGACCCGCGGAACAGGTGGCCTGGCTGAAGAGGGCCCGAGCGGAATGCAACGAGCCGGTCGCCGCCCTGACCGCCCTGCTGCGGGTCCACCGCCGCGAACCCCTCCCGGAAGACGAGGTCCAGGAGTACCGGCGCGATCTGATCGCGGCCTTCGACGATCTGAACAGTGCGCCTCCTCCCGGGGTTCTGGAGTACATCGCTCGCGGCGAGGACACGGGTCAGTCCGTACTGCTCGCGGCGCTGGGGTTGGTCGAACGGCGATTGGGTCAGGAGGGCGCCGACCGGCGCAGGTTCCTGCGCCTGAAAGCGCTACTCGAGCAGCGCCTGAATCGCCGTGCGGAAGCGACGGCGACGCTGATGGGTCTCCGCGACCTGGAGCCGGAGAGCGAAGAGGTTGCCTGGGCGCTGGTACGGCTTCTGAACGTCCAGCGGCAGTGGGCAACGGCCGCCGATCTCCTCGGCGAGATGGTGGAGGATGGCGGCGCGTCGGTCCGTTCGCAGTACGCGCGAACGCTGGCTCGCGCGGGACGCGTGGACGAAGCGAACCGGCAGCTCGAACTCCTGGCCGACGAGATCGATCGCGAAGACGCTTTGGCCAGCAATGACTACGCCGCGGAAGTGCTTGCGGCCGCCTGGAACCTCCGTGATGCCGGTCGCTCGGAGGAGGCGGAGAAGCTCTTCCGTCTAGTCGAGGAACGCGCCCCGGCGGGGAGCTGGGCCAGCGTGGAAGCGAAGGGAGCGCTGGTTCACCTGTACGGAACGGCGGCCGAGCGGGCCGCGCATCAGCAGGCGCTCGCGGATCGGTGGCAGGACGTCAGCGATCCTCAGTCGCTGGTGAACGAAGGCGCGAACCAGTTGAGTGCGGGCAACTACGATCGCGCCATCGAGCTGCTGAAACGGGCCACCGGGGAGCTGGGGCACGTGGAAGCGGTTTGGTACAACCTGGGATTCGCCGCGTATCGAGCCGAGCGTTGGGACGAGGCGTGGCCGGCGCTCGACCGGGCCGCCGCGTTGAACGATCAGCGGGCGGATTCCTTCTTCTTCAGCGGCATGGCGCTCATGAACCTGGAGCGCTGGGAGGACGCTGTGCCGCGGTTCCTGCGCACGCTGGAACTCGATCCGGAGCGGCGTCACGTCCACTACGAACTCTGGGTTTGCTACCGCTTGCTGGGCCGCGAAGAAGACGCGGCCCGCCACCAGGCGGCGTATGGCGGGTTGGGGGCGAGGGGAAGGGCCAGGGAGAGGTAACGGGCCGTCTCAGAGCCCGCGGACGTAGCGCTCGAACTCGGCCTGCAACCCTTCAGGGGTCGTCCTGTACGCGGCGGCGAGCGCGTCCTTGCCGGAGTAGCCCTCCGCCAGGTAGAGCAGCATCTCGCCGAACGGCTGCCTCGTGTTCCATGCCTCCCTGCCTTGCTGCAGGAAGTGAGTCAGCAACCAGGAGAAGCCGTAGTAGTTCCTGTAGCGCTCGCCGTAGAAGGTGTCCGCGGTTGCGTCGAGGAGTTGGGAGATCGTGGGAGCCTCGCGCGTCCGCAGGGAGGATCTCGCTTCCTCCAGGTCCCACCTCGACCCGCTCGTCAGTCTCCGGGGCCCGCTTCTGCCGTGGGCGACGGCGTAGATGCCGCGGCTCGTCTGGCCGGGAACGAGGCGCCCTCTGTCGATCTCCGAGTTGCCGAAGTACTCCGCCAGACCCTCCTCGGCCCACCGTGGCAGGTACCTGCCGGGCGCGGTCAGATGGCTGTCGCTGTAAGCGTGGAACGCCTCGTGGAGCATGGTGCGGAGGAGCTGGTCGAAGAACCGGATCTCCTGGTGAAAGGCCAGGAACCCGGGTGAACGGTAGAAGCCGCCTCCGGGGAGCCGCCCTCCCATCTCTTCCTGGAGTTGCTTGAGGTCCTCCTGGCTTCGGTAGAGATAGACGACGATCTTCGAGTCATCCGGCATCGGTTCGATGTGCGGGTCGAAGATGCCGTGGAAGATCTCGAACGCGGCTTCCATGTTGCCGGCCAGGGTTTCGACCGTCGATTCCTCCTCCGCGTCGCTGACCACGATGAACCTCTGCGTCTCCTCGTGCCTTCGGTGGTCGCGCTGGATGTACTTCTCCGCGACCTCGACGTACTGCCCCAGGACGCGGGCTCGCTCTTCGAGGGAGGGTCGCTCCCTGGGCCGTGGCAGGACGCCGGCGGAGACCAGCACGTCGAGCTGCGGGTCGAAGCGACGTCCTTCAGACTCGCTTCGACGTCGCGCCTCGGGGCTCTCGAACTTCATGCTCCATGAGAGCGTGGCCGGCACGGCGTTGCCGGCGCTGTCCCGGGCGGGGCCGTAACGCCAGATCGAGAGACTGCGCTCTACGTGAGCGCGGAGCAGATCGTCGAATTCCGACGGCGGATCGATCGCCAGGACGTCGACCTGTGCGACGGCGCCGGTCGCGTCGATCTCGATCCGGACCTCGACCTCCGGCTTGAGACCGCTGCCTGCCAGGGCCCGTGGCGTCAGCAGTTGGTAGGTGCGAATCGCGACCGGACCGGTGGCCACGTCGCCCGGTGGGGTCTGGGCAGCCGCGGACGAGATTCCCGCGAGGAGTCCGCACAGGGAGACGGTCACGCTGGCGGGCAGGCGTGTCCACCGCCTGGGTCCCGCGTCGGTGGGAAGGCCTTCGCTCAGTCGCCGGAAACCGGCCACTGCAGGATACGGCGCCTGCCCTGGCCGTCGGCCCCGCCATCCACCACGGCCTGGGGTCCGCGCGTCGACCCATCCGGCAGGAAGGAGCGCAGCCAGGCGGTGGCGACCACCTCGGCGATTCCGAGGATCTCGCCCCGGCTGCTTCGGGGGTACGTCGCGGCGGTTTCCACCAGCTCGACGAGTCCCCGTTCGGCGGCGCCGGACGGGAAGCCGAAGATTCCGCAGACTCGTCCGGTCTCTTCGCCGTCCAGCGTGATGACCCGCGTGCCGACGAGGTCGCCGGCCTCCAGGGGTTCCATGGCCGGATGTGGCTCCACCAGAACCTGCAGGCGGCTGGTCACCTCTTCCAGTGCGATCCGGCCGTTCTCGGGACCGATGCGGTAGAGCTGCAGCGGGCTGCCGACCAGGGCCTCCAGCCAGCGTCGCTCCGTCACTTCCAGCAGCAGCCCGCCCGGCCCGAGCAGCTTGTCGGCGAAGCTGAATGAGCGGCAGTCGCCCTCGTCCGCGTCCGGCTCGAAGCGCCCCTGGGCGAGCAGGCAGCTCATCGCGTTGGCGAAGAAGATGGCCTGGTCGCGGCCGCTGCGCGCCTGTAGCTGCTCTTCGAGGTCGATGCGCTCCTGGTCGTCCAGGCCGATCAGGAACTGGTCCTCGATCGCCCACTCGACCTCTTCGCCGTAACGCTCCAGCAGCCAGCCGCTCGCCCGCTCCACCGCGCGCCCGAGCGCGTCGAGGCCTACCGAGAGAGGGGCAACGTGCTGCTGTTCCATAACCGGATGCTAACGGCGTTTCTTTGTAAATACCACAAAATGCGGAACTTAGCGACACGGAGGCCCTCTTCGCGGCGGCGCCCGGCCTACGCGGAGTCGGTGTTTTCGCCGCCTCCGGCTTCGTCCATCACGGCCCAGGCGCGCTCCACGCACTGGATCTTGATCGGGTCCGGAGCGGTGGCCAGGAAGCCCTGCCACTCGATGGACGCGATCGCCTCTTCGGCGCTCAGACCCTGGTCGCGAGCCGCGACCGCCTGGTTCCAGAAGCTGCTCAGCATGTCCCGCAGGAGGCCGAGTTGAGTCGACACGTCGCTGAACGTGGGGCCGTGTCCGGGGAGGACGAGATCGAACTCGAGCTCCTGGAAGCGGTCCAGCGTGTCGAGCCATTCGTTGACGTAGCCGTCGCCGATGTAGGCGCTGCCGCCCGGCAGCACCAGGTCGCCGGTGAACACGACCCGTTCGTTGGGCAGCAGTACGACCACGTCGCCGCCGGTGTGGCCGCGACCGAGGTGTAGCAGTTCGATGGGCCGGTGCTGGCCTTCCCAGGTGCGGTGGATCGTCATCCTGTTGGTCAGCGTCACGTTCGGCGGCGTCGGCTCCGTCTCGGCAAGGGCGACGTAGTGGGCTTCCTGGACGGCGATCTGGTCCATCAGTGCTTCCTTGGCCTCTCCGTCCTCGAGCGCACCGGCTTCCTCCTTCATCGCTGCGATCTGGTCGGGGATGGCGCCGGAGAAGTTCAGGTAGGTCCCCTGCTGGAGCACGTCGCTCATCAGCATCTCGCGGGTGAACTCGTGGCCGACGATCGCCACGTCCTCGGGAAAGACCTGGTTCCCGTGCGCGTGGTCGAAGTGGTAGTGCGTGTTGATCAGGTGGGTCACCGGCTTGTCCGTGACCTCCGCGATCGAGCTGAGCAGGGCGCGGGCCGCCGCCGGCGTGACGTGGGAGTCGACGACCAGGGCGTCTTCGTCGCTCAGTACGAGCATCGCGTTGCTCTGAACGAAGATCGTTCCCGTGCCGAGAATGAAGTAGACGCCGGAAGCCACTTCCTCGAAGCGGTGGGTGTCGGTCTCGATGACGGCGGCGGCCGGAGCGTCGGCATCCGCGTCCCCGGCATCGCCGCAGCCGGCGAGGGCGGCGGCCAGGGCGACGGCCATGAGACTGGTCAGGATGAGTCGGTGGTTCGGGCGCATGGGAATGGCTCCTCTCCCTTCAGTTCAGTCCGAATCATAGATCCCCGAGTGGCGCGGAGCGCGTCTGGGACTGGCCGATCAGAGTTCCAGCCGACGCATCTGGCGCACGGCGTAGTCGCAGGCGCGCGCGGTGAGCGCCATGTAGGTCAGGCTCGGGTTCTGGCACGCGGACGACGCCATCGCCGCGCCGTCGGTGACGAACAGGTTCGGCACGTCCCAGGACTGGCACCAGCCGTTGAGGACGGACGTCTCGGGATCCCGCCCCATCCGCGCCGTGCCCATCTCGTGGATCGCGAAGCCGGGCAGGGAGTTCCGGTTGAAGGTGCGGATGTTCTTCGCACCGAGCGCTTCGAGCATCTCGGCGGCGCGGGTCTGGATGGCCTCGCGCATCGCCTCTTCGTTCTCGCCGTAGCTCATCGTGATCCGGGCGGCCGGGATGCCCCAGCGGTCATCGAGCTCCGGATCGATCGTGACGCGGTTGTCGGGGTTGGGCAGGTTCTCGCCGAAACCTGTGAAGTTGAGCCGCCAGGGCGCGAGCCCGCGCAGGCTCGCCTTGTAGTCGGCGCCGAAGCCCGGCTGGCCGATGCCGCCCTGCCACAGGGTCCCGCGACGGGCGCCGCACTGGTAGCCGAAGCCGCGCAGGAAGTCCTTCTCGCGCGTCGCTTCGGCGCGGTCGCCGTCGAGGTTGACGAAGCGCGGCAGATAGCAGGAGTTGGGCCGCCTGCCGAACGTCGTCTTGTCTTCCAGGCCCTCCAGGTTCCCGTTCGCGCCGACCTGGAAGATGTGATCCATCAGGTTGCGGCCGACCTGGCCGCTCGAGTTCGCGAGGCCTTCCGCGAACCGCGGCGTCGCCGAGTTCAGCAGGATGCGCGCCGACTCGATCGTGGACGCGCAGAGGAAGACGATGCGGCCGCGCACCTCGATCGACTCGTTCGACTCGGCGTCGATCAGGTGGACGCCGCTTACCCGGTCCGTCTGCTCGTCGTAGACCAGGTTGCGGACGACGCTGTTGGGGCGCACGGTCAGCCGGCCGGTCTCTTCGGCCGCCGGCAGCGTCGCGTTCAGGCTGGAGAAGTACGACCGGCTGATGCAGCCGCGGCGGCAGATGCCGCAGTAGTGGCAGGCGCGGCGGCCGAGGTGGTGCTTGGTGAGCACGGCGACCCGGGCCGGCGTGAACCGGCGGGCGCCGCCGAAGGCGCGGTCGAGGCCTTCCCGGACTTTTTCCTCCATGCAGCTCTGGGCAATGGGAGGCAGGAACTGCCCGTCCGGAAGCTGCGGCATGTTCTCGGGCTGGCCCGCGATGCCGACGAAGGACTCCACGTGGTCGTACCACGGTGCGAGGTCCCGGTAGCGGATCGGCCAGTCCGTGCCGTAGCCGTCGCGGGCGTTGGCGCCGAAGTCCAGGTCGCTCCAGCGGTAGCTCTGCCGGCCCCACAGCAAGGAACGCCCGCCGACCACCCGGGCGCGAATCCAGAGGAACTCCTGGCTGTTCTCGCCGATCGAGTAGGGGTTGTCGATGTCGTCGACGAAGAACTTGCCCGACCACTCGTCGCAGGCGGCGGCGCGGCTCTGGACCGGCTGCCGCTCGGCCTGGTGCTTGCGGTCCCGCAGCCCCCGGTACGGCATCTGCCAGGGTGGCGTGTGCTCGCTGTAGTCGCGTTCGGGGACGACCGGCGGACCGGCCTCCAGCACGAGCGTCTCCAGGCCTTTCTCGGTCAACTCCTTCGCCGCCCAGCCGCCGGTGACACCGGAGCCGATGACGATCGCGTCCCAGGTCTTGCGCTCGATGATCTGGACCATTGTCTAGGGTTCCCGGAGGGTCAGGCGTCCTCGATGTCGACGCAGGGATCCCAGCGTCCGGGGACGATGCGGTAGCCGAGCTCCGACTTCATGCCGGCCTCGGACGTGTAGTAGCCGAAGAGCGTGAGCCACTTGACCAGGTCGAAGAACGGCTGCTCGTGGAGCCGGTTCGGGTTGCGGGAGAAGCCGGCGCCGTCGCGCTCCGCGAGAGCTTCGTCCTGCGCCTCATTCAGGAGCTCGTCCTTTTCGGTGTCGGAAAGATCGACGAACGGACCGCCCTTCTCCCTGGCTCGGGCATCGAAGGAGTCGATTTCGGCCAGCAGGTGGTCCCGCGCTGCGTCCGGCAGCCAGCCCGCCAGCAGCCGGTCGACGAAACCGGGAATCTCCGCGTCGCCGGCGCCGGGCGTGTCCGTGGTCGGCAGGATGCGCTCGGCGATCGCGTTGAGCGTCCTGGCCTGGTGTTCTGTCAGGACAGTGAGCGGGGCGGGCTCACCGGCGGGCTTCTGCTGGTGCAGGTGGACATGGGCGAGATGGGCATTCGCGAACAGTTCCTCGGGCAGCAGCGGCAGCGCGGCGGCGCCGCCGATCACCTTCAGCACCCGTCGGCGGCCGAAGGTCTCAGCCGGTTCCTGGCCTGGAGAACGTGTCATCGCGAGTGATGCTAGCTGTGCCGCTCTGCTTCGAGGTTCTTCTCGAAGCAGAGGCTGTGCGGGTCGTAGGCGTACTCGTTGTAACAGGGGATCTGGACGTAGCCGAACGATCGGTACAGACCGATCGCGGCCGGCTGGCGCTCGCCGGTCTCGAGGCGCAGCGAGCTGTAGCCGAAGGCGGCGGCCCGCGCTTCAAGGCCCTCGAGGATGCGCCGGCCCAGCGCCTTGCCGCGGTACTCCGGAACTACGTACATCCGCTTGATTTCCGCCTGGTCGTCGCTCAGGCGGCGGAGCGCTCCGCAGGCGACGGCCTCGCCGTCGGCGGTCCGGCCGAGGAGCAGGCAGCAACCGGGGGCGTCCAGCTTGTCCGGTTCGACGCTGTAGATGCTGTCCGCCGGGTAGAGCTCGCCGAGTTCGTGGTCGAGCGCCTCGTGCAGCCGCGCGAACGCGGGATCGGCGGGGTCGCCCTGTTCGATCCGGACTTCGTCAGTGGTCATCTCAACGGTACCCGTGAGCGGGTGGAGCTAGCTGAATTCCGGGGCTTCTCGCAGCATCTGATCACGCAGGGTGCCCTTGTGGATCTTCTCGGTGGCGCCGCGCGGCAACTGCTCGTCCTGGAGCCAGACATAGCGAGGCACCTTGAACCTGGCGAGATGCTCGCCGACGTGGGCCCGCACATCCGCGGGTTCGAGGTCGGCGTCGTCCTTCGGTACGACGACCACGGCCAACTCCTCGCCGAGCCGGTCGTCCGGGACGCCGAAGGCGGCGGCCTCGTAGACGGCGGGGTGCTGGTAGACGACGCGCTCGATCTCGGCGCAGTAGATGTTCTCGCCGCCGCGCAGCACCATGTCCTTCTTGCGGTCGCGGATGTAGAGGAAGCCGTCCTCGTCGATCTCGGCGATGTCGCCGGTGCGGAGCCAGCCGTCCTGGATCGTCTCCGCGGTTGCCTCGGGGCGGTTCCAGTAGCCGCGGATGTTCATCGAGGACTTCATGATCAGCTCGCCCTGCTCGCCGGTCGGCAACTCGGTGCCGTCGTCGTCGATGATCTTCAGTTCGACGATCGGGCAGGGCTTGCCGCAACTGTCGGGTTTCTCGACCAGGCCCTCGTCCGTGTTGCCGGCGCCGCCGGCGTTCGTCTCGGTCATCCCCCAGCCGAAAGACCAGTGCTTGTCCGGCATCAGGGCCTGCAGGCGGTCGACCATGCCGCCCGGGATCGGCGCGCCGCCGCCCGACACGGCGATGAGACTGCGCAGGTCGCGCTCGTTGAGCGACGGCGACTGGAGCATCTCCCAGGTCATCGTCGGCACGCCGTTGAACGAGGTGACGCGCTCGCGTTCGATCAGCTCCAGGCCGAGTTCGGGGTTCCACTTGTACATCATCACGATCTTGCGGCCGACCCCGAAGGACGCGAGCAGGCCGGCGTGGCTGCCGCTGACGTGGAAGAGCGGCAGAGGCATGAGGATCGAGGGCTGGAACTCGGGGTTCTCCTCCGGTTCCTCGAGCAGGCCCATCGCGATCCTCTGGGCGCCGTAGAAGCCCCAACTGCCGATGCCGCTGAGGACTCCCCGGTGGGTCGAGACGGCGCCCTTCGGGAAGCCGGTCGTGCCGGACGTGAACAGGATCGTCACGTCGTCGTGCGGGCCGAGGTCGACATCGGGCATCGGTCGGCCGGAGGCCGCCCGCCATACCTCGTCGAAGTCGTCGACCCCTTCGGGCAACTCGTCTTCCCAGCGTACGCCGATGCTCTTCACGCCGAGTTCAGGCAGCTTGCTCGCTACGCGCTCGTAGCGCTGCTGGTCGAAGATGGCGAGTCTGGCGCCGGAGTCCTTGAAGCCGTACTCCAGTTCCTCGCCCGACCACCAGCCGTTCAGCGACACGGAGATGGCGCCCGACGACGTGATCGCCATGAAGGCGATGACCCACTCTGGGTAGTTCCGCATGCCGATCGCCACCCGGTCGCCCTTCTTCACGCCGTAGCGGTGGATCAACTGGTGGGTGAGGGCGGCCACCCGCTCGTATGCCTCGGCGTAGGTGAGCCGTGTGTCCTGGAAGACGAGAAAGTCCTTGTCGCCGTGGTCCTGACAGGCCTGCTGGTAGACGTCGCGGAGCGTCGCGGGCAGGTTCTTGAACACCTGGTACTCGACCCCGCGTACCGTCTCGGTTACCAGTTCCCAGTCGGCGCCCGGGGCGGTCAGGTGGGCGACCGACTCATCGTAGGTCATCTGGCCGTGGATCGGCTCCGCGGCCTTCTCGCGCATGTCGTTCATGCCGTCGCCGCCCGTTCCATCGCCGCCCGTTCTTCCTCGTAGCCCTCGAAAGAGTGCTTGAGCGTCGCGTTGTTCAGGATCATCTCGGCCTTGGGCTCCTTCGTTTCGGCGTCCAGGAAGGTCGTTCTGACCCAGTTCGACTCGGTGCGCCGGCTCTCGCTCAAGGCGACGATCTCGCGCTCCAGCAGGTAGTCCTGGCCGACGAACAGGGGACCGTCGATCATCCGGATCTGCTGGCCGGCGAACAGGCCTAGGGCCGGTCCCCGGGTGGGGAAGCCGGCCTTGCGATTTGAGTAGCCGGCGAGGACACTGACCATTTCCAGCGGGATGATCGCGCGGCCCCAGGGCGAGGAGGCGCCCTCTTCCTCCGTGTACCAGGGCGACGGCTCGGTGATCCTGTCGAGCTTCTGGTTCAGGCTGAAGGGATAGAGGCTGCCCATGTGCTGGTCGAAGTCCATCCGCACTTCCTCGAGTCCCTTGCCCTTCATCCCCACTTCGAGATCGCGGAGGACGACCAGGGGCCCCGGCGGTCTCAGGCGGGCGATCCGAGTAGCGATCTCGGTCGATTCGACGTCTCCGCGGACGGAGGCGGTGCCGATCAGCACCTCCGTGCCGTCCGCCTTCTCGGCGCGGATGCGGACCTGGGTCTGGCCGTCCGCCGGCTGTTCGACGAGCGCGCGCACCTGCTCGCCCTCGACGACCATGTTCCGGTAGTGGGCGCTCAGACAACCGGTCTCGAACCACTCCTGCCCCCACAGGTCGTGGAGCAGGGGCACGAACTGGCTGAAGTGGGTGGGACCCTCGATCGGCCCGCCGGCCTGGAACCCCATCTTCTCGGCCGTCGAGTCGTCGTGGATGGACATGTGTCCGCCGTACTCCTGCTCGGCGAGCATCTGTTTCGGGGACCGGAGCGGTCCACGGATCATTGTCGGCGTCTCCAGAGCGTCAGCCATTCGGGTCTCCTCGTTTGGGAAGGGCGAAGTCTAGCGCCCGGCTAGGAGCCTGCCGCGATCCCCTGGGCGATAGCGCTCCGGACGGCGGCGCCGGCTCGCTTGCCGGATACCGCGTCCAGGGCGCGGAAGTCGACCTTGCTTCGTCGCTTCACGTACTCGACCCAGTACGGATAGGCGCACGGTTCGGAGCGAAGCAACCTGCCGCGTTCGCGGCGGCGCTTGCCGCGAGCCGCCATCAGCAGGACGCGACCGGCGAAGTCGGCGGCGCGCTCTTCCGCCTCGGCGGGTTGGAGCGCCGGCGGAAGGGTTGGTGGTCCCGGAGCGACTTCGAGACCGTCCAGCCGGATGTGAGCGGCCTGGCCGCTGAGCCGGCAGACGAGGACGGCGAGCTGCGCGCCCGGCTCGGCGCCGCTGCCGGCCGGGTGCCTGTCCGCGGCTGCCTCCAGCGTCTCGTACACGACGAGCCAGTGGGGCAGGTGGAGGAGTTCCAGGGCCAGCCGCCGGCCGCTCCGGAGTCGGCGCAGCCGCCCGGCCGAGAGCAACCTGCGCGCCTCGTCTTCGGCGATCTTCGGCGTGATCGCCGGTGGGGGCTGTGGTGGCTCGTTCAGCGTTTCCCGGCCTGCTTCGAACGGCCGCGGCTGCCACAAGTCGTGAGCACTTCTCAGTGCTCGTCCGTCTGTTTCGATCCGCCGCGGCTACCAAAGATCATCAGGACCGCGGCCGCCAGCAGCAGGGCGGCGCCGGCGGCGGTGCTCAAGGCGAGGTCGATCGTCTCGGCCGCCGAGAAACCTCCGATGAGAACCGGTATCGACAGCACCGCCAGGAACACGCCGAGAATGCGGGCGGTGGAGCGGTCGCGGCTGGTGTGGTCCGTGGTCATGGCGTGCTCGGGAGCGGTCCGTCTAGGCCAGCAGCAGGTAGATCACAAGGTACGGGACGATGAACAGCGCGGCCCAGATTCTCAGATCGCGCCACTTCGCGCGGTCGGGCGCGCCGCGGAGCACCCAGTCGCGGCCGAGCCGCCAGACGGCGACCGCCGGCAGGATGAGCAGCAAGGCGACGGCGACGCGCGCGCTCCAGAGAGGCAGCGCGCCCATCGCGGCGTTGATCGGTCCGAGGACGAACTCGAGGATTGTTCTCATCGGGCGTCGCCCTCTTCCTGGAGCCGGGCGACCCGGCTCTGCAGCGCCGCCTGGACCGCTTCGTCGTTCCTCACCTCGCCCCAGACCAGGCCGCGCAGGCGTTCCGGCGGTTCGGGCGGCGTCAGCCGGCTGACGATCCAGGTCACGGCGAGGGTGAACACGAAGGACCACCAGGCGACGAAGAGGAACGGCTCCTCGGACGGGAACAGGCCGTCCATCGCCGGGCTGTTGAGCAGCAGACAGAGACCGACGCCCAGGGTCAGACCGGCGGCGCCGCCGTAGCGGTTCGCGCCGCGCCAGAGGATGCCGAGCAGAAGCACGGCGAGAGTCGGCCCCTGGATCAGGGAGAAGATTGTCTGGATCGCGTTGTAGATGTTGCTGAAGCGTTGCTCGATCTCCGGCGCGATGAACGCGGCGACGAGCAGGAGCACAGCCGACAGGATGCGGCCGAAGCGGAGTTCGGCGGCGGTCCCGAGCTCCCTGCGGCCCAGGCGCCGCCGGAGTCGCCCGAGCAGGTCGCGGCTCCAGAGGGTCGTCGCCGAGTTCAGGTTCGAGTCGACGCTCGACATCAGCGCCGCCAGGAAGGCCGCGAACATCAGACCCCGCAGGCCCGGCGGCAGCAACTGGGCGATCAGGCTCGGCACCGCCTCGTCGGCGTTCGCGAGATCGGGGACGATCAGGATCGCGGCCAGCCCCGGCAGCGCGACGAGCAACGGGATGAACAGTTTGAGAAAGCCGGCCAGCAGCACGCCGGCCTTCGCGTCCCACTCGCTGCGGGCGCCGAGGGCCCGCTGCACCATCGTCTGGTTGCCGGTGTAGTAGGCGATGGAGAGCACGATCCCGAGGCCGAGGACGATCCCGGTCCAGGGGAAGGGAGTCGCCGTGTCGTGCGGCAGGTAGAGCGAGAAGTGATCGGCGTACGCTGGTCCCTGGTTGAGGACGCCGTCACGCAGCGCCGCCAGTCCGCCGACCTCGTAGAGCGCGCGCGCGACCAGAGCGGCGCCGCCCACGAACATGATGATGAGCTGGAGCACGTCGGTCATCACGACCGCGGCCAGACCGCCGCTGATCGTGTAGATGCCGACGATCGCCGTGGTGATCCAGATGGAGAACTGTGGATCCCAACCCAGCACGGTCCGCATGAGCAGCGCGGTGGCGTGGATCATGATCCCGAGGTTCAGCACCAGGATGACGCCCCAGGCCAGGGCGAGGAAGCTGCGCACGCCGCTGCCGTAGCGCCGGCCCAGGAACTCCGGCACGGTGTAAACGCCGCTTCGCCAGTAGAACGGGACGATCAGGAAGGCGGCGATCAGGAGCGCCGGCATCGAGCCGAGCCAGTCGAAGTTGGCCTGGGCGAGGCCGTAGCGGTACGTCCCGCCGGCGACGGCGATGAAGTCCGTGGCGCCGATGTCGCTGACCACGATCGACATGCCGATGGCCCAGAACGGCAACGCGCGGCCGGCGAGCAGGAAGTCGCCGCTGGTCTTCACGTAGCGACTGAACGTGGTCCCGATGACCAGGATGCCCGCCAGGTAGACGAGGACGATCGCGGTGTCGAGTCCGGAGAGACCCCAACTCATGGGGCGTCTCCTGCTGCCAGGCCCGGGCCGAGAGCAGTCGCCGTGCGGAGATGGACCAGGCTCGCTGCCGCGTCATCGGCGGGAGAACCCTCCGCCTCCTCGGTCTCGTCCTGCTCGACGACGAACAGGCGCACGCCGGCGTCGAGCGCCGCCTCGACGCAGCCGGCCACATCGACGTCGCCGGCGCCCAGCGGCCGGAACCAGCGTTCGGCGGTGGCTCGCCCCGGCTCGCGCTCGCAGGCCGAGCCGGGCAATAGCCCGTCCTTCAGGTGCAGGATGTGGACGCGGTCGCCCAGTTCGTCGATGAGGGACACCGGGTCGTGCCCCGCGAAGGCGGCCCAGTAGATATCGAGTTCCAGCCCCCAGCCGTCGTGTGAGCGACAGGAGACGAGCGCGCGCAGGCCGTCCACGCCGAGGCGCCTCGGTGAGCCGTCGTCGAAGGGCAGCAGCTCGAACTCGTGGTTGTGGTACGCGAAGCGAAAGCCGCCGGCGCGGAACCGGTAGCTCAGCAGATCGAGCCGCTCACCGAGCTCCACGTAGTGCGCGTGGCCGCCGTCTCCCCGTTGGTCTTCGTCGAGCCAGGGGCAGGCCAGGACTTCGCAATCGAGTTCGCGGAAGGTCTCCATCACCGAGGACGGGTCCGCCTCGAGTTCGGCCAGGGGCACATGGGCCGCGGCGAGGGAGAGCCGGCGTTCGGCGAGGAGTCGCCTCAATTCGGTGGTCGTGCGGTTCCAGAGGCCGCCGAACCACTCGATCTCGCGGTAGCCAGCGTCGGCGGCCTGGTCCAAAGCTGTTTCGAGGTTCTCCTGCGCCTGGCGGCGCAGGGTGTAGAGCTGAAGCGCGACGCGAGGCGCGGTGGCCTCGCCGGTCTTCACTCCGCGGCCTCCGTGCCCCCCGCGCTGCCGATCTCCTCGATCAGGCCGTGGTGGAGGCCGAAGTAGTACGGCAGCAGGAAACTCGCGCCGTCGGCCAGATAGCGGCCCTGGCCTCCGTGGTCGAGTCGCCACGGGTCGTGGTTCCAGTGGTTGACAAAGCGCTCGTCGATCGGCAGCACGCGGCCGTTCAGCAGGTGGCCGCGTACGCCGCGGCGCTCTTGCTGGTCGCGCAGCAACACGATGTCGAGGCGGTGGCTGTTCGACAGTGCCCAATCGAAGCGGTCGAGGGGATAGAGGACGAGGCTCTCGACCGCGTCGTCGAGCGGGTAGTCGGTGCGGCTGTAGGTCTCGTCGTCGAAGGCGTCGCGGTAGCCATTGCCGTCGATGGCGGCGGCGTGGATGAAGTCGAACAGCGGGTTCCGCTCGGGTTGCAGGACCTTCCAGTACTGGCGCAGCGAGTGGGCGACGACGTTTCGCACGGCCTCGTCCTCCTCGTACTTCATCAGGTGGTAGTAGTTCATGAAGGCCATCTCGTCGTCCGACTGGTTGCCGGTCCCCGGACCGCTCTGGACCTTGGGGTTGCGCAGGTTGGCCAGGTAGGCGTGGTCCTCGATCAGGGAGCGAGCCTTGTCCCGGTACCGAGCCTTGCGATCGGCCTCGTTTGCCATGTGCTCCGCGATCCGCAGGTAGGTCAGGTAGGAGAGCGAGTTGAGCCCCCGCTCCTCCCACCAGTCCTGGTCGTCGTTCAGTTGCTCGGGGCCGAACACCGCCCAGCGCGTGCGCTGGCCGTCGTGGTCGACGAGGCCGCCGCCGTGGTCGACCAGGTGGTCGACGATCGCGAGCACCGTCTCACGGACCTCGGCGCGTTCGGCGTCGCTGTCCGCGACCAGGTCGTGGTACAGGCCGTAGAAGAAGAAGTGACCGTCCAGCTCGTCGGAGCTCGTGTCGCTCTTCCAGTACCACTGGCCGTCGGCGCTCGTCGGCCAGCGCGGGTCGATCACCTTCCACAGGCCGTCCCGCTCCTCGCGGAAGCGGCGGTCGCTCTCGACCCGGCCGGCGTTCGGGTCCGGGCCGTCGGCCGGCAGGATCGTGCGGGCGACGAAGCCGGGTTCGGCCGGAGGCGTGCCGCCCTGGGTCACGAGTTGCAGGAAGCGCAGCGCCTCGAAGGCCCTGCGGGCGTTCTCGCGTGCTTCCGGCTCGCCGGTGACGGCCCAACGGAAGCACTCGGCGGCACCGTACATCGAGGTCCAGAGGCCGTCGTTGTCGCTGTCGGACTGGCGGAATTCCGAAGTGTCGCCGGGGCGTTCGAGGGCAACGCCCAGGACGTAGCCGTACGGTGTGCGCCGGTGGAAGCGGTCGATCGCCTGGTGGAAGCGTTCCGCCTTCTGTCGCAGGGTCGTCGGACGCATTTGAATTGCGCCGGGCCCGGCGGGGGTCTCGACCCGCACCGTGCCGTCCCGGTCGACTTCGACCGCCAGCACATGGTCGTGGGGCAGCCAGCGGCGACCCTGGCGGTACTGCCAGCGTGGCGGATCCTCCGGTGAAGCGCCGGGGATCAGATGGACCAGCCCACGGGTCGTGCCCGCCCAGATCGAGCCGTCGGGAGCGGCGGCGAGACTCGTGAAGTCGTTCCAGGGCAGGCCGTCGTGACGGTCGTAGAGGCTCCAGGCGCCGGTCAACTCGTCGAGGGCGCCCAGGCCCTGGGGCGAGGCGAACCACAGCTGGCCGTCGTAGTCGAACTCCACGGCACGGACGTCGACCGGCGCCCAGCTCCGGTCGCCGTCGCGCGGCAACAGGCGCCGCCAGACCGTGTCGGAACCGTCCTTTAGGTAGAGGCCTGTGGACGAGGCGGCGGCGATCCGGATCGCGGCATCCGTGATGATCTCGCGGACGTCGCCGGGGGCGTCCGCGGTTCGAGCGGGGGCCGGCGCAGGCCTGGTCGAGTCGGCGCTGCCGGCGGCGGCGGGAAGCTCGTAGTCAGCGACCTGCTGCAGGAAGGGCTCGACGCGGACCGGCAGTTCGGTCTGGGCCGCCAGGGCGAGTGGCAGGAGAAGGAGTCCCGGCAGCGCCAGGATGTGTTGGCTCACGCGCGCAAGCCTACTTGCCGGGGCGTCAGGCGCGCAGGGTTCGGATGCCGTAAAGCGGGAAGTGCGCGTTGCGCGTGACGACCGTGAGCCCCTCGGCCTGAGCCTGGGCGATCAGGAAGTGGTCGAACGGATCCTTGTGGTGTCGCGGCAGGCGCGCTGCCAACTCCGCGTGATGGAACGTCAGCGGCAGATGCGTGAAGCCCTTCTCGTCGACCATCGCGGCAAGGTTGTCGGGCGCCTCCATCAGCCCCCTGAGGCGCTTGAACGTGATTTCCCAGGCCGTGATTGGACTGACGAAGATCTCGTTGCGCGGGTCGACTATCGCCGCGTGGGCTCCCCTTCGGAGGATCGAATCGTCCGAGATCCACCATAGGAACGCGTGCGTATCGAGCAGCAGGCGCTCCAACGTCAGGTCTCGTCAGGGAAGATCTTCGAGTTCACCATCAACTCCCACAGATCCTCCGCCGGCTCGTCGAAGTCCGGCGCCATCCAGATCTTCCCTTCCAGACCTCCCGGCTTGCGAGGTTCCAGCTTCTTCCCGCGATACGGCTCCAGCCGCAGGTACGGCTCTCCGGCCTTGGCGATGACGACCTCCTCGCCCTCCCAGGCCAGCTTGCCAAGGCGCGAGAGTTGTGATTTCGCTTCGTGCATGTTCACCTTCATCCGTTCTCCCCTCCAGAGTTCGGCCTAGCTAAGTCTGGCTAAGTCTCGTTCCGTCGTCAAGCAGGCGCCTCTCGCGTGGCAGAGTCGCCGGCATGGCCGGCACCCGACTCCGCGTCCTTCGCGTCGACGAGATCGAGTCCCTGCTCGACCTCCTGGACGGCTGGCCGTTTCCCGACGGCCAGAGTGGCCGGGACTTCTTCCGCCGCTACACCGAACTGGATCCCGCGTTCGAACCGCGCAACGTCTGGGTGGCGGAACGGGGCGGCGAACTCGTCTCCTGTGTGCAGATCTTCCCGCGCCGGGTGCGGATCGGCGGCGAGGTGCTTCCCATGGGCGGCATCGGCAGTGTCTTCACCCGGCCCGATGCCCGGCGCCGGGGAGTGGCGGGCGCGTTGCTCGAGCGGGCGATCGCCGCGATGGGTGAGAGCGGGATGGTGCTCTCGTACCTCCTGGCCGAACGGCTGCGGTGGTACGGACAGTACGGCTACCGGCCATGGTCGCGCGGCTGGCGTACGCTGCATTGGCCGGCTGGCCCCCGAGCCGGAGCCCCGAACATCCGCCGGTACGACGCCGAGCGCGATCGAAACGATGTCGAGAGGCTCTGGCGCCTCTACGCCGAAGGCGCCGGCGGAGCACCGCTTGACGGCATCGTCGACCGTGGCTTCCCGAAGGACTGGCGGGGCAGCTATCAGCTCGCCGGTACGCCGGAGGAGGACATCTGGATCGCGGACGGTGGAACTCACGCAGCGGCCTACCTGCGCGTCGCCGACTTCAACGGCCTGCTGCGGGTCCTGGAGTGGGGCAGGGAAGTTGATGGAGCCCATGCCTTGTGCGAGCTGTTGGCCGCCGCGTTGGCCGGGCTAAACCTCGAATCTGTCCGGCTGCCCCTGATCCGCGACGTAGCTCTGGAACGCCTGCTGGCGGCCGCCGGCGCACGGATCGATACCCGGCCGGCCTGGGACGAAGTGCCACCGGGCGCAAGGCCTCCGGCTACGTGGATGGTTCGCAGCCTGGACGACGAGGCGCTCGCCGGCCGGCTCGGAATGGCGAACGAAGACGACATCCTCGCTCGCTGCCTGCCGCCGGAGCGGTTCGCGTTCTGGGAGGCGGACCGGTTCTAGCTAGGGACGCTCCACGGAGTACACCAGGCCGACTGTGCCGGTTTCCTTGTAGATGTCCTGTGCTTCGAGTTCGAGCCTGATCCGCGGCGCCGGTTCGGCGATCAGCGGAACGCCGCCGCCAAGGACCACCGGAATCACGGCCACTTCCACCGTGTCGACCAGGCCCGCCTCGGCAAGGCTGCCGAACAGCGATCCGCCGCCGAACAGCCAGATGTCCTTCTTGCCGGTTTCCTCGCGAAGTGCCTGGACCACTTCCTTCCAGTCGTCGCCGACGATCGTGACGTTCCTGTAGTCGGCTTGCCGGAGGGTGCGCGAAAACACGAAGGTCCTCGCACCAGGCATCGAACCCTGGTCCTGTCCGCCGGTGCTCTCGAAGGTCTTGCGGCCGATGAGATAGGTGTCGAACTCTCCGTACAGTTCGGCGAAGTCGTAGTCGGGATCGATGACGATCCAGTCCGCTTCGCCGTTCGGTCCGGCGATGTAGCCGTCCAGGCTCATGGCGACGCAGTAGCGGACTCTCCTCATGGCCTGTGAACTTCCTTCGTGGAGGTCACGCTAGCAGTGTCGCGCGCATGACCGTGACGGCCTGACCGCACAGATGGACGCGGTCGCCGCGGACAACGCAGCGGACCTCGCCTCCACGCTCGGAAGCCTGCCACGCGGTGAAGGTGTCCCGATCGAGGCGGCGTTGCCAGTACGGTGCCAGACAGCAGTGGGCGGAGCCAGTCACCGGATCCTCGTCGATGCCGGAGCTGGGTGCGAAGAAGCGGGACACGAAGTCCAGGTCGGCGCTCTCTGACCGTGTCGTGACGATCACGCCCCGGACGCCGAGGTCCCGCAGGCGTCTGAAGTCCGGAGCCAGGGCTCGCAAGGCGGCTTCCGAGTCGAGCTCCACAATGTAGTCGAAGCGGTTCCTGCCGACGTAGGCCGGTTCCGCCCCGAGGGCGGCGGCGAGTCCGTCCGGCGCGGGTGCCGGCTCGTCCGGCTGAGCCGGGAAGTCCATCTCGATCCAGTCGTCGCGCCGGACGGCCGACAAAGGGCCGGAGAGCGTGTGGAAGGTCGCCTGCGCAGTCGATTCGAGATAGCCGTCCTCCCACAGTACGTGGGCGCTCGCCAGCGTTCCGTGGCCGCAGAGGTCGATCTCGACAGTCGGCGTGAACCAGCGGAGATCGAAGGAGCCATCGTGGCGACGCACCAGGAAGGCGGTCTCCGACAGGTTCATTTCCCGCGCCACATGCTGCATCCACGATTCGTCGGCCGGCTCGGGCAGAAGGCAGACGGCGGCCGGGTTGCCGCCGAACGGCTTGTTTGTGAACGCGTCGACCTGGGTGATTGTCAGCATCGTTCTGCTCTACGATGGAGGAGTTGATTGGAGTCGAGCATGACGGAGACGGACACTGCGGAGCCTAGTCCGTCTACCTCCTCCGTGGTGCTGGGGCCGGCCCGCCGGAGCCAGGCCGGCCCGCCGGCTAGACTCCCTGCCGTGCAGGTGCTCGACCCGTCCTGGGAGGGTTCGCCTTCTCCGCTCACGCCGGCGCCGCGGCTCGCCGCTTTCCGAGGCATCGATGTCGCGCTGCTGTCGAACGGCAAGGCCGGGGTCGAGCCGCTGTTCGACCACCTGGAGTCCCTGCTGCGGCAACGCTGGAGCGTGGCCTCGGTCGAGCGGGCGACGAAGGGGAACTACAGCGCTCCGGCGGAGTCGGAACTGGTCCGCCGTCTGGCTCGGCGGCGGTTGGTGATTACCGGCGTCGGCGATTGAGGGAGCTGCTCGTCGTGCAGTCTGCACGACGCCGTCACGTTCGAGCGCGAGGGGGTGCCGGCGGTCGGCGTGATGACGTCGGCGTTCGTTGACGGCGCCGAGTTGATGGCCCACGCCTGCGGCGCGTCGGACTATCGGTTCGCGGTGATCGAGCACCCGATCAGCAGTGCGACCGGGGAGGAGCTCTTGGAGCGGGCGGGAGAGATCGTGAGGCAGGCGGAGGAGCTTGTGCTTGCCGGGGCCGCGGGGGACGCGCCGTGACGAGTTCGTGGCTACGGGCCGGCGCTGCGGCCGGAGCGCTCGTCGTGCTGGTCGCGGTCCCGGCGGCGGCTCAGGACGGCGTCGTGCTCGCCGAGTTCATCTTCGACGACGCGCCGCACCCCGAGTGCCACGCCTCGACGATCGCCGAGACCGCGTCGGGCGCCCTCGTCGCGGCCTGGTTCGGCGGCACCGCCGAGCGCAACGAGGACGTCGGCATCTGGTTCAGCCGGCTCGGTCGGGCCGCGGCGTCGGGCGCCGGCGTCGCGGGGGACCGCTGGACGCCTCTTGTCGAAGTAGCCAACGGTGTTCAGCCTGACGGCGGCCGCTACCCGACCTGGAACCCGGTGCTGTACCAGCCATCGCAGGACGGCGCGCCGCTGTTGCTGTTCTACAAGGTCGGCCCGAGTCCGCCTGAGTGGTGGGGGATGGTCATGGAGTCCGTGGACGACGGGCGCACGTGGAGCGAACCGCGCAGGCTTCCGGACGGCATCCTGGGGCCGATCAAGAACAAGCCGATCACGCTTCCCGACGGCTCGCTCCTGGCTGGCTCGAGCGTCGAGGACGCCCCGGAACCTCCTGCCTGGAGGGCGCACTTCGAGCGTTCGGACGATTCCGGGCAGACGTGGACGCGGACGGAGAGTCTGGCCGGAACAACATCGTCGGGCGAGGACTTCTGGATCATCCAGCCGACGATCCTGACTCTGGGTGACGGCGAGCTTCTGGCGCTGTTCCGTTCCAAGCAGAGCCGAATCGCCGCCTCGCGTTCCGCCGATCGGGGTTTGACCTGGGGCCCCGTCTACGCGAGCGGCCTGCTCAACCCCGACGCCGGCGTGGACGGGGTGACCCTGGCTGATCATCGTCAACTGCTCGTCTACAACCACAAGGTACGCATCGACGGCGCCTGGGCCGGCTCCCGCTCCCGGCTCAACGTGGCGCTCTCGGACGACGGGAACGCCTGGGACGCGGCGCTGATGCTGGAGGACCAGGACGGGGAGTACTCCTACCCGGCGGTGATCCAGACCCGCGACGGGTTGGTCCATGTGACCTACACCCACCGCCGCACCCGCATCCGGCACGTGGTGCTCGATCCCGCGGCGCTGCCGCGTCATCCGATGGCGGGTGAGGAGTGGCCCGCGGAAGCTCCGACGCTGACGCCAGCCTCCGAGTGACTGCCGGCATAGACCTTTTCGTCTTCGTCGCCTATCTCCTGGCGGTGATCGCGCTCGGCCTCTCGCTCGCCCGGCGGAGCGGGACGGCGCGCGGTTTCATGATCGCCGGCGGAGCATTGCCGGGCTGGGCGGTGGGCCTGTCGATCTTCGGCACCTTCCTCTCGAGCAACACCTTCATCGGCGTGCCGGGGCAGGCGTTCGGGGGCAACTGGAACGCCTTCGTGTTCTCGCTTTCGCTGCCGGTTGCGGCCTTCTTCGCGGCGCGCTGGTGGATCCCGTTCTACCGGCGCGGCGGTGCCGTGTCGGCCTACCATCACCTGGAGGCCCGCTTCGGCCGCTGGGCGCGGACCTATGCGGTGGCCTGCTACCTCCTGACCCAGTTCGCGCGCGTCGGCTCGATCCTGTTCGGGGTGGCGCTGGCGATGAACGCGCTCACGGGCTGGCCGGTGGCCTGGATCATCCTGGGTACGGGCGTCGTGGTGACGATCTATACCCTGATCGGTGGTATCGAGGCGGTCATCTGGACGGACGTGATCCAGAGCGTGGTCCTGACGATCGGCGCCCTGGTCGTCGTCGGCCTTCTCGTTGTCGACGCACCGGGCGGCTTCGGCGGTCTGGTGGAAACGGCGAACGCTGCCGGGAAGTTCTCCCTCGGCAGCTTCGCCTTCGACTTCACGACTTCGACCTTCTGGGTCGTCCTGATTTACGGTCTGTTCATCAACTTCAACAACTTCGGCATCGACCAGAGCTACGTTCAGCGCTACCACGCCGCGAACAGCGAGCGGGCCGCGTCCCGCTCCGTCTGGTTGGCGGCGGGTCTCTACCTGCCGGTGTCGGCGGTGTTCTTCTTCATCGGCACCGGGCTGTTCGTCGTCTTCCAGGGGCAGCCCGAAGTCGCCGGAGTGGCCGCCGACCAGGCCTTTCCTCACTACGTATCGACCCGGCTGCCGACCGGGATCGCTGGCCTCCTGATCGCGGCCCTGTTCGCGGCCGCGATGAGCAGTATCGACACGTCGCTCAACAGTTCCGCCACTGTCTTCCTCTCTGACGTCTACCGCACCTACCTCCGGCCGGAACCGGGATCGGAAGGCGTCGAGGCGGAGGACCTCCGGGTGCTTCGCCGCGCGACGGTGGGTGTGGGCGTGCTGGGTACGGCTGCGGCCCTGCTGATGATCGGCGCCGACAGTCTTCTCGACGTCTGGTGGACGTGGTCGGGCGTCTTTGCCGGCGGTCTGCTCGGGCTGTTCGCACTCGACCGGCTGGCGCCGCGGGCCGGCAGGGCGGCTGCCCAGTTGGGCGTCGCGGTCGGCGTGCTGGTCATCCTGTGGATGACGGCCTCGCCTCGCCTGGAGGGCGGGCTTGCGATGCTGCGCAACCCGCTTCACAGCTACATGATCACCGTGATCGGTACGCTGACGATCTTCGGCGTTGGGTTGCTGCTATCGAGGTGGCGTCGACCGGGTGGCGCTGCGATAGGGTGAACCCCCTTCGATGCCCGTTCGAGACCTTCCGCCCAATGGGTCTGCCGACCGCCCACGGCGCCGTGCTGCGATCGTGCTGGCCGCGTCGTTGCTCGTTCTGCTGCTCGGAGGTTGCGAGAGCCGGGGCGACCTGCTGGGCGTCGAACTCGTCGTGTTCACGGTCGGCGAATGGGTGGGCACCGGCGCGCAGGGAGAGGAACTGCGCTTCCTTCTCGAGCGCGACGACGATGAAGCGGTTGTCACCGCGTTCATCGTTGAACTGCCTGGGCTCGCCGACATGCTGGAGGGCGAGGCGGCGGCTTGCAGCGCAGTCGTCTCGGCGTTCAGCCGGTTCGGCAACCTGGACATCAGCGTGCCGGTTCGGGGCGCCGGCTTCCGTTTCCGCACGCCGAACGACTTTCGGGTCGACAACAGCGGCTACATCCGAGCCGAGGTGGTCGGCCGCTTCGAGGCGCCGGACAGCGCGATGGTCGAGGCGGACATCCAGATCGACGTGACCCGCGAGGTTCCCTGCCGCGGCGAGTTCATGGTCAGTTGGCAGATGGAGCCGTCCGGCTCCTGAGTCGCGGGCGGGGCGATCAGGCGCCAGACAGGGTCGATGTATCCCGGCAGGTACGCGCGCGAGACCCCGGACAAGCCGGCGGTCATCATGGCCGGAACCGGCGAGACGGTCACCTACCTGGAACTCGACCGGCGGTCGAGCCGATTGGCGCAACTCTGGTACGCACAGGGCCTGCGGCCCGGCGATCACGTGGCGATCTTCATGGAGAACCACCCGCGGTACTTCGACGTCTACTGGGCGGCGATCCGGTCGGGCCTCTACCTGACGACGGTGAATCGCTACCTGACAGGCGAGGAGGCCGCGTACATCGTCAAGGACTGCGGTGCGAAGAGCATCGTCGCTTCGGCGAAGCTGGCCGAAGCGTGTGCCGAACTGACGGACCTGATCCCGACCTGTCCCGGCCGGCTGATCGTCGACGACGACGGCCTGGGCATCCCGCCCGGCTGGGACGACTACGGCGAGGCGACGGCCGCGTTCCCGGCCGAGCCGCTCGCCGAGGAGCCGCGCGGCAGCACGATGCTCTACAGCTCGGGCACGACCGGCCGGCCGAAGGGCATCCTGCGGCCGCTGACCGGCCTGTCGGTCGAGGAGATGCCGGATCAGCGCTTCGAAGTGCTGACGAGCATCTACGGCATCGACGCCGATTCGATCTACCTGTCGCCGGCGCCGCTCTACCACGCGGCGCCGATCGGTTTCACCGCCGGGACGCAGACGCTCGGCGGTACGGTGGTCGTCATGGAGCGGTTCGATCCGGAACTCTCGCTCAAGGCGATCGAGGACTACGGAATCACCGTCAGCCAGTGGGTGCCGACGATGTTCAACCGGATGCTCAAGCTCCCCGAGGAGGCGCGCACCCGCTACGACCTGTCGAGTCATGCAAGGGCGATTCACGCCGCCGCCCCGTGTCCGGTCGACGTCAAGCGGCGGATGATCGAGTGGTGGGGGCCGATCATCCTGGAGTACTACGCCGGCTCCGAGGGCAACGGCATGTGTGCGGTCGAGACGGACGAGTGGTTGAGGAAGCCGGGCACGGTCGGCCAGTGCCTGACGGCGACGGTCCACATCTGCGACGACGAGGGCGAGGAAGTGCCGGCGGGCGAGCCGGGGACGATCTTCTTCGAACCGCCCGAGGACGCGGACCTCTTCGAGTACCACGGCGACCGGGAGAAGACGCTCGGCTCGCGGCATCCGCGCCACGCCCGCTGGAGCACCCTGGGCGATGTCGGCTACCTGGACGAGGATGGCTACGTGTTCCTCACCGACCGCAAGGCGTTCATGATCATCTCGGGCGGCGTCAACATCTATCCACAGGAGATCGAGGACGCCCTCATCCTCCATCCGAAGGTGGCCGACGTGGCGGTGATCGGCGTGCCGAACGAAGATCTGGGCGAAGAGGTCAAGGCGGTCGTCCAGTTGATGCCGGACTTCGACGAGAGTACGGGCGTGGCCGAGGAGCTCCTGGCCTACGCTCGGGAGCGCGTCGCGCACTACAAGGCGCCGAAGTCGATCGACTTCGAGGAACAGCTCCCACGGCTTCCCACCGGCAAGCTCTACAAGCGCCTGCTGCGCGATCGCTACTGGACTGGCCGTACGTCGCGGATCGTCTGAGTCCGGACCGGCAGAGTAGTGGCGCGTTCCGGGCTCGTACCCGTTGCCGACGAACTGGCCGACGACGTCGACGATCTCGAGTTCGGGCCGCCGGTCGCCCACGTCTACAACCCGCTCATCTACGCGCGGGCGGCCCACCACGCCTACCTGAACCTGGCCGGCGACCGGCCCGGCAGGGTGGTCCTCGTAGGCATGAACCCGGGGCCCTGGGGTATGACTCAGACCGGCGTGCCGTTCGGCGAGGTGGCGTACGTGCGGGATTGGCTTGGCATCGACGGGCCGGTGGCGCCGCCGGCGGGTCAGCACCCGAAGCGGCCGATCCTCGGGTTCGACTGCCGGCGCAGCGAGGTCAGCGGCCGGCGAGTGTGGGGCTGGGCGGAGCGGCGCTTCGGCAGTCCGGGCGCCTTCTTCGAACGTTTCCTGATCTGGAACTACTGCCCGCTGGCGTTCCTGCTCGAAAGCGGCGCGAATCTGACCCCGGACCGGCTGCGGGCGGGGGAGAAGGCGGCGCTGTTCGAAGCCTGCGACCGGGCGCTGCGCCAGGCGGTCGAGGTGCTGGAGCCGCGGCTCGTAGTCGGGATCGGCGTTTTCGCCGAGGGCCGGTCACTGCGCGCGCTCGGGGATCTGGGCGTGCCGGTCGGGCGAATGCTCCACCCGAGTCCGGCCAGTCCGGCCGCGAACCGGGGCTGGGAGGAGCAGGCGGAACGGGATCTGTTGGGACTGGGAGTAGAGCTCTAGGAAGAGCTCCCCACTGGGTGCGCCGGCGTCCCCGCCGGCATCCGGCGCGAAGCGCCGGGCTCTGGATCCGGTGAAGGTCTAGCCGCCGTGCCGCGGCTCCACTGTCGTGTCCTCGATCGCCAGGGCGACCGCGTCGTGGATCGCCGGCCGCAGCCTGCGGATCGCGATGTTGTCCCGGGTCGGGTGGACCCGGTTGGTCAGCAGGACGACGATCAGTTCCAGTTCCGGGTCGATCCAGAGCGACGTGCCGGTGAAGCCGGTGTGGCCGTACGAACGGGCCGAGAAATAGCGGCCGGCGGAGCTGGGGTCGGAGGGCGTGTCCCAGCCGAGTGCGCGGCTGCTGCCTGCCACGAGTTCGGCGCGCTTGGTGAAGAGGGCGACCGTCTCGGCGCTGGCCAGCCGAGGGCCTGCGTAGACGCCTCCGTTCAGCATCGCCTGCGCGAACGCCGCGACGTCGCGCGCGGTGCCGAACAGGCCGGCGTGGGGCGCCACGCCCCCCAGTGCGTGGGTGTTCTCGTCGTGGACCTCGCCGTGGGGGAGCCGCCCGCGCCAGTCGTCGGGTTCCGTCGGAGCGATCCGATCGCGAAGAGCGGGATCGGGGAGGTAGCCGGTGTCCCGTAGCCCCAGCGGATCGAGGATTTCCTCCTGGACGAGGCCGTCGAGAGGCCGGCCGGCCCGGCGCTCCAGGATCTCCCCGAGCAGCAGCACGCCGAGGTCCGAGTAGATCGCCCGTTCGCGGGCCCCGACCTCCATTTCGGTGGCGGCAATGTGCTCCAGGTAGCGGGCGCGAGCCTCGTCGCGGTCGAGTCCTTCGCCGAGCTCCCGGAACAGCTCGGTACAGCAGGGGAGGCCGCTCGAGTGGGCGAGCAGGTCTCTCAGTGTCGCGTCTCCGACCGGCCGTCCTTCGAGTTCCGGCAGGTAGGCGGCGGCGGTGGCGTTGAGGTCGAGCGCGCCGGCTTCGACCCGGCGCATCATCAGTGTCGTCGTCGCGATGACCTTGGTCAGGGAGGCCAGGTCGTAGATCGTCGACTGGGCGACGGCGGCCGAGCCTCCGTCGTAGGTCAAGCGGCCGGCGGCCCGTTCGAGGACGACCGTGCCGCGACGGGCGACGAGCAGCACGCCGCCGGGCGTGACGCCGGCCGCGACGGCTTCCTCCAGGAGGTCGGCGGCGCGCTCGAGCCGTACGGGATCGAAGCCGGCCGCACCGGGCGGAGCGCTGCGAAGCACGGGGGCTGCCTGTGGCGGGTCGGCCGACGTCGGTGGAGACAAGGGCGCCGTTGGTAGGGACGATTGACAGGCGAGAACGGCCGCGAGAAGCAGGACAACCGCCAGGAGCGGAGCCGACCGTGCATTGGCGAGTCCTCGCACGGCGTCCATGGCGGGCGAAGCAGGCAACGCCGCGAGAATACCGGTTGCTATCCTGACCCGCACCGCCGGGAATCGGCAGTTGGACACGAGGAGATAGACCATGAAGACGACGCTGGCGATTGTGACCGTGCTGCTGGCCGCCGGTTGCGGCTATGGCGGCGGAAGCGAGGAAGCGGAACCGATGGCGGAGGAGGCAACGGAAGAGATGGAGAGCGACGGTACGGTGCTGCGCAACGATCCGGCGATGGATGACCTGGTGCCCGCCGGCGCCGTGGTCGAGAAGGTCGCCGACGGCTTCTCGTTCACCGAGGGCCCGGTGTGGGTGCCGGGGGACCCCGACCGCCTCTACTTCAGCGATATCCCTCAGAACAAGGTCTACCGCTGGTCCGAAGGCGAGGGCGCGGTGGTGTTCCTCGATCCGGTCCTGCCGGACGACGCCGGCACCGGCGGCACGGGCGGATCGAACGGGCTGGCGCTTCACCCGGACGGTCGCCTCGTTCTCTGCGAGCACGGCAACCGCGTGGTGTCCGCGATGGCGCTCGACGGCGAGCGGACGACGCTGGCCGGCAGCTACGACGGCAAGCGGCTGAACAGCCCGAACGACATCGTGTTCCACTCGAGCGGCGCCGCCTTCTTCACCGATCCGCCCTACGGCCTGCCGAACCAGTCGGAGAACAAGGAGCAGGACCACAACGGCATCTACCGCCTGGACCCGGACGGCACGGTGACGCTGCTCGAGACAGGCCAGACCCGCCCGAACGGCCTCGGCCTTTCGCCCGACGAGAAGACGCTCTACGTGGCGAACTCGGACGCGCCGCCGAACCGCTACTGGAAGAAGTACGCGGTGAACGACGACCTGACCCTGAGCGAAGGCGAGATGTTCTTCGACGCCAGCGACATGGAGGCGCCGGGCGCGCCGGACGGCCTGGCCGTCGACGTGGACGGCAACGTGTTCGCGACGGGGCCTGGCGGCGTGATGGTCTTCAGCCCCGACGGCCGCCACCTGGGCACGGTCGCGCCGGCCGAGCTGCCAGCGAACACCGCCTTCGGCGGCGACGGCAGCACGCTCTACATGACGGCCCGCACCGGGCTCTACCGCGTCACGACGAGCACCCGGGGTCTCGTATACCGGGGCGAGTGAACCACTCGTAGGACGGCATGGGCCTCGGCGGCAGCTTCGGCCTTGCCGACTGGCTGATTCTCCTGGCGCTCTTCGCCGCCATCACGGTGATGGCGCGCTCGCTGTCGCGGCGGCAGAAGACCGAGCGCGACTACTTCGGCGGCGCCCGGAACCTCCCCTGGTACGCGGTGGCGGCCTCCCTGGTCGCGACCGAGATCAGCGCGGTCACCTACATCAGCCTGCCCTCGATCGTTCATCGGCCGGGGGGCGACCTGACGTACCTGCAGATCGGGTTGTTCGGCTATCTCGCCGCCCGGTTCCTGGTGGCGTGGCTGCTCGTTCCCGCCTACTACCGCTACGACGTGATGAGCCCCTACGACCTGATCGAGCGGCGGCTGGGCGCCTCGGGAGCCCCTGTGCGACGGACGGCGACCGGCATGTTCTGGCTCGGCGGCGTCCTGGCCCAGTCCGCCCGGGTCTACCTTTCCGCCGTCGTCCTGGGCGTCCTCCTGCACCGGGAACTGGGTTGGCTGGAACGGACGACCGGCGTGCCGCCTCACGTGGCCGCGGTGGCGACAGTGGTGGCCATCGCCGTGATCTGGACCTGGCTCGGCGGCATCGCCGCGGTGGTGTGGACGGACGTCGTGCTCTTCCTGCTGTTCGTGGCCGGCGTCGCGGTCAGCCTGGGCGTCGTGGCGCGGGAGCTCGAGGCGGGCATGGCGCCGGCCATTGCCGACGCCTGGAGCGCGGGGAAGTTCACGCTGTTCGACTTGTCGGCCTCCCTCACCGCGCCGTACACGCTCTGGGCCGCGCTGATCGGCGCCACGATCGGCGGCGTCGCCGCCTTCGGCACGGACCAGTTGATGGCGCAGCGCCTCTTCTGCTGTCGCAGCGCGCGGGACGCCCAACTCGCGGTGGCGGCCAGCGGCGTCTCGGTGCTCGTCTCCCTCTCGTTCGCCTTCGTCGGGATCGGTTTGTGGGCCTACTACGAGCAGGTGCCGCTGGCGGGCGTTGCGGCCGAGATCGTGGCGGAGCAGCCGGACCGGGTCTTCGCCGTCTTCGCGGTCGAGGCCGTTTCCGCCGGCCTGAAGGCCCTGGTCGTCGCCGGCGCGCTGGCGGCCGCGGTCTCGAGCCTCGACTCGATCCTCGCGGCGCTCGCACAGACGAGTTCCGCCCTCCTGCGTTCCCGCGCACGCCCCGGCAACGGCGTGCGCCTGCCGCGGCTGCTGGTACTCGGCTGGGGCCTCGTGCTCGGCCTGACTTCGCTCTCGATGGACACGGTCGCGGCGCGCTACGACGCGCTGCTCGATCTCGCCCTGGCGATGGCCGGGTACACCGGAGGCGCTCTGCTGGCGGCCGTGGCTCTGTCCCTGGCGCCGTTCGGCCGCGACGGACGGGGCTTCCTCTGGTCCGGGCCGCTTTCTGCGCTCGCCGTCTTCGCCGCGGTCTGGCATCAACCGGCGGCGGGCTGGATCTGCGTGCTCGGATGCGTGGTGCTGCTTGGGACCTGGTTGCGCATGGATGGCCGCGGCCGGCCCAAGGCCAGCCTCTTCCTGATTCTCGGCGCCGCCGGCGTGCTGGCCTTGTGGCGCTGGGCCGAGGGCCCCGGCGGTGAGGTCCTGGCCTGGCCGTGGTACGTGCCTCTGGGCGCTACTGTCGCCTGGGTGTGGGGGCTTGGGCTGAGCGGCAAGACTGCTAGCGTCGCCTCGTGAGTCAGAAAGACGGGGCGACGAGGCGGCATGTGATCGTCGCGGCTGGCGCTCTGGGCGCGGCCGCGATGGCGGGCTCCGCCTGCTCTTCCTCCGAACGCGACTCGGACGAGCGGACGGGGGAAGAGCCCTCCTCGCCCGAGGCCGCCTTCGAACTCGAGGAGGCGACGATCGCCGAACTGGGCGGTCAGATGGCGTCCGGTGAGCGGACGAGTGCCGAGATCACGCGGCTCTATCTCGAACGGATCGAGGCCGTGGACCGCCAGGGCCCGACGCTGCGCTCGATCATCGAGACGAACCCGGACGCCCTGGAGATCGCCGGGCAACGCGACGCGGAGCGCGCCGCGGGCGACGTGCGCGGTCCACTGCACGGTGTCCCGATCCTGCTCAAGGACAACATCGCCACCGCCGACCGTACGACAACGACAGCCGGTTCCCTGGCGCTCGAGGGGTCGATTCCGCCGCGGGACGCCTTCGTCGCGTCGCGGCTCCGGCTCGCGGGAGCCGTGCTGCTCGGCAAGGCGAACCTGAGCGAGTGGGCCAACTTCCGGTCCAACCGGTCGAGTTCGGGCTGGAGCGCGCGTGGCGGGCAGTGCCGCAATCCCTACGTCCTCAACCGGAATCCGTGCGGTTCGAGTTCAGGGTCCGGTGCGGCAACCTCCGCCAATCTCTGCGCGGCCGCGGTCGGCACGGAGACCGACGGCTCGATCATCTGCCCGTCATCGGCGAACGGCCTCGTCGGCATCAAGCCGACCGTGGGCCTGGTCAGCCGCAGCGGCATCGTTCCCATCTCGGCGGTGCAGGACACCGCCGGCCCGATGGCGCGAACGGTCGCCTGTGCCGCGGCGCTGCTCAGCGGCATGACGGGCGAGGATCCGCTGGACGAGGTGACTGCCGGCTCGCCAACCCCCACCGATCTGGCGCGTCATCTCGGACACTCGGGTGCGGCCGACCTGAGCGGCGTGCGGATTGGCGTAGGCCGCCAGTTCTTCGATCGTGACAGCCGCGTCGACCAGGTGATGGAGGAGGCGATTCAAGCGCTTGCGAGCCTGGGCGCCGAGATCGTCGATCCCGTCCTGATCCCGCATCGGGGAGAAGTCGGGAGGCATGAGTACGAGGCCATGCTCTACGAGTTCAAGGCCGGTCTGAATGAGTACCTCGGAGGGCTCGGAGATGACGCTCCGGTCGCGTCGCTCTCGGAAGTGATTGCCTACAACGAGGCGCACGCGGAGCGCGAGATGCCCTTCTTCGGCCAGGAGATCCTGATCGAAGCGGAAGGCAAGGGGCCGCTCACCGAGACGGCCTACCAGACGGCGCGCGGCACGGCGAATCGGCTGTCCCGCGAGGAGGGGCTGGACGCGGCGCTCGAGGAGCACCGCCTGGACGCAATTCTCGGCCCGAGCGGCGGACCCGCCTGGGTGACGGACCTGGTTCACGGTGACCACTTCTCGGTGGGAAGTTCGGGGGCGGCCGCTGTCGCGGGCTACCCGAACGTCACGGTCCCGGCCGGCCACATCCACGGCCTACCGGTCGGCGTCTCGTTCTTCGGCGCGGCGTGGAGCGAGCCGACGCTGATCCGCATTGCCTGGGCTTTCGAACAGGCGACGGCACAGCGGCGGCCGCCGCGGTTTCGCGCCCGCGTCGACGACGCCTGACGGTTTGCCGTCAGCTCAGGCTCTCATCTCCCGGAAACACCGCCGCAGCTCACCCACGAAGACGTCCGGCACTTCGAAGGCGGCGAAGTGCCCGCCCTTCTCCAGGCGGTTCCAGTACACGAGGTTCCGGTACCGCTTCTCGGCCCAACGCCGCGAGGCGCGGAAGATCTCCTTGGGGAAGATGCTGCAGCCGACCGGAATCTCGACCGGATCGTTGCCGCCCCTGCCGAAGCTCTCCCAGTAGATGCGTCCCGACGAGGCGCCGCAGCCCGGTAGCCAGTACATCATCACGTTGTCGAGCAACTGGTCGCGGCTCAGCACGTCTTCCGGGTGGCCTTCGTTGTCGGTCCAGGACCAGAACTTCTCGACGATCCAGGCGGCCTGGCCGGCCGGCGAGTCGACGAGTCCGTAACCCAGGGTCTGCGGCCGCGTGGACTGCTGCTTCGAATAGCCCGAGTCCCAGTCGCGGTAGTACTGGATGCCCGCGAGGGCGTCCTTCTCGTTGTCCGTCAGGTCATCCATCGTGCTCTGGTCGACGCCTACCGTCGGCATGTTCACGTGGATGCCGTGGCAGTGCTCGTGATCCTGGATCGCGATCGCCGTGCTGACCGCGGCGCCCCAGTCGCCACCCTGGGCGAAGTACCACTCGTAGCCGAGGCGGGCCATCAGCTCGGCCCAGGCGTCGGCGACCCTCTCCACGCTCCAGCCGGGCGATGTCGGCTTGTCGGAAAAACCGAAGCCGGGCAGCGTGGGCACGACAAGGTGAAAGGCGTCCTCTGCGGAGCCGCCGTGGGCCGTCGGGTCGAGCAGCGGATCGAGCACATCGAGGAACTCGACGATCGACCCGGGCCAGCCGTGGGTGAGCACCAGCGGCGCGGCGCCCGTGTGCCGGGAACGGAGATGGAGGAAGTGGATGCCCAGGCCGTCGATCTCGGTCCTGAACTGGTCGAGGTCGTTCAGGCGGCCTTCCAGCCGGCGCCAGTCGTAGGAGGACGCCCAGTACTCGCACAGTTCCTTCGTGTAGGCGAGGGGGATGCCTTGGGTCCAGTCGTCGACCGTCTCCCGTTCAGGCCAGCGCGTGGCGGCCAGCCGCCGGCGCAGATCGGTCAGTTGCTCGTCGTCGACTTCGATGCGGTAGGGCGTGATGTCGCTCATTGGCAGGGCGCGATGTAGGTCATGAGCCGACGCTAGCACTTGGCTAGAACGTCAGGCGGAGGCCGACCGAGACGAGCTCGATATCGCCCATCGACTCCCACTTCGCCACGCCGGCCAGGCCGCTGATGATCCTGACGTCGACTCCGAAGCCGAAGAGAGTGTCGCCGCGGTCGAGATCGTCCACGATGACATCCAGGTTGTCGGCTGCGTCCTCGATGTCGGCGCCCCAGGTGACAAGGCCAGCCCTGCCGAAGATGCCGACCCGGCCGGCAACCTCGAACCGCGGCGCCACGGCGAGGGTCAGGCCTGTGAACTTGCCCCTGATGGGAATCTCCGAGCACGGCACGCCCTCGGCGCAGGGCAGGATCGAACCGTCGACCTTCGACAGGTCGTGGTAGCCGGCCTCGATGCCGATGTTCGGGTGGAACCGGTAGCCGACCTCGTAGCTCAGAGCGTTCTCGTCACCGTCGACGATCTGGTCGAACGCCCCGCTCGAGCGGACCTCGACGTCTGCCAGGCCGAAGTACGCGCCGACGTAGAAGTCGCCGCGCTCGGCCGCCACCGGCGTTGCGGCAAGGGCTGCCGCGAGCAGGGCGATGGGTGTTGCCACCAGCAGGAAACGGGGCGTCCAAGTGCGTGATCTGGTCATCGTGGCCTCCCGGAACATGGCGTTCGAGTCGATATCGCAATGATACAGGAATGGCTATATCTATGTGGGCCGCGCCGGCCGGACTCGGCCGCCCGGATCCAGTAGTGTCCGCGCACCGTATGAGCGAACCGGTCTGCCTCATCTCCGGCGTCGGTCCCGGGACCGGGGCCTCGCTGGCCCGGCGTTTCGCGGCCGGCGGTTACCGCGTGGCGATGCTCGCCCGCAACGAAGAGCGTCTGAAGGCCCTGGAGTCCGAGATCGCGGGTTCGCGAGCGTATGTCTGCGACGTGTCCGACCCGGAAGCTGTGCGGACCACGGTGGTGCGGGCCGGCGGAGATCTGGGGGCTCCGTCCGTGCTCGTCCACAACGCGGTGGGAGGCGCGTTCGGCGACTTCCTGGACGTCGATCCGGAGCGCCTGCGCGCCAACTTCGAGGTCAACGTGATGGGCCTGCTCTACCTGGCTCGCGCGCTGGCCCCGGCGATGATCGAAGCCGGGCGAGGGGCGATCATGGTTACCGGCAACACGGCGGCTCGCCGGGGCATGCCGCGCTTCGCCGGCTTCGCCCCGACCAAGGCGGGGCAGCGCATCCTGGCCGAGTCGATGGCGAGGACGCTGGGGCCGCAGGGCATCCACGTCGCGTACTTCGTGATCGATGCGGTGATCGATCTGGAGTGGACCCGCCAGCGCATGCCCGACCAGCCGGACGACTTCTTCATCAAGCCGGCTGCGATCGCTGAGAACGTCTGGCATGTTGCCCACCAGGACCCGTCGGCCTGGAGCTTCGACGTCGAGATGAGGCCGTACAGGGAGACCTGGTAGCGGCTCCTGGGATGCCTCCAGGAGGCGTTCCGCGCGTGGTAGCTTCGCGGGATGACACGTTTCGTTCCAGCCCTTCTGGCGGTTCTCCTGATCCCGTTTGGCGCCCTGGCCTGCGGCGGTGGGGCGACTCCGCCGGTCGCCGAAGACGCGGCCGAAACGGATGCCGGGCCTGCCGAGCCGGGGACCGCGGATCTGAACGATCCGGTCGCGCAGCGGGTCGAGCCGTTCCAGATCTTCGACAACCTCTATTACATAGGCATCCAGTGGGTTTCGTGCTACCTGCTGGTGACCACGGACGGGCTCATCCTGATCGACTCGCTCTACGGCGACCACATCGATACGGTGATCGACGGCATTCGGGCCGTGGGGCACGACCCGGCGGATCTGAAGTACGTGCTGGTCAGTCACGGCCACTTCGACCACGTCGGCGGCGCCGCCCGCTTCCAGGAGACGTACGGGGCGCGCGTCGGCATGACCGCGGCGGACTGGGAACTGGCCGAGGAACCGCCGGACAACCCGGACTGGGAGATCGACGTGCCGGTTCACGACATGGTCATCGCCGACGGCGACACGCTGGAGCTGGGGGACACGGAGCTCCGCTTCTACGTGACGCCCGGGCACACCGAGGGGGTCCTGTCGATGGAGTTTCCGGTGCGCGACGACGGCGAGGAGCACCGCGCCTTCCTGTTCGGGGGCGTGGGCCTCAACTTCGAGGGTGTCCACCGCACGAACCTCTACCTGGACAGCGTCGCCCGGATCCGGAGGCTCGCCGCCGAGGAAGGAAACCCGATTGACGTGAACCTGTCGAACCACGCCTCGATGGGGAGGATCTTCGAGCGGGCGGAGCAGTTGGCGTCGCGCGCGGATGGCGATCCCCACCCCTTCGTCGACCCTGAGGGCTACGTCGCCTGGCTCGGGGAGCTGCAGAGGAACGCCGAGGAGAAGCTCGTCGTCGAGCGGGAACTGGCCGGCGAGTAGAAGATCGTGAAGAGCTTCGAGCTGATGCCGCGTTTCGAGAACGCGGTAGCGGGGTTCGACCTGTTTCATCGGGAGGATCCGGCAACGGAAACGGTGGAGGGCGAACAGGTTCCGCGAGAGTGGGCCTACGCCCGGCGAATGGCGGCCTGGGTCACGCGTCTCGATCCGGATGCCGGCGAGATCCTGATGCTTGCGGCCCACTGCCAGCACCTGCGCCGTTTCAAGCTGCCCCGGACCGACTATCCGGCCGGGCGGAAGGGCTATCTCGCCTGGCGGCGAGCGGCGGCCCTGGAGCACGCGCGGCTTGCCGCGGCCGTGCTGCGCGACGCCGGCTACAGGCGGGAGCAGATCGAGCGCGTCCAGAACCTGGTGCTGAAGCGGGCTGGCCGGAGTTCGCCCCGGGAGGCGCAGACCCTGGAGGACGCGGCATGCCTGGTCTTCCTGGAGCGGGACCTGGAGGGGCTGGCGGAGCGGCTGGGCGCCGAGAAGACGACCGAAGTGCTGGCCAGGACCTGGCCCAAGATGTCGGACGCGGGCCGTGAAGCCGCGGGGGCGCTGGAACTGAAGCCGGGCCTGCGGGACCTCTTGACTCGCGCACTGGGTGCGCCGGCGTCCCCGCCGGTAGCCGGCGGGTAGCGCCGGCTGCCGGACCTGCTGCCGCGCTGCTAGCCCGTCCTGAGGGTCAGCCGGTCGCGGGCCTCTCCGATCCGCGTCACACCGACCGGCGCATGGCGATCCGCAACGCCCTCCTCAGCCAGTGCGCGCAGGAGTGCGCTCCCGAGGGCCGAGGCGGTCTCGCCGTCGCGGGGAACGAGCCGGTCGTTGACGCGGAGCTCGAGGCGGTGGCGGTCGAAGGCCGCCCGGCCGCCGAGCCCGGGCTCGGCCTCGATCAGGTCGCAGGCCCGGAACGCGCCGGCGACCAGTGACTCGATCCGGCGCTCCAGCGTGCCGATCCCTTCCAGTTCCGGCGAGGTCTCGCGCCGGCGGCTGTAGAGCAGGCCGGGCTCGCCGCGGCTCAGGTCATAGGCGTAGATCGCGTCGTGGCCGATGAGTAGTACCCCCGGCCCTTCGTGGACGTGGCTGTAGTCGGCAACGTCGATCAGCAGTTCGGGCAGAGCCCGCTCGGTGATCCAGCGGTGAAAGACGGGGATGAACTCCTCCGGCTCCACCTCCGCGGCGTCCGCCGCCAGCACCTTCAGGTCGAACTTGACCACCCTGTCGAGGTCGGGACCGTGTGCGCTTTCCATGTCCATCAAGCCACCCTGGCGGCCTGGACCTGGGAGATCCGCTGGTTGCAGGCGTGGGCGGCCTCGATGAACAACTGCGCCTCCTCGATCCGGCGGTGCGCCTCCTCACCGGAGTCCGTCTCGGCGTCGCCGTGGATGCGGAACAGGTAGTTCGCGAACTTGGCGCCGGCGTACGGGTCGAAGAAGAGTTCCGTGTCGTAGAAGCGGGTCCGGAACTCGCCGACGATTTCGTCCGGTTCGCTGCCGATGTCGATGTTCTCCGTCGTGATCAGCGCGCGCGCCGCCTGGACCATCGCCGCGTAGGCCCTGGCGGCGGCGGTCCCGGCATCGCCCCGGTCGAGTTCGAGCAGGCCCTGGAACACCTCGCGCTCGGCCGCGGAGAGACCGAACTCGACCGCGGTGACGACTTCGCCGGCGCACTCGCCGACGCCCAGGTCGCCGAGCGTGTACTCCCGGGGGTCGCCCCAGTCCGAGTAGAGGGTGCGGTCCTCGAGGTAGGTCGGCAGCTTCGTCAGGTCGTCGAGCAGTTGCCGGATGCGCGCCTTGCCGACCCGGGCGATGAAGCTCTGGAAGCTCTCACCCTTCTCCCGCTCGGCCACGAACAGGCCGGCGATCCGCTCCACGACTTCCGGGATCCGCTTGGACGGCACGGCGACCACCGCGAGCCCGTAGGAGCCGGCGTTCTCGGTCCACTGGCCTCCGAGGATGACCTGGAAGTGGGGCATGGTGCGGCCGTCGCTCTTGCGGCTCACGCCGTAGAAGCCGATGTCCGCGACGTGGTGCTGGCCGCAGGAGTTGAAGCAGCCCGAGACCTTGATCCGCAGATCCTTGACGGCCTCGTCGGCGAGCGCGCCCGCCGTCCTGATCGAGTCGGCGATCCGTTTGCGGAGCTCGCCGGCGAGTCCTCGCGACGACGAGATGCCGAGCTTGCAGGTGTCGGTGCCGGGGCAGGACGTGACGTCCACCAGGGACGAGGCGCCGGGGGCGCCCAGACCGGCCGCGCGCAGCTCCGCGTAGAGGGCGGGCAGGTCGGCCTCGCCGACGTTGCGCAGCACGATGTTCTGCTCGACCGTGTTGCGGACCAGGCCGCCGTTGAAGCGGCGGGCGGTATCGGCTAGCGCCCGCAACTGGGTGGAGGTCAGGTCGCCGAGTGGCAGGTTGACTGCTGCGGTGAC
Organism: Candidatus Multivorans sp.; assembly: GCA_965219675.1. GTDB lineage: Bacteria > Acidobacteriota > Thermoanaerobaculia > Multivoradales > Multivoraceae > Multivorans. The sequence goes on along the minus strand of OZ244786.1, from coordinate 2,753,829 downwards.
GTAGCCGGGCTGCCGCTGGCGCTGGGCATTCGTGCCGAGCCACTCCGCGAAACCCTCCGGACGCGGGCCGGGTTCGAGCGCCGCCCCCGGCCGGGTGGGGTGCTCGTCGGCCACGTCGAGATGGTCGAGGTAGGCGGACCAGCGTTCGTCGACGGGGAGGATCGCGAGTTCCTCGTCGACCAGGCGCGTGAACTCCTCGATCCCGAGTTTGGCGACCAGGAACTTGATCCGCGCTCGGGCGCGGTTCCGCTTCTCGCCCAGGCGCCCGAAGACGCGGCAGACCGCCTGCGCCAGGGGAAGGAGTTCGTCTTCGCGGACGAACTCGCGCAGCACCTTGGCCTGGTGGGGCACCGGGCCGAGACCGCCGCCGACGAAGACCTTGAATCCGCGCTCGGTGCTCTTCGTGCCGTTGCCGGTCGTACGAACCTGGGCGAGGACCCCGAGGTCGTGCATGTTGGCGAGACCGCAGGCGTGCTGCTCGCAGCCGGAGAAGGCGATCTTGAACTTGCGGCCGAAGTCCTGGGCGTCCCTGTGGCCGAGCAGGAAGTGGGTCAGAGCATGCGCATAGGGCGAGACGTCGAACGGTTCGTCCCGGCAGACGCCGGCCATCGGGCAGGCCGTCACGTTGCGCACCGAGTTGCCGCAGGCCTCCTGGGTCGTTATGCCGACCGCCGCCAGCCGCCGCATGATGTCCGGCGTGTCGTCGATGTGGATGAAGTGGAGCTGGATGTCCTGGCGCGTGGTGACGTGGGCGATGCCGTCCGAGTACTCCTCGGCGAGGTCGGCGAGGACCTCCATCTGCTCCCCGTTCATCGCGCCGAACGGGATCTTGATCCGCAGCATGCCGGGCGCATCCCAGACCGTGTTCGGGCCCTTCGTCAGGTCGCCGCAGGGGTACTCGAGGGCTCGGCTTGCCGTGCCGTCGTGGCGCTGGCCGTTGTCGTAGCGCTGTCCGTAGACGCCGCGGCGCAGGCGGGTCTCGGCGAAGACCTTGTCGTCGATCCTGCCCTGGCGCTTCTGCGCGATCTGGGTCTCGAAGATCTCGATCTCTTCCCTGAGGTGAGGCGGGATGCGGCCTTCAAGCTCTGCGTCCCACGTCGGGGCGGAGTCCACGGATAGCTGCTGGCTCATCGATCGGTTCTCGCTTGCTCTTTCGGGGATCGACCGCCCGCTCTAGCGCGCGGAGTGGAGTGGCAGGGCCGGTGTATTCGTGACCATAATGGTCACATTGGTCATCATTCTACGCTGATCCGCGCGGAACGTTGCAACCGCGCGGCCGCGTGAAGGTGCCGGCAGCCCGGCTGGGGGCCTCCGGCCTGTCGTGGGCTACATCAGGTCCTGGAAGCGGACGGGCGCGGGAAAGTCGGCCGAGGCCGCCCGGATCTTCTCGCCAATGGCCGCGACGCTCCAGGGCTCCTGGTCGTTCGGACGCCTGGCGATCTCAAGTGACTGCCATGCCAGCAGCGTCACCGTGTTGCCGCCGACCGCGAAGATACGGCCGGTGATGTCGGCGGCGTCGTCGGAGCACAGCCAGACGACGGCCGGCGATACCTTCTCGGGCGCCAGCGGCTCGGCGGTTGCTTCCGGCATGATGTCCTCCGTCAGACGGGACCAGGCGGCGGGAGCGAGGAGGTTCACGGTGACTCCGTACTTCGTGCCCTCAAGCGCCAGACAGCGCATGAAGCCGGCCATTCCCGCCTTCGCGGCGCCGTAGTTCGTCTGGCCGAAGTTGCCGAGCAGGCCCGAGGTCGAACTCGTCATGATGATCCGGCCGCCCGACTCCTGCTCGATCATCTGGTCGTAGGCCGCCTTGGTCACCAGGTAGGTGCCGCGGAGGTGGACGTCGAGGACGATGTCCCACATGTCGTCCGTCATGTTCTTGAACGACTTGTCGCGCAGGATGCCGGCGTTGTTGATCGCGATGTCGAGCTTGCCGAACTCGTCCACGGCGCGCTGGACCATCGCGCGGGCGCTGTCGCCGTCGGAGACGGAACCGTAGTCGGCAACCGCCTGGCCGCCGGCGTCGCGGATCTCCTGGGCCACCTGGTCGGCCATCGCGGTGCCGGCGCCCGTGCCGTCGCGCGCTCCGCCCAGGTCGTTGACCACGACCGCGGCGCCTTCCTGCGCCAGGAGCAGCGCGTGCGTGCGGCCCAGACCGCCGCCTGCGCCTGTAACGAGTGCAACCTTTCCGTCGAGCAGACCCATGATGCGTGTTCCCTTCCTTCGTATCTTCTTGGTGCGCTGTTCCGAAGCGCGCGAAGTGTACCCGGATTCGGCGAGCTAGAGTGCCGCCAGAGTGAGGGCTGAGAAGTACAGGCGTTTCCTTCCTGCAATCGCCGGTCTGGTGGCGTTTGGGTGGGTGGGAGACGCCTCGGCGCAGCAAGGCGACGAAGCCAGCGCGGCAATGTTGTTGCGGCAGGCGAGTCTCCACGAGGCCCGGGGCGACTACGAGGCGGCTATCGCCGGTTACGACCGGGCGATCGAAGTCGAGCCGGGGAACTGGCAGCTCTATCTGCTGCGCGGATCGGCGCGGTTCAAGGCCGGCCGCATCGAGGCGTCGGTCGAGGACTTCGACCAGGTTGTGGCCCTTGATCCGGCCCAGGATCCGTACCTGTGGCAGCGCGGCATCTCGTACTACTACGTTGGTCGCTTCGCCGAGTGCCGGGGGCAGTTCGAGCGGCACCGGCTGGTCAATCCGAACGACGTCGAGAATGCAGTCTGGCACTTGCTCTGCGTCGCTGCCGAGGAGGGTCTGGAGGCTGCGCGGGAGGCGATGCTGCCGGTCGGTCCGGACGCGCGCCGGCCGATGACGGAGATCGACGCGCTGTTCCGAGGCAAGGGCTCTGTTGAGGAGGTCGAGGCGGCGGCGATCGAGGAAGGCGTGGGTGCGCGCTTCTACGCCGATCTGTACCTGGGGCTGTACTACGAACTCGTCGGCGAAGCGGAGAAGGCCGCCGCAGCGATCACGCGTGCAGCCTCGCTACCCAACCGCGGCTACATGGTCGAGGTGGCGCGAGTGCACCGGCGCCTGAACCCCTAGCCGGTTTCCTCGCCGATCGCCCACAGGTGCCCGTCGGTACGGATGTACCAGACGCCGCCGACCAGGGCAGGCGAGGCGATCGTCCGTTCGCCGATCCGGTTGACGTGGAGGAGCTCGAAGTCCGGCCCCTCCTTGATGACGAAGGTCTCGCCGTTGTCGTTCGTGAAGAAGATCTTGCCGCCGAAGGCGACCGGCGCCGCGGAGAAGCCCTCGCGCATCCGCTCGCCGAGGCGTTCCTGCCAGACGACTTCGCCGCTCTGCGCCTCGTAGACGGTGATCACGCTCGCCATGTCGTTGACCATGTAGAGGTACTCGCCGACCAGCATCGGCGCGACGACGAACGGGGAGCCCTTCGCAGCGCTCCAGACGATGCGGCTGTCCGTCACGTCGCCGTTGCCGCCGGGGCGAATCGCCAGGGTCGGTCCCGCGCGGCCCGAGGTGCTGAACAACAGGTCGTGGCCGACCACGGGGCTGGGTATGACCTCGAAGGTCGTGCCGCTCGCCCGCCAGAGCTCGCGGCCGTCCTCGGGCGCGTAGGCGATCACGTGGTGCTGGCTGTTGACGACGATTTCGTCGCGCTCTTCCCCGTCGTCGGTGGTCACCGAGACGGCGGCCGGAGAACTCCAGCCGACCTGGGTGTCGCGTTCCGTGCGCCAGAGCTCGTCGCCCGTTCGGCGGTCGAAGGCGGCGATGAAGGACGCGGAACGTTGCTGCTCCTGGACGAGGATCAGCCGGTCGCCGAGCAGCAGGGGTGAGGAGGCCGTGCCATGAAAGGCGTTCAACTCGCCGAACGACTTGTGCCAGACGATCTCGCCGTCCATGTCGAGCGCCAGCACGCCGTGGTTGCCGAGGTAGGCGTAGACCCGCTCGCCGTCGGTCGTCGGGGTCGAGGAGGCGTGTCCGTTCTTGGGATAGGCGCGTTCGGGGTTCGCGTTGGGCGCGGCGGTTGTCCAGAGACGTTCTCCGGTCTCCCGGTCGAAGGCGAGCACGGAGCGTTTGGCGCCGGCCGCTTCCGCGGTGGTCAGGAAGATGCGATCTCCCCAGACGATCGGCGAGGAGTTTCCCTTGCCGGGGACGGCGACCTTCCAGCGGACGTTCTCCTCCGGGCCCCAACGGTCGACGTAGCCGCTGCCCGTGACGTCGCCCTGTCCGCTCGGCCCGCGCCAGCGCGGCCAGGTTTCGGCGGGGTCTCCCGCGGCCGGCGTCATCCGCGCGCGGTCATTCGCGGCGGAGGCACTGGCGGGGGCGGCAGCCGGGGAAAGCCCCGCCAGGACGAAGGCGGCGACGAACAGTCGAATCGTTGTCGTGCGAAGCGTGCTGGAAGAAGTCGTGGAAGTCATGGCGGAATGATAGAACCTCGGCGGCGCGTCCGCGCGCCGCCCGCGTCGCAGTCCGAGCGCCCGTCTTCGGGCGGTCGGATCGCCACCTTCGCGCTTGCCTGCACCCGGAAACCGAGGAAGAAACCGAGAATGAGCGACACTTTCCGAGCGGTCGTGGTCGACAAGGTGGACGATCAGCACACCGCCGGCCTGCGCGACCTGACGCTGGGCGACCTGCCCGAGCACGACGTGCTGGTCGATGTCGAGTACTCCACCCTGAACTACAAGGACGGCCTGGCGATCAGCGGCGCCGCGCCGATCTGCCGGTCGGTGCCGATGGTCTGCGGCATCGACCTCGCGGGCACGGTGGCGGAGTCCGCGTCGGACTCGTTCTCGCCCGGCGACCGCGTGCTGGTCAACGGTTACGGACTGAGTGAGAGCCACTGGGGCGGCTACGCCCAGAAGGCGCGCATGAAGTCGGAGTGGCTCGTTCCGGTGCCGGACGCCTTCACCAGCGAGCAGGCGATGGCGATCGGCACCGCCGGGTACACGGCGATGCTTTGCGTCATGGCGCTGCAGGACCACGGCGTCGCGCCGGAGAGTGGCGAGGTCGTGGTGACCGGCGCCGCCGGCGGCGTGGGCTCGGTGGCCGTGGCGCTGCTGGCGCGGGCCGGCTACCGGGTGATCGCCTCCACCGGCCGCGAGGCGGAGCACGACTACCTGAGCGGCCTCGGCGCCGCCGACTTCATCGCCCGCGACACGCTGGCCGCGAAGCCCCGACCGATCGGCCGGGAGAACTGGGCCGGCGCGGTCGACGTCGTCGGCTCGGCGACGCTGGCGAACCTGATCGCCCAGACCCGCTACGGCGGCTGTGTGGCCGCCTGCGGACTGGCCGGCGGCATGGATCTGCCGTCGAGCGTCTATCCCTTCATTCTGCGGGGCGTCGTTCTCGCGGGCGTCGACTCCGTGATGGCGCCGATGGACAAGCGCCGGGAGGCCTGGCGCCGGCTGGCGGCGGAGCTTCCGGCCGACCTGCTGTCCGAGATGACGTCGGTCGAGCCTATGAGCCGGATCGAGGAACTGGCGGCGTCGATCCTGGCGGGCCGGACGCGGGGCAGGGTGGTCATCGACGTCAACGCGTGAGAAGGTCCAGGTCAACGCGTGAGCGACCGGACAGGAGGAGCCGGATGAACTCGGGAACGCGGCTGGGAGCCCTGGCGACGACTCTCTGCCTTGTGGTTGCGCCCGTTTCGAGCGCCGCCCAGGACAGCGAGTGGCCGGTGACCACCGGCGACCAGGGCGGGCAACGCTACGCACCGCTCGACCAGATCGATGCCGGCAACGTCGGCGAGCTCGAGATCGCCTGGCGCTGGTCGTCGCCCGACAACGATCGGGTCGCCGAGGATCGCCGGTTGCGCAGCCGGCGGATGCAGCCCGGCGGCAACCAGGTCACGCCGATCAAGATCGGCGACCGCCTCTACGCAACCACCGGCCTGAGCCAGCTCGCCGCGCTCGATCCGGCGACCGGCGAGACGGAGTGGGTCTACGACCCGGAGGCCTACGAGGCCGGCCGGCCCACGAACCTCGGCTTTGTCCACCGGGGCGCCAGCTACTGGCCGGGCAGAGCCGCCGGCGACGACGGCGAGGAGGCGCCGGCGCGGCTCTTCTACGGCACCGGCGACGCCCGGCTCCTCGCGGTCGATCCGTTCACCGGCGAACCGGTCGGCAGCTTCGGCGACGGCGGGGCGGTCGACCTGATCCAGGGTCTGCGCCGCGAGGTCAGGCGTCGCCGCGCCTACGCCGTGAGTTCGCCGGTCATGGTCTGCCGCGACACCGTCATCGTGGGCGCGTCGATCTCGGACGCCCCGAACCACCCCGACGCGCCGCCCGGAGACGTCCGCGGTTTCGACCCGGTGACCGGCGAACTGCGCTGGACCTTCCACTCGATTCCGGAGCCGGGGGAAGTTGGCCACGAGACCTGGGAGAACGATTCCTGGCAGTACACGGGCAACGCGAACGTGTGGACGCTGATCACCGCGGACGAGGATCTCGGCCTCGTCTACCTGCCGTTCGGCACGCCGACGAACGACTGGTACGGCGGCCACCGGCTGGGCGACAATCTGTTCGCCGAGAGTCTGGTGGCTCTTGACTGCGAGACAGGCGAGCGCAAGTGGCACTTCCAGGCGATCCGCCACGGTCTCTGGGACTACGACCTGGTGACGCCGCCGATCCTCGGGGACATCACCGTCGACGGCCGCGAACTCAGGGTCGCGGCGCAGCTCAGCAAGCAGGGCTTCGTCTACGTCTTCGACGCCGACAGCGGCGAGCCGGTTTGGCCGATCGAGGATCGTCCGGTGCCGCGGAGCACGGTGCCCGGCGAGCGCTCGGCACGGACCCAGCCGTTCCCGACGAAGCCGCCGGCGTACGAACGTCAGGGCATGCACGAAGGCCAGTTGATCGACTTCACACCGGAGATCCTCGAGCGGGCGAAGGAGATCCTGGAGCAGTATGACTACGGTCCCCTCTACACGCCGCCTTCGCTGCGGGGTACCTGGCAGGTGCCCGGCTGGGGCGGCGGCGCGAGCTGGCCGGGCGGCGCCTTCGACCCGGAGACGGGCTGGCTCTACGTGCCTTCCTTCAACCGGCCGGTGGTGCTGACGATCAAGAAGCCCGACGCGGCCCGGTCGTCCTTCGACTACATCGGTTCGATCCAGACGAGTCCTCCCGGTCCGTTCGGACTGCCGATCGTCAAGCCGCCGTACACGCGGCTGACCGCCTACGACCTGAACCGTGGCGAGGTCGAATGGATGCGGCCGCTGGGGGAGGGGCCGACCGGGCATCCGGCGATCCGCGACCTGGACCTGGGGCCGATGGGCTCGGGGTCACGCGCCCACGTGCTGCTGACGCCTGACTTGCTGTTCGTGGGCCTGGAGGCGACGGTCCACCCGGACGCGGAGATGGAAGCCGAATCGATGGACCTGGAATCGTCGGCGCTCGAGGAACTGGCCGTGGCGGATGAAGAACAGGCGGCCGTACTGGCCGAGATCGCGGCAAGCCGCGACTGGCGGTTTGAACCGTCGACTTTCTCGGCCCTCGACAAGAAGACGGGCGAGACGGTCTGGTCGGTGGAGATCGAAGCCGGCGTCGGCGGTTCGCCGATGACCTACCTGCACGAGGGCCGCCAGTACGTGGTCCTCGCCGTCGGCGGCAGCGGGGTGCCGTCGGAGTTGATTGCCTTCGCGCTGCCCTGAAGCCCGTCCGGACCATGCGCCGGTCCGCCGGTGCAACGACGGGGGAGCAGGGCCGTACAATGACCCGATAGCGACGACATGCACGATCTGAGGAGAGGGGACAATGAAGAGAACGGCAAACGGCACGGCTCCGACTTTCTGGCTGGCGGTGGCCGCCTGTGCCTTCCTGTTGGCATCGACAGGAGGATCTGCGATGGCCGGTGACCTGATGGACCGCGTGGAGCACGGCTACGCCGACTCGGACGGCGTGAAGATCCACTACGCCTCGATCGGCGAGGGACCCCTGGTCGTGATGATCCACGGCTTCCCGGACTTCTGGTACTCGTGGCGCGACCAGATGGAGGCGCTGTCGAGCGACTTCCAGGTCGTGGCGATCGACCAGCGCGGCTACAACAAGAGCGACTCGCCCGACGGCGAAGAGAACTACGACATGCGCTACCTGGTCGGCGACGTGGCGGCGGTGATCCGGCACCTGGGCCGCGACGAGGCGACGATCGTCGGCCACGACTGGGGCGGCGCGGTCGCCTGGCAGTTCGCGTTCCACGTGCCCCAGATGACGGAGCGGCTGATCATCCTGAACCTGCCGCATCCGAACGGCATGGGCCGGGAACTCGCGAACAACCAGGAGCAGCAGCAGAACAGCGGCTACGCCCGGAAGTTCCAGGAAGGCAAGGCCAGCGACCCGGACATCTTCTTCGGCATGCCGATGAACGCGATGACGCTCTCCGGCTGGGTGCAGGACGAGGACGCGAGAGCGCACTACCGGGCGGCGTTCGAGCGCTCCGACTTCGACGCGATGCTGGCCTACTACAAGCGGAACTACCCGAGCGAAGGCGGCGGCGGCATCGGCCAGGCGCCGGGCCAGGAACTGCCCCGGCTGGGCATGCCGGTGCTCCAGTTCCACGGCCTCGAAGACACCGCCCTGCACTCCGACGGCCTGAACAACACTTGGGACTGGCTGGACAGCGATCTGACGCTCGTCACGGTGCCGGGCGCCAGCCACTTCGTACAGCAGGACGCCGCCGACCTTGTCTCGACGACGATGAAGTGGTGGCTGCTGTCGCGGGTGGAGTAGGGCCGAGGAGTTGGACTGTCCAGACTGGGTGCGCCGGCGTGCCGTCCGTGGATCCGGCAGACGGGTACACGGATTGGTTCGCGTCTGGCGCGACCCGCGTCACCCGGGTTCCCGTCGGCTTCTGCGAACAGAATCGGCCATGAGGACGTCAGCCGAGAGGTTTCTCGATCAGCTTCTTCGTGCTTCGAGGGTTCGACGTTGGCACGCCGCCCCAGGTGCCACGACGGAGAGGAAGCTCGGAGTCGCCCGGCTGAGCAGGGCGCGCGGCCGCGAGTTGATTGGCGAACTGACTTGCGAGGGCGGCACGTTCGTCTTTCGGTACTTGGCCAGCTACGGCGGGCCGCCGATTCCCGAGTTCCCCAGGAAGGATCGGTCGTACCGGAGCGGCGTGTTGTGGACCTTCTTCGCGGTACGGATTCCGCCGATCCGTCGACCGGACGTGCAGGAGATCCTGAAGGGCATCAATCGCGACCATCCCCTGGAGGTCCTCGCGACGCTCGGCGGCTTGTCGGTGACGAACCCCTACGAAATGTGTTTGGTGGGCGAAGGCACGGGCCGTTCATTGGCTCGGATCGGCGTTCTTGAGCACCTCGGCGAACTCCACGATGATCGCGTCTCGTCGTCTGGGGCCGAGCAATGGGCTGGAAGTGAGCTGGGAGTTCCGCCGCGGTGTCTGTCCTCTCGTCCCTTTGGCTGTTGATCGACCGGTGAGCGCACTTGCAGAGATCGACCTGCGCCACGGACTGTCGACCGCGAGACCGTGGAGCAAGGCTGAGATAGACCGCCCTGCTCCAACGCGCCGGTGGGAATCGGTGCCGCAACGGCCGGTACGGTGACCTGTTGAATGCCGATAGCCACGTTGAGGAGACTGAGAGACGAGCTTGTGGACCTCTATGGGGAGGATCAGGTGGCGTTGTTCGTGACGGCGACCGCACGAAGACAAGTCAATGACTGGTTGAAGGGCGGCACTGCGAAGATCAACAACACGTTGTCATTTGGTCAAGAGGCCCCGAATGAACCTGCAGCCGTTGCCGAGTACTCGGTGACCATCGGCGAGCTTCTTGCTCGCTTGAATCCTGCGGGCCGACAAAGGAAGGCCGTGCGTGCGAGGTTGATCGTGTTCGCCTACACGTTGTGGGAGAACGTCTATCGGCCGATCATTAGTCAGGAATGCGGGCTGGATCGAGTGGACAGCGACGCCTTCGGAGATCTTCGCCTGTACCGCAACGCCATTCTTCACAACAACGGGAAACTGGAGACGAGCCCCAAGGTCCTAACGGTGTTCGGCAAGGGTGACCCCATAGAACCGACCGCCGACCAGCTCCGGGGTGTATTCAAGCAGTTGGTGGTCGGGCTCAACGATTTGGGCGTGCGCTACTACGGGGATGATCCCCGTTTCGGGTGGGGGCGTAGACTGAACCCGTAGGGCAAGCTGAACTGCGCTCAGCGTTACGGTGCGCGGGCGGTCCAGTGGTCGACGAAGCCCAGGGCTCGACCTCTCGAGCCTCCTGAAGCCCAATCCGGTTGTCCCGGACCGCTTTCGCCAGCGCCGCCGCTGCATCGACCCGCGGGATCAGCGCCGTTCCCATGGACCGGGGGGTGCCGACCCGGGCGAGAGCACCGCTTCCGACTAGCCCCTTTGAGGTTGTGTTTGAACGCGGTGCCCGGGTCCAGGACGAGCGATCTCAACGGCGATATCGGTCTTACGAGGACTGCCGTGGTGCCCTCCCCGCGCAAGCGGACGATGAGTGTTGTCTTCCAGAGTCTGCCAGTGCTCGGCAGCATCAACGTCAGCTTCTGGTTCGTGCTGCCTGGGCTCCGGCACGACCCGCGCCACGCGCTTTGCGCCCTGGGTCAGCAGGAGGGTCGTTCCGAGCTTGCACAGCCGCTCAGGTTGGCGTGGAGTTCCTGTAGCTCGACATGACGCTCTCTCATGGCGTAGCCCTTCAACGTGGCTGGCGCGGCTTGACTTGTCGCGGTCGTGGCCTCTTCAGTCTTGGGCCGTGTCCGTGGTTCAGGCGCGGCCTTTCGGATGCGTCGACCAATTGTTCAGGGCGAGGCTCACGTCCTCGCTGGTGATGGCCTTCGCATCGACGTCGACGGTGAACACCGTGTCGTGTTCGCCCTTCCGGGTAGGAGCGGTAGTCAGTAACCCCCGCCGGGCCAGTTCCGATATGGCGCTGCTCAGCCTGCTCCCTCTTCGTCTGGCCAGCGCCTTGGCCACCTCCAGCACGTCGGGGTCGGTTACCGTGGTTCGCATGGATTCACTATAGCAATGGTGCGCGTCACGCCCGCGGTGGCGCCTGGACGTGCTGCCTGCCTTGAACCGTCTCCGGCAACGATTCCGTGTGGCGGACGGTTTCTCCAGCGGAGTCAGCTGCAGGTCGACCTTGTTGAGTTCGGTAATCACGACCGGCCAGCCAGCCGCAGCTAACCGGTCGTCGTACTTGACGATCACAGCAGGTTCGGTGACCCGTGCAAACGTAGCTGCTCGTCTAGCGAACCTGGTCAGCCAGATCTACGATCCACCTTTCCACCAATGCGGGCAACCGCTCGATCACCTCGTAGCCGAAGAGCACCTCTTCCACGTAGCCCATGTGGAGCATGTCGACGAGGCGGCAGAGGTAGGAACGGCCGCACTCCCACCACGTGAAGTGGGAATCGACCATCAGGTAGTGCCTGATCCTGACTCCCTCAGCGTCGGCGAGTTCGCGGAGCTCCATGCCGTCAAGCAGTGTCTCGTAGACGCCATCGGCCACGCGACTGCCGAACGTCGTCGTGTAGTAGTACTCCTTGATCTCCCAGATCGCCACGGGGTCCACCGGCGAGGGGAAGGCTCCATCGACCCGTCTGGCGAGGGTCCTCAAGGGGCTTCCGTGACGCGTGAAGGTCGTTAGCCTTCGTGGGTCGTAGTCACAGGGCATTCCAGCGGTGTACGCCTCGACCAGCATGTTGACGATGCAGGTTAGATAGGCCGGCGCTTTTTTCTCGCCGCGTTGCTTGTTCATCGGGAGTGGGCAAGTCGGCCTGAGACTGGACCGGAGATTCTCGTACTCGGTCCGGGCGCGCTCTGCGTCCATCAGGCGCGGTTCGACGAAGTCGTTCAAGAGCTCCGCCCTGTAACGGAAGTAGTCCAGGAGAGTCTCGCCGAACGGCGTCAGACCGGGCTCACCGATGAGGTCGTTGGTGTGAAGCCCCCTGCGGGCATAGGCGCGCTCGATCTCCTGCACAGTCGGCACACGAATCGACCGTTGTCGTGGCACCGGTGTAGCCGACTCCTTCCCCGATCGTGCGCACATGGGCCCAGAATGCCCCTGGGAGTGCCTGAAACCGGCTATCGGCTCTCAAGGGCTCGCCTCCTCCAGTTTCGTGACGAAACCAACGAGTGTGATGCCACAGTGCCGACAGAATTCCTCCAGCTCGAACACGTCGAGTCGCCTCTCGCCACACTCGCACTTGCTCACGTAGGACTGGGGTTGCCCTAACCTGCGGGCGAGGTCTACCTGCGTCAGCCCGGCGTCCAGTCGAAGCTGTCTCAGGAGACTGCCCAGCCGCACGCGGCGGGGGGCGATCGGGGGGCCTTGAACCGTATCCTCCACGTGCAGAGCAGCTTACGCGTGCTTGCGGAATATCCCATTATCGGATAGGGTCCGCAGGTCGGAGAAAGGGGCTACCGGTGGACTCGAGCAACGTTCCCAAGGACCTGTTTGGACGACCTGCCTTTGTCAGGCCGACGGGGTCGCTGTTCAAGTGGGTAGGAAACAAGTTCAGGATGGCCCAAGAGATCGCGTCCTTCTTTCCGGCGGACATGCGCACGTACCACGAGGCGTTTCTGGGCAGTGGCGCCGTGTTGGCAACGGTGGCTCCCGAGCGCGGTGTTGCCGCAGACACGTTCAAACCCCTGATCGAGATTTGGGAGGCGATTCAAACTAAGCCAGAAGACGTAAAGGCGTGGTACGAGGAGCGTTGGTGCTACATGATGACTGGCGACAAGCGCGAGCGCTACGAGGAGATAAAGGCGGCCTTCAACTCGACCGGCGACTGTGCGGACTTCCTGTTTCTCACCCGAGCCTGTTACGGGGGCATCGTGCGGTTCCGGAAACGAGATGGCCACATGTCCACGCCGGTCGGATCGCATCGGCCGATCTCACCCAACTCGTTCGCTGCGCGGGTCGACGAGTGGCGGACGCGAATACTCCGGACCAAGTTCCTTCACGCGGACTATCGTGATGCGATGAGCAAGGCCCGTTCTGGCGACGTTGTCTACTGCGATCCTCCGTACTCCCACAGTCAGCCGATCCTCTACGGGGCCCAGGACTTTGACCTTGGCCGTTTGCTGGACGCGATCGCGGACTGCAAGAGCCGGGGGGTGCGCGTGGCGCTCAGCATCGACGGCACAAAGAAGTCCGGCACCCGGCTGTGCCCTGTTTCGATGCCCTCGGGCCTCTTCGAGAGGCAGTTCTCGATCGACGTGGGGCGGTCCATGCTCCGGCGCTTTCAGATGGGCGGCAAGACTCTCGAGTCGGAAGTCGTTTCTGATCGACTGTTGCTCACGTACTGAAACGTGTATTGGCCCCGAGCGGGTTTGAAGGTGGCGACTTCTTAGCGGTGCCCCGGATCGGGTGACGTCCACTGTCCCGTTGGTGACGGTCGAGGTGCTGGCCTCGACGGCTCTGGATCGTTCGACGCCGCCCCTGTCGAGTTCAGCCATCACGACGGCGAGGCCAGCTGTGGCTAGGCGGTTGGCGTACTTGCTGATCTCCGACTACGCTTCGTCCTCGAGCCTTGGCCCGGCTACTCGGTCGGGGCAGCTAGGGGAGCGAAGCACTTGATGCAGAGAAGAACCTGGGTTGTTCGTGCCGGTAGCGGTGGTGTGCTGGCTGATGACTTCGAGAAGAGGGAGATCGTCGCGATCGACTTTTCGCTCAGGCGGGACGTTTCGCGCCTTCGGCCGCAGCGGGCTCTCCTCTCTGAGTTGGAGCGAGAGCACCCGACAATGAAGCGAGGCAGGTTGGTCAACTGGGCCAGCCAGCTCTACAAGTTCGCCAACGACGTTCGCGAGGGTGACTTGGTCCTGACACCCATTGCGGAGACGCGGGAGATCATGATCGGAACTTGTGCGGGAGGCTACGAGTTTCGGTCGGACGAGCTACTCCCGCACCTGCGCAGAGTGGAGTGGAGCAAGCGGGTTTCTCGGGATGCGCTGTCGGAAAGGGCGAAGAGAAGCGCCGGTAGCAGCTTGACGTTGTTCTCGCTGAACGAGCATGGCGCGGAGATAGAGGCGCTGGCGGCTGCTGAGCGCGGGGGCGAACTCCCCCCGCAATCGGAGGAGGACGATGAGTCCTCGACTCTTGAGTTGTACGAAGAGGTTCGCGGTCAATCCGAAGAACTGATCTCGGACCGGATCGCACGGATGGACCCCTTCGAGTTCGAGGAACTCGTTGCCGCGCTTCTGCGCGCCATGGGGTATCACGCAGATCGGACCCCGAGCGGGCCTGACCGGGGTGTCGACGTGATCGCTCAGTCTGATGCGCTCGGACTTGATGCGCCCAGGATCAAGGTGCAGGTCAAGCAGCGGAACAATCGAGCGAGCGCAGCGGAAGTACGCGGTCTGGTGGCAACGCTTCGGCAGCCTGAGAGAGGGCTCTTTGTTTCGACGGGCGGGTTCTCTCGGGAGGCGCTGTACGAAGCAGAGCGAGCTCCGCAAGGTATAGCGGTCAGGACGCTCAATCGGGACGAGTTCATTGGCCTCTTGACGACCTTCTACGAGGCGTTGGAACCGGAAGCTCGCGCAACGATCCCACTGAAGAAGGTGTTCATCCCTGTCGACTGACGCCGGGCTCGTGGCCTTGGGGACGACAGGTTCTACCAGCGCGGCCGGGTGCTGACGTAGGCCGGGTCTTCCGTCAGTTGGACGACCTCGCCGGTCTCGATCTCGATCTTCCAGATCTCCCAGTTACTGGAGCGGTCCGACTCGAAGACGATCCAGCGGCCGTCGCGGGAGAACCAGGGGTGGCCATCGTTTGCGTCGGAGGTGGTTAGGCGGCGCTGGTTCGAGCCGTCGATGTCGGCGAGGAAGATGTCGTCCGTCGGGCCGGTCCGGTTCGTCTGCCAGGCGATGGTCTGCCCGTCCGGTGAGACGGCCGGACGGCGGTGCCGGTGTTCGCGGTCGGTGAGGGCCGTGTAGGTGCCCTGACCGTAGCCGTCGAAGCGGATGATCGCGATCTCCATCCGGCGCTCGCCGTTCTCGGGCTCGTCTTCGGCCTGGAACAGGACGGCGCGGCCGAGGCCGACGCCGTTGCCGACGCTTAGCGCCGTCGTGCTCGAGGCGTCGATCCGGCGGCGGTCGCTCAGCTCGAGGATCAGGCCCTTGTTGAAACCGTCGCCTTCGGGACAGTTGCGGGCGTAGACGAGCTGGCGGGTGATCGGCGAGATGCTGGCGTGGTGGACGGCGCAGCCCTCGACCTCGCGCAGCACCTCCCGCTCGCCGGTCGCAAGATCCTCGCTGAAGATGCGGGCGCCGGCCTCGACTCCCTGGTCGGCGTCGGTGAACTCGGCGTAGACGACGTTCTTGAGGTCGAAGGTGAGGGATGGGTGATCCAGGTGCTGGGGAACGCCCCTGCGCACCAGACGCACGCCGCTGCCGTCGCCCTCCATGATCCAGATGTCGGCCCCGCCGTAGAAGCCCGGGATGGTGGGCGTGGCGCCGGTGTTGGCGAAGCGCTGGAAGACGATCGGGGCGGTGAACTCGTGGGCCGCTTCCGGCGGTGGGGTCTCAGCTACGTCGCCGGCGGGAGTCGCCTCGTTGGCGCCGCAGCCGAGCGCCGTCGCCGCGATCAGCGCGACGACGGCGGCCGGCGAGCGGTGACGTCCGACCGCCCTCGGACGGGCGCTCGGACCGTGACGCTGGTGACGCGCGGACGCGCCACCAGGGTTCACTGCCCGGCGGGACCCGCCGGCGTCGCGGCCTTGGCGGCACCGCTGCCGGCGGCGACGTAGTCGATGAAGCCGATCAGCATCTCGTCGGTCGAATCGGCGCCCCAGGTGACGTTGACGGTCGGGTCCGGGTTGTGCGGGTTGTCGGCAGAGTTGTCGAACGAAGCCGAGACCTCGATCCGGGTGCCGGCCGGCAACCGGAGCGGCTCGGCCAGGTCGTAGGACGTCTGCCAGTTGAAGTCGTAGCGGCTGACGCTGAGGAGCTCCCGCTGTTCGCCGTTGGGCAGGTGGGCGGTATAGGTCATCGACTTGCCGCGGTAGTGCATGTGGGGCGTGAGCGAGCGGACCACCACGTCCTGGTCGAAGACGTGGGTCGCCCGCGCCCGGTAGTCCGCTTCGCCGGCCGGGATGTGGAATGTGTTGTTCACGATCCAGAGGTTGACCAGTTCCCTCTCGACCTCTTCCGGCTCGGCGAACCAGAGGGCGACACGGGTCCTGTCGGTCGCCGCCGTGCCGTTCGGGTGGTAGTGGAAGTCGCCGATCAGGTTGCGTCCCTTCGGCAGCAGGCGGCCGGTGCCGGGAGGGAAGTGCTGGGGCGCGAAGCCAGCGGCCCAGGCGCCGACCCAGCCTTCCTGGACCCGGCTGTTCTCGCTGGCCCGCCAGAGGATGAAGTGGTGGAGCACCGTGCGATCACCGGCCTGAACCTCGATCGCGCGGATCCAGCGATCCTCCTCGAATCCGGTCACGATCGGTACGTCGAGGAACTCGTCCGGTCCTTCCGCCGCGACCTCGTGGGGATCGAACTCGAACACCCAGTCCGGCTCGCCGAACGTCCACTCGTTCTCCTTCTCCGGCCTCTGGTAGACGGGCTCGTCGCCTTCGCCGCGGGGCGCGCCGTTCGCCGCCCAGCGGGTGATCGCCGCGATCTCGTCGTCGCTCAGGCTGATGTCGTTGGCCCAGGGACCGTAGCCCGGGTCGGCGTCCCAGGGCGGCATGTCCTTGTTCTCGACCGCGCGAGCGATCGACCGGGCCCACGGCCGCGCCTCGCGGTAGGTGCGCAGCGACATCGGGGCGATCTCGTCCGGCTGGTGGCAGGAGGCGCAGTTCGCGTGGAGAATCGGCGCGACGTCGTCGACGAAGGTGGGCTGGTCGAGGTTCAGGCCCGCGGCGAGGGCGGGCGCCAGCAGGAGGGCGGTCGCCGCGGCGGTCGCGGCGCGGATCAGACGGGAGGCTCGGGTCATGGACGATGCTCCAGGGCCGGTGACGGTTGCGTTGAGGGCTATCCCGGCATTGTACGCAAAGCTGGCTGTCGGGTCAGGAACGCCGGTACACCCGGTTCCTGCGGCGCAGGCTCCTAGCCGGTCGGCAGCGTCGACGGCGTCTCGTTCTCGGCCGGCGTGCCGATCATCTCGCCCGGTCCCATGTTCATCCGCAGCGTGCCGTCTTCCTGGATGGAGCCCTTGAGCTGCATCGTGTTGCCGGGCGTCTCCGCGGTCGCGGTCACGTTGTCGCCGTCCCAGACGATGTCGACGATCGGCGCCGGCAGCACCAGGGTGCCGAACTGGACGAACCAGCCGCCCGGCACGCCGCCGCGAGGCAGGAGCATGGCGGTCGGCTCGGGACCTTTGCCGGGCTCGCGCTGGACGTCGAAGCGCCACGCCTGTCCGGGATGGGTCTGGGCGAGCTCCGCCAGCTTGGCGATGACCGGGCTCGCCGGCTTCGGACTGACGCCCTCGGCGGCCACGAAGTCGACGAAGCCGATCAGCATCTCGTCGGTCGAGTCGGTTCCCCAGGTGACGTCGATCGTCGGGTCCGGGTTGTGCGGGTTGTCGGCCGAGTTGTCCCAGTGGGCGGTGACCTCGATCCGGGTGCCGGCCGGGAGGGCGACCGGCTCGACGAAGTTGTAGCCGGTCTGCCAGTTGAAGTCGTAGCGGCTGACGCTGAGGAGGTTCTGCTTCGTGCCGTCCGGAAGGTGCGCCGTGTACGTCATGTCCTTGCCGCGGTAGTGCATGTGAGGCGCCAGCGAACGGACGACAACGTCCTCCGTGAAGACGTGGTTCGCCTGCGCCTGGTAGTTCGCGTCGCCGGCCGGGATCCTGAACGTGGAGTTCATCACCCAGAGGTTGATCAACTCCTTCTCGACCTCGTCCGGCTCGGCGAACCAGACGCCGATGCGGGTCTTGTCGGTCGACGCGTTGCCGTTCGGGTGATAGTGGAAGTCGCCGATCAGGTTCTGGCCCTTGGGCACCAGGCGCGCTGTTCCGGCCGGGAACTCGTTCGGCCGCGCGCCGGCGGCCCAGGCGTCGATCCAGGCGTCCTGGACCTCGCTGCCCGGGGCGGCTCGCCAGAGGATGAAGTGGTGGACGACCTCGCGGTCGCCGGGCTTGACCTCGACGGCACGGATCCAGCGGTCCTCGTCCCAGCCGGTCTCGACAGGGAGCATGGCGAACTCGTCAGGTCCGTCGGCGGCGACCTCGAAGGGATCGAACTCGTAGATCCAGTCCGGTTCGCCGAATGCCCAGCCGGCGTCTCGCGCCGGCGCCTCGTAGACGGGCTCCTCGCCGTCGCCGCGGGGAGCGCCGCTGCCGGCCCAGCGGGTGATCGCCGCGATCTCCTCGTCGCTCAGGGAGATGTCGTTCGTGAAGGGGCCGTAACCGGGGTCGGCGTCCCAGGGCGGCATGTCGCGGTTCTCGACCGCCCGGGCGATCGAGCGGGCCCAGGGCCGCACCTCGCGGTAGGTGCGAAGCGACATCGGGGCGATCTCCTCCGGCTGGTGGCAGGAGGCACAGTTCTCGTGGAGGATCGGCGCGATGTCGTCCACGAAGGTGGGCTGATCCAGGTTCAGGGCGAGGCCCGTCGCCGGCAGGGCGAGCAATCCGAGCGCGATGGTCGTTGCCGCGAGAACGCGTTGGGGGATCCGGTTCATGTCGTGTCCTTGGGATTCGGATGGAGGGGTCTCATGCAACTTTGCGGATGCTGGATGCGTCTACGAATTGGAGCGCCGGTGCGTCCGACGTGGCTTGCACGGTATCGGACTATACGGCGCTCCGGCCCCCGGGGTTTCGTCCTGCGCGATGGTCCGGGTGCTACGCTCACCGCCATGTTTCCGGTCGAATCGACACCGTCCAGGAGCGCCGAATCACGGCCCCGACGATGTTCATTCGACCGATGGCGGGAGGGGTCTTCCGACCCCCGTTTCCGGGTTCCTCTGCTCGCGGCGTCAGCTCTCCTGGCTTCGGTCACGTTCTGGAGCCACCCGGTCGCCGCCCAGAACGTGCTCTCCAAGGCGCTCCAGGACCGCGTTCAGGTGAATCCCCACACCACGGAAGCGGATGTCGAGGCCGGCGCCCGCGTGTTCCGGCGCAGTTGCTCGCTCTGCCACGGAGCGGACGGTACCGGAGGCGACGGACCCGATCTGACCCGTGGCGTGTTCCGTCACGGCAGCAGCGATGCCGCCCTGTTCCGGAACATCCTGACCGGCATCCCGAACTCGGGCATGGGCGGCATCTACCAGCCGGACAAGTCGATCTGGCAGGTCGTGTCCTACGTGCGGTCGCTCAGCCGGGGCGGTGGCGAGGAAGAGGTGCCGGGCGATCCGCGACGCGGCCGGATGTTGTACATGAGCCGCGGCTCCTGCTCCGACTGCCACCGGCTGAACGGCTCGGGCGGCCGTATCGGGCCCGACCTGAGCGATCTGGGCTGGCGGCGCGCGCCCGACCACATCCGTGCCTCGATCACGGATCCCGCGGAGTCGGTCGCGGGTGACTACCGTACCGTCGAAGTCAGGACGAACGACGGGGGTGTCGTCCGGGGCGTGCTGCGCAACGAGGACCGCTACTCGATCCAGCTCCTGGACGAGTTCGAGAACCTCCGCTCCTTCCAGAAGACGGATCTTGAGGCAGTCGACAAGCCGGAGGAGTCCCTGATGCCGCCGCTCAGCAGTTTCTTCCGCGGCCGGGACCTGGACGACCTGGTCGCCTTCCTCTACTCGCTCAGGCCGGAGTGAAGATGACGATCGGAACGAAGACCGCGGCTCTCGCCGCGTCCCTCCTGCTCGCGGCCGCGGCCGTCTCCGCCCAGGGCGGCGTGTCCTACGAACGGCTCGAGACCGCGGCCGACGAGCCGGGCAACTGGCTCATGTATTCGGGCCAGTTCAACAGCCAGCGCTTCAGCCGCCTCGACGAGATCGATCGCTCGAACGCGGCGAAGCTCCAGCTCCGCTGGGTTCGTCAGCTTCCCACCCTCGGACGCGTCGAGACGACGCCGCTGGTGATCGACGAGGTGATGTACGCGACGACGGCGGACAACGTCGTCATCGCACTCGATGCGCGCACCGGCCAGCGGTACTGGTCCTACGTTCACGAGCTGCCGGATCAGCTCGCCCTCTGCTGCGGCAAGCAGAACCGGGGGGTCGCGGTTCATGGCGAGCGGCTCTACATGGGCACGATCGACGGCCGCCTCGTGTCCCTGGACGCGAAGACGGGCGCCACGATCTGGAACACGGCGGTGGGTAGCCCGGGCTCCGGGCACTCGATCACCGCGGCGCCGATGGTCATCCGCGATCTGGTGATCACCGGGATCGGCGGCGGCGAGTACGGCATCCGGGGCTTTCTCGACGCGTACGACGCGGCGAGCGGCGAGCTCCGCTGGCGCACCTACACGATTCCGGGACCGGGCGAGCCCGGCAACGAGACCTGGGAGGGCGACTCCTGGAAGACGGGCGGCGCGCCGACCTGGATGACCGGCTCCTACGACCCCGAACTCGACCTCCTCTACTGGGGCACGGGCAATCCGGGGCCTGACTGGAACGGCGAGGTCCGCGAGGGCGACAACCTGCACTCGGACTCCGTGCTGGCGATCCGGCCCGATACCGGCGAGATCGTCTGGGCCTTCCAGTTCACGCCGCACGACGTCCACGACTGGGACGCCTGCCAGGTGCCGGTCCTGTTCGACGCGGAGTACCAGGGCGAGCAGCGGAAACTGATGGCCTTCGCCAACCGGAACGCCTTCTTCTATCTGCTGGACCGCGAAACCGGGGAGTTCCTGTTCGCGCGCGAGTTCGCCCGGCAGACCTGGGCCGAGGGAATCGACCAGGACACCGGCCGGCCGATCCGGGTGCCGAACATGTTTCCCAGCGAGGAAGGCACCCTGGTCGCGCCGACGATCGGCGGCGCCGCGAACTGGTTCTCGCCCACCTACAGCCCCGACACCGGCCTCTTCTACATTCAGGCCTACGACGCGGAGATGCTCTACTACATGGCCGAGGCCGAGTATGAAGAGGGCGAGCTCTTCGTCGGCGGCTACGGCAAGGCGGCGGGTCCGGGCGATCAGTACGTCAGCGCGGTGCGGGCACTCGATCCGCTGACGGGCGACCGGATGTGGGAGTACCAGGTGCAGCCCCGGTCCACGTCCGGCCTGCTCGCCACGAAGGGCGGCCTGGTCTTCGGCGGCAGCGTGGCCGGCATCTTCTACGCCCTCGACGCCGGGACCGGCGAGGAGCTCTGGCACCGCCGCCTTGGTGGCAACGTGTTCGCCGCGCCGATCAGCTACGAGGCCGGCGGGCAGCAGCATGTGACGATTGCCGCCGGCCGGGCGCTGTTCACGTTCGCTTTGCCGGAGCCGGAGTAGAAACCGGCCGCCGGGTGTTCTGCCGGGAGAACCCAGGTCCACCGAGAATCGGCGATGAGCATCTTCCCGGAACTGTCGATCGAACAACTTCGAGGCGAGATCGAGCCGGCGTTGCTGGGCCGGCGGGCCGGCGAGCAGGGCGTTCCGCCCCTGGAGGCGGCCGAGGATCCGTCCCAGGCGGAGATCGAGGAGTACGTCGAGGCGAAGAAGAACGAGGCGGTGAGGATCCGCGATGCGCAGCTCGAGCAGGTGGACGGCCACCTGGACCAGCTCGATCAGGCCGTGCTCGCGGGCGATCTGGAGTCGTCGGCGCGCAAGGCCGCGACCGAGTTTCGGGAGGTCGAACAGAGCGAACTGCAGGCGCTCAAGGCGAGCCTGCATGAGTTCGAGCGCAAGCGGCGGGACTTCTTCGACTTCAAGCACCGCAGCGGACTGGACCGCGAGCCGGACTACGTGAGTCCGCGAACGACGGCGATCCTGATCGGGCTCGTCGTCCTGCTGTTCGTCGTCGAGAGCGGCCTGAACGGCGCCTTCCTGGCGGTCGGCAGCGAGGGCGGGCTGGTCGGCGGCTGGGGTCTCGCTCTCGGTTTCAGCGTCGTGAACCTCGTGCTGCCGGCGCTCTTCTTCGGGCCGGTCAGCCGCTACGTGAGCCACATCAGTCTGCTGTTGAAGGGTGTGGGCGTGCTCGCCATCCTCGGCTGGCTCTGCACCGCGCTCGTGCTCAACCTGGGACTCGCTCACTTCCGCGACGCCTCGGCCGATCTGAGCGAGAACATCGGCGCCGAGGCGCTCAGCCGCTTCCAGGCGTCGCCGCTGGGGTTGCAGGACGCCGAATCGTGGCTTCTGTTCGTGCTCGGTTTCTTCTTCTCGGGCGTCGCGTTCTTCGACGGCCGCAAGCTCTTCGGCGATTCCTATCCGGGGTACTCCCGCAAGCACCGCAAGATGGAGGAGGCGCGGGCAGACTACGACGATCACTGGCAGGACGTCGTCGAGCAGTTGCGCACGATCCGCGAAGACGGCCTGGACGCGATCGGCCGCACGGCGCACCAGGCGAAGAGCCAGCCCGTCGAACGGCGCCGCGCGGTCGAGAGTGAAGCGAAGCTGCTGGCCGCGTTCGACTCCCACGTGGAGCAGTTGCAGCGCTTCGGGACGATGCTGATCGAGGAGTACCGGGAGGCTAACCGCTCGGTGCGTTTCGACCGCGGCACGCCTGAGGCGTACGGCAGGCCATGGACGATGGACGCGCCGGCGCCGCACCGGGTTCGCCGCGAGCCGGGTGCGGTCGAGGATGTGGACCTGGACGGGTTGAACGACCAGTACGAATCGGCGCTGCGCCGCGTACACGAGGAGTGGGAACAGACCCAGGTGCGGTTGGACCTCGAGGGCTCGATGTCCCGCGGCCGCCCGCCGGAACCCGTTCCCGCGAGCGGTGGCGGCTCGTAGACGGCGACGCCGCCGTTCGCGGCGGGGCGACCTGTCGCCGCGGGATGTGGCCATCGGCGGGAGCATTGCGGTCGTCGCGCTCCTGCTCCTGGTCGTGGGCGCACGCGTCACGATCTTCGCCCCGGGGCCGCCGGACCGCGACCCGGAGACGGGCTGCCCCGAGGCCGGGCCCGCGGCCCTGACCGCGATCCTGGTCGACGTCACGGATCAGATCGGCGCGATCAGCCGCGCTGACGTGCTCCTGCATCTCGACGAGTACGTGGCCGACAGCCGGGAAGACGAGATGGTTCTGGCCTACGAGGCGAAGCCGGTCGGGAACGAGATCGGCGACCCGCTGCTCTCGGTTTGCCATCCCGGCGATCCGGACGCGGCCAGCGAGTGGACGGAGAACCCCCGGCTGATCCGGCGACGCCTTGAGGAGCGGTTCGAGCGGCCGCTCGAGCATCTCTTCGCCGAGCTGCTCGGCCGCGATGCGGCGCCGACTTCGCCGCTCATGGAGAGCGTGCAGAGCGTGGCGGTTTCCGTTCTCGGCCGGCATGAGTACGCCAACCTCCCGAAGCGTCTGATCCTGGTCTCCGACCTGATGCAGAACACACGGAACCTCTCCTTCTTCCGCCAGGCAGTCGACTACGAGGGTTTTGCCGCGACGGCCGGGGCCGACGCGCTGCGTACGGACCTTCGCGGAACCGCGGTCGAGGTCCTGTTCGTGCAGCGCGCCGCCCACCAGCGCCTCGACGGCACCCGCGGCCTGATCGACTTCTGGCAGCGGTGGATCGAAGAGCAGGGCGGCACGCTGAATCGGGTCGCGCGGATCGACGGCGTCAACTGATGTCCGCCGTGTCGCGGCGGCGGTCGACGGATGCCGGGCCGCGGAGCGGTCGCGGGCCGTTCCTGGCGTTCTTCGTCGGCGGGGCCTTCCTCATCCTGCTGATGAAGTCGCTGACGGCCAGCCCGCTGCTCGCCGTGCTGCTGCCGGTCGTTCTGATGGGGAGCTACGCCCTGCTGCTGGTGGACTGGCCGGACCTGCGGCCGAAGTACGACTTCGCGGGCGACAACTTCTACTACCTGGGCTTCCTCTACACCCTGATCTCGCTGGCCATCTCGCTGTACCAGTTCAACACCGAGGGGGCGACGAGTTCCATCATCACGAACTTCGGTCTGGCGCTGACCAGCACGATCCTCGGCCTTGCCGGACGCATTCTCCTGAACCAGCCGCAGGACGACGACGAGGCGGAAGCGAGGGCGCGCGAGAACCTGGCGCGAGTGAACCGCCGTCTGCGGGCGGAGATGGAGTACTCGATTGACGAGTTCCAGCAGTTCCGCGTGGAAGCCAGGCGGGTATTCGAGCAGCTCGATCAGGGCGTGAACGCGGCGGGCAAAGCCCTCGAAGGGCAGATCGAACAGCTCGAAAGGGGCGCCTCGAGGTTCGGGGCGCTCCGGGAGCGAGTGGCCCAGGTCGATGAGTCCGCCGCCGCGGCGGTTGCGGACATCCAGGCCCAGCGGCAACTGTTCGTTTCCGAGGCACAGGGCGTGAGTGACTCGCTGCGGCGCATGCTGGAGCACTTCCGCTCCGTCGACTTTCGACGCGAGTTCATCGAGGAGTTGCTCGAGCCGACGTCCGAGCAGTTCCGGGGATTGGCGCGAGAGTTCCTTTCGGTCGCGGAGGGCCTCCGTCGGCTGGAGGCCGGTCAACTGCGAGTCATGGAACAGAACCAGACCGCGGTGGCCCGGTTGGCCGAGATCCTGGAAGAGAACCGTCGTTTCTCGCAGGCGAACGCACGGGCGGCGAACGGCTTCCGGACCGCGACGGACGCACTCGTGTCGCTACGGGCTCACATCGACCAGTACAGCGAGGGGACCCGCGAGGTCGTGACCGAACTCGCGGCCGCGCGCCGCCAGTTGCACGACGCGCCGGAGCGGATGGAGGCAATGAACCGGTCTCTGCTGCGGATGGCGGACAGGCTCGACTCCGTCGCCGAAGAAGAGGCGCGAGAGCGGCGCCGGGCGCAAGGCTGGGGCGCCTGGTGACGGACCGCGGGCGGACGTTCCCGCGAGGCCTCGTCCTGGGCCTGACGATGGCCGAGATCGCCATCCTGATCATCTTCGTGTTGCTGCTCGCCCTGGCAGCTTTGCTGGCGCGCGAGTCGGACAGGCGTCAGGACGCCGAACGGAAACTGGCCGACTTCGAAGAGATCGAGACCCTGTTGGAGGACGAGGCCCTTCCTGAGGATCCCGTCGCGCTCAGGGCGGCACTGCGCGAGCGGGTGGACGAGCACCGGGATGCCGAAAACTGGCGCGAACTCGTGCGCCAGATGGAGACGGTCGATGTGGATCCGGCTGTGCTTGCCGATCAGCTCGACCGGGCCCGGGAGCGCATCGAGAGGCTGGAGGCGCAGGCGGCGGCGCAGGGAAGCGGCGGCGCGGACTTTCCGAGCTGCTGGTATGCCCGCGACGGCACCGTCGCCTACCTCTTCGATGTCGCGCTGGCGCCGGACGGTTTCGTCGTCGCGATCGCCCGAGCTCCGGAGCACGAGACGGAACGTGGGCAGCTTCCGACCGCGTCGGTCCGGACGAGCCGGTTGCTCACCGAGGGTCAATTCCTGCGTCAGACTCGACCCGTCTACGACTGGAGCGTCGAGAGGAAGTGCCGCTTCTTCGTCCGCGCGTTCGATCTTGTTGCCGCCGACCAGAAGAACCTCTACAAGCGGCGAATGAGGGTGCTCGAGTCGCGCTTCTACAAGAACGCCAACCCGACCGGGGGCTTGCCGGCGGGTCTTCGCTCCGCCCGCTGATCAGTCCGGTGGGCTCGAGCCGCCGACGGCGGCGCCCCACAGGCCTCTTCGGTTGTCCCGGGCCTCTCGCTCGAACTGCCGGAACTCCGCCATGTGCCGGAAGGGGAACCGCGTGTAGGCATGGCCGTAGCCGCGCCGGATGATCTCGGCGTTCACGAACGTCCCGTCGGCCAGGTACACATAGGCCAGGGTACGGCCGTAGCGATCCTGCCGTTCCTGGTCGTACTCGAGCCGCACCCGCTTTCCCTCGAGCAGCCGCTTCGTGAAGGCGCTCGCCTCCTTGCCGAAGAACTCGACCGGCCGGTTCGGGTGCACGGTTTCCGGCGTGTCGACGCCGATCAGGCGGACGCGGCCCACGTCTTCGACGATGATCGTGTCGCCGTCGACGACGCGCTCCACCAACTGGCCCGGCGCCGTGGCGGCGGCCAACACGCCGAACAGGAACGCGATTCCGCAGCGGACGGCTGATGGATGGTGGAGCAGGGGACGCACTTCGCGAGGGCGCAACGGCAGCGCCTATGCGGAGCGACGCCGTCGACGAGCCCGAAGTCAAGAAGATTGGACAGTCTGGACCGCTGCATTCTGTCGGCGACCGTGCGTCCTGTCCAGGTTGTGTGTCGCCCTGGCCGGTCCGGGAGGGCGACGGAGCGGCGCTACGCCGGGTATTCGGCGAAGCAGGGGATGCTCTCGTCGAGAGCGCTCCACGGCGCCTTGGACTCCGTGAAGATGTTCACCGCCGGCTTGACGCCCGGGTCGGCGTCGAGTCCGCCGGCCGGAACCTGCATCCCGCCGGGGTCCCGGAGCCGGGGAACCAGGCTGCCGCAGTGCCGGCAGAACGCGGTGCCCTTGATGTCCGCTTCCGGCATCTTGTAGTCGACGATCGATTCCCGGCCGCCGGTCCATCGGAAAGCACTCTCGGCGACGAAGACGAACGTCCCGTAGGCGGCGCTCGTCTGACGGCGGCATCGGGAGCAGTGGCAGTTCACCATGCGGTCCGGCGAGCCGTCGTACTCGTAGCGCACCTCGCCGCAGAGGCAGCTTCCCGCTGTGGCGTCCGGTGTTTCGGCTTCCCGGACGGGCCTCTCGATCCCGGGCGGCGCGCCCCATTCGGGCGGGTACTCCTCGTGCCGGACCAGATTGTCGACGATCGTGTGCCAGGGCGCCTTGGAGCCGGCGAAGATGTGAACCGTGGGCCGGATGCCCGGGTCCTCGGCGACGCTGCCCATCGTCGTCAACGCGATCGGCCCGCCCTCCGGGTTGGCCGGAACCGCCGAACCGCAGCGGGGGCAGAAGTGTCGGATGCCGTGCTCGGACGACTGGTAGTGAACGATCTCCTCTTCGCCGCGCGTCCAGCGGAAGAACTCCGGGTCGACCGCGCCGAACGTGGCATAGGCCGAACCGTGGAACTTCCTGCACGCCGAGCAGTGGCAGTGGGCGATTTCGATGAGGTCGCCGTCGACCTCGAATGCGATGTCTCCGCAGAGACAGACGCCCGTGAGCATGACTCGACTCTCCGTACCGTCAGGTCGGTTTCCGGCGAACAGGTTGTGTTGGTGCGTGTGCGCCTTGTCGCGAAAGCCGGAGTCGGAGCCTGCGAGCGTGCTCCGTTCACCGTGAGGTGACCCGGCTTCGCTACCAAGGCAGTGGCGCACCTTCCCCGGGCAGACACGAGGGCTGCCCGCAAGGGGCATTTGGAAGCTGCGCCGTCCCGAAAGTTAGCACGCTACGGCTTGTGGCCTGTTGGGCGGCTTGACGTGTCTGTCGAGGCTGGGCTACTTTCCCGGAAACGTTACCGGAGAATCGTATGGCGGAACCTGCGAAGAAAGACACGTCGAGCGAGCGGGTGAGGCGCCACCGGCGGAAAGCGATCGCGGAAGGATCGAGAAGAGTCGAAGTGACCGTGCCGGACGAGGACGCGGCGTTGGTCCGCGAAGTGGCGCGCACGCTCAGGAGCGGCGGCCGGACCGCAGAGGCGTTGCGCAGCCGGATTGCCGCCGCGATCGTGCCACCCCAGGCGCAAACCGGAAGAGAACTGGTGGCTTTCCTCCGTTCGTCGCCGCTGGGTTGCTTCGAGTTGGACATTGAACGGGACCGCTCCACCGGAAGCGTGATCGACCTGGAGTGACCTACCTTCTCGACACCAACGCCGTCAGCGAGGGCATGAAGGCTCGCCCCGAACCGCGGGTGGTGGTCTGGTTCCTTGAGCATCGGGCGGCGGATGTCTACTTCTCCACGCTCACGTTGGGTGAACTGGTGCGCGGTGCGCGCAAGCACCCGGACGAGGGCAGGAGGCGCGTTCTTGAGACCTGGATTCGCGACGACCTCGCCAGGCAGTTCAAGGGTCGCATTCTGCCCTTCGACAAGGAGGCGGCGGTGATCTGGGGCGACCTGCTGGCAGCCGGAGATCAGGCGGGACTGCGGCTCCCGGCCGTCGACGCGCAGATCGCGGCGGTCGCTCGCCGGCACGGGATGACGGTTGTGACGCGGAACGTCCGGGACTTCTCGCTGATGAACGTGCCTGTGTTGAATCCCTGGTCGGAGTAGGGACGGTCGCGGTACCTGCAGGCCGCCGCTATTGCGACGCTGGTCGTCTGCGGGGCCTCTCTCCTTGCGGTAGGTTCCCTCCAATGCGGCGTGGAGTTGTAGCGGCGGCGGCCCTGGGCGCGACCTGGCTGCTGCCGCTATCGCTCGCGGCCGAGGATGGCGTCGCGGCGGGCGACGACGCGCACGTCGTCGTCGCCTTCGCCGCCGAGCCGACCCAGATCGATCCCACACGCACCTCGGCCGGCGTTGACCAGTACTTCATGGCGCTGTTCTACGAACAGTTGCTGGCGGCAGGGCCTGACCTCAAACAGCGGAACTGGCTGGCCGAGTCCTGGCGGCTGTTCGAGCGCGACGGGGTCTGGCTGATCGGCGTCGAGTTGCGGCGCGGCGTCCGCTTCCACAACGGCGACGAACTGACGGCGCACGACCTGCGTTACTGCTATCTCCGCCAGCGGGATCCGGGCCTGTCGCGGCAGGCCGGGCGCTGGAGGCACGTCGCCGACGTGCGCGTGCTCGGCGACTACGAACTGGAGATCGTCTTCAAGGGGCAGCCGGACTCGGCGCTGTTGCCGCTCAACCTGGACCTCTGGGCCATCCCGCGGCGGTACTACGAGGAGGTAGGGAACGAGGGCGTGCAGGCGCATCCGATCGGGACCGGGCCCTGGAAGTTCGTGTCGCGCAGCGTGCGCGAGGAGATCGTCGTCGAGCGCTTCGACGACTACTGGGATCCCGACTCCTTGCCGGGCATTCGCCGGCTGACGATCAAGATCATCCCCGAGGACACGACCCGGGTCGCCGCCTTCAAGACCGGCGCGGTCGACTGGATCGACGCGGTGCCTCCCGCCCAGGTCGCCGACTTCGAGCGCACGCCCGGCGTGAAGGTCGCCTCGTTGCCGACGAGCAACAACCTGTTCCTCGCGTTGAACGCTCTCGATCCGAGAAGTCCGCTGGGAGACGTCCGGGTGCGGCGGGCGGTGGCGCACGCGATCGACTTCGACGCGATCATCCGGTACATCCTCCACGGGCAGGGCATCCGGACGGTCCAGGTGACGCCGGGGGCGCCGGGGCACGACCCCGCGCTCGAGCCCTACGCCTTCGACCCGGACCGCTCACGCGAACTGCTGCGGCAGGCCGGCTTCGCCCGCGGCATCAACGTGAACTGCTACAACCTGACGACGCCGCGGGAGCCGTACCTCAAGGAAGTGGGCGAGGCGATGTTCGCCTACCTGACCGCGGCGGGCATCCGCTGCAGGATCGTCCAGCTCGAGTACGGCGCCTGGATCAACCTCGGCCGCCGCGACGCCCGTCCCGAGATGGATGGCATCGCGAGCTGGATGTGGGGCCACGGCGCTCTCGGCGATCCGACCGATCCCTGGGGCGGCCACCTCCATTCCTATGGCGACGGCTGGGGCTGGTACTCGTACCACGACGACCCGGAACTGGACGAGATGGTCGAGACGCTGCGGGTGACGGTCGATCCCGAGGCGAAGGAGGCGGTGATCCGGGAGCTCGCCCGGCTCAAGCACGAGCGGGTGGCCGGCGGCGTGCCGACCTACCGGCCGCTCGTGACGCTGGCCTGGCGCGACACGCTGCGCTTCGTGCCCTGGCCTCAGGCCAACTGGCGCAGTATGCGGGACATCGGCCTGGCTGCCGACTCGCCGGCGCGTTGACCTCGGCGGAGCGATGCGCGCCTACCTGATTCGTCGTCTCTGGCAGGGCGCGGTGGCGGTGCTCGGCGCGCTCCTGATCGTCTTCGTGGCGCAGCGCCTGGCTGGCGACCCGGTCGCTCTGCTGCTGCCGATGGATGCCTCGGAGGAGGACTTCGCGGCGATGCGCGAGGCCCTGGGGCTCGACCGGCCGCTGCCGGTCCAGTTCGTCGTCTTCCTGCGCGACGCCTTCACCGGCGATTTCGGCGAGTCCTACCAGTGGCAGGCGCCGGCGATGCCGCTGCTGCTCGAGCGGCTGCCGGCGACTCTGGAACTGGCCCTTGCCGGCCTGGCCTTCGCGCTGCTCCTCGCGGTGCCGCTGGGTGTGATGTCGGCCGTCTATCGCGGCCGTTGGGTCGACCGTCTGGCGAAGGTCCTGGCGCTACTGGGCCAGGCGATGCCGGGCTTCTGGGTCGGCCTGCTGCTCATCCTGTACCTGGCGGTCCGGCTTCAGTGGCTGCCGGCGTTCGGCCGCGAGGGGCCGCTTCACCTCGTCCTGCCGGCGATCGCCCTCGGCTGGTACCCGGTCGCCGCGATGACGCGCACCCTGCGTTCGTCGATGCTCGACATCCTGGACAGCGACTACATCCGTACCGGCCGGGTGATGGGTCTGCCGGAACGCACCGTCATCTGGCGCTACGCGCTTCGCAACGCCGCCGTGCCGCTGGCGACGATGATCGGCGTCTACTTCGCGAACATGCTGGGCGGCGCGTTCGTCATCGAGGTCGTGTTCGCCTGGCCGGGCGTCGGCCGTGCGGTGGTCGACGCCGTCTTCGCGCGCGACTTTCCGGTCGTGCAGGCCGGGGTCGTGCTGTCGGCGGTCATCTTCGTCGTCGTGAACCTCCTCGTCGACCTGAGCTACGGGCTGATCGACCCGAGGATCCGCCATGGCTGAGCGGCATGCCGCCGTCCATAGTCGGCGGCTCCCCGTTGTCTCCTGCGTGGTCCTCGGGCTGGTCCTGCTCTGCGCCGTTGCGGGACCGTGGTTGGCGCCCCACGAGGCCTCCGAGATCGCGCTTGCCGAGTCGATGGCGCCGCCGTTCTGGCGGTCCGGCGGCAGCCTTGACCACCCGCTCGGAACGGACATGCTGGGCCGCGACATCCTGAGCCGGATCATCGCCGGCGCGCGCGTCTCGGTGACGGTGGCGGTCTACGCCATTGTTCTTTCCGGCGGCATCGGCGCCGCGCTGGGCATCTCGGCGGGCTACTTCGGCGGGTTCGTCGACGCCGTGATCTCACGGCTGATCGACGTCCAGATGTCGATCCCGGCGATCCCGCTCGCCATGCTGTTCGCGGCCGTGTTGCCGCCAGGCGAGGGCATGGTGATCACGATCATCGTCCTGACCTACTGGACCTGGTACGCGCGGATCGTGCGCGGCGAGGTGCTCAGCCTGCGCGAGCGGGACTTCATCACCGTGGCCAGGGTGGCGGGTGTCTCAAGCCCGATGATCCTGATCCGGCACCTGACACCGAACGTCCTGAACACGCTTCTGGTCCTGGCGACGCTCCAGTTCGGCAGCGTGATCGTCTTCGAGGCGGGCTTGAGTTTTCTCGGCCTGGGCATTCAG
The DNA here is from genome assembly GCA_965219675.1 of Candidatus Multivorans sp. Taxonomy (GTDB): domain Bacteria; phylum Acidobacteriota; class Thermoanaerobaculia; order Multivoradales; family Multivoraceae; genus Multivorans. Next base: position 2,722,527 of record OZ244786.1, on the reverse strand, counting down.
CCGCCGCAAGTGTCCTGGGGCGGGATGCTCGCTGACGGCCGCAACTTCATCGAGGTCGCCTGGTGGCTGATCACGATGCCGGGGATTGCGATCATGGCTTCGTGTCTGGCGTCCAACCTGCTCGGCGACTGGCTGCGGGACACGTTCGATCCGAAGCGGCGGATCACGTAGTGGCGCTCTCCTGGAAGGACCTGGACCCTTGAGCGACGCGGTCCTCAACGCGTGGGGTTGGAGGTCCGACTTCGCCGAGTCCTGCCGTCGCTTCGTCGAGCGGGCCGCCTCGCCGGGGCGACTGGTCCCGGCTCGCGTCGTGTCGATAGCGCGTGGCGTGTATCAGGTCGTGGCCGCGGAGGGCGAGGTGTCGGCCCGGCTGCTGAAGCGCGCGCGCCGCGCCGTTCCCGGCGGACCCGCGGTGGGGGACTGGGTCGTGGTGGAGATGTCGCCCCTTCCGGGCGTCGATCCGCGGATCGTCCACGTGCTCGACCGGCGCAGCCGGCTCTCGCGCAAGGCGGCGGGCGCACGCACCGAAGAGCAGGTCGTGGCCGCGAACGTCGACACGGTCTTCCTGGTGATGGGCATGGACGGTGACTTCAACGTTCGGCGCCTGGAGCGCTTCGTCGCGATGGTCACGGAGAGCGGCGCCGAGCCGGTCGTCGTGCTGACCAAGGCGGACCTCACCGCCGATCCGGCCGCGATGCGGGAGCGGGCCGCGGAAGCGTCCCCGGGAGCGACGGTCGTCGCGGTCAACGCGCTGGCGAAGCAGGACCTGGAGCCGCTCGCGCTTCACCTTTCCCCGGGCCGTACCGTGGCCATGCTCGGCTCCTCGGGCGCCGGTAAGTCGACCCTGCTCAATGGCCTAAGCGGCGAGGAAGTGATGCGCACCGCACCGGTCCGGGAGGGCGACGACCGCGGCCGCCACACGACGACGCACCGGCGTCTGGTTCAGTTGCCCGGCGGCGGCCTGCTGATCGACAACCCGGGCATTCGCGAACTCCAGCTCTGGGCCGACGACGAGGGCAGCCTGGAGGAGACATTCGACGACATCGAGGGACTCGCGCGCGACTGCCGTTTCCGCGACTGCGGCCACGGCGGGGAGCCTGGCTGCGCCGTCCGGGCGGCGATCCGGGACGGCTCGCTTGACCCGGCGCGGCTACGCAACTACAACGACCTGCGCGAAGAACAGCGCCGGCTCGAGCAACGCCGCGACGAAGCGTCTCGCCGTGCCGAGGACCGCCGGCTGGGCGCGTACTACAAGTCGGTCCAGCAGGCGAAGAAGAACCGGCGGCGGTAACGCCGCGCCTGTCGGTGTGCCGGTGTTCGGGTCCCGGGCTGTTGCAGACTGGCCGTCGCGACCGCCCCGGCTACCAGGACGCGAAGCGCCGGCGGACGAGGGGCGCGGTGAGTGCCGACAGCGACTCTCGCTGCGCTCCGGCGGAGTCGAAGTTGTCCGGGTCGAGCCAGCGCTCGTATCGCGTCTTCAAGACCTCCCAGTCCTCATCTACGATCGCGAACCAGGCCGTGTCGCGGTTGCGCCCGCGGAAGATCGTCGCCTGCCGGAACACGCCCTCGAAGGTGAAGCCCAGACGTTCGGCGGCGGCGATGGAAGGTGCGTTCAAGGCGTCGCACTTCCATTCGTATCGCCGGTAGCCGAGCTCGAAGACGTTTCGCATCATCAGGACCATTGCCTCCGTGGCCGCCGTCGTCCGCTGCAGACGGGGCGGGTAGCAGATGCTGCCGACCTCGATCGAACCCACGGCGGGCGCGATCCGGAGGTACGACGCCACGCCCGCTGCACGCCCGTCCGCTTCGTCCACGATGGCGAAGAAGAACGGGTCTTGGCTTGCTGCGGCGGCTTCGGCCCATGACCGGAGTTCGGTGGGGGAGCCGAACGGACCGTAGTTGAGGTAGGTCCAGATGCGGCCTTCATTGTCGGCCGCGGTTGCTTCGTACAGGTCTTCGGCGTGGCGCGCGGGATCGAGGGGCTCAACGCGACAATGGCGTCCAACCAGCGGACTTCGGGAGGGAGGCGGCGGTGTGGTCCAGCCGTCGAGCGCGCGTCCGACTGGTTGGCCGAGAGAATTCAGGATCGACTGGCTCATCGGAGATCTGGGATCGACGGAGTGTGACCGACGGCGAGCTTGAGTCCGAGTCCGGTCTGAGCCGCTCGGCGCTCTTAGCCGAACAGCCCCTTCGCCGCCTTGGCCTCCGGCGCCATCACAGCCGCGACGCAGTACGCCGCAAACGAAATCGCCATCGCCGGGAACACAGCGTGCATGCCCTGGATGTCGAGGAGCATCCACAGTCCCAGCGTCGCGCCGCCGGCGGCGAAGGACCAGAGAGCCGCGGCGCCGTTGCCGCGGCGCCAGGTCAGGCCCAGGGCGAGGGAGGGCAGGAAGCAGGCGGCGTAGAGGGCGCCCGAGAACGACGTCAGTTCGACGATGCCGCCGGGCGGGTCGATCGCGAGAATCGCGGTGATCGCGGCGAACAGCACGACGCAGACGCGGGTGTTGCGGACGGCGTGACGGTCGTCGGCCGGAACCAGCAGGCCGAGCAGGTCGCGCTGGAACGTGGACGCCATGACGAGGAGGACGCTGTCGAGCGAGGACATGGCGGCGGAGACCAGGGCGAGGAACAGCAACGCCTGCACGACCGGCGGGAAGATGGCCGGGTCGCTGAGCATCATGGGAATCACCTGGTCGGTGTCGGCGACGCCCTGGCCGACGACGAAGTGGGCGTAGAGCCCGAGCGGCGCCAGCAGGCTGAACACGATGAGGAAGCTCAGGGTCGACACGACCAGGCCTCTCCTGGCGGCGTTCTCGGTCTCGAGAGCGTAGAAGCGAGAGAGTTGCCGTGGTTCGACGATCAGCTTGACGGTCGAGGCGAAAACGACCCCGATCAGCATCCCGAGCGGTTGCGCCGTGTCCCAGCGGGCGAGTGAGCCGTCGCCGATCTGCGCCAGGTCGGCGAGGCGGCCGATGCCGCCCGCGGCCCGGGTGATGAGGACGAACATGAGCACCGCCGCCATCGTCATCAGCATGCCCTGAACGAAGTCGGTTCGCGCCACGGAGTGGAAGCCGCCGATCATCGTGTAGAGGCAGACGATCAGGACGACGACGAAGAGCGACAGGCCGTAGCTCAGGTCCAGGAGTTCGACCAGCAGCGAGCCGATGCCCTTGAACACCGCGGTCATGTACAGGAAGCTGGAGAAGATGACGATCACGGCGGCGGCGAAGCGGGCCGGCCGGCTGTTGAAGCGGAAGCCGATGTAGTCCGGGATGGTCACCGAGCCGAGGGTCTCGGTTACGCCGCGCAGCCGCGGCGCCAGCCAGGCCCACGCGACGAACGACAGGATGACCGCGGTCGGGATGATCAGGAGCCAGGCGATGCCCGAGGCGTAGGCCCTGCCGGCGAAGCCGATGAAGCTGTTCGTGCTGGCGTAAGTGGCGAAGAAGGAGACGCCCAGGATGATGCCGCCGAGCGATCGGCCGCCGACCAGGAAGTCGGCCAGATCGCGCGTCCGCCGCTGGCCGATCAGGGCGTGGTGGACCAGAACGCCCGTGTACAGGGCGAACAGGACGAGGATCAGCGCGTGTTCACGGAGCCACATGGGCGATCTTCAGCCTCGATGCTCGGGTGGCGGAGCGCACCGCGGCCGGGACCGCCGGCTCACAGGTCCATCTGGTCCAGGTACCAGCCGTCGAAGACCTGGATGCAGGCTTCGCTCTCTTCGTAGGCCGTGGGGCGGTAGCCGCGGGACGCGACGCCCAACTGGGTGCGCGCGCATACGTCCCAGTCCTGGCTGTTCACGAGGTGCCAGAAGTCGACGGCGTCGCTCGGGTCGAAGCCCGGGCCGGCGGTCGTGTCGGGGTCGAACAGCCACTCGCAGACGATCCGCGTACGGTCGGCGGCGATCGGCCAGAGCGTGTGGGTCACGACGTAGTCCCGGTGCAGGCTGATCAGGAGGTTGGGGTACACATGGTAGTACTGCACCGAGGTCCGGTCGGCGACTTCGATGGCAGGGAGGTCGGGCCGGTGGCTCTGTCCGGTCGCGGTCATCGTGTTGCAGCCGTCGTTCAGTGTCATCGGTCCGCCGACGAAGAAGCGCCCCGTCTCCATGTCGCCGCCGTTGCGGTAGTTCGACACACGGTTCAACTCCGGGTGGACGACGGCGCAGTGGTAGCACTCGTTGTAGTTCTCGCAGAGGATCTTCCAGTTCGCCCGCGCCTCGTACTCGTGCCGGTCGCCCCGGACCAGGCGACCCAGCGTGAACCGGGACAGGTCGGGCAGGTCGGCGGCCAGTTCGGTGAGGGGCGGACCGCTGGCCGCCAGGGAGAGGTAGAAGAAGCCGTTCAGTGCGCCGATCCGCACCGGCACCAGGCCCGCGCTCTTCGCGTCGAAGTCGTCGCCCATGTGCGGAGCGCCGACGAGCCGTCCGTCGAGCCCGTAGGTCCAGGCGTGGTAGGGGCACTGGAAGACTCTCGCCCGGCCCGCGCACTCGTCGACGACCCGTGAGCCCCGGTGGCGGCAGACGTTGAAGAAGGCGGCCAGGCCGTGCCGTGTCTCGGCCGCTGCGCCGCTTCCGTTCGATCCGGCAGCAGCGTGGTCGGCATGGTCGCCCGCCGCGGTCCGCACAGCGATCACGGACTCGCCGCCGAGCTCGCGAGTCACGAACCGGCCCGGTTCGTCCAGCTCCTCGAGCCGTCCTCCGCACACCCACATGCGCGAGAAGATGCGTTCCATCTCCTCGTTGAAGACGGCGGGGTCGGTGTAAAGGTGGCCGTCCAGCGGCCGGGGAGCCTTGCGCGGAGTCACGAACCGATCCTAGCGCCGTTGGTGTGCCATCATCCCGCCGTGCCGCGCCTGCTCATCCCGTTGCTCTTCGCGCTCTCGGTGCCCGGGGCCGCCGTTTCGGTCCAGGAAGCCGGCACGGAAGGCGTCGCCTCCGCCGACGGCGTCACTGTGGAGGCGGTGGACGCGGAAGGCGAGGTGGTCGCGGAGTTCGATGACGAGTTGGTCGTGGTCGGCAGCCGCGCGCGTCCGCGGTCGGTGACCGAGTCGTCCGTGCCGATCGACGCCATCCCGGTGGAGGATGTCGTCAGCCAGGGCGCCAGCAGCCTGGACTACCAGTTGCGGAACCTGGTTCCTTCGTTCAACGTCGCGACGCATCCGATCAGCGGCGCCGCGACGCTGGTGCGGCCGGCCAGTCTGCGCAACCTGGCCCACGACCACACGCTCGTTCTCGTGAACGGCAAGCGCCGGCACCGCTCGGCGATCCTCGTCTGGTTCGGGGGCGTGACGGACGGCACCCAGGGGCCGGACATCTCGACCATCCCCGCGACCGCGCTGCGTCAGGTCGAGGTGCTCCGTGACGGCGCCTCGGCGCAATACGGCTCCGACGCGATCGCCGGCGTGATGAACTTCCTGCTCAAGGACGACCCGTCGGGCGGCAGCCTGGAAGTGAAGAGTGGCGCCTACGGCGCGGGCGACGGCCAGGCGTACACGATCGCCGGCGACGTGGGCCTGCCGCTGGGGGAGAACGGCTTCGCCCACCTGAGCATGGAGTACGGCAACGCCGAGCCGACCAGCCGCAGCGTCCAGCGCGCCGACGCGGCGGCGCTGATCGCCGCCGGCAACACGCACGTCCTTGACCCGGCGCAGGTCTGGGGCGACTCTGAGTACGAGGACGAGCTGAAGCTCTTCGGCAACTTCGGAAAGCTGCTCGGGAACGGCGCGCAGGTCTACGGCCACGCGAACTACGCGGAGAAGACGGCGACGCAGGGCTTCTACTACCGCAACCCCAACACCCGGGCCAACATCTTCAGCCTGGACGGCGGCCGCACGCTGCTCATCGGCGACGTGCTCGACGCGCAGGACGGCGTGCGCGACGGGTCGGCCGGTTGCCCGACCGTGGCGATCACGGACGACCGGCCCGATCAGGACGCGCTGGCGCAGGTCTTCGCGGACCCGAACTGCTTCTCTTTCCAGGAGATCGCTCCGGGCGGGTTCACGCCGTACTTCAGCGGCGTGATGACCGACACGTCGGCCGTGGCCGGGGTGCGCCGGACCATGAAGGGCGGATTCACCTGGGACGCGAGCGCCAGCTACGGCTCGCACGAAGCGGACTTCCTCCTGTTCAACACGGTGAACGCCTCGCTGGGTCCGGCGAGTCCGCGCGACTTCGACCCGGGCGTCTACCGGCAGGCCGAGCTCAACCTGAACTTCGACGTCTCCTACGATGTCTCCGAGCTCGTTCACCTGGCTGGCGGCGCCGAGTGGCGTGACGAGCGCTTCACGATCCGTTCCGGCGAGCTGCCGTCATGGCAGGTCGGACCGTATGCCGCGCAGGGGTTCGTTTCGGGCTCCAACGGTTTCCCGGGCTTCCCCGACTACACGGCCGGGACCTGGAGCCGGGCGAATGTGGCGGTATACGGCGATCTGGAACTCCGGGATCCGGACGGTCGATGGACGCTCGGCGGCGCGTTGCGGTTCGAGCACTTCGACGTCTTCGGCGACACGACGAACGGAAAGCTCTCGGCCCGCTACGCGCTGACGGACACCGTTTCCGTGCGCGGCGGCGTGAGCACCGGCTTCCGGGCTCCGACGCCCGGTCAGCAGAACGTCTTCAACGTGCAGTCGACGATCAACCCGGAGACGCTCGACCTGGTCGACAGCGCCACCGTGCCGTCGACCTTCCGCGCCGCGCAGTTCCGGGGCGGCCAGCCCCTCGAACCGGAAACCTCGACGAACGTGACCGCCGGTCTCGTGGTCGACACCGGACCGTTCACGCTGACCGCGGACTCTTACCAGATCGACGTCGACCGGCGACTCGCCCTGTCCCAGTTCTTCACGCTGGCCGAGGAGGAGCGCGCCCTGCTGCTGTCGGAAGGCATCACCTCGGCGCGCACGCTCTCCTCGTTCCGCTTCTTCATCAACGACTTCTCGTCGCGCACCCGGGGGATCGACATCGTTTCGACCTGGACGCCGCCGGCGCTGGGCGGCAACACGGTGTTCAGCCTCGCGTTCAACCACACCGAGACGGAGATCACGAAGGACTCCGAGCTGCTCGGTCCCGGCGACGTGCTCGCCCTGGAACGGGGCGTGCCGGAGACGCGGTGGAACGTCGCCGTCAGCCAGGGAATCGGCCGGGTCGACCTGCTCGCCCGTCTGCACTACTTCGGATCGTGGGTCGACCACCTCGACGCCCGCTCCGTGCGCCAGGCCGACGCGCCGGTCCTCGACGGCCGTTACATCCTCGACCTGGAGGTGAGCATTCCGCTCATGCGCGACACGACGCTTTCCCTCGGCGGCCAGAACGTCTTCGACACGTTCTCGGATCGCATGGACCTGTTCGCGGCGCGTTTCGGCCTGCCCTACAGTCAGTTCACACCCTGGGGCCTGAGCGGCGGCTACTACTACGCGCGCCTGCACTACCGCTGGGGCCGGTAGATGGCGCGCAGGGCTCCGCAGGGAACGCAGGCCATTCAGCGGGCGCTGTCCCTCTACCGGTCGTTCACCGCGGAGCAACCGGAGCACCGGCTGACGGACCTGGCCGCGGCGCACCGCCTCCATCCTTCGACGGCGCACCGGTTGCTTGGTGTGCTGGAAGCGGAGGGGCTGGTTGGCCGCAATCCGGATACGCAGGGCTACCGGTGGTCGCCGGAGAGCGGCTTCGACGGTGGTGAACGTCCGATCCGTCGCAACGGCATGCGCTTGCTGGAGCCGCTACGGACGCCGTTTCATCGCCGCACCGAGGCGCTGTGCGAGAGCGACGCCTGGCGGGACTGGTCGGGCTACGCCTGCGCCCTGAGCTACGAGCCGCAGCCCGACTACGAGTACTGGGCGGTGCGCAACACGGCCGCCCTGATCGACGTGTCGCCGCTGTTCAAGTACGAGATCACGGGAGTGGATGCGGAACGGTTGCTCGACCGGGTGATGACTCGAGACTTCACGAAGTGCCGGGTCGGCCGGGTCATGTACACGTCGTGGTGCAACGAGGATGGCCATCTGCTGCAGGACGGCAACGTGCAACGCCTGGAGCGCGAACGGTTCCTGGTCAGCGCCGCGGAACCGTGCCTGCGCTGGTTCGAGGACTGCGGCCTCGGCATGGATGTCGAGGTGCGGGACGTCTCCGCCGACCTGGGCGTGCTCGCGCTGCAGGGGCCGCGGGCGCGGGCGATCGCCGAGGCGGCGACCCAGGGCGTCGACTTCGCCGGGATGCGTTACTTCGACCTTGCCAGCGGCGAACTCGGCGACGTGGCCGGCGAGGACCGGGGCGTTCCGGTCACGGTGACCCGCACCGGGTACACGGGCGACCTTGGCTACGAGTTCTGGATCGCGGCGGAGCACGCGGAGGCTCTGTGGGATGCGCTGACTGCCGCCGGGGCCGACCACGGACTGCGGCCGGCCGGTCTTCTCGCGCTGGACATGGTGCGAGTGGAGGCCGGCCTGGTGCTGATCGACGTCGACTACGTGTCGGCCGTTCACGCCGAGATCGAGGTGCTCAAGGTCACTCCGGCCGAGGCCGGACTGGGCTTCACCGTGAAGCTCGAGAAGCGGGCCGACTTCGTCGGTCGCCGGGCGCTCGAACGCGAGCGGGAGCGGGGACCGGCCTGGGCGATGGTCGGGCTCGAAGTCGACTGGTTCGAACTGGAGCGGCTGTGGGAAGAGATCGATCTGCGCCCGCAGGTGGTCGGCGAACCGGCTTCCCGGGAACCGACGCCCGTGTTCGCGCCGGGAGGTTCGCAAGTGGGGCAGTGCACGACGCGGTTCTTCTCGCCGCTGCTCAAGAAGTACATCGGTCTCGCGACGGTGCAGGCCGAGGTGGCCGCGCTCGGGACCGCCCTGGAAGTCGAGGTCGCGGTCGGCTATGGACGGCGCCGGTCCCGGGCGCGGGTCGCGAAGCGGCCGTTCTTCCTTCCGGAGCGGAAGACCGCCGTTGGTCCGGCTTCGGGCGGTCACGAGTGACGGCGGGCGCGGTGGGAGCCGGCGGGACCGCGAGCGGGGCCCCTGAACGCCGCGGCGGTCGCTTCGATGCGATCGTCGTCGGCGCCGGCCACAACGGCCTGGTGTCCGCGGCCTACCTCGCCCGGGCCGGCCTCGATGTCGTCGTGCTGGAACGTGGGCCCGTCATCGGCGGCGCCACGCTGAGCGAGGAGGCGTTTCCGGGTTTCCGCTACAGCGTGTTCTCGTATCTCGTGTCGCTGCTGCGCCCGGAGGTCATCCACGAACTGGACCTCGTGAAGCACGGACTGTTCCTGGTGCCGACGGCCAGCACGCTCAACCCGCTGCCGGACGGCGACTGCCTGTTCCGGGAGTCGGACCCCCAGCGGACCTACCACCACATCGCACGCCACTCGCGGCGCGATGCCGAGGCGCTGTCGGAGTACAAGCTCGAGATGCGGCGCATGGGACACCTCATGTTCAAGTTGCAGCGCGCGGCGCCCGACGAACTGGCGGTGGCGGTCGCGGGCCACGTCGAGGAGGAGCCGGAACAGGCTGGCTCCGAGGTGTCGGCGGAAGTGGCCGACATCGCTCGCTACTTTCTCGACCTGCCGAAGGAGCGGATGCGCTCCTTCCTGCAGATGCTGACGATGAGCTCGGCGGACTTCCTTGGCCAGTGGTTCGAGTGCGACGTGCTCAAGGCTGCGCTCTCGTCCTCCAGCATCATCGGGTCCTTCCTCTCGCCGCGCACGCCGGGCTCGGCGTACGTGCTGCTGCACCACTACATGGGCGAGGTCGACGGCGTGTACCGGGAATGGGGCTTCCAGAAGGGCGGCACCGGCGGCGTGGCCGCGGCCATCGCGTCGGCGGCGCGCGGCTACGGCGCCGAGATCCGCACGGACTGTTCGGTGGCCCGTGTGCTGGCTCGCGGCGGCCGTGCCTGTGGCGTCGTGCTTGCGAACGGCGACGAACTGACTGCCGAAGTCGTCGTCTCGTCGGCGGCGCCGCAGATCAGTCTCGGTCGCCTGCTCGACGCCGAGGACGTCCCCAGTGGCGCCGGGGAAGCGCTCGCAGGTCGCGTTGCGCGCTGGCAGAGCGGCGGCTGCGCCGGCAAGGTCAACCTGGCGCTGGACGGGCTGCCTCGTTTCGAGTGCATGCCGGAACCCGGACCCCATCTCGCGGGCGGGATCACGATCGCTCCGGGTCTCGACTACGTCGACCGTGCCTACGACGACGCGAAGTACGGGGGCTTCTCGAAGCGTCCGTTCATCGACATGATCATCCCGTCCGTGCTCGACCCCGACATGGCGCCGCCGGGGAAGTGCGTGGTCTCCTGCTTCGTGCAGTACGCCCCCTACGAACTGGCGGATACCACCTGGGACGAGCAGCGCGACGCGTTCGGCGACGCCGTCGTGCGGACGCTGGCCGAGTACGCTCCCGGGATCGAGGACCAGGTGCTGCACCGGCAGGTTCGGGTGCCGCCGGACATCGAGTCGATTGCCGGCATTCCCGGCGGCAACATCTTCCACGGCGAGTTGCGCTTGTCGCAGCTCTTCCTGTTGCGTCCGGACCCGGCCGCCGCGGCCTTTCGGACGCCATTGCCGGGGTACTACCTCTGCGGCTCGTCGACGCAGTTCGGCGGTGGCATCTCGGGCGGACCGGGGCGGCTGGCGGCGCTCAGGGTCCTCGACGACCTGAAGGGTCGCGGGGCGGAGGCGCGGTGAGCGACCGCGTCGCGATCGTCGGCGGGGGCCACAACGGCCTGGTCGCCGCCGCCCTGCTCGCCCGCTCCGGGCGGGAAGTCGTGGTGCTCGAGGCGCGGAACGAACTCGGCGGGCTGGCCTCGACCCGGGAGCTGATTCCCGGACACCGGGTGGACGTAGGCGCCAACGACCTGGGGATGTTCCGCCGTTCCGTGATCGATGAACTCGAACTGCAACGCTTCGGCCTGGAACTGATCGAGGCGCCGGCCGTGGCTGCGGTCCCGGCGGCTGAGGACTCGGGCGCCGTCGTGCTCTGGCCCGAAGCCAACCGGACCGCGGCGGGACTCGCCGCGATGAGTTCGCGAGACGCCGCCGGCTGGCCCCGGTTCGTCGCCGAACTCGCGGAGCGGGCGGCGGCGCTAGAACCGCTGTTGTGCCGTCCGGCGGAACTCGCCGACATGGGGCGCCTGCTGATCGCGCCGGAACTGCTGCGCTTCGTCTCCGCGCCTCTGGAGGAACTCCTGGGGGAGTGGTTCGAGACCCGGGCGCTGGCCGCGGGACTGTGCGCTCTGGCGCTCACGGCAACCGGCCTGGGTCCGCGGGCGAACGGCACCGGCTGGCCGCTGCTTTACCACTGCGCGCTCGGTAGTCCCGATCGCCTGGCGCCTGTCGTGCGGGCCCGGGGCGGCGCGGGCCGTCTGGCGGGAGCGCTCGAGGCCTCGGCCGCTGCCTCGGGCGCCGTGTTTCGGACCGGCGCCATCGTCTCGCGCATCGTCCTGGACGAGCGCCGTGTCGCCGGTGTGCGACTGGCGGACGGTGAGTGGATCGAAGCCGGGTCGGTGATCTCGACCGTGACGCCCGCGGCCACGTTCCTCGATCTGATCGGCGCGCCGCAGCTCGAACCTCGTTTCGTGCGCCGGCTGCAGGGCGTGAAGTACCGTGGTACTTCGGCGCGGCTGGCGCTGTCCCTCGACGGTCTGCCTCGGTTTCATGGCCTCGAACGGCCGGCCCTCACCGGACGGATCGTGCTGGCTCGGGATCCGGACGACATGGAGCGCGCGGCGGACGCGGCGAAGTACGGTCTTCTGCCGGAGCGTCCGTGGATCGAAGCGGGGCTGCCGACCGCTCTCGATCCGTCGCTGGCGCCCGCCGGCCGGCACCTGCTGTTGGCGACGGCGCACCAGCTCCCGTTCGACGTCGCTGGCGGCTGGAGTGCGGTGGGCCCGGAGTTCCTGGACCGGATGGTGGCGGAGCTCGAACGTTGGGCGCCGGGCATCCGCGGTCTGATCCGGGAGCACGCCCTGTTGCTTCCATCAGACTACGAGTCGGACTACGGCGCCGCGGAGGGAGGACTTCACCACGGCGAGATGAACCCCGGCCAGAGCCTGTGGTTGCGGCCCACGGCGGGAGCGTGGTCCGGCGAGCCCCTGCCGGTCGCGGGGTTGTGGCTGGGAGGCGCCGGTTGCCATCCGGGCGGCGGCGTCACCGGCCTGCCCGGTAGAACGGCTGCCGTCTCGCTGCTCAGGGGATAACCTCCGGCGACGGAACCCGGATCGCCTTAGCCCAACCGCACGAACGCTTCGATCCGGCGCCGACAGGCGCCAGGCTCCGGAGCGCACCTGGAGACATCGATGAAGAACTTCCTCCCCTTCGTTTTCGCCCTCGGCACGGCGCTTTGCTGGGGCCTCTACGGCCCGGTGCTGGGCAGGGCGCGCCTGGTGGACGAGACGATGTCGCCCTTCAAGCCCTACGTCGGGATCGGTATCGCCTACCTGGTCATCGCGATCGTCGGCGGTCTGATCGGCATGCGGGTCATGGGAGACAGCTTCGAACCCACGGGGCCGTCCGGCGTCTGGGGCCTCTACGCGGGCACTCTGGGAGCTCTCGGCGCGCTCTCGTTGACGCTGGCCATGTTCAGCGGCGGAGCGCGGATTCCCTACGCCGTCATGCCGGTCGTGTTCGGCGGCGCGGTCACCGTTACGGCGCTCTACACGCTGTACCGCGGTCGGGGCCAGCTCGAGGTGAGTCCCCTGCTCTGGGTCGGCATCGCCGGCATGCTGGTCTCGGTCGTCCTGATCACGACGAACACACCGCATCCCGGGCCGCCGGGCGGGGGGCACGGCGAGCAGGCTTCGGTCAGTGAGAGGGAAGGCGAGACGGGACGGTGAACGCGATCACGTGATCGCCTCGCCCGCCGCTCCCGGCGAGTTCATCGCCCGCTGCAACCACGACGTAGTCCATGTCGTCGTGTCGGTATCCCATGGGCGTCGCGTGTGCGCCGGCCGCCAGTTCCCCGGCCCACAGCTCGCTGCCGTCGTCGCCGTTGTAGCCACGCAGCGTGTGATTGGACGCGTGAAACACGACACCCCCCTCGGTGACCATGGGGCCGCCGCCGGTGCCCGGAGGGAGGGGCTGTTCCCACAGCACTTTCCCCCGGTCCAGGTCCAGCGCGACGAGCGTCGACCAGGGCGGTTCAAGGCACGGCACGCCGTCGTGAAGCAGCTCGAAGCGCGCCATCCCGTACGGCGTGCCGGCCTGCTCGGTGTGTTGCGCGCGCGCCCCGTTCACCGTGCCCTGGCGCGCTGCGGCGCGAAACTGCTCGCGGGGGATCAGCTTCACGATCGTCGGCATTCGGTTGACGACCACGTAGCCGATTCGCGACCCGCGATCGTAGGCCATCGAGCCCCAGTTCGTGCCGCCTCCGTTGCCTGGATACAGCAGGGTGCCTTCGAGGGAAGGCGGCGTGAAGATGCCGTCGTAGCGAACGCCGGCGGTGAGCCTCTCGCAGGCGGCGCGGTGCTCCGCATTGAAGTTCCAGAACGGTAGCGGTCGCGCATCGGTGGCGTGCAGCCGCAGCTTCGGGAAGGGTTGGGTCCGGGCGGCCTGCTCACCGGGAACGTCGCTGCGGGGCACGGCCCGCTCCTCGACCGGGTGCAGCGGCTCGCCGGTCTCGCGGTCCAGCACGAACACGAACCCGGTCTTGGTCGCCTGCGCCAGGGCTGGTCTTTGCACGCCGTCTGTCGCCGAATGGTCGAACAGAAGCGGCTGCGGGGCCAGGTCGTAGTCCCACAGGTCGTGCCGGACGGTCTGGTAGCCCCAGACGAACTCGCCGGTGGATGCCCGTAGCGCGACCACGGAATTGGCGAAGGCGTTGTCGCCCGGACGCATACCGCCATAGAAGTCCGGCGAGGGCGATGTCGTGGGCAGGAACACGAGGTCGCGCTCGGGGTCGGCTGACATCACGCTCCAGACGTTCGCTCCGCCCGTGCGGTTGCGCGTTGTTGCCTCCCAGCCGTCGGCGGCGGGATGATCGTCGGAGCGGGGGAGCGGGTCCCATGCCCAGGCGAGGGAACCGTCACGCACGTCGTACGCGCGGACGACGCCGGGCTCGACCTCCGCCGCCCCGTTGTCGCCAATGGCGGAGCCGACGATGACGAGGTCGCCGACCACTGCGGGCGGAGACGTTACGGAGTAGTCGCGCGGGCGGAACCCCCGGATTCCGGCCGACAGGTCCACCTCCCCGCTCTTGCCGAAGTCGGCGCACGGGGTGCCCTTGTCGGCGTCGAGGGCGATGAGGCGGGCATCGAGTGTGCCCAGGAACACGCGCGTGCGGCATGGAGCCGCGGCCGACGCGGGACCGTTCCAGGCCGCCACGCCGCGCGAGGCGAACGGCTCGCTATAGGGTCTCGAGAAGTCGACCTCGGGGTCGTACGTCCAGATCTCCGCGTCCGTGGCCGGGTCCAGGGCGAACACGCGGTTGAAGCCCGTGGAAGCGATCAGCTTGCCCTGCACGAGAATCGGCGTGGCCTGTAACCGCGATGGATTCCCGTGGAAGCCGCGACCGTCGGTGGCGTCGCCGGTTCGGTAGACCCAGGCGAGCGAGAGATGCTCGACGTTCTCGCGGGTGATCGCCGAAGGCGCGGCATAGCGGTCGCCCCCGAGCGAAGCGCCGTAGTGCGACCAGCCATCCGCCCCTGCGAGGCGCGAGCCGGATCCGGTCGCGAGCAGTGCGGACAGGGCGCCGAGGATGACAAGCCGGTTTGGCAGAGCGCCGAGGATGACAAGCCGGGCGCTACGCACCTTGACAAATAGGACCATCTTGATCCACTATCGCCTCCTTGCGTCAATCTGGTGGCGGAACGAACCGCAGGGAGGGAGAGATTACATGCAGCGAGTTGGATCGGCAGGCCGCGCGAGGAGGGCTTCTGCGGCTCGGACGTTCGGGCTGGTCTCGGCCTGTCTGGTCATGTGGCTGGCCCTTGTCGGCGTGACTACGGCCGTGGCGCAGCCGGCGCCCGGCGAAACGCTCGAGTGGCTCGACGACTACCAGGAGGCCCTGGCCAGGGCTCGCGAGGAGGGATTGCCCCTGCTCGTCGAGTTCCGCTGCGCGCCTTGAATCAGCGGCAGGCGATTTGACGCACAGGTTGTGCTGTCACCGAGAGACTCCGAAAGGGGTCGTTTGCTCCAGCGATTCGTTCGCGCCCGCATTGTGAATCTGGTCGGGATCGATGTCGGTCAGTACGACTTCGATCGGCACAACGCGATCTACTTCTTCATCGTCAGCCCGGACGAGGACATCTACCTGCGCTACGGCGGTCGCGACGCGGCGGCGGCCGACACCTATCTCGACCTCGACAGCTTCGTGCTGGCGCTCGAGGCGGGACTGGAGCAGCATGCCCGGTGGCAGGCCGGCGAGCTGCCGTCACGCCAGCGGCCGAAGGCCCTGTTCCCGCGTGAGATGGAGCGGTTGAAGAGGATCGAGATGGACCGGGGCCGCTGTATCGAGTGCCACATGGTCGGCGACTACCAGGCGGTCGACAAGGAGATAGCGGGAACCCTGGACAAGCGCAGCGACATGTTCCGGACGCCGGACATCCGTGACATCGGCATCCAACTGAACGTCCCGAAGGGCCTGGTCGTCGGGCGCTCGACGGGCCCGGCAGAGGCGGCCGGACTCGAGCGCGGCGACCGCATCGTCGCCGCGGCCGGGACGGACGTGCTGGCGTATGGAGACCTCCTGCACGCCTACGACCAGCACGATCGGACCGCCACGACGTTCGATCTGACCGTGGAACGTGAAGGCGGCCGGCGCGTGCACGTCGAAGTCGACCTCCCGCCGCTGTGGTGGGTCACCGACCTGGGCTACCGCTACTGGTCGATCGATCCGGTGACCTACCTGAGCGCCTCGCCTTTGCCCGCGGAACGCAAGCGCGAGCTCGACCTGCTCCCGGACGGCTTCTCCTGCGAAGTGACGCGCGTCAATCCGCGCGCGACGGTTCTGGATCTGCACGAGATCAAGGCCGGCGACGTGATCTACGCCGTGGACGGCGTCGAGGCGGACCCGCCGATCGACGACTGCCTGCTCTATCTGAGGCTGAACGTGACCGCGGGAAACGAGACACGGCTGGGCGTGGTGCGTGACGGCGTGCGGCTGGACCTCACCGCCGGGACCCAGCGCCAGTTGTACAGGAAGCTGACGCCAACGCCCTCGGAACCCTGAGGAACGCTGCAATGAGATGTTCTACCGCCATTGCTGTTCTTCTTCTCGGATTCGTCGGCCAGTCCGGTTTCATCCCGCAAGTCGGCGCCCAGGCGTCCGGCGAACCGGCCGGCCAGGAAGTCTGGCTGGGCGACGACCTGGCTGTGACCTATCTGGCGCGGATCGAGGGCGACTGGCTGGTCGTGGAAGCACGGCACGAGCCGGGCTGGCACACCTACGCCATGGACAATCCGGAGCGCGCCGCACAGGCGTCGGGCAGGTCCACGACCGATGCCGAGCTTCCCACCGTGCTCACGCCGTCGCCGGAGATCGTCCTGGCCGGACCGTGGCTGCAGACGGACCCGATCGATCTCTCGGACCCCGAGATTCTCTGGTACACATGGGGCTTCGAAGAGCGCTCCTTCTTCGCTTCCCGCGTCGAGCGGACCGAACCCGGCGCCTGGGTTGCAGTCAACGCGCAGGCCTGCACGGACAAGCTCTGTGCGATGGTCGAGGATCTCCGAGTTCCCGTTGTGACGAGCAGCGCCCAGTCGATTGATCCGGCGACGCTGGTGGCGGTGGGCGGCGCCGACGATATGCCGGGTAAAGGGACGGGCGTGCGCGAGCAGTTCGTCGAGTTCGGCGACTGGTTCCAGCGAGCGCTGGACATCGAGTGCGGTGGGAAAGTGCCGGCCGCGCGCCTGGTGGAGATCATGACGCCGGGAGTCGACCGCCCCCGACAGATGAACTGGGTGCTTGCCCTCGACGTCGACGAGGACGGGTTCCTGGAGCCCGGCGAGGTCGGCCTGGGCCTTTGGAACAACCTGGACTACCAGGTCGAGCGGCGGATGGTTGGCGACGTCGACGGCGACTCGCTTCTGAGCCCGCGGGAGTACTCCCTTTTCGTGCCGGATCCCGGCGCCGAAACGAACGCTGACGGCGTGAGCGAACTGCAGGACGAGCTCTTCTCGGACCTGGACCGGAACGGTGATCGCCTCGTCAGCCGGGATGAGATCACTCTGAGTTTCGGCAAGGGCTACATCTCCCGCCAGTGGGCGCACATGGTGGTCTTCCACCTCGAACGCGCAGATGCCGACGGCGACGGTGCCGTGGACCGGAATGAGTTGAAGCGAGCGATCGAGGCGGCGGGAGGTGAGGCGGCGCCCGCCACCCTCGACGCTTGGTTCGAGGCGGTTGCCAGCGTCGCGGGGGCGTCGTCCAGGGAGTCGGTCGCCGTGTCCGAGGCGTTGACCTTGAAGCTGACGCAAGCAGGGACGAGCGCCGAGTCACGGGCGCTCTTCGAAGCGGCCTTGCGACCGTTGCTGTTGCCCGTCTGCTCCGCGCGCTAGCGGAGGATCACGTCTCGGAGCGGCTTGATCATGTGGACGCCGTAGCCGAGGAGGAAGAGTCCCGACGCAACCAGGTGCAGCGCAATCCAGGCTTGCCTCCAGACGTCGCCGACGGCGGTCTGGATCAGGTAGCCGGAGACGATCATCGGGGCGCAGCCCAGCAGCAGGGACAGGCCGCTCCGGCGGCGGTCGCGAACGCCGCGGCTGTAGTGCCGCCAGACGTGATCGCGCCAGATCAGGCCGATCCCGAAGACGAGCAGCGGCGCTGTCCACAGGTGGAGGTGCTGGACGTGCGGCTGCCACGGATGGCCGACGATCGCGAACTCGTCGGCAGGCGCCGTGAAGTAACGCATCCAGGCGTAGACGATGCCCGTGCCGCCGACGAGCAGCGTCGACGTGTGGAGGCACCACGCGGTGACGCGGTTCATGGTACGACTTCGCCTTCCCGGAACCCGTTCTTCCCGAGCACCTGATCGAGCGCCAGGATCCTCCGCACCGCGTCCGTCGTGGCGCGGGCCGTCAGGGTGGCGCCCGTCACCGCGTGGATCGACCGTTTCAGGCGCAGTCTCGAATCGAGCCGCAGCCTCAGGAACTGGTCATACCAGCTCCGGCGGGGGATGTACTCCTCCGGTTCGAGGAAGGTCATGACCTCCAGGCGTACGACCCGACCCTCCGCGTCGACCACGACCATCAGGGTTTCGGCCAGCGTGCGGACCCGGTGGACGTCGAAGTAGGCGATGCCTCCGCAATCGGAGCGGTAGCGCACGACGAGCCGCGAGTCGATCCTGGCGCCGGCCAGATCGGCGGCTCGCCGCCGTTCGTCCTGTGTCAGGTAGAGGGTCTCGCGATCGACCCCGCAGTCCGGGAAGGCGAGTTCCAGCGCTTCGTCGCGGGTCAGGAACACTCCGCCGGCTGCCGGCTGGGGCGCCCACAGCGACAGCACGAGGGCGCCGGTTGCCGCGGCCGCAAGCGCTGCGCGGCGGCTGTTCGCGTCGAAACCCACGACGTTGCGTTCCTGCGCCGTAGACTCCTAGAACAGGTAGCCCATGGCCAGGTTCCACTCGTCGAAACCGGTGCCGCCGGGGTTGGTCCAGTCCTGGTAGCCGGCCTTGAAGACCAGCCGGTCGATGGGTTGCCAGGCGGCGCCCCAGGTCAGGATCTCGCGATCGAAGATCGGGTCGCTCTCGAATCCGGCCGGCACGCGGACCTGGGTGTCGATCGACTCGATCCGGACGAAGGGCGACAGCGAAGCCCGCCCTCCACGGTGCGCGAGCACGTCGTACGCCAGTTCGAGGTAGTGCCCCTCCAGACGCTCGCCGATCGAGTCGCTGCCGGTGATGCCCAGCGCCGCGTTCAGGCGGGCCGCGTCGCCGACGTCACCCTGGGCCCACAAGCCGCGCAGCCGGAAGCCCCGGTGACTCCAGTCGAAGTGGAAGTCGACGATCTCGGTGCGGGCGTCGATCGTGGCGCCTGCCGGGTCTAGGAGTCCCTGGCCGGAGTTCCCGACGTAGGCGGAGACGCCGACGATCAGTCCGGGGGTCGCGGTGTAGTCCAGTCGCCCGGTCCAGGCGAAGTCCTCCGCCTGGGCCTTGGCGCCCTTTTGCCGTCCGCCGCGGAGGCCGTTCGAAGTGAAGTTCGCTCCCTTCAAGCCGTTGACGACGTAGCTGCGATAGGAAAACGGGCCCACATCACCGAAGATGCCGGCGCCGTTCTCGCGCCAGGTACTGGGGATCAGGACCTGCTCCACGTAGGGACGTTCAGCGCTCGGGAAGAGGGTGGGTTCGTGCAGTTCGTTGAGCCAGCCCATGGGAAGCAGCAGGATTCCCGTGCGGAAGTTCAACTGCGGCTTCCACAGGTAGTCGACGTAGGCGAATTCGACGGAGGCGCTGCCGGACTTGGACGTCGAGGCGTGCTCGAACTCGATCTCCGAGTTGAACACCCACCGCTCGTCGAACTTGTAACCAACGTAGACAATGGCGCGCAGGAAGTCGATCGTGTCGCCGAAGCCGGTCGGTTCGCCGCCTTCGCGCTTGCTGGCGTAGCTCTCGAAGACCATCTCGCCGTAGCCGCCGATCGACAGGCCTTCCTCCACGCGGTAGACCTTCGAGGCGGCGATGCCCAGGCCGTAGAGCCCCGCCGCGTCCTCGGCGCTCACCGCCGCTGCCTCACCGAGCGTCAGTTCCTCGATCTCTTCGGCCAGGACCTCGATTCGTCGTTCCAGTTCGGCGACGCGCTCGTCGCCTCCCTCGGCGGCCAGTTCCACGATGGCCTGGCGTAGTTCGGCGACCTGCCGTTCCAGTGCGTCGAGGCGGTCCTTCGTTGGCTCCTGGGCGATCGCCGCTCCGGTCGTCAGGACGATCGCCAGAGCTGCGACGAGAAAGCTGCGCCGTTTCATCGGCGCGGATAGTGGAGCGAATCGGTCCTATTTGTCAAGGGCCTCTGTCCGCTGCCATTGCGATCACGGCTCAAGGCCAGGCCGGGAACCTCTCCGGCCCCGGCCCGGAGCCGCTGAGCCGGCTGAAATCAGCCGGCGAGAGAATGCGGAGTTCGGCTATTCGGTGGCGCGTGTCGCGGTGGCTTCCATGTCGCCGAAGTCGGTGGCGAACGTGCCGTTCAGCGAGTCGCCTTCGACCATGCCGCTGAAGACCAGCGTGAGCTGCTGGCCGCCGGCGTCGATTGCGACCGTGAAGCCCAGCGAGCCGTCTTCGCCGAACGTGACATCCGTGGCTTCCACCGAGCCGTCGGGGGAGCCCATCGCGACCATCAGGCCGCTCGCGTCGCCCGTCACGTCAATGGTCGGCGTCTGGGTGCCGAGCGGCGTCTCGATCGACATGTTCCAGGATCCCACGGCGGCGGGCAGGGCTGGCGCGCCGTAGGCGCTGCAGCCGGCGGCGAGCAGGGCGGCGGCGAGCGCGAGCAGAAGGTAGTTGCGGAGATTCCCAGTTGCGGGGTTCATGGTGGCCTTTCCGGTCCTCGTCGGGACCCATGTGGTTCGGAGCGTTCGGGCCCCGGATTCAAGATCGTGTAGGCGGCGAATGATAACCGAGCAGGAAGTACTTGAGGCTCTCAGTCGTCCTCGAGTCGGCGCCGCATCTCGTCGAACATGGCCAGGTCTGCCAGCGACGGTTCGGGGTTGTGCAGGTCGAGGCGCGCGAGGGCGTCGTGCACGATGTCCGCCACGGCCCAGCGCATGTACGGCTTGCTGTCGGCGGGGATCGCGTACCACGGCGCATGGCTTCTCGTGGTGGACCGGATTGCCTCTCCGTATGCGCTCATGTAGTCGTTCCAGAACCCCCGTTCGCGGACATCGCTGATCGCGAATTTCCAGTGCTTGTCCGGCCGGTTGAGGCGCCGCAGGAAGCGCCTCTTCTGCTCGTCGCGCGAGATGTTGAGGAAGAACTTGAGAATCACCGTCCCGTTGCGCGCCAGGTGCCGCTCGTGTTCGACGATCGACTCCATGCGCTGCTGCCACAGACCGTTCGGGTCCAGGTGAGGCAGGTTCTGCATCTCGAGTAACTCGGGATGGACCCGCACCACGAGGACCTCCTCGTAGTAGCTCCGGTTGAAGACGCCTATGCGGCCTCGCTCGGGCAGACTGCGGGCGGTGCGCCACAGAAAGTCGTGATCGAGCTCCTCGCTGGAAGGCTGCTTGAAGTTGAAGACCTGGCAGCCGGCCGGATTGACGCCGGTGAGCAGAGCGTTGATCGTGCTGTCCTTCCCCGCGGCGTCCATGGCCTGGAAGATGAGCAGCAGCGCGCGGCGGTTCTCGGCGTAGAGCAGCCTTTGCTGACGGCTGATGTCGCGTACGGCCCGCCGCCGCAGTTTGCGGAGTTCGTTGTGGCGCGGGGCATCTCCCGGAGGCGCTGTGTTCCACTGCCGCGGGTCGAAACGCTTCGTACCCTCCGGCACCAGGTAGCGTTGCGCCGGCTTCGCGGCTTCGCGAACGCCCTCGGGGTCGGGTTGAGACATGAACGCCTAGGATACTCGCTACGGATTCACCGGGTCAGGAGACGATCGCGATGAAGCGAACCCATCGACGCGAGTTCCTCAGGACAGTGGGGGCGGCGACTGCAGGCGTGGCCGTTGCGTGCAGCCTGCGGTCAGAGCGGGACCTGGATCGCATGCCCAATGTCGTCTTCATCCTGGCCGACGACATGGGTTACGGCGACATCACCGGGTTGAACCGTGACTCGCAGATCCCTACCGCGAACATCGATCGCCTGATCCGCGAAGGCCGGTACTTCACCGACGCCCACTCGCCTTCGGCCCTGTGCACGCCGACCCGCTACGGCGTGCTCACCGGTCGCTACTGCTTCCGCACGCGGGTCAAGCGCAGCGTGCTCTGGGGCTACAGCCGCCACCTGATCGAGCCCGAGCGGACGACGGTCGCGTCGCTCCTCAGGGACAGCGGCTATCGAACCCACTGCATCGGCAAATGGCACTTGGGCATGGACATGCCGGCGCGGGGCCGCGACGGTTTTCCGGAGGATGACGAAGTCGTCGATCAGCGGGCTTACACGGGCGCTGTCGACTGGGCGGGCCGGATCGAGAACGGGCCGGTCGCCAACGGCTTCGACACGTTCTACGGCATCTCGGCTTCGCTCGACATGCATCCCTACATCTACATCGAGGACGACCGCTTCCTCGGCGAGTGCACGGTCCAGAACGACCTCCTCTTCATCACCGAGGACACCAGGGAAGAGCGCTACGGTGACAACCTGGGCCCGGCCCATGCCGACTTCCGGGCCGACGAGGTGATGCCGAAGCTGACCCGGCGGACCGTGGAGACGATCGAGGCCCAAAGCGCCGACGAGCCGTTCTTCGTCTTTCTCGGCCTCACCGCTCCCCACATCCCGATCGTTCCCTCGGAGAGGTTCCGCGGACTGAGCGAGATCGGGCCCTACGGCGACTTCTGCCTCGAGGTCGACGACACGGTGGGGCAGGTGCTCGACGCCCTCGATCGCAAGGGACTGGCCGACGACACGCTGGTCATCTTCACCGCGGACAACGGCTGTGCGCCCTACATCGGAGTCGAGGAGATGAACGAGCAGGGGCACTACCCCAGCTACGTCTACCGGGGCTACAAGTCGGACATCTACGAGGGTGGCCACCGCATACCGTTCGCCGCCCGCTGGCCGCGGCGGATCCCGGCGGGAACCCGTTCGGACGAGATCATCTGCCTCACGGACCTGCTGGCGACCTGCGCCGGCATCACCGGCACGAGGCTCCCGGACGACGCCGGCGAGGACAGCTACGACATTCTCCCCGCGCTCCTCGGCGAGCCGCTGTCCGCACCGATCCGGGAGGCGACCGTGTATCAGGCGGGCGACGGCTCGTACGCGATCCGGCAGGGGCGCTGGAAGCTGGAGGACACGCCGAGTTCCGGCGGCTACTACCGGGTGTCCCGCGAAGAGGCGCGCGAAGCCGGCCTGCCCGAGATCCAGCTCTACGACCTGGCGGCGGACGTCGGAGAGCGGAGGAACGTGTACGCGGAGCACCCCGACGTGGTCGAGCACCTGATGACCCTGCTCGAGAAGTACAAGCGCGAACTACGCAGCGCGCCGGTGCTCTAGCCGTCCGGCAGCTACTTCGCGTTCGTCGTGGGAAGGAACCCTGCGAGTTCCTCGACCACGGAGGCGTACTCCGGCAGGGAAGCCAGGTTCGTCCATTCGTTCGGGTCGGCGTGGTGGTCGTAGAGCTCCCTGCCGCCGTCGTGGTACTCGATGTAGCGCCAGCGCTCGGTGCGGACGGAGTGGTTGCGGTAGCCGTATGTGGTCAGCACGGGCCGGGGCCACTCGGCCTCCGGGTTCTCGAGCAGGGGCACGAGGCTCTGGCCGTCCAGGCCGCTTAGGCCGGGGACTCCGGCCAGCTCGACCAGCGTGGGGTACAGATCGATCAGGCTGACCGGGCGTGGACTCGTCGCTCCCCGCTGGGTTGACGCCGCCGGAGCGATGATCAATGTCGTGCGCGTGGCCACCTCCCAGAGTGCGTGCTTCCGCCAGTGCTGCTTCTGGCCGAGGTGCCAGCCATGGTCGCCCCAGAGCACGACGATCGTGTTGCCGGCGTGCTCGCTCGCGTCCAGGGCGTCCAGCAGCCGGCCGACGTGCGCGTCGACGAAGCTGATCGTGGCCAGGTAGCTCTGCACCGCCCGGTGCCACTGGTCGTGCCTCAGCACCATCGCGTGGTCCTCGCCGTGCCGGCTGAAGTTGCGGGAGTCCGAGACCGCGTACACCTCCGCCGCGAGTTTCTTCCCGAACGCCGGAAGGTCGTCCCGGTCGCCGTCCAGGGTCGCCGGTAGCTCGATGCCCTCGAGCGGGTGCAGGTCGAAGTACTTCCTGGGCACGTACCAGGGCAGGTGGGGCTTGGTGAAGCCGCAGGCCAGGAAGAAGGGCTTCTCGCGCGGCTTGTTCAACTCGCCGATCGTCCAGTCCACGACCTTGACATCGAACATCTCGGGGTCGTCCACGTCGAGCGGTCCCCAGGGCGCCCAGGCGGACTCCGGGACGTCTTCCTGCCGTTCGCCGATGTGCCGGGGGCCTCTCGGCCGCGCCGGCGTGTGGTACTCGTCCCAGGAGTCCGGATCGCCGGCGCTCCTTCCGTGGAAGATCTTGCCGGCGCCCCGCGTGGAGTAGCCGTGCGCCTTCAGGTGCTGCATCAGGGTCACGGCATCGGGCAGCTTCTCGCGAAACCGCTCGCCGTTGCCGTAGACGCCGGAGTTCGACGGCAGGACGCCCGACAGCAGACTGACCCTGGAGGGGTTGCAGAGAGGCGCCGGCGCGTAGGCCCTGGTGAAGGACACGCCGCGGCGCGCCAGGCGATCGATGTTCGGCGTGCTCGCCTGCGAGTGGCCGGCCAGGTGGCCGACCCAGTCGTTCAGGTCGTCGACGGCGATGAAGAGAATGTTCGGAGGCCGGTCCTCCGCAAGCGCGGGCGGAGCGACGAGCACGGACAAAGCGATGAGCGATGCAGCGAATGGGAACCTGAGCATGCTGCCTCCCGACCTTCGTTGACCCGCTCTACTATAGGGCTGCGTGCACTGGGTGCGCCGGCCCTCTGGCCGGCTTCCGGCGCGCAGCGACGGCTTCGGGATCGTGCCGCGTTAGAGTCTGATCCGTGCAGACCCGCCGCACCTTCCTGGCCTCGTCCGCCGCGATGCTGAGCGCGGCGGCGCTGCCGGCCAGGCGGCCTCAGGCTGCCGGCGCACCCAACATCCTGCTGTGCATCTCCGACGACCAGTCGTGGCTGCACACCGGCGCCGGCGGAGACGCGGTCGTCAGGACGCCGGCCTTCGACCGGGTGGCGGAGGAGGGGGTCCGTTTCACGCACGCCTTCTGCGATGCGCCGACCTGTGGTCCTTCGCGGAGCGCGCTCCTGACCGGTCAGCCGATCTGGCGACTCGAAGAGGCCGGGAACATCCACAGCACCCTGCCGGCGAAGTTCGCGACCTACACGGAGATGCTGGAGCAGACCGGTTATGCGATCGGTCACATGCTCAAGGGTTGGAGCCCGGGGCGGCTGGAGCCGGGAGGACGGACGCGCAATCCGGCCGGCGACCGGTTCGAGAACTTCGAGGCGTTCCTCGAGACGAGGGGCGAGGCCCAGCCGTTCTGCTTCTGGCTCGGCAGCTACGACCCGCACCGGCCGTACACGGCGGGATCGGGACAGGAATCGGGCAAGGATCCGGCGAAAGTCGACGTCCCGCCGCACCTGCCGGATCGCACGATCGTCCGCGACGACATCCTTGACTATTACGTCGAGGTGGAGCGGTTCGACGGCAGGGTGGAAGCCGCGCTCGAGCTCCTCGAACAGGCAGGGGAACTCGAGAACACCCTGGTCGTCGTCACCAGCGATCACGGCATGCCGTTTCCCCGGGCCAAGGCCAGCCTGTACGACTACGGCAGCCGGGTTCCTCTTGCCGTTCGTTGGGGAGACCGCATTCCGGGCGGCCGGGTCGTCGAAGACTTCGTCAGCCTGAGCGACCTGGCTCCGACCTTCCTGGAGGCCGCCGGTCTCGAGCCGACGCCGGAGATGACGGCAGGCACGCTGCTGCCCCTCCTTGAGTCTTCGGCGAGCGGCCAGGTGGAGCCCTCGCGCGACGCGGCGTTCATCGCGATGGAGAGGCACGACGGCTGCCGTCGCGGCGGCAAGGGCTATCCCTGCCGGGCGATCCGTACCGGGAGCCACCTGTACATCCGCAACTTCGAGCCCACGCGGTGGCCGTCCGGTTCGCCCAATGCGAAGGACTGCGCCCGGGGCATCCCCTATGGCGAGATCGATTCGTCGCCGACCAAGACGCTGATGATGGAGTCGCGCGGCGAGCCGGGGATCGATCACCTGGCCGAGCTGTCCTTCGGGACCCGGCCGGAGAACGAGCTCTACGATCTGGCGAGCGATCCGGGGCAGTTGAACAACCTGGCGGGGCAGCCCTCCGCGCAGCCGCTAGTCGGGCAGTTACGCGATCGGCTGATGCGTCATCTCGCGGAGACCGGCGATCCACGGGCCCTGGGCCTCCCCGCGCCCTGGGACTACTACCCCTACTACGGCCGGCGGGTGAACGAGGACTGGGCGGTCGACGAGCCCCCGCCGTGAGGCTAGAGTCGCGTCACACCCTCAGTGGAAGGAGAGAAGAGATGGGCAGAGTCGACTGGTACTACCACCGCAACGGCTGAACGAGCTGCAAGAGAGCGTCCAAGTTGATGGACGCACGCGGTGCGGAGATTGCGGACAGGACGCCGGCGAGCCGCAAGCTGGGGCGGGCGGACGCGGAGGCGCTACTCGCCGATGCGGAGACGCTGTACGTCGCCAAAGGGCGCAAGCAGACCGAACTGTCGGCGTCCGACCAGGGCGCGACCGATCTGATGCTCGGGCCGACGGGCAACCTGAGGGCGCCGGTGGTCCGGGTGGGCACGACGTTGATCGTCGGCTACCACGAGGATGCGTTGAATCAGGTTCTGGGCTGACCTAGTTGTAGGACAGGCGGCGGACCTGTTCCGGGTCGTCGCCCTCGAAGAGAAGCCGGCCGTCGACGAAGCGGGCGTCGGGCAGTGCCACCGCCAGGACCTCGCCCAACTCCTCGACGGCGTGGACGGTCAGCGCCTTCCGCACCTCATCGGGCAGGTCCTCGAGATCGGCCTCGTTCTGCTTCGGCAGCACGATCTCGTGAATGCCGGCCCGGACGGCGCCCAGCACCTTCTCCTTGACTCCGCCGATCGGAAGGACGCGGCCGGACAGCGTGATCTCGCCGGTCATCGCGAGGTTTGCCTTCGCCGGCCGGCCGGAGAGGGCCGAAACCAGCGCCGCGGCCATCGTCACCCCGGCCGAGGGACCATCCTTTGGGATGGCGCCGGCCGGAACGTGGATGTGGACGTCCGTCTCGAAGGTGGCCGGCGGGATCTGGAGCGCCTCGGCGTTCGATCTGGCGTAGGTCCTGGCCGCGCGGGCCGATTCCTTCATCACGTCGCCGAGCTGACCCGTGAGCTCCAGCCGGCCCTTGCCCTTCGTGGTCTCGACCTCGACGAACATGATGTCGCCGCCCATCGGCGTGTAGTACATGCCGGTGGCCACGCCGACGGCGTCTCGTTCCAGTGCGCGTTCGGGCCGGACCCGCGGGCGGCCCAGGAACTCCCGGACCTCGCCGGCGCCGACCTGCGTTGGCGCGTCGTCGTCCTCGGCCTCCTCGTTCTCGGGCGTTGCGGCGAGCTTTCGGGCCACCTTGCGGACCATGCGGCCGAGCTCCCGCTCGAGTTGCCGAACGCCGGCTTCGTGGGTGTAGTGGGAGATCACCTCGCGGAGCGCCCCGTCGCCGACGTCGATCTGTTCCGGGAGCAGGCCGCCGGAGCGAACCGCCCGGGGCAGCAGGAACTGGCTGGCGATGTTCTCCTTCTCGTGCTCGGTGTAGCCCGAGAACTCCACCGTCTCCATCCGGTCGCGAAGCGGCGCCGGAATGTTCTGGATGAAGTTCGCGGTGGCGATGAACAGGACCTGGCTGAGGTCGTACGGCACGCCCAGGTAGTGGTCGATGAACGCGCCGTTCTGTGCCGGGTCCAGCACCTCCAGCAGGGCGGCCGACGGATCGCCCTGGAGCGAGGCGCCGAGCTTGTCCACTTCGTCGAGCAGGAACACCGGGTTCTTCACGCCGGCCTGCTTCATGCCGTGGAGGATGCGACCCGGCATTGCGCCGACATAGGTGCGGCGGTGGCCGCGGATGTCCGCTTCGTCCCGGGCGCCGCCGAGGGAGACGCGCACGTACTCGCGGCCCATGGCGCGGGCGATCGACTTCGCGATCGACGTCTTGCCGACACCGGGAGGTCCCGAGAAGAGGAGAATCGGGCTGCGCTCCCCTTCGCCGTCGTCGACATGCGGCTCGTCGGTCTGGCGGTCGCCGGCGTCCTCGGGACCGTCCGTGGACTCGTCGCCGGCGGATTCGGCGTCGCGCTCCCGTCTGCGCGCCTGGCGATCGTGCATGACCCGAACCGCGAGGAACTCCAGGATCCGGTCCTTCGTGTCCTCGAGGCCGTAGTGGTCCTCGTCCAGGATGCGCGCCGCATCCGCGAGGTCCAGTCTTTCTTCGCTGACTTCGCTCCACGGCAGCTCGCACACCGTTTCGATGTAGGTGCGGATGACCTGGGATTCCATCGACTCGCGGCCCATCCGCTCGAGTCGCTTCAGTTCACGGTCGACTTCCTTCCTCGCCGCGGATGGCAACTCCAGCCCGGCGACCCGCTCCTTCAGTTCCTCGAGGTCTTCGCCTCCTTCGTCGTCGCCGAGTTCCTTGCGGATGGCCTTCAACTGTTCGCGCAGGTACATCTCGCGCTGGCGGTCGCCGATCTCCTCCTCGACCTGGGTGTTGATGTCCTGCTGGGCGTCGAGGACCTTGATCCGCCGCTGGACGAGCATCAGCACCCGCCGCATCCGCTCTTCGACGGCGAGTGTCTCGAGCAGGGACTGGTGGTCGCCGGCCGGCAACTCGAGATGACCGGCTACCAGGTCGGCGAGGCGGCCGGGATCGGTGACCCCGCGCAGCGTCTTGGTGAGCACGTCGCTGGGGATGCCGGCGCGCTCACCGAGCTCAGCGGCCCGGTTGCGGAGTTCCTCATCGAGGGCGACGAAGGCGAGGTCGTCCGGGTCCACCGGCATGAGTTCCTCGGCCGGCGAGACGGTGGCGACGAGATGCTCCTCCGTGGTGTCGATCCGCAGTGCGATGCCGCGATGAAAGCCCTGGACCAGGGCCTGCGTGCCACCGAGACCCTGCTGAAGCTGGACCACCCGGGCTACTACGCCGATCGTGTGCAGGGCGAGGGGGTCGACCTCGTCGGTCTTCTCCCGTTGCAGTAGGGCGAAGAACCTGCGGTCCGGGCTTTCGGCCGCGGCCTGAATGGCGCTCAGTGTGTCCGCACGTCCGACGGACATCGGCACGGTGACGCCCGGGTAGATCACCATGTCCCGGAGGACGATCACGGGCAGCTCGGGCTTGGCGCCGGGCGTGCGCGGCGCCAGGGGCGCGTCGGAGTCCACCGGCGCGGCTGCCCGGCCCTCCGGGTCGGAGTTCTGAAGACCGCGCTGGTCGGGCTCCTGGGGACCGTGCAGATCGTTGTGTTCAGTCATGTCGTCGTCGCCTCGGGGGCCGGTCGTTGTCCGTCGTCGTGTTGATCGGCGGAACGGGTCTAGCGAGAGATCTTATTCTATTTCGCTTAAGTTGGCTAGATCTGAGTCTTTGGCCATAAGAAGAGTGCTCCGGAGCCGAGCATCCTTGCGTCGCCAGCAGTCGTTGAGCCAGTCGTGGACGCCTTCCGGCGCGACATCGGCGATCGGGACGGTCTCCCATTCGACCTCAACCGGTCCGGCCGCACCGCCGAGGAGCTTCCAGAACGACGGGGCCCGCTGGTAGGCGAGAGTCAGATCGACGATCTGACCGCCGCCGGGAGCGAGCGCCTCGATCATGGCGGCCAGACCGCCGGCCCGGGGCGGCAGCAGATGGTCGTACGGTCCGTTCCCGGCTTCGCGCTTGGCGTGGGTGAACCGCGTCCCTTCGGCGAAGGACAGGATGGCGGCCGGGGAGTCGATCAACGCCGCGGCTGCCTCGCGCACCCGGCGGCGGTCGTCGTCGCGGCGGTCCGCCGGCTCGGTTCCCCGGCGCGTGCGGCGACGCAGCACGGGGAAGTCGAAGGCGAGGATGATCAGGCCGAAGATCGGCACGTAGAGGAGTTCGCGCTTGCAGAGGAACTTGACGATCGGTCCGCGGGTCGCGACGACGCTCTGGACGATCAGGATGTCGGCCCAGGATCGGTGGTTGGCAAGGACGATGTGTGGTCGGTGTTCGTCGAGCGCCAGTTCCTCGACGTTCCACGATGCGTCGGAGACGTGTCGGAGCAGTGCGTTGTCGACGCGCACCGCGGCCCGGTAGATGTGATTGGAGACCCGCCGGAACCAGACTCGCGTGCGAGGCGACGCCTTGGCGGGCAGCAGGAGCAGCAGGAGAACTCCCCACAAGACGAGGTTCAGCGCGATGGCCGCCAGACACGCCGTCGCCCTCAGATGCCGAGGAAGCGTCAAGTCCGGCGCGGGGGCCGGAGCAGCAGGGCGTTCGTGCGCCGGACGTAGTCCTGGTAGCCGGGATCGTCGCGCCAACGGCGGTTCGCCCGCGCTTCGAGCATGCGGACTCCGCTGATTCTCGTCAGCAGCAGCCAGACGAAGACCGGCGAAGCCAGGGTCGCCAACTGCCAGCCCTGAAGCGTCGGCGCCGCAATCACCGCGATGCCGATCCAGAGGAGAATCTCGCCGAAGTAGTTCGGGTGGCGGGACCAGGCCCAGAGCCCCGAGGTGATGTAACGGTCCCGATTCTCCGCCACGGCACGGAAGCGACGCTTCTGCTCATCGGCAGCGACTTCGATGGCGAAGCCGGCCAGCCACAGCGCCGCTCCGGCGGCGAGAGTCCAGTCCGGTCCCCCGGTTTCCGTCGCGAGCAACGCCGCCAGGGCCGGTGACGCCGTGGCTGAAACCCACAGGCCCTGGAGCGTCCAGGTCATCAGGAAGAGCGGGAAGTTGGGCTTGATCTGCCGGAAACGGCGGTCGTGACCGTCTCGGCGGACGCGAAGGAAGAGGAAGGGACCGAGTCGGAGAGCCCAGATGGCGACCATCGCGGCGATGAGCAGCGAGCGCGTTTCCTGCGCCTCGCGGACAGCGAGCGCGCCGGCGACGACGGTGAGGAACGTGAGACTTCCGGTGAGGTCGAAGAAGCGTTCGGTCTGCAGGAACCAGGCCGGAACGAAGGCGATCCACTGGATCGCGTAGGCGGCCGCGACAAGGACGGCGAAGGCGGGCCAGCCGGCGATCTGGAGGCCGTGACTGCTGCCCGCCGCCGCGAAGAGCGCACCGCCAGCGACTCCGGCCGCGATGCCCAGGAAGGGAACGGCTTTAGGCATGCAGCGAACCTAGCAGCCGGCGGGGCTCAGTACGGCATGTCGTCGTCGCCCAGGCCGAAGTGGTGACCGAGTTCGTGGACCAGGGTGTCGCGCACCTCGCGGACGACATCCTCCTCCGTGTCGCAGATCCACAGGATCGGCAGGCGGTAGATGACGACCCGATCGGGCAGGGAGCTGTACCCGGCGCCGCGCTCGTCGAGCGGCACGCCGTGGTAGAGACCGAGCAGGTCGTCCTCTTCGGGGTCGAGGCCGACCAGACGCAGATCCTCCTCGGTCGGTTCCTCCTCGACGACGACCGCGATGTTGTCGAGCAGGTCGGCGAAGGCTCGGGGCAGCGTATCCAGCGCCCGCGCCAGCAGTCCCTCGAAGCGGGGAAGGTCGACCTCGATCATGGAGCGCAAGCCTTCCATCGTCCGGCGGAACCTGTCCACCGGGGCGGGCCGACTGCTAGGGTCCGCCCCGAACCCGGATTGAGCCTTCCGTGAGCGACCCCCGGCGATACTTGACCGACGACCCGTTTGCCCCCCAGGCCGCGGCCAAGAACGCACTCACCTTCCACGAGTTGGTCGTGGCGGCGCGCAGGAAGCTGACCGGGGAGGTCTGGGACTACCTGATCGGTGGCGCCGAGACGGAGACTTCCGTCAAGCGCAACCGGCAGGCGCTTGACTCGGTCGCGTTTCGGCCACGCGTGCTGACCGACGTCGCCGAAGTCGAAGCCGGCGGTTCACTACTCGGACATGACCTCCGGATCCCGGTGATCCTGGCGCCGATCGGCTCGCTGCAGCTGTTCGAAGAAGGTGGTGGCGCAACGGCCGCGAAGGCTGCCGAGGACTTCGGGATCATGAACTTCACGAGTTCGGTCTGTCTGCCCGGACTCGAAGGCTCCGCGGAGGCGTCGGATTCGGCCAAGGTGTACCAGCTCTATCTGGCCGACGACGAGGAGTGGATGCGGACACTGATCCGCCGGGCGCAGAGCGCCGGCTACAACGGCTTCTGCCTGACCGTCGACACTCAGGTCTACAGCCGCCGCGAACGGGACATCCTCAAGCGCTGGCGTCCGCCGTCGGTTGGCGAGGCCACGACCCGGGCCGCGCCGCTGAACTACCAGGCCCGGATGACCTGGGAGCTGGTCAAGCGGATCAAGGACGAGTTCGACATCCCCCTGATCCTCAAGGGCATCGCTACTGCGGAGGACGCCGGCCTCGCCTGCGAGCACGGCGTCGACGTGGTTTACGTCTCGAACCACGGCGGCCGCCAGCTCGATCACGTCCGGGGCACGCTCGACACCCTTCCCGAAGTCGTGAAGGAAGTCGATGGCCGCACCGAAGTCGTCGTCGACGGCGGCTTTCTGCGCGGCACCGACGTCGTCAAGGCGAAGATCCTCGGCGCCGACGCCGTGGGCATCGGCCGCCTCGAGGCAATCGCCATGGCCGCCGGCGGCCGCGAAGGCCTGGTCCGCATGCTCCGCATCCTCGAGCACGAGATCACCACCTGCCTCGGCCTTCTCGGTGTGACCGGCTGGGACGAACTCGACGCCACCTACCTCCACCGCGCGCTGCCCGTCGACGCCCCGGGCGTGTTGAGCGCGCTCCCGTTTCTGGACCTCGACTACCCGTATCCCTAGAGCCGCCGGCGCTACGCCGTCGGGTCGTCGGAGATCTGGACCACCATCTTGCCGGTGTTCTCGCCGCGGAAGAGGCCCATGAACGCTTCGGGGGCCTTGTCGAGACCGGCGACGATCGTCTCGCGGTAGCTGACCTTGCCTTCGGCGATCCAGCGTGCCGTGTCGCGGACGAAGTCGGCGCGACGGTCCATGTGGTCGGAGACGATGAAGCCCTGCATCTTGAGGCGCTTGGGGATGATGGATATGAGGGTCCTGGGGCCGGGGCGGGGTTCCTTGTCGTTGTACTGGGAGATCATGCCGCACACCGGGATGCGGCCGAACATGTTCATGTGGAGGAACACGGCCTCGAGCGTGGGGCCGCCGACGTTCTCGAAGTAGACGTCGATGCCGTCAGGGCAGGTGTCGGCGAGGTTGCGGTTCAGGTCGCCGTGGTAGTCGAAGGCGGCGTCGTAGCCGAGGTCGGAGACCAGGTGGGCCACCTTGTCCGCCGAGCCGGCGCTGCCGACGGCTCGGCAGCCCTTGATCTTCGCGATCTGGCCGACCAGGCTGCCGACGGCCCCCGCCGCGGCGGAGACGAAGACCGTCTCGCCCTCCTTCGGTTCGCCGATGTCGAGCAGGCCGACGTAGGCGGTCATGCCCGGCATGCCGAGCACGCCGAGGAAGGCGGAAAGCGGCGCGCCGTGAGTATCGATCTTCTGCAGCTCGGCCGCAGGGGCGGCGAAGTGGCTGCGCCAGCCGAAGCGGCTCGACACCAGGTCGCCCGGCGAGAGGGCGTCCGTGTTCGAATCCTCGACGACGCCGACCGCGCCGCCGTCGAGCGCCTTGCCGATCTGAAACGGCGGCGTGTAGGACTTGATGTCCCGCATGCGGCCCCGCATGTACGGATCGACCGACATGTAGACGTTGCGCACGAGGGCCTGACCCTCGCCGGCGTTCGGCATGTCCGTCTCGGCGAGTTCGAAGTTCGCTGCCTCGGGTTCGCCGGCGGGACGGGAAGCGAGGCGGATTTCCTGGCTGCGGTCAGTCATCTTCGCTTTCCTCCGAACGGATCAGTCGATGATTGCCTGGTAGGCGAGGTTGCGGAACTCCGTGCCGTAGGTCAGGCCGGCGTGGGGGAGGATCTGGATCATGAACACGGCGACCATCTCCTCATCGGGATCGATCCAGAAGCGGGTGCCCGCGGCGCCGCCCCAACTGTAATCACCCGGCGAACCCAATGCGCCGTTGATTCCCGGGTTCTCGTTGACCCGGAAGGTGAGACCGAAGCCGTCGCCCGGTCCGAGCAACCGGCCGGCGCGCGGTATGTCGCCGATGTGATCGCTGCTCAGCAACTTCACCGACTTCGGGCTCAACATCTGGCCGCCGTCGTAGCGACCGCCGTCGAGCAGCATCTGGATCATCCGGAAGTAGTCCGTGGTGGTCGAAACCAGGCCGGCGCCGCCGTAGAAGATCTTCGGCTTGGTCAGGTAGGAGTCCTGCGGCGGCGCGGTCGAGCGGGCGATCGTGCCGTCTCCCGCTTCGCGGTCCGGCGTGTAGAGCACGGCCAGCCGGTCCTCGGTGCCGGGGCGGACGTAGAACGCGGTGTCCTTCATGCCCAGCGGCGCGAAGATCTCGTCCTCGAGGAAGACGTCGAAGGTCTTGCCTGAGATCACCTCGACGAGGCGGCCGAGGACATCCATGGAGAGGCCGTAGCGGAAGACCGTGCCCGGGTGATCGTGGAGGGGCGACTGACCCAGCTTCTCCACGAACTCCGCGAGGTTCTGGTCGCGGCTGCTGACCCCGAGTTCGGCGTAGAACGAGCGGCCCTGGGCGTTGCGTGGTCCGCCGTAGCTGATGCCGGCGGTGTGGGTGAGCAGGTCCTGGACCGTCATGTCGCGGTTCGCTGGCACGAGTGCCATGCTCGGGTCGCCGGTCCCCGGATCGACGCTCCACTCGGCGACCTTCATGTCGCCGAGGGCGGGGATCCACCGGGACGCGGGCGTGCGGAGCGGAAACCCGTACTTCTCGTGCAGGATCATCACCGCGACGCCGGTGACCGCCTTGCTCATCGAGTAGATGCGGAAGAGCGCGTCCTTCGGCATCGGCTCCTTCGTTTCGAGGTCCCGGTAGCCGTAGGTGTTGAAGTAGGCGATCTCGCCGCGGCGGGCGATGAGGCCCGTGGCGCCGGCCACCTTGCCCGCCTCGATGTAGCCGTTCATCAAGGCGTCGATTCGGTCGAGCCGCTCGGACGAGAGGCCGACCTGTTCCGGCTTCGTGACCGTGAGGTCGGCGTCGGCCGCAGCGACCAGCGGGGCGGCGGCGAGCGCGAGCGCGACCAGCAGGGCCGCGCTTGGACGCAGGGAGGCGTACGGAGGTCGCTTCATCGGGTTCTCCTCTCGAAGACGTTCTACTGGCTCAGGCGTTCGGAGTGCGATCGTAGCGCCTCTTGGCGTCCCGGCGGCGTTCTCCGCTGCTACAGTCTTTCGCTTCCGAACGTCAGTTGATCTTCCGCGAAAGCTGGATGGGCCGTTCGGCTTCATCGCGCTCATCCTGTTCGGGCCGAAGCAGATGTACAGGGCGGTCGAGCGAGCGATCGGAATCATGGTCCTGGTCATCACGATCGGCCTGATCTACGTGGCCTTCTCGGTCGGCACCTGGGAGGCGGTCAAGGAGATGGGGCGGGGTCTCGTGAACTTCGGCCACATCGAACTGGACGACGAGTTCACCTTCGCCCGCTTCTTCGGCGCGGTCGTCTTCGCCGGCATCGGCGGCGCCGGCAACCTCTGGTACGCCTTCTACCTGCGGGACAAGAACATCGGCATGGGGGGGCGTATCCCCGTACTGGCGAACCCGCTGCGCGTGCACAAGACGGCCGAGGTCCAGACGGGTTTTCGCTACCGCGAGACGCCGGAGAACGCGAGCCGGTTCAGGCGCTGGATGCGCTACGTGATCCAGGACCAGGTCATCTTCTTCTGGCTCGGGAACACGTTCACCATGTTCCTCTTCATGTTCGGCGCGCTGACCGTCCTGCGGCCTGCGGGCATCGTGCCCGAGGAGGGCCAGATCGTCTGGGACATGTCGGTCATCCTGGAGACGAGTCTGGGCACGCCCGGCCGCTACATCTTCCTGCTGATCGGCATGGCGGCACTGTTCAGTTCCCAGCTTGGCGCCGTCGATGGCGGCGCCCGCACCTGGTCCTACCTGCTCGGCTCGATGTTCAAGGTCGGCCGCAAGCGCACCCAGAGCCAGTGGTACCTGATCTTCGCCGTCATGTTCATGATCGCCGGTACGGTCTCGACCGCCTTCTTCGAACTCAGCGGGGTTTCGGCGCTCGGCTTCATCTTCAACTCCGCCCTCCTCGGTGGCTTCGCGATGGCGATCTACGTGCCGCTGACGCTCTACGTGAACCTGACGAAGCTGCCGAAGTCCGCCCGGCCGAAGGCGCTCAACATCGTGATGATGGTGATCGCGTCGGCGGTCTACGTGTCCTTCACCCTGTACACGATCTGGGGTCTGATCTTCGGCTGATGGGGGATTGAAGGAGGCTTCGATGAGAACGGTCGAGGAGTACCAGGAAGACGTGATTGCGGCGGCGCGTGCGGTCTACACGGCGCTCGGCGAGGGCTACGCCGAGTCGGTCTACGAGAAGGCGATGGCGATCGAGTTCCGGGCGAACGGCACGCCCTACACGATCGAGAACAACGTCGAAGTCATGTACCGGGGCGAGTGCGTCGGCATGCAGCGTCTCGACTTCGTCATCGCCGGGCAGATCGCCGTCGAACTGAAGGCTGGCGGCTCCATCACCAAGGGTCATGTGTCGCAGACGAGGGCGTACCTTCGGACTACGCAGTTCGCGGAAGCGATCATCATCAACTTCCCGTCGCCGCAGAAGGACGACATCGCGCTAAAGGTCGTCGAGGGTAGTGTCTCAGTTTGAAATGTGGTTAGAACGGAATGTCGTCGTCCTGTTCGGTCGCGCCAAAGCCCTGGTCTTTCGGGACGGAAGGAGTGGGTCCGTCAACTTCGGCAGCTAGTATCGCCTCTTTCATTGCCTCGATGATCTCGTCTTCAGAGAATTGGTACCCAACATCGGGAACGTGGTTACTTGCCTGGTAACTGTCCCCTAACCATGCCTGCCAAACGCCCTTCTCGCATTCAGACGCGTAACCTCGGCGAAACGTACCCTTGAGAAACACTTGGATGGAACCATCGTCTCCGTGCACAACCTTCCAGCGGCCGCTAGCCATTCTAGGTTCTTCCTTTCTGAGCACTTCTGGTTTCTGGATCGCTTGAATCAACTTCATTTGAGCATCAGCAAGATAGTACCCTAGAACCGTCAGGGCGCTCATACTCTCGGAACAGGGCGTAGTATGGTCGGGTATCTTACCGGCTTGCAGTTGGTGCTTAGCCTCTCTCAGGTCAGCTTCGAGGTGGTCAAGATTCATGCCGGTTCTCCGTCTGGTCCTACTTCGGAAGCTCTCAAGTCTGCGCGCGCGAGTAACGCATCCCGCAACTCAACAGCAAGCACTGCACGAATGTCACTTTCCGCCAAGCCGTGCTTGTATGCAACCTGCCTGACAACTTGGTATTCTTCGTCAGACCTCTCCACAGGATCGACATAGCCATCGGCGCAACTCTGGATACCGTAGGCGTCCATTTCTTCCGTTTTACTCGCCACCTCGTCTGCCAAGCGTCGCGCCCAGGCTGCTTCGCCGATGTCCTCGGAAACAGACTTCCCCAAGCCAGTAAGGGGAACGGGACTGTCGCTCCCCCGGGACGGGAGACGAACGCTTCAAGAGAGTTTAGGTCGGCGCGAACTTCCTTCATGAACTCCTTGAAGTTCTGCCGGTCGCTATCGACGCGCCCGCCCCAGTACATGAAGCGGGCTAGGATTCCTACGACAGCAAGCAGGCTCACGCCGCTAGGGGTTCCCGACAACCAATCCGCCATTCTAGGCTCCTACCCCCGTCATTGGTTGGAGGTGAACGGAGAACTGTACCACGCGCTCTAAGCCACCCTCCGGTACCGCGACGGGCGCTGAGGCTTGGGCGCCCGAGCGTTGATCAGCCCGAGGATCCACCCCAACGATCGCACCTCGCCAGACAGCCCGCTAGGCATGGCGGGCGTCTGCCCGTCAAGGCTCAAGTGCGGCCGGCAGAAGTTGTAGTAGGTCGTGTGCAGGGCGATGTGGGCGAAGTGGTACTCGAACCGCTTGGAGAAGCCGTTGGTCTTCCTGGTGAACCTCCGCATGCCCATCCGCGTCGTGAGGTTCTGGCGCTCCACGAAGCTCGTCTCGGCCTTGCTCACGGTGTGCTCCACGGCCCCGCCGCACGCTATTAGCGCGGCGTCCACGTAGGACCGCAGAGCGTCCGTAGTGAGCACCGGCGGATCGTCCAGGCGGTAGCTCATGTCCACCATCAGCGTGAGCGCCGGGTCGAAGCTCCGGTCCCCGCTCAACACGTAGCTCACGAGGAGCTTGGAGTCCGCATCGAGAGCGATCCAAGTCCACCCACTGCCTGCCCCTTCGGGCGCTGCCGCTGCTTCGGCGACGTCGTTCTGCTTGGCGTCGTAGATGAAGTGATTCAGTCTCGTCGATAGGTCCTGTTGTCTGGGAGGTCGAGGATAGGACTGCGCCCGGTCTCGT
Organism: Candidatus Multivorans sp.; assembly: GCA_965219675.1. Taxonomy (GTDB): domain Bacteria; phylum Acidobacteriota; class Thermoanaerobaculia; order Multivoradales; family Multivoraceae; genus Multivorans. The sequence continues at coordinate 2,684,388 of OZ244786.1, read as the reverse complement.
TCGAGGAGACTTCTGGATCGCTAAGGGGGCAAGGTACAACATGCTGGTCGCGACGGCCCAGCAGCTTCGGCACCGAGAGAGTCTCGACACGGTCTCAGTTAGAGTCTCCCGGCGGTAGATTCTCGATCTTGATTCCGGGGTGAGAGGCCCGATCCAGCGCCCTCGAGGCACCCCAGACGAAGTCGGCCCGCTTTAGGTGGCGGCGGGTCCGGGCATAGATGCGTCGAGCTTCGGTGTACTTCTCTTCAACTCTCTCCGCCCAGTAGCCGACGGGCGCGCCTATCTGATCGAGTACCTCCTTGTTCACCGCCAGCTCGATCACCACTGCCTGCTGGTGAGCGTCGCTTAGGAGGCTTAGAGTCCTCTCACGCCCCGTCCTCCAAAGAGCTACGAGGGAGATAGCCACGGCCGCGACTGCAGTCCAGTCTAGAAGGTCCAGCGCCGGCTGGGCGGTCTCGGTCATTCTCCACTCCTAAGTGTTGCTGGGCCGCAGTCTAAGCAGCTTGAGGTTTCGACTTCCCCATACCTGTTGCGCCGTAGCGCTCCCGGTCCACTAGCGCCTGCAGATGGGGCGGCGGCTTCCACAGGCACTCCATCACGTACCGCAGATCCATCGGCGTACCGTCCCAGGCCGGCATCGACTCGTTGCCCGTGACGACGATGCCGGCATCTTCGAGGTCCCGGAGGAGATCGTCGCAAGGGTAGGGCCCGAGCGGCGGGAGTCCGGGACTCTCGTGGAGCCGCCGGCCGCGAGGATGGAAGAACTGAACTGTTCCGTCTGCGCCCATTCGCACCTCAAAGCCGCCTTCGTGCAGGAGCCGATGATGCCGACGGCAGACAAGCACGAGGTTCGAGAGCTTCGTTTCGCCTCCATCGGCCCAATGGCGGATGTGATGGGCGTCGCAGTGCCGGGAAGTGCAGCCGGGGAAGCGGCATCCACGGTCCCGGAACTCCAGAGCGCGGCGAACCGGCGGTGGAATAGTGCGCGTCTTGCGCCCAACGCTCAGGATCTCGCCGTTTCGGTGGGTCATCCGGACTCTTCCGGCGTCAGAGGCGATGCGCCTTGCTGTTTCCGCGGAAACAGGTATGTGCGAGTCGCCGAGCCAGGCACTGTTCCGTGAAGGCGCTTCCGCGGAAACGCCTTCACGGGATCCCTGCCCGGGAGCCGACCTCGCCGAAACGCCGGTGCCGGGCGTTTCCGCGGAAAGAGGGGGCTCCGAGCTGTCTGCGGACGGCGTCCCACCGTCGCTTTGGAGGTCCGCCTCGTTGACATGGACGACGACCTGGTAGCGGTCGCCGCTTGATCCGCTATCGAGACCACTCGCGAGAGCGCTCTCAGCCACCAGTCCGAGAGCATCGGCGCGCAGCTTGCCAGCCGGAGTACGGTCGGCATTGTCCTTCTCGGTGCGGCTCTCGTCGTACAGCTTGTCGCTCGCCGCGTCGAGCGCCTTCATCAGCACCTCGCCGACCTCCGGGGCCAGCCGTCCACGAATCACGAACATGCCGTTCTCGTCGATGTGTGTGGCCACGTGACTGGCGGCCTCTCTCAGTTCATCGTCGTGAGGCTCAAGTGTGCGGTCGACTCTTCGCCATGCCCTCACGACCCGTTCGATATGCGCCGCTGTCGCGGCCCTGCCCAGGTCCACAAGTGACTTCTCGGTATCCGGCCTGGCGACTCTGGTCAGCGCCCTGACCTTCGAGTAGGAAAGCTGGCCATGTTTCATCGCCTCGCTCATCAGGGGCAGTTCGCCCAGGGCACGAGCGACTCGCACCTTCTCCCGCGCCGCGCTCGGTGCCAGACCGATACGCCAAGTGAGCCATTGGGCGCAGCTCAGGAAGCTGTCGCTCTAGCCCTCCTGTTCGTCGAACTCGCGAATCAACACGAGCAGTTCGTATGTAGCCGCGTCGATGCGGGCGGCGAGCGTGGCGATCTCTTCGCCCAGGCGATCCTTAGCGTTCATGTGAGGATGATTGTCAATCATTCTTGACCTGCGTTGGAGTCTTTGGAGGAGGGTGTAGGCAGTGGGTGGACGTGTCCGGCCGCCGCGTGTGAAGAAGACAGTCTATCCGTAATGATTTCTAATAGCAAGGTTCTTCTCGGCGATGGGGAGGTGTAATCCCGCGCCGGCTGTGGGCCGGAAACGGCGAGCGCGCCTAGTCGCCTTGGTGGTCCGAGAACCACGAGCAGTTGATTCAGATTGGCGTAGGCAAGTAGGGTTGCGCCGTGATCCCGGCCAAGAAGCTGACCGCGGCGGTCGAAGCGTACTTCGAAGACCTCCGGCGCCTTCGTGCGTCGGGCGGTGCGACGGACGAGCGGTCGAGCTACGTTCCGCTCGCGAACCTGCTGAACGCCGTTGGCGGGTCTCTCAAGCCGAAGGTGTTCTGCATCATCGAGCTGGCGGATCAGGGCTCGGGTCATCCCGACATGGGCCTCTACGCGGCGAAACAGGTGCAGAAGGGCAAGCCGCGCCAAGGCCAGGTTCCCGAGCGTGGAGTTGTGGAAGTCAAGTCGGCCAAGGCGGCCCTCGGGACTTCCGAGGTGCGCGAGCAGGTGAACCGGTACTGGTCCCGCTATCGCCTCGTGCTGGTAACGAACTTGAGGGAGTTCGAGCTCGTTGGGCGGCGCTCGTCGGGCGACGAAATCAAGTTGGAGACCTTCCGGCTGGCTGCGACCGAGGCCGATTTCGAGCGCCTCCTCGAGAAGCCGCGGGCCGCGGCGGCGAGCGTCGGAAGGGGTTGGGGGAGTACCTTGCACGCGCTTTGGCGCATCAGGCGACGTTGGCTGACCCGCAGGACCTGGCTTGGCTGCTGGCTTCGTACGCCCGCGATGGTCTTGCTCGGGTGGAGCGTGCTGGGGACTCGCCCTCTCTTGGAGCCGTGCGTTCAGCGTTGGAGGAGGCGCTCGGTGTTCGGTTCGAGGGTGGGAAGGGAAGGCGTTTCTTCCACTCCACCCTCGTGCAGACGCTCTTCTACGGCGTGTTCTCTGCCTGGGTGTTGTGGTCGCGGCAGGCGCCCGCTCGTGGCAGCGTGTTCGACTGGCGGACCGCCGTCTGGCACCTTCGCGCGCCGGTGTTGCGGGCGCTGTTCCAGCAGCTCGCGGATCCAGGGCGTCTGATGCCGCTGGGATTGGTCGAAGTGCTGGACTGGACGGCCGCGGCCCTGAACCGGGTGGATCGCGGCGCCTTCTTCGCCAGCTTCAACGAGGGGGAGGCGGTTCCCTACTTCTACGAGCCGTTCCTGCAGGCATTCGACCCGGCACTCCGCAAACAGTTGGGCGTCTGGTACACGCCCACCGAGGTGGTGCAGTACATGGTTGCGCGCGTGGACAAGGCGCTCCGCGACGACCTGGACATCCCGGACGGCCTGGCGGCGGACAACGTCTACGTCCTCGATCCGTGCTGCGGAACAGGGGCCTATCTCGCCGAGGTGCTGAGGCGCATAGCCACGAATCTCGAAGGACGGGGACTTGGAGCGCTCGCTGGCGCCCGCGTCAAGCAGGCCGCTACGGAGCGCGTGTTCGGCTTCGAGATCATGCCGGCGCCGTTCGTCATCGCCCATTTGCAGGTCGGCTTGACGATGCAGGACCTCGACGCTCCATTGGCAGAGGACGGGTCGGAACGCGCCGGCGTGTTCCTGACCAACGCCCTCACTGGCTGGGAACCGAGAACGAATAAGCCGCTTCCGTTCCCTGAACTGGAAGAGGAGCGCGATCGGGCGGAGAAGGTGAAGCAGGAAGCGCCGATTCTGGTCATCCTCGGCAATCCGCCGTACAACGGCTTCCCTGGCCTTGCGGTGGAGGAAGAACGGGAACTGACCGACGCATACCGCGCGACGAAGCGCGTGCCCAAGCCCGAGGGCCAAGGTCTGAATGACTTGTACGTTCGCTTCTTCCGAATGGCGGAGCGGCGGATTGCCGAGAAGACTGGCTGCGGCATCGTTTGCTTCATCTCGAACTACTCCTGGCTCGATGGTCTCTCGTTCACCGGGATGCGCGAGCGTTACGCCGAAGTGTTCGACGCGGTACGGATCGACTGCCTGAATGGTGACAAGTACAGAACGGGGAAGACGGCTCCGGACGGCTCGCCCGATCCGAGCATCTTCTCGACCGAGAGTAATCCCGTGGGCATTCAGGTCGGCACCGCCATCACGACATTGGTCCGGCGAGGAGACCACGATTCGGCCGGGACCGTGGACCTGCGCGATCTCTGGGGAGAGGGGAAGCGCACCGAACTACTTCGTACGGCCGATCGGGAACCGGATTCGCTGTACGAGAGCTTTGAGCCGTCGGTGCGTCTCGGCATGCCGTTTTTCGGAGCGGCTGTGGATGAGCGCTGGTTCCAGTGGCCGTCGTTGCCCGATCTCTTTCCAGTGTCGTTCTCGGGTGTCAAGACGGCACGTGACGGCTTCCTGGTCGATACCGACCTCGCGCGACTGCGAGGGAGAATAGAGGACTACTTCAACCCCGAGATGGGTCATGACGAAGTGCGACGCCGTCATCCCATCGCCATGCGGGACGCGCCGCGCTTCGACCCAGTGGCGGTCCGGGAGATGCTCTTGGCTCGCGGTGGGCCAGACGAAACAGCCTTCGTGCGCTACGCATACCGCCCATTCGACACTCGGTGGTTGTACTGGGAGGCGGACTCGAAACTGCTGGACGAGAAACGGACTGACTACCGACCGCATGTCTTCGAGGGCAACCTGTGGTTGTCGTCGTCCCGGCGGATTCGCAAGGGAGAAGCCGAACCGCAGACCGCATTCACGCATGCGGTGGCGTCCTACCATCTGATCGAGCGTGTCGCCAACTGGATTCCGGCTCGGCTGCACCGGGATAGCGTGGCCATACACGGTAGTAGCCCCGAACCGGTGCCGAACTTGACGACAGTGGCGCAGAGCTACCTTGATCGGCTTGGCCTGGACGTGGACGATCTCTTCTACTTCGTACTGGCCACGATGCATGATCCTGGCTACCGCCGGGCAAACGCCGGAGCGCTACGACTGGACTGGCCACGGATCCCGCTAGCTGGTTGGCCGAATGGAGGAGACGAGGCGGCGAGTCGTCTCGCCGCCACGGCCGAGTGCGGCCGCGAGTTCGCTCGACTGCTCGACCCGGATACGCCAGTGCCCGGAGTTACCGAAGGTGAGCTGCGACCGGAACTCGCCGCCATCGCCGTCCCAACCACGACCGACGGTCGCCAGATGACCGGCGAGGACTTCGCCCTAACCGCTGGCTGGGGCCACTTCGGTGTCGGTCAGGCCGTAATGCCTGGCCAGGGTCGGGCGGTAGAGCGCTCCTACAGTTCCGCGGAGCGGGAAGCCCTGGGCGATGCCGTTCAGGCAGTTGGCAAGAGCACTTTCGACATCCATCTCAACGCTGTTGCCAACTGGCGCAACGTCCCCGCAGCGGTCTGGCACTACCGTCTTGGCGGCTACCAGGTCCTGAAGAAGTGGTTGTCGTATCGGGAGCGACAGGTCCTTGGCCGCTCGCTTGAGGCGCATGAAGTGCAGCTCTTTGCCGAAGTGGCCAGACGACTCGCAGCGATGATCACCTCCGCTATCCGGCCTAATGTAAGAACCCGTAGGAACTGAAATCGTCCCCGCTACGCGGTGCCTTCGCTGCCGGGGACGTTTCCGCAGAAACGCCCCCGACCGTTGCTGGCCCCACGGCCGATCAGGTTTCGAGTCAGTGGTGCGGCTAGTGTCGCCCCTGGTTCGGTGCCTCGTGATGCTCTGCTCGTTGAAGACTCAGTTCATCGGCTGCGTTCCGCCTGCATTGCGCGCCGCCGGCCAGTGTGACCAGGAATCGTTGGTGCGCCTTTGGCCGCTACTCGCCTTCAACCGGCGGTGTTCTCTCGGTGTCCGCTGACGCCGACCTCCGCGAGAAGGCGAACATGAGCTTCATGGCAAGCCACCATGCGTAGATTGGATATGCCGAGCGGAACGCCTCGTCGTCGTTCATCAAGCCGTGGGCTGCGACGTTCCTGAGGTTTGCGCCTCTAGGTTCGACAAACAACGCCGAGAGCTCGAACACGATGTCTGAACCGAGGATCTCCGAGGACTCGGGATGCCCAAGAAGGAAGCGGAGCCCCTTCTCCGTCTCAATGCCGGATGTGTCCCGGTGTCTCGTTTCGACGCCGGCTTGGTTCAAGTGAAATCGGGCCATGTGTTCGACCTGCGGCACGAGGACGTGCAGAGCGGCGACGTAGTCACCGTCATAGCCTGCGAACAGCCCCTTGCCGAAGAGAAGACTCCTGCCCGGCGGCACGATCACAGCTTGTCGGGCCAACTCAATGAAGTCGACCTCGCGAAGCCGATGTTCCACACGAAGCGTCTCAAGAGCGGGAAGGATGCAACCCGAAGTGAAGAGACCGACGAGATGCTCGTACTCGTCCAGCATCCGATGACCGATCACCACCTTGTCCGACTCGGTCATCTCGTCACCCAGCGTGGCGGGCGGATCCCAAGCCACGAGGCGCCCATCGGCGCTCAGAACCCGGCTGGGGAACAGAACGGCTGGCAGCGGATGATCCCGAAGGCGCTTGATCGCCCTGTCGCGGAGTCGGTCGGGGTCGATCCAAGGCTGGAGGTTGACGAACGCCATGACGGCGTCGAGCTTGGGCTGGCCGCTTACCGCCTCCCGTGCTCTTCGAACCATGGCTGAAACGTCGATGCCTCGCGCCTCGGTTGGCGTGAGTTCGTCGATCGCTCGTCGTCGGTAGTCCCTCAAGAGCGCTTCCAGGGTCTTCAATCGTTCGTTTACGTTGAGTTCGTCGCGTCGCAGGTGCGGTATCGTGCGGTAGATCTGGATTGCGTTCCCGAGAAAGTCGGCGGCGACGCCGTGGCTTGGATCATCCGATGACATCCGATCCTCGGCCCTCTTGACCCAGCACTCCGCTCTGGCCGCCGTCAGGGCCACGGCAGCACACTCGTCACCGGAGGCCTTGAACCAGTGAGCGGCTTCGCGCAGGTTGCGCTTCGCGGGCCAGAAGTCGCGCACCCGGTCGAACTCAAGCCCGAGAGCCTCGAGCTTTTGAGCGATAGTGCGCGGCTGATCCTTTCCGAGGCCGTTGTTTCTCATCAACTCGGCTAGTTCGACTGCGAGAAAGCGGTCCTTGGCCGTCGCGGACTTGAGGGCGGCCCTGATCGAGGCTTCCATTCCTGCACGACGGTCCGCGGTGGCCGTTCCGCACAGCCGCGCGAGGCGGAGAGCCCTCTTCCAGCAGTCGAGGCCGTCGCCGAGCCAAGTGTCGACGTTCAACGGCACCGCTCTGTAGCTGTCGATGGCGAGCAGTGCGTAGTCGATGTTTCGGGGTCTCTGTACAAGCCAAACGACATCGGCGAGGCGGGCCTTCAGGAGAGGTGCGCCGCGAACGTCGGCGTCCATGTTGGCGGCTGCTCGAGCAAGGAATGCGATGTCGCCGTCAACAAGGTCGTCCAGGGAGAACGAGCGTCCCGCTGCGGAAGAGAAGCAGGGAGCGTAGGGCTCGGCAGCTTTGTCGGGTGAGAACTTCAGAAAGCAGATGTTGGTCAAGAGCCGAAGCGCCGTGGCTTGACGTTCATCCTCGACCGCTTCAGCGGCCTTCAGGAAGGCGTCCGAGATGGGTCGGTAGCTCCAAGGATCAACCTCACTCAGGGCGTCCTGCCACCGACAGTCATCGAAGTCTTGTGGCGTGAGGATCAGGTCCGGGGAATGGGGACGAGGCATGGCGATCAAGCGGCTACTGGGCGATCGGACGTAGGAGAGTACACACGCCGGACCAGCCGAGTTCGAGTGCCGGGTCCTGGAGTGCCTGTGGCGACCGCCGCCGCACCTACTGAAAGGTGGAGGAGCGGGAGAGGGGTCCGGGAGGCGTAGGCTGAATCGCCCCTCAGCCGCTAAAGCGGAGCAGGGCCGCGCCCCAGTGGAATCCGGCGCCGAAGGAGGTCAGCAGCACGAGGTCGCCGGGCGAGATGCGGCCCTTGCTGTGGGCTTCCCAGAGCGCCAGGGGAACGGATGCCGAGCCGGTGTTGCCGTACTCCTGGAGGTTCGTGTAGACCTTCTCCATCGGCACGGACAGGTTCTTCGCGACCGCCTGGACGATGCGCAGGTTCGCCTGGTGGGGCACGATCATTGCCACGTCCTCGAGCTTCGCGCCCACCGATTCCAGCACGTCGAGGCCGACCTGCGACATGCGGTGGACAGCGTGCCGGAACACGGCCCGGCCCTCCATGATCAGCTTCAGGTGCTCTTCCTTCTGGGCGTACTCGAGGCTGAACGGCTTGCGGGTGCCGCCGATCTCCAGGGTCAGGATGCTCCACTGGCTGCCGTCGGTGCCGGTCCTGGCGCCGAGGATCTCGGCCATCTGCGGTCCGCGCTCGACGATCACTCCGGCCGCGGCGTCGCCGAACAGCACACACGTCTCCCGGATCTTCCAGCTCACGAGACGCGTGATCAGTTCAACCCCGATCACGAGCACCCGGCGGGTGCCGGTCTGCACGCGCGAGCAGGCGACGTCCATTGCCTGCACGAAGCCGGCGCAGCCGCTGCCGCCCAGGTCGTAGGAGGGCACCTCGCGGGCGCCGAGCTTGCGCTGGACGAAGGAGGCCGTATCCGGCGTGTAGACCTCAGGAGTATCCGTGGCGACGATGATCTCGTCGATGTCTTCGGGGCCGATACCGCGGCTCTCGAGGGCCGATCTGGCGGCGGCCGTCGCCATGTCGGCGGTGGACTCGTCCTCGGCGGCGACGCGCCGCCGGTGGATGCCGGTGCGTTCCACGATCCACTCGTCGGAAGTGTCTACGTACCGGGTCCAGTCCTCGTTCGTCATCACTCGCTCCGGCACATAGCCACCGAAGCCGCTGATTCCTACGGCCGTGTTCGTCAAGTGGTCTCCTAGGGGCGTGAGATCGCCGGGGTGGCCTTCCACCGTACCACCGCTTGCCGGCCCTGGTGGCGGCCCCTAGTCGTCGCCCAGAAGTTCCGCGATCACCTCGTCCGTGTCCGCCCCGGAGACGGGCGGTGACCGGCGATACGTCACCGGCGTTTCCGACATCCTGATCGGGTTGGCGACCATCGTCACGCTGCCGCTGCCGGCCAAAGGGTGCGGCATGTCGATCGTCATGCCGCGGGCCTGCGCCTGCTCGGAGGCCAGTGCCTCCTCGAGGTCGTGGATCGGTCCGCCGGGAACGCCGCGGGCCTCCAGGCCAGCCAGCACCTCGGCGCTGCTCAGCTTGCGTACGAGCCCGGAAAGCCGGGCCACCAGTTCGTCCCGGTGGGCGAGCCGGCCGGCGTTCGTGCGGTAGCGCTCGTCCGACGCCAACCCGGGCGCGCCGAGAAGTTCGCAGAACCGCTCGTACTGGGCGTCGTTGCCGACCGCGACGATCACGTGGCCGTCCGCGGTCTCGAACACACCGTAGGGGACGATGTTCGGATGCTCGTTGCCTCGCCGCCGGGGCACCTCGCCTGAGGTCAGGTAGTTCGTCCCCTCGTTGACCAGCCAGGCCATCTGCGTGTCGACCAGCGCGAGGTCGATGTGCTGGCCCTTGCCGGTGTGGTCACGGTGCCGGAGTGCCGCCAGGATCGCGGTCGCGGCGTACATGCCGCAGACGATGTCCGCGATGCCGACACCGACCTTCATCGGCTCGCCGTCCGGTGCGCCGGTGAGGCTCATGATGCCGCCGTAGCCCTGGGCCAGCAGGTCGTAGCCGGCGCGATGCGCGTTCGGGCCCGTCTGGCCGAAGCCGGTGATCGAGCAGTAGACGAGCCCGGGCAGGCCTTCCTTCAGGTCGTCGTAGCCGAGGCCGTACCGGTGGAGTGTGCCGACCTTGAAGTTCTCGATCAGCACGTCCGAGCGGGCCGCGAGCCGCCGTACGAGGTCACCGCCCTCCGGACTCGCGAGATCGACGGCAACGGACCGCTTGTTCCGGTTGGCGCAAAGGTAGTAAGCGCTCTCCGAGGTGTCCGCGCCGTCTTGGTCCTTGACGAAGGGAGGCCCCCAGGCGCGGGTGTCGTCGCCACGGCCAGGCCGTTCGATCTTGATCACGTCCGCGCCGAGGTCGCCGAGCAACTGGGTGCAGGTCGGCCCGGCGAGGATGCGGGTCAGGTCCAGGATGCGGAGGCCGTCTAGTGCTGGCATGGTTGGCGTTCGTGCTGCCGCGGACGTCCGGCCTTCGTCGCCGGGCGCGGAGTGGATGCGTAGCATACGATTCCGCGCAATGCGCAAGTTCGACGCGGTAGTGGTCGGCGCGGGGTTCGCCGGCCTCTACATGATTCACCGCCTCCGGTCGCTCGGGTTCACCGTGCGAGCGTTCGAAGCCGGTGACGGCGTTGGCGGCACATGGCACTGGAACCGCTATCCGGGCGCCCGCTGCGATGTCGAAAGCCTGGAGTACTCGTACCAGTTCTCGGAGGAGCTGCAGCAGGAGTGGTCCTGGAGCGAGCGCTATGCCGGTCAGCCGGAGATTCTCCGGTACGCGAATCACGTCGCCGACCGGTTCGACCTCCGGCGCGAAATCGAGTTCAAGCGCCGCGTCGTTTCGGCGCACTTCAGGGCGGAGACCTCCGAATGGCAGGTCGAGGTGGCGACGGCCGACTCGGCCGAGACGCCGCTGTGGGGCCATCGCGGGGCCAACGGAGATGGCAGCGGCGAGGAAGACGGGAGCGAGACGATCCGCGCCCGCTTCGTCATCATGGCCACGGGCTGCCTGTCGGCGGCGAACCTCCCGGCCTTCCGCGGGCTAGACGACTTCGAGGGCGCTACGTACCACACCGGTGCCTGGCCGCACGAGGATGTCGACTTCACGGATCTCCGGGTTGGCATCATCGGCACCGGGTCCTCCGCGATCCAGGCGATTCCCGTGATCGCTGAGCAGGCAGGTCACCTGACCGTCTTTCAGCGCACGCCGAACTTCTCGATTCCGGCCCGCAACGCCTCGATGGACCGGGAACGGGAGGTCGAAGTCAAGGCGGAGTACCCGGCCTTCCGGGCCCGCAACAGCCGTATGCCGGCAGGGCTCGGCGCCGACATGAACCCGATGCAGGACGCGTTCGCGGAGGTGTCTCCGGAGGAACGGCGGCGCCGCTTCGAAGAGCGCTGGGGGCATGGCGGCTTCTCCTTCATGGCCTCCTTCGCCGACCTGCTGCAGAGCCAGGAAGCGAACGACGCGGCCGCCGAGTTCGTGCGCGAGCAGATCCGCGGCATCGTGCGCGATCCGGAGACCGCGGCCTCCTTGAGTCCGCACAACGTGATCGGTTGCAAGCGGATCTGTCTCGACAGCGGCTACTTCGAGACGTACAACCGGCCCAACGTGTCGCTCGTAGATGTCAACTCGTCGCCGATCGAGAGGATCACCCGGTCGGGCCTCCGCGTCGGCGGCCAGGAGGTCGAGCTCGACGCGATCGTCTTCGCCACCGGCTTCGACGCGATGACCGGCGCCCTCGCGCGGATCGACATCCGCGGCCGGGACGGCCGGAGCCTGCGCGCGAAGTGGGAGGACGGTCCGCGCGCCTACCTGGGACTGGGCATTGCCGGCTTTCCCAACCTCTTCGTCATCACCGGCCCAGGCAGTCCCTCCGTGCTCTCCAACATGCTGCCGTCGATCGAGCAGCACGTGGACTGGATCGCCGACTGCATGGTCTACATGCGGGAGCGCGGCCACGACGCGATCGAGGCCACGCCGAAGGCCGAGGACGAGTGGGTGGCCCACGTCGGCGAGGTGGCGGGTGCGACGCTCTATCCGACCTGCAACTCGTGGTACCTGGGGGCCAACGTGCCCGGCAAGCCGCGCGTATTCATGCCCTACCTCGGCTTTCCTCCGTATGTGGAGAAATGCAACACGGTAGCGGCCAACGACTATGAGGGGTTCGAACTGTCATGAGATTCAGAACCGGCCTCGTTCCCTGTTCCCTGGTGTCGCTCCTGGTCGCGGCGCCGCCTTCAGGCGCTCAGCAGACGGAGACCGGCGGAGTCATCCAGGAGACCGTCGACGTCGAAGTCGTGAACATCGACGTGCAGGTCACCGACCGGCAGGGGGCTTCCGTCACGGGCCTCACCGTGTCGGACTTTCAGGTCTTCGAGCATGGCCAACGGGTCGATCCGGTGAACTTCTTTGAAGTCGTGAGCGACGATCCGGAGGCGTCGACGCCGATCTGGCTCATCCTGTACGTCGATCAGCACAACATGCTGTCCGCGAACCGGGACCGTGCTCTGGCGGAGCTCGAGTTGGACCTGCCGATAGTCTTGGAGGATCGCCGCGTGCGAGTCATGATCGCCGCGCACGATCAGGAGCCGCGGGTGCTCCTCGGCTTCACCCGCGACTGGGGGGCGATCCGGAGCGTGCTGGGCAGCCTGAAAGGGCAGGGGACGGTGGGTGACGCGCGCGACGGCCTGCGTCAAAGCGCCCAGCTCTCCGTGACCTCGGCGTTCCAGCGGATGCGCGGCAGCGATCGCCTCGACCGCCAGAACGCCGCCCTGTCCATCGACGCGTTGCTGGGCGAGATGCGGACTTACGCTCGTGAGATCTACGCGGACTCGGAGAGCAGTTTCGAGGCCTTGGGCAACTTCGTGCGTACCCTGTCCTGGCTCGAGGGCCGCAAGGCGCTGATCTACGTGTCCGACGGTGTCGTGGAGCGGCCTCTGGGCTCTCTGATGGAGCATCTGCAGGATCTGCTGGCGGGCAGCGCCAGCACCGCCGGCGCCCTGGTGGAGGACCGGTCGGGCGGGCTGGCCGGAGGCACCCCGGGAACCGGTGGCGTCTTCGCCCGTGACACGAGCCTGGAGGCAGGGCGTCTCCAACAGGAGGTCGAGCAGTTCCGGGCCACCGGGACGATCCGCGCGATCGTCGCGGAGGCGAACACCTACGGCGTGACCCTCTTCGCGGCCAAGCCGCCGCCGGGCGATGCAGCGACCAGCGCCCGGCGCTCCAAGGGGCGGGGCGCGCTGCTCGAGATTTCGGACTATCGGGAAGCGTTGCACGGCCTGGCCGAAGGCACGGGCGGCTTCGCCCGTACCGGCGGTGGGAGGCTGACCGGCCTGCTGCCTGAGGCCGTCGGCGGGTTGCAGTCCTACTACTCGCTGGGACTTTCGTCGGCGGACAAGGCAGAGGGCGAATTCACCGCGATCGAGGTCCGCGTCAAGGGCCGGGGAATGAACGCGAACTACCGGCAGAGCTACATCAAGAAGGGTGTGCGCTCGCGCATCTCGGAGCGGGCGCTGGCGGCCGTGGCCGTTGGTCAAAGCGACAACACCCACGGGATGGAAGTCAGCGTCGACGCGATGATCCCCGTTGAGGGCGAGGACCTGTTCGATGTGCAGATGTGGGTCGAGTTCCCGATCAATGGCGTCGAGCTGGTCGAGCTGGACGGTGTTCACACGGCTGCCACTCGGCTGGTCGTCGTGGCGATGGACGACGACGACCAGTTGACCGCGGCCCAGCACCTCGACGTGCCGCTACAAGTGCCCTCCGAATCGCTCGCGGACGCTCTGGACAGCCACTACCGCGCCGGGTTGAGGCTCCGTCTGCCCGCTGGACGGCAGCGCATTGCCCTTGGCCTCTGGGACCAGACGGCGCGGCAAGGTTCCGTACTGACCGACGCATTGACCGTGGGAGGAGAATGATGAAGAACCTGTTCGACGTGTCCGGCAAGGTGGCGGTGGTCACCGGCGGCTCCCGCGGCATCGGCGCGATGATTGCCCGCGGTTACGTCGAGAACGGCGTGCGCACCTACATCAGTTCCCGCAAAGCCGCCGTCTGCGACGCGATGGCGGAGGAGCTTTCCGCCTACGGCGAGTGCATCTCCCTGCCGAACGACCTCGCGTCGGTCGAGGGCGTCGAGCGCTTCTGCGCCGAGCTACGGGAACGCGAGGACAGGCTCCACATTCTCGTGAACAACGCCGGCGCCGCCTGGGGAGCGCCGCTCGAGGAGTTCCCCGAGTCGGGCTGGGACAAGGTGATGAACATCAACCTGAAGGGTCCGTTCTACCTGACCGTCAAGCTGCTTCCCGAGCTGCGTGCCGCGGCCACGGAGGACGATCCGGCGCGTGTGATCAACATCGCCTCGATCGACGGCCTGCACGTGAACCCGCAGGAGCACTACCCCTACAGCGCCAGCAAGGCCGGGATGATCCACCTGACCCGCGCCCTTGCGCGGCGCCTGGCGCCCGAGGACGTCACGGTGAACGCAGTCTGTCCCGGGCCGTTCGAGAGCAAGATGATGGAGTACAACCTGAAGAGGTTCGGCGACGAGATCCGCGCCCGCAATCCGCGCAAGCGGATCGGCACCCCGGAGGACATGGCCGGTGTCTCGATCTACCTGGCCTCGCGCGCGGCGGCCTACGTCACCGGTGCGGCCATCCCGGTCGACGGCGGCATCTTCGCGGTGAGCTGACTGCGTCGGTTCGCTTTCAGTCCTCGTCGCCGCCGAGGCTGCAGATGCCGTTGCCCTTCGCGGCGAGGTAGAGGAACACGAAGCAGAAGAGAACGGCGGACTCGCCCCGGTTCACCAGCGGGAACAGGTAGTGCAGGAGGTCCGGGTCTTCGACCGGCCGGAACACGTGGCCGATGAAGTAGGCGAAGGCCATCAGCCCGCTGGCCAGGAAGGCGACGGGGCGAGTGAACAGGCCGACGATGATCAGGGCGCCGCCGATCAGCTCGATCGGTCCGGCGATGTAGAGGATGAAGGTCGGGGCGCCTTCGGGAGTCGGAAGCGGGAAGCCCAGGAGTTTCTGCGCCCCGTGCCAGAGGAAGAGGAATCCGGCGACGATCCGCATCGCGGCATAGGTCTGGGGCTGGCAGTTCTTCAACGACTCGAGCATCGCGTCCCTCCCTGGGCTGTTGTGGTGGTGCGGCTAGCCTAGCGCTTTGGATCGCGGCTCGAGTGGGTCGAGGAGTTCTTCTTCGCGGCAGGCGATCAGCAACCGGTGGGGCCGGTCCTTGATCAGACTCCGTTCAAAGGGGACGATACGGGTTGCCCAGTTCCGAAGCGCCGGGCACTCTTCGAAGTTGCGGTGGATCGTGAAGATACCGACGGTCCTCTCGTGCGAGATCGCCTCGAATTCGCTCAGGAAGTCGGCCAGCGACCAGTGGAAACCGGCGGCGTAGAAGGAGTAGACGATGTCGTAGGGGCCGGGCAGGGCGTCGAGCCGGTGGTCCAGCTCGTGGGCGTCGAAGATGCGGAAGTTCGGGACCTCGTTATGTTCGAGCACGGCCCTGAGCGTCGCCAGGTCGCCGCAGAACGAGCGATCGGTCCGTTCCCCGCTGCGGGGGTAGTCGATCCGCGGGCCGTCGCCGTCGTAGAGGTGGAACTCGGTTTCCTCCCAGTCGAGGACGCGCCGAAAGAAGGCGGTCGAACGGCCGAGGCCGCAGCCGATGTCGAGCGCCTTGCCTGGGCACGGCATGGCGCGGAGCACCGGCTCCGCGGCGTCGAACTCGCCCCAGCAGGAGCCGTTCTGAGTCAGTTCCCAGAATGCCCGCGATGACTCGCCGCGCTCCAGGTGGAACTGTGGCGACAGGCGGGATATCGCCGCCACCATTCTCTCCGTCATCGGCGGCGAGCGGAAGGGTCGCTCCCGGTACCGGAAGCGTGGGTGGATGTCGGCTGCGGAAAGTTCGCGCCGGATCACCTTGCGCCACTCGGCGCGGACGCGTGGGAGGAAGTAGCTGACGTCCACGGTCGGTGAGTAGCTAGCGTCGGACCCGCACGGGGAAGGGTGGCTTGACCGGCTCGGCGGACGGGTTCGACTCCAGTTGCTCGAGGACGATCTCGATCGCCTTCTCGAGCTGGGGGTCGCGGCCGGCGATGATGTCCGCGGGCCACTGCTCGACGTCGACGTCGGGCGGCACGCCGACGTTCTCGACGACGAAGCCGTCCTCGGTCCAGATCGCCAGGTTCGGGGCGGTGACGAAGCCGCCGTCCATCAGGACGGGGAAGCCGAGGGTGCCGACCAGACCGCCCCAGGTCCGCTTGCCGACCAGTGGGCCCAGGCCGAGCTTGCGGAACATCCACGGCAGCAGGTCGCCGCCGGAACCGGCCGTCTCGTCGATGATCATGACCTTCGGCCCCAGGATCGCCGCGCTCGGCGTACGGAAATCGGCGCCGTATCGGGTCGCCCAGTGGCTGATGTACGGGCGCCGCAGGTGGTCGATGTAGTAGTCCGCGACCTGCCCGCCGCCGTTGAACCGCTCGTCGACGATCAGGGCCTGCTTGTGGACCTGCGGAAAGAAGTACCGCTTGAAGTACGTGTGGCCGAGGGTCGTCGTATTCGGCACGTAGACGTATGCGACCCGGCCGTCCGTGGCCTCGTCGACCTTGGCCAGGTTGCCCTCGACCCACTCCCGGTTGCGGAGAGCCGACTCGTTCGGGATCGGGACGACGGACACGGTGCGCGATCCGGAACCGTCCGCGCTCGGACCGACCGTGATGTCCGTGATCTTGCCGGCCGTGTTCTCGAAGCGCGCGAAGACGTTGTCCGAGGCGTCCAGGTCGACGCCGTTCACGGCAAGCAGATACTCGCCGGTAGCCACGGAGACGCCCGGCTCGGTGAGCGGCGCTCGCAGTTCGGGGTTCCAGTTCAGGCCGCCCAGGACGTGGGCGAAGCGGTAGCGGCCGTCCGCGATCTCGAAGTCGGCGCCGAGCAGCCCGCCGCCGACCCGTTCCGGATCGCTCCGCCGGTCGCCGCCGCCGACCCGGTGGTGGCCGACCGCGATTTCGCTGCACATCCAGCGCAGCACCTTGTTCAGGTCGGCGCGGGTGGCGACGTCAGCCAGGAAGCCGCTGTACTTCTCTGCCATCGCTGCCCAGTCCGCGCCGTGCATGCCCGGGTCGTAGAAGTAGTCCCGGTTGATCCTCCACACCTCGTCGTAGATCTGCCGCCACTCGGCGCGCGGATCGATGCGGACCGTCAGCTTGTCGACCGGAATGGCGCTTTCGCCGCGGTTGATCTTGCCGCCCGCGTTCGCGATGCCGAAGTCGTTCCGGCCGGCGTAGAGCACCTTCTTGCCGTCGGCGCTGAGCGAGAAACCGACAGCGCCGGAGAGCAGCACCGTTTCCTCGCGATCCTCCAGGTTGAAAAGGACAAGATCGCCGCCGCCGCCGCCGAACCGGCCCGCCGGCGAGCTGCGCAGGTAGTAGAGCTTGCCCGCCTCGCCGGCCTCCAGGTTGCTGTAGCCGCCGGCCTGGACCGGAAGCGCCAGGATCCGCTGGTTCAGCCCCTCGAAGTCGATCTCGACTCGCGGCTGGTCGCCGTCACTCCCGCCGCCCTCGCCGTCGTCTGCCACGGCTACGACGGCCTCGTCGCCGTTCTCGTCGTCGGTTTCCTCCTCCTCGGACTCCACCGTCTCCTCGTCGCTCTCCGCCGCAAGCGGCGATTCGCCGTCCTGACGCAGTACCGCGACGTAGATCGCGCTCGACAGTTCCATGTCCGCGTTCGACATGGCGAACCAGTGCTTCACCGGCCCGGCGTCGGTCGAGGCGCGGAAGTACAGGTAGTCGCCGCTCCGGTCGAAGACAGGCTCTCCGACCTCGCTCAGCCCGTCCGTCACCGGGTGGGATGTCTTCGCGTCCACGTCGTAGACGAACACCTGCTGCATGTAGGAGCGCGTGTTCAACGTGTAGGCGATGTGGCCCGAGTCCGGCGCCCAGGAATGGCCGGGCCGCGGCGGCGCGGAGGGCCCGTAGTAGTACTCGCTCGCGATCTTCGACACCTCGCCGCCGTCCAGTTCGATGACGAAGAGCGTCATCGAGTTGTCGACGTAGCTGATCCTCTCCCCGTCGGGCGACCACTCGGGGCCGTGGTAGAAGCCGTTGCCGCCGCGTTCGCCGCCGAGTTCGTAACGGCGGACCTCGCCGCTCTCCTGGTTGCGGACGTGGAGACCGTACTCGCCGCCCTGGTCGGAGAAGAAGGCGATGCTGGCGCCGTCGGGCGACCAGGCCGGGTCTCGCTCGTGGATGCCGGGCGTCCGGGTCAGGTTGCGGGCGTCGCCCTTCTTGGCTGGCAGGGTCAGCACGTCGCCCCGATACCCGAACACGGCCCGGGCGCCAGTGGGAGAGATGGACGCGCTCCGGATGTTCTCCCGCCCTTCGACCCAGCGGGGCCTGGTCTCCGTCAGGTCGGCCGCCACGCCGATCCGCAGGCGCTCGTGGCGGTCCGATGCCGGCTCGTAGAGGTGCAGGTAGCCAGCCTGTTCATAGATCACCGTGTCCGCGGACCCGGAGAGATCCTCGACGTGGAAGTCCTCGAACTCCGAGTGGCGGACGATCTCGCCGCTTCCCGTGTCGAACGAGAACAGGTTGAACTCGCCATCCCGGTCGGACCGGAAGAAGACCCGGTTGCCGATCCAGGTCGGGTTCGTGTCGTTCGAGCGGCCGTCGGGTTGCGGGATCGTCTGGACCGAGTGGTCCGCTGTGTCGTAGATCCAGATGCGCGACGTGGTGCCGCCGCGGTAGTTCTTCCACTGCTGGAAGCGCTCCGGCGTCGGGATGTAGGCGATGCGGCGGCCGTCGGACGAGTAGCTGGCGCGCAGCCCGTGCGGGATCGGCAGCTTCGCGGGCAACCCGCCGGTCAGCGGCACGGTGAACAGCTGGAAGTGGCGGTTCGTGAACATGCTGCGCTGGGAAGCGAACAGCACGGCCGAACCGTCGACGGTGAAGCCCTGGACCAGGTCGGCGCCCGGGTGCCAGGTGAGCCGCTTGGGTTCGCCGCCCGCGGCCGGCATGACGAAGACGTCGATGTTGCCGTCGTACTCGCCGCTGAACGCGACGAGAGTGCCGTCGGGGGAGAAGCGGGGACCGGTTTCCGTCCCTTCGTGGGAGGTGAGCCGTCGCACTCCGGAGCCATCGCGACCGGCGATCCAGAGGTCTCCGGCATAGGCGAACGCCACATGATCGGCGCTCACCGCGGGCTGGGACAGCAGCCTCGTGTCCGACACGTCGACCGCGTGAAGGGCGGTCGCCAGCGTGCCGGCCGCAAAGGCGACGATGGCAGGAGTCAGAAAGCGGATCCTGTTCGCGGTTGGCTTCATGTGGGTCCCTCGGAAGTCAGGTCGGTTTGCCGTTTCGGCGGCTGGTACTCTGCCACGATGCGCAACAAGACAGTCGGTTCTCCCGATACGGCCCGGATTCCACGGCGGCGGTTCCTCGCCGGAGGCGCCGCAACGGCGGCCGCATTTGCCGTCGGCCCGGTGGCCGGGGCGTCTGCGGCCCGTGCCGCACAGCCTGCAAGCGGAGGCGCATTCCAGCTCAAGTACGCGCCCCACTTCGGGATGTTCCGGCACCACGCCGGCAACGATCACATCGACCAACTCCGTTTCATGCACGACGAGGGCTTCCGTGCGCTCGAGGACAACGGCATGGGGGGCCGCGAGCCGGCGCTGCAGGAGAAGATCGCCGCGGAGATGGACCGTCTGGGAATGGAGATGGGCGTCTTCGTCGCCCACACCTCCTGGGGCGGCGTGAGTTTCGCCTCCTCCGACTCCTCGGTGCGCGAGGCGATCGAGGCGGACATGCGAAAGGCGGTCGAGATCGGGAAGCGGGTGAACGCGACCTGGTGCACCGTGGTGCCGGGCCAACTCGACCCGGGACTCGAGTGGGAGTACCAGACCGCGAACGTGATCGAGAATCTGAAGCGGGCGGCGGCGATCCTCGAGCCGGTGGGCCTCGTCGCGGTGCTCGAGCCGCTCAATCACTGGACGAACCACCCCGGCGTGTTCCTGACCGGGATTCCTCAGGCGTACCAGATCTGCAAGGCGGTCGGGTCGCCCTCGGTCAAGATCCTCGACGATCTCTACCACCAGCAGATCACCGAGGGAAACCTGATCCCGAACCTCGACCGGGCCTGGGACGAGATCGCCTACATCCAGATCGGAGACAATCCGGGACGCAAGGAGCCGACCACCGGCGAGATCAACTACCTCAACGTGTTCCGGCACCTGAAGAGCAGGGGTTTCGACGGCATCGTGGGCATGGAGCACGGCAACTCGAAGCCGGGCCGCGAAGGCGAGCGGGCGGTCATCGACGCCTACCGGGCGTGCGACGCCTGAGCGGACGGATGCCATGTCGGTGGGTGGGTGGCCTGCTCGCCGCCGCGGTCGTCCTGTGCCCTGCGGTGGCGGACTCCCAGCCGCGGACGCCCTGGGGTGATCCCGACTTTCAGGGGACCTGGACCAGCGCGACGTTGACGCCGCTCGAGCGGCCCGAGGCGCTGGCCGGACGCGAGGCGCTGAGCGAGGCGGAGACGGCGGAACTCGAACGGACCACGGTGGAGCGACGCGTCGCCGCCGACGGTACGTCCCGGCCAGGTACGGTCGGCGGCTACAACCTGGTCTGGATGGATGCTTCGACCCGCGTGGATGCGGAGCGGCGCACTTCGCTGATCGTCGATCCGCCGGACGGCCGGATCCCGTGGATGCCCGAGGCGCGGGAGGCAAGCACGCGGGAACTGGCCCGCTACGGCACCGGGCCATACCTGGATCACACCGACCTCGACACCGGCGAGCGCTGCATCACGGACGGTCTGCCGTTGATGGTCCCGATCCAGCCCTACAACATGAACTTCCTGATCCTGCAGACGCCCGACACGATCGTCATGCTGCACGAGATGTACCACGAGATCCGGATCGTTCCGCTCGACGGTCGACCGAAGTTGCCGGATCAGATCGGGCTCTGGCTGGGCGACTCCCGTGGTCGCTGGGAGGGCGACACCCTGATCGTCGAGACGACGAACATCGCCGACAAGACGCACTACCACTGGAGCCGGCTCTGGCGGGCGTCGCGGCCGACCATGCGGCTCGTCGAGCGCTTCAGGCGCGTGGACGAGCGGACGATCGACTACCGCTTCACGGTCGAGGACGAGACGATGTTCACCGCCCCGTGGACGGTGTCGGCGCCGCTCACGAACGACCAGGCGTCACGCGGCGTGACGGTCGGCGGCCTGTTCGAGTACGCCTGCCACGAGGGCAACTGGGCGGTAGCGAACGTGCTGAGCGGCGCCCGGGCCGAGGAAGCCCGGGTCGCCGCGGAAGACTGACGTTGCCGGGGGGTTGCCGCTACGGAGCGACGCCGAAGGGCAGGACGCCCATCTGGTTGTCCCAGATGACGACGATCGCTCCGCCGGCCTCCGAGACGTCGGAGAACAGAATCGTCATCTGGTCGACGGCGAACTCCTCCGTCGAGGTCATCATCGCCGCCCGGACGACGTCGTGCTCGGGGTTGTAGCCGTAGGCGCCCCAGGTGAGACCTTCCGCCATCTTCTCGCGGTCAAACATCTCCATGTAGCCCTGCTTCGAGATGATGGCCGTCCAGGCACCGTCCTTCAGGTCGATGAAGAAGCTGTACTCGCCGGCCGGCACGGTTGTGCCGCCGATCATCAGGTCGGCTTCGGTCTTGATCCGGGTCGTCACGTTCGCGCCCGCGCGCCAGACCGGGCCCTGGGCGTTCAGCACCTGGCCGTACTCCTCGCCGGAGCCGAAGATGCCGCTGCGTCCGCGAAGGATCGGCCGGGAATAGGTGATGTCGATCCAGGCGTCGCCAATCTGGGTCGATGCGGCGCCTTCGGGGCTGGCGGGTCGATCCTGCGCGGCGGCGGGAGCGAGTCCGACGACGGCGAGGCACAGGCTGAGCACGAGGAGGCGGCAAGTGGTGTGTCGGTGCATTCTCTGTAGATCTCCTGAAGAGGGGGGTGCTGGAATGTTCGGGGGCGGACTTTAGCAGCAGCCGGCGAGGATGCCCGCGCTGGCTGGAAGCGTGCCGGCTCAGGAGCTGACGGGACGGACTCCCGGGTCCCGGTCGCGAGTGCATGTGATCCAGACGTTGATGTCGGTGCGAACTCCGGGCCGTACGTTTTTGTTGTTGCGTGGCGGCTTGGCCTTGCCGCGGAACAGCCGGTTTGCGCAGCCGTGACAAGGGCTTGGGCGTCGCCGGCCCTGACGACCGTCTCTGGCATGTGGGTTGCGTCAGACGCTCGGCAGCGGTGAGTTCCGGCGTTGCGCGGCGGTCTGAACCGCTCCACCGGCAACCCGGATGGCACCTGCAGAAGGGTTGTCGTTGCCGTGGGGCGGACGGCGGATCCGGACTTCCCTCCTTGTCCCTTCCGCCGTCCGCCTGCACGTGCGTCCGGGACGTCCGTCCTCCTGTTGCGGTAATCTGAGGTCGGTCCTCGGAGGGAGTTGTCCGTGCAGCGTCCGTCGCCGGTAGTCCGTTTCCCCGGTTTCACCGTCCTTTCCGTGCTGGGCGCCGGAGCATTGATCGTAGCCGCCGCCATGCCGGAGTCGGTCGGAGCCGCGGAGGATGACCCGGTCCTGTTCAGCCGTGACGTGGCGCCGATCCTGATGCGTCACTGCGTCGGTTGCCACCGGCCGGGCGAGATCGCTCCGATGTCGCTCCTGACCTACCGCGAGGCGCGCCCCTGGGCGCGCTCGATCCGCCGCGTCGTCGTCAACGGCGAGATGCCGCCGTGGTTCGCGAGTCCCGAACACGGCGTCTGGGCGAACGACGCCCGGCTGAGCGAGCAGGAGATCGAGACGATCGTCGCCTGGGTCGATGGCGGCGCTACGCCCGGCGATCCGGCGCTGATGCCCGAGCCGCCGCGGTTCAGGGACGGCTGGCAGTTGGGCGAGCCCGACTACGTGATCGAACTACCTTCCGTGACCGTGCCGGCGAATGGGCCGGACCTGGTTCCCAATCAGCTCGTGCGGCTGGGCATCCCGGAGCGTCGCTGGCTGCGGGCGGTGGAGTTCCAGCCCGGCGACCGCAGCGTGAATCACCACCAGATCGCCTTCATGGGCGGATTCAGCGGAACGGGCTCGGGCGGCCAGGAAGCCGACGGCGTCGACCTGAGGATCTTCGCGGTCTGGGCGGTCGGCGCGGCGCCGACCGTGTTCCCGGAGGGCGCCGGGCGCTGGGTGGACCCGGGCGCCCTGCTGATGATCAACCAGCACTACCATCCGAACGGCGAGTCGGAACGTATCGACAGGACCCGGATCGGCCTCTACTTCGGCGACGGCCCGCTGGAGGTCGAAGTGGAGGCGATCCTCGCGAGCAGGATGGACTTCACGATCCCGGCCGGCGCGGCGAACCACCGGATCGTGGCCCGCCACGAACTGAGGGCAGACTCGCGGATCGTGTCCTACTTCCCCCACATGCACATGCGAGGCAGGTCGATGTCGTTCACCGCGGTCTACCCGGACGGCAACCGCGAGATCCTTCTCGACGTACCGGAGTACGACTTCGACTGGCAGCTCTTCTACTACCCCGAGGCGCCACAACTGCTGCCGGCCGGGAGCGTGGTCGAGGTCGTGGCGCACTACGACAACTCGGCGGCGAACCCCGACAACCCGGATCCGACCCGCGATGTCGGCTTCGGCTTCCAGTCGACGGACGAGATGATGGTCGGCATCTTCGAACTGATCGAAGTCGCTCCGGGGAAAGGCGGGAAGCCGGCCGCGACCGGCGGCGAATGAGCGGCGCCGGCCAGACCGTGGGCGTCAACGGGATCGCGCACATCCAGTTGACGGTCCGGGACCCGGAGCGGTGCCTGCCGTTCTGGGAGCGGCTCTGCAACTTTCTCGACATGCGGACGCTCATCCGCGGCGAGGACGTCCTGTATTGCATCGGCAGCCGGACCGGCATCCTGGTGCGCGCCGCGCCGCCGGACAAGCGCGACCGAGGGTTCGACCAGGACCGGCCGGGCTTGCACCATTTCTGCTTCCGGGCCCGGAGCCGCGAGGATGTCGACTCGATCTACCGCTTTATCGAGTCGGAGCTCGACGCGACGATCATCCACGGCCCCGAGGAGGGTTCGCGGTTCGCTCCCGGCTACTACTCGATCCTCGTCGAGGACCCGGACGGCATCCGGGTCGAGGTGAACCACGTCCCGGGTAAGGGGCACCTTGGCGAGGGCGGCCGGTTGGGCCCCGGTGGGACGGGGCCGGCCGGCACGTACGGCGACCACGGGCTGGGGGACTAGTCGAGGTCGATGACGTAGACGGTGTTCGCTGCGTCGCCCGCGACCCAGGCGGTGGAACCGTCGGTGGCGATGCCGTTGAACAGCATCGTGTTCGGGAAGGCACCGCTGGGCGGTACGTGCAGGTCGAGATTCTCGGCGACGGTCGTCGTCTCGCCGCTCGACGGGTCGATCGCGACCACCCGGCCGGCGCCGGCCTCGACGACGTAGAGCGAGCCGTTGGCGGCCGCGAGGCCTTCCGGTTGGTTGAGGCCCTCGGCGACGATCGCGGCGCCGTCATCGTCGATCCGCAGCACGGTGCCCGCGAGGTTGTCGGAGACGTAGAGAGCGCCGCCGGCCGTGGTCAGGCCGGCCGGGCCCGTTAGACCCTCCACCAGGACCCGCTTCTCTTCGGGGCTGCCTGGTGAGAAAGCGATCACGTTGCCGGCGCCCCACTGGCTGGCGACGATGTCGCCCTCGAACTGGATCGCGTCGATGGGCGCGGCCAGTTCGCCGAAGATCTGAACCAGTGCGTCGGCGGCCGGGTCCCAGAGCCGCACCGCGTTGTCGAACCAGCTCGAGAGGATGAGCTGGCCGTCGTCCGCGGCATGAACCGACATCGACGTTCCGATGTCCGAGAAGCCGATCACGTCGCGCACGACACCGAGTTCGTCGCCGGTTGCCGGATCGAGCTGGCGAAGGGCGAAGAAGTCGGCGACGACGAGACGGGTCGCGTCGCCGCTGCCGATGAGGGCCAGACCGCCGGGCATGTTCAGTCCGCCCTCGAGCACCATGCGGTTCTCCTCCGGCGACAGAGCCTCGACGATGAAGCCGTCGGCGAAGCTCGAGATGAAGAGGCGGTCTTCCGCGTCGAAGGCGAAGTTGTCGAGGCCGGGCTGGACGCGCGCGACGACCTCCTTGCTCCCGTCGTCGCCCACCCTTACGACCTCGCCCCGCAGGGAGTCGAGCACGTGGAGCACGCCTTCGCTGTTGAACTTGACGGCGGCTGGTACCTCGAAGCCGCTGGCGACCGTCTCCAACTCGCCGCTGTCGACGTCGACACGGACGACCTCGCCGCGGAACCAGCGGGGGCCGTAGAGCCTGCCGTCGGCGGAGCCCCAGTCCATGCCATTCAGGCCGCAGCCGGGCCCGAGATCGTCGCGGATGAGGCGCGGCTCCCGTTCGCCCGCCGGGTCGAGCTCGAACAGGTTCGTGTCCATGAAGCACTGGGAGACGAACAGCCGGCCGTCGTCGGAGAAGGTGATCGGGTTGACTCCGACCCCGGGCGACGCGACAACGCGCGTCTCGCCTTCCGGCGTCCGCATGCCGACTTCGCCGTTGCTGATGTCGGTCCAGTAGACCGAGCCGTCGGGGCCGAAGGCCAGGTCGTCGGGCGACTTGGAGCCTTCCTCGAGGCCCCAGTTGTCCAGGATCTCGCCGCTCTCCGGGTCGATTCGCGCGAGGGCCGGGGTGACGACGGAAGTCAGGTAGAGGTCGCCGTCCGGCCCGAAGAGAATCCCGTTGATGCCGCGGAAGCTGGCGCTCTGGCCGATCGTGCGGACGCTCTCGGAGCCGGCTTCCGCTACCTCGGCGTCCGGAGCAGCGCACCCGGCCAGCAGGGCCAGGGCGGAGAGACATGCAGTGCTGAAGGTCAGTCGTAGAGACATCGTTGCTCCTCAGTTGAGAAATGGCTCGAGCGCCACGTAACGGATGACGAGCCCGGCCAGGGCCAGCTCGACCAGGAAGATGGCCCAGATCCCGGCGCGGACTCTCCGGCCCGGACGAATGCGGGGATCCATCCGCTTCTTCTGCAGCCAGAGCACGGCGCCGCTTTGAATCGGCAGCAGCATCCCGGCGACCAGGGCGCTGATCGTGATCAGCAGTCGCGGGTTCTGGATCCACATGTAGACGGCGAAGCAGAAGATCGGGACGACCGTGCAGTAGCCGCGGACCCAGGTTCTGCGGGCGGCCAGGTTCTGCCGCTTCAGGTAGCCCAGTTCCATGATGTAGTCGGGGATGAAGCGGGCTTCGCCGGCGATGAACGAGATCATCGTCGAGAACAGGATGCAGAAGGCGCCGACGCCGAACAGCCACAGCGACCAGGGGCCCAGGGTCTGGGTGAACATCTCGGAGAGCACGGAGATCGTCTCCAGGCCGTCGGGCTCCTTGCCCAGTTTCTTCAGCACGCCGGCGCCGAGCAGGTAGAAGGGCACCGTCGCGCAGGTCAGCAGGACCAGCGTGACCCAGACGTCCGTCTGCATGACCTTGATCCAACCCCTGGCGCGGGTCTCCCACCCCGGTGCATCGCTCTTGCCGATGAAGTTCGGGTAGCCCTTCTCGATGCACCAGTACTGGTAGGCGGACGTCTCCGCGGAGTTGACCCCCGAGTAGCCGTAGACGGCCATCGCGGCGACGAGGAACTCGGGCGGAAAGCTGAACGTGAAGCCCGACGCGAGTTCGGCCCGTGTGACGGCGAACTCCGTGCCCTGCATGAGGATCGCGCATACGAGGGTGGCGCCGGTGAAGATCATGACCAGCGCGAGCATCACGTTCTCCAGGATCCTGTAGGAGCCCGTGATGAGGACTGCGATGGTGATTACGGCCAGCAGTCCGGCGGCCAGGGTTGACGGCACCTCCGGAGCCAGCAGGGTCAGAGCCTGGCCGGCGCCGCCGATGATGCCGCCCATGCCCAGCAGTCCGGGAACCAGGGCGATCAGGGCGATGGCGACGGCGAAGCTGACGTGGCCGCGGCCGATCCGGATCCGGAAGGGGAGGCGGTTCATCGCCCGCACGTACGTGTCGCCCGAAACCAGCGTGTAGCGGGCGAGTTCCGCCTGGATCAGGGACTTGATCCAGCAGGAAAGGAGCACCCACCACAGCATGACGAAGCCGGCCGCGGCGCCCAGACCCGAAGTGAGAACCATCTCGCCCGAACCGACGATCGCACCGGAGATGACGACGCTCGGGCCGAGGTAACGAAGCCGCTGTCGCCAGCTCGTGGGCGGCGGGGCCGCGCCGCCCTCGCGGACGGTGTAGGGATCGCTCTTCTGTTCGACGTGAGTGCCGGAGGACATTGGACCTGGTGTGTCCGCGGTCTGCACTCCCCAGTCGAGAAATCAGCCGAAGACGCCGTAGCGGACTACGAACCAGACCATCCCGAGTTCGAACAGGAAGATGCCCCAGATCGCGAGCCGGATCCACCGGCCCGGGCGGATCCTCGGGTCCATCCGGTTCTTCTGGAACCACAGCACCGCTCCGCTCTGAATCGGCAGCAGCATGGCCAGGGTCAGAGCCCCGATCGTCACCAGGAGCCGGGGGTTCGGGATCGTCATGTAGATGACGAAGGCGACGAGCGGAATGAGCAGGCAGTAGGCGCGGATCCAGTTCCGGCGGGCAGTCAGGTTCTGCCGGTTGAGGTACCCGAGTTCCATGACGTAGTCCGGAATGAACCGGGCCGCGCCGCCCACGGCGGAGAGCATGGTCGAGAACAGGATGCAGAAGGCGCCGATGCCGAACAGCCACAGCGACCAGGGACCGAGCGTCTCGGTGAACATCTCGGACAACAGGGAGATCGTCTCCAGGCCGTCCGGCACCTTGCCGCGAGCGCGGAGCACG
Source organism: Candidatus Multivorans sp. (assembly GCA_965219675.1). Taxonomy (GTDB): domain Bacteria; phylum Acidobacteriota; class Thermoanaerobaculia; order Multivoradales; family Multivoraceae; genus Multivorans. The sequence continues at coordinate 2,656,864 of OZ244786.1, read as the reverse complement.
CCGGCGCCCAGGATGTAGAAGGGCAGGGTGGCGCAGGTCAGGAGCGCCAGCGTGACCCAGACGTCCGCCTGGAGCACCTTGATCCAGCCGCGGGCCCTGGCCTCCCAGCCCGGCGCGTCGCTCTTGCCGATGAAGTTCGGGTAGCCCTTCTCGACGCACCAGTACTGGTAGGCGGAGGTCTCCGACGCGTTGACCCCGGTGTAGCCGTAGACCGCGATCGCCGCGACCAGGTACTCGGGCGGGAAGCTGAACGTGAGGCCCGATAGCAGGTCGGCACGGGTTACCGCATACTGCGTGGTCTGCATGAGGAAGGCGCATACCAGGGTGGCGGCGGTGAAGATCATCACCAGCGCCAGCATCGCGTTCTCCAGGATCTTGTAGGAGCCGGTGACCAGCAGCGCGATCGTGACCACGGCGATCAGGCCGGCAGCCCAGACCGACGACACTTCCGGAACCAGGAGCGTCAGCGCCTGCCCGGCGCCGCCGATGATCCCGCCCAGCCCCATCACCCCCGGGACGATGGCGATCAGGGCGATGACGACGGGAAAGCTGATCAGCCCGCGGCCCAGCGGGATCTTCCCGGGCAGCCGGTTCATCGCGCGGACGTAGGTGTCTCCCGAGACCAGGATGTAGCGGCTGAGCTCTGCCTGGATCAGGGACTTGATCCAGCATGACAGGAGCACCCACCAGAGCATGACGAAGCCGGCGGCGGCGCCGAGACCCGAGGTGAGGATGATCTCGCCCGAGCCGACGATCGACCCCGAGATGACGATGCTCGGGCCGAGATAGCGCAGCCGGCCACGCCAGGTGGACGGCGGTTCGACTGCACCGCCCTCGCGGACGGTGTACGGATCGCTCCTCGGACTGGGAGAGTCGCTCATCGGGGGTGAAGGCGGGACTCTACACCGGCGCCGCCGAACGGCGCCTTGCGGACTGTTACTCTGGATGACCCGCGCCGGCACTGGCGTCGGCGCCACGCATGTACGGAGACGATCTCGATGAGAGACCGGAATCGCTTCCCCCGGATCGTAGGACTCGGTTTCGTCCTGTTCGCGCTAGTGCTCGCGGCGGCGGCCTTCGCGCACCTGAAGGCTCTCAAGACGAGTCCGGAAGAGGGCGCCACGCTGAACGGCCCTGCGCGGACCCTTCGCGTCTGGTTCAACCAGGAGCCGGACTTGCCGCTCAGCAAGCTCGAACTCGAGGGTCCCGCTGGCGCGATGAACGTTGAGGGCCTTCACACGATGGGAGAGAAGGACCTGATGGCCAGGGTCTCGGGTCGGATGCCGGACGGTTCGTACACCGCCAGGTGGCAGACCGCGGGCGACGACGGTCACGTCCTGACCGGCGAATGGACCTTCACGGTCGACCGCGGCGGCCGCTGAGCCGCTGGCAGCCTTTCCGGCAATGAGCTGGGAGGTGGTTGGCCGCTGGTCGGTCTACCTGCCTCTCCTGCTCGTCTACGGCGTCCTGGGCCTGCGCCTCCTGGTCGCTGCCCGGGGAGCCTCGCTCTCGGTCCGGGATCCTCGAGTCGGCCTGGAGCGTCTGGGCTGGTCGTCGTCCCTCGTGCTGTTTGCGGCGCTCTTGCTCCGTTGTGTCTTCCAGTCGATCGAGGTCTGGGGGCCGATCGAGGGGCTGTCTCTCGAGAGTTTGAGGACCGTGGCGATCGAGAGCCGGTGGGGGATGAGGTGGCAGTGGCAGGCGGCAGCCGCCGCATCGACGACGCTCGGCATGTTCATCGCCCTGAGGAGTCCTGTTCTCGGCGGTTCGCTCGCCTGGGTGGGCGCGTTCGGTGTGGCCGTCGCGTTGCCGATGACGGGCCATGCGTACGGCGACTCGCTGGCCTGGACTGCCCAGAGCGTGCATGTTCTGGCGGCCGGGTTCTGGATCGGCACCCTGGTTCTCGTGCTCCTGGTGCCGTTCGGCTTCGGCGGTGCTTCTCGGGCGGAGTCGGCATCGATACGGCGCTACTGGCTCCGCTCCTTCTCACCCATGGCGATTGCCGGCGCCTCGCTCCTCGTGGCAAGCGGTGCACTGCTGGCGTTCCGCTACCTGCCGGCATGGGAGACGCTGTGGACGGAGTCATACGGCCGGATCCTCCTGGCCAAAGTCGGGCTGAGCTTGCTCGTGCTTGGTTGCGGCGCCGCGAACTCGCTTTCGATGCACTTCCGGCCCGATTCGCACACGGACCCCTTGCCGAGGACCGTGGCCCTGGAAGTCGTGTTCGCCGTGCTCGTCCTGGCTGCTACAGGCGTGCTCACGAGCACGGCGCAGCCCGATATGCACTGAGCGGTGGAAGGGCCGGGAAGCTGATGCGGCTGCTAAGCCGGCCTGAAGAGCGGGCCTTCCTGGTACTGCGTTAGAAGTTGATGCGGCTTGAGATGCCGATCGTCCGCGGAGGGTTCGTCAGGTAGCCGACCCGGGCGCGGGTTCCCCGTTCCTGGTCGAGGGCCAGCAAGGCCCGCTCATCGAGCGCGTTGTTGACGAAGAGTGCGATGTCCCAGCGCTCGTTCAGGAAGCCGAGGCGCAGGTTCAGGAGGTCGTAGGCCGGCAGCTCGGGGTTGAAGTGGAAGACGGTCTGGGTCAGCGGTCCACCAACCGGATTCGTTGCGGAGAGAGCCAGCAGGTCGACGGCGCCGAAGCCAGGGGCGTGATCGCCGATCTGCGTGAAGCGGGAACCGACGTGCTGGAAGACGGAGGACAGGTAGCCGGCCCAGGCGCCGGCTTCCCAGCGGTAGGTCGCGGCCACGGCTGCCTGGAGCTTCGGCACCGTTGGCAGCCGGTTGCCCTTCTCGATACCGGAGACCACGCTGGTCGTCCCATCGGCCGCGGTCGAGGTCAACGTCGACCCGAGTTCGGAGTCCGCGTAGCTGGCGGAGACCGCGAAGTCGAAGGCGCCCGTGGGCTGACCGGTGATCTCAAGTTCCAGTCCCGTGCTGCGGGCGCTCGGTACGTTGAAGATCAGGCGCGACGAGCAAGAGCCGGCGGTCACTGTCGTTTGCAGGTCCGAGATGTCCATCGTGAACGCCGCGATGTTGAAGGTGCCGCGGCCGCCCATGATCGTGGATTTCGATCCGATCTCCACGTTCCAGAGTTGCTCGTCCTCCCAGGAGTCGCGGCCGCTGAAGGTCGCCAGGTCTTCCGGGGTGCAGACGGGCACGTTCAGCGGGTCGTTGATGCCGCCGAGACGGAAGCCCTTGGAGATCTGGGCGTTGAGTTGCGTGTTCTCCGTCGCTTCGAAACTGGCGATGAAGCGCGGCGCCACGCCGTCGGCGCTCGTTTCACCTTCGGTCGGCCCCGGATCCGCGAACAGGCCGTCGAAGACCTGACTGCGCGTCTCCTCGTAGTCGTACCAGCGGGCTCCCGCGGTCAGGTCGAGCCGTTCGCCGGCGGTCCAGGTGATCTCGAAGAACGCCGCGGTCTGGTCGAAGTCGTAGCTCAGGTCGGAGTAGAACAACTCGTCCGTGGCGGCGCCGAACGCGCCCGCGGTGGGAATGCCGGTCATCGCCTCGAAGCCGGTAACGGGCAGGCTCTGGCCGTAGTCCCGTTCGCTGCTGCTGTAGAACAGGCCGAGCACCCAGTGGGTGAACTCGTCGCCGCTGGCAAGCCGGAGTTCCTGGGTGAGTCCGGTCGCGGTCGTCGCGTCGATCAGTGGCGCATCCAGGGTATAGACGGGCTCCGGGAGGCCGATCGTGGCGCCGGCGACGCTGGCATAGAGGGCCGTCGAGTCGCGAACCACGAGGACGTCGCGGTCCGTGGCCGACGTGATCGAGGTGAAGTAGTAACCGTCGGGGAGGTCGATCTCGACCTTCAGGTCGGCGAGCAGGAACTCGTCCGTGGTTGGCTCCTCGAACTGCGTGAAGAGTTCGCGCTCGCCGAGGTCCACCGCCGGCCGGGTCGTCGTGTAGGGGTTGGCGAGGATGTTGAAGTCGTCGATCCGGTTCCAGCCGTCCGTCTCGACTTCCTGGTAGAGGAGGCGCGGCGTGACCGTCAGGTTCTCGGACGGCTCGAAGCGCATCGCCCAGCGGGCCCCGGTCCGTGCCCCGGAGTTCACGTCCTCGTTCACGCTCAGGTCGGGTTGAACCGCGTCCATGAAGCCGCCGAACGCTGTGTGCCAGGCGGTGACCCGCATTGCCGACGTGTCGCCCAGCGGAACGTTGACGGCGACCTTCGCGTGGCCGCCGTTGCCGCCGTCGCCGACCGAGTTGAGCGAGAACTCGCCGAAGCCGTCGGACACTCCGATTTCGGGCTGGTTCGTGATGTAGCGGACGGTGCCGGCTAGCGAGCCCGACCCGAACAGCGTGCCTTGCGGTCCTCGCAGCACCTCGACGCGGGACATGTCGAACAGGTCGATGTCCGGAGTGAACAGGGACAGGGAGATCGCGGACTCGTCCAGATAGATGCCGACCTGCTCCTTCACTCCGGGCTGGTCGCGGACGATCTGTCCGGCGGCGACGCCGCGCATCGCGACCTGGCTCTGACCGGGGCCGAGGTTCTGAACGGTGAAGCCGGCGACGTTGGCCGCGATCTCTTCGAGGTTGCCTGCGCCGCGGCTGCGCAGCTCGTCCTCGTCGGGGGCGACGACGGAGAACGGTACGTCCTGCAGGTTCTCCTCGCGCTTGCGGGCGGTGACCGTGAGCTCCTCGGAGAAGGTTTGCCCCGGCATCGTCCGGGCTTCGTCTTCCTCAGCTTCCTGCGCCGCCGCGGTCGGAGTGACGATTCCGCACCAGAGGATGGCGAGGGTGAGCAAGAGCGGCGCTGCCGGGAAGGCGGGTCGAGTCATCGCACTGGTATACGGAAATCGGCCCGTTCGGGTTGGGCTGGACGCGTCAACGGCCTCGTCACGGCCGGAGGTGAGGTTCGAGCAGGTTGCTCCACTGCCTTCCATACGGATGGACCTCGGTCACTTCGTTCTCGCCGCGGTAGACGGCACGCCCGGAGTTCGCCCACTCGAAGATCGAGCCTTCGAGGTTCCAGACCTGCCCGCCGATATCCGGATCGTTCAACTGGATCAGGTCGGCAACGGCGGCGGACGACCGGTAGCCGACGGAGCAGTAGAGAACGACCGGCCGGTCCGGTTCTGCTTCGGTGATCAGGTTGGCGATGTCGTCACCCTGAGCGTGGACCGCGCCGGGCAGATGGCTGACTTCGTACTCGAACGGCTCCCGGACGTCGATGATCAGCGGCGGCGTTTCGTCCCTGAGGCGGCGATCCAGCTCCTCGACGCTCATCTGCGGCACGCCGGGAAAACTCGCCCGCACCAGCGCCTTGAGCTGGGACATGCTCGTCCCGCCGCAGGCCGCGGCCAGGAGGAGCGCAATCGGCAGTAGCGCTACGAGAGCCCGCCGTTTCATCGTGGTCCGGTCGTCACTCTCCGGCGGCCGCTCCCGTGGCTTCACCGGACCGCGCCTGACCCGCGGGTTGGGCGACCATCTTCATCTCGAACGGACGCTCGGTATCGGCCCCGATCGTGATCGTGCCCTCGAGCACTCCCTGCGCGTCGAGTTCGCCGTCGATCACGGTCGTGATCGCCGATGCCTCCGGCGTGGGGAAATGGGTCTTCACCCGCAGGCGGTCGCCGGACCAGGCGACGTCGTCGAGGGTGATCGTGAACATCTGCAGACCAGTGACCACGTAGAGGACGCCCTCGCCTTCGCGCGGCGCCCAGAAGGCGACGGGCAGGAACCCGTCGGCCAGGAAGGATGTTCCCCTGGGGTGTCGTGCGATCAGCTCCTGCAACTTGTCGACGTTCTTCTTCGGCCGGTGGTAGCCGCCGTCCTTGCGAACGATCTCCATGAAGCCGACGAACATCTCGCTCCACACGTCGCCACGGTAGATGATCTCGCGGGTCGGATCGGGGTTGGCCGGGTTGTCCTCCGAGTTGTCCCAGACCGCCGTGACCTCGATCCGGCTGGAGGCCGGCAGATCGACCGGCTCGGTGGGGTAGTAGAGCCACTGCCAGTTGTAGTCGTACTTCGGAACGTCCAGCATGGTTTCGCTGGTCCCGTCGGCGTGAACGATGCGGTAGGTCATCGCCTTGCCCCGAACGTGCATGTGGGGGCTGAAAGCGAGGATCTGCATGTCGTCGTCCGGCTGGAAGAAGCCCTCCTCGGCGTGGTGGCCGGCGCCCGCCGGAATCCGGATGCCGGTGTTCGCCACCGAGACGGTCGCCACCTCCCGCTCCAGCTCGCCTTCGCCGAAGTGGATGCCGATGCGGGTCACGTCGGACGTCGCTTCGCCGAACGGGTGGTAGTGGGAGTCCATCGTGATCGTCGTGCCCGGGCCCAGGACGCGGCCCGTGCCCTCGGGGAACACGTAGGGCGGCATGCCCGCGGTCCAGATCCCGAACACGCCGCTGCCGCCGGCGCCCTCGCTCACCCTCTCGCCGGAGCCGATGGGGCCGCTGCTCTCGCGCCGCGGCGTGGTGTAGCTGGCCTGGAAGTGGTGGGTGGCGCGGCGGTCGCCGGGGAGGAACTCGATCGCCTGTACCCACCGTTCCTCGGCGAGGTCGAGCGCGATCCGCTGCTTGGGAAAGAGGTCCGGGCCTTCGGCTGGCACGTCGACCCGGTCGAGCGTGAGCACGTAGTCCGGTTCGCCCAGGGTCCAGCCGTCGGAGAAGGTGGGCGTCGCGGGCAGGTCGGCGGGGTCACCCTCGGGCGCGCCGCCAGCCGCCCAGTCGACGATCGTGGCGATCTGCTCGGAGGAGAGGGAGAGGTCGTTGCGAAACACGACGTGCTCCGACTCGGCGCTCCATGGCGGCATGTCGCCGTTCTCGACGGCGCGCGCCATGCCCCGGGCCCAAGGCCTCGCCTCCCTGTACGAGAGCAGGGACATGGGCGCCGCCTGGTTCGGCCGGTGGCACTGAGCGCACTTCTCGAACAGGATCGGCGCCACGTCGCGGCTGAACGTGGGCGTTTCGGCGGCGCCGGCGGCCGTTGCGACGAGAAGCACAGTGGTCGCGAGAAGCGCCGTGAGCGGGTGCCGGTGCTTGTGGATCGGGAATCTCATACGCTTCGCCTTCCCGGCCTTCCGGGTTGATGATCGCTGGTTGCTGATCGGAATCCGACTCTACCAGCGTGTGTGTCCGCTCCGGTTCCGGTGGGGTAGGCTCAATCCCTCTTTTCGTGCCTGTCTCTTGCGCCTGCGTCGTCATGGCGCAGCCCCTTCCCGCTGAACGAACGGAGGCATCTTCCATGGGCATCGAACGATCCGCTGCTACTCCTGTGATCCCTTGCGTCCTCTCGACCATCGGTCTCCTCGCGGTTCTGGTCGCGTCGCCGGCCGTGGCGGCCGGCGACGATGTCCCTCGCACCGCGAGCGGCAAGCCGGACCTGACCGGCCGCTACAACATCGCGAGTTCGACTCCGTTCGAACGGGATCCGCGTTTCGGCGACAAGAAGTACATGGCCGTCGAGGAGGCGGAGCGGATCATGGCGGCGACCGCGGCGGCGATCGCCAGAGCCAACGCGGCCAGCGATCCCAACCGGTCGGCGCCTCCGGCCGGGGGCGACGGTTCCGGTGGTCCCGCGGGCGCGGTCGGCGGCTACAACGCGTTCTGGACCGACAGCGGCAGCACGCGCCATGCGATCGACGGCCAGTTCCAGACCTCGATCCTGATCGACCCGCCGAATGGCCGCATGCCGCCGGTTTCCGACGCGGGCAAGGCGCGTCGCGCCGGTCTGCATCCCTACGCTTACAAGAACACGGGGACGGCCTGGTGGATCGAGACCGGCGACGATCCGTACGACGGCCCCGAGACGCTGTCCCTGCTGGACCGCTGCCTGTATCTCAGCGCGGCCGCCACTCCGGCGCGCCCGATCCTCTACAACAACATGAAGACGATCACGCAGACCGAGGACCATGTGGTCATCCTGGTCGAGTGGATGCACTGGGCGAAGGTCGTGCGCCTGAACGCGGAGCACGCGCCGGCCGACGTGCGCTCGCTCGGCGGAGACTCGATCGGCTGGTGGGAAGGGGACACCCTGGTCGTCGAGACGACGAACTTCCTTGCTGCGCCTCGCGTTCCGCGCGAAGGCCTGAAGGTCATCGAGCGCTTTACACGCCAAAGCAAGGATGAGCTCCTCTACCAGTTCACTGTTCACGATCCGGACTACACGGCGCCGTACAGCGGCGAGTTCATCTGGCCGCAGACGGACGAACAGAACTACGAGTACGCCTGTCACGAGGGCAACTACGCGATGGGCGGCATCCTGCGCGGCGCGCGGCTGCTCGAGCGTGAGTACCACGAGCAGAAGGCGGAGGCGGGCAGCACCGGCTCCGGGGGGCACGAGTAGTTCCGAGGGCGCTGATGGAGGCATTTTCCTACGACGCGTGGGACCGGCTGCTGGCCGAAGTCGTCGCCGAGGACGGAAAGGTCGACTACGAGCGTCTCGCGGCGCGGCGGCCTCTGCTCAAGGAGTTCGTCGCCGATCTCGGCGCGGCGTCTCCGGACAGCCGGCCGGATCTGTTCCTGCGCGAAGAGGACGGGCTGGCGTACTGGATCAACGCCTACAACGCGTTCACCCTGGACGCGATCGTCGACGAGTACCCGATCCGGTCAGTCTGGAAGACCCGCGACGGACGGTTCTTCCAGCGCCGCCGTCACATGGCCGGCGGTTCTGCGGTCAGCCTCGACGACATCGAGCACCAGATCCTCCGGTCGGACTACGCCGAGCCGCGCATCCACTTCGCGATCAACTGCGGCGCGAACGGCTGCCCGGCGTTCCGCCCGACCGCCTACCGGGGCGACGGCCTCCGCGACACGCTGCGTGAAGCAACCCGGGCGTTCCTGGCGAACCGCTGGAACTGCCGCGTGGACCACGAAGCGGAGCGGATCCACGTCTCCCGCATCTTCCGGATGTACGCCGAAGACTTCGCTGCCGGTGCGGGAACGCGGGAGGAGTATCGCAGCGGCGTGCTCGGCTTCGTCGCCGAGCACGCGGGCCTGGACCTGGAGCAGGTCGCCGGATACGAGATCGTCTACAACATGTACGACTGGGGTCTCAACGACACGCACCGCGATCCGAACATCGGCCCGATCACGTTCCATGAGCCGGTGGAGCACTTCTCCGCGGCCGACGGCGAACTCCGGGAACTCCACCTCTACGAGGGCAACTTCTGCAACCGGGCCTGCTCCTGGTGCACGATCAACGGCTCGCCCGATGGCTGGTACGAGCGCTACACACCCGAGGTTCTAGACCAGGCGCTGCGTACGCTTGCAGCGGACGGCAACCTGAAGTTCTACGGCGGCGAGCCGACGCTGCACACGCGGGAGATGGTCGCCGCGATGCGCTACGTCCGCGAGCGGGGGTTCACGGGCCTCATCACCGTGTTCTCGAACGGCATCCAGGCGGAGAAGCTGATTTCGATCCTCGAGTCGGACCCGAAGAGCGAGGCGGTGCTCAACTACTCGATCTACCACGGCCGGGACGCCGATCCGATGCCGCCCTACGCCCGCGAGCGCCTTGAGGACTGGGCGCGCGCGAACCCGAACCGCATCTTCCAGGGCTACAAGGTGCTCTTCCACGCCGGCGCCGGCGCCGGCCAGGAGTTCGCGCGCGACCGCGAGTCGGAGTACCACGGCATGGGCAACCGCTGCGTGCGCTGCTTCCCGGTGCTGACCACGAAGGGCCGGTTCCACGCCTGTCCGTTCGCCGCCGAGATCGACTCGCCGCACTTCGACCTCGGCGCCGTCGGCTCGGACTCCGGAACCGTGTTCGAGAACTACCGCGTCTTCCTGCAGTGGGTGGACGACGAACTCGATCCCGCGGCGGCGACGAAAGGTGTCTCGAGCTGCGAGATGTGTCACAAGCATCTCGGCGAGCTGTCGGTCCCGAAGTTCGCAGGCTAGGAATCAGTGCGCGTCTTCGCAGCGTTGCCGCGCATGTGACTGGGCGCGCAGTGGAAACCCCGGCGCCCTCGTTGGCCGCCGGACGCGGGATGGCCGCGACGGTCCTTCTGACCCTGACGATCTGCGGCTACTGCGCCTCCTTCGCGGCGAACGCGCTCAACCGCGTCCGCACCTTCACGGCGGACTCGATGAACTACGTCGATGTCGCACGCCGGGTCGTCGCCGGCGACGGTCTGGTGCAGTCGACCGGCGGCTTCAACCAGCCGTTCTACCTCTCCGGCGACCTGGACCTGCCGACGGCGTTCACCGCGCAGCCGCCCGGGTATCCGCTGGCAATCGCACTGCTCGCGCGGCTCGGTCTGGACGCGGCGGACGCTGCTCTGGTGGTTTCGGCGTTGGCGTACACTGCGATTCTCCTTTTGGTCTTCCTGCTCGGTCGCCGGATCGCCGGCGCCGGCGCCGGCGTCGCGTCCCTGGCCCTGGCGCTTCTCTTCCAACCGCTGACGCATCACGGTCGAGCGGCGCTGAGCGAGTGCCTTGCCGTCGCGTTCGTCCTCCTGTTCCTGCTGCTGCTCGACCACTGCCTGGAACGCCGGCCCGCATCGCCGCCGTCCCCGTCGGCTGCCGCCGCAGGCAGCCAGAAACACGCACTGGCCGCAAGGCCGGCTCCACCTTGGCGAGTCACACGAGCCAAGGCTAGATCCCTGCTGGCGCCGTTCGGCCTCGGACTCCTCGCGGGAGCGGCGTTCGGCGTCCGCTACGCGCTCTGGCCCTTGCCGCTGGTCGGCTGCGTGGCGTTGTGGCTAGAGCGTTCCAGCAGGCGGGCCGCCGTAGTCCTGGTTGCTGCACTGGCGACCGGCGCAGCCCTGCCCATGGCCACCGTGCTCGGCCGGAACCTGTTGCTGGAGGGGCGTCTTCTCCCGGCGTCCATGCCGGCTTCCTCGTCGTTCGGTGAGAGCCTGGGCCGAACCATCGAGGCCGTCGCCGGCGGCTGGCGGTCGACCGCTCTCGGCAACTGGACGGACGCCTTGTTGCTCCTGACGCTGGTCGTCCTGGTGCTCGGGTCGGCGCTGGCAAGGAGGAACCGACTATCGGGCGAGGGTCCGGCGGTCAGCGAAACGCTGTCGAGGTCGTTGCACCGGGTCATCGGCCGCCTGCCGCTGCTCATCGCCCTCTGGTCCCTGCTCTATCTGGCCGCCCTGGTGTGGCGGAGCTCCACCGCCAACTTCGATCCCATCGGAGTGCGTCTCGTCCTGCCGGTGACGGTGCCGCTTGTGGCGCTCGTCGGCGCCGTGCTCGTCTGGACTCCTCCCCGCGTGCCGCGGCTTGCCTGGCTGCCCGTCCTGCTCATCGCGATCGCTCTTGGCTCGGCCTTGCTACGGGAGGGCGTCGTCTGGGCACGCGGCGGCGACGCCCGGGCCGTGGAGTTCCGGAGCGAACGCCAGCAGTGGCTTCGCGACCACACCGGCCCCGGCGACCTCGTCGTGGGCGGCGGCACGATGGACGTGCCTTTCCTGGTTCCCGGCAGCTCCGCCATCTCCTACGCCGGCCTTCCCTACACCGAGGTCCTCACCTACCCGACGCTCGAACGCATCGCCGACCGCCACTGCCCGGACTTCGACCGCCTCCTCCTCGTCGTCCGTCCCACCGTCCAACTCGGCGGCACTCGCTCCGACGAAGACCCGAGCGACTGGCTCGGCCCCTTCGTCGCCGACGCGCGCGCCGGCCGGTACGAGTCGTACGCGCTGCTCGAACCCCTCGCTGTCCTCAACGAGGCCAGGGTCTACCGCATCACCTGCCCTGACTGATGGCGCCGGCTGCCGGATGGCATATCCCGTGATATATCTCTGGGGATGCTCGGAGGCCGACGAGATGCGAGGAGTGCCATGAACAAGGAACCGGACTACAGAGGAGTCGCCAAGGTGTTCTGGAGCGGGCGTAGTCAGGCTGTCCGGCTGCCGGCGGCGTGCCGGTTCGAGACCTCTGAGGTGGAGGTGATCAAGGAAGGGGATCGGCTGACGTTGCTTCCGCGCGGGAAGAACTGGGGCGCATACTTCGACTCGACGTCGCGCGGGAGTCTCCCGGCGCGCAGCCAGCCGCCTCTCGAGGAGCGGGACGATCTCCGCTGATGTTCATGCTGGACACGGACATGTGCATCTACCTGATCAACGAGCGCGATCAGGCTCTGAGACAGAAGTTCGAGGAGAACGCTTCCAGCGTGTGTATCTCCTCCATCACGTACGCGGAACTCTGCTTCGGCGTCGAGCACTCGGCGCGGGTCGAAGAGAATCAGCGGGAGCTTCAGGCCTTCTGCCTCGATCTCGACATCCTGCCGTTCGATGCCGAGGCAGGCGCTCGCTACGGGCAGATCCGCCAGGAGCTCGCGGGGCGCGGCCAGACGATAGGAGCGAACGACCTTCTGATCGCGGCCCACGCCAGCGGCACTCATGCCACGTTGGTGACGAACAATGAGAGGGAGTTTGGCCGCGTGCACGGCCTGCGCGTCGAGAACTGGCTAGCCGAAACCGCCCGCTGAAGCTGCGGCCCGGTGGGCGCCAAGCCGCCTCCGTTGCCGCTACGCCGGCGCTTCGGCGACGCCGGAAGACTTCGCGCCGCCCCAGCGGTTGAAGCCCAGTTCGCCGCGGACGTCGGCGGTGCGCTCGAGCATCATTGCGTCGCTGGGAATTCCGGTCGAGTCGGCGACGCGGACGAGGCCGTTGAAGATGCCGACGGTGGCGGCCGCCTCGACGAACTTCTCGGGTCCGAGGGCTTCCAGGGCCCGCGTGCGGGCCGCGTCCAGATCGTCCGTGGCGCGTACGACGGCTTCGGCGAAGGCCGTCAGGATCGCGCCGTCCTCCACGCCGCCGTCGGCGGCGTCTTCAACCGCCGCGCTCAGGTCGACCTCGGCTCCGACTGCGTCGCTGCTCGCCCGGAGCAGCATGGTGTGGGCGGTCGTTCAGTAGAAGCACTGGTTGAGGGCCGAGACCCTGGCCGCGAGCAGTTCGACCTGGGGACGGGCTAGCGGGCGGTGGTCCCAGACCATCTTCTCGAAGTCGGTAGCCGTTCCCGTGTACATGGCCGCGACCATGCGGAAGAAGGTGCGCACGCCTTCCGGCACCAGGCTCAGGGCGCGCGCCACGTTGGCGCGCTTCCAGTCGATGACCTGGACCGGGACCCAGGCGCCGATGTCTCCCATGCCGTCCGGGCGCTCGCGGGTCGGTTCGCCGGCCTCGGCTTCGGGCAACGGCTCGTGGTCGATGCCCATCGCCTCGCAGAAGGCGTCGGCGGCGGCCGTCGTGACAACGACCGAGGCGAGTTCGACGTAGTGCGAGTCGCCGATCTCGGCAATCACGCCGTTCGCCCATTCGCGATCGAGGTGGGCTGGATCCGCCCCGATCTTGCGAGCCGCCTCGACTGCCTTCTCCGGCAGTGCCGTGCTCGGCTCGCCGCGGTCACGGCTCCACGGCGGTTCGTTGCGCTGGATGCGCTCGGCGCGAGCGAGAGCGGCGATCGCGACACGCTCGGGGCCGGTCCACCAGGTGCCGGAGCGGCCGATGTCGGCCCACGACCTGCGCAGTGCGGTGGCCATGTCCTCACGGACGGGAACGGGGAAGCGGCCGGCGTCAAAGCTCATCGTGCCCTCAGTACCTCTCGCCCGCGGTCACCTTCTCGAGATGACGGGCGCCGCTCAGCGTGTTCGTGACCGCCCAGTTCCCTTCGTGGCAGGCGTACTCGAACATCTCGTTGTCCGGATCGAAGTAGAGCGGGATGTTCACCGTCCACGTGTCCGTGTAGTTCACCGGATCGTCGATCGTCACCGTCCAGTCCACCGTGTGTTCGTCGACGCGCCTGAAGCGCTCCACGGTGACCAGTTCCGTGCTGACCGGAATGCCCTTGATCCGGCCCTGGGAGCCGCTGGTGGCGATCCAGCCCTTGTCGGAGAAGTTCTTCGTCTCGACGACCAGGGTGTCGCCGTCCCAGTGGCCGCGGGAGTCGCCGTTCCACAGGTGGAGGTCTCCCGGGATCCGCTCCCGGCCATCGACCGGGATGAAGCGGACGTCGTTGATCATCTCGGAGTAGATGACCACGTACTCCGGCGTCTGGGCGATCCGGTAGTTGTTGTTGTAGCCGGCCGGGAACAGGTGTCCGGGGACGCCGCGGGTGATGCAGCGGTCCCAGACGCTCATGTACTCGTACGAATCGAACATCTTGACCAGGTTGTCGGCGCGCACCTGCTGCGCCTCGGGTCGCACCGGTACGCGGCCGGTCGGGGGATCGACGACCAGGGAGGTTCGCCGGCTGCCGACGACCCTGGTGCCCAGCTCGAGCCAGTGCAGGTTGTAGGCGCCGACGTTCTGGCCTGCCTCCGCCTTCTGCGCGGGCTGGTCGGCGCGGTTCTGGATCATGGCCTGGCGGGCGGCCTCTGCCTGGGCGACCTCTTCCTCCGTCAGGAACTCCTTGTCGCCCAGCTCGACGGGCCGCTCGAAGGGGGTCAGCGTCGTGTTCGTCCACAGTCCCTGCAGGTCGGGATGGCCCCAGGGCGTGCGGGGCGCCTTCCAGTCGTCCGCGGCGAGAGCGGGCGCGCCGACGAGAGCGGCAGCCAGGGCAAGGGCGATCATCGTCCGTTTGATCATCGACGACTCCTCCGTGTGTGCGTTCGATGGTGGCGAGGCTATCAAGTCGACCGGTGCCTCAGTCTGCGCTCATCAGCGCCTGCGCCCGCCGCCAGCGCTCGACGATCCGGTCCTCCCTCTCGTAGTCGAAACGGCCCGTGCCGGCGGCGTAGAGGTCCTTCTCGTCGGGCGGATGGTCGTGGAGATGGCGGGCTGTGGCGCGGGTCGCGGTCTCCGGATCGACCACGTCGCGGTAGCCGAGCAGGTTCCGGGCCTTCGACATGTCGAGAAGCTGGTTCGACTTCTCGGCGAGGGGGAACACGCCGCGGCAGAAGGGCGCCGGCACGCCGATCAGCTCCATTTCGGCGTCGAGTTCGTCGATGATGACCTCCGCCACGGCGCGGCAACTGATCACCCGTTCGTCGCCTGCGTTGAAGGCCTCTCCCGCGGCTTCCGGCCTGGTGGCGGCGAGGTAGACGAGTCGGGCCAGGTTCTCCGCGTAGCCTCGCTGGAAGTAGGTCACGCCGTCGTGGGGAAGGATCATGAAGGGACGGCGATCCAGGATGCGCTTGACGACTGCCCACTCGTGGTTCATCGGCGTGCGCGGGCCGTAGACGCCGGGATAGCGCAGGATGACGACCTCGAAGTCGCCGCGGCCGTGCTGCTCGAAGAGCTGGTCCTCGCCCGCGGCCACCTTGCCGGTGTAGTTCGCTGCGTCGTACTGGCGGGGCGCGAACTCCGGTATGGGAAGCGGGATTCGGCCCTCGGGCGTGGGTGGCTGCGAACCCCTGTAGACCGGCTGGCCGGTGATGCCCACCAGGCGCTTCGTCTTCCCGGCGAGTTCGTCGGCCAGAGCGCGCAGCCGGCCGTACATGCACACGGCTATGTCCCACTCGCGCGACCCGATCTTCGCGCGGATGTCGTCGCTGTCGCGGGCGTTGCCGAGGATGCGTTCCACCGGGCCGTCGAAGTCGACGGGATGGCGGCCGGAGTGGAAGATGGAGACTTCATGTCCCGCCCGGAGGAAGGTGTTGACGATCGGCGGCCCGGTGGGGCCGGTGCCGCCGACAACCAGAACTCTGGGCGCCATCATGGCACCCTTTGCCGTGACGGCGCGCGGAGTTCTGGTGAGGTGGGGGATGGGGCCAAACCCCGACTCTGGAAGGGGTTTGGCGGCGCTAGTATGCGTGCCATGGCGCGGAGTGTACGCGGGCTGTCGGCGGGACTGGCGCTCCTGGCGGCCGTCGCTGCCGTCGGTGCGCAACAGCAGGCTGAGCCGCCGCGGGTGTTCACCGCCGGGCAGGCGGAGCGCGGGCGGGTGCTCTACGAGGAGACCTGCATCGAATGCCACCTCTCGAGCCTGGCCGGCGCGGACGAGGCGCCGCCCCTGCGGGGCGCGGACTTTCTCGACGCCTGGGGGTTTGACGCGGTCGCCAATCTCGCGGACACGATCCGGGTCACCATGCCGCCGGAGAACCGGAACTCGCTTTCGCCGCAGCAGACCTACGATCTGGCCGCCTTCGTGCTGCAGCAGAACGGTGCCGCGGCTGGCGATGAAGCACTGACGGCGAACAGTTCCGGTCTCGGCGCGGCACTCGGCAGTCTGGGCATGGACGGCGCAGCCACCTCCGCGTCGGACGCTGCCGCGGTCGCGGACCGCGAAGTCCGCGCCCCGGCCGAAGTGGTGGAGGAGGAGTACGTCAGGCCTCCGGGAGAGCGCGAGATCGAGGACTTCGAGCCGGTGACGGCGGAGATGCTGCTCGACCCGGCCCCAGGCGACTGGTTGATGTTCCGGCGAACCTACGATGGCCAGGGCCATAGCCCGCTCGACCAGATCGACACCGGGAACGTGGGCGATCTGCGCCTGGCGTGGTCGTGGGCGATGGCGGACGGCGTGAACCAGCCGACGCCGCTCGTCTACGACGGCGTGATGTACCTGGCCAACCCGGGCAACGTCATCCAGGCGCTGGAGGCGGACACCGGCACGCTGATCTGGGAGTACCGCCGTGGGCTGGAAGGCGACCTGGCGCGTGGGTTCAACCAGCTCCGCAACCTCGCGATATGGGGCGACAGGGTCTTCGTCGCCACGAAGGACGCGGCCATGCTCGCGCTCGACGCGCGCAGCGGACGGCCGCTCTGGGAGACGCAGATCGCCGATCCGGCGAAGCGCTACTCGAACACCAGCGGTCCGATCGTCGTGCCGGACATGGGCGCCCAAGGTCGCGGTGCGGGAGAGCGAGGAACCGCCCAGGGAGACGGTCTGGTGATCAACGGCATCAACGGCTGCATCCGCTACTACGAGGAGAGTTGCTTCATCACGGCCCACGACGCGGAAACGGGCGAGGAACGTTGGCGCACTTACACCATCGCCCGGCCCGGCGAACCGGGAGGCGAAACCTGGGGCGATCTGCCGCTCATGCAGCGCGGCGGAGGCGACTCCTGGATTCCGGGCAGCTACGACCCGGAGCTGCGCTTGCTCTACTGGCCGGTGGCGCAGGCCAAGCCCTGGGTGCCGGTGAGCCGGGGGCTCACGATCGACCACGAAGTGCTGTACACGAACTCGACCCTGGCGTTGCGGCCCGAGGACGGTGCGCTCACCTTCTACTACCAGTACGTCCCCGGGGAGGCGCTCGACCTGGACGAGGCGTTCGAGCAGGTGCTGATCGACCGCGGGGGCAGGAAGCTGCTTCTGACCTCCGGCAAGCACGGCATCCTGTGGAAGATCGACCGTTCCGACGGCTCCTTCGTGAGTCTCAGGGAGATGGTCTTCCAGAACGTCTTCGACTACATCGACCGCGAGACCGGCGAGGTGCGCTACCGGGAGGACATCGCCTCGGCCGAGATCGGGGAGTGGGTGTCGGTGTGTCCCAGTACGGCCGGCGGCCACAACTGGCAGGCATCCTCGTACAGCCCGGAGGAGGGCCTTCTGGTCGTTCCGCTGAGCCAGAGCTGCCTCGAGATCTCGGCCACGGAGAACCGCTTCGAGGAAGGAGGCGGCGGCCAGCGGGCGGACCGCAAGTGGTTTGCCATGCCGGATACGGAGGGGCGTCTCGGCAAACTCGCCGCCTATGACGTGGACACGATGGAGGAGGTCTGGAGCATCGAGCAGCGACCGGCTTTTCTCACCGCCGCGCTCACGACGGCCGGCGGCGTCGTGTTCGCCGGCGACATCGACCGCCGCTTCCGGGCCTGGGAAACGGCGACGGGCCGCGAACTCTGGGGTACGCGCCTGCCGACATCGGTGCAGGGCTTTCCGGTCAGCTACGCGGTCGAGGGCGTCCAGTACGTGGCGGTGTCCACGGGCCTCGGCGGCGGCAGTCCGCGTTTCGTGCCGGCGGCCGTCAGTCCGGAGATCCGCTATCCGCGCAGCGGCAACGGGCTCTTCGTCTTCCGCCTGCCGTAGTGAGCTTGCGCCAGCAGGGTCGCCGCTTCGCGGCGCGGTCGTTCCCATGCCGGCGGGGGCGCCGGCGCACCCAGTGCACGCTCCTGATGCCGCCTTGGTTATAGTTCGGGCCATGCAAAGGAACAGCCTGGCCGTGTCGCTGCTCGCGCCACTGCTTCTCGTCGCGGCTGCCGTTGCGCAGTCGCAGGATGGCGCCTGGGAGGCGCCCCGGACGCCCGACGGCGATCCGGATCTGAACGGCATCTGGCAAGCGATGAACAGCGCCCACTGGGATCTGGAGGCTCACGCCGCTCAGCGCACGCCGGTGCCCGCGTATGGAGCCCTGGGAGCCATTCCGGCGGGACTGAGCGTGGTCGAGGGCGGCAGGATCCCCTACCAGGACTGGGCGCTCGAGCAACGCAACGCGAACCGGGCCGACTGGTTGAACCTGGACCCCGCCGCGAAGTGCTTCATGCCGGGCATCCCGCGCGCCACCTACATGCCGCTGCCGTTCCAGATCGTCCAGACGCCGAAGGCGGTCTTCTTTGCCTACGAATGGGGCGGCAACAGCCGGCCGGTCCGGCTTGACCGCCCGGGTACCCGGGCGGAGTTGCCGTCCTGGATGGGGTACTCGCTAGGTCACTGGGAGGGCGACACCCTGGTGGTCGAGGTCACCGACCAGGTCGCCGACACCTGGTTCGACGCTTCGGGCAACTTCCACGGCGAGGAGCTCGTGGTGGTCGAACGATTCACCCCGACCGGCCCGAACTCGATGCGCTACGAGGCGACGATCACGGACCCGAACGTCTTCACCGAGCCGTGGACGATCAGCATGCCGCTCTACCGCCGCCTGGAGGAGAATGCCCGGCTGCTCGAGTTCAAGTGCATTCCGCTTGGCGGCGAGGATGCGGCCTACGGTCATCTTCGCCGCGGAGCGACGCCGCAGTAGTAGAAGGAGTCGAAGTCATGAAACACCGACCGTCCGCTAGCACCGTCAGTTTCGTCGTCTGGGCCCTGGTTGCCACCGGGGCCTTGTACGCCGAGGACGAGAAGCTCGTCACGTCCTGGGGCGTTCCCGACCTGCAGGGAACCTGGGACTATCGCACGATCACACCGCTCGAGCGGCCGGCGGAGTTCGGCGACAAGGCGACGCTGACCGCCGAAGAGGCGGCGGCCCTTGAGCAGCGGCGCAGGGAGGCGCGCGCCGCGCGGGAAACCTCGGGCGTACCGGACGTCGATCCCAGCCAGGGCGACGTCGACGTCGGCTACAACTCCTTCTGGCTCGACCTGGGCGACAAGGTCTCCGGCACGATGCGGACCTCGCTGATCGTCGATCCGCCGAACGGCCGCCTGCCGAAGATGACGGACGGGGCGATCCGCCGGGTGAACGAGCGCTACGCTCTCTGGGGCCAGCCGCCTGCCGGCCCGGAAGAGCGCAACAGCTTCGAGCGCTGCATCGTCGGCTTCAACGCCGGCCCGCCGATGACGCCGGGCGCCTACAACAACATGATGGAGATCTTCCAGTCGCCGGGCTACGTCGCGATCATGACCGAGATGATCAACGACCACCGCGTCATCCCGACCGATGGCCGGGAGCACGCCGACGACAGCATGCGTTTCTGGAAGGGCGATTCCTCAGGCGCCTGGGACGGCGACACCTTCGTCGTGACGACGAAGAACTACACCGAGCACACCGCTTTCCGCGGCACCGGCCCGAACCTGGTGCTGACCGAACGCTTCACCCGCACCGGCCCCGACGCCCTGCTGTATGAGTACACCGTCGACGACCCCGAGTCCTTCGAAGCTCCCTGGACCAGCGCGATCGAGATGCGGCGGAGCGACGACCCGGTCCTCGAGTACGCCTGCCACGAAGGCAACCGCGCGATGACCCTCATGCTCCGCGGCGCCCGCCACCGCGAGCAGGAAGGCACCGCCGCAGACGGCAAGGACTGGCTCGCAAGCTGGTACGGCGGCCAGAACCGCGTCGACGCCGCCCGGCAGGCACTGGAGGCGGCGAAGGAAGAGCAGGAACATGACTGACTTCGACTTCTTCATCCTGCTGGCTGTCGCGTTCATCGGCCTGGAGATCGTCGCCTCGTTCGGCGTGCTCGACGACGATGAAGAGGCCGCCGAGTCTCCCGGCGACGGCTGAGCCGGGGAGCCTGGCGCGTCGGTTCGCGCCGGAGCGTCAGGTCGCGGGCCAGGGAAGCGCCCGCCGAAGGTACTCGTCGAACATGGGGACGGTGAACGCGGTGTCGCCGTGGGCTGGGCTGTAGATCATTCCCTTGGCGATCAGGTTCGCGCGGACCGGGGCCGCGGACTGCACTGGCCGGTCGAGCGCCTCGGCCACCATGTATCGGGAGGTTACCCCGGTTTATCCGATTTCGATAAACCGGGGTAACTTTGCGATAACTCGCGCTCGGGCGTTCCGCGGTGCGCCGGGACTACCGGCCGCCGCCGAAGCGGTAGCTCATCACCGCCTTGAGCCGGCGCCCCTTCGGGTTCGCCGTCAGAGCGTCGAAGGACTGCTCGAAGAATACGAGGGGCGGGTCCTCGTCGGTCAGGTTGAGCGCCGACAGGGCGAGGTCGAAACCGAGCCGCGGGAAACGCCACAGGAACGTCAGGTCGAACGTGAGCCAGTCGTCGATCGGCACCAGTTCCGGCGGCGTCCAGTCCACGTTGCTGTCCTCGTACGACGAGATGTGGTTCGCCCAGCCGATCAGGCTGTACTCGCCCCAGTGGTAGCCGAGCGAGGCCCGCGTCTTCATCTCCGGCAGCGGCGGTGCGATCGGCGTGTCGCGGTTCAGCAGGCCCGCGACATCCTTCCGCTCGCGGTAGACGACGCCGTCCCGCTCAAGCTGCTTCAGCTCGTAGCTCCGGGTGTACGTGCTGTCCACGCCGAAGGAAAGCTCGCCCGGGCCCGCGTCCACATGGCCGTGGAGGTGGAAGTCGAAGCCCGAGGTCTTGATTCCCGGCCAGTTGATCAGGTCGATCCGCACGCGCTCGATGTCGGCGGGGTCGCAGGAACCGTCCGCCACTCCGCCCGGACAGACGACGCGGCCCATGACCGCGGCCAGCGTCGCCTGGTTGCCGCCGTAGCCCTCGGCGTAGAGCCGAAGCACTTCCTGCTGCGGCAGCAGGGCGATCACGTCGTCGAAGTCGTAGGTCCAGTAGTCCAGGGTCACGTCGATTCCGGGCGAGGCGAAGAGCACCAGGCCCAGGTTGTAGGTGAACGCCTGCTCCGGCAGCAGCGCCCGGCTGCCGAAGGCGTCGACCGCCTTGTAGGTGCCGACCGTGTCCAGGAACTCCAGCGTGGTGCGGACCTCCTCGTTCAGATCGTCGACCGAGGGCGCCCGGAAGGTGGTCTGGATCGAGGTGCGGAACGACAGGATGTGGCCCTCGCCCGACGATAGCTGCCAGCGGCCCGAGAACTTCGGGTCGAAGCTGTCGATCTCGTCGTGGAGTTCGTAGTTCGCGGCGAACTGCATGTCGCCCCCGAGTGCGTTGAGCGACAGCTCGCCGAACGCGCGGTGGACCTCCTGGGCGTCCCCGTAGGGGTAGTAGCCGGTGGTGAGGGTGAAGGCGCCGGCCCGAGCGCCTCTCTGCCTGCCGGTCGCCGGGTCGACGCAGGAGCGGTCGCCCGGGACCACGCACGGGTTCAGGTCGTAGTTGCCGACCGCGTTCGGAATGGCGCTGACGTTCAGACGCCGGTACTGATAGCCGAACGCGTAGTCGAGCCGCTCCGGCAGCCAGTTCCCGGAGAGCGTCGCCTCGGCGACGACGAGTTCCGCGTCGTTCTCGACGTCCACCTGTTCGTTGATCCAGTCGATCAGCGCGGGGCTGTTCTCCAGCCCGGCCCGGTACGTCGGGTTCGGACTGTTCTCCCAGGGCGCCCCCGGCTGAGCCGAGTACTCGATGGAGTTGCCGAACGGGTTGTAGAACACGCAGGCGCCCGTGCCCGGCCGGGCGCCGCCCGTGTCGCCGAGCCGCAGCCCGGAGGGGCTCGCGTCGTCGGCCACGACGCCGACGCCGCAGTCCGGGCCGCCGTAGCCGCGGAAGGCGAGGAACTTCCGGTACGCGTACTCCGCCGGCTGGTTCATGTTGCCGCTCGCCTTCGAGTAGCTCAGGCCGATATCGAGGCTCGCCGCCTTGCCGCCGACTTCCAGGTCCCGCTCGACCGACGCCGCGAACCGGGTCGTGTCCGTGGCCCGCCGCAGGCCGCGGCCGGGACCGGCGTTGCCCACCAGGCGGCCGAAGAAATACCAGTCGTCCTTCAGGCACGCCTGCGCGGAATCGAAGCCGGCGCCCTCGAAGTCCGCGCCGCAGAACGCTTGGCGACCCGGGTTGATGGCGGGCACCACCTGCAGACCGTCCAGCAAGGACACCGGCGCGAACGAAGGCGTCGTCACGTAGTTCGGAATGACGGACTCGGCGACCAGGGCCTCCACGTGGTAGCGCGCCTCGTTCCCGAGCGGGCCGTTCAGTTCGGCGAAGAAGCGGTTCGTCTCGGTCGCCTCGACCAGGCTGTCCCACGGCTGATAGCGGAAGGCGCAGGTGAAGTCGCGGTCGTAGCCGCCGAGGTCGTTGCAGGCGGGATCGACGAAGTAGTCCGTTCCCGCCGTGCCGTTGCGGGCCCGGGTCAACTCCTCGACGAAGGCCGAGGACGACTCGCCGCCGACCAGCTTCGGCCGCAGGAAGATGCCGGGGTTGCCCGTGTTGGACCAGCCCCAGAACCAGCCGGTGGAGCGGTCCATCAGCGTGAACGGCCGCTCCGGGGCGCCCAGGTTCGAACGCTCGGCGCGCTCGAGCGAAAAGACGAGGTGATGCTCCGAGCCGCCGAGCTTGCCGCCCCAGATCGCGCCCGCGGTCGAGTCGCCGGCGCCGTCCATGCTCTCGTGCGAGAGCGAGACCTCGAAGCCCGTGAACTCGTCGCGGGTGACGAAGTTGGCGACTCCGGCCACGGCGTCGGAACCGTAGATTGCCGCCGCGCCCTCCTTGAGCACCTCGATGCGGTCCAGAGCGATCGAGGGGAAAGCGCTGATGTCGACGAAGCGGCCGCCGAACAGCCGCGCCGCCACGGGCGCCTGGCGTTTGCCGTTCAGCAGCACCAGCGTCCGCGACGCCCCGAGGCCGCGGAGGTTCACGTTGGCTACGTTCTCTGGCACCGCCGTCCCCTGGTCGTTGTACCAACTGTTCGCTTCGCCGATCACGCCCGACGAGGCGGTCAGGTTCTTCATCAGGTCGACGACCTGGAGCGAACCCTGCTCCTTCTGGGCCTCGCGGCTCAACACCTCGACGGCGAAGGGAAGATCGACCGCGGGCTCCTCGATCGCCGAACCGGTGACGATGACCACGTCGTGGGCGTGAAAGTCGGCGAGGCCCTCCTCTTCGGCGTCGTGATCGTCGTGGTCGTGGTCGTCTTGCCGGGAGACGGCCGGCGGTTCCCGCGGCCCGTCGGCCGCCGGCGCCGCTTCCGGCTCCTCGGCGCGACCCGCTCCCGCGGTGCCGAAGACCAGGGTCGCAGTGAGGATCCACGGGTTTTGAGCGTTCATGCCGGGCTCTTGGACGGTGCGCGCGGTCGCCGGAGAGGCTGCGGCGTGTGGCCCTACTGTTCCGTCGGGTCGGCGCCGTCGCGCGGCGCGCCGGTGCCGGAGGATCCCATGAACAGGCTGCGGCCGTCGGGGAGCTTCATGTCGCGCCCGCTTCCCCGGCAGTTCGGGGTGCACATCCGGTCCTTGCTCTGGTAGCCGCGGACGACGACTTCCGTGCCGGGCTTGAGCAGCGTGCGGGTCAGGCCGCGGCGCACCAGCGTGTTCGGCGTGCCCGCTTCGAGTTCCCAGGTCATGGTCTCGCCGCTGTCGAGCGTGGTTTCGACATGAACCCAGGCGTGCGGGTTGATCCACTCGACCTTGGTGATCGTGCCCTCGACCTTGATCGGCAGGTTGGCGTCGAACTCCGCCGAGAAGGCGTGGTGGGCGGCGGCCTGGCCGGCGACGCTCAAGCTCGCCGCCAGAACGGCGACGGGGAGAAATCGGTGGGCTCGTCGGGACATTGGTACCTCCTGTGGCGAGAATCATATTCCAGGCCGCCCCGGCCTCGTCCCGCCGCCGGAGTGAAGTCGGTGAGTCATGGTGTAACCTAAAAAAAGGTAAAGAGTTCGTCGGGGGTCGGCGGAAGCGTCGTATGAGGCGGTGTGAGGTTGCCGGCTTGACGAGTCGTTCAAGTTCGGAGAAGGAGAGTCCAAGATGAATGCCGCCAGACTTCTGATCCTCACCGCGTTCCTGCTGTTCGGCGCTCTGGCGACGGGCCTCGCCGAGGAAGCGCCAACGGCGCCGCCGGGCGAGCCGGGCGACGCTCCCGCTGTTTCCCAGGAAGACGAGGGCGACGACGACGAGGGCGTCCTCGAGTTTGACGCTGGTGAAGTGGTCATCGTCACCGGCTCGGCGATCGAGGAGCCGGCCGTCGACCTCCCCTTCGCCGTCGAGGTGCTGGACCGGGAGATGCAGAAGGAGCAGGGTTCGCTTCAGGTCGTCGACCTGATGAAGAGCCTGACCGCGTCGTCGGGAGTGATCGGCGAGGCGAACAGTTGGTACAACGATCAGGGAGCGGCGGTGCCGGAGACCGTCGCCAACGTGAATCTCCGCGGCCTTGGCGCGTCACGGACCCTCGTGTTGCTGAACGGCAAGCGTCAGGCGCCCTTGCCGGCGCGGCTCTTCGGCGGCCGCTTCGTCGACATCAGCGCCTTTCCGTCGCTTGCGATCGACCGCATCGAGGTGCTGAAGGAGGGCGCGGCGGCCATCTACGGCTCGGACGCCGTGGCCGGAGTCGCGAACTTCGTGACCAGGGACGAGTTCACCGGTTTCGAGGTCAGCCTCTCGCACGAGGCGATGGACGGCGCCGGCGACTCGACGGCGGGGGCGATCTGGGGCGGCAAGCTGGGCGGTTCTGACCACCACCTCGTCTTTTCGCTCGAGCGCGCGGAGCGTTCGCATCTGGGCGCGAGGGAGCGGCCGTACACGCTGATGGATCGCTCCACCGGCTGGTTCTGGGGCTGGTCGAACACGGGCAATCCCGGCATCTTCCTGCGGCCGAACCTCACCGGCGGCGAGACGTCCTCGGCGTTCGTCGAGGAGCTGGCCAGGGCCCGCAACGGCGCGGCCGGCACGGACTACTTCGTCGATCCCGCCTGTAACGGCGTCGGCGGTTACGACCGCGGCTGGACCTGCGCGTTCCGTTATCAGCCGTGGGACAGCCTGATCGAGGCGACGGAGACGAACCGCTTCTTCGCGGAACTGAACGGGCCGCTCTCGGACCGCACGACCTACCACGTGGAGGCCCTGTTCTCGGAGTCCACGATCCCGAACTACGTGACGACGCCGTCCTTTCCGCCGGTGTCGCTGCTGGACGGTCTTCAGGTAGTGCCCTCGATCAACCCGGGGCGCCAGGAGCTCTGCGGCGCGGACTTCGCGACGGCCGGCTTCGATTCCGAGCAGGCGTGCCTGGAGGACGACTGGTACTTCTACGGCAGGCTCGTCGGCAACGCCGGCCCTGGACGCGGCCTGCGGCGGGGAACGGACACGTCCCGCCTCGCGGCTTCGATCGACCGCGACCTGACCGTTGGCGGCAAGGCGGCCAACCTGGACCTCGGCGTGAGCTACTCGAAGGCGAGCGGCAACATGAACCATCCGTCGGAGTACGCCTACCGCAAGTTTCTGGCGTTTCGCGGCTACGGCGGGCCGAACTGCGGCGTCGGCGTCGTGGCCGACGACACGAGCCCCTCGGGGATGCGGCTGGGAGACACGGGCGACGCCCAGCCGGGCACGGGCAACTGCATGTTCTACAACCCGTTCGGCAACGGCATCGAGTTCTCGGCTCAGCCCGGTGCGCCCTGGGAAGACAGCCCGAACCCGACGTATCGGGCCGGCCTGGAGAACAGCGCGGAGCTGATCGGCTGGATCAACGACCAGGTGAACGTCGAGAACGAAGCCGAGCTCGTGGTGGCCGAAGCCACGCTCTCGGGCAACTGGGTGCCGCAGCGGCTCGACTACGCGTTCGGTTATCAGTACCGGCACCTGGACGTGAGCGCGATTCCGAACGACGTCGGCAACTACGCACTGAACCCGTGCGTCGTCCCCGGCGACCGTTCGTGCGTGGATCCCGCCACCGGCCGTCAGACGGGCGCCCGCGCCGGCGCCTTCACCTTCACCTCCGGCTACTACCCGTACGGCGACTCTCAGGGGGTTCACCGGGCGTTCGGCGAGCTGTCCGTCAACGCGCTCGGGGGCGACATGCAGTTCGCGGCGAACTACGAAGTCCACGAGGAGGTCGACAGCTTCGATCCGAAGTTCTCGGGCCGTTGGACGCTTTCCTCCGGCGAGGGCCATTTGTTCTCCTTCCGCACCTCGGTCCAGACCACGTTCCGGGCGCCCTCCGTCGACGATCTGAACGAGGAGGTTCGCACCAGCCTGGAGTACCTGAACACGGTCGGCGTCTACAAGGCGGTCGACGCGTTCGGGAACCGGGCGCTGCTGCCCGAGCAGGCGTTCACCTACAACCTGGGCTTCGTGCTCTTCGCCTCGCCCGGAATCGACGTGACTCTGGACTACTGGACCTACGACTTCGACGACGTGATCGCTCCGCTGCCGCAGCAGGAGGTCGTGCGGCTCTACGCCGAAGGCTTCGGCGGCAACCGGGCGGCCCTCGATGCCGTCAGCGGCCGCGTCGTCTGCCCTGGCGGGTTGGCGGACGGGTCCTGCTCTCCGGGGGACATCGAGCGGGTGCGGATCGACCTGATCAACTGGCCCGGCATCAAGACCTCGGGCTTCGACTTCCACCTGCAGGGCCTCGTGGACGCGGGCAGGGGCGAGGTTTCGTTCAGCCTGGACAGCACGTACACGCAGAGCTACGAACTGAAGAAGCTCGAGCGGGACGGCGTCGTCTATCGCGAGCGGCAAGACGTCGTCGGCCTGCTGAACCGCGACACGCCGATCGCGCCGCCGCTGCCCGAGATGAAGGCCCGAGGGTCGCTCGGCTACCGTTGGGGCGATTACAGCCTGATCGCCTGGGCGAACTACGTCTCCTCCTACGAGGACAGCAACGTGGCCTGGACGCCGCCCGAACTGCTGCCGATCGACGAGTGGCTCACGTTTGATCTGACGTTCCTGTGGCGTTTCCCGCGGCTCGGTTTCGACCTCGCCCTGTCTGCGATCAACCTGACCGACGAAGATCCGCCGCTCGTGTTCTTCGAGCAGTCCTTCGACCCCTTGACCGCGAACCCGAAGGGCCGCCGGTTGAAGGCGTTGATGACCTACCGTTTCGGCGGCGACGGTTAGCGGTCAGGCCTCGGGCTTTTCGGCATTCTCCTGGGCCCGGCCCGGCGGTTCGCTGCCGGGCCGGGCGCCGCGCCGCGGGGTATAGCATCGGCGCTGAACGAAGGACCCGGCCGGTCCCGCTGCGTTCGCCCGCCGATGCAAGCTGCTTTCCGATCCGTCCGGGCCCGCCGGTTCCACATCGCCGCGGGCGCTGTGCTCTGTG
Source organism: Candidatus Multivorans sp. (assembly GCA_965219675.1). Classification (GTDB taxonomy): domain Bacteria; phylum Acidobacteriota; class Thermoanaerobaculia; order Multivoradales; family Multivoraceae; genus Multivorans. The sequence goes on along the minus strand of OZ244786.1, from coordinate 2,629,488 downwards.
GGCTCTGGGCGGGGCCGCTGGTCGGGCAGGAAGACACGCGGACACTGACGGAGCGCGTGCGCGCCGATGTCGACGAGACATCGTTTCGCTGGCTCGGCATCACGCGGATCCGCTACTCGATCCCTCTCGAGTTTTCGGCAGGCGGCGGCACCATCCTGGCAAGGATGCCCGCCAGCCACGACTGCGCCACTTTCTGTGAGTACCGCGGGCTCGTCGCGCAGGTCGAGCCGGGCTCGGCGGGAGGGCAGTTCGGCATCGGCTATGCCCGGGTGATCGCCGCGAACAAGCCCCGTTCCGCCTTCCTGAACAACATCTACGTCGGCTGGAGCGCCCGCGCCGTCCTGGTTCGCACCTGGGGCGAATCCGAGCTCGATCCGGCGCGGCAGACGCTGGCGGGCTTCGAAGGGCAGTTCGCACTGCCTCGCATCAGTTTCAACCTGGGTGTCCTGCGGCGGATCAGCTCCGCGCACGAAGGCGCGGACCGCTACGTCTACACCGCCGGCATCGGCTGGGGGTTCTGATGCCGGGAGCGGCCTGGCCGGCGTCCCTGCGTTTCAGACTGGCCGTCGCGGCGCTGCTTCTCGGACTCGGCGGCGCCGGAGCCGCGCCGGGTCTCGAGACGGACCAGTTCTTCGCCTGGGGCCGCCACCTCGAGGACATGACCGAGGTGCTGAATGCCCGGGTCAACCTGGAGCTCGAGCGCCTGGTCGCCGAGCTGAACCGGGACGGCAGGGACCGCCGCTGTCAGAACGTGCGGTTCCGCTTCTTCAAGCGTCACCGCATGCTGTTCTTCGACGGCTTCGAGACCTGGTCCGTGAACTCGCCGCTGGTCAGCCGGTCGCCGTCCGGACCCGAGGAGATGCGGGAGTTCGAGCAGAAGTACCTCTATGGCGGGACGTCGCCGCTGTTCGATACCGGCCGCTGGATGCCACCGAGTCCGACTGTGGAGGTCAACGGCGTACGGCTCGGCACCGACAAGCTGACCCACCTCCTGGGAACCGCCTGGTACTACCACCGCTGGTATCGCAAGGCGAGTCTGCGGGGCGCGACGCCCGCCGAAGCGGAGGATCGGGCGGTTCGCCGCGGCCTCCAGCATGAGATCACGATTCTCGGCAGGGCCGTCTCGGGCGTTCTCTCCCTGGCCGACCTCGAGGCGAACTACGAGGGGATGTGGTTCTACGAGCACCTCTGCGCCGGCGACGATCCCAACATCGTCCATGACGCGGGGGGTTGGCGTCTCCGCAGGCCGTTCGACCTGCGCGACTACGTGACGCCCGAATGGGACGAGTCCTACCAGCCGAACATCTATGTGCGGCGGAAGTGGAAGAAAGTGAGGCAGCGGATGCTGGGATACTGTCCGATGCTTGAACACCCGCAGGTGAGGGCGATGCGCCAGGCCTATCGGGAAAGGGACCGGGTCACCGAGACGGAGAAGTTGATCGATGAGATGGTCGTTGCCGGAAACCTGCCCGATCCATCGGGGTTCTCGATCGAGAGCGTGTGCCATGAAGCGGCGAACTGAAGCGTTGCTGGCGGTTGCGCTGCTGGCTCTGGCCTGCGGCGAACCGGCCGCGGAAACCGATGTCGCGGCGGCCGAACCGGCCCTGGAGCTGATCGGCGTCGGTTCCTGCCTGAGGCAGGACCTGCCGCAGCCGATCTTCGACGCGATCCTCGACGACGACCTGGACCTCTTCGTTTTCCTCGGCGACAACGTATACGGCGACGTCGAGTCCGAGGACCTGCGCGAACTGCGCGACGCCTACGCGATGCAGGCCGCGGCCGACGGCTTCTCCCGCTTGCGCGCCGAGGTGCCTCTCGTTGCCACCTGGGACGATCACGACTACGGCCTGAACGACGCCGGCGCCGATTTCTTCGGACGCGAAGAGGCGCAGCGCATCTTCGAGGAATTCTGGGACGTGCCGCCGGACTCCGAGCGCGCTTCCCGGCCGGGCGTGTACGACGCCGTGACTTACGGCCCGCCGGGACAGCGGGTTCAGCTCATCCTGCTCGACACGCGGTACTTCCGATCCCCTCTGCTGCCGACCGACGAACGCGGCGCGCCGGGCAAGGAGCGCTACATGCCGGATCCGGATCCCGCGAAGACCATGCTCGGCGAGGAGCAGTGGAACTGGCTTCGCGGCGTGCTGGAGGAGGAGGCGGACCTGCGGATCCTTGCGTCGTCGATCCAGGTGATCGCCGACGGTCACGGCTACGAGGCGTGGCGGCATCTGCCGGCCGAGCGCGATCGGCTCTATGCCCTGCTTCGCGAGACCAGCGCGAACGGCGTGGTCATCATCTCGGGTGACCGGCACCGCGCCGGCATCTATCGCCACGACGATGCTCTGGACTACCCGCTCCTGGAGCTCACGGCGAGTTCGCTGAACTCGGCTTTCACCAGTGAGGAAGAGGCGGGGCCGTACCGGCTCGGCCCGACCTACCGGCCCGAGAACTACGGCGCCATCGCAATCGACTGGACTTCCCGGTCGGTGTCGCTGGAAGCTCGTGGGATGGACGGTGAGACGGTGCTCGCGGAGACGCTCAATCTGGATGACCTGCACAGCAGTCGCTAGCGCCGCAGGACCGGGTGCGCCGGCGCCCTCGCCGGCATCCGGCGCGAAGCGCCGCTCCGGCAGGCGTTCGAGGTACATGAAGGAGACGCAACCATGACGGCGACCCACGGACCCGAGACCCAGGAGATCGCAGGCGTCTCGCGGCGCCAGGTCATTCACGCGCTATCCCTCGCGGGCGCCGCCGGCCTGCTGGCAGGCTGCAACGGCGATGCGACGACTGCCGCGGATAGTGCCGCCGATGTTGCCGCCGGTCCGATGCCCGACGACCTCTGGCGCGCCAGCGCCGGCGAGCTGGCGGCTGCGATCCGCCGCGGGGAAGTTTCGAGTCTCGAGGTCGTCGAGTCCCATCTCGCGCGCGTCGATGCGGTGAACGGCCACCTCAACGCGGTCGTGCGCGTTCTGGCCGACGAGGCCCGCGCGGCCGCCAGTGCCGCCGACGAAGCGGTCGCCGCGGGCGCCGAACTCGGGCCGCTCCACGGTGTGCCGATCTCGGTCAAGGACAACATCGCCGTTGCGGGTACGCCGACCACCAACGGCGTGCCGTCCCTCGCGGAAGAGAACGCCGAAGAGGACGCGCTGATCGTGACCCGGCTCAAGGAGGCGGGTGCGATCGTGCTGACCCGGACCAACCTGCCCGATCTCGGCCTGCGCGTCCACACGGACAGCTACCTCTACGGCGTGACCAGAAACCCCTGGGCCGCGGACCGCAACGTCGGCGGTTCGAGCGGCGGGGAAGGCTCGGCACTGGCGAGCGGCATGAGCTGCCTCGGGCTCGGCAACGACATCGGCGGTTCACTCCGGATCCCGGCCCAGTGCAACGGCATCGCGTCGCTCAAGCCGACTTTGGGCCGCATCGCGAGTGCCACCGGCGGCAGCATGTCCGGCCAGTTGATGGCGGTCGACGGTCCGATGGCCCGTCGCGTTGGCGACTTGCGCACTGCCTACGAGTTGCTCGGCAGGTACCACCGGAGCGATCCGCTCTCAGTCCCGGTTCCGCTGGATCTGGAACCGCCGGCAACACCGCTGAAGGTCGCCCTGGTCCCGGAGCCGAGCGGCGGCACGACGCACCCTGACGTTGCCGCCGGCGTTCGCGCAGCGGGAGAGGCGCTCGAAGCCGCGGGCTATGCGGTGGAGGAGGTCGAGCCGCCGATGGTCGCCGAGGCCCGCCGCGCCTGGGAGGTCCTGCTGGGCTACGAGCTGAGCGTCACGCGTTCCGCGCTGGAAGAGATCATGTCGCCGGACGCCTTCGACTTCTTGAACCGTGCCCTCGACCTCTTCGCGGTCGAATCGCCGGTCGAGTACATGGCCTCCTACGGTCAGCGCCACGCGGTCGCCAGCGCGTGGCAGGAGTTCCAGGAGGACTTTCCCGTAACGGTCGGCCCGATCATGACCCAGCCGCCCTTCGTCATCGGCTACGACCTGCAGGACCCCGGCGACGTGCTCGACCAGATGCGCTTCGAGGTGGCGCTCAACCTGCTCGGCCTGCCCGCCGTCTGCGTGCCGACCGGCGTCGCCAACGGCCTGCCTCAGGTGGTCGAAGTGATCGGCGGCCGCTACCGCGAGGGTCTTTGCCTCGAGGCGGCCCAGGCGATCGAGGACGCGCTCGGCATCGTCACGCCGATCGATCCCGTGATGGCCTGAGCGCTCGTCGCCGATTCAGTGAATTTCCGCCGCCTCGCCCCAGGCGGCTTTCAGCTTCTCGAAGCTGAAGTCGTCCTGCTTGGCGGCGTCGATGATCACCCGTTCGCGGCGGGCGATCAGGCCTGCCGCCGCTTCGACCTGGTCGGCCACGTCAGCGGGGATCACGACCGCGCCGTGCTGGTCGGCATGGATCAGGTCGCCGTCCGAAACCGCCATGCCGGCGACGGTTACCGGTCCGCCGTAGTCCACCACGCGGACGTAGGCGTGTGACGGTCCGATGCGGCCGGCGAGCAACTGGAAGCCCTCGGCGACGTCGTCGAGGTCGCGGATGCTGCCGTCCGTGATCACGCCGAGGCAGCCGAGGCCGCGGTGGATGTTGGAGTTCACTTCGCCCCAGAAGGCCCCGTAGCCGCGGGCGCCGTCGTCGAGGTCCTGGATGACGGTGATCGTCGGGCCCTCGCCGGAAGCCAGGTACTCGTAGTAGCCGACGGAGGCGCGGCGCGCCTGCTTCGGATCGGCCGCGTTCGGGTGCTGTGCGCGGATGCGGGCGGTTCGTGCGAAGCCGACGATTGGCGGGAGTCCGGGTTTCGCGCAGACCAGCGGGTCCACGGTGTAGCCGTGGCCGCGGCGCTTGGGCGCCACGACTTCGAGGGCGTTGCAGACGGTGGGGGTGTCGAGGGACCGGAGAGCGTCGAGGACGGCTGGAGAAGTCATGGGCGGGGATACTAGAACGGTTGCTTGACGTTTCGGGAGGTCGAGTGTAATGTTGACAACGTCAACAACGCGGAGGAGAAACCGTGAACGAGGAACTGAGCCGGTTCGTACGAGAAGCGTTGTCGCGGGGCGCAAGCCGCGACGAGATCCGGGAGGCGCTGGCCGATGCGAGCTGGCGGCCGGCCGACGTCGACAAGGCGCTCAGCGCCTGGGTGGACCGGGACTTCGTGGCGCCGATCCCGCGGCCGCGTCCCTATCTCGGCGCCCGGGAGGCTTTTCTCTACCTGGTCCTCTTCGCCGCGTTGTACACGGCGGGGATCAGCTTCGGCAACGTGATGTTCGTTCTGATCAACCGGGCCTTCGCCGATGTGGCGTTCACTCTTCCGGCGGCAGCTTCCGCCGAGATGCTGCGCTGGGGGCTGGCGTACCTCGTCATTTCCTTCCCGGCGTTCCTGCTGATTCAACGGATGGTGCGACGCACGCTGCGCAGCGATCCGGACCTGCGCTCGTCGCGGATCAGGAAGTGGCTCACGTACCTGACCCTGTTCGTCGCGGCCGGCGTTCTGGCCGGGGACCTGATCGCGCTGGTCTTCTTCGGCCTTGGCGGCGAGCTGGCCGTTCGGTTCCTCCTGAAGGTGACGGTCGTTGCCGCGATCGCGGGCAGCGTCTTCGGCTACTACTTCTGGGACCTGCGCCAGGACGACGTCGAGACTGGCGAAGGCGGTCCGGCAGCCAGGCTGCCCGCGACCTTCGCCGGTGCGTCCGCGGTCGCCGTTGTCGTTGCGCTGGTTCTGGGACTGGTGGTCGTCGGTTCGCCCGGAATGGCGAGAGAACGGGGACTCGATGTCGCCCGGGTGGGGAACCTCCGGGACATCGTCCGGGGCGTGGACATCTACTGGGAGAGGAGTGGTTCCCTGCCCACGAGTCTGGAAGCGCTCAGCAGCGAACGCGACATCAACATCGTGTCGATCGTCGATCCGGAGACCCGGGAGCCCTACGCCTTCCGGACCACTGGGGAGAAGGCGTACGAACTCTGCGCGACGTTCAGCCTCGATGCACCCACGGACCAGGCGTCACTGCGGACGTACCCCTACCGGGAGCGCTTCTGGCGGCACTCGGCGGGGTACTACTGCTTCGACCTCGAGGCGATCGAGCCCGACGCACGGCGGTGGTGAAGACCTGGCTTCAGACGGCCACCTGGACCTGAACCCGCTCGGAGAGCCGAGCACCCAGGAGATGCGAGGCATCCGCGACCATCTCGTGCAGGATCTCGCTGGCCGGGCGTGTCTCCGTCAGCATGCCCGACGTCTGCCCCGCGGCGTTCATCAGCAGGTCGTCCCGGCCGGCGGCGCTGATGGAGTGCAGCAGGTCGCGGGTGAGGACGCCCTGGAGACCCATCGGCAGCGCCCGGATGCCGCTCGCTTCCCACGACTCGATCAGCGGGTTCGTGATGTTGCGCATCGTCTTGCCGCTGTAGAGCCGGGTGACCACCGTGTCCTCGGTGCCGGCCTCCAGGATGCGCTGCTTCTGCAGGGCAGGCTGATTCGCCTCGTCGGAGACGAGGAAGGCGGTGCCGCACCAGGCGCCGATGGCGCCGGCGGCGATGACGGCCGCCAGTCCGCGGCCGTCGGCGACGCCGCCCGCTGCAACGACCGGTAGCGGCGCCACGGCGTCCATGACCTGGGGCAGAAGCGCCAGGGTGCCGATCTTGCCGGTGTGGCCGCCGGCTTCGGTGCCCTGGGCGACGACGATGTCGGCGCCGCCTTCGGCGACCCGGCGGGCGGCGCGGGCATTGCCGACCAGGGAGACGATCTTGATGCCTGCGTCCTTGAGCGCCTTCGAGAAGGGCGCCGGGGAACCGAGCCCGGAGGCGAACACCGGTACCTTCTCCTCCAGCAGGACTTCCATCTGGGCGCCGGCGTAGCTCTTGCCCTCGGGCACCTCCCAGGTCGGCGGCGGGGGCGGCGCCTCGATCCAGTCGATGCCCAGGTCCTCGGCCATCTTCCTGAGCGCGTCGCGGGTTTCCGGCGGTACCAGGTCGCGGCTCGGCGAGGTCGGTTCGCTGTCCGTCTTCGCCGCGGGCGTCGAGAAGATCCCGCCCCTGACGTAGAGGAAGTTCGAAGCCAGGAGCAGGTCGACCCCAAACGGCTTGTCCGTCTTCGCCCGCACCTTGTTGATCTCGGCGCGCAGGTCCTCGGGGCTGTAGGCGACGCCTCCGATCACGCCCAGGCCGCCGGCCTCGGACACGGCTGCGACCAGGTCGGCTCTGGCGACCGGTTCCGCGCCTCCCGCCACAGGTCCCATGCCGGCGGAGAACACGGGATACTCGATCCCGAGCATGTCGCAGAGTTCGGTGCGCAGGAAGGGACGGGACATGGCGGCTCCTCTCGAGTCAGGGACGGGCGGCGCGAATGGCGCCGAGGTCGGCTGCAGGGCGTATCGATCGATGGTGGGGTTGATCGTTCGGCTCGCGAGTATACGCGGCCCGCGCACAGCTCAGAGCAGGTCGAGTTGGGGAATGCGGAGCTGGTTCGCGACCGCCTCCTCGACCGTGTCGAGCCAGTCCTCCCGGTGCTCCGGATCGAGTGCCAGGACCCCGACGCGGCGGTCCTCGAGTTCGTTCCAGAGCCGGTCGTCGATCTGGGTCCGGAAGGCAGGGTCGACAGCGCGAACCCCGTCGGGTTGTGCCTCGCTGCCGCGCAGAATCGGAACGTAGACGGTCAGGTCGTACGTCCCGCACCAGGATTCGATCAGCGGTTCCAACGCCGGCTGGCGGCCCCGGGCGAGGAGAAGGTAGACGTAGTTGTCGAGGACGCTGCGGTCGCAGATCACAACCGGCGAACGGGCTTCAGCGGCCAGTTCGTCCGCGATCTGGGCGTGGAGGATCCACGACTGGGCCTCCAGGGTCGTTCCCTCGTTGAGCGGCAACGGGCAGCGCCGCGCTACTTCGACCACGACATCGAGGTTGATGTCGCGGCGTTTCAGGCGCGCGGCGAGCCCGTAGGCGAGCGTCGTCTTGCCGACGCCGTGGGTGCCGATGAAGGCGATCTTGAAGGGCATTTGACAGGGGCCACACTACAGCCGTTCCCGCGGTCGTGAGAGGATCTGCCGGGTGCGCGCATTCGGATTCGCCATTGCCCTTGTCCTGACGGTTGCGGCCTGTGGGCCGGCGCCGGATGAGTCCTCGGGCCGAGACTGGCCTGACCGGTCACCCCGGTTCGACATCGTCGAAGAACTGCGCGCCGATCTGCTGACGCCGCGCGCCGAATCGGACGGCGGCGGCACGGCCTCCGCCGAGGCGCTTGGCGGGCCTGCGGTGGCGGGCCGGCCCGGAAGCTGGCGGATCGTCTATCGGGCGGGGCCGCTGGGAGTCGCGGTCGGCGGCGCCGTGTATCTCCAGGTGTCGCCCTTCTGGGGCTGGAGCACTCCTCAGACCGAGCGCGAAGATGCTCTCGGCTACACGACGATTGCCACGGATGCCGAAGGCGTCGATCTCGCGGCTGAGACGCTCGATCGGCAGTTGCTGGCCGTCCACCTCGGCGGCCGTGGTTTGCGGGAAGGTGAGCGGATCGAGATCGTGTACGGCGCCGGGCCGGCGGGCGCCCTGGCGGACCGGTATGCCGAGCGGGACTCCCGGTTCTGGGTGGCCGTCGACGGTGACGGGGACGGAGTCCGGGAGCTGATCGCCGAATCCCCCGCGGTCGACGTACTGGCCGGGCCGGCAGCGCGACTGCTGCTGCACCTGCCGTCAACGGCGCGCCCGGGCGAGTCGGTCGACCTCGTGGCGGCTCTTGTCGACGCGGCCGGCAACGGTTGGCCCGAGTTTCGCGGCACGCTCGAACTGCGGCTGCCCGCGGGCATCGGCTTGGACGACGGCCGCTACAGACCGGCCGGCGACGGCGCTTCCCGACAGGTCGTCTCCTTGCCGTGGAGCGAAGAGGACCGTGGCCACCTCGTCGTTCCGCTCCAGCTCTCCGCAGATTCCGGCGGCGCCGTCCGGGTACGGGGAAGAGCGGACGGCGTCGGGCCGCCTTCCGGCTTCGAGGCGGAGAGCAATCCACTCGTCGTCTCGCCGGCCGGCCAGCGCATCCTCTGGGCGGACCTCCAGAACCACTCCGGCCTCTCTGACGGCTCAGGCATGCCCAGCGACCTGCTGCGCTACGCGCGCGAGATCGCGGCCCTGGACGCGGCGGCGGTGACCGACCACGACCACTGGGGCATGCGCTTCATGGACCGTGAACGGGCGATCTGGAGGCGCACGCTGGACGCGGTCGATCGCCTGCACGATCCCGGGCGCTTCGTGGCGCTCGCCGGCTACGAGTGGACGAACTGGGTCGAGGGTCACCGCCATGTCGTCTTCTTCGAGCCGACAACGGAGGCGGTCGCCGGCCTGCTGCTGAGTTCGCTCGACGAGAGCCTCGACGAAGCGCACGAGCTGTGGGCGGGGCTCGACGGGGTTCGCGCCCTGACCTTCGCCCACCACTCGGCCGGCGATCCGATCCCGACGGACTGGTCGCAGGAGCCGCCGCCCGGATTGGAGCCCGTCACCGAGATCGTGTCCGTCCACGGGTCGAGCGAGGCTGCGGACTCACCCGGTGTCGTCGTGCGAGGGGCCCTCGAGGGAAACCACGTGCGTGATGCGCTCGATCGTGGCTACCGGCTGGGATTCGTCGGCTCGAGCGACGGCCATGACGGCCATCCCGGTCTCGGGCACCTCGCCTCGCCCAGCGGTGGGGTGGCGGCGATCCTCGCCGGCGACGCGACGCGAGAGGGGATCTACGAAGCGCTGCGGGCTCGCCGTACGTACGCCACGAACGGACCGCGGATCGTGGTCCGCGCGAGTTACGCGGGCTGGCCGATCGGCGCCGAGATCCCGGCCGCCGCGGCAGCCGCCGGCGAAGTGGGGCCGATTGCCGGCGTGCCGGAACGGACGCTGGTCGTGCGGGCGGTGTCGCCGGCCGAGATTGTCCGGATCGACGTGGTCAGTCGCCCGAGCGCGGCCGATGCCGGCGCGATCGCGGGTGAGGCCCTGTGCCCGGAGCGCGAGCGCGAGTGCAGCCTGACGGTCACGCTGCCCGCCTTCCGGTCCGGCGGCTACCTCTACCTGCGCGTTGTCCAGACGGACGGTGGCGCCGCCTGGACGAGCCCGTTCTTCTTCGAGTAGCGGGGCTACTCGGCCGCCGCTTCCTCTTCCTCCACGTGCACCATGATGTACTGCGACAGGCCCGGCTCGTCGAGCGTGCGGTGCTCGCCGTCTCCGATCTGCAGGCAGAGGTAGTGCTCGCCGGGGCTGAGTTCGATCTCGATCGAGTCCGAGCCGTCTCCGAAGTGGATCCACGGGTCCGCTGTCGGGATCACGATGCCCGGCTCGAGACATTCTCCATCGATCGCGATGTGGTAGTGGCCGGCGCCCTCGTTGATCGCGCCGTCGCCCACCGGTTCGATGATGAAGTTCTCGGCCGCGAACTGCAGGTTGATCAGGCTGGGGATCGTGGCGTGGTTCTCAAGCCCCACGAAGTAGACGCGCGGCGCGCCGTCGTCGGCTGCTTCCTCGGCGTGGTCCATGTCGCCTTCCATGTGGCCATGGTCCGCGTGGTCGTCGTCGGAGCCGGCGCCGCCGCATGCGCCAAGCGGGAGCAGCAGCAGGGCTGCCACCAAGGTCAGGGTGTGGCGGTTCTTGGCGAGGTCGAGGAGCATGTCGGGTGCCTCCGTCTGAAGACCGGGCCGGGCCCGGGGAGTGACGATTCAGTGAAGCCGAGACGTTAGCACGCTGGCGGGTGGAGGACCGGTGAGGAACGTGTCTGGTTTGCTACTCGGTCGGGCGGTCCCGGCGCTTGAGGAGAACCGCCGGGCTTGCCGATCCGGGGCCGGTCGGCTAGATTCTCGCTCGCCATGTTGAAGAACTTCCTGTTTGCAATCGCTTACCTTCTCGGCGCCGGCTGGTGGGCCAGTCAGGCCATGGTCGACGCCGCCGCCGGCTCCTGGTGGAACCTGCTCGCCTTCTTCGCAGTGCTGACCTTCTTCCTGGTCCGCATCGGCTGCATGGGGGGCAGCGAGGAAGATGCCCAGAAGATGGGCAACATCTTCTCGATACTGACCGCGGTGGCCCTGCTCGTCCTCGCGGTGATGGGCCTGATGGGCGAAACCAGCGGCATCGCGAACCTGGTGTTCGCCCTGCTGTTCGCGATCGTGGCCGGCCTTGGGTTGCGCGCCACGGCCACCGCGCACGCGTAGCCGCAGGCTGCCGCACTGGGTGCGCCGGCCTTCTGGCCGGCTTCATGAGAAGGCCGCGCCGCGAAGCGGCGACCTTGTCTCGGCGCTACAGCGCCGCCACCTCCAGGTCGAGCGCCTCGGCGTACTTCTCGAGTGCCGCCTGCCGCAGCTTGAGCAGGTGGGTAGTCGGAAACAGGTCGTCCGTGCCCGCGTACTCGCGGAGGATCTGCTTCGCCACCGTGATCTTGTGGACCTCCGTCGGTCCGTCGGCAAGCGCCATGTGGAACGAATCGACGACGCCCGCCGAGAAGGTCATCTCGTTCGAGACGCCGAGCGAACCGTGGATCATCAGCGCCCGTGAGAAGACGTCGAGGTAGACCTTCGGCATGACCGCCTTGACCGCCGAGATGTCCTTGCGGACCATCCGGTAGTCCTTGTACTTGTCGATCTTCCAGGCGGTCTGGAGCACGAAGAGCCGGAACTGCTCGATCTGCGCCCACGAGTCGGCGATCTTCTCCTGCACGAGCTGCTTCTGCGCCAGCAGTTCTCCCTGCGTTTCCCGAGACAGCACCCGCTCGCACATCTGGTCGAAAGCGGTGCGGACCTTGGCGATCGTGCGCATCGCGTGGTGGATGCGGCCGCCGCCGAGGCGAGTCTGGGCGACCACGAAGCCCTGGCCGCGCTGGCCGAGCAGATGGTCCTTGGGCACGCGCACGTCCGTGTAGCGAACGTAGCCGTGTGAGCCGTCCTCGTTGCCGGTGCCGACGGCGACGTTGCGGATGATCTTGACGCCCGGCGTGTCCTTGGGCACCAGGAACATCGACATCCTGTTGTAGGGAGGCGCGTCCGGGTCGGTCACCACCATGACGACGAGCAGGGAGGCGTAGCGGGCGTTCGAGGAAAACCACTTCTCGCCGTTGATCACCCACTCGTCTCCGTCGAGGACGGCCTGGGTCCTGAACACCTTGGGATCGGAGCCGCCGTGCGGCTCCGTCATCGAGTAGGCCGAGACCATCCTGTTGTCGAGCAGGGGCTGCAGGTAGCGCGCCTTCTGGTCGTCCGTGCCGTAGTGGGCGATGATCTCCGCGTTGCCGGAGTCCGGCGCCTGGCAGCCGAACACGATCGGCGCGTGCGGTGAGCGGCCGAGGATCTCGTTCATCAGCGCCAGCTTGACCTGGCCGTAACCCTGGCCGCCGAGTTCGGGTCCCAGGTGGCAGGCCCAGAGCTTGCGCTTCCTGACCTCTTCCTGGAGCGGCGGAATCAGCTTCTGGCGCTTCGGGCAGGAGAGGTCGTACGGGCTGCCGAGGACGAAACGGAGCGGTTCGATTTCGTTCGTGACGAACTCGTCCATCCAGTCCAGCTTGTCCTGGAATTCAGCGTCTGTTTCGAAGTCCCATGCCATGTCTCGTCTCCTCTAACGCCCTGTTTCTTGAAGGCCGCTTAGCGTACAGGATCGCCACGTACACTCGCCGAATGTTCCTGAACAAGGCTGCCACCGGTGTTTCGTCTTCCTTTGTCCTGCTGATCCTGGCCTCCGGATGCGGCGGTAACTCCGATCCCGGCCCTGGCAGCAACGCGGTCGGCAAGTGGCATCACTACGCCGCCGACCGCGCGTCCACCAAGTACTCGCCGCTCGATCAGATCGACCCGTCCAACGTCGACCGGCTGCGCGAAGTCTGGCGCTGGACGTCGGTCGAGACGGAGGCCGACACGGAGTACCGCGGCGGCATGTTCAAGAGCACGCCGCTCTACATCGGTGGCACCCTCTACATCACAACCTCCCTCAGCCAGGTGGCGGCGATCGACCCGGGCACAGGCGAGACGCTTTGGGTCTACGACCCACGGAGCTACGACGCCGGCCGTCCGGCGAACGCCGGTTTCCAGCAGCGAGGGCTGGAGTACTGGAGCGGGGAGATCGACGGCGAACCCGCTGAGCGGCTGGTCTACGCGGCGCACCACCGCCGCCTGATCTCGCTCGACCTGATGACGGGCCAGCCCGACCCGGCCTTCGGCGACGGCGGCCTGGTGAACACGGCCTTGGGTCTCGGCCGCGAGATCAACGAGCGCCAGTACACCCACTCGGCGCCGCCGGTCGTCTGCGGCGACGTGATCGTGCTCGGCTCGGTCATCTCCGACGGCCCGCGCGGACCGAACATGCCCCCTGGCCACGTGCGCGGCTACGACGTGCGCACCGGCGAGATGCGCTGGATCTTCCACACGATTCCGCAGCCGGGCGAGTTCGGCAACGACACCTGGCTCGACGGCTCCTGGGAGTACTCCGGGAACACGAACGTGTGGACGATGATGAGCTGCGACGACGAACTCGGCTTTGTCTACCTGCCGGTGTCGACGCCCACGAACGACTGGTACGGCGGTCACCGCCGCGGCGACAACCTGTTCGCGGAAAGCCTGGTGGCTCTGGATGCCCGCAGCGGTGAGCGGAAGTGGCACTTCCAGGCGGTCCGCCACGGGCTCTGGGACTATGACCTGGCCTCGGCCCCGAACCTTGTCGATGTCACCGTGGACGGCCGCGAGATCAGGGCGGTGGCCCTGGTCAGCAAGCAGGGGATCACCTACGTCTTCGACCGGGAGACGGGCGAGCCCGTGTGGCCGATCGAGGAGATCCCGGTGCCGCAGACGGCGGTGCCCGGCGAATGGACCTCGCCGACCCAGCCGATGCCGACGAAGCCCGCGCCCTTCGAGCGGCTCGGCATGACCGGGGACGACCTGATCGACTTCACGCCGGAACTGCGCGCAGAGGCGCTCGAGATCGCGGAGAACTACGTGCTGGGGCCGATCTTCACGCCGCCGCTCGAGGTCAGGGAGGGCGGCAAGCTCGGCGTGCTGACGCTGCCGTCCGCAGCCGGCGGCGCGAACTGGAGGGGTGCCGCCGTCGATCCCGAGGCCGGCGTCCTCTACGTGCCGTCGATGACCAAGGTGATGAGCTTCGGCGTGCGGCCGGCCGACGCGGCCCGCTCCGAGTTCCGCTACGTCGATGCTCTCAACATCGTGGACGGGCCGCGCGGCCTTCCCCTGGTCAAGCCGCCCTACAGCCGGATCACCGCGATCGACCTGAACACCGGCGAGCACCTGTGGCAGGTCGCCCACGGCCCGGGTCCGAAGGACCATCCCGCGATCGCCCACCTCGATCTGCCCGACCTGGGCAGTGCCTCCCACGGCATCCTCTCGAACGGCGGCCTGGTGCTGACGAAGGACCTGATCTTCATCATCCAGGCCGACTACGACCCGAGCCGGATGACCTTCATGGGCGACGCCGGCCACATCCGCGCCTACGACAAGCGGGACGGCGCGAAGCTCTGGGAGCATCGCGTGGAACCGACCCCGCACGGCACGCCGATGACGTACCTCCACGAGGGCCGGCAGTACGTGGCTTTCACCGTTGGAACAGGCCGCGGGGAACAAAACCCGGCCCTGGTGGCGTTGGCGTTGGAGTAAGGCCGCAACCGGGAGAGGTCCGGCTCGCGCGACGCGAGCGCCTACCTTCGTGAGGTGGCGCCGCGATGTTGACGGGCCTACCGTGCGCCGGAGAGCAGGGCCTGCAGGACCTGCGCGGGCTGAGCGAAGTCGTTCGCCCCGCCGAAGCGGCCGACTTCCTCGCCATCGCGATAGACGATCGCCATTGGCAGGCCCGTGACTCCGTTGCCCTTGACTTCAGGGTCTTCCCAGCCGGCCGGCGGCGAGGCGAGGCCGTAGTAGTCGAAGGCGATGTTCGAGCCTTCGAGGCCGGCGTTGACCTCGAGCAGGTTGGGCAGGACGCGCTTGCAGACTCCGCACCAGGAGCCGAAGAAGACGCGGACTCGGATCGGGCCGGCTTCGCGGAGCGCAGTCATCGCCGCGGGGTTCGGTTGGAAGGCGTCCATTCCGGCCCGGTAGCCGGGTGAGTGGTCCAGCAGTTCGCCGAGGGTGCGGTCCCCCAGGAGCGGCGGCCGGGGGAGGATGCGGATGCTGCGACCCTCGATTGGCAGGGCGATCGCGGTCTGGTCCGCCTCGGCCTGGCCGATGTACGACTTGTTCGGTTCGGCTATCACGTCGTAGCCGCCGCGCGAGGCGAGCAGGTCCGTGGCCGGCAGGTGATCGACTGCCATCGTTCCCGCCCACAGGATAAGGGGACCGCCGAGAGAGTCGCTGAGGATCAGCATCGCCCTGGCTCGCTGGGACATGTAGAGCCTGGCCCCGGAAACGGTCTGGCCGTCGATTTCGAGGACGTACTCGTCGATCGGCAGGAACGCGCTGAGTACCGGGTGGGCGGCGGGTTGGGCGGCCGTCGGCACGGACGTGACCACCAGCAGGGCCAGCAGGGTGCAGAGGCCCGAGGAGATGCGGCGGCTTCTCACGGCGGGATCCTAGCGGACGGGGCTGGTGGGCCGGCGCAGCCGGTCAGGCGACCCGGGAGCCGAGCGACTGGTCGGCGAGCTCGTCCAGCAGCTGTTTCGCCCGCGTCTTCGCGGTGGTGATCGTGCGCTCCTTGACCCCTTCGTAGCCACGGATCGAATCGGGCAGTTTCGCCGCTTCGATGACCAGCGGCGCGGACTCCGCGTCGAGCCGGTCGATCGCCCGGTAGAGAAGCTCGCGGTACCAGTCGAACAGGGCGCGCTCCAGCCGGCGGTGGCGGGTGGCGCCGAAGATGTCCAGCACGGTGCCGCGGAGCCGCCGCGCCGCGTAGAGCAGCCGGAACATGGGCCGGGACCAGGCGCCAAACCGGATCTTCCGCTTCCAGCCCATCCGCCGCAGGGTCGGCGGGTGGAGCAGGATGTGTCGGTCGATCGTGCCGTCGTAGTCTCTCGCGACCTGGTCCCAGATCGGGTCCTGCAACCAGAGGCGCGCGACCTCGTACTCGTCCTTGACCGCGAGCAGCTTGAAGCCGTAGCGAGCGGCCTCTTCGCGTACCGCGACATGACCGGGCAGGCTCGATTCCTCGGCGTCCCCGATCTCGGCGACGAACCTCAGGTAGCGCTCGGCGATTGCCGTGCCCTGGTAGAGGAGCAGATCGGCGATCCGACCGGGCAGGAGGCGATCGAGCTCGCCTCCCCGGGGAGCGCCCGCGACCATTTGTTCCAGTTGCCTACCCCACTTCGGCGCCCAGCGTTCGATCAGCGTGCGTGCGGCTTCACGGGCCGCCTCCGCGGTCGGCGCCGCGTGACCCTCGAGGCCGGCGGCGCGGCGGAAACGCTCCGGATCAGCGACGGAGAGCCGGCCGTAACGAAACGCCTGGATGTTGTCCTCCACGGCGACGCCGTTGGCCCGCAGTGCCTGCTCGATGAAGCGGGACTCGAGCGGCAGCAGACCCTCCTGGTAGGCGGCGCCGACCAGGAAGATGTTGCCGGTGACGCTGTTGCCGAGCAGTCGCTCGGTGGCGGCTTCCGCGTCGACGAAGTAGCTCCTGTCCCGGTCGGTGAACAGGGCCAGACGCTTGCGCAGCTCGTCGAGCGGCGGCATCCGGGCGGCGCTGTCGGTGATCACGGCGGCTGGGCTGATCCCGGCGGTGTTCGCTACGACGGCCGTGGTCTCCTTCGAGAACCGTTTGATGTTGTCCGTGGCGACCGTGGCGAGCAGGTCGAACGACAGGGCCAGGTCGGCCTCGCCCTCGCCCAGCTTGTTCGCCCGGTCGATCGGCTCGCGGCTGAGCAGCAGGTTCGACACCACCGCGCCGCCCTTCTGGGCCAGGCCGGTCTGATCGAGGTGGATCGCGTACCGGCCTTCGAGCAGGGCGGCGGTGACGAGGATCGCGTCGACGGTGACCACGCCGGTGCCGCCGATGCCCACGAGCAGAGCTCTGAAGGTGGCGTCGTCCGGCAGTTGGCGCACCGGCTCCGGCACTTCGTCGTCACGCAGCGGCGCGGCCGCCGCGCGCCGCACCGGCTTCGTGGCGGCCCCCAGGTCGACGGTCATGAAGGCGGGGCAGTCGCCGTCGATGCACGAGTAGTCCAGGTTGCAGGACGACTGGTGAATCTGCGTCTTGCGACCGTACTCCGTCTCGAGCGGCGCGACGGACAGGCAGTTCGACTTCGCGGCGCAGTCGCCGCAGCCCTCGCATACGGCGGGGTTGATGTAGACGCGCTGGCTCGGCGTCTCCTGAATGCCCCGCTTGCGCTCTCGGCGCTTCTCCGCGGCGCACTGCTGGTCGTAGACGACGGCCGTCGGGCCCTTGATCGCTCGGAGTTCCTTCAGCACTTCGTCGTAGTCGCGGCGGTGCCGGATCTCGACTCCGTTGTCGTCGCGATTGGGGAAGCGCTCGAGATCTTCGGTGACGAGGATCACGCGCTTCATGCCCTGGAGCTGGAGCTGCTTCGCCACGCCGAGCGAGCTGAGCAGTCCGACCGCATCCTGGCCGCCGGTCATCGCGACGGCCGAGTTGTAGAGGATGCGGAACGTCATGTGGAGGTTCGCGGCGATGCACGCCTCGATCGCCTTGCTGGCGGAGTGGGCATACGTGCCGTCGCCGACGTTCTGGAAGATGTGCTCCTGCTCGGTGAAGGGCGCAAGCCCGATCCAGCAGGCGCCCTCACCGCCCATCTGCGGCAGCCAGCTCAGACCCCGGTCCATCCACATCGCCATCGCGTGACAGCCGATGCCGCCGCCCGCGTACTCGGAGCCCTCGGGCAACTGGGTGGACGTGTTGTGGGGGCAGCCGCTGCAGAAGTAGGGCGTGCGCGGGAGCGCGGCCGGCAGGGACGTCGCCAGGTCGGCGGATTCGGCGCCGGTCCGCAGGCGCGACAGGTCCTCCGCCGGCACGGCGCCGGGCAGCCGCTGCTCCAGATAGGCGCCGAGGATCAGCGCCATCTGGTGCCCCTCGAGTTCACCGTGCATCGGGAAGAGCGCCTCGCCGGCCGGAGTCTCCTTGCCGCTGACGAGCGGCCGATCGGGCAGGTTGTAGAGCGTCTGCCGCACCTGGGTCTCGATGAAGCCCCGCTTGTCCTCGACGACGATGATCTCCTCGAGGCCGTCGGCGAACTCGCGCAGGCGTCGCGATTCGATCGGCGCGATGCAGCCCAGTTTGAGGACGCGGATGCCGTGTCGATCGAGCGCGGCTTCGTCCAGGCCCAGCAGGTTGAGCGCGAGGCGCAGGTCCCGGTAGGGCTTGCCGGCCGCGATCAGGCCCAGGCGGTCGCCGGGGCCGGCGCAACGGATGCTGTCGAGGCCATTGGCATGGGCGTACGCGAGGGCCGCCACCGTGCGCTCCGTGTAGATCTGGCGCTCCATCTCGACCGTGTGCGGCGGCAGCAGCCGCATGTCGAGGTGCTTCTGGAACGGCCGGCCGTCGATCTCCAGATCCGGCAGGACCGGTGGCGCCATCTGTGGCAGATCGATGATCGCGCCGCCGTCGGCGACGTTCGTCACGATCTTCATCGCGGTCCAGAGGCCGGAGTAACGGGACAGGGCAATGCCGTGGAGCCCGAACTCCAGGACTTCCGCCGGATCGCCGGGATAGAGCACCGGCATCGATAGATCGAAGAGGCTGATCGTGCTGTCGCCGGGAATCGTCGAGCTCTTGCAGGCCGTGTCGTCGCCGGCCAGCACGAGGACGCCCCCGTGCTTGCCCGTGCCGATGAAGTTGCCGTGCCGGAAGGCGTCGCCGGTTCGGTCGACGCCAGGGGTCTTGCCGTACCAGATGCCGACCACGCCGTCGTAGCGCTGGTGGGGGAACCGCTCGAGGAGTTGGGCGCCGTAGATCGACGTCGCCGCCGTCTCCTCGTTGATCCCTGGTTGGAAGACCACGTCGTGCTCGGCCAGCAGCCGGCCGTTGCGCATGAGTTGCTTGTCGTATTCGCCGAGTGGTGATCCGGGATAGCCGCTGATGAACGCACCGACTCGCAGACCGGCTTCGCGGTCCCGGCGGTGCTGGTCCATCGGCAACCGGACCAGAGCCTGGATACCGGTGATCGCCACGCGGCCTTCAGTAAGCGTGTACTTGTCGTCTAATGAGAAGGCCGTCATTAGTTCCTATCCTACCGCGCCGGAACGGTCGCCGTCCGGCCTGGGAAAGCGGTGTCGTGTACGTATCCGGTGCGAAGCGCCGGCCTCGCCTCGGGAGGCTTCAGTTGCCGCGAATTCGGGCGAACCACGAGTC
Organism: Candidatus Multivorans sp.; assembly: GCA_965219675.1. GTDB lineage: Bacteria > Acidobacteriota > Thermoanaerobaculia > Multivoradales > Multivoraceae > Multivorans. The sequence continues at coordinate 2,610,261 of OZ244786.1, read as the reverse complement.
GTCGGACCCTGTGGTTCGACCGCGGAGAACCGCCTGTTTGATCGACCGGACTCCGTTCCTGGGGTAACCGGCGATGGTCGCGGAAAGTTCCCGTGCCCGGGTCAGGACCTGATCGTCGGCTGTGACCTCGGAAGCCACTCCCATCCGCTCGAGTTCTGCTCCCGTGTAGCGCCGCCCGACGATCGCGAGCCGCGCGGCCACGCTCTCCGGGTGGCGAAGCCTCAGCCAGGCCATGTTCATCGGCGCCGCCATGCCCATCTGGATCTCGCCGACGTGGAGGAAGGCCTGCTCGCCAGCCACCAGGAGATCCGCGGCGAGTGCCAGCGCCGAACCGGCGTTGATCGCGTAGCGTTCCAGCGCCGCCACGATCGGCTTGGGGCAATCGTAGAGCGCGGCGTGCACATCGAGCCAGAGACCGCTGAAGGCCGGCATCCACTCCGGCGGCGGGTCGGCCCTGAACTCACCGAGGTCGAGGCCGGAGCAGAAGGCGCCCCCGGCTCCGCGCAGCAGCAGGACGGCGACGTCATCGTCCTCCGTAGCGGCGACGATCTCCCGGTGCAGGCGTTCCGCCAGCGGCCCGGTCACCGCGTTGCGGCGCGCCGGCCGGTTGAGCACGATCTCGGCAACGCCGCTTTCGCGGCTCGAGAAGACCGGATCCTCAGGGGAGGGCACGTCAGTCGCTCTCGGAGTCTCTGTGTGCGTCGACGAACCAGTCTCCGGGCAGTTGCCGGCCTTCGTAGAGCCGTCCCTGGAACCGCCTCATGCCGTGGAGCCAGCGGTCGATGTCGGTCCCCTTGCGGCGGACGTACTCCGCAACCTCGGGGTGGGGCAGGACCCAGAACCGCTCTTCGCGAACCGCCTCGACGCAGGCGTCGGCTGCCTGTTCGGCCGTGAGTACGCCGTCGCCGGAGGCGACCCCGACGGACAGGCCCCGACGCCGGTTCCGGTCGGGGCTGTTCGCGCCGATGTTCGTCTTCACCGCCTGTGGGCAGTGCACGGAGACGCGGATGCCCTGGTGGCCGTGGGTGATCGCGATCCACTCGGCGAGCGAAACCGCCGCGTGCTTGGTCAACGAGTAGGCGAGCGAACCGATCTGGGTCAGCAGGCCCGCCGCCGAGGCGGTGCTCATGATGTAGCCCTCGCCGCGCTCGATCATCGAGGGCAGGACGGCCCGCGCGGCGTAGACGTGGGACATCACGTGGACGTTCCATTGGTCGTTGATCTCCTTGTTGGGGACTTCGAGACCACCCATCGTCACGTAACCGGCGTTCGACATGAACAGGTCGATCGGACCGATGTTCGACTGCGTCGCCGCGACCAGGTCGCGGATCGCGCCCTCGTCGGCCACGTCGAGTCCGACACCGGTACCGCCGATCGCGCCGGCGACGTCCTTGGCCCCCGCTTCGTCCCGGTCGGCGACCACGACGTGACGGGCGCCCTCGCGGTGAAAGGCCTCGGCCAGAGCTTTGCCGATTCCCGAGGCTCCGCCGGTGACGACCATGATCCTGTTCGCTATGTCCACTGTGTTCTCCCTGCGTGTAGCTCGAAGACTGCCGCGTACTGTCGTGGCGTTGGCGCACAATCCTAAGGGCTGCGGGGATGGTGCCCGTAATCGATGAGCTTGGCTTCGGTGTTGCTATCGGTTGCCTTACCGAAGGAGGGGTATGGCCGACGCGCGGTGCCTGTGAGCCACCGAGTTCGCTTGACGAAACGCCTTGGATCTGTTCGTCTTCACGGACGGTTCACAGAGTGCCGGGTAGCGGGAGTGAGACGAATGGCGCGGAATCGAAACAGTCTTCTGGTCGCCTTGATCGTGGCCCTGATCGTGCCCCAGACCGCCCACGCCTACCTTGATCCGGCGTCGGGCAGCATGATTCTGCAGGCGGTGATCGGTGGCGTGGCGGCCGCGGCGCTCGCCTTCAAGTTCTACTGGCATCGCATTCTGGCTTTCTTCGGCTTCGGCGGCACCGACGAGTCCGAGTCCGAGTAGTGCGAACCGGGGCGCTGAAGACCCCCACGCCCGAAGCTGAGCCGTCGTCTTTTCGCGACCCGGCGGGCCAGGTGATCGAGGGTCGGGACGGCCGCATCTTTCGGAGCGTTGCCCCGGCAGCGGTCGAGGACTACCGCTACGTGCGGGAGTGTGGCCTTGTCGATGCACTGGTCGTCGAGGGGGCGCTGGTGGCGGCAGAGGAAGTCGATCCGGTCGAGGCTGGTGTTCTCCCGCCGCCCGGGGGACTCGTCCTGGAGCATCCCCGGCTGCCGTTCATCTCCTACCCGTACGAGTGGCCGTTCTCGCTTCTGAAGGAGGCGGCTCTTCATCACCTGGAGATACAGATCCGGCTGCTCGACAGGGGAATCTCGCTCTCGGACGCAAGTGCCTACAACGTGCAGTTCAAGGGGGCCAAGCCGGTCTTTATCGACTGGCTGTCGCTGCGCCGCTATCGCGAGGGCGAGTACTGGCAGGGTCACTCCCAGTTCTGCGAGCAGTTCCTCCACCCCTTGCTGTTGTCGGCGAAGCTCGGCACTCCGCACAACGCGTGGTACCGCGGGCTGCAGGAGGGAATCCCGGGCAGGGAGCTGGCCGCCCTGCTGCCGCGGCGGATGCGCTGGTCACCCAAGATGCAGGCTCATGTCCTGCTGCCGCTTCGCTTCGAACGTCGTGCCGGCTCACGCAGTGAAGCGGCGAAGCGGACGGAGCGGCGGCCTCTGCCGCGCAACGCCTACCGCGGTCTCCTGACCCAGCTCCGGCGCTGGATCAGGAGCCTGGAACCCAAGGGCACCGACACGATCTGGAGCGACTACTCGACACTGACCAGCTACGACACGAGCGAAGCCTCACGAAAGGCAGAGGCCGTGCGCGCCTTCGTCGCCGAGGCGCCGCCGGAGCAACTCTGGGATCTCGGCTGTAACACGGGCGAGTTCTCCGCGATTGCGCTGGAGGAAGGCGTTCGCGACGTGATCGGTTTCGATGCCGACTTCGGGGCGCTTGAGAGCGCCTGCGCGCGGGCTCGGTCCGATCGGCTGCGTTTCCTGCCCCTGTACCAGGACCTCGCGAATCCGTCGCCGGACCAGGGCTGGTCGCAGGTCGAGAGGCGGTCGCTGGCGCGCCGCTCCCGGAGCGCGGGCGCTCTGGTGGCGCTGGCCGTCCTCCACCACCTGGCGATCGGCCGCAACGTGCCGCTACCCCGAATCGCGGCCTGGCTCGTTTCGCTGGCGCCGCGCGGACTCGTCGAGTTCGTTCCCCAGGGAGACCCGCGGGTCGACGATCTGCTCACGCTGCGCGGCGATCGCTTTGCCGACTACACAGAGGAGGCATGGGAGGCGGCGCTTGAACCGTACGCGGCGGTTCGGCGTGTGGAGACCGTGTCGGAGAACGGCCGGCGGTTGTACACGTACGAGCGGAGGTGACTCAGCGACCGCTGGCGGCCCTCGCGGCTTCGAACGCGGCCGCGATGCTGAGGGTGGTGTGATCGCTGCTTCGGGCAGTCGCGATCTGCAGGCCCACCGGCAGACCTGACGGTCCGACTCCGCAGGGCAAGGAGATGGCCGGACAGCCGGTCACGGTGATCGAGTAGCAGGAGGCCATCCAGTCGGTGTAGGTCGAGAGCTGCTCGCCCTCGATCTCGGTGGGATAGGGCTGGTCGACGTCGAAGGGCAGGACCTGGACTGTCGGCAGGACGAGGGCGTCGTAGCGCTCGAAGAACTCGACGACGCGGCAGTGGAGGCGGGTGCGTTCAGCCAGGGCCGACGCGATGTCCGGCCCCGTGAGCGCCAGACCCCGTTCGATCTCCTCGATCACGGTGTCCTTCATCTGGTGGCGGTGCTGCCGGAGCGCCGGACCGAGCTTGTCGGCGAACAGGCTGGCGCGCAGGGTGCGGAAGATGTGGTCGGCTCCGGAGAGATCGGGCGCGGCTTCCTCGACTTCCGCGCCGAGGTCGGTGAACGCGGGCAGGGCCGCTTCGCAGACAGCCACGACTTCGCGCTCGACGGGATAGAGGCCGAGATTCGGCGTCCAGGCGAGACGGAGACCGTGCAAGTCGAGCGGTTCGACCGGGTGGAAGTTCGCGGCGGGGGCACGAAGTGAGATCGGGTCCCTGGGGTCAGGCCCCGCGATCACGGAGAACAACAACGCCGCGTCGGCGACGCTGCGGCCCATCGGGCCGAGCACGGCAAGGTCGTCCCAGCCCTGCTCGGGAGGCACCCGCGGCACACGGCCCGGTGTCGGCCGGAAGCCGACCACGCCGCAGAAGCTCGCGGGGTTGCGGAGCGAGCCGCCGAGGTCGCTGCCGTCGGCGATCGGCAGCATGCCGCTCGCGAGCGCCGCCGCCGCGCCGCCGCTCGAACCGCCGCAGGTCCGGCTGGGGGCCCAGGGGTTTCTGGTCTTGCCGAAGACCGGATTGAAGGTCTGCGAGCCGGCGCCGAACTCCGGCGTGTTCGTCTTGCCGATGACGATCGCGCCGGCGCCGCGGATCCGCTCGACGATCAGGGCGTCGACGTCCGGCACGTTGTCCGCGAAGATCGGCGAGCCGAAGGTGGTGCGGATGCCCTTCGTCGGGACGAGGTCCTTGATGGCCGTGGGGAGGCCGAGGAGGGGTTTCGAGGCGGCGGTGCGGGGATCGCGGCGGCGCAGGTCATCGGCGGCCCGCGCCTGCTCGAAGGCGTGGTCTCGATCCAGTGTGCAGATCGCGTTGAGTTCCGGGTTGCGCCGGTCGATCCACTCGAGGTGGGTTTCCAGGACCTCGACCGCGGAAACCTCGCCGCTTGCAAGTAGCCCGGCCAGGTTGACGGCGCTGCGGGTGCAGAGGTCCGGGGCGCCGGCTGCGGGGGCGGTCACTCGGCGCCGGTGCTTGCGCCGCCTCCGCCGGTCACGTGCTCGTCCAGGAAGGCGCGGATCACCTTGAAGATCTCCTGCTGTTCGTCGGGCGTGAAGTTGCCGTGGCCCTTGCCCGGCACCGTGTGCATCTTGTTGGTGACACCTGCCTTATCGAGCTTCGCGTGCAGGTCGAGAGCGTGCTGGTACGGGACGATGTTGTCCACGTCGCCGTGGATCGTGAGAATCGGCGGCAGGCCGGAACGAACGTAGGTCATCGGCGAGAGGCGCTTGGCGAGTTCCATGCGGTCGGACCGCGAGCCCATCCAGGCGACGGCGTAGCTCTTCGCGTTCACGCCGTCGAGCAGGTCGCCGACGTCGGTGATCCCGAACCAGTTGACGATCGCCGCCACCGGCATCTCGTACTCGTCCGCCGCGGCCCAGCCCGGGCGGTCGGCGTCGCGGCCGGGGCAGAGGCGGTCCAGGCCGGCGGAGGCGGGCAGCATGCCCGTGGTCAGCGACAGGTGGCCGCCGGCGGAGGCGCCGCTGACCACCAGCCGGGAGGTGTCGATGTTGTAATCCTCGGCGTTCTCGTAGACCCAGCGCAGCGCGCAGCGACAGTCCTCGACGGCGCCGGGCGCGAGCGCGTTGCGGCCCAGCCGGTACTCCACGTTGACCACGGCCCATCCCATCTCGAGATAGGGGAGGGCGCGCAGCACGCTGGACTCCTTCGTGCCGCCGACCCAGCCGCCGCCGTGGATGTAGATCAGGGTTGGTACCGCGTTCTGGCCGCGGGGTGTCATCACGTCGAGCTTCGACTCGTAGCCGTCGGCTACGAGGTAGGTGATGTTCGGCGCCACCCGGTACTTGCTCAGGATGTCGACGGCCATGGAGTCGCCGTCCTGGGCGAGGCCGGGAGCGGCGAAGAGCACTGCGGCAGTGGTGATGGCGGCGACGATCGCTGCCGTGCGCGAAGTTCGGCGGAGTCGAGTCACGACGGACCTCCCTTGAGGGGATCGGGGATGTGGAATGGTGAGTGCAGAGTGTAGCGATCAGCCGACGACGCCGCGGCGGCGGTAGTCGGCGAGATCTTCCGCCGACAAGCCGAGCAGGCCGCCGAGGATTGCGTCCGTGTGCTCGCCGAGAAGGGGCGCGCGGCGCGGGCTCAGGTCGCGGCCTTCGATGCGGAACGGCGGCCCGACGAGTTCCAGGTCGCCCCATTCGGGGTGTTCGACGGTGGCGAAGGAGCCGCGGGCGCGAAGATGCGAGTCGGCGTAGAGATCGCGTGCGTCTCGGGACGGTGCGGCGGCCACTCCGGCGGCCAGCAGTTCCCTCGCCAGCCAGTCGCGGTCACGTTCCCGAGTCCAGGCGCCGAGGATCCGGTCGAGCTCCGCTTCGTTCCGCTTGCGGGCGGCCGCGGTGGCGAAGCGTGGATCCTCCGCCAGTTCCGGACGGCCCATCGTCGCCGCGAGACGGCCGAACTCCTCGTCGTTGTGGACCTCGATCGCGAGCCAGCGGTCGATTCCCCAGCAGCGGTACACGCCGTGGGGAGCGGACGAGCGGTGCGCGTTGCCGGTGCGCTCGGGGATCTCGCCGGTCATTTCGTACTCGAGCAGCACCTCGCCGAGGATCGAGCTGACGCCCTCGCACTGGGAGTAGTCGATGAACTGGCCTTCGCCGGTCCGCTCGCGGTGGTGGAGCGCCGCGACGATGGAGAAGGCGAGCGTGATCGCGTTCATCAGGTCGACGTCGCCGCCGCTGTGCGTCGGATGGTCGTCAGGGTAGCCCGAGATGTACGCGCCGCCGGCGACGCCCTGGTGGACCATCGCGTAGCCGAGGTACTCGGTTTCCGGACCGCCGTGGCCGCGGCCCGACGAGGACGCGACGATCAGTTCCGGATTCGCTTCGCGCAGGTTCTCGTAGTCGAGGCCGAGCTTGACCATGGCCCCGGGGCGCATGTTGTCGTAGATCACGTCGGACTCGGAGGCGAGGCGAAGGGCGAGTTCGCGGCCCTCGGCCTGCGACAGGTCGAGCGCCAGCGATCGCTTGTTCAGGTTCATCGTGTTGAAGGCCATGCCGGCGTCCTGGCCGATCTTCTGCGGCGCCTCTTCGGCGCGTGGCCAGACGACGGAGCGCCGGGTCAGGTCGAGGCGCTTGGGCCCCTCGACTTTGATCACTTCGGCGCCCAGGGTCGAGAGAAGAACTCCGGCATAGGGCCCGGCCCAGACCCAGGCGAACTCGGCGACGCGGATGCCCTCCAGCGGCAGGGCGGGTCCGGTCGCGGCGGCGGGTTCGCCGCGCGAGGAGGCGACCGTGGTTCGAGTGCCTGCGGGTTTGCCGTTCAGCTCGCTCCGGACTTCCGCCGAGTGCTCGCCAAGGAGCGGGGCAGGACGGGAGACACGCGGCTTCGAGGCGCCCATCCGGTACGGCCAGCCGGCGTAGCGCTTCGGACCGGTGCTCGGGTGGTCGACCAGGGTGAAGTAGTCCCGTGCCGCGTACTGCGCGTAAGCCATCACGTCGGCGGCGTCGTGGATCGGGCCGACGGGAATGCCCAGGCGGGCGGCGCGGTGGTAGAGGTCGTCGCGCTTCTGCTCGAGCGCCCATGCGTCGACCTGGGGTGCGATCTCCATCAGGTGGTGGCTGCGGTAGGCCATGTCCTTCCACTCGTCGCCCGCGCACCAGGGAGGGTTGCCCATCAGTTCGCGGAAGAGCACGAAGTGGTGGTCGTCGAAGGCATTCAGGATCACGTAGCCGTCGCTGGTCCTGAGCCTGCCCATCGCGGGCGGTCGGTCCGGCACTCGCGACCAGGTCGTCTCGTGGTAGCGGGCGCTGGCGAGGAGCGGCGCCACCATGCTGACCATCACGTCCTGGATCGAGACGTCGACCCTGGCGGCGTCGCCGCCGCTGCGGCGTCCATAGAGCAGCGCCGCGACCGCGAGCGCCGCGACCAGACCGGCGTGGTAGCCGGCCTGGTGACCGCCCAGGGTGACCGGCGCGCGGTCGACGTCGCGGGACCGTACCGGCATCTGGTTCACGAGACCGCCGCCGTGGGTGAGGGTCAGCTCTCCGGCCGGCGCGGCGGCCCTCGGGCCGGCAAGGCCGTAGGGAGTGACCGCGGCGACGACCAGGTCGGACGGTGCTTCGACCGGAGGTTCCCGGTCGGTGATCAGGACGGCGGCGTCGCCGAGTAGCGCGCCGAGCGTCTCTCGGTCGCGATCGTCGTCCAGGTCGAGGACGATGCCGCGCTTGCTCGTGTTGCAGTACAGGAACAGCGGCGAGCCTTCCGGGTCGAGGGTCTTCGCCGGATCGCCGCCAGGGGCCCGGCGGGCGCGGTCGCCTGCCGGTGGTTCGACCTTGATCACGTCGGCCCCGAGGTCGGCGAGCAGCTTGCCGCAGTACGGACCGGCGACGCCCTCGGCGAGTTCGATCACCCGGAAGCCGGCGAATGGTCCGCCGGTCGCCCGGGCTTGCTTGTCCGAATGGGTCATTTCAGCTTGTACGCCTCCCGCGCCGAGCGCAGCCACTCGTGGTCGTCGCCGTCCCCGAAGTAGTAGAAGACCGCTCCATTGGGGAGCATCAGGACGCCGATCCCTCCGTAGCCCAGCATCTGGCGCACCCAGATCTGGTCCGTTCCGGTGGCGCCGGAAGTCACCTCGATCTGCCGCGACCAGACGGAGTTGTTGTACTTGTTCGGCTTGGCCTGGTGAACGGCGTCGAGACCTCGATCGTCCGGGTTCTCCTGCATGGCCGCCGCCAGAAGCTCCGGGTGGAGCACCTGCCGGTCGCCGATCCTGCCGCGCTGGGCGTTCAGCAGATTGGCGATCTTGAGGATGTCGTCCGGGGTCCAGAACATGCCGTAGCCGCCGAAGGGCCGGCCATCGGCGCGGTTGTCGGTTCGCACGGCCTGGAGCGCGCCGGCCGACAGACCCAGGGGCCGGTAGACCTCGTTGGCGACGAATCCGAGCAGGTCGGCCGGCTTCTTCTTCGTGGCGCCCGTCAGGCGGCCCACGTATTCGGTCATCGCGTGCGTAAGCAGGTAGGTGTCCGTCGTGTGGTACACCCAGCGCTTTCCGGGCGGCTCCTTCGTGGTAAAGGCCAACGCGCCGCGGAGCTTGCGGTTCTGGTTCTCGACGACGAAGAAGTTCAGCTCGGTCGTCGTGTCCTTCTCGTCCTCCTGGTCACGGGGATCCCAGTAGTGGCCGGTCGCCATGTCCAGGAGGTGCTCGAAGGTCACTCCCTGCCAGGCGTCCCTGGGCGGCTTCGGCAGATAGTCCCTGAGTTGCAGCCCGGCGACTTCCTCGCCGTGTATCTGGGCCAGCCGCATCACCGCGACCGCGGCGAAGGCGGTCTTCGCGGTGGAGTAGGACGGCAGGCGAATCTGGTGCGGGTAGGGATAGTCGCCGTGTCGGGTGCGGACCGGGCCGGCGTAGTGGATGCCGTCGAAGGCGACGCCGTACGCGGTGATGTGTTCGCGGTCCATGCCGCCGGCGAACGACTGGGGATAGACCTGGGACCGCGGATAGTCGTTCCGGATCTGGTCGATCGGGCGCACCGATAGCCGGGTCGCGACCTCCGCGGCGTAGGCTGCCGCGACCGCGTCGGCGTTCGGAGCCTCGCCGGCCACGAAGCGCGCGGCACCGGCGTGCCAGAGGTCGAACTTGAAGTACTTGCAGGTTTCCTGGGTCACCTGAAAAGCGGCGGACGACGTGCTGCTGCCGTCGAAGAGGAAGGACACGACACCGTGGTAAGCGCAGTTCTGGTTGCGCTCGACCAGGGTGATCGGCAGCGAGGCCCGGCTCTTGCCGCCGTCTCCGCGCTCGCTCCAGATGCGCCCCGCACCGACGATCGCGTTCCAGTACGCGTCGCCGGTGAAGCGGAGACCCCGGTTTGCCGGGATCAGGTGGGAGCCGTTCTGGGTGAGGACGACGTCGAGCCGGGGGATGCGGCGCAGCGCGGAGGTGATCGGCGGCTCGAGCGCCCGGGAGTAGAAGTCGTGGTGAACAGTCCACGAGGACGTCCCGCCGCCGAAGAGTTGCAGCGTTCCGTGCATCTCATGGCGGGGCGCCGCGGCGTTCTCGGGCAGCGCGAAAGCCGAGTTGTCGAGCGGCGACAGTAGCTCCCCGGCTTCCAGTTGAGCGGCCGGCAACAGGGTCCGCGCCACTTCGCCCGACCCGGTCAAGGGGTCGCCGGGCAAGTCCGCGGCGGTCCCTGGCATCGCCGCGCCCATCGCGCAGGCGAGCAGGAACCCGTAGGGGGAAGAGCGCATGGCGGCTGATGGTAGCTTGCCCGCGATGTCCCACGTCACGAGTCAGGCATGTACGTTCATCTGATCGACGGCACCTACGAGCTCTTCCGTCACCATTTCGGCGCTCCCAGCTACCGCAACGACGATGGGCTCGAAGTCGGCGCCGTGCGGGGCGTCGTCTTTTCCCTGCTCGGGATGTTCCGCGACGGCGCTACCCACATGGCGGTAGCGACCGACCATGTGATCGAGTCCTTTCGCAACGACCTCTGGCCCGGCTACAAGACCGGCGAGGGGATCGACCAGGAACTGCTGGACCAGTTCCCGCTGCTCGAGGAGGCACTGGCCGCGGCCGGCATCGCGACATGGCCGATGGTGGAGCACGAGGCGGACGACGGACTGGCCAGCGGCGCGGCGATGGCGGCCGCCGACCAGCGTGTCGTCGAAGTCCGGATCTGCACTCCGGACAAGGACCTGGCGCAGTGCGTCGACGCGGGCCGGGGTGGCCGGGTGGTCCAGGTCGACCGGCGGCGCGGCCTGCGCTGGGACGCCGATGGCATCGTGGAGAAGTTCGGGGTCGAGCCGGAGTCGATTCCCGACTACCTGGCCCTGGTCGGCGACAGCGCCGACGGCTTCCCCGGTCTCAAGGGCTGGGGCGCCAAGTCGGCGGCGGCGGTGCTGGCGCACTATGTCCACCTCGAGGACATACCGAACGAACCCTGGAAGTGGGCGGTCAAGGTGCGGAGCCGGGACCGGTTGGCGGCGACATTGAGGGAGGAACGGGAAGCCGCGGAGTTGTTCCGCGAGCTCGCCACGCTGGTGCGTGACGCACCGGTCAGCTCCTCGGTCGACGAGTTGCACTGGCGGGGCCCGGACCCGGAACTGGCGGCCATCGCGGAGAGGCTGAAGGCGCCGGGGCTCGTGCAGCAGGTTGAGCGGCTTGCCGCTGGGCGGGCGGAACCGTGAAACTGATCGACAAGCTGCGCTCCGCGGCGTCCGAGAGACGTCCCTTTTACTCGTTCGAGTACTTCCCGCCGAAGACGGAGGCCGGGATCGAGAACCTCTACGCCCGGATCGAGCGCATGGGGCGGCTGGAGCCGGCGTTCGTTGACGTGACTTGGGGCGCGGGGGGCAGCACCGCCGAACTCACCTTCGAGCTGGCGAGCACGATCGAGAACGTGCTCGGCATCGAGACGATGATGCACCTGACCTGCACGAACATGCCGCGCCGGAAGATCGCGGCGGTGCTCGAGGACTGTCGCGAGCGCGGCATCGGCAACATCCTGGCCCTGCGCGGCGATCCGCCCCGCGGCCGCGGCGCCTGGTCGCCGGTTGCGGACGGCTTCTCCCACGCTTCGGACCTGGTGCGGTTCATCCGCGAGGAGCACGGGGACCACTTTGGAGTCTGCGTCGGCGGCTACCCGGAAGGTCATCCGGAGGCGTCGAGCCGGGAGCGCGATCTCGACCATCTGGCCGAGAAAGTGGCGACCGGCGCGGACTTCGTGATCACCCAGATGTTCTACGAGCCGGACCTCTACTTCCGGTTTCTGGAGGGATGCCGGGAACGCGGAGTCGACTGTCCCATCGTGCCCGGCCTGGCGCCGATCAACGGGTACCAGTCGTTTCAGCGCATCACCGGTTTCGGCGCCAGCGCGCCACCGGAGATTGCGCGGGAGATCGAGGCGCGGCGTTTCCACGACGCATCGGTCCGCGAGTACGGACAGGACGTTCTGACGGACATCTGCCGGCGCCTGCTGGACGGTGGCGCGCCCGGCCTGCACTTCTACACACTGAATCTCGAGCGTTCGGTGCAGGTCATCCTCGACCGTCTCGGTGTCGTGCCGCAGCGCACTGAACGTGTTCTACCGTGGCGCAGCGCGGCCGCGGTCCATCGCCCCAAGGAGGACGTGCGGCCGATCTTCTGGGCCAACCGACCGAAGAGCTACCTCGCCCGAACCCAGGACTGGGACGAGTTCCCGAACGGCCGCTGGGGCGACTCCGGTTCGCCCGCGTTCGGCGACCTGGCGGATCACCACCTCGCGTTTCGCCCCGTGAAGCCGGAGGTGGCGCGGGACCGTTGGGGTCGCGAACTGGAATCGATCGAACAGGTGCGGGAGGTCTTCGCGGGATTTTGCCGCGGCGAGGTCGACGGCATCCCCTGGTACGACTGGCCGCTCGACCTGGAGAGCGAACCGCTGAAGAATGCGTTGGTACGCCTGAACCGGGCGGGCCTCCTGACGATCAACTCCCAGCCGCGGGTGAACGGGGCACCGTCCGACGATCCCGCCGTCGGCTGGGGCGGCTCGGGTGGCCGTGTCTACCAGAAGGCGTACCTGGAGTTCTTCGTGGCGCCGGAGCAGGTGCCGTCCCTTCTCGCGGCGCTGGACGGGAAGGAGAGCCTGACCTACCACGCGATCGACCGCTCCGGCGCGGCCCATAGCAACTGCGACACGGTGAACGCGGTGACCTGGGGCGTCTTCCCTGGCCGTGAGATCCGCCAGCCGACGATCGTCGATCCGGGGTCCTTCGTGGTCTGGAAGGACGAAGCCTTCGACCTGTGGCTGTCCGCATGGGCGGCGGTCTACGAAGAGGACTGCGAGTCGCGGCGCCTCCTGCAGCGCATCCACGACACGTACTTCCTGGTCAACGTGGTCGACAACGACTACGTCGACGGCGACCTGCTCGGCTACCTGCTCGAGGCCCTTCAGGCCGATGAACCGCCGTCCATGACGATCGTCGCGCCGGTCACGTAGCTGCCCATCTTCGAGGCGAGGAACACCGCCGCGCCGGCGATCTCGTTCGGCTGTGCGTGCCGTCCGACCGGTGTCCGGCTGGCGATCGCCTGCCGCTTCTCCTCGGAGTCGACGAGCACGCTGGCGAAGTAGGTCTCGACCACGCCGGGCGCGATCGCGTTGACCCGGATTCCGAACTGGCCCAGTTCCTTGGCCCAGCCGCGGGTCATGTTGAGCACGGCGGCCTTCGTCAGCGCGTAGGTCAGCTCGTTCGGCCCGGGGCGCAGACCGGCGATCGAGGCGACGCTGATCACGTTGCCCGAGCCCTGCTTCTTCATCAGCCGAGCCGCCTGCTGGATGTGGACGAAGTAGCCCTTCAGGTTGACTTCCAGCGTCTTGTCGAAGGCCCACTCCGGCATGTCGATCGCGGGTCCGAAGTAGGGGTTCGTCGCCGCGTTGTTGACGAGAATGTCGAGTCGCCCGAACTCGCTCTCGATGCGGTCGAACAGGGCCGCGATCTGTTCCACGTTGCCCGCGTGGCAGGCGATCGGCACCGCCTTGCCGCCGTCGGCCTCGATCGACTCGGCGACCTTGTCGAGCCCCTCCTGCTTCCGCGACGCGAGGATCACGGTGGCGCCCTGCTCGGCGAAGCCGCGGGCGATGGCCTCCCCGATGCCGCGCGAGGCGCCGGTAACGAGGGCTACCTGGTCAGTGAGGCTGAAGTCGACGATGGGCATGCGTGAGTCTCCTCTTCGTACGGGCTGTGCAGAAACCAGGGCGCGCCGGCGTCGTCGCCGACTGCCGCCGGAGGGGGCGAACTCGTTGTTCGATCGGCGCGTGAGCATACGACGAGCGGAGGCAGGAAGCGCGCTCCATGCGGCTGCTACGGTCCGGGTTTCGTGACGGATCATCCCTGTTCCAATCTGCGCGTGATCGAACTCGCCGGATCGCCGGCGGGCGCTTATGCGGGGCGGCTGTTGGTGGCCTGTGGCGCGGATGTGCTTCGGGTTGAACCGCCCGGAGGTGATCCGTGGCGGGAAGTGGGTGAGCGCTGGCGGGGCGTTGGGGCGGAGTACGCCTATCTGAACGTCGGCAAGCGCGCCGCGCGGTTGCGGCCGAACACCGATCGGGGCCGGGCGCAGGTGCTGGAACTGATCGAGCGCGGCGGCGTCGATGTCGTGATCGAGAGCAGCGCGCCGGGGCCGCTCGAGCCGCTGATCGAAGAGAGCGATGCGCCGCAGGCCGTGCTGCTGCGAATGTCGCCGTTCGGCCTGGGGGCCGGAGCGCGCGATGTTTGGGGCCAGGCGGGACCGCCGCGGTCGAACGGGTTCACGGACGACGCCTGGTCCGGCCACCTCTACCTGAACGGTCACCCGGACCGGGAACCGGTTGCGCGCCCCGGCCTCCATTCGTCCTGCCAGGCGGGAGCCCATGCGGTGATCGGCGGTCTGGCGGCACTGGTGGCACGGCCCGCGATCGGCCGCGGCCAGGTGGTCGATGTCTCGCACGTGGAGGCGCTGGCCGCGCTCCACCAGTACACGACGGTGATGTGGACGCAGGCCGGGTACGTTCTGGGCCGGGTCGGCAACTCGCAGGGAGGCCCCTGGCATCCGGTCGGTGTTCACCGTTGCAAGGACGGCCACGTGTCCCTCGCCATGCCCGCCAGGGAGATGCTCCAACCGTTTCTCGAAGCGGCCGGCTTGGGCCACGTCCTGGAGGATCCGCGGTTTGCCGAGGATGCCGACCGGGCGGAACACCGGGACGAGTTCGATCGGGCGATCGATCCGTGGATGATGGCCCACACCGCTGCCGAGATCATCGAACTGGGGGAGCGCGTCAGGGTTCCGATCGGCCCGGTAATCGATGCGCTCGAGGTGCTGGACGACCCGCACTTTCGGGCTCGCGGCTTCTTCGTGCCGATCGACGGCGACGGCGGCCCGCTCGTCCCCCGCGGGCCTTTTCTGTTGAACGGCGAGGCGGCGCCTTCGGTGATCGATGCGTCGTTCGCGGGGGCGGCGCCGCCAGTCGGCGGCTCGGAAGACTGGGTGCGCCGGCCTTCTGGCCGGCATCAAGCGCGCAGCCGCGAAGCGGCGCGCGAGTTGGTTTGCCGGAAGTCTCCGGAACTGGTCGACGGCCCGCTTCAGGGCGTCCGCGTCCTCGATCTCACCCGCGTGTGGGCCGGGCCGCTGGCCACTCGGATGCTGGGCGATCTCGGCGCGGACGTGATCAAGGTCGAAGCGGCCTGGGCGCGCGGTCCGGCGACCCGGTCGGCACGGGTCGCCCGGCTCACCCACCTGTTCCCGGAGAACGACGCCGGGAAACGTCCCTACAACCGCAGCGCGGCGTTCAACAAGATGAACCGGAGCAAGCGCTCGGTGACGCTCGAGCTGGGTGAGCCAGAGGGGCGGCGCATCTTCGAGGCCCTGGTCGAACGGGCGGACGTCGTCTGCGACAACTTCAGCCCGCGCGTCATGCCCAAGCTCGGCCTCGACCCGGAGCGGCTGCACGAGATCAACCCGGGCCTGATCGCGGTCTCGATGCCCGGTTTCGGCAACTCCGGTCCGTACCGCGACCGGCTGGCCTACGGTCCGCTGATCGAGTCGACGATGGGGTTGACTTCGGCGCTCGGCTACCGCGACGGCGGTCCGCACCGGTCGGGCATCGCCTGGCCGGATCCGATGACCGCTCTGCACACCGCCGTCGGGACGCTGGCCATGCTGTACGGCCGCTCGCAGTCGCCGGAAGGCCGGGGCGGCACGGTGGAGACCCCGATGGTCGAGGCGATGGCGACGATGTTCGGCGATCACACCCTGGCGGCGCAGCTTCGTGGAGCGGTCGAACCCAGGCGCGGCAACCGCCATCCGCGCCGGGCGCCTCAGGGCTGCTATCCGTGCCTCGGCGACGATCGCTGGATCGCGATCAGCGTCGAGGATGATCGGCAATGGCGGGCGCTGTGCGGTCTGGCCGGTCTGGAACCGTCCTTCGCCTCGCAGTCGCTCGAGGAGCGGCAGGCCGAGGAGGATCGGATCGACAGTCTGATCGAGGCGTGGACGCGCGGCCGCGAACGGGGCGAGCTGGTCGCCGAACTCCATCGTGCCGGCGTCACCGCGGCGCCGGTCGCCGACGCCCGCGACATGGCTGAAGACCCGTTCCTCGAGGCGCGAGGCTTCTGGGCTGAACTGGATCACCGCGAGGTCGGCCGCCGTCGCTACCCCGGCCTGCCGCTACACCTCAGTGCGACACCGGCGACGTATCGGAGCGGCGCGCCCTGCCTCGGCGAGCACAACCGGGAGGTCCTTGTCCAGGTTCTGGGATTCTCCGGGTCGCGGGTGGACGAGTTGGAACGCACGGGAATGCTCCGGACCACACCTCCCGAAGGCGCCACGGGCCGCGGCGTGAAGAAGGCCCAGCGGGCTTGAGTGGCCTCCGGTACGCTTCGAAGGAGGATGGAGGACGCTTCCAGGGACGCCACGCCCACGACCCGCCCGCGACGGCTCGACCACGTTCTCGAGGCCTCCCTTTACGTGAGCGATCTCGAAGCTGCGGAGGTCTTCTACACCGATGTCCTGGGACTCACCCTCCACTCGAAGCTGGAGGGGAGACACGTCTTCTTCCGCTGCGGCGAGCAGATGGTCCTGCTCTTCAACCCGGAGACGACCGCCAACCCCGACCTGACGCCGCGGGGCCTCGGCTCCCACGGCGCTCACGGCCCGGGTCACTTGGCGTTCGGTGTGAACGCGGACGAGATCGACGTCTGGCGCGCGCATCTGGAGAGCCGCGGCGTCGAGATCGAGCAGGAGATCGACTGGGGCGGCCGCAGGGGTCGATCGATCTACTTCCGCGACCCCGACGGCAACAGCCTGGAGTTCGCGACGTCCGCGTTGTGGGGGTTGGGCGAGCCCCCTGGCCGTTAGGGGTCGAAGGAAGGGTGGTTCGCCACCGGCAGGTGGGGGACGTTCCCTGACGGTTTGCGGAGACTCAGCTCTTCGAACAGCAGATCGGGGATCGAGACCGATACGACTTCGCCCAGGCCGAATGCACTGAACGCGCCTGCCAGGAAGGACGGGATCAACCCTCCGGCGGGCGAGTGGGGGAAGCTGTACACCGTCGAGGCGTCGGAGACGGCCACGATGTCGCGGAACGCCGCTTCGGTCACGGCAACGAGTTCCGCCTTGGGAATCAACTCCTCCCTGCCGTCCGGGAAAACCCTGTATGCAAGGCTGGTGGGGCCCAGCGCCGGACCTGCCTGGGGCCCCGAGCGCAGGAGGCTCATGGCGGACGCCGGGTCGTCCCCTGCCTCGGGCTTGGCGAGGCCTCGGACGACGACGCCGTAGTCGGCGCCCCGCTCTTCAACGAGCAGCATGAACTCGGCGTGGAGTTCTTCGGGGTTCAACCCGCTCGTCGAGGCCACGATCAGGTTGCCCGGCGCCGGACCGTCGCCGCGCCGGTTCCCCGTGCTCCTTGCGATCCCCGGGACGGGATTGCGAGACGTCAGCAGGGACTTCAGGACCCCCCTCTCGACGAGAGCTTTCGACCTTGCCTCGACGCCGTCGTCGTCGACCGGGTATCCACCGAGGAAGCCGTCCCCGTCAGCGGAGGGGTCGTCGTGGATACTGAGGAAGCGCGGCAGTACCCTGGACCCGATCCGGTCGAGGAACGGATTACGAGTCTGCTGCAGCATCCGCGCGAAGTTCGGTTCGGCATCGGGTACCCGGTTGCCCAGCAGCCGGGGCACCAGCACCTGAGCGAACAACTCCGCGGCGGCCTGACCTTCGAACAGCACGGGTCCGCTGTAGCGATCGAGGCTCTCGGCAGAACGTCGAGCGGTCAGATTGGCGCCCATCGCGGCAACACGCGATTCCAGCTCGGTTCGGCCGCTGATTTCGTCCCAGGACCGACCCCGGGCCGTGACGGAGTCGTTCAGAACGGTACCGTCCGTGGCCTGGGTGCGCGCCTCGACGACGATCGATGCGTTGGGGTCGGAGCGGATGAAGGCGGATCCCTCGCTGTTCAGGTAGTAGGTGCGCCGGTTCCGGGCCGAGGCCGAGACCTTCGAACGGAAGATCTCCGGCAGACCCCTGAACGCCGTGGAGAGGTCCCGGGCGAGTTCTTCGAGCGCGGTCCGGGGCGGGAGGTCGGGGTCGGCCTGGTCGAAGTGCGTGAACGGCTCCTCCGACGAGAAGTCGGCGATGTCCTCGGCCCTCGTTTCGTTCTGGAGCGCCGCGCGCTTCTCGGCCAGCGACTCTAGGGCGGCCTTGTAGGCCCGGTCTGTGGCGAGCCAGATCTGCCGCCTGATCTCCCGGTAGTCGTTCTCCTGCGGCAGGACTCCCCCCAGCGCGAAGCTCGACGGGAAGAGGGACATCGAGCCGAAGTTCGTGTTGTCGAAGGACGGATCGCCGATCCGCACCTCGACGTTCAACAGTCGGCTCTTGTTCCGGGAACTCGACAGCAGGGCGCCGAAGCTCCCGGCGGCGTTCAACTGTTCGGTTTCCCGCACGGTGTAGGCGAGGAAGTAGGGCTTTTCTAGCCCCTCCAGCTCGAGTTGCTCGGTGCTGCGCGCCAGCTCGTCGCGCATTGCCTGCATGACCACGCTGAGTTCGGCTTCTTCCTGCGCGTTCGCCGCGGGGAGCGGCAGGAGCAACAGGGCGACGAAGGCGGCGAGCAGAGCGGTCCGCGCCGTCGGCGACCTGCGGTCTTGCAAAGAGAGGCGCATGGCTAGATGTCCCCCACGGGTGCTGGCAGGATGGGCGGGCGATCCTGCGATTTCTCCTTCTTCTGCACCTCGATCTGCGACACCAGGATCGAAGGCGCCGCGGCGGAGACCGGCACCATGCCCGACTCCGCACCGCAGAAGCCGTTGAACACGCCGATTCTGTCGTCCGCCGCGACCACGCGGCTGAACGTGGTGAGCGGCGTGCCGATCAGGTCCACGCCGCGGACCAGTTCCTCGCGGCCGTCGGGATAGACCCGGTAGACGAGAAGCGGCGATACGTTGAACGAGTTCGGAATGGCCCGTCCCGTGAACGTGAATCCGCCCTGGATCTCCTCGATGCGAAGCCCGAAAGGTCTCTCCGCCGCTTCGATGGCCTCGATGAACCGCGCTTTCAGCTCGTCACTCGAGAGTGGATCGGCCACTTCGACGATCAGGTTGGACTGCCTGGACACCGGCTTGCGACCGGGCTGCTTGCGGCCGTGGCCGTTGGAGTTCGCGAAACCCTCGATGGGAGAGCGGGACATGAGGAAGTTCTTCAGAACCCCCTTGTCGATCGCAGTCACTCGTCGAGCGGCAACGCCCTGGTTGTCGTAGCGGTAGCTGCCGACCAGGTCCGAGGGTCCGTAGGTCCTGATCGTCGGATCGAAGTGCACGGAGAAGTTCTCCGGCAGGACACGGCGGTTCAGCTGGTCGCGGAACGTCTGGCTGTCGTCTGCCTGCTTCAGGCGGTGCCCTTCGAGGCGGTGCCCCAGGATCTCGTGGAAGAAGACGCCGCTGGCTTCGCCGGACAGGACGGCCGGTCCCGTGTACGGCTCGACGAGCGGCGCGTCACGGAGGGCCAGGAGGATCTCGACCATCTGGCGGACGTCCCGTTCGACCGTCTCGTCGTCCGGCAATCCGTCGAGCGTGAAGGAGCTGTAGCTCTTGTGGAGCGGCAGTTCCATGCCGTCGTCCGCCTTGGTCATCGCCGACACGAACAGGCGGTACCTGGTTTCCGAGGTCTGAATCTCGGAACCCTCGCTGTTCACGAACCAGCGGGTGTCCGTACCGGCCGTGAGCGAGGCGCGGGCCTGCAGGAACTCGCCATGTTCGGCGAACGGCGCCGAGTAGCGTCTGACCTTGTCCTCCCACTCGGCGGGCTCGTACTCGACGGGCCGTGGCTCGTCAGCGTCCTTGGAGGCGGCTTCGCGGGAGAAGTCGTCGGACTGGTCCTCGGCCTCGACCTTCACCTGCACGTTCGTCTTCACCTGGGTGAGTTGCTCGAGAGCGCGCTTGTACTCCTTGTCGGTTTCCGCCCACAGGACGCTGCGGATCGCGTCCGGATCGTCGTCGATGGGCACCTGGGTGCGACCGGCGCCGAGAAACGCTGAAGAGAAGAAGGTGTCCCGAATCGGCCGGGTGTTGTCGAGGCTGTAGTCGCCGACACGGAGGTCGATATCGAGGACGCGCTCGCGATTCTCGTCGCTGTTCGTGAGGGCGCCGAACGAGGCGCCGACGGAAACGCTCCGGCTTTCCGTGATCTCGTAGCTCAGGAAGTACGGCGGCACCTCCTGTTTGCCGAGAACCTCCATGGAGCGGTCGAGCTCCGCGTTCATCGCGTCCAGGACGGTCGATTGGCCGGCGCTCGGCGCTACCGCGAGAGCAATGCCGCAGAGGCCGCTCAGAAGGCGCCGCACGAGTAGTCCGCTCACACCGCGGCCGCCTTCACGATTCCGTTGAACCTCGGACATGCACACGCCTCCCCTCGGTGGTGGTCCGTTCGATTGTACGGAGCCGGCTGGCCGCGCGCTGGGCTAGCCGCCCGTCTGCTCTTCGACTTCCCTCTCTTCAAGCCGCGCGCCGCGGAGGGTATTCCCGAGCGAGTAGTTCCCTTCGTGACAGGCGTACTCGTAGAGCTTGTCGTCGGTCGCGGGCCAGGTGTACTCGACGGTGTAGGGCGCTTCCCAGTCGCCGTTCACGACGGTGAACCGGTACAGGAGGGTGTTCGCGTCCTGGAACGAGAAGCGCTCGACGACGGTTTGGTCGGAGGGCGGCGAGGGGTCTCCGTAGAGTGCGAGGGTCACCCAGTCCTCTTCCTGGAAGTGCGTCGTTTCGATGACGAGCGTGTCGCCTTCCCACCAGGCCACGGAATCGCCGGCCCGCGACCGGTACTCGGCCGGTGCGTGACGGGCTTGCTCCCGGGAGGCGCTGATCGGGATGATCCGCGCGTAGTGCATCCACTCGATCAGGATCATCAGGTGGGTGTCCGTCTGTACGACCGTCTTCAGGTTGTTGTAGAACTTCGGGTAGATCGGGATCGTTCCCTCGAGCGAGAAGATGCAGCGGTCTGCGATCGAGAGTGACTCCGGGTCGTCGTAGGGGCCGACCTCCCGGTCGCGCCACCAGGCGACTCCCTCGTTCTGCAGGAAGAACCCGTAGGCCCGTTCGCGCCGCGCCCTGCCGCGCTCGGTGAGCGGCGGGAAGCGGCCGCTCGGCGGGTCGACCAGCAGTGAGGTTCGGTACTTGCCCCGGACCTTTACCGCCGAGGTCCCGCGGTCCATGAAGAAGTAGTTGTAGCCGCCGACGCTGGCTCCCGCAGCCGGTGCCGTACGGTCCGGGTCGCTGGCCCGGGCCGTGAGATCGATCCTCGCTGCTTCCTGCGCCCGGATCCGCTCGGCCTCTTCCTCGGTCAGGTGGAGACGTTCACCGTGGGCCGTGCTCCGCTCGATCGGCGTCAGGGTGCTGATGTCGTAGTTGCCCGAAAAATCGGGCTTGCCGCCGGGCGTTCTGGGGATCTCGTCCGCCGGTGCGGCCGCGGCGCCGCCGAGTGCGATCGCGGACGCGAGGACCAGCGCGCGGCTTGCGGGGTCCTTTAGGCTCACGGCGCGCCGCTCGCCTCCGCGGCGACCTGGCGCTCTTCGAAGCGCGCGCCCCGCAGCGTGTTCCCCGTTGCGTAGTTCCCCTCGTGGCACGCGAATTCGTACAGCTTATTGTCCGTTGCGGGCCATGTGAACTCGCCGCTGTAGGGCGCTTCCCAGTCGCCGCTCTCCAGGGTGAACTGATAGAGCAGAGTGTCCGGGTCCTGGAACGAGAAGCGCTCGATCACGTGCTGATCGGCGGGCGGCGACGGCTCGCGGAACAGGGTCGTCGCGATCCACCTCTCTTCCAGGAAGTTCGTCGTGTCGATGACGAGCGTGTCGCCTTCCCACCAGGCGACCGAGTCGCCGGCGCGCGAGCGGATCGTCTCCGGGAGATGCATGGCCGCTTCCCGGGACGGGCTGATCGGAATGATCCGCGCGTAGTGCATCCACTCGATCAGGATCACGATGTGGGTGTCTGTCTGCACAACCGTCTTGATGTTGTTGTAGCTCTTCGAGTAGATCGGGATCGTCGCTTCGAGCGAGAAGACGCAGCGATCGGCGATCGACAGTGACTCGGGGTCGTCGTAGGGACCGACCTCGCGGTCGCGCCACCAGGCGGGCCCGGTGTTTTTCTTCGAGAAGCCGTAGAGCCCCTGCCTGCGCGCCTTGCCGCGCTCGGTCAGCGGCGGAAAGCGGCCGTTCGGCGGGTCGGTGAGCACCGACGTGCGGTACTTGCCGTCGACCTTGAATCCCGAGGTGCCGCGGTCCATGAAGAAGTAGTTGTAGGCGCCGATGTTGCCGCCGGCCGGCGGAGCGGAGCGGTTCGGATCGCTGGCCTGCGATCTCGTTTCGATGTTCCGGGCCTCCCGGAGCCGGATCTCCTCGGCCTCGGCTTCCGTCAGGTTCAGGCGTTCTCCGAGTTCGGGATGGCGCTCAATCGGCGTCAGGTGGGAGATGTCGTAGTTGCCGGAGAAGTCCGGTTTGCCGCCCGGCGTCCTGGGGATGTCATCCGCGGCGGCGGCGCCGCCGGCGCCGACGGCGAGAAGGAGGATGAAGGCAATGCGGGTTCTTACCTTGATGCTCATGCGAGCCCCTTCCAGCCGACTGTGTTCAATGTGCCGGCCATTGTAGAACGGTCCGTTAGCCTCCCGGCACGTACCAGATCGGCGACGACCAGGCGCGTTCCTGGATCGTCGACGGCATGTTGGGGTTGGGCTCGACGCCGGCCCGGATCGCGTCCCAGGTCGACCAGCGGCAGGTCGGGTTCTCCAACACGCGGACGTAGTAGACGGCGTGCTTCGCGGCGTCGAAATCCGGGTCGGCCCACAGGGCCGAGAGCTCGGCGGCGCCCAGGTCCCGGGAGTAGCTGCAGTCGGACAGATCGACGCTGGCGCCGTTGTCGGGGCAGCGGAGCGGATCGCCCGACGGGATGCCGCCGTCGGCGCAGGCGATGTCGACGACCGATTCGCGCGGTTCGCCGTCCTCGACCCAGCCCTTGACCATCTGCAGGCGCTGGAGCGGGGCGCTGTCCGCGTCCCGCGCCGCCCAGACCAGGAAGCGCGGGCTCCTGCCCTCGTCCGCCACCAGGTCGCCGCCCATCGGCACGCCTCCGTCGTAGGCGGCGGCGATCATCTCCGGGTCGGAGGTCAGGTCGTCGGTGTAGTGGTAGCCGCCGAAGAACCGGACCCGCATCCGCGGGCCGCTGGTGGCGAAGGTCTCCTTGCGCCGGAACGCGTCGTAGAGCGAGTCGCGGGTGTTCTCCTCGGCCCAGACACCGGCGAGTCCCGAGCCGCCCCAGTACTTGAAGCTGTTCTGAATGTACTTCTCACCGTCCTCGGTCGGCTCGTCGAGCGGCACGGAGCCGCGACCCTGGCCGGTGCCGTCGCCACGGCCGACCTTGCCGTGGAAGTTGTCCTCCTCCGGCGTGCCGCCCGAGTTGTGGGTGTCGGTCGCGCCGATCATGCCGAAGCGGAACGGGTTGAAGCCCTGCGTCTCCTGCAGCACGAGACCGTTCACGTAGGCCTCGCGGACGTAGCTGCCCTTCGGTTCGCTGTAGAGCGTGGTGGCGATCCGGTAGGGGAAGATCTCGAACTCGGCCCACTCGTCGTTCGGCGACAGCAGCGGGTGGGTCTCCGAGGTGCCCTTGACCTGCGTCATCTCGACCAGGGGCTCGTTGCGCATCCGGAGGTCCGCGTACGCGGCGTCGAGC
Organism: Candidatus Multivorans sp.; assembly: GCA_965219675.1. Taxonomy (GTDB): domain Bacteria; phylum Acidobacteriota; class Thermoanaerobaculia; order Multivoradales; family Multivoraceae; genus Multivorans. Next base: position 2,586,715 of record OZ244786.1, on the reverse strand, counting down.
GGTTCGCCGCCCACCGTCTCCAGCTTGAACATGTGGCCGTTGCTGCCGTTCGAGTTGTGCGGAATGGCGAGGCCCTCGATGCCCTCGTCGCGCAGGCCGTCGAGCCAGCGCCAGAGGTCCTCGGGATTCCGCGAATCGGTCGAGGCGAACGGCTTGGGCGGCACGTTGCTTCCCTTGAAGATCACGTTGCGGTGCAGGTTGCCGCGGTCATCCGACGAGGTCGTGTACTCGTAGCCGACGAAGGTCGTGAAGTTGCCCGGGTCGTTGTGGGCCTCCGCGGCGTCGATGATCGCCTGCCAGGCGGTGCGGGTGGCATGGTCCACGGCGTCCGTGGGCAGCTCCGCGAACTCGCCGTTGCGCAGCCCCTGGATGGCGCGGGCGAAACCGCCGCCGCCCCTGAGATCGGCGCCGAGGGCCGTGTCGTAGAGGGCGCTCTCGGCGTTGTCCATCTCCGGCATGACGCCCAGGTACATGCCGTGGTCGGTCACGGCCTGGAAGTCGAGGGCGCCGCTCTGGAGCTGAAGCTGGTGGCCGCTCGGGTGAACGATCGCCTCGCCCTTGGCGAAGCGGTAGGCGTCGTCAGGATTCGTCCGGGTCTGGAACAGGTAGGCGTCGAACGAGAACCGGGTATGGACGTGGAGGTCGCCGAAGTAGGCGTCCCGGAGCGGGTTCGGTCCGTCGGCCGCGCCGGTCGCCTGGTCGCTGCCGCCGGCGTCGTCGTCACCGGACGAGCAGCCGAACAGGGCGAGCGAGAGGACGGCGATGGCCGCGAGGATCGGGCGAATCTGGCGCATGGCGATCTCCTTTGGAGGGATTGCGCGTAGATTAGCGCGGATGACCATCAAGCTCCCGCTTTCGAGCCTTGCCATGGCGGTGGCGCTGGTTCTCGCAGCCACCCCCGCGCTTGCCCAGAACCGGACGGCGACTGGGACGATGCCTCCGGCCGAGGACGCGGCCCTGGCCCGCGCCCTGCTCGAACAACTCATCGAGATCGACACGACGGACACGGAACGCGGCGACAACACGCGGGCCGCCCGGGTGCTGGCCGACGCACTGCTCGAAGCCGGCTTCCCGGCCGAGGACGTCCACGTCCTGGTGCCGCCCGACTTTCCCACCAAGGGCAACCTGGTGGCCCGGCTGCGCGGCAGCGACCCGGACGCCGAGCCGATCCTGCTGCTGGCCCACATCGACGTCGTCGAAGCGGAGCCGGAGGACTGGAGCCCCGACATTCCTCCGTTCGTGTTCCAGGAGCGGGACGGCTACTTCTACGGCCGCGGCACGGCGGACGACAAGGACGAGTGCGCGATCCACACCGCCAACCTGATCCGCTGGCGCCGGGAGGGCTTCGTCCCCGAGCGGGACATCGTGATCGCCCTGACCGCCGACGAGGAGAGCGGCACGAGAAACGGCGTCGAGTTCCTGCTCGCCGAGCACCGGGAGCTGATCGACGCCGCCTTCGCCCTGAACGAGGGCGGCGGCGGCATGGAGCGGAACGGCCGCAAGGTCTCGAACAACGTGCAGGGGGCGGAGAAGGTCTACCTCTCCTTCTGGTTCGCGGCGACGAACCCGGGCGGCCACTCCTCGCTGCCGGTGCGCGAGAACGCGATCTACGAGCTGTCGGCGGCGCTGCTGGCGGTTCGCGAGTTCGACTTCCCGGTCATGCTGAACGAAGTGACCGAGGAGTTCTTCGAGCGTTCGGCCGACCTCGTCGGCGGCGAGACCGGCGAGGCGATGCGGCGGATCGTGGACGACCCCGACGACGCCGCGGCGCTGGCCGTCCTGTCGCGCCAGGCGTCGTACAACGCGCGGCTGCGCACCACCTGCGTCGCCACGCTGGTCGAGGGCGGCCACGCCGAGAATGCGCTGCCGCAACTGGCGCGGGCGAACGTGAACTGCCGGCTCCTGCCCGACCACGACCCGGACCAGGTCGAGGAGACGCTGCGCCGGCTGGTCGCCTCGTTCGGCGTCGACGTGGAGCGGCGGCGCGAGGCGACGCCCAGCCCGCCCTCGCCGCTGACCGGTGAGGTGCTCGGCGCGATCGAGCGGATCACGGAGGAGATGTGGCCCGGCGTGCCCGTGCTGCCCGTCATGTCGGCCGGCGCCACGGACGCGGTCTACCTGCGTAACGCCGGCATCCCGGTCTACGGGGTTTCCGGCATCTTCGGCGACGTGGACGACGTTCGCGTCCACGGCCGGGACGAGCGGATCCGGATCGACCACTTCCACGAGGGACAGGAGTTCCTGTACCGGCTTGTCAAGGCGCTGGCCGGAGGTGGCTGAGGGCCCTAGCTCGAGGTCCCGAGCGGCAGTTCCACGGCGTCGCCCCGGAGCATGATCGCGAAGACCCGGTAGCGCTCGCCAAGCGAGTCGGCGTCGGCTTCGCCTCGAACAACGCCCCTGAAGCCGGCGCGCAGCAGAGCCGGATTCCCGAAACGCTCGGCGATGTCGGGTCGTTCCCGATTGAGCCCGAGGTTGGTCAGGAAGTGGCTGTCTCGGTAGATGACGATCTGGCGTGGCCGCTCGCCTCGCGTCGAGTCCACCGCCCAGCCTTCGATCTCGATCCGGTTTCCGGACACGAGGAGTCCCAACTCCCCGTGGTAGCCGTCACCGGGCGGACGGACGGCCAGACGGCGGCCGTCGGTCGTCGGGAGGATCTGGCGGTTCCCGGGCTCCCACTCGAGAGGCAGGTAGGAGAATCGGAGGCGGCTGGCGACGCCGCGCCGCGACACCGCGTAGGCGACGACGCCTTGGCTCTCGACGAGAGCCCGATCCGCCGGAGTCCGAAACGCGAAGCCGCCGTTCTCGAAGGGCGGTCCGTAGAGGGCGGCGAGATCGGGCCGGCGGTGGACGCCGGGCTGGTGCACCGTCATCTCTCCGCCGATGAACAGGATGACCGCTTCGACGCCGCGAGGATCCGGCTGGTCGTCGCGGATGAAACCGCTGACCACGAAGTCGGCCAGACCCGTGGTCGGCTCGGGTCCCGGTCTGGGAAGCACCGCGTCGAGCGCGCCATCGAACCCGCCGGGGGGTGGGGCGATGGGAATGCGTACCGCCGCTTCGGATCCGCCTTCGCCAGATTGGTAGCGGAGCACGGCCTCGAGGTCACCGGCGGAGCTTCGGGTGACCTCGTACCGGTCTCGATCTCCTTCGCGCCGCGACGAGGAAGCGCGTTCGATCAACGAGTGGAGGCTCCACTCTTCGCCGTGGTCGAAGTCCTCCGCCTCTTCGTAGCCGAGGTTCGAAGGGAACCCTGGCCCTTCTCCTGGGTCCTGAACACCGTAGTTGTCCGCTCGCAACAGCAGCAGGTCCGGCAGGAACTTCTGGGCGGCGACCCGGCGTGGAACGTCATAGCGGAGGCCGGGCGTGACCAGACCTCCCCGATCGACGATGTGCAGCCCGCTGACCCAGCCGACATGGCCGATCTCGCGAACGAGAACGGACGTGCTCGGTTCGTAGCGCTCGCCAAGCCATCGGCCCATGTCTTCCAGGCGTTGCTCCCGGGCGGTTGGTTCGACCTGGTGTGCGATCTGCCGGGAGGTGTCCCGCAACACGGCCAGTGTCAGGGCGAGGATCGGGACCGTCGTGAACAGGACCGCGACGAGCCGGCCTTGCCGTGGGGCGACCCGCATGGTCGCGGGCAGGAGCTCCGCGGCCCGCCGGCAGAGGCGGCCCGTCCCGACGAGGGAGGCGTGGATCCCGAGGGGGAGGAGCAACGCGGCGAGAACGTTCAGCGTGTAGTAGTGCCACGTGTAGCCGGGCAGGGATCCGATCGCGGCATAGCCGAGAAGAGCACCGAACGGGAACGCGATCAGGGGCCACAGAACGGGCCTGCGCCGCAGGAGCGCCGCGGCGCCGATGATCAGGACCGCGACCAGGAGCAACGGGCCGGCGATCGTCTCCGCCAGCGAAGGGCTCCAGGCCGCAAGCAGACTGTTGCCCGCCTCGGCGTACACCTCCCGCACCAGGTCGAGATAGCGCCAGGGAGAGATGATGCTCTCGCCTTGCTTCGCTCCCAGCGTCTTCGGCAGGACGTCGCCGTAGTACAGCAGGGAGAAGAGGAGCCACGGCAGTGCCGTGGCCAGTGCCGCCAGGGCCTGAGCCACGGGTAGCTGGCGCTTCTGAAGCCAGCGGTGAACGAGGAGCATGCCGGCGAGCAGGGCGCCCTCCGGTCGGGTCAGAAACAGCAGCGCGGACGTGACCGCGGCGGCGGTGGCGCGTTCGCTCAGATGAAGGTCGAGGGCCAGCAGGAAGAGCAGGGCGAAGAGGTGGACCTCCATCCCTGCGTAGAGGTAGTTGTAGGCACCAGCCGGATTGAAGGTGATCAGGGCCACCGCCAGGGGCGCCGCGGCCCCGGCTCCGAGGCGAACGAGGAGTCTGGCCCCGAGCGCGGCGGTGCCCAGCATGGAGAGCAGGCCGAAGCCGTTCTGCCACGCCGCCGCGTGATCTCCGCCGAGGACGACGAACACGCTGCTCAGCACGGTGAACAGCGGCGTGGTGAAGCCCATGACCGGCTCGCCGACGTTGTAGACCAGGCCGTTGCCCTCCGACAGGTTGCGCGCGTAGCGCAGGACGATCAACTGGTCCTCGAACCGCAGTCTGAGGGCGAGGTTGGGGATGAGGCGGGCCGCGAACCAGACGGCGAAGACGCCGAAGGCGGCCCAGGCGCTCGCGGCGAGCAGGCGTTGCCTTCGGGCCGACAGCGCCGGGGAGCCGGAGTCGCCCGCGTCGCGTCCCGCCGTGGTGGTCATCGAGGCGGGTCGGATCGGGCCGGGCTGGCCAGTTCGACGGCAACGCCGCGCAGCATGATCGCGAACACCCGATGAGTCCCGGCGAAGGTCTCCGGATCCGACGTCCCCGGCACCGCGCCGCGGAAACCGCTGCGGAGCAGTCGCGGATCGCCGTAGTGCTCGGCGACATCCGGTCGCTCCCGGTTGGTCCCAAGGCTGGCCAGGAACGCTCCGTTACGGTAGATGACGATCTGTCGGGGACGTTCGCCTCGCTCCAGGTCGGCGGCCCAGCCTTCGAGCAAGATGCGTCGGGCCGGCCTGGACACCGAGTCGATCGTTCCCCCGAAGCCACCTCGGGGTGGCTGCACCGGCAACCTCCTTCCATCGGTCACGGGAAGAACCTCGGCGCCGTCCGGGTCGCGCTCGAGGGATCCGTAAGCGAAGGGGATTCGGGCTGCGAGATTGCGGCGTGAAACCGCGTACACGACGAGTCCCTCGCGTTCGATTGTGGCCCGGTCTTGGGCCGTCACACGTCGAGTCCAGGTCGAGACTCGTTCGTCGAGGATGCCGAAACCGCTTTGGAGGTGTCCAGCCTGCGCCGCGGCCGTTCTGTGCCGGAGTCCCGTGCTGCCGACCCAGAATTGACGGCCTCCCAGGAAAGCGACGATCTCCTGGTGGCTCCCCAGGTCGTGTAGATCCGCGGCCCATCCGAACAGCCGGTTGCCGTCCGAAGTCCAGCCGTTCAATGAACCGACGATCGCTCGCCTGTCCGGCCCGATCGGAATGCTCTCCGGTGCGGCTTCCGGGGCGTCTTCGGGACGGCGCAGGAGCACTTGCCGTCCCTGGTCGTCCTGGCTCAGCTCGAACCTGCCAGGCGGTTTGGGAGGGTAGAGCTGCTGGATCCGGGTGCCGCTTCTCGCCAGCAGGCGGACCGAGTGTTCGTCCATTTGAGCCACGGGCAGGAAGATGCGAAACTGCATCTGTTCCCGGTCGTCACCGCGCCGCCCTGTTCGCCGCTGTGACCGCTCGTCCAGGCCTCGGTAGAGGAGATCCTCTCCGCCGAAGACGAAGAACTCGTCGACCTTGAGCAGGCGTTCGCCTGGCCTGGAGAGCATCATGCCTCCAAAGCCCCCGGTTTGCACCTCCACCTCGCCTCGGAAGAGATGATCGACTCGCTCCAGGACTTGCCCGTTTCCAAGCTCGACCCCGCGCAACCTGCCGCCCTCAGTCAGTAGTTGCGGTGCGTGCCCGCTGACCGGGAGCGGCGTCAGACCGGCCCGTTCATCGTCGCCGGACGGGTCGCTGCCTTCGCCAATCGCGTAGACGCCGATCGCGTGGCCGCCCCTGGTGAGCCATCGCTCCTCGATCAGTGCCGCGAAGCGACTTTCACCGTTGTGCGTGAAGGTCCCCGCGGTCGCCCGGACGGTGCCGTCGACGGTGATGGCCAGTTGTATTCCTGCGGGGATTTCGGGCTCGATTTTTCCACTGACGAGACTCGGAACGAAACGCGTCTCGGGCCTGACGTCCCGGTAAGCGCTTTCGCCCGCGAGAAACGCCGTCGCCCCCGCGACCGGGTGGTCGACGCCAGTAGTGTTCCGGGTCAAGTCCTCGGCGGCGCGACCCAGAAGATCGGGTCTCGGCCCCGCCGTGAAGACGCCCCGAAACGGGTTCTCGGAGAGCGTGACCGAGGGGGTCGCTTCGGACGCGTCGGGAGCGCTTTGACCGAAGTTGTGACGTTCGTCCGTTGCCTGTTCTCCGAACAGTCGAGCCTGGCGGTCGAGGGTTTGCTGGCGGCGGACGGGGTCGGTTTGGAAAGCGCGGACAGCGTCGCCGTCATTGAAGCAGCAGACGCGAATCTCGCGCGGTGAATGATCGTCGAGCGGCTTGCCGTCGACGGTCCACGGCGGCTGCGCGCCGAGTTCCGCGGCAATGGTCGGCACCACGTCGATCGTCTGGACGAGGTGGTGGAACGTGGTTCCTTCGGTCTGGCCGGGGCGTTTTACGAACAGGGGGACTTCGAGCACGTCCTCGACGTTCGTTTCGCTGGGGGAGCGCCGTCGCTGGCCAGGTCGGAAGCTGTGTCCGTGGTCCGCCGTGACCACGACCAGGGCCCGATCGAAGATCCCTTCTGCCTTCAGTTGATCGAGGACCTGTCCCAACACGCGATCGGCGTAGCCAACCTGCAGAAGGTGGCGCTGCAGGCCGTGAATCGCCCTCTGTTCGTCGTTGGACAGGGTCGGTCGTTCGAAGCCGGCGGGGCTGATCGGCGTGCCGGCGGGCGTGTACTCGTTGCCATTCGGCAGGTACTTCCACGGACGGTGGGGCAGATTGAGATGGAGGTAGTAGAGCGTGGGCCCCCGCGTCCCGGAGGCGATGCGCTCCAGGAAGTCGGCGACGAGTTGCGGCACGTCCTGGTTGAGGACGCCGCCGCCGGCACGGCGCCGATCGCGCGACTGGCTCGTGCCTAGCGGCCGGAATCCGGTCCAGGTATGGCTCACGGAAGGCAGGTTGGCGCGCAGCGCCGGTGGCAGCAACAGGTGACCGTAGACGATCGTGAGGTCGTCGGCTGCCCCCGGGAGTTGGCGCCACGGACTGCCTTGCGTTTCACCGCATATCGGGGACGGGCAGAGGTGTGACACGGTCTCGTGAGCCACGACCCGGTAGCCGCCCCTGTTAGCCAGCCATGAGAAGAGGTTCGACGGGTGGTCTCTGTAGTGCGCGGTCGAGTCCACTCGGGGGAGTCTCCCGGTGAGCAGCGCTGGTATCGCCTTGGCGGTCTGCAGCCCGGCTGTAACGGCCCGGGTGTACCAGTCTGAACCTGCGGCAAGCGCGGCGAATGAGGGAAACCTGCGTTCTTCGATCGAGCCGTCGCGCCGCTGCAGGGAACTCATGGGCAACTCGTCGAAGACCACGATGACGATCGGCAGGTTGCTCTCGATCGCCGGCGCTTCGGCAATCGGAGACTCGGGCACGAAGCTGGTGGCCGAGACGGTGGGGAGGAGGCCGCGAACGCCCGGGCGCAGCGCGAAGAGCATCGGTGCCACGACTGCTGCTATGGCGCCGATCGCTACAAGGTTCGAGAAGACACGATAGCGGTTGAGACAGATCGTGCCGGCCGCGCCGGCAGCGGCCGCCAGGAGCAGTGCGACCGCGGCCGGCAGCGAGTGCAGCAACTGGAGGGCGAAGGCGGCGCCGAGCAGGGCGCGAAGTCCATCGGTCCAGAAGCGCGCGGGGCGGCCCGATCGAAGCCCGGGAACGAGTAGGGGAAGAGCCAGCAATGCGGGGATTCCGATGGCGCCCGCGAGTGCCAGCGCGATGAGCGGTGCGCCGGTCAGGCGCTGGGCGACCAGGAAGTCCGGCTGTCTGCCGACCAGATCGAGGACCGGCTGGGAGACGGCGAAGGTCCAGAGCGCCACCAGATGCGCCGCGGCCGTCCAACCTGTGGAGGCGGGGCTGTCGCGATTCCGGCCCTGCACTTTGGCGCCGGCAGTGTTCTGCATTGGGCGAGCTCTACTCTGCCGTTTGGGACGCGGCGCGGATCGGCAGTTCGACGGCGACGCCGCTCAACATGAGGGCGAAGACCCGGTGGTCCTCTGCGAACGACGCCGGTTCGGGAGCACCGGGAACGGCGCCGTGGAAGCCGGTCTGCAGCAGTCCGGGGTCGTCGTGATGCTGAACTACATCCGGGCGTTCCCGATTGACGCCCAGGGCGGCCCGGAACTGGCCGTTGCGGTAGAGGACGATCTGACGCGGGCGGAGGCTGTGGTTGAGATTCGCGGCCCAACCCTGGATCAGGGTCCGCTGTCCCGGCTTGACGACCAAGTCGACCGCGCCCTCGAAGCCGTCGCCGGTCTGCCGCACGGGGAGCCTGCGGCCGTCGCTGATGGGAGAATCTCGGTTCCGTCCTCCTCCTCGATGGGTGCGTAGAAGAACCGCAGGCGAGTCGCCGTGCCTTGGGGTGAGATTGCGTACACCACGAAGCCCTCGCGCCGGATCTTCGTCAACGTTTCGGCCGCGGCCTCCGCGTCCAGGGCGTCGGTCGTTCGGCCTCTGCGGGTGAAACCGCTGTACAGATGTTCCAGACCGTAGCGTTCGGCTACGTTTTCTCGTTCGACGTCCGTAGAACCGGCCCAGAACTGGCTTCCATCGAGGAAGGCAACGACCTCCAGAGTGCTCCCGGGATCGCCGAGATCCGCGGCCCAGCCATGAATCGTGGCGTTGGCGCGGTGCGCGCCCTCAAGGTAACCGATCACACCGTTCGCTCTTCGCCGCTGTACTGGGATTCGCACCTCGGCCGCGTCGATGGCACTCCTGGACCGGCGCACCAGGGCGTCGTCCCGGCTTCCTGGCGCCCCCCAGGCGATCTCGTAGACGAAGCTGGGAGCGCCTTGCACGTGCTCGAGTTCCTGGGAATCGCCCTCTTTCGAGATGAGGAAGACATCGATGTGGTTGAGCCCGGGTCGGAAGAGATGCTCCGGCAGCAGCGCCGTGAACCGGATGTCGCCGGCGTTGGTCTGGTGGGGGCGAACGGTCGTCGCGATGACGCCGTTCAGGGCCAGGGCGGCAGCGCGTTCGAGAAGGGACTCGGGGCCGACGAGGATTCCCTGCACGAGAGCTGGAAGCCGGCGTCCTCCGGTATCGACGTTGTCCCAGCGCTCGGGGGCTTCGAGCCGAATGCCGATCTCGCTGTCGCGACGCTGCAGATCAGAGATCCTGAGGCCGTGGAGACCGGGGACCGCGCCGATCGCGATTGGATCGTTCGCTTCTCCCAGCAGTGCGGCCTGCTCCGCCAAGCGCTCGCGCCGCCAGGGCTCCCGGTCGCCCGGCAGCTCGACATTGGCGGCGTACTTGCCGATCAGCGGAAGCGTTCCGGGATCCTGCGGCTGGGGCACGGTGCTCGGGTCGGCGCCCGCCATTTCGAGCAGCCGCGGCGTCAGCTCGACCAGGGAAACGGGAGCCTCGTCGACCACCGCCTCACTCTGAAACGGCGCCTTGATGATGAGAGGGATCGCGGCGAGGTCGAGCGGCTGCTTTCCGGTCGGATCGTTCACATCGAGCAGCCGGCGGGACTTGCCGGGCTCGAAGGCCACGCCGTGATCTGCGGTCAGGGCGATCAGACTCTCGTCGAACAGGTCGAGGGCCTCCAGTTCTTCGATCAACTCGCCGATCAGGCGGTCGACGAACTGCACCTGGAGCAGATAGCGCTTGTAGTGGTGGTGAACTGGCCAGGACTCGGTCGTCCACAACTCCCGCTGGAGTCCGTGGACGCGGTTCCGGGTGACGCGGTAAGTGCGTCCCGACGGCAGGTACTCCCAGGGGAGGTGAGGCAGCAGGGAGTGCAGGAAGTAGAAGCCCGGGCGTTCGGCTGTCGGCGTGATCGAGTCGCCGAACCGGCGGAACTCGGCCGCCCGATCCGCCTCGCGAAGGTGGCGGAGTGCGCGCTGCACCGGCTTGTCAGCCGCCGGTTCCGCTAGTGCGGACGCCAGTTCCTGGCCGAAGCCGCTCCAGGTCTGCGTGATTTCCGGCAGTCGCTGAGTCCAGACGGCGGGCAGCGTCTGATTGAGCCAGACGATCGTGAGGTCGGAGATCAGCAGGCTCAGGCGCTCGCCCCACGGAGCGCGTTCGCCGGCCAGGAGGTTCAGTTCAGGCGGGCAAAGGGAGGTGATCGGCTCGATCGCGTAGATGTCGTGGCTCGGAGCGAGCACCGTGAACAGGTTGACCGGCTGCTCGGCGAGCGTGGGAAGCCGGCCCTGCTCGGCTCGCTGGCCGGTGAGCATCGCCGGAACCGCGAGTTCGGAGACGTCGGCTGCGGCGGTGGCGTTCGGATACCAGGTGGCCCGATCGGCCAGGCGCGCCAGATTGGGAAGTCGCTGCCGGTCGATCGCACCATCGGCGTCCAGGATGGATACGAGCGACCACTCGTCGAAGATGATCAGCACGATCGGCGCGCGGGCTCCGGTATCTGCGAGGTTGGCCGGGATCGCCTGGCTGGGGCCGGACGCGCTTCGTCGAACCCGACCGTCAAGCATGAGAAGTGCGGGCACCAGGACGGCCGCCCCGAAGAGCAGTAGAGCGAAGGAACGCACGGCGCGGAATCGGAGGTAGGCCCACACGGCGATGGCGCCTGCTGCCACTGCGATCGTTACGGCGGCGGGAGCGGGCAGACCTCGTGCGGCCTGCAGCCCGATCGTGCCCGCGAGCAGGCCGACCGGAACCGCGATCGCGGCCCGTGTCCACGAGGGGCGGAGGAACCGCACCGCGATGGCGGGGGCGCAGAGCACCAGCGTCGGAGCCACGGCGACCACGACGACCAGGGCGAGAAGATCGCCCATGTAGAGGTTGCGGATCGCGAAGAACTCGGGCGCCTGCCTCAGGAGGTCGTAGACCGGCTGCGCCAGGGCGAGGCTGCTCAGGCCGGCAATGGAGAGGATGCCGGCGACGAGGCTTAGACGCGGCTCACCCTGGCCGGAACGGGAAGTCGCGTCCGAGGATGAGGGGCCGCCTGGTTCCTCGGACCGATCTGGTACGGGTGCAGCCGGGTCGCGCTCGGACATGGACGGCGATGCTACCTGTTGCCTTGCCGCCGTCCTGCATGCAGCTTCCCGGGCGGTCGCTGGCAGCCTCTGCTCGGCTCGCTGACTGCTAGCCTGCCTCCGTCATGGCGGTTACAGAGCCGGAGAACCACCGCGACACGACCCACCCGGTCGACATCGGCGGCGTGGTCGTCGGAGGCGGCTCGCCGGTCGTCGTGCAGTCGATGACGAGCACGGACACCGCGGACGCCGACGCCACGACGGAGCAGGCGCTGGCATTGGCCGAAGCCGGTTCGGAACTTGTCCGGATCACGGTCAACGTCGACGCGGCGGCGGTCGCCGTGCCGGAGATTCGGGCCCGGCTCGACGCGGAGGGCTGCGACGTGCCCCTGGTCGGCGACCTTCACTACAACGGCCACGTGCTCCTCGAGCGGCACCCGGCCTGTGCGCGGGCGCTCGCGAAGCTGCGGATCAACCCGGGCAACGTCGGCCGCGGCGGCCGGCGCGATCCTCAGTTCGCGGCGATCTGCGAGGTGGCCCGGAGGCTCGGCAAGCCGGTGCGGATCGGCGTCAATGGCGGCTCGCTCGACCAGGATCTGCTCGTGTCGAAGATGGAGGAGAACACGGAACGCGACCTCGGCAAGACCTCGGAGGAGATCGTCGGCGAGTGCATGGTGCTGTCGGCGCTCCGTTCGACGGAGCTGGCGCTCGACTGCGGCCTGACGGAGGAGCAGATCGTCATCTCCTGCAAGGTCTCCTCGCCCAGGGACCTGATCGAGGTCTACCGGAACCTCGCGGGCCGCACCCGGCAACCGCTACACCTCGGTCTGACCGAGGCCGGCATGGGGCTCAAGGGTCTGGTGTGGTCGTCGTCGGCGATGTCGGTCTTGCTGACGGAGGGCATCGGCGACACGATCCGTACGTCCCTGACCCCGCGGCCGGGCGGCGACCGCCGCGAGGAGGTCCACGCCTGCCGGGAACTGCTGCAGGCCCTGGGGCTCCGCGCCTTCGCGCCGAGCGTCACGGCGTGCCCCGGCTGCGGCCGCACGACGAGCACCACCTTCCAGGAACTGGCGCTCCAGGTCGAGGACTTCATCGACGCGAACATGCCCGAGTGGCGCCGCCGCTACGACGGCGTCGAGGAACTGAAGCTCGCCGTGATGGGCTGCGTCGTGAACGGTCCCGGCGAGTCGAAGGCCGCCGACATCGGCATCTCGCTACCCGGCACCGGCGAGGCGCCGACCTGTCCGGTCTACGTCGACGGCCGGCAGTTCACGACGTTGCGGGGCACGGCGGCTGAACTGTCCGAGCAGTTCACGCGGATTGTCGGGGAGTACGTGGAGAGCCGGTACCCGGCCAGGACATAGGGCGGTTCTCCCCTACGGTAGATCGCGGAACTCGGGGCTTCGAAGCCAGTCCCTGCCGAAGCGCTCAGTGATCTCGTCCATCGCGGCCTGGGACCTGGCGTACTGGCCCCTATCGCCGGTGTCTTCGATCCAGCCTGCGAGCGCTTCGCGCATCTCGTTCAGCACGCCGGCATGGGCGGGATCTTCGGCCAGGTTGACCACTTCGTCCGGATCGTTCTCGAGATCGTAGAGCTCTTCGGCCACGCGTTGTCCGTAGGGCGCGGCCTGGGCGGGCGTCAGCCTGCCTTCCTCGGCCAGTCGCCGGATCGTCAGGAAACTGCTGTCATCCGGATCGCGGGCGAGGTCGATCATCTCCCGATGGCCCCAGTTGATGAGCGGCCTGTCCAGCATGAAGTTCCTGACGTAGTGGAAACGCGGCCCCACCACGGATCGGACCCGGTCGATGACGTTCGACATCCGGTCGGCCGAGGTGAACACATGGTCGCGGCGGTAGTCCGGAGCGAAGATGTCCTTCGCGTCCATGAACGCCGGCACGTCGAGGCCGGCGAGCGCCAGCGATGTGGCGGCGATGTCCATCAGGTTGACGAGATCGACCCGTCGCGTCCCCGGCTTCACGACCTCCGGAAGTCCGGGCGCGACGACGATCAGCGGGATCCGCAGGCCTTCGTCGTAGGAGAACTCCTTGCTCCGGGGCAGATCCGAGCCGTGGTCGGAGAAGAGCACCACGATGGTGCTCTCCCAGAGTCCGTCGGCCTTGAGCTGCGCTAACAGCTCGCCGACTTCGTGGTCGGTGCGCAGGATCGAGTTGTAGTGGTTGGCGATGTGCCGGCGCACCTGGGGAATGTCGGGATACTGGGCCGGCACCGGCACATCCGCCGGATCCACGGGCGCAAGGCCAAGCGCCTTCACTTCCTCGGCGATTTTCGCGACGGCCTTGCCGCCGGCCACCTTCGTGTGCCCGAAGAACGGCTTGCCTTCCGACACGTCGCGCCAGTGTCCGGCTCCCGACGGCCCCTTCCAGGACGGGATCTCCGACGGCTCGGCGCCGATCGTGTAGAGCTTCGTGCGGTCGTAGGTGAAGTTGAAGTCGTCCTTGCTGGCGTTGTAGGTCTCGTAGCCCGCGGCCCGGAACAGTTCGGGAACGGTCACGACTCCTTCGGGCAGATGGATCCGGTAGCCCGGAACCCGCCCCGAACGATGGTCGTGCGCCCCGATCCGAATGGCGTAGCTGCCCGTGATCAGCGAGGAACGGGTCGGGCTGCACACCGGCGTCGGCGCGTACGCCCGCTCGAACAGCACGCCCTGTCGCGCCAACGCGTCGATGTTGGGCGTGTCGACGAGGTCGTGCCCGTAGCTCGAGTACCAGGGCGACTGGTCGTCGATGTCGATCCAGAGGACGTTCGGTCGGGCGGTGTCCTGTTGCGCCGCCGCGGCCCCCGCGAGTAATGCGGACAGAGCCAGGAAGATCACTTCGCCAGGCGGCCGTCGAGTTCGAGTTCCGCGGCGATGCCCTGCATCGACGCCAGCACGTTGCCGGCGTGCTGCCAGAGTTCGAGCCCGCCGTCGAAGCACTCGCGGCTGAAGTCGGCGGTGACTTCTTCGACGTGCTCGCGGTCGACGCCGGCGGCGAAGGCTCGCTGCTTCCAGCGCTTGCGGACGGACTTGAGCGGCACGTCACGCACGTCCTTGCTTGGGCGGATCAGCGCGGCGGCGCTGATGAGCCCCGTGATCTCGTCGCAGGCCAGCAGCGCGTAGTCGCGCGAGGTCTCGCGCTCGACCCCGGTGCCCTCCGTGTTGTGGGAGAGGATCGTGCGGATGATGTCCTCGTCCAGGCCTCGCTCGCGGAGAATCGCGGCGCCGTCGGCAGGGTGCTGCTCGAGCGTGGGGTGGATCTCCCAGTCGAAGTCGTGAAGGAGTCCGGCGAGGCCCCAGGCGTCCGGGTCGCCGTCGAGCTGTTCGGCGTACCAGCGCATCGCGGCTTCGACTGCCAGCATGTGTTTCTGCAGTCCGGGCGCCTTGACGAACTCCTGAACGGTCTTCCATGCGGCTTCGCGATCCATCCTGGGTCTCCGTCGGGTTGTGAACTGAGGCGGCTGGCCGCGCTCCCGACGGATGATACAGACGGCGTTCGGGGGTGTCGGCGCGCGGCCCGAAGAGGTCAAGACTTGTCTGGTCTCGGAGAAGAGACTATATTGGTCCTCATGACGGCAGTGTCCATCTCCGATCTGAAGACGAACCTCTCCCGCTACCTGCGCGAAGTCCGCCGGGGCGGCGAGGTTCAGGTGCTCGATCGTGGGAAGCCCGTGGCCAGGCTGGTGGCGCCGGCCGTAAAGGACGACGACGATCTGCGGACGCACCTCGTCAGTGCCGGCGTGGTTCGTCCGGGCAACGGGGGCGCGGCCCGAATCCTCGATGAGCCGCCGCTCGCACTCGACGCGAGAATCTCCGAGGCGCTGGCCGAGGACCGTACCGACCGCTTTTGAGTCCGAGTTGGCGTGAGGTACTGGGATGCATCGGCTCTCGTTCCGCTGTTTCTCGCCGAGCGGGAGAGCCGGCGGGTTCGTGAATGGCTCTCCGAGGACGATGGCATTGTCACTTGGGCCTGGACACGCACGGAAGTCGTCAGCGCCATCGAGAGGCGCGCTCGCGAGGGGGTTCTTGCGCGCTCAGAGCGACGGCAGGTTTTCGAACGGTTCAATGCGCTCGCTGCCAGTTGGGATGAAGTGACGGACGTGCTCGCGGTTCGCTCCTTGGCGGATCTTCTGCTGGCGCGTCACTCGCTGCGGGCCGCCGACGCCGGCCAGCTCGGGGCAGCCCTGCTCATCCAGAATCAGTTCGGCGGCGCGCTGCCGTTCGTCTGTCTCGACGAGCGCCTTTCGGCCGCGGCGGAGCTGGAAGGTCTTCGGGTCCTTCCCTAGATAAGGTCACGCCCACGATGACGATGGGTGGAGGACCAACCGCGCGCAGGGTTAGCTTCGGCGGCCTGTCGGGCCCACACGCGCGCGACCTGCTGCTGCTGGTGGGGGTGCTGTTCGTCACCTTCTCGATGCAGTTCCTGCCCGGGCTGGCCTTCGTGCCGGCTTTGATGCGGCTGTCGAGCTCCGTTTGGCAGCAGGGGATGGTCTGGCAGCTGCTGACCTATCCGGCCGCCGGTTGGGGCGGGCCGTCGATCTGGTTTCTGCTGGAGTTGCTGATCTTCTACATGTTCGCGAACGATCTGCGGTGGGCCCTAGGCCGCCAGCGCTTCTGGAACCTGCTGTGGATGTCGGCGGGTGCAGCGGCCGTCGTCGCCTGCCTGGTGCAGATCCTGCTCGGCGCGGGTGGCAGCGCCTTCGTGCTGATGCAGGGCCAGCGGATGTTGCTGGCGATCGTCATCGCTGCCTTCGCCCTGGTCCGCGGCAATGCGACGATCATGCTCTTCTTCGTCCTGCCGATCCGCGCGAAGTGGTTCATCTGGATCGAGATCGCGTTCGCCTGGGTGGGCTTCCTGGCGACCACGGATCTTGCCGGCTTCCTTGGCGTGTGCACCGCGATTGCCGCCGTGTTCGCCCTGCTGCGGCCCGGGCGCACGAAGGGCCTGATGCGCGAGATGCGGCTCCGCTACGAGCGTTGGTACGTCAAGCAGAAGCTGAACCGTGGCCGCCGCCGCTTCCGCGTCGTTCCCGGCGGCAAGAAGCCGAAGGATGACGACCGCGTTCGCCGCGGTCCCTGGGTCAACTGAAGTAGCTCCGCTTCGACGGGCCCATCAACCGGAAGGCGACAAGGATCGCCAGGACGGCCAGGACGTAGTGCCACCAAGTCGGCTGGTCCGGAAGCCGGATCTGCTCGACCCGTGCGCTGCCGAGGGCCAGGGCGTTGTGCAGGGCGTGCCAGGCCATGGCGGGGTAGATCGAGCCGGAGCGAAGGACGGCGATCACCAGGAGGACGCCGAGAAGGGACGTCCCCGGAATGCGGAACAGGTCGACGTGGAAGAAGCCGAAGGCGATGCCTGCGACGAGCACGAGCTGGACGGGTCTGAACCGGCCCTTCAGACCGTGGAGCAGGACGCCGCGGAAGGCGATCTCCTCGAAGAGGCCCGGGAGGATGGCGAAGAAGAAGAGCATCTGCCAGACCGGGATGTCCGCGCCGAACGCCTCCGCCATCGCTTCGATCCACTCCTCCGGAATGGGCATCGCCAGGCTGGCGAGTCGGACGACCCCGTCGGCCAGGACCAGGCCTGCCGGTACGCCGATCAGGACGCCCAGCCAGGCCGCCGGAGGTGGCGCCCTGAGCGACAGGGTCTCGCGGATGGGCAATCGGTAGCTGGCGATCATGAGCCACGCCGCGGCGCCGAAGATCGCCATGTTGATCGCGATCAGCAGGCGGCTGTCGACGCCGCCTCCGACGTTCAGTTGCCAGACCAGGAGCAACGCCCAGAGGAGGGCGAACCAGCGCCCGACGCGCCGCGGGAAGAGGGCGGGGCCTCCGGTGAGGTCGGCGGCGTCCATGTCGCTGGCCGTGATCAGCTTCTCCGCCGAGAGCGCGCGTACCGAGGCCCGGGCGAGAACGGCGGCGGCAGCGGCGGTCACCGCCCAGGCGGCGGCGATCAGTGGCCAGTCGTACTGCGCCGTCAGGATCTCTCTGGCGGCTACACCGAGGTTGGCGATCGGCACGACGACGATCGCGCTGCGCAGCGCGACACCGGGCAGTACGGGAATCGCGGCCACGGCCAGGGCCACGAGCATCACGGGCGCGAACAGCAACTGCGCTTCCTTGTAGGTCTTCGACCGGCCCGAGACGAGCAGCAGGCTGCTGGAGAGGAGCAGGGCCGCCGGCGCGTACAGGAACAGCAACAGGAATGCCGCGCCGACCGGAATGACCAGCTTCAGGCCCGCCGGCGCCGGGATCACGTCGAGTTGCATCCAGACGACGATGTTCGCGATGTTGAGCACGCTGGTGGCGAAGGCGACGGCCAGGATCGACAGGTTCTTCGCGGTCACGATCTCGACCCGGCTGGCGGCCGTCGTCAGCAGGGTTTCGAGCGTGCCGCGTTCCTTCTCGCCGGCTAGCGCGTCCGTCGCGACGATCGAGCCGCCCGTGAGCATCATCATCACGATGATCGCGGTCAGAACGCGGCCCAGGAGGAGTCCGGAGGTCTGTTCTTCGCTCGCGGTCTCGATCCGCTCAATCGGCAGCAGGTCGCCGGGCGGCGTCTCGAAACCGGCGGCGGCGAGCCGGCGTTCGCGGACCTCTACGCGGGTGCGTTCGAGCGCGCGCCTCAGGAAGCCCTCGGCGGAGTCCGAGGCGTCGAGGTCCGCGCGGTACGAGAGGACGATGCGCGGGCCCTCGCCTTCGGCTTCCGTGTCCCAGGCCAGGTGGACGTGGAGACGCTCTTCTTCGAGCGCGGTCGCGACGTCCTCCGGCGCCGCGACCCGCTCGAAGCGAACCGCCGGACCGTCCGGCGTGTCCGTGTCGGCTGCCTGGCCCTCTTCGCCGACGACGGCCAGGGCCTGTTCGAGCCATGCTCTCGTGTCGGCGGTGCCATCGGTGGCCGCCGGGTCCTCGGCCACGGCGTACCTGTACGTGCGACTCTCGATCCGCTCCTGCCGCCGCTCCGTCGTCAGGGAGGTCAGGAACCACATGAGCGGCCAGACCACGAGCGGCAGTGCGACGGCGAACACCAGCACCCGGGGGTTCCGGGCGAGCTGGCGCAGATCGTTGCCGACCAGGGCGCTGACGGTGCGGCGGTTCATCCGGCGCTAGGAGTCTGCGTTGCCGGTGACGTAGTCGACGAAGATGTCCTCGAGGTAGTGCCGTGATGTCGCCGCCCGCAGTCCTTCGAGGTCGTCGCAGGCGCGGATCCGCCCCTTGTCGATGATCGCGATCCGGTCGCAGAGACGTTCTGCCTCGCTCATGATGTGGGTCGAGAACAGGATCGCCTTGCCGTCCTCGCGCAGTTCCTGGATCGCCTTCTGCAGGTCGAGCGCGTTCAGCACGTCGAGGCCGACCGTCGGCTCGTCGAAGATGAGCACCGGCGGGTCGTGGACGACCGTGCGCGCGATGGAAACCTTCTGCTTCATGCCGCTCGAGAGCTTTTCCGTGCGCACTCCGGCGTACTCCCCGAGGCCGAAGCGCTCGATCATCTCCTCGACCCGGCTCTTCGTGCGTTCGGCCGGATACTTGTTGACCCGCGCGAACAGGGTCAGGGTCTCGCGGGCGGTCAGCCGAGGGTAGAGCGCGGTGCTCGCGGAGTAGAAGCCGAGGTGGCGGCGGACTTCCACCGGATCGCTCACCACGTCGTGCCCGAGTACGCGGGCCGTTCCGGAGGTGGGCTGGAGCACGGTCGAGATCATCCGCAACGTGGTTGTCTTGCCCGCCCCGTTGGCGCCGAGGAGGCCGAAGATCTCACCGCTCCGGCAGTCGAAGTCCACCTGCTGGACGGCGTGGACTGCGCCCCGGGACTGGTCGAAGAAGTTCTTGGAGAGGCCCTGGACCTCGACCTGGACGGTGCTCACGGCTTACCTCCCGCTGGGCGAAGTTGCTGGCGCAGGAACTGGAAGAAGTTGCCTTCGAAGGAGCCGGTGGCGATTTCCTCGACTCGCAGGACGCGCGAGGCGAGCCACAGGCAGGCGGCGATCGCGGCGCTGTTGGCAAGCACCGTGATTCCGAGCTGCAGCCAGAGCACGTTGCCGGCGATCGCCTGGCGCAGTAGCAGGACGACGTTGGCGATCGGGATGCCGGCCAGCGCCGGGGTGAACGACATGCTCGGGTCGTTCAGCAGCAGGACCGGGAGGAGGACCAGCAGGATCACCGGCGTGACCATGGACTGGCCTTCCTTGAAGGTGCGGGCGAAGGCGGCGAGGATCATCATCGCGGCGGCGACGAGAGCCCCGAGCAGGACAGCGGTGAGCAGCAGGACCGGCAGCGAGGTCAGAGGCAGCTCGAAGGCGAAGCCGCTTCCGTCTCCGCCCCCGATTCGGGCGAGGAGCGGTCCGAGGAAGGAACGGAAGGACACGACCATGGCGGCCGCGTTGAGGGCTCCGGCGACGATGCCCATCGTCGCGACGTAGAAGTACTTCGCGGTGACGATGTGAATGCGCCGGGTGGCGAGCGTGCTCGTGGTCTCCCAGGTGTTTCGCTCGCGCTCGCCGGCGGTTGAATCGATTGCCGGGTAGACGCAGCCGTTCGCGATCATCAAGACGAAGAAGAGCGGGATCATCATCCCCAACACGAACTGCCCCATCTGGCGACCGGTGGCTAGGTTGTTCGAGCGCACGTCGAAGACCTGCCACTCGGTGCCGTCGAGGCCGTGCCGTTCGGCGATCCGGCCCAGCCAGGCCGATCGTTCCGCCGAGAGCGCCCTTTCCAGGCGTCCTCGGGCGGCCTGCGACTGGTCGCTCGAGCCGTTGCTCAGCAGCGAGACCGCGGCGTTGCCCGGAGGATGGACCGTGGTTTCGAAGATCAGGGCGGCGTCGAGCTCGCCGGCCAGCAGGCGGTTCTCGACTTCCTCACGGTAGGCGGCGGCGTCACCGGCGGGCGGCGCCTCGACCTCCGTGATCTCGATCCGTCCCTCGTCTTCCTCGAGCCGTTCGAGCAGGTTCCGGTGCTCGGCCGGCAGGCCCGCGATCTCGACCCGCGAGGCGAAGCTCTCGAAGCGCGCCGTGACGAAGAGGATGCCCGAGAACATGACCCACATCATCAGCGGGTACATAAGGAGCGGGATCAGGATCCCGTTGATCAGGACCGATCGCTCCCGCAGGGCGGAGCGGAGTTCGCTCAGATAGAGCAGCCGGATAGCGGTCCAGTCCATGAGGGCCGCTGTCTTGTACGGAGGAAGCGGTCGCGGGGTTCAGGCCCGCTGTGCGACGTCCCAGGCCAATCCCGCCGTCCTCGGTACGGATTCTCCGACCTCCTTCGCGTGGGCGCTCGCGGCCGTGCCGTCGCGCACCCGGCCGGCGATGCCCTGGGCAATGCCCGCACTCCGGAACAGGTTGTAGGCGAGGTAGAAGTTCCAGTGCGGGATGCCGTCGCGGCCGGTCCGCCTGCAGTAGGCGTCGCGGTACTGCTCGAGGCCCGGGATGCCGAGCGCTTCGAGGTCGCGGCCCTTGAGCCCGCCCTTGTCCTTCGGGATCTCCCACTGCATCGTGTGGTAGCTGAAGTCGGCGAGGGGATGGCCCAGGGTGCCGAGCTCCCAGTCGAGGATGGCGATCACCTCGGCACGTTCCGGATGCAGGATCATGTTGTCGAGGCGGAAGTCGCCGTGGACGATCGTCGTCTCGTCGCCGTCCGGGATGTTCGCCGGCAGCCACTCGATCAGCGCGTTCATCGCCGGGATGTCCCGGGTCTCGGAAGCCAGGTACTGCTTCGTCCAGCGGTGGATCTGCCGCGCGAAGTAGTTGCCCGGCTTGCCGTAGGTCTCAAGTCCCACGGCCTCGTAGTCCACCGCGTGCAGGCGGGCCAGCGTCCGGTTCATCGCGTCGTAGATCGCGAACCGCTCGGCCGGCTCCATGCCCGGCAGCAGCGCCTCCCAGAGGATCCGGCCCTTCACGTGCTCCATCACGAAGAACATCGTGCCGACGATCGACTCGTCGGTGCATAGGCAGTAGGTGCGCGGCACCGGCACGTTCGTGTCGCGAAGCGCGGTCATCACCCGGTACTCCCGGTCCACGGCGTGCGCCGAAGGCAGGAGCTTCCCCGGCGGCTTGCGACGCAGCACGTAGCTCTTTCCGCCGGCCTTCAGCAGGTAAGTGGGACAGGACTGGCCGCCCTTGAACTGCTGGACCTGAAGGTCGCCCGAGAACCCCTCGACGTGTTCTTCGAGGTAGCGCTGCAGGGGAGCGAGGTCGAAGCTGAGGCGCTCGGCGACCTCCCTGGTCCCCGAGAACTTCTCCTGTCGACTTTCCGTCATCGGCGGCGCATGTTATAGCGCAGGCGGCCTACTTCGCCGGCAGGTACACCTCGCCGCCGGCCTTCTTGAACTCCCCGGCTTTCTCCCTCAATCCGGCGGCGACGGCTTCCGCGTCGTCCATCCCCTTCTCCGCGGCGTAGTCGCGGATCTGCTGGGTGATCTCCATCGAGCAGAACTTGGGGCCGCACATGGAGCAGAAGTGGGCGACCTTGGCGCCCTCCTGGGGCAGGGTCTCGTCGTGGAAAGCACGGGCCCGTTCCGGGTCGAGCGAGAGGTTGAACTGGTCCTCCCAGCGGAACTCGAAGCGGGCCTTGGAGACCGCGTTGTCGCGCGCCTGGGCGCCGGGGTGGCCCTTCGCCAGGTCGGCGGCGTGGGCGGCGATCTTGTAGGTGATCACGCCTTCGCGGACGTTCTCGCGGTTGGGCAGGCCGAGGTGTTCCTTCGGCGTGACGTAGCAGAGCATCGCCGTGCCGAACCAGCCGATCATCGCCGCGCCGATGCCGGAGGTGATGTGGTCGTAGCCGGGGGCGATGTCGGTAGTCAGCGGCCCGAGGGTGTAGAAGGGCGCCTCGTCGCACCACTCGAGCTGCTTGTCCATGTTCTCCTTGATCATGTGCATCGGCACGTGACCGGGGCCCTCGTTCATCACCTGGACGTCGAACTCCCAGGCGCGGCGGGTCAGCTCGCCCTGGGTCTTCAGTTCGGCGAACTGAGCCTCGTCGTTCGCGTCCTCGATCGAGCCTGGGCGGAGGCCGTCGCCGATCGAGAAGGAGACGTCGTAGGCGGCCATGATCTCGCAGATGTCGTTCCAGTGGGTGTAGAGGAAGCTCTCCTGGTGGTGGGAGAGGCACCACTTGGCCATGATCGAGCCGCCGCGGCTGACGATGCCGGTGCGCCGCTTCGCCGTCAGCGGCACATAGCGCAGCAGCACGCCGGCGTGGATCGTGAAGTAGTCGACCCCCTGTTCCGCCTGCTCGATCAGGGTGTCCCGGAACATCTCCCAGGTCAGTTCCTCGGGCCGGCCGTCGACCTTCTCCAGGGCCTGGTAGATCGGCACGGTGCCGATCGGCACCGGCGAGTTGCGCAGGATCCACTCCCGGGTTTCGTGGATGTTGCGGCCGGTGGAGAGGTCCATCACCGTGTCGGAACCCCAGCGAATCGCCCAGACCATCTTCTCGACCTCCTCCTCGATCGAGGAGGTGACGGCCGAGTTGCCGATGTTCGCGTTGATCTTGACCAGGAAGTTGCGGCCGATCGCCATCGGTTCGAGTTCGGGATGGTTGATGTTCGCGGGAATGATCGCGCGGCCGCGGTCGACCTCGGAGCGCACGAACTCGGGGGTGATCGTTCGCGGGATCGCGGCGCCGAAGCTCTCGCCGGCGTGCTGGGCGGCGATCTCGGCGGCGATCCGCTCGCGGCGCTGGTTCTCGCGGATCGCGATGTACTCCATCTCGGGCGTGATCTCGCCGCGCTTCGCGTAGTGCATCTGCGTCACGCGGGCGCCGGCTTTGGCTCGGAGAGGCCGGCGTCCGCCGACGAAACGCACCCGGTCGAGCCGGGGGTTCACGGCGCGCTCGCGTCCGTAGCTCGATGAGACGCCATCCAGCTCATCGACATCGCCCCTCGCTTCGATCCAGGGGCGGCGGAGCGGTTCCAGCCCGCGGCGAACGTCGATCTCGACGGCCGGGTCCGTGTACGGCCCCGATGTGTCGTAGACAACGACCGGCGGGTTTTCCTCTCTCGGCCCCAGGGCGGTCAGACCGCTCGCGGCGGACGGTCCCGCGCCGGCGGTCGTCGGCGACTGGCTGATCTCGCGCATGGGGACGCGGATCGATGGATCCGAGCCCTCGACGTAGACCTTGCGGGAGTTGGGGAGGGGCTCGCGGCTCAGCAGGGGCGCCGCGCTCTGCGGGATTCGGTCGGCAATCGTCATGGCTGCATTCCCTACGTCGGTGTCAACCGTTTCAGGTTCGAAGGCTTCCCGTGCACAGGCCCGCGGGCCAGCACGATCTCAGGCTGTCGTTTCAGCCGCACCCAGCGTGTGGGCCACGATAGCAGCCGTCGGGCTTCGCGCGTTTCCGGCCGGCGTCGCGCGGCGGCCCGGCCCGGTCGGGCGAATAGAATCCAAGTGCTTCGGTTCACATCGAGATGGACATGGATCCCACAAACAGGCTCAGGGCGGGCACGGTGCGCCAGGACATCGATCCGGCGGAAACCGCCGAGTGGCTGGAGGCTCTGGAAGCGGTCATGGACCGCGAGGGGCCGGAGCGCGCCCACTTCCTGCTCGAAGCCCTCGTCGATCAGGCTCGCCGCTCCGGCGCCTATCTGCCGTACAAGGCGACCACCGCCTACCTGAACACGATCCCGGTCAGGGCGCAGGAGCCGCTGCCGGGCGACGCGGAACTCGAGTGGCGGATCCGCAGCATCATCCGCTGGAACGCGATGGCGATGGTCGTGCGCGCCAACCACGACTACGAGGGGTTGGGCGGGCACATTGCGTCCTTCGCTTCCGCCGCGACGCTCTACGACGTGGGCTTCAACCACTTCTTCCGCGCTCCCTCGGAGGACCGGGGCGGCGACCTGGTCATGATCCAGGGCCACTCCTCGCCGGGCATCTACGCCCGCGCCTTCCTGGAGGGCCGGCTGAGCGAAGAGGAGCTGCTCCGTTTCCGCCGCGAGGCGCGGCCGGGCGGGCTGTCGTCCTATCCGCATCCCTGGCTGATGCCCGGCTTCTGGCAGTACCCGACCGTGTCGATGGGACTCGGGCCGCTGATGGCGATCTTCCAGGCCCGGTTCATGAAGTACCTGCACAACCGCGGCCTGGTCGACACCGAGGGCCGCAAGGTCTGGGCCTTCATGGGCGACGGCGAGATGGATGAGCCGGAGTCCCTCGGATCGATCTCCCTGGCCACCCGGGAGAAGCTGGACAACCTGATCTTCGTCGTCAACTGCAACCTGCAGCGGCTGGACGGCCCGGTCCGGGGCAACGGCAAGATCATCCAGGAACTCGAGGCGGTGTTCCGGGGCGCCGGCTGGAACGTGATCAAGCTGGTCTGGGGTTCGTACTGGGATCCGCTGCTGGCTCGCGACCGCCACGGGCTGCTGCGGCGGCGCATGGAGGAGGCGGTCGACGGGGAGTACCAGGCGTACAAGGCGAGCCAGGACGGCGGCTTCGTGCGCGAGCACTTCTTTGGCAAGTACCCGGAACTCAAGGCGATGGTGGCCCACCTGTCCGACGAGGACATCTGGCGGCTGAACCGCGGCGGCCACGACCCGCACAAGATCTACGCCGCCTACGCGGCGGCCGTGAAGCACACCGGGCAGCCGACGGTCATCCTGGCGAAGACGGTCAAGGGCTACGGCATGGGCGAGGCCGGCGAGGGGATGAACATCACCCACCAGCAGAAGAAGATGGGCCTGCGGGCGTTGATGGGCTTCCGGGACCGGCTGGACATCCCGGTCTCCGACGAGGACCTGGAAGAGACGCCGTTCTACCGGCCGCCGGAGGACAGTCCCGAGATCCGCTACCTGAAGGAGCGCCGCGAGGCGCTGGGCGGCTACCTGCCGGCGCGGACCGTTGCCGCGACATCGCTCGACGTGCCCGATCTGGATGCCTTCGACGCCCTGCTGCGTTCGAGCCGCGGGCGCCAGTTCTCGACCACGATGGCGTTCGTGCGCCTGTTCACGCTGCTCACGCGGAATCCCGCGATCTCCGACCGCCTGGTGCCGATCGTCGCCGACGAGGCGCGCACCTTCGGCATGGAGGGCATGTTCCGGCAACTCGGCATCTACGCCCCCACCGGACAGCTCTACGAACCGGTCGACGCGCACAAGATCGCGCCCTACAGGGAGGCGCGGGACGGTCAGATCCTCCAGGAGGGGATCAACGAGGCCGGGTCGCTCTGCTCCTGGATGGCGGCGGGAACGTCTGCCGCCAACCACGGCTTCCACATGATCCCGTTCTTCATCTTCTACTCGATGTTCGGCTTCCAGCGGGTCGGCGACCTGATCTGGGCCGCGGCGGACATGCAGGCGCGGGGCTTCCTGATCGGCGGCACGTCAGGGCGGACGACGCTCAACGGCGAGGGCCTCCAGCACCAGGACGGCCACAGCCACCTGGCCGCCTCGACGGTGCCGAACTGCGTCTCCTACGACCCGACCTACGCCTACGAGCTCGCGGTGATCCTCCAGGACGGTTTGCGGCGGATGTACGCCGAGGAGGAGCCGGTCTTCTACTACCTGACGACGCTCAACGAGAACTACGAGCACCCCAGGATGCCGGCCGGCGCCGAAGAGGGCATCCGGCGCGGCCTGCACCGGATCCGGCCCGGCTCGCGTCACCGGAAGCGGGCCACCCTGCTGGCCTCGGGAGCGATCCTGCGCGAGGCGGAGGCCGCGGCCGAAATGCTGGAGGAGGACTGGAAGGTGTCCGCCGAAGTCTGGTCGGCTACCAGCTTCAACGAGCTGCGGCGCGACGGCATCGAAGTGGAGCGCTGGAACCGCCTCCATCCGGGCGAGGAGAAGAAGGTGTCCTACGTCCGCCAGTGCCTGACCGGGCGCGGCGGCGTGACGGTCGCCGCGAGCGACTACATGAAGGTCTTCACGGACCAGATCCGCGCCTTCGTCCCGGGTCCGTACCGGACGCTCGGAACGGATGGCTTCGGCCGCAGCGACACCCGGGAGCAGTTGCGGGCCTTCTTCGAGGTCGACCGGCGGCACATCGTGGTCGCCGCGCTGGCCTCCCTCGCCGAGAACGGCGAGATCGACTCCGAGGCGCCGGCCAGGGCGATCGCCGCCTACGGCATCGACCCGAACGCACCGAACCCGGCCACCGCGTGAGCGAGACCCTCTCCGTCGTCGTTCCCGACATCGGCGACTTCGATTCCGTCGATGTTGTCGAGGTCCTGGTGGGGGTGGGCGACGAGGTCTCGGTCGATCAGTCCCTGATCACGCTCGAGAGCGACAAGGCGTCGATGGAGGTGCCCTCGCCGGCGGCGGGCCGCGTGGTCGAGATCGCGGTGGAACTCGGCGGCCAGGTCGGCGAAGGCGATCTGATCCTGACGATCGAGGCGGCGGACGCGGTTGCGGAAGCCGAGACCGTGGAGACCGTCTCGGCAGGTGGAGGAGCTGCGGCGGAGGCGCCCGGACCGGCGCCCGCCGCCGAACCGCGACCGTCACGGCCCGGTCGCCGGCCGCCGCCCCCTGCGGCCGCCGCCCCGGCCGCGACCTCCGCGCCGCCGCACGCCAGCCCGGCCGTTCGGCGTTTCGCCCGGATTCTCGGCGTCGATCTCCGCAGGGTCTCCGGCAGCGGCGCGAAGGGACGGATCCTGCGAGAGGACGTCGAGGGCTTCGTCAAGGAGGTGATGACGGGTCGCGGACCGCAGGTCGCCGGCGCCGGGATTCCGCCGGTTCCGGAGATCGACTTCTCGAAGTTCGGGCCGGTCGAGTCGAAGCCGCTCGGCCGCATCCGCAAGCTGTCCGCGGCAAGCCTCCACCGGAGCTGGCTCAACGTCCCGCACGTGACCCAGCACGACGAGGCGGACATCACGGACCTGGAGGCGTTCCGCCGGGCGCATCTGGAAGAGGGGCGGGAGCGCGGTGTCCGGCTCACCCTGCTGGCTTTCCTGATGAAGGCGGTCGCGGCGTCCCTGGCCGAGTTCCCGGAGATGAACTCGTCGCTCGCGCCCGACGGAGAATCCCTGGTTCTCAAGCGCTACTTCCACCTGGGCGTCGCGGTCGACACGCCGGACGGCCTGGTCGTTCCCGTGGTGCGCGACGTGGACCGAAAGACCGTGTACGAACTGGCCGGCGAACTCGCCGAAGTCAGCGGCCGGGCGCGCGAGCGGAAGCTCCGGCCCGCAGACATCCAGGGCGCGACCTTCACGATCTCGAGCCTCGGCGGAATCGGCGGTACCGCGTTCACGCCGATCGTCAACGCGCCGGAGGTCGGCATCCTGGGCGTTTCGCGTTCCGTGCGGCGGCCGGTCTACGTCGGCGCGGGTCTGGCGCCCCGGCTCATGCTGCCGGTTTCGCTGTCGTACGACCACCGGGTGATCGACGGCGCGTACGCGGTGCGCTTCACGACCCACCTGTGTTCGGTGCTCTCGGACATCCGCCGGGTCGTGCTCTGACGCTGGCGAGATGGCCGAACCGATCCGCATCGTCGTACCCGACATCGGCGACTTCGACTCCGTCGACGTGGTCGAGGTCCTCGTCTCGCCGGGCGAGCACGTCGACGTCGACGCGGGTCTGATCACGCTCGAGAGCGACAAGGCGTCGATGGAGGTGCCGTCGCCCCACTGCGGCGTCGTCCTGGAGGTCGCCGTCTCGCTCGGCGACAAGGTGGGGGAGGGGGACCTGATCGTCGTGCTCGACGCCGATGACGAGTCGCACCCCGATCATCGGGCGGAGCGGCCGCGGCATCCGCATGCGCCGCCGCCGGCGTCCGGTGCGACGGCGGTCGAGGAGGCCGGTGCGGAGCCGGCCGCGCCGGGCGCGGAGGAGGAGACGGCGGCGCCTGAAGCAGCGGTGGCAGCGGTCGGCCCTGCTGTTGCCGCGCCGCGAGACGTCGACGCCGAGGTCCTGGTCCTGGGCGCCGGTCCGGGTGGCTACACCGCCGCCTTCCGCGCCGCCGATCTGGGGCGGCAGGTCGTGCTCGTCGAGCCGCACGCGAACCTCGGTGGCGTGTGCCTGAACGTCGGCTGCATTCCTTCAAAGGCCCTGCTGCATGCCGGCCGCGTGATCGACGAGGCGGCGGAGTTCGCCGCCCATGGCATCGACTTCGGGCAGCCCGAGATCGACCGGGCGCGCCTGCTGGGCTGGAAGGAGGAAGTCGTCGGCCGGCTGACGGGAGGCCTGGCTCAGCTCGCCGCGCGGCGGAAGGTCGAGGTCGTGCGCGGCCACGGCCGGTTCGTCGGTCCCCACGAAGTCGAGGTCGAGGACGGCGACGGTGGCCGCCGCACGCTGACCTTCGGCCAGGCGATCGTCGCCGTGGGCTCGCGTCCGGCGATGATCCCGGGCCTGCCGAAAGGCGATCCGCGGGTGTGGGATTCAACGGACGCGCTGGAGCTCGATCCCGACTTCGATCCCGGCGGCAGGCTGCTCGTGATCGGCGGGGGCATCATCGGTCTCGAGATGGCGACGGTCTACGCCGCGCTCGGATACCGCGTGACGGTCGTCGAGCTGTTGCCGCAGCTCCTGACCGGCGTCGATCGCGATCTGGTTCGTCCGCTCCAGCGTCGCCTCGCGGGCCGCCTGGAGGGTATTCACACCTCGACCCGGGTGACCGGCGTCAAGGCGCAGAAGAACGGACTCATGGTGTCCATGGAGGATGACGGCGGTGAGTCGCGCTCCGGCCTGTTCGCCCGGGTCCTCGTCGCGGTCGGCCGCCGTCCCAACAGCGACCGTTTCGGCGCCGAGGCGGCGGGCGTACGGATCGACGAGCAGGGCTTCGTCCCGGTCGACGACCAGCAGCGGACCAACGTGCCGCACATCTTCGCGATCGGCGACCTGGTGCCCGGCCCGATGCTGGCTCACAAGGCGACCCACGAGGGCAAGGTCGCGGCCGAAGTGGCGGCGGGTGAGAAGAGCGGCTTCGAGGCCCGGGTCATCCCGTCGGTGGCGTACACCGACCCGGAGGTGGCCTGGGTGGGGCTCACCGAGACCGAGGCGCGGGAGAACGGCACGGCCTACGAGAAGGGCGTGTTCCCCTGGGGCGCGTCGGGCCGGGCGCTGACGCTGGGACGGCCCGAGGGTTTGACCAAGCTGCTCTTCGATTCCTCGAGCGGGCGGGTCGTCGGCGCCGGCATCGTCGGCGTGAACGCGGGCGACCTGATCGCCGAGGCGGCGCTGGCGATCGAGATGAACGCGGACGCGGCCGATCTCGCGCTCACGGTGCATCCGCACCCGACGCTCTCGGAGACGGTCGCCTTCGCCGCCGAGGCCTACGAGGGGACGATCACCGACCTCTACCTGCCGCGGCGCGGCGGGCGCTGAGGCCGGGCTACTCGCAGGAGGGTTGGCGCTCCAACGGATGCCGCTGGGCGTAGTCGGATATCGTTAAAGGCCATATCAGGCCGACAGATAGCATTTCATGGCTTTAGTAGGCCGTATATTGCCTCTTGCAATCTTGGCGTGCTGGCGGCATTATGGACTCGCTCGCGGAAGGGTTGCGAACGAAGGAGCGATTCATGGCCGAGGCTACACCGCGTCGAAACCTGACTTCCCGTGCCCTGCGGATCGAATTGGGGCGTCGTCTGGCGAAGCGGCGTTTGGCGAGGAACGTCACGCAGCAGGCTCTGGCCGAAGAGGCGGGAATCGGATTGCGAACGCTTCGTCGCATCGAGGCCGGCCATCCGTGCAGCCTGGACAGTTTTCTGCGGCTCGCGAGCGTGCTCGGCGTGGCGGAGGCTCTGCTGAGCACGGTGCCGTCGGGAGAGATCCGGCCCATCGAACGCGCGGACTCCGGCGGTCGCGAACGACAGCGTGCCCGTCGCCGGAGGGGTCGGCCGCCGAAGGAGCCGTGGTCGTGGGCCGAGGACCTGAATGATTGAAGTCAGCAGCGTGGTCCTGTGGGGCCGCCGCATCGGTGCGGTGGTCTGGGACGCCGGCCGGGGAGTCGGTGTCTTTCAATACGATCCCGCGTTCCTGTCGGCTGGCATCGAGGTGTCTCCGCTGGAGATGCCCGTTCGCGAAGGGACGTACGACTTCCCGGCGCTCGGACGATCCTTCTTGGGCTTGCCGGGCCTCGTGGCGGACTCGTTGCCCGACCGTTTCGGCAACTTGCTCATCGATGCCTGGCTGGCACAGAACGAACGGAGTCCCAAGAGCTTCAACCCGGTGGACCGACTCTGCTATGTCGGTACCCGTGGGATGGGGGCGTTGGAGTACCAACCTGCGGCGCGCATGGGAAACCGGCGTGAGGAAGTCGAGATCGCTCGACTCGTCGACCTCGCGAATCGCGTCCTTGACGAGCGGAATCGACTGTCCGGTCGCCTTGACGACCCCGAGGCGCTCGAGGACATCCTTCGCGTAGGAACATCCGCGGGCGGCGCCAGAGCGAAGGCGGTGCTCGCCTGGAATCGGGATACGGGAGAGTTTCGCTCAGGCCAGGTCGACACGAAGGCCGGCTTCGAGCACTGGATCCTGAAGTTCGACGGCATCACCGGCAACCGCGACCGTGAGCTGGCGGATCCCTTGGGCTACGGCCGGATCGAGTACGCGTATCACCTGATGGCCCGCGACGCCGGAGTCGAGATGTTGGAGTGTCGCCTGGAAGTCGAAGGTGAACGGAGTCACTTCATGACCCGCCGGTTCGACCGGGATGCGGCCGGCAACAAGACGCACATGCAGTCCCTGGCGGCGTTGCGGCACTTCGACTACTACGATGCCGGGGCACACTCGTACGAGCAGGCGATGGAGACGATCCGCGAACTGGGGCTCGGGATGGTCGCGGTCGAGGAGCAGTATCGTCGGGCCGTCTTCAACGTCGTTGCGCGGAACCAGGACGATCACGTCAAGAACACCTCGTTTCTGATGAACCGGGCCGGGGAATGGCGGCTGTCGCCGGCGTACGACGTGACGTACGCCTACAACCCGCTGGGCACCTGGACCGGTCAACATCAGATGAGCCTGGCGGGCAAGCGCCGCGGCTTCGAACGGGCTGACCTGCTCAGGTTCGCGGACACTTCGGGGCTGAAGATGCCACGAGCTGCGCGGGTCATCGACCAGGTGCTCGAAGCCGTCGCCGACTGGCCACGTTTCGCTGCTGAGGCGGGTGTCGGGAAGCGCGACGTGCAGCGGATCCGGAAGACGCACCGCCTTGGACTACGATGAAGGGAGCCGGCAGCACGCGATGGACGCGGCGCGCTCGGTGCCTGGAACCGGACCGTTGAACCGCCTCGACAAGTGGCTGCAGGTGTCGCGGATGTTCCGCGCCCGCTCCAAGGCGTCGGCGGCATGCGCCGCCGGCCGGGTCACGGTGAACGGCCAGCAGGCGAAGGCCCACCGTGTGCTGAAGGTCGGCGACCGGATCGAGTTCCGTATCCGCGACTGGAAGCGGGTCCTCGTCGTCCGTGAACTGAGAGACAGGCCGCTGCCCAAGGCGGAGGCGCCGCGGCTGTATGAGGATCTGAGTCCGCCGAAGCCGGAGCCGCGCAAGCGCGATCCCTTCCTGGCGCCGGACCCGGCGATGAGACGGCGGGGCGCCGGCCGTCCGACCAAGCGCGACCGGCGGCGGATCGACCGCTTGCGCTGACCGCGCGCTGCTGGCGCCGCGCTACAGTTCCGTCACTATGCCCACCAGATCGCCTTCGCTGCGAACCGTTGCAGTTCCCGTCCTCATCGGCTTCCTGATTCTCCTCGCGGCCGCCTGCATCGGCCCGCTGCCGGAGCGCTCCACCGGTCCGTCGGGCCCGGCCTACGATCCGGCGACCGACCCGCTCGTCAACCCGCCGACGCTGACCGAGCCGTACCCGTTCGACCGGCCGGAGGTCGTTGCTCGCGACGACACGCTGGTGCGCTACATGCTCGGCGACCCGCGGACGCTGAACCCGATCTTCGCGATCTTCTGGGAGGACTACTACCTCTCGAGCGCGCTGTTCCAGGCGCTGACGACGCGCAACGCGGACATGACGACGGTCTGGAACCAGACGATGGTCGAGGAGGGGGTCATCGCGGACGACTGGATGAGCGCTCGCGTGCGGATTCGGCCCGGGCTGAGATGGCACGACGGCAAGCCGTGGACGATGCACGACCTGAAGTTCACCTACGACGCGGTGGCTTCGGACGACGTGCCGGCGGCGATGTACAAGCACGACGTCGACCAGATCGAGCGGATCGACGTGATCGACGATCTGACGGTCGAGTTCCACTTCAAGGACGCGCTGGTCACGAACATGCTCGCGATGCGGGTGCCGCCGATCCCACGCCACATCTGGAACAACGAGGAAGAGCTCGAGAACGATCCGACGATGCGCAGCAGTGAGTACTTCAACCACTACGCGCGCGAAGAAGTCATCGGCTCGGGGCCGTACAGGTTCGTGTCCTGGACCCTCACCGACCGGATCGTCGTGGACCGCTGGGACGACTTCTCAGACGCGGCCCGGATCGCGCCGTTCAGGCGAGTGATCTACCGGCCCCAGAGCGACCGCAACCTGGGGCTCCTGCTCTTCAAGAAGGGCGAGCTCGACGAGTACTGGTTCACGCCGCAGCAGTTCGCTACCCAGAGCAACGACGAGGAGTTCGAGCGGGTTGGAATCAAGGGTTGGGCGCCGGCGCGGCGGATCTCGCGGATCGGCTGGAACCAGGACGGCAGCAACCCCTTCTTCACCGACGTGCGGGTGCGGCGCGCGATGACCCATGCCTACGACCAGAAGCGGGTGATCCGGGACGTCGCCTACGGCGTCTACCTCGAGACGGACCAGCTCTGGGACAAGGACCACATGGGCTACAACCCGGACGTCCCGAAGTACCCGTTCGACCTGGAGCGCGCCGGCGAGCTGCTGGACGAGGCGGGCTGGCTGCCGGACCCCGACGACGGCTGGCGCTACAAGGACATCGGCGGCGAGAAGGTGAAGTTCTCCTTCGAGCTGGAGATCGCCCAGACCTTCGCCGACGCGGTGAAGATGGCGGACATCTACCGCGAGGATCTGCGCAGCATCGGCGTCGAGCTGACACTCCGCATCTTCGAGAACGCAACGCACGAGCAGCACCTGCTGGAGCACGAGTTCCAGGCCCACGCGGACGCCGACGAGGTGACGACCGACCCGGACCAGTGGTCGATCCGCCTTCACTCGACCAGCTACGACAACGCCCGCAACTACGTCGGCTACAAGAGCGACCGGGTCGATGAGTTGCTGGAACGTGGCCGCCGCGAGTTCGACCCCGAGGCGCGCGCCGCGATCTACCGGGAACTGGCCCGCGTCGTCGCCGAGGACCAGCCGTTCACGATGATGTGGAACTACTCCGAGATCCGGGCCTTCAGCAAGCGCCTCCGCGGCGTCGAGTTCGCGCCGTCCGGCGTCTTCCTGTTCCAGCCGACCCCGCCCCCCGGCAGCGACTGGTGGACCAGCCCCGGCTGGTGGACCCACCGCGAGGACGTTGCCGCGTACGCCTCCGGCGGCTAGGCGTCTCGCGGCGGCGCCGTGGGCCGGCGGCGAGACTGCCGGACGTCACTCTGCTGGAGACTCGCTAGCCCGTTTCTCGTTCGTGCGCGCGTACTCGAGGATGTTCAGCAGGCCGTAGTTGCCTTCGTGGCAGGCGTACTCGAAGATCGCCTGGTCCGACCGCTTCATCTCGACCCGTGCGCTCCAGGGGCGCTCGAAGGACTCCGGGTCGTCGATCGTGTACTCGTAGATCAGGGTCGTCTCGTCGAAGCGCGTGAAGCGCTCCCTGAGACGCATGTTGCCGCCCGAGCCGCCGAAGCTGATCCGGGGGTCGAAGTTCCGGGTCTCGACGACCAGGGTCTCGCCGTCCCAGTAGCCGCGCGATTCGCCCTTGAACTGCCGCAGGTGCCCGGGCAGCCGGGGCTGGTCGTCGAGCGGGACGATCCGGGTGTCGTGGACCATCTCGTTCAGGAGCGCCACGGTGTCCGGCGTGACCAGGATCAGCACGTTGTTGTTGTAGCCGCCGGGGTTCATCGGCGGGCCGGCGTTGAAGCCCATCAGGCAGCGTTCCCAGAGGTTCCGGTCCTCGGGGCCTGCCGGCGGGCTGGCACGCAGGTCGCGCCGTTCCTGGGCGCGGCGCCGGCCGTCCTCGGTCATCGGCGGGATGCGGCCGTTCGGCGGATCGAAGATCAGTGACGTGCGGCGCGACTCCTGCACGTTGCGCCCGTGGTCGAGCCAGTAGGGGGCGTGGACGCTCGGGCTGCGCTTCTGGGCCTCGGCGCGGCGCGTGATCGTGTCGCGCTCGAACTGGGCCGCCTCGTCGGCGGTGAAGTACTCCTTGTCGGCGTGCGCGGAAGGGCGCTGCAGCGGCGTTGCGGTGGCGAAGTCCCACAGTCCGTCGATGTCGCCGGGCGGGGTCCAGTTCGATCCGGCCTGGGCGCCGAGCGGCGGAACGGCCGACGCCGCCAGGGCCAAGGCGGCCGGAGCGAGCAGGCAGCTCAGTCTCGTGCTGGGGAACACCGTTTTCAGGATAGCGCCTGGCTTGCCCCAGTCAACCGGTCTTGACTAGCCTCCGCCGCCATGTCGCAACTGCTCACACTCGTTATCGGCAACAAGAACTACTCGTCCTGGTCGCTCCGGCCGTGGGCGCTCATGACCGAACTCGGCATCCCGTTCTCCGAACGGATGCTGAAGTTCGACTCGGAGGACTGGGAGGCGAACATCAGCCGCCTGTCCCCTGCGCGGATGGTGCCGGTGCTCTGGGAGGGCGAGCCCGGCGACGGCTTCGCGACCTTCGACACGGTGGCGATCGTCGAGCGGCTGGGGGAGCTCTATCCGGATCGCGGCGTCTGGCCGGTGGATGCCCGGGCCCGGTCTCGCGCCCGGTCCCTGGTCGCGAACTTCCACTCCGGCTACGCGGCGCTGCGCTCGGCGATGCCGATGAACATCCGCTCGCACCACCCGGGCAAGGGGCACGAGCCGGACGTCATGGCAGACATTGAACGGCTGACCACGTTCTGGCGCGATACCCGCGCCGAGTTCGGGACGCGAAGCCCCTATCTGTTCGGCAACTTCTCGGCCGCGGACGCCTACTTCCTGCCGGTCGCGTCCCGCTTCGCCACCTACGATCCTCCTATGGACAGCGAAACCGAGGAGTACTGCCGCGCCCTGCTCGACACGAAGGCGATGCGCGAGTGGAGCCGGGCGGCACGGCTGGAAACTGAGTTCGTGCCCATGGACGAGCCTTACGCCGATCCACCCTGATCTGCGGTTACGGCAGAATCAGGGGCCCGAGGACCGAGCCCCACAGGGCGATACCCAGGGCCACTCCGACCAGCGGCGGGATGACGACGCGTAACCTCTGGCCCCTGGGGAAGGCAGTCACGAGGAACCAGTAGCCGAGCACCAGGCAGGCGAGGCCGGGGAGGACGGCAAGCGACGCGGGGATTCCCGTGATCGCCGCGAAGTTGGCTTCGTCCTGGTTTCCCGTGAATCCGCCACCGAACAGGTCGATGACGATCACCGGAATCGCCGCCAGGCCCTGCAGGGGCGCCACGAATCCGCTCCCGAGAACCAGAGAAAGGGGACCGGGACCGTATCTCCGGACCCAGAGCACGAAGGCGATGGCGGTCACGTAGGAGATCATCGGCCCCGCGGCGGCACTCAAGGCCACTTGCCACGGTTCGGCGATCGCGGCGGCCGCCTCGACATCTCCCTCTCGCCAGAGCCTCCTGAACTCGCTGGAACCAGTCCAACTGACCGAGGCGTACCGCAGGGTGGTGTCGGGGAACCCGCAGGCGACGTTGACGGTGAAGTGCCCCAGCTCGTGGAGCACGATTCCGATGGGAGCGGCGATCATGCCGCCGGCCAACCCCGCCAGCCACTTGCCGCTTCGCAGCCACTCGCGGAACGGGACCCGCGTCGCTTCTTGACGCTCCGTGTTCGACACGGTTTCCCCTCAGAGAGACCTGTCCAGTTCAAGCACGAGAGCGACGACCAGGTCGTGAAGGTGGTTCATCGCAGCTTCACTGACGTGCTCGATCGTGTCTCTGCTCGAGTGAATGATCCGGAAGACCTCGGGCACGAAGTTCTCACGGAGCCCGGACTCGTCACCCGCGTTCAGGGCGAGCCACATCTGATGCGACGCCGCGGCATCGTTCATGGCGAGCGAGACGCTGGGGATGCCGGCGGCCTGAAAGCTGCGATCGTCGCTCGGGGGATAGCGGGGGAAACCCATGCACGTGATCTCGCTTGCGGCGCAGGCGACGCGCAGGCTGCGGTGGACCGTGTCGTTTCCCTCGAGGGACGTTGGTCCGTACATCAGCGTGGTGTCGCCGGCGATCACGTCGGCGTTGACCATGGCAGCGATGCGGTCGTGTCCTTCGCTGACGATGTAGGCGCTGGATCCGCGCAGGCCGATCTCTTCGAGGTCGAACAGGACGACTCGCACGCGGTGGTGCAGTTGGTGGCCGACCAGGGTCTCGGCCACCCTGGTGAGAACGACCGAGGCCGCGCCGTTGTCCACCGCGCCGCCGACGACGGAGCCGTCCTGGAGTCGGACCACGTCGTAGTGCGCGCCGACCACGATGTCGCGCGGCCCGTCGCCAATCGTGGCGATCAGGTTTCGCCCGACCTGGCTCGGGCTGCGTTCCGTCGCTTCGGTCCTGAACTCCTGGACCTGGGGGGCCAGTCCGCGTTCCCGAAACAGGGCCAGCAGCTCGTCCCCGCGCTCCCGGTTCTCGCGGCCGACGATGCGGGTCAGCTCGGCGAGAGGGTCGTCCCAGGATTGTTCGGCGGGCTGCGGCTCCCGCGGCGTCTCGGGGCGTGGTGCGAGGTCGGGCTCGGTGACGGTGGCGGTCGCGCACGCCAGAGCCATGCACGCGGAGAGCGCGGTGCAGGTCAACAGGTGTCGGCGCACCCGGTTGGAGCGGCGCAAGCTCTAGCCCGAGGTTTCGCCGACGATCACGTCGACCTGGTCGGTCGGCGCGTAGAAGTACGAGCCGGGGCGGAAGTCGTAGCCGAGGTCGCCGAGCAGGCGGCGCTGGCGCGGCGTGCAGCGCTCCAGGACTTCGGGCGTGGGCTCCGGATCGTAGGTGCGCAGGAACAACTGGCAGTAGTTGTAGAGGATCGTCTTCCGGGCGCGGGGCGAGGCGTTCATCGAAGGACCATGCCAGAGCGAATGCGGAAACAGGATGCAGTCGCCGGCCTTGCCTTTGAGCTGGACCGCGCCCGGCGTCTTCGGCCCCGGCGCCGGGTAGGGGCGGTCGGGGAACGGGCGCATGTGGCTGCCGGGGAAGACGGTGAAGTTGCCGCAGTCTTCATCCGTGATGTCGGAGAGCAGGTACATCCCCTTCATCGCCAGCGGCAGGCTGGTCTCGGTGACGCGGATGCGGCGCAGCGCTTCGCCGCCGTCCGTGTGCGTGTAGCCCGGCCAGCGCGGGTTCGACGGACGGACGATCGCCTGGGTCATGCTGAGCACGACGTAAGGGCCCATGATGTCCGTGACCAGGTCGAAGACGGGCGAGGCGTCCATCAGATCGAGGAACGCCTGGTCATAGTGGAGCAGCACGCGGCGGTCCATGAAGCCCTCCGGATCCCGGTCGACGGCGTGGTCCAGCCAGGCGTAGTGGCCGAGCGGTCCGTCGGGACTGGGCTCCCAGCCTGGGAGCTGGCGCACGCGGTCGAGTTCGGCGTCGAAGAACGCGACCTGTTCCGGTGACAGCGCCTGTTCGACGCGGATGTAGCCGTCGATTGCCCACTGTTCGCGCTGGGCCTGGGTCAGTTTCTGCATGACGGGTCTCCTGCTGCGGTGCCTTCACGGGCTCGTTTCGCGGCCTCCGCGGCGTTGCGTGCGCGCTCCGCCGCACCGGGGTGGCTGGCAAGCCAGTCCAAGACGCTGCCGCCTGCATTCGCGGCCGCATCGCGCTCGGCGCCGCTGAGTCGCTGGACGATGTCGGAGAGTCGGGTGGGTGGAATACCGGCGTTGAGCAGGTAGTCGAAGGCGAAGCGGTCGGCGTCGTTCTCGAAGGAGCGCGAGTAGCGCTGGGCCAGCAACCGGTCCGGCCCCAGGAAGGAGAGCGTGGCGACCGACACGTCGCCGGTGAACGCCGTCCAGAGAACGAGCATCGAGGAGGTCTGGGCGAAACGCCGCATCACATGGCGGCCCGAGACGTGTCCCAGTTCGTGGGCCAGAACGGCAATGACCTCCTCGTCGTGTTCAGCCAGATCGACCAGGAGGTCCGTGAGGACCACGGTGCCGCCCGGCAGGGCGAAGGCGTTGGGAACCCCGACGGAGTGGAAACGGAGATCCGCGTTCTCGATTCCGGTCTCCCTGCACATCTCCTCGAAGGCCGCCAGGAGTTCGTTGCGACGGTTCGGATCGAGTTCAGAGGGTTTGAGGAGTCGCAGTTGTTCTAACAGGGTCAGGAAGTTGTCGCCGATGACCGCTTCGACTTCGGGCGGTGTCGCGGCGACGGCGACGGTAGCTACCGCCGGCGCGCCCCACTCGGTGAACGAGTAGAGGATCGCCGCCGTGACCGCCAGAGCCGCGGCCGCTCCCCGCCACGTGCTGTCCAGCCGATGCCGCAGGCGGCCGAAGCGATCGGCTCGCGGTTCGGGATCACGGCGAGTGCGAGCCCGCTCGGCGTCCAGCGCGTCGTTGTCCTGAACTTCGCACACCCCGCCGTCCGGCAGGTGGATGTAGCGCGGCGTGTCGGCGACGCGACTGGGTATCCGGACGTCCTCGTAAGTGAAGCGCTCGTCCCTGCCTTCGCAG
The DNA here is from genome assembly GCA_965219675.1 of Candidatus Multivorans sp. GTDB lineage: Bacteria > Acidobacteriota > Thermoanaerobaculia > Multivoradales > Multivoraceae > Multivorans. Next base: position 2,547,822 of record OZ244786.1, on the reverse strand, counting down.
GCGATGACGAGCCCGCCTCGAGCGGTGAGCGCGAGAACCGCGTCGTGGCTCCGCGACGTGCGCCCGTCGTAGTAGTGGCAGGGAATGCCGCTCATATGCCGATCTCCAGTCCGAACTCGCCCGCAGCCTCCGCGCCGGTCGCGGCTACGGCTTGCGATTCGCACGCCTCGAAGATCCGTCCGGCGTCGGTCCGGGTGACGGAGAATTGGCCGACGACATAGCGGAGGACGCGGATGCGGGCGAATGGAATGAACATTCCGAACGTGGCAATGATCAGGACGGCGTTGCTCGAGTACAGCCACAGCATTTCGGTGAAGGACAGTTCCAGGCTGAACGTGTCCTCGCCGAGTCGGGTGTTGCTCCAGCGGTAGCTGAGCAGTCGGGTGCGCAGGTACGCCAGGACGAACAGGCTGACCGCGGCCACAATGGCCACCAGCCCGACGAAGAACAGCCGCATGTCGGGTTCGGCGGCTTGCGGATTGGAACTCGTCGCGGCGAGCACCGCGCTCAGGGCGACGATCAGGGCGACGATGCCCCCGATGTACAGGACTCCGACGACGACGGCGGTGATCCCGTACATTCCGTAGTAGGGCTGCGGCTTGCCGGCGAAGCTGAACGGCTGGTTGCCGAAGCGGGATTCCGTGACCAGGTAGCGGTCGCGCCCGAACACGGTGAACGGTCTTGCGAGGCCCAGGGTCGCGATCGAGGCGGCCCAGGACAGGGGATACCAGACTGCGGCGTCCCAGTACTTGCCCTGGAAGTCGAGGGCAATGCCGCGATACCTGGAGTTACGCATCTGGAAGGAACGGGCGCGGACGACGACCCACGGCACGAGCGGCATCAGGGCGAGAAGCGCCGCGTAGTAGTAGAGGATCGAGAAGAACTGGGCGAACGAGAGCAGCGCCAGGACGATGACAACCAGAATCCGCCCCCGCAGGATGGCCACCGGGTTGGCCGTGTAGTCGAAGGCCGAGTCGCTGAGCCAGACGTTGCCGTACAGGTAACGCCGCGCCCGGACCTTCGCCCACGCCGAGTAGATGCCCAGGGTCAGTAGCGTCAGCGCGACGTTGACGATCCAGATGCGGAAGTACTCCCAGCCGTTGGCAGTGAAGCGCAGTCGCTCGGCATGGGACATCGTCGGCCGTAACCTCTTTGTTTTCAAGGGTTGCGGAAAGTACGGTAAGCGATAGCATGCGTCATGGCATCGCCACCTGCGGCGTTCCGCGCCCCTTCGTTTGGATATCATGCCGGAACGGATATCGGATGGCGAGCCGGTTTGGCGAACCGATGGGCCTCGCGGCGGACGGCCAGCGGAGGATGAGATGAAGGGACCTGCACCGATCGGCTCGGCAACTCGCGCGGGAACGGGGCGCGGCGTACGGAACAGGCGGCAGACGGACCGGGTCCGTGCCTGTCTTGCCGTCCTGGCGCTTGCTTTGGTCGCCGGTGCCGGCTGGGCTCAGGAGACGGAAGAACCCGGCGAACTCGACCGGGTGCTGACGATGCACTACGAGGCCCGGGGCGGTCTCGAGAAGCTGCGCTCGATTCAGGGAGCGCGAGCCACCGGAACGATGTCGGTGCAGGGCATGGAGGCTCCCTTCACGATTCAACTGCGGCGACCGAATCAGGTCCGCGTGGAAGGCGACTTCGGCGGCATGGCCCTGATCCGGGCGTTCGACGGCGAGCAGGCCTGGGGCCAGGCGCCCGGCCAGCCGAAGCCGGCTGCGTTCGAGGGAGAGGTTGCGGCCGCGCAGGCCGCCGACGCGGCCCTGAGCAGCCCCTGGTTCGAGTACACGGAGCCGGGCTACGAGGTGGAGCTTGCCGGCCGCGAGGAGATCGAGAGCGGCGACGCCTGGAAGCTCCTGGTCACCGCGCCTGGCGGTGTGACGCACCAGGTCTTCATCGGCACGGAAGACGGGCTGGAGAAGAAGAGGATCTCCAAGGCCGACTTCGGATTCGGGCTGGAGGATTCGGAGACCCGGTTCGAGGACTACCGGGAGGTCGAGGGCCTGATGCTGGCGCACCGGCAGGTCCTGGTCAGTTCGATGGGCGAGATGCCGCTGATCCTGGAGTCGTACGAGATCAACCCCGAGATCGATCCTGAAATCTTCTTCATGCCGGGCCAGATGGCCAACGCCGCACTCGGGCTGGACGAGGTGCTGGCGCGCCACCGGAGTGCCCGCGGAGATTCGGCTGCCGAGGTGCGGACGGTGAGCGCCTCCGGCACCGTGGTCATGCTTGGCTTCGAGGTTCCGATGACGGTGGCCTTCGCCCGGCCCGGTTCCTTCCGCGTCGACATCGACATGCAGGGCTTGCCGATGGTCCTCGCGTACGACGGCGAGACGGCCTGGAACGTATCGCCGATGCAGGGCGTCATCGAGCCGGCGCCGCTGCCGGAGGAGATGGTCGGGGCGGTGGGGATCCTCTCCGACTTCCTGTGGGGTGGGCTCGCGGATAGCGGGGAGGCGTCGCTGGCGGGTGTCGAGAAGGTCGAGCGCGACGAGACCTACCGGCTGGACATCGCGACCGCGGAGGGTGAAGCGCGCGTTCTCTACCTGGGCGGCGAGGACTTCCTGGAGCGCCGGATCGTCTTCGACGGGGCGTTTCTGGGGTCGACCGGAGAGATCGACGTGACGATCCGCGACTACATGGACGTGGGCGGACTCAAGGTACCGGGCACGATCCGGATCGCCGTCGAGGGCGTGGTCGCCGTTGAGCTGAGGATCCAGGAAGCTGAAGCCGGCGCGGAGATCGATCCCGCATCGTTTACGATGCCCGCTCCCGCCGACCCGGAGACGCCGGGTCCGGCTCTCTAGGAGCTTGCGCATGCCGACCCTGCCTGCCGCCTCGACAACACGAACACCCGCCGGTCGCTTTCGCGATCGCTTCCTCCCTCTTGCCTCGGCGTTCACCCTGGCGCTTTTCTCTTCGGCGGCGCTGGCCGCGGCGGACGCTTCAAGCGACGATGACGCGGACCCGGTCGAGGACCCCGCCCTCGCCGAGACGATCGTCGTCACCGCGGCCCGGGCGGAGCAGGAACTCGGGCAGGTGACCTCCAACGTCTCCGTGGTGACCGGCGACGAGCTCCGCGCGAGCCCGGCCGTGACCCTGGACGACACACTGCGCCGGGTGCCCGGCTTCAGTCTCTTTCGCCGGAACAGCTCGATGGTCGCCCATCCGACGAGCCAGGGCGTCTCGCTGCGCGGCATCGGCCCCAGCGGCGTCAGCAGGACCCTGGTGCTGCTGGACGGGCTGCCCCTGAACGACCCGTTCGGCGGCTGGATCTACTGGGGGCGCGTGGGCCGCGAGAGTCTGGACCGGATCGAGGTCGTACGCGGCGGCGGTTCGAGCCTGTGGGGCAACTCCGCCCTGGGGGGCGTGATTCACCTCGTCACGGCGACTCCGCCGGAGTCGGGTCCAGGGCTGCGGCTTTCGGCGCTCGGCGGCGACCACGGCGTGCTCGCCGGTGAAGCCTGGTTCGGCCAGGGGTTCGAGAGCGCATCGTTGACCCTGTCGGCCAGGAGCTTCGACAGCGACGGCTATCCCGTGGTGCGCGACGACCAGCGCGGTCCGATCGACGTCGACGCGTTCTCCGAGCAGACGAGCGTCGGCGGACGCCTGACGTTCTCGCCCAGCGAGTCGGTCTCGGTGAGCATGGGCGGCGACACCCTGTCGGAGGACCGGGGCAACGGCACGCCGCTGACCGGCAACGACACGGAGCTGACTTCGTTCCGGTTGAGCGCGGACATGGTGAGCGGTCGGGGCGATACCTGGACGGTCCGCGGCTTCACCCACGAACAGGAGTTCGCGAGCCGCTTCAGCGCCCAGCAGGTCGACCGGTCGTCCGAGCGGCCGGCTCTGGACCAGTTCCTCGTCGACTCCGAGTCCACGGGGCTGGGTGCGCAGTGGGAGGGCGAAGTCGGGTCCGGCCTGTGGGTCGCCGGCGCCGAGTGGCGAAGCGTCGACGGTGCGACGAACGAGGACTTCTTCTACACCACGCAGTTCAATCGCCGCCGGATGGCCGGTGGCGACCAACAGGTCACGGGCGCCTACGTGCAGCGACGGGCGGATTTCGGAGACCGGTTGACGCTGGAACTCGGGGCCCGAATCGACCGTTGGGAGACCGGTTCAGGCAGCCGCTTCGAGTTCAACAAGGCGGATGGTTCGGTTCGCCGGGACGATGCCTTCGAGGACCGGGAGGAGACGGCGGCATCGCCGCGGATCGGCTTCCTCTACGCCCTGGACTCCGGCTGGGGCCTGCGTGGTTCGGTGTATGGCTCCTTTCGGGCGCCCACCGTGAACGAGCTGTACCGGCCGTTCCGGGTCCGCAACGACATCACGGAAGCGAACGAGACCCTCGAGCCCGAGCGCCTCAGTGGTCTCGAGTTCGGCGCCGTCCGCTACCGGGGCGGCTCCAGGCTGTCGCTCAACGCCTTCCTCAACCGGGTCGAGAACCCGATCGCCAATGTGACCCTGGCCTCGATTCCCAGCAGCCGGTTCTTCCAGCCCTGCGGCTTCGTGCCGGGCGGCGGGTCCTGCCGGCAGCGGCTCAACCTGGACCGGACCCGCATCCAGGGGATCGAGGCGGAGCTTCGTCAGCGTCTCGGCGACGACTGGCGGCTCGACGTGTCCTACCTCTACAGCAGCGCGGAGGTCGACAGCGCGGCCGAGTTCCCGGAGCTCGAAGGAAAGAGGCTGGCGCAGACGCCCGAGCAGTCGGCGAGCCTCGGCCTCGAGTACATGAACGCGGAGCTTCTGCAGGCGAGGCTGGGCGTGCGCTTCGTGGGTGAGCAATACGAGGACGACCTGAACACGAGGCCGCTGTCCAGCTTCGCGGTCGTCGACCTGAGCCTGGCCCGCGCTCTCGGCAGCCGCTGGCAGGTCTTCGCCGGGTTCGAGAATCTGCTCGACGAGGAAGTCCAGGTCGGCATCTCCGGAACGGGTCTGATCACCGTCGGCGCGCCGCGCATGGTCCATGTGGGGGTGCGTCACACGCTGGGGCCCTAGACCGTCCGTGATCCGCTGAAGACAATCCATGACCCGAGTCACCGCCGAAACGCTTTCCCGACGCCAGCGGGAGATCTCGGTCTCGGAGTTCTTCGCCAAGAACCGGCACCTGCTCGGCTTCGACTCGCTCCGCAAGGCCCTCCTGACCACGGTCAAGGAGGCGGTGGACAACTCGCTCGACGCCTGCGAAGAAGCCGGCATCCTGCCCGAGATCTGGGTCGAGCTCGAAGCGGCCAAGGGAACGAACCGGTACCTCGTGCGGGTCACGGACAACGGCCCCGGCATCGTCCCGGAACAGGCGCCGAGGATCTTCGGGCAACTGCTCTACGGTTCGAAGTTCCACAGCCTGAAGCAGAGCCGGGGCCAGCAGGGCATCGGCATCTCCGCGGCGGCGATGTACGGCCAGTTGACGACCGGAAAGCCGGTGTCCGTGGAGTCGCGCACGGGTTCGCGTTCACCGGCGTACGCGATGCAGGTCATGGTCGACACGAACACGAACAAGCCGAAGGCGATCGGACGCCGGGACCTGCCCGACTGGCACCTGGACCACGGCACGCTGGTTGAACTGGAGCTGGAGGCGAAGTACCTCAAGGGCCGCCAGTCGGTCGAGGAGTTCCTGCACCAGGTCGCGGTCGCGAACCCGCACGCGACGCTGCACTACCGGAGCCCGAACGGCGAAACCGAATCATGGGCCCGAACCGTTGACCGGAACCCGACAGCGCCGCAGGAGATCAAGCCGCACCCGCACGGCGTGGAACTCGGCGTGCTGATGAAGATGCTCCAGTCGACCCGGCAGAAGACGGTCACCCAGTTCCTGTCGCGGGACTTCAGCCGCATCTCGCCGCAGCTCGCCGGAGGGTTGGCGAAGAGGGCCAGGATCAACCCGAAGGCGCGTCCGAACACCGTCGCCCGGCAGACCGTCGACGCGTTGTACAAGGCGATCAACGACAAGGGCACCCGCATTCGGCCGCCGTCGACGGACTGCCTGTCGCCGATCGGCGTGCAGGAGCTTCTGGCGGGTCTGACACGAGGCGTGCGGGCCGAGTTCTACGGTGTGGAGACGCGCCGGCCGGCGGTCTATCGCGGCAACCCGTTCCAGGTCGAGGTCGGCCTGGCCTGGGGCGGCGACCTGGCCGGCGACGAGCTGGCCAAGGTGCTTCGCTTCGCCAACCGGGTGCCGCTCCAGTACTACGCCGGCTCGTGCTGCATCACGAAGGCGGTGATGGATGTCTCCTGGCGCAACTACGGCCTGACCCAGTCGCGCGGCGCGCTGCCCTCGGGACCCCTGATCGTGCTCGTCCATCTTGCGTCGGTGTGGGTGCCGTTCAGCTCGGAGAGCAAGGTCGCGGTCGCCGACTACGACGAGATCCGCAAGGAGATCAAGCTCGCGGTGCAGACGTGCGGCCGCCGTCTCGGGCAGTACGTCAAGCGCAAGGCGCGGGCGAAGAGCGAGGCCCGTCGCCGCGAGGTGTTCAACCTCTACATCGAGGAAGTCGTCAACTCGGTCGAGGCGATCACCGGCAAGGACCAGAAGCTGTTCAGAGACCGGCTGCTGGCGATCAGCCGCCGCAAGACGGAGCTGGCCGGCATGCTCGAAGAGGCGAAGGGCGCCGCCGCCGGCGACGACCTGGAGGCCTGCGAGAACGTGTTGCTCGTCGATCCGGACGCGGAACCGGAGCCCGTGGCGCCTCCGATACCTGTCGAAGCCGAGCGCCTTCACAGTTCGCAACTGGAGCTGGCGTGACTCCGGTGGAGGAGGAGCGGCTGAAGATCCCGGCCCGCCTCGACGCCAGGGCCAAGATCGAGCATCTGGCGAAGAAGACGATCGCGATGGCCCGCCGCGAGGTCGACCCCTACGTGGACATCCCCTCGCGGACGCTGTCGAACGTCACCTTCTCCAAGCGCAAGAAGATCATCGAGATGGGCGATGCGACCCAGCGCCGCTCGCTGTTCAACCTGAACCAGGCGCGCAAGTACATGCAGACGCTCCTGGTCGCCCGCGGCTGCACCCAGCTTCTCGACGAGCAGAAGACGACCAGCATCCGCGACCTCTACTACATGACCAAGCACACCCTGGCCGACGGCAAGGAGAACACCTTCGACGGCCAGGAGGAATCGGACCCGATCATCGAGGACCTGGAAGTCACCCTCGGCAGTCTGCGCGAGGAGCTCCACCTGTTCGCCGCCAAGCGAGGCTCGGTCGTCGGTCCGCTCACCCTGGTCGACGCCGGCGACGTGATCGACCTGTCCCGGATGGGCTCAGGCGGCTGGTCGGTGCCCGGCATCGTCGAACCGGACACGATCCGCTTCGTCGGCCATGGCGCGAAGTTCATCCTCTTGGTGGAGAAGGAGGCCGTTTGGGCCCGTCTCAACGAGGACAAGTTCTGGAAGCGCCACAACTGCATTCTCGTCACGGGCCAGGGCCAGCCCCCGCGCGGCGTCCGCCGGCTCCTCTTCCGCATGGTCCACGAGCTGGACCTGCCGCTCTACGTCTTCGTCGACAACGACCCCTGGGGCTACTACATTCACTCGGTCGTCAAGCAGGGTTCGATCGGCCTCGCCTTCGAGTCGAAGCGCATGGCGGTCCCCAAGGCCCGTTTCATCGGCCTCTCCAGCTTCGATCCCGCCGCCTACGACCTCTCCGAAGACGTCAGCATCCGCCTCAACGACCAGGACCGTTCCCGCGCCAAGGAGATCCTGAACTACGAGTGGTTCAAGGCGAAGGCCTGGCAGAAGGAGATCAGGAACATGCTCCGCACCGGCGTGAAGTGGGAACTCGAGGCGCTTTCGAGCAAGGGCCTCTCCTTCGTCACCGAGGAGTTCCTGCCGAAGAAGATCGCCGACCGCGACTGGATCTAGCTCACCACTCTCCCAACTCCACCTCCGGCGTCTCCGGCAGCTCGTCGGCCAGCAGCCAGCGGGCGAAGAGAACGCCCTCGTTGTAGCCGGCCGTGCTGATCCAGTTCTTCGGCGCCTCCCGGTGGCTCAGGTAGACGACGTAGCTGCCGTCCGGCTCGGCGACGGCGGTCCGCTTGTTGATGCACACCTGGAAGTCCTCGTAGTTCGTCGACTGCATCAGGTAGTTCCAGGTCTGGAGGCCCCAGTAGCACGCCTCCGGCGACCGGAACCTCGCCTTCAGGTACTCGTGCTCCTGCAGCCGGAAGCGGCAGAAGCAGTAGATGTTGTCGACCGTTCCCCAGCCGCCCTGTTCCGGGTCGAACTCCCAGGGCGCGCAGAACTCGTTGAAGGGGAGGTGGACCGGCAGCGGGGCGATCCAGGTCGTGCACATGAAGAACATCGCCATGCTGCGGATGCGTAGCGCCAGCTCGGCGTCGTCGAGCGGCAGTGCGGGTGGCTGAGGCGAGGCGTTCTCGATGCTGAGGACGCTCTCTCGTGACGCCGGGTGGTCGAAGAAGTACTCGCGGGTGAAGAGCGAGACGGAATCCGGTTCGATCCGGAACTCGTTCGGACCCTGAGGGTTTGCCGTCAGCTTGATCTCGAAGGACCCGTCTTCCTCGAAGGCGATGTCGCGGTGGTTCACGTTCAGCGTGACCCGGTCCGCCAGTTCGCCGTTCGGATCCCCGCCGTAGAGGCAGAAACTCAGGTAGCAACTGTCGAAACGCTGGCCGCGGATGACGTACTCCTGGTCGCCGCGGACCTGGGAGAAGTAGTAGACCGCGTCCACGTTGTCTCCGTACAGCTTGCGGGTCCCGTCGGTGAGCCGCATGAGCCGGGGACGCAGGGGATCGTTGTGGAGGTAGAAGTCGACCGTTATCTGCATCAGGTGGAACAGGTGCTGGTAGCCGTCCACGTGGCCCTGGTGGTCGAGTTCCTTCTCGGGATCGAGGAACGTCTGCTCCGCGTTGCGGATCACGTCCAGGAACTCGTGCAGCGCCTGCCGGCTCTCGAAGTCGCGTTCGCTCATCTCCGGGTCTCCAGGAAGTCGAGATAGTGGGCGTACTCGTTGTCGATGTCGGCTGGTGCGATGCCGATCTGGTCCAGCGAGTACACGTGGGCGCCGTGCTTCCCACGGCGTTCCCGTTGGAGGAACCGCTCCATCCTCTCCCGGTCTTCTGGGCGCAGGCTCCAGCCGAAGCCTGAGTAGATCGAATCGACGACCGACATCTGGTCGTTGACGAAATCGTCGAAGAAGACATCGACCATCTGTTCCTCGCGGTCGAGTTCACGGCGGTCGCGCAGGAAGCGGGCGAAGTAGTCGGCCCAGATCCGGAGCTGCTCCCGCCCCGTTCGGGGCGAGTCCTCGTGGTCCGAGTAGAAGGACCGCATCGAGGAGATCAGGCTGGCGACCGAGGGCACGACGTCGGCCGGATGGCGATGGGTCACGATGACCCGGGCATCGGGATAGACCTCGAAGAGGGCCCGCAGCCGCATCAGGTGGACGGGCGACTTGAGCAGCCAGCGACGGGCGGGAACGCCGCCGGACTGCAGGAACTGCAGGAAGCGCCGATGCCACTGCAGGTTCCCGACCTGGTCGGCCTTCACGAACCAGTCGTGGTACTCCGGCAGGTAGGCCATGGCGACGTACTGGAAGCTCGCGAAGTTGAGCGCCGTGATGCCGACGCACTCCTGCGGCGAGTCGGCGGTCATGTAGTGCTTGCGCCGGAAGTCCGGGACGAGCCGGAAGATCTGGTCGAACTCCTTGCGCACCGTCTCGATTCGCTCGTTGTCCTCGTGCTCCTCCGGCCGCGGCGCCGGGTGTGGCAGGAGGCACTCCCAGGACAGGGGCGCCCGGTGGTCCCGATCCAGGTGCAGCAGAGCGTGGAGGATCGTCGTCCCGCTCCGGGGCGTGCCGACGATGAAGACCGGAGCCGGGACCTGTTCGTCTCCGATCTCGGGGTGTTCCCCTAGAGCTCGCTCGACCCGGGAGCGCGAGTCCGCCGAACGCTGTACCGTGCCGCGCGCGGCCAACCGCCCGAACGTGCTCAAGCGCGCGTGCGATTCGAGCCCGTGGACGAGGCGCTCGAGCCCCTCGCGGAACATCGGATCGCGCATCTCGAACCCGCTGGCTCGCCGCGCGTTCTCCAGAATCCGCTCCGCGTCCAATGCGAATGGCTTCAGCCCGCACCGCCGGAATACCGCCCCGACACGGTTGACGGCCCTGAGCGCGACCGGCTGCCGGATCCGGATCGACGGACTCGCCAAGCTTCAGGTCAGCTTCTTCAGCTTGGCGGCAATCGACATGTCGCCCTTGACCTTGATCTTCCCGGACGCCACGGCCATGAACGGCTTGATCTGCTTGTTCTGCAGCTTGAGGAACGTGTCGATCGACATTCGCACCGTGCAGTCCGTCTCTACGTCTTGCCCGGACACGTTCGAGACGACGTTCGCCTCACCCGTCCCGTCGATCAGCATCTGCTCCTCGTCGAGCAGGAACAGCAGCCGCTTGCCGAGCGGATCTATGGTCGCCGCCTTGGCCGCCATATCGTCGACGATCTCATCGATTGTCATCGCGAACTCCCAGTCGTAGGACCCGCGAACCCTAACCCACGCGACGCAGTGGGGCGCAGCCGGCCGCGCGGCCGGTCTCCAGAGGAGCGGTGCGCAGGCGGTACGGCGCAGGCGGCACCCGCCAGCTTCGGGGCTCAGGGGGAGGGGGCCCGGCGGCCGCTCGCGCTTTCTCAGAAACGTGGGAGGTTGGCGCTCGCTTCGCTTCACTCGCTCCGGTGAGTCGGCGGTTCCTGGCAGGTTGTCGACCGTCGCTCGTTCAGAGCCCGCCGGGCCCCCTCCCCCTGAGCCCCTCCGCAGGCTGGACGGCGTCGGCCTGGCGTTCCACTGGGTGCGTGGCGCTGGAACTCCACTTAGGGTCAGTGGTAACAGTCGGCTCGTAGGCCAGAAGCTCGACGACCTCCCGCCCGCCCGGGCAGGCGGGTGTAACCGACACAATCCGCCTCGCCGTTCCGGCTCCGCCTCGCCGTTCCGGCTCCGGCTCCGCCTCAGTCCGCCTCGGCCGTCGCCGCCGGGAACGCCTTCAGCACCTCCCGCGTCATATCCCAGCGGTCGAATCCCTGGCGGCCCCAGTCGAGGCCGCGGCGGACGATGACCAGGTCGTGGGAGGGAACGATGACGACGAACTGGCCGCGGTTGCCGGCGGTGGAGTAGGCGTCCCCGGGGACGTCCTTGCGTTCGTCGGGGACGAGCCAGAACTGGCCGCCATAGAAGTTGCCGCGTTCGGCGGTTGACGGGGCCGGTGTGCGGACGAAGTCGATCCACTCTTTGGAGAGGAGGCGTTCGTCGTTCCAGAGGCCGTTCTGGAGGTAGAGGAGACCGAAGCGGGCGAGATCGCGGGCGCTGGTGTAGACCTGACTGCTGAGGATGAAGTCGCCGAAGCGGTCCGTGCTGAGCAGGGTGTTCCTCATGCCGATGGGGTCGAGGAGGCGCTCGCGCGGGAATTCGTGGTACTTCTTCTCGCTGCCGAGGGCGCGCTTCATCGCGTAGACGGCGAGCAGGGTGTCGTAGTTCTCGTAGTCCCAGTTGGCGCCCGGCTCGCGGATCAGGGCGCGTCGGCGAGCCCCTTCGACGGAGCTGGCGCCGGCCCAGTAGGACATGCCGGAGCCGACGGCGTACTCCTGACCGCCGTTGTCCACGGTCTGCAGGCCGCTCGACATGTGGAGGACGTGACGGAGGGTGATCGCGGAGCGGGGGTCGGTTTCAGGCGCCGCGGCCTGTTTCGGGAGGAAGTCGAAGCCGAGCGGCTCGTCGAGCGCCAGCTTGCCGTCGTCGACGAGCATGCCGATCAGGGTCGAGGCGATGCTCTTCGCCGTGGACCAGGTGCGGGTGCGCGTCGTCATGTCGACGCCGTCCGCGTAACGCTCGTGGACGATCCGGCCGCGATGGACGACGAGCAGGCTGAGCGTGACCTGGTGCGGCGATTCGCGGTCGAAGGCCCAGTCGGAGGCGGCCTGGAGCGTGGCGCCGTCGACATCGGCCGGCGGTGCGATCGGGCCGGTCTTGTCACCGTCCGGCCAGGGCATCTTCGCCGCATCGCCCGGCGGTGGCGGCATCTCGATGGCAGGCAGGCTGTCAACGTCGTCGAACGCCTGGTCCGGCGCCAGGACGACGCAGCCGATCCCCTCCCGGAAGACGGCCCGCATCTTCGGCACGCCGTGGCCCGAGCCGATCGTCACCGCCTTGCGTTCCCGGTCGATCTCGTAGTCGCCGCCTTCCGCGGTTCCGACCGGTTCGGGCAGATAGGCGAGTTCCTGCGCGAAGACCTGTTCGAGGGTCCGGTTCGAGGTGAACAGGCCGTTGCACATGAAGATCGCCTGCTGGCCCAGGCGGACCATGTGCCGTTGCGGCTGCCAGTAGTCGTAGGTCTCTTCCTGCTGGGCGCCGATGGGGAGAGCCGTGAGCAGGATGGAGACGGCCAGCACGGAACGCAAGGACTTCATCGGTTTCGATCCTCCTTCACGGCAAACTAGCAGCAGCATCCCGAACGCCCAGCCAGTACAGGTTCTGGCGGCCGCCGGGTCCGTCCGAGCGGTAGCGGGCGACTTCGGCAAGCGGCAGATCGTGGACGAGACGATCGAGTTCCGGTTCGTCCGTGTGGTGGCAGTAGCGGCGCGCTCCCGACTCGGGCTGTCCCCAGCGGAGCAGGTGATCTCCGGGTTCGAGTTCGGCCGCGGCGACGCTAGCTTCCGAACTCCAGTCGAGCCGGCGGTTCTCGAATCGGGGATCGTCGGCGAACTGCCAGCAGGTCAGGGCGAGGAGGCCGCCGGGCGTCACGGCCGACGCGGCGCGTTCGAGGGTGCGGCGTCGGGTGTCGAAGCTTGGGAGGTGATGGAGCACGCCGAAGAGGACGACCAGGTCGTGAGTCGCTTCCTCGAGGACGCAGCTCTCGATGTCATCGACTGCGAACCGGATGTGGTTGCGGTCGGCGCGGGAGGAGAGGGCGGCTTCGATGAGTTCCTGGTTCTGGTCGATGCCGAGGTACGAGAGCGGCCGCCCGTGGCGAAGGCCTGGATTCCGGTCCAGGAACAGGGCGAAGCGGCCGTTGCCGCAGCCGAGGTCGAGCACCCGCAAGGGGTGGTTCGCGGTCTGTGCCGCGGTCTGGACGACCCGCTGCCAGCCCGGCCAGCCGCCGGGATGACGGGTACGGTCGAAGTCGGCCGCGTGGCGGCTGTAGAAGTCGCGGTTGATTCGGCGGAGGGCGGTTTGGGTTGCCGTATTCATGAGGAGGGCGCCCGGATGCCGGCGGGGACGCCCGCGCGCCCCGGTGGACTAGTGCGAACCCAGGCTGAGCCCGCCGTCCACGGCGAGCAGCGCTCCGGTGATCCAGTCATTCGCCGGGTCGCACAGGAAGACGACCGCGCGCGCAACGTCGTCCGGCTCGCCGATGCGGCCGAGCGGCACCTCGTCGCCGAAGCCGTCGAGGAAGGCGGTCGCTTCTTCGCTTGGCATGACCGTCTCGAAGATCGGTGTGCGGACGACGCCGGGGAGTACGGCGTTGACCCTGATCCGATCGGCCGCGAGTTCGGCCGCGAGGCCGCGGGTCAACGCGTCGACGCCGGCCTTCGCGGCGGTGTAGACGGAGCAGTTCGCGAGCGGCGATTGAGTGAGCGATGAGGAGATGTTGACGATCGAGGCGTCGCCGCCGCTTGCACGGAGATGGGGGATCGCGGCCCGGGTCACGAACAGCACGCCCTTCAGGTCGATGTCGACGACCAGGTCGACGGGGTCGGGCGTAGCCGCGTCCTCGATGGCGAGCGGCCCGGCGCGGTAGACCCCGGCGCAGTTGACCAGGATGTCGAGCCCGCCGAGTTCGCCTGCCGCTGCATCCACGAGTCGCCGGGCGCCGTCCGCGCTGGAGACGTCGCCGCCGACCGCGACGCCGGTGAGACCGAGTGCGCGCAGGTCGGCAGCGGCCGCCTCGATCACGTCGCGCCGCCGTCCGCCGACGGCGACGCTTGCTCCGCCCCGGGCGAGGCCCCTCGCGATCGCCAGTCCGATGCCGCTGCCGCCGCCGGTGACGAGGGCCGCGCGGCCCCCGAAGGGCGGCGACGCTCCCGTCCCGGCCGTCGTCGACGTCATCGCTTCCTCGTCTGCGGGTGGCCGGTCTTGCCGTAGTAGGTTCCCGTCATGGCGGCGACAATAGCCCCGAAGCGCTACTCGTTCGAGCCCGAGGAGCACGCGGCGGAGCTCGACGCGATCATCGGCGCCATCGAGAGCGCGTCCCGGTTCGAGGCCGGCGACCTCGAGAACCTGCTGCGCCGGCACCCGAAGGACGGCAGGGGCTTCTTCTCGAAGAGCGAGTTGATTCGCGGCTACCGGGCGCTGCGCCCCGGCTCGGCAAGCGAGAAGACGTTCGTCGACCGGGTGCGGATGAAGCCGGTGCGAACCCGCAGCGGCGTGGCGCCGGTGACCGTGCTGACGAAGCCCTACCCCTGCCCGGGCCGCTGCATCTTCTGCCCGAGCGACGTGCGGATGCCGAAGAGCTATCTGTCGTCCGAACCCGGGGCGCAGCGTGCCGCGGAGCATCAGTTCGACCCTTTCCGGCAGACCCTTTCTCGTCTGCGTTCGTTCCACCACACGGGCCATGCCGTGGACAAGGTCGAGCTGATCGTGCTCGGCGGCACCTGGTCGAGTTACCCGGAGGCGTATCGGCTCTGGTTCGTGCTGCGCTGCTTCGAGGCGATGAACCGTTTCTCCGAAACGCTCGGACCGGCGGCGGCCGATCCGCTCGCCGCTTTCGAGCCCGAAGTCGACTTCCGGGAGCTCGACGAAACCGTTGAAGGTGCGAACGCCCGCGTCCGCACGTACAACCAGGTCGTTTCCGGGTGGACCGCCTCACATCCCGGCGGGGCGCCCCAGACGCGCCGGCAGGTCGCGGACTGGGCGGAACTGGAAGCGGTGCAGCAGGAGAACGAGACGGCTGCCGCTCGCTGCGTGGGCCTGTCGCTCGAGACCCGCCCCGACTGCCTCGACCGGGCCGAAGCGCTCTTCATGCGGAGGCTGGGCGCGACCAAGGTGCAGATCGGTGTCCAGAGCATGGACGACGAGGTGCTGGCTCTGAACGGGCGGGGCCACGATGTGGCCCGGACCCGGCGTGCGGTCGGTCTGCTGCGCCGGATGGGTTTCAAAATCCAGGCGCACTGGATGCCGAACCTCCTCGGTTCGACGCCGGCGAAGGACCGCGAGGACTTCGATCGCCTGTTCGAGGATCCGGAACTGCGTCCGGACGAACTGAAGGTCTACCCGTGTTCCCTGATCGAAAGCGCCGAGCTGATGGCCTACTACCGTCGTGGGGACTGGCGGCCCTACGACCGGGCCGAGTTGCTCGACGTGCTCGTCCACAGCCTGGTCGCGACGCCGCGCTACTGCCGGCTGACGCGGGTGATCCGGGACATCCCGGGCACCGACATCGTGACCGGGAACAAGACGACGAACATGCGCCAGGTGGCGGAAGCCGAGGCTGGCGGGCGCGGGATCGTCTGCCGGGACATCCGGGCCCGCGAGGTCGGCGGACGGCGGGTCGATCCGGGCGAACTCCGGTTGCGGAGGACGGATTACGAGGCGGCTTCCGGCCGCGAGATCTTCCTCGAGTTCGTGACGGCCGACGACCGGATTGCCGGCTTCCTCAGGTTGCGGCTGCCGGCGAGTCAGGAGCGGACCGAGTCCTTCATCCCCGAACTCGAAGGCGCGGCGGTCATCCGGGAGGTCCATGTGTACGGCGCGGTCGTCGGGCTGGGCGACCGGGGCGGCGGGCGATCGCAGCACGTCGGTCTCGGCCGCGGCCTGATCGCCGAAGCGCTCGAGGTCGCGGGCCGCGCGGGGTTCGAGTCCGTGGCCGTCATCTCCTCGGTCGGCACCCGCGAGTACTACAGAGGCCTCGGGTTCGCCGACGGCGAGCTGTACCAGCACCGGCCGACGCGGCCTCCGCTTGTGGAGACCCCGCGATGAGCGCCCTGACCACGGACCTCTACCAGTTGACGATGGCCCAGGGCTACTGGCAGCACGGTCGCCACCTCGACCGGGCCAGTTTCTACATGTCCATGCGCCGGACTCCGTTCGGCGGCGGATTCGCCATCGCGGCCGGCCTGGAGCAGATCGTGTCCTTCCTGCGGGGACTTCGTTTCGAGCCGGAGGACATCGACTATCTGCGGAGTCTTTCCGGCGGCGGTGGCGGGCCGCTCTTCGCGCCCGGGTTCCTGGATGCCCTGCCGGCGCTCGATCTCTCCGTTTCCCTTGCCGCGGTCCCGGAAGGCACCGCGGTGTTCGCCCGCGAGCCGCTCCTGCGGGTGGAGGCGCCGCTGCTCGTCGGCCAACTGATCGAGACGCCGATCCTCAACATCATCAACTTCCAGACCCTGGTGGCGACCAAGGCGGCGCGGCTCTGCCACATCGCGGCACCCGGCCAGCCGGTGCTGGAGTTCGGGCTGCGCCGGGCGCAGGGCTTCGACGGCGCGCTGAGCGCCTGCCGGGCCGCCTACGTCGGCGGCTGCATCGCCACGTCCAACCTGCAGGCCGGCCAGAGGTTCGGCATCCCGGTGCGCGGGACCCATGCCCACAGTTGGGTTCAGGCCTTCGACTCGGAGCCCGAAGCGTTCGACGCCTTCGCCCAGACGATGCCGAACAACTGCGTGCTGCTCGTCGATACCTACGACGTGGACCGGGGCATCGAGAACGCGATGGTCACCGCACGGGGGCTTCAGGAGCGCGGCCACCGGCTGCTCGGCATTCGTCTCGACTCCGGCGATCTGCTGCAGCAGAGCCGGATGGCGCGCCGGCGGCTGAACGAGGCGGGGCTCGAGGACGTGGCGATCGTGGTCAGCGACAACCTGGACGAGAAGAAGATCCTGGAGTTGCGGCGGGCCGGCGCGGCGATCGACACCTGGGGCGTCGGCACCTCCCTGGTGACGGGCGCCGGCGGCGGCGCGCTGGGCGGCGTGTACAAGCTGTCGGCGATCAGGCGCGCCGGTGAAGCGCGATGGCGGCCGGTGTTCAAGCTCGGCGCCGGGGTCCGGAAGGCGTCCCTGCCGGGACGGCTGCAGGTGCGGCGGTACCGGTCCGCCGGCGGCGCGCTCGAGCGCGACGTGATCTACGCCCGGGACGAGGGAAGTGGTCCGGGGCCGGGTTCCGGCCCGGAGGGCGGCGACGACCTGCTGACGCCGGTCCTGGACCGCGGCCGATTGGTGGAACCTCTGCCTACGCTCGAGATGTGCCGGGAGGTTGCGGGGCGCGAGGTCGCGGCCCTGCCCGTCGGTCTGCTGGACCTCGACTGCCGCGCGCCGTCGCCGGTCGAGGTCGCGCCGGAGTTGCTCGACCTGTGTGACGAGTTGGCCGTGGAGCACCGGATCTCCGACCGTCCGGAGTGAGCCGAGGGCGCGTCCTCCGGGGCCGAAGTGTCTTGCGCTTGAGGCATTTGCCGGCCAGTCGTTCATAATCCCGCATGGCCGCTTCAGGTGGAGACGGTGCCGTGCACCACTTCGACGACCTGTACGAACACGGGTTCGCGCGCGTCGCCGTGTGCCTGCCGCGGGTGGAGATCGGCGATCCGGCCGCGAATCTGCAGCGCACGCTCGAGTTGGCGCGGCAGGCCGAGGAGCTTGGAGCCGCGGCCGCCGTCTTCCCCGAACTCAACCTGAGCGGCTACTCACTCGACGACCTGTTCCACCAGTCGGCGTTGCTCGAAGGCTCGCGGGCGGCACTGCTCGAACTCGCCGCGGCCTCGAGCGACATGCGGACGGTGCTGATCGCCGGCCTGCCGCTGGTGGCCGACGGCGCCGTGTTCAACGTGGCGGCGGTCACACACGGCGGGCGGATCGCCGGGATCGTGCCGAAGATCTACCTGCCGAACTACCGCGAGTACTACGAGAAGCGCTACTTCGCGGCCGCCGAATCGCGCCGCTCCGAGGTCGTCTCCCTGGGCGGCGAGGACGTTCCCTTCGGCGAAGACCTCCTGTTCGACGTGGGCCCCGTCCCCGGGTTCCGCTTCCATGTGGAGATCTGCGAGGACCTGTGGTCGCCGCTGCCGCCGAGCACGCACGGAGCGCTGGCCGGGGCGTCGGTGCTGTTCAACCTGTCGGCGAGCAACGTGACGATCGGCAAGGCCGACTACCGGCGGCTGCTGTGCGCGTCGCAGTCGGGACGGTCGGTGGCCGCCTACGTCTACGCCGGGGCGGGCGCCGGCGAGTCGACCACGGACCTGGCCTGGGACAGCCACGGCCTGATCTACGAGAACGGCGAACGGCTGGCCGAGTCGGAGCGCTTCAGCCAGGAGGCCCAGATTCTCACGGCCGACCTCGACCTGGAGCGGCTGGCGCAGGAGCGGCTCCGCATGTCGACGTTCCGGGACGCGGCGCGCCGGGAGTCGGCTGTCGGGCGGTTCCGGCGAGTCGGCGTCGCTGTGGAGCGTCCGGCCGCCGCGGTGGCGCTGGAGCGGGAGATCCCGCGCTTTCCGTACGTGCCGGCGGATAGCGGTGAGCGGGACGAGCGCTGCGCCGAGGCGTTCGACATCCAGGTCGCGGGCCTGGTCCAGCGTCTGCGCGCGACCGGCATCGAGAAGGTCGTGATCGGTGTCTCGGGCGGGCTCGATTCCAGCCACGCGCTGATCGTCTGCGTGCGCGCCGTTGACAGACTCGGTCTGCCGCGGGCGAACATCCTCGCCTACACGCTGCCCGGCTTCGGCACTTCCTCACGCACCTACGAGAACGCGAAGCGTCTGATGGCGGCGCTCGGCGTCACCGCGTCGGAGATCGACATCCGGCCGGCCAGCGAGCGGATGCTGGAATCGATCGATCACCCCTACAGCCGGGGCGAGCGAGGCGCGGACGTCTACGACGCCACTTTCGAGAACGTCCAGGCCGGTGAACGGACGTCTCATCTGTTCCGGCTGGCCAATCTGAACCGCGGCCTCGTCATCGGTACGGGCGATCTCTCCGAGCTGGCGCTGGGCTGGTGTACGTACGGCGTTGGCGACCAGATGGCGCACTACAGCGTGAACTCGTCGGTGCCCAAGACCCTGATCCAGCACCTGATCCGCTGGGAGGTCGAGCGCGGCGAGTTCGGCGCCGAGGCCAGCGAGACCCTGCAGTCGATCGTCGACACGGAGATTTCACCGGAGCTGGTGCCGGCGGCGGAGGGACCGGAGGCGGACAACGGGGAGCCCGCCCAGTCGACGGAGGCGGTCATCGGTCCCTTCGAGCTCCAGGACTTCCACCTCTACTACCTGAGCCGGTACGGCTACCGGCCTAGCCGTGTCGCCTTCCTGGCTCACCGGGCCTGGGGCGACCGCGACCGTGGCGCCTGGCTCGACACGATGCCCGAAGCGGACCGCCGGGAGTACTCCCTCGCGGAGATCAGGCACTGGCTGGAGGTTTTCCTGGTCCGGTTCTTCGGCACGAGCCAGTTCAAGCGCTCGGCGCTGCCGAACGGCCCCAAGGTGGGGTCCGGCGGATCTCTGTCGCCGCGAGGCGACTGGCGGGCGCCGTCGGACGGCGGACCGGCGGTGTGGGTCGAGGAACTGCGACGCAACGTGCCGTGAGGGCACCGGTCTCGGAGCCCACTGGGTGCGCCGGCGTCCCCGCCGGCTGCCGCCGAAGGCGGCCGGGTACGCGCGCCGCGAAGCGGCGACCATCTTGCGCCTCAGCCCCAATCCGAGGCGTCGTCCCCTGAACTCGCGATGTGGACGCCGGCTTCCCGCCAGCGCTTCATCGAGGCTTCGACTTCGGGTGTGAAGTCCGCCAGGAATTCGCCGGGCTTCGTTGGGTCGGGCACGGCGACCGCGGACATGCAGTCGGCGAGGACGTGCAGGCGGCTTGGCGGAATCTCTCTGGCCCTCATCTCGGCCAGCAGGTCGTCGACGGTGTGACGCACGCAGTGGCTCGCCGCCTGCCCGGCGACGATCAGGGCGTCGGCCTCGAGCAGCTGGTCGATCAGCGCCTCGTTGCGCTCGTCCAGCTTCTCGCCGTCGTGACGCACCAGCACTTCGGGCGTGAGCACGGAGTAGAATTCGGTCAGGGGATTCATGCCCTTGATCAGGATCGGCGTCTCGGCGCCGCGCGCGTAGCTGAAGAACAGCCGCGCTTCCTGCACGGCGCCGACCAGGCCGTGGCCCTCGCTGCCGAGGAAGCAGTGCGGCGGCCACAGGTAGAGGCGGTACTTCCCGGTCGCTTCGAGGCGCCGGCAGTAGTCCAGGGCCTGGCGCCTGAGCCAGTCGTGGCTGCCGTCGCCGAACCAGCCGGCGAGGGCCGGGTTGGGAACCGCTTCGCCTGCTTCGATCTCCGACGCGAGGACTTCCCGGTAGCTGTCGAGCTGCTTGCCCGAGGCGTCCACCCAGAAGGACGAGAAGAAGATCTGCTGCGGCGTGTGGCTGTCGAGGCTGGATGCGATCTCGGTCAGGTTGCCGAGGTTGCGGTAGATAAACCGCACGATGCGGCTCGTGTCCTCGGTCGCGCCGCCGCCCGAGCGGCCGCCGACGTAGAGCGCGCCTTCGGGCAGGCAGAAGTCCCGCTGTTCGTCGACCAGCAACAGGATGCGTCGCGTCCTGTCGTCCGCTGCGGGGGCGAGGTCGTGGCGGCTTCGCCATTCGGAGGCCGCGGCCGCGACCCGGTTCGGGTCGGGGTCGTACGACCGGTCGCCGCTCCGGTACGGATCGGCCTTCGTGCCGGAGCCGGCGGGCAGGGGAAGGAGTGCCATGTGGGGCGGAACGCTAGCAAGTTTGCAGGCGGTTGAGCGCCCGCTTCCAGGCCGCGTGCGGCCGGGGCTGCTGCTACTCTCTCGGCCTTCCAACAAACGGCCACAAGACGGCCCCGCAAGCGAACAGGAGCAGGCAAGTGAGCTACGAGTTTCTGCAGGTCGAGAAGAACGATCACGTCTGGGAAGTGACCCTCAACCGACCGGAGCGCATGAACGCGATCCACCCGCCGACGAGCCAGGAGCTCGACTCGGTGTTCAACGACTTCGCGGCCGACGACGACGCCTGGGTGGCGATCCTCACCGGCGCCGGCGATCGCGCCTTCTCGGCCGGCAACGACCTGAAGTACCAGGCCGAGCACGGCAGCAAGACGGTGCGGGCCGGGATGAAGGGCGTGCGCGGAGGTTTCGGCGGCATCACGGCCCGCTTCGACCTGCACAAGCCGATGATCGCGGCGGTCAACGGCTTCGCCCTCGGCGGCGGCTTCGAACTGGTGCTCGCCTGCGACATCATCATCGCCTCCGAGAAGGCGACCTTCGGGCTGCCCGAGCCGCGGGTCGGCCTGATGGCTGGCGCGCTGGGCGTTCACCGCCTGCCGCGGCAGATCCCGTACCACCAGGCGATGGGGATGCTGCTGACGGGCCGCCACATCACGCCGCAGGAGGCGAAGGAGCTCGGGATCGTCAACGAGGTCTGCGGCCACGACGAGCTGTTGGACCGGGCTCGGGCCTGGGCGGCGCAGATCCTGGAGTGCGCGCCGTTGTCGGTACGCGCCAGCAAGGAGGCGGCGAACAAGGGGCTCGGCATGGCGCTCGAGCAGGCCGCGGGCTCGATCTTCCCGTGGACGGCGCAGATGAACCAGTCGGAGGACCTGATCGAGGGTCCAAGGGCGTTCGCCGAGAAGCGGCCGCCGAACTGGAAGGGCCGGTAGGCCGCAAGGGCGCCGATTCCGTGGAGATCGAAGGCAAGGTCGCCGTCGTCACCGGCTCCTCCTCGGGCGTCGGCGAGGCGACGGCCGACCTGCTGGCGAGCCTCGGCGCGTCGGTGGTCGTCAACTACCACAGCGGCGGCGATGCCGCGGAGCGGATCGTCGGCGGCATCCGCGACCGTGGCGGCAACGCGGTGGCCGTCCAGGCGGACATGCGAAAGGACGCCGACTGCCGGCGGCTCATCGCGTCAGCCGTCGAAGCCTTTGGCGAGCTCCACATCCTTGTCAACAACGCGGCGATGACCCGTTTCATCGCCCACGACGACCTGGAAGGCGTCACCGACGAGGTGTGGGACGACATCCTCGGCGCGAACCTTCGCGGCGTGTTCAACTGCACGCGTGCGGCCGCGCCGCACATGAAGGCCGCGGGCGAGGGCGCGGTGGTCAACGTCGCCTCGATCGCCGGGATCGGCGGCGGGGGCAGCAGCATCCCGTACGCCGCGTCGAAGGCGGCCGTCATCGTGATGACGAAGTCCCTGGCGCGGGTGCTCGGCCCCGAGATCCGGGTCAACACGATCGCTCCCGGCTTCATCGAGGGGCGCTGGCTGCGCGGCGGCCTCGGCGACGAGAACTACGACAAGGCCCAGGAGCGCGTGAGCGCGGGAGCGCCGCTCCAGGGCGTGGCGACTCCCGAAACCTGCGCCGATGCGATCGTCGCCCTGATCGAGCGCAACGTGTTCGTCACCGGCCACACGGTAACCGTCGACGGCGGCTGGAGCCTCTAGGCCGCATACTGGGTGCGCCGGCGTCCCCGCCGGCATGTAGCCGCGGCTCTTCCGACCCGCGGAGAGAAACGCACGAGGCGTCAGCCTCGCTCCTTACTTCCTCAGCGTCTCCCGCTGGACCGTCAGCGCCTCGATCCGCTGACGATCGACCTCGACGCCCAGCCCCGGGCCCTCCGGCACGTCTACCCAGCCGTCGCCGTCCATCGTCCATTCCGGCGACACGACGTCGCGCGCCCAGTAGCGGCCGCTGGGGCTCACGTCGCCCGGGATCGTGAAGTTCGGCAGGGAAGCCAGGGCCACGTTGTAGGCGCGGCCGATGCCGCTCTCCAGCATGCCGCCGCACCAGACCGGGATGTCGTTCGTCTCGCAGAGGTCGTGGATCGCCTTCGAAGCGGTGAAACCGGCGACCCGGCCGGGCTTGATGTTGATGATTCGCCCGCTCCGGAGCCGGATCATGTCCTCGGCGCGGGAGATGTTCGTGATCGACTCGTCGAGGCAGATCGGCGTTCGCATCCGCCGCTGGAGTTCGGCATGGCGGGCGACGTCGTCCCAGGCCAGCGGCTGCTCGACCATGACCAGGTCGAGGTCGTCGAGCCGGACCAGGTGGTCGGCGTCGTCCAGGGTGTACGCGTTGTTCGCGTCGGCCATCAGCGGCGCGCCGGGGCCCAGGCGGTCGCGAACGGCGCGCAGGTAGTCGAGGTCCTGGCCCGGCTTGATCTTCAGCTTGATCTTCCGGTAGCCCTCGGCCAGCGCCTTTCCGGCCTTGTCGGCCAGTTCTTCGGGCGAACTCTGGATGCCGATCGAGATGCCGGTGCCGATCCGCTCCCGTGTTCCGCCGAGCAGCGACGAAAGGCTCTGCCCCGCCTTGGTCGCCGCCAGCGCCCAGGCGCCCATCTCGATCGCCGCCTGGGCCATCTCGTGGCCGCGGAGGTCCCTAGCCAGCGCGGCCGCCACGTCCTGCGGTGTCTCGAAGCGCCGGCCGAGCACCCGCGGCGCCAGCCACTCCCGGATCGCCAGCGTCGCCGTGTCGATGCTCTCGGGCGAGTAGTTCGGGAAGTCGCCGGCGACGCACTCCGACCAGGTGGAGGCGCCGTCCGCGTCGATGAGTTCCAGCAGCAGGATGCGGCGGGTCGTCGTGACGCCGGAGGAGATCCGGAACGGCTCCACCAGGGGCAGTCTGATCTCACGCAGGGTGATCGCGTCGATCTGAAGGCTCATTGCGTCTGAGTTCCCTCGAGTTTCTCGAGCCGATAGTAGTAGCGCCGGTTCAGGACACTGGGTGCGTCGGTGCCCTCGTCGGTATTCAACCCACTGGGTGCGCCGGCGTCCCCGCCGGCATCCGCCCCACTGGGTGCGCCGGCGTCCTCGCCGGCATCCGGCTCCGGATCTTCCCGCCACGTGAATCCGGTCACTTCGTACCCTGCCCCCAGGTGCTCCTGGAACGCCTCCCGGGTCCGCCGGCGCCAGTCGAACGCCGTCTCCGGTGACGTATGCAGGATGCGGCCGATGTTCGACGGCACTTCGACCCACGCCGTCTCCGGCAACGACTCGTCCACGGGGAAGGGTGGAGCGGCTCGTGTCGGCGTGGCGGCCGGCTCTCCGTTGATCAGCCAGTCGACCCGGGAACTCAGAATCGGCCAGGCGACGACGAAGCGATCCGTGCCGAGGCCGCTGTGCAGCACGCTGCCCGTGTCTTCGCCGTACATGTTGACGACGTACTCGACCGGCAGGGCACCCAACCGGTTCAGGTTCAGGTTCGCGTTCCGGGCGACCAGGGGATCGTAGGTCCAGTAGACCGTCTCGACGCCGAGCGGCAGCAGGATCTCGCGCTGAAAGACCTTGAGTTCCCGCCCCAGCCCGAGGCCGCGGGCTTCACGGGTCACGGCGAGCATGTGCGACCAGTGCGCCCGTTTGCCGTACCGAAAGCCGCTCAGTCCGTAGATGAAACCAAGCATCCGGCCGGTGCCGTCGAAGGCTCCGGCAAGGACGCCGCTCATCTTCTGCGAGATCATCAGGATCGTCGTGGGCACCGTGTCCTCGAAGCCGACGCCCCACGTCTCCCGCTCGAGGTCGACCACGGCTTCGTACTCCTCGTCGGAAGCGAGTTCGCGCAGCTCGATGCCGCCAGAAAGCTGCTTGCGCATGGTGGGCGATCGTACAGCGGTGCGAGGCGGAGCGGCCGGCGCGCCGCTGCCGAGACGGCGGGGAGAGCCGGTTGACCGTCGGTAGTGTTCAGTCTAGTCTCAGACTAGTTAGATTTGTTGCGATCCGGGAAGGAGTCGTCCCTATGTCGGAGATCGGTGTGTTCGAGGCCAAGACTCACTTGCCGCGCCTGCTGAAACGCGTGCAGGCCGGCGAGAGGTTCGTCATCACGCGGCATGAGCGTCCGATCGCCGAGCTGATTCCCTACCGCGGCGTCGAGACCGACCAGGTGCGCACCGCCATCGAAAACCTGAGGGAGTTCCGCAAGTCGCAGAGCCTGGGTGGACTGTCCGTTCGGGAGCTGATCGAGGAGGGTCGCCGTTACTGATGACCTTGGTGCTGGACGCCTCGATGACGATGGCTTGGGTCTTCCCGGACGAGTCGACGGAGGCGACCGACCGGCTGCTGGAGTCCCTGTTGGAGCGTCAGGCGTACACACCCGGCTTGTGGCCGATAGAAGTCGCGAACGCCTTTCTGGCGGCGACGCGCCGGGGCCGGCTCAAGGCAAGCCAGTGGGCATGGATTCGCCATTCGCTCGATGTTCTACCCATAGCAGTCGACTCTGGATCCCCGGCACGCGTCTGGAGCGCGGTGCTCGAACTCGCGCACGACCGCGGGATATCCGTCTACGATGCGATGTACTTGGAACTGGCGCTGCGGATGCGATTACCGCTGGCGACCCTTGATGGGCGCCTCGCTTCCGCGGCGCGGGCCGCAGGCGTAGAGGTGCTGGGCCGGTGACGAACCCCGGGAGGCACGGGTGAGGCAGGTTGTTGCTCGATCAGCGGAGAGCGACCCGCCCGGCCGCGGGAGAGGGTTGTTCGGGTTGATCCTGACCGTGGTTCGCTTCCGCGCGCTCGCCGGGTGGCGCAAGGCCTTGACCGAGAAGGCGAAGCTGGTCTTCGGCGTCGTGTTGGGCGGCTTCCTGATCGTGAACTACACGTTCAGCCTGAACAGCATGGAGGAGGCGCCGTTCGACAGCTCGCCGGTGGACATGCTGTTCGTGTTGGTGTCCTTCTTCGTTCTGGCGACGGTTCTCAGGGTGGCGCAGGTGGCCCAGTGGTACGGCCGGCATCAGGGGGCGAAATTCGGGCTTTCGGTGAGGCGGCGTGTCGCGCTCGCGGTGGGTACCGGCCTGCTCGGTCTGCCGATGGTGCTCGTGCTACTGAACGAGGTGCTGGCGCTCGTGTTAACGGGCAGCGGCTGGCCCCAGGGAGCGGAGTGGGCGTTCGAGGGTATGGATATGGCCGGCGCCGTGCTTGCCCTCGTCGCGGCCGGGCCGATGGGGGCGGTCGTCATCGGCGGTCAGGGTCGCGGCCGCTGGCTCGGCGTCGGACTCGCCGTCCTGTTGCTTGGGGTGCTCGGCGCGAGCGCGGTTGAGCCGCTGTGGGCCGGCGAGGAGTCGTGGGCGAGCGCCGCCGTGAGCGGTGGGCGGCTCGCATCGTTCCTGCTTCTCGTGGCCGGAGCCTTCGTGCTGGAGCAGCGCAGCCCGGACGATTGCGGTACGAAGACGAAGAAGCGCAGTGGCCGGTCGGCGCCGAAGAAGGCGAGTGGAGACCGGCCCGCGGCGGACGCCGGCCGGGCGCCGGCAGGCATCTGGTCGCGGCCGATCTTCGTCGTCGCGTTGGCGGAGGCGCGGATGATGCTCCGGTTCCGGCAGGTGCGCCTGAACCTCGTCCTCAGTTGGGGCGTGCCGCTGTTCATGGCCTTCCTGCTCAGGAGCGAGGAGTTGCCGGACGGCGGCGGGCAGTTCGCTCTGTGGACAGCGGCGGGCATCGCCGGTTTCCTCAGCGTCTTTTGGCTCATGTTCTTCGCCAATCTGCTGGGCTTCACGGCCGGTGGCGCGCGGCGGCTCTCGATGTCGGCGGAGAACGCGCTTGCCGCCTGCATGCCCGGCAAGGTACTGGGCGCTCTCGGTCTGGTTGGCAGTCTGGTGTTTGCGCAGACGGCCGTGATGAGCCTGGTGCTGGCCGACCGGATTCCTCCTGCCGACCGGGTGATTCCGTTCCTCGTGGCCGCCTTCTCGCTGCTCGGCTTGGCCGGCGGCGGAACGATGGTCTCGATCTGGCTGCCGAGGAAGCCGAAGCTCCACGACCAGCGCGACTTCTACTGCGGTGTGCTGGCGATGGTCGCGCTGTTGTGCTGGTGGTTAGTCCAGGCGGCGATCTTCGGTGGAGCGGTGGTCGCGGCCAGGCTGCTCGGCGGCCCGCGGCTCGCCATGATGACGATGACGGTGCTGCTGCTGTTCGCTGCAGCCGGATGCGGTGCCCTGGTGGTCTCGTTGGCGAAGGGCGACTGGCTGCGACGGCGGCTGCGGGAATGGGCGGTGACTGCATGACGATGTTGTGGTTCGACTCGGTCGACAAGTCCTACGGCGACCTGGAGGTTCTTCACTCGGTGAACCTGGAGATCGGGTCCGGCGTGCAGTGCCTGGTGGGCCGGAACGGCGCCGGCAAGACGACGCTGATGCGGCTTGGACTCGGGCTGACCGAGCCGAACGGCGGCACGGTGCGGATGTTCGGGTACGACCCGCGGCTCCATCCGGAGATCATGGCCCGCGTCGGCATCCTGCTGGAGGAGGACGAGCTCTTCGACTTCCTGCGGCCGCTCGAGTTCCTGGACTACTGCGCCGCCCTGTACGGGCTGGACGTCGGCGCGGCGCGCGCTCGCGCGATCGAGTTGCTCGAAATGCTCGAGGTGCCCGTGTCCGGCCAGCTATGCCACCAGCTCTCGACGGGCAACCGGCGGCAGTTGGCCCTGGCGGCGGCGCTGCTGCACGAGCCGGAACTGCTGATCCTCGACGAGCCGTTCAACGGCCTCGATCCAGTGGCCGTCGCGCGACTGTGCAAGATGCTGAAAGACCTCGCGGCCGACGGTCGCGGCGTCCTGCTGTCGTCCCACCGCCTCGAACTGGTCGAGGAGATCGCCGACCAGGTCTACTTCGTGGCCGACCATGCGGTGACGCCGTGGTCCGCAGCCCGGGTCAAGGCCTGGTACGACGAGTTGAGGGTCGTTCGTACGGGGGAGCGGCAACAGCGCGAGGCGGCCGGCTGAACTATGCCACCTCCGCTTCCTGGAACGCCCGCGCCCGGAACAGGAAGTCGATGATGTTGCCCTCGTGCGGCTGCAGCCAGTTGAGCTGAATCGTCGGCACCGGGCCGAGGTTCAGGCGGTCGACGTGGGTGGCGTCGATCAGTTGCCGTCGCCACTGCTCGTCGTTCGTGATCGCGCTGCACACGAGAGTGTCGTCGATCGCGTTCAGCATCTTCGCCTGCGGGCACTCGACGACGGAGACGAAGGGGAACATGTACTCGACGTTGGCCGCCTCGAGTTCCGCGTCGGCGCAGTGAAGCACGGTCGGCAGGAGGTAGTCGCAACGCTCGCGTTCGTCGAGTCGGCCGTTGCCGCGAATCTCCGACGTCAGGTCCCGCACGCCGGGGACGTCGACCTGCCGCTCGATCATGCCGTCGATCGCCTTCGCCATGCCCGGCACGGTGAAGGCGGCGAGAGGAGACTCCGGATCGTCGGCCGGCCTGGGCAGGACGGGCGCCAGCCGCTCGGCGAGGGCCTGGGCGATCTCCGCCGTGTGGCGCGACGCCCAGACGCCGGAACAGGAGATGCAGCTCCGGCCGCTGTTGACCAGGACGCTGTCGACCATCACGTCGAGGTACTGCTCCCAGTCGTCGACGACGTCGTCGCCGAGCAGGATCTTGCTGAAGCCGGGGCCGTGCGGCTGGACCCGGGGATCGTTCTGGTAGCGGGCGACGGTGTCCGCGCCGCCGAAGATCATGCTGCGGGAGCAGGAGGCCAGAACGGCGGCCCCGATGTCGCCTTCGCCGGGATAGATCGAGATGGCTTCGCGCGGCACGCCGGCCTGGGCGAAGGCTTCGGTCATCCGGTACGGGGTCCAGGGCTCCTGCGGCCCGGGCTTGAACACGAGGCCGACCTGGAGCGGAATGACCGGCATCCACAGCGTGTGCACGCCCGGCGAGTTGGACGGCAGGACCAGGCCGATCACCGGCGCCTGCGCCTGGTAGCTGACCGGTACGCCGCGTTCCTCGACGCCGTGCCCCCTGGCCAGGATGTCGAGATCGAGGCCGCGCGTCAGCGCCTCGAGTACCTCGCCCATGTTCGTCAGGACGAAGTGGTTCTTGTCCATGTTCGCCCGGCACATGTGTTCGGGCAGGCCGGTGGTCGCCGACTGGTAGTGGACGAAGTCCTGCGGTGTCTGGCTGCCGTTGCCCAGAGGCAGATCCGCGTTCAGGTAAAGGTCGGCGGCCTCGATCACCATCGAGATCAGGTCGCTCGACGGGATCTGGCGCAGGATGTCGCGGGCGCGCTGGGCGCGGCGCATGTCGCGCTGGACCAGGCCGGGATTCGTCTGGTGCAGCGTGGCCAGCTCCTCGCCGGTCTCGAAGTGGACGATCGTCGCCTTCTCGAGCGACTCGTAGGGCTTGCCCCAACGGATGGCGGGGATGTCGATCATGCTGGGTACCTGTAGCGGGCCGTGACGGTCCGCGAAGTGGTTCAGAGAGGCCGCGAGAGAGGCGGAATCGTAACACCGGGCTGCCGCACCGGACTGCTAGCCTCAACCGTCCATGAAGGACCGCAGGACGATTCTCAAGTCGGCCCTGGCCCTGGGTCTGGGGGTGCGGAGCCTGCACGTGTTGCACGCGCAGGCGGACGACTCGCGCAAGGCCCGTCCTCAGGAGGGCGACCGGTTCGTGTTCGCGTTCGGGCCGCGTCAGGGCGAGACGATCCGGGTGGACGACGTGCCGGTGGCCAGCAAGCAGATCTTCAGTTACGCGATGGACCCGTCAAGCGGCGCGGTCCGCGACGGTTCGCTCCTGAACCAGGTGCTGCTGCTCCGGCTCGATCCGGATTCGCTGGCGCCTGAAACGCGCGAGGCGTCGGTCGACGGAGTCGTCGCCTACTCGGGGATCTGCCCCCACACCGGCTGCGACGTCGAGGGCTGGTCCGAGGACACCGGGCTCCTGGTCTGTTCCTGCCACGATTCGGAGTTCGACCCGCGGGACGGCGCCGAAGTCATCTCCGGTCCGGCGCCGCGCCGGCTGCCGTCGCTGCCGCTCCGCTCCGAGGATGGGATGCTGGTGGCGGCCGGCGGCTTCAGCGCCACGATCCGCTTCGAGGAGGAGTTCTGACGATGGTGAATCGGCACGCGTTTATTCGATGCGCAGTGATCGCCCTCGCGTTCGGCGCCACGGTGGCGCCGGCGATGGCCCAGGAGCGCGCGTACCGGCCGGTGACCCAGGAGCGGCTGCTCTCGCCGGAGCCGGAGAACTGGCTCATGTACCGGCGCACTTACGACGGCTGGGGCTACAGCCCGCTTGATGCGATCGACACCTCGAACGTGGCCTCCCTCGAGCCGGCCTGGACGTTCTCGACCAGCATCAACGAGGGCCACCAGGCGCCGCCGATCGTCAACGACGGCACGCTGTTCATCACGACGCCGGGCAGCCGGGTGCTGGCGCTCGACGCCCGGACGGGGGAACTGCTGTGGCGTTTCGTGCCCGAGCTTCCGGAAGACCTGCGACAGATGCATCCCACGAACCGAGGCGTCGCGCTGTGGGGCGAGCGGGCGTTCGTCGCCACGGTGGATGCCCGTCTGTTCGGTCTCGATGCCCGGACTGGGGAAGTGGCCTGGGAGACGGAAGTGGAGAACTACGCCCGCGGCTACTACATGACGCTGGCGCCGCTGGCGGTCGAGGGCAAGGTGATCGTCGGCGTGTCGGGCGGCGAGTGGGGAGTGCGCGGCTTCATCGCCGCCTACGACGCGGACAGCGGTGAGGAACTCTGGAAGACCTACACGATTCCCGGTCCGGGCGAGCCCGGACATGAAACGTGGCCCGGCGACACCTGGGAGACCGGCGGCGTCTCCGTCTGGGTCACGGGGACCTACGATCCGGACCTGCGGCTGACCTACTGGGGGACCGGCAACGGCGGTCCGTGGATGGGGGACGTCCGGCCGGGCGACAACCTCTACGCCACCTCGGTCCTGGCGCTCGATGTCGACACCGGCGAACTCAAGGCGCACCACCAGTATCACTGGAACGACAGTTGGGACTGGGACGAGGTCGATCCGCCGCTGCTCATCGATGTCGAGCGCGACGGCTCGACCCGCAAGGCGCTGGTGCACCCAGGCCGGAACGCCTATCTCTGGATCCTGGAGCGCAGCGCCGACTCGATCGACTTCCTGGACGCGACGAAGTTCGTCTATCAGGACGTGTTCACGTCGATAGACCCGGACACCGGCCGTCCGGAGTACGACCCGGCGAAGACGCCGGCCGTTGGCGAGCGTGCCGTCTTCTGCCCGTCGTGGTCCGGGGCCAAGAACTGGCCGCCGGCCGCCTGGAACCCGGACACGAGGCTGCTCTACATCCCGGCCAACGAGAACACCTGCTCGCACCTCGAGGGCGTCGAGCAGGACTATCGTCCGGGTCGCACTTTCATGGGCATGGAAGGCGGCTTCGTGTCGAGAGAGGGGGCCGACCACTACGGCGAACTCCAGGCCTGGAACCTGGACACGCGGGAGAAGGTCTGGACCGTCGAGTTCGAGCGCCAGCTCTGGGGGCCGGTGCTGACGACGGCCGGCGGCCTGGTCTTCGCCGGCGGAACGAGCGACCGCTACTTCCGCGCCTTCGACGCGGCGAGCGGAGAGCTGCTCTGGCGCCAGCGCACGAACTCCGGGGTCACCGGCGTACCGACGTCCTTCGAGGTGGACCGCGTGCAGTACATCGCGGTCCAGTCGGGCTGGGGCGTCGACGCGCAGCGCGGTACGGCTCACCTGGATGGAGCGATCGGCACGAGTACCTACGTGCCCGAGGGCGGCGTCTTGTGGGTGTTCGCGCTGCCCGAGTAGGCGTGCAGTAGTCTGCCGCCGCCGCGGTGCGTACCGATCCCGCTGGCAGTTCACGAGAATCGACCGATCCGATTGGAGCCCGAGATGGAAGTTGCCAGCGCTGATGTCCAGGCACAGGCCAGGGAACGACTCGACGCCCATGTCCGCGACATGATGGAGTGGCACTTCGACCCGGACACCGGCACGCCGTTCTGGCTCGACTTCGCGAAGAAGCTCGACTTCGACCCGCGCGGCGACGTCGCCGGCTTCGCCGACCTGAAGAAGTTCCCGCCGTTCGAGGACGAGTGGCTGCGCGGCGGCCCGGTGCGGCGCTGGGTGCCGAAGGCGATGGCCGACGAGCCGGTCTACGTCTTCGAAACCGGCGGTACGACGGGCATCCCGAAGAGCCGCGTGGCGCTGAACGACTTCCGCACGGACTACGAACTGTTCAGCGCCAGCCTGCCGGACGAGCACTTTCCGCCAGGGTCCAACTGGCTGATGCTCGGGCCCTCAGGCCCGCGCCGCCTGCGTCTGGCGGTGGAGCACCTCTGCCAGTACCGCGGCGGCATCTGTTTCTGCGTCGACCTCGATCCGCGCTGGGTGATCAAGCTGATCAAGAAGGGCTGGATGGAGCACCTCGAGGCGTACAAGGACCACGTGATCGACCAGGCGTTGTCCGTTCTCTCGGCCGGGCACGACATCCAGGCGATGTTCGCGACGCCGAAGCTCCTGGAGTCGCTGTGCCTGGCGCTCGAGGATCGTGGCCAGACCCTCGCCGACACGGGGATCAAGGGCATCTTCTCGGGCGGCACGGAGTTCACGCCGCAGTGGACCCGCTTCGCGGTCGAGGAGCTTCTCGACGGCGTCTACATGACGCCCACCTACGGCAACACGCTGATGGGCCTCGCCGCCTCGCGGCCCGTGACCGCCGCCGACGGATACACGATCGCCTACTACGCGCCGCAGCCGCGGGCCGTGCTCGAAGTCGTCGACCCAGACGACCCGGACCAGGTCGTCGACTACGGCGCCACCGGCCGCGTGCGCCTCACGACGCTGACCCGCGAGTTCTTCGTTCCCGGCTTCCTCGAACGCGACGAAGGCGAGCGGGAGCAGCCCTACGTCGACTATCCCTGGGACGGCGTCAGCGGCGTCCGGCCGTTCGCGAGGCTCGCGTCGGCGACGACGGTCGGGGTGTACTAGGCACCTCTCGCTAGGGCGCGGCCCGGTTCCGGTACAGCGCCGGATCGACCACGGAGGTCATCGCCCCCTCATCCAGGTCGTCCACGAGACTGGCGATGCGAGTGGCGGCCGCTGCGGGATCCCGCAGCGCCTCGCCGTACTCGATCTCGACCCACTCGAACTGGGGCGCCTTCCGCAGCAGGTAGTTCACGCGCCAGAGCTGGTCCTGCCAGAGCTCCATCATCCGTTCGTCGGGCGTGTCGTCCGTCTCGCCGCGGCGGTCGAGCATCTTGCGCTGCGATGCCAGCACCTCGGTCAGGTCGCGGCGCATCAGGATGACCTGGTAGTTCAGGTTCGGCGGCAGGTCCTTCAGCAGGAAGGAGATGACCTTGACAGCACGGCCGCGTGAGGCACTGAGCCAGGACTTGTCCGGCGCGTTCGCGAGATCCTTGACCCGCTCGTCCTCGTAGTAGCCGCGCGGGTTGTCCTCGTCCGCCTCGCGCTCGCCGTCGGTCACGATCTCCATGCCCCCGGCTTCGAGCATCTTCATCGCCATCGAGGTCCCAGAGCGGGGCAGGCCGGAAACCACCACGACAGGTCGGCCATAGCGGAATCGGCGCCAGAGTGACTTGCTCTTCACAGCGCCGGCGATGCTACCCCTGCATTGGTATGCTGCGCAGCGTTTCGCGCGTCGTCGCTTCATGAGCTTCAGGCCGCGCACTCCCTGGAGAAACCGTTGCCAGCTCAGCGTCTCGTAACCGTCGCGCTGGCGCTTCTTGCGGCGCTTTTCGCCGCGGCGCCGGTAGCGGCCTACATAGGCCCCGGGGCGGGGTTCGCGCTGATGTCGTCGTTCCTCGTCCTGCTGGCGACCGTGGTTCTCGCCTTTGTCTCGCTGCTGGCGTGGCCGGTGCGGACGCTGTGGCGGGTCGTGCGGCGAAAGAGGCCGCCCAAGGCGCACGTGAAGCGTCTCGTTTTCGTCGGTCTCGACGGCCAGGATCCGCGGCTGACGGAGCGGTTGATGAAGGAGGGCAAGCTGCCCAACTTCAGCCGCCTGAGCAAGCAGGGGAGCTACCGGAGGATCGCCAGCACCTACCCGGCACTGTCCCCGGTCGCCTGGTCGACGTTCGCGACCGGGGCCAATCCGGGCAAGCACAACATCTTCGACTTCCTCGACCGCGACCTGAGGAGCTATCTGCCGAAGCTGTCCTCGGCTCACATCGGCCGGGTCGAGCGCTTCCTGAAGCTCGGCAAGTGGAAGATCCCGCTGCAGAAGCCGGAGATCCGCATGCTCCGGCGGTCGAAGCCGTTCTGGACCGTGCTGGGCGAGCGGAACGTCTGGAGCACGGTGCTCCGGGTTCCGATCACTTTCCCGCCCGACCGGTTCTACGGTGCGCAACTGGCGGCGATGTGCGTACCGGACCTCGTGGGCAGCCAGGGCACGTTCCTCTACTACACGACGCGGCCGGCGACGGAGACGATCCGCGAGGGCGGCGTGCGCGTGCCGCTGGCCTCGAACGGCGCCGGCCCCGACCACTTCGACTGCGTCATCGAGGGGCCCGAGAACAGCTTCCTGGAGGGCGACCCGCCGCCGCCGCTCCGCGCGCCGATGACGGTGGAGGTCGACCGCGAGGCCGGGGCCGCGACGGTGACGGTGGCCGCCGAGACGGTCGAGCTGACTCGGGGAGAGCTCTCGGACTGGGTGCGTCTCGAGTTCCGGGCCGCGCCCGGGGTCAAGGTCCACGGCCTGACCCGGATGATGCTGACCGAGGCCGGCGAGCACACCTCGCTCTACCTGACGGCGATCCACATCGACCCCGAGAAGCCGGCGATGCCGATCTCGCATCCCTCGTACTACGCGCCCTACCTGGCGAAACGGGTCGGCGATTTCGCCACTCTGGGTCTCGCGGAAGACACGACCGCGCTCAACGAGGGCGTGACGGACGATGCGACCTTCCTCCGGCAGTCGTACGACATCGACCGTGAGCGCGAGGAGATGTTCTTCGCCGCTCTGGAGCGCCTGCGGCGGGGGAGTCTGACCTGCGTCTTCGACGCGACCGACCGCATTCAGCACATGTTCTGGCGGTACATGGAGGACGGCCACCCGGCGGCGAAGGGTCGGAAGACGGGAAAGGCGCGCCGGACGATCGAGGACCACTACCGGCACAACGACGCCCTGGTCGGCCGGGTGATGGAGAAGTTGAGGGAGGACGACCTGCTGATCGTGCTCTCGGACCACGGCTTCGCCTCGTTCCGGCGCGGCGTGAACCTGAACCGCTGGCTGCTCGACCACGGCTACCTCGTGCTCCGAGAGGACGCCGACGGCAGCGAGGAGTGGCTGGAGGGCGTGGACTGGTCGCGGACCCGGGCCTACGCGCTCGGCCTGGCCGGCGTGTTCCTCAACCTCGAAGGCCGCGAGGCCTCCGGCATCGTCAAGCCGGGCGACGAGGCGCGCTCGCTCAAGCGTGAACTCATCTCAGCCTGGAAGGGGCTGCGCGACGAGGAGCGGGGCGCGGTCGGCATCAACGACGCTTTCGATGCCGAGGATCTGTACACCGGTCCGTACAAGGGAAACGCCCCCGACCTCATCGTGGGCTACAACGACGGCTACCGCGTGTCGTGGGACTGCGCGGTCGGCGTCGTCGCGGGCCCGGTCTTCTCCGACAACACGAAGGCCTGGAGCGGCGACCACTGCGTCGATCCCCGGCTGGTGCCCGGGGTGTTCTTCAGCAGCCGCCCGGTCGACCGGGATGACGACCTGTCGCTGCTCGACATGGCGCCCACCGCGCTGGCCCTGTTCGGCATCGACAAGCCGGACTACATGGAGGGAGAGCCGGTCTTCGACCCGGCGACTCTCGACCGCGGTGCTGCGGGAGCGGCGGCGTGAAGCGGCTGGTTCCCCTTGCGGCGACGATGCTCCTGGCCGCCCTGGCGGTCGCGTGCGGCGGCGGTGGCGTCGGCCCGTCCGAGGGGCCGAAGGTCATCGTGCTTGGCTTCGACGGTGTGGACCCCGCGCTCACGCGGCAGTTGATCGACGAAGGGAGGCTGCCGAACTTCGCCCGGCTCGAGGCGATGGGCGGCTTCACGGAATTGGAGACGACGATCCCGCCGCACAGCCCCGTCGCCTGGTCGAGCTTCATCACCGGCATGGATCCGGGCGGCCACGGCATCTTCGACTTCCTGCACCGGGACCCGGAGACGATGATCCCGTACCCGTCGACCGCCGCCGCTTCTTCCGGCGGCCTCTACCTGGATGTCGGTCCCTGGCAGTTCCCGCTCACTGGCGGCGACTACGAGCGGTTCCGGCACGGCACCCCGTTCTGGGACGTGCTGGAGGAGCACGGAGTGCGCACGACGGTCATCCGCATGCCGGCGAACTTCCCGGTTTCGGGTACGGCGAGCCGCGAGCTCTCGGGCATGGGCACGAGCGACATCCATGGGACGGACGGCACGTTCACCTTCTACACGTCGGAGCTGTTCGCCGACCGTGACATCAGCGGCGGGGACATCGTCGAACTCGACATCTACGACAACGTCGTCGAGGCCGACTTGCTCGGGCCCGACAACCCGTTGCTGCGCGAGCCCGAGCAACTGACCGTGCCGTTCACCGTCTACTTCGATCCGGAGACGGAGAGCGCCAAGATCGAGCTCGGCGACCAGGAGATCGTGCTGGAGGTCGGCGAGTGGAGTGACTGGCTG
This sequence comes from Candidatus Multivorans sp., assembly GCA_965219675.1. GTDB lineage: Bacteria > Acidobacteriota > Thermoanaerobaculia > Multivoradales > Multivoraceae > Multivorans. The sequence goes on along the minus strand of OZ244786.1, from coordinate 2,511,514 downwards.
GAAGTCGACTTCGAGATGATGCCGACCCAGCACCTGCGCGGCATCTGCCGGATGTACCTGCGCGCGCTCGAGCCGGAGTTCGAGCTCTACGTCAGCCCGATCGACCACGATCCGATGTCGCCCGCGGCGCCGATCTCGACGCCGCCCGACTTCGCGGCCGAACTCGCGGAGGCGGTGGACCGTTTCTACACGGAGGGCATGCCCGAAGACACGAAGACCCTCACGGAGGGCGTGTTCACGCCCGAGGAGTTCCTGGCCCAGGCCAAGATCGCAGGCGACGAGGTCGCCGAGCAGTACGGCTACGTCCTCGACCGCTACCTCGAGGAGGAGGGCGGCTTCCTGTTCTACTACTTCGGCAACGTCGACCAGATCGGCCACGTCCGCTGGCGGTCGCGGGACCCCGAGCACCCGGCCTACGATCCGGAAGCCGACCCCGTGCACGAGGATCTGATCCCGACCCTCTACGAGGGCCTCGACGCGATCGTCGGGCAGACGCTGGACCGGCTCGAAGCCGAAGCCGGCCTCGGCGACGGCGGCGCGGAGGAGCCGCTGCTGATCGTCATGTCGGACCACGGCTTCGCCTCCTGGCGCCGCGCCTTCCACCTGAACGCCTGGCTGATCGAGAGGGGCGACCTGGCGCCGAGAACCCCGGACTCCTTCGCGGACGAGGGCTTTCTCCTGAACGTCGACTGGGACAACACCCGGGCCTACGGGATCGGCTTCTCGGGTCTCTACGTCAACCTGCGCGGCCGTGAGCGCGATGGCACGGTGACGGCGGCGGAGCGCCTCGACCTGGTCCGGGAACTGAAGCGCGAACTGCTGGCGGTCGTCGATCCGGAGACGGGCCAGCGCGCGATCACGGAGGTCCACCTTCGCGAGGACTACGTCTTCCAGGAAGGGGCCGCGATCGGTCCCGACCTGATCGTCGGCTACGCCAGGGGCTATCGCGGGGCGACGGAGTCGGCGTCGGGCGAGGTCGTGGGCGAGGTCTTCAGTGACAACGACAGCGCCTGGAGCGGCGATCACATGATGGACCACCGTACCGTGCCGGGAGTGCTGCTGGTAAGTCGCCCGCTTGACCGCCCCGCTCGGAGCATTGTCGACCTGCCGGGCTCGATCCTGGCCGAGTACGGCGTGGAGGGGTTCCCGCCCCTGGCCGGCGGCGCCGCGACGGGCTCGCCCTGAACCGGCCGTTCGGAAGCGCGTCGGAACGAAGGAGGAGAAGCATGTTCGGCGGCGGCAAGGTCAAGCTCGACAAGGAACTCATCGCTCGCGTCAAGCGCTACAGCGACATTGCGGGCTACTCGTCGGTGGAAGAGTTCATCACCCACGCCCTGGAGAAGGAGCTGGCCAAGCTCGAGGGCGCGGAGTCGCGAGAGGAGATCGAGAAGCGGCTCCGCGGTCTGGGGTACATCTCCTAGGGGGCGCCGAAACGGCTCGCCCTCTCAGCCGATGTCCTTCGTCAACGACGTTCTCCGCGCTGTCTTCGATGCAGCGCTCCGACCCTTCGCGGCTCTGCCCCCGATCGTGCCGGTGGCGCTCGTGGCGCTGGTGTCGGGCATCTTCGCGCTGCTCGTTTACCGCTGGACCTCGAACCAGGAGGCGCTTGCCGCGGTCAAGCGCCGGCTGTTCGCGCACCTGCTCGAGGTGCGGCTGTATGGCGACGACCTGCGTGCGGTGCTGGCCGCCCAACTGCGGCTGTTGCGTGAGAACCTGACCTACTTGCGGCTCAACCTGGTGCCGCTGCTCTGGATGATCGTGCCCTTCATGCTGGTGATCGCCCAGCTTCAGTTCCACTATGGCTACGACGGGCTCGAAGTCGGTGACCGGACTCTGCTCGTCGTCGACCTGGCGGCGACGGACTCGGAGTCCGTTGCCGCCAACGAGACCGTGCCACGTCCGCTGGTCGAACTCGATGCGCCGCCGGGCGTCGCGGTGGAGACCGACGGTGTGTGGATTCCCAGCCTCAGGCAGGTCGTCTGGCGGCTTCGGGCCGAAGAACCCGGCGACCATGAACTCATGGTCAGCGCGGATGGCGCGACGTTCACGAAGAGTCTGTTCGTCGCCGATCCGGAAGGCGCCCACTGGGTCCGCCGCTCGCCCACGCGCCGCCGGGCGGCGATCCTCGATCAGTTGCTATACCCGGCGGAACCCTCGCTTCCCCGCGGCGGGCCCGTCGAGAGGATCGACGTTCAGTACGCCGCAGCCTCGATCTCCTTCTTCGGCCTGTTCGATGTCCACTGGCTGATCGCGTTCGTGGTCCTGTCGATCGCGCTGGCGTTCGCTTTGAGGAACCGCTTCGGCGTCACGCTGTGATCGTTGACGTCGTCATCCCGGCGTACAACGAAGAGGATTCGATCGGTCTCGTGCTGGCGGACATTCCGCCGGGCCTGGTGCGCCGGGTCGTCGTGGCCGACAACAACTCGCGGGACGCGACGGCGGCTCGGGCCCGGGAGGCGGGCGCGGAGGTCGTGCCGGCCCCGGTCCAGGGCTACGGCAGCGCCTGTCTGGCGGCGCTGGGTCATGTGCGCCGGACGGGGCCACCTGACGTCGTCGTGTTTCTTGACGCCGACTACTCGGACCACCCCGAGGAGATGCCGGGGCTCGTGGAGCCGATCGCACGGGGCGAGACCGACCTCGTGATCGGTTCACGGGCGCTGGGAGAGGCCGAACCGGGCGCTCTGCTGCCGCAGGCCCGGTGGGGCAACCGGTTTGCCTGTCTTCTCGTGCGCGCGCTCTATGGCCATCGCTACACCGACCTGGGGCCGTTTCGAGCCATTTCCTGGCGGGCGCTGGAGTCGCTCCGGATGCGGGATCCGAACTTCGGCTGGACGGCGGAGATGCAGGTCAAGGCCCTGCGGCGAGGTCTGCGCGTGGTGGAGAAGCCGGTGAGCTACCGCCGCCGCACCGGCGTCTCCAAGATCACCGGCACGGTTTCAGGCACGGTGCGCGCCGGCTGGAAGATCGTCACGACGGTTCTCCGCTACAGTCGCGGCCCGATATGAGTGCGATGACAGGCACCGAAGTGAACTCCGCCGGCCGCGCGGTGCCGGCGAGCGAAGTCGACATCGAGGTCCGCTACAAGGAAACGGACCAGATGGGCGTGGTTCACCATTCGAACTACCTGGTGTGGTTCGAGCTTGCCCGAACCCACCACTGTCGCGTCGCGGGCATGGCCTACCGGAACATGGAGGACGAGGGCTACTGGCTCATGGTCACCGGCGTCCAGCTCAAGTACCGCGGCGCCGCGCGGTATGGCGATCCGATCCGCGTGCGCTGCTGGCTGGAGCGCCTCAAGAGCCGCGCGATGAGCTTCGGCTACCGCGTGGAGGCGGCCGGCCGGGTCCTGGTCGAAGGCCGTACCGACCACGTCTGGGTCGACAGGGAGACCGGCAACCACTGCCGGATGCCGGAAGTCGTCGTGCCGGTCTTCCGCTCGATGGAGGGCGCGAACTCCTAGCGCGCGACGCAGGGTCCTAGAAGCAGGCGTAGCCGCCGTCGATCACGAACTCGTCGCCGGTGTGGTAGCTGGAGGCGCTGCTGGCCAGGTAGACGGCGATGCCGCTGAAGTCCGCTCCGACACCCCAGCGGCGCAGCGGGACGCGGCGCAGGACCTTGGTCTGGAAGGCTTCGGTGTTGATCGCGCGCTCGGTCATCGCGGTGTCGATCCAGCCGGGAAGGATCGAGTTCACGCGGATCCCGTGGCGGGCGTGCTCGACGGCGAGACCGCGGACCATCGCGTTGAGGCCCGCCTTGGTCGACGCGTAGTGTTCGCTGCGGGGTGCGCCGAAGATCGCGGACAAGCTGCTGGTCGCGACAAGGGAGCCGCCTTCGCCGCGCTCGACCATGTGCCGGATCGCCTGCTGGAAGGTCTGGAAGACGCCTTCCATGTTGACCTGGAAGATCCGGCGCCACTCTTCCATCGACATGTCGACGAAGGGCGTGCCGCGACCGCCGATGCCGGCGTTGGCGAAGCAGGAGTCGACCTTGCCCAGGAGTTCCACCGTACGCTCGAACGACGCGGCCACGGCGTCGGCGTCGCCGACATCGCAGATGAGGGCCTCGACCTTCGTGCCGTGGCGCTGCAACTGTTCCCTGGCGGCCGCGTTCTTCGTCTCGTTCGTTCCCCAGATACAGACATCGGCTCCCGCCTGGCCCAGGCCCTCGGCGAAGCCCAGTCCGATGCCGGAGTTGCCGCCGGTCACCAGCGCCGCGGTGCCGCTCAGGTCGAATGCGTTGTAAGCCACGGTGAATCTCCTCCTGTTTGAGAGTGCGGCGCGGAGCATAGCCGCGCCAGCAGCGGGCCGGTCAACCGAACCACAGCCGGATCGCGAAGACGATCACAGTGATCGTGACGACGCGGCCGATCCAGGCGTGACCCTTGAGCACGGTCAGGCGGACGCCGAGCCAGCCGCCCGCCATGTTGCCGACCGCCAGCACCAGGCCGAGGGTCCAGTCGACCTTCCCCGAGAGCGCGAACAGGGCCAGGGAGAGGGTGCTGAAGCAGAGGATGCTCAGCACCTTGACCGCGTTGCCCCGGACCAGGTCGAGGCCCGCAAGCGAGGTCGCGGCGAGGATGAAGAAGCCCACTCCCGCCTGGACGAACCCTCCGTACATGCCGACGGCGAAGAAGCCGACCGCCAGCATGCCGACGCGCAACGACGCCGGCTGTTCCTTCGGTTCCGAGCGGCGGGAGATCAGGGTCCACAGGGTCACGACGACCATCAGCGCCGCCAGCACCCTGCGGAACGCGTCGTCGCTGCTCGACAGCGCGGCCCAGGCGCCGAGACCGGAGCCGGCGGTCGCCGGCAGGGCTGCCCACAGAACCGCCCTCGGGTCGAGGACGCCGTGACGGTGGAAGCCCCACGAAGCGACCAGGTTCTGGAGCAGGATTGCCACCCGGTTCGTGCCGTTGGCGACTCCGGGCGGTAACCCGAAGAAGATGAGAATCGGCAGGGTGAGAAAGGAACCGCCGCCGGCCACGACGTTCAGAACCCCGGCAACGAAGCCGGCGAGCGCGAGGGCAGGGTAGACGATCGCTGGCTCGTTCAACGCCTCGGAGGTTAGCGCGGCCCGGATAGAGTCCTACCTGATGGCCGGTCCGAATCCCGTGCGCGTCGGGGCGATTCTGCTCCCGTTCCTGGGCAGGTTGCGCTTCCCGCAGCTCTTCGTCCTGCTGGCGGTCATCTTTCTCGTCGACCTCTTCGTTCCCGATTTTCTGCCCCTCGTCGACGAGGCGGTCCTTGGCCTGCTCACGCTGATGACCGGCCTGTGGCGCGACCGGCGTACGCCGCCTGACAAACCTCCCGAAAAGAACGTGACGCCGCCGGGGGCGCGTGGATGAAGCTGCGCCGCCTCCTGCCGATGCTGACGGTGGCGCTTGCGGCTCTGCCGTCGCTCGCGGCGGCCCAGGACTGGAGCGGCGCCAACGGCTTCCGCATTCTCGTAACCGACGATGCAGGGCAGCCCCTGTCCGAGGTGACGGTCATCGTGCGGCTCGCCGAGGCCGACCGTTCGGGGGGGCCGCCACCGATGCTCACGGACGAGGCGGGAGCGCTCGAGGTCAGGGACCTGGCTGCCGGTGAATGGGAGATTCAGCTTCGGCGGCAGGGGTTCATGATCGTGAACTCCTACGTGAGGCTGGAGGATGGCAAGCGGCCGCAGGTCGGGTTCACGTCGCGTCAGCGAACGGGCCCGTTCTGGGCGCCGATGAACGTTGGGTACTCGAGTCTTGGCGTCGCGACGGCGCCGGGCAGTGCTGGTTCGGCGCGGGCGACGAGTCGGGCCCAGCGCCGGGCGGAGCGCCGGGCCGAGCAGCGGGAACGACGGCTTAGGGAAGAGAACGTCGCCCGCGTCGTGGAGTCGCCTCCACCGGCCCCGGCGCCAGTCGTGGAGCCGCCTCCGCCCGATCCGGTGCCAGTCGTGGACCAGCCGTCCACCGATCCGGCGCCGGTGGCCCCGGTGGTGCAGCCCGCGCCGGAACCCGCGCCGGAACCCGCGCCGGAACCCGCGCCGGAACCCGCGCCGGAACCCGAGGCCGAATCGGTCGTTGTTCGCCTGCTTCCGAACCCGACCCTGCTGCGAGCCGGCGCCTGCCCCGAATGCGCTCCCGGCGAGTGGTCCGTATCGAGCAACTGGCCGGCGGAACCCCGAACCGCGGAGACGACGGCGTGCGCAGCCGATCTCGCCGGCCGGCTGGAGCGGGTCGCGGAGATCATCGAGGGGTCGCTGCCGGATGACTTCCGTGCCTACATTGGAGCTCTGGCGTCACCCGAAGGCAACGACCTGCTGAGGCTGTTGCCGGAGGCGCCGCGAGGCGAGGTCCGGGAACTGCTCGTCCCCGTCCTTGATCCGGAGCGCTCCTGCCAGGTCGTCGGCGTTCTGCTGCCGAAGGATGTGAGGTTCGTGGGTTTCCAGTACGAGGCTGCCGATCTCAGCGCCCGGGGCGGCTGCTTCCCCGAGCAGCCGTGCGAGATCGGCGAGGCGCGCTGGCTCGGCAATCCCGTCATCCATCGTCACGATCACGGCACGATCGTCTATGGCGTGTTCGAGAACCTGTCCTCCGGGGACCGGCGCGAGGCCAACCTGAAGGTCTACTTCCGGCCCCCGCGTGGATGGCTGCCGCCGCGCTGAGGCGATGCGGTACCCTCGTTCCCGTTCAGGCGCAGAGCATCCGCGTATCCGATCCCCATTGGCGAGGAGAGCCGAGAGATGTCCAACCGCAGCACGAATCTTCCGTTCATCGCTTTCGTCCTGACGTCGCTCCTGGCCGTTCCGCTGGCGGCCGCCGGTGACGAGGACATTCCGCGCACGGCCAGCGGCCGGCCGGACCTCTCCGGCAACTACGACGTCGGCAACCTGACTCCCTTCGAGCGGGATCACCGGTTCGGGGACAAGCTCTACATGACCGTCGAGGAGGCGGAGCAGATCGCCCGGGGGATGGCGGCGGCGCGGGCCGCCGCGGACGCGGAGAGCGATCCTGGACGCGAGGCGCCCCCTCCCGGCGGCGACGGTTCCGCGGGAGCCGCGGGCGCGGTCGGCGGCTACAACTTCTTCTGGCTCGACTTCGGCAACCGGACCTACCCGATCGACGGCCAGTACCGCACCTCGGTCCTGACGGACCCGCCGAACGGCCGTATGCCCGAGCTGACCGAGGCCGGCAAGGCGCGCAGGGCCAGGGTCAACCCGTACATGTACCGCAACACGGGCAGCGCCTGGTGGATCGAGGCCGGCGACGACCCCTACGACGGCCCCGAGTCCCTGACGCCCGGAGACCGCTGCATCTACACGAGCGTGGCCACGACGCCGGTTCGCTCCCTCCCCTACAACAACCTGAAGACGATCACCCAGACCGAGAACCACGTCGTCATCCTGGTCGAGTGGATGCACTGGGCCAAGGTCGTGCGACTGAACGCGGAACACCCGCCGGCCGAGTACCGCTCGATCGGCGGCGACTCGATCGGCTGGTGGGAGGGCGACACCCTGGTCGTCGAGACGACGAACTTCCTGGACAGTCAGAGCGACCCCCGCGACGGCCTGAAGGTGATCGAGCGCTTCAGCCGCCACGGAGCGAAGGACCTGCTTTACGGCTTCACCGTCCATGACACGGACTACGAAGCGCCCTACAGCGGCGAGCTGATCTGGCCCGGAACCGACGACCTCCTCTACGAGTACGCCTGCCACGAGGGCAACTACGCGATGGGCAACATCCTCCGCGGCGCCCGGCTGCTGGAGAAGGAGTACTACGAAGGGCAGGGCCAAACCAGCACGGGCTCGGGGTCCGGGCGGCAGTAGCGCCGGCCGCGGACCGGCTTACTGCAGCGAGAAGTTGACCGTCAGGTTGATGTAGACCGGGACGGGCTCGCCGTTCAGCGTCGCGGGCTCGTAGCGCCACTGCTCCACGACCTGCACGGCGGATTCGGTGAGGCCTTCGGGCAGGCCCTTGAGGACCTTTACGTAGCCCACGTTGCCCACCGCGTCGACCACGGCCTGCAGGATCACGACACCCTGGACTCGCGCCCGGCGGGCTTCCTCGGTGTAGTTGGGTCGGGGTGCGTAGGTTCTTTTTGGCGGCAGGACGTCGCCTTCGACCCACATGGTTCCTGGCGGACCGGCGGGGGCGGGGGCAGGGGGAATGTCGAACAGCACGTCGCTGATGCCTTCGAAGTCGACTTCCGGCGCCTCGAACACCTCCTCCTCGATCAGCGGCTCGGGGTCGTCGGGAGTCGGATCCGGTATCGGGATCTTCCGGGTCTTGCGCTTGGGGATCGGCTTCGCCTGCGCGGGCGGGGGCGGCTTGAACCGGACCGTGGTCACCATGAAGGTCTTGGGCGCTTGTGCCGCCTGTAGCGGGCGGGGCTTCATCCTGGGGAAGGAGACCAGGAAGAGCAGCGCGTGGAAAGCGATCGTCACGATGATGCCCACGCGGAGCGGGGTCCTGTTCTGGGGCGCGAGTTCGTAGGGCGCGCCGCCCAGATGAAGGGACGAGGCCGCGGACTTGGACCCGGAGGTCTTGCGTCTCTCGAGTTTGAAGGCCATGTCTTGCGGTGGGCTGGTCGTCCGTTGGCGGAAACCGGCTAAGAGGGTGGGCTCTCCGCTCGCTGCCGGCCGTGTCCTGGCGCCGGCGGGGTGGGCCGCCGGCTGCGCTCATCCATCCCAACGCGCCGGCCGCCACTGGGCTTCCCGGATTCTACAACTCGTGCCGGAGCGCCGACTCGAGAGTCGGGTAGCGGTACTCGAAGCCGCTGTTCTGAAGATGCCCCGGGACGACGCGGGCACTGGCGAGCAGCGCCTCGCGGGCCATGGCTCCGAAGGCCGCGACGAGCGCCGGGGCCGGCACCGGCAGCAGGGCCGGCCGGCGGAGGGCGCGGGCCAGCGAGCGGGTGAGGTCCGCGTTCGTCACCTGTTCCGGCGCGGTGAGATTGACGGGCCCCTCGCCGTGGTCGAGGAGATGACGGATCGCGGCTGCCGCGTCCTCGAGATGAATCCACGGGAAGTACTGACGGCCCGATCCGAGGCGGCCGCCGAGACCGAAGCGGAAGGGCGTCAGCATCCGGGGCAGAGCGCCGCCCGCGGCCGAGAGCACGACGCCGAAGCGGAGCATCACGACCCGCTCGCAGATCGTTGCCGCGGTCGCCGCCGCGGCCTCCCAGTCGCAGCAGACGGAGGCCAGGAATCCGCCGCCGGCGGGGGAATCCTCAACCAGCAGCTCATCGCCGCGGTCGCCGTAGTAGCCGACCGCGGAGGCGCAGACGAACACGCGCGGCGGCCGCTCGAGTGGGCTCAGGGACTCCACCAGCCGAAGGGTCGCCGGGGCGCGGGAGGACCGGATCCGATGACGTTTCGCGGTCGTCCAGCGGCCGCCGGCGACGCTCTCGCCGGCCAGGTGGACGACGGCGTCGACTCCCTGGGCGGCGGCGGGTTCGACCAGGCCGCGCTCGGGGCGCCACTCCAGTTCGCCGGCGTTCCGGGGCGCGCGCCGCACGAGTTGGCGGCAGTCGTGGCCCGACCCCGCCAGAGTCCGGGTCAGGGCGGTGCCGATCAGGCCCGAACCGCCGCTCACCGCGATCTTCATCGGGTCAAGGGTACCGCCGAGACCGGCAGCGCTATTCTCGCTTCGCCGTGCCCGCTTCGCCGACGCCGCCGTCGAACCGCCGTCTGGCGGCGATGCTGCGCCGCATCCGGCGGCACCTCCTCGGCACCCGGCTTCCGATCGTGACCCTGATCGCGGAGACCGAACGCGATCCGTTCAAGGTGCTCGTGTCGACGATTCTGAGCGCCCGGACGAAGGACGAGGCGACCGCGGCGGCAACGCGGCGGTTGTTCGACGCGGCGTCGACTCCGGAGGAGATCGGAGCCCTTCCGGTTGCCGAACTCGAGCGCCTCATCTTCCCGGTCGGCTTCTACCGCACGAAGGCGAAGAACCTCCGGCTCGCGATGGGTGTGTTGCTCGCCCGGTTCGACGGCGAGGTGCCGCGGACGGTGGAAGAGCTGGTCGAGCTGCCGGGCGTCGGGCGCAAGACGGCGAATCTCGTCGTCACCGAGGGTTTCCGGCGTCCCGGCATCTGCGTGGATACCCACGTCCACCGGATCACGAACCTGTGGGGCTACGTGGACACCCGCAATCCTCTGGAAACCGAAATGGCCCTGCGCGCGAAGCTGCCGCGGAGTCAGTGGATCGGCCTGAACAAGACGCTGGTCAGCTTCGGCCAGAAGCTGTGTGTGCCGGTCAGTCCCTGGTGCTCGCGCTGTCCGGTGGAGGAGTGGTGTCTGAAGCTGGGAGTTGAACGGAGCCGCTGAAGCCGTCAGGCTCCTCGACCGCCCTTTCGAGCGACCACAGCCGCTCCCACTCGTTGAGCAGGCTCCGGTCGACCTGGATGAGCAGGGCGTGGAAGAAGGCGAGCTGGTCGAAGACGGCCTCCGTCTTGAACCGGTCCGGTACGCCGCGGCTCAGGACCTTGAACAGTTGGCTGAGATAGCGAAGGACGACCCCTTCGGAGCGTTGCAACCCGTAGCGACCGATGAACTCGCCGAAGCTGAGGAAGTCCTCGACGATCTCGCGGGCGACCCGCTTCGGCCGGATCGAATCACCGAGAACCCAGGGGTGCGAACGCCGGAACTCCTCGAACGTGGGTTCGATGAGATCGACCAGCGGCCTGGGATGCGTGACCTCGCGTAGCCGCTCCATTCGCTCTTCGAAAGGCACTCTCTCGGCCTTGAGTCTGGCGGCCAGTTCGTCCCGCAGCTTGCGAGCCTGCTGGCGGAGCACGATCTCGGGGTTCTCGAGGATCGCCTCGACCAGGCTGAGCAGGTCGAGTGCGTAGTCGGGATCGTCCGGATCGAGCAGGTCCAGGGTCGAGACCAGGTAGAGCGACAGGTTCTGGTGCATCGAGAACTCGAACTGCAGGTCCTGGTCCGCCTCGACTCGGTATCCGTTACCCCGAGAGGGCGCCATGCGGACGATGCCCGCGCGGTGGAGCGAACGGACGATTTCCGCCGATTGGCCAATGAGGCGTTTCTTGCGGTCCGGCTTCTCGTGACACGCCGCGATCAACCGCCGGACCGAAGTGAAGTTCTGGCGGTTTCTGCCGTTCCCGGTCGCCTCGTCAGCCTGGATCAGGTCGAACACCATGCCGTGGCTGAGCCGGAATCGTGACTCGAGCGTCTCGGGTGGACTGTGGATCAGGCGCCGGAACGTGCGCTCGTCCCAGGGGACGAACCCACGGGGTGTGGGCCGTTTGCGGAATTGCCGCCGGCTTCTGCCGCCGGGCGAGGTCCTGGCTCTCGACTGGCGGCGCTGGTTGTCGATTTCGTGCTCCGGCGCCTGGCAGACGACCCAGCCCTGTTCGTCGAAGCCCTTGCGGCCGGCTCGCCCGGCGATCTGCTGAAAGTCCCGCACCTTGAGAAGGGCCACGTCCTGGCCGTCATACTTGCTGAGCTGGCTGAAGAGCACGGTGCGGATCGGCACGTTGACGCCGACGCCGAGAGTGTCGGTGCCGGCGATCACCTTGAGCAGCCCGAGTTGGGCGAGCTTCTCGACGAGCAGTCGGTACTTCGGCAGCAATCCGGCGTGGTGAATGCCGATCCCGAAGCTCAGGAAGCGCCGTACCTGCTTGCCGTAGGCGGTGTCGAAGCGGAAGTCTCCTACGGCCTGGAAGATCGCCTTCTTCTCGTCCCGGGTGCAGAGGCGCAGGCTGGTCAGGCTCTGGGCGAGCCGGGCGCAGTCGCGCTGGGTGAAGTTGACGACGTAGATCGGCGCCTTGCCGTCCGCGACGAGTTCGTCGATCGTCACACCGAGGCGTGTTTCGCGGTACTCGTACTCCAGCGGCACCGGGCGGATCCGGCTTCGCGTGAGGGCGACCGGCCGCTTCGTGGCGTGCTCGAGCGCCTCGCTGATGGGCGCCATGTTGCCCAGCGTCGCCGACATCAGGAGGAAGGTCGTGTCGGGGAGGGTGATCAGGGGTACCTGCCACGAGACGCCGCGCTGCGGGTCCGAGTAGTAGTGGAACTCGTCCATGACGACGTAGTCGACCGGGAGTGCCGCGCCGTGGCGGAGGGCCATGTTGGCGAGCACCTCGGCGGTACAGCAGACGATCGGCGCTTCGGGATTGATGCTCGCGTCGCCCGTGAGCATGCCCACCCGCTCGGTGCCGAAGTCGTCGCACATGCGGAAGAACTGCTCCGAGGCAAGGGCCTTGACCGGAGCGGTGTAGAAACCCGTCCGACCTTCGCAGAGGCCCTTGAACAGGAGGGCCATCGCGACCAGGGACTTTCCGGAGCCGGTCGGCGTGTCGAGAACCACATGTCGCCCGGCCATCACTTCGATCAGCGCCTCTTCCTGGGCGGGGAAGAGGTCGAAGCCGAGCCCGGCGACCCAGTCCAGGAACCGTTCCAGAATGTCGTCGGAAGAGACCGTTCCCGGGGTTGCGGGCAGGCGGTCTCCCAGGGTCGCGGCAGTCACCTGTGTAGCCTACGCCGGGAAAGCGCGATGACGGATCGAGGAACTGCGAGTGAGGGCGTCCGGCCGGTGATCGTCCTGGTGGGCCCCCAGATGGGCGAGAACATCGGCGCGGCGGCGCGGGCGATGCTGAACTGTGGACTGACCGGGTTGCGCCTCGTTGCGCCGCGCGATGGCTGGCCGAACGAGCGCGCGCGGGCGATGGCGACCGGGGCCTCGCGTGAGATCGTCGACCGGGCAGCCGTGTTCGGGACGACGGCCGAGGCGGTCGCCGATCTGCACCGGGTATACGCCACCACAGCCCGTCGCCGGGACCTGCTGAAGCCGGCGATCGGACCACGGGAACTGGCGACCGAGATTCGGGACTGCGCGCGGCATGGGCTCCGCTCGGGGGTGCTGTTCGGTCCCGAGCGGACGGGACTCGACAACGACGACGTCGCCCTGGCGTCGCACATCGTTCACATTCCCCTGAATCCGGAGTACTCGTCGCTCAACCTGGCGCAGGCGGTGCTTCTCGTTGCCCACGCCTGGTTCGAGGTCGAAACGGGCGACGAGGCGCCCGCCGGCGGACCGAAGTCGACGACGCCGCTCGCCACGGCGGCGCAACTCGTCAACCTGTTCGAGCACCTGGAACAGGAACTCGACGACTCCGGCTTCCTGCGGGTCGCCGAGAAGCGCGGCATCATGGTCCGCAACCTGCGGAGTATCCTGCACCGTGCGGAGCTCAGGGAGCACGAAGTACGGGCTCTTCACGGCGTCGTCAGTTCACTGGCCGGCCGGCGCAAGGACGGCAGGCCGGTGCGACAGCCGACTCTCAGGACCGGGACGAACCGGGAAGACAGCGACTCTGGATCGGGTTGAACTAGCTAGACGATGAAGCTGCGAAGCCAACTCATTCTCGCCTTCCTCGTGCTGGCTGTCCTTCCCCTTGGGGGAATCGTCGGCTATTCCTACGTGTCCTCGGCAAACGCGTTTCGCGCGGCGGTGCGCGCCGAGTCGGTAGAAGTCGCCAGGCAGATCTCGATCGGATTGATCCGAACGCGCGAAGACCTGCGCCTGCATGTCGGGCGGCTCGGCACGATGCTTCCCTTCGACGACCCCCAGTACGTCGACCGGGAGGCGCTCGCCGAGTTCATCGTCAGCAGCCTGGGCGATGGCGCTGATCTGTTCGATGCGCTCGAGCTCGTCCCGATGGATCCGTCGGATGCCGGCCCGGATCTGCGGGAAGCCGGGAACTCGGGCGATGGCGACCGTGGCATGCGCGCCTTGAGGGCGAGGGAAGCCCGACGCTTTTTCTGGTCGCGACGCGACAGGCCGGGCCAGCCTCCGACTCGTCGCGGTCCCGGCGAACCACGATCGGTTCAGGGGGAAGAAACGGGGACCGCTTCGGAGGAGGTCGAGTGGGCTCGCGATGCCCGGGACTGGTTGGCTCGAACGCTCGGTGGCCCGATTTCGACTCCCGTACACCGGGATGGTCACCTGGTCGGCCACCTGGAAGCCGCCGTCGGGCCGGAGCGTCTGATGCAGGATGTCCTGCGCCGGATTCCGCGTCGCGACGGCGCGGTGCCGTTCGCGATCGACGCGGAGGGCGAGATCTATACCTCCGAGCCCGAGGAGTTGGCCTTGCTCCAGGGCGTGCGGTGTCCCGGGGGGCAACCGCTCCCCGAAGCTCTGGCCGTGGGGGACGAAGCACTCTGGCGGGGCATGAGCGATTGGGTAGTCGTGATCCAGGCCGCGGCGGAAGGCGACCTCACTTACGGCATCGCGCGTCCGATCGGTGCGTCCCTGGCCGAGATGCGCGCCGCCTCGCTTCGCAACCTCGGAGTCGGCGTCGGCCTGATGAGCCTGTCCCTGTTCGCTGCCGCCCCTCTGGCCAATCGCCTCACGCGCAGGCTGAGCCACCTGACCAGACAGGTGGACCGTCTGGCCAGAGGCGACGCGGCGGCGCGGGCGCGCCTGGGTGGACGCGACGAGGTGGGCAAGCTGGGCGAAGCCTTCAATCGCATGGCCCGTGACCAGGAGAAGAACCGGCGGCAGCTGCTCGAGCAGGAACGCCTGCGCCGACAGGAGGAGGTGGACCGCAGGCTGCTGGAGGCGGAGAACGAGAGGCAGACGGTGGAGCTGGAGGAGGCACGGCGGTTCCAGCTCTCCTTGCTGCCCGGGGAGTTGCCGCAGCATCCCGACCTGGAGGTCGCCGTCTTTCTGCGCACAGCCTCGGAGGTCGGCGGCGACTACTACGACTTCAGGCCCCGACACGATGGCTCCCTGATCGTCGCGGTCGGTGACGCCACCGGACACGGTGCGCGCGCCGGCACGATGGTCACGGTCGTCAAGACGTTGCTGGCGTCGGCCGACCTGGGTCTCGATCTCGCGGCGTTCCTGTCCCATGCCACGGCGACGATCCGGTCGATGAACCTGGGCCGCCGAGCGATGGCGCTGGTCCTGGCGCGCTATCACGAGGGAGTGCTCGACCTCGCTTCCGCCGGCATGCCCCCGGTCCTCGTCAGTCGCCATCCGTCCGGCGCGGTCGAGGAGATCATGAGTTCCGGCGTGCCGCTCGGCACGATGGCCCATGCCTCGTACGAGGGGCAACAGGTCCGGCTCGATCCGGGCGACGCGGCGCTCCTGATGAGCGACGGCCTGCCCGAGATGCTCGATGCGAGTGGCGAGCCGGTGAGTTACCCGGCAGTCGCGAGTCGTTGGCGTGAGGTCGGCCAACGGCCCGCGGCGGAGGCGATAGGCGAGTTCGAGCGCTGGGTCGAGGAACTCTCGCCGGGGGGAGTTCCGGCCGACGACGTGACCTTCGTCGTGGTTCGGCGGCGCGCGGAGTAGGGCCGCTGCCGGCCGCCCTGGACCTCGTTCGCGGCGCGTGCCGGCCCGTCCCCGATCGCTGCTGCGAGGGAGACGGAAGTGGTGTAGAATCAGCGGTTACCGTGGCGAACCCGGAGTTTGCAGCCGCTGACAGTCTGACCGATCCGGCGCTGGCGCCGGTCGCGCCGGGGCCTGCGGACGAAAGGCGGGTCGTGACGCCGGAGGAAGACCGGCCGGCGCCTGTCGAACCGGGAGCGCCCGAGCACTACATCAACCGGGAGTTGAGTTGGCTGCGATTCAACAGCCGGGTTCAGGAAGAGGCGCGGGATCCCCGGCATCCCCTGCTTGAGCGGGTCAAGTTCCTGTCGATCTACGGCAGCAACCTGGACGAGTTCTTCATGGTCCGCGTCGCCGGCCTGGTGCGGCAGCTCGAACGGGGTGCGCTGAAGGCGCCTCCGGACGGGATGACGCCGTCGGAGCAGTTGGCCGGCATCCGCGCCCACCTGGAGGGCGAACGTCAGGTCGTCTACGGCTGCTGGCACGACGACCTGCTGCCGCAGCTCAAGAAAGAGGGGATCGAGGTCGTTCGCTACGACGAACTCTCGGCCAAGAAGAAGCGCAAGCTACGGGCCTATTTCGAGCGCGACATCTTCCCGGTCCTGACGCCCCTGGCCTTCGATCCCGGCCATCCCTTTCCGCATGTTTCGAACCTGAGCCTGAACCTGGCCGTGGTCATCGGGGATCGCGGCAACGGCGAGCGCTTCGCCCGGGTCAAGGTGCCCCAGGTGTTGCCGCGGCTGGTGCGCGCGGGAGGAAGCGGCCGCGACGAACTCGGCCTGGAGTCGGGGCGGGGGAAGTTCGTCTGGATCGAAGAGTTGATCGCTGCCAATCTCGACCTCCTCTTTCCCGGCTTCCAGGTCGCGGCTGCGTACACCTTCCGCGTCACCCGCGACGCCGATCTGGAGATCGAGGAGGACGAGGCGAGCGATCTGTTGACCGCGATCGTCGAGGTTGTCGGACAGCGGCACTTCGGCTCCGTGGTGCGGCTGGAGGTCAGCCAGGACATGCCGAAGCGGATCCGCAGCCTGCTCGTGCAGAACATGGGCCTTGCGCCCTTCCAGGTCGACACCCTACCGTCGCCCCTTGGCCTGGCCGACCTGAGCGAGATCGCCTTCCTCGACCGCCCGGAGCTTCGCGACAACCCGATTCGCCCTGTGCGGCACGCCGCGCTCAGGGGCGAGGAATCCCTGTTCGGGGCGATTCGCCGACGCGACCACCTCCTGTACCACCCCTACGACAGCTTCTCCCCGGTGCTGCGGCTGTTGCAGGAGGCCGCGGCCGATCCGGACGTGATCGCGATCAAGCAGACGCTCTACCGGGTGGGCGCCAACTCGCCCGTCGTCGAGGCGCTGATGGAGGCGCGCCAGAAGGGAAAGCAGGTCTCCGTCCTCGTTGAGTTGAAGGCGCGTTTCGACGAGGAGTACAACGTCGGCTGGGCCCGGGCGTTGGAGGCAGCGGGCGTTCACGTCGTGTACGGCGTGATGGGACTGAAGACACACGCCAAGATGTGCCTGGTCGTGAGGCGGGAGGCGGGCAAGCTCCACTCGTACGTGCATCTCGCGACCGGGAACTACAACCCGGTGACGGCGCGCATCTACACGGACATCGGACTCCTGACCGACGACGCGGAGATCGCCTCGGACGTCGCCAAGCTGTTCAATGCGATCACCGGCTACGTTCGTGAAGAGCACTACAGCCGGCTGCTCGTCGCGCCCCATCAGATGCGCAGGGAACTCATCCGGCGCATCGACCGGGAGATCGAGGGCCATCGGCAGCGCGGTGACGGCTGCCTGATCTTCAAGATGAACTCGCTGGTCGACCGCGAGTGCATCGACGCGCTCTACCGCGCGTCACAGGCGGGCGTCGAGGTCCTTCTCCAGGTGCGGGGGATCTGTTGCTTGAGACCCGGTGTACCGGGCCTCTCCGAGAACATCTCGGTGACCTCGATCGTGGGCCGCTTCCTGGAGCACTCGCGTCTCTACTACTTCCGGAACGGCGGCGACGAGGAGCTCTTCACCGGCAGCGCGGACCTCATGCCGCGCAATCTGAACGGCCGGGTCGAGCTGTTGTGCCCGATTCTCGATCAGGGCCTCCGACGGGCCGTATTGAGCGACATCCTGGCGCCGCACCTGAAGGATACGGCGAACTGCCGCCGCCTGGAATCAGACCGTTCCTACACGCGGGTCGAACCGGAGAACCGCAAAGCGCCGTTCGACTCGCAGCGGACCCTGCTCCAGTCCGACCACGGCTGGCACCTGGAGTAGCCAGTCTTTGTCAGTCGACGTCGGCGAACTCGGGCGCCCGCTTCTCCATGTTCGCGGTCACGGCCTCGACCTGGTTGGGCGAACCGATCAGGCCGACCTGTAGTCGTTCCTCGGTCTCGAGCCCCTCACGGACGCCGGCCGTCCTCGCCGTGTCGAGTACCTGCTTTGCAGCGCGGATCGCGTGCGGCGAGTTGCCCGCGATCTCCCGCGCCAGGGCGAGGGCGTCGTCGAGCGGCTGTTCGGACAGCCGGGTGACGAGACCGAGTTCGGCGGCCTCGACGCCGCTGATCACGCGGCCGGTGAAGGTCAGCTCCTTGGCGATGTCGGAGCGCACCAGGTGCTGCAGCAGTTGCGGGCCGGCCATGTCGGGGATCAGGCCCCAGACGATCTCGCGCACGGAGAGTCTGGCCTCCGGATGGACGACGCGCAGATCGGCGCCGAGCGCGATCTGGAAGCCGCCGCCGTAGGCCACGCCGTGGACCGCGGCGATGACCGGAACGGGCATCGTGTGCCAGCCCCAGGCCGCGAACTGAGCGCGGTTGGCGGGGTTCTCGTCGGTCCGCTGGACCAGCTCACGCGTCGACGACTCGCCGTCGCCGCTCTTCTGCATGGCGCGGAAACTGCCGAAGTCGAGGCCGGCGCAGAAAGCGCGGCCGTTGCCGGAGAGCACGACTGCGCGCACGGATGGATCGTCGGCGAGCTCGCGGGCGGTGGCGGCCAGACCCTCGAACATCGCGTTGTCCAGAGCGTTCATCTTTTCGGCGCGGTCGAGACGCACGTCGGCGACGCCGCCTTCGATGTCGACGGTGAGGCGGGGGCGGGCGGCTACATCGGTCATGGACTTCTCCGGGTGCTGGTTGGTGCTCTTGTGGCGCCGCCGGGTACTGGGCGCGACGAAGCCGGTCCGGGACTATCGAAAGAGCGAGAGCGTACCGCAGCTACGGCTCGGCCCAGCCGCGCGACCTCTCGACTGCCCGTTGCCAGCCCGCCGCGAGGCGATCGCGTTCCGCCGGCGTGGACCGCGGCTCGAACTCGCGGTCGAGCGCCCAGTTCCTGGTCACGTCGGCCTGGTCGGCCCAGAAGTTCACCGCGAGACCGGCCAGATAGGCGGCGCCCAGCGCCGTCGTCTCGGCGACCACCGGCCGCTCGACCGGCGTACCCAGCAGGTCGGCCTGGAACTGCATCAGGGTGTCGTTGACGGCCGCGCCGCCGTCGACGCGCAAACCGGTCATGCTGGCGCTGGCGTCGGCTTCCATGGCCCGGACGACATCGAGGCTCTGATACGCCATCGATTCGACCGTGGCTCGGGCCACGTGGCCGGCAGTGGTGGACCGCTCCAGGCCGATCAGGAGGCCCCGGGCGTAGGGGTCCCAGTACGGCGCGCCGAGGCCGACGAACGCGGGCACCAGAAAGACCCCGGCGCTGTTCTCCTCGCTTGCCGCGAGTTCCTCGATCTGTTCCGAACTCTCGATCAGGCCCAGGCCGTCCCGCAGCCACTGCACCGCGGCGCCGCCGACGAAGACTGAGCCCTCGAGACAGTATGTGGGCTGCCCGTCGAGCACCCAGCCGACGGTGGAGAGCAGACCGTTGTCCGACGCCACGGCCCTACTGCCCGTGTTCATCAGGATGAAGCAGCCGGTGCCGTACGTGTTCTTGCACGTTCCGGGCTCGAAGCACGCCTGTCCGAAGGTCGCCGCCTGCTGGTCGCCCGCGATGCCGGCGACCGGAATCCGTCGTCCGAACAGTCTCTCGTCCGTGTGGCCGAAGTCGCCGCTCGAGTCCCGGACCTCGGGCAGCATGGCCCGCGGCACGCGCAGAATCTCAAGCAAGTCGTCGTCCCAGTCGAGTTTGTGGATGTCGAACAGCAGGGTGCGGGAGGCGTTGCTCGCGTCGGTGGCGTGGATCTCGCCGCCGGTCAGCCGCCAGAGCAGGAAGCTGTCGATCGTTCCCGCCAGGATCTCACCCCGTGCCGCCCGCGCGTGGAGGTCGTGCTTGTCCAGCAGGTGGGAGATCTTGGTGCCGGAGAAGTAGGGGTCGAGCACCAGGCCGGTCCTGGCCCGGAACAGGTCCTCGTGGCCCTGCTCCTTGAGCTGCTCGCAGAGTGGCGCCGTGATGCGGCTCTGCCAGACGATCGCGTTGTCGACCGGCTTGCCGCTGTCGCGCTCCCAGAGCACGACGGTCTCCCGCTGATTGGCGATGCCGATGGCGGCGATGTCCGACATGTCCGCGCCGGCCCTGGCGATCGCGGCGCGTGCCGTGTCGAGTTGGGTGTCCCAGATCGCTTCCGGATCGTGCTCTACGTGGCCGGGCGACGGATAGAGCTGCGGAAACTCCTGCTGTGCGGAGGCTGCGGCCGTTCCCTGGCGCTCGAACAGGATCGTTCGGCTGGACGTGGTGCCCTGGTCCAGGGCGAGGATGTAGCTCATGTTCGCCGGTCTACCAGCCGAGACCCTGGAAAGCCAGGGCGCCGAGAATGCCGCCGACCAGCGGTCCCGCCACCGGCACCCAGGCGTAGCCCCAGTCGGAGCCGCCCTTGCCGGGGATCGGCAGCACGGCGTGAGCGATCCGCGGTCCGAGGTCGCGGGCCGGGTTGATCGCGTAGCCGGTGGGGCCGCCGAGGCCGAGGCCGATCCCCCAGACCAGGAAGCCGACCAGCAGCGGATTGATGCCGGTGGCGAAGACGGCCGAGAGGTCGATTCCGCCGCCGCTCATTTCGGAGGCGTTCGCGGCGATCGCGAGCACGCCGAACACCAGCACCGCGGTGCCCACCACCTCGGTGATGAAGTTCGCGCCGCGGCGCCCGGGGATCTCCGGCGCCGTGCAGAACACGCCCAGCTTCGCCGCCTGGTCCGAGGTGGCGCTCCAGTGCGGACGGTACGTGAGCCAGACGACGACCGCCCCGAGGAAGGCGCCGAGCATCTGAGCGCCGATGTAGGTCGGCAGCAGGGCGGTCTCGAGTTCGCCGATGGCCCACATGCCGGCGCTCACCGCCGGGTTGATGTGAGCGCCGCTTATCCTGCCGACGCTGTAGACCGCGAGCGCGACGGCCAGACCCCAGCCCGTCGCGATGACGATCCAGCCGCTGTCATTGCCCTTCGTACGGGCGAGGACGACGTTGGCGACCACGCCATCGCCGAGGATGATCAAGAGCGCGGTACCGACCAGTTCGGCGACGAAGATGTCCACTGTGGGCCTCCTGGTTTGAGTGGTTTGGAGAATACACTTCGCGCCGGCAGGTTGCCCCGGGATCCGGCACGACGAGGAGAGACCCCATGGATCAATGGAAGAACCCGTTTTCGCGCGAGACGTTCGCCTTTCTGCGCGACCTCGCGGAGAACAACGATCGCGACTGGTTCAAGGCGCACAGCGAGCGCTACGAGGACACCGTCCGGGAGCCGGCGCTCCAGTTCATCAGCGACTTCGGGACCCGGCTCGACGAGGTGTCGAAGCACTTCGACGCGGTGCCGAAGAAGGTCGGCGGGTCGCTCTTCCGGATTCACCGCGATGTCCGGTTCTCGCGCGACAAGAGTCCCTACAAGACCCAGGTCGGCATTCACTTCCGCCACAAGCAGCACAAGGATGCCCATGCGCCGGGCTTCTATCTCCACATAGCGCCCGGCAACGTGTTCATGGGTGGGGGGATGTGGCGACCCCATCCGGAGGCGCTACGGGCGATCCGGCAGCAGATCGTGGCCGATGGCGAGGGCTGGCGGGAGGTGACCGTCGATCCCGGGCTTGGCGACTCGCTGCAACTGGGCGGTGAGAGCCTGAAACGGGCGCCGCGCGGATTCGACGCCGCCCACCCGCGGATCGACGACATCAAGCGCAAGTCGTTCATGGCCGTGGCTACCCTGAACCAGACCCGGTTGCTCGGCCGCGGCTTCCTCGACGAGTTCACGGGTCTCTGCGGAGCCGCATCCCCTCTGATGCGCTTCGTTTGCCGGGCGACCGGCGTTCCGTACTAGCCCTAGCTGGCCTTGGCCCGGCGACCGTCGACGGCCGCCGACAGGTTCTCGAAGGTGACGCCGAGCCGTTCGGCGGTCAGGGCGGCCAGGGAGGTGCGGGCGACGCCCTGGACGAACTGGTAGGTGCTCCGGCGCCCGTCGTCCAGTTGTACCTGGAGGAACTCGAGCCCCAGTTCCGCGTGGTTCTGCGAGAGGGCGCGGGCATGGTCGAGGAAGTGGGTCGTCA
Source organism: Candidatus Multivorans sp. (assembly GCA_965219675.1). Classification (GTDB taxonomy): domain Bacteria; phylum Acidobacteriota; class Thermoanaerobaculia; order Multivoradales; family Multivoraceae; genus Multivorans. Next base: position 2,489,731 of record OZ244786.1, on the reverse strand, counting down.
CGTAGGCCACGGGCTGGACCCGCCGGAGGAGCTGAAGCACCAGGGTGAAGACCTCGATGCCCTCGGAAGGGTTGGTGCCCGAGCACAGCTCATCCAGGACGACCATCGAACCGTGCTCCATCTCCTCGAACAGGGTCCTGATGCGCACGAGTTCACGCCCCAGTCGGCCCTCGACCTGATCCGCGCTCTCGCGCTCGATCAGCGACACGAACAGACCCTGCTGGACTCGCAGCCGGGCGCGGCTGCAGGGTGCATAGAGGCCGGACTGAGCCAGCAGTTGAGCCAGCGCGATGGCCTGGATCAGCCGGGTCTTGCCCCCGGAGTTCGGCCCGGTGACGACGGTGATCGGCACGCTGCCGGCCGTTCTCACGGTACAGGGCACTGGCGCCAGCTCCTGGGTCAACAGCAGCGGGTTGAACAGGTCATCGCACTCGAGTGCGGGACCGCCCTCGTGATCCGCCCCGAACTCGGGAATGCACATCGCGAGGCCGCGTTCGGCGGCGCGATCCCTCAGAGCCCGGGCGGCCAGGTAGAGCTCCAGCTGGCCGAGCATCTGGACCAGTGGAATCAGGGCGGGCGACAGGGAGACGTAGACCCGCTCGACGACCCGGTTCAGGAGTTCCCGGTTGCTCATCGAGTGGCCGCCGATGCCGAGTCGCACGCGGCTCCAGAGCCGCTTGATCGGCCGGGTCCAGAAGGGATTGTCTCGGCACTCCTCAAGGGACCGGACGTCCAGGCCGCGGATGCGCCCGTCGCCGCCCATAGTGATGTCGAGAGTCAGTTCGGCCAGCCGGCTCTCGTAGTCGAGGAGGGCGGCCAGGGTCGCGTACTCCTCGGTCTCGCGGATCGCGACGGCGCCTTCGTGAAGTCGTCGGAGTCCCGACCGCGCTGTCTCGAAGAGGTCGTGCATCAGGTCGATGACCAGCCGGCTCTGCTTGAGGATGTCCAGGTTGTGGGAGGCCGTATCGAGGACGCTGTGGTAGCGGGGCATGCGGTGGAGCGAGAGCAGGCCGAACAGCTCGCGGTAGAGACGTTCGGCCGAGGCGAGGACCTCCTTGTCCTCGTCCAGTTCGCGCAGCACCGCCTGGCGGAACCGGATCGTCTCCAGGTGGGTCGGCGTCGCGGTCAGGGCACGGCGCAGAAAGCGCTCGTTGATCGGATAGTGAACGCCGTCGATGCGAAGCTCGAAGCTCTCGTCGATCAGACGGTCGACGAACAGGTCGTCCTCGAAGAACTCCGGCCGCCAGGTCGCTTCAGGCGTTACCTCGGCCTCCGCCATCAGGTCATGGAACTCGGTGCCGATCTCGCGGCCGAGAATCGCGAGACCCAGCAGGTCGGAAAGAGCCTTCTGGTCGATGCCGAGGAAGGGCTCCCGGTTGAGAAGGTCCGGGATGGGAATCACGGCTCTAGCGGCGCAGCGGCGAACGCTTGCGACGTTCCTGGAGGGAACGCATCTCGCGGTACGGCGCCACGCCGTCCGCCTCGCATCGGGGCAGCGGGTGTCCGAGCGCGGTTTCGATCTGCCGGATCAGCGACTTGTCGAGCCAGGTCCCGATCGATGACACGACGCCTTCGGCGGCGCCGCGGGCGGTGCGGCCGGCGCGGTGGATGTAGTCCTCGGGGGTGTCCGGAAGGTCGTAGTTCAGGATGTGTTCGATGCCTCGGACATCGATGCCGCGAGCCGCGATGTTCGTGGCCACGAGGATGCGGTGGCGGCCTGCCCGGAAGCTCTCGAGAGCCGCGACCCGGTGACTCTGCGAGCGGTCGGAGTGGATACGCGCGACGCTGTGTTCTCCACGCTCCAGTACCCGACAAAGCCACTCGGCGTCCGACCTGCGCTTCGTGAAGACGAGGGTCGAGCCGGGCACCGTGTCGAGAAGGGCCAGGGCGCAGCGCTTCTTGTCCCTCTCGTCGACCAGGTAGAGGCGATGTTCGATCCCCGACGCGGCTCCCTTCGGCGAGAGGTCCATGCGGACCGGATCGTTCATGTAGCGCTGTGCCAGACGTTCGATCGGCGGCGGCATGGTGGCTGAGAAGAGCATCGTGTGCCGCTGCCTCGGCAGTTGGCTCACGATGCGCTGGATCTGGGGCATGAACCCGAGGTCCAGCATGTGGTCGGCCTCGTCCAGGACCAGTTCCTCGACTCCTCCCAGGCTCGCCGTGCCCCGCTCGACATGGTCCAGCAACCGTCCTGGCGTGACCACGAGAACATCGGGGTCGCTGCGCAACTGGTCGAACTGGGGGCCGATCTTCACGCCGCCGATCAGGCAGGCGGAGTTCACTCGGAGCCGGCTCTTCCGGAACAGGTCCAGGAAGGCCTTGGTCTGCAGGGCGATCTCTCGCGTCGGAGAGACGATCAACGCGCGCACGCCACTGCCGCGGCGCAGCCGCTGCACGATCGGCAGCACGAAGGCGGCCGTCTTGCCCGAGCCCGTTTCGGCGAGGCCGATCAGATCCGTACCGGCGATGGCGTCCGGGATCACCGCGGCCTGGATCGGCGTCGGGTGCTCGAAGCCGATTCGGTCGACTACCTCCAGAACCGCAGGTTCGAGGCCAAGACCACGGAAGTCCCGGTCCGTCGTCTCCACAGGATGCTGAGGAATTCCCGCCAGGGCCCCCGGCGCTTCGAGGTCCCCCTTCCCGGTCCTGGTTCCGTCGGACACGCGGGCGATCATACCAGCGCGCAAGGCGCCGCTAAGTAGTCTGAAATCAATGGTTTCTCATTAGTCGCGGCGGAGGCCGAGTCGACGGAGGAAACCGCGTCGCTCCGGCGCGAGCTCATTCTCGGTGCTTCTTGCGGTCCGCCCCCCGCGGTCGACCGCTTCCGCCCAGAACTGCAGGTTCCTGCCCTGGTGTTCGGCGACGGTGATCTTTGCCTCCAACTCGACCGGGGCCGGCTGGGCTCCGTCGGTGGCCGTCGACTCCGCCGAGGGAGTTCTGGCCGCTGGACCGAGCGACGCCTCGACGACCTCGCCGGTGCCGTCCTGATCGAACCAGCGCCAGAAGAACCGCACCGTGACGACCTCGTAGTCGTCGCTGGCGCGGATGCGCACGACGACATCCTCGTCTCGCTGGTACACGCCCCGAGCCGCCTCCGGTCGCTCCGGGGCCACGATCTCCACTTCAGGTCCGCTGCGGTCGAGGTCCTCCATCAACATGATCAGGGTCGACTCCAGTTGGGCGAATCGGTCCCGATTCTCCGGCGTCCGCTCCATCCCGGCCAGGAGGTCCAGCGCCTCGTGCGGTCGCTCCCAACCCAGAATCTCGATCTCCCGGACCGTGACCTCGAGATCGTTGCGCCGCTGGAACACTTCGTCGATGGCTGCCAGCTTGGCCTCGACGCCGGGGCTCTCACCTACCTCGTCGCCGCGCAGCACCTTGAGTTCCAGCAGGAGGGTCCTGGCCTCGTCGAGGCGGTTCGCCGCGATCAATCGGCCGGCCGTCTCGTCGATCGCGACGGTGGCCCGGCGTTCGAAGTCGAGACTCGTGGCGAATCGGGGGTGACGGCGCCGGAAGTCCTGAGCCAGACGCAGGGCTGCCAGCCGGTCGCTGCCCAGCCGGGTTTCGATCGCGTCGACTTCGGCTGCCAGACGGCGAGCGTCGTCGACGCGGCGAGCCGCTTGCGGATCGCGCCGCAAGGCGATCATCTGTTGGCGCGTGAGAGAACCCAGGGTGAGTCGCAGGCGGTTCAGGTCCGCATCCCCGAAGCCTCTCTCCAGTTCCACCGCGGCCGCCAGGACCCGGTCGTTCGCGAGCCTGGCGAGCACTGCCGTCATCGTTTCGCGGTGTTCAGGCGGCAGCGCCTCGGCGCCGGGTCCGCGACTGAAGTCCAGCATGAGGAGTTGCGCCTCGCGCAGTCTGCCTTCCGCCATGAGATCGAGCGCCTGGCTGAGCTGACTCGGTAGAGGCGCGATCGGAGTGGGTTCCGGTCTCGGCGGGAGAGGGGGTGGGGCGACGCCGGCGCGGTCGCCCTCGATCGGCGCGGCGTCCTCGGGCGCTATCCACCTCAGGATCAGCAGCGCCGCCGCGACGCCGATTGCGGCCGCGGCCAGTATCTGTCGCGGTCGCGGCCGCGCAGCCGGATCGGGTTCGGGTGCCGGCATCAAGTCATCCTAACGGGATGGCGCTGATAGTCTCGTTGGTCCAGTTGAGCACCATTGATCTCGGCAACCGCCCCGGAGGCGCCACGAAATGACGAAGAGACTCCTGTTCCCGCTGCTCCTCATTCCGACGCTGTGCATCGCCGGTCCAGCGCTGGGGCAGGACCCCGGGCCGGTCAACGTGGGCGGCGACCTTCGTGGTGGCGACATCACGGGCTCGGTGGGCGGCCGGGACAACACCCGCGTGATCGGCACGATCCTCGACTCGAGTGGCAACCCGATGTCGGATGTGGACATCTGGTACCAGAACGACAACATGCCGGCGCCCAGGCTGCGCGCCAAGGGACGCAAGACCGGTACCTACCTGCTGCGAAACATGGGTCGGGTCTACAGCCGCGAGGACTACGAGGGGATCGTGCTTCGGATCACCTTCGAGCGCGATGGCTACCGGTCCGTCGTGGCCCGTGTCGCGGTGCAGCGAGACGGAGCTCAGCAGGTCTACCCGATCCTCTTCCGGGAGGGCGAGTCGATGGAGGCCGCGGGCATCCGCACCGTGCTTGTCGGCCGGGTGGAAGACAAGCGGGGCAAGCCGGTGAAGGGTGGAGGGGAAGTCACGATCACATCAGGGGACGGCAGCTTCTCCGCGGCCGGACCCATCGAGAAGAACGGCGAGTTCGCCGTGGTGCTCTGGGACGCGCCGGAGCGCGTGAACGCCTCCTTCACGATGGCGAAGGGCGGCGCCCGGGACGAAATCCTCGAACTGAGGGCCTCGCCTCAGCCCGATCTCGCCGTGGCACAGCACTACAACCCGGTGATGTAGCGCAACTTTCCGATGTTGCGCCGCGCTACCAGCGGGGCCGGCGCTCCTCGCGAGGTCTGGCCTCGTTCACGCGGAGGGTTCGGCCTCCGAACTGCTGCTGGTCCAGTGCTGCAATCGCCTCCTGGCCGCCACTCGCCATCTCCACGAAACCGAAACCCCGAGGGCGCCCCGTCTCGCGGTCGTTGATCAGCGAAACTTCGGAAACCTCGCCATGTGAGGAAAAGAGGTTGCGCACCGCCTCTTCCGTCGTATCGAAGGGCAGGTTGCCCACATAGATTCTCGTTGCCATCTGATGCTCCTGTTCTCGGCTCCGGGGTTCCACATCAATCAACGCTCGAGAACGACAGGCGCATCCTGGTTCGCTGCGTGAGCTCTGCACCCACTGCCTTTGGGAGCGGCAGGCTAACACAAAGACCCCGACGGGCGTGCCGCGCTGCTGGAGACTCCGGCCCTGACGAAATCGGAGAGGCGGCCTTCAACCGCCGCTGCGCAGGTCCTCGTAGTAGGCGTCGAACGTGTCGAGCCGGTCCTTCAGTAGACCCTGGATCACGCCGATCTCGTCTCCCAGTTCGAGTACGCCGTCGGCGTCCGGGTCGTAGACGGGCCAGTCGGGCAGGCCGTCGCCGTTCGGATCGCCGGTGGCGGCGAAGTTCACCCAGTAGTCCGCCATCGTCGTGGCGAGTGCCCGATCCGTGTCGTCCCATGCGTGGTTGAAGGGGCCGATCTCGTCGCGGTCTTCGCCGCTCTTGTGGAGGTTGTCGAAGGCGTAGATGATCTCCGCCGCGTGGTATGAGCCGTACTGTTCGGCTTCTTCCCAGGGCGGTACGCGGGAGAAGAAGTACATGCGGATGGGCTTGGAGCCGGTGCTGCTCTGCAACCGGGCCCAGGTTCGCATCTGCCACGCGAAGAAGCTGTCGGCGAGGTTCTCGTAGGCCGCCACGTGCGCCTCTTCGTCGCTGGCTGCCGGATAGACCGCGAACATCGCCTCGGCGTGGTCGCCGTAGGTGGCGGCGAGTGTCTGACGGTACCCCTCGACCGTCGTTCCGCCGGCGCCGGCGAACAGCGCCGTGCCCTCGTCGCTGTTGAAGCCGACGATCGTGTCCACGTCGTTCTGCTCGCCGGCCGCGAACAGGTCGTAGATGTCGCGGGGGAAGACGTGGCCGTCGTTTAAGCCGATGAACTGGAGCGCTTCAGACTCGCTCGCTGCCTGATAGACGTCCTCCACCGAGGCCGCGCGCATCGCTGCGATGTCGCTGGCGCCTAGCCGCTCGGCCACGCGAGCGCCTTCGGACTCCGCGTCCGCGAGTCTTGGCATCGGCCAGAAGATGCCGCCGCTGTGGCCGATCGCACGCTGGAAGAGGCCTGCCGCGAGAGGTGTCGCGGTCAGGAAGTTCACGCTCCAGGAGCCCGCGGACTCGCCGAAAATCGTCACCCGACCGGGGTCGCCGCCGAAGCTGGCGATGTTCGCCTGCACCCACTGGAGAGCGGCGATCTGGTCGAGGATGCCGTAGTTCCCGGAAGCGCCCGCCTCGTGCTCGGCCGACAGCTCCGGGTGAGCCAGAAAGCCCAGGGGTCCGAGCCTGTAGTTGATCGTCACCAGGACCACATCGCGCCTGGCCAGGCTCTCACCATCGTAGAGTGGCGTGCTGCCGGCGCCGGTCTGGAGACCTCCGCCGTGTATCCAGACCATGACCGGAAGGGCAGCGCCGGCGTGGTCCGCGCCGGTCCAGACGTTCAGATAGAGGCAGTCCTCGCTGCGCTCGATCTCACCGGAGTCGTAGAAGGCCCCTTGCGGCGACAGCGGTTGCCAGCAGGTCTCCGAGAACGCGGTCGCGTCGCGGGAACCGTCCCAGGCCGCGGCCGGTTGGGGCGCCTTCCAACGCAGCTCGCCGACCGGAGGAGCCGCGTAGGGGATGCCGCTGAACTTGAGAACTCCCGAATCGAGTCGGCTTCCTTCGACGACGCCGAGTTCCGTCGCCACGGTCGAGGTCAGGGGCTCGACCGACTCGCCACCGCTGCAGGCCAGCGCCAGTGCGAGGGTTGCAAGAACCCCGGCTGTGCCGCGGCGGGTGTTCGCGATGGTCGACATGTTCAGTCCTCCTTGCCTGGGGCGGAACCTCTTGCCGGGTTGTCGTCTTCCTCCGCCGGCCGGAAACGGAGGGCGACCCCGTTGTTGCAGTAGCGCAGACCGGTTGGCGCTGGTCCGTCGCCAAACACGTGTCCCTGATGACCGCCGCACTGGGCGCAGTGGTACTCGGTTCGGGGCACGAAGAGCTTGAAGTCCCGTTTCGTTTCGACCGCGCCGGGCATCGAGTCGTAGAAGCTGGGCCAGCCGGTGCCGCTGTCGTACTTCGACTCCGACCGGAAGAGCTCGGCGCCGCAACCCGCGCAAAGGAAGACGCCGTCGCGGTGCTCCCCGTTGAGCGGCGATGTGAAGGCCGGCTCGGTCGCCTCCTTGCGCAGGACGCGAAACTCGGTGTCGTCGAGCCGGTCGCGCCACTCGGATTCGGAGAGAGTGATCCTCTCGCCGGCGGTCGCCGGCGGTGAGCCCGGCTCCGACTTCCGCGGCTGCAGGATCCTGGTCTTCATGCGCGGGCATCCTATCTCCGCGGTCGGAGTGAGGCAGAATCGGGGGCATGGGAACACACGGGAGCCTGAGAACACGGAGACCGCCGGTCGACCACATCGTCCGCACCCGCGATCTGTACTCGAGCCTGGGACACGAGCCCTACCGATGGGTCCACAGTGAGACTCCGCCGCCGTGGACGCGGGCAACAAAGCCTCTTGGCGAGTGCCGGGTCGGCCTGGTGGCTTCGGGCGGCGTGTACCGGGCGGGACAGATCGCCTTCCACCATCGCGACGATGTGTCCCTGCGGGTCATCGACAGCAGCGTGCCGGCAGCCGAGCTGCGGACGAGCCACTTCGCCTACGACCAGACGGATGCCAGGATCGACCCGAACGTCGTCTTTCCCGTCGACGCGCTGAGGGCGCTGGCGGCGGAAGGCGTGATTGGCGAGCTGTCGCCAAACGCGTATACCTTCATGGGCGGCATCTACTCGGCGCGCCGGGTCCGCGAGGCGCTGGCGCCGGAAATCAGTCGCCGCCTGTCTGCGGACCAGGTCGATCTGGCGCTGCTGGTCCCGGTGTGACCGGTCTGCCATCAGTCCGTGGGACTGATAGCACGCCAGGTCGAGGCGGATGGCATTCCGACCCTGTCGATGAGTTCGGCCTTCTCGATCACGCGATCGGTCGATCCGCCTCGTGCCGTGTTCCTCGATTACCCGTTGGGTCACACCGCCGGCAAGCCGCTGAATGCTCGCCTGCAAAGGGAGATCGTGGTCGCATCGCTTGCCGCGTTCGAGGAACTGGACAGGCCGGGCGCCGTGAAGATGCTGCCCTTCCGCTGGTCCGACGACGACGAGTGGAAGCGGGATGTGATGCTCAGCGGCGATGCGCGGACAGAGCGTTCGGCTGAACCCGTCTACCAGAGCGAAGCGGACCGCCGGCTCGCGCGGGACCGGGGTGAATGTCCAACCTGCGTCTTCCTCTGATCCGGCTTCAGGTCCGCCAGGCAGAAAATGGCGCCGGGCGGTGCGACACGCTCGCTCCACCCGGCGCCGACCGGATCCGTGCCTTGCCCCTTTAGGGCACGAACCCGACCTTGTGTACGAAACGAAACAACCAGGGTTACAGTTGGATTCCCCGTTGGTCCGATTCAGCGGCCATTCTCCGCCGTCGACAGCGGATCCTGGTCTGACCGGTTGCTGACGAAGAGGTGGCCGGATGCGAAGGTCGGGCCTTCGCGTGCGCTAGAAGGGCTTGTACATCGCCAGGTAGGAAGCGATCGCGGCCAGTAGCGGCAGCCCGACGACCAGTGCCCTGGCCAACGAGGTGTTGCGGTAGGGCAGGGTGAGCGCGGCGCCGAAGAAGAGCCAGATGACGAGCTTTGCCCAGGCCCATGGGGGCGGCATGCCTGCTCCGATCTTGGCGAGCAGCCCGAAGCCGGCGACGACACTGAGGATCAGGCCGACGCCGTGCATCGAGGCGAGGACGCCGCGCAGATCGTTGTCCTCGCGCCGGCCGCCGTTCGCGGCGTGAAGGGCGACGCCGCCGGCTGCCGCCAGCACCAGCAACGCTCCGAGCACGTGCAGCAGCTTGTAGGCGAGATAGGACATCGTTCTCCCCGGTTCCTCGGGCGGGTTCTGGTCGACTCGGCAAGCGCCTGAGGCTGTTAGCGTATCGCCCGTGGCGCCGCTCGAACGACTCGACGACTGGGACGACTTCGTGGCGGAACTCTACCCGGAGCCGGTGGAGACCGGCGGCAAGCGCCGTGAGGACTACCGGGACTTCGACGAACCGCCGCGCGACACGGTAAGGGAGTTCTACCGTCTGAACCACCGCGGTCAGACCTGGGAGTTCGTCCAGCGGAAGAAGGCGGAGTACCTGACGCTCGACCGGGCGGAACTCTCGACCTGGGAGGCCCTCGAGTTCCTGAACACCCTGATCGATGACTCCGATCCGGACCTAGACCTCTCGCAGCTCGACCACCTGCTGCAGACCGCCGAGGCGATCCGCGCCGACGGCCACCCGGACTGGTTCGTCCTGACCGGGCTGGTCCACGACCTGGGCAAGGTGCTCTGCCTGTGGGGTGAGCCGCAGTGGGCCGTGGTCGGCGACACCTTCCCGGTCGGCTGCGCGTTCTCGGACCGAATCGTCTACCCGGAGCTGTTCGAGGGCAACCCGGACACCGCGAATGCTACGTACTCGACGCCGCTCGGGGTGTACGAACCGGGTTGCGGTCTGGACCGCGTCGATCTCTCCTGGGGGCACGACGAATACCTGTACCAGGTGCTCCGCGAGTACCTGCCCGAGCCGGCCCTCTACATGATCCGCTACCACTCCTTCTATGCCTGCCACCGCGAAGGTGCGTACCGGGACCTGATGAACGACCTCGACCGCGAGATGTTCACCTGGGTGCGGCTCTTCAACAACTACGACCTCTACTCGAAGAACGACAACCAGCTCGACGCGACCGAACTGCGGCCGTACTACCAGGGGCTGATCGACCGCTACCTGCCGGCGAAGCTGAACCTGTAGCTGCCGATTCAGTCCATCGGCAGAGGTAGAAGCAGCTTTCGGTCGATCAGCGTCTGGAAGTGCTTGACGACCGTCAGGGCAAGGTGCCGGTCGCGGGACAACAGACCCGTCTCGATGTTGCGGTCGAGGGCCGCTTCGGTGAAGTTGGCCGAGGTGATGAAGACGACCTCGTCGTCAGCCACGACGGCCTTGGAGTGGAGAACGCCCTTCGGGCCTTCCGGTTTCACGGAGCGCGGATCGTAGAACACGGTGGGTCGCGACGTTCCCGGCCACTCCTTCCTCCAGAAGCTCTCCGCGAAACTGCGAACCAGATGATCCGTAGCGGTCGTGACGCCGCGCTCGCGGTGGATGTTCAGCAGCAGGGTGACTTCCAGATCGGGAAGCGCGTCCATCTTCTCGGCCAGTACCTTGAAGGCGCGTGGTCCGTCGAAGAAAGCGAATGTAGAGGCCCAGATCGAGCGCGAGGCGGCGCCGGTCACTTCGTCGTACACGCGCCGCGTATCCCGGGCGTGAAGGCCGGGAACCTCCGGGCCGGACCACACGAAGTCGGGGCTGGAGAATCCCGCGGCGAGCTGTTCCAGACTCCGGATCCAGGCCGCGGCGGCCCTTCCACCGACTCCCAGTTCGCGCCACGCGGCGAGTAGACGCAGCACCTGTTCTTGCTGGCCGTCGCTCGTCCGCAGCGCGGCGCGAACGGCGGTCGCGGAAGGGTTCACGCCGAGGAAGCCGGACTCCAGTGCAGCCGCGAGCGTCTTGCGCAGGTGTGCCGGAAGCGCGAGCAGCGCCCGGACCGCCTCGTCGCTCATGGCCGGCCCGGGGTCAATCGACCCGGTCGAAGAAGCCGGCGCTCTCGCCGATGATCGGAACCACGAGGGCGCGGTCGAGGTAGTCGTTCCTCATCTCGCAGGACGTCTCCGCCACCAGCGTGCAGCCGTGGCACGCGGCGCCGTGAAGCCAGCGCTGCTCGGTGCTCGAATGCGGAACGTGCTGGGCGCACACCGGATCGTTCGAGCACAGGGCGGCGATGCGCAGCGCTTGGCGCAGGTGATCCTCGATGTGCCGGGCCTGCTGCACCAGGCCGCCGAGCGTGCCCTCGGCGTCGGCGCTGGCCGTGTAGAGCAGGATGCCGTAGCGCTTGGCCGCGCCGTCGACGTAGATGCGCTCGCGAATCGACGCCGCCGGGTAGCCGCAGCGCAGGGCGAGCGACTGGATCAGCAGGTGGGACAGGGTATGTAGCAGGACGTAGGCCCCTCCGGGGAAAGGACGCTCGTTCTGGCCGCCGGTTCGGCGTTCGACCCATCGCGCATGGCCGGCCCGGAGCGCCGCGCAGCGGGCCTCCACGTCCGGCCTCCGGCGCCAATCCGACACGGCGGCGCCGTTCAGCAGCAGGAACACGCCTTCCCCCCGGTTCTCGACGGCCGGGAACCACGACGGTTCGAGCGCCAGGTCGGCGCGTTCTACGTCCGTGTCGTACTCGCCGTCGATGTTCGGCGTCGCCGCTTCGAATCGGGTAAAGCCCGCCAGGGCCGACACCTCGCGCAGCCGATGTACCTGGACGACCGCCTCGACTCGATCCTGGAACGCGCCGCCGCTGGCTCGCCACTCCCGGGCCGGCAAGCGCCTGGCATGGAACCGGGGGTCCACCGGCACGCCGTCGTCGTAGCTCTCGGAGGCCGCCAGGAGCGCGTCGAGTTCGGCGTGCTTCATTGGCTGCTCTTCCGGGTCGCCATCCCGGCGACGGTCGATGGCGGCGACGACATCGGCGTCGTCGAAGCCGTGCAGGGCCGCCATGACCTTGGGGATGCCCTTGAGCAGGGCCAGATTCTCCTCGGTCCTGACGACCTGCAGCGTGTCCCACAGATCGCCGACCGCCCGGTCGACCTCCGCTCTCTGCTGTGGCAGGGAGAGCGCTGTCACCACCTGCGGAAACCAGGCGTTCGTGGCGGTGCGGATGAGCAGGCGGCTCGGCAGGTTGCAATCCTCGTTCGCGTGGCGGCCGAGCCAGGGACGGGCGCCGTTGCAGGTACCGAGCGGCCTCTCTTCCAGCGTCTTCGCCTCGTGCATGCCACGTCGGCTGCCGCAACTGCAGCGAACGACGAGGTTCGAGAGGTCCCCGCCGGTACCCCGTTCCTCCAGCCGTAGTTCGCCTCTGCACTCCGACTTCCCGCCGTGGACGAAGTCGTACCAGTCGATGTCGTCGACGTGGCTGCGGGGGCAGCCGCAGACGAATCGAGTGGCGACGACCGGCTTGCCCTCGAACCTGCGGCGCTCGTCCAGGGATCTCCGATGGACGAGCCGGCGCGCCGTCCGGCCCGGCCTCTCTCCGGCGCCGGGATCGGCCTCGTCCTGCACCAGGAACCACTCCGGGAAGCGGGGCGAAGTGATGCCGGGAGAGTTGGCGCCCGGGCGGTCCGACGCCGCGGGCGGCGCGAACAGGCCCGGCGGCGTACCGCCGGTGAGCCCTTGCAGTCGCGCCGCGAGCCTCGGTTCGTCGATCGCCTCCAGTCCATGGGGCGGCGGACACCAGTCGAGGCCGCCGACGATCGCCGAGTCCTTCGGCAGGTCGACCAGTGCGCCGGGTCCGTAGGTCGTGATCGCCTGACTCCGGCGAACGCTGCCTCGGCTGCCGCCGCCGCTTTCCTTGCCGCGCTTGCGTTTGGCCATCAGCGCTCTCCGCCGCCGGCGGGATCCTGGACGTAAAGATGGACCTCGGGTTCGACGTCGCGCAGCGACCGGTTGGCGCGGAACCTCCGGTGGTGTTCGGACTCGAACTCGGTGTCCAGCATCTCCCGCAGCAGGGGCTTGCCGGCCGGCCGTTCGTAGCGCTGGTACTTCACGTCGGTTCCGACGTCGCGATAGTCGTCAATGACGCGCTGCCACGAGTCGAGCAGATCGACGGTCCGATTCCTGACGCTGCGGAGCCTCTCCTCGCGTTCAGCTTCCTCAAGCGGCTGATCGCGGAGCCGGCCGGTGAACGCTTCGACTAGGCGGCGCTCGAGATCGACGCGTACCTCGGCGAGCTCGGCCGGGCCTTTGGCCGGCGTCAGCGGCGGCGCCGCGTGGCGGGCGAGGGCGACCATCGCGCCGGCCATCCCTCGGTCGAGCGCCCGGGCGGCGAACGGCGTCACGCTCCCGGCCTCCACGGCGCGGTAGAACGTCTCGTGGTAGTGGCGGAAGCGCTCGTAGTAGGAGCGGTCTCGCGGCTTGTGGACGTTCAGTAGGTTCAGCACCAGCCCCGGTTTCTCGTCGTCCCGGCCGACCCGGCTCGTCGCCTGGATGTACTCGGCGTTCGTCTTCGGTTGGCCGAGGACGACCATGAGTCCGAGGCGCTGGATGTCGAGACCGACCGAGATCATGTTCGTGGCCAAGGCGCAGTCGACGCGTCCGCTCTCGTGAAACGGCAGGCCGAGACGTTGGCGGGCCCGGGCGACGTCGGCGGTCGACACCCGGGAGGTCAGCTCCAGCGGTTCGACATAGGTCGAGCGGTCGCGGAAGTACCTTCGTTCCTGGCCGATCCGCAGTCGGGCGCCGTACCGCCGCAGCGTGTTCTGAACCTCCTCTTCCACGATCCGGCGGGCGCCGCCCAGCTCGCGCAGGCTGTTGAAGTAGGCCAGCACCGTCATGTACGGGTCCGCGGGGTTGGCCTCGTTCTCCTTGCCGCCGGCGTCGCGGTATGCCTTCTGGGCGGCCGCCATCAGCGGCAGCAGCACCTGGCGCATCGTGACCTTCGCGTTCCTGCCCGGCGACGCGATGCCGAGGTAGAGGCGCGCGGCTTTCTCGCTGGGCGGCTTGACCTGGGCGAAGAAGGAGTCCCGCCGGCTGGGGCCGGGCGGCGGGAAGATCTGCGTCATCGGACGCCCGAAGAGCGCGTGGATCTGGCCTTGCGCGTGGCGCGTGGTGGCGGTGGAGGCGACGATCTTCGGCTTCGACGCGCGGTCGCCGGCGTGGCGGAGTGCGAGCGCCTCGATCGCCGTCTCGTAGAGGCCGGTCATCGAGCCGAGCGGCCCGGCGATCAGGTGCAACTCGTCCTGGACGATCAGGTCGGGACCCGGCAGCGGCGCCGGCAGACGGCGTCCGCGGCCCGGCTCGGCGGCGCCGTAGAAACCTTGGCCGTCGTAGCGATCCGCGCCGCCCAGGAGCGCGCCCGACCGGCCTTCCCACGGCAGGGCCGCGAACTTGTCGACCGTCGAGATGAGGAAGCAGGGCAGTCGCCGGTAGAGCGGTTCGTCGACGGCGACGATCGGCAGTGGGCGGTCGCGGGAGAACTCGCATTTCCAGTCGGCGCACGTCACTCGCAAGTTCCGTGGCTCGTCGTTGTTCGGTTCCAGCGAGAAGGAGTCGGGCTCGAACTTCGCGCGGCACCATGGACATTCCTCAAGCGGAATCGGCGCGGGGTGACGGCCCGGTTCGCGCTTGTAGCTCGCTGTTCTGGCGCGCGCCGAGTGGCTCGCGCCGTCTCCCTTGCGGCCGAGGATGTTCGGCGTCGCTGCCTTGCCGACCCAGAGGCCGATCTCGAACGGCCATTCGCCGTAGCGTTCGGGGTCTTCTTCCCGCTCCAGCTCCAGCGCGCAGACCATGCCCGCCGCGCGCGACAACTGGTCCAGGGTCAGCAGGCGCAGCGTGTAGCGCATGATGACGGATACGCCCGCGCCGGCCCGACCGCCATCTTCCGGGTGGCGCAGCCGGCGCAGGACGATCGCGAAGGCGGCCAGGCCGAGGTAGGCCTCCGTCTTGCCGCCGCCGGTAGGGAAGAAGAGCAGATCTACGAACTCCCGGTGCTGGTCTTCCGGGTCGGCGAGCGGGGCCAGGTTGAGCAGGATGAACGCGAGTTGGAAAGCGCGCCACTTCGGCCGGCCCTCGGCGAAGGTGTCGGGATCTCGCCGCCGGAGCGCCTGGGCGATGGCCCGGTTGGCGACGCGGAAGGCGTCGAGCGCCTGTTCGTCGCGGCAGAGGGCGGCGATGCCTCGTTCCATCCTGCCGGCAGCGAACTCCGCCCGTCGCAGGAGTTCCTCCGTGGTCTCGGCATGGTCGCTGTCGATGGAGTCGATCTCGGCCCGGCGGCTTGCAATCCAGTCGCGGTAGGCGGCCAGCAGCGGCTGAAGCGCCGCGTCCGCTTCCGCGCCGTCGGCCAGTTCGCCGAGCCGGTCCATCGAGAGATCGACTCCGGGCGGTTCGAAGGTCTCCGTCTTCTCGACCTCGGCGCTGGGAATCCAGGCGGTGCGCACGGTGCGGCAACTGCCGTCTTCCTGGGCGTCCCATTCGGCTGAGACGTTGTGACCGGTCGCGTACCGGGGCGCGTCCGCGTAGTGCAGGGCCGCCACCTGCTCGTCCCAATCGTCGTCCCGGGCCGAACGCAGATCGGGGCGGCGCAGGAAGGGGTGGTCGCTTTGCACTTCGACCTCGGCCTGGAAGGCGTACGTCGCTTCTCGTTCGTCGAGCGTCGTGGCCGGCTGCCTGTTGTTGACCAGGAACACAGTGACGGCCACGGCGCCGGCGGGAATCGCCTTGAGCTGGGGAACGAGCCGCCGTTCGACATGGAGCTGCAGGCCGTCCGAGGCGGGAACGTCGTGTACGGCGGTGCCTTGTCCGGCCCCGAGATCGACCGGGACGACCTCCTCGCACGGCGTCCGTTGCCAGAAGCGGCGGCTGGCGCCCGCGTCGTCCTGCTCTGCCGAGCGCTTGTAGTCCCCCCAGCGGACCGTGATGCGGAGCCCTGTGCCTTCCCCGGCCAGGAAGCTCAGACCCATCGACGACGGGAAGAACGCCCTCTTCGCCGCCTTCCGATCCTCGTTCGATTCCTCGGCGAGGCCAGGCCGATCGGGAACCTCGTCGAGGTCGTCGTCGTCCTCATCGTCCCGGCTCACGCTGAGTTCCGGCGGCGTGCCGGACGGGATCAGGAAGCCGGTGAGGTACCAGTTCGAGGGCGCCTCGCTCGCGGGCAGCCGTTCCCGGGCGAGTTCGTGGCCCGCGCCGGGGCCGATCAGGTCGAGCTTGAGGGCGTCGACGAGGTCTTGGCGGACTTCTTCGGAGGTCTTCGCGGGAGGGTCTGGTGCGCGGGGTTCACTCATGCGGCCAACTCTCT
Source organism: Candidatus Multivorans sp. (assembly GCA_965219675.1). Lineage (GTDB taxonomy): Bacteria > Acidobacteriota > Thermoanaerobaculia > Multivoradales > Multivoraceae > Multivorans. The sequence goes on along the minus strand of OZ244786.1, from coordinate 2,473,632 downwards.
GCACCAGTTCCCTAGTGGGTGGCGGATCGTGCGGCATCTTGTCAGATGGCGGCGTTTTCGCCGTGGGCGAATTTACGCCCTAGTTGCGCTTTCTCGCACTTTCGTGTATAACCCGGCTGCTCTCGCACTCGTTTGGTTCCATCCTGTGTGCGGCGCCAGATTTGGACATGTCCGACGGAAGCGCCATCGAGTGGACCGACGCCACCTGGAACCCGGTGCGCGGCTGCACTAAGGTCAGCGCCGGGTGCGCGCACTGCTACGCCGAGCGATTCTCGGAGCGCTTCCGGGGCGTATCAGGCCACCCTTTCGAGCAAGGGTTCGACCTCCGGCTGGTGCCCGAGAAGCTGGACCAGCCGCGCCGCTGGCACCGACCGCGCCGGGTCTTCGTCAACTCCATGAGCGACCTCTTCCACCCCGGCGTTCCGGAGTCCTACATCGGCGACGTGGGGCAGGTCATGAGCGAGGTCCGCAGGCACACCTACCAGGTACTCACGAAGCGCCACGAGCGGATGCGGGAGAAGCTGAACGGCCCTTTGGCTTGGATGGGCGAGCTCCCGAACGTCTGGTACGGCGTGAGTGTAGAGAACCGCCGCCAAGGCCTGCCGCGGCTTGACGCCCTGCGCGAGACCCCTGCCGCGCTCCGTTTCGCTTCCATCGAGCCGCTGCTGGAGGACCTGGGCGACTTCGACCTGAGCGGCATCGACTGGGTCATCGTCGGCGGCGAGAGCGGGCCCGGGGCACGAACGATGGAGGAAGCGTGGGTGCGGGGCGTCCTCCGTCGATGCCGCAGGGACGGGGTGCCGTTCTTCTTCAAGCAGTGGGGCGGAGTGCGGAAGCACAGGAACGGACGCGTGCTGGATGGCCGCACCTACGACGAGTTTCCGCCGAACTGAGAGGCCGTCGCGGCTGGTGAACACGTTCAGCGATCCGCAGCCCAAGCACTGGGAGGACTACGGCCGCTTTCAGCAGGTCAAGCACGAGCTCATCCGACGGTACCTGGAGGGCTGGTTTCCGAAGCTGGGGCTGGGTTTCTGGGCGGGTCGCGTCGTCTATCTCGATACGCACGCTGGCCGTGGTAGCTACGCGGGCGAGAATCCGGGTTCACCGCTGGTAGCGCTGGCCGCACTGCTTGAACACAGCGAAAGGGACAAGCTTCTGGAGCGGTCCGAGTTCCGCTTCCTGTTTCTTGAGCGGGATCCGGAGAACGAGGCGAGACTCAACAGGCAGCTTGCCTCGGTCGGGCCTCTTCCGCGTGGTGTCTCCGTACACACCTGGTGCGGCGATGCCTTCACGGTGCTTCGGAGAGAGGTTGACGCTCTCAAGTCGGAAGGCCAGGAGATGGCGCCAGCGTTCATCTTCGTGGATCCGTACGGCTTCAAGTTGGCGGGAGACTTGCTCGCGGAACTCATGGAGTTCAAGCGGGTCGAGCTGTTCGTGAACGTCATGTGGCGCGAACTCGATATGGCCATACGCCAAGCACCCGACCGTTGCCACGGTCAGGCTAGGGTTCTCGACCGCGTGTTCTGCGGCGACGCTTGGCGTTCTATTCGCGGCGAGACCATGGTCGAAAGAGCTGACCTCGCTGCTGCACTGCTCGCCGATCGGATCGGTGCCAAGTGGTGGACGCACGTCAGGATGGTCTCAGGCGGCGGTGCGGTGCGCTTCTTTCTGCTCCACCTTACGAACCACGATGCCGGGCGGGATCTCATGAAGGAGCGCGTCTGGAAGGTGTGCCCAGGCGGCAGCATGAGCGTTCGGCGATCCGACGACCCGAGTCAATTCTTCCTGATCGAACCGGAGCCCGATCTGACGGCCTTGCGGGGGTGGTTGCTCGCACGGCTTCAGGCCGGGCCAGTTCCAGTAGAGGTCCTGAAAGAAGAACTCCGCGGCATGATCTGGACGTGGGGGCACCTGCGCGAGGTCGAGTCGGAGCTGAAGAGCCAGGGCCGGGTTGAGCGGCAACAGGATCATCTGTCACTCCAGAGCCAGAAACGACTGTTCTGACGATGACTAGGTGCCGCCTGAGCCACCCGCCGAACGAACCCGTTCCGCTGGGCGAGGAGATTGGGGTCCGTGTCGCCCGTGACAATGGAGAAGTCGAACCGGATTGGGCGGACACGCGCATCCCTTGCCGTCCCCGGCTCCGGCTCGCCCCGGCACCGGGCCTTGAACTCGTCTCAAGAGAGGAGACGGAATCGCTGTGGCCTGACGAGCCACCGGACGGCCTCCTTACCTTCAAGTGGGGCGGCTGTAATCGGGGCCGGTTCGGTTGGAGCAATCACAGGCCGATTGCCGGCGAGGAAGCCCGCGTCGTCGAGACGGTGTGGCAGCCAGCGAGGCAGCCCCTTCTTGTCCATAGTGGCCGTGAGACCTCGGCGACCGAGATCCGCTGCGGCGTGATCAACTTCCCTCGGTTCTTTGGCCGCGGCGACGAACTGCGCCGTGGAGATGACGGTGGTTCGACACGGCACGGTCGGGTACGGGCTCAGGCAGGTCCTTGGTTGGGCGACTTGACGGAGTGCGGCAACGCCCGGGACCTCTTCAACGAGTTGGATGCAAGTCAGGGCTTCGCGCTGACCCACGAAGCCCGGATAGCGAGGAACGACAACGAGCCGATAGTTGCCAAAGAGGCGTCGCTACTGCTCCGCTGCCTTGACGATTTCCTCTCGTTTGCCCGGGGTTCCTGCTGTTCTCTGGCTCTTGTGCGGGCTGTGGACGACAGCGAGGACGTGGCTTGGGAGCAGTGGGGCTGCCGGCGAGTGGACCCCTGGAAGCGGTGGTCCTCCTCGTGGCTCGACGTGCAACACGGGCATACGTTGGGCGAGGCCTTGTCGGGCTTCTGGGCGGTGTACAGCGGTTGCCGTGAGCGGCGAAGGGCGCTCGGCGAAGCCCTGTACTGGTACGTCCGCAGCGAAGCGCACCAGTCTGGTGTAGATGGAGGCTTGATCCTGTTGCAGGCAGCCCTCGAGAGGCTCGCACACACGTTCTTCCGGCCCAAGACCGGGGGAAGGACTGCGAGCTGGTTGAGGGATGCGCTGACGGAGCGGCAGATTCCAGTGGGGATTCCCAGCGGTTTGGATGCCCTCGGATCCGATGCTGACGGTCTTGGCGGGAAGGACGGCGCCAAGGACGGGGTGTTCGCCGTCACCAAGCTCCGGAACAACTCGGTGCATCCGGACAAGGACGCCTGCGTACCGGACGGTGCGTACTACGAAGCCTGGAACCTGGCCCGCTGGCTGGTTGAAGTCATGGTACTGAGCGTGACGGGCTATGACGGAGAGTACGCGAATCGCCTTACTCGACGGTTCGTAGGGCAGGTCGAGCGCGTGCCTTGGGCGCGTTCAGGCTAGGAACTGGACGATGGTTGAGAAGCAAGAGCATCGGAGGCTGCGCTGCTCCTGCTTTCAGAGGCTTCGAACCGCCTTCCAGAACTCGCGTATCGCAGGGTTCGTCGCCCCCCCTTCGCCTTCGGCGATGATTCTGGGCGGGTACGCGAGTCTGCTGAGCAGACCCTCGGGGCCCCTCTTCTGGGTCTTCTTGTCTTCCAGCAAATCGTGTGCCCGGAGAAGCTCTTCCAAGCCCGGCCAGTACGGGTTGGTCGATAACCCGCGCTGTTTGAGGATGTCGTCGGACAGGTAGTACATCCTATCGGACACATGAAGCAGCTTGTGCAACAGCTCGATCGTCGCTTCCGCCTCCTCGCTGTATTGGGGCTGAGCCTGCCGGTGTTCGGGGGGCACATCCATACCTATCTTGTCGCAGATGGCGGCCATCCTGGTCGGGTCGTACTCCGTGCGTCCAGCCCCGTGAGTGAGTCCATATAGGTCGGTTCCGATCTTGAGGCGAAGTCCGGCTAGCCTCGTTGTCTTGACGTCGACTGTTAGTCCCGCAAAGGTCGTTTCTGTCGAAGTTCCAAATGACCAGTCGGCGTCGCAGAAGTCAGTCTCCACGAAGTCGCAACTTTCTACGCGCACGTCTCGCTGGAGGGTGCCGCGGAAGTCCGAACCCGTGAAGGATGCCTCAAACAGGCGGAGATCGGGTATGCGCCGGTGCCGGCACAGAAGGGCCGCATACAAGGCGCCGGCGTTGCCGCGGTTCGTCTCGCGGGTCGGAACCGGTACGCGGCGGTCCGCGAGACCGTTCAGGACCGAGGCGAGGTAAGCCGGCCCCTCTTCCTCGACGTGTTCGGCGAACTCGGTGGCGACTGTAGGGCTGACCTGTGTTCGTCCGAGAAGTCCTGCGATGTCACGGTTCTTGGCAAGCCCCTCCGCGAGCAGACGGGCGACGAAGAAGGCGTAGTAGTACTCGTGAGAGAAGGCGAGCATGCGCGGTCCGTTCGTGTGGGAGGCGCCGTTCTGGGTCGCCAGGAACGCGTAGGACGAGGCGCGGGAGATGAACGCGCGAAGGTCGGCGTCGGGCATGCCGACTTCGTCGGCGAAGAGTTCGGCGATCGTGTCCACCGAGGCCTTGTCGAGTTCTCGCCGCTCCTGCCACCACATCTCTTCCGCCAACATCCGAAGGAATCGCCAGTGGTTGTCCTCGGTGAGGATGGGCTGGTCCTTGGCGTTGAGGAACTTGTCCGCTTCGCGCCGGACGAAGCTGTCGATGATGCGGCGAATAGGCCGGGCGGCCTCGTTCGGGCCAGCGGGTTCGCCGGCTACGTCCACGGCCGCGGCGAGAAAGAACGGCGTGGAGAAGAGCTTGGCGGTGCCGTCGCCGGAGAAGGTGCGCTCCAGTTCCTCCAAGGCGTCGGAGGGTGAAGCGGCCTTGAGTTTCTGGAGCCGGTCGCCTTTCGCCAGGTAGGCGCACATCTCGCGTCTCGTCCACGGCTGGAGCTCTACGGGCACGATTGCGAAGCTGGCCCCGCTGCCTTTGAACCGGTCCGCACTCGTGCGAATCTGGCCGAAGTCGAAGTAGGTGGAACGCGCGGATGCGATCGTCGCGCCGCGACCGCCGAGTCGCGCGAGGAACTGGGTCAGGGCGTCGACTGCCTCGCCGCCGCCTCCCGCGCCGAGAAGCTCGTCGAAACCGTCGATGATGGGTACGACGAGCCGGTGCTTCGTGAGCGTTGCCAGCGCCCTGTAGGTGAAACGGGCATTCAGGTCCTGAAGAACGAGCGCCACCGCGTCGTCAAGTCGTGCGAGGTAGCGCGCCTGCGCATCGATGTAGAGGTAGAGGAAGTCCGCAGTGTGGTTGACGTACGCCTCGGCCTGGCGGTACGTCAATTGCCGCAGAGCGACCGTCTTGCCGGCACCCGCGGCGCCGCGCAGGAACACGACTCGCGTCGCGCCGTGGGGAAGGTCCGAAAGAAGATCCGCGATGACCGTTCTCGCGTGCTTGGCGCCTTCGTCGGAATCCTCCGTCTTGGCCCTTGCTTCGATGTACGTGCCGTCGTCCCGCTCAGAAGACAAGAAGATCGATTCGGCCAGAGCGGTGAGGTTCGCCATCTCTTCGGAGGCGAGAAAGGCCGGATACGACTGCCGGGCACCGTTGAGCCGAACGTCCGGGTAGCCGAGGCCCGCCGACTGCAGGAACGCTGCTTCGTAGCTAATGCCTTGCCGGGTCCACGCAGCGCCGTTCTTTGTCAAATCGACGGGGGAGTGCGTGTCCGCGAATGAAGCAAGATCACCTCGGACTTCGGCTATCACCTGTTCGTTGAGCGTTGTCATGATCGCTGGTCCAAAGCGAAGTAGTCAACCGAAACCTGGGAAAGGAGTTCGGCGTAAGGTGTCGGATTCGTTCGGCCGATCGTCATGAGAAGCAGTCGACCATGGTCTGCTGCTCCCGCGAGGAGGCCGGGCAGGATGTCGTCGTCGTTGGAGACGACGGCTATCCAGTCGGACTCGTAGTGCCGGGCAAAGTGTATCGTGTCGGCGACGAGGGCGGTGTCGACGAGCTTCTGCCGTTCGGTGGCGATGGCCTGACGCGCTGTCACTGCGCATTCAGGACGCTTCGGGCACCGGTTCCGGTGCCAGTGCCGGAGGTGGTCCAGAGGACAGTCGTCGGGATTCCGACAGTGGTCCGGGCGTCCTACTCGGAGAGGCGGCAGGCCGGACCACAGCCGGAGGGTGTGGCTCAGGTCGTGTCCGGGCAGGGCGAGGAGGGCGTCCGCCAATTGGAGGAACACGCGGGTCGGACGTCCGCCAGTCGGATAGTAGCGCCGGGTGATGGCGCCGAGCGCTTGTCTGGCTTCGGTGCGGCCGTCGGTCCGTTCGTCGTGCCAACCCCCGTAGAGGCGGATGCGGAGGGACTCCGGCCGCGGCTGGAGGACGCGGAACTGCGTCAGCAGCAGTGAGACGATGCCGTCGAGCGCTTCGCTGTGGTCCTTGAAGGTGGGTGGACGGTTCTTCGGAAGCGCTGCGACGTTGAAATAGTCGACGAGGGCGTAGGCGGTGCGTGGCATGGCTGTTCCGTGACGGGCATCGGCCCGGGAGACGGGGAGGTTGGGGGCGCACCGCACGAGCGGGAGCGGCGCGGCAAGCAAGGGTTGATTCCGCTCGCGGCTGGCCCGCTTGGCCGGGGTTGCCGATGGGCCAGCTCGGTCGAGGGATTGTGACGGTACCACGGCTCTGGGCCGGGGACGCCGGCTTCGTGGAGGGCCTTCCTGCCCGAGCGTGCTCGGCAGGAGGCGTTTCGACGGCGTCGCCGGCAGCTCGGGTCGCAAGGACCGCTGCAGCGTGCTCTGGGGCCCTACGGAAACCCGGAATCGGGAGAGTGCTGTACCCGGAACGAGGAGGCCAGACCGCGCCAGAATCGCAGGACGGCCTCGCACCAGTCCTCCAGGTCCTTCTTGGTTACGTAGAGATCGCCTCCGCCCAGCGGGGCGAAGAGCAGTTCGGACGCCCACATGGTCGCGACCTGTTTCTGCTTGTCGAGGTCCGTTGCTCGTGTAGCGCCCGGGTCGAGGTCGAAGAGATCTGGCCGTACCGCGGCGAGTTTCTCGGCGGAGGGGCCAGACCCGTGCTTGATCGTGTTGGCTGCGAGTCTGAGTTCCTCGAGTTTGTCTGCGCCCGGAAGAGTCGTCCGATTCACGCCGGACAGAAGCAGGCTCTCGTTCAACGCCTTCCAGCGAAAGCACTTGCAGGTTCGCCCAGCGTAGGTTTGGCGATAGAGGCCCTTCTGCTGTTGCTCGAACAGGTGTTGGAGACCGACCGCGAGCAGGTTCAGCACGCTTTGACGGATAGCGAACATCGTCTCGCCGTATTCGTTCCCGTACTCGGTGGCCCGCTCGGCCAGGTCGCCAAGGTCGCCTTGCCAGTCAGGGTCTGCCGGCTGGGAGCAAAGGCGCTCGAACTCCGCTCCGGCGACGGCGTCCGCCTCCTGTTCGAGGTTGTCGAAGACTGCGGGTAGCTTCTTCAGCGCGGCGACTCGGTACGCCTCGACGGGAGGGACGTAGAGCCTGGGTATGTTGTGCGCCAGCCATGCGGTGTCCATGAACATGCAGCGGGACTCCTATGGTTGTGACGTCGGCGCCGGGATCGTTCCGCTAGCGACAGTCAGATTAGCCTGGGTCGGTCTGCCTTTCCGCCGCCGCCCGCCGGGCGTTGAGTTCCAACAGCCGGGCGAGGACCTCGTCGCGGACTTCGTCGGGCCAGCGGTAGCGGTAGGGCTTCTTCCTGGCGCCCCAGGTTTCTTCGTCGATCTCGTAGTCGAGGAGGAAGTCGCAGGCGGTGGGGATGTCGGTCCAGCCGTAGGCGTCGAGGACGGCGCGGTCCATGGCGGCGTGGAGGTCGCGGAGCTTCTGGACGGCGGGGCCGGTCTCGTAGGGGTCGTGGAAGCGGTTGTAGGTCTTGGTGAGTCCCTCGTTCTTCTCGATCAGCAGGGCGGTGCGGTAGTCGTAGTAGGCCTTGCCGGTGGCTTCGAAAGAGGAGCGGGTTTCCCATTCGGTCGGGAAGGGGAAGGTCTCGAAGCAGTCGGAGGGGTAGTAGCACAGGCGGTCTTCTAGCGTGGCACCGAAGAAGCGGGCCCAGAGCTCGTGGAGCCGGGACTGGAGGGCGCAGAAGGCGGCGTTCGTGAACATAGGAAAGATGTTCAGGCGGTGCGCGTAGACCATGTTCGCCGGGAGGAAGGCGAAGGTGACGTGTTGGGTTACCTGGGAGATCGCGAGGACGCGGTCGAGGCCGGCGATGGCGGTCTGGAGCTCGCTTCGCTTCTCGCCATAGTGCCACCAGTAGTCGCGGTAGGCCTTTCGGTTGTTGCGTTCACGCTCCGGCCTCACGCGCTCCTCGACGATCGCCAGCAGTTCCGGCCAGTCCGCCGCCACCGGCCCGGAGTAGTCGGGCGGCGCCGCCCCGCTGCGGCGCCACGCTTCGTGCTGAGCGTCGGAGGCGTCGCTCCACGCCGAAGCAGTGTCCGGCGCGGCAGCAGGCTCGTGGTCAGCCCGCCGGAGCGGCCAGTCCCTGAAGTTGATGACGTATCGATGGTGGCTGTGCGTCGGGCTGGCGTTCAGCTCCGCGCCGCCGATGTAGGGGAAGATGGCCTCCTTGTTCTTCGGATTCTCCTCGATCAGGCGCTCCATCTCGGCGAGGGGACTGGCGACGCCCTTCTTGTCCGTGTCGTCAAACGTGAAGCCCATGCCGAGGACGTAGCTTCCGACAAAGCTCTTGCCGGCGTTCTCGGCGAGCTGCGCCGGGTCGTCGTGGCCGCCGCGGTGGAAGAGGAAGGCGGTGATCTTCGGTACTTCAACGCGGTCCAGCAGCCTCGGACCGCGCCAAGGACCGCGATGCACGTGCACGACGCTGACGACGACGGCGGCCTGGCGCGGCCACTTCACGCGCCGCCGGGCGCGGAAGATCTCGCCGCCACGGTTGCAGATGAAACGGAGGCCGGTCGAGCGCGTGTCGCCCTGGGCAATGGTGTTCGTGGCGATCAGGCCGAAGGCGCCGCCTTCGCGGATCAGGTTGAAGGCGCGGCGGAAGAAGTGGGCCACGACGTCGGAATTGCCGTGGCTCCGCTCGTGCACTTGCTTGAGCCAGTCGGGATAGCTGGGGACGTTGGCGTTCCTGGTCGTGTTCTTGCCGGCGAACGGCGGGTTGCCCACGACCGCGTCGAAGCCCGGGTTGTCGCGTTCGTCCGGCAGGAAGACCTCGGGAAACTCGATCTGCCAGTGAAACGGCGCCAGGGGGCGGGTCGGCGCTTCGGAGTTCCTCCAGCCAGCCGATGTAGGGGAGTGCGCGGGAAGGCGAAGGGCCGCCTTCCTCGGGATCGCCAGGTTTCGGTTCGCCGCTTCCACTTGTCGTGCCGAACTGCAGATCCGCGGCGAACTGCCGGCGGAGCGCCTCGCGCTCCTTCGCTTTCTTTCCCTGGAAGTAAGCGGCCAGGGCCAGATCGCCGTTCCACTTGACGCGGGCGAGCACGTGGTCCGCTTCGTCCAGGCGGTCCCGCAGCACCCGGTCGGGCGTCTCGTCGTCGGCCTCCTGGATCTCGCTCCGCAGCCGGAGCGCCTTGCGGATCGGCTCGGCGATCCAGGTCGTCTCGATGCCGGTCTGGAAGCGCTTCTCGCTGCCCTTCCAGTGGAATGCCTCGATCTGTTCGATCGTCAGGCCGACGAGGGAGTCGCCGTGGCGAAGGGCGTGGTCAAGGAAGGTCAGGGGATGGTCCTTGGCCAGGGTCGTGAGCCACAGGGAGAGCTTCGCCAGATCGACGGCGACTTCGTTGCGGTCGACGCCGTAGAGGCAGTTGCGGGCGACGAGGCGGCGGGCGTGGATCGTCTCGTCCTCGTCGGGCGGAATCGGCGGCACGGCGTCGTGGGCGTGCCAGGAGTCGACCAGGGCATCACCGAGTTGGCGGCAGGCTTCGACGAGGAAGGCGCCGGAGCCCATGGCCGGGTCGCAGATCTTGAGCTTGAGGATCCGTTCGGGGCGCGGTACAGACCCGTCCGCCGCCCGGCGCAGGCGATCCAGAATCGGTTCGAGCGTGTGACCGACGATCGGTTCGGTCAGCTCCCGCGGCGTGTAGTGGGTGCCGGATTTCCGCCGCTCCTCGCTGGGCTGCAGGATCAGGTCGCCTTCGCGCACGAGGTCGGGGGTCGCGTCGCGGTCGATCGTCCTGTCGAGGGCGGCGTGCAGTTCCTCGATCGTCGACGCGTCGCGCAGCGCCTTCGCCGTCTTGCCCGTGAGCCGGCGGTCCGAGCGGTCCTGCATCCACTTGACGCGGTCGCCCGGCGCCTCCGCCAGCAGCGCGTCGAGGTTCACCGTCGCGGGCGCGCCGTGCTTCTTCGTCGCCTTGATCGCGGCGGAGCGGCCCTTTGCGAGTTCGAGACGGAAGCCCATCATCGTCTCGTACACGGAGCCGATCTGTTCGACGTCCAGCGCGCGGTAGGAGAGGCGGTCGCCGTCGAGTACGAGGAGCTTCTCCAGGGCGCGCTGGATCGTGCCGTCGGAGACGAGGGGCGCGTCGATTCGCTCGTGGTTCTGGCCCACGTCGCCCAACGGCCGCCCTTCCAGGAATGGGAAGCGGTCGAAGTCGAAGATGACGCCGTGCCGGGGCGGCAGGCGGAGGCTGGTCCCTCTGGCGCCGTTATGGATCATGCGGAACAGCGACAGCAACTGGCCCCAGGCGCCGTAGCGCTGGTCCATCGTGTCGGGGTGAAGCGCGGCGTCGGCCCGCAGCCGGTCGTGGAGACCGGCCAGGGAGTAGTGGCGAACGAAGGTCTCGTCCTCGGAGAGCAGGTCGCGCTCCTCGGCGTAGAGCAGGAAGACGAGGCGAAGAACCACGGTGAGCAGGCCGCGGTAGATGCCGCCCCGGTCTTCGTGCAACTGATCGTTCAGCAGCTCCCCCTTCGAGAGGTCGTGGGCCGCCTGGAAGCCTCGCAGCAGTTCGTACAGCGCGTGCAGCACCTGGTCGGCCAGGCGTTCGCTGACCTCGTTCTGGTACTTGCGGCTGTCGGCCAGGAGCGCGGCGAGACGCTGATCTCGGGGCAGGGCAAGCAGCCGGCGCTCGTTGAGCAGCAGCCGCAGCGCCGTGCAGATGGGCCGCCCCGCGACCGGCAGCATGTCGGCGACGCGGAAGTCGATCCACCCCGACGTTTCGCCGTGCGGCGCCGAGACCAGGCGCAGGGCGCGGCCGTTGAAGAGCAGGCCGGCGGGGACGTTCCTGGCGCGCAGCAGGCGCTCCAGGCGGCTGTGCGGAGAGGCTTCGAGACGGTCGGGCCCGGAGGCCACGCGGTCGAAGTCCTGGCCCGGCGCGAGCGTGCGGACGAGCAGTTGCCAGGGAGAGGCGCTTTCGTCCGGATCCCGCTCGCGGACCGCGAAGTCAGGCGCGAGCGTCTGGCCGTACTCGGGAAGGTGCAGGGTCAGTTCGTCCGGAATCGGGGCGCCTCCGCCGCCGGCGTAGCCGGCCGGGGAGAAGCTCCAGCCGAGCACGGAGCGGGCGAACGCCTCGAAGGCGGGCAGCCAGGGCCGCGGGCCTTCGGCCGGGTCGAACGATCGTTCCGCCGTCGCCTCGCGAAGCAGGCGCTGGCCTTCACGGTCGCCGCGCTCCAGCACCGCGCCGGCCTTGTCGAGCGCCGGCGGCGAGACAACCAGGCCGGTCGGCTTGACGAAGCCGAGCCACTCCAGGTGGGCGAGCGTGTTCGCGTTCGGCCTGGCCATCGGCTACGCGGGAGCGAGCGCAGGGGACATCCAGCGGCGCCGCATCAGTTCGTCTCCGGCCACAGGTAGACGATGCCGAGCGGCTCCACCGGCGGAGCGACGCGGACCTCGTAGAAGTCGCGCACGCGCCGGGGTTCCCGTTCCAGGTCACGGTCGAACCGCTCCAGGCGGCGTCGCCAGGAGGTCATGTCGGCCAGGAGTTGCCGCTCCTCTTCCCGGTTGAAGGCGAGTGTGCGCTGTGCGAGGTCGTGGTCCTTCGCGGCCAGTTCGGACCGGATTCGCTCGCGCTGCTCTTCCAGGACGCTTCGCAGTTCGCCGGCTTCCCGTTCGCCGCGCTCGCGGAGTCGCCGGGCCGCGCTTTCGGCCACTTCCTTCGCTCGCGGTTCGAGTTGGGGCCGCAGTTCCAGGATGTCCAGCGGGGCGGCTTCGAGCAGGCGGCGTTCGACGACCTCGCTCACGGGCCGGCCGCCGGCGCCGGCAAGGGAGGCTTCGAGAAGATCGAGCGTCCGCGTCTCGGCCTCGCGTGCATAGGCGCGCAGGGGGCCGGTTCGGCGCGCCGGTTCGGTCCAGCGGGCCGCCACGGCGATGACCTCCTCGTGCAGGCGTTCCGCGCCGCTGCCGTAGAGCGACAGGCGGCCGAGCAACACGATCCGCGGGATGGAGTCCGCGGCCTGGGCGAGGCAGGCCCGCGACAGGTCGTGGTGGAGAAAGCCCTGGGAGCGGAAGCGGGCCAACAGGCGCTGGGCGACCCGCTGTTCCAGGTGCAGGTGGACCGTCTCGTCCGTCAGCACGCCGGCGTCCTCGAACACGACCGGGCGCGGCGTCTCCTGCTTGCGCCAGTCGGCGATCTTCTGGTCGCGGCGGCGCGGGCGTCGCAGGGAGTCGAGAGTTCGAGCCCAGCTCGGGTCGCCGTGGGCGTGGCCGTCGAGGCTGGGGAAGGTCCACACGGCGCCGCCGCCTTCGTTCGGGCCGCGGCGAAGCGGTTCGGCGCCCATCAGTTCGAGTGCGCAGGAGAGGGCGTCCCTGAACGGGCCGGTTTCGAACCGGACCCAGTTGCGGGACCTCTGAAGCAGAGCCTGACAACGCTCGATCTCGCCCTGGAGCTCGCTCCGGCGCTTGCGGGCCGACTCCAGTTCATCCTGGGCGACGCGCTTGCGCTCGGCCTCGACGTCGGCCGCGGCGATTTCGACGGCGATTTCGGCGGCTCTGCCGTGCGGGATGCCTCCGTTCTTGAGACGGCGCTCGATCGAATCGTCGATCACCTTGGAGAGGCTCCCGAGTTCCGCCTTGATCGTCTCCGTCTTCCTGACCAGGACATCGAGCACCCGGTCTTCGGCTCGCTGGGGCAGGACGAAGTAGTGGCAGCGGACTTCTGGCGCCGGCTGGAGCTTGCGGTCGATGCGGCCGTTCCGCTGTTCGATGCGGCCGGGATTCCAGGGCAGGTCAAAGTGGAAGAGGTCGGTGCAGTGGGCCTGGAAGTTGAGTCCCTCGCGGGCGGCGTCCGTGGCCAGGAGGATGCGCAGCGGATCGTCCTCAGGGTGGGCGTTGAACCGGCGCTGGATCTCGCGCCGGGCGGCGCCGCGCGTGTGGCCGTCGATGGTGACTATGCGCTCCTCGGCGCGGTCGGTGCCGGCGATGGCGGATTCGAGCATCTCGCGCAGGTAGCGCTTCGTGCCCACTCGGTTCTCCGTGAAGATCAGCAGGCGCCGGTCGCTCCAGGCCGGCGGCGCTCCCTGGGACGACGTCAGGCCGAGCGGCGGCAGGCCGGGGCAGAGACGCTCCCGGATGAAGTCCACGAGGCGATGGACCTTGGCGTCGGGCCGGCCCCGGGCGCGCTCGGCGATCTCTTCCATCCGGTCGAGGAGACGGACTTCCCGCTGCCAGAGCGCCTCGTCAACCGCTTGCTCGTCCGCGCCCGCGTCGCCGGTTCGCAAGGCCGCTGCCGCTTCCGTGGCCGCGGCGATCGTCTCGATCTGGCGTTCTTCGGCCTGTTGAGCCAGGCGGTCGGCTTCTTCCGGCGTCCACGCGGCTGCGTCGCCTTCGTCCTCGTCTTCGACGTTCGGCGCCGAGACGAAGAGGCTGGCCTGCCCCGTGGCGCTTGCCCGTGCCGTGGCCGCGGTGTCCCCGGTTCCGGGCATTGCCTGCGCTCTGGCCGCCGTCCGTCCCTCCAACTCCCTGTCGCGCTGGCCCGCGACCGTCTTGCGGTGCCTCTTCAGGCTGAACGCGAAGGCCGCGATGGAGGACAGCAGGCGCTGCTGGAGCCCGACGACCAGCAGACCGGAGGACGCCTGGACGCTCTTTGTCGCGGAGCGGAAACGCTCCTGTCTGGTCTGCCGGTACTCGTCCAGCAGCTCGGACAACTCAAGTTCGGGCGCGGACTCCGGCAGGCCATCGATTTCGACGCGGACCACGTTCCGCTTCGGGAATCCTCCCTGCACCTCGCGGAGATCCTCCTTGAGCCGCCGGACCATTGCCGCGTCGAGCGCTTCCTTGCGCACCTTGACGCCGCGCGTGAAGCGGTTCGGGTCGAGCAGTTCGAGCAGCGTGGAGAAGCTGTTCGAGTGGCCGTTGTGGGGCGTCGCGGAGAGGAACAGCCGGTGCTCGAAGCGGCCGCTCAGGTCGCGGACGGCACGCGTGAACTTGGACTCGATGCCGTAGCGCCCGCCGCTCGAAGGCGCGGCGTGATGCGCTTCGTCCAGGATCAGGAGGCTGCCCGCCAGCGCCGGTCCCAGCCACTCCCGCATCGGATCGGCGTAGGTCGGGTCGCGCAGCAGGTTGTGGGAGACGAGAAACCGGCTGTGGGTGCGCCACGGATTGACGCCGAAGCCGCGCTCGCGCCTCATGCGGGTGAAGTACGCGCGGTCGAGGATCTGGAACAGCAGGCCGAAGCGCTCCTCCATCTCGCCCTGCCATTGCTCGAGAACGGAGCTCGGCGCCGAGACGACGATCGTGCGGATCTTCTTGCGGAGCAGCAGTTCGCGGGCGATCAGGCCGGCCTCGATCGTCTTGCCGAGGCCCGTGTCGTCGGCGATGAAGAGGTTGACCCGCGGCATCCTGAGCGCCTTGCGCAGCGGCTCCATCTGGTAGGCGTCGAGCTTGATCCCGGCCCGGAACGGGGCCTGGAAGAGGTTCGGGTCCGTGGCCGTCACGCAGTTCCAGCGCAGCGTGTGCAGGAACGCGGCGAAGCGGCGCGGCGTGTCGAAGCCCTTGGCGGCGAGGTCTCCCCAGCCCTCCTGCCGCAGAATGCGACGGTCGACTTCGTAGTCCCAGAAGACCTCGGCCTCCTCGCCCTGGGCGTCGTCTTCGGCGCAGGCGAGGCGGACGATGGAGGACTGGCCGGGCTTTTCGCCGGGTTGGACTTCCTCGACCAGCCAGCGGCGAGATCGGACGTGAACGAGTTGACCGACCTCCGGATCGTGCTCGGGGAATTCGTGGTCGGGAGTTGACGAAGTCGGTGCGTGGGGCGTCACTTGGCGGCGAGAGTAGCGGGTGGACAGGCTTGCCGCGACTACTCGAAGCGCATCAGCGCCGCCACCGCGAGGATGAGCATCGCAACCAGGTAGAGCTTGACCATCGCCGGCAGGATGAAGCGCAGCCAGCGCTGGTAGGGGATGCGGGCCAGAAGCAGCATGCCCATGAGCAGGGCGTTCGTGGGCACGATCAGGTTCATCAGCCCGTCACCGAGCTGGTAGGCGAGCACCGAGGTCTCGCGGCCGACGCCGGTGAGATCCGCGAGCGGCGCCATGATCGGCATCGTCACGTACGCCTGCCCGCTCCCCGAGGGGATCAGGAAGTTGCACACGCTCTGCACCAGGAGCATGCCCCAGGCCGAGACGACCGCGGCGCCCGCGCCCAGGCCGTCGGCCTTCTGCAATAACGAAGCGATGCCGTGGATCACCGTGTCGATGACCCGCGCGTCGGAGAGCACGACCTCGATCGTGCGCGCGAAACCGATCAGGAGCGCGGTGCCGGTCAGTTCGGCGGCGCCGGTCGTGAAGGCCCGGGCGGTGCGGTTCGGCGACACGCGGCCGAGGGCGGCCGCGATGACCGTCATGCCGAGAAACAGGGCCGCGAGTTCGACGAGGTACCAGCCGTGGGCGGAAACACCCCAGATGAAGACGCCGATCATCGCGGCGAACGCGACGAGGATGCCGAGGCGCGCCGGCGTCAACTCGGCGGCCGCCAGTTCGTGGCTGCCGCCGCTGTAGTCGACGTCCCGAACCAGGCTCCGTTCGGGATCGGCGGCGATTCGTCGCGCGTACCGGAGCAGGTGATGGACGGCGACGAGGAGCATGACCGCCAGCAGTGCCCACCGGAGTCCGAAACCGGTACTCGGATCCTGGCCGGCGATGTCCTTGGCGATCATCACGGTGAACGGGTTGATCGCCGCCGTGCCGTAGCCGATCCCGGCGCCGAGGTAGACCATGCCCAGGGCGACGACCGCGTCCATCTTCAGCGCGATGCACATGGCGACCAGGATGGGCACGAAGGGCATGTACTCCTCGGCCATGCCGATCGTCGACGAGCCGACGGCGAACAGGGCCGTCATGCCGCCGACCAGCAGGATCGGCCGGCCCCCGAGCGTGCTGATCGCGCGTCCTATCGCGGCGTCGATGGCGCCCGTGGCGCGGATGACCCCGATCGCGCCGCCGACCAGGAAGACGAAGAAGATGATCTCGGCGGCTGCCTCGAGACCCCTGGGCACCTTGGTCAAGGCGGCGTGCCAGGGCAGGGCCGCCGCCTCGACGGCGTGGTACGTGCCGGCCAGCACCTGCCGCCCTTCACGTTCGTACTCGCCGGCAGGCAGCACGTAGGTCAGGACCTGCGCCGCCACGATCATGGCGAAGATCAGCACCAGGGCCTCCGGAAAACGGTTGCCGTTCGCGCTGGTCATGGCAGGAGCGCCGTCAATTCGCGTGGCGGCGGCTGCGAGCTTCCCGGCGTTCGTGCTGGCGGCGTTCGATGTTGGCGATCGTGTCGTCCGGCACGGCCTCGATCAGCCGGCGCGTGTACTCCTCGCGGGGGGTTCTGTAGATCGCCTCGGAAGGTCCCTGCTCGACGATCTCGCCGTCGAGCATCACAGCCATCATGTCGGACATGAACTTGACCACGGACAGGTCATGGCTGATGAAAATGTAGGTCAGGCCATGCTCCTCCTGCAGGTCCTTGAGCAGGTTGAGCACCTGCGCCTGCACCGAGACGTCGAGCGCGGACACGGACTCGTCGCAGATGACCAGCTTCGGCTGAACCGCCAGCGCGCGGGCCACGGACACGCGCTGGCGCTGGCCCCCCGAGAACTCGTGCGGGTAGCGGCGGAGGTGGTCGGCCTCCATGCCGACCTCTTCCAGCAGGCGGGCGGCGCGGTCGCGACGATCCCTCCGGCTGTCGCCGATCCTGTGGATCGACATCGCCTCGCTGAGCATCGCCTCGACCGTCATGCGCGGATTCAGCGACGAGTACGGGTCCTGCAGGATGATCTGCATCTGCCCGCGCAGGGCGCGCAGGCGGCTGGCGGGGATCGTTGTGACGTCCTGGTCGTCGAAACTGACCGAACCCCCCGTGATGTCGATCAGTCGCAGCAGCGCCAGGCCGGTCGTCGTCTTGCCGCAGCCGGACTCGCCGACGAGCCCCAGGGTCTGCCCCGAGTAGACATCGAAGGAGATGCCGTCGACCGCCTTGACTTCGCCGACCTGACGGCGCAGGAAACCGCTCTTGATCGGGTAGTAGACCTTGAGGTCGCGCACCGTGAGCAAGGGCTCTGCAACGTCGGCGATCAGCTCCCCGGGCCCCGGATCCTCCGTGTAGCCGAGGCTCTCCAGGGCGGGTCGCGGGTGGAGCAGACGTCCGCGTCCGCGTCCGACGAGTTCATCGAGCGCTGCCGTCGTCAGGTCGCGTTCGGTGATCCGGATTTCGCCGCCGTCGCCGTCCTCCTCGACGTCCATGAAGTCGGAAACCGTGGGCAGGCGGCGGAAGTCGCGGTCGAGGTGGGGGCGGCAGGCAAGCAACCCCTTCGTGTAGGGGTGCCGCGGGTCGTTGAACACCTCCGTGACGGAACCGCGCTCGACGATCCGGCCCCGGAACATGACCGCGATCCGGTCCGCGATCTCCGCGATCACGCCCAGGTCGTGGCTGATGAAGAGGATGGACATGCCGCGCTCGTCGCGAAGGCGGCGGATCAGATCGAGGATCTGCGCCTGGATCGTGACGTCCAGGGCGGTCGTCGGTTCGTCGGCGATCAGCAGCTTCGGATTGCACGACAGCGCCATGGCGATCATCACGCGCTGCTTCTGCCCGCCCGACATCTCGTGCGGATAGCTGTCCACGCGGCGTTCAGGCTCCGGGATGCCGACCTCCTCGAACAGCTCGATCGTTCGCCGGCGGGCCTGGCTGCGGTTCATCCCGAGATGGACCCGAAGCGCCTCGCCCACCTGGTCGCCTACCCGGAACACCGGGTTCAGCGAGGTGCCGGGCTCCTGGAAGATCATGCCGATGTCCTTGCCGCGCAGGTCGCGCATCTCCCGGCTCGGCAGGTGGACCAGGTCGCGGCCGAAGTAGGAGATCTCCCCGGTCTCGATGTTCGCGGTGCTCTCGAGAAGGCGCATCACGGACAGCGAGGTCACCGACTTGCCCGACCCGGACTCGCCGACGAGACCGAGCGTCTCGCCCTCCTCGATCAACAGGTCGATGTCGTCGACCGCGCGGACCGTTTCGTGCTTGCCGTGGAAGTACGTCCGCAGCTCGCGGATCTGGAGCAGGGGCGGCGCCGCCTCGGTCGTCGCTGCGCCAGTCGCGGTGTCGGTCATTGCTGCGACTCTATCCGGGCGTTCGGGGAGGACATGCCAGAATCCGTAGCCATGGTCGACGTCAGGAGGGAGAATGTCCGTCTCACTGCTCGCGCTGATCACCTTTCTGCTGCTGGGATCGGATCCGGCCGCGGCCGGATCCGATGACTCGACTCCATCCGCTGCGGCTCAGAGTCGTAACGGCGATCTAGTCGAAAACAACGAGCACGACCACGAGCACCAGAAGGGCCACGAGCACCACGAAGGGGAGGCCGGGATCCACGCCTTCCATGCCCACGAGACGGTCGTCGTCACAGGTTCGGCGCTCGAGACGCCGGCGATCGATCTGCCGTACGCCGTTTCGGTTCTTGACCGCGACCTCCTGAAGGAGCAGGGCTCGCCGCTGGTCATCGATCTGTTCAAGAACCTGACCGCGAGCGGTGCGGTCATCGGGGAGGCGTTCAGCGGCTTCAACGGTCTTGGCTTCGGCGTCGCCGAGAACGTGGCCAACGTGAACCTGCGGAGTCTGGGCGCCTCCCGCACTCTGGTCCTCGTGAACAACCGCCGCCAGGCGCCGATCCCCGCCCGGTTGTTCGGCGGCCGGTTCGTGGACGTGAACATGATCCCGAGCATCGCGGTCGAACGGATCGAGGTGCTGAAGGAGGGGGCGGCGGCGATCTATGGCTCGGACGCCGTCGCCGGGGTGGCCAACTTCGTCACCCGCGACGACTTCGACGGCTTCGAGGTGATCCTGTCGCACGAGTACTTCGAGGGCGCGGGCGACAGCATGGCCGGTTTCATCTGGGGCCGCGACGCCGGTTCCTCCCATCTCGTCCTGGCGCTTGAGCGCGCGCAGCGCTCGCAACTCAGCGTGGCGGAGAGGTCGCACGCCCTGAGGCCCCGCACCGAGACGCCCTGGGGATGGTCGAACACCGGCAACCCGGGCGCCTTCCTCGTGCCGCATCTGAGCGGCAGCGAGACGGCGCAGGAGTTCGTCGACGCGCTGTCGCTGGCGCAGAGCGGCACACGCGGCCGGGACTACTTCGTCGACCCCGCCTGCAACGGCCTGGGGGGCTTCGACCGCGGCTTCACCTGCGCCTTCCGCTACCAGCCGTGGTCCGGCAGTCTGGTCGAGAAGATGGCGCACACCCGCCTGTTCGCCGAACTCCACGGGCCGATCGACGAGCGAACGGAGTACCGGGTCGAGGCGATGTTCAGCGACGTGACCGTTCCCCGGGTGTCGAACTCTCCGTCCTTCCCGCCGACGTCGCTGTTCGACGGCCTTCACCTCGTCTCGAGCGCGCATCCGGGGCGGCTGGACTTCTGCGCCGACTTTTTCGGGGACGGCGGTTTCTCGTCGAGGGAGGCGTGCCTGGACGGCGACTGGTTCTTCTTCGGCCGGATTCTGGGCAACGCCGGCCCTGGCCGCAACGCGCGCCGGGACACCGAGATGGCGCGGCTTGCCACCTCGGTGGACCGCGACCTGACCTTCGGGGGACGGGCCGCGAAGCTCGACCTGGGCGTTGCGTACTCCCGTAGCGCCGGCAACATGAACCTGCCGTCCGAATACGGCTACAGGAAGTTCCTGGCCTTCCGCGGTTACGGCGGTCCGAACTGCGGCGTCGGCGTGGTCGCCGATCCCACCGCGCCGACGGGCATGCGGCTCGGACCCACCGGCGGCGCCCAGCCGGGGGTCGGCGATTGCCTGTACTACAACCCGTTCTCCAGCGCGACCGAGTACTCGGCTCAGCCCGGAGCGCCGTGGCGCGAGACGCCGAACCCCTGGTACCGGCCGGGGCTCGCCAACGATCCGGCGATGATGGCCTGGATCAACGACATCGTGGACCTCCAGAACGAGGTGGACCTGCTGGTGGCGGACGCGACGCTCTCCGGCAACTGGATCGAGGATCGGGCGGACTACGCGCTCGGCTACCAGTTCCGGAGGCTGGAGGCGTCCGCGCTGCCGAACGATCCGGCGAACTACGATGTCAACCCCTGCATCGTGCCGGGGGACCAGTCGTGCGTCGATCCGCTGACCGGCCGGCAGGCCGGGGCGAAGGCGGGCCTGTTCACCTTCGCGACCGGCTTCTACCCGTACAACGCCTCCCAGGCGGTACACCGGGTCTTCGGCGAGCTGTCGCTCGACATCGGCGACCGCGGCGACATGCAGGTCGCGGCGAACTACGAGCTGCACGACGAGGTGGACAGTTTCGACCCGAAGTTGTCCGCCCGCTGGCGGCTCTCGGAAGGCGACCGCCATGTCCTGTCGCTCAGAGGCTCGGTGCAGACGACGTTCAGGGCGCCGTCACTCGACGACCTGAACGAGAACGTCCTGACCGCGCTCGAGTTCGTGCCGCCGGTGGGGGCGTACAGGCCTTTCGACACGTTCGGCAGCCCCGATCTCGCGCCCGAGCAGGCGCTCACCTACGACATCGGCCTCGTGCTGTTCGCATCCCCGGGCTTCGACATGACGCTCGACTACTGGAGCTACGACATCGACGACGTGATCGCCCGCGAGCCCGCGAGCAACGTCGTGCGGCTCTACGGGGAAGGCCGGGGCCTCGATCCCGATCCGGGCCGGATCGTCGACCCGGTCAAGCTGGCCGCGGTCCGCGGCAACATCGTCTGTCCGGGCGGGCTGGCGGACGCCTCCTGCCTTCCGGGAGAAGTCGAGCGGATCCTCCTGCGGGTGATCAACTGGCCGGGGGTCGAGACCTCGGGTCTCGATTTCCATCTGCACGGCGGCATGCCCCTGGGAAACGGCGCCTTCGCCGTGAGCGCCACGAGTACCTACCTGCTGGATTACAAGCTCAAGCCGCTCGTCAGGGACGGCGTCGAGTACGTCAGCGGCGGCGATGTCGCCGGCAGGTTCAACCAGAACGTACAGGCCGCCCCGTCGTTGCCCGAACTTCGTTCCCGGGTGTCGGCGGGCTACCACTGGGCGGACTACGGCCTGGTCGCCTACGTCAACCACATCTCGTCCTACCGGGACACGAACCCGAGGACGAACGTCCCGATCATCGACGACTTCCTGACCGCCGACCTCACGTTCCTCTGGAAGTTCCCGAATCTCGGCTTCGACGTGGCCCTGTCGGCGCTCAACCTGACCGACGAGGAACCGCCGTGGGCCGACTTCGAGCGCGCCTTCGATGCCCTGGTCCACAACGCGAAGGGCCGCCGGCTCAAGGCGGCTCTGACCTACCGCCTGGGGAGGTAAGGCCGCTCCTTCGCGGGGGCGTGTCACAATCCGCGAATCGTGAAGCGCTTGCTCGTGGCAACAGTGGCGGCGATCGTGCTCGCGGCGCTCGGCGCCTGCGGCGGCGGCGCGGATCCGGGCGCGGCTGGAGACGTCGCCGCGCGCGGCACGATCGGCTTCTCGGCCATGACGCTGAAGAACCCGTTCTTCAAGATCATCGCCGACAGTCTGACCGCGGAGGCCGAACGCCACGGTTTCGACGTCGTGGTCACGGATGCGGAGCGGGACGTGAACCGCCAGTCGCAGCAGGTCGACAACTTCCTGGCCTCCGGCGTCGCCGCGATCGTCCTTAACCCGGTCGACCGGATCGCCATCGGTCCCGCCGTGCGGCGGGCGAACGAAGCCGGAGTGCCCGTGTTCACCTCCGACCTCCAGGCCGTCGCCGAGGGTGTCGAGATCGCCGGTCACGTCGGCACGGACAACTACCAGGGCGGCCTGCTCGCGGGCGAGGCGATGATCGAGGCGCTCGGCGAGGCCGGCGGCCAGGTGCTCGTGCTGCACTTCAAGCAGGCCAACTCCTGCGTGCTGCGGGTCGACGGCTTCCGCAAGACGATCGAGGACTACAACCGCGACCGTTCGGAGGGGCGAATCGAGATCGTGGCCGAACTCGAGGGGGGCGGCCTGCGCGACGAAGGGTACCGGGCGATGGCGGACGGCATCCAGGCCTACCCGGACCTCGCCGGCGTGTTCGCGATCAACGATCCCTCGGCGCTGGGGGCGCGCACCGCGCTCGAGCAGGCCGGACGCGCCGACCAGGTCAGGATCGTGGGCTTCGACGGCGAGCTCGCTGGCAAGCAGGCGATCCGGGACGGCAAGATCTACGCGGACCCGATCCAGTATCCGGACCGGATGGGGGTCATGACGGTGCGGAACATCGTGAGCTACCTCGCGGGCGAGGACTTCGAGCGCGTCCACCTGATCCCGACGGAGCTCTACCGGCAGGCTGACGCCGAGCAGGACCCCACACTCGACTAGGGCCTCGGCCTGCCGGCAGCCCCTTGCTCGCACTCCATCGGATCAGCAAGAGCTACCCGGGCGTGGAGGCGCTCCGCGGCGTCAGCCTAGCCGTCGCCCCGGGGGAGGTCCTTGGCCTGGTCGGCGAGAACGGCGCCGGCAAGAGCACTCTGATCCGCGTGGTTTCGGGCGCCGAGAGCCCGGACGGTGGCCGGATGGAGTTCGAGGGCGAGCCGGCGGCGTTTGGGTCGCCTGCCGAGGCGCGGCGGAGAGGGATCGCCGTTGTTCACCAGGAGCTCAGTCTGGTGCCGCAATTGAGCGTGCGCGAGAACCTCTTCCTCGGAGCGGGCTGGTCCCGGCGAGGTCTTGTCCGCCGACGCTGGGAAGAGCGCGAGGCCAGGCGGCTGGTCGGTCTGCTCGAGATCGACATCGATCCCGGCGCTGCCTGTTCCGGGCTGCCGCTCGGCGTCCGCCAGGCGGTGGAGATCGCGAAGGCGCTGGCGCGGGAGCCGCGGCTGCTGATCCTGGACGAACCGACCGCCGCGCTATCGCCGCGCGAGGCGCAGGCCCTGCTGCGCCTGGTTCGCGAACTTGCCGGCCGGGGCGTTGCCGCGATCTACATCAGCCACCGGCTGGAGGAGATCGAGGCGGTGGCCGACCGGGTCGCCGTTCTCCGCGACGGCGAACTGGTGCGCAGCATCGACCGGCGCGGTGCGACCGCCGCCGGCGACGGCCTCGCGCCGCTCGATCGCGACGCGCTGATCGAGGCCATGGTGGGCCGCAGCCTGAGCGCCGAGTTCCCGCCTCCACTACCGGAGTCAATCGGTGAGCCCCGCCTCGAGGTCAGGGGACTGTCGGCCGGACACCAGGTCCGCGACGTGTCCTTCAGCATTCGCCGCGGCGAGGTCCTGGGGCTCGCGGGCCTTGTGGGGGCCGGCCGGAGCGAGGTTGCCCGGATGATCTTCGGTGCCGCGCCGCGGGAAACCGGCGAGGTGTGGCTCGACGGCAGACGGCTCGACCCCAGGTCGCCGCGTCAGGCGATCGCGGACGGTATCTGTCTGTTGCCGGAGGATCGAAGGGGCCACGGCCTGGTGTTGACAGAGAGCGCACGGGCCAACTTCGCGCTTCCCAACCTGGACCATTTCCGCCGCTTTCGCTCCGTGGTTGATCGTCGGCGCGAGGAGCGCGCCTTCGAGAGGTGGAGGGAGCGACTCGCCATACGGCTCGCTCGATCCGGCCAGCGGGTGGCGACGCTCTCGGGCGGCAATCAGCAGAAGGTCGTGATCGCCAAGTGGCTGGAGCGTGGCGCGCGGGTCGTTCTCTGCGACGAGCCGACCCGCGGGATCGATGTCGGCGCGCGCTACGAGATCTGCGAGTGGATCCGGCGCATGGCGTCGGAAGGCAAGGCCGTGCTCCTGATCAGTTCGGAGTTGGAGGAGGTCCTCGGTATGAGCGATCGCGTGCTGGTCATGCACGAGGGACGGATCCGGGGCGAGATCACAAGCCCGGCGAATGCCGACCCGGCCCGGGTGCTGCGGATCGCGGCGGGTCTTGAGCGGCAGGGGAAACGCGCCAGTGCCTGAAGGGACGGACCAGCGGATCGACGGCCGGGTCCGTCGCCTGTTGGCGGGTCTGGTCGACGTGGTCGGCCGCCGTCTCTCGGTCGTTGTGCTGATCCTGCTTTGCCTGGTTTCGAGTGCGGCGACCTGGCGCGAACAGAACCCGGTCACGAAGCGATCGGGAGCGGCGGTCGCACGCCAGGTGCTGGAGGCTTGTCCCTCTCCGTGTGCCGTACTCCTCGTCGCGCGGGACACGGAGGTGGATCGAACGTTCGCGGCCGCGATCGAACGAGGACTCGCCGGTACCGGCGTCGAGATCACCGGCCGGGTGTTTGGACAGCCGCGGGACGTGCGGCTGGAGTTCGAGCGGATTGCCCGGGCCGGCGCTTCGGTCGATGCGATCGCCACCCACCGGATCGCGGCGGAATGGGGCCCGGTGCGACTGGCCGGAGCTCCGGTCCTGTCGCCCAGGAGTTACTACTGGCCCACGTTTCTGACTCCACGCAACCTGATCAACGTGGTGAACCAGAACGCGGACATCGCGATCATCGCGCTCGGCATGACCCTGGTCATCCTGACGGCGGGGATCGACCTCTCGGTCGGCAGCCTGCTGGCACTGGCCGGAGTGATCGCCGCGGTGACGGCGCAGGAGTGGTTTGGCGGTGCCGCGGCCTCGCCGGCCGGTCTGCTGGCGGCGATGCTGTTCGGCGTGGCTGCCGCTGCCCTCGGCGGTCTCCTGAGCGGGACGATGGTGACTGCCTTCCGAGTGCCGCCCTTCGTCGCCACGTTGGGCCTGATGATGCTGGCTCGCGGTCTGGCCCTGATCCTCGCGGTCGGTCATCAGCGACGGCTGGTTGGGGGCGGCGCGGAGGGCACGCCCGAGGCGGTCCGGGTGGAAGCGGCGCCCTTCGCCTGGCTCGGCAACGGCGCCGTGCTCGGCGTGCCGAATCCCATCGTGCTCATGCTCGTCCTGTTCGTGGCGGCCCACCTGCTGATGACCCGGACCATGTTCGGACGCTACGTCTACGCCGTCGGCGGCAACGTCGAGGCGGCGCGCCTGTCCGGCGTGCCCGTGACCGCGGTGCTGCTCGCCGTCTACTGCCTGTGCGGAGCCTTCGCCGGACTCGCGGGCATCGTCGACGCCTCCCGGTTCGAGGGCGGGCGGCCGAACGCCGGCGAGCTCTACGAACTGCAGGTGATCGCCGCCGTCGTGGTCGGCGGCGCGAGCCTCGCGGGCGGCCGCGGCCGGATCTCGGGGACGCTGATCGGCGCGATGATCATCGCGGTCATCCAGAACGGCCTGAACATCGCGGGCGTCGCGTCGTACGAGCAGAAGGTCGTGTTCGGGGCCCTGATCCTCGCTGCCGTTCTGCTCGACAGGCTTCAGCCGAAGATCGCCTCCAGACGGGCTCGCATGACTCGGGGATCGACGTCGACCCCGCTCCAGTAGCGGATCCCGGCGACGCCCTGGTTGACGAGCATTCCGAGACCATCGAGCACGGTGCAGCCGCGGGCGGAGGCCGCCGCCAGCAGGCGTGTTGTGGGTGGATTCGGAACCACGTCGGCGACCACCATGGCGGGTCGGACGGAGTCGAGATCGAGCGGCACTGCCGCGTCGACATCCGGGTAGAGCCCGATCGAGGTCGCGTTGATCACGATGTCGACGGCCTTCGGCAGGCGGTAGACACCGCGCCAGTGCACGAAGCGGGCTTGGGTCTCCGTATGGCCGGCGATGTGGGCCGCCAGTTCCTCGCCGCGTTCGCGCGTGCGATTGACGATCGTGACGTCGGTTGCGCCCGCCAGCGCCAGTTCGACCGCGATCGCCCGCGCGGCACCGCCGGCACCGAAGATCGCGGCTCGCTTGCCGGCAGCCGGCGTCACTTCCTCGAGTGAGCGGAGGAAGCCCTTGCCGTCCGTGTTCTCACCGATGAAGCGGCCATCGCCGTCGCGGACTACACAGTTCACGGCGCCGATCAGGCGGGCTGACTCGCCCAGCCCGTCCAGGTGCTCGATCACCGCGACCTTGTGCGGCAGCGAGCAGTTGAAGCCCGCCCAGCCCATGGCGCGCGCGCCGGCGACCGCGTCGGCCAGCAGATCGGGCGGCACCTCGCAGTTCAGGTACCGCCAGTGCAGGCCGTGATGGCGGAACGCGGCTTCGACCATCTCCGCTGTCGGGTTCTCGGCGGCCGGAATGGCGAAGGAGCCGACGATTTTGGGAAGGAAGCTCACGATGTAGACCGAGAATCCTCGATGCTGGGCAGAAAGTCCATGTCCGGCCTTCGATCAGGGCATAGTGTAGGGAGTCGCGGATCAAGTCGACAGAGGGGAGGCCGGGATGGACAGACGTTTCGCATTCGCGCTTCTGATCTTGGCGATAGCCGCCTGTGGGGGCCAGCAGGAGGCCGATTCAGCCGCACCGGCCGAGGAGGCGGCCGATGCCGGCCCGACCCACCTCGGCGGCTGCATCCTGCTGTCTCCGATAGGCGACGTCCCCGACGACGTCTACGAACACGGCGACGTCGTTGCCACGGATGCTCTGGCGCCGTTCACCAAGGAACTGCAGGTCTACGGGTTGAAGCTCGCGGCACGCGACGACATCTCCGACGACTACATGCGGCTGGTCGCGAGGACGATCGCCGAGTCGTTCCCTCGGGATGCCGGGCTCGACGCCGACCTGCAGCGCGAACTACTCGCGAACCACTACCGCTACAACGCGCTGATTCCGGTTCCTCTGGGGTACGACTACAGCTTCATGGATGAGACGGACGAGCGCTGGGCGGCTATCGAGCGCGGCCACTCGGTGTGCGACGTGATCATGCAGGACGTCCCCCAGGGCCAGGTGATGGAGGTGGTCGAGCACATTCTCCACTACGTCACGGACATCGGCCTGCACTACACGTTCCCGGACGTCTGGGGCATCTCGGAAGACTCGGAACTCGCGAAGGCGATGGCGAAGGCGGCGGAGGAGGGCTACTACCAGGTGGACCAGTACGCCGACATTCCGGACGAGGAAGCCCGCTTCCGGGTCCAGATGCAGGAGTTCGCCTACTGGTTCATCTCGACGGCCTGGAATCTCCAGGCGCCCTACGGACCTGTATGGGAAGAAGAGTGGACGATTCGAGACCAGGAGGATCTGAGGCAGAAGCTGCCGTCGATGTACGCGGCCTACGAGGAGACGGCGGCGCGTGTCATGGTGGCGCCGAGCCTGGCTACGCTGGCGGAGATCGGCCCGACGCGGGCGGAAGAAGGGGCCAACTGAGGAAGGGAACCGGCGCGCGGGAACACGTGCGGAGCCAGCTAAGTTGCATGTTGCTGGCCCTTTACCAGCCCGGGACCGGGTACACTAGGCGGCTTGTATGACGATCCTGCTCCAGAGCCAGGCGGGGCCTTCGCAGGGAACGGTCGACCCCCTGTTCCGCGACGCGGAGCAGCGGGCGCGTGCGTTCTCGTTGCTTCCGGAACCCCGTGATCGCCGTGTCGCCGGCAGCGCCGGGCGCATCGCCGGTCTGATCTCCAACCGGCGCATCCGTCGAACCCTCAAGAGTCTGGCAGCCCTCGAGGTCGACGAGTACATCCGCCGCACGGTGGCTCCGGCCGAGGACCCGGGCCGGGTCGGGGCGGGAGAAGTTCTGGCCGCCACGAGTTGGGAACTGGTGGAGGAGCGCCTGCACGGCCCGCTCTACGCGGCCGTGTTCGAGACCGAGATCGAGGGCTGGCGGCGGCGGTTCGGCGTGCTCGCCCAGGAGCGTTCGGTGCAGAACGGTGTCTGGATGCCGGAGCATCACGATCTCGCGGTGGATGTGATCCGCTCTTACGCGGGGCGCAACCTGCCGATCGTTGCCCTGATGGACACGCCGGGGGCCGACGCGGGCGAGATGGCGAACCGCGGCAACCAGGCCCACGCGATCTCGCGGCTGATTGCCGAGATGGCGCAGCTCCACGCGCCGACCGTCGGCATCGTGCTCGGCAACGGCTACTCGGGCGGCGCGATCCCGCTGGCCACGACGAACGTGCTGCTGTCGGTGCGGGACGGCGTCTTCAACACGATCCAGCCCCGGGGCCTGGCGAACATCGTGCGTCGCTACGACCTGTCCTGGGAGGAGTGCGCCAAGGCGGTCGGCGTCTCGGCCTACGAGCTCTTCGATCAGGGCTACCTCGACGGCGTGATCGACTTCGTTCCGGGCGAGAGGGGCGACCGCCTGGCCTGTTTCGAGGCCGCCGTGGCTTCGTCGATCGCGGTGGTCGAGCAGCGGGCGAAGATCTTCGTGCGCGACGAGCCGGCCGTCTTCGAGCACTACCGCCTGAACACACGACGCTACGTCGACCCCTCCCGCAGTCTTCTGGCTCTGGAGGAAGCCGCCTCCCTGTCGCGGCTGCGGAGTCCGGCGGAACAGGTGAACGTGTTCGGCGTCGCCTTCCGGTACCTGCGATACCTCGGGCTGAGGCGGCGCCTGACCTCGACCACGGTGTCCAGCTACGGTCGTCTGGCGGCTGCCGAGGTGCCGGCCGGGGCTGCCCGGGCGCGCCGGGAACGGCAGCGCCGGTTGTCCTTCGAGCGCTGGTTCGAGAACCCGCTCGCGGTGCGCTACGACGACGTGCTCAGCCGGACCTACAAACGGTACGCCGCTGCCCGTGACTCCCTGCACGAGGGGAGGGGACGCCTCGCCTCCTTCCTGCTCGGCAGCCGGGAGTACCACTTCAACCGCGCCCGTGCCGAGTTGTTGCTGGAGTTCGGTTTCCACCTCTACAACCAGTGGAAGGACGCGGCCGAGGACAACTTCGGCCGCTTGCTGGACGTGATGCGCGCGGTGGAGGCGGACGAGGTTGCCGAGGCGCAGCCTGCAACCCGCGAAGGCGCCGCTCCGGATCCGGCGGACCTCAATGTCCTCGACGTGATCCTCCAGCCCCAACTCCTGCGGCTCTTCCGGCGCGAGTGCGAGAACTTCATCTGTTTCGACCGGCTCTACGATCACATCTTCCTGCACCTGCGCGACATTGCGGCCGAGGCCCGCGAGGAGAACGTGATCGCCCGCGAATCCGTCCACCTGTTGCTTCGCCATTCGTTGAACGCCGCGCTGGGCGAGCTGACGGCCGGACTCGAGGCGGACGCGGCCGCCGAGGCGGAGGCGCGGCTTCGCCGGCAGTTCCGGTCCTGGCTGCGCCACTTTTCGCGGCATCCCCGGCGCGGCCGGCTGCTCAAGTCCGTGGCGGAATGGAAGCGACTGCAGATGCCCCGCATCTCCGAGCCCCTGTTCGGGCTGGTCACCTTCCTGTTCGAGCGCCTGTTGCCGAACTTCTACGAGGACGAGCAGGGAATTCGCACCTATGACGGCCGCATTTCCCCGCGCAACATCGGGATCAAGGACTTCTGGAACCGGCTCGATGCGGCCTACCGGGATCTTCTGCTCGAGGATGTGCTCGCCGAGCAGAAGCGGAAGACGCCGCGGCGTCCCCAGGCCATCCTGGACCGGTTCTTCACGGACGTGCAGGAGATCGAGCCGGACCGGATGACCGCCGATCCGGTTGGTTTCCCGGGGCTCCGCGTCTCGATCGAGCGGGCGCTCGAGCAGGGCGTGACGCCCTGTGGAACCGTGGCGGCTCTGGCCCGGATCAGGATCGGCGCGGGGGGTGACGCGGAGGGCGGATCGGCTGGCAGCAGGGTAGGCGTTCTGGTCTCCAATCTCGCGTTCCAGGCGGGCTCGTTCGACATGGCGAGTTCGGAGAAGTTCTGCAAGCTGCTGCTTCGCTGCGCCGAAGAGCGGTTGCCGGTCGTCTGCTTCATCTCGTCGGGCGGCATGCTGACCAAGGAAGGCGCCGGTGCCCTGTTCTCCATGTCGATCGTGAACGACCGCATCACGCGGTTCGTGCGCGACAACGACCTGCCGGTGATCTGCTTCGGCTACGGCGACTGCACGGGCGGCGCCCAGGCGAGCCTGGTCACTCACCCGCTCGTCCAGACCTACTACTTCTCGGGCACGAATATGCCGTTCGCCGGTCAGATCGTTGTGCCCTCCCACCTGCCGATGGCCTCCACGCTGTCGAACTATCTGTTCGAGGTCGAAGGGGCGATGCAGGGCTTCGTGCAGCATCCCTTCGGCGAGGAACTCGACGACCAGTTGCGGCACGTCGATTCGCAGATCCCCGTGCCGGAGGAGACGGTCGAGGACATTCTCCAACGCTTGCTGGAGGAGGAGCGGCGGGTCGAGTTCCTGTCTGCGCGCCGGCGTCGCCGCGAGGCGGAGATCGTCGAGCCGGTTCCCGCCGTGGCGCCGCGCCCGGTGCGCCGAGCCCTGATCCATGCCCGGGGCTGCACCGCGGTCAAGCTGGTTCGCGTTGCCCAGCGGTCCGGCGTCGAGGTGGTCCTCGTTCAGTCGGATCCGGATGTCGAGTCGCCGGCGGCTGCCATGCTGCGGGATCGCGACAGTCTGGTCTGCATCGGCGGCAGCACGCCGGACGAGAGCTACCTGAACGCCCACTCGGTGATCCGTGTCGCCGAGCGGGAAGAGGTCGACGCGCTCCACCCGGGAATCGGCTTTTTGTCCGAGAGCGCCTCGTTCGCCGACCTCTGCCGGGGCCACGGTCTGAACTTCATCGGCCCGACCGGCGACGCGATGCGGCGGATGGGCAACAAGTCGAACGCGATCAAGACCGCCGTACAGGTCGGTGTCCCCGTCGTGCCGGGCAGCGAGGGGATCCTCACCGACGTGGATACGGCGCTAGACGTGGCCGAGTCGATTGGCTTCCCCGTGATGCTCAAGGCGGTCCACGGAGGCGGAGGCAAGGGCATTCGTCGCGTCGACCGGGCGGGGGATTTCCGGGAGGCCTTCGCCCAGATCCGGATCGAGGCGGAGAGCGCTTTCGGCAACGCGGACTGCTATCTCGAGAAGTGCGTCGTATCGCTCCGCCACGTCGAAGTGCAGGTGCTGTGCGACCAGCACGGAACGGTGAGCGTCCTGGGCCTGCGTGATTGCAGCGTGCAGCGCAACAACCAGAAGCTGATCGAGGAGTCGGGGTCCACCGCGTTGCCGGAGGCCCTGCGCGAAGAGAGCTTCCGCCATGCCGCCGCGATCGCCCGAAGGATCGGCTACGTCGGAGCGGGCACGGTGGAGTTCA
This sequence comes from Candidatus Multivorans sp., assembly GCA_965219675.1. GTDB lineage: Bacteria > Acidobacteriota > Thermoanaerobaculia > Multivoradales > Multivoraceae > Multivorans. The sequence continues at coordinate 2,442,377 of OZ244786.1, read as the reverse complement.
TCTTCGACCTGGAAGCGCAGAAGCTCTACTTCATGGAGATGAACACCCGCCTCCAGGTGGAGCACCCGGTGACCGAGGCGACAAGCGGCACGGACATCGTGAAGGCCCAGTTCGAGATCGCCGGCGGTTCGCGAATCCCGGACTCTTCGGCTTCCGAGGACGGCTATGCGATGGAGGTCCGGATCAATGCCGAACGTGTCGTCGCAACCCAGGACGGGATCGACCTGCTGCCGTCGCCGGGGACGGTGAGCCGCTGCGAGTTCCCGCAGCGCTCCGACATCGACGTCCTGGCGGCGATCGAGACGGGAACGGTGGTCTCGCCGTACTACGACAGTCTCGTGGCGCAGGTCGTCTGTCACGGCACGGACCGCGCGGACACGATCGCCCGCATGCGCTCCTACCTCGATCAGGTCACGATCGAGGGCGTCTGCACGAACCTCCCCCTGCTTCGCCGCGTGCTTGACGACGAACAGTTCCGAAGCGGCGACTACGATACGCGGTACCTGCCGGGCTTCCTGGCTCGTACCCGGGCCGAGGATCTGGTGCGCGAAGTCGAACGTTCCGCTGGCGTGTCCGCGACGATGGATCGCGCCGAGATCGAGATCGAGGGCAGTGACGAGCTGAAGGTCAGGGCGCCGTCCGGCGGGCTCTTCTACGCCGCGTCGTCGCCCAACGATCCGCCCTTCGTTCGGGTCGGGGACATTCTCGGCACGGAAAAGACCCTGTGCCTGATCGAGGCGATGAAGCTGTTCCGACCGGTCTCCCTGTCGTCGATCGATGCCGGCGGCGATCTGTTCGACCGCGCCGCCCGGTACGAGGTGATGCGGGTCAACGCGGCCAACGGCCAGGTGGTGAACCAGGGCGATCTCCTGTTCGTCGTCAGACCGCTCGCGGACGGCTAGATCCGGTGACGGCCGGCCGGAGACGTCGCCATGCTGAACCGCCTCTTCCGCCTCGACCAGCACCGAACGACGGCGAGGAAAGAGATCGTCGCCGGCGCCACGACCTACATGACGATGGCCTATGTCGCCGTCGTCAACCCGCAGATCCTGGGGGAGGCGGGGATGGACCGCGGAGCCGTATTCGTCGCCACCTGTCTCTCGGCGGCGATCGCCACCGCCGCGATGGGGCTGTACGCGAACTATCCGATCGCGCTCGCGCCCGGCATGGGGATCAACGCGTTCTTCACCTACGGTGTCGTCGTGGGGATGGGGCATTCCTGGGAGGTGGCCCTGGGCGCGCTGTTCATCTCCGGTGTCTGCTTCGTGGTCATCTCCGTGCTGCCGATCCGGACCTGGATCGTGAACGCCTTCCCCCGCTCGCTGAAGATGGCGACCGCCGCCGGGATCGGCTTCTTTCTCGCCATCATTGCGATGAGGAACTCGGGACTCGTCGTGACGAACGAAGCCACGCTCGTGGGGCTCGGGGACGTGACGTCCTGGAGCGTGGCCCTTGCGGTCGTCGGGCTGGTGCTCATCGCGGCCCTCGACGCCCTGAAGAGAGGCGGGGCGGTGCTGATCGGCATCCTCGCCGTCACTGCGATCGGTCTTCTGGTCGGCGAAGCGAGCTGGCAGGGCGCGGTCTCCACCGTTCCCTCGCTCGCGCCGACGCTCGGGCAACTGGAGATCCGGGCCGCCTTCGACGCCGCGTTCTTCGGGATCATCTTCGCGTTCCTGTTCACCGATCTCTTCGACACGTCGGGCACTCTGATCGCGGTGGCCAAGCAGGGCAACCTGCTCGACCGGGAAGGAAACCTGCCCAGACTCCGGCGGGCCGTCATCGTGGATTCCGGCGCTTCGGTCCTCGGTTCGTTCCTGGGTACGTCGTCGGTGACGAGCTACATCGAGAGCGCCGCGGGCGTGAAGGCCGGGGGTCGCACGGGTCTGACCGCGGTAACCGTCTCCGTGCTGTTCCTGCTGACCCTGTTTCTGTCGCCTCTGGCGGCGACGATCCCGGCCTTTGCCACCGCGGCGGCCCTGCTCTTCGTGGCCAGCGTGATGATCCGGAACATGACGGAGATCGACTGGAGCGATGCGACGGAGTACGTCCCCGCGGTCGTGCTGGCGATCACGATCCCGTTCAGCTTCTCGATCGCCCACGGCATCGCGGCCGGCTTCATCACGTACACCGCGATCAAGCTGCTTTCCGGCAGGTTCAGCCAGCTTCGACCGGCTGTCGCTGTTCTGGCCGTGCTGTTCGTGGCCAAGATCGTTCTTCTTGGCACTTGAGGGGAAGGAATCGATGAGACGGGCAACGAAACGGGGCCGCTCGAAGTTCGCTCTGCTGGTGGTCGGCGCCGGACTCGCTGCGGCGTGGCCGCTCGCGGCGCAGACCGAGGGTCCCTGCGAGTCGGACGAGAGGTATCGCGCACTGGACTTTCTGATCGGCGAATGGAGGCTCGTGTCGGGGGGCGAAGTGGTGGGCCGCAGCCGGGTCGAGAAACTCGAGGGCGGTTGTCTGGTCGCCGAGACCTGGGTGCTCGAGGATGGCGATTCGGGCCGGACTTACAGTTCCTACGACGCCGCTGCCGGCCTGTGGCGGCGGTTCAGCGTGTCGAATCGCGGTGTCGTGATCCGGTCGTCAGGCTCGGTGGAGGAGCGGTCGCTGCTCTTTCGAGGCGAACGCGCTGCCGCCGATGGGCCGCCATCGAGTTGGCGCGAACGGCTGACGCCGGGTACGGGTGGCCGAATCAGCCGGACCGGCGGCTACTCCAGGCCAGGCGAGACCGGCGATCAGTCCGGGACGGTCGAGTTCGAGGGCTACTACGCTCCGGTTGGACACTCCGTGACGGACTTGCCCGTGCCGGAACCTCCAACCGCCGAACCGGTGGTCGACGGACCCGCGCCTGTACTCGCTGCGGCGCGACCCGCGACCGCCGAACCCGAGGAGGCCCAACCCGCAACCGCCGAACCCGAGGCGGCAGCGCCGACCACCGGCGAGGTGACGCCGGATTCGGCGCGTGCGAGCGGTGCCGAGAAGATCGAACGGATCGCCATGGCATCGCCCATGGTGCTGCGGTTGCCAATGGGTACGGTCGAGGCGCTTCCCAGCGGCTACGCCTGGGTTACGCGGGATACGGCCCCCTACTTGTGCGAGGGAGTGACGATCGAGCGCCTGGAAGTCGGGCGGCGACGGCGGCGCGGCCGGACCGAACTCGAGGTGGAGCTTGCGGTTCATGGTCGCCAGGTCAGCAGGGCGGTTGACGTCTCCGTCGATCTGCGCCGGTCCGGACAGCCCTCCCCCGAAGCCGTCGTTGCCTCGGGAACTGCCTCCAGCCGCGTTGGGCGGAGCATCCCGGAACAGGTTCAGTACGGCTCGGTGGCCGTCGTGGTCACGCTGTCGATGGACGCGGAGATCTTCGACTCGGTCGTCGCGGACCCTGAGCGGCCCGATCTCGTCATCACGCTTGCCGTAGGGAAGTGAGAGCGGAGAAGCGGGGCGAGGAGGAGAGTCCCTCCCCGCCGGTTCCTTTCAGCCGGCTCTTCGGGCTGGCCCGGCCGTATGCGCGGTCGTTGAGCGCTGGAACCGTCCTGCTTCTGGCCGGTACCGGCGTGTTCGTGCTGGTGCCCAAGCAGGCGGGCGATCTGGTGGACACTGCGATTCAGGCGGACCTCCAGGGCAGATTGGGTCAGATCGTCGCTTCCCTGATCGGCCTCTTCGCGGTTCTTGGCGTAGTCACCTACTTCCAGACCTGGTTTCTCGGCTCCGCCGGAGCGCGCCTGCTGCGGGACCTGAGAGGTCGGCTCTTCAGCCACCTGGTCGGCCTCTCCGTCGATTTCTGCGACCGCCGGCGGGTAGGCGAGCTTCTGTCGCGCATGGCTTCAGACCTGACGGTGGTCCAGAATGCGCTGACGGAGCAGATACCCTCGGGCCTCCAGGCTGCGGTCCGGTTCGTCGCTGTCCTGGTCATACTGCTCATTCTGCACACTCGCCTGACGGCGGTCGCACTCCTTGTCGTGCCGCCGGTGGTTCTGTTCGCCATCTTCTACGGGCGGAGACTGGAGCGCGTGGCGCAGGAGGAGCGGGACGCCGTGGCCGAGACCTCCGCCTGGGCCGAGGAGGCGCTGGCGGGTATCCGGACCGTGCAGGCCTTCTCGGCAGAGGACCAGGCCCGCGGCCGGTACGGGGTACGCCTTGCGGACCTGCTCGGCGTCCAACTGCACAACGTCCGGCTGTACGGCGGATTCAGCGGTCTCATGACCTTCTTCGGCTTCACCGCGTTTGCCCTGGTGCTGGGATACGGCGGGAGCCTGATGCTGGAGGGATCGCTCTCGCCGGGAAGGCTGGCCTCGTTTCTTCTCTACACCTTCTCGATTGGAACCTCGGTGGGTCAGTTGGGGGCGCTGTACGCCGGCTACAAGAGGTTGCGTGGATCGAGCGCGAGGGTGTTCGAACTGCTCGACCAGCAGTCCGCGATCGTCGATCCTCCGAATCCGGTGGGGCTTGCTGAAGGACCTGGCAGACTCAGCGTACGTTCGATCGGCTTCCATTACGGGGGCGCTGAGCAGCCGGCCCTCACCGATGTTTCGCTCGAGGTTGCTCCAGGGGAGCTCGTGGCCCTGGTCGGTCCGTCCGGTTCTGGGAAGAGCACGCTCTTCGGCTTGCTGCTTCGCTTCTACGAGGCGCAACAGGGGGAAATCCTGTTTGATGGGAGGCCGCTCCGGGATGTCGCGCTGGCCGATCTGCGGCGCCGCGTGGCGCTGGTGCCACAGGACATCTTCCTTTTCTCGGGTTCCGTGGCCGACAACATCCGGCTGGCCAGACCGGGCGCGAAAGACGACGAAGTCCGGTCGGCTGCCGAAGCGGCGGGCGCTGCTTCGTTCATCGAGCGCCTGGACGACGGCTTCGAGACCGAGGTCGGAGAGCGGGGTGTGTTGCTGTCGGCCGGCCAGCGCCAGCGGATCGCGATCGCCAGGGCCTTCCTGCGGGACCCGCAGATCCTGCTCCTCGATGAGGCGACCAGCGCGCTCGATCCGGACTCGGAGGCGACGGTTCAGCGAGCGATCGAGAATCTGCTGGAAGGCCGGACGACGATCGTCATCGCTCATCGTCTCGCCACCGCGCGCCGCGCCCGGCGGATCCACGTTCTCGATCAGGGCCGGCTGGTCGCCGCAGGCAGCCACGAGGAACTGTACGAGACGAACGAGCTGTATCGCCGGTACTGGCTGCTGCAGAGCCTGGAGCGGGAGCGACCAGAAACAGTTCACCCGGCGGGGTCGAAGACCGCCGCCGGGTGAACCGGGTCGAATGCCAGGCGTCAGGCTCTAGAAGCTCTGGCCCCAGGCGTAGTTGAAGCGGACGTAGTAGTAGGACCCGTTGAAGCCGAACGGCGAGAACTGGCCGTAGCGGTTGCCGACTCCGTCGGCGCCGCCGGGGTTCTCCTCCGGATAGGTGTTCAGCAGGTTCTGCACGCCGACGGCGATCGACGTGTCGTTCGGCAGCGGGAAGCCGAGTTCGACGTCGAGCAGGAACTCGCCGTTGTAGTCGGAGTACATCGGCGCGTTGTTCCGGCCGAGGAGGTTCTGCGCGTCCTCGCTGTCCCACCAGCCGTCGAAGTAGTTCACGCGGGCCATCAGGTTCCAGCGATCGGCGCTGTGGTTCATCGCCAGGTTCCACCGGAACTCCGGCAGGCCCTTCTCGATCGTGGCGATGCGGAAGGGGCCGACCGTGTCGGGGTTGTGGTCCGTGACCTCCGTCTTCGTGTAGTTGAACACGAGGCTGAAGCTCGTGTCGCCGCCGAGTTCCGGCGGTGTCCAGGTGCCGACCACGTCGAGGCCCTGCGTCTGGGTGGCGAAGTCGTTCACGAAGAAGCGGAAGTTCTTCAGGTTCCGCGCCTCGACGAAGCCGCCGGAGAGCAACTGTTCGATCTCAGCATCCGTAACGCAGTTCGGTTCCATGATGAGGGCGCACTGACGGAACGTCTCGGACACGGCGAGCCGGTCGTCCACGTCGATGTTGAAGACGTCGGCCGTCAAGGTGAACTCGCCTCTGTCGAGGACCAGACCCGCGGAGAAGTTGACCGCCTCCTCGGGCTGCAGGTCCTCGCCGCCTCGCAGGGCTGCCGGCAACGACGTCGAGGGCACGGTGCCGCTGTTCGACAGGCCGCCGGTCTCCGGATCGAAGGCCGTCGTCACGTTGAACGCGTTCTGCTGACCGGGCGTCGGCGCGCGGAAGCCGGTGCTGACGGCGGCGCGCAGCGCCACGACATCGGAGACCTGCCGGCGGCCGGAGACCTTCGCGTTGATCGTGTTGCCGAAGCCGTCGAAGTCCTCGACCCGCAGCGCGGCGGTGACGGTTCCCCGTTCATCCGCCGTGTCGACCTCGATGTCGCCGTAGATGGCGACGTTCGCGCGATCCCAGGTTCCCGAGTTCTCGGGCCGGTAGCCGTTGAAGCCGTTGGACCCCGAGCCGAAGCCTTGGGCCGCATAGGGGCCGATCTCCCACGAAGCGGGGTCGCCGGCGCCGATCCGGAACTGCTCGTTCCGCCACTCGAGGCCGGCCGCGAGGCTCACGTTGTCCCGCACGGGATAGGTGATGTCGAAGTTGACGTTCGTGTCGGTCTGCTCATAGATGCCCGGGTTGAACGAGGTCGGCGTGTCGTAGCCGAGCGACGCGTTCACCGTGTTGTAGATGAACTGGTCGACTTCGCTGCTGCCGACGTTGACGCTGAGATCCCAGGTCATCCCGCTGTCCAGGTAACCGCGGACGCCGGCGACGATCGAGGAGTCCGTCAGGTCGCCTCCGAACTGGGGCGTGAAGCCGCCAGGGAAGCGCGAGTAGAGCGTGAAGCAGTTCGGGTCCGCCTCGATCGCCGCGAGGGCCATCGGGTCCGGTACATGGCCGGTGACCGTGAGTGCGGGACAGCCGCCGGCGCCCTCGACGCCGGTGCTGGCCCACAGCCGGTCGCCGACCAGGATGGACCCGCCGCCGTCATTGCTGAAGACGCCGGACCGCGTGTGCGGGTTGCGGAAGTAGAAGCCGCCGGTCGTCTTGCGCGTGGCGTAGTTCGCGTGACCGTAGAACTGGGTGCCGTTCGAGAACAGGCTGCCGAAGTTGGCGAACAACTTGATGTCGTCCTCGACCAGCGGCGAACCCCAGACCTGCGCCGGGTTGCGGATGTTGGTGTTGCCGGTGTTGATGATGTTGATCGCGTCGTTCCGCTGGACGCTGCGGCTGGTCGGGTCGGCGCCGCCGTACTCCATGCTCAGGTTGAAGAAGCCGTTCTCGCCCATCGGCATGCCGAAGTTGGCGGCGACGGCGTACGAGGGGCCGTTCTCGCCGGCGAACGTGTACTGGCCGCCGAAGCCGGAACTGGAGCCCGGGTTCGAGTCCTGGAACTGCCCGGTCCGGATCTCGACGCTGCCGCCCGAACTTGCGTCCTTGAGCTGGAAGTTGATGACGCCGGCGATGGCGTCCGAGCCGTACTGCGCCGAGGCGCCGTCGCGCAGGACCTCGACCTGGCGGAGGGCGATCGCCGGGATGATGGAGATGTCCGGTCCCTGGGAGCCGTCCGAGATGCCGTTGCCCAACCAGGCGATGACGGCGGCGCGGTGACGGCGCTTGCCGTTGACGAGGACCAGGGTGTGATCCGGCGCCAGGCCGCGGAGGTTCGCCGGTCGAACCAGCGTGGCCGCGTCACTGATCGGCTGGGTGCCGACGTTGTAGGACGGGACGACGGTGCGGATCCGGTCCGTCAGGTCGTTGTTTCCCTGGCTGACCAGCTCGGTCTCGGGAATCACGTCGACCGGTACGGGGGATGCGGTAACGGTCCGTCCCTCGGTACGGGTACCGACGACGACGATCGCCTCTCCGAACTCGGGTGTTTCTTCAGCCGCTTCGCCTTCATCCTGCGCTTCCGCGTCCTGGGCCAGAAGCGGGGCACCCAGACAGACTGTTAGCAAGAGGGCGACGAGGGGCAGCAGGATGGAAAGACCGGATTGAGGTTTCTTCACGAGACACTCCTATGGGTTCCAGTTTGCGTCGACCGTTCCTGAAGGTTACATCAAGAAGGCCGTCCGGGCGGAATAGGGGCAGGTCGACCGGATCCATGTTGGTCGATTCCCCAGTGGCTATGAGTCTATCCGTTGCGGGGTCCGCGGTCCATGCCGGCGCGCCGTCGGTACGAATCGGAGACGGATCGCCGGTACGGGCTCGCCGAGGCTGCTACCGTCGCGGCAGGTATGGACACTCCCCCCAGCCGTGGGCGGCGGTGGCCCATGTGTGGCGGGCTGACCTGGCAGCGGGCCGTGCTTTGGGCCCTGGTTCTGGCCCTGACGGTGGCCGTGGCCGCCTTCGACCCCGCCGGCTGGCCCTACACGGTGGGCGACGAGGGCGTGTACGCGATGCAGGCACAGAGCCTGGCGTTCGACTTCGACCGGCGGTACGAAGCGTCGGACTACCGGCGTTACCTGGAGACGACAGGCAAGGTCCCGGACCCGCTGATCCTGCAGAGCAGGGACGGCGGAGACAGCCTCGTGTACGCCAAACCGTTGTACTACTCGCTCTTTCTCTCGCCCTTCGTCCGCCTCGCGCCGGAGCGGGGACCGGCCTTCGCCAATCTGCTGCTGCTCGTTCTCGCCGCCCTCCTGCTGGAGTGTCTGCTGCTTCGGCGTATCGGCGCCGATGGACCGCTTTTGGCCGCCTTCCTGCTCTTCTTCTCGGTCACCTTCGGCCACGTGTTCTGGGTTCATGCCGACCTGTTCTATCTCGTTGCCACGGCGTTCGGGCTCTGTTGCCTCGATCCGTGGTTCGAAGGCGAGCGCCTCCCGCCAGCCCGGCTGTTCGGCGGCGGCGTTCTGCTGGCGATCGCCGGAGCGGGCCGGCCGTTCTACCTGGCCGTCCTGGTCGCCGTTCTGCTCGCGGCGGCGCCGAGCCTCCGGCAGGCGTGGGGGCGAAGGGCCTCGGCGATCGTCCTGGGCGGCGCCGTGGTGTTTCTGGCCGGCTCGGCGTGGTTTCAAGTCGGGAGCGGCGGCGCCTGGAGTCCCTACGTGGGCGAACGGCAGGGATTCAGCAGTGCGACCGGCTATCCCGACGTCGACTTCGACCGGCAGGACTGGCCTGAAACGCTCGCGGCGCGGGGCGACGCCTCCTGGCTTCGGGAGGGGTTTCTGCTGCCTTCCTTCGACCTCGGGCTGCTCGGACACAACGTCGTCTATGCCGCCCTCGGACGGAGCATCGGCATCGTGCCCTACTTCCTGCCTCTGGTGGTCGCGTGCGCCTGCTTCCGGCCGGGTTCGCGACGGCGATGGCTGCTCCTTGCCATCGCACTGGGTCTCCTGGCCTTCCTGATCAAGAGTCCACACAACTTCTACGGCGGCGCGGGCGCGATCGCCAACCGCTGGTTCCTGCCGCTCTATCCGGTGTGCTGGTTCCTCATCGAGCGACCGCCGGCTCGGCGATGGCTCGTGGCGTCGGCGGTCGGAGCGGCTCTCTTCGTGGGTCCGCTCTGGCTTTCCGCCGCGGCCTTCCCGCTCGAGATCGATCCGGAGTCCGGCGCCCGCCGGCTGCGTTACGTCTCCCCGGCAGCCAAGCGGCTCCTGCCGCTCGAGACGTCTCAGATCCACCTGAACTCGGCGGCGGGGGACATCCAGCACGGCGACCTCCGGGTACGGTTGATCGGCAACGGCGTCCGGCCTCACGGTAACGGCGGCATCCGCTGTCGGCCCGGAGCGGACGGCGAGCTGTTGATCGGGTCGCCGGTGCCGCTGGCCGGCCTGACCGTGGAACTCGTGCCCGCCGAACCGGGTGTCGGTGAGCCGATCAGCGTCGTCGTGGAGCGGCCGCGCCGGATCGCGCGCCACAGCTACTGGTACGGCGGAATTCCGCTGAACTACTACCGTCTCGTCTTGCCCGGGATTACGGACGGCGGCGACCGCGACGTGTTCCTCACCCCGGCCTTCCGTTGGGACTGAACGCCGTGCCTTACCCCGTCCGCAACGCCGGGTGCCCGGCGTTGGTAGTCTGATGAACATGGGCCCGCTTCGTTTCCCGCTTCTACTGTTGGCGATGGCCGCATTCGCGGGGGGCGCCTGGGCTCAGGATCCGTGCGCCGACTGCCACGCGGCGCAGGAACTCGATGAAGCGGAGGCGTTCCATCTCCGGCAGTGGCGGAACTCGGCACACGCCGCGGCTGGCGTCTCCTGCGCGGACTGTCACGGCGGGGACAGTTCCACCTTCGTTCAGCTCCGCGCGCACAAGGGGGTACTGAACAGCGGTCACCCGAGGAGTCCGACCCATCAGTGGAACCTTCCCCGGACCTGCGGCCGGTGCCACGACACGGAGTACCTGGCCTTGCAGGAGAGCGCGCACTTCGCGCTCTTCGAACGAAAGGTCCGCGCCGCCCCGACCTGCCGCACCTGCCATGGCAGCGTGGCCGTGCAGTCGCTGGGCGAGGGTGGGTTGCAGGCGCGTTGCAACCGCTGCCACGGTCCTGAAGCCGACCATCCGGAGGCTGGAACGTCCGGTCAGGCCGCGTTGGCGAAGGGCGGCCAGCTCCTGGCGCGGATGCGGGCCCTTCGGGGCGCCCGCGCCAAGGTCTCGCGCGACATCCTGCGGGTGCGGGATCCGTCGGATCGGCATGAGGCCGCGGACGTCCTGTTCCAGGCGAACCGGGTCTGGGAAGAGGCGATCGAGGCCGGCCATGCCTTCCACTGGGACGACTGGGAGGCCGCTCTGGGCGAACTGGAGGGGATCCTCGCGGAACTCGAGGGGGCTCTCGCTGTGGCCGGCGATCGCTGATCCGGCTTCAGAGGCCGCCTGCGGGCCGGTCATCCACGGGTTCTTCCGAGAGTCTGAGCGACTTCAGAAGGGAGACCGCCATCAGCACTCCCACGACCAGGAGCGGAAGGGAGACGACGAGGGTCGCCGACTGGATCACGCGCAGTTGATCGTTCCCCCCTTCCTGGCCGATGAACATCAGCGTGATCGGCAGGACGCCGACGGCGACGGCCCAGAACAGGCGGTGCCAGCGAGCGGGGTGTTTGCCTTCCGTCAGGTTGCGGGTCGCCGACGCCGCCAGGCAGTAGGAAGCGGAGTCGTAGGTCGTTGCGATGAAGACGATGGCCACGAGCGCGAAGATCGTAAGCGCCGCGGTGCCGAGAGGCAGGAAGCTGATCGTCTGGGCGATCGCGTTCTCGTTGCCGGCCGTCTGGGCGATCTCGCGCACCGGTAGAGCACCTGACAGGTCGAGGTGCATGCTGTAGTTGCCGAGGATGCCGTAGAAAACGGCGCAGCCGAGGGTGCCCAGGATCAACATCCCGAAGATCAACTGCCGCACAGTGCGACCGCGCGAGATGCGGGTCACGAACAGGCCCATGAAGGGACCGTAGGCGATCCACCAGGCCCAGTAGAAGACGGTCATGTCCTCGATGAACCCGGTCCTGGCCACCGGGTCGGTCCAGGTGTTGAGCCGGATGAAGTTCTCGATCATCAGGCCCATCGAGTTCGTGCCCGTGCGCAGGAGGAAGTTGGTGGGGCCGACCATCAGGACGAAAGCCAGCAGGAGGATCGCCGCGATGACGGAGCCGTCGGAAAGGGGCTTGATGCCGCGCTCGAGACCCAGGTAGACGCTGATCGCGAACAGAGTGACGCAGATGACGAGGATCGCTACCTGGAGTCCGAACGTCTGCCCGATGCCGAACACCTCGCTGACGCATGCGGCGACCATCGGCGTGCCGAGACCGAGCGACGTGCCGGTGCCGCCGACGAGCGCCAGAATGAAGAGGACGTCGACGATGCGGGCGGGCGGGCGGTCGTAGCCTTCGCGGCCGATCAGGGCGTGCAGGCCGGTGCTCAGGCGCAGGGCCGGGGCATGCTGGCGGTAGTAGGGGATGGCGATTGCCACCGCCGGGAAGCAGTACAGCGCCCAGGCGGAGATCCCCCAGTGGAAGATGCCGTAGGTAGCCGCCCATTCGACGGCCTCCGTGGAGTTCGGGGCCAGGCCGAAGGGCGGCGCGTCGAGGTAGGTGACCCACTCGATCGTCGACCAGTAGAGAAGGCCCGCACCGATGCCGGCGCAGAACAGCATGGCCATCCAGCTGAAGATGTTGAAGTCTGGCCGACTGTCCTGGTGGCCGAGTCGTTTCGCTCCGTGACGGCTGAAGGCCAGCCAGAGCAGGAACACGGTGACCAGAAGCGTCGCCCACTGGTAGAGCAACCCGAAACGGTCGGTCAGCGATTCGTAGGCGCGGACGACCAGGGCGCCGCCGGTCTGGGGCGACAGGGCGAGCGGAATGCAGACGAGGGCGATCAGCCCGGCACTCACGCCGAAAGCGATGCGATCGACGCGTGGCGCGCGTTCCGCCACGCAGTCAGCGGGCGACCGGCGGAGCGGCGGCCAGGTTCCTCAGCGCTAGTTCCACGGTATCGACCGCCAGCAGGTACTCGTCCAGTTCCAGATGCTCGTTCGGAGTGTGGTCGAGTGTACTGTCTCCCGGTCCGTAGGCCACGATGGGGCATCGCCAGACCGGCCAGACGATGTTCATGTCGCAGGTTCCCGTCTTGACGACGAACTTGGGCGTGGTCTCGGGACCGACGGTGCGGATGGCGCCGAGAAAGGCCCGCACCAGAGGGGAGTGCCGGTCTGCGCGGACGCCCACTTCGTAGCCGCGCAGACTCAGCTCCAGGCTGGCGTGGCCCTGCTCGCGGCGAATCGTCCCGGTGGCTCGGACCGGATCCAGGTCCGAGAACAGCGGCCCGTGGATGTCCTCGGCGGCGGCGCCGAACCAGTCCTCAAGCTCGGCGATGAGGGCGCCGACGTCGAAGTCGACGGGCAGCCGCAGGCCATAGTCCGCACGGACCGTGTCGTAGAGGCCGTCGGTCGTCGTGTTGATCGTGCGCAGGCTGGGCAGCACGCGCTCGAAGGACGTTCGGCCGCCGCTCCGTTCGGCAACCGCCTCGAGGCGTTTCCAGAGGTCGAAGGCGGTGATGCCGACGCCGGCCTCCGGGCCGGCGGTGTGGCTGCTGGGCCGGCGGGCCAGCAGGTCGATCAGGAGGCGTCCCTTGTAGCCGAGCGTGACCCGGTGCCAGTGACTGGGCTCGCCGATGATGCAGAAATCGGGCATCGGCTCGTCGCGACCGTTCAGCCTCTTGAGCAGGTGGTGCGCGCCCCGGGAACTGGCCGCCTCTTCCTCCGTCGCCCCGGCGACGATCAACCGCAGGTCGTGCGCGCGCGCCCAGTCGCCGCCGAGCCGGGCGGCCGCCGCGACGAAGGACGCGAGCGGCCCCTTCGCGTCGACCGAGCCACGGCCGTGAAGGACGCCGTGCGTCGATCCGTCGTCCTCGATCCGGACCGGGATGTTCCCCGGCACGGTGTCGATGTGTCCGAGCAGGACGACGAGACGGGAGGCGTCCGGTTCGCCGAGTTCGCCGACCGCGTTCAGCGCGCCGTCGACTTGACAGCGCTCGAGGCCGCAAGCGTCCATCTCGGACGCCAGCCAGCTGCTGGCGGCGGCCTCGTGGCGGGAGAGCGACGGCACCTCGACGAGGCCCCGCACGAGTGCGATCTCGGCCCGGTCGCGGCCTGCGTCGGGGCCCCGATGGGGAAGCGCGCCGGGTCGGCCACCGCCTCCAGTGTCCATCATGGACCGCTCGCGCTGGGTGGCCGCGGCAGCGGCGGTCTTCTCGGCATCGTCATTCCTCCTGAAGGACGGCTTCCAGGGCGTCGGCGGCGCGATCCAGTTCGTCGTCGCGGACGATCAGCGGCGGCAGCATGCGGATCACGTTCGGTCCGGCGGGCAGCGCCAGGATCCGGTGCTCCGAGGTCAGGCGGGCGAGATGGCGGCCGGCGCGCTGGCGCAGGACGACGCCCAGCATCAGGCCGCGGCCGCGCACTTCCCGCACCAGGGGATTCGCGGCCAACCGGTCGCGCAGCGAGTCGAGGAAGCGGGCGCCGACCTTCGCCGCCCGGGCTGGCAGATCGAGCGCCCGCATCGTCTCGATCACGGCCAGGCCGGCGGCGCAGGCGAGTGGATTGCCGCCGTAGGTCGAGCCGTGGCAGCCGGGCCGGAGCGCGGCGGCGACGCGCTCGCCGTAGGCGATCGCCCCGAGCGGAAAGCCGCCGCCGATGCCCTTGGCGAGCGGCATCAGGTCCGGCTCCAGTCCAGGCGTCAGGCGATGGGCGAACCAGGAGCCGCAACGTCCGAAGCCTGTCTGCACCTCGTCGAGGATGAGCAGCGCACCGTGGCGGTCGCAGGCATGACGCGCGGCGAGGAGCACCTTGTCGCTCAGCACGCCGACTCCGCCTTCGCCCTGGACCGGTTCGAGGATGACCGCCGCGGTGGTTTCGTCGACCGCCTTGTCGATCGCCCCGACCTCGGGCTGGACGAAGACGTTGTCGTGGAGCAGACCGGCAAAGGGCTTGCGGGCGGCGGGGTTCCACATCGTTGCCTGCGCCCCCAGGGTGCGGCCGTGGAAGCTGTTCCGAAGCGCGACGGTGCGGCTCCTTCCGGTGACGAGGGCGGCGAACTTGAGCGCGCCCTCTACCGCCTCCGTGCCGCTGTTGCACAGGAAGACCCGATCCAGGGAATCGGGCAGCACGGCGGCCAGCGCCTCGACGTATTCGGCCCGATCCCGGCTGGGCATGTTCATCGGACAGTAGGTAAGCCGCTCCGCCTGCGCCCTGAGCGCCTGGACCATCGCGGGATGGTTGTAGCCGAGGCAGCAGACGCCGTAGCCGGCTGTCAGATCGAGGTAGCGGTCGCCGTTGGCCGCGATGAGTTCGCAGCCCTCGCCGCGAACGATCGACTGTGTCGGTTTGCGAGGCGCCCAGGTGCCGAGGCGGCGATCCTCGGCGCCTGCAAGACCGGGTGCGCCGGTCCTCCTCGTCGCATCTACGGTCATGGCGCATCGTCCTCCTGGTTCGTCGAGTGAACCACCACGTGGGTGCCGGCGCCGTCGAGGGCGGACCGCACCGGCCGCCCGGTGCGCCCGTCGGCGAAGATCACCCGCTCCAGGCCCCCGCGCAGCGCCTCCGCGGCGCCCAGCACCTTCTTCTTCATCCGGTCCTGAGCCGCCTCCATCAGCGGTTCGAGTCCGGCGTGCGCCTCGAGTCCGGTCAGGTCGGCGCGCCCGATGTCGAGGCGGGAGATCAGCGAGGTCTCGTCGGGAAAGTCGGCGAGCAGGCCCGGGGCGCCGGAGAGATAGACCAGCGCCTTCGCACCCAGGCCCGCGGCGACGGCGGCGGCCGCGCGGTCGCCGTCGACGTTGACCGCCTCTCCGTCGTAGGACGATCCCGGAGGCGTCAGTACCGGCAGGTAGCCGCCGTCCAGGAGCAGGCGCAGCAGATCCACGTTGACCCGGTCGACCGTGCCCGTCCAGTCGTCGCGCAGTACGAGCCGGCGTGCGCCGAGCCGGATGCGCAGCTTGTCCTTGCGCCGGCCCTCGAACAGGCGGCCGTCGAGGCCGGAGAGCCCGACAGCGGGAACGCCCTGACGCTGCAGCAGTTCGACCCAGCGCTTGTTCAGCAGTCCGCAGTAGACCATCTCGAAGATCTCGAGCGTGCGCCGGTCGGTGCGGCGGCTGCTGTAGCCGCTCTCGCTGGTCACGAACCGCGGCGGATGCCCCAACTGCTCGGCGACCTCGTTCGTCGTCTCGGCGCCGCCGTGCACGAGCACGACCGCGCGGCCTGATTTCGACAGATCGGCGATGTCGGCGGCGATCGCGTCGAGGTCCAGCGACTTGCCGCCGCCGGCCTTGACGACCAACGGCGCCTCGCGGCCGGCGCGAAGGCCGGTCGGCGGTTTCGTAGGGAGGGACTCAGGCATGCGTGCTCCTACACCGGGTGCAGGCCAGGGAAGGACAGACCCTCGGTTTCGGGGAACCCGCACATAAGGTTCGCGCTCTGCACCGCGTTACCGGCCGCGCCCTTCATCAGGTTGTCGATTGCGCAGAGGACGACCAGGCGTCCGGTACGCGGATCGAGGTCGAAGCCCACTTCGGCGTGGTTGCTGCCGGCCAGGATCTTCGGCTCGGGGTAGCGGTGGATGCCGCGCCGGTCCTTGACCAGGCGGACGAACGGCTGTTGCCGGCAGAAGGACCGGCAGGCGCGGAAGAGGTCCCGGTCGGTCGGCTTGCCGACGTCGGGCTGGTTCAGGAACAGGTGACTCGTGGCGAGGACGCCGCGAACCATCTCGACCGAGGTCACCGACAGGTGGATGCGGCCGGCCGCCTCGATGCCGCGCACAGCGAGCGCCTGTTCGACCTCCGCGGTGTGGCGGTGGCCGGTGGGACGGAAGCTCCGCACGACGCCTGAGCGTTCGGGGTGGTGGGAGGCGTCGGACGACGACGCGCCGCCCTCGCTGCTGCCGACCTTCAACTCCGTGACGACGCCGCGGCCCCAGTCGACGAGATCCCGTTCCAGGGCTTCAGGTCCAAGCAGCGGCAGCAGGCCGAGCAGGGTGGCGGTCGCGTTGCACCCGACGCCGCTGACGTGGGAAGCGCCGGCGACCGCCTCGCGGTCGAGCTCCGGCAGGCCATAGACGAATCGGTCGAGCCAGTCGGGCGCCGGGTGCGGTGCGCCGTACCAGTCCTCGTAGGCCGATGGCGAGTGAAGCCGGAAGTCGGCAGAAAGGTCGACGATCCGCGGCGCGAGCCCCGCGTAGAGGTCGATGTCCCCGGCCGCGCTGCCGTGCGGTACGCAGAGGAAGAGGAGGTCGCAGGCCTCGAGCTCGTCGAGCGTGGAGTAGCGAAGATCGGTTTGGCCGCGGAGGTTCGGGTGCGTGAAGTGGACGAATGAACCGGCAAGACGCCTGGATGTGACCCCTGCTACCTCGAACTCCGGGTGGCCGAGCAGCAGGCGGAGCAACTCGCCGCCCGCGTAGCCGGAACCGCCGACGATGCTGGCGCGCATGGTCATGCGTCCTCCCCGCGCCGGGCGGCGGTCCGGCCTTCGGTCGCCACCCGCTCGACGAAGTCGATCATGCGGGCGGGGATGTCCACGCCGGTCGGTTCGACGGAGTTGCGGAACTCCATCGTGTGGTTGACTTCCAGCACCAGGGGTCCGCGGTGCCCGTCCTCGACCAGGTCCACCGCCAGAAGTCCGCCGCCCACGGCCTCCGAGGCCCGGCGGCACAGGGACGCCAGTTCAGGGGTTACGGGGCAGTTCGCAGCCCTTGCGCCGCGCGCCGTGTTCGTAACCCAGTGGGGCGCCTCGCGGTAGATGGCGCAGATCGCTTCGCCGTCCACAACGAACGCCCGGATGTCGCGTTCCGGCTTGTCCACGTACTGTTGCAGGTAGAAGATCGAGTGCTGGTAGGAGCCGAGGGTGATCTTGTGCTCGAGGAGCGCCTCGGCCGCGTCGCGATCGTTGATGCGGGCGATCAGCCGGCCCCAGGAGCCGACCGTCGGCTTGAGGACCACCGGGTAACCGAGCTCCTCGATCGCCTGCAGAGCCGCTTCCGGAGTCGAGGCGACCCGCGTGTCCGGAGTCGGTACGCCGGCGGCCTGCAGCAGACTGGACGTCCGTAGCTTGTCGCCGCAGTTCTCGACCACGTCGATCCGGTTCACCGTCGGCACCCCGCGATCGGCCAGCACCCGCAGGTGGACGAGGGCGCGGCTGTGGCTGAGCGAGCGATCGAAGACGACGTCGAAGTCGAAGGCCGGTTCCAGCGTGCTCGAGCCGCCGAACGAGAGGACGACCTTGCGGTCGTCGATCAGCTCGACCTCCGCGCGCCGTCGTTCGAGCTCCCGGAACAGGAGCTTCTCTTCGGGCCGGACCCGGCTGTACAGGACTCCGATGCGCATCGCCTGCCCGGCTATTCGCCCCAGTCCTCTTCTTCTTCAGGCGCAATATCCAGGGTCACGGGATCGAGCTCGATCACCTCCAGGTCGACGCCGCAGGCGGCGCACTGGACGATCTCGTTCTGCATCACTGCTTCGAGCCGGATCTCGTCGAAGCACTCGGGGCACTCGGACTGGGCGCTTACGGTCTGCAGTTCCATGTTGGTTCCTCGGTCGGTGGGAGGCTCGGCAAGGCCAGGATTCCAGGGCGGAGCTTCCAAAACAAAAGGGCCGGCGCATCCTTCTGGATGGCCGGCCGCTCAGAGAATGTCTCGTTCTCGATCTACCAGGTCACCCGGGAGTGTCCGTCGAGCGCTTCGCGCCCTTCACCCGGACCTTGCGGCACGGAACGGTTGCAGCGGGGCGGAAGGCGGAGTGACTGAACATCGGTTGGGACTTTGTTGGGGAAGCGGTCGGAGAGGCTAAGGAACCGCCGCCCTGCTGTCAAGCCGCGATGAGTCGGCGCTCCCCGTAGCTCACCGCGGTTCGCGGCCGTCCTCTGTCCTTGTCACGGGCGCATCCGCCTTCTTCCACTCGGTGAAGCCGCCGCCGATATGGCTTACCGGCCCCAGTCCCATGTCCTGGACGGCCTTTGTCGCGAGGGCGGAGCGCCAGCCGCTGGCGCAGTGGAAGATGAACTCCCGGCCGCTGCCGAAGATGTCCTTGAAGTAAGGGCTGTCGGGATCGACCCAGAACTCGATCATGCCCCGCGGGGCGTGGAAGGAACCGGGGATGAAGCCGTCGCGCGCCCGCTCACGGATGTCCCGCAGGTCGACGATGACCGCGCCCTGAGCCTGACGCTGCCGGGCGTCGGTGGCCGTCACGGTTTCGACTGCGGCGTCCGCTTCGGCGACGAGCTGCCGGATGCCCTTCGTGATCGCCATGGAGATCAGCGGATCTTGCGGGCGGTATCTCCCACCCGGACGGTTCCCGGCACGACGACCCGCGCGTAGATGCCGCGGAGATTGCGCCGCCTGCCCTCCGGTTGGGCGGTGAACCGGAGTGCCTCCGCGCCGAAGCGCTCGGCGTACTTCTTGCAGCCGGTGTGGGGCAGGGCGGTGACCTCGATTACCGCTTCACCGAGGCTGAGTTTCGTGCCGGGCGGCAGATTCTCCACGCCGAGGTCGAGGTCGACGTAGAGCTGGTCGCCGGCCAGAGGCCAGAGGTCGCGGCTACCCGCGATGAGATCGGCGAAGCGGGAGTTCGTCAGCGTCAGTTGCGCGTCCGGATCGGGCGAGCCGTCCTCGGTGACGTAGCCCTTTCGACGGTCCCAGGTGTCGCCCTCCAGGCCCGCCTCGAAGGTGAGCCGACCTTCGTCCACCGCCTCGCGGTGGTTCACTCCGGGGCGACGGACGATCATCTCCAGGGTGCCGCCGTCGCTCGGCGAGTTCAGAACGTGGCCGAAGCCGGCCTCCAGTTCAGGTGCGGTGCGGTGGTCCGCGGCGTCGGCGGTCGGACCGCCGGCCGCGCTGCTGGTGCCTCTCACGGTGTTCTCCTCAGCGAACGTTGAACTCGCGGCGGATGTAGGAGCCGTTGCCGCCGTTCTCGTCCCATAGCCCGATGGCCACACGGTGGTTGCCGCGCGGGATCGGGTACTCGAAGCTGACGGCGAAAAACTGGTCTTGCGCCTGTGCCCAATCGCTGGCGGGAATGGCCAGCGGCAGGACGATGTGGCTGGGGGCCAGCTGTTCACCGTCTTCGGTCAGCACCGCGGCGACGACGCGCACCTGGTCGGTGCGATTCCCGGACTGTTCGATCATCGCCAGCCTGGCGAGCGGCACCGAGACGGTGAAATCGACGTCGTAGAAGCCGCCGGTGCCGGTGTCCCACTCGATGCTGTCGATGTGCAGCGCGTGCGGGTTCTCGGTCCAGCCGAGAAGGAGGGCGCCGATCGTCCGTTCGGCGATCCGTTCGCGCAACGAGCGGGCGACGTAGCTCGTGCGGTGCCTCAGACGCAGGTGCCGGGGCCTCGCCTTGACCTGAATCTCGTGGACCGAGCCCTCGATGAACTCGTCCAGCACGTAGCCGAGCGAGTAGTAGGAGCGGAGGTCTTCGGCCGCCTGGTCGAAGAATGCGTCCACGTTGCGTCCCGAAACCCAGGCCCGACCGCCCGTGTCGCCGGCGAGTTGGTGGAGTACGCCGCGCAGGTCGGACAGGTAGGTCAACTTCTGCTGGTCGGCTACCCGCTCCGAAAGCGTCGCCGCCGCGACCTCCGTTTCGGGCGGCTTGAAGGCGTAGAAGGAAACGCGATAGGAGTTGGCGCGCGCGGCGATCCCGGTGAAGCGGGAGTTGAGGTCGAACTGGGACAGTCGCTGCTGGAAGTAGGTGGTGGTCAGCGCCGCGGTGCCCTGGATGTTCGAGTTCCGGGTGTACAGGTTGTTCGGCGCGTCGAAGCCTTCCGGGGCGTCGACGGCGCGGTTCTCCATCAGTTCGACGCCCGTTTCCTCACGTCGCCCTGCAACCCGCTTCTGGACGTGTTGCAGGAGGCGGTCGAAGGGGCGCGCTGGAAAGCCATCGCTGATCAGGAAGAAGGCCTTGCGACCGGGGACCAGGGCCAGAGCTTCGACCACCGTTTCGATCGCGTCCGCCGTGCGCGTGCTGTCCTCGTAGAGGACTCTGGCGTAGGCGATCATCTCGGCGAGCGTGGCGCGCAGGGCGCCGATGCTGCCCGCCGATCGGCGGGGGTCGGCGTTCAGTTGGTCCATCAACTGCAGGAAGCTCTCCTGGGACCGCCGTTTCAGGTTCCGCGCTTCCGTGGAAACCAGAGGCGCGGCTTCGACGCGGTTCAGGCCCTGGGCGAGGGCCAGGTGATCCGTCGTCAGGTCCTGGAGCATCCGCAGTTCGCCGTCGAAGGCGACGACCATGGCGTGGACCGGGGCGGCCTGGTCTGCCGCTTCGAGCTGACCGCGGGCGAAGTCCTTGATCTGGTCGAGGACCGCGGAGCGGCTGGCGACGGAGAGGTGCGTGTTGTCGAAGAAGAAGGCGATCGACAGAGGTTCTTGCAGTGGACCCGCCGCGGGGCCGTCCCCGTTGCCTCCGCCGCGGCTGAAGTAGCTGATCTCGACCGGCTTGTCGTTGTCGAAGACGCGGAAGTTCTGCTGCGTCAGATCGCGGGCCGGCTGGCCGTTGCGGTCGGTGGCGAGGATGTCCACGTTGACGACCGTGACCTCGACGATGTCGCTCAGGTCGCCCACACCCCGGCCGACGGAGATGTCCTGCCGGGCCTCGGGGGTCGCGGCCGGCTGGAGCGGGGCGCCGAAGACCATAAGCAGGCCGAAGAGAGTGGCTCCGATCATGTTGGCGCCTCTAGCTGCTGGGGGGCGTGTGGCGTTCGAGGAAAGCTCTGACCTTCGCCGCGGCCACCGGTGCCGCGTCTTCGCTCTTCCACTCGAGGATCAGTTCGTTGTTCGGCGCCAGGGCAGCGATCTCCTCCGCCACCGGGCGAGGGTGGTAGGCATCGTCTCCGGCCAGGATCAGGAGCGGAGTCTCGATGCCGGCGACGAAGTCGCGATCGACGTTGAACGTGAAACCGCCCCCGTACATGCGTTCCCTGAACGGAGGAAGAGACTCCGTGTCCACGTCATCGCGCTCCTGCATGAGCGCCTCCGCCCAGGTATCGAACATCGCGTAGAACAGATCCTGGTTCTCGTGGCGGCCGATCGGGTTCTGGAGCACCGCGGCGCTGACCCGCGAGGCGTCCGCCGCGAGCACCCCAAGGCAGTACGAGGAGCCGATGCAGCCGCCCATCAGGTGACATTTCTCGATACCCAGGTGGTCGAGCAGGGCGAGATGGTCGTCGGCGTAGGTATGCCATCCGTCGCCGGCCGTTACCGGCGCGGTGGACTTGCCCGCGTTGCGCTGATCCATCGAGATGACCCGGAAGGACTGCGCCAGCTCGCGGCGGGGGTCGAACGGGCTGTCGCCCCAGATGTCGGCGGCCGAGCGCATGCCTCCGGGCGCGAACAGGAGCACGGGGTAGCCGGCGCCGGCCTCCCACCAGTGAATTCGCGTCTCGCCTCGTTCGAAGACAGACATGGCGCAAGCGTACCAGCCACGGCGACCGCGGCCGTTGACGCGAACTCGCTGGAACCTGGAGGTATCGAGCCGCGTAGAGTAACTGCAGGGAGTCTCCGGAGCACCTTGTTGTGGCTATTGGGGGGTAGGAAATGGAACATGAAGAGATGAACGACGACACCGCCGCTCCGTCCGCGGGTTCCGAGGCCGAACAGGCGGAAGCGACGTCCGGCGGACCGCCTGAGCCGCCACCGCCGCCGACGGAAGACTCCGGGCCGTCTCTGGCCGGTCAGGTTGCGGCGGGTCTGGCCCTGGTCGTCCTGGGCGGCGCGTTGCTGGCGCTCGAGCGACTGGATGGCTCGCCCGATCATCTGTTCCTCATCCTGGTCGGCGGGGTCTTCGCGGCGGGCTACTTCTACAGGAAGGCGTTCGGGCTGCTGATCCCGGGCGGAATCCTGATCGGACTCGGCTCCGGCCTGGCGTATGACGACCTGTACTCGGACTCGTTCCTGGACGGCGAAAGCGCTGCGTTCGGCCTCGGGATCGGGTTCCTGCTGATCTACGTCGTCTCCCTGCTCTACGAACGCACCCACCGTTGGTGGCCGTTGATTCCCGGCGGCCTCCTCGTGATCGCAGGCTTCCCCGACTGGGACTGGGCGGATGAGATTCTCGACTTCTGGCCGGTTGCGGTGATGGCGGTTGGCCTGCTCCTGCTGTTTCGCGGTCTGCTTTCACGGCAGAGAGCGGCAGAGTCGCGGCGCTTCGATCCCTGATCGGCCCCCGTCGGCCATTCGACCTCGCGTGCGGGTAACATCCGCTGCCACGAACCACTCCGTCCGCCCGTCACGGGGCGCGCGGATGGCACCGGAGGAGGCTTTCCAGTGGGTGTAGAACTGACGAAGGATTCGGTCGACCTGGGTATCGTCGTGCGTGACGCCGAGGCGTCGCTGCGCTTCTACCGCGACCTGATCGGACTCGAGGACCAGGGCGAGATGCCGATGCCGGGCGGCACGATGCACCGCCTGCTCTGCGGGACGAGTCTGATCAAGCTCGTGTCCCTGTCGAAGCTGCCGGAGGCGTCCGCGCCGCCGGGAGGCATCGCGGGAGCGACCGGCTACCGGTACTGGACTCTGTCCGTCTCGAACCTGGACGAGGTCACCGCCAAGGCGGATGAAGCGGGTCACTCGGTCGTCATTTCGCCGCGGGAGATTCGACCCGGGCTCAAGATCTCGATGATCGAGGATCCCGACGGCAACTGGGTCGAGCTGCTGCAGGTCGGCTGACCGGCTTCCAGGCCCGATGCCGCTCAGCGAAAGAGAGGCCGTTCGGTTGGGTGAGCGGCGCGGTCGACGGCTGCCCGCTGTGGCGGCAGCGATTGTCGTCGCGGGGCTCGCGGCGGCGATCGCCGTTCTGTGGTTCCGGGTCGGCCCGGAACCCGAAGTGTCGATGTCCTCCGACCTGCCGGGCATCGGTCCGCGCACGATCGTGACGGCTGTGGCGCGGGCCGGCGGTCGCGGCCTTGGCCGGATCAGGGTCGAGGTGGTCCAGGACGGGGAATCGCTGCTGCTCGAAGAGAGAGCGTTGTCGCCTCCAGGTCCCTGGTCGTTCGGGGGCGATCCGGTCCGGGAGGCGGTTCTGGAGACCGAAGTCGGTCGTCTCAGGGCGCCGAACCTGGTGGAGGGCTTTGGCGTCGTGCGGGTCACCGTAGAGCGGCCGGGCACCTTGCTGCGGCGGCCGCCTGCTTACGTCGCGGAGCTGTCCTTGCCGGTCCGCCTGCGCCCGCCCACGCTCGGTTCGGTCGGAGTGACGGCGACGCCCACCCAGTCGGGCAGCGGCGTGTTGCGCTACACGGTCGGCGCAAGCGCCGTGGAGAGTGGCGTCGAAGTCGGCGACTACTGGTTCCCGGGTTACCTCCCGCCTGGCGGCGACGTCCGGGATCGGTTCGTTCTCTTCGGCGTGCCGTACGACAGCGCCGATCCATCGAACTTCCGTCTGGTGGCGCGGGACGAACTCGGCAACGAGGCCCGGGTGCCCTTCCTGGGCGCGATCGAGCCGTCGCCGCTCGAGTCCTCGACGATCCGCCTCAGCGACTCCTTCATGGCCCGTGTCGTACCGGAGATCATGGCTCGGACGCCGGAGCTGGCGGACCGCGGTGGCCTGCTGGACAACTTTCTCATGCTGAACGGCGAACTGCGGCAGAGGAATGCGCAGAGGCTGATCGAGTTGGGGTCCGGTTCGGCGTCGCGGCAGCTCTGGAGCGGACCGTTCCGGCAGATGCGGAACACCCAGGTCATGGACCGGTTCGCCGCTCGCAGGCGGTACCTCTACGAGGGCCGCGTGGTGGACACCCAGGACCACCTGGGCTTCGATCTCGCCTCGCGCCTTCAGGACGAAGTGCCGGCCTCGAACGCCGGCGCCGTGGTCTTTGCGGAGTACCTCGGCATCTACGGCAACACCGTGGTGGTCGATCACGGCTACGGCCTGATGACCCTCTACTCCCACCTGTCGCGGATCGACGTCCAGGTGGGGCGGGAAGTCGCCGCGGGCGAACGTCTGGGCCTGAGCGGCCAGACGGGGATGGCCGGCGGGGACCACCTGCACTTCGCCGTCCTGCTCGGCGGTTTGCCCGTCAATCCCCTGGAGTGGTTCGACGCGAAGTGGATCCGGGACCACGTCGGGGGCGTGCTGCCGCTTGACTGAGACGCCGCTCCGGTAGCGCGGCGGCGCTGGGGAGCGGCGGCACGCGGCTGCTAGACTCAACCGTCCGAATTCGTGTGCCCAAGGTAAAGGAAAGAGCAATGGTTCACAGGAGCCTCACGGCCTCCATTCTGCCGCTTCTGCTGTTGGTGCCGGCCGCCCTGGCCCAGGGGCCCGGCGAGACCGCGGCGTTCTTCGAGGGCGTTGCGCCTCTCGTCGACCGGTCCTGCATCCGGTGTCACGGGGGCCGCACCGCGACGCCGCTCAGCATTCCGCGTCTCGGCCAGGATCTCTCGGACCCGAAGGCGTTCCGTACGTGGCAGCGGATCCACGATCGGGTCGCGAACGGCGAGATGCCGCCCCCCGATGCCCCGAAGCCCGAGGCGGAACTGATCGAGGCGGCGCTGGCATCGCTCAAGACGGCTCTGGTGGAAGCGAATCTCGAGAACCGCGGCGGCCAACGGGCGCCGCTTCGCCGGCTGACGCGGCTCGAGTACGCCTACACGATCCAGGATCTGCTCGCGATCGACGAGGCGGTGGCGATGGAACTGAGCCAGTCTCTTCCGGCCGAGGCCGACTCGGGCGGCTTCGACACGGTGGCGGCGAACCAGAGCATGTCGCCCCTGCACGTCCGCGCCTATCTCGAAACCGCGGACCGGGCACTCGACCGGGCGATCAGGATCGGGCCGAGGCCCGCGACCGGCCGGCGGGAGATCGCCTACGCCGACTCGGGCTACCTGACCTACATGAGCAAGGCGGAGATCCTGGGCGGCGGGATCACGAAGATGCTGGACGACGCCGCGGTCATGTTCGTCGATGGCGGGTCCACGTACCTGATGCACAGCGAGACCGAGGGCTACAACGTTCCGTACGCCGGCCGCTATCGCGCCACGCTCGAAGGCTGGGCGTATCAGCCCAGGGGACCGGTGACCCTGACCATCTACCGGGGGTCGAAGCAGGCGGCGGCCGCCTCGCTCGACGAGTTGCTCGCCTACTGGGATCTGGTGGGTGAGGAACCGCGGACAGTGGAGTTCGAGACCTTCCTCCGGCCTGGCGAGCTTCTCGCACCGTCGCTCGCCGAGGCGGACCCCCCGCCGGGCGAGTACTTCGACTACTACCCCCCGGACAGGAACGTCGAGAACTACAAGGGGGAAGGGATCGCGCTTCGTTCCCTGACGATCGAGGGGCCGCTGTTCGATGACTGGCCGCCCCCGAGCACCCGGAAGCTCCTGGCCGGCATGGAATTCGACGATGCCGGCGAAGTCATCCTGACGAAGGCCCCGTACGAGCACGTGGTCGATGTCGTTGCCGAGTTCGCGCCGCGCGCGTTCAGGCGCCCGCTCACCGAAGGCGAACTCGAGGCCTACGCGGACCTTGCGCAGCCGCTTCTCGAGAGCGGCCGGCCGTTCATCGACGCGGTGCGTCTGCCGCTGCGGGCCATCCTGAGCGCGCCGCCCTTCCTGTTCCAGTCGGGCGACCCGGGTCGGCTCGACGAACACGCGCTCGCGTCCAGGCTCTCCTACTTCCTGTGGCGGAGCATGCCGGATGACGAGTTGCTCGCTCACGCCGCGAACGGCCGCCTGTCCGACCCGGAGGTCTTCACCGCTCAGGTAGACCGCCTGCTCGACGATCCCAGGTCGGAGCGATTCGTCCACGACTTCGCCGGGCAGGCGTTCCGGCTCTACGAGATGAAGGCGACGAACCCCGACGCCGGGCTCTACCCCGAGTACGACGATCGTCTGGGGCAGGCGATGGCCCAGGAGACGCAACTGTTCCTGGCGGAACTCATCACCGGGGACCTCGGCGTGGGGAGCCTGATCGACGCGGACTTCACGTTCCTCAACCGCCGCCTGGCCGAGCACTACGGCATCCCGGGGATCGACGGGCAGACGATGCGCAAGGTGACGTTGCCGCCGGACAGTCCGCGGGGCGGCCTGATCACCCAGGCCAGCATTCACAAGATCACCGCCAACGGCACGATCACCTCGCCGATTCCGCGGGGCAACTTCGTGCTGGCGAACCTGCTGGGTCAGCCGGCGCCGCCGCCACCGGAGAGCGTCACCGCGCTCGAGCCGGACACACGGGGCGCCACGACGATCCGCGAGCAGTTGGCGAAGCACCGCAACGAGCCCGTCTGCAACAGTTGTCACCGGGTGATCGATCCGCCGGGATTCGCGCTCGAGTCGTTCGACCCCATCGGCGGCTTCCGCACCTACTACCGAGCGGATGGTGGCTCAGGCACGACGCCGGAAGGCTATGAGTATCGGATGCCCTACAAGCAGGGGCTTCCGGTCGATGCTTCCGGGGTGACGGCCGACGGGGAGCCGTTCGCCGGGATCGAGGAGTACAAGCGGTTGCTCAGCAGGGACGTGGAACAAGTGGCCCGCCACCTCGTCTCCCAGCTTCTCGTCTACTCGACCGGCGCCGAGATCGAGTTCGCGGACCGGGACGGTGTCGAGGAAGTGGTGACGAAGCTCAGCGACGAGGGGTACCCGTTCAGGACGATGATTCACGAGGTCACGAAGAGCGACCTCTTCAGGATGAGGTAGCGATGAACCTTAGACAGCCTCTGGACCGCCGTACGTTCCTCCGCGCCTCGGGCGTCGCCCTCGCGCTGCCCATGCTCGAGTCGATGAACCCCGGGTTGGCCCGGGCCGCGGCCACCGGGCCCCGACGGATGGTCAACATCTGCAACACGCTCGGCCTGTACAAGGAGGCGTGGTTCCCCAGGACCGCCGGCGCCGCCTACGAGACGACGGAGTACCTGTCGCTGCTCGAGAAGCACCGTCAGAACTTCACACTGTTCTCCGGCTTCTCGCACGAGGAGCAGACCGGCCGCCAGCCCCACAACTCCGAGATTACGTTCCTGACCGCGGCCCGGCGCCCCGGACTCGACGGCTTCCGCAACTCGATATCGATGGACCAGGTGGCCGCGAACCACCTTGGCTACACGACCCGCTTCCCTTCGGTCGTGCTCGGCACCGCGGCCCCGCAGAGTCAGTCCTATACCAGGAGCGGCGCGATGGTGCCGGCCGAGACGAGCCCGGAGAAGCTGTTCCGCCAGTTGTTCCTGCAGGGAACGCCCGAGGAAGTCGAACGTGAGCGGCAGAGCCTGAACGACGGCGGCAGCGTCCTCGACCGGCTCAAGTCGCAGACCTCGGCGTTGCGGAGGCGGGTGAGCCTCGCCGACCAGATGAAGCTCGATGCGTATTACAACGCGGTGCGGACCGCGGAACTCGACCTGGCCGAGGTGAAGGCCTGGCAGCAGAAGCCGAAACCGGTGGTCGATGCGGAGGCGCCCACGGACATCTCCTCCCGCGCCGATCTGATCGGCCGCGTGAAGCTCATGTTCCGGATGATCCCCCTGATCCTGGAAACGGACTCGTCGCGGGTCATCAGCCTGATGATCCAGGACCATGGGGTCGTGATCGACCTGCCGGGCATCAACTCCGACCAGCACAGCCTCTCGCACCACGGCCAGGATCCGGCGAAGATCGCGCAGCTCAAGAAGATCGAGACCGAGATCGTCGAGAGCTTCGACGATCTGTTGACCGACCTGGGCGAGCGCAGCGACGGCGGCGGTTCGCTACTCGACAGCACGGCCGTGCTGTTCGGCAGCAACCTGGGCAACGCGAACTCGCACGAGCCGAAGGACCTGCCGATCCTGGTGGCCGGCGGCGGCTTCAGCCACGGCCAGCACATCGTCCACGACGGCGAGCACAACGCGCCGCTCTGCAACCTGTACGTGACCCTGTTGCAGTCGATGGGCGTGGAGACGGACTCCTTCGGTCAGAGCACCAGTACGCTGACCTGGGCGTAGCCGCCTATTTGCCCTGCAGACGTACGGTCGGCTCGGCCGCGTCGCAGGGTGTGCAATCTGAAGGTACTACTTTCAGATTGTGCGGCTAGCGGGCTGACCGGGCCTGCCGCAACCTCTCGACTTCGGTGCTCTCGAGTCCGGCGAGGTCAGCTGCAGAGCCCTGCACCTTGAGCACAGCTTCGACGATGTCGTCGACATCGGCCTCCTTGCCGAGCAGGAGTGGGTGGGGCAGCCAGACCGACTCCCGGTAGGCGGCGCGCTCGGCGTTCGGGCAGTCCGGTGCGGGGTGGCGGGCGAGGGCGTCGTTCCAGGCCGGGTAGCGGTCCGGGTCGGGTCGAAGTAGCTCGCTAACTGGCAGCGACTCATAGAAGCGGCCGTCGGCGGGTACGCCTTCGGCCTGGAGCGCGGCGACGAAGGTGTCGCGGTCGAGGCCGGCGAAGGCCTGGCTGTCGAAGCGGAAGACGAACTGATAGATGGCCTGGGTCGTCACCCGGTCGTCGATCCGGAGATTGACAAGCCCGTCGATGTCCTCGATTGCGGCTCGCAAGTGGCTGGCGTTGCGCGCGCGGATCTCGTGCTGTCGATCGAGCCGACGTAGCTGGACTTCGAGTATCGCGGCCTGCAGGTCGGTCATTCGGTAGTTGTGGCCTATGACCGCCGTCGGCTCGGCGGCTCCGGGACGCTGCCGCCCGCAGTTGACCAGGGCGTGCAGGCGATCGAGCACGGCGTCGTCCGAGGTCGTCACGATGCCGCCCTCGCCGGCGGTCATCAGCTTCGAGCTCTGGAAGCTGAACGATCCCGCATCGCCCCAGGAGCCGACGCCGCGGCCGCGCCAGCGCGCGCCGTGGGTGTGGGCGCAGTCTTCCAGCACGGCGAGCCCGTGCTTCCCGGCGAGCGCGCCGACCGCGTCCAGGTCGGCGACGGTCATCGCCAGGTGCACGGGAACGATCGCCCGCGTGCGCTCGGTGACCAGGCTGGCCGCCGCTCCCACGTCGATGCACCACGTGTCCGGGTCGATGTCGGCGAACACCGGGACGCAGCCGGCGAACAGAGCCGCCGAGGCGGTCGCCTCGAAGGTGTAGGCCGGCACGATGACCTCGGCGCCGGGTTCGACTCCCATCGCCTGGAGCGCGACTTCGAGCGAGACCGTGCCGTTGGCCACGCACAGCGCATGAGTGCAGTCGTGGCGCTCGGCGAAGGCGTGCGCAAAGGCAGCGGAGCGCTCGTTCGGCAGCGGGAAGCCGCCCCAGTCGCCTTCTCGTAGCGCCGCGACGACGGCTCGTTCTTCTTCCGGTCCGCGCGCCGGCCACTGCGGCCACGGGTCGGTGCGGACCGGCGTACCGCCCAGGAGGGCGAGCCTGGTGGAGGAGCCGTGGTCGGACACGCGGCGACGCTACCAGCGCGCGAAGGAGGTCTGCGTGCCGTGCCGGGTCACGGAGTCGCTTGCGTAGCGGACGCCGAATGCGGCGGCTTCGCGGCTGTCGCCGGTGGCCAGCAGGGCGGCGGCGAAGGCGCCGTTGAAGGCGTCGCCGGCGCCGGTCGTGTCCACCGCTTCTACCTTCGGCGGGGGAACCATCGTGGGTGCCGATCCGGGTTCGGCCAGCAGGACGCCGGCCGGGCCCAGGGTCACGATCGCGCCGCCGTAGCCGAGATTCAGGAGTTCCGCCGCGGCGTCCGAAGCGCTGCCGGCATCGATCCGTTCGCCGGGCCGCCCGAGCAGGACCGCGCACTCGACCTCGTTCGGCGTGACCCAGGCGATTTGCTCCGGGTCGAGGCCGGGATCGCAGTGCTCGTCGATGGGTGCCGGGTTCCAGATCACCGGCACGTTCGCTCCGTGTGCTCGTTCGACGGCGCTCCGGACGCCGTCGGCCGGCGTCTCGTTCTGGATCAGGAGCAATCCGGCCTCCTCTACCGGCGTCTCGACGAGCGCATCCGCGGTCAGACGGGAGTTCGCCCCGGGTGAGTTCATGATCCGGTTGTCGCCGGTCGCGGCCTCGACCCAGATCGTGGAAAGCCCCGTGTGGATGTCGTCGAGGACGAGCAGATAGCGCGTCTCCAGGCCGGCTTCGACGAAAACCCGGTGCTGGGCGTCGCCGTTGGAGTCGTTGCCTACCGCACCGGCGAAGAGGGTGGAACCTGGAACAGTGCGGAGCGCGCCGCGGCAGCGCACGGCCGCCACGGCCTGGTTCGCGCCCTTGCCGCCGCAGGACGTGAACAGTTCCGCGCCGGAGATCGTCTCGCCGGCCTGGGGCAGGCGAGCATGCCGGAAGATCAGGTCGTAGTTGACCGAACCGATGACGAGCAGGGGGCCGGTCAAGGGCTCAACCGGTGTCCCAGCGCAGGTTCCTGGCGCCGAGCGTGAAGGCGAGAACGCCGATGGCCACCAGCACGGCGCACGGCAGCAGCATCTCGTTCAGCGTGAAACCGCGCCAGATTGCACCCTCATACGCCATCAGCGTCCATTTCATCGGGCTGATGTTGGCGAGGCGCTGCATCCACTCCGGCATCAGGAACAGGGGCACCATGCCGCCGCCCAGCATGGACAGCGGCAGTGAGAGGCCCCAGCCGATGCCGGCGGCCGCCTGCTCCGTGCCACCGATGACGCTCAGGGCCATCATGATGCCGCAGAAGCAGATCGAGCCGCAGAGAAGGGCCAGCGCCAGCAGCGGATAGGACGTGGGCCTGACGTCGAACACGGTGATCCCCAGGGTGATCAGCGCCGAGCTCGTGAACAGGGTCGCACCGAGGCAGGCCAGCCCCTTGGCCGCGAGGAGGTGACGGGCCGTGACCGGCGCCACGAGCAGTCGCATCAGCGTGCCGCGGCTTCGTTCGATGGCGATCGACATGCTGAAGGACACCGACCCGCCGATCAGCGTCCAGAGCATCGCCTGCGCGAAGGATGTGGCATAGGAGTTCGTCGGACCCGGGCGCTCGGCCTGGACCTCCGTCTGCTCGATCTCGAGTGGCGGGCCGAAGAAGCCCTGGTTTCCGCCGGTCGCGGCGCCCAGACCCATTTCGTCGATCAGCGACGAAACGCGGGGCGACAGGTCGAGGAACGTCAGCATCTCGTCGCGGGCGCTGGAGGGCGGCAGACTCTCGAAGAACAGGCTGTTCTGGCTGTTCGCCGCAGCCAGGCGGGCCGGATCCGACATCAGGTTCTGCAGCTCGGCCCCGGCCGCCTCCAGCAGGACGCCCCGCACCATCCC
The DNA here is from genome assembly GCA_965219675.1 of Candidatus Multivorans sp. GTDB lineage: Bacteria > Acidobacteriota > Thermoanaerobaculia > Multivoradales > Multivoraceae > Multivorans. Next base: position 2,410,865 of record OZ244786.1, on the reverse strand, counting down.
GGCCACGGCGAACTGCGTGGGATCGACGGTCATCTCGACTTCGGGCGTGGTTACGAAGGGATTGTCCAGGGCGGCGCCGAACCCGGGCGTCAGGGTGACCAGGACGGCCGTCCGGCCCCGCCGCACCTGCTCCAGGGCCTCCTCGCGGGGAACCTGCTCGACATCGAGCCCGGAGGCTTGCCCTAGCCGCTCGATGAAGCGCTCCGAGGCGGCAGTCCGGTCCTGATCGACAAGGGCGATCGGAATGTTCGCGGGCCCGCGGCTCAGGCCCGCGAACATGGCGCCGAAGAAGATCGCCATCATCAGCGGAAAGAAGACCGTGAAGAAGAAGCCCAGCTTGTCCCGGAAGAGGATGTGGATGTCCTTCGCGGCCATGGCGACGATCTTGTTCACGGGGTCTCCTGGCGGCTCTAGTCCCGCAGCGCCCTGCCGGTGAGATTGAGGAAGACGGTTTCCAAATCCGGCGGGAGGTACTGAAAGTGATCCACCGCCTGCCGGGCCTGGAGTTCGGCCAGCGTTCCGAGCGGATCGGTCGTCTCGTGACGTGATTCGCTGTCGCCGGTCCTGACGACCAGATTGCCGGGGCCGCCGTGGGCCTCGATCAGTGCCGGCACCGTGTCGAGCGCCATCAGCCGGCCCCGGTCGATGATCGCGACCCGGTCGCAGAGGCGCTGCGCTTCTTCCATGTAATGGGTCGTGTAGACGACCTGCTTGCCCGCGTCCCGAAGCTGTTCGACGCGCTCGAAGATCGCGTTTCTGGATTGCGGATCGACGCCGACCGTCGGTTCGTCGAGCAGGACAAGTTCCGGATCGTGGATGATCGCGACCGCCAGGTTGAGCCGCCGCTTCATGCCGCCGGAGTACTTGGAGACGACCTTCTTCCCGACGTCCGTCAGATCGGCGAAGTCGAGGCAGGCGACGACCCGTTCTTCCAGGTCGGATCCCCGCAGACCGTGCAGACGGCCGAAGAAGCGCAGGTTGTCGGCGCCGCCGATCTGCTCGTAGAGGGCGATGGACTGCGGCGCCAGGCCCAGCGACCTGCGGTTCTCCGCGTCGCGTGGGTCCCGGTCGAAGGCCTCGTCGGTGAAGCGGACCACCCCTTCGTCCGGTTCGAGCAGCCCGACCGCCATGTTGATCGCCGTCGTCTTGCCGGCGCCGTTCGGACCCAGCAGCCCGAACACTTCACCGGTCTCCACTTCGAAGGACAGGTCGTCGACCGCGCGCAGGTCGCCGAAGGACTTGCTGACATGGTCGAACACGAGCATTGGCTGTCAGGTTGCTGTTACGCAACGCCGGGGTGCTTGTTGCGGCCGGACCGCGGTCGCGATCCGGCGATGTCTGGCATAGCCGTCAAACGGCCAGCGTATCGCCCGGTGCCATCACCTTGACCTCGACGCCGGCCGGGGCGAAGTCCGCCGGGTCCTGCGCGATAGGAGGCCAGGTGTCGTAGTGGATCGGGATTGCGACAGGCGCGCCGATCAGCTCGGCCGCCTTCGTCGCCAGCTCCGGCCCCATCGTGAAGCGGTCGCCGATCGGCACGCAGGCGGCGTCCGGGCGATAGATCTCGCCGATCAGCTGCATGTCGCCGAACAGGCCAGTGTCGCCGCAGTGGTAGACGGTCTTTCCGCCCATGTGGACGACGAGTCCGCACGGCATCCCCATGTACCTGCCCTCGTAGGAGGACGAATGGAAGGCGTGGGTGAATGCGACCCAACCGAACTCCGTATCGATCCTGCCGCCCGGATTGCCGGGATTCACGTTGTCGTGGCCCTGCTCCTGCAGGTAGTTGCACATCTCGAACGCGGCAATCACGTTCGCGTTGTTGGCCTGGGCGATGGCCAGTGTGTCGGCGAAGTGATCCGAGTGTCCGTGCGTCAGGGCGATCGTTCCGCACTCGACATCCGCGGCGCCGATCGTCGCCACCGGGTTGCCGGTCAGGAAGGGGTCGACGGCCAGCTTGTGTTCCCCAGAGTGGAACAGGAAACCGGAGTGACCGAGAAAGGTGAGCTCGAGGGCCATGCGTGTTGTCTCCTTGATCCTCTGTCTTCGGGGCGGGCAGGACCGTCCTGGAGTCCGCTAGTCCGCCTGTTCGGCGGGCACTTGGACGACGAGGCCGTCGAGGGCCTCGGTCACGTCGATCTGGCAGCTCAGGCGGCTGTTGGGCCGCACGTCGATGCCCTGCTCCAGGACGAAGTCCTCTTCAGTGTGGCGTGGGCCGACGGCTTCGATCCAGGCTTCGTCCACGTAGACGTGGCAGGTACTGCAGGAGCAGGAGCCGCCGCAGGCGGCGACGATGCCGTCCACGTCATTGTCCAGCGCACCCTCCATCACGGTGTGTCCCACCGGCGTCTCGATCACTCGCGAGCTGCCGTCCTGGGCGATGTAGGTGATCCTGGGCATGGGCCTTCCTTCGAGTTCTCCGGTCGCTGAACTGGTCGACTGACCGGCGGGGAGTCTAATCGAAGGAGCGGCCGAACCGGCCGGCGCTCGGCTCAGTCGCCGAAACGCTCCAGGATCCAGCCGCTGATCGTGTCGAGCACTTCGGGCGCCATCGTTTCTTCGATCGTCCCGTACTCGGTCGGCGAGCCGGTGCCGGCGGTCTGGAACAGGTGGTTCATCTCGGGGAAGCGCTGCACCGTGATGTCCGTGTTGCTGGAGCCGGCGAAGGCGGCCTCCATGGCGGACTGGTTCTGGTCCGCGTCGACCTGAGTGTCCTTGCCGCCGAAGAGGGCGAGCGTCGGCACGGCGAGGCCACCGAGCGCGGGCGCCGGGTCGTAGCGGATGAAGAACCGAAACCACGGGCTGAGGTTCGTTTCGACGGCGGCCGCCAGCGTGGATTCCAGGTCTTCGTCGCTCAGTTGCGCCGTCGCGGGCGCGGAGGCCAACTGCTCGGCGGCAACCTCCCGAAGGGCGGCTTCCGCTTCCGCGGGGGGCATCTCGGAGGCGACGATCTGGAGTGCCCTGTCGTGCAGCGCGGCGAGTTCCTCGATCTTCTCCGCCGGCACGCCGTCGGCAGCCGCGATTCGCCGGAGCTGCTGGCGCAGCAGGTCGCCGCCCGGCACGCCCGGCCCGGCCAGCAGCACGGCGTATGCGATCGTGCCCGGCTCGACCCGGTTGAGCGCCAGCGGAGCGACGAGACCGCCCTCGGAGATGCCGATCAGGCCGACCCGTTCCGTGTCGATTCGGTCGTGCCGGCGCAGGAAGCGCACGCCGACGAGAACGTCGTTCGCCTTGTCCCGGGACGTCGACTGCCACGTGCTGCCGGTCGAGCCGCCGACGCCGCGGTCGTCCACCCGCAGCACGGCGACGCCGAGCCGGGTCAGGTGGTCCGCGAGCACGAGGAAGGGCTTGTGGCCGGCGAGTTCGAGATCGCGGTTCAGGGCGCCGCTGCCGCTGATCAGCAGCGCGGCCGGGACCTTGCCGTCGCCCGGCGGCAGGGTCAGGGTGCCGGAGATCTTCACGTCCCGGGCGGTGTACTCGACTTCCTCGGCGTCGTACGGGAAGGGCGGCTTCGGCTCCTGGGGCCGCGGGGGCGCCTCGACCTCAACCGCTTCCCGGCCGAGTCGGAAGGGGAGCCGGGCCGGACCCTGGCGGAACTCGCCCGCGATCTCGCCGACGGCCAGCGTGCCCTCGAAGGTCGGCTCGCCCGGCACGCCCTGGATCGTGAACCTGACCGTCTCGCCGTCCACGCTGACGTCCGACAGCGGCAGGCCGTTGGCGCCTTGGGCGGGGATGTCGATCGTCCCGGTCCAGGCGCCGTCGGTCTCGGCCAGGTCCACCATGACGACGAGCTCCTGGCCGGGAGTCTCGATCGAACCTTCCCAGTGGCCGGCGGCGTCGACGGTCTGGGCCGCGAGCGGCATCACGGTAGCCAGCACTGCTATGAGTGCGACAGGGACGGCCGTCTCTGCGATCCGGCAGATTCGGACTGCGATCATGGGGCGCTCCTTTTGGGTTCTCGGAATCGTAGACGTTCTTGAAGCGCTTCAGGTTGCCAGTCGCGGACGCGCTACGGGGTTTCTTCGATCCGGTAGAGGTGCGTACCGGTCCGGACGAAGAAGGCGTCGTTCGAGACGGCGATGGACGCGAGGGTGGAACCGTCCAGCTCGTTGTGTGCCGCTTGCTTGAACTCGGTACCGGGCGCGATCACAGTGGTCACGCCTTCCTCGTTCTGGAAGTAGATCCGACCGCCGGCAAAGACCGGCGAAGCGGAGTGGTTGCCGCCGAGTCGCTGCTGCCAGTGGATGGCGCCGTTCAAGGCATCGATGCAGGTGGCGATGCCGGTGTCGGTGACCGTGTACAGCTCGTCGCCGACCAGAATCGGGGACACCGTGAGCGGCGCCCCGCGCCGCAGCCGCCAGACGACCTCCGATTCCGACACGTTGCCTTCGCCGGTCGGGCGGACAGCGAGCAGGACCGGCTCGTTGAAGCCGGTCGACAGGTAGACGAGGCCGTGGCCGTAGACCGGCCGGGAGACGTTGGAGAAGCCGCCCGGATACTCGACCCGCCAGATCTCGCGGCCGGTCCCCGGCTCGTGGGCGGAGGCGCGGAAGGCGCTGACGTTGACGATCTGCGAAGTGTCCCCGACCTCGATCGCGAGCGGCGTTGAGTAGGCCTGTGAGATGGGAGCGGCGCGGACCGAGCGCCAGCGTTCCTCGCCCGTCCGGGCGTCCACGGCGACCAGGAACGCCGTGTCGTAGCCGTCGATGCTTAGGATGAGCAACCCGTCGTGAAGGATCGGCGAACCGCCGTTCCCGTGCTGCGAGGTGTATGGGAAGCGGGTTCGCCAGAGAACCTCGCCGGCCGAGTCGCCGCCCGCGGCGACCGCCGCCGTGCCCTGGGCGCCGAAGTGGACGTAGACCCTCTCGCCGTCCGGGTCGATCACCGGTGTCGGCGAGGCGAAGCTGTTCTTCTGGTTGAGGAGCGTCGTGTCGGAGATGTCGAAGACCTCGACGTCCCTCGCCGGCTCGCCGTTCGTCGTGTCGTAGGCCAGGAGTCGGAGCGAGGTACCGGCTCCGCGGTCGGTCACCGCGGTCGCGAGCCAGACGAGGCCGCCGGCGATCACCGGCGACGACCAGCCTCGGCCTGGAACCGCCGTCTTCCAGGCGACGTTCTCCGTCTCGCTCCAGGTGAGCGGAACCGGCGCGTCCGGCGCGTGCCCCTGCCCGGTCGGACCCCGGAACTGCGGCCAGTCGCCAGCGTGGGCGGCCGTCGCGGCGCAGAGGGCCAGGGCGATGCTCGCCGGCGCCTTCAGCGCGCGTCCTCCACCAGGCTCCTGCATTCTCTCCACCGGAAGCACGAGGTCACATGGTCGTTCACCATCCCGACCGCCTGCATGAAGGCGTAGCAGATCGTGGGACCGACGAAACGGAAACCGCGCGCCTTGAGCGCCTTGCTCATCGCCTCGGAGGCCGGGGTCGCGGCGGGAACGTCCTCGAGGCGACTCCAGGCGTTGACGACGGGCGTGCCGCCGGTGAACTCCCACAGAAAGTCCGAGAAACCCGCACCCGACTCGCGCAGGTCGAGCCACGCCCGCGCGTTTCCGATCGCGGCACGCACCTTGAGGCGGTTGCGGACGATGCCCGGATCCTCCAGGAGGGATGCGACCTTTCGCTCGTCGTACCGGGCGACACGCTCCGGATCGAAGCCGTCGAAGGCGAGCCGGTACGTCTCGCGCTTCCTGAGGATCGTGTACCAGCTCAGGCCGGCCTGGGCGCCCTCGAGCACGAGCATCTCGTAGAGCCTGCGGTCGTCGTGGACCGGAACGCCCCACTCCTCGTCGTGGTAAGCGATGTAGAGGGGGTCGTCGTTGGCCCAGCCGCAGCGTGTCCGCTCCGACACTATGGGTAGTAGCCGCGGATCGTCCGGGCCTTCGCACCCTTCTCGTCGACGACGACCTCGACCCGGCGAAACGCGTCGCTCGGCTGCGTGCTGGAGGACTGGTAGGCGAGAAAGTACTTGGACCGGAGTTCGAGCGCGATCTGGTCGTAGACGGCGCCGAGCTGACCTGGGTCGTCGACGAAGAAGGCGCGGCCGCCGGTCTCGTTGGCGAGTTGCTCGAGCACCTTCTTCGGGCTCTCCTTCGCCTTCTTCGGCAGCGCCAGGCCGATCGCGTAGATCGCGGCCTCGGAGCGGCGGGCGTACTCCAGGGCGTCGTCCAGGTCGTAGCGGCTGTGTTCGTCGATGCCGTCCGAGAGCAGCAGCACGGCGCGCTGTCCGGGCAGTCCGTTCAGGTGGTAGAGGGTGAAGATCAGGCTGTCGTAGAGCGCCGTGCCGCGCTCGGCCCGGAGGCCCATCAGGCCCTTGGCGAAGTCGATCCGGTCGCGGGTGAACGGCGCCGCCAGGTGCGGCCGGTCGTTGAAGGTGACGATCGAGAGTTCGTCGCGCTCGGTGATCACCTGCTGGAAGAAGTCGGCCGCGGCCTGGACGGACTCCTGCAGGCGTTCCTCCATCGAAGCGGAGACGTCGAGCAGGATCGTGCCGATCAGCGGCGTGTCGTCCACCCGTTCGAAGCGCACGATCTCCTGCGCCACGCCGTCCTCGAGCACCTGGAAAGAGGTTTCTCCGAGATCGAGCAGGGGCCGGCGATCGCGGTCGTCGACGGTCGTGTAGAGCTCGACGAAGTCGACCTGGACTTCCTCCAGCGTCGCCGGTCCGTTGATGATCGCGGTGTCCTCGACGAAGGCCGCCGGCCCCTCGGCGCCGGCCAGTTTGCCGACGATACGGACAATCGTCAGCGCCGGTCCGTCGGGCAGCTCGATCGGGACGGTGAAGGGCTCCTCGTAGAGCGTCGCCACCTGATCGTCGTTGCGGAACACCTGGAGTTCTTCGAGGCTCCGTCCCTCGGGAACCGTGACCTGTGCCCGCATGCGGACGCTGTCGTTGTGCCGGTTGCCGGGGATGGGCTCGATGATTCGCACGTCGAAGCGATGGGGAGAGCCGTTGATCAGGTAGGAATCGCTGGCGATCTGCTTGCCGTCCACGTCGTAGGCGATGGCGCGGAGCATCTGGCTGCGGGGCAGTTCGCCCAGCCGAACGTCGGCGCTGTAGGGCGCCCGTTTCGTCACGAAGAGGTCCTTGTCGTCCAGTGTGAATCGCACCTTGTCGACGGGTCCGGTGACCGCCGTGTCGAAGCGCAGATAGCCCGAGACGAGGTCGCCGCCCGGCGCGATGATCCGGATCGACGGTTCGCCGGCGGCGAGCGCCCGGTTCGCTTCGGCGAAGATCGGTTCGAGGTCCGCTTCCGTCCAGCCGGCGGCTTCTTCGACCCGGGGCACTTCGAGCGGCTGGGCGTGGCGCCAGACCGCGTCGCCGTTCAGATCGTCCACGCGCAGGATCAGCTTGAACTTCCCGGGCCTGAGGTATCGCTGGGCGACCAGGGGCATCGCCGGCAGGGCGTCGCCGTCGGTCGCCTGGACCGGAAACTCGAAGCGGTAGCGAAAGCTCTCGAACAACCGGTCGTCGCCGGTGTCCGCGTCCGCCCGCAGGATCTCGCCGATGAGTTCAAAGCCGTAGGAGCGGGCGCCGGCGAGATCGGCCAGGGTCGCGGTTTCCGGCTCGACCTGGACCAGGGTCTGGACGACGGTGCGGCTCTCCTTGCGCCCCGGAAACGTCACGTCGAGCGAGGCTTCAAGCTGCGGCGCTCCGGAGGGGAGGTCCGTGGAGTAGGACTCGAACGTGCGCAGCCACTCGTTCGACGGCGCCTCGATCGGCTCGAGGTTCTCACCGATCATGCGTTCGTAGAAGAAGCCGAGCGCGCCGCCCCAGTCGTTCAGAATCTTGATGATGCCGAGGGCGTACCCGAGTTCTTCTTCCTTGCAGCCGGCACCCATGTCCTCCCGGCCGAGGCCTCCGATCCCTGCACCGGGCAGGTCGGTCCGGCCGCCCGGCTGCAACATGCTGGTGCTGAGGGACTCGCTCGGTACCCAGGCACGCCAGGCGCCGACCCCCAGGCGCCGGTAGAAGATGACCGCGTACTGGTCCTGCCGCAGCCTGCGGCTGTAGAGCGCTCCGATCACCTGGCTCATGTCCTGGAAGCCGTAGAACCAGGCCTCGATCTTCGTGGCGGAACGCTGGGGACAGATGTCGACGTGGATGTCGGGCGGACCGTTCAGCAGGTAGTAGCGCGCTCGCTCGTCGTCCGTGTTGTCGAACAACTGGCGGACCATGGAGAGCCGCTCGGTCCAGTGTTCCCGGAACTCGTTGCGGGCGGTGTCGGGGTAGGGGTCGCGCGCCTTCCAGAACTCCTCGATGAAGGCGTCCCGCTGGTAGTCCTGGGACAGGCAGAGGAAGGACTGCAACTCGTCGTCCGATAGCAGTAGAGCGACTTCCTCGACCCACTGCCAGTGATGAGTCGGCAGGGTTGTCGGATCGGGTTGCCGGCCGTCGTTGCAGGGGGGACGTTTCTTCTTGGCGGCCGACGCCGTTCCGCCGGCGAGGAACAGCGCGACGGCTGCGATGAGGAAGGCTCGGATGAGGACGCGGATGCGCACGCGCGATTAGAGTACACCGGACCTGAGAGGGGGAGGGAGAGAGAGTGTGACACTCGTCGACAAGAGCCCTGCACGGATCGCTGAGTTGGAGCAGGAAGTACGCGACCTGAGGCGACAGATCGATCAGTGGAGGACCCGCGACGACCGCGGCTACCTGCTGTCGGAAGCGGCGCAGGAGAACTGGTTCGACCTGCGTCGTATGCCGGACGTGGGTCTTCCCGCCGAGACGGCTCGCCTGATGGTGGAGAACGCGCATTCGCTCGACTTCGATCAGAGGCTGAATACGTCGTCTTACGTGAACGTAGCGCTCGACGATGAAGAGGCTGCGATCGTGCTGATGGGAATGCAGGTCAATCTCGCGGATCAGACCGTGTGTCCGCAGTCCTACAAGTTGCACGATACGACCGTGAACATGATCGCCGACCTGTGGCACTGCCCGAAGCCTGACGATTTCGACGACTACGGCGTGTTCCCCGGCGCGGGGACCGTCGGTTCGACCGAGGCGTGCCTCCTCGCCGGTCTCGCGCTCAAGTTCCGTTGGCGTCACTGGTACGCCCGACGCAAGCGGACCACCGTCGATCGAATCCTCGGTGTACGGCCGAATCTGGTCATCTCGACCTGTTTCCAGGCCGCATGGGAGAAGCTCTTCAAGTACATGGACATTGAACCGCGCCTGTTGGAGCCGTCAGTCGGGAGCTTCGTCGTTGACCCGGAGCGTGTTCGGGAGGCGATGGACGACCGGACGATCGGCGTCGTGTGCATCATGGGCAATCACTACGGTGGGCAGTACGACCCTGTCCACGCGGTGGACACGGTCGTGGAGAAGGTGAACCGGGAGCGCGGTTTCCGCGTCGGCATCCACGTCGATGCCGCTTCCGGAGGCTTCGTGGCTCCGTTCCAGGATGGCCTTCCGCCATGGGACTTCAGGCTGAAGAACGTTCTGTCGATCTCTGCAAGCGGCCACAAGTACGGGGAGTCCTGCTGCGGCACCGGCTGGGTCGTTTGGCGCGAGCGAAGCGACCTGAGCGAGCACGTGGGAATCTCGGTGACGTACCTGGGCGGCAAGGCGCATTCGTACACCCTGAACTTCTCGCGGCCGGCGAGCGGTGTCTATGACCAGTACTACAAGCTGATCCACTTCGGCCGGGAGGGTTACGAGCGCGTCACGAAGAACATGATGGAGAACGCCAGGTTCATCCGCGACGGGCTGAAGTCGATGACTTGCAACGGGAAGCCGCGATTCCTGCTGCTCGACGATGGCGACGAGCATTGCCTGCCGGTGGTCAGCGCGATGTTGAATCCGGATTGCGGCCTGGACTATGGCGCAACCGATCTCCAGCACGCGGTCTCCCAGCACCACTGGTACGTTGGCAGCTACCCGATGGAGTACGACCATCCGGTAACGGGCGAACGGTTGCCGCTGTTCCACGACGCCGACCGGGAGCAGTCGATGTTCCGGGTTGTCGTCAAGAGCAACCTGACCCGCAATCTGGCCGGACATCTCCTGGAGTCCGTAGAGCACGCGCTGGAGACGCTCGACGCGGTCAGCGTTTCAGGGAAACGGAGCTTCGAGTGGCACAGGCTGCGCCACAAGGACCAGCGCCGATTCACCGATCACTGCTGAGGCGCCACGCCGGGTGCGCGCTGCTCAGGGCCGGTAGGTGAAGGCCTGCCGCCCCACCGGCACCGACTCCGCGACCAGGTTGGCCCAGCGACAGAGGATCGGCCGCGTGTCGCGCGGGTCGATGATCTCCTCGATCTCGAAGTACTCGGCCGACCGGAACGGCGAGCGGACGCGGTTCAGGCGCTCCTTGATCCGCTCCAGGTGAGCGTCGTAGTCCTCCGCTTCGGCGAGTTCCGCCTTGTAGGCGACTTCGATGCCGCCTTCGATCGGCAGCGAGCCCCAGTCGCCCGAGGGCCAGGCGTAGCGGAAATGGTGGCTGCCCGGTTTGTGGTTGGCACCGCCTGCGACGCCGAAGGCCTTGCGGATCACGACGCAGCAGAAGGGCGTCGTGCACTGTCCCAGCGCCGCCAGGACCTGGGAGCCGAAGCGGATCGTGGCGGTGTGCTCGGACTCGCGGCCGATCAGAAAGCCGGGACAGTCCTCGAGGTGGAGCAGGGGCAGGTGGAAGGTCGACGCCAGGTCGATCAGCCGGGAGAGCTTGCGGCAGGAGTCGGCGTCCCAGCCGCCGCCGTAGACGTTCACGTCCTCGGCGAAGATCGCGACCGGCCAGCCGTCCAGGCGCGCCAGGCCGGTGATGATGGACCGGCCCCAATCGCGGCCGATCTCGAAGAAGGAGCCGTGGTCCACGATCCGGCCGAGCAGCTCGCGCATCCGGTAGGTGCGCTTCGGGTCGCGCGGCACGAAGTCGAGCAGTTCGGGGTCGCGGCGCTCCGGGTCGTCGCCGCGCTCCGACTCGGGAAGCCGCGGCGGCAGCTGATCGACGTTGGTTGGCAGGTAGGAGAGGAACCGGCGGGCGCGGTCGAACGCCTCGGCCTCGGTGTCCACCGCGTCGTCGATCGCTCCGTTCGCGGTGTGGATGCGGGCGTGTCCGAGTTCTTCCTTGGGCACCGTGCCGCCGCCGGCCCATTCGACCAGTGCCGGGCCGGCGATCATCATCTGGGCCGTGTCGCGGACGATGACCGAGTAGTGGGCGGTGCAGACCCGGGCGGCGCCGATGCCGGCGACCGAACCGAGCGCCAGGGACACGGACGGGGCGACCGCCAGGTGCCGCACGACGACTTCCCAGCTTTGAAGCTCGGGTATGTAGGTGCGGCCCGCCATCTCGATCGTCTTGACCGAGCCGCCGCCGCCCATGCCGTCGACCAGGCGTACGTGGGGGAGCTTCATTTCGAGCGCGAGACCTTCCGACCGCGTCCGCTTGGCGGGGATGGAGGCATCGGCCGAGCCGCCGCGCACCGTGAAGTCGTCGCCGGAGACGATGGCCGGACGGCCGTCGATCTCTCCGACTCCGAAGACGAAGTTCGAGGGCCGGAAGGCCTTGAGGTCGCCGTCTTCCGTGTACTCGGCGCGGCCCGCGATCTCGCCGACCTCGTGGAAGGTGCCGGCGTCGGTCATCGCGTCGATCCGCTCCCGGACGGTCAGCTTGCCGAAGTAGTGCTGGCGTTCGACCTTCTCCGGGCCGCCCATCTCCCGGGCGAGCGCCCGCCGGCGTTCGAGTTCCTCGATCTCGGGCTTCCAGCTCATCGTCGTTCGGCTCAGTCGTCCCGATCCCGGCGTGCCGACTGCCGCAACAGTGCGCGCAGGTCACGCTCCATCTGGGGGAGGCGGTTCAGCACCGCCTCGATGCGTAGCTGGTGCGTCTTCGGCCGCGCCGGATCGCCGTAGAGTACTGCGCCCGCCGGGACATCGCGGTAGGTCACGCTGCTGCCGCCGAGCACCGCGCCGTCGCCGATCACGACGCCGTCCGCGACGCCGGCTGCGCCGGCGAGCACGACGCCGCTGCCGATCGTCGCCCTGCCGGCGATCCTCGCCGTCGGCACGACGAGTGTGTGTTCGCCGATCGTCACGTTGTGGGCGACGTGCACGAGGTCGCCGATCTTGCAGCCCCGGCCGATGACCGTCGCGTCCAGGGTGGCGCGGTCGATCGTGACCTGGGAACCGATCTCCACGTCGTCGCCGATCTCCACCGTGCCGACCTGGGGGATCTTCACGTGGCCCCCGCCTCGCTGCAGGTAGCCGTAACCATCGCAGCCGATGACCGTGGCGCCGTGGACGACGACACGATCGCCGACGCTTACGTCCTCCATCACGACGACCGCGGGGAACAGGACGCAGTCGCTTCCGATCCGGCTGCGCCGGCCGACGTAGGAGTTCGCGTGGAGCACCGTCCGGTCGCCGATGGACGCGTCCGCGCGAACCGTGGCGCCGGGTCCGATCGAGACGTCCGCGCCGATCGAGGCGGTTGGTGCAACGACGGCCGTCGAGTGGATGCCCGTCGTCTCGCGCCGCCTCTCGCGGTCGATGTGACGGAGGATGACCACGAAGGCCGCGAAGGGGTCGGGGGCGACGATCTGGTGGGCTTTCAGACGGTCCGTTGCCGCTGGTGTGACCAGCGCGCCGGCGCGGGTGTTCGCGGCCTGCAACGTGCGCTCGTCCTTGGCGAACGACAACTCGTTGGGACCGGCCTGCTCCAGAGACGCCACGGAGCGGCACAGAAACGCGCCGTCGCCGTGGAGTTCGGACGCGATGCCTTCCTCCGCGAGCAGGCCGCGGACCTCGTCCAGGGTCCTCTCGAGTCGCGGCATGCGGACGCCCGGCGGAGGCTCCTTTCAGGTGTCGAGGCGGTACACGCGGCGCGCGGTGTCGCGGAACAGCGCCGCCTTTTCGTCCTCGGAGAAGTCCGCCACGATGCGCTGGAAGGAGTTCCAGAGCAGGGTGTAGGCGCCGCCCGCCCGGTCGACCGGGAAGTTCGACTCGAACATGCAGCGGTCGACGCCGAAGCGGTCGATGCAGTGGAGGTAGTACGGGCGGTGGGCCTCCGCGGTCTCGGCCGACGACGGCGGCTCGTCCCGCTTGTGCCAGCCGAAGCCGCAGATCTTCATCGGCAGTCCGCCGAGCTTCACCACGACGTTGTCGCAGCCGGCGAGTCCGTCGATCGACTTGCGCCAGTCCGCCTCGACGTCGCGGCGCCGGCCCTGGTAAGGGCCGATCCCGAGCGGACCGCCGACGTGGTCGAGGATGATCCGCGTGTCGGGAAAGGCGTGTGCCAGGTCGGTCAGTTCGTCGATCTGGGGATGGTAGAGCCAGGCGTCGAAGGAGAGATCGAGCGGCCCGAGGCAGGCGAACCCGCGCCGGAAGTCGGAACGGAGCAGCATGCTCGGCGGCGGCTTGGAGTGGGAGACGCGGATGTCCGGGCTCGGGTCGTAGGCGGCGGAGTGCCGGATGCCGCGGAAGCGGCCGCCTCCGGCCTCGATGTGGGCTTCGAGAACTGCCTTGGCGCGGTCGCCAAGAAGCATGTTCGCGTGGCTGACGATGCCGGCGATCGACGCGCTGGCGTCGTCACTTCGCTGGGCAACCTCGAGCACGAACTCCGTTTCGCCGACGACCCGCATCTCCTCCGGACCGTCCTCCCGGTAGCCGGACGCGCACTCGACGAAGACGGTGGAGGTCACGTTGTGGCCGGCCCCGGTGTCGCCGTGGAGTTCCTCCAGCATGTAGCGGGACTCGGGGTAGTCCCAGAGGTGGTGATGCGGGTCGCAGATCTCCCGGTCCGGATCGATCGGCTCTTCCTGCGTTCGGGCCAGCCAGGCGGCTTCCTGCTCGTTCATGCGGGTGATTCCTACCTTGGTGAAGACGGGAGGCGTAGCTCGACCCATCGGCCGGATCGTGTCGTCAGGAGTTGTCCTTGCGGGTCCGGATCTCGCCGAAGACCTCGGCGTTGGTGGCGCCGGCCATCCCGAGCAGGGCGCGGATGCTCGCGTCGTCCGGCCGCAGGAAGGGGTTCGTCCTCTTCTCGACCCCAAGGTTCGAGGGCACCGTGGGTTTGCCTTCCCGCCGCAACTCCTCGATCTCGGCGGCGCGCTCCATCAACTCCTCGTTGTCCGGGTCGACGGTGATCGCGAAGTGGGCGTTCGAGAGCGTGTACTCGTGGCCGCAGTGAACGACCGCGTCGTCGGGCAGGGCCCGCAACTTGGCGAGCGATTCCCACATCTGTTCCATCGTGCCCTCGAACACTCGCCCGCAGCCGAGGGCGAACAGCGTGTCGGCGCAGAACAGCGCCCGGTCGTCTTTGAACCAGTAGGTGATGTGGCCCGTCGTGTGTCCGGGCGTGTCGAACACCTCTGCTTCGGCTTCACCGAGCCTAAAGCGATCGCCCTCGCGCACCAGGAGGTCGAGCCCCGGAATCCGGTGCTCGTCGGCGGCGGGCCCGACGACCTGGCAGCCGTACTTCGCCTTCAGTTCTGGCACTGCGGCGATGTGGTCCATGTGGTGGTGTGTGATCACGATCCAGTCGATGCCGAAACCGCTCGCGGAGAGCGCTGCCTCGATCGGCCCGGTCTCCGGCGGATCGACGACCGCCGTCTTGCCGCTCCCCGTGTCGTGGAGCACGTAGGAGTAGTTGTCGCTCAGGACGGGGATCGTCTGGATCTCGAGCACGGCGTTCTCCGGCGGAGGGTTGGACGCATCCGGGTGCGTCGGAGGACTGCGAGAAGGCGGACGGGACTATATCCGCCGAGGACCTCGGTGCTTCGATCGGCCCGCTCGAAACGGGTCGGGTCCCTCCTTTCTCGGGTCGAACCGGCGGAGCGGGCCAGCCGCTTTCGGATGACGGTCAAGGAGATAGCTTGCGGCGGCGAGTGCGGGACACCCTACCCGAGGTGTCGAACCAGCCATTACATCTGGCGGCAGCAACCTCAGTTTGTACGGTACAGTTTGATTCACCGTGAGCGAACACTTTGGGCCAGCAAGGCGTCGCGGGAGGCCGTCTCGCCCCGAACTGTACCGCCGTCTAGATGCGGATGTCGCCCAGTTGCGGGGACGGTTGGGCGGTCTGCCGACTCCGCTGGAGGCGGCCGAGATCTGGCGCGGCATCTGGTACGAGGAGGCCCATCACTCCACCGCCATCGAGGGGAACACGCTGGTGTTGAAGCAGGTGGAGCAACTGCTCGCCGAGGGTCGGGCGGTCGGCAACAAGGAACTCCGCGAGTACCTCGAAGTGCAGGGCTACGGTGCGGCGGCCGAGTGGGTCTACCGGCAGGCGGCCGGCGCGCGTGGGGGCGGCCGGCCGGCCTCGCTCCTTACCCTGGCCGAAGTGCGCCGTGTTCACCACATGGCGATGGCGCCTGTGTGGGAGGTGGCGCCGCATTCCGATGCCACCGGCCGGGAGGCACCGGGCTCCTTCCGCGAGCACGAGATCCGGCCGTTTCCCGGGGGAATGGTCCCCGTCACCTGGCCCCTCGTGCCTGCGGAGATCGAGACCTGGATCGGGCGGGTGAACCTCCTGGACCCCGAGTTCCCGGCGTTTCCGGAAGCCTTGGCGGAGGCCCATTGCCGGTTCGAGCAGGTTCATCCGTTTCTTGACGGCAATGGCCGGGCGGGACGGCTGCTCCTGAACCTGGTCCTGGTGCGCCTCGGCTATCCGCCGGCCATCGTCTACAAGCGGGATCGCGCGAGATACCTCACGGCACTTCGTCGTGCCGACAGCGGCGAGCTTGGCCCGCTGGGGGAACTGCTGGCCAGGGCGATCCTGGACAACCTGTACCGGAACGTCATTCCGGCGGTCGCGGGTCCCGCGCGGCTCGTACCGCTCGCGGCTCTGGCTACCGCCGATCTTCAGGCGTCGGCTCTTCGAGTCGCTGCGATTCGCGGACGTCTGAGAGCGGTTCGCGACCCCGATGGCCGGTGGCGAAGCTCACGCCGCTGGGTGAGCGAATACAGAAAGAACCGGTACCGGCGCCGACCCGTGTGAACTCAGGCGTGCGCCCGCGCGACGGCGGCGTTCAGTTCGACGCCGAGACCCGGCCCTTCCGGCACGGCGATCGAGCCATCCTCGAAGCGCTCGGGCGGGTCCACGAGGTCGCCGCGCCAGGCGGCTTCTCCCCACTGCATCTCCAGGATCTCGAAGTTCGGCAGGCCCGCGCAGAGCTGGGCCGAGGCGGCGGTGGCGACCGGGCCGCTCGGGTTGTGCGGCGACACGGCGACGCCGTCGAGTTCGGCGACGGCGGCGATCTTGCGGGCCTCGTGAAGCCCCCCGCAGTGCTTCACGTCGGGCATGATCACGTCGACCGCACGCTCGCGGCACAGGGGGCCGAAGCCTTCGATCCCGAACAGGAACTCGCCGCCGGCCATGCGCTGGTCGATGGCGCGTTCGATGGCCTTCGTCGCCTCGACATCGGTGGGGGCGACCGGCTCCTCGTACCAGGCGAGGTGCTGGGGTTCGAGCCGGCGGGCGACGTCGACGGCCAGATCAACGTCGAAGAAGCTGTGGCAGTCGATCAGTATGTCCACCTCCGGCCCGACGGCGGCTCGGATCGCCTCGACGCAGACGATGCCGAGGTTGGCGGCCGCCGCGACTTCCGACGCGGGTGCGTCGAGCGCCGGAAAGCCGTCGAACGGAGCGGCCTTGATCGCGGTGAAACCGTCTTCAACGGCTGCGCGGGCGTTGGCCGCGAAGCCCTCGGGGGTGCGTTCCCGGGTGGCGCGGTTGATGTTCGCGTAGGCGGGCAGGCGGTCATGGAGTGTGCCGCCGGTCAACTGGTGGACCGGAGCGTCAACAGCCTTGCCGACCAGGTCCCAGAGCGCCTGTTCGATGGCCGAGAAGGCGGTCGCCTCGACGATGCCGCCGGCTGCCGCCCGCTCGCGGCCAGCGGCGCGGTAGGCCTCGATGTCGAACGGCGAGCGGCCCCGGGCGGCCTCGAACGCCTCCAGAAGCGCCGGCAGTTCGCGCCGGCGACCGAGCGAGCACTCGCCGATGCCCCGAAGGCCGAGGTTCGTGCCCAGGTGAACGAACATCCAGGTCGTCCGTTCGCTCACCCGGACGGAGGTCAGTTCGAGGTCCTCGATCCGCAGTTTCGCTTCGGCCGCGCCGCTGGGCTGGATGGCGAAGGCGGTTGGGACGGCCACGGGGAGGACGGCGGCGGCGCCGGCGGCCGCCATCGCCTGCCGGCGTGTGATCGGCGCCGTCGTTGCCCGCGGCTTCTTCATCGGCTCGGGCAACGGTAGCAGCAGACCTCCGGCCCGAGTGCGCCAGGCTGTCGAGAGCCATGCCAGGCGCCGCAGGATGGTCGCCTCTACGCGGCGCGTCTTCCTCGGAAGCCGGCGGGGACGCCGGCGCACCCAGTTCCTGCGGCGCGAACTCCTGGACCGGCTGCCCCTACCAGTTGTAGCTCAGCGAAGCGACGACGTTGCGCCCGGGACTCGAGTAGAGCAGCAGGCGCGGGTCGTTCGCCTGACGGCCGCGCACGTGCCAGGACTCGAAGTAGGCCTCGTCCGTCGCGTTGAGCAGGCCGACCCGCAGCTTCATGTCGGCGGGCAGGGCGAAGAACGCGACGAGGTCGACGACTTCGTAGCCTGCCGGAACATGCTCGCCCTCCGGGACCTTCTCCGGGTCGCGGTCGTCGACCAGCCGCACCGATCCATCGAGCCCCCACTTCGCGGAGTCGGCCAGGTAGCGCAGGCCCAGCACGCCCTCGTTGGGCGCGATCGAGGCCAGCGGAACGTCGATCTCGCCGGTCGTGTCGTGGCCGTCGATGTGGGCGTAGGCCGCGCGAAGCAGGACGTTGTCGCCCAGGCGGGATTCGAGCCGGAACTCGAGGCCGTCGATCTCGACTTCCGTCAGGTTCACGTTCTGGAACTCGACCACTCTGAGTCGCGGGTTGAAGCCGACCGTCTGGAACTCGATGAAGTCCTCGTAGAGGTTGCGGAAGCCGTTCACGCTCCAGCTCGTGCCGCCGGCGCTCCAGCGCAGGCCGAGCTCGAAGTTGTCGCTGATCTCGGGATCGAGACCGGGGTTGGCGAGCGTCTGGTAGCCGCCCGCCAGGTTGGTGAACCCGGTGTTGATCGAACTGTAGGGCGGCGCCCGGAAGCCGGCCGCGTACTGGGCGGTCAGTGTGGTCGTCCTGTGGAGTTCGAAGGCCGCGCCGAGCTTGGGTGAGACGGCGTCCGCGTCCAGGCTGGCCGCCGGCTGTCCGCCCGCGGCGATGTAGACCGCGTCGCTCGGGTCGGCGTCGACGACGAAGCGGTCGTAGCGGACGCCGGGAATCAGAGTGATCCGGCTCCAGCGCAGTTCAGCCTGGGCGTAGGCGCCGGTCTCTTCCGTTTCGGTCTGCGGGAAGTACTTCGAGGGGAAGACGAGCTGCGTGGGGACGACTCTGCCGGAGAGATCGTGCTCGATCCGGTCGCGCAGCATGTCGAACTCGTCGGCCAGGATGCTGCCGCCGAAGTAGAAGGCGCTGCTGAAGGAATCGCCGTTTCCTGACTCCGCCAGCCCGTTGATCTCCGCGCCGAAGGTCTTCTGTTCGAACCACAGGTCGCCGCTGCGGTTCGTCTCGAGCGGCGGGCCGAACGTGGCGAACAGGCGGTGTTCGGCGACGTTCTGCGCGGTGTCCACGTTCTGCGTGTTGATCCTCCAGCTCCACTGATCGATGGCTCCGTCGCTCGTGACTACCTGCTCCAGGGAGGCCCGGCGCCGATCCTGGGTGTCGTTGGCCAGGACGTCGAAGTTCGTGATCGTGAACGGGCCGAGGCGACTCGTGCCGAGGGCGGAAACAACGTCCGTGTCCGCCTCGGCCGAGTTCAGTTCGAACGTGGCCCACAGCGTGTTGCCGGTGGAGATGTCGTAGGCCGCCTTGCCCAGGGCCTGGAGGCGCTCCCGCTCCTGCGGATTCGGCAGATCCCGGTCGGTGCCGCGACCGCCGGTCTCGCCGGCGTTGTCCAGTTCGTTGCCGTTGCTGGAACTGATGAAGAGCGAAGCGCGGCCCGTCTCGCTGCCGCCGGCGAGGACCGCATTCAGATTGGAGTCCTGGCTGCGGCCGTCGAATCCGGCTTTCAGGCCGAAGTGGCGGCGGCCGCCGCCGAGGTAGTCGGACGGGTTCTTCGTGATCAGGGAGATCACGCCGCCGACCGCGTCGCTGCCGTAGAGCGCCGATCCGGCGCTGCGGACGATCTCCGCGGACTTGAGGGTGTCGATGTCGATCGCCTGCTGGTGGACGTTGAACGGCCCGAAGTCGAACTGCTCCGCGTTCGGTACGCCGTCGACCTGGGTCAGGACCCGGTTGCCGCCGATGCCGCGGATGTTGAAGCCGTTGAGACCCAGACGGGTCGAGTCGCCCTCCACGTAGACGCCGGGTTCGTACCTGACGAGGTCCGCGATGTCCTCGTACAGGTGATCCTCGATGTCCTCGTCGGTGACGATGGAGACGTGTCCGGGGGTGTCGCGCAGCGAGGCCGGGACGTGGCCCGCGGTCACGGTGACCTCGTCTAGGAAGGTGGCCTCGCCGCCGGCGGGATCTTGGGCCTCTGTCCCAGATTCGGTGGCGGATGGGGAGGCTTCCTGGCTCAGGATCGGCGCCGCGCCGACGAGCAGGATGCAGCACAGGCCGAGCGCGACGGCGCGGAAGCGGTTGGGCTGTAGGGATGCGAGGGTCATAGGATCGATCTCCGGACTCTGGCGGCCTCGGGCCGCCGCTTGTTGCGGGTTGGCGCCTCATCGCTTCTGCTTTCCACGGCTCTGGCGGTGGGGCGCTTCTCTGTCATGGTCTCGGTTTCCAGGTGTGCGGACTCACCTGTCGGGTTTCGGCTCGCCGCGAACCGCGTGCAGCAGCCTGCCGCTTCGAAGCAGCAGCGTGTCGCCGGTCGGGGCGGCCCCGGTGAGATATTCGTCGACCTCGACACGGTTCTGCGCCAGTACTTCGCCGCTTCCGGCGCCGGCGCTCAGGACATCGATCACGCCCTTCTCGCCGAAGAAGAAGATTCGTTCGCCGGCGGCGATGGGCGTCACCCAGGCCGGCTGGGAGAGCCTGCGCTGCCAGTGCGATTCGCCGGTCGCCGGGTCAATGCACTGGGCAACGCCCGCGGCGTTCGCCCAGTAGATGCAGTCGCCGGCCAGTACGGGAGAGGCGAAGTGAGCGGTCGACTCCGAGCGCCAGACGATGTCGTCCTCGCCGAGTTCGCCCCGCGCGCCGCGCCGGACGGCGAAGTTGGCCGGCCGCTCCGAGCCGGAGATGATGACGAGATCGTCCGTGATCAGGGGCGACTGGAGGGTGTTCGACTTGACGCCCGGGATCCACCACAGCTTCTCGCCGGTGGCGGCGTCGTAGCCCTCGACGGAACCGTTCGAACTGACGACGATCTCGCCTCCTTCGGGCGACAGGGTCGGCGTGGTCCAGGACACCCCCGGCTCGCGATCGGCCTTCCAGCGTTCTTCGCCGGTGGCGCGGTCGACGGCCAGCAGGTAGGAGTAGGTCTTGCGGGCCAGCAGGACAACGGCGTGGTCGCCGGCGAGCAGCACGGAGCCGCCGACGCCGTGGTTGCCGGCGAAGCTGCCGTGGTCGGCGGAGAGATCCCGGTGCCAGAGGCGGTTGCCGCCGTGGTCCGTGGCGAACAGGTCGCCGGTGCCGAAGAAGAGCGTGAGCCGCTCCCCGTCGATGGCGGGCGTGGGGGCGGCGCGGGCGGTGTACTGGTTGAAGGGCAGACGCTCCGAGGCCTGCCAGCTCCGGCGCCAGAGCTCCTCGCCGTCGGCGACCCGGATGGCGGTTAGCCACAGCGTGTCCTTGGCCTCCTCGGCGTCCGGGGTCACCGAGGTCACGTAGGCTGTCCCGCGCCAGACGACCGGGCCGGAGTGGCCGAAAGCCGGCAATTCCACGGTCCAGGACGGCCTGGTCCAGGCGAGCGGCAGGCCGGAACCAGGGGCAGTGCTGGGGCCGCCGTTACGGAACGCCGTCCAATCCGCCTCCGCTGTCAGTGCCCTGACCGCGGCCTCGTGCGTCGAGATGGCAGGCGGCAGATTGGGGAGGGCGCGGTGCGGGGGGCGGGTCGGAGAGTCCACGTCCTGGGCAACGGCGATCGGCGTCATGGCGATTCCCAGGAGCACCCCGGTCAGGGCGCCGCCGGTGCGGCGGCTGCCGCGGTTCAGGTTCACGTTGAGCATTGGTGACGGCAATCTGCACCAGATTGGTTCTCTTTGTCAAGGACCAATATGGTCCTGTTTACGAACCCGTGTCGGAGGCGGTGGAGTCGGACTAGCGGCTGCCCGATCGGTGCGGCGGAACGGGGGCCTTCAGCGGGCCTCTAGCCGCAGTCCATGCTGTTCGAACGCACGTACGCGATCACCTGCCAGATCGTGTCCTCGGGGATCTTGCCGTCGAAGGGCAGCATCTCCGTGTCGGGCACGCCCTCGGTGATGACCCGGAACAGGTCGGCATCCGTGCTGCCGTGGTCCCAGTCGCAGTCGAACAGGTTGGGCGCGTCCTTGGTCACCCCGGCGGTGGTCGAGTGGCAATAGCCGGTGCAGACGGCGCGGAACATGCGGCGGCCGGCGGTGACCGCGGCGGGATCCTCGAGGTAGGCAGCGACCGGCGAGGCGTTGGCAGCGACTGGCGAAGAGCCGGAGGTCGCTGCTGCCGGGTCGGCGGCCACGGTTTCGGCTTTGGCGGATGGTGGCGCTTCGGCCGGAGCCGGAGCCTCGGCAGGAACGTCGGGCTGATCGGGCGACGGCCCGACGCCGGTTGCGCACGCGGCGACAAGCAAGGGCATGGCGAGGGCCGCGAGGAGGAGCGGCGGGGCCTCTTCGCTTCGGGATGATCGGTTCTTGGACAAGGCGTTGCTCCTTGTGCGGCTCTAGGGACCGCCGATGCCGAGTGCGCGGATCGCGGCCGGCGACGACACGGTAGGGAAGGGTTCGGTGCGGAGGATGCCGTAGCGCGCGGCCAATTGCTCCAGGGTGCCGTCGCCGCGAAGTTCGGCAAGCACGCGCGCGAGCTCGGGAGCCAGATCGTCCCGGGCGCGGACGGCCGCGTGTTCGTTGAAGCGGAGGCCGGCCGGGGGCTCGAAGACGCGAACCGGCGTCTTCTTGAGACGCGCCAGGGTCGGCCCCCAGATCAGGGCCGCCGCGGCGCCGCCCTGCTCTACGACCTGGATCACCTCGGCCGCGGTCGCCTTGGAGGTCCAGTCCAGACCGGCGGCCTGGGCTGCGAAGTGGCCGAGCGACTGGAGCCGAACCGCGACCTTGCGGCCGACAGTCGCTGCCGGCAGGTCCTCCCAGGCGATGCGTTCCGTCTGCGGCATGTAGATCTCAAGGGCGGCGGCGTAGTAGGGCGGGCTGAGCTCGACCTCGTCGGCCAGCCGACCCAGCGCCAGCCGACCGGGGATGGAAGGCGCCAGGTCGCAGTCGCCGGCCACCAGATCGTCGAGCGGCAGGTCCGTGTCCTCGACCTCCGAGAAGAAGGGCGCGTTGGGCCGCCAGACCGGTACGAAGTCGCGGCCGAGTCGTCGGGCCGCTTCCTGGAACAGATCGTGATCGAAGCCCGTGGCTTCGGCGCGGCTCGCGCGTGGCAGGTCGTTCTCCAGCAGGCAGACGCGGAGATCTTCCGCCGGCGCCGCGGCGGCCGCCGACAGGAGGATCGAGAAGGCGCAGCCCGCCCGCATGAACCTCACCGCCGGCGCCGCGGCCGTCACGAGTCGAGTTCGAAGACCAGCAGCACGCTGCCTTCGGGCAACGAAGGCGCGGTGCCGACCGTGGTCTGGACGATGCCGCCGCCGCCCGAGCCGACGGCCAGGAAGGTCCGGCCTTCGTACTGGTAGGCGACGGGGTGGCTGCGAATGCCCGAGCCGGTCTGGTAGCGCCACACCTCTTCGCCGGTTTCGGCGTTGAAACCGAGCAGGTGGCCGGAGGCGTTGCCGGTCACGACCAGGCCGCCCTCGGTGCTGAGCACGCCGGCGAGCATCGGCGTCGGATCCCGGTAGGCCCACTTCGTTTCGCCGGTGCTGACGTCGATCGCCGACAGGTGGCCGTAGGACTTGCCCTCGACGGTGTCGGTCGGAATCGGCTCGCCGCCGAAGAACGGAGCGCCTTCGATGAAGACGACCAGGCCCTTGCGGAACATCATGCAGCTCTCGATCGTCGGCACGTAGGCCAGGCCGGTGGCCGGGCTGTAGGCGCCCGCATAGGCGGCGTTGTTGCCGCCGGCGAGACCGGGGCAGACGCGCTGGGTCGGCTCGTCCGCCGGCTTCATTGCCGGGTTGACCACCGGTCGGCCGTTCTCGTCCAGCGTCGCCCAGTTCAACTGGTGCACGTACTGGCTCGCGTGCAGGAAGCTGCCGTCGCGGCGGTCGAGGACGTAGAAGTAGCCGTTCCGATTGGCCTGCACGAGTGCGGGGATGGTCTGCTCGTTGACCTGGATATCGACCAGCCAGACCTCCGAGTTGCCGTCGTAGTCCCAGACGTCGTGGGGCGTGAACTGGAAGTACCACTTGCGGTCGCCGGTCGCGATGTCGACCGCGAGCACGCTGTCGCTGTACAGGTTGTCGCCGGCGCGGGTGTCGCCGTTCCAGTCCGGCGACGGGTTGCCGGTCGTCCAGAACAGGGTCTTCGTCGCCGGGTCGTAACTGCCGGTGGCCCAGGTCGCGGCGCCGCCCGTCTTGTAGGAATCGCCGGCCCAGGTCTCGACCCCGGGTTCGCCGTCATCCGGCACCGTGTAGTGGCGCCAGAGCCGCTCGCCGGTTTCGACGTCGTAGCCGTCGAAGAAGCCGCGCACGCCGTACTCGCCGCCGCCGATGCCGATGACGGCGACGCCCTCGGCGATGAGCGGCGCCGAGGTGATGGAGAATCCCCTCGTGTAGGGCTCGACCTCCGTGTCCCAGACGAGTTCGCCGGTCTTGCGGTTGAAAGCCAGGAGGTGGGCGTCGAGCGTGCCCATGACGACCAGGTCGCCGGCGATGCCGACGCCCCGGTTGACCGGTCCGCAGCAGATGATCAGGTTGGACGGATTCTCGTGGTCGTAACGCCAGAGGAGAGTGCCGTCGGCGGCGTCGTAGGCCAGCAGGCGGTTCATCGAGGAGGTCAGGTAGAGCACGCCGTCGTAGATGACGGGCGAGGATTCGAGCTGACCGGCGATGCCGGTCTGCGCGATCCAGGCCAGCCGCAGGTTCGAGGCACTATCAGGCGTCAGCTCAGTGATCGGCGAGTGGCGCCAGCTCGCGTAGTTGCCGCCGTAGTGCAACCAGGACTCGCGGGTCGGCGCCGCCTCGAGCATGTCCTGGTCCACGGGACCGGCGCCGTCGCCGACCTCGTCGGCAGCGGGCCAGTGATTCCGCGGCTCCGGGGCCACGCCTTCCTCCTGGGAGGCGAGCGCCGTGGGTAGCAGCGCCAGCGCGAGGACGCAGACCGCCACGCGGAGGGTGGGCTTGTGAACCGTGTCGAGGGTAACTGGCATGGACATCTCCTGAGTCGTCCTGGATGGCGCGGAATGATACCGTGCGGCCCGTTTTCTGACTCCCGACTCAGCCGCCGCCGGATCAGCCCGCCAGGGATAGGAGAAGATCGAATGGCAGACGACGACAACGCAAGGAAGAGCCTCTACGGGGGTCTCGACCCGGAACAGGTCGGCGCCTTCGCCCTGAAGGTGTGGATGTACAAGCAGGGCGAGCTGGTTTCCCTGATGATCCATCTCGGCGATCGTCTCGGTCTCTACCGGACCCTACGAGGCTTGGGGGTGGTCACCGCGTCGGAACTCGCCGCGGCGAGCGGCCTGAAGGAGCGCTGGCTGCTCGAGTGGCTGCGCGGCCAGGCGGCGGCCGGGTTGGTCGAGTACCACGGCGGGAACAACGGCGACGCTCTCCGCTTCGAGTTGAGCGACGTGGCGGCCGCCGTCCTGGCGGATGAAGAAGGCTCGGTTGCCTTTGCCGCCGGCGCGTTCGGCTACCCGCCGGATCACGACGTGATCGACGGCCTCGCCGAGGCGTTCAAGACGGGTGTCGGCCTCTCGTACCAGCAACTGGGACCCTGCGCGGCCCATCGCACCGAGCGAATGCTCGGACCGTGGACGCGCCAGGCGCTCGTGCCGCGAATCATTCCGGCGCTCGACGGTGTCGAGGAACGGCTGCGGTCGGGGATCGACGTTGTCGACGTTGGCTGCGGCGGTGGAGTCGCGTTGCTGTCTCTTGCCCGCGCCTTTCCGGCCTCGCGGTTCGTTGGCATCGACCCGTCCGAGCATGCAATCGAGATCGCCCAGCAGCGTACTCGGGAAGCCGGCGTCGGCAACGCCGAGTGGCGCGTCGCCCGCGGCGAGGATCTCCCGCCGGAGCCCAGCTTCGACCTGGTCGTGACCTTCGACTGCGTCCACGACATGACGCGACCGGATCTGGTGATCGCCGCCATCCGCCGCGCCATCCGGGACGACGGCACCTGGCTGATCAAGGACATCCGCAGCAGTCCGCGGTTCGAGGACAACCTGCGAAACCCGATGCTCGCGCTGCTCTACGGCTTTTCGGTCTCGGCCTGCATGTCGTCCGCGCTGTCCGAGCCGGACGGCCTCGGTCTGGGAACCCTGGGGTTCAACCCGGTGGTGGCGGAAGGGATGGTAAGGGAAGCCGGCTTCACGCGCTTCCAGATGCACGACTTCGACGACCCGGCGAACCTCTACTACGAAGTCCGTCCCTGATCCAGCCGGACAGGGTCAGTCCCAGCGCAGGTCGACCCGGTCGATCGCCACGCCGTTCGGCGGCAGGGCTTCGCCGTCGCCGTACGGGACTTCCAGAACGAGGAGTGCGCCTTCGGTCCACGTCACGGCCGGGAGCCGGTGCGTCTGCCAGTCTGCCGCTTCGCTGCCGGTGCCGGGAAGTGCCAGACGACCGATCTCGCGGCTGCCGGCGCGGGCGATCAGGGTGAGAGGTGCCTGACGGTTTCGCACCGGTCGCACAGTCACCGCCAGTTCGACCTCGCTGCCGCCGGGAGTGACGGACGTTTCGGCTCGGGTGCCTTCAGGGAGCACCCAGGCTTCCACGTAGCGTGTGCGGTCCATCGTCCATCGCTGGGGTTCCAGATTGCCGCCGGTCCGGTTGACGGCAGCGCTTTCGATCTCCACGCGCCGCGTCGGCAGGGAGCCGGCGAGGATCGGGAGGACGGCGATGGCGAGCACGGGAACGGCGGCCAGCGTCCGCGCGAGTGCCTTGTGCCGGACGCGTCCGGCAGCCAGAGCCAGGCCGATGGCCGCGAGCGGGACGAGCCAGGTCGCGATGCGGGGCCGGGTGGCTGAGGGCAGAAAGCGCGCGAAGTCGACGCCGCTTCGCGCCTCCAGGTAGTGGACCAGGTGGTGGCGGCCGTCGGCCAGATTGTAGGTCCAGCCCGGTTCCACGACGTAGAGCACGGCGAGCGCTCCGCTCAGTAGGGCCAGGACCAGGGCCAGGTTCGAGACGCCCGCCGGGAGCGCGCCCGTCGCGGCTCCCGACGTGGAGGCCGTGCCGCCCGAATCGAATCTCCGTTCGAACAGCGGCACCAGCAGCAGGGCAAGGAAGGGCAGCAGGACGAGGCCGTAGCGAAAGGGGGGGGACCAACCGCCGTACCACTCGGAGCGGGAGGCGACCAGCAACAGGGTTGGTGCGGCGATCAGCGCAACTTCGCCCAGGAGGCGCCGCTCGTGCCGCCAGGCCACCACGGCGGCGGGAAACAGGAGCAGCCAGATCGGTGCGCAGGCGACGAGGCCGTATGCGAGATCGAAGAACTGTCCGTTCAGGCCGAGTGCCATGGACATCGCGGAACCCCGGTAGAGCTCCAGCTCGCTCCAGGAGTGCATGCCGAGCACGGTGCCGTAGGTGGCGCGGTTCAACCACAGGATCAGAGCTCCGGTCGGAGCGAGGACCGCGGCCAGAACCACCGCGCCCCGCCGGCGGAGGCGGGGCGGAAGACGCAGGACACAGATCAGGGCGAGCGCCGCGCTGACCATGACGAGGCGGAGTTTGAGCGCCGGCAGCAGGGCCAGAGCCAGGGCGAGCAGCAACCAGGCGACCCGGTCGTCGCGAGCCGGCTCCGCCGCCGGGTGGTTCCGGTCGCGCGTGAGTCGGTTGATCCAGCGGAGTGCGGCAACCGCGAGGAAGACGGCGGCGACTTCGGCCCAGATTTGCTGGCTGTAGATCAGGAAGGGCGCGGCGAAGCCGAACACGAGGTATGAGATCAACCGTGCACGAGGGTCCTGGCTGAAGGAGGTCAGGTCGAGGAAGAGCCAGGCGGCCAGGGCGGCCAGGGCCGCGATCACGACCATCGCTCCGGCCCTGCCGCCGAACCGGTAGGCCGGGGCCATGAGGGTCTGCAGGACGACACCGTGCCGGGAGTAGACGGCGCCGTTGGCCCGTTCGGGATCTCCGGGCTGCGGCTCGATGGCCCGCGGCATGAAGGCGAGCGAGTCCTGGTCGCGGTAGTTGTTCGCCAGGTCGAGGTCGAAATCGTGCGCGATGCTGTGGGTCACGAGGAGAAACCAGGGCTCGTCGCCGTCGGACGCCCGCTCTCCGATCGACCATGGAATCAGCGCCAGATAGAAGGCGAAGGGCAGGAGCAGGAAGACGAGCGGCGGCCGTCCGGAGGGAGTTGAGCGGTCGAGGAGCGATTCCAGCGCCAGAACGCGGCTGATCACGTAGAGGAGGCCGAGCGCCACCGCGGCGCCCATTGCCAGCGGCTGCCATCCGGCAACGCCGAGCAGCGGTGCGCCGAGCGCCGCCGCGGCGAGTAGTCCGGCGGCCGCCAGCGCCCAGGTTTCGATTCCGCCGCGGACCATCTTCGCCCGCAGTGTAGCCGCGTCCGAGGCTGTGGGTCAGGCTCCGTTCAGTGCGGCGAGGACCCTGGGCGGCGTCATCGGCAACTCGGTCGGTCGCGCGCCGCAGGCATCGGCGATTGCGTTGGCGATTGCGGCCGCCGTGGGGACGACGGGCGGCTCCCCGACGCCGCGGGCACCGAAGGGGCCATGCTCCGACGGCACCTCCACGAGGACCGTCTCGAGTTCGACGGGACCGTGGGCGAAGTGGGGCAGGGCGTAGTCGTTCAGGGTCGCCGTCAGCAACTGACCGTCCTCGCTGTACGACATCTCCTCGTAGAGCGCCCAGCCGACGCCCTGCATCGCGCCGCCCATCATCTGCCCCTCGACGGCGGCTGGATTGATCGCCCGGCCGCAGTCCTGGATGACGACGACCCGGTCGACGTCGACACGTCCGGTCTCCCGGTCGACCCGCACCTCCGCGAGTTGGGCGCAGAAGCCCGGCGCCTGACTCGTCTGGGCGTGCCGGCCATGACCGAAGACCGGCGCCTGCCGGCCGCCGAAGCGCATCGTCCGCTGGGCGATCTTGCGGAGTGGAATCGACTTGTCGGGCGAGCCCTTGACCTGGACGGCGCCGTCTACGATCTCGAGATCCTCGGGATCCGCTTCAAACGTCTCGGCTGCGAGTTCCAGGGTCTGGCGGCGCGCCTCCTCGGCTGCCTGGATGACGGGCGGGCCGACCGTGTAGATCGTCTTGCTGCCCCCCGAGGCACCGGCGTACGGCCCGGACGACGTGTCGCCCGTCGCGATCGTGACCTTCTCCGGATCGACTCCGAACGCCTCGGCCGCCATGAGGGCCATGCTCGTGTTCGTGCCGTTGATGTCGGCGGTGCTGATGTGGACCTTGAGCGTGCCGTCCGTCTGCAGCGCGCAGGCGGCGGAAGCCGGCTCCGTGCCGCCGGGCCAGGCCCCGAGCGCGATGCCGACGCCTCGTCCCTCGGCGCGGGCCTGCTCGCGGCTCTGCCAGGCCGGGTGGTCGCGAAGAGCCTCCAGGACCTGCCGCTGGCCCATCCCGGCCCAGGGCATGCCGGACGCCATCGGGCTGCCCTTCTCCGAGGCGTTCTGCAGCCGGAACTCGACCGGGTCGAGGTCGAGTTCGCGGGCGAGCTGGTCGAGGACCGTTTCGACGACGAACGCCGCCTGGGGCGCGAGCGGCGCGCGGTAGGCGCCGACCGACGGTTTGTTCGTCGTGACCTCGAAGCCGCCCACCACCTGGTTCGGGGTCTGGTAGGAGCTGCCCAGCAGGGTTCCGGCAAGTGCGGTCATCGAAGACGGGAAACAGCCGCAGTCGATCGCCAGCTCCGCCTCGAGCGCGGTGAGCTCTCCACTGCGCTTCGCTCCGGCCCGAATCGTGATCCGGGTCGAAGGAGCGGGTGTCGCCGCGAGCATCTCCTCGGTCCGGGTCATCACGAGGCGGACGGGTCGCTGGTGCTCTACGGCGGCAAGCGCGAGGAGGGGCTCGTACAACACGAACTTCGCGCCGAATCCGCCGCCCACCGGAGTGCCGATGACCTTGACCTGGTCCTGCGTCAGGCCGACCATGCCGGCAACCGCGTCCCGAACGAAGAAGGGCGCCTGGGTCGAGCTGTAGACGGTCATCCCGGTCCCCATCGGGTCCGGGTCGACCAGTGCGGCGTGGGGCTCGATGTAGGCCTGATGGACGGACGCAGTCCGAAACACCCGCTCCACGACCGCGTCCGCCTCGGCGAAACCGGCGGCGAGGTCGCCGCGCTCGAAGCGCATCGCGTTCGTCACGTTGGGCGACGAGGACGCCGCCTCGTCCTCCTCCGACACGTCGCCGGCGCCGTGCGCGGCTGCTTCCTCGGACTGGCCGGGGAGGCCGTCGGGCCAGACGGCGGGAGCATCGATCGCCTCCGCCTGCTCGATCGTCACGACGGCATCGAGCGGCTCGTAGTCGACGAGAACCGCTTCGGCCGCGTCTGCCGCTGCCGCTTCGTTCTCGGCGAGAACGAGGGCAACCGGGTGGCCGACGAAGATCGCCCGCTCGCGCGCCAGAAGGAGCGTCGGCCGGTTCCGCGACGGCAGGTCGGGCAGGTCGCCTGCGGTGATCACGGCGGCGACCCCCGGCATCGCCTCGGCGGCGGCGGTATCCACGTTCAGCACTTCAGCGTGAGCATGCGGGCTCGTGACCAGACGGGCGTGGAGAAGCCCGGGCCGGTCGAGATCGCCGCAGTAGCGGAGCGAGCCTTCGACCTTCGGTTTGCCCTCGAGCAGTTTGGTTGGGGTGCCGATCGCCGCCATGCGTTGTCTCCGTGCTGTCTCCACCGGTTGACGGTGGGGTCCGTACTCAGGTTTGCGGAGGCGATTGTACGGAACCGGGGTCTCAAGGGAAGAGCGGCGTCGTGGCGGAAGAAAAAGAGCCCCGAGGGCGTATGCGCCTCGGGGCTCCGTCGACGCTCTTGGACCGCGACATGCGCGGCTCGGCTAAGCGTGTCTAGGCCGATGGGATGGCGTGGGATTGCTTCCAGGGGAAAGGACCCTACGCCTGGCAGGGGTTTCCTAGGGAGCCGCCACCTCCATCAAGCCGCATCTGCAGTACTCCACTAGACCACCTCCTTTCCGGGCACATCCACAAGATGGTGGGTCCCACCCCACCCGGCCGCCGGGATCGCCCCGAATGACCCCGTGACCGCCGCCAACGCCCCGTGACGCGAGCGGAACGACTACGACGGGATAGTTATGGATTCGCCCGGTCCTTGTCAAACCTCCTTGTTCTCAGGAGGTTAGGCCAGCAGGGCGAGGGGCCGGAAACGTCCGTCAGGAACTCGTCTCGGCAGGTGGCGACTCACTGCCTGCCGCGGCGGTCTGGGGCCGGCGGGGCCGCCTGCGCCTTCGCCGACGCCGTTTGGTCGGGCGCGGCGTGCCGTTGCCGCTCGCCGCGGCCGCATCGCCGCTCTTGCCGCCGCCGTCGGCCGCCGCGTTCGCCGGGGGAGTGTCGATGCCCGGCACCTTGATGGCTTCGGTCCCCGCCGTCTTCTTCGCCTTGGCGGTGGGTCTCCTCGTGCTCTTCTTCGCCTTGGCGGGTTTCTTCTGGCTCTTCGCCTGCCTGGCGCCGTCCTGCTTGGCGGCGCCGTCCTCCCCGGTTGCTTCTTCCTTCGTCTTCGCCTTGCGGGCGGTTGCGGAGCGTCGCCTCCGTCCGCCCCGGCGCCGCCGTCGCTTCGGTGCGCTTTCCACCGGGCTGGCGGCTGCCTCGGCCTCGGGTTCGGCCGTTTCGTCGTCGGTGTCTCCAATCGAGGGCGTGGCCAGCATTTCCTGCTCGAGCTTCTTCTCCTTGGCCTCCTCCTTCTCCCTCTTCTTCACGTCGGCCAGGTCTCGCGCGATCCAGCTGATGTCCGGCTCGCGGCCTTCCATGTGCGGCCGCCCCGAGATCTCGATCTCGAGATCGAACTCCCTGGCCAGGTTGACGAGCGCTTGACGATGACGGTTCTGGACGAAGTCGGCCAACTCGGGTTGCGCGGCAATCTGCACGCCGCGCATGTAGCCGCCGGCGCCATGGGACTCGATGTTGCGCAACAGGCGCAGGGCGACGAGGTCCGGGCTGGCGACGCGGCCGGTGCCGGCACAGTTGGGGCAGTCGCCGTGGGTGCGTAACTGGAGCGCCTGGTGGATCCGCTGGCGGTTGATCTCGAGCAATCCGTTGGCGCTGATCCGGCCGACGCTGAAGCGCGCTTTGTCCGCCTTCATCGCGTCCTTCATCGCCTTTTCGACCTTGCGCCGGTTGCGAGGGCTCCGCATGTCGATGAAATCGACGACGATCAGGCCGCCGATGTCGCGCAGCCGGAGTTGCCTGCCGACTTCCGCCGCGGCCTCGACATTCGTGCTGACCGCGGTCTCCTCCTGGCTCGACCCCTTCTTGGAGCGTCCCGAGTTCACGTCGATGGCCGTGAGGGCTTCGGTCGGGTCGATCACGATCGAGCCGCCCGAGGGCAGGTCGGCGCGCCGTTCGAAGATGTTCTCGATCTGCGGTTCCAGGTCGTAGACCGAGAACAGCGGCCGGCGGCCCGTGTAGCGGTTGAGGGAAGTCTTGCTGCGCGGCATGAAGGCGCGCATGTATTGCTCGGCTCGCCCGTGGGCGGTGTCCTCGTCGACCCAGACTTCCTGGATCGCGCTGTCCAGGTAGTCCCGCAGGCCCTGAAGCACGATGTCCTGGTCGCTGTAGAGCAGCTTCGTGCCGTTCGAGTCGCGGGCATCGCGGGAGATGCGCTTCCACAGGCGGAGCAACGCGTTCATGTCGCGGCTGAGCGCAGTCTTGGTCTGGCCGAGGGCGTTGGTACGGACGATCACGCCGCCGCCGTCCGGCACGGGCAGGGCCTCCGCCATCGCCTTCAGCTTGAGGCGGACCTCCTCCGTGTCGACCTTGCGGGAGACACCGCAGGTCTTGTCGAAGGGTGTGAGAACCAGGTAGCGGCCCGCCAGACTCAGGTTCGTCGTCAGGGCGGCGCCCTTGTTGCCCTCGGGCTCGCGGGTGATCTGAACCACGATCGGGCGCCCGCGGACGAGCACGTCCTCGATCTTCGGCCGCTTCGACTTGGGAGCCGCCTGGTAGTAGGCGTCCGGAACCACGTCCTGAATGGCGAGGAAGCCGTGCTTTGGAGCGCCGTAGTCGATGAAGGCGGCGTTCAGGCTCGGCTCAATGTTCGCGATCTTGCCGTAGTAGATGTTGCCGCGGGTCAGGCCGCGCTCGGCGATGTCGACCTTGAGGTCTTCGAGTACCGAGTCGTTGGCGATGGCGATGCGGAGCTCGGTCGAGCTCTGCGCGTTGATGAGCATTCTTCGGGTCACAAAGTCTCCGGGTGACGGCGAGTGCGCCGTCGGTTGAATCGGGTGGGACGCTTCCGGTTGCGCGGGCGCCGGGCCACGGCGGGATTCCGTGAACGGAATCCGCCGGGCGGCTGCCCCGCGTTCGCTGCAGTTCCACCTGCGCGAGAAGCTTGAAGAACCGGATCGTCATTCCAGGCGGCGGGTATAGCCTTGAGTGCACCACGGGCTGTCTGAACGGCCCTCGGGCGACCTGAGTCGTCTCGGAATGGACGGACTGTCTAAAGGACAAAGGCTGAAGCCAAGCGCTTACTCGTACTATCGAGTGCGCGGCGCGTGCCAAAGGTGGGGCCAGCGTCGCCGCCGTGGCGGCAAGCATAGCAGTTTCTTGACTTTGCGACCCAAATCCGTCGGTTGGCCCGAATGAGACCACTTCACGGTGACGTTCGCGGACTCAGGGCCGCGCAGCGGGGCGCTCTAGAACGCACCTACCGGCGGAAGGTCCGGCCGGACCAGGTCGTCTCGACCGAGCTGGCCCGCCATCTCTGCTCGCTGTCGCGTGAGATCGGCCGCCAGGTCGGCGTCCTGCTGACCCGCGATGGCGCGGTCAGCAAGGTGATCGTCGGCGACGCGCGTCAACTCGAGATCCCCGACATCGGCCG
The DNA here is from genome assembly GCA_965219675.1 of Candidatus Multivorans sp. Lineage (GTDB taxonomy): Bacteria > Acidobacteriota > Thermoanaerobaculia > Multivoradales > Multivoraceae > Multivorans. The sequence continues at coordinate 2,377,669 of OZ244786.1, read as the reverse complement.
GCTGCGAGGAGGCCCGGGACGCTTTCGGCGGCTGCGTCTCGTCCATACTCACCTGCGCGGTGAGAGTCTGACCGCGGACGACCTGAACGACCTCGCGTTGCTGCGCCTGGACATGGTAGCCGTGGTTCAGGCCCTTGAGGACGGTTCCGCGGGCGGTATCGAAGTGGCCTACCTGGCGCCCGAACCGGATGCGGACGGCAGCGCCGGGACCACGCAGTTCCTTCGCGTTGGCGCGCCGCAGGTCTACGAACTGGAGCTCGACTTCGCCGCGACGATCCGGGCGGTCGAGCGGGAGATGGGTCGGCATCGTGGCGGACGCGAAGCGCAGCGCGAGTGCGCCCTGGTGATCGGCGTCAGACCGGACGACGGACACTTCCGGGAGACGGTCGAGCTCGTGCGCTCGGCCGGTGTCGAGGTCGCGGGCGTGATGCGCCAGCGGCGTTCCCGCATTCATCCGCGTACCGTGGTGGGGCGGGGCAAGCTGACCGAGATCGTGCTTCAGAGCATGCGCGCGGGCGCCGAAGTGGCGATCTTCGACATCGACCTGAAACCCGCGCAGGCTCGTGCGTTCGAGGACGCGACCGGCCTGAAAGCGATCGACCGCACCCAGTTGATCCTGGACGTCTTCGCGCAGCGCGCCCGCTCGCGGGACGGCAAGCTGCAGGTCGAACTGGCCCAGTTGCGGTACTCCCTGCCGCGCCTGACCGAGAAGGACAAGGGACTGTCCCGGCTCGCGGGAGGTATCGGCGGCCGCGGTCCGGGCGAGACGGTGCTGGAAGTGGGTCGCCGGCGCATTCGCGACCGGATCCGCAAGCTGGAAAAGCAGGTCGAGCGTCTCTCGCGACAGCGGGACGTGGCCCGTAGCCGGCGGCGCGACCGGCGTGTGCCCGTGCTGTCGCTGGTCGGCTACACGAACGCGGGCAAGAGCACGCTCCTCAACGCGCTGACCCGGAGTTCGGTGGAAACGGCGTCGCAACTCTTCGTGACCCTGGATCCGACCAGCCGGCGGATTCGCTTCCCGAGGGAGGGAGAGGTCGTGATCACCGACACGGTCGGATTCATCGCCGAACTCCCGCCAGACCTCGTGCGGGCGTTCAGGGCCACGCTGGAGGAACTCGGCGACGCGGACCTGCTGCTCCACGTCGTCGATGGTTCCGATCCGGCGTGGCGGACCAAGGCGGAAGCGGTGGAGGAGCTGGTCGAGGAATTGTCGCTCGGCTCGAAGCCGCTGCTCGTAGTGCTGAACAAGTGCGATCTGGTGACCGAGGAGAGGGCCCGGCTGCTGGCCGGTCGACTCGATGCGATCGCGGTCAGCGCGCACACACGGGAGGGTCTGGACCGGCTCGTGGACGCCGCCGAAGAGGCGATGGGCAGGGCCATGCCGCTACTGCCGGGAGCCGCTTCGGACCACGGCGCCTCGGCGGCCGGGTGATAGTCTCGGATCCGCCATGAGGTGCTGTCCCGGCATGCGGCGGTGGGGTCTGGGAGCAGGTCTGGCGGGAATCGTGGTTCTCGCTCTGGCCGGTTTCGTTGCGCTCGCCACGTATGCGCTCCCCGCCGCGGCGGCGGACTCGCCCAGGCTTCCGGACTTCGAAGGTTGGTACGAGGGAGCGGCCGGTCTCGCGGAGGCGCTGGAGGTCCAGCAGCGCGACAACCTGCCCCTGTTCCTCTACATCTATACGGACTGGTGCCCGTACTGCCGGCAGTTCGAGCGGGACCTGCTGACGGACCTGGAGGTCGACAGCTACCTCGATGCGGTACTCGCAGTGCGTCTCAACCCGGAGTCGGGCGGCCGTGAGAGCCAGTTGGCCCAGAGATTCGGAGTGCGCGGCTATCCGACCCTGGTGATGTACAGCGCCGACGGCCGGACGGCGTCGTATGTCGAGCGCATGGAGATGGTCGACGGTTCGCCGCAACTGATGAGCGGCAGGGCGTTTCTCAGGGTCCTCGACGAGGCGGCCAACCGGTAGACAGGCCATGGACAAGCGCTTCGAGCCTTGGCCGGCGAGCGTCATCGTCTACTACGACGGCGACTGCGCACTCTGCAACTGGTCGGTGGCGCGATGCCTGGAGCGGGGCGTACCACCGGGGGTCCGCTTCGCGCCCCAGAACGGCGAGTTGTTCAAGCGTCTGATCGACCTGCGTCCCGACCTCGCCGCAGTCGACAGCATGGTGATCCAGAGCCTTCCCGCCGGCGACCCGGACCAGGCCGGTTCTCCGGCCGATCCGGCCGGCGAGATCCTCGTGCGCAGCGATGCAGTGATCTGGCTCGCGTCCCGGTTGCGGGGGCCGGAGCGCTGGCTGGCGCTGCTCCCGTGGGTGGCTCCTCGGGCGGTCCTGGATTGGGGCTACAGGCAGGTGGCGAAGAACCGCCAGCGCGTCGGACGGCGGCTGGCGGAGTGCCCGGTACCGACTCCGGAACAGCGGCGCTACTTTCTGGCGTGAAAGCCGCCAACGGAGTTCCTCCCAGTCTGGCGCGCCACCTTCCTCGCAACATCAGCGCGGCGGCGCACCGGATCGGCCGGATCGAGGAACTCAGCGATGAGGCGGAGGGTCTGGGGATCGCTCTTCCCGCGTCCCTCGAACGCGCCATCGACAAGCGTCGCCGGGAGTACCTGGCGGGTCGCATCAGCGCGCGGCGCGCACTGTCGGCCCTGTTGGGAGCCGCCGTCGCCGAGGGCGATGTCGCCCCGGACGAGGACGACGTTCCGCAGTGGCCGGAGGGCGTCGTCGGTTCGATCTCTCACGGCGCCGGCTTCGGCTTCGCGGCTGTTGCTCCGGCTGACCTGTATCGGGGCCTTGGAGTCGATGTGGAGCGCGTCGTCTCACCGGAGCAGGCCGGCCGGCTCGGTGCGCGGGTGCTGAACGACCGGGAGATGAGTCTCCGTCGGGGAGACGCCGGCGGCCTGACGGAGGCCGAGATGTTCACCCTCGTCTTCTCGGCCAAGGAGAGCGCGTACAAGGTCCTGTTTCCCCGATACCGGCAGGTCCTCGGGTTCTCGGACGTCGAGCTGGAGCGTCGCGACGGCGTCGCCGGAACCGACCGCAGCGGACGCCTGCGGCTCCGCGCGACCCTCGACCGCGAGGCGGGCGTACAGGCGAATCTCGTTGGCTGGTACGCGATCACCTGCGACTCAGGCGGTATGGAAGGCGCCGCTGCCTGCCGACTATGGACTCTGGCCCTTGATCTGGCGTCAAGTGACGGGTTAGTTTGCGTCAAATGACGACGAAACCGAAGGAGGTTCCCGTGCTCGAGTCGTACGCCGATCCGGAGAATCTCCCGGTCACCGAAGCTGGCCGCGTCGCGACCTGGCTCGGGCTTGAAGACGCACAAGCGCTGAGCGACCTGGAACTCGCGGACCACGTGGGCCGCGGCCTGCAGCCGGAGGCGGTAACGGCGCTGGTCGACGTTCTGGGTCGGAAGAACGTCGTCGGGCCCGTGATTCCCGAAGCGACTCTGCGCCGGGCCCGCAACGGCGGCAAGCCGCTGTCGAGGGAGATGAGCGAGAGGCTCTACGAGCTCAGCCGCATCGTCGACCTGTTGAGCCGCGTGTACCACGGGGATCGGGAGGGCATCGAGGCTTACCTGACGACGCGCCATCCCGTGCTGGGCTGCCGGAGGCCGCTGGATGTCGCGTGCTCCAGTTCCGCCGGCGCCCGTGCGGTGATCGCGGAGATCAACAGGGCCCGGTACGGCATTCCCGTCTGATGCCGCGCGGTCTCCCGTCGCCGATGCGCGCGTATCGAATAGGCGACGCCAGGGGAGAGTTCCCGGTGTGGAGCGCCGAGGGCGCGAGACGCACCGCCGGCAGGTGGCACGAGTACGGCGCCGCAGTGATCCATGCTTCGCGGAACTACTCGACCGCCATGCTGGAGATGCTGGTCGGCTGGCGGGGCTGCGAACCCCCGAACCAGCACTTCGTGGAGGCCGTCATTCCCGCGGGCGCCAGCTACGAGGTCGTCACCGCAGACGTGCTGCCCGGTTGGCATCTCGAGAACCGTGACGCGTCTCAACGCTTCGGCCGGGACTGGTACCAGGAGCGCCGCAGCGTGATCCTCGTCGTCCCCTCTGTCGTGGCTCGCAGGGAGAGCAACGTCGTCATCAACACGCGTCATCCCGAGTACGAGGGCCTCGACATCGAGATTGGGCTGGAGACGCCCGTTTGGTGGGATCGCCGCCTGTTCCTTTGAGGTTGCCCGCGGATCCCCGCGGGTCTCGCCTCCATCGGTCCCCGCTTTGCGGCGCGTCTTCCGGCGACCTGTGGCGGCAGCCGTCGGAGACCCGCGCACCGGCAGATTCAGCCGCCGTCTACCGGCACCTCCAGCCAGGAACCGTCGTCGCCGCCGCGGTGGATCGTCACGGTCGGCGCGTCGACGCCTTTCGGGTCGGGATAGAGGGCGTGATTGGCGGCGTCGGCGCCGGCAATCGAGAGGCGCAGCCGGTGGCCCTGGTCGATCGTGATCGCGGTGGCCATCAGGTCGATCTGCAGCTCGACCGGTTCGTCGGGCAATGGCTCCAGGTCTTCCGCGTGGCCGCGGTGGAAGGGCAGGCCGGCGTCCTCCCAGGGCGCCTCGCCGACGGCGCGGTACGAGGCCCGTAGCGCGCCCTCGGTCACGTAGTGCGAACGGCCGTCGGCGTCGACCTCCTCCAGGTAGACGAAGAAGTCGCCGTCGTCGTGGGTAGACGTGACGGAGAGATGGACGATCGGGTGGCCCGTGATCGTCATCGCTTCGGTCATCGGCTCCGTGGTGTAGGTGAGGGCCCTGGCATTCTCGGCGGAGCGCTCGTCGAAGAACGTGGTGCCCCGGCGATCCTGCCGCCGGCTGCCGTGGCCGTTCATCCAGCGTGAGAACGAGCCGACGGAGGAGGAGTAGTCGACGGTGTACTCATCCTGGCCGGCGTCGCCGGCCGAGCCATCGGCCAGTGTGCCGCCGCCTGTGAGTGCGAAGCGGCGGGTCGAGAGGCCCGGGGGCGGCCAGGAGTCGGTTGCGGTCCAGGCCGCGGGGTCCTCGGCCCGCTCCTCGTCGAGGCTCAGTGCGGCTTCCGGGTCGTCCGGCAGAGTGTGGCTGCCCTGCATCACGTAGTAGTGGACGGAGGCTTCGTTCATCACGCCGTTGTCGATCCCCTTGAGCCAGTGGTCGTACCAGCGCAGGAACTCGGCCTTGTGGAGGTCGCCGCCGTAGCCGCCGCTGTGGATCCAGGGGCCGATCATCATCTTCTGTTGCGCATTGGGCAGATTGGCGAAGAACATGGGCTGCTGCGAGGCGTAGATGTCGAGCCAGCCGGCCAGGTGGTAGATCGCGATGCCGGAAGCGTCCATCGTCTCCCGGTCGTCGATCGTCGCGATCGTGTCCCAGGACACCTGGCCGCCGTCCGCCGTGGCGAGCGTCCAGTCGCGTAGCCCGGAGCCCTCTTCCGCGATCATCTCGTGGGCCCAGAGGTTGGCGCTGTGCTCCTCGACGGCCGCGTCGCGGAGTGCTCCGTCCGGGTCCTCGTCGACCGGCGCCGCACCGCCGGCGGTGTCCTGCATCCTGGTGCCGGCGCCCCAGGTTTCGATGAACTCGTTCTTGTACGTGCCGCCCCGGAACACGAAGTCGTAGGCCGTCGGCCCGGCCATCTCGGCGAAGATCGCCTTGAGCGCCGGCGGTGCCTGGGTCGCTGCCTGGTACTGCGTCATGCCTGGGTAGGAGCGGCCCTGCATGCCGACGTTGCCGTCCGACCACGTCTGTTCCGCGATCCACTCGATGATGTGGTACGAGTCCGCCGTCTCCTCGACCGAGAAGGCGCCGTTGTGCACGCCGAACGAGGCGCCGGTGCCGCGTGCGTCGACGACGGCGACCGTGTAGCCCCGGTGCAGCATGTGCTGGAGGATCGGGTCGCGTTCGGCCTGCGAGGCGATCCCGGTGTTGCCGTCTTCCCTCTCGTACTCGACGGCGCGGATGTAGCGGGTGTAGTGCAGGATCGTCGGCAGCGGTTCGGCGGCCTCGGCGCCTTCGCTTGTCGGGATGAAGTAGTCGACCGCGACGCGGACGCCGTCCGGCATCGGGACGTAGACCGAGTACCGGTTCGCGCCGTCGTATGTCGCTTCCCGCGTGTAGGCGCCGAAGCCGGCGTGCTCGCCGGCGGCCGGGAGGTCGCTGGCGGCCGGCGCGCAGGCGAGCGCGGCGGCGAGGAGTGGAAGGGACCAGAGTGTCAGAGGACCGATCTTCGTCTTCATCGTGTATTCCTAGGTGGGCAGCCGGTAAGCGATCAGCTCGAAGGGCGCGCCGCGGCCGCCGAGCGCGAACACCAGGTACTGCTTGCCTTGATGCAGGAAGGTGATCGGACTGCCGTCGGTGTGCGCGGGCAACTCGATCTCGCCGACGAGTTCGCCGGTCGCCTTGTCGAATGCGCGCAGCGCCGGGGTCTCGATGCGCCAGTCGTCACGTCCGGCGCCCTCCGCCGTCGCCTCCCGGTCGACGCCGCGAAAGGCGAGCGACCGGCCGGAGGTCACGAACAGCAACGTCTTCGTCGCCACGACGTGGCCGCGGGCGCCGGAACCCAGTGCCGGCAGGTCGAGCGGGGCAAGGTCCGGGTGCCGGCGCGGGCCGTAGCCCAGAGGCACCGTCCAGGCGATATCGCCGCGGTTCAGGTCGTAGGCCGTGACCCGGGAGTAGGGCGGCTTGACCAGCGGCAGGTCGCGCGGGCCGCGGACGTCGCTCGTGATGCGGCCGACGTAGTTGAAGGACGAGCGGCTCGGGTCCGGCTTGCGGAGCGTGTTGACCACGGGCCAGGTGAAGGACGGCACGTAGAGCATGCCCGTTTCCGGATCGAAGGCGCCGCCGGGCCAGCTCGCGCCGCCGCCATAGCCGGGCATCAGAAACGTGCCGCGTTCCGTCGGCGGCGTGAAGATCGGCCCGTACTGGTACCGGGAGAGGAGCGCCATCGCCTCGCCGCGAAGCTCCGGTGTGAAGTCGATCAGATCGTCCGGGCCGAGGCCCTGGCGTTCGAAGGCAGGCGGCCTGGTGGGGAAGGGTTGCGTCGGCGACGTCCGCTCGCCGACGATGCCGGTCTGGGGCACTTCGCGCTCCAGGATCGGCCACACCGGTTCGCCGGTGCCGGCGTCGAAGACGTAGAGGAAGCCCTGCTTGGAGAGCTGCATCGCCGCCCGGATCGAGCGGCCCTCGACCTCGATGTCGCCGATGATCGCCGAAGTCGGCAGGTCGTAGTCCCACAAGCCGTGGTGGACCGTCTGGAAGTGCCAGCGGCGCTCTCCGGTCTCGCAGTCGACCGCGACCAGCGATTCGGCGTAGAGGTTGTCGCCCAGGCGGTGCCCGCCGTACCAGTCGTTCGTCGGCGTGCCGAACGGCAGATAGGCAAGGCCGAGTTCCGGGTCGGCGCTCATCAGGGTCCAGACGTTCGTGTTGCCGCTGACCTTCCACGAACCGTTCTCCCAGGTATCGCGCCCGGGTTCCCCATCTTGCGGAATCGAATGGAACGTCCAGAGCTGCTCGCCGGTGCGGACGTCGAATCCACGGACGTCCCCCGGCGGGGCCTCCGGCGCGCGCGGTCCGTCCGAGATCGAAGAACCGACGATCGCCACGTCGCGGCACAGGGTGACGGGCGAACTCACGCTGTAGACGCGCCGGGACACCTCGCGGTGCAGGCCGAGCGTGAGGTCGACGCTGCCGCCGTTTCCGAACGCGGCGATCGGTTCGCCGCTCAGCGTGTCCACCGCGCGCAGGAAGGAGTCGCCTCCCGCCCAGACGAGCCGGCCGCCTTCGCCGGGAAGGTCCGGATCGTTCCAGTACGCGGCCCCGCGATGCGTGAAGCCGAGATTCGTCGGCCGGCCATGAACGTAGGCCTGAGGGTCGTAGGTCCAGAGGCTCGTTCCATCCTCGATGTCGACTGCCGCGATCTGGCCATAGCCCGTCGTCACATAGAGCCGGCCGCCGACCTTGATCGGAATCGCCTCATGGTTCCGGGGCACCATGCGCCGCCCCGTCGTCTCACCATCCCCGGTCATCAACTCGTTGTCCGGCGACGACCAACGCCAGGCGACCTCGAGTTCTCCGAAGTTGTCCCGATCGATCTGCCCAAGCGGCGCGTACCGTTGGCTCGCGTTGTTGCCAGTCACGACCAGCCAGTCCGTGTCTGCGGGTCCCTGCCCCGAAGCGGTGCCCCCGATCGCCATCGTAAGCCCGACTGGTAGCCACCTCAAACCCCGACGACGCCTCCGGCCAAGCATCGGGGAACAGTAGCAGCGGCCACACCGAGACCGTCCAGCCTGCGCAGGGCCAGAGGGGAGGGGTCCCAGCGGGCTCGAAGCGAGCGACGCGCGACGACACCACAGAAGGCAACACCCAACCGGAGCGAGCGAAGTGAAGTGAGCGCACCCCCCTCCATCCTCCTCCGAGCGCGAACGTCCGCTGGGACCCCTCCCCTCTGGCCCGGAGCGGGCGGGTGAGCCCGACGCCGATCGTCGCGCCGCTAGCCGCTGAGCCGCCCGCCGCCGGCTGCCGCTTCGCGAAGCAGCGCTGCCGCCCGCCACTGGTCGGCATCGAAGCGGGCAGCGTAGTCGTCGAGGATGTCGACGATGCGGTCGAGGCCGAACTCGTCGGCCCAGAACATGGGACCGCCACGGTAGACCGGCCAGCCGTAGCCGTTGATCCAGATCACGTCGATGTCGCTGGCGCGGATCGCGATGCCTTCTTCCAGGATCTTCGCTCCCTCGTTGACCGAGGAGAGCAGGCAGCGGTTCAGGATCTCCTCGTCGTCGATCTCGCGCTGTTCGATGCCGAGCCGCCCGGCCAGTTCGCGGGCCAGGTCCATGACCTCCGGATCGGGTGCCGCGGCGCGCGTCGCGGCGTCGTAGATGTAGTAGCCGCGCCCCGTCTTCTGGCCGCGGCGGTCCCGTTCGCAGAGCATCTCGCGCAAGGTGCTGGACGACGAGGTCGCCGCGTTCCACCCCACGTCCAGGCCGGCCAGGTCGCTCATGCGGAACGGCCCCATCGGCATGCCGAAGTCGTAGAGCACGCGGTCGATGTCCCAGGGAGTCGCTCCCTCGAGCACCATCCGGTCGGCCTGCAGGCGGCGCTGGAAGAGCATCCGGTTGCCGACGAAGCCGTGGCAGACACCGACCAGGACCGGCACCTTGCCGATCGTCCGGGAGATCGCCATCGCGGTCGCGATCGCGTCGGGCGCGGACCTCTCGCCGCGCACGACCTCGACGAGCTTCATGACGTTCGCGGGGCTGAAGAAGTGCATGCCGACGACGTCCTCGGGCCGGCCGGTGACGCCGCCGATCTCGTTGATGTCCAGGTAGGACGTGTTCGTCGCGAGCAGGGCGCCGGGCCTCGCGATCCGGTCGAGCTGGCCGAAGACGCGCTTCTTCAGGTCCATGTCCTCGAACACCGCTTCGATCACGAGATCGCATTCGGCGAGTGCGTCCTGGTCCGTGTCGCCGTCGAGCAGCGCCATCCGCTCCTCGACCTGGTCGGCCGTGAAGCGTCCTCGCGACGCGCTGCGTTCGTAGTTGCTCCGCACTGTGGCGAGGCCCCGGTCGAGAGCGTCGCGGTTCTGCTCGACGACCTGAACCGGGAACCCGGCGTTGGCGAAGGCCATCGAGATGCCGCCGCCCATCGTGCCGGCACCGAGCACGCCGACCCTGGCGATCTCGCGCACCGGCGTGTCCGGCGGAATGTCGGGGATCTTCCGCGCGGCGCGCTCGGCGAAGAAGTAGTAGCGCTGGGCGCGGGACTGCGGATCCGCGTGGAGCTGACGCGACAGTTCGGCCTCGCGCAGGAGGCCCTCGTCGAAGGGCAGTTCCGCCGCTGCCTCGATGCACCGGATGCAGGCTTCGGGGGCGTTGAAGCCGCGGGTCCTGCGGGCGATGCGACGGCGAAAGTCGTCGAAGATGCCGGGGCTCTCGCGCACGGCGTCGCGATGGCTCTCGATGTCCCGGACGCGGGGCAGGCCGCGACCTTCCGCCACGGCGCGGAGCGCGAAGCGGAAGGCGCCGACGGCCAGGCTCGTGCTTGCCAGGCCGTCGACGACGCCGTCGATCAGGCCGAGGTCCAGCGCTTCGGCGGCGGTGATGTGCTCACCGCTCGTGACCATCTCTAGCGCCCGCGGTACGCCGATCAGCCGCGGCAGCCGCTGGGTGCCGCCGCCGCCCGGCAGGATGCCGAGCTTGACTTCGGGGAGGCCGAGGCGCGCTTTCGCGTCGGCGACCCGAAAGTGGCAGGCCATCGCCATTTCCAGTCCGCCGCCCAGCGCGGTGCCGTGGATGGCGGCCACGAACGGCTTGGGCGACTTCTCGATCATTCGGCGGACTTCGTTCGTGTCCGGGGGCAGGCGCGGCTTGCCGAATTCTCGGATGTCGGCGCCGGCGATGAATGTCCGGCCGCGGCAGACGATGACCGCGGCCTGCATCTCCGGGTCGTCGGCCACTGCAGGCACGGCGGCCGCGAGCCCCTCACGTACGTGCTGGCTCAGCGCGTTGACCGGCGGGTTGTCGATCCAGATCGCGCCGACGACGCCGAGTCCCGGCTCCTCGTGACGTTCGACCGCTACGGACTGGCTGAGCTGCATGGCGGTGTTCTCCGTTGAGATTGGCGCGGGGAGGATACCCGCCCGCTCGTATACTGACCGGTGAGTCAACCGAGGAGGCGGAAACGATGCCGAGATGTTGTTCGGGCCGTGTTCTGACACCGTTGTTCCTGATCCTGTTCCTGGCCGGCGGCGTACTCGCAGCGGAGGAGTGGGCCACGCCACGCACGGCCGACGGGCACCCCGACTTCCAGGGCATCTGGGCCAACAACAGCGCTACCCCGCTCGAGCGGCCGGAGGCCTTTGGCAACAAGGCGACCCTGACGGACGAGGAGCTGGCCGACCTCAAGCGCCGGCTCGAGGAGATCAGGGAAGGGTCCCAGGCCGGCGATCTGCTCGGTGACTACCTGATCCAGCGGGTGCTCGAGGATCCCGAGTTCCGGGGTTTCGACCAGGTCACCGGGAACTACAACTCGTTCTGGCTCGTCGACCGGGAACTGGACAACCGCACGTCCCTCGTGATCGACCCGCCGAACGGCCGCATTCCGGCGCTGACGGAACGGGCCATGGAACGCATGCGGGCGGCCGTGGCCTATGGCGATGAGGTCCCCGCCGGCCCCGAGGACATGACGCTCGGCGTGCGTTGCATCACCTTCGGCGTGCCGAACACGCTGGCCGGCTACAACAGCTACTTCCAGTTCTTCCAGACCGGCGACCACGTCGCGATCTTGCAGGAGCTGATCCACGACGTGCGGGTCATTCCCCTCTCGGAGCAGGCGCCGCTTCCGGACGACCTGCGGCTCTGGCACGGCAACTCGCGCGGTTGGTTCGAGGGCGACACGCTGGTGGTCGAGACGAAGAACTACTCCGCGGGTGGTGGCTCAAGCGGCCGGGCGACGGAGAGTCTCAACGTGGTCGAGCGCTTCACCCGCACCGGACCGGACGTGCTCGAGTGGGAAATCACCTACGAGGACGAAGCGACCTGGGTCCTGCCGTGGACGATGATGATCCGGCTCGCCCGAACCGAGGACCCGATCTTCGAGTACGCCTGCCACGAGGGGAACTACGGCCTGACGAACATTCTCTCCGGCGCCCGCGCCCAGGAGCGGGAGGCGGCGGCTGGCGGAGGCGGTCAGTAAGACTCCTGGCGAGCCAGGAGCCTGGCACCACACCGGCGCCGCTACTCGATGGCCTCCAGCGGCACGACGCTTCGCAGCTTGAGGTCACGGCGGGTGACTCGGATATCGGGTCTGATCGGGGCGCCGCGGGGCTGGCTGCTGTAGTAGGTCAGCACGTGCTGGTGACGCAGGTCTTCCTCGATCTGGTCGAATGCCCGCGCGATCCGTTCGGTCCAGGGTGGATCTTCGGCGAGGGGGTCGATGTGGAAGTGCCGGCCTCCCGTCTCTTCGCTGATTCGACGGATCCGTTTTCGTGCCCGCGGGTGGCTGTTCCGCCGGGTCAGGGGCATCCCGTCGGGCCCCTTCACGAGCTCCGTGAGGGGATTGTCCATTTCGACGAAGTAGATCGGAAGCCCCAGCCGGCGCGCGAGGTCTGCCGGGTCTTCCGGCCGTTGGCGGCTGTGGAGGTCGGCGCCGTCCGTGACCATGACCAGAGCACGACGGCCGGGTTCGTCTCCGTACTGCAGCAGCGAGAACAGGATGCCGTCGTTCAGAGCGGTGCCTCCCCAGGGTGTAACCCGATCCAGCCAGCCCGCGAGCAGAGCCTTGTTGCCGGTCAGGGGTTGCAGCAGCCGTACCGCCCGATCGAAGTCGACCAGGAAGGCATTGTCCTTCTGCGTCAGGGTCTGTTCGAGGAAGGCGGAGGCCACATGCCTCAACTGGCGCCAGATGGGCAGCATGCTCTCCGATGAGTCGATCGCAAACCCCAGAACCAGGGGGACGTCGGTTGCGGTGAAGAGTGCCTCCACGGGAAGCTCTACGCCGCCTTCACGAACTTCGAAGTCGTCCGGCTTGAGGTCCGGGACCGGATCGCCCCGGCCGTCCACGACCAGTACCTGAAGCTGGACCAGTTGGACATCGATCTCATCCTGGTACTCGGCGCCCTTGAGGAGTTCGGCATCTTCCAGCTCGCGACCGTCGGCCAGCCTGGCCCTTACTCGCACGAAATCGTGCGTCGATACGTCCTGGATCAGCGCTTCGACCTGGGTCCTTCTGGCCGTACCGGCGCCGGTGCCCGAGTCGAAGTCGTCGCGCGTCGCAATTAGACTCTCGCTGCGGTAGAAGTCCACTCTCTCGAGAGTTGCGGATCGCGGCATCAGGATGTCGGCTACGACCCGAACCGCGGGGCTGCCGTTTATCTCCTCACCCCGGATGGTGGTGATGCGGACGCCGAAGGGCGTATCGACCCGGTTCAGGATTGTCCTTTCGCCGGCGACCAACCTTCCTTCGGCATCGTAGGCGCGGGCGTCGAGCATCTGTTCTCGCGGCGGGTCCGCCAGGTCGAGCCGCGCCTTGAAGGGCCGTCTCCGTGTCCGCTGTGCCGGCGTGCCGTCCAGCAGGAACTCGACCATTCGGATGCCCGGATGGGTGACCAGGGTCCGGATCTGGACGCTGCCGCTCAAGAGTTCGCGATACTCGCGCTCGGGCGGCAGGATCCGGATCACGGCTGCCCGCGCGGATGGACCTGCGGTGCCCGGGGATTGGGAGACGGAGGGGTGGTCGCTCCCCACCGGGTTGTAGACCGTGCGGACTTCCAGCGCGCGAGTCGAGCCGCCCAGAATCGCTGTCGTTCGGACGAGCTTGTCGTCCTGCCGCGCGAAGTCGTCGGTTCTGGCCCACCCGGCGGAGATGAAGGTCTCGATCCGGAGGCCGTCGGGCGTCACCGTCGCGTACGGGGAGGGCGAGAGACGGCGGCGACTTAGCCGCTCACCCACCTCCTCCGGACGAAAGGACCTGAACTCGCCCCGGCCGTCCATGAGCACGACCACATCCCCATTGACCTTGATCAGGACCGTTGCGAGGCGGTCGTTGAGGCTCCCGATGAGTTCCCGCAGGACTCGCGGAACCAGCTCCGGTTCGGGCCATGCACCGGCAATCTCGGCTAACGGATCTTCGCTGAGCTCTGTGTTCCGCATCCAGGGGCCAAGCAGGTTGCCGGGAGGAACGCTCGTGTTGGTGACACTCCCTCCCCGGCCGCGCCCCCCTTGGGCGTCCGTGGGCTGCGGGCTGGAACACCAGACCATCAAGGCGAGGAGCGCTGGAACGGCATGGCCGGTTCGGAATCGCATGGCAGCTCTTACGGGAGGACTCTCATGCCGTCTACTCGAGCGGTACCGCGCTTCGCAGCGTGAGTCCGCGCCGGGTCACCCGGACATCCGGCACGATGGCGACGCCAGGCGGCTGGCTGCTGTAGTAGGTGAGCACGTACTGGCGCCTCAGATCGTCCTGGATCTGGTCGAAGACCTGCTTGAGCTGCTCGGTCCAGGGAGCACTTCCAGTAAAGAGCTCGATCGTGAAGAGTCGTCCGCCGGTCTGCTCGCTGATCCGCAGGAGGTGCTGCCGGGCTCTCCGGTGTTCTCTTAGCCTGCTGGTGGCGGAGTGGGACATGCCCCGTGCTCGGTTGACGAGGTCCCTGGTGTTCGACCGATTCAGTTGGATGAAGTAGATCGGAAGGCCCAGGCGTTCGGCGAAGTCGGCGGATTGGTTCGGTTCGGACCGGCTGTGTTCGTCGAAGCCGTCCGTCACCACGACCAGGGCGCGGCGACCCGGCTCGGCACGGTACTGCAGCAGGGAGAAGAGGATCGCATCGTTGAGCGCGGTACCACCCTTCGGGTCGACGTAGTTCAATCGACTCGTGAGTAGCTGCTTGTGACCGGTCGGAGGTTGGAGCACGCGCACAGTCTGGTTGAAGTGGACCAGGAAGGCGCGGTCGCCCGACGACAAGGCGGTTTCGAGAAAACTCGCGGACAGGTCGATCAAGTGCCTGCGGATGGGCAGCACGCTCTTCGAAGAATCGAGCGCGAGACCCAGAACGAGCGGGACATCGCCGGCATGGTGCAGACCCTCCACGGGACGCTGCTCACCGTTCTCCCAGACTTGGAAGTCGTCCGGCTCCAGGTCGCTTGCGGGATTGCCCTGGCGGTTCGTGACCAGCACCTGGAGCTGAACCAGTTGGACGTCGATCTCGCCCCTGTAGTCGGCGCCCTGCAGAAGTTCCGCGTCCTCCCACTCGCGGCCGTCGGCGAGCTTCGCCACCACGCGAACGAAGTTGTCGGCGGCCGCCAACTCCATCAGGCTCTCGACCGCGATCATGCGAGGAGCCTCAAGAGCCGCTTCCTCGTCGAAGTCGCGCAGGGCCTCGACCAGGTGTTGGCCCCGGTAGAACTCGACCCGTTCAAGGCTTGCGGACCGCGGTACGGAGACAGCAGCTTCGACACGGACCATTGCGTAGTCGCCCACCTCCACGCGGCGGATCTCCGCGATGCGGACGGCAAACGCCGTGTCGACGCGGTTCAGGACGATGCTGTCCTTGGCCAGGTGCTGGCCCTGAGCGTCGTAGCCCCGGACTTCGAGCGCTTGCTCGCGGGCCGGATCGGCAAGTTTCACACGGGTCGTGTAGGGCTTCTTCGTGACGCGCCGTGTTCGGCTACCGTCGAGGAGGAACTCAACGGTCTCGATCGATGGATCGATGATCAGGGTCTGGATCTCGATGCGGCCGCTGAGCCGCTCGCGATGTCCGCGGCTGGGCGGAATGATGCGAATGGCGGTCGGCTGGCTGCGGTGCTCCGCCGCGTCGTTCTGGAAGGAATCAGGTGAAGGCGCTGGTTTCGCCTGTGTGGGTTGAGCAGAGGAATCGGGGGGCTTCTTCTCGCCGGCCGAGGGCGCTTGGGCCCTTGCCGGCCCCGGGAGCGCTATGCAGGTCACCAGGGCAAGTGCGGCCGCGACCATCGTCTTGGTGGCGTGGGTCTGGTCTGGGTCGGCCGTGTTCATCCGGTTTCTCTCTGGCCCGCCCTAGTCGATCGCCTCGAGAGGCACCGCGCTCCGCAGTTTCAGATCTCGCCGGGTCATCCGGATCTCGGGCTCGACCGGCGCCCCGCGAGGCTGGTCGCTGTAGTACGTCAGCACGTGCTGGTGCCGCAGGTCCGCCTCGATCTGCTCGAAGACCTGTTCGATCGGTTCGGCCCACCAGCGCGTGTCGCCGTGGAGCTCCAGGTGGAAGAGGCGTCCTCCCGTCTCTTCGGCGATGCGCCGGAGTCGCTCGCGGTTGCGGCGAATGACGGCAGTGCCCGAGTTCCCCGGCCGGGAGTTGTCCAGCTCGATGAAGTAGATCGGCAGGCCCAGCCGCTCCGCGAAGTCGCTGGACTGCTCGGGACGGGAGCGGCTGTGCTGGTCGGCGCCGTCGGAGATGACGACCAGAGCCCGCCGGCCGGGCTCGCTGCGGTACTGGAGGAGGGAGAAGAGGAGTCCATCGTTCAGGGCCGTGCCGCCCATCGGGATCAGGCGGTCGAGTCGCTCGGACAGCAGGGGTCGGTCCCAGGTCAGCGGCTGGACGAGCCGTACCGTGTCGTCGAAGTCGACCAGGAAGGCCCGGTCGCCCGGCGTGACCGCGCTCGCGAGGAAGCTCCGCGCGATGTACTTCAGCCGACTCCAGGTAGGCAGCATGCTGTCCGACGAATCGATCGCGAGCCCGAGAACGAGGGGCACGTCGTAGGCGGTGTGGAGGGCGACCGCGGGGCGCCCCCGGCCGTTCTCGCGTATCTCGAAGTCCTCGGGTGAAAGCCCGCTCACCGGATTGCCGTCGCGGTCCGTTACCAGCACCTGGAATTGGACCAATTGGATGTCGATCTCGCTGTGGTAGTCGGCGCCGTGGAGGAGTTGCGCGTCTTCGCGCTGGCGGCCGTCGGCCAGCGTCGCCACGACGCGGATGAAGTCGTCGGGGAGACCGCCGTCGATCAACGCCTCGACCTGAATCGTGCGCGCGGCGCCGGCGGCAGCCTGCGGGCCAAAGTCGCGCACGGCCTCGACGGGGAGGTCGCTCCGGTAGAAGTCGACCTGCTCCAGCGTCGCGGTGCGGGGCAGCGAAGGGATGCCGCGACCCGGATGGCGGCGTTTTCGTCTACCTGAAGACTGCCCATGGCCGCGATGCGGACGGCGAAGGGCCGGTCAACCTCGTTGAGCGGGTACTCGTCACTGCCGAGATACACCTGGTTCTCGCCGTAGGCGAGGACTTCGAGCTCCTGCCGGCGAGGCGGATCAGCGAGGCGGATGCGAGTCCCGAAGGGTCGCTTTCGGACGCGCCTGACTCTCTCGTCGTCGAGAAAGAACTCGACTTCGACGATCCGTGGGTCGATGATCAGGGTCTGGATCTCGACCCGGCCGCTGAGCAGTTCGCCGTAGCCGCGTTCAGGCGGCACGATGCGGATGGCGGCCCGTGGCTCGGTCACGACAGAGTCCGGGTCGGGCGGCGGTCCCGGCCGCTCGTAGACCGTGTCGATCTGGAACGGGGGCAGGCCGCGCGGTTCGATGTCCGTCCATCGCACGAGCCACTCGCGCTCCCGAAAGAACGTGTCGACCTGCCGCTCGTCGGGGGCGACTATTTCGATCGTGAGCGCATCGGCGGCCTCGAGGACCTGCCCCCTGAAGCCGCCGCCGAGGCGCCGCTGCCTGCCGTTGTACGGAAGGGTAAGCGTGCTGCCACGGCTGTCGAGCAGCACCACGTCGTTCTCGAGAATCCGGATCATGAGGGTGGCGTTGCTCTCGGCGATCGCCTGCGCCACCAGGCGCATCCTGGACAGGTCGTCCTCCGAGTCAAGGCCCAGGGCGTCGATCTTGCGGACCGGATGCTCGCTGTACGAGTCGTTCCTGACCCATGGGCCGAGAAGCAGGGAGAACGGCAGGTCCTCGCGGACGCCCGGAATGCCGAGCAGCCGGTCGCTCCAGACTTGGCCCGCGCCCGGCGCTGGCAGAAGGGTCGCCAGGGCCAGTGTCGCGACGGCCGCCAACCTGGCGGGCTCCACCCACGCTCGATCAGGGCTCGTCATCGGGGCGTCGCCGCCTCCGCTACTCGATCGCATCGAGCGGCAGTGCGCTCCTCACCCTGAGTCCCCTCCGGGTCATCCGGACTTCCGGTTCGATGGCGGCGCCGAAGGGCCGTTGGCTGTAGTACGTCAGGACGTACTGGCGCCTCAACTCGTCCTCGATGTGGCCGAACACGCTGGCCATCTGGTCGATCGACTCGATCTGGAACAGTCGGCCGCCGGTGGGACCGGTGATCAGGCGCATGCTGTTGCGGAGGTTCGCGTCCTCCATCGTCGTCGGGCCGAAGCCGATGGAGCGCATGGCGACGACGTAGACAGGGACTCCCAGCCGCTTGCCGAAGTCGATCGCCCGCGTCGGGTCTGACCGGCTGTTCGAATCGAAGCCGTCGGTGACGACGACCAGGGCGCGGCGGCCGGGTGTTTCGCCGTACTGGAGCAGGGAGAACAGGATTGCGTCGTACAGGGCGGTCTGGCCCTGAGGGAAGAGGCGTTCCAGGCCCCGCGCCAGCATCGGCTTGCTGCCGGTGAGTGGCTGGATCAAGCGGAGCGTCGAGTCGAAGTCGACCAGGAATGCCTGGTCGCGCCAGGTCAGGGCGCCATTGAGAAACGCCTCGGCGATCGCGTTGGTCTGGCGCCAGATCGGCTCCATGCTGCCGGAGGAGTCGATCGCCAGACCCAGGGACAGGGGGATGTCGTTGGAGACGTAGAGGGTTTCGACCTGGCGCCGCTGGCCGTTTTCGCGGACCTCGAAGTCCTCGGGTGTGAGATCGCCGACCGGGTTGCCGTTCCGGTCCACCACCAGCACCTGGAGCTGGACGAGCTGGACGTCGACCTCGGCCTGGAATTGGGCGCCCTGGAGCAGTTCGACGTCTTCCAGTTCCCGGCCGTCTCCCAGGCGCGCCACGACCCGGACGAAGTCCTGGGGCGTGACTCCGGAGGTCGGGATGTCGGCCGCCACCGAGCGCACGCCGCTCGGCCCGGCCTCACCCTCGAAGTCGTCGAACGAAGCGACAAGCCGGTCCGTGCGGTAGAACTCGACCCGGTCCAGGGCCTCGGAGCGCGGCACGGAGATGCCGGCCTCGACCCGGACCGCCGGCTGGCCGCCGAGCTCGGCCGGAGCGATTCCGGCGATGCGCACCGCGAACGGAGGATCGAGGCGGTTCAGAACGATCCTGTCGGTTCCCGCGTGGGCGCCCCGGGCGCTGGTCGCCCGCACCTCGATCGTCTGCTCGCGAGGCGGGTCGCCGAGTCTGATCCGGGCCTCGAAGGGTGGCCGGGTCGAGCGGTCCGCCTCCTCGCCGTCGAGGAGAAACTCGACGACGGCGATCTGCGGGTCGATGGTCAGCGTCTGGATCAGTACCCGGCCGCTCAGGAGTTCCCGGTGACCCTTCTCGGGCGGGAGGATGCGGATCGTCGCCGGCCGGGCGCTGCGAGCGGTGTCGGTGCGTTCGGAGCGGCGCTCCGAGTTGCCGCTGACCGGCGGCAGGTAGTCCGCCCGATTGAAACCGTCGTCCGCTGGTCGCGGCGTGGAGCCGGCGGCGCGCGCCGTGGTCGTGGACGTCGGCGACGGGGGAGCGTCGCCCGAGCGCTCGTAGACCGTACGGAACGAGAGGTCGGCGAAGCGTCCGCCCTGAAGGTCGGTCACGAGCACGAGTTGATCGCCTTCCAGGTAGAAGGTCTCGATCCGCTGGCGGCCCAGGGAAGAGGTCTCCACTTCGAGCGAGTCGCCGACGAGACGGGCTCGGCTGCGGCCGCCGAAGCCGTCCGCGATCTCGCGTCCGTCGAGGAAGAGGACGCGGTCTTCCCGCCTGGCGTTGCGGATCAGGAGCTGCGGGTCGTCGATCTGGATCATGAGGACGTCGAGCTGCTCCGCGAGCTCCCGCGCCATCTCCCGCATCGTCGACGGTCCATCCTGGTTGCCGGCCGGGGCACCGCCGCGTCCGCGGCCGAATCCTCCCCGGCCGCCGCCGAAACCCCCTTGGCCGCCCCGGCCGAAGCCGCCGGTAGGGCCGCTGCCGGGAGTAGCGCCCTGGGAGCGTCCGGGGCCGCCGCCAAAGGTCTGACCGTACGTCTCCTCGAGCTTCTCGATCGGATCCTCGCTCAGCCGTTCGTCGCGAATCCAGATGCCCGGGACGGCGACGACCGGATCGACCCTGACCGGCGTCGAGGGTTGTTCCCGGGCGGCCGGTTCCTGGGCGCCTGCCGGGTTCCCGGCCGGCAAGAGGAGGGCGCAGCCCAGGACGCTGGCGATCAGTGCTGCCGATCGGACGCGGCCCGGGCGCCGCCGGCTCCGGTTGTCGTTGTTCCTGGTCATGTTGAGGTGGGAAAGAGGATGATTGCAGGATACAGGCCAACGGAACTGGCTGCGGCGCACCCGGTCCTCAGCCGGGCAGCAGTTCGCGTACCCCCTGCACGACGCACACGGCTCCAAGGACGAGGATCACCGGTCCGGTGACACGCCTGAACTGCCGGTCGTCGAGCCGGGCGAGCAGAAGCGTGCCGATGCGGGCGCCGGCGACGGCGAGGACCATGCCTCCGGCGATCAACCAGGGCGTGGGCACGCTTCCGGGGAGCTCATGGAGGACGGTGCGCGAAACCCAGACGTAGTAGCCGATCTTCAGGAGGTGGCCGACGGTCTGGGTGAACGCCTTCGTGGCGACGATCGTGCGCCGGTCCACGTCCGTCTCGAGGTAGAAGGCGTCCAGCAGGGGCCCGGAGGCGCCGGCCAGGAGTTGCGCGGCGGTCACCGTCGCGCCGCAGGCGATGGCGGTCCTGGCGTTGCGCACGTCCAGCCCTCGCAGCGTCGGCAGCAGCCGGGCGAGCCACGGGAAGGAGCCGACCAGGACCAGCACCAGGGCCGGGTCGGGAACGACCACGAGCGATACGAACACGAGGACCGAAAGAGCGGCGCCCGCGCTGTACCAGGGCAGGACGCCCCACATCATGCGGTCCCGCAGAAACAGGAACCGCGCGCCGTTCGATGCCGCCTGCACGGCGCCGTGCAGGATCATCGCGCCGCTCACGGGGAGGAGGCTCGCGAGCACGGCCATGAGCACCAGGCCTCCGGCCATGCCGAGCACGCCCGAGATGATCGCCGTCGCGAGCACCGTCGCGAGGATGGCGGTCGTGATCACGCGGCGGCTCTATCGGAGCGCTTCGAGCGGCAGGACGCTCTTCACTGTGAGACCCCTGCGCTTCGTGCGCACCTCCGGCTCGACGCCCGCTCCAGGCGACTGCTCGGTGTAGTAGGTCAACACACTCTGGTGACGCAGGTCTTCGTTGATCTGGTCGAAGACCAGCCGCATCTCGCGGCCCAGAGCGGTCCGCGACTGGCCCGGGTGGATTCGGAACAGGCGGCCGCCCGTTTGCCGGCTGAGTCTCTTGATCAGGGGGCCCCTGGGTCTGTCCCAGCCGAGAGCGATGAAGTAGATCGGAACGCCGACTCGTTCCGCGTACTCGGTGACCTGGGCGCGCTTCGCCCGGCTGTGGTGGTCGTCGCCGTCGGTGACGACGATCAAGGCCCGACGGCCCGGTTCGTTTCGAAACTGGAGAAGGGAGAAGAGGAGCCCGTCGTTCAGTGCCGTGCCCCCCTGGGCAAGCAGCCGATGGAGCCGGGCCTTGAGAAGAGGCCGGCTGGCGGTCAGCGGCTGGACGGCCCGAACCGTGTCGTCGAAGTCGACCAGGAACGCTCGATCGTCCACTGCCAGGGCGCCGTCGAAGAAAACCCGCACGACATCGTGCAACTGGCGCCACACGAAGTGCATGCTCTCCGAGGAGTCGATCGCGACTCCGAGAACCAGAGGGACGTCATCCGAGACGTGCAGGTTCTCGGCCGGGCGCCACGCTCCCTTCTCGCGTATCTCGAAGTCGGCCGCTTTCAGGTCGCCTACCGGATTGCCCTTGGGGTCCACGACGAGGACCTGGAGTTGCACGAGCTGCACATCGATTTCGCTGCGGTGCTCCGCGCCCTGGAGGAGCTCGGCGTCCTCCATCTCCCGGCCGTCGGCGAGCCGGGCAACGACGCGTACGAAATCACCGGGCGAGATGCCTTCGATCAGCGCGCTCACC
Source organism: Candidatus Multivorans sp. (assembly GCA_965219675.1). Lineage (GTDB taxonomy): Bacteria > Acidobacteriota > Thermoanaerobaculia > Multivoradales > Multivoraceae > Multivorans. Next base: position 2,356,073 of record OZ244786.1, on the reverse strand, counting down.
GGAATGGTCCGTGCTTCGCCGCGATTCGCGGCCGCGTCGAGGTCGTCGAAGGTCGCCACCGGATGGTCGCCGCGATAGAACGCGACCCGTTCCAGCGCCGCGGTGCGCGGCACGGAGACGTTCGCCGCGACGTGAAGCGCCTCGTCGTCCGGGCCTTCAGATCGAATCCCTGCAATGCGAACTCCAAACGGCGAGTCGAGACGGTTGAGAACGATGCGGTCGGCGCCGGCGAACCCTCCCGGGTCGCGGTAGGCCCGGACTTCCAGCGTTTGCGGTCTCGGAGGGTCGTCGAGGCGGATCCGGGCCCTGAAGGGCGCCTTCCTGGCCTGCTTCACGCGGGCTTCGTCGAGGAAGAACTCGACCGACCGGATGAGCGGGTCGATGACCAGGGTCTGGACGTCGACCGGACCAGCGAGCAGTCCGCGGTAGGGTCGTCGTGGGGGCACGATGCGAACCGCGGCCGTCCCTGCCGACGGTGCGGCCCTGACCGCCGGCGCCGGGGGCGGCAGGCCGTCCGCGTGGTCGTACACGGTACGGAAACGCAGGTCCGGGATCGAGAAGTTCTGGGTTTCGGTCAGGTGGACCAGACGGTCGCCCTGCCGGTAGAACGTCTCGATCCAGAGCCAGGCCTGATTCGCTCCGGCTGTGACGATCTCCAGCGAGTTCCCGGCGATCAAGGCCCTGCTCACGTTGTTGGTTCTGCCGGCCCTGGGCAAGCCGTCCGTCGGAAGCCGGACTCTCTCGCTCACGGCGTTCGTGATCAGAACGTCCCGCCCCGGAAACTCGATCTCGACGCTGCCGCGGCGGCCCGCGAGGTCGTCGGCAAACCGGCGTAGCCCTTCCGGCGCGAAGCCTCCAATGAAGTCGCTCGGCGGGCCCGGCAACGGGTCTTCGCTCAGTTCCTCGTTTCGGACCCAGGAACCGGCCAGGGCCACGGAGAGACCGTCGGCGTCGGGCCGGCGGTCCTCGCGGGAAGGCGTCGCCTGAGCGTGCGAGGCGGGCGGAAGCGCAACTCCGAGGGTGAGGACGCAGAGAACGGCCCCCGGGGAGGCTGTCCGCCAGAGACGAAGCGGAGTTGGGGCTAGCGCGAGCATGGCTGTTCGCGGAGGTTAACCGGCCGTCTGTCGCCCTTCGGGGACGCCGGTGTCCCCAGGAGGTTCCGCGCGCCTGTATTCTCTGACACCTTCCCATGAAGACATACATCCTGCGGCGTCTGCTGGCGATGGTGCCGACGCTGTTCTTCGCCAGCCTGATCGTCTTCGTGTCGATGCGGGTCATTCCCGGCGACGTGATCGACCTGATGCTGGCGCAGAACGACGTCTCGACGAGCATGGACCGGGAGGCGCTCGAGGCGGCGATGGGCCTCGATCAGCCGATGGCCTCGCAGTACGTGCGCTGGGCCGGCAACGCGCTGCGAGGGGATCTCGGTCAGTCGCTGTGGCGCAGCACGCCGGTGGCGGAACAGATTCTGACGCGGCTGCCGGTGACGTTCGAGCTCGGCCTGCTGGCGCTGGTCGTCGCTCTGTCGGTCGCGGTGCCGATCGGCATCTTCTCGGCCACCCGGCAGGACTCCGCGCTCGACTACACCGCGCGGTCGTTCTCCCTCGTCATGCTGGCCATCCCGGGGTTCTGGCTCGGCACCCTGGTCATGGTGTTTCCCTCCGTCTGGTGGCGCTGGGCGCCGGAGCTCGAGTACACGCCGTTTCTCGTCGATCCGATCGCGAACCTCACGCACCTGATCGTCCCGGCGATCCTGCTCGGACTCTCGATGTCCGCGGTCACGATGCGGATGACCCGGACGATGATGCTCGAGGTGATGCGCCAGGACTATGTGCGCACGGCCCGCGCCAAGGGGCTGCGGGAACGTGCCGTCGTCGTCCAGCACGCGCTGAAGAACGGGTTGATCCCGGTCGTCACCCTGATCGGGCTGCAGGCGCCGCTTCTCATTGGCGGCACCGTGGTCATGGAGCAGATCTTCGTCATTCCGGGCATGGGGCTGCTGTTGCTCGAGGGCGTCTACGAGCGGGACTATCCGGTGATCTCGGGCGTTTTCCTGGTCGTCGGCGTCGCGGTGCTGCTGATCAACCTGCTCGTCGACCTGAGCTACGGATGGCTCGATCCCAAGGTTCGCTACGGATGATCGCGGCGTGACCACCGTCGCCGCAGCCGCTCCAGGCGCCCTGCCGGGGCGCCAGCAGTCGGGTTGGCGGCGCTTCCTCGTCCGCCTGTTCCGGACCAAGCCGCTGGGCGCCGCTGGCGCGGTGGTCTTCGCGATCTTCCTGCTTTCCGGGATCTTCGCCGGCGTGATCGCTCCCTACGGCATCAACGAGACCGATCTGGCGCATCGGCTCGAGCCGCCGTCCCGCCAGTTCCTGCTCGGCACCGACCACCTGGGGCGCGACCTGTTCTCGAGGGTCCTGATGGGCGCCCGCCTGTCGATGATCGTCGGCTTCTGCGCGGCCGCGCTGGCGACCGTCGTGTCGATCGTGATCGGCGTGCTCACGGGCTACCTCGGCGGCTGGTTCGACATGCTGACCCAGCGCCTGGTCGATGCCTGGATGACCTTCCCCGACCTGGTGCTCCTGATCGTCATCGTCTCGGTGGTCGGCCCGGGGATCACCCAGATCGTGATCATCCTGGGGCTTCTCTACGGCATCGCCGGCTCGCGCATCGTCCGCGGCGCGGTGACCTCGGTGCGCGAGCACGTCTACACCCACGCCGCGCAGTCGATCGGCGCGGGGACGTTCCACATCCTGCGCCGGCACATCCTGCCCAACGTGATGCCGGTCGTCATCGTGCTCTTCACCACGCGCGTCGGCGCCGTCATCCTGTCGGAGGCGGCGCTTTCGTTTCTGGGCCTCGGCGTGCCGCCGCCGGCGCCGACCTGGGGCGGGATGCTCTCCGGCGACGGCCGCACCTACCTCTACCTGGGGCCGTGGCTGGCGCTGGCGCCGGGCATCTGCCTGACGGTCGTGGTCTACGCTGCGAACGTCTTCGGTGATGCGCTGCGCGACCTGCTCGATCCACGAATGCGGGGGACCTGAACGACATGAGATCGTATTGCGTGAACGTGAAGCCGGCGATCCTCCCCGCGGTTCTCGTCCTGCTCCTGGGCGGCTGCGGCGGCGGTCCGGACCGCCATCCGTCTGCGCCGTCCGGCGGCACGGACATGGGCGACCTCTCCTTCGAGCCGGGCCCGGCGCCGGTGGAGCCGCCCCGCTACGGAGGCGAGCTGAACGTCGGCACGGTCTACGTCACCCTGTCGGCCCTGTCCTGGGACACGACGGACTGGAACTGGAAACAGAACCACGACACGGGGATGCTCTACGAGCAGCTCTTCGTCGCCGATCTCGACCAGGCCGCGGTCCGGGGCGGCGACCAGCGATTCGTCTCAGAGGCCTACCTGTCCGCCGAGACGATCCGCGGCGAAGTGGCCGCGAGCTGGGAATGGGAGGACCCGCTGACTCTGGTCATCGAGGTCCGGCGCGGCATGATGTTCCCGGGCAAGCCCGGCGTGATGGAGGCGCGCGAACTCGACGCCCACGACGTCGTGTTCAGCTACGAGCGCCTGCGCGACAGCCCGAAGGCGATCCCGACCTACTTCGACCACATCGATCGCGTCGCGGCCAGGGACGACCACACGGTGGTCTTCGAGTTCGGCGAGTTCAACGCCGAGTGGGACTACCGGTTCGGCTACGGCTACTTCTCGGGGATCGTGCCGCGGGAACTGGCCGGTGTCGACGCGAAGGACTGGCGGAACGTCACCGGCACCGGGCCGTTCACGCTGGAGCGCTTCATCCCCGGCAACTCGCAGACCTACGCCCGAAGGCCGGACTACTGGGACCGGACGACGATCGGGGGGAAGAGCTACGAGATCCCCTTCATCGACGAGCTCACCTACCGGACGATCAAGGACGAGGCGACCTACCTGACCGCCATTCGCACGGGCAAGCTGGACATCCTGGAGTACATCCGCTGGATCGCGGTGGACCACCTGAAGAAGACGACTCCTGAACTGCGCTGGTCGCGGTGGCTGTCGACCGGCGGCACCTTCATGGTGATGCGGGTCGACCAGGAGCCGTTCGACGATGTGAGAGTGCGGCGGGCGATGAACCTCGCGGTGAACCAGCGCGAGATCGTCGACCTGTTCTTCGGCGGCAACGCGGAGCTGTTCGCCTACCCGCAGCACCCGGCCTTCGAGGGCTACTTCGAGCCGCTCGAGGCGATGCCGCCGTCCGTGCAGGAACTGTTCGAGTACAAGCCCGAGAAAGCGCGACGCCTGCTCGCCGAGGCGGGCTACCCCGACGGCTTCACCTTCAGGATGCAGGTCTCGGCCAACAACGCGATGCGGATGGAACTCGCGCCGCTGCTGGCCAGCTACCTGGACAGGATCGGCGTGACGATCGAGATCGAGGTCATGGAGTACGCGGCTTACCTGTCGATGATGACCACCCGCACCCACGGACCCGGTTACCTGATGGCCAGCGGCCACGTGAACCCGACGACCACGCTGCGCAAGAACTTCGTTACCGGCCAGACCTGGAACCCGTCCATGTGGTCGAATCCCCAGCTCGACCGGCGCATCCACGAGATGTTCCTGACCCGGGACGAAGCGGAGAGGCAGCGGATCGTCAAACAGATCACGAAGGAGATGCTCGACGAGGCGCCCTACCTCTGGCTGCCCGTGCCCTACATCTACACGGCGTGGTGGCCGTGGGTGAAGAACTACGCCGGCGAGCTGCGGGCCGGTGCGGTGCGCCCGGGGCCGATCTACGCGCGGCTCTGGATCGACCAGGAGATGAAGCGCGAGATGGGCTTCGGGCCGTGAAGGAGCCCCTGCTTCGGATCGAGGATCTGAACGTCACGTTTCGCGGCGGCCTCGGCGACCGGCCCGCGGTCAGGGCGGTGACGTCGCTGTCGCTCGAGGTTGCGCCGGGCGAAACCCTGGCGATCGTCGGCGAGAGCGGATCGGGGAAGAGCGTCACCGCGCTCTCCATCCTGCGGCTGATCCCCGAGCCGGGGCGGATCGAGAGCGGCTCGATCCTCTTCGAGGGGAAGGACCTGCTGGCGCTGGACGACGCCGGCATCCGCTCGGTCCGCGGCAACCGGATCGCGATGATCTTCCAGGAGCCGATGTCCTCGCTCAATCCGGTGCTCACGATCGGCCGTCAGGTCGCGGAGCCGCTGCGCCTGCACCGGGGGCTCAAGAGACGCGAGGCGCTGGAGCGGGCGGTGGAGCACCTGAAGTCCGTGGCTATTCCCGATGCCGGGAAGAGGCTCGGCGACTACCCGCATCAGTTCTCGGGCGGCATGAGGCAGCGGGTGATGATCGCGATGGCTCTCGCCTGCCATCCGCGCCTGCTGATCGCGGACGAGCCGACCACCGCGCTCGACGTGACGGTCCAGGCGCAGATCCTCGAACTGCTCAAGGAGCGCACGCGGGAGGCGGATTCGGCGCTCATCCTGATCACGCACGACCTCGGCGTCGTGGCGCGCTACGCGGACCGGGTGGCCGTCATGTACGGCGGCCGGATCGTCGAAAGCGGTCCCGCGGCGGCCCTCTACGCGGAACCGCGGCACCCGTACACGCAAGGCCTTCTGCGCTCCGTGCCACGGCTCGAGGGTGACTGCGGCGGCCGCCTCGACTCGATCGAGGGCCAGCCGCCCGACCTCGCCGCGCTGCCCGCGGGATGCGCCTTCGCGCCGCGATGTCCGCAGGTGCGCGACCGTTGCCTCGCGGCGCCGCCGCTGCTTGAAGCCGGAGCCGGCGGCAGGGCCTGGGCCTGCTACGGCTACGAGGAAGGGGCCGCGTGAACGGTCCGGACAACGTCCTGCTGCGCGTCGAGGATCTGAAGGTCCACTTCCCGGTCACGGAAGGAGTGCTGATGCGGCGGCGCGTCGGGTCCGTCAATGCGGTCGACGGCCTGTCCTTCGAGCTCCGGCGCGGCGAGACCTTCGGCCTCGTGGGGGAGAGCGGCTGCGGCAAGTCGACGACGGCGCTGGCGATCCTGCGGATGCAGGAGCCGACCGCCGGGCGGATCGTCTTCGACGGCGAGGACATCTCACGAATCGACCAGCGGGGGCTGCGGCCGCTGCGGCGACGCATGCAGATGGTCTTCCAGGATCCCTTCGGCTCGCTCAATCCGCGCATGCGGGTGCGGGAGATCGTCGGCGAACCGCTCAAGGTCCACGGTGTCGCCGGGAGCCGCCGCCGGTTCCGTGAGCGGGTCGCCGAGCTGCTCGACCTGGTCGGCCTGTTGCCGGCGATGGCCGATCGCTATCCCCACCAGTTCTCGGGCGGCCAGCGCCAGCGGATCGGCATCGCCCGCGCCCTGGCCCTGGAGCCGGACCTGCTGATCTGCGACGAGGCGGTATCGGCGCTGGACGTCTCGATCCAGGCCCAGGTGCTGAACCTGTTGATGGAGTTGCAGGAGCGGCTCGGTCTGACCTATCTCTTCATCGCCCACGACCTCTCCGTCGTCCGCCACATCAGCGACCGGATCGGCGTGATGTACCTGGGCCGGATCGTAGAGGTCGCCGCGCGCGACGAACTGTTCGAGCGTCCGAGACACCCGTACACCGAGGCGCTCCTGGCCTCCGTGCCGACGCCGGACCCGATCGTCGAGGCGGCGAGGGCGCACCACCTGATCGCCGGCGAAGTGCCGAGCGTCCGCAACCCGCCGTCCGGCTGCCGCTTCCATCCGCGCTGCCCGAGGGTGCTCGACCGCTGCGACCGCGCGGAGCCGCTGCTCGAAGCGGTTGGCCCGGCGCTGGTTGCCTGCCATCTATACCCTGACTCGTCGCCGGCCGCCGCTGGCGCCGGCCAGGCCGGGGACCTGTCGCCTTGACCGCTTCACGCGCGCCTCGACCGAAGTTCTACGGCTGGCCGATGGTCGCCGTGGGTTTCGTGACCTACGGCCTGGGCATTGCTCCGGCCTACTACGGCCTGGGCATCTTCGCGTCGTCGCTGATCGCCGATCTGGAACTGACCCGCCAGGAGATCGGTCAGATTTTCGGGGCGTTCACGCTCACGTACGGCCTGATCAGTCCGGTCGCGGCGGCGGTGATCCGTCGCTGGGGCATCCGGGCCACGGTGACCGCGGGCGCGCTGTGCGCGGCCAGCGGCTTCTGGCTGGTGAGCCAGGCCTCGAGCGTGACCGAGCTCTACGTCGGCTACTCGCTCGTCGGCGGCATCGGGATCGGTTTCTCGACCCTGCTGCCCGCCCAGACGATCCCGGTCTTCTGGTTCCGCAGGTATCGCGCACGCGCGACGGCGATCATCCTGACGGGCGCCGCGATCGTCGGCTTTCTGTGGCCGCCGGCGGCCGGGCTTGTGCTCGAGTTCTGGGACTGGCGCGTCGGCTGGCGGATCGTTGCCGGGATCTCACTGCTCGTCGCGGTGATCGCCGTTCTCTTCATCCGGAACAAGCCGAGCGACATCGGCCAGCGTCGCGACGGTCTGCCGCCGGCCGACGCAGACGGTTCGGACGTCGGGGACTCGGGTCGTCCGGTGGAGGCAGAGCTGGCGGGCAGCGATGCCGAAGCGGCTGGCGAGTCGGCGCCGAAGGGCGCCCTGCTGTGGGCCCTGCGCACTCCGCAGTTCTGGATCGCCACCTTCGCGACCCTGGCGAACACGGTGCCGTGGCGAGTCGTGACCGCTCACGGCGGCATTCATCTCGAGGATCTCGGTTTCACGACGCTTGCCGCGTCGGCCATCCTGGGCGTACGGGTCGGCGCCAGCCTGTTCGGCCGGCTGAGCGGCTCGCTGGGGGACTTCATGGCGCCGACGCGCGTTCTGGCGCTGGCCCTGCTGCTCACCGCGGTCGCCCTGTCGTTCTTCGTGTCGGCGAGTTCGGCGGTCGTGGCCTATCCCTGCGTCTTCGCCATCGGCGTTGGCTACGGCCTCGCCTACACGAGCGAAGTCGTCGTCTTCGGCTGGTTCTTCGGCCGGGCGGCGTTCGTCGGCTCGACCGGCGCCCGACTCTTCCTGATCGGCATCATCGGCGCTCTCGGACCGGCCCTGGCCGGCGCCGCGGCGGACCGAACGGGTTCCTATGCCGGCACGCTCTGGATGTGCTCCGCCCTGGCGATCCTGGGCGCGGCGTCGATCTGGTTCTGCCGGCCGCCGGACCGTTCCTCGTTGACGGGCGGGCGAGAGACGGAGCGCTAGACTGGAAGAACCTCACAAAGGCCACGAAGGAGGGACTCGCATGGGCAAGCAGAAGGCGCAGGTCTTGGTGTTCGGCGCACTGTTCGCCATCGTCGTACTGGCTGGGACGCCCCTCGCCGCGCAGCAAGGCGCGCCGGTGCTGGAGCGCACTCCCTGGGGCGCGCCCGATCTGCGCGGGATCTGGGATTTCCGGACGATCACGCCGCTCGAGCGGCCGGAGGAGCTTGGCGAGCAGGAACGGTTCGGCAGCGCGGAGGCCGCCGCCGAGTTCGAGGAGCGGACGCTGGCGCGGCGAAACAAGGACCGGCGTACCGGTGACGGGCTCTCCGCCCAGGCGGATGTCGCCAACGCCTACAACCAGTTCTGGTGGGACTACGGGGACAAGCTGACCGAGGACCGGCGGACCTCGTTGATCGTCGATCCTCCCGACGGGCGGATTCCCGAGCTGACCCAGGTTGCGAAGCAGCGGGTCGCCGAGCGCGCCGCGGCGCGTCGCCGGCCGGCCCACGGCCCCGAGGACCGCGGCGTCGCCGAACGCTGCATCCTGGGCTTCAACGCCGGTCCGCCGATGAGCCCGAGCGCCTACAACAACAACGTCCAGATCTTCCAGACCGAGGAGACGGTCGTGCTGCTGGTCGAGATGGTCCACGACTCGCGGGTCGTGCCGCTCGACGGACGCGCGCCGCTGCCCGGGGACGTTCGCCAGTGGCGCGGCGACCCGCGGGGGCACTGGGAGGGGGACACCCTCGTCGTTGTGTCGACGAACTTCACCGACCAGACGAGTTTCCGGGGCTCGGGTCCGGACATGCGCCTGACCGAGAGGTTCACACGCGTGGGGGAGGACCGGCTCGTCTACGAGTACACGATCGACGACCCGGAGTCCTTCGCGGGTCCCTGGACGGCGGTCATTCCGATGAGCAGGAACCCGCTGCCCATGTTCGAGTACGCCTGCCACGAGGGGAACTACGGCATGCTGAACCTGCTGCGCGGCGCCCGGGCGGAGGACGCGGAAGCCGAGGCGGCCGCCAGGGCGGAAACGTCGGGCGGCTAGACTTGGCCGTCGACCCGCGCGCGTTGCCTTGACGATCGCCACAGTCGGCCTGCTCCATCCGGGAGCGATGGGTGTCACGGTTGGCGCGGCCGTGCGCGAGCCGGTCCGGGTCGTCTGGGCGTCCGAGGGACGCAGCCAGGAGACCCGTGCGCGGGCCGCGGGCGCTGGTTTCGAGGATCTGGGGACGCTCGCCGCCGTGACTGCGGCGGCCGATGCCGTGCTCTCCGTTTGCCCTCCGCACGGCGCCCTCGCGCTCGCCGAGGCGGTCGCCGCGACCGGTTTCGGCGGTCTCTATCTCGATGCGAACGCGGTGTCGCCCGCCACGGCGCTCGAGATCGCGGAAGCCGCGGCGGCGGGCGGAGCGCGGTTCGTGGACGGCGGCATCGTCGGGCCGCCGGCGGTCCGGCCTGGGACCACGAGGCTCTATCTCTCGGGAGGCGCCGCGGCGGACCTGGCCGCACTGTTCGAGGACTCGGCCCTGGAGGCGATCGACCTCAAGGCCGAGAACGGCGCGGCCTCGGCACTCAAGATGTGCTACGCCGGCTTCACGAAGGGCAGCGCGGCTCTGCTGCTGTCGCTGCGGGCCGCCGCCAGCGCCTACGGAGTGGAAGATGGCCTCCTCGGGGAGTGGAGCCGCTCCCAGCCGGGACTGGAGAAGCGAAGCGTGCGCGCGGCGGCCACGGTGGCTCCCAAGGCCTGGCGCTTCGCCGGCGAAATGGAGGAGATCGCCTCGACCCTCGAGGCGGCGGGGCTGCCCGGTGGCTTCCACCGGGCGGCGGCGGAAGCCTACGGCCGGCTCGCCCGTTTCCGTGGCGAGCCGGACGACGAAGTGATCGCAGCCTTGCTGGACGGTGACGGCGTAGCTGGTCGGGGAGACTAGGCGCACCCGTCCCGTACCTGCGACCGGAACCGGGACGGAGTACAGCCGAATCTCCTCTGGAGCAGCCGCCGGGACTTCAGTACAGAGCCGAAACCGACGGCCTTGGCCACTCGCCGCTTTGGCCGAGTCTCATCTCCATATGGCCGAAACTCGTGTTCCGCTGGCCGGACTTTCCGGTAGCCGGCTCGTTAGCGTGCACCGAACGAAGGAAGCTTGGCTCGTAGCCGCGAGTGCGGCGTGATGCCGCCTGAGCTTGACCAGGCTTCGTGAACACCAACCGACAAGGAGGGCGATGAATGAGTCGACCACGAGGAAGCGTGATCCGATGGGTTGCGGTCTCGATGCTCGCTTGCTGGCCCTCTCTTGCGATCAGCCAGTACACCGACCCCACCACGCCTGCGGATTCGCCGCTGTGGTGGCCGGTCCTGGACCGCACTACGCCGGAAGAACTGCGGGCCGGACACCAGCGGGAGGCTGTCGGCGAAGCCTACCGAGTCGCGGTAGCTGCCGGATGGGCTCCCGACTGTGGCCCCGGCTTCGTACCCGACGAGTTTGTCAACAGTAGAACCAACCCCGAGCTGGTGCCGGTCTGGCACGTACTGTGGCGCAACTTCGTGTTGGAGCGTGGAGCCACGAGTCGCGACCTCGTCGCCGAACGTGAGGGCGAGATCCGGCGGTTCGGCCTATCGCCGGACGGCCTCGAACGACTGAGCCGGTTCGCCGCCCAAGTGGACGACGAGCAGGAACGTTGGCAGGCCGAACTTGAAGAACGGTCGGCTCCCATGCGGGAGTTAGTGCTTCGCTTCATGGCCGAGAACCCACCGCCGACGGACGCGGAGTGGCGCTCACTCGCTTCCGCAGCAACCGCAGATGGCCGGGCCGCCACCGGCATTCCTGAGCACATGCTGGTGATCGACGATCTGGCCGCCGGCAGGGGCGATCCGCTCGCTCTCTCGAGCGTAATCGGCGGCAGCTATGCGGATTGGGTGGAGTGGCTCCGAGAGTCCGACGCAGACCCAAGGCAGGACGCAATGGAGACCCATCTGCCATCACTGCGGAACGATCTTTCGGTGGCCGACTGGACAGCTCTGCGACGCTATCTGTCGACCGTGATCGGAGACCACCAGTCGGCCTCATACTCGCTTCGTGATTGCCCACAAGCTCAGTTCTTCCAGCCTGCAGCACGCGAAAGGAGTGTCCGATGAGGTACCGTGTTCTAGTAGCCGTGCTACCGGCGAGCATGTGATTCTCGCCGGTTCCGCACGCCCGGCCCTGCGGGAGCTGTCGGACTTCCGCGAACACGACTTGGGCGGCCGTGGAACCGGCCGAGAAGAGCAGGATCAGGTGCGTCGATCCCGTACCTGCGACCGGAACCGGGACGGAGTACAGCCGAATCTCCTCTGAAACAGCCTCCGGAACGTACGTTCGGAGCCGAAGCCGACGGCCTCCGCCACTCGCCCGATCGGTTCGTTGTGGTCGCGGATGAGGATTGCGGCTCGCTCCAGGCGGCGGCCGACGACCCAATCGTGGAACGACTGGCCGGTGGCCTCGCGGAAGAACCTCCCGAACCCCCCGACGCTCATGGCCGCGACCGGGGCCAGGACCTTCAGGTCGAGATGTTCCTCAAGGTGTTGATCGACGTGCTCGCGAACCCGTCGCAGCCTGGCGTAGTAGTCGAACGGGTCGTTGCCGGCCCTAAGTTGACGGGCCTGTTCCTCCAAGGCGGAGTGGGCCTCCTTCATCTCCGCGAACCCGAAGCCGTAGCACTCGATCCTTCCGTCAGGGACCGTCGGAACCCGCGCCCGCCACTCGGGGGCCCATTCAACGAACGTGTGAAACTCGCCGTCCTCGCCGCAGGGGTCGACTCCACGGGGCAGTGCCGCCACGAAGTCCTCGTCGAAGGGGCGGCCCGCGCGGTCAGCCGGCAATCGGTCCGTCTCCACGGAGCACACCCATGCCTTCACTCCGGCCCGCAGGAGCTCCGCGACGTGTTCGGCCGGGTCGCGGCCCCACAACGGGAACACGGCGTGGAGACCGATCCGGTCGAGAAGCGCCGACCGACGCTTGATGGCCCGGCCGGGGAGAAGCTCGCTGAACGCGACGGACTTCCCGTGGTTGCCCTGGAGTAGACGGAGGAGGCCCTCCTCGATGGCGGCGTTGTGGTCGTTCTCGGTGGCCGCCCAGTCGAACTCGATGACGTGAAGCGGGAGGCCGACCGCGGCCGCCTGCCGCTCGATCATCTGTCGACGGACTCCATGCATGGCCACCCGACCGTTGTGCCGGTTGACTTGCGTCACGAGTCCGCGCACATCCCACGCCGGATCGTTGCGCAGGGTGTGCAGAGCCCACGCTGAGTCCTTGCCGCTCGTCCACCAGAGCCAGACGGGTTGCTCGTGTGGAGACGATGACATGGAGATGAATGTCTGGTGGTGTTCCCGCTTCGGTGATGTTCCGAAACGGGCGAACGATACCAGCGTCAGGGAACCGGGGAGGCGCGGCAAGAATGGCAGAGACCACGAAGTTTGGCTGCCGGAAGGGCGCCGGTTCTCTGTTGTCCGATTCCCGTCTCGTCTTGTCCGGTTCCTGCTTCGCGGGAGCGTGTCCGTAGGTGCCGCGACTTGGCTAGCGTGGGTGCCGTCGGCGAGTTCTTGCGAGCTCGATGAACTGCAACAACCTGACCGGAGGAGGTCATATGCGAGAGTTCTTCAAGAGGCCTACGCCGATGCGTGGCGTGGTCCTGTCCGTGCTGTTCTTTGGGCTTCTGGCTCCGACCCAGCTTGCCGTTGCTGGCGAGTGCAGTTACGAATGCAATGAGGGTGGTTGCTCGGCAGCTGGTGCGACCGTCACGGGCCAAGGTGGTTGCAAGACGACCTCCAGAAAGGAATGTGTGGAGGATCCGGTCAGTCTGGCCGTGAAGTGCACGACGATCGTCACCTGCGAGACGATCACCGGCGCCTGTGGCGACTTCGGGCGGCCGGAGCTGTGAGGTTCGCCTGCTTTGCTGCGTCGTGGTTGATGCTCTCCTGGACCACTGCTTCCGCGATGGCGCAGATGCCGTTGGATCTGAAGGTCGTCGTTGATCCGGAACTGGCGGAACTGCAGTCCGCCACGTTCCACGTGCTCGACCCGATCTCTCGCGAGGAGGTCGCTTCCTGGGAGTTCGGCAACGAGGCAGTGTTGGAGGGATTCCGGGTCGAGGCGCCCGCTTCCGAGGTCGGCGTAGTGGTCCGGGCGACCGCTCCAGGGGCTTGGTCGCCATCGGTGTACGTGCCGCCGGGGGGTGCGCTGGAACCACTTGTACTCGTCCCGGAGCGCAGGATCGTCTTGCGGGTTCGCAGCTCACAACGGGCGTTGGAGCGCCTTGCTCAAGAGAATCTCTACGTTCTTGGTCGGGTATGGGCGCCGGGCCGGCGGCTGCCGACAGGTGTTTACCGCAGCCCCTGCGATGGCGATTGGGCAGATGGCGGGCGAGAGTTCATCGTCACGTGTCCGTTCGCCGGTGGTGAGACTGCGAGCCTTCGCGTCTGGATGGGTCGGTTCCAAGCGTGGACGACGACCGTCACGGACGACTTCGAGGATCTCACCTTCGAGTTGGACGAACCGAGAATCGGCGCATCGGTCATCGGGCGCTTGTCCGGCCCTCCGGCTGCCGTCTTCCTGACCGCAGATGACGGGCGCATTCCGTTGGCGACGTGGACTGACTCGACCGGTTCGTTCGCGCTCGAAGGACTGTCCCCCGGGCGCTTCTCGTTGAAGCTGGTGAACTCGCCACTCGACCGGTGGCCGGTCCACATCCGTTCCCTCGGAGACCGGGTCGACCTCGGTGACCTGCAGAGTGCGGCGTCGAACCGCCTGACGGTTGAGCTCAGGGGCGCTCACGACGCTTCGCTGACCGATCTTGCCGTGGTCGCTACCCGAGTTGAGCTGAACGAAGAGAGCGAAGTTGTCAGCTACGGACCATCGGTCCCAGGAGCGTTGCAGACGGGCGGTCTCTTCATCTGGAGTGGGTTGCCGCAGGGTCACTACGAACTTGCTGTCTCCAGTCAAGAGGGAGACCGGTACCACCAGGAGCTGACCGAGTTCCTGGGTATGGACTACACGGTCCTGGACCTCGAGTTGCTGCGGGTGAAGGGAATCCTGCGCCGCGGTGGCGACCCTGTAGTGGGAGCCATGCTGTGGTTCGGTGGCATGCGAGGTGCCCAGCGGGTTGCAATGCGGAGTCAGGAGGGTGGCTTCTTCCGAGGGTTCTTGCCGCGGGAAGACGATTGGTTCGTGGAACTCACCGCCGCACCGCACTGCGACCCGTGCGAGGGATCCTGGGAACAGGGTTGGGAGGGACTCGACTCGGAGACTGTCGAGCGTGTCGGCTTCGTCGAAGCCAGGGCGGACGACGACGGTGTGGTCCGCATGGAGATCGATCTGCCTGCAGGTCGTGTGAACGGTCGTGTTGTCGCTGTTGGCGACGGTGGCCTCCGTGGAGTCGAAGGCGTCCGGGTCACGGTCAAGCGTGCAGAAAGGACGTTTCGGCACGGGGCCATCGGCATAGGCCCGTGGAGGACGCGATCCGACGAGTCCGGCAGTTTCGCGGTGGAGGGGTTGCCTGCGGGAAACTACGCTGCCGTTGCCGAAATGGACGACACTGGGGAACGCAGGAGCGCGTCCTCCGATGTGCAGTTTCACGTTGACGTAGAACTTTCGCCCCCCGATCTGGAACTGCGTCTACGAGAGCAGCAGGCGATCAGGGTGGCAGTCAGTTCAGGCGGTGCGCCAGTAAGCGGAGCGGCTGTCTGGGTCCGGTCCGGCTCGGCCGTTGATGGGAGATCACCTTTGTCCTCGGATGGGCAAGGCGTCTTCTGGCTCACGCCGCCGATTTCGATGGTGGATGTCTTCGTTTGGGCCGACGAGTTCGGGGCGACAGGCGTGCGACGCAACGTGATACATGGTGGCGTGATCACCGTGGAACTGGGCCGGAGCAGAGGTGACCTCCGGTTGGCGAAGCGGCTGGGGGGGCGGCTCCTCACCGAATCGGGAGCAGGAATCGAACTTGATCGGCTCAGGAGTCTCGCCAGCCGCGCAGTCTTGGACGACGGAGACGAGATTGTCCTTCGAGGTCTGTCTCCCGGAACGTACCTGTGGTGCCCGTCGACGTATCAAGGGTGTAGCCCGGCCAACGTCCTGCCGTGGGCTGAGAGTCAAGTAGAGCAATAGGAGATTTCAGATGCGGAGATCCGTGGTTCATTCTGTGCTGGTTCTTGGTCTGTGCCTTGGGGCCGTGCAGGCGGTTGGGGCATCCGAGAGGCCGGGATACCTGGGGATCGGATTCGAGGTTGACTCGAAGTCGGGCCTGCTCGCCGTCGCGCATGTCGTACCGGGGAGCCCTGCAGAAGTCGCCGGCATCAGACAGTCTGATGTCCTCACGGCCGTCGCGGGCGCCGAGGTGAGATTCGCGTCACATCGCGAAGCGCTGGATAGCGTGGGGAGCAAGGTCAGGAAGGGGGTTCCTGTCGAGCTCGGCTTCCGACGGGAAGGCCGGAGGCGCTCAGTGGTCGTAGTGCCGGCTGGTCCGCCGGCAGGCCTGGCAGCAAGGAACGAAGCCGCGTTGCGCTGCGCCGATTCTGCTCTGACGGATCGTCGGAACGACGTGCCGCCCTGAGGCGGGAAGCGATTTCTCCAGCCGGGTCGCCAACGCGACCGAGAGTTGAGATGTGGAGCAACAGAGAAAAGGGCGGCCCCGAAAGGCCGCCCCCGTTCCGTAGCCGGTCGACCCGGAGGTCGCTTCGCTACATCATGCCGCCCATGCCGCCCATGTCGGGCGCGGGCGGAGCTTCCGGCTTGTCTTCCTTGATCTCGGAGACGAGGGCCTCCGTGGTCAGCATCAGGCCGGCGATCGACGCGGCGTTCTGCAGCGCCGTCGTGGTGACCTTGGCCGGGTCGATGACACCGGCGGCGATCAGGTCCTCCATCTCGCCGTTTGCCGCGTTGTAGCCGGTCGAGCCGGTCTGCGCCTTCGCGTCGCGGACGATGACCGAGCCTTCGACGCCGGCGTTCTCGGCGATCTGCCGGGTCGGCTCCTCGAGCGCGCGCTTGACGATCGCGATGCCGATGCCCACGTCGCCGTTGTCGCTCAGCCCGCCGACCGCATCGATCGCGCGCAGCAGGGCCACGCCGCCTCCCGGCACGACGCCTTCCTCGACGGCGGCCTTGGTCGCGTGCATCGCGTCCTCGACCCGAGCCTTCTTCTCCTTCATCTCGGTCTCGGTCGCGGCGCCCACCCGGATCACGGCGACGCCGCCGACCAGCTTCGCCAGCCGCTCCTGGAGCTTCTCGCGGTCGTAGTCGGAGGTCGTTTCCTCGATCTGGTTGCGGATCTGCTTGACCCGCCCGGCGATCGCGGCCTGGCGACCCGTGTCGCCCGACTCGGTGACGATCGTCGTATCGTCCTTGGAGAGGACGACCTTCTTCGCCTCGCCGAGGTCCTGCCACTGGACGTTCTCCAGCTTGATGCCGAGATCCTCGGTGATCACCCGGCCACCGGTGAGGATCGCGATGTCCTCGAGCATCGCCTTGCGGCGATCGCCGAAGCCCGGCGCCTTGACCGCGGCCGCCTGCAGCGTGCCGCGCAGCTTGTTGACGACCAGGGTGGCCAGAGCCTCGCCCTCGACGTCCTCGGCGACGATCAGCATCGGCTTGCCCTGCTTGGCCACCTGTTCGAGGACGGGCAGCAGGTCCTTCATCGAGCTGATCTTCTTCTCGTGCAGGAGCACGACGCAGTTCTCAAGCACGCACTCCATGCGGTCGGCGTCGCTGACGAAGTAAGGCGACAGGTAGCCGCGGTCGAACTGCATGCCTTCGACGACTTCGAGCTCGGTCTGCAGGCCCTTGGCCTCCTCGACCGTGATCACGCCGTCCTTGCCGACCTTGTCCATCGCCTCGGCGATGATCTGGCCGATCTCGGCGTCGTTGTTCGCGGAAATCGTGCCGACGTTGGCGATCTCCTCGCTGTCCTTCACGTCCTTGGCGAGGGAATGGATGGCGTCGACGGCGGCGCCGACCGCGATCTCGATACCGCGCTTCAGCTCCATCGGATTGGCGCCGGCGGTCACGTTCTTCGCGCCCTCGCGCAGGATCGCCTGCGCCAGGACCGTCGCGGTGGTGGTGCCGTCACCGGCCACGTCGGACGTCTTCGAGGCCACCTCGCGCACCATCTGCGCGCCCATGTTCTCGAGGCCGTCCTTCAGTTCGATCTCCTTGGCGACGGTGACGCCGTCCTTGGTGATCGTGGGGGAGCCGAACGACTTCTCGAGGACGACGTTCCGGCCCTTCGGGCCGAGCGTCACCTTGACGGCGTCGGCGAGCTTGTTGACTCCGCGCAGGACCGCGCCGCGCGCGTCCTCGGAGTAGACGATCTGCTTTGCCATGTATCTCCTCTCCAGTTCCGGCCTATCCCACGACCGCGAGGATCTCGTCCTCGCGCAGGATGACCATGTCTTCGTCGTCGATCTTGATGTCGCTGCCCGAGTACTTTCCGATCAGTACGCGGTCACCAACGCTGACGTCGAGCGCGGAGCGCTCGCCGTTGTCCTGCATCTTGCCGGGACCGACGGCGACAACCTCGGCCTCCTGCGGCTTCTCCTTCGCGGCGTCCGGGATGATGATGCCTCCCCGGACCTGCTCCTCCTCCTCGAGTCTCTTGACGAGTACCCGGTCATGAAGCGGACGTACACTCACCAGCGATCTCCTCCTCTTTGGGTTGGTGTCGGTGGATGTGGTCGTTGTGGTCGGGACAGGGCTGTTAGCACTCGACCCGATCGAGTGCTAACAATAGAAACACGGGTGGCTGAATGTCAACAGTCCATGACGGGTCCAGGACATTGGGCACGCGGCTAGCGTGCGGCGCAGGCGGTAGAGTCAGCCGGTCCCGCTGACGCGGTCTCCGGAACCGGGGACCGGAAAGGAGACTCGCCTGTGATGTGGCCTCAACGAACGAACGGCGGCGTGGCGGCCGTCCGGGCGGCTCTGCTCGCGGCGTTCGCGGCGGTGTTCATCTGGCCGGCCGGAGGCGCGGCCCAGAGCGCACCGACCGCGGCCGCCGTGCCGGTCGAGGAGTTCGAACTCGACAACGGGATGCGCTTCCTGCTCGTGAACCGCCCCGAACTGACGACGGTGGCGGCGGCCTGGGTGGCTCACGTCGGCTCCGCCGACGAGCGGCCGGGGATCACCGGCCTTGCCCACTTCTTCGAGCACATGATGTTCAAGGGGACGCACACGATCGGCACGAAGGACATCGAGCGCGACCTCGAGATCATCGCGGAGCAGGAGGCGGTCCAGGAGCGGATTCGCGCCGAACTCCGCGAACAGCGGCGGCTCTGGCGCCTGGGCGAGATCGACGATCCGTACGATCCCGACCACCGCACGGACACGCTGAACGCCCTGCGCGCCGAGTTCCAGGAACTCGTGGAAGAGCAGCGGGAACTCATGGTCAAGGACGAGCTGGACAAGGTCTACACGGACGGCGGCGGCACGAGCCTGAACGCCTTCACCAGCAACGACTTCACGGTCTACATCAACCAGTTGCCGGCGAACCGGCTGGAGCTCTGGTTCTGGCTCGAGTCGGACCGGCTGCTGAACCCGGTGTTCCGGGAGTTCTACGCCGAACGCGACGTCGTCTACGAGGAACGGCGCCTGCGCACCGAGTCGACGCCGACCGGACGCTACGACGAGCAGGCGGACGCCATGTTCTGGCAGTCCCACCCGTACAGTTGGCCGGTCATCGGCTGGGCCTCGGACCTGGAGGTGATCAGCAAGTCCCAGGCCGACGAGTTCTTCGCCACCTACTACGCGCCGAACAACCTGAGCGCGGTGCTGGTCGGCAACTTCGATCCGGCCGAAGTGCGGAAACTGGCGGAGCGCTACTTCGGCCGCCTCGAACGGGCCGAGCGGCCGGCGCCGGATGTCGTGACGCTCGAGGCCGAGCAACTGGCCGAGAAGCGGATGACGGCCGAGTGCGACTGCCAGCCCCAGCTCCAGGTGCGCTACCACGCGGTGCCGTTCGGCCACGGCGACGGCTACGCGCTCGATGTCGTCGCGGGCGTTCTGAACGGCCGCACCGGCCGTCTCTACGAGCAGATCGTGGAGGGCGCCGAGATCGCGTCCAGCGCCGGCGCCTTCTACGAGGCGCGCAAATATGCGGGCGTCTTCAACCTGCAGGCCGAGACGAAGGGCGATGCCACCCCCGAGCAGCTCCTCGCTGCCTGGGACGGAATAGTCGCCGAATTGGTCGCCGAGCCGGTGCCGGAGGAGGAACTGGCCAAGGTCAAGACCCGGGTGTCGGCCGACACCTACCGGCAACTCCGGGACCCGTTCTTCCTGATGATCCAGTTGGCGATCATGGATGCGCTTGGCGACTGGCGCTACCTCAACACGGTCGCGGAGCGCACGAACGAAGTCACCGCCGAGGACGTGCAGCGCGTGGCGGCGAAGTACTTCGAGCCGTCGAAGCGTCTGGTCAGCCTGTACTACCGCGCGGAGGGCACCGAAGCGAAGGAGACGCCCTCCGAACTCGAAGCGCTGCCGCCGGAGATGCGGACGGCGCTCATGTCCCAGGCCGAGGCGATCGCCCAGATCGAGGATCCGGCCCAACTCGAGATGGTCCTCCAGCAGATGGAGGCCCAGGCGGCTCAGGTGCCGGAAGAGATGCGCCCCGCGCTCGACTGGATGCGCGGCGTGATCGAGGAACGGCTGGCCGAGCTGCGGGCTGAAGTTCCGGAAGAAGATGGCGAGGGAGGTGAGCAGTGAGCGGACGCGTCCTTGTGAGAGTTCCGGTTCTCGTCGTTCTCTGTCTCGGCGCGGCGGCGTCCGCCGGCGCCCAGGCCGGCGCCGAGATCGTCGCGCATCCCAGCGAACTGACCTACGGCTCGCTGGACTTCGAACTGCCGGACGCGGACGCTTTCCGCCGCGAGCTGGCGGGCGGCGTTCCCGCCTACCTCGTTCCGGACCGTTCGCTGCCGCTGGTCGACATCGCGGTGCGGTTTCGCGTCGGCTCCTGGCTGGAGCCGGTCGAGCAGACCGGGCTCGCTTCCCTGACCGGCGAGCTGATGCGGACGGGTGGCGCCGGCGAACTGGAGGCGAAGGCCTTCGACGAGGCGGTGGAGGCGGTCGCCGGCAACTTCTCGGCGTTCATCGGGAGCACCAGTGCCGGAATGTCGATGAACTGTCTGTCCACGGTGCTCGACGAGTGTCTCGACCTGTTCTTCTCCATGCTCACCGAGCCCCGTTTCGACGGCGACCGGCTGGACCTGGCGAAGGAGAACGAGCTGGAGAGCCTCAAGCAGCGCAACGACGATCCGGTCGATGTCGCGGGCCGCGAGGGCCAGTGGCTGCTCTACGGGCCGGACCACGTGGAGTCGCGCTTCGTCACCGCAGGTTCGCTGGACGCGGTCGGACGCGACGACCTGGTGGCGTTTCACCGGCGCTACGTCCATCCCGGCCACATGGTCGTGGCGGCCGCCGGCGACTTCGACAGCGACGAACTCGCGATGAAGCTCTCGGCGCTGCTCGACCGATTCGGGGAAGAGGGCCGGGAAGAGGCGCCGTGGCCGCCGGGGGCGGCCGCGTACGACCCCGCGCCCGGCGTCTACGTGGCGCAGCAGGACATCCCGCAGGGCCGCGTGCAGATCGGCCACCGCACGTTCCAGCGGGACGACTGGGGCGATCCGGACCACTTCGCTCTGGCGATGATGGACGGTGTCCTCGGCAACGGCGGCTTCACGACGCGGTTGATGAAGAGAATCCGCTCGGACGAGGGCCTCGCCTACGGCGCCTACTCCAGCTTCGGCGTCGGCAGTTTCTGGCCCGGGAATCTGAGCATCACCTTTCAGTCGAAGAGCGAGACGGTGGCCTTCGCGGCGAAGATCGCGCTCGAAGAGGTTGACCGCATCCGGACGGAACCGGTGCCGGAGGACGAGCTCCAGACGGTCAAGGCGGCGGCGATCGAGACCTTCCCGAGCAACTTCGAGTCGGCCGAGGCCATCGCGTCCATCTTCGCGCAGGACGAGTTCCTGGGCCGTCCCCACGACTACTGGCGGACATACCGTGCGAACGTGGAGGCGGTGACGCCGGCCGATGTCCAGCGCGTGGCCGAGCGGCATCTTCTGCCCGACAAGCTGGTCATGTTGATTGTCGGCGACTGGGAGGAGATCGAGCGGGGCGACGCCGACGGCCGCGCCACGATGGCCGAGATGGCCGGGAAGATCGGCGGCGGCGTCACGATGCTGCCGGCTCGGGACCCGGTGAGCCTGGAAGTCGTCGAGCAGTGAGAACTGGCTGCATACCGGGTGTGCCGGCGTCCTCGCCAGCTGCCGCCGCAGGCGGCCATGTAGACGTGCCGGCCGTCAGGCCGGCTCCGCTTGGGCGGCTGGTTCCATGCAGGCTCTAGACAACTTCCTGGAAGTCGCCGTCGGCTACGCCTGGGGCATGCCCCTGGTCGTCCTGCTGCTCGGATCGGGTGCCTTCTTCTGCCTCTACTCTCGCCTGCGGCCGCTGCTCCACATGGGGCACGCGACCGCCGTGACGCTCGGAAAGTACGACTCAGACGACGATCCCGGCCACATCAGTCACTTCCAGGCCCTGTCGACGGCGCTGGCGGCCACGATCGGCGTCGGCAACATCGGCGGTGTCGCGATCGCGGTGACCCAGGGCGGCGCCGGAGCGGTGTTCTGGATGTGGGTAGCGGCCGTCGTCGGCATGGGCACCAAGTTCTTCTCCTGCACCCTGTCCCAGCTCTACCGCCGGCCCGACGAAAAGGGGGTGCTTCAGGGCGGGACCATGTACACGATCGAGCTCGGTCTGGGGAAGAAGTTCAAGCCGCTGGCGATCATGTTCTGCACTTTCGGCCTGTTCGGCTGCCTGCCGATGTTCCAGAGCAACCAGGTGGCCGAACTCCTCAGCGCTCAGTTCGAGGTGCCGCCGCTGTGGACGGGTCTGGGATGCGTGGCGCTGGTGGCGTTGGTCGCCTTCGGCGGCGTCGAGCGGATCGGGGCGGTGACGGGGCGGTTCGTGCCGGTCATGTGCGTCCTCTACCTGGGCATGGCGCTCTGCGTCCTGTTCGTGCGGTCGGACGTCGCGGTGGAGGTGTTCGGCCGCATCTTCCGGGAGGCCTTCACTGGCACGGCGGCGGCCGGCGGAGCGATGGGGATCGGCTTCCAGCAGGCGATGATGACCGGCGTTCGCCGGGCCGCGTTCTCGAACGAAGCGGGCCTCGGTACGGCGCCGCTCGCGCACGGCGCGGCGAAGACGAACGAACCGGTACGCGAGGGCCTCGTGGCGATGCTGGGGCCCTTCATCGACACGATCGTCGTCTGCTCTCTCACGGCTTTCGTCATCCTCTCCAGCGGGTTGGAAACGGTCGGCGTGGTCTCAGGAGTCTCGCTCACAGCCGACGCGGTGCAGAGCACCCTAGGTGCGCCGGGCCGGGTACTCCTAGTGTTGATCGTAATGATGTTCGCCGTCTCGACGATGGTGAGCTACTCGTACTACGGAAGGCGTTGCTTCGCCTACTTGTTCGGTGCCAGGTCGGACTGGCTATACATTTGGCTGTACCTGATCGGCCTGTTTGTTGGCGCGCTCGTCGACATCGAGACCGTGGTCAACCTGATCGACTCGGCTCTTGCGCTTATGGCCGTGCCGAACCTGATCGCGACGCTCCTGCTCGCGCCTAAGGTCAAGCAAGCGGCGTTCGATTATTTCGATCGACTGCGGACTGGGAAGAGTGTAGTTCTAGGCCGCTGAAGAGGAGCGGACGGACAGACTCACGACCGCATATCTCGCCCGGAGCGCGCTAGTCGTCAGCGTCGCTTGTCCCTACACTACTCCAGACTTGGTGATCGTCCGGAGCAGCGGCGCCCGGAAACGGCCGCTCAAGGTCCACGCCGTGCGCCCGGCGCCGAAGACCGCAGGAAACCTGGAATGCACCGGCCAACCAGGCATCGGTGACAGCACGGATGATCATCTTCCAATGGACAGCTCCTGCGGTTCATGGGACAAACTTGCGGTTGACAAGATTGACGGGCCTGCTAAGCTCGCCCGCACCCAACAACAGGAGGTCCTCCACAATAGGAGGTCCTCCATGAGGAAAGACAGTTGGTTCCGGGGCGCGCTGCTGAGCGTGCTGTTCTTCGCGCTGCTGATCGGCGGTGCTCCGACGATGGTGGGGGCGTCGTCGCCGACTAGCGTTCAGAGCGCTGCTGGCGGTTGTCCCAGTGGGTACAAGTTGAACGCCCGTTCTGGGGAATGCTACAGGGACCAGTCGTTCAACGAAGCGATGGACGAGGGCTGCGAGAGCGTGAACAGATTCGTTGACAGCGGAGCGGCTGACATCATCTTCGGATCTACCATTGCTGGCGGTGCTGCTGGTGCTCTCGGCAAACTGTGGTTCGGCGCATCGATGGGTCCTGTGGGTCTGTCAACGGTTGGGATCGGCGCTCTTGGTTGGGGGCTGACGCGCGTAGCTCGCGGTCTCTGTAGGGCAACCGGGAGAGGATGATGGCACCAACGAAAGGCCCAGCCCCGGACTTGGATGTTCGGGCAGCCGAGGTCCCGGCCCCAGACGCTGGGGTAGTCGCGGCCCCGGCCCCGGACGCTCAGGCAGTCGCGGCCCCCGCCCTGGAGGCCGGGGCAGCCGCGACGCACAAGTTGAGCGAAGTAGAAGAAGAGTTGCTGCTGCTTTGCGCCGCTTCGTAGCTCCGGTGTTGGTCGTCACTCTGCTGCTGGCCGTTCCGGGAACGGCGGCGGCAGAGCGCGAGTTCATTCGTGCGCCGCTCTTACAGCCGTGGGCGCTGGACCCGGTGTTCCCTGGCTGCTTCATCGTCCTGGTTGGCTGGCTGATTTGCTTCGCCGCCGGTGGCGTCCCGACGCCGGATGATCCACCCGAAGTACCGACGGTTGTGGAGGTCGTGCGCGTCGTCTGCTACGACGGCGGCGGCTGACTGACTCCAGCGACCAATGGCGGGTTCAACCCGCTTGAAACCTAACCCGCCGTCTCCGGTTGCTCCGGGGGCGGCGGTTTCGCGTTCGGGCACGATCCCGCTGTCCGAGACAGACTGTTCCATACGGCACGGCCCTGCACGCTTTGACTTGCTTCAACCGGCTGAGAGCGGAGCGCTGGGGCTAGCGGGGCAGAGGTTGACCGCTACCTGGGGAAGTAGCGCACGTTGGGTAGGCCCTCGAAGTCTGAGTCCTGGGTCCAGAGTTCTGCGTCCTCGGAGTAGGCGCTTGCGAGGATCGAGGCGTCGGCCATCGGCAGGGAGTGCTCGAGGGAGAGCTTTGCGGCGAGAACCGCCAAGTCGGCCGAGAATTCGATGACCCTGCCTTGCCGCATCGTCGCAACGGCTTCAAGGGCTTCGACCTCGGAACGCTGTCGGGACATGACCCTGAACACCTCGTAGAGGCAGATCGTCGGCACGAGGAGCTTCCTTGTGTCGAGGATGGGCTCCTCATAGAGATCCGCGCGCTGGGAATCGGCGAAGTACTCGAGCCACGCTGACGAGTCGACGACGTTCACAGTCGATCAGGTTCGCGGTCGACCGTCGTGTCGATGCCCTTGGCGAAGCCCCGATACTCCCGCATCGGCTTTACCGGGATCAGCTCGATACAGCGGCCGACGCGAATCGCCTGGATCTTCTGGCCTGGCTTGAGTCGCAGAGCGGTGCGGATCTCGAGTGGAATGACGACTTGGTACTTCGGTGAGAGGGTCACTTGGGTCATGGTCGTATGACGGTACCATGATCGATCACCTTGTCGTATGTCGACGTGTGGGCCGAGTCACCGCTCCACGGCAGTAGAGTTCCGCGACATGGGAAGAGCGGCCGGCGGGATTGCGGTCTGCCTGGTCCTGATCGTCGTTCCGGTGGAGGCGGTCGATCCATGCGATATCGACTTCGGGCAGCCGGCACGGGAGCTTACGACCGAAGACTCTCGGGCTTGGGATCTGCCTCCAGCAGGCAAGTGGCGGGTCGTACGGAAGGACACCGGGCGGCGCGTTTCCGAAGGATGCGGTCTGGGGGTGATTGAGGTGCCGCTGGCGGCGGTGCGGGACGTGGTCGACGCGGCGCAGCACTTCGACGAGTTCATGCCGCGCCTTCTGGAATCCGAAGTGGAGCCGGTTTCACCGGGGGTCTACCTGAACCGGCAGACCTTGGACATGCCGTTCCCGATGGAGGATCGGCGCTATACGGTGCGCGTGGAAACCGGAGTGATCGAAACCGGCGCCGGTGCGGGCTGGCAGGCCCGCTGGGCCTATGTGGAGGATTCCGGGAACATCCGAGAGAGCAGAGGGTCCTGGACTCTCATTCCGGTGAGTACCGATCGCACGGTCGTTGTCTACCGACTGCTGACTGACCCCGGCGGTCGGCTTCCGGCCTGGGTCGTCGACTACTCGGCGCCGCGCGCTTTGCGGCGGGTCCTCAACGCGCTGCGTGATCGCGTGTTGACGAGCCTCAGTCGACGCCAGCCAGCACGATGACCACGTTCTGGCCGCCGAAGCCGAAGGCGTTGACGAGCGCAACTCCGGTCGGGTGGGCGCGGGCCCGGTTCGGAACGTAGTCAAGATCGCAGTCCGGGTCCGGCCGTTCGAGGTTGATCGTCGGGCAGATCGTCCCCTCCTCGATCGTCTTGACCGCGGCCAGGGCGGACACCGCGCCCGCGGCGCCGAGCATGTGGCCGACCTGGGACTTGGTCGCGGTCACGGCGACGTCCTGGGCGCGGTCGCCGAGCGCGGTCTTGATCGCCAGCGTCTCGGCCACGTCGCCTAGCGGCGTCGCCGTGCCGTGGGCGAATACGGCGTCGACTTCGCTGGAATCCGTGCCGCCCGACTCGAGCGCCCGGGTCATCGCGGCGGCCGCGCCGGAGCCTCCGGGCCGGGGCGCGGTCAGGTGGTGAGCGTCGGCGGTGACCGCGCCGCCCCGGACCTCGGCGTAGATGCGGGCGCCTCGTCGCTCGGCGTGTCGCTCCGTCTCGATGACGAACGCGACGCCGCCCTCGCCGAACACGAACCCGTCGCGGTCGGCGTCGAACGGTCGGCTCGCGGCCTTCGGATCGTCGTTGCGCGTCGAGAGTGCCTGCAGGCGCGAGAACGTCGCGATGATGAGCGGCGTGATGCCGGCCTCGGCGCCGCCGGCGATCACCGCGTCGACCTCGCCGGAGCGCAGGAGACGGTAGGCCTCGAGCAGGGCGTAGTTTCCGCTCGCGCAGGCCAGGGTCGAGGTCGTGGTCGGTCCCGTGATGCCGAGCTCGATCGAGATGAGACAGGAGACGGCGTTCGGCATGACGTCGGTGACCAGAAACGGATTCGCCTGCTGCGGTCCCCGCGCGACGAGCCTGCGCGTGCCGCTTTCCATGCTCGCCAGACCGCCGCCGCCGGTGTTGAAGGTGATGCCGCAGCGATGGGCCGAGGCCGCGTCGATCGCCAGATCGGCATCGGCGACCGCCTGCTTGGCCGAGGCCACGGCGAAGTGAGTGGCGCGGGCGAGTCGTCGGGCCGCTTTACCCTCGAGCCACTGCCTCGCGTCGAAGTCCCGTACCTCGCAGGCGATCTTCACTTTGAAACCGTCCGTGTCGAAGGCGGTGATCGGGCCGGCGCCCGAGTCGCCGGCCTTCATCCGGCGCCAGAACGTCTCCACGTCGTTGCCGACAGGGGTCACGGCGCCGAGTCCGGTGATCACGATCCGGCCGTTGTCCGTCGCGGGCATCGGGCGAGGATAGCGCCGCCCCCTGCGCTACGCTCGCCGTTCGCCACCCGCAGGAAGCCCTGAACAGGGAGTTCGAGTATGAGTCGAGTGCCCGTCGTACGGTTCGCATCGGTTGCCGCGGCGCTTCTGGCCGCTTTCGGGCCGGCCCTTCACGCGCAGTCCGGCGACGACTTCGTTCCCGTCACCGACGCGATGCTCGAGGATCCCTCCCCCGGCGACTGGCTCCACTGGCGGCGGACGCAGGACGGCTGGGCCTACAGCCCGCTCGACCAGATCGACCGCGACAACGTCGGCGAACTGACCCTGGCCTGGTCGCGCGGTCTGGAGGAGGGCAGCCAGCAGGGGACGCCGCTGGTCTACGACGGCGTCATGTACTACCCGAATCCGAGCAGCGTCACCCAGGCGATCGACGCGGCGACGGGCGACCTCCTCTGGGAGTACAGGCGGCCGATTCCGAAGGACATCGCGACCTACGTCGGCGGTCTGGAGACGGTCAACCGGAGCATCGCGATCCATGGCGGTCTGATCATCGACACGGCGAACGACGGCTACGTCTACGCGCTGGACGCGGTGACCGGCGAGCTGGCCTGGGAGACGCAGATCGTCGACTACGAAACGGAGCCGGCGCGGCACTCGACCGGACCGATCATCGCCGCCGGCCGCGTGATCTCGGGGCGAAGCTGCCGGCCGCACCGCGGTCCCGAGGCCTGCTTCATCGCCGCCCACGACGCGGCGACGGGCGAGGAACTCTGGCGCCGGCCGCTGATCCCGGGACCGGGCGAGCCCGGCAACGAGACCTGGGGCGACCTTCCCTACGAGAACCGGCACCACGTCGGCTCCTGGATGGCGCCGAGCTACGACCCGGCGCTCGAACTGCTGATCGTGGGCACGTCGGTCACGTCGCCGGCGCCGAAGTTCCTTCTCGGCGGCCACGAGAAGCGGCACCTGTACCACAACAGCACCCTGGCCCTGGAGATCGATACGGGCGAAGTGCGGTGGTACTACCAGCACCTGAACGACCACTGGGACCTGGACCATCCGTTCGAGCGGCTGCTGGTCGATACGGCCGTGGCTCCCGATGCCGAGGCGGTCGCCTGGCGGAATCCGGGCATCGAACCGGGCGAGACACGGAAGGTCGTGACCGGCGTCCCGGGCAAGACCGGCCTCGTCTACACCCTGGACCGGGAGACCGGAGAGTTCCTGTGGGCACGGCCGACGGTGCCCCAGAACGTGATCGAGCGGATCGACGGCGAGACGGGCGCCGTGGTGGAGAACCCGGAGGTCGTCTTCACCGAACTGGAGCAGGAGCGCCTGATCTGTCCGTCGCTCCTCGGCGGCAAGGACTGGGAGGCCGGCGCCTACAGTCCCCAGACCAACGCGATGTACTACCCGCTTCGCAACCTCTGCTCCCAGATGACAACGCGCGTCGGCCGCGGCGCCATGCACTACGCGCTGGTCAACGACACGCAGTTCGCGCCCGGAAAGGAAACGCTCGGCACCGTCTACGCGATCTCCGCCGAGACCGGCGAGACGCTGTGGCTACACGAGCGGCTGCCGGTGACGATGTCGCTCGCCGCGACCGGAGGCGGACTCGTCTTCGGCGGCGACGTCGGCGGCCGCTTCTGGGCATTGGACCAGGAGACCGGCGACGTGCTCTGGGAGATCAACCTGGGCTCCTCGGTGACCGGCTTCCCGATCAGCTACGAGGTCGACGGCAGACAGTACGTGGCGGTCGGCACGGGCGCCGAGGGAGGGTCGCCCTCGACCTTCCGCAGGCTGACGGCGGAACTCCGGCCAAGCTCGAACAACACGCTGTTCGTGTTCGCGCTGCCCTGACGTCGGCACGGTGCGTTACGCTCGTTCTAGTCCACCAACAGCGCGTAACAGGAGGTCGAGAATGAAGACGCGAGCCCTCTCCCTGTGTGCGGCGATGACCCTGCTCGTCGGGCCGCTCCTCGCCGCGGACGAGATCCCTCGCACGCCGGGCGGCAGGCCGGATTTCTCGGGCAACTACGACGTCTCCTTCCTGACGCCGCTCGAGCGCGATCCGCGGTTCGGCGAGCGGCAGTACTTCACCGAAGAGGAGGCGGACGCGATCGCCGACGGACTGGCAGCTTCCAACGCCCGCGATCAGGAGGTCCGCGATCCGAACCGGGGCGTGATCGCCGGCCGCTCCGAGGACGGGTACCGGGGCGTGGGCGCATACAACGCCTTCTGGCTGGACCGCGGCACGGCCGCCTTCAAGATCGACGGCAAGTACCGGACCTCTGTGCTCACCGATCCACCGGACGGTCGTTTGCCGCCCCGGACGGAGGCGGGCCAAGCGCGCTTCGAGACTCTGCCGCCCTTCGGCTACGAGAACACGGGCACCGCCTGGTGGCTCGAGAACGGCGACGATCCGTACGACGGACCCGAGTCCCTCACGCTGGGCAACCGCTGCGTGTTCCACCAGGGCTCGACGATGCCGATCGGCCCGAGGGCCTACAACAACCTGAAGACGATCGTCCAGACCGACACCCACGTCGTCATCCTGATCGAGTGGATGCACTGGGCGCGGATCATCCGTCTGGACGGGGAACATCCGCCGGAGGACTATCGTTCCTACGCCGGGGACTCCGTCGGCCGATGGGAGGGGGACACGCTGGTCATCGACACGACGAATCTGCTGGGCGACTGGGGCTTTCGCCGGAAGGGCGCCCACGTCGTCGAGCGGCTGAGCTTCCTCGACGCGGACAACCTGTTCTACGAGTACACGGTCGAGGATCCGGAGTTCACGGCGCCCTACAGCGGATCGCTGCCGTGGCCGCGCACCGACGCCCAGCTCTACGAGTTCGCCTGCCATGAGGGGAACTACTCGATGGGCAACACGCTGCGCGGCGCGCGGTACCTGGAGCAGCAGCACGCCGAGCAGCAGCACGGTCGGTAGCGATCCGGGGCGCGCCTTCGTTCGACGCCCGGGCCGGGGTTGACCCCATGCGCCTAAGGTGACAGGGTTCGCGCATTCTGCGTGGACAACCCGGCGTTCTGCCGAAGAGGAGTATGGCCAGCGTCATGAAACTCGGAACTAGCGTGTCTTCTCGTACTGCCGTGGCCGTGGCCGCGGTTCTCGCACTGACGGTGGCGCCGCTCGCGGCCCAAGACTTCGAGCCGAACCGGCTCTCGGACGGCAAGCCCGACCTGAACGGCATCTGGCAGGCCCTGAACGAGGCGAACTACGACCTTGAGTTGCACATGGCGCGCGCCTCGATGCAGTTGCGCGAGGGACCCCATGGTCCGCTGCCCGCGGCCGAGGTGCTCAACTTCGGCGCGGTCGGCTCGGTGCCTCCGGGCATGGGCGTGATCAAGGGCGGCGGGAAGATCCCGTACACGGACGCGGCGGCCGCCACGAAGATGGAGAACATGGCGAACTGGTCCACCCGCGATCAGGAGGTCTTCTGCTACCTGCCCGGCGTGCCGCGTGCCACGTACATGCCGCAGCCGTTCCAGATCTTCCACAGCGAGAACGCGGTGTTCATCGCCTACCAGTACGCCGGCGCGGTTCGCGACATCTACATGGAGGATCCGAAGCCTTCGCAGGTCGACAGTTGGATGGGGACGTCCTACGGCCGCTGGGAGGGCGACACGCTGGTCGTGGACGTCAGCGGGCTGCTGGCCAAGGACTGCGCCGAGCGCCCGGAAGACATGCCCGGCTGCGGCGGCTGGCTCGACCGTTCGGGTAACCACTACAGCAACCAGTTGCAGGTGGAGGAGCGCTACACGGTGGCCGGCCCGAACCACATGCACTACGAGGCCACGCTGACGGACCCGATGACGTACACCGAGCCGTGGACGATCGAGATGCCGCTCTACCGTCGCATGGAGCCCAGTGCCCGCCTGATGGACTTCCGCTGCGTGGAGTTCGTCGAAGAACTGATGTACGGCGAGTACCGCCGCAATCCACTGCCGCGGATGAAGCTGGTCGACTAGGCGCCGATACCCGAGCGGCGTGGGGCGCCCCTGGGGAACAGGTGGAAGGAGTTGGACCGATGTCTTCGCAGGTTGATCTCGTGTTTGATCGCAGGTTGAGCGCGTTCCTGACCGTGATCCTCGTCGCCGTGGCGGCTCCGCTGGCCGCGGCCGGCGACGAGGAGGTAGCCCGGACCCCCTCGGGCCGCCCCGACATCTCGGGCTACTACGACGTAGGCACCCTGACGCCGCTGGTGCGGCCGCAGGCGTTCGGCGACAACCTGTTCCTGTCGCGGGAGGAAGCCGACAGGATCGCCGAAGAAGAGCGCAAGCGCATGCAGGCAGAAGCTCAGGTCAGCGATCCCAACCGCGAAGCGCCTCCCGAAGGCGGCGACGGCTCGCCCGGCGCCGCCGGCAACGTCGGCGGCTACAACGCCTTCTGGATCGAGCGCGGGACGGACGTCTTCGAGGTCGACGGCAAGTTCCGCACGTCGATCATCGTCGATCCGAAGAACGGCCGCTACCCGCCGGTGACCGATGCCGTCCGGGAACGCTTCGCCGCGCGGCGGGGCTTCTTCCGTGCCAACACCGGCGAGGCCTGGTGGCTCGAGCGGGAGGGGCCGGGCCCCTACGACGATCCGGAACTGCGGCCGCTGGCGGAGCGTTGCCTTCTGGGCTTCAGCTCGACCGGCGGGCCGCCGATGCTGCCGGCCCTCTACAACAACCTGAAGCGGATCGTGCAGACCGAGGACCATGTGATGATCCTCGTCGAGATGGTTCACGACGCGCGTGTCGTCCGCATCGGCGGCGAGCACGCCCCGGCCTCGGAGCGCCGGTGGATGGGCGACTCGGTCGGCTGGTGGGAGGGCGACACTCTGATCATCGACACGACGAACTTCGCGGACCGGCCGGCGCTGCGTTCGGCGACCCGCGACCTGCACGTGGTCGAGCGGTTCACGCCGATGGGCCCGGATCACCTGCGGTACGAGTTCACCGTCGAAGATCCGAACGTGTGGACGGCGCCGTGGAGCGGCGAGTACGCTTGGCCTCGCAGCGACGCCCTCGTCTACGAGTACGCCTGTCACGAGGGCAACTACGCCCTCGGCAACATCATGCGCGGCGCGCGTTTGCTGGAGGAGGACGCTCTGGCCGGAGGTGCGGACTCCGGAGAGTGAGGACGTACCGATCCTGTTAGAGTGCGGTTCACCGACCGCTGGAATACGTGCCGCGCACGCTTCCAACTGAACGAGAAACCCAGAGATCACCCACTTACACCACAACCGAGGAGTGAGAGACAGCCATGAGTAAGCGAGCCATGATCATCACGGGGATCAGCCTCGTCGTTGCGGCCATCGCGGTGGCGGTGCCCTTGGCGGCGCACCACGCGTTCGGCGCCGAGTTCGATCCCAACCGTCCGCTGCTGCTGAAGGGCCCGGTCGTCAAGGTCGAGTGGGTCAATCCGCACACCTGGATCCACATGGAGCACACCGAGGAAGACGGCACGAAGCACGTCTGGATGGTCGAGGGCGGCACGCCCAACACCCTGCTGCGCCGCGGCCTTTCCCGGGACGATCTGACGGCTGGCACCGTCATCATCGTCGACGGCTACCAGAGCAAGGACCGCTCACGGCGCGCGAACGGCCGTGACGTGACGTTCGAGGACGGCAGCAAGATCTTCATGGGTTCCTCGGGTACCGGCGCGCCGCGCGACGGCCGCGACCCGACCGAGCCGCCCCGGTAAACCACTGGGTGGGCGGGTCTTCGGACCCGCATCCGGCGCGCAGCGCCGGCTTCCGGGACCGGGGTGTGACCCCCGCTCCCGGGAGCCATGCGCGTACGATCAGCCTTCCTGACGCCTCAGGCGCGCCGCGTGCCGCCTGAGGCGTTTTGCCGCCGGGGCGAGTGAAGAGGCTGAAGAGAACAGCCCCTGTTCGCGCGGCGTTCGGCCGGCGCCTACTGACGGAACTGGTTCGGGTCGTTGGCCCAGTACTGTGCGTGGCAGCCGGCGCAGGCGAAGTAGACCTGCTCGCCGGTGTCGAACACACCCTGGACGTCGCGGGCGTCGGCAGCCTGCATCGCGGCGTCGCCGGCGTCGATCAGGTCCCGGCACCACGCGATCCAGTCCTCGTCGTCCATCTTGCGCCGGTCCATCATCAGGAGGTTGCCCGACTCGGCGAGCGTGACCGCCGCGTTGCGAACGAGAGTCCACTCCTCATCGGTCTCCGGCTGGATCTTCTCTTCGCCCTCGGAACTGATGATCCAGCCGACCGAAGCCCAGAGGTGGTCGGCGGCCGGTTCCATGACCGACGCCATCAACAGCCTCGTGCCGGCGACTTCGCGGAACGGCGGTCCGGTCTCCTCGGCGGCGCACGAGGCGAGCGCAAGGGCCGCGACAATGCCTGTCAGGACCAGGAACTTGCGGGCGTGAGCCATGACGGGTGGGGAGTGTAGCGGAGTAGCGGACTCCCTTTGCTCAAACCGCCGTTCTCCAGACGTCACCGTGGGCCGTGATCTGCACCGCGGTGGGCGACGCCCAGTGGGTGCCCACGACCGTGATGCCGGTATCGGTGAAGCGCTCGCAGAACCTGCGGCGCGCGGCAATCGCTGCCTGACGGTCGATGTCGGCGATCGAGCACCACTCCGGGTGGGCGCACTGACACGGGTGGTGCATCACGTCGCCCGAGATCACGCCTTCCTCGCTGCCCGACGAGACGGCGATGCTGCAGTGGCCCGGCGTGTGGCCCGGGGTGGGGAAGAACTGGAGCTCCGGGTTGATCCGGTGGTCGCAGTCGACGAGGTCGACCAGGCCGGCCTCGAACACGGGCGCGACCGAGTCGCCGAAGACGTCGCCCCAGTTGGCTTCCCCTTCGTCCCTCCAATACTCGAACTCCGGACGCGCCATGACATAGCGGGCGTTGGGGAAGGTGGGTACCCACTCGCCGTCGACCTTCATCGTGTTCCAGCCCACGTGGTCGATGTGCAGGTGGGTGCAGACCACGAGGTCGACCTGCTCGCGAGGAAATCCGGCGTCGCGAATCTCCTGGAGGAACGGCCCGTCGAGCTCGTTCCACGCCGGCAGGGCTCGCTTCTTGTCGTTGCCGACGCAGGTGTCGACGACGATCTTGAGACCCCGCGACTCGACAAGGAAGGCCTGGATGATCATCTTGAGCCGCTCGCCGTTCGGAGTCACGAAGTGCGGTTCGAGCCAGTCGAGGTCGGGCGCCAGGTTCTCCGGCGTCGCGTCCGGCAGCAGGAACGACGCCGGCACCGGGTAGTCGATCTCGATGATCGGAGTGATCGATACGTCGCCGATCTTGATGCCCATGCGCGGTCCTCTCCCGTTTCCTGTCGCCGCTGTCCCGTGGCCTGACCCGTCAGCGCGTGAGCCAGGCGAACTTCTGCGGCTTGCGCGAGGCCTTCGGGTCGATCAGCACGTTGACCAGCGCCGGCCGGTTGGAAGCGAGCGCCTTGTCGAGCGTCGGCCCCAGGTCCGCCACCTTCTCGACCAGATAGCCCTTGCCGCCGAAGGCCTCGATCACGCGCTCGTAGCGGGCGCCCAGCGTGTAGGTCGACGGCGGCAGCGGCTTGCCCGGGATGTACTCGCTGACGCCGCCGCCGATGCCGTTGTTGTTGATCACGACGAAGGTGATCGGCATGTCGTAGCGGCAGGCGACCTCGACCTCCATGCCGGAGAAGCCGAACGCGGAGTCGCCCTGGACGCAGATCGTGCGCCGGTCCGGATGGACGACGGCCGCGGCGATGGCGAGCCCCGTGCCGACACCCATCGTGCCGAAAGTGCCGGCGTCGAGTCGCTTGCGCGGCTCCATGTTGGGGAGCACGGTGCGGGAGATGTCCATCGTGTTCGCGCCTTCGGCGACCAGCATGTCCTGCGGCTCCAGGCGGTCGGCGATCTCGCGCAGAGCGCGGTAGTAGCCCATCGGCTCGCTGTCGTCCTCCAGCATCGCCTGGACCGCGGCCTGGTTCTCCGTCGCGCTCTCGCGCAGCTTGACCAGCCACTCGTTGTCGGCCGAGAGCGTGAAGGGCTCCGCGTCGAGCGCCTGGTTCAACTGCGCGGTCACCGCCCGCGCGTCGCCGACCATGCCGACCTCGGTCGGCACGTTCGTGCCGATCTCCTCCGCGTTGACGTCGATCTGGAGCACCCGGACGCCCTTCCTGAAGCGCGGAGGCAGCCCGAAGTGGAGGATCCAGTTCAGCCGCGCGCCGATCAGCAGGATCACGTCGGCGTTCTGGAGCGCGAAGGAGCGCGCCGGGGCGACGAGGTGGGGATCGTCGTCGGAGACCACGCCCTTGCCCATCGGCGTCGGCAGCACGGGGAGGTTCGTGCGCTGGACGAAGCGGCGCACTTCGCTCTCGGCGCGGGCGTAGGCCGCGCCCTTGCCGACGATGACCAGCGGGTTCTTCGCTTCGCGCAGGACCGCGACCGCACGCTCGACATCCCGAGGATCGGCGAGCGAGGTGGGCGCCTCCGGGCAGCGGGGCGGGAACTCGACGTCCTCCTCGTCGACCTGAGCGGTCAGGACGTCGTTCGTCAGGTTCAGGTAGGAGGCGCCCGGACGGCCGTAGATCGACGTGCGGACCGCTTGCTCCACGTAGAACGGCGCCCGGTGGGCGGCGTCGATCTCCGCCGAGTACTTCGAGAACGGCCGAGCCGCCTCGACCTGGGGGCATTCCTGGAACGCGCCCTGGCCGTTCTGGTAGCGGTCGTTGGCGCCGCCGAGCAAGACCATCGGCCAGCAGTTCTTCTCCGCGTTGGCGAGACCCGCGATGCCATGCACCATGCCGGGACCCGACACGGCGAGGCAGGCACCGGGCCGGCCCGTCAGGTAACCGACCGCGCCCGCGGCGTAGCTGGCCGCCTGCTCGTTGCGGAAGCCGTAGTACTGGATCCCCGCCTGCTGGGCGGCGTGGGCGACTCCGTAGACGGGGAAGCCGACGATGCCGAACATGTAGTCGACACCCTGCTGTTTCAGGCCCTGGGCGATCAGGGCGGCGCCGGTGGTGGTCGTCATCTCGTAGCGGTCTCCTGGCCGTCGGTGGCGGGAGTGGGCACTGCGCCCAGCACACCGTCCGCGCGCAGCCGGTCGATTTCAGGTTGGGAGAGGTTCAGTTCGTCGGCCAGGACGCTGTCCGTGTGGCGGCCCAGCAGCGGCGCCGCCTCGATCTCGACCTGGCTCTCGCTCAGGTTCATCGGCGATCCGAGAACCCGGACCGGCCCCCTGGTCTCGTGCTCGACCGTGCGGACGAAGCCGCGCTCCACAAGGTGCGGGTCGGAGAACAGGTCGAGGGTGTCGAGCACGGCGCTCGCCGGCACGCCGGCCGCGCCAAGGATGGCCATCGCTTCGTGCTTCGTGTGGCGGGAGGTCCACTCGGCGATCGCTTCGAACAGTTCGTCGGCGTTGTCGTGCCGGAGCTTCGGCGTGGCGTAGCGTTTGTCTGCGGCCAGGTCCGGGCGATCGATTGCCTGGCAAAGCGCCCGCCACATCCGGTCCGTGACCGCCAGCATGTAGACGTAGTCGTTCGGGCCGAACGGCTTGCACGGGTACATATTCATCATCGCGCCGCGGCCGGAGCCGCTGCGCGGCGCCGCCCTGGTGCCGAACTCGCCGTTCATCGCGACCGCGGTGCGCATGAACCAGGTCACTCCCTCCTGCATCGACATCTCGACGAGCTGACCCTTGCCGGTGCGCAGCTTGTTCGCGTGCGCCGCGCACAGCGAGAGGGCCATCAGCACGCCGGTGCCGCAGTCTCCGATCGTCGTGCCTGGGCGGAGCGGCGGCCCGTCCGGGTCGCCGGTGATCGACATCGCGCCGCCGGCGGCCTGCGCCACCGGGTCGAAGCACTTGTACTCGCTGTACGGACCGCTGTTGCCGAAGCCCTTGATCCGGCCGTAGATCACTTCCGGGTGGACCTCGCGCACCGAGTCGTAGTCGAGGCGCAGCTTCTCGACCACGCCGGGACCGAAGTTCTCGACCAGGATGTCGAAGCGGGGCGCCAGCTTCAGCAGCAGATCGCGGCCCTCCCCGGAGGCGAGGTTGATCGCGATGCTGCGCTTGTTGCTGTTCCAGTTGATGAAGTACTCGGAGTCGGTGGTGCGGCGTGCGCCGGCCAGACCGCGCCCCGGATCGCCGGTCCCGGGACGTTCCACCTTGACCACGTCGGCGCCCAGCCAGGCCAGGGCCTGGGTACAGGACGTACCGGCTTCGTACTGCGTCAGATCGAGAATGCGCAGACCGTCGAGTGCTGGCATGGGTGGCCTCCTGGCTGTGCGTTGCGGGCGCAACGATAACCCGCTTTGCGTCGCTGGTTGGAGGACGGGCGATAGGCTCCGGCGGCACCAGCAGGAGGGGTCGTCGGATGCGGGCAGGAAAGCGGTTCGGCCATTGGCTTGGGATGGCGGCGCTCACGGTAGTTGGACTTGGGTTGGCTTGGCCGTCCGGAGCTCAGGACACGAGCACCATGGTCGAGTGGCCGGCTTTCGGCAGCGGCCCCGACAACACGAAGTACTCGGCGCTCGACCAGATCGACCGGTCGAACTTCCAGGATCTTCAGGTCGCCTGGGAGTGGGAATCGCCGTCGACTGCCGTGGCCGATGCGAACCAGGCGGTCAAGCCCGGCCAGTTCAAGCCGGTCCCGATCATGCTGGACGGCGTGCTCTACGTCGCCACGGAAGTCGCTCAGGCCGCGGCCATCGACGCCGCCACCGGCGAAACGCTGTGGACATACGACCCCGAGTCCTGGCGGGCCGGCCGGCCGGCGAACATCGGTTTCCAGCATCGCGGCGTCGCCGCCTGGCGGGGTTCGGTCGAACGGGATGGCCGCAGTCGCGACGAAACGCGGATCTTCCTGCCCACCCACGACCGGCGACTGATCGCGATCGACGGCCTGACCGGGGAGCCCATCGGCGGCTTCGGGATCGACGGCCAGGTCGACCTGCTGGCGGAACGGGGCGAGGTGGACTTCGGACGCCGGGTCAACCCGCGCGCGATCACCCACAGCTCGCCGCCGGCCGTCGTCGGCGACACGGTGGTCGTGGGCTCCGTCGTCAGCGACGGGCCTATCCGTCAGGCGGCGCCGCCGGGGCACATCCGCGGCTACGACGTGCGCACGGGCGAGCTGAAGTGGATCTTCCACACGATTCCGCAGGAGGGCGAGTACGGCGTCGACACCTGGGAGAACGACTCCTGGAAGTACAGCGGCAACACGAACGTCTGGAACATGATGGCCGTCGACGAGGAACTCGGCTACGTCTACCTGCCGGTTTCGACGCCGACGAACGACTTCTACGGTGGTCACCGGCTCGGCGACAACCTGTTCGCCGAGAGCATCGTCTGCCTCGACGCGGAAACCGGCGAGCGGGTGTGGCACTTCCAGGCTGTTCACCACGGGCTCTGGGACTACGACTTCCCGACCCCGCCGCAACTCGTCGACATCACGGTGGACGGCCGGGAGATCAAGGCGCTGGCGCAGGTCTCGAAGCAGGCGTTCACCTACGTCTTCGACCGGGTGACCGGGGAAGAAGTGTGGCCGATCGAGGAGCGCCCGGTGCCGGAGTCCGACGTCCCGGGGGAACGGGCGGCGCCGACCCAGCCGTTTCCGACGAAGCCGCCGGCCTTCGACCGCCAGGGAGTCAGCGAGGACGACCTGATCGACCTGACGCCGGAGCTTCTGGCCGAGGCGAAGGAGATCGCTTCGGGCTTCCGGATGGGACCGCTCTTCACACCGCCGAGCGTTGGCACCGGCACGCTGATGCTGCCGAGCGCCGGCGGCGGTGCCAACTGGCCGGGCGCGGCGGTCGATCCGGAGACGGGCGTGCTCTACGTGCCGTCGTCGACGTCGATCAGCGTCCATCCGTTGAGCAAGCCCGACCCGGCGCGCTCCAACCTGAACTACGTCGGCTCCTTCTTCGCCCCGTCCGGCAGTCCGCAGGGGCTGCCCCTGGTCAAGCCGCCCTGGGGGCGCGTGACCGCCATCGACCTGAACACGGGCGAGCACCTGTGGATGACGCCGAACGGCCACGGTCCGAAGGATCATCCGGCGCTCGCCGGCCTCGACCTGCCGATGCTGGGTGGCGGCCGCGGAGCGCCGATGCTCACGAAGTCCCTTCTCTTCGTGACCCAGAGCCAGGGGCGGGGAGAGGACAACTCGTCACGGATCAACGTCTTCGACAAGCAGACCGGGGAACTGCTCGGCCATGTGCCGCTGCCGGACACGGCCCATGGGAATCCGATCACGTACATGGTGGGCGGCAGGCAGTACATCGTCGTCGCGCTCGGCGGCGGTTCGTTCTTCGCCGATATCGGCGAACTCGCTGAAGATGCCGGCCTTGACCTCAGCGCCGAACAGATCGCGGCGCTGGCAGCCCGGAAGACGACGCCGAAGCTCGTCGCTCTGGCGCTGCCGTGACCGTTTGTTCGTCGCGATGATCGACGCCGACGTCCACATTTCGAACCCGCGCCTCCGCGACCTCTACCCCCTGCTGCCGGAGCACTGGGTGGAGCACTTCAACAACACGGTGGACAAGGGCGCCTCCCAGGAGTACTACCCGCCGCGTTCGCCCGTCGCCGGCCGTCGCGGCGGCCTGGCGGAACTCCGCGAGGCCGTCTTCGACCAGGGTGGCGCCGAGTTGGCGATCTCGAGCTGCCTCTACGCGGTCGACAGCGTCCACAATCCGGACGTCGCCGCCGCGCTCGCCACGGCCACGAACGACTGGCAGTCCAGGGAATGGCTGGAGCGGGAACCGCGGCTCCGCGGTTCGATTGTCGCGCCGATCCAGTTGCCGACCGTCGCCGCCGAGGAGATCGAGCGCTGCGCCGACCGGCCGGGGTTCGTCCAGGTCCTGATTCCGGTTCGCACCGAGCACCCGCTCGGAAGCCGGCTCTACCACCCGCTCTGGAAGACGATCGAGCGGAGCGGCCTGGTGGCGGCGATCCACTTCGGCGGCGCCCCCGTCATGCCGCCGACGCCCACCGGCTGGCCGTCCTTCTTCCTGGAGGAGTACACGGCGATGGCGCAGGTGTTCGCGACCCAGCTCACGAGCATGATCGTCGAAGGGGTGTTCGACGCGTGCCCCGATCTGCGGGTCGTGTTCCTGGAATCCGGCTTCACCTGGATTCCGTCCCATCTCTGGAGGATGGACAAGGAGTGGCGGAATCTGCGGCGGCTGGTGCCCTGGGTGCGCCGCCCGCCCTCCGACTACTTCCGCGAGCACGTCCGGGTCGGCATCCAGCCACTCGACGCGCCGCCCGATCCGGCGCACCTGAGCGAGGTCGTCGACCAGCTCGGCTCGGAGGACCTGTTGCTGTACGCCAGCGACTATCCCCACGTCCACGCCTGCGACGCGGGCGATCTGCTGCTACGGGTGCTGCCGGAGTCGCTTGGGCGTAAGATCAGTTCGGAGAACGCGCGCAGCTTCTACCGCATGGGAGGGTAGCCAGATGACCGTAACCCTGCATGAGCCGTCCACGACGCCGTCGGTCCTGAAGGCGGGAACCGGGCCCGACCGACCGCCGATCATCGACTGCGACTTCCACAACGAACTCGACTCGATCAAGGACCTCTACCCGTACCTGTCGAAGCGCTGGCGCAACCACCTCGAGACGTTCGGCATCCGCCATCCGAACAGCGGCTACTACCCGCGCTTCATGGATCACCGCGAGGAGGCGCGGCCGCCGTCGGGCCGGACCCCCGGTTCGGAAGTCGGCTTCGCGCGGGAGGACTTCCTCGATCCCTACAACGTCGAATACGCGATCCTGAACCCGCTGTCTCCGGTGAGTTCGGCGCTCGACCTGGAACTCGGTGCGGCCCTGGCGCGTGCCGCGAACGACTGGCAGATCGCGGAGTGGCTCGATCCCGAGCCGCGGCTGCGGGCCTCGGTCGTCGTCACTCCGCAGGATCCGGTAGCCGCGGCGGCGGAGATTCGGCGCTGCGGCGCCGACGGCCGCTTCGCCCAGGTGCTGTTCATGGGCCGCTTGCAGGAACCGATGGGCCGCCGCAGGTTCTGGCCGATCTACGAAGCCTGCGTCGAGACGGGCATCCACGTCGCGTCGCACGCCTTCGGTGCCTACGGCCACCCGATCACCGGCGCCGGCCACGCCTCGTACTACATCGAGGACCACACGAGCCCGCCCCAGGCGGTGCAGGCGAACATCACGAGCATGGTCGTCGAGGGCGTCTTCGACCGCTTCCCGAGCCTGCGGATGATCTCGGTCGAGAACGGCTTCGCCTGGCTGCCGCCTCTGATCTGGCGCCTCGACTCGGCGTGGAGCCTGCTGCGCGAGGAAGCGCCGCACCTCGAGCGCCTGCCGTCGGAAGTGATCTCGGAGCACGTCTACGTGACCACCCAGCCGATCGAAGAGCCGCCGCGACGCCAGGACTTCCTGAACCTGATCGAGCACTTCGGCGACCTGGCGAGCCACATCCTGATCGCCAGCGACTACCCGCACTGGGACGGGGACAACCCCGATGTCGTGCTGCCCTCGGGGCTCGACGAGGACCTGGTCAAGGGCATCCAGTGCGAGAACGCCCGGGCCCTCTACGGGTTGTAGGAGTGACTGGGTGCGCCGGCCTTCTGGCCGGCCTCCGGCGCGAAGCGCCGGTCTCCGGGGGCTCAGTCGCTGCGGGATCACAGTCCGACTCGACGTCCGCGCAGGCGTTCCCCGCATGAAGTACGTCGTCGCCGAGGCGTCCGAGATCGAATCGGGCGGCCGCAAGATCGTCTCCGTCGCCGGCCGGTCGATCGGCGTCTTCAACCTGGAAGGCGAGTTCTTCGCGCTCCGCAACCGCTGCCCGCACCAGGGCGGGAAGCTCTGCGAGGGCAAGCTCTGGGGCGTCATCCGCTCCGACCGCCCAGGCGACTTCGAGTATCGCCCGAGCCGCGAGATCCTCTGCTGCCCCTGGCACGGCTGGGAGTTCCACGTCCGCACCGGCCAGTCCTGGTGCGCTCCCGAGCGCCTGCGCGTGCGCCGCTATGAAGTCGAGACCGTCGCGGGTGAGGAGATCGCCGAGGCGGCGGAAGTAACGGCGGCTCCAGTCGAAGACCCGGACGCTCCGGCCCCGGGCATGGTGAAGGGTCCGTACACGGCCGAAACGTACGCGGTCACCCGCGAGGGCGAGTACCTGGTCGTCGAGATTCCGGGCTAGCGAAGCCGCTACGTCTGCGGCCGCAGGTCGAACGCCACGGCTTCTCGGTCGTTGCGCACCAGGAGGATGCCCTCGGCGATCGCCGGGTTGTTCCAGGTGCGGCCCGAGACGGCGGGCAGGGCGGCGATCTCCTGGTGGCTTTCGGGCGTGGCGCGCACCAGGACGAGCTGGCCCCGTTCCGTGGTGATGACGAGGTGGCCGGAGGCGATGAGAAGCTGGCCGTGGCCGTAGCGGCCGCCCTTCCACATTCGGTCGCCGTTCTCGGCGTCGACGCAGGCGAGGATGCCGTTGTCGAGGCCGTACACGTAGCCGTCGTGGAAGACGGAAGTCGAGAAGGTGTTCTTCATCCGGTTGTTGAACCAGATCTCGCGAACCTCTGCGGTGGCCGCTTCGAGGTCGGCGTCGACTTCGAGCACCGCGGCGCCGTGACCGTAGCCGGACGACACGAAGAGGCGATTCGGCGCCACCTGTAGCGGCTGCGCGGCGTTGATGCCGTTCATCGTCGCCCAGGGCCGGCTCCAGTACGTTCCGCTGCCGTCGGGGCTTAGGGAGATCACCTGATCGGCGCCGATCAGGACGATCTGGGAAAGACCGTCCAGGGTGAAGACGGCGGGCGCGGTGTAGGCGCCCTGGGCGTCGAGAGCCCGCCAGCGAATCTCACCTGTGTCGAGCTCATAGGCGATCACGGCCCCGTTCGGGCCGCCGGGCGCGGTGAGGACCGCGCCATCCAGAATCGCCGGCGACGCCGCCATGCCCCAGGTCAGGTTCGCGGCGCCCGAGTCCTTGAGGATGTTCGTGCGCCAACTGAGCGCGCCGGTCACGGCGTCCAGTGCCTGCAGTTCGCCGGTCGCTCCAAGCGCGACGAGGGTCCCGTCGTACAGGGCCGGTGTGGCGCGGGGACCATCGCCACCCATGCTCTCCTCGAAACGGGCGTCCCAGCTCGCGTTCCAGCGTTCCACCCCGGTCAGAAGGTCGTAAGCGGCAACGACTTCCTGCTCCCGGCGCTGCTCGATCGTGTAGGCGAGGCCGTCGCCGACGACGAAGGATGCGTAGCCGCCGCCTACGGGAATCCGCCACAGCTCTGGCGGGCCGGCGTCCGGCCAGTCGATGTTGACCGGCTCGGGATAGCGGCCGTCCATGTGGAGTCCGCGATAGTAGGGCCAGGAATCGGCAGCCTGCTCGTCGTCGGCGGGTTGCGGCTCGGCCGGGGCTTCGGCGACGATCGGCGCGTCGGTCTGATCCCGATGGGCCTCCAGCGCCCGGTAGTGACGGTCCTCGTCGTGAAAGTCCAGTTGCGGCCAGAGGCCGCCCGTGATCTGGAGGTGCATGCCCGTGGTGAGGTTCAGCACCAGGGCGAGACCGGCGAGAGCGGCCACCGTGATGCCGGTCCACTTCAGGAAGCCGAGGAAGCGGCTCTTCTTTCGGGTCTTCGTCATGTCGGTCGCATCCTATTCGGTGTCACCCATGTCCCTGCCGGCGGTGCGTCGAGCGTGTCGCGGATGGGGCGATCCGCGCCGTTCGGTACGCTCCGTTGCCGCCGTGAAGGCCCCCACTGTCCATCTTCGCTTTTCGCCTTCGGTTCTGCCTGAGGCGGCGGAGAACCTCCGGTCGGAGGTCCGCCACCTGCTGGAAGATACGCGCGCCAGGGGTGTGTGGTTCGCGGAGGGACTGTCCTGGTGGGGCCGCAATCCGGAACTCAGCCGCGCCCTCGGCGAGGCCGGCTTCATCGGCATGACGTGGCCGCGGCGCTACGGCGGTGCCGAACGAAGCCAGCTCGAACGCTACGTCGTGACCGAGGAGCTGCTCGCGGCGGGTGCGCCGGCGGCGTTTCACT
This sequence comes from Candidatus Multivorans sp., assembly GCA_965219675.1. Lineage (GTDB taxonomy): Bacteria > Acidobacteriota > Thermoanaerobaculia > Multivoradales > Multivoraceae > Multivorans. The sequence goes on along the minus strand of OZ244786.1, from coordinate 2,312,291 downwards.
GGTTCGCCGACCGTCAGATCGGTCCGAGCATCCTTCGCTACGGCTCGGAGGCTCAGAAGCAGCGCTTCCTGCCGCCGATCGCCCGCGGCGAACTCTCGTTCGCGGTCGGCATGAGCGAGCCGGACTCGGGCTCGGATCTTGCCTCCATACGCATGCGCGCCGAACGGGTCGACGGCGGCTGGCGTCTCAACGGATCGAAGATCTGGACGTCCTACGCGCACGTCGCGGAGTACTGCGTTGCCCTCGTCCGGACGGAGCCGAAGTCGGACAAGCGCCACGCCGGCATGAGCCAGGTCGTCATCGATCTGAAGAAGGCGAACGGGATTACGGTGCGGCCGATCATCGACCTGCCGGGCCGCCACGACTTCAACGAGGTGTTCTTCGAGGACACGTTCGTGCCGGACGACTACCTGTTGGGCAACCCGGGTGACGGTTGGTCGCAGGTGACGTCCGAACTCGCCTACGAGCGCAGTGGGCCGGAGCGGTTCCTGACGAACTTCCATCTGCTGCGGGCACTGGTCGATGCGTTGGATGGGAGCGCGTCGCCGGCGGCGCAGCGCGAGGTCGGGCTGCTTGTCAGCCGGCTCTGGGCGCTGCGCGCGGCCTCCATTTCCGTGGCGGCCGCGCTCGAGGCCGGCGAAACGCCGAACGTCGAGTCGGCGCTGGTCAAGGACCTCGGCACGAACTTCCAGCAGGAAGTACCGGAGATCGTGCGCCGCCTCGTGGCCGCCGAGGAGATCGATGACCGGAACCTGCTCAACATCCTGCGCCAGGTCGTTCTGACCGCGCCGTCCTACACGATCCAGGGCGGCGCGACCGAGATTCTCCGCGGCATCGTGGCTCGTGGGCTGAGGCTGCGGTGAGCGGGCTGCGCGCACTCCTGCTCGATACGGCGAACCGGTTGTTCGAGGCGGCAACGGACGACGACGTGTTCGAAGGCGTCGAGGCGGGCCGCTTCCCGGCCGATCATTGGCGGGCGATCGAGGAGAACGGTCTGGCCGACGTTCTGTTGCCCGAGTCGGCGGGAGGCGCCGGCGTCGACTTCGGGGACGCGATGGCGGTGGCGCGGGCGGCGGGGGCGTTCGCCCTGCCGCTGCCGCTGGTGGAGACGATCATCGGTCGGCGGCTGCTTGCCGATGCGGGACTCGAACCGCCGGCGGGGCCGCTCGGGCTGACCACGGCGGCTCCCTTGATGGACGTGGCGTGGCCGGACGAGATCGCGGCACTGGTCGTGGCCGATCAACCGGACGGCGTCGGCTGGGTGGCTGCCGTCGACGTCGACTTCGAGGCGGGGCCCAGTAGCGCCGGCGAACCGCTGGGGCGTCTCTGCCAGCGCCCGGCGATCCCGGCCGATCAGTCGGGCAGGCCCGGCTCCGGTCCGAGCGCCTCCGAACTCATGGCCACGGCACGCACCGCGATGATCGCCGGCGCGATGGAGCGGATACTCGACCTGACGATCGAACACGTGCAGGGCCGGGTTCAGTTCGGCAGGCCGCTGGCACGCTTCCAGGCCGTCCAGCAGATGGTCGCCGTGATGGCGAGTCAGGCGGCCGTGGTCGGCGTCGCTTCCGACACCGCGACCGCGGCCATCGAAGCAGCCACGGAAGGCGGCGCCAGCGGGGCCGGCTTCAAGGCCGCCTGCGCCAAGGCTCGCGCCAGCGAGGCCTGCTACGAAGTCACGCGCATCGCGCACCAGCTCCATGGCGCGATCGGCTACACGCGCGAGCACGATCTGCAGCGCTTCACCCGGCGGCTATGGACCTGGCGGGATGCGGACGGTGACGAGGGCTACTGGCAGGCGCAGGTGGGCACGCTGGCGGTTGGCACCGGCGGCGACGGACTGTGGCCGTTGCTGGCGGGCGCGTAGCGCCGCCAGGCGATAGGCTCCCGCCGATCCCCCAACCCAGGCTGCCAGACGGCTTTCGTCTGGATCGCCAAGGCGGACGGCACAATCGCGCTCATCGCCCGCGCGGGCGTTGCGGCGTGACTTCGACCTATCTGCGTACAGGAGCACCAATGACGACTCGACGTTTCGCCCTCGCCCTGCCGCTGCTCCTGGCTGTCGCACCGCCTCTTGCCGCGAACGACACCGGCCGCGACTGCCGCGGCCTGGTCGCCCTGACCGATCTCGACCACGCGGTCGAGCCGGGGTTCCGGGTGCCCGCCGCGGAAGGTGTGCCGGCTCATTGCCGGGTGCGCGGCGTCGTCAACCGGGCGATCCGCTTCGAGGTCACCCTGCCCGACGACTGGAACGGCCGGATGATGTTCAGCACCGTCGGCGGCGCGGCGGGCTTCATCGGCGACACGACGAGCCTGCTCGGCCGCGGCTTCGCGATGGCCTCGACCGACACCGGCCACGAGGGCCAGGACCGCGACTACGTACGGCAGCCCGAGGCTCTGCTCGACTACGCCTATCGCGGCGTGCATCTAGCGACCGGGGCTGCCAAGCGGGTCATCCAGCACTACTACGGCCGCGAGATCGACTATTCCTACGTCAAGGGCTGCTCGAACGGCGGCCGCGCGGCGATGCTCGAGGCGACGCGCTTTCCGGACGACTACGACGGCGTCCTGGCCGGTGCGCCGGCCTTCCGGTTCCAGGAGTTCGTGCCCTGGATGATTGGTGGGGCACGCCTGCAGGCGAAGCATCCTCTGACCGTCGAATCGTTCCAGTTGCTCGGCAAAGCCTCACGCGAAGCCTGCGACGCCCTGGACGGTGTCGAGGACGGCGTGATCGATGATCCGACGAAGTGCACCGCCGACGTCTTCGACCTGAACGCGCTCCAGTGCCCTCCGGACTCGACGGAGAACTGCCTCACCGCGGGCCAGCTCCAGACCGCCCGCTACATGTACGAAGACGTCGTCGACGCGGACGGCAACGTCCTCTCGCCCGGCGTGCCGCCGGGCTCCGAGGACGCGGGCGACTGGGCGACCTGGATGCTGCCGACCGCCCGCCGGGGTGAGCCCGACCAGTCCCTGATCGACGGCATGGACGTGCTGCTCGAGGCCCTGATGCGCTTCGAGCCGGACTTCGACGTCGAGGCGTTCGACCCGGTCGCCGACCGTGAGCTCCTCACCGCCGTGACGGCGCCGCTCGACGTCCTGACCGCGGACCTCTCGGCGTTCCGGGAACGCGGCGGCAAGCTGCTGATGTACCAAGGCTGGAACGACTACCCGCTACGCCCCCAACGGGCGATCGACTACCTGCACGCGGTGGAGAAGGAGAACGGCGGCGCGGAAGCGGCGGCGGACTTCTACCGCATGTTCATGGTCCCCGGCATGATCCACTGCGCCCGCGGCCCCGGCGCCTGGGTCGCCGACTACGTCGACCCGCTGGTGGCATGGACGGAGAAGGGCGTCGCCCCCGACCGGATCGAGGCGAGCCGCCCGGGACCAGAGCCGGAGTTCACGCGCCCGCTCTGCGCGTATCCCAAGGCGGCGAAGTACAACGGCGAAGGCGACGTGAACGACGCGGCGAACTGGAGCTGCAGGTAGGCCCGCGTCACGGCGGACGGAGGAGAGGAGTTCGACATGGAGATACGTCTGAGAACCACCAAGGCATCAGCGCTCGCGCCGGCACTCGGGCTGGTCCTTGCCATGACCGGTTGCGCTCCCGCGCCGGAGGCGGCTGACGAACCGCCCGCGCCGCCCAACGTGATCATCGTCCTCGCCGACGACCTCGGCTACGGCGACATCGGCGCCAACGGATCGACCGTCATCTCGACGCCGCACATCGACGAGCTGGCGGCGAACGGGGTCCGGCTGACCGACGGCTACGTCTCGGCGGCGGTCTGCAGTCCGATGCGGGCCGGGGTCTTCACGGGCCGCTACCAGAACCGGTTCGGCTACGAGTACAACCCGACCGCGAACTACGAGCGCAATGCCGACGCCGAACTCGGATTGCCCGAGGATGAGGCGACGCTGGGCGACATGATGCGGGAGGCCGGCTACGTCACCGGTCTGGTGGGGAAGTGGCACCTCGGCTTCCGCGAGCAGTACCACCCGCTGAGGCGTGGCTTCGACGAGTTCTTCGGCCATCTGGGGGGCGGCTCGAGCTACGTCGATCCCAACGATCCGGACGCCCATCGCTGGCCGAACAGCCAGCCCGCCGCGACCGAGCCGGACACGACCGGGTGGGTGCCGGTCGTCGGCGACCGCGGCGATGGCCCGCGCGCGATCATGGACGGCTACGAAGTCGTGGAAGTCGACGAGTACCTGACCGACGTGTTCGCGGACCGCGCCGTCAGTTTCATCGAGCGTCACGCGGACGAGCCGTTCTTCCTCATGCTGGCGCCGAACGCGCCTCACACGCCGATCCAGGCCACGAGCAAGTACGTCGACCGCTACGCGCACATCGAGGAGCCAGGGGCCCGGATCTACGCCGCCATGGTGTCGTCGGTCGACGACATGGTGGGGCGGGTCACCGCGACGCTGCGCGAGCACGGGCTGGAAGAGAACACGCTCGTCGTCTTCATCTCCGACAACGGCTGCATCAACTACATGCCCGCCGTCATCTGCACGAACTCGCCGCTCTCCGGCGGCAAGCGCTATCACCTGGACGGCGGCATCCGCGTGCCGTACCTGGTCAAGTGGCCGGCCGGTCTTCCCCGTGGCGAGGTCTACAGCCGGCCCGCGAGCGTCCTCGACCTGTACGCGACGATGGCCGCGGCGGCCGGGTCGGACGCGGGGACCGAGGACAGCGTGAACCTCCTGCCGTACCTGCGCGGCGAGATCGAGGAAGCGCCGCACGAGTACCTCTTCTGGCGGTCCCTGCCCAACGCGGCCGTCCGCTCGGGCAAGTGGAAGCTCTGGCGGGTCGACCTGACCGATCAGGACCCGGCGTCCGTGCTCGGTCTTGGCGGTCGCCTGCTGCCGGAGGAGGACTATCCGCCGGTGTCAGCGCACGGCCAGATCACCGTGCTTCACGACCTCGAGGCGGACGTCGGCGAACGGGAGAACGTCGCCGCCCAGCATCCCGACGTCGTCGAGCGCCTGGAAGCGGCCCTCGCGGCCTGGGAGGCGTCGCTCGCCGAGCCAATGTGGATCAGCAAGCGGTCGACGCTCGCCGAACTGCACGGAGAGGCGATCCAGCTCTACTTCTGAGCGGGCGTTTCAGACCCACCCCTCCTCGTGCAGCCGTGACCACGGCACGAGCCGGCCGTCGGAGCGCTGCTGGATCTGATCGCCGCCGTAGACCACGATCGTCTCGCAGGAGCGACCGGTCTGCTCCATCGTCAACCCAACCCGACGTGCGGAATCGAGCAGTCGGCCGGTCGGCGTCTGCGATGACTTCGCTTCGACCAGCGTGAGGCGGTCGCCACGCTCGATGATCAGGTCGGTCTCCGCGCCGCCGTGATCCCGGTAGAAGTACAGGATTCCGCTTTCGCCGCGGTTCATGCGGTGCTTGACAACCTCGGTGACCATCCAGGTCTCGAACAGCGGACCGCGCAGAGGATGCGAGCGCAACTGTTCCGCGGAGCGAATGCCGAGCAGCCAGCACGCCAGCCCGACGTCGTAGAAATGCAGCTTGGGGGTCTTGACCAGGCGCTTCCGCAGGTTGGCGTGGAACGGTCGCAGGCGGAAGGCGATGAAGCCTGCTTCGAGCACGTCGAGCCAGGCCTTTGCGGTCGGCTGGGAGACTCCGCAGTCGGCCGCGAGCGAGGAGTAGTTGAGCAACTGCGCGGTACGGCCCGCGCACAGCTCCACGAAGCGCTGAAACGCGGCGAGATCGCTGATGTTGCCGGCCGCTCGGGCGTCCCGTTCCAGGTAGGTGGCGACGTACGCGGCGAGCCAGTCGCTAGGGTTCATTCCGTGCTCGAAGATCGCCGGGTAGCCGCCGGCGAACAGGGCGTCCTCCAGCGTCCTCGGATGTTGCTCGAAGCGCGTCACTTCGCCGTGAACGAGCGGCAGCAGATGGAGAACAGCCGTACGTCCCGCTAGCGACTGGCTGACCGTGTTGAGGAGAGCGAGATTCTGAGACCCCGTCAGGATGAAGCGACCGGGCCGCCGGTCGGCATCGATCAGCCCCTGGAGGTAGGACGGCAGCTCGGGCGCCCGCTGTACTTCGTCGATGATGACGCCGTCCGGGAACTGGGTCAGGAAGGCGCGGGGGTCGTTCACCGCGAAGGCCCTCACGTCCGGTGTCTCCAGATTGGCATAGGCCAGCTCGGGGAAGAGCGCCTGACACAACGTCGACTTGCCGCTCTGCCGTGGACCCGTGAGGGTCACGGCTGGGAACTGGCTTGCGGCCTGAAGCAGACGCGGAGCGAGGTCGCGGTCGATCATGGTGGCTGCTGATTCTACTCAGTGTCTTGGAAAATACAAAACAGGATTTTGGATTTGACAGACGCACTGGCGACGGCCGACTCCGCCGGATTGGTCGCTATCATCCGCGTCTCACCTCATCAGGCTCGACTTGCCCAGGGTCCGGATGGAACGGCCATCGAGTCACGGACCTGAGATCTTCGACAAGAGGACAGACCATGCACGACATCGCAATCCGCAACGGCCGCATCATCGACGGCACCGGCGCCCCCGAGTTTCAGGGCGACATCGCCATCGACGGCGCGGTGATCACCAGCGTCAACGGCGGCGTGGGCAAGGCGCGTCGCGAGATCGACGCCGAAGGCAAGCTGGTCGTCCCCGGGTGGATCGACATCCACACCCACTTCGACGCGCAGGTGTCCTGGGATCCGTACCTGACGCCGTCCTGCTGGAACGGCGTGACGACGATCGTCATGGGCAACTGCGGCGTCGGCTTCGCGCCGGTCAAGCCGAAGGACCGGGACTGGCTGCTCGACCTGATGGACGCGGTCGAGGACATTCCGGCGATCGCGATGTCCGCCGGCATGGAGTGGAAGTGGGAGACCTTTCCCGAGTACCTCGACGCGATCGACGGCAAGCCGCGGATCATGGACGTGATCACGCAGGTGCCGCACTGCGCGCTTCGCACCTACGTGATGGGCGGGCGCGGCGCCGAGGACGTTCAGCCGACGGACGAGGAGCTGGCGGAGATGTCCCGCCTGGTGCGGGAGAGCGTGCGCGCCGGCGCTTTCGGCGTCTCGTCCAACCGGCTGCTGGCCCATCGCACGAAGGAAGGGGAGATGATCCCGGGTACCTTCGCGCGCTACCCGGAACTCGAGGCGATCGCTGACGGCATGAGCGAGGCTGGCGGCGGCGTGTTCCAGTTCGTCGGGCCGTTCGAGCGGGAGTGGTTGCTCGGCCTCGGCCTCAAGGACGGGATCACGGTGACCTATCTCTCGGGCGAGGCGGCGCAGGAGACGTTGACCGCACTCGAAGCGCGGCGCTACAAGGGGATCCGGGTGTTTCCGCAGATCCGGGGCCGCGGCACAACGGTGCTGATGAACCTGGAAGGGTCGCTCCACCCCTACGTCCTGAACTATGCCTACCGGGAGCTCGTCGGCGACCTGCCGATGCCGGAACGGCTCGAGCGGATGCGCGACCCGGAAGTGCGGGCGAAGATTCTCGCCAGCGACTGGGACATGACGAACGACGCGCGGCGCAACAGCCCCGAGGACGTGGATCACCCGTTCCTGGTCGACGCGACGCCGGGCAGCCTGCTGCCGGGGCTGCTGGAGCTGATGCACTCGCAGCCGGAGGCGGTCTACGTCCTGGGCGATCCACCGAACTACGAGCCGGACCAGGAGGCGAGCGTTGCGACCTACGCGAAGCGGCACGGCCTCACCGGGCCGGAGGCGTTTTACGATCTCCTGACCCAGGGCGACGGCAGCACGCTGCTCCTCTTCTACCTGGACGGCTACTCGAAGCGGAACTTCGACTACATGGCCGGCCTGATGCGCCATCCGCTGACCTGCAACGGCCTGAGCGACGCCGGCGCTCACGTCGGCGCGGTCAGCGACGCGCACATGCCGAGCTGGAACCTCGCTTTCTGGGGACGCGACCGCACCCGCGGCGAGCGGATCGAGCTGGAGACGATCGTCCACAAGCAGACCGGCGCGAACGCCGCCCTCTACGGCCTGACGGACCGCGGCGTCCTGGAGGCCGGCAAGCGTGCTGACATCAGCGTGATCGACTTCGACCGCCTGTCGTCAGAGGCGCCCTACCTGGTCTACGACCTGCCCGAGAACGCGAAGCGCTACATGCAACGTCCGCAGGGCTACGACGCGACGATCTGCGCCGGCGAAGTCGTCCTCGAGAACGACGAGGTGACCGGCGCCCTGCCGGGACGGCTCGTGCGCAGTCGGCCGGCTCTGTAGCTGCAGGCAGGCGTGAGGGCGCGCTGAATCGTCAGCCTTCCCTGGTCCCCTTCCAGGGCCTTCCCCTGAGCCGAGGCGTGATCTCCTCGAAGGTCCACGCGGCTGCGGCGTCGAGATCCCACCCGATCCCGGGAACGAGGAGGGGCTGAAGATCGGCGAGGAACACCGGATCCTGGAGTTTGCCCGCCAGGTTCGCTTCCAACTCGGCTCGGGAAACGCGGTGACCCTCTGCGGCGAGATACTCGACAAAGCAGTGGACGACGCGATCAAGGTCGACTTCGACCTGCCGCGAAGCCCACCAGAGATCGAAGAGATCCCGGCTCTTCTTGCGCTGGTACAGAGCGCGCAGCTTCGTCCCGAGCAGTTCGTCCAGGGCGTAGGTTGGAATCCCGGCTGTGCCCGAGAACCAACGGGATTCGACGCCAAAGCGCCTCTGAGCCAATTCCAGCACATGGAAGTGCTCCCGCGAGTTGATCTCGATCTTGAGACGCAGTGGAAGGGGAGGCGTTTCCTCCGACGCGAACCGATAGAGGAGGGTCACACGCCCCTCCTTGAAGGAACGCCTCGGTTCGCCGAGCCAGGAGTCGAGCCGATGGCGCAAGCGATCCAGGGTCGGGCCGATCGCCCCGGCGACCGTCTGGACCAGGTCGATGTCTTCCGAGTAGCGCGGTGGTGGAGCCAGATAGAGCTTGAAGAGCGCGGTTCCTCCTCGGAAGGCAAGAGATCGGGCCAGGTGATCGTCGGCGAAGATCTCGACCAGCGCTCGGCTGATGACCAGATCCTGTTCCACTTGCGACTCCTGAACCCACGGAACCTGCTCCCGCCATTCGGCGATGAAGTCTGCCGGGATCAAAGGTCCGGTTCCAGGTCGGCGTTGACCAGGAGCTTCCAGCGTGCATTGGGGCTGGCGGAGGCCTTGCTTCCGCCAGGGACGAGCATCGCTGCTTCCTTCACGTGATTCTCGACGAAATCGGCGAGTGCCTTGCATCGGGATGAATGCCCGACGAGGTCGAGGAGGAAACCGAGCCGCTGGGACCAGGGGATAGGCGAGAACTCGCCGAGCGACGAGAGTTCCGCTGGATCGAGACTCTCTCCCAGTTCCGACAGAACAGTGGCCACATTCTCGAGCCCACCACAGTGCCCCTGATAGCCGACGAGGTCGTAGGCCGTGGTCTCGGGGGACGCGATCCGGAGGAAGCCCCGCGGCGTGTTCACCATCCTGGTCGGCATCGCCGCCCCGTTGCGGCGAGCGACGAAGGCGACCTTGACCAGTCCACAGTGGATCGGCGGCCGGTTCCTGGGGACGACGACCTGGAAGACCTGCGGCTGCTGGTGTGCGGCGCCGTAGTAGCGAGCCGCGGTTAGGAGCCCGCCATAGCAGGGGATTCCAAGCCGGTCCATGAGCTGAGGAACGAACTGCTCGGCGGGCAGACAGCCGAGTCCGTGGTGCTCCGGCGGGATGGCGACGTGGAAGCCTCGGTAGGGCGTCGCCACGAGCCTCTTCGTCTTGAGACGCCTGAGCGCCGACCTCGCTGCCGTCAGCGAACCGCCGAGTTCGTCGGCGAGTTCCTCTGTAGAGAAGTGATAGCGACCGCGGGAGGTCCAGTTACGAAGCAGGTCGGATGCCCTGTGGCGACTCGGTGTGGATTTCACTCCTAAAAAGTACCGAATATCGACGTACTTGTCGAGTGTAATCCAAGAGCCAAGACCAGGGCTTTCTTGCCTTCAGGGCTTCTCCGCGTACTTCTCCCCAGCTTCCACGGCAACCGGCAGCCGGTTCCGCGGGGTGGCCAGAGGGCAGGTGGCGTATTCGCTGAAGACACAGGGCGGGTTGTACGCCTTGTTGAAGTCGAGGACCGTGATGCCGTTGTCGGCGGGCAGATCGGCGGCAAGGTAGCGGCCGGCAGGGTAGGTCGTGTCCCCGGTCGTGCCGTCCGCGAACACGATCAGGAACCCGTCGTCGGATCGGTATGCCTCCAGCGACAGCGACTGTCCCCGGGCCTCGAATTCGAGCGTGCCGGGGACGGTCGGTTCCCATCCGAGACCCTCGACGACGGTCGGCACCCGGATCGTCCGCGGTTCCGGATAGGGCGCGAAGCGCGCCTCGATCCGCCAGGTGGGATCGGCCGGGTAGAACTCGATACCGGCGAACGACGCGACGGCGGGGTGGTCGTAGTCGCGCAGACGGACACCCAGCCGGTCCATCCGCCGGATCACGGTCCACGCCAGGGAGCCGGCCGTGAGGAGGGTGGCCTCCTTCTCCTGATCGTCGGCGAGGAGCATCTCGGTGACGGGCATTTCGCCGTGGAGGACATCGGCTTCCGGCGCCGTCCGGAAGGTGACCGCGCCATCTTCGACCACGAAGCTGCCGAGCTTCGCCGGGGCCGATCCCTCGGGTGCTACGAGGTCGTTGCCGACCGCGGCGCCGAAGCTGTTCCCGCCTTCCTTCAGCCAGTACAGGCCCGCCAGATTGAGCCAGCCATCCGGGCCCTTGAGGCTCGCCAGCCGATCGGCGCGCCACTTGGCGAGAGCGCTCTCGTATCGGGCGGCCTCCGACTCCTCGCTCGTTGCCGGCTGGGCGAGCAGGACCGTCGCCGCCAGTAGCGCTGCGATTCGATGGCCGATTCCTGTCACTGCCTTGGATCCTAGAACCCGGAGTGGAAGGAACCCAGGAAGTACGGTTCATTGAACATGCGGGGCAGGGGCCGACTGCTAGACTGCCGCCGAATCCTGTAGCCAGATTTGGTCTTCAGCCCGGGAGTTGGAGATGCGTCACGCACGACTGAGTCTGAGACATCGCCCGCTGGCGATTCGGGTGGCTTGCGTGTGCGTGTGCTGGCTCCTCGCGGCCGTTGGATCCGCGTTCGCCGCCCCTCCAGTGGCCCCAGCGGCTGCTCCCGCTCCGGCCTTCGACGCCGACGCGCCGCACCGCGTCCTCATCTCCCGCCATTGCCTGGGTTGCCACAACGGCCGGCTGAAGACCGCCGGCCTGGAACTCGACGCCCTGGTCGATCAGCACGAAGGCCTGGATCGTGCGACCTGGGAGAAGGTGGCGCGCAAGCTGCGCGCAAGGCAGATGCCGCCGGCGGGCCGCCGTCGCCCGGACGAGAGTGCATATCGGGAGGCGCTGTCCTCGCTCGAAGGCGAGCTCGACCGGATCGCCGCCGAGGCGCCCGACCCGGGCCGGACGGAGACCTTCCGCCGGCTGAACCGCACCGAATACCACAACGCAGTCCGCGATCTGCTCGCGCTGGAGGTCGACGTCGCCGCGCTGTTGCCGGCCGACTCGGCGAGTTACGGATTCGACAACGTGACAGTCGGCGACCTGTCGCCAACCCTGCTCGAGCGCTACGTCGGCGCGGCGGAGAAGATCAGCCGGCTCGCCGTGGGCCGTGCCGCCGAGCCGACCGGCGTCACCTTCCGGACGGATCCCGATCTGACCCAGGAGAAGCACGTCGAGGGTCTGCCGATCGGCACCCGGGGCGGCCTTGTCGCGACCTGGAACTTCCCGGCCGACGGGGTCTACGAATTCTCGATCCGGCTGGCGCGTGACCGCAACGAGCACGTCGAGGGCCTGCGCGAGCCGCACGACCTGGAACTCCTGATCGACCGCGAGCACATCGAGACATTCACCGTGGCGCCGCCGGAGCTGATGAGCGATGTGGCGCTGAACTACCAGCCTTCCCAGGACGATGTCGACGATCACCTGGTCGTCCGCGTGCCGGTGACGGCAGGCCCGCACGACGTCGGCGTCACCTTCCCGGCCAGGCCCTGGGTGCTGCTCGAGACGGCGCGGCAGCCTTACGAGTCGCACTTCAACTACTACCGCCACCCGCGGGTGCAGCCGGCGATCTTCTCCGTCTCGATCGTCGGACCGTACCTGCCGCTCGGCGCCGGCGACACGCCGAGCCGCGAGCGGATCTTCGTCTGTCAGCCTGAGACGGCCGCGGACGAGGACGGCTGCGCTCGGAAGATCCTCGCCAACGTGATGGGCCGCGCCTACCGCCGGCCGGTGACCGATGAGGACGTGCGCGGACCCTTCACGCTCTACGAGCAGGCGAAGGCCGAGAACGGCTTCGAGGCGGGCGTCGAGATGGGGCTGGCGGCGGTCCTGGTCAGCCCCGAGTTCCTGTTCCGCATCGAGCGGGAACCCGCCGGCGTGGAGCCCGGCGCGGCGTACCGGATCAACGACCTGGAACTCGCGTCGCGGCTCGCCTTCTTCCTGTGGAGCAGCATCCCCGACGACGAACTGCTGGAGGTTGCGTCGGCCGGCCGGCTGAGCGCGCCGGGGGAGCTGGACCGGCAGGTCGGCCGGATGCTCGCCGACCCGAGGGCGGAGAACCTGGTCACCAACTTCGCCGCCCAGTGGCTGCACCTGCGGAACCTCGACGGGGTCACCCCCGACAAGCGCCTGTTCCCGGACTTCGACGACAACCTCCGGCAGGCCATGCGCCGCGAGACGGAACTGTTCGTCGGCAGCATCCTGCGGGAGGACCGGAGCGCGCTCGATCTCGTGCGGGCGGACTACACGTTCCTCAACGAGCGGCTGGCCAAGCACTACGGCATTCCGCACGTCTACGGCAGCCGCTTCCGCCGCGTCGAACTTGCCGACGACAGCGTCCGCGGCGGGTTGCTGCGCCACGGCAGCATCCTGACCGTGACGTCCTTCGCCACCCGCACGTCCCCGGTCGTGCGGGGCAACTGGGTGCTGGGCAACCTGCTCGGCGTGCCGCCGCCGCCCCCGCCGCCGGACGTGCCTGACCTTCCCGAAGCGAAGATCGTCGCCAAGGAACTGCCGATGCGCGAACGGTTGTCGGCCCACCGCGACAACCCGGCCTGCTCGGGCTGCCACCGCCTGATGGACCCGGTCGGCTTCGCGCTCGAGAACTACGACGCGATCGGCCGCTGGCGGACGGTCGACGCGGGCTTCCCGATCGACGCTTCCGGCGAGCTGTGGGACGGAACCGCCCTGGGCGGCGTCAGGGAACTGGAGTCCGCGATGCTGGCGCGGCCCGAGCTGTTCCTGACCACGCTGACCGAGAAGCTCCTGGTGTTCGGCACCGGACGCGGCGTGACCGCGACCGACGCGCCGGCCGTGCGCGCCATCCTGCGCCGCGCCGGGGCCGACGACTACCGCCTGTCGTCCCTGATCCAGGCAGTCGTCGCCAGCGATCCCTTCCAGATGAGGAGAGCATCGTCATGATCCTGACCAAGAAGTCGCTTCCGCGGCGGACCTTCCTGCGCGGCATGGGGGCGGCGATCGCCCTGCCTCTGCTCGACGCGATGGTGCCGTCGATGACCGCCTGGGCCAAGACGGCGGCCAAGCCGGTGCGGCGGCTGGGTTTCGTCTACATCCCGATGGGCTCCGACATCACGCGGTGGAAGCCGACCGGCGGCAGCGGAGCGCTCGGTGAACTCTCGCCGTCCCTGAGTCCGCTCGAGGGCTTCAGGAAGCAGATCTCGGTGATCAGCAACCTGGAACTGAAGAACGCGTATCCCGGAACCCACGCCACGTCGAACGCCGCCTTCCTGAGCGCGGCGAAGGCGAAGTGGACGGAGAGCACGGATTACTACCTGGGCACGACGGTCGATCAGATCGCGGCGCAGCAGATCGGCCAGGAGACCCAGTTGCCGTCGCTCGAACTGGCGATGGACCTGATGGACATGGTCGGCCAGTGCGACAACGGCTACGCCTGCGTGTACCAGAACAACCTCTCCTGGTCGTCGCCGACGACCCCGCTGCCGGCCGAAGCGCATCCCCGGATCGTGTTCGAGCGGCTGTTCGGAGAGGGCGGCACGGCGGCCGAGCGGCGCGAGGGGCTGAACCGCAAGGCCAGTCTGCTGGACTGGGTTCACGAGGACATCACGCGGCTCCAGGGCATGCTCGGCCCCGGCGACCGGGTCAAGGTCAGCGAGTACCTCGACTCGGTGCGCGAGGTGGAGCGGCGCATCCAGAGGGCGGAAGCCCAGTCCGACGAGGGCGCGCTGCCCGATGTCGACAGGCCGGTCGGCGTACCGGCGGCCTACGCCGACCACGCCCGGCTGATGTTCGATCTCCAGGTACTGGCGCTCCAGGCCGACGTGACCCGGGTCATCACCTTCCAGCTCGCCCGCGAGTCGAGCAACCGGACCTATCCCGAGATCGGCGTGCCGGATCCGCATCATCCGACGTCCCATCACGGCAACGACCCCGAGAAGGTCGCGAAGCTGGCGAAGATCAACCAGTTCCACGTTTCCCTGTTCGCCCACTTTCTGGAGAAGCTGGCCGCGGTGCCGGAAGGCGACGGGAACCTGCTCGACAACTCGCTCTACCTCTACGGCAGCGGCATGGGCAACCCGAACGTCCACGACCACGTGGACTTGCCAATCGTCGTCGCGGGCGGCGGAGGAGGCACCGTCCGCGGCGGCCAGCACATCGTCTACGACGAGCCGGCGCCGATGGCCAACCTCCACCTGACCCTGCTCGACAGCGTCGGCGTCCGCCTTGACTCCTTCGCCGACAGCACCGGCCGGATCGACACCCTGGCCGAACCCGTCCACCTGGCAGGCTGAGTGACGGTGGTGAGGTTGAGTACCTGGCAGCGACGTTCCCCCACTGGGTGCGCCGGCGTCCCCGCCGGCATCCGGCCGCAAGGCCGGAATCCGCTCTGGATCCTCGGTCTGACGTGGTTGCTGGCCGCCCCGGCAGCCGCCACAACGACTTCCCTCCTCGCCGACGCCGCCGAACACCTCGACACGGCCACGATCGAACGCCTCCTCGCCGCGTCTCCGGCCGCCGCCGAAATCAACGCCGCCCAGGTCGACGGGATGACCGCCCTCCACTGGGCCGTCTACCACGACCGACCCGACCTGGCTGGCCGCCTCCTCGATGCCGGCGCCGACGCCTCCGCCGCGAACCGCTACGGCGTCATCCCGCTGTCCCTCGCCAGCGCCAACGGCAGCCTCGAGATCGTCGACGCGCTCCTCGCGGCCGGCGCCGATCCGAACGCGGTCCTTTCCGGCGGCGAGAGCGTGTTCATGACCGCCGCCCGCACCGGACGCATCGAAGTCGTCGAAGCGCTCTACGAGGCCGGCGCCGACGTCCACTTCCGCGAACCGAAGCGTGGCCAGACGGCGCTCATGTGGGCGGCCGCCGAGGGCAATCTGGACGTGGTGGAACTCCTCCTCGAGGTCGGGGCCGATCCGAACGCGACGCTCGACTCCGGTTTCACGCCGCTCCTGTTCGCGGTGCGTGAAGGCCGGATCGAGGTGATGGAGGCTCTCCTGCGGGCTGGCGTCGACGTGAACTCCGTGACGCCTCGCAAGCCCGTGAAGCGCGACCGGCCGCTACCTGGCGGCCGCTCCGTCCGCCCCGGTTCGACGCCGCTCCTGGTCGCGGTGACGAACGGCCACTTCGAGCTCGCGGCTCGCCTGCTCGACGCGGGCGCCGATCCGAACGCGGCCCATCCCGGATACACGGCTCTCCACATGCTGGCCAGGGTGCGCAAACCCGGCGCCGGCGACAACAACCCGCGGCCCGACGGTTCGGGTGCCATGGACGGCCTGAACTTCGTGCGCGACATGGTGGAGCACGGCGCCGATCTGGAAGCCCGGATGACGACCAGAGCGCGGCTCAACAACACGAGCCTCAACGAACTGGGCGCGACGCCCTTCGTCCTCGCGGCATTGGTCGCCGACGCCGACCTGATGCGGACCCTTGCCGACCTCGGCGCCGATCCGCTGACCCGGACCGACGACGGCTCGACGGCGCTCATGGCCGCTGCCGGCCTCGGTACCCGCTCCCCCGGCGAGGACGCGGGCACCGAGGAGGAGGTGCTCGAGGCCGTGCAGCTCGCGCTCGACCTCGGCGCCGACATCGACGCGGTGAACGACAACGGCGAAACGCCGATGCACGGCGCCGCCTACAAGAACCTGCCGCGCGTCGTTCACCTGCTGGCCGACAGCGGCGCCGACATCGAGACCTGGAACCAGCGCAACAAGTACGGCTGGACACCGCTGACGATCGCCCGCGGCTACCGTTTCGGTAATTTCAAGCCATCCCCGGTCACGATCGCCGCGATCGAGACGATCATGCTCGGCAAAGGCGTGCGTCCGCCGACCGAGGAAGAAGAGGACGCCAAGGCGGTCGACATCTACGCCAAGCCGGCGCCAAAACCGCCCGAAGCCGAGCCGAAGAAGAACGAAGCGAAGAAGCCGCCCGCCCCGCCCTGAGCGGTCTTGTATGCAATTGGCTGCCCACTGGGTGCGCCGGCGTCCCCGCCGGCATGTGGCCGCGGGTCTTCTGACCCGCGGACAACACTGCGCCGCGAAGCGGCGACCACCATGCGACTGACCGCCTGCGCGCTCGTTCCCGTTGCAGTCCTTGCCGTTGCGACCACTCTCCCGGCCCAGGAACCGCCTCGCCCGGTCCGCAACGACATCGCCCGCGCCGGCGAGGAGTTCCTCGTCCTTCGCCACCAGAAGCTCGAGAAGGGCGCCCACGAACGCTTCTTCGAGCTGAGTCGCGACGGTGTCTGGCCGATCTTCGAGAAGATCGGCAGCCGGGTCGTCGGACAGTGGCAGGTCGTTCACCCGGATGGCGGCGGCAGCGCCGACTTCGACGAGGGTTACCGGCTCGCGCGCTATCGCAGCTACAACCACTGGGCCGCCACCCGGGCCTCCGATCGGCTGGGCGGAAACGGCGAGGACTGGCGGGCCTTCCGCGAGGCGATCGCCGCCCGGAACCAGTTGCTCCTCGGTTCGGACGGCCCGCTCTATCTGGTGGGCGACATGGCGCCAGGCGGGCCGTACTACATGCCCGGACTCGACGAGGACTACGAGGTTGCCGAGGCGGAAGGCGGGGCGAATGGCGTTGCCGAACTCCCGGTGCGAAGCGCCCAAGCCCGCAGGGGCGAGGAGATCGTCACGCTGCGCTACTTCCGCA
This sequence comes from Candidatus Multivorans sp., assembly GCA_965219675.1. Taxonomy (GTDB): domain Bacteria; phylum Acidobacteriota; class Thermoanaerobaculia; order Multivoradales; family Multivoraceae; genus Multivorans. Next base: position 2,295,134 of record OZ244786.1, on the reverse strand, counting down.
TCCGCAAGGGCACCTTCGAGGAGTTCAGTCGACTGAGTCGCGACGGCGTCTGGCCGTACTTCGAGAAGAACGGCGCGCGGATCGTCGGGCAGTGGCGGCGCGTCTACCCGACGCCGGAAGATCTCGATCGCCGGGCGACCGAAGTCGGCGCCGCCGAGAGTCCCGACTTCGACGAGGTCTACATGATGGCTCGCTACGCCAGCTACGAGCACTGGCAGGCGACCCGGCCCGCCGTGATGGCGCGTCTGGGCGGCAACGGCCCGGACTACGAGGCATGCGTCGATGCCCTGGAACGCCGGCGCGACCTCACGCTCGACACCTCGGTGCGGTTCCTGCGCGGTTACTTCTACGGCAGCCCGCCGGTCTACCTGCCGCCGCTCGACGAAAGTTACCGCCGCATCCGCTAGCGAGGCGAATTTCGAGAGCAGGAACCGGAGTGCGCGGCCCTGGCCGGCATAGGAAGATCCCGATCGCGGCAAACGATGCAACGATCCGGGAGGCGACGACATGAGCGAACCGCAGGAAGCACCTACTTCGGCAACGATCCCGTTCCAAAGCGACGAGGAACGCTGGGCGGCGGTCGTCGAGCGCGACCGGAGCGCAGGCGACGTCTTCGTCTACTCGGTAGCGACGACGGGGGTCTACTGCCGCCCGGGCTGCGGCGCCCGTCGCCCGCGACGGGAGCACGTGGGCTTCCATGTTTCCTCAGCGGCTGCCGAGAAGGCAGGCTTCCGGCCGTGCCGGCGCTGCCGTCCGAACGAGCCGCCTCTCGCCGAACGGCATGCGAAGGTCGTGGCGGCGGCCTGCCGCTCGATCGAGACGGCGGTGGAGCCGCCGGTCCTCGACACGCTGGCCGAGGCAGCCGGCATGAGCCGGTCCCACTTCCACCGGGTCTTCAAGAGGGTCACGGGCGTCACGCCGCGCGCGTACATCTCCGGTAATCGGGGGGATCGGGTGCGCGAGGCGCTGCGGACCTCCCGCAGCGTGACCGACGCGATCTACGACGCCGGCTTCAACTCGAGCGGCCGGTTCTACGCGGCGTCGTCCGGGATGCTCGGCATGGCGCCCTCGACCTTCCGGCGGGGCGGCGCGGGCGAGACGATCCGGTTCGCGGTTGGCGAGTCCTCGCTGGGTTCGGTTCTCGTCGCGGCGACGGAGAGAGGTATCTGCAGCGTTCTGCTCGGGGACGATCCAGGAGCCCTGGTTCACGAACTGGAAGATCGCTTCCCTCAGGCGGAACTCGCTGGCGGAGATACCGAGTTCGAGTCGGTCGTGGCAAGGGTCGTTGGCCTGGTCGAAGATCCGGCGCTCGACCACGACCTGCCGCTCGACATCCGAGGGACCGCGTTCCAGCGACGGGTCTGGCAGGCGCTCCAGGAGATTCCCGCCGGGGAGACCGCCAGCTACGGCGGAATCGCCGCCGTCATCGGATCCCCGACGGCCTCGCGCGCAGTCGCGAGCGCATGCGCCGCGAACCCGCTCGCCGTCGCGATCCCCTGTCACCGGGTGGTTCGCAGTGACGGCGGGCCCGGCGGCTACCGTTGGGGAGTCGAGCGGAAACAGGCCCTGCTCGCCCGTGAAGCCGCGTCTCGACCGCCGGGGAACACCGGCGGCTAGAGTCCGATTCCGGGGACGTTCTCATGCACCGAATCGGATCGACTCTCGTCGTCATGACGCTCCTGCTTGCCGTGACGGCGGCCGCGGCGGCGGATCGTCCCAATGTGATCTTCATCCTCGCCGACGACCTGGGGTACGGAGACCTCGGGTCCTACGGACAGCAGGTCATTCGGACACCGAGCCTCGACGGGATGGCCGCGGAGGGGATTCGCTTCACCCACTTCTACGCCGGGGCGACGGTCTGCGCGCCTTCTCGCAGCGTCCTGATGACGGGGCAGCACACGGGGCACACCCATGTCCGCGGCAACGCCCGGGGAATCGCCCAGTCGCTTCGCGACGAGGACGTCACCGTCGCGGAGGTCCTGAAGTCCGCCGGCTACGCGACGGGCCTGTTCGGCAAGTGGGGCCTCGGCGAAGTCGGGATGGAGGGGCATCCCCTCAGCCAGGGGTTCGACGCGTTCTTCGGCTACCTCAATCAGGTCCACGCCCACAACTACTACCCGGAGTTCCTCTGGCGGGGTCTGGAGAAGGTCCCGCTCCGGAACCAGGTCGAGAGGACGCCGCGTCCCTACGGCGGGTTCGAGGGCGGCTGGGCGACGGAGCGCAACGAGTACTCCCACGACCTGATCATGCGCGAGGCGCTTGCCTGGGTGGAGGAGCAGAAGGACTCGCCCTTCTTCCTCTACCTCGCCCTGACGATCCCGCACGCCAACAACGAAGCCACGCGGGCGACGGGCGACGGGGCGGAGGTGCCGGAGTACGGCGTCTACGAGGGGGAGGACTGGCCGAACCCGGACAAGGGGCAGGCGGCGATGATCACCCGGATGGACCGGGACGTGGGCACGCTGCTCGAACGGCTCGCGGAACTGGGGATCGACGACAGGACGCTGGTCATGTTCTCGTCGGACAACGGACCGCACAACGAGTCGAACCATGACCTGCTGCGGTTCAACCCCTCCGGCGACCTGCGCGGCATCAAGCGGGACCTCTACGACGGCGGCATCCGGGTGCCGTTCCTGGCCCGGTGGCCGGGGACGATCGAGCCGGGCCAGGTTTCGGACCACGTCGGGTACTTCGGCGACCTGATGGCGACAGTCGCCGAGCTCCTGGGCGTGGGCGCTCCGTCCGATACCGACTCGATCAGCTTCGCGCCGATTCTGCAGGGCCGCCCCGGCGAGCAGCGGAGGCACGAATACCTCTACTGGGAGTTCTACGAAGCCGGATCATCCCAGGCGGTGCGACTGCGGCAGTGGAAGGGCGTCCGCAAGCCGATGTTGACGGGCCGCCTGGAGCTCTACGACGTCCTTCGGGACGAGGGCGAACGGTACGACGTGGCCCGGAACCACCCGGACGTGGTCGAGGAGATCGAGGGGATCATGGAAGAGGCCCATGTGCCTCATCCGAACTGGAAGCCCCCGTCGGACCGTTAGACGACGCCGTCCGGCGGTGGCCGGAAGCCGCGATGCAGGTGCTAGTTTCCGTGGACCGATGAAGTACGCCCGAATCGTCGCTGCCTGCCTCGCGTTGGCGGCGCCCGTCGCGCTGAACGCTGAGGAGAGGAAACCCGTGGACGTCTCGACACTCGGACCGCAAGTGGGGGAGCGGATCCCCGACTTCGCCCTTCCCGACCAGCACGGACGGATCCGGACGCTCGACTCGATCAAGGGCGAGAAGGGGGCGATGATCCTCTTCCACCGCTCGGCGGACTGGTGACCGTACTGCAAGGCGCAGCTCGTGGAGCTGCAGGAACGCTTCGAGGAGTTGCAGGCGGAAGGGCTCGGCGTCGCCGCCATCAGCTACGACTCCGAGGAGGTCCTGGCCGCCTTCGCCGAACGCCACGGCATCCAGGACGTGCCGCTGCTGTCCGATGACGATTCCGCGGCGATTCGGGCGTTCGGCATCTACAACCACGTCGCGGAGGAGGGGCTCGGGCCGAACGCCGAAGACCCGGGTGTGAAGGCCAACGTGCTGCGATACGTGGCGGTCTTTGGAGCCTTGCCGATCGCGGTCGGGACTCCGTTTCCCGGGACGTTCGTCGTCGACTGGCAGGGGCGAGTGACCGCGCGCTTCTTCGAGGAGTTCTACCGCGAGCGGAACACGGCGGCGAACATCATGCTGAAGCTCGGCACGCCGATCTCGGGCATCGCGGGCTCCACCGGCGAGACGGCGCATCTCGAGATCAGCGCCACGCAGAGCGATCCCGCGATCACGGTCGGCAGCCGCTTCCACCTGGCGCTCGACATCACGCCGAGGCCCGGCATGCACGTTTACGCGCCGGGGGCGGGCGACAACGGGTACCGTGTCATCGGCCTGACCCTGGACCTGCCGGGCTTTCTACGGCTCTTGCCGATGGACTATCCAGAGTCGGAGATCTACTACTTCGAGCCGCTCGACGAGCGGGTGCCCGTCTACCAGGAGCCGTTCCGTCTGGTGCAGGAGGTCGTGGTGGAGGGCGACCAGGAGTCGTCGGCGCAGCTTGCGGAGATCGACGCGTTGACCCTCACCGGCCGACTCGACTACCAGGCGTGCGACGACAGGGTCTGCTACGACCCTGCATCGGTGCCGCTGACCTGGACGTTGACTGTCTCGCCGCTCGACCGGCAGCGGGCGGTGGAACCGACGCGATAGCGGCCTGGACGCGCTATGTTGTTAGAGTAGTTGGCCTTACAGGCGGGCGAGTTGGCTGGGAGGTCGACCCAGGAGCCCCTACCTCCGGTTTTCGACGCCCTCCAAGAGGATCACTGGCGCATGATCACGAAGACGGATGGACCTCCGCTGAGTTCCGCCGAGGAGTTGCCGCCCTTCCCTGAGGGCTGGTACTTCGTCGCGACGCGCGACTCGATCCTGCGGGAGAAGCTGATCGAGAAGACCTGGATGGGACAGGAGATCGTCGTCTGGTGCGACGACGAAGGTCGCGTTTGCGTGTCCGGCGCGTTCTGTCCACATCTCGGGTCGCACCTTGGACCAACCGTCGGCGGCTCCGTCCGCGACGGCTGTCTCGTCTGCCCGTTCCATGGCTTCCAGTTCGACGCGACAGGCCAGTGCGTGGCCACACCGCACGCACCTGCCCCGAGTGCCGCCCGGCTCAAGGTCTTCGAGACCACGGAGATCCTGGGCATGGTCTTCGCCTGGTGGGCGAGCGACGGCCGACCGCCGAAGTGGCACCTGCCGGATGATCTGCCCACCGGTGCGGACTGGAGCGGGCTGCGGTCCACCGTCTTGCGGTTCCGGGGTCATCCCCAGGAAACGACGGAGAACTCCGTCGACGTGGAACATCTGGGCTACACCCACGGCTACCACGACGTGGTTCCGGTTGGTTCGACGTTGGTCGAGGGCGCCTATCTGCGGAGTTGCTTCGACTTCAAGCACGCGCGGAGAATCGCGGGGCCGATGAAGGTGGTGATCGAAGTCTCGGCGGTGACCCATGTCCATGGTCTGGGTTACTCCCTTGTCGAGTTCCACGAGAAGACGATCGGCATGGACTCGAGGTTGTGGGTACTCGCGACGCCCGTCGACGGCACGCTGGTCGAGGTCGTGCTGGTGAGTCAGGTGCGGGAGCTCCGCAAGCCGGGACGCTTCTTCGCGGGACTGCGGTTCCTGCCGGTGGCGATGCGCCACAGGGTGATGAATCGAATCGTGCTGAGTGAAGAGAGACGCTTCGTCCTGCAGGACGTCGTGATCTGGGAGAGGAAGAAGTACCAGGTCCCGCCCCGGCTCAGCCAGGCCGACGGTCCCGTGGGGGTGTACCGGCAGTACAGCCGGCAGTTCTACCCGGAACTCGCGGCGGAGCGCAGGCCGACGCTGCGGGCGATCTGAGACCACGGGCGCGCGTCAGAGGATCTACGGGACCCAACCAGACGATGAGATTCGTCGAGCAGTTGCTGCTGCTCCTTCACAGTCAGGACACGGGGTACTTCGTGCCCATTCCCGAGTGGCGGATGTCCTGCGCGCTCGCGGGCGCCGTGCTCATGGACCTCGCCATGGAAGACCGGATCGACTCGGATCTGGAGACGCTCACCGTTGTCGATGCGACTCCCACGGGCGACAGCCTGCTGGATCCCTGCTTGGAGGACCTCGCCAGCGAGGACACGGTTCATCCGCCCCAGTACTGGGTGGAGCGGTTGGCCCGGCGTGGCGACCAGATCAGCGACGACGCGATCGAGAGGCTGGTCCAGAAGGGCATCTTCGAATCCGATGCCGGCGGCTTCTGGACCCTGTCGAAGAAGGTGACCCGTACCGGCCGGTATCCGCTGGTCGACGGCTGGGCGGGGGAGGAGATCAAGGGTCGCATTTTCCGGACCCTCCTGGACAAGGAGTTCCCGGATCCAAGAGACATCGTGATCATCGGTCTGGTGCACTACTGCGACGGTTTCAAGGCCATGATGGAGCCGGAGGAGTACGAGGCCGCCGAGGAACTCATCGAGCTGTACAGCAACATGGATCTGATCGGCAGGGCGATCGGCCCGGCCGTGCGCAGCTCCTACCGGCCGCCGGCCAGCATGCGCGCGTCGCGGCGGCGGCGAGCCATGCCGAGCGTGGGGCTCCGCGACGCTCTCGCCTCGAAGACGTTCCGTAGCGCAAACCTCCCGAAGTTCTTCGCGGAGAAGGCTCAGGAGTTGGGCCCGGTCTTTGAACTGAAGCTCCCGGGCAGGCGGTTCGTCGTGCTCGCCGGGGTCGACGTCAACAGATGGGTAGCCAAGAAAGGCCGCCTCCATCTCCGGACGCGTGACTACCTGGAAGACTTCCAGCAGGAGTGGGGTACGGCGCGTTCCATCGCCAGCATGGACGGAGCCGACCACTTTCGCATGCGAAAGGCGGTTCGAGCCGGCAATTCCCGCAAGGTCGTCGAGGATCGACTCGACGAGGTGCTGGCGCTTGGCCGCGGCTCCTTCAGGCGGTGGGAAGTCGGCAGCGTGCTTCCCGGCGAAATGACGTGCCAACGGCTGATCGGCGCTCAGATCGCGCGGCTCAGCGTGAGTTTCGATCCTCCGACCGAACTCCTCGATGAACTGCTGTACTTCGAGTACCGGGCGCTCATGGTCCATACACAGGGCCTGCTGCCCGAGTTCATGCTGCGTACACCGAGGATGAAGCGTTACAAGCAGCGTGTGCTGGAGTTGTACGCCATGATCCACGCGACCCACACCGAGGCGCAGCGAGCCGGCAAACGCCGGGACCTGGTCGATGATCTGATGGAGTTGCACCATGCGGACCCGCAGTTCCTGCCCGAGACCGACCTGGGTTTTGCGTTCATCGCCCCGATCATCGCCGGCCACTACACTGGCAGCGCGGTCGCCTTCTCGCTCTACGAGTTGCTGAAGCACCCGGAGTACCATGAGCGGATCGCTGCCGAGGCGGACGCGCTTTTCGCCGGGGGAGACCCGACGGCGGCGGACCTGACGCCGGAAGCGACCGATGTGTCGCGCCGTTTCATCATGGAGGTGCTGCGTCTCCACGAGGTCGTTCCGGTGCACCTGCGCACGGCCATGAACGCCTTCGAGATCGATGGCATCGAAGTGCCGGCCTACAGCACGGTGATGATCTCGTTCTCCGCGCCGCACCACATGGAAAAGCACTTCCCGGAGCCGGAAAAGGTCGATATCGACCGGTATGTTGAACCGCGCAACGAACACAGGCACCCGGGGGTCTACATGCCGTTCGGCGTCGGGACGCACGTCTGCGGAGGGGCGAATTGGACCCGTCTGCAGCTGGTGGTGAACGTGATGATGTTCGCGCACTACCTGGACTTTGAAATGGTGCCCCGGGACTACCAGTTGAAGCGGAACCCGCTGCCCAAGAACAGCGTCAACAGGAAGTTCAAGTTCCGGGTCACCGGACATCGGCATTCGCTCGCAAGAGGCCAGTAGGCCGCGCGAAAGCTCGCTACGAGTAATGGAAACGGGGGCAGGTCTGCGCAGGGTCGCCATCATCGGCGGAGGCGTCTCAGGGCTGGGCGCCGCCTGGGCGCTTCATCACAGCTCGGACCGATTCGACTTCCGGCTGTTCGAAGCCCAGGGCCAGCTTGGCGGCAACGCGATCACCGCCGACATGCCGCAGGACGACGGCAGTTCGATTCCCTTCGACATCTCCGTCACCGCGTGCATTCCGTCGGTGTACCACCACATGGTGCTGCTGATGGAGCAGTTCGGCATCGACCTGCTCGATACGCGGTTCAGCTACAGCGTGAAGTACGGCGGCGGGGTCTACGCCCACGACTTCGACTCCGACATCCGTGAGGAGTTGCGGCCCGAGATCGAGAAGTTCCAGCGGCTCCTGAAGCGGCTGCACTGGTGGGGCCGGCTGACACATTCCCGGTCGCGGCTCCTGAACGCCCTCAATCCGTACAACTACATCAGCATGGGGACGGTGCTGAACCGGGGCGGCTTCTCCGGCGACTTCAGGTACAAGGTTCTGAAGCCGATGTTCGTCAACTTCCTGATGGCGACGAACGTGTTCGACATGCCGGCGTCGCTCTTCAGCAGATACCTGGAGTTCTTCGACATCGAACGCGCCACCCCCATGCAGACGTGGGATCAGGGCACGCGCCGCATCTACGAGAACCTGTCCGCCGGCTTCCGGGACAAGATCTACCTGAACCGCCCGGTCCGCAAGGTGTTTCGCCGGCCGTCAGGCGTCGTGGTGAGCGACGAGGACGGTGTGGAGGAGACCTTCGACCGGGTGATCTTCGCCTGCAACGCGAACCAGACTCTCATGATGCTGGACAAACCGTCGTTCCTGGAGCGCTACATCCTCTCGTCGATCCGTTACGAGAGCGAACTCCACAACCACACGGTCGTGCATTCCGATTCCTCGGTTCTCCCGAAGAGCGAAGTCAAGGCTCTCGAGACCCGGAGCAACCACATCGAACAGTACGGGTCGAGGCCGGACAACTACGAGATCACGTACATCATGCACAACCAGCAGCCGTGGGCCCATCGTTCCGACAAGCCCTGCCTGGTGACCTACAACCCGATCAGCAGGATCGATGAGGAGAAGGTCGTCAAGCGCTGGTGGTTCCAGCACGTCGTTCACGACGTACGCCAGATGGTTTTACTAGTGCCCCTGTTCCGCTTCATCCAGGGAAAGCAAGGCGCCTGGCACTGCGGCGCCCATACGCTGATCAACAGCCAGGAGACGTGCTTCGTCAGCGGGCTGGCGGCGGCGAGACAGATCGGAGCGGACTATCCCTTCGACGACCCCGAGGCGCGGGCGTCCTTCAACCACTACGGCGGCATCATGTACGGCTGGAGGCTGAAGAAGGCCAGGGGTTGATCCCAGGGAGCCGGCCTCCGGGACCGGGTGCGCCGGCGTCCCCGCCGGCTTCTGAGAAAGACGCGCCGCGAAGCCGCGACCATCCTCCGGCTAGCTCGCCGGCTGAGCTTCCATCGCAGAGTCCGGAGCGGCGACGTCGCGATGGGCGCCGGTCACGTGCAGGTGGAGCGCCGAAAGCGCCGGCACGACGAACATCAGGATGGCCGTCGTGATGACGATGCCGCAACCGAGGGATGCGGCGAAGGGGACCAGGAACTGAGCCTGGATGGCCGGTTCCAGAATGAGCGGCGTAAAGCCGAGGAACGTGGTCACGGAGGTGAGCATGATGGGACGGAAGCGGCCCTTGGCGCCCTCCACGATCGCCGTGCGCGCGGGAGCGCCCTCGCGGAGCTTCTGGTCGATGAAGTCGATCATCACCAGGGAGTCGTTCACCACGACGCCGCTGAGGCCGAAGATCCCCATGAAGGAGACCGCGCTCATTTCGATTCCGAGGATCAGGTGTCCGAGGATGACGCCGATGAATCCGAACGGAATGACGGCCATGATGATGAAGGGCTTGGTGTACGAACGAAGGGGAATCGCCAGCAGCGCGAAGATCAGGAGCAGGGCGATCGCGAATCCGCGATACAGCGTGTCCAGCGACTCGATCTGCTGCTGCTGCTCGCCGCCGAAGCTGTAGGTCAGCTCGGGGTCGGCGGCGACGAGTTCCGCAAGGATCGTGTTTTCGAGGATGCTGTTCGCTTCACCGCCGGAAATCGCCGTCGAGTCCACGTCCGCGGTGACGGTGACGACTCGTTGACCGTCCTCCCGGCGAACGGCGGGCGGCGATGTGCCGGAACTCAGGCTCGCCACCTGATGGAGCGGGACCTCGGCCCCGTTCGGCGTGCGGAGCAGGTACCTCTCGATGTCGGTGATCGCGTTTCGTTCATCGGCGGGTAGCCGGACGTATACCCGAACCTCTTCGCCGCCGCGCTGTACCCGCAGGGCCTCCGAGCCGAAGAAGGCGTCGCGCGCCTGTCCGGCCAACTGGTCGACCGTGAGGCCGAGCGTTTGCGCTTCCGGCCGAAGCCCGAGCTGAATCTCGGGAACGCCGGGCGTGTGGTCCGAGCGGATGTCGAAGACGCCGCCCAGTTCCTGCAGGCCGTCCACGACGGTCTCGGCGGCCTCGACGAGCTTCGCCGGGTCAGGGTGGGACAGCACGGCCGCGACGGGACTGCCAAGGTCGATGATCTCGCCGCTGAACGTGATGCCGCGCACGTAGGGCAGTACCCCGACCTCCTCGCGCCACGCCTGGACGACCTCGCCGCTTGAGATCTGCCGCTGTTGCGCGCTCAGCAGCTTGAAGTCGATCGTGGCGACGTTCGCCTCGGGATTCAGGCTTGGTTCCGGGTTCAGGCCGCCGCCTTCGACCCGCGGCCTCTGGCCGACAGTGACCGTGACGCCCGAGAGCAGCGGCGGCGCGTCCGGTGGCCGGTCACGGGAAAGCCGCTCGATTACCCGGTGACCCGCCGCTTCGAGTTCCATGGCGACGTCGTACGTCCGCTCCGCCGTCGTGCCGTCGGGCATCTCCAGGCTGGCGGTGGCGAAGTCCCCCTCGACCGCATCGGCGAACGTCGTCGTGACGATGCCGGCAGGCAGCAGGGAAATGCTCAGTATGAGCAGTCCGACGGCGCCCGCCATCGTGACGGCGGGCTGGTCCGTCGCGAATTGCAGTCCCCGATCGAGCGGACCCTGTACGAACCGGTTCAGCCCAAAGTCCACCCCACCCTGAATCCGCTTGATGAACCGCTCGACAGGGTTCGTCGGCGCACTCGCCGGGTCGCGCAGATGAGACAGGTGGTTGGGCAGGACGAACACGGATTCGACGAGCGAGAAAAGCAGCATCGAGATGAGGATGACCGGCAGGGCGCCCCATATCTCTCCGATGCCGCCGGGGATGAAGAGCAACGGAACGAACGCCGCCACCGACGTGAGGACGGCGAAGGTCAACGGCACGACGATCCGTCGCGTGCCGCGGATCGCGGCAGCGACACCCGGCGTGCCGCGCCTGCGTTCGGAGTGGATGTGGTCGGCCACGACGATCGCGTCGTCGACGACGATGCCGATGGCGAGGACGAACGAGAACAGGGAGATCGTGTTGATCGCGAGATCGAGCGCGAACATCACGGCCAGGGCGCCGATGCCCGAAGTGATGAGTCCGACGGCCACCCACACCGCGAGCCGGATCTCGAGGAACAGGCCGAGCGCGATGAGGACCAGCAGCAGACCCAGAAGGCCGTTCTTGAGGAGGAGGGCCGCCCGCTCCGCGTAGGCGGAGGATTCGTCGTTCCAGATCGTGACGCCGACGCCGTCGGGCAGGGAGGGGATCACGTCGTTCGCCACGTGCTCCTGGACCGCGTTGGCGACGCTCATGATCTTCTCGTCGTCGGCCCGGTAGACCTCGATGAAGACCGCCGGCTGGTCCTGGTGCCGCACGATCAGGTCGATGTCCTGGAAGCCGTCGTGGACCTTGGCGATCTCCCCCAGTCGCATCACCGTGCCGTCGCTCCGGCTGAGGACGACGATGTCCTCGAATTCCTGCTGCTCGTAGCGCTGGCCCAGGGTGCGGACCCGCACCTGCGATTCGCGGGTATCGATGCTGCCCGCGGACAGGTCCAGGGAGCTGCGGCGCACCGCGGCGGCGATGTCGCTCAGGGTCAGTCCGAGAGACCGAAGCTGCCGTAGCGGCACCTCGATGGAAATCTCGTAGTTCCGCACCCCGCTGATCTCGACCTGGGAGACGCCGGAAAGGGATGTGAGTTCATCCTCGATGCGATGAGCCAGTTCCTTCAGGGAGCGCTCCGAGACATCGCCATAGACGATGAGCCGCATCACGCTCTGGCGGTTCGTCATCTCCCGGAACTGGGGGCGTTCGGCTTCGCCCGGGAACGACTGGATGCGGCCGACGGCGGACTTGATCTCGTCCATCGCCTGCCCCATGTCCGTGCCGGACTTCACCTCGACACGTACCGAGGCCATGCCGGGCGCCGCGATCGACTTGACCGACTTCACGTCGTCCAGGCCGCTGACCTCGTCCTCGATCTTGACGACGATCGACTCCTCGACCTCCTCCGGCGTGGCGCCGGGGTAGGCCATCGAGACTTCGATCTGGAAGAACGGCACCTCCGGCCACGCCTCCCGCTGAAGGCCGGTCAGCGACACGACCCCCGCGGCGATGATCGCCCACATCAACAGGTTCGCGGCGACCCCGTTACTCGCCATGTAGGCGATCGGTCCGGGCCGTTCCCCGTGGTTGCTGCCGTTGGAAGTCACTGAGTTGGGCGAGTTTATCGCGACGGGCGCTGTCCGGCCGCTTGAACGGCCGGGCGTGCTGGTAGAAGGATGGGCGTCACCGGACTCGAGATGGGCTCAACTACACGGAACTCGGTGCGCCCTGAGCGTTGGTGGGTCAGAAGTGCGCCCGGTAGTTGACCGACTTCAGGCGAACGTGGTGTTCTACATCCCCGGGCAAGGTGAAGAGCCGAGGGCCTTGTCGGAACTGGAACAGCCGATAGAGCCTGTACACGCTCGCGTGGGATTTGGAGAACCGCACCTCACCTGCGCTTATGTAGAACGGCGTGTACATCCCGTAGCGAGTCGTCTTGACTTCGATGAAGCGATCGTGGCCATCGACCTCGTACGAGCGGATGTCGTTGCCGGCATGGTCGCCAACAGTCTTCGACACCTGTTCGACATTCTCCGCCAGATGGTCCTTGCCAGCTCGCTGAAGCCGGACTCGCTCATAGTCCATGATCAGAGTCTCGCCTGCGTCGCCCAAGGACCGGTTCAGGGCCTCCTGCTGGAGATAGTTGATCCTCGGGCGCGGGTTGTAGGCGGCGACTTGGTCGATTTGCCTCTCGCGCAGTTCTGAGGCGTTGGACTCGGGTGGGTCGACACGGATGCCGAGGACGTCGGCCACAGCGACGTGGGCTTGGGGCGCCTCTACGTCGTCCTTGACGAGATCCGACAAAGGCTCGAGTTGTCGAAGGACCTCGCCGCGCAGGATGTCCTGGACGTTCGAGAGGGGTTTGTACCCGTTGATGTAGGGGTATCCCAACTCAACCAGGACCGAACTGATGTTCTGGTGCTTGAACTCGACTGACCCGCGAGAGCGGCCCTCCAGTCGGGTGCGGAGCGCCCGATTACGGGCTGCCTTGTTGAACGGCTCGCCACGCAGTTCGTGGGCCAGCATGGCCAGATAGTCCCGGACGATCTCCTCGACCTCCGAATGGGTCCAGTGACTTGATGACACGGAGGGACTATCGCACAGCGAGATGCAAGGAGGCCAACCGCTGACGCCAGTGGGAGAGGAGGGACTGCTCGGAGCAGCTCGGCTGGTCGACGTGCGAACGCTCTCTGCCCCTTGCGTGACATTCCACAACAGGAATACACTGGCCCATGTCTTGGGACGTCGAGTACACAGACGAGTTCGGACTCTGGTGGCGCGCGTTGTCAAAGGGGCTGATCGAATGACTGGACACCGTCCGTTCAGCGAGTTGACCAAGGACTTCACGCCGGAACGCCGGCGGCGAGTCGATGCGCTGAAGAGCAAGCTGGCGACGGAGATGCCGTTGCACGAACTCCGCAGGGCGCGGGCTCTGACCCAGCGGGATCTGGCCGAGACACTGAAGGTGAACCAGCCCGCCGTCTGCAAGCTGGAGCAGCGGACCGACGTGTACGTGTCGAGTCTGCGGTCCTACATCGAGGCAGTGGGAGGCACGCTGAAGATCGTGGCCGAGTTCCCGGAAGGGGAGGTCGCGATCACGAACTTCTCCGACGTGGGGGAGTGAGCGCGGCGGTCCAGAACGCCATCATGTCCTCGTGGAATACCCGCGCCTGGTCGCCCGCGGTGCCGATTCGGGCGCCCCGTCGACCGTAGGGCGACTTGACCTGGTAGATCATCGCGTCGCGTTCGGTGAAGGCGGGATCGGCCTTGCCGCTCACCGGGTGTACTAGCGCTCCGTCGTCGCGGATGTAGATCGTTGGTGCGCCAGGGCTGACGGATGCAGCGGGAACGAGTTCCACCGGCGTGTCGCGGTCGAAGCTGTGGTGGGTGTTCGGGAAGAGCCGGAAACTGGCGTCGCACCCGCAGAGGGTCATCGCGTGCATGTGGGCCTGGACCTGGAGCGGCAGGCACCACTCGTCCAGGTCGCCGATGACGGAGCGCACGACCGTGCGGCCGACGTCCGGCCGCAGGAACTGCATGCCCGACCAGGGGTAGGCGGCGTAGACGGCGGCGAGTTCGGGCGCCCGCTCGGGGCCGACCAGCGACGCCATGCATGCGGCGGACAGCACGGCCGAACCGCCGCGGCTGTGACCCTGGGCGCCGATGCGCGCGGCGTCGATGTCCGCGTGTTCAACCAGGACTGCGGCGGCCGCGAGCACGTCCCAGGCGCTGGCCGCGAAGGAGTACTGCGCCTGGTTGGCGACGGTGGAGGTCACGCCGCGCGTGCCGAACGGGTCGATCACGCAGCAGGCGATCCCGGCGTCCGTCAACAGGTCCGCCTTGGCGACGTGCGACGGCGCGACTCCCAGGCTGCCGGGCACGACGATCACGACGGGCCACGGGCCTTCTCCCGGCGGCAGGAACAGGCTGCCAAGAATCTCCGTGGGCGGCATCGCCTCGGGCTCGGAGATCGCCTGCTGGAAGCCGATTGGATCGGCGGTCGGGATGCGGAGCGTCTCGCCCGCGATGCCGTTTCCGAGGACGACCGGCCCGTCCGTCAGGCTGACCGTCGCACTGCTGCTTGTTGGCACTTGATCTCCTCCTTCGCCGCGTTGGCTGCCTGGGCCGGCAGCTTACGCGCTTGGACATACTGGGTGCGCCGGCGTCCCCGCCGGCTGCCGCCGAAGGCGGCCAGGAAAACGCGCGAGGCGCCAGCCTCGCTCCTTTCTGCCGCGGCGTTGATCAAGGAGCGAGGCTGGCGCCTCGCGCAAGTTTCCGTCGGGCGCCACCGCTTCGCGGCGTCGCCCGAAAGCCGGCGGGGACGCCGGCGCACCTGTACCTTTCCGTGGTTGATTTTCGGTCACCGTCTCGTACCGATCCGCCGTAGTCGCCGGGGCTGCGGCAGCTGTGGGAAACCGGTCCGCCGGTTTTCCAAGGTCCGGCGGGAAACGGCTTGCCGTTTTCCGCGGGGCCGGCAGCTTCCGCGGCCCGCGCCGCGGCGGACCCTCCCGCGACGGTGTCCGGAGCCTTGTGAAGTCGGCGGGCAGCCAGGAGCACCAACGGCGCACTGTGCCTCGAGCACCCAACTGGGATTTGTGCCCTGGCTGCCTGCACCGCGATGGACATCCAGTGGGGAGTATGCGCCATGAGCGCCAGTACAGGTACCGAACGGCATCGCGGTGAGCCGACAAGCCAACGCTAACGCACCAGGGAGGGGACGACATGACGACGACGTTTACCGCCGGCGTGGACTGGGGAAGCCGAAAACACCACGTCTGCCTGATGGATCACCGGGGCAAGGTCGTGAAACAACGAGCCTTCGACCATGGCGGCAGGGGGCTTGCCGCCATGAACGACTGGCTCCGCGACCGCGCACGGCGTCCGGCGCATCGGATCAGGGTCGCCATCGAAGTGCCGCACGGACCCGTGGTCGAAACCCTGATGGAATCGGGCTTCCCCGTCCACTCCATCAACCCCATGCAACTCGACCGCTTCCGCGACCGCTTCTCCGCCGCCGGCGCCAAGGACGACCGGCGAGACGCCAAGGCCCTGGCCTCGGCCCTGCGCACCGACCCGGACTGCCTCAGGCCGGTCCAGGAGCCCGATGACGACGTCATCGAAATGCGCGGCGCCGCCCGCGCCCGGAAGGAGCTCGTCGAAGACCGCAACGCGATCGCGAACCGCATCCGACAGCATCTCGTGGACTACTACCCGCAGTTTCTCGACGCGACCGACGGCGACGTGACGACGCCCTGGGCGATCGACCTGTACAAGCGACTGCCCACACCGGAAAAGGCCCGGCGCACAACCAAGTCCACCCTCGCCAAGCTGCTCAGGAAGCATCGCGTCCGCCGGATCGACGCCGACCAACTCGCCGACCGCCTGAAAGCACAGCCGATCAAGCGACGAAGCGCCAGTGTCGAATGCGCCAGAAACCGCATCCTGAGCCTGCTGCCGATCCTCGAGCAGTACAACGCGCAAATCGACAAGGCCAGGCGCCAGCTTGAGAAAACCCTCAAGCAGGCCAAGCAGAGCACGACCGACCACGCCGAACCCTCCGACGCCGCCATCCTCGACTCCATACCCGGAATCGGAAACCACGTGCTCGCCACCCTCCTGACCGAGGCCGAACAGGCACTGAGACAACGAGACCACGAAGCCCTCCGATGCCTCGCCGGTGTAGCCCCCGTCACCGTCAGGTCCGGCAACAGAAAGACCGTCCGACAGCGACGAGCCAGAAACCACAGACTCGCCGACGCCGTCTACCACTGGGCCAGAGTCGCCGTGCAGCGAGACAGCCAATGCCGAGACAAGTACGACCTCGCCCGAAACCGAGGCAAGACGCATGGACACGCCCTGCGCATCGTCGGAGATCGACTCCTCCGCATCGCTTGCGCCATGCTCCGCGACCGCACGCTCTTCCACGCACCGCAAGGCAAGGAGCGACACGACGAACACGCCGACGCCCCGCACGTCACGCGGGAACAGGCCCGACGTCAAACAGCTCGAAACGCGGTCACCGGATACCCCGAACCGGAAGCCCCGCATCAGCCCGCCGAACCCTCTGCCCAACTGCCCGGCGAACCCGACAACAACAAACCGCCAAACCACCTCAACCCAGCCACCGGCTCGCCTCACCGCTCGACGTGACTGCGGAAAACCGAACAACGCACAACACCGATCGCGAGCGATACACCCACTTGACAAATGGTGGGGAGTCCCAGTGAGCCGGAGCCGGCGGGGACGTCCGGCGCACCCGTTCCTGCAACACCGTTGTAAGATCGGGCGACCCATCGAGGAGACAGCCACGTACGCAAGAAAGTCAGCTTTGCCTGTGTGCTTGGCGCTGCTGATCTCGGGCTTCGCCCCGGGCGGCGCCGGCGCCGGATCGTTCGAGGCGGACGTGGCGCCGCTGTTCGAGGCGTCGTGCCTGACGTGCCATGTCGGAACGGAGCAGACGCCGCTCGACCTGACCGCCCTCGGCCACGACCTTGCCGACCGGGAGACCTTCCGGCTGTGGGAGCGGATCTTCGATCGCGTCACGGAAGGGGAGATGCCGCCGGCCGGCGCTCGCAGGCCGGTGCAGCGCATCGTCGACTCTGCGCTCGACTCCCTCAGAGACGCGCTGCTCGAAGCGAACCGGGCCGAGCGCTCCGGGCAGCGGACGCCGCTCCGCCGGCTCACCAGGCTGGAGTACGAATACACGATCCAGGACCTGCTGGGGATCGACCCCGACGTGGCCGCGAGCCTGGCCAATGACCTGCCGGAAGAGACGGACACCGGCGGTTTCGACGTCGTGGCCGAGAACCAGGGCATCTCGCCGCTCCATGTCCGCAGCTACCTGACCGCGGCGGCCGGCGCGCTGGACGAGGCGCTCCGCACCGGCCCGCGGCCCGAGACGCGGACCGTCGAGATCGACTACCGGAAGTCGCCCTACCTGAACCGGAACGCGGTCGGCGAGTACCTCGGCGCCGGCATCGTGAAGATCGTCGACGACGCGGCGGTCATGTTCTTCGAGGGCGGTTCGACCTACACCTTCCACAGCATGACGGAGGGCTTCCTGGTCGAGTTGCCGGGTCGCTACCGGGTGACGATCGACGTCTACCCCTACCAGGCGACGTCGCCGATCACGCTGACCCTCTTCCACGGCAACCAGCAGGGGGTCGCGACCGCCGCGCTGAACAGCCTGATCGGCTCATTCGACCTCGTGGAGCCCGAAGGCCGCGTCGTCGAGGTCACGCCGTATCTCCGTCCGCGCGACCTGGTCGCTCCCTCGCTGGCCGACGCCTACCGTCCGCCCGACGACAAGGTCTCGTACTTCGCGCCGGAGCGCAACGTCCGGGACTACCCGTGGGAAGGCATCGCTTTCCGGTCGATGACGATCGAGGGGCCGCTCTTCGACGAATGGCCGCCGCGCAGTGCCCGCGAACTGCTCGCGGGGATCGAGTTCGACGAGGCCGGCGAGCCCGTGCTCACCAAGGCGCCCTACGAGCACGTCGTCGACGTCGTGGCTGGCTTCGGGCCACGGGCGTTCCGGCGGCCGCTCTCGGACGGCGAACTCGAAACCTACGCGGCTCTGGCGAAGCCCGCCCTCGAAGACGGACTGCCGTTCCTCGAGGTCGTCCGCGAGCCGCTTCGCGCCATGCTGATCGCTCCGGCGTTCGTCTACCACGTAGGCAGCCGGGGGACGGCGCTGGACGACTTCCAGATCGCGACGCGGCTCTCCTACTTCCTCTGGCGCTCGATGCCGGACCGGGAGCTCTTCGGCCTGGCCGCCGCCGGCCGGCTGTCGGACGGCGACGTACTGGCAGGCCAGGTCGACCGGATGCTCGACGATCCGAAGAGCGAACGGTTCGTCGAGGACTTCGCCGGCCAGGCGTTCCGGCTCTACGAGATGAACGCGACGACGCCCGACAAGGCCCTCTATCCCGAGTACGACAGCCGGCTCGGACAGGCGATGGCCCGCGAAACGCGGCTCTTCCTGGCCGAACTCGTGGCGGAGAACCTGAGCGTCGGCAACCTGATCGACTCGGACTTCACCTTCCTCAATCGCCGCCTCGCCGAGCACTACGGCATCGATGGGATCACCGGCCAGCACATGCGCAAGGTGGCCATCCCCGAGGAGAGTCCCCGCGGCGGCCTGCTGACCCAGGCGAGCATTCACAAGATCACCGCCAACGGCACGACGACGTCGCCCGTGCCGCGCGGCAACTTCGTGCTCGCGAACTTGCTCGGTCAGCCGGCGCCCCCGCCGCCCGCCGGCGTGGAGGGCCTCGAACCGGACACCCGGGGCGCCACGACGATCCGCGAGCAGCTCGACAGGCACCGCACTGACACGGTCTGCAACAGTTGCCACCGCAACATCGACCCGCCTGGCTTCGCGCTCGAGTCCTTCGACCCGATCGGCGGCTTCCGCGAGGCGTACCGCATCCCGGGCGAGGAGGGCGCCGGCGGCTACCGCGAGGGCCTTCCGGTCGACGTGACCGGCACGACGCCGCAGGGACAGGTCTTCGTCGGCATCGAGGAGTACAAGAAGCTGCTCTACGGCAACGAGCTCGACCAGGTCGCGCGGCACGTCGCGTCCCAGTTGATCGCCTTCGCCACGGGCGCCCCGGTGGAGTTCGCGGACCGCGACGACGTGGAGAGCCTTCTAGGCAAGGTCAGGGACGAGGGTTATCCACTGCGCAGCATGATCCGGGAGGTCGCGAAGAGCGATCTCTTCGCCAATCTCTAGGCACCAGGCAGCAGTCACCAACGGGAACACGACATGCGCAAACCAATCGACAGACGCACCTTCCTGCGCGCCTCGGGCGTGGCGCTCGTCCTGCCCCTGCTCGAGACGATGCAGCCGTCGCTGCTTCGTGCCGCGACCTCCGGGGGTGCCGCGGCGCCCCGGCGGATGGTCAACATCTGCAACACGCTGGGGATCTACCCGGAAGCGTGGTTGCCGAAGCAGACCGGCGCCGGCTACGAGACGACCGAGTACCTGCGGATCATCGACAAGCATCGTGAGCACTACTCGCTGTTCTCGAACTACTCCCACGAGGACCAGACCGGTCGCCAACCGCACAACTCCGAGGTCACCTTCCTGACCGCGGCCCGCGGTCCCGGCCGGGACGGCTTCAAGAACACGATCTCGATCGATCAGGCGGCAGCCAACCATCTCGGCTACGTGACGCGTTTCCCGTCGGTCACCCTGGGGACCGCGAGCGGACAGAGTCAGTCGTACACCGCGAACGGCGTGATGATCCCGGCGGAGATCAGCCCGGCCAGGCTGTTCAGGAAGATGTTCCTGGCGGGCGCGCCGGAAGAGGTCGAGCGCGAAACCCGCAACCTTGCGAGCGGCGGCAGCATCCTCGATCGGGTCAGGGCCGAGGCCTCGGCGCTTCGCCGCCACGTGAGTTCCGCGGACCAGGTCAGGCTCGACGCCTACTACGCCGCGGTGCGCACGGCGGAACAGGAACTGAGCGAAGCCGGCGCGTGGCTCAAGCGGCCGAAGCCGGCGGTCGTCGAGGATCAGCCGACCGACATTCCCGACAAGGCGGACCTGATCGGCCGCGTCGGACTGCTCTTCAACATGGTTCCGCTGATCCTCGAGACCGACTCGTCGCGGGTGATCAGCATCATGATCCAGGACCACGGCGTCGTGCCTCAGGTCCAGGGCGTGAACGGTTCCCATCACAACCTGTCCCACCATGGCCAGGACGAGGCGAAGATCGCCCAGCTCAAGAAGATCGAGGCCGAGATCATCGGCGAGTTCGACGGGTTGCTGACGACGCTCCGCGAGCGGGACGACAGCCACGGCCCGCTGCTCGACTCGACGACCGTGCTGTTCGGCTCGAACCTCGGGAACGCGAACTCCCACGAGCCGAAGCACCTGCCGATCCTGGTCGCCGGCGGCGGCTTCAGCCACGGCAAGCACCACCGGCACGATGGCGACCACGACGCGCCGCTCAGCAACCTCTACGTCACGCTGCTGCAGGCGATGGGGGTCGAGACGGACCAGTTCGGCCAGAGCACCGGCTCGCTGACCTGGTCGTAGGAACTGGCCGCCCCACTGGGTGCGCCGGCGTCCCGACACGATCGACGCGTGACTGGATCGCAACTCCGGCCGGCGCTCGCGGGCGTCCGCGTCCTCGAACTCGCCGGCGGCGTTGCTGCCGCGTACTGCGGACGACAGTTCGCCCTCTGGGGCGCCGACGTCGTCGCTCTGGAGCCCGAAGGCGGATCGCCGCTGCGGCGCCTGGGTCCGCATGCGGAGACT
This sequence comes from Candidatus Multivorans sp., assembly GCA_965219675.1. Lineage (GTDB taxonomy): Bacteria > Acidobacteriota > Thermoanaerobaculia > Multivoradales > Multivoraceae > Multivorans. Next base: position 2,274,276 of record OZ244786.1, on the reverse strand, counting down.
GAGGGCCGCCCGGAGTCGCTGCTCTGGCAGTTCGTTGCCGCCAACAAGCGAGCGATGTCGCTTCGGCGTGCGTGCTCCGACGAGCAGGCGCTTGTCGATCTCCTGCGGTCTGCCGACGTTCTGGTAACCGACTGGTCCGAGGCAGACCTCGAACGCTGCTGGGGCCTCACACTCGCGGACTTGCGAGACCGGCTCCCGAGCCTCGTTCTGGTGTCAGTTTCCCCGTTCGGCCTGGACGGCCCGTTCGCCGGCCTCGTCGGCTCGGAGCTCGTAGTCCAGGCCCTATCGGGCTACACCGGTCTGAACGGCGAGAAGGAACGAGCGCCGCTCAAGGCGCCCGGCCACATCCTCGGCTATGCCTGCGGCGTGAGCGCCTTCGTCGCCGCGCTCGCGGCCCTGATCTCCCGTGTCGGGAGCGGGCGCGGGCGGCTCATCGAGGCCTGCGAACTCGAGACCCTCACGGCCATCCTGCCTCTGCTGCGGATCGAGTACACCGGCGAGCATCCGAAGCGCGAGGGCGGTCCCTCGACCGGAGTGCGGGCCCATCGCTGCCGCGACGGCTGGGTCACGTTCATCCCGCCGCCGGACGATCAACTCGCTGAGTACGGAGAAGCGCTCGGTATCGCGGAAGGCGAATGGCCTCCACTGGTTGAGGGCGAGGACCTGTCGAGCCGCCGGGCGAAGCTGCTTCCCCTTCTCGCCGGCAAGGTGCGCGGCATGACGGCGGACGAGGTGTTCCATGGCCTGGCGCGGCGTCGCGTCGTCTGCGGCAAGGTGGCGAGCCCTGCCGACCTGCTGGCGGATGAGCATCTGGCGGCTCGCGGCTTCTTCCGGACTCTCCATCATCCACGCCTCGGCAATCTGCCCTTCGCGGGAGCCCCGGCGACTCTGGGACGGACCGGCGCGGTACCGCCGGCACCGGCGCCGCGCGCCGACGGGAAGCTGGGCGCCGCGGAACTCGACTGGCCGCACGTCGAGACGCGGGTGACCGGTGCCGGAGAAGCCGATGGCCTGCCTCTCGCGGGAGTGCGGATCGTCGACCTCACGCAGGCCTGGATCGGGCCCTTCGCCGTGATGCTGCTGGCGGACCTCGGCGCCGATGTCGTCAAGGTCGAATCGCACAATCGACCGGACGTCTGGCGCCGCTGGGTGGCGGATCCCTTCCCGGCGAACGAGAACGCCGCGGTGGAGAACTCGAGCCCCCTCTTCAACAGCGTCAACCGGAACAAGCGCTCGCTTTGTCTGGATCTGAAGACGGCCGAGGGCCTGGACCTGCTCCGGCGGCTGATCGGGGAGGCGGACTGCGTTCTGGAGAACTACACGCCTCGGGTCATGTCGAGGTTCGGGCTCGAGTGGGAGGAACTGGCGAAAACGAACCCGGGCCTCGTCATGACGTCCTGGTCGGGCTTCGGCAAGACGGGGCCCCTGAGCGACTACAAGGCGAACGGAACCTCCATCGAGGCGCTTGCCGGCTGGGACTGGCTCCACCGGTATCCGGGTGAAGACCCGATGGTCATGGGCTTCTACCAGGCCGACGCGATCTGCGGCTTGCAGATGGCCGCGACCACTCTCGTCGCCCTCTTCCACAGCCGGCGAACCGGTCAGGGGCAGGCGGTGGACGGCAGCATGCTGGAGGCGGCCACCGGCTACCTGGGCGAAGTGCTCCTGGACGCGGCCCTGGGCGGAGAACAGACGCCCCCGGGCAACGGGGATCCGGACCATGCGCCGCACGGTGTCTACCCTTGCGCAGGGGACGACCGCTGGATCGCCCTGGCGGTCGACTCCGATGAGAGCTGGCAGCGGCTGGCGGCGGCGTCAAGTTGCGAGGACCTCGCGGATCCAGCGTTCGGCCGGCATGCCGACCGCATCGCCAATGCGGAGAAGCTGGACGAGGCGTTGGCGGAGTGGACGTGCGGCGAGCAGGCCGAGCACCTGATGGAGCGCCTGCAGGCGGCTGGCGTCGCCGCCAGCGTCGTGCGTTTCACTCCTGAATTGATGGCCTGCGGCCACCTCGAGCGCCGGGGCTGGTTCCGCAGAATCGAGCACCCCGACATGGGCGAACACCGCTACAACGGACACCCGTGGCGGTTCGCCGGTCTCCAGGAACGCTCCGACTCGCCGCCGCCCCGCCTCGGCGAGCACAGCCGCGAGGTGTTGAGGGAGCGCCTCGGTTTGTCGGACGATGAGATCGACGACCTCTTCGAACGCGGTGTCACCGGGGCCGTGCTGACCTAGACATTGGGTGCGCCGGCCTTCTGGCCGGCTTCCGCGAAGAACGCGCCGCGAAGCGGCGACGATCTACCTACGGCCGGTAACTCGGCCCCGTGGCCGGTCCGAGCAGCTCCGCCGCCACGACCCGCCGCGCATCGCGCATGAAGTCGACCAGCAGCGGCCGCGTGTCGCGCGGGTCGATGATCTCCTCGACGCCGAAGGCGTGGGCGTTGCGGAAGGGCGATGAAATGGCGAACAGGCGCGCCTCGATCTCGGCGCGCTTCGCCTCCGGATCCTCGGCTGCCTCGATTTCGCGCTTGTAGGCAATCGCCGTTCCGCCCTGGATGTGCATCGAGCCGCCGTGGGCCGAGGGCCAGGCGTAGCGCCGGTAGAGGCCCTGGCCGCGCCAGTGGAGGCCGCCGGCGACGCCGTAGAGCTGGCGCACGACGAAGCAGATGTACGGCGCCCGGCTCGTGTTGAGCGCCGTCACGACGCGGGCGCCGGCTCTCACGATGCCCAGACGCTCCTGCGCGGGACCGACCGAGAACCCGGGCTCGTCGGCGAAGTAGGCGAGCGGCAGGTGGAAGGTCTCGCAGAGTTCAAGCAGCCGGAGCATCTTCTCCCCGGCCGCGATGTCCATCGAGCCGCCGTTGAAGCGCGGGTCGTTGCTCATCACCCCGCAGGGGATGCCGTCGACGCGGGCGAGGCCGGTGACGCGGGCCTGGCCGTAGTACGGGCCGATCTCGAAGAAGGTGCCCTCGTCGACGACGGCCTCGATGATCGCGTGCGGGTCGTATGTCCGGCGGCGGTCCTGCGGCACGACGGACAGCAGCGACTCGGCGCGCCGGTCCGGATCGTCGTCCGGCGTCTGCTCCGGCGGTGCCTCCAAGACGCTCGACGGCAGGTAGGAGAGGAAGCGCCGCACCTGGCCGATCGCGTCGGTTTCGTCCTCGGCCAGGTTCATCACGACGCCGTTCCTGACCTGAGTGCGCTCATCGCCGAGCTCTTCCTTCGTGATCCGCTGGCCCGTCGCCTGCTCGACCACCTTCGGTCCGGCGACGAAGACCTGGCTCGTGCCCTTGACCATCACGCTGAAGTGGCAGAGGCACGCCTGCACGGCCGGTAGACCGGCGACCGAACCGAGCACGGCCGAGACCACCGGAACAGCCTGCAGGAGATGGCTCGACACGTCGGTCCCGGCGCCGCCGGGGAGGTACGTCCGGCCGATCTGCTCGAACGTCTTCACGCTGCCGCCGGTCGCATCCAGAAGCCGGACGAAGGGCAGCCGGCTCCGCAGCGCGAACTGCTCCGCGAAACGGCTCTTGTTGCCGATGTTCGCGTCCGAGGCGCCGCCGCGGATCGTGAAGTCACCGCCGGAGAAGGCGACCTTGCGGCCGTCGACGCGCACCGTGCCGACCACCATGTTGGAGGGCTTGAGTGCGGAGACCGCACCGTCCTCCCAGGTCGCCGTGCCGGCCAGCGCGCCGATCTCGTGGAAGGTGCCCGGGTCCGCCAGCAGGTCGATCCGCTCCCGCACCGTCAGCTTGCCGCGGCCGTGCTGGAAGGCGACGCTGTCGGTGCCGCCCATCTCTTCGGCCATGCGGCGTTGCCGTTCGATCTCCTTGACGTCGTCGTTCCAGCTCATTCGTTGCTCCGGTTGGTCGGGCGGGATTCTCTCATTCCGAGAGGCGAGTGTTGAATTTTCAGCACTCATCGGCTATCGTGTCTCCAAGCGTTGCGATGAAGACGCCGCAACCACGGTTTTGACCAGACGACGTGGTCATGAACGACCCGCCCCAACTCAGCAGGCGAGAGCGCGAAGTCATGGCCTGCCGTCGCCGCGGTAGCTGGCCGGTGGAGACGGTTGCTTTGTGGTCTGCTTTGGTGCTCACCGCAGGCTTCCCTGCGGTGCTGGGAGGTCAGGGCCCGACGTTTGAACTCCAGGGGCCGGTCGTTCTGCCCCAGCCCTTGGCGCTAACCGCGGACGTTCGCTGGCTGGACGAAGATCGACTGCTGCTCGGAGTCGAGGGAGCCGGCGTCTACTCCTGGCGCATCGGGGACGACGAAGGCACACTCGAAGCCTCGCTGGCGGGCGCTGGCGGCAATCACCGTGGCTTTGAGAGCTATAGCCGTGTCGGCGGCAGCAGTTCAGGAAGCGTCGCCTTCGCCGGCGGCCTCTTCGGCGTCTATCTGAATAGCAGAGGCGACTTCGAGATGCTGAAGGCCATCGAGATCGTCGGCGATGTGGACCGGCGCGGTGACCGGACAGCCGTGGTTGGCCTCAGCCGCAACGAAGAAGGCGATTGGGAGGATCACATCGCCTGGGTCTTCAAGGACGGGGAGTCGGAGCCGCGGACGCTCCTGTCTACTCGCGACGGCGGAGAGATCATGGGGCGATGCTGGCACGCTCAGGTGTCCGTAGTCCGGCTCATCTCCGAAGAACGGGTCCTTGTAGTGCCCGGACTCGAGCCTGGCGTGTTCGTCTACGACAGGGCGGGTCAACTGCTGGAGAGCCTGAGTGCGGACACCTTCGCTGCCGATGCGGGTTGTGGGCTGGAAGAAGGAGAGCGGTCCCTGCTCGGGAACGCTGCGTTCAGGATTGAGTGGATGGCAGGCCGCCGAGTGATCGACGAGCTCCTGGCCGACGAGGCGGGCAACATCTACTTCTTCGTGCGTCACGTGCCCGGGGGTCCGGAGAGCATCGTGCTGGAACCCCCGGAGTCCGGCGCCGACACGCAACCGGCTGCGGGGGCTTCCGGGCAGGCGACCGTCGTCAGCGGCAGGACAGACGCCGAGGGCGCCACAATCCTGACGACCGTCAGGGGCTTCACGAGGGGTGCCGAGAACCACTCGTCAACCTATGACGCCGCCCATCCTCCCCTCGGCAGAGTGTGCTGGGACCTCATCCAGGCTCGTGCCGAGGAGTTGACCGCCGTGACCACGCTTCCCTGTGCCGTCGAATCGGAGTTCGCCGATACGCGGCTACGGGCCGATCTGCGCGGAGACAAGGCCGTCGTCCTCCTGACCGGGTTTGTCGGCGCGCTGGCGCGGCCGGCAGCGGTGTTCGAGGCTCGTCTGCGACCTCCCGGGCGCTGAGTTCACGCGGTTCAGCTCATTCGTTACTCCGGTTTGGATGGCTGGGATTCGCTCACGCGATTGGTATGTTGAATTTTCAACACTCATCCGATAGGGTTCCCTCACCCACTTTGTAGGTACCCCTTCCGGGCGCTGAGATGGGTACTCGGAAACCACGAATCGGATGGGCGAGGTGCTCGTGAACGAACTGCCCCGACTCAGCAGACGAGAACGAGAGGTCATGGATATCGTCCACGAGGCTGGTACCGCGACGGCGGCGCAGATCCGTGAGCGCATGGCCGAGCCGCCGACGTACTCGGCTGTCCGCTCGGTGCTTCGAATCCTCGTGAACAAGGGGCACCTGGTGAGTGAGCAGGACGGCGCCCGGTACCTGTACTCGCCCACGGTCCCGGCTTCGCGGGCGCGACTTTCAGCCATGCGGCACGTCGTGAAGACGTTCTTCGGTGGCTCGGTGGAGGGGGCGGTGGCCACGCTGCTGGAACTCGAGGACGCGAGGCTCAGCCGGGAAGAGCGGGCTCGCATCGAGGCGCTCATCGACCGGGCGTCGAGGGAGGGCCGGTGACCGATCTCCTCATGACAACGGGATGGTCGGGTTCGGCGGACCTCGTCGTTCGGGCAACGGTCGTGTTGCTGGTGGCGCTGGCTCTTCAGTGGTTGACCCACAGGGGACCGGCACTGACGCGCCACAACTTGTGGACGCTCACCTTCACGCTCCTGCTGGTTCTACCCGGCCTCCGACTATTCGGTCCTTCCTGGGACGTGCCGGTGCTTCCCAAGGCCGGCAGGCCGGCCGACATGCGGCTCGAGATGCCGGCACCTGCAGTCCCAGCCTATGCGGCCGCGCCTGCCACAGAGCTTGCGCCCCCGGTCGTTGTCGCTCCCGCCGCGAGCGGGGGAGTGGAATCCGGTCCTTTCTGGAGCTTGACCGGGTTGGCCTTCGCAATCTGGGCGACCGGCTGTGGAGTGGCACTCCTCTCCGTAGGAGTCGGGGTCGTGCGGTTCCATCGGCTAGCCCGTGTCGCGCTGCCAGTGGAGAACGAAGCCTGGCTCGGGCGGTTGGAAGCGCTACGGAAGCAACTGGGCCTCCGCGCCGACGTACGGCTCCTCCAGGGTAAGGAAGTCCTGACTCCCATGACGGGAGGCGTGTTTGAGCCGGTCATTCTGCTCCCGGCTTCGGCGAATGGCTGGTCTGAAGCGCGATGCCGCATCGTTCTTGCTCGCGAGTTGGTCCATGTCCGCAGACGTGACGCTCTGCGACAACTCGCGGGACGCCTTGTCCTGGCCTTCTATTGGTTCCACCCCCTGAGCTGGGTGGCGTCGTGTTTGGCTACGGCGAGACGTGAGGAGGCCTGCGATGAGGAGGTACTGCTGGTTGGTGTCCGACCGTCGGAGTACGCAGGGCACCTCCTCTCGTTCGCTGAGGCCAGGGCTCCAGTTCGGGCCGTGCTGTCCTTGCCGATGACGGGGCACTCACGGTTGGAGGGCAGAATCAAGGCCGTTCTCAGACCCGATCGGGGGCGCCGTGGCGACGCGGTGGTTGCTGCGGTTGCCGCCTTGAGCGCCGTCGTCGTCGCCGGAATCGTCACCTCGGTCGTCGACCCGATCCGCCAGGAGACGACGCGCTACACCGGGTCAGAGGTCGGCGACGCAACGGACTGCTCGTCCGCTTCGGATGCGGACCGACCTTGTGGCCGCCTCTTCGTCGCGCCCGAGCTCGAGAGCGACATTGACCAGCAGATGGCGAAACTGAAGGCAGCGGTGAGCGCGTGGAACCTCGAGTCGAAGCGCGCGCCGGCCGGTCGTCACACCAGCCTCGGCCGTTGAGCCCGTAGATCCGTGCCTGCCCTGCCCCCAAGCCTTGCCGAGGTCCTTGTAGATCAGCGACAGGTGGGTCTTGTCAGCCTCGATGCTAGCGGCGCGATCGTCGGGACGAATGCGCTTGGGCGCGAGATCCTTCGCCAGGACGCGGGCCTGTGTGAGCGCGATGGGAAGCTGCGAACTCAGCGAGCGGAGGATGCCGAAGCTCTGGAGTGTCTCTTGGCGCCGGCTGTCGGCGGCGAGATGGAATCCGGGGCCGCCGGGTTTGCGGCTGTCCGTGGGTGGCCGAGCTGGCGTCCGTTGACCGTGTACGTAAACAGAGCGAACGGTAGTTGTCCAGGCGTAGCTGCCATCGTGGTGGTACTGGATCCTTGGCGGCGGATTCGGCTGAGACCTGAGCAAGTTGCCAAGTCACTCGGATTGACGCCTGCCGAAAGCCGGGTCGCCGTGTCCCTGGCAGAGGGACTGACCATTCGCGAGATCGCGGAAAGCACGAACCGCCGCGTCGTTTCTGTCCGTTCGCTAGTTCAGCAGGCTCTTTCGCGGACCTGGACCTCAAGGCAGGCGGACCTGGTCAGACTGGTGTTGTCCAGTTCCCACTTGCCGGTCGCGCAGTCTGACGAGACGGGACTCCGGGATGACCGCAGGTAATCCAGTCAGGCATTGATCTCCACTTCCGTGACGCGCCCGCGTTCGACTTGGACGATACGCGAGTGATTGTCCCAGCGCAGCGTGTAACTCCCAACAGGGAGGTTCGGGATGGTCTCGCCGACCTGGAAGGTTCGTGCTCCGCCGAACCAGAGACGTAAGGCGCCGAGGTTCCAACCGCCGGGGCCGGTGATCTCGACCGGCGCTCCCCGCGCGCCGCCTGTAAGGACGAGCGTCGCCGTTGACTCGAAGGGAGCTACTTCCACCCCTTCGTCCAGAGCCTGGCGGAGATCTTGCCAGTCGTTCAAGACCCAATGCCCGCTGGCACTACAGGCGACCCGCAATCGGTCCGAGAGCGGCGGAGACAGCTTCTGTCTCGCCACGCCGCCCGTGACCCGCACAACGTGCGACACGCCTGTGTCGGCTTCGACGAAACAGAGACCACTGCCGCTACCCTCAATGTAGATCGCGACCTCGTCGCTCGGTGGATTGTCGACGAGGACCAGGTCCACCGCTTCGCTACGGCCGGTCCGCAACTCGACATCGACGAGGCGTGAGCGCAGGTCCCGCAGTCGGGCACGTAACTGATACGTACCCGGAAGCAGCCCCATGATCTGGAAGCGCCCGACTTCGTCCGCGACCACGGCCCGTCGGCTGGGGAAGACATCCACCGTCGCGTGAGTGGCGGGTTCTCCGTCCGCTCCGGTGACGATCCCGACCACGGACACACCACCGTAGTCGAGATCCAGTACCACGTCGCCCCCCGTGGCATCCGGGATTTCGACCTCCCTGACGTCCTGTTGTCCGCCCGAGAGAGGCATCCAGATTACTTCCCAGTCGCCGGGGAGCACCGCCTCGATCCGGTAGCGGCCCTCGCCATCCACCATCGCCTGCCTTTCCTGCGGTCGGTTCGACACTACCTGCGTTCTCGGCAAGGGTCCTCCACGAGTAATGAGACCGCCTTCAGGAAGAGCCGCCCGTCCCTTTTGTCGCCAGAGCAACATGCCGTCTCCCGTCTGCCCGCCGATCGTCACTCGGCCCGCAACGGCGACCGTGCTCCGGTCGCAGCGAATCGAAGTCCCGCCAGTCTCGTCCTGCTCGTCCCATTCGCACACAGGCACGCCATCCTCAAGAACCTGCAGCGCAAAGGCACCGTCCGGCACCCTCTCGACCGATGCCACGCCATCGACGAGAGGGGCTCGAATGAACTGCCGCGGATTCCCGACGAGCCCCGTGTCGACAACGACCTCGCCCTGGTCAACGTCGGATCGAACGCGGACGTGACGTCCCCGAGACAACTCCACGGTTCCCGCGTCGACCCATTCCACTGCCTGCGCCTCTACTTTGAACTCCATGGGTGCGAATCCCTCTGCCTCCACCCGGAGGGTCGAGACGCCGCCGTCAAGACCGAACAGTTCGAAGTAGCCGTCAGCGTTCGTGGTCACGCGGTCGACGTTGCCGAGCGCCCACGCCATTAGCGGCCCCATCTCGGACGAACGCACGCGGGAGACAGATGCCGCTGCCACAGGCGTGAATTCCGGGCTGAGGACATGGCCCGAAACCCAGGCCGAGGTCGAGGCCACGACGATTCCCAGATCCCGAACCTCTCCTGACGACCCACTGACGGTGAGACGCCTCGATCCGGCGTTGCCGGCGGACAGCTCCAACTCGTAGGCGCCGGCGGGCAGATCGATGGAGAATGAGCCGTCCGCCGCGAGTGGCCGGTGCCGGCTCATGTTGTCGGTCTCGCGCCGAGCCACGAACCGACCACCGACCGCGGTCGTGAACCCGTCGGCGGCAACGTAGACGCCCTCGACGGTGAACGCCGGTTCAAGTTCAACGAGAAAGGGCTCTTCGACCGTCCGCCCTGTCCCTTCCGGCGCGTCGACGCTGGCCGAGAGGTAACCCCTGGCGGTGACCATCAGGTTCCGTCCGAGGACCAGGTTCACCAGTACGGCGCCATCTTCGCCGGCGGTCGCCCACTCGCCTCCTGCCGGCTGGACGGAGGCGCCGCGGACGGGCAGCCGGCTGTCCCGGTCGACGACCGTGAGCCATACATGCTCGGGCGACGCAAGCACGATCGAGCCGAGGTCGATCGACTCTTCAAGGTCCAACTGCCGGGAGTAGGCAAGGCTTCCGCCTTCGGTGCGCAGGAGCGCGGTCCCTGGCGAGAAGCCTGCAAGGCGGAAGCGGCCGTCGGCGCCCGTCTTCGCCGTGTGGCGCTGCATCAAGCCGCCGCCGTTCGGAATCCAGGAGAGACCCAGCAACCGCGTTCCCGCAACCGGGTCGCCAGCGACGCTCACAGCCACCCCGGTCACCGCGTAGCCGGGGCCTAGTTCGATGGTGTCCGGAACGTCTCCGAGTCTCCTGAAGGCCGCCGCGGCGCGCGCGGGATCGCTGATGACCACCAGCGAGTCTTTAGACTTCGTCATCGCCAGGCTGCCTCTGCCCGCGCTGTCCGTGAACTCGAAGCCCAGGAGCTCGGGAGCCTGGCGATCGGCGAACCGACCGGGCCGCACCAGAGAGAGACGCGCACCGGCAAGTGGAGATCGATCCGCCATCACTTGCACGGAGACGCCATCTGCGGGCATCAACAGCAGTTCGACCTTGTCCTCCCCCACGGCGACGTCACGCAGGCGGGAGAGCCGTCCTTCGGCGCGAGCCTGCAATCTCCACCGCCCAGCGCCGCGGGGCAGGCTTAGCACGCCGGAAGCGGCGGTCCAGGTTGGTAGGAGGCCCATGGGTGCCTCCCGCCACATCTCGGCTGGCGCTGCGACGATCTCGACCTCGCCAGGATGACTGGTGCCTTCCTCGGGAGGACCGTCGCTCGCTTCCGGAGGCCTCACCCGAATCGACAGCCGGGCGGCTCTGGAAGGGTCGGTCTCGCACACGCTGGCGGTTGCCTCGCCGGGAGCGACGCGGCGTGGAGGGCATGCCGTGTTCCACGCCCAGCAGTGCGTGGGACTGCGATCTCCGGCGAGCAGGTCCGAGGCGTGCGCGCGACGATTCTCGTCGATGCAGACAAGCCGCATCTGGCCGTCACCGATTACCGACCTGTCCTGTGCGCCAGTCGGTCCCAGGCTTGCACCGACCGCCAGGATCACGGCCGAGGTGGGCAGGCGCATGAACTCAGCTCTCAGGAGGCCGGAGACGAGCTTCGAACACCTCTGCCGGCCGCGCCAGCGCGCCGGGAAAGCCGGTCAGGAGGACGACGGCCTTGTCTCCGCGCAGATCGGCCCGCAGCCGCGTATCGGCGAACTTCGACTCGACGGCACAGGGAAGCGTGGTCACGGCGGTCAACTCCTCGGCACGAGCCTGGATGAGGTCCCAGCACACTCTGCCGAGGGGAGGATGCGTGGCTCTATAGGCTTCCAGCACGATGCTCTCCGGCCCCCCGGGCACGTGGCGAACAAAGAAGTAGATGTTGCCCGCCTCGTCGGCCAGGAGCTCGTCTATGACTCGGCGGCCTGCCATCCACCCAATCGCGAACGCTGCTTTCCCCAGCATGAATCGCTTCTCTTCTTCCAGCCCACAACCTGCGTCGGCAGCGAAGGTGTCCGCGCCCAGGCTTTCCAGGAGTTGCCCCGCCTTGTCGTAGACGAACACGCCAGGTTCGAGTCCGGGCACCACAACGACCCGCTCGTCGGAAAGGAAGCGGACTACGGACACCTCAGCGTGCCAGCATTCCCCCATGATCTCTCCGCCGTCCCGGGTAGGCAGGAGCGTGCCCGGTTCCGACTCCCCATCCTCGAATACCCAGGCGATGTGATCCTCCCAGCCGCCGTCTTCGTTGCGGCTGAGGCCAACCACGGCTGTCCGGTCACCGCGCCGGTCCACATCGCCGACGATCTCGATGGGCTTCAGCGTGTCAATGTCGCCTTCACTTTGCAGATAGACACCGAAGAGGCCGCCAGCGAAGGCCACGCTTCCTGAACTGCTGCCGCCGACACGGCTGTAGCTCTCAAAGCCACGGTGGTAGCCGCCGGCGCTCGCCAGCGAGGCTTCGAGAGTGCCTTCATCGTCTCCGATGCGCCAGGAGTAGACGCCTGCGCCTTCGACTCCGAGCAGTAGCCGACCCTCGTCCAGCCACCGAAGGTCAGCCGTGAGCGCCAGCTTCGTGGGCAGAACGACTGGCGACCCCAGGCTCTCAAACGTCGGCCCCTGACCTCCCAGCATTGCCGGGAAACACATGCTGAGCGCCAGGGCACACGTCAGGGCAGCGGCATCCAGCGGCCGACGCCGGCGGTGCCTGCACGCCTTGCGGTGTGGCAACGTCACGGAGCGGGGGCTGGTGGCAGGACCCGAGCTGCGGCGCGCCGGCCAGGAACACGCTCTGGTTGGTGTCTCGGATCGAGGGCATCGAACAAGCCTGGATCCTCCGAACACGCGCGCTCGATGCGAAAGACCTCGCCGATCGGGCGCACGGACGGATAGCTCTCGCCGCGATCTAGCCAACTGTCCTTACCGGACCACCCTGGTAGGACCGCGGCGAACTCCGTTCCCAGTGGGGGCGTCGGACCGCTACCGTCCTGCTCCTTGTACACCAGGACCGAGCCGACGCAGATCGAGCACCCGCCGCCCCTACCGGCGCAGGTCATGTACTTGTCCGACCAACTGGAGTCCTCGTAGTCGAAGCAATCGTCAATCGGACCCGCGGCTGCAGGCGCCACCGCGAGAACCCACAAGAAGAGAAGCGCGCTCAACGCGCCACGAATCCAACCGGCCTTCGTCATCTGAAAACCTCCCGTTGTCTTGAGCGTCCGCCACCGCGGCCGACCTGTTCCATTTGAGCTCAAAACTACTGCCAGAGCAGACGAACGGGCCACCTTCATTTAAAGGGGGTCATTTGCTCGTTGCGCATCACTCGCTGAGGGGCAACGCTACGCCCTGTTTCCAATGCGCGGTGGCCAGTCAGTGTAGTCGTGCGAGGTCACGTCGGTTCCTGACGGGCGCGGCAGGTCGGTCGTGGCTTCGGCCACGCGAACCATGGCCGAAGCGCCCGGACGGACGGTCGGCGAGCCTCCCACGTACGGGCGCTGATCGCCAGTAACGGGCCGTCGGCCGGCTTGCACTGAGCCTAAGCGGCACTTAACGGGAGTGAGGAGCATGAGAAAGTTTGCGTTGATAGCCGGTGGTATAGGTCTAGTGTTGGTTCTCGGATGTGCTGGTGGCGGCCTACAGACTGACGCAGCCACGAGCGAGGAATCGGACGAGTCGACAGTTGCGGTTTCGATTACGTCCTTGGGCCTTACGAGCAAGAAAGGGGAGAACACGAAAGAAGTGTACGTTCTCGCTCTTTACACGGACGGAAACGAAGTCGCTGACACCACGACTAGCTACCGACAAGAACTGGGTCCAATACAGGACTTAGGGTCCTTCTCTCTGGCGGCGTCCCCAATATACCGTAACATAACCATGGATAATCCTGTGTCTCTGAGTGGCAGCGGGTTGGTTCTTTACCCCAACTTGAATCCGAACGGCTATTTGATGGTCCATGTATTTGTGATTGAGAGCGACGACGGCGCGAGGAGCATTGGTGCGGTCATGCAGGAAATGGCCGGCAAGGTCTCTGATGGAGCCCTCGAATCCATCGCTACCACGGGGAAGGAGGCGTTTAGCGTCGTTACGGAGGCAACGAACCTACTATCGTTGATCTTGAAAGCGAACAAAGACGACGCGCTACTGGAGCACACTCACTCTGGCTTTTACTTCAATGGTTATGGTGCAGGCAATGAAACTGTGTTTGCCACCAAGAATGACAAAGTTCGACTCGAGCTTAGTGTGGTCGTGAACGATCCCTCCAAGTTGACGTCAGATTCGGCCTAAGGTTCAGGTCCGGCAGGAGGTCTACATCTGCCATCTTCGAGGCCAAGAACGGGGTTCCGCGGCTGCACGGAGAGTCAACACCAGGATGGTGGCGCTCTTGCAGGCTAGGAACTGGGGCTCTTGCGTGGCTCCCTCATCTAGCTCCGGCGCTCACCCCAGGGCGGAAGGCTCAGTACTCGTCGACGCTTCGTATTCTCGGGTTTCTCGTGGGTGTTCGAGGGGGACCTTGAGCATCCGATAGCGACCGGGGAGTCAGAACGGGCAGCAGCGGAGCTCAGGACAGGTTCGGTCAGGACGGGCCGCTGGTGGCCTCTCGCGGAAAGCGAGACGCGTGCTCTGGGGAGGGGTGAGCACTGGATCGGGCTGCGGGGAAGGGACGACCGACTTGGCCTCATGTGGCTTGATGACGTGGCTTGAAGCCGGGAATCGACACGGTTGAGGACGTGCGTTCGGCCGGGCGACGGAGTTACGCGGGCCGATGGTCTTGGTGGGCTGTGGCGGACGTCCCGTGGCGGCTCTGGCTGGTAGCCTTGGCGCGGTATGAGAAGAAGGGGTCGTGGTCCTGTTCTTTCCGGGCTGGCCATTGCCTTCCTCACCGCCTGTGGCGGCCCTGCCGCTCCGCCAGCCGAGCCAGCCGACCTGGCGATCGTCGGCGCCCAGCTCATTGACGGCACGGGCGGGGAGCCCGTCGCCGAAGCCGTCATCCTGATCGAGGACGGTCGCGTCCGGGCGGCCGGCCCGAGCGACGCCGTCGAGGTGCCCGAGGGCACGGAGGTCGTCGACGCAACCGGCAAGACAGTGATCCCAGGCCTCGTCGACCTCCACGCCCACTACGGCGGCCCTCTGGAAGCAACCGAGCAGTCCCTTAAGTCGCAGCTCTACTACGGGGTGACGACCACTCGCAGCATCGGTGCGGATGACCCCGACAAGGTGGCGCTGATGCTGGAGGCGCACGCCGGCCGCCCCGACCTGCCGCGGACGTTCACCGCCGGTCTGGGCTTCTCCTATCCGGGCGGCTTCAACTCGGGCTTCACGAACACGCCGACGACGGAGGAGGAAGCGCGCGAGATGGTGCGGGCGCAGGCGGCCCTCGGCGTCCACTACACCAAGATGTGGATCAACGAGGTCGCGGAGCCGAACCGCAAGATCCCGCCCGAGATCCGGGCCGCGATCGTTGACGAGTCGCACAAGAACGGGCTCGTCCCGGTGGCTCACATCAACGAGGAGGTCGACGGCGTCCAGCTCCTCGAGGTCGGCCTGAACGAGTTCATGCACAGCACGGTGCGGACGTTCGGACCGGGCGGCGGCGTGCCGATGGAGGACCCGGTGCCCAGCCAGGCGTTCCTCGACCTCTGCCTGGAGAAGGACTGCGCCTTCGCGCCGACCCTGTCGATCATCCAGAACAACTGGCACTTCGCCGAGCATCCGGAGCTGCTGGAGGACCCGGAGCTCCGGGCGGTGATGAACCCGCGGGTGCTCGAGCGGTGGAGCGACGAGGAAACGCGGGCCGCCGTTCTCGCGGCGGACGGCTTCGAGGGCCGCAAGCTCTCCTTCCGCCACGTGCAGGAGTTCGTCAAGACGCTCCACGACCACGGCATCAAGGTGGCGCTGGGCACCGACAGCGGCACCCCGAACGTGCCGATGGGCTGGGGGACTCACCACGAGCTCGAGCTCTACGTCGAGGCCGGCCTCACGCCGATGGAAACGCTCGTCGCCGCGACGGCTACCGGCGCCGGTCGCGTGCCCCCGGTGGGCGAGGCGGACTTCGGGACGCTCACCGCCGGCATGAGCGCCGACCTGATCGTGCTGAACGCCGATCCGCTGGCCGACATCCGGAACACTCTCGAGATCGACCGCGTGATGCTGCGCGGCGAGTGGGTGGACCGCGACGCGCTGTTGCCGTCGCCCTGAGGATGCCCTGACACCGGAACGGGCCAGCGGGTTGTCCGGGATAGCGACCGATTCGACCAGGATCCGGGCAGGGCGCGGATGCGTACCGGCGGTCCGCGCACGCAGCGGGCGGCTGCTGGCGGTCGTGACGGTCGCCGGCTGGCTGGCGCTCACCGCCACGGTTGCCTCGGCCGCCGCTCCCCGCCAGGACGAGCCGGGCAGGTCGACGCGCACGGCCATCGTCACGGCCGTGTCGGAGCCGATCCTTCTCGACGGCGTCCTGGACGAGCCGGCGTGGCAGTCGTCTCCGCGGATCGGCAGCCTGATCCAACGCATCCCGACGGCAGGCGTCGCGCCGAGCGAGCGCACGGAGGTCACCCTGTTGCGCGACGCGGACAACCTCTACATCGGCGTGATGTGCCATGACTCCGAGCCGGACGGAATCCTCGCGTCGCAGATGGCCCGCGACGCAGGCCTCAGGTCCGACGACTACGTAGAACTCTTGCTCGATACGTTCCGCGATCAGAGCAACGCCTTCTACTTCGCGACGAACCCGAACGGCGCCCTGGTCGACGGCCTCGTGTTCGCGAACGGCGAGACGAACGAAGACTGGGATGCCATCTGGACGGTGGAGACGGCGCGCTCGGACCAGGGCTGGAGCGCGGAGTTCGCCATCCCCTTCAAGAGCCTGAACTTCCCCCCGGACGGCACGGTCTGGGGATTCAACATCAGCCGGAGCATCCGGCGGAAGTTCGAGGAGGCGCGCTGGGCGGGCGCCCGCTTCGACGCGCAGTTCTTCCAGGTCTCGGAGGCGGGCGAGATCACCGGCCTCGGCGGCCTGGAGCAGGGCCTCAGCCTGGACATCCGGCCGTTCGTCGCCGGGCGCTGGGACTACAGCGCCGGCAGCGGCGACGACAGTCTGCGCGGCAAGCCCGGACTCGACCTGTTCTACAACGTGACGCCCAACCTCAAGCTGACGGCCACCTTCAACACGGACTTCGGCGAGACCGAAGTCGACGCGCGCCAGATCAACCTGACGCGCTTCTCGATCTTCTTTCCCGAGAAGCGGTCGTTCTTCCTGCAGGATGCCGGCGTCTTCAACTTCGCCACGACCGGGGTCAGTCAGCCGGGAGGCATTCCCAGTACGGGAGCGGAGATCTTCCCCTTCTTCAGCCGCCGGATCGGACTGCTGCGAGGACAGGAGGTGCCGCTCGACTACGGCGTGAAGCTGACGGGCAGGGTGGGGCGGACCGAAGTCGGCGTGCTCAACGTCGGCTCGCGGGACACCTCGGTCGTCGACGACCAGAGCCTGTTCGTCGGCCGGGTCCGGCAGAACTTCTGGCAGCAGTCCTACGTCGGCGCGCTCGTCACCAGCGGCAACCAGGCCGTCGCGCAGGACGCCACGACGATGGGCGTGGACCTCCGCCTGGCCACCTCCGACATGCTGGGCAGCGGCCGGAACTTCGTCTTCAACGCCTGGGGACTCCAGAGCGACAACGAGGGCGTCTCGGACGACGATGCCTCGTTCGGCTTCGCGGCCGCGTTTCCGAACGACCGGTACGACGCCCAGGTGCAGTGGCGGGAGATTCAGGAGAACTTCGACCCCGCGCTCGGCTTCGTTCAGCGCAGCAACGTCCGCATGCTGCGGCTCGGCGCCAGCTTCAACCCGCGGCCCAGGAACCAGTGGCTGGGCATCCAGCAGATGTACCACGACATCTTCTACACGGAGTTCAAGAGGCTCGACAACGGCCTGGTCGAGAGCCGGGACTTCTACTTCACGATCGTCGACTGGCACTTCCAGTCCGGCGACTCGCTGCACAGCCTGTTCGACGTGAACCCGACCTACGAGCGGCTGTTCGAGCCCTTCGAGATCTCGCCCGGCGTCGTCCTGCCGCCGGGCGAGTACGACTTCACGCCGCTACGGATCTTCTTCAGTTCGGCGCAGAAGCGGAGGTTTCAGGGGAACGTCGGAGCTACGTTCGGCAGCTTCTGGTCGGGCGACGCCGAGACGTACAGCGTGAGCCTCCGGTACTCGGCGCCCCCGCGACTCACGATCAGCGTCCAGACGAACCAGACCTTCGCGCGCCTGCCGCAGGGCGACTTCGTCGCCAGGATCCACCGGGCGGAGTTCAACTACGCCGTCTCGCCCAAGCTGTCCTTCGCGAATGTGCTGCAGTTCGACAACCGTTCGGGCAACCTCGGCTTCCAGGGCCGGGTGCGCTGGACGCTCGAGCCGGGGAACGACATCTTCTTCATCTTCGGCCAGGGCTGGGTACAGGAGCTCGGCGAGCGAGGCACCGACTTCCGCCAGCAGGACTCGAGGCTGGCGGTGAAGGCGCAGTACACCTTCCGGCTGTGACACCATGCGGTCATGAGCATTCTGACCATCGTCATCCTGGCCGGTCTGGTCCTCCTCGCCGTGATCTTCGGCGGGTCGCTGATCGGGACCTTCAACAAGCTGGTCACGCTGAAGAACCGCTACCAGAACGCCTTCGCGCAGATCGAGGTCCAGCTCAAGCGGCGCTACGACCTGATCCCGAACATGGTCGAGGTGGCGAAGGGCTACATGAGTCACGAGCGGGAAACCCTCGAGGCGGTGATCCAGGCCCGGAACATGGCGGCCGGCGGACTGGAGCAGGCCGCCGCGAACCCTGGCGACGCCGCGGCGATCCAGGGTCTGGCCTCGGCGGAAGGCGTCCTCACCGGCACGCTCGGCCGTCTCTTCGCGTTGGCTGAGGCCTACCCGGACCTGAAGGCGAACCAGAACATGATGCAGGTCAGCGAGGAACTGCGCTCCACGGAGAACAAGGTCGCCTTCGCGCGCCAGGCGTTCAACGACGCGGTGACCACGTACAACACGTACAAGCAGAAGTTTCCGCAGGTCATGGCCGCCGGGATGTTCGGCCACGGCCAGGACGCGACGCTGCTCGAGTTCGACAGCGAGGCGATCGCCGAAGCGCCGCAGATTTCGTTCGAGTAGTTCGGATTCCCCGATCCGGGCGTCGGCGCGATGGCCACCGACTTCTTCCAGCAACAGGACGCGGCGCGACGGGGCACGACCCGCCTCGTCGTGCTGTTCTCTCTGGCGGTGCTCGCGATCGTTGTTTCGGTGGAGGTGTTGCTGGCTGCCACGATGGGGTACTTCGGCCGCGATCCCGACACGGGCGCGATCGACTGGACGGCCGTCGGCGATCCGCGGTTGCTGATTCTGGCCGTGGCGGGCACCCTGGTCGTGGTCGGCGGAGGGAGCCTCTACAAGATCGCGCAACTGCGCGGCGGCGGCAGGGTGATCGCCGAAGAACTGGGCGGCCGGCTCGTGGACGGCAGCACGTCGGACCCGGTCGAGCGCAGGCTGCTCAACGTCGTGGAGGAGATGGCGATCGCGTCGGGAACCTCGACGCCGCCCGTCTACATCATGGACGCCGAATCGGGCATCAACGCGTTCGCCGCCGGCTTCGCGCCGCAGGACGCGGTCATCGGCGTGACTCGCGGTGCGGCCACCACGCTTGACCGCGACGAACTCCAGGGCGTGATCGCCCACGAGTTCAGCCACATCCTGAACGGCGACATGCGGCTGAACATCCGTCTGATGGGCCTGCTGCACGGCATCTTCCTGATCGGGATGATCGGCTACTTCATCCTGCGGATGTCGTTCTACACGGGCGGCGGCCGTTCGAGAGACAACAAGGGTGCGCTGCCGATTCTCGCGCTCGGCGCGGGCCTCGCGATCGTCGGTTTCGCGGGCACCTTCTTCGGGAATCTGATCAAGGCCGCGGTCAGCCGGCAGCGCGAGTTCCTGGCCGACTCCTCGGCCGTGCAGTTCACCCGCCATCCTGGCGGCATCGCGGGCGCCCTGAAGAAGATCGGCGGTTTCGTGACCGGCTCGAAGGTGGAGAACCCGAACGCCCCGCAGGCCAGTCACATGTTCTTCGGCCGGGCGACCTCCGGCTTCAGCGCGATGTTCTCGACCCATCCGCCGCTGGCCGAGCGGATCAGGCGGATCGATCCGTCCTGGGACGGTGGGTTTCCGGAGTTGCCGCCGCAGGTCGTTGGCGCTCTGGAAGCAGCCACGGCGCCGGCCATCGCGGGCTTCGCGGGGGCTGAAGCCGACGCGTCGGTGGGCGCGGATCTCGAGGGCGCCGTCGCCCAGGTCGGGCAGCCGACACCGGCGCACGTCGAGTATGCGGCGGCGCTCATCGGCCGGCTGCCGGAACCGGTCGTCGAGGCGGCCCATGAGCCCTACGGCGCCCGCGCGCTGGTCTATGCGCTTCTGCTCGACCGCGACCCGGGGCCGCGGCAGTCGCAGCTGGCTCACCTCAAAGCGGCGGCGGACGACGGCGTCTACGAAGAGACAGTGCGTCTGGCTCCGCTGGTCGAGGAACTCGACCCGAGACTGCGTCTTCCCGCGGTCGAGCTGGCGCTGCCCGCGCTACGCGCCCTGACGTCGTGGCAGTACCAGCGATTCCAGGAAAACCTCGTCGAGCTCGTCGCGGCCGATGATGTCATCGACCTGTTCGAGTGGTCGCTCCAGCGCATCCTGTTGCGAGACATGCAGGTCTCTTTCGGGCGAACGGGGCCGACCAGGGTGCGGCATCGTTCGGCCGGCGCGGTGGAATCCTCGCTGGCCGTGCTGTTATCAGTGCTGGCTTACGTCGGCAATCGGGATCGACAAGCTGCCGAAGGGGCGTTCGCTGCAGGGTGGCGAGTCCTGTCGCTCCCGGAAAGGAGCTTGCTTCCGCACGAGGAATGCGGCTTCGCCCCGCTTGACGCGGCACTCGTGGAACTGGACCGGGCGGCGCCGCAGGTGAAGAAGCGGACGCTGGAAGCGGCGGTCGCCTGCATCACCGCCGATCACGAGGTCACGGTGGAGGAGGGCGAACTCCTGCGAGCCGTGTCGGCCTGGATCAACTGCCCGATGCCGCCGATCCTAGGCCTCCCGGATCCAGCGCAGTAACTCCCGCGGACTCGGGCGGTTGCCCTGGCTGAGGATGCCGACCTTGTAGATCCTGCCCGCCACCCAGGCGGCGCCCCAGACGGTCAGGGCCATCAGCACGATCGAGGCGGCGACCATCCAGGCGGGCACGTCCCCCATCACGGCTCGGGGGTACATCATGATCGGGCTGAAGAAGGGGAAGAGGGCCACCCAGTTCATCCACGGCATGGTGTTGCCCTGGAACGTCATCATCTGAAGCATGAACGGGACGATGATCAGGACAATGAGCGGCGCCTGGGTCTGGCCGGCTTCCTGCAGGTTCCTGCACATGGCGCCGACCGCGGCGAACAGGCTCGAGTAGAGGAAGTAACCGAGCAGAAAGAAGACGACGAGCAGCAGGACAGCGCCGGGACCCGGCAGGTACTGCCGGAACTGAGCCAGCTCTTCGAGATCGGAGGCCGCGGCGATCAGGGACGGCAGCGCAAGGCCCGCCAGCAGGGCCACGCAGGTGATCCAGATCGCTACCTGCGTGAGCCCGACGGCTCCGACCCCCACGATCTTGCCCAGCATGAGCTGCCACGGCCGCAGCGACGAGATGACCAGCTCGACGACCCGGCTCTGCTTCTCCTCGAGGACGGACTGCAGGGTCTGGGCGCCGTAGGCGAGCATCATGATGTAGAGGATGAGGCCGCCGGCGATGCCGGTGATCATGCCGGTGATCCGTTCGGCTTCGGCTTCTTCCGCTTCCTCCTCGTTGAGGCCCACGGGTTCGTACTCCATCGCGCCGCCTTCGAACAGCCTGCGGACCGAACCGCCGTCCTCCATCTCGCCGAGCCGCAGGTCGACGATCTCCTCGACGACGGCCGATCGCATCAACTGCGAACGCACGCTTCCCGGCGGTTCCTTCCCCCGGTAGGCGAAGACGGCTTCGCTGGCGGTCGTGTCGTCGAGGACGATGTAAGCCTCGAGTTCCTCGTCCAGCACCTGCTGGTCCAGGTCCTCCATGTCGACTCCGGCGGCGGCGAGCTCCACCTCGTAGCCGGCTTGCTCGAGGGCCTGCTGGACCCGTTCGCCGAGCTGCCCGCTCTGGTCGACCAGCACGATCTCCCGCTCCGACTGCTCGGAGAGGACCGCGACGAAACCGACCACCGCCATGATGCCGATCATGAGCAGCGGCATGCCGAGCGTCGAGAGGATGAACGCCCTCGTCTTGACCCGCTCCACGTACTCGCGGCGGATCACCGACCAAATCTGCTTCATGACGCACCTCCCGCCGGGGAAGGGGCGTCGTCTTCGGCTGGGTCTCCGGCGTGTCGCACGAAGATCTCGTGCAGCCGGGGTTCGAGCAGCTCGAACCTGCGGAGGCTGACTCCTTCCGCGAGTGCCGCCGCCAGAATCTCCTCGGGGCGCACGCCGTCGTGCAGGGTCAGGTGGAGGGCGTCGCCGGCCTCTTCGACCTCCGAGACGCCGGGCCACGTGACGACCGGGGGAGCCTCGCCGTCGAACTCCACCGCCACGGCGCCCGAGCGCTCGCGGCGCTTCAGCTCCTTCAGGTCGTCATCGAGCACTTTGCGAGCCCGCGAGATGAGACAGACCCGCTCGCAGAGCCGCTCCGCCTGCTCCATCAGGTGGGTCGAGAAGAGGATCGTCTTGCCGCGTGCGCTCTCCTCGAGGACGATCTCCTCCAGCACGTCCTGGTTGATCGGGTCGAGGCCGCTGAAGGGTTCGTCCAGAATCAGCAGCTCCGGATCGTGGAGCACCGTGGAGATGAACTGGACCTTCTGCTGCATTCCCTTCGACAGTGCCTGGACCTTCTTGGACGACCATTCGCTGAGGCCGAGACGCTCAAGCCATTTCTCGGCCCGCGTGCGTGCCAGGGATCGCGCGACGCCGCGGATCTCGCCGAAGAAGATGAGCTGGTCGAGGACCTTCATCTTCTCGTAGACGCCGCGCTCCTCCGGCAGGTAGCCGACCCGGCTGCGCCGGGCGAAGTCGGGTGCGCCGCCGAAGAGCTCCACCGCGCCGCCGTCGGGCAGGAGGATGCCCATCATCATGCGGATCGTGGTCGTCTTGCCGGAGCCGTTGGGCCCCAGCAGGCCGTAGATCGTGCCGGGTTCGATCGCCAGGTCGAAGTCGTCGACCGCGGTGTGGGCGCCGAACGTCTTGCGGACGCCGGAGAGGCGTACAACGGTTCCGTTCTGAGTCATCTGGGCCTACTTCCGTCTGCAGGGGCGCGGAGAGGATACCCGGATTCCGCCTGGCGCCGGATACCGGCCAGATGGCCGGCGCACCCAGTAGAGTCGGGCGTCACATTCCTGGCCTGTGCACGACCGAACGGAGGACACGAGATGAAGAGATCACGGCGACACCTCGTCGCCATGGCGAGCCTGGTCGCCATGGCGTTGGCCTTTGTGGCGATGGCGACACCCGCCCTTGCCGAGGAGATTCGCCCGGGCGTGTACCGCACTCCGGACGCCCGGTTCGAGAACCTGCCGGGCTTCGACTTCGAGCCCCACTACCTGGAGATCGATGGCTACCGCGTCCACTACCTCGACGTGGGGCCCGCCGACGGCGAGCCGGTTCTGCTGATCCACGGAGAGCCGACGTGGTCCTACCTGTACCGCAAGATGATCCCGGGCCTGGTCGCGGCCGGCCATCGTTGCATCGTGCCGGACCTGATCGGCTTCGGGCGTTCGGACAAGCCGGCGAGCATGGACACCCACACGTACAAGTTCCACGTCGACGCGATGACCGAACTCGTCGAGGCGCTCGATCTGCAGCAGGCCACGTTCTTCGGACAGGACTGGGGGGGCCTCATCGGCCTCCGGGTGGTGGCCGAGAACGAGGAACGGTTCGCCCGAGTCGTCATCTCGAACACCTTCCTGCCCGTGGGGAGCGCGGCCGGATGGGACGACTTCCCTGAAGACAGCGCGTTCATCCGCTGGAAGCGCAGGAATCAGGGGATGATCGACCGTGGCGACATTCCGACCGGCCGCATGCTGGCGACGAACACCGGCGACCCGTCGATCGCGGCTGCCTACGATGCGCCCTTTCCCGAGCCCGCTTACAAGGCCGGAGCCCTGATCATGCCTCAGCGCGTGCCGGTGTTCGCCGACGATCCCGCCAACGAGGCGAACCGCAAGGCCTGGCAGGTCTTCGAGCGCTGGGAGAAGCCCTTCCTCACGGCATTCGGCGACAGCGACCCGATATCACGCGGCGGCGAACGGTCGTTCCAGAGGCGCGTTCCCGGCGCCCAGGGCCAGGCCCATGTCTCGGTCGAAGGCGCGGGCCACTTCATCCAGGAGAGCCACGGCGAGGAACTCGCCCGCATCATCAACGAGTTCATCGCGGCCAATCCGGTGGAGTGACGGACGCTCACGTTGCCTTGCTGCGCGGCATCAACGTCGGCGGCAAGAACAGGTTGCTGATGAAAGACCTGTCCGCGCTGTTCGTGGAGGCAGGTTGCGAGGACGTCCGGACCTACATTCAGAGCGGCAACGTCGTCTTCCGTGCCGATCCGGACTTGGCCTGCCTCGTGCCCGACCGCATCGCCGCGGCGATCGCGGCGCGCTTCGGTTTCCGGGTTCCCGTGCTGACCCGGACGAGGGTGGAGTTTGCCGCGATCGTGCGAGAGAACCCGTTTCTGCGGCGAGGAGCGGACCTCGAGAAGCTGCACGTCGGGTTCCTGGCGGCACAGCCGGAAGGTACGGACGTCGACTCACTCGATCCTGACCGCTCGCCTCCGGACGAGTTCGCCGTTCTGGGCCGGGAGGTCTTCTTCCACTGTCCCCTGGGGCTCGCGCGCACGAAGTTCACTACGCGGTACTTCGAATCGAAGCTGTCGACGACGATGACCGTGCGGAACTGGAGAACCGTGTTGAGGCTCCATGAGATGGCTGGTGGGCTCTGAACCTGGGAACGCGGGCGTCCTGCCCGCAGCCGGGGACCGGTGCTCGTTTACGTCGGTGACCGGGGATTCGCCTCGCTAGTGCGGGTTGTCGGAAGCCGAGTAGTCGAGATCGGCCGGGTGGCAGTTCCGGTGGTCCGGCGGCGGATCGACGGGGAAGCGCTTCGCGGCGATCGTCGAATGGCCTTGGACGAGCGCCTTGGCCACGCGGTGCATTCCGTCCATCACCCGACCGTCCATGCCGAGGATGATCGGGTGCGAGAGGTCCGTCGCCTCGATCAGCGCCATGTGTTCGACAACGGACCGGACCGTCGGCCGGAAGTGGTCCCGATCGAACCAGTAGACCTGGTCTATCTCGGCGATGTCGGCGAGTGGCACTTCCTCGACGGGCAAGTCGACACTCAGTGCGATGAGCCGCCGGACGTCCCAGGCCTTCTGGCCGTCCTCGTCGGGCATGAAGTGGTACTGACGCCGCATCGGCGCAGGCTAGCTGAACTGCTGCCCACTGGGTGCGCCGGCGTCCCCGCCGGCTTCTGAGGAGAACGCGCCGCGAAGCGGCGACCACTTTGCACGGAAGTGGCGACCAAGCGGAGCCGGCCTACCGGCCGGCGCGTGTTGCTGGCCGCCTTCGGCGGCAGCCGGCGAGGACGCCGGCGCACCCAGTGGGCGGCCAGTTCCACGTTGGCGCCCTTATCGCTGCTGCACGTGCCGCGGACCGGGCGCGCTATGCTCGCCGGCCTCTGTTGACAGTGGGTTCGATGCTCGGAAAGGAGCTTGTGATGGCGAAGTGGACCGTTCGGGCCTTGGTGGTGTCGATGTTCGTGTGCCTGGCGGCCCCGTTGGCGGCCGGAGACGAGAAGTCGGACGCCGAGTTCGGGCTGGTGGCCATCAACGTGGCGGATCTCGAGCGGTCCGAGAAGTACTACGCCGACGTGCTGGGCTTCACTCGTGCCTGGCAGTATCCGCCGGACTCGGACAATCCGATCGAGATCGGTCTGGTGGCGCCGGGCGGCGGTGCGGGCCTCGCTCTGGCGCATCTGAACGACGATCCGCTGCCCGAGGGCAAGGGCCGGTACGGCCGGATCATCGTCAACACGGGGAACGCCAAGGCGCTGGCCAAGCGGGCCGAGGCCGCCGGCTCGACGCTTCGCCACGTCACGATCCCGGGCGACAATCCGCCGACGATCATCTTCTTCCGAGACCCGGACGGCTACGAGATCGAGCTGTATCAGGCGCCGTCGCAGTAGCGGCGCGCCGTTTCCGGCAGGCGCTGTCTGAAGTCAGCTCGTCGCCAGGACGATAGTGAGCGTCAGCATGGACAATGCGGCGAGGATTCCCATGAATCCGAGGGTGAAGACGACGAAGCGCGCGATCAGAGCGGCCCAGCCACCGCCGTACACCCGGCGCATCGCCACCAGCAGGTAGAGGAGCGCAACGACTGCCACCGCGCCTACGACGATCGGGTGCGCGACACCCTCAGCCGTCAGCATGGGCGTTCCGATGACGGCGAGAAAGGTCCCGTAGTGACAACCGAAGGCCAGGTGCTCCTGCAGGTAGCGCCGCCAGTAGAGGAGCTTGAGGAGCAGCATCATGATCGGCGGGCTGAGCAGGTTGACGATCGGGTAGATCGTGTCCAGCCGCCGGTTGAAACGCGCTTGGAAGGCGGGGTCTCTCAGATCGGTGCCCAGTACTTCTTCGAGCGCCTCGATGTTCTCCTCGGTGGAGTTGGCGAGCAGCGCGTCGAGATCGGTGACCCCAAGGAAGCTCATCGCCGCGAGGACGACGGCGCTCGCCGCGACGTAGAGCCGGATCGGCGACGTGTATGGCTGCCGCCGGCCGGCGGCGTACTCCACGGTCAGGCGCCCGGGCGAAAAGAAGAGCCGTGGCAGCGTCCGAAGGAGGCGAATGTCGAGAATGGCGACCTGGCGGCCGAGGTCCTGTAACCAGTGGTGGAGAGGGCGAAGAGGAGGGCGGTTCTTCGCGCCGCACCGGGAGCAGAACTTGCCGGCGAGAGGCTCGCCGCACTCAAGGCAAAGATGGCGATGCCCGTCGCTGGATAGCTCTCCCGCTTCAGCTCCCACGCAGCAGGATCATGCCAGACGGCGTCGGCGTCGCCGGCAATCGGGCCAGTGCTGGCCGGAACGAGGTAGCAGCCGATCGGCGTTCTTGACGAAGCAGCTACAAGTAGCTACTTTCAGGGCATGAGATCCGTAGGCCTCAAGACGCTCAACAGCAAGCTCAGCGAGTACGTCCGCATAGCCGCCGCGGGGGAGACTGTTCTGGTCACGAACCGAGACCGCGTCGTTGCCGAACTCGGTCCGCCGCGCCCCGACCGGAGTCCGAGGCTGGCGGACGCGGAGTTCGCCGAGATGGTCAGGGAAGGCATCCTGACGCCACGCGCTATCGAGCCGGGATCGCGTCCGTTGCCGAAGCCGAAGCCGATCATGAGCTTCGAGGAGGGCATGAAGCTGCTGGATTCGACCCGAAGCGACCGGGTTTGATCTACGTCGACAGTTCGGTCGCCGTGGCTTACCTCCTGTTCGAGGACAGGCGGCCGCCGGAGGAACTCTGGGAAGCGGAACTGGTATCGAGCCGCTTGCTCGAGTACGAGGTTTGGAACGTTCTGCACCGACGCTCCTGCGCCGAATCCCACGGCGATCAGGCCCGGAATCTCCTGGAGCGCACCAACCTGTTGAAGCTGTCGCCGCTGATGCTCGAGAGAGCCCTGGAACCGTTCGCCGTGCCGGTCCGCACCCTCGACGCGCTTCATCTCGCATCGCTCGACTACCTGAGGAAGAAGCGAGGATGGCGAATCGAACTCGCTACCTACGACCGGCGGATGGCGGATGCGGCCGAAGCCATGGGCATCTCTCTGTTCGATCTCCAGGCGGAGCCCGCAGCCAACGACGGCTAAGCAGTCTCTAGGATCAGGTCAGCCCGCAGTTCCCTGCCGATCTCCAGAACGCGGTCCAGGACCTGCATGACGTCGTCCTCGGTGGTGCGGGTGTTCAGGACGCAGAATCTCAGTGAGAACCGGTCGTCGAGCCGCGTCGAGGCGATCATCGCGAATCCCGACTGGACGATGCGGTCCTGGATCTGGCGGTTCAGTTCGTCGAGGCGCTCACTCGGAACGGGCGGTTCCGCGTCAGGGCCTCGGTAGCGAAAACAGACCACGCCCAGGCTCGGCGGCGCGAGAAGCTCCAGTTCGTCCTCGCCTGCGATGCGATCCGCTGCCTCTGCGGCGATGCCGATCGCGCCGGCGATGGCTTGCCGGTGAGCGGCCAGGCCATAACGCTGGACCGACAGCCATACCCGCAGGGCCCGAAACGCGCGGGTGAGCTGGAGCCCGCGGTTGCAGAAGTTCACCTGCTGGGCGCCGAGATCGGTGTCCTTCATGTAGTCGGGGAGGATGCGAAAGGCGGACTCCAGGCGGGTGACGTCGCGGGCCATGAGGCAGCCCGTCTCGTAGGGCTGCATGAGCCACTTGTGCGGGTCGAGAGTCACGCTGTCGGCTAGTTCGAGGCCCTGGAGCAGAGGTCGGGCTTCCGGATCGAGGACGGCGAAGCCGCCGTACGCGGCGTCGATGTGGTTCCAGAGTCCCTCCGCCCGCGCGATCTCCGCCAGTTCCACCAGGGGATCGATCGCGCCGGTGTTCGTCGTGCCGGCACTCGCCACGAGGCAGAACGGTTCCAGACCCGCCTCGCGGTCTCGAAGTACGGCTTCCAGCAGGGCCGCCGGAACGATCCGGAACTCATCGTCGGTGGCCAGGACCCGTATCCGGGCCGGATCGATTCCGGCAATCCGGGCGGCACGCCCAACGGAGCCGTGGGCCTGATCGGAAAGGTAGACCACACCGCGCTGCGGGTTTCCGGTGGCCTCGCGCGCCGCGACGACGGCCAGCAGATTGGCGGCCGATCCACCGCTCGTGAACAGGCCGCCCGCGCCTTTCGGGTAACCCAGCCAATCGCGAAACCAGTCGGTGACCGTGAGTTCGATCTGGGAAGGTCCCGCGGAGGCGAGCCAGGTCCCCTGGAAGACGTTGTACCCGCTGATCAGAAAGCTGGCCAGCACCGAGGCCCAGGAGGGGCTGGCGGGTACGAAGGCGAGAAAGCGCGGGTGGTCGATCCGCGCCGCGAGCGGCATCACGTCGCGAACCACGGTCTCGAGCAGTGGGTCGAGGTCCCGCCCCTCCTCGGGAGGAGGTCCATCGAGCAACGCCTCGGTGACATCTCGCGGCGCCGTCTGGAACGCCTTGTCATCGCCAAGCTCGCTCAGGCGCTCGACGATCGCGTCCACGACCCGGTAGCCGGACCGGCGCATCTCCTCGCGATCTTCGAGGATGGACATGAGTTGCTAGGTCCTCGGCGCGGAGCGAGTCTGACCTCGCCGCCAGTGATCAGGTTTCGTTCTGCGACGTCAGCTCGATCTGCTTGTAGCCGCCTGCCCGCCGGAAGTGGATGATCAGGTAGAGGAAGCCGAGCGCCATGAACACCGGTATCGCCGCGGTGATCCGGAGCGCGGTCTGGCCGCCGTGGAAGGACGCGTCGCGTACCGCCTGTTCGTCCGGAGGCAGTTCGATGCTGAAGTCCTTCGCCTTCTCCATGACCGGGCCGGCCTTGGAGCCGTCGAGGCCCTGGACCGGGGCGAAGAACAGGAAGCTGTTCGTGCCCTGGGCCTTGTACTCCTCGTAGACGGCGGGGGCGTTGGCCTGGAGGTTCTGCGAGGCGTGGCGGTCCTGCAGGTAGCCGATGCCCGGGCCGCCGAGGAGGCCCGCCGAGAGCATGCCGACGCCGCCGACGGCGCCCAGGGTGAGGGCGCCGCCCTTGGGGAAGCGCTCGGAGACGACGGCCAGCATGGTCGGCCAGAAGAAGGCCTTGCCGGCGCCGTAGATCGTGGCGGCGATCATCACGGTGACCGCGCCGGCCAGAGAGCCGAGCGAGTAGAGGCCGATGGCCGCGACGCAGGCGCTGACGAACAGCAGCCCGAGGGGATTGATCCGGTGGACGATCGGGCCGGCGAAGAAGCGCAGCACGAACATCAGGATCGAGGTGTAGAGGAGGATGAACAGTCCCTTGCCGCCGAGCACCGTGTCCATGATGTTGACGATCCAACTGTCCGTTCCGAGCTCGACGTAGCCGATGCAGACGTGGAGCACGAGCAGGAAGAGCAGCATGGGCGCGGCGAACTCCTTGACCATGTCGAGGAACTTGACGCCCGCGGCAGCCGCCTCGGACTTGGGGAACTTCTCCTTGACCATCATCAGGACGTAGATGAGGGTCGGAACGAGATAGAGCGCGAGAACGATCTCCCAGCGCACGCGGCCGATCAGGCCGATACCCAGGAGAGAGCCGGCAATCAGGCCGGCGGGCCAGCCGGCGTGCAGGATGTTCAGGTAGTGGGTCTTCTCCTTGGGGTACAGGGTCGCGACCAGCGGGTTGATCACCGCTTCGCAGATGCCGTTCGCGACCGCGAAGATGAAGACGCCCCAGAACAGGCAGAAGTAGGCCCCGGCACGGGCGAACTCCGGATCGGTGTCGATCGATCCGTTGTAGATGACCGTGGCCGCAACGGCCACGACGACGGACAGGACGTGCAGAACGCCGGCGCCCATCAGGAACGGCTTGTAGCCGTAGCGGTCGAGGAAGGCGCTGGCCACGAGAATGACGAGTCCGAAGCCGACGAAGCCGCCGCCGGTGATCTGTCCGAGTTCCGTCTGCGTGAAGCCGAACGCCGTGCCCCACTCCAGGAGGAGTCCGCCGCGAACGGCGGTTCCCAGTCCGGCAACCAGGATGGTGAGGAAGCTCGCGATCAGTAGCTTGGTCTTGTTCATTGGCCCTCCTGAAGCCGGGGTTGTGGAGTCGGGTCCTACGTTCGGAGCGTGAAGCCGGGCAGGCGGACGATCTCGCCGCCGTTCAGAGCGGACTCGTGGGCGCAGATGCCGACGCAGGTCCAGTTGGCGCTGGTCACCGCGTTGGGCCAGGGGTCACGGTCCTCGTTGAGCGCGCTGAGGAACTCGTGGACGAGGTGGGGGTGGGATCCGCCGTGGCCGCCGCCCTGGATGAAGGAGAGGTGCTCCGCGTCGTGGATCTCCTGGGGCAGGGTGAAGTGCCGGATCGGTTCCGGCAGGAGATTCGCGTAGTCCGGCACCTCGATCTTCTCCGGGATCTCGTGCTCGGGCTTCTTCGCCGTGTGCAGCACGTGGGGCTCGTTCTCGATCAGGGTCCACTCGAAGCTCTTCTTCGTGCCGTAGACGTCGAAGCTCTCGCGGTACTGCCGGGCGACGTCGTAGAGAAAGCGCCAGATGTGGGCTACGAGGTCACGGTCCTTGAACTTGATGTGGCAGGTCTCGACGGCGAAGCGGTTGCCGGACTTCTCCGCGATGTCGTCGCGGACGACGCCGGAGCCGAAGCAGCTCACGTACTCGGCCAGTCCGTCGACGAGTCCGAGGCAGGGGCTGACGACGTGGGTCGCGTAGTGCATCGGGATCATCCGCTCCCAGTAGGAGGGCCAGCCGTCCATGTCCTGCGGGTGCGACGCCGCCAGGTGCTGGATGTCGCCGAGTTCGCCCTTCTCGTACAGCTCCTTGATGAACAGGAACTCGCGGCTGTAGACGACGGTCTCGGCCATCATGTACCTGAGCCCGGTCTCCTCGACCTTCTCGACGATCTTCCGGCAGTCCTCGACGGTCGTCGCCATCGGCACGGTGCACATGACGTGCTTGCCGGCGTCGAGCGCGGCGAGCGACATCCAGGCGTGGTCCGGGATCGGCGTGTTGATGTGGACGTAGTCCACGTCGGAGTCGGCCAGCACGTCGTCGTAGTCCGTGTAGCGCCGTTCAATCCCGAACTGGTCTCCGACCTTGTGGAGTTCCGCCTCGTCGCGGCGGCAGATCGCGTGGACGTTGGCGCCGGCGTAGGCCTGGTAGATGGGGATGAACTCGGCACCGAAGCCGAGGCCGACCATCGCGACGTTCGTCATCCGCCTCGGCTCCCTACGGACCCTGCGAGCCCGCCTCTTGGGCGGTCATGAGATACGCGACCAGGTCGGCAACCTCGTCGTCTCCGTACCCATCGAGCAGCCCCTCCGGCATCATCGAGAGCGGGAAGTAGTCGAACGACTGGATGTCCGACTGCGGGATGATCACTTCGTCCTGGCCGACGACCCGGAGCGTCATGGAGCGGGGACTCTTGGTGGCCACGGTGCCCGAGTAGGTGCGGCCGTCCCGGGTGGTCACCATCAGGGTCTGGTAGACGTCCTGGATGTCGCCGCTCGGGTCGATGATGTTCGTCAGCAGGTAGTCCAGCTCCGTTCGGTTGGAACCGGTGAGGTCGGGGCCGATCAGGCCCCCTTCGCCGAACATCTGGTGGCAGACGCCGCAGAGCTCGCTGAACATCTGCTCGCCGTGAGCCGTGTCGGCCGCCGCGATCGCCGCGTTGTTCAGGATCGTCGTGTACTTCGCGATGGCGGCGGTCTTCTCGCTGGAGACGCGGGTGATCGGTCCCCAGACTTCGAGGAAGCCGCTGCCCACGACCCGGTGGAGCTGGCGGGCGACGTACGCCGGCACGTCGCGCCGGGGAATGCTGCCCTCCTTGATCGCGCCCATCAGGACCCGGCCATAGATGGGCCGGGACGAAAGCGTCTGCACCGTGGCGAGCTTCTCGTCCGCGTTGAAGGAGGCGTAATGCCCCAGCAGCAGGAATCCGATTTCCCAGCGGCCGTCGAACGCGGCGTAGGCGCGAATCGCGGCGAGCCGCAGCTCGGGCGCTTCCAGCAGGGCCGGAAGCCGTTCAAAGAGCTCCGAGTGCTGCTGGTCGGCGAGGCCTCGAATGGCTCGCCGCCGATCCTCGGCCGGCGCGCTCTCGTCGTCGAGAGTGGCGAGGAACTGTCGAGAGACCTCGACACCGCCGAACTGCTGGTCGACTTCTTCGGCGAGGTCGGCCAGTGCGCGACTCCTCTTCAGCTTCCGGTAGACGGAAGCCCAGTTCTCCGGCCGGTCGATCTCGAACTGGCCTTCCAGCCCGGCCCGCATGCCCCGCAGGAGGGCGGGACGGGCCTCGGACCGGTCGTCGAGCGAGGTGACGAGGAACTCGAGTTCGTTCGCGGCGACTGCGCGGCGTGCGATGTTCTCCGTCAGCATCGGGATCTCGGAGTTCCGCGCCAGAAGGAGCGCGCGCTCCGGGTCCTCCGGCACCAGGGGCTCGAGGCCGAACCAGATCATCTTCGGGATGTTGTGGTCGTCCGCGTCGTCGCCCTTCGTCGCCAGGTGTTCGGCGATCGGCCACCGCACCTCGTGCTCGACGCGCTGGAGAGCCGCCGCGAGGTACAGGCGGACGACGGGAGACTCGTCGCGGTCGGCCAGTTCGACGAACTTCGCCGTGGCGGCCGCGGGCGCGTCGTGGTCTTCGGTCAGGAGCTGGATGGCCCAGGCGCGGACGTGCTCGTCCTCGTCGTCGAGCGCGTCGGTCAACTGTCCGGCCGTGAAGCCGCCGACAACGTGGAGCGCCCACATCGCCCGCAGGCGGATGTCGCCGTCCGGGTTCGACGCGAACGTCTCGTGCAGAGCCTCGTGAACCGAGGCGTCGACTTCGCCCTTCGCCGCCCGGCCCTGGAGGACGACCCGTGCCCGGCGCGCGTGCCAGGCGCTCTTCGAGAGTTGCAGACGGGCGAGTTGCTCGTTCGACATCGTCTTGACGTCGTCGTAACGGCCCTCCCAGTTGTCCGCGCGGGTCTGCTCGGGCGTGATGCGGAAGATGCGCCCGGTCTCCTTGTGCTGGACGTCGTTGCCGCAGATGTCCGCGTCGTGCCAGTCGAGGACGTAGACGTCGCCGCCCGGGCCGATCTCCATGCTGAAGCCGACCCACTGCTTGTTGTTGGCGAGCAGGAAGTCCTCGCCGTGTTCGGCGACGAAGCCGGAGCCCTTGGGTATGAGTTCGTCGGTGAGCACCGCGTGCTCGTGGATGTTCGCCATGAACAGCCGGCCGTAGTGCTCCTCGGGGAAGGCATCCGAAAGATAGACGCGGGCGCCGCCGTGCGCGGAGCGGTGCCTGTGGTCGACGATCGTCCGGATGTCGCCGTAGACGTACGGGTTGAAGTGGCTGCCGCCCTGGCGGTGGTAGATGCCTCCGGGGACGACGTGGAACAGGTGGGGGATCACGCAGGCGGTGATGAAGATCTGTCCCTTCGCGTCGTAGTCGATGCCCCACGGGTTGCTGAAGCCGTGGGCGACGACCTCGAAGCGGTCCTTCGTCGGGTGGTAGCGCCAGACGCCGCCGTTGATGTCGACCCCGTCGGCTTCGAGCAGGTCCGTGGGGAACGGATCGTTGTGGCCGTAGATCGTCTCCTCGGGGCCGGGCTTGCGGATCACGGACGGTGTCGCGAACCCTTCGAGGCCGTAGAGCCAGCCGTCGGGGCCCCAGTGGAAACTGTTGATCGTCTCGTGACGGTCGCGGATGCCCCAGCCGGTCAGCAGGATCTCCGCGTCTTCCATGTCAGCCACGTCGTCGCCGTCGCGGTCCGGGAGGTAGAGCAGGTGGGGCGGCGCGCCGACGAAGACGCCGTCGAAGCCGACCGCCAGCGCCGCCGGGAAGGGGATGCCCTCGGCGAAGACCTTCTTGCTGTCGGCCGTGCCGTCGCGATCGGTGTCCTCCAGGATCAGGATCTTGCTGTCGCCCGAGCCGGAGAAGCCGCGGCCGCGGGTTTCGTAGTCGCGGTTCTCCGCGACCCACATGCGGCCGCGGTCGTCCCAGGCGAACGCCATGGGTTGGGTGATCATGGGCTCCGAGGCCCAGGCGTTGACCTGGAAGCCGTCGCGCACGGTCATCGCCTCGACCGCCTCTTCCGGGGTCAGGAACTTCTCCTGCTTCGCCTCCTGCTGGGCGATGCCCCACAGCGACGCCGTGGAGTACGAGCCCTCGGCGGCGCCCGTGTACTCCTCCCAGTCCTCCGTCAGCTCCAGGTCGTTCAGCTCGCCGGTGTAGACGATGAGCCGGTGGCGAATGACCTCCGTCGTGCCTTCCGGGATGTGCCAGTCGCCCATTCGTGACCGCGCCGGGCCGACACCGAGCTGGCCGTCCACCCGCCACGTCTGGGGGTAGCCGGCGTTCATCGGGTGGTCGAAGATCGCGACGTGGAGGAAGTCGTCGCGGCCTTCGACCTGCATGCCGACGTCGACCCACATCGCACGCTGGCCTTCCGCCTGACGGTTGCGCTGCCGGGCCGCGTTGACGGCTTCGCCGGGCGTGTCCCTGGTCCACGGCATGCGCAGGAACATGCCGCCGTAGGACATCTCGTTGATCGAGACGTCGCCGGCGACCGCCTCGCCAGCCCATTCGAGATCCAGGATGAAGCGGTCTTCTTCCGCCCGCATCGTCCAGTTCTGGGTCTCCGTCATGAATGCGTTGCCGTCCGCGTCCAGCATCCCGTAGACCGTCTGCCACTGGACCTCGGTCCCGGACTCGGTGACGACCGTGGCCGAATCGCGGCGCCAGTAGTCGCCGCCCGGGTTGTGGAAGTAGTCACGGCCGACGGCGCGGGCGATGTCCTCCGGCTTGTCGCGGCGGTAGAACCACTGCCGGAGCGTGTCCGCATCCATCGGCTCGCCGTTCACCCGCGTGAAGCCCCAGTAGAGCCCCGTCTGGTGCGGGTGGTGCCCGGGGCTGTACTCCGTCGCCAGACCCTTGCCGTCCGGAGCGACGATCGGATGCAGGAAGGGCCGATGCTCCGCGCCGGCGTTCTGGGTGACGATCGGTTCCTCTTCGCCTTCCCTGTAGATGGCGATCGAGCCGGTTTCCTCGTCCTGGACGGCTCGTAGCGGCACGGCACTTTCAGCTTCCTGGGCTTCGGCTCCTTCAGCGCCCGTGCCCTGCGTGCAGCCGGCGACGAGCGCCGCGAGAACCAGTAGAACGATCGGTACCAATGCCGGCACGCCGGGAGCTCTCATTCGCCTTCCTCCGTCGATCCCTGAAACCTGTCCTGGAGACAAGGGCGCATCCTATCGTCTGGGCAGTTCGCAGGATGAGGCCGGATGTCGACTTGACCATCCTTCAGTTCATCGAGCAGCAACGGTAGGCCCCCGTCACGGCGCCGCTGAGCGGGCAGCCGCACAGTGTCCGCATCCGGGCGGAGCTGTCCGGATACGGACGCCTGAAGTGGGCTGGACCAAGCCGCCGGGCGAGCGATCTCCTGCGTTGAGGGGTGGTTTGCGACTGGCACAGGCATTGCTCGAAGACTCAGGTCATGGCCACCCCCCTCCGTATACAGCCCGAGGCGCAGAGCGAGTCTTCGGCAGACCGGGAACCGAAGTCCGTCACGCCGGATCTTCCGCGCGGGGATCGGCCCTCCATGGATGTGCCCCGGAGCCGTCGTCGAGGAAAACGCGTCCTTCGTCTTATTGCGGGCATTGGAGTCGGAGCCGCAGGCCTGATCGCGGCATTCCTCTTCGTCGCGGCTCTGGAGCCCGCGATGCCCGTCGTCCAGGCGGACACGGTCTGGATCGGTACGGTGGCGCGCGGCGAGTTCGTGCGCGAGGTGCGGGGCCCCGGCCGGCTCGTTCCGATGCGACACCGGTGGATCACGGCGCTCACGTCCGGCCGCGTCGACGAGATCCTTCTTCAACCGGGGACCACGGTGTCCCCGGATACGCCCCTGTTCCGGCTCGCGAATCCGGATGTTGCAGTCGAAGTTCTCACCGTGCGCCAGCAGCTCTCCGACGCGGAAGCGGAACTGGTGTCCGTGAACGTCTCTTCGGAGTCTGAAGAGCTTGCGCAGCGAGCGCTCATTGCCCAGGTGCGTACGCAGTACCTGGAGGCCAGGCACAGGGACGAGACGAACCGCGAGCTGGAGACGAAGAGCCCTGGACTCGTCTCCGAGTTCGACCTGGCGCGCGGCAGGGAAATGCTGGCTGAACTGGAAGATCGACTGAACATCGAGAACCGGCGCCTGGAACTTCTCGGCGGGTCCGCGGCGGAGCAGGTCGCGGCGAGGAGCATCAACGTGGAGCGTCTGCGTTCGATCGTGGGAGCGAGCGAGAGGCGCGCCGATTCTCTCGTGGCGCGTGCCGGCGTAGCCGGTGTCCTGGCCGAGGTCGCGGTCGAGGAAGGTCAGTGGGTGCAAGCCGGCGAGACCCTCGGCCGGGTGGTGCAGCCGGAGCGGCTGAAGGCGGAGATTCGGATCCCGCAGAACCAGGCGGAACAGGTCCTGATCGGCCAGCGGGCTGTGATCGATACCCGTAGGGACTTGATGGATGGGCAGGTAGCGCGGATCGATCCCGGCGTCCGCGACGGCGCGGTGACCGTGGATGTCTCCCTGGCCGCCGACCTGCCGGCCAGCGCGCGGCTGAATCTGAGCGTCGACGGCACCGTAGTCATTGATCGAGTGCCGGACGTGATTTACCTGCCGCGGCCCGTAGCCGCCATGGCCGAGGAGAGGCTGGTCCTCTTCCGTCTCGACCAGGAGGGGGAGATGGCGGAGCGGGTGAGTGTGCTCGTAGGCCGGGTGTCGGTCAGCGAGATCGAAGTTGTGGAGGGCTTGAGTCCCGGCGACCGCGTGATCCTGTCGGACATGTCCGCCTGGGACGAGCACGACCGCGTTCTTCTGGAACGGTGAGGGCGGCTCGGACGATGGCGAGGAACACGGCGAACGGAGGTGCCATGGCGGAGACGGCCCGGCCCATCATTCACTTGCGGGATCTGGACAAGGTGTACTACACCGACGAAGTCGAGACCCACGCGCTCAGCAAGGTCCACCTGGACATCGAACGCGGAGAGTTCGTGGCGATTGCCGGGCCCTCGGGTTGCGGCAAGTCGACGCTGCTCAGCATCATCGGCCTGCTGGACGCGGCCACCGAGGGCAGCTACGAACTCGACGGGCGATCCGTTCAGGACTTCGGGCCGTCCGTCCGCGCTCGCGTCCGCAACGAAGCGATCGGGTTCATCTTTCAGGCATTCAACCTGATCGGCGATCTGACGGTCTACCAGAACGTCGAACTGCCGCTGGTCTATCGCCGCACTCCGCGCGGCGAGCGCAGGCAGCGCGTGTACGCGGCCTTGGAGCGGGTCGGCATGACTCACCGCGCGAACCACTTTCCGGCACAACTGTCCGGGGGTCAGCAGCAGCGAGTCGCGGTGTCCCGCGCGATCGTTGGCGACCCGCTCATCGTGCTCGCGGACGAACCCACCGGCAACCTGGATTCGGCCAACGGCGAGGCCGTGATGAGGCTCCTCGGCGAGTTGCATGGCGGTGGCGCGACGGTGTGCATGGTGACGCACGATCCCCGCTACTCCGGGATGGCCGGTCGTACCCTGCATCTGCTCGACGGGCGCATCGTCGACGAGAGCGAGTCGTAGCCGGGGAGGACCACGAGCGTGCTGACTGAACTTCATCACGCGGTGCGCAGCCTGACCCGCACGCCCGCGTTCACCGGCCTGGCGGTGCTGACGCTCGGAGTCGGCATAGGAGCTGCGACGGCCGCCTACACGGTGCTGAGGCAAGTCGTGTTCGACCCGCTCGACTACCCCGATGTCGATCAACTGCTGGTGCTGCGCAGCGGAGTTCCGGGCGTCGGTCCCGAGGTGGAGTGGGGGCTGTCGTCGGCCCAGTTCTTCCATCTGGCCGGGAACGCCGAGTCGCTCTCCGTCCTCGGGGCGTACGCCACGGGCTCACAGAACGTGTTGGCGGGAGACGGATTCCATCGCGCCGTCGTTACCGAGGCTACGGCCGGGGTCCTGCAGTTGGTGGGCGCCCGCGCGCGGCTTGGCCGCCTCATCGAGGAGACGGACGACGACCCCGGCAGCCCTCTCGTCGCGGTGCTTTCC
Organism: Candidatus Multivorans sp.; assembly: GCA_965219675.1. GTDB lineage: Bacteria > Acidobacteriota > Thermoanaerobaculia > Multivoradales > Multivoraceae > Multivorans. Next base: position 2,236,136 of record OZ244786.1, on the reverse strand, counting down.
CACGGGTACTGGCAACGTCGTCTGGGCGCCGACCCCGACATCGTCGGGAAGACGATCCGGTTCGACCCGGGGATCGTCGGGCAGGCGCTGCCGGAGGCGATCATCCTGCAGAGGTTGACATTCCAGGTCGTCGGCGTGCTTGAACCCGGTACTTCCATCCCGGGCACGGCGACCGGGGGCGCCGCCGGACTCGAGCGCCCGGAGATCTGGATTCCCTATGTCCTCGATGCGGCCGGGCCCTTCTACAACGACCACGGTCTGGCGGTACTGGCGAGTCTGGCACCCGGCCACACGGTGAGGGAGGCCAGAGCGGAACTCGCGCTCATCACCCGCCAGCTCGAAGCCGCGTATCCACAGGTCTATGAAAGGGACTTCGTCGAAGGGTTCGGCTTCCAGACGCGCGCCTACCGAGTCAAGGACGCGGTGTTGGGAGATGTCGCGTTAAGGGTGTTGCTCTTGCAGGGCGCCGTGGTGCTCCTGCTGTTGATCGCGTGGGCGAACGCTGTGAACCTGGTGCTGGCGCGGGTGGAGACGGACCGGACACAGTTCGCGGTGCGAACATCTCTCGGTGCCACGCGGCTCCACATCATCCGCTACCTGGCGGCGCAGAGCCTGCTGCTGGCCGCTGGTGGCGCCGTGACGGGCTGGCTTGCCGCCTGGTTCATCACGCGCTGGCTGGTCGGAGCGGCGCCGCCGCTTCCGCGGCTGGAAGAAATCGTGATGGATGCCGGCGTGTTGAGCTTCGTCGTCGTTCTCTCGCTGGCTGCGGCTCTCGCTCTCGCCGTGTTGGCGGCCTGGCCGCTTGGAAGAGCCGCGGACCTGGCTGGAGTCGGCCGTGGCGCCACGGGAGACCGCCGCCGGCGCCGGACACGTGCCGCCGTGCTCGTCGCTCAGGTCACCCTGTCGCTGACGCTGGTCTTTGCCGCCGGGCTCGTGCTGACCAGCTTTCGGGCCCTGGCCAATGTGGACCCGGGGATCGATGCCGATCCGGTCATCACGGCTTCCCTCTATCCGAACAGCGGTCACGTGGACGGGGCAAGCTGGTGGCGGGTGGTTCACCAGATGCGCGAGGAGCTCGAGGCCCTTCCCGGCGTCAGCGCAGTCGGTGCATCTTCGGCCCTTCCCTTGACCGGCCGGCTGGTCGGCTGCGTGGCGCAGGAGTTCGAAGATCCCGCAACGAGAGAACGACTTGGCGCGTCCGACCTGAACACCTGTGCCGTCTTCGCGCTTGCCACACCGGGTTGGTTCGCCGCGATGGGTGTACCGGTCCTGAGGGGCAGGACGTTCGGAGATGCCGACCTGGATGACCCGGCGGTTGGCGCGGTCGTCGTCAGCCGCGCCTTTGCCGAGCGTTTCTACCCGGGTGAGGACCCGCTGGGGAAACGGATTACGGCCTACGGTGCACCATGGCACACGATCGTGGGTGTGGTCGGGGATGTCTTCGGAGCTTCCGTCAATGGTGATCCCGCCCTCGTCGTGTACTACCCGCTGACGCCGATACCGGGAGCGCGCTGGGGCAACTACGATCTGAAGGTGGCGGTCCGCACGGAACTCGCGGAACCCGCCGCCCTGGTTCCCGAGATCGTGACAACAATGGAAGCCGTGGATTCATCGATCATCGTGGAGAACGTCCAGGCCATGGCGGCCATCGTCCGCGGGTCGATGAGTGGCACGCGGTTCGCGCTTGCGTTGCTGGCGGGAATGGCCGCAGCCGCTCTGATCCTGGCGATGGTCGGTCTGTACGGAGTTGTCGTGTACCTTGCTGCGCGGCGAACCCGCGAAGTCGGTGTCCGGATGGCCCTCGGCGCGAAGAGTTCGCAGGTACGGCGCATGATGGTGGCTGAAATGTCACGGCTCGTGGCAGCGGGATTGGTTCTTGGCTGCCTGGCCAGCCTTGCTGCCGAAGCCGCTCTGCGCAGCCAGCTGTTCGGGATCTCTTCTACCGCCCCCGTGGTCATGGTGCTGGCGGCGCTGGCGCTGACACTCGCCGCCGGTCTGGCGACCTGGGTCGCCTCCGGGCGCGCTGCCCGCGTGTCCCCGGTGGAAGCCCTGCGGGTCGAGTAGCGGATGCCGGGGCCGCGTGTGCTGGTGGCCGACGACCAGTCGGACGTCGTTGAAGCGCTACGCATCCTCCTGAAGAACGCCGGCTTCGAGGTGCTCACTGCCTGTTCGCCGGAAGCCATTGTTTCGACGGTCTCTACGCGGGACCTCGACTGCGTGCTGATGGACCTCAACTACACGCGCGACACGACATCGGGGAGCGAGGGGCTCGATCTGCTCCGAAGCCTCGGGAACCAGGACCCGCACTTGCCGGTCGTTGTGATGACTGGTTGGGGAAGCGTTGACGGCGCCGTCGAGGCGATGCGGCGAGGTGCGCGGGACTACATAGAGAAGCCCTGGAACAACGACCGTCTCCTGGCGACACTGGCGACGCAGGTGGAGTTCGGCCGGGCAAAGCGGCACGGAGAGCGCCTCACGGGCGCCAACCGGCGGAACGCCGCCGGCATGGAGGACTTCATTGCCGAATCGGCGGCGATGAAGCCGGTGCTCGACCTGATGGCCAAGGTGGGGCCTTCGGACGCCAATGTGCTCATCTGCGGAGAGCACGGCACAGGCAAGGATGTAGCCGCACGCTGGTTGTACAAGGTGTCGGACCGGTCAGGCGAGTCGTTCGTGCCGGTGAACGCCGGTGGCTTCGGCGAGGGTGTGTTCGAGAGCGAGATTCTGGGCCACGTAAAGGGGGCCTTCACGGACGCCAGGAGCGATCGCGCCGGGTGTTTCGAACTCGCGGACCGGGGCACCCTGTTCCTCGACGAAATCGCCAACGTCCCGTATCGGCAGCAGGCGGTGCTCCTGCGAGTCCTCGAGACCGGTGAGATCCGACGCGTCGGCTCGGCGAAGACGCAGCGAGTCGACGTCCGCGTGCTGTCGGCCACGAACGCGGACGTCGGCGCCGTGGTCGCTAGCGGAGAGTTCCGGGAAGATCTGCTCTATCGCCTGAATACGGTCGAGATACGTCTTCCCGCCCTGCGGGCCAGGCGAGAGGACATTCCCATCCTTGCCGGGCACTTCCTCAGACGCCAGTGCCGTCGCTACGAGAAGCAGATCGAGGGGTTCGACGACGATGCGCTCGGGGCGTTGCTCGGACACTCCTGGCCAGGCAACGTTCGCGAACTGAAGCACGCCGTGGAACGTGCCGTCCTCGTCGCCTGCGGCGGGACCATTGCCGCGGCCGACCTGGCCCTGCAGCCGGTGGTTTCCGGGCAGCAACATCTTGCGATGATGACGCTGCATGAGGCTGAAGGCCTGCTCGTGGAGAAGGCCCTCGTCAGACACAGCGGGAACGTAACGCGAGCGGCGAAGGACCTCGGCGTGAGCCGCGCCGCCCTCTACCGCAAGATGGAGCGTCATCGGCTGTGAACAGGTTGCGCGCCGAAGAAGGCGCCGCGCCTCGGCCGCATGAAACGTGACCGCGGCATCCTCGCGCTCGCGCTGCTGACCGGGGCTCCCGGTGTCGCGACGGCCATCTTCCTGTTGTGGTCCGCCGAGTACGCGGCCGCGTTGCGCTGGCCTCTCGGCGTGGCGGTGGTCGGACTCTGGCTCCTGCTCGCTCTCTACCTGCGCGGCCGCGTGAACAGACAGTTGAGAGTCGTCGCTAGCCTCCTCGCCGCGCTCCGGGAGGGTGAGTACTCGGTACGAGCCCCCGCCGCCAGCGGAACCGGCGGTGCGGAAGGGAGCGACCCCTGGACGCTTACGATGACGGCAATCAGGGACCTCGAAGAGCAGTTCCGCAGTCAGCGTTGGGGTGCGGAGGAAGCGAGCAACCTGTTGCAGCGGGTGTTGACGGAGATCGATGTCGCGGTCTTCGCTTTCGACCTCGGGAGCCGCCTCCGGTTGGTCAACCGGGCTGGCGAGCAGTTCCTTGGGGGAGAGCACGGGGAGCTTCTCGGCAAGACCGCGGCCGAGCTTGGTCTCGGCGACACGCTGGTTGGGTCTGCGCCCCGGACGATCGCTCGCCGCGACCCGGCCGGTTCACGTCGATGGCAGGTGCGGCGCAGCGTGATCCGCAGAGGCGGTGAGCGTCTGACCCTGGTCGCGCTCACGGACCTGTCCCTCGCGTTGCGCGAAGAGGAACGCCAGACCTGGAGGCGTCTGGTGCGTGTCCTGAGCCATGAGATCAACAACTCCCTGGCGCCGATCAACTCGATCTCCGCCAGCCTGCGAGAGGTCATCGTCCGCCAGCCGCTTCCGAGCGACTGGCGGGGCGACGTGGAGCGCGGGCTCGAAATCGTGTCGTGCCGCTCGGAGTCCCTGCAGCGTTTCATGGCGGCTTACTCGAATCTCGCGCGGTTGCCGCCGCCCGAACTGAAGGAAGTCGAGATCGGCCCCCTGGTGCGCCGCATCGCCGCGCTGGAAACCCGCCTGTCCGTGTCGGTTCGCCCGGGCCCCGAGATCACCCTTCGCGCCGACTCCGACCAGCTCGAACAGGCCCTCGTCAACGTGATCCGCAACGCCGCCGATGCGGTAAACGAGACGGGTGGTGGCGTCGACGTGGGGTGGGAGCGGTGCGCCGACCGCGTGAGGATCGTGGTCGAGGATGAGGGGCCGGGGCTCGGAGAAACCGAGAACCTGTTCGTCCCGTTCTACTCGACGAAGGTCGGAGGGGCGGGGATCGGTCTGGTGCTGAGTCAGCACATCGCCCAGAACCACGAAGGATCGCTGGTGCTGGAGAACCGGCCGGAGGGTCGCGGCGCGCGGGCGTGTCTCACACTGCCGATCGGATCTGAGTGAGCTACGAACCCCCGCCGCGGAAGTAGTACGTCATGTTGTCGAAGTCGATCGTCCACGACCCCTTGGGCCACAGGTACTGGTGCGAGATCAGGACGTCCGCCATGAAGCCGAACCGCCAGAAGAAGTCGTCCTCGACGAAGACGTTGCCCAGCGCCTGGGCCGGGCCGCCGGGCAGGCCGTCGAGGCCGTGGGACTCGATCGGCGACCAGTAGTAGGTCGTTCCCTGGATTTCGTTCTTCTCGAGGCCGAGGAACTCGACGGTCTCCTCGACGATGACGAGCGGCATGCTCGCGGCGAGTCCCGAGTCGAGGAAGAAGTTCATGCCCTCGTGGCCGTTCAGGGCGCCCTTCGCGAACATGAGGTGGGTGTTCGTCATGTAGAAGGGCGCTTCGACTGGCGGCGTGTCTCCGAACGTCGCCATGACGTCGACGTGGGCCTCGGCGCTTCGCTCGCGGAAGGTGATGCGCCGGTTGTCGTAGTCGACGGTGGTCAGGAACTGCTTGAGGATCTGCGTCGTCAGGACGCCGTCGGACCTCTGGCCGAGGGCCTTCCAGGTCGCGCCGATGACCGGCACGTTCGAGAGCGTCACGTCGCCCATCTTGACCGTCGCGGCGACTCCTAGGGGTTCCTCGACGGTTTCGCCCTGGGTGTAGGCGTAGCGGGCTTCGCGGTTGGCGAGTGTGGGCAGGCCGATCCGCTCGTAGATGCCCTTGTCGAGGTAGAGGCGGTCGCCGCCGGTGTCGAGGATCAGCTCGACCGCTTCGCCGTTGATCTCGAGGGTCACCAGCGGCAGGGCGCCGGGCCGCGTGATGTCGTTCGTCATCGGCAGGTGGGCGATTCGCTCGTCGCCGTCCCATTCGATTCCGTACGGTTCACCTTCGAATGCCTGCATGAAGGCGAGGAGACTGGCCGACCCTTCGGCTTCGGTCGGCGCGGGAAGTTCCCCGGCGCCCGCGAAGTCGTTCGTCTGGTAGTGGGCCAGGGTCAGACCGCGGATGGCCTGGTCGTGGAGGTCCGAGCCCTCGTCGGCGAGCTCCAGAAGCCGCTCGTTCAGGGCCGCGGACCGCTCGTAGTCGCCCAGCAGGTACGCCGTCCTGGCCGCGAGCCGCAGATCGCCCGCGTGGCACGACATCGTCGTGCCCAGGGGTGCGATGACCTCGTCAGCCTCCCAGATGTTGCCCAGCTTGAAGAGGACCTCGGCGTAGGAGCGGCGGGCCCCGTCGTTGCCGGGCTCGGATTCGAAGGCCGTCTGGCGGGCTGGCAGAGCCGCTTCGACGTCTCCCCGGAGCCTCGGGCTCCAGCCCTCCGCCTCGGTGCCGGAGAGCTGGTCGCAGGGAGGGGAATCGCTTTGGCCGCTGGACGTCGCTAGAGGGGATACGAACGTGACGATCGTGACCACGAGCGGCACTACGTTCTTCATGGGCTACATTCTCCGGGTCGTTCTCGTCCCCATCCTACGAGTGGCCTTCACCGAGGAGTTCCTGGGGATAGGGTGCCGCGACCGGCGCGCGGCCGGTGAGAACCCACGATCCCCGGAGCCAGCCATGACCGAGAACCGCCAGATCATCATCGACTCGCTGCCGACGGGCCGGCTCGAGCCCGGCAACTACGCGCTACGGAGGACGGAGGCGCCGGCGCCGGGCGACGGCGAGGTGCTGTGTCGCACGCTCGCGATCACGATCGGCGCCGGTCAGCGGGCCGGTCTCCAGGGCAGCGCGAGCTATGCCGGGGCGCCGCGCACAGGCATCGTGATGGGCGGCACTGCGGTGGCCCGGATCGAGGCGTCGAACGACGAGTCGGTTCCGGTCGGTTCGCTCGTTGTCTGCCCCGCCGGCTGGCAGGACTACTCGGTGCATGAGGCGTCGAAGGTCCGCGTCGTCGATGAGGGCGGCAGCGTCGGCGACCCTGCCCACCACCTCGGCCTCTATGGCACGAACGGGATGACCGCCTACTTCGGTCTCTTCGATGTCGGCGAGCCGAAGGAGGGCCAGACGGTGCTCGTCTCAGCGGCCGCCGGCTCGGTCGGCCACCTCGTCGGCCAGATGGCGAGGATCGCCGGCTGCCGCGTCGTCGGCGTCGCCGGCGGGGAAGCGAAGTGCCGACTCCTGACCGAGGAACTCGGCTTCGACGCGGCGGTCGACTACAAGAGCGCGGATTTCCGGAGCGAGTTCAAGGAAGCCTTGCCCGAGCGCATCGATATCTACTTCGACAACACCGGCGGCGAGGTGCTGGGCGGAGCGCTCCGCCGCATGAAGACCCACGGCCGCATCGTCTGCTGCGGCGTCGTCTCCCAGTACGACACCTCGAAGCCCGAGCCGGGGCCCTTCGGCGTGCCGGGACTGCTGATCAACTTCCGCGTGCGGATGGAGGGCTTCCTCGTCTTCGACTACGCGGACCGCTACGGGGAGGCCCGGTCGCAAATGCGTGAGTGGGTCGATGCCGGCAAGCTGGTCCCGAAGCAGGACGTCTTCGAGGGCCTGGAGCGCGCGCCGGAGGCCTTCGTCGATCTGCTGGCGGGCGGCAACGTTGGGACGCGGATCGTGCGGGTCGCTTCGTAGCCGGACCCTTCGTCCAACCAGTGCCTTCTGCCACCGCTAGGGTCGCTCGATTCCCAACTGGCGGCAGATCAGCAGAACGAGACTGTCCTTGACTTCACGATGCCTGGGAACCGGCGCCTTTCGGCCGTTCTCAGGATTGATGTAGATGTCGTGCCGGCGTCCGTGGCGCTTCAGTTGACAGCCGCTGGAAGTGAGGTGTTGCCGGAGACGTCGCCGCTTCACGTGGCGCTCAGTCGGAGTTCGACGGACTCGTAGTCCGGCGCGGGAAGCGGCGCTTCCTCCTCCAACATGAGCCGATAGGCGTCTCCAATGTTGCGCTTGAGGTCCTCCAGCGTCCTGCCCTGGCTGAAGATCCCCGGAACTTGCCTGATCCGGCCGACGTACCAGCCATCCTCAATCCAGTAGTCCAGTGTGTAGGCCGCCACGGTCTCCTCCCTTTACGGGGCAAGCGCTGCTTCGCCAGCGGGTTTAGGCTAGCAGGCAGGAGGATCTGGGTGATGAGAGTGACGGTGATGAGTGTGACGGCGGTTCAAGTGGTTCTGGTGCTTGGCCTCTTGCTGACGTTTGGGTGCGGGGGCGCCGGTGCTCCGGGTGAGGGGATGGGCGATGCCGAGCAATCGCGCGAGGCGCTGCTCGAACAGGCACGGGCCATCCACGAGCGCGTGCTGGTCCTCGACGCCCATGCGGACACCGAGCTTCCGGACGCGCCGTCTCCCTACGTCGGCGACGACGGGCTGTCCCAGGTCGATCCGGCCAAGCTGCACGCCGGCGGCGTCGACGCGGTCGTCATGTCGGTCGCGGTCGGCTCCGGGCCGCGAACGGCGGAAGGCTACGCCGCGGCGCGGGCGAGAGCGGACCATGAGGTAGCGGCCGTGCACGCGCTCGCTGCTGACCCCACGAACAACGCGGTGGTCGCCCGGTCGGCCGACGAGATCGTCACCGCCCACGAACAGGGCAAGGCGGCCCTCGTTCTCGGCTTCCAGAACGCCATGATCCTCGGCACGGATGTCTCGGCGCTGGACGACTTCTACGATGCCGGAGCGCGCGTGTTCGCGCTCACGCACCTGGGGAACAACGACTTCGCCGACTCGTCGCGCCCGGTCTTCGACGCGGCGACGGGTACGCGCGAAAGCGCCGAGCACGGCGGGCTGTCCGACCTGGGGGTCGCGGCCATCGAGCGGATCAATGCCCTGGGCGGCATCGTCGACGTGTCCCAGTTGTCGCGGGACGGGGTCCTGCAGGTGCTGGAGGTTTCGACGGCGCCGGTCATCGCCAGCCATTCCAACGCCAGGCAGCTCACCGACGTGAGCCGCAACCTGAGCGACGAGGAGATCGACGGCATCGGCGCGGGCGGCGGCGTGGTCCACCTCTGCCCGTTCCGGGGCTACCTCTACGACTCCAGCGACGCGGCGCTGGACGAGGCGATCCGGGAGGCGCGGCGCGCCGCCGGCGTCCTGGAGGACTACCTCTATCCCTTCGAGCTCTACTGGGAGATCGACGATCCGGCCGCCCGCTCGGCCTTCACGCAGTCGATCAGCGACCTTCTGGGCCCCGGCAGCGTGGACGCGATGCTCGACCACCTCGACTACATCGTCGACCGGATCGGCGTGGACCATGTCGGCATCGGATCGGACTTCAATCACGGTGGCGGCGTCGAAGGGTTCGCTGATGCCAGCGAGGCCCTGGGCGTGACGATGGGCCTGCTGGAACGCGGCTACAGCGAAGAGGACATCGCGAAGATCTGGGGCGGTAACTTCCTGCGGGTCCTGCGCGCGGCGGAGAATGCTGCCGAGTCCGCCGAGGCGAACTGAGTTCGTTGGCTCCGAATCCGCGAGAGGCGGTACACTAGGTCAATCACACAGTCCGAATCTGGAGATCACGAAGATGAAGCGCACTGCAACCCTGCTGTCCATCGCCGCTCTTCTCGCTCTTGTCCCGGCGCTGGTTGCGCAGGACGAGATTCCGCGAACCGCCAGCGGCCGGCCCGATCTGAACGGGAACTACGACGCCGCGACGCTGACGCCTCTCGAGCGGCCGGTCCATCTTGGCGAACGCGCCTACCTGACTCCCGAAGAGGCCGCCGAGATCGCCGAGGAGGAGCGGGCGATCCAGGAAGGCGCGGTCCAGCGCTCCGATGCGAACCGTGAAGCGCCGCCCGAGGGCGGAGCCAAGGTAGTCGGCCTGGAACACACCGCGGGCGGCGGCAACGAGTTCGGCGCCGGCAACGTGGGCGGCTACAACCTGTTCTGGATCGACCGCGGGACCGACACCTACCGTGTGGACGGCAAGATCCCGACTTCGATCATCATCGATCCGCCGAATGGTCGGATGCCGTCCATGACGGCCGAGGCGCAGCAGCGGATGAGAGCCGCTATCTCCGGTTTCATTCGTGGCAACGACGGAACGGCGTGGTGGGTCGGGCAGGACGGACCCGGCCCCTACGATGATCCCGAGTCGCTCCCGACGAGTGAGCGTTGTCTCGCCGGCTTCACCGGCGCCGCGCCGACCTTCCCGAGCCTGTACAACAACTTCAAGCGGATCGTGCAGACCGAGACGCACGTCGTCATCCTCCTCGAGATGATCCACGACGCCCGCGTCGTTCGCCTCGACTCCGAGCATCCGGGCCCCGAGGTCACGAGTTGGCTCGGCGACTCGATCGGCTGGTGGGAAGGCGACACGCTCGTCGTCGACACGACGAACTTCCGTAGCGGCGGACGGAGCTTCCGCGGCGGCGGGGAGAACACCCACGTAGTCGAGCGCTTCACCGTGCAGCCCGACGGCAACGTGGTCTACAACTTCACCGTCGAGGACGACACGATCTGGACCGCTCCCTGGACCGGCGAGTACCTGTGGAAGGCCGACGAAGGCCGCGTCTACGAGTACGCCTGCCACGAGGGCAACTACTCCATGGGCGGCACCCTGCGCGGCGCCCGTCTCCTCGAGTCGGAGGCGCAGAGCGGAGCGAGCACCGGCGCCGAGTAGGCGGCGCGGCGTCGGGGCCGCGCTTGTAGCGTGGTGTTGAGAGTCCTCAAGATCGCCGGAATCGCCGCGCTCGGTCTTGTCCTGGCGGTGGCCTGCGCTGTCGGTCTCTTCTTCGCCACTGCCGGCGTCGACACGCCGGAGGGCCCGGCGAGCCGCGAGGTGCTCGCGCGGGGGCCTTACCAGGTCAAGAAGCTGGACACGACGTTCGTCGACCGGAGCCGGCCGACGCAGGCGAACAACGTCTTCCGCGGCTCGGACGAGCGGCGGCTCGTGACCTCGATCACGTATCCGACGAATGCGAACGCGCGGGGCGTCGCGCGGGAGGGCAGGCCGGCGAACGGCTTTCCATTGATCGTCTACAGCCACGGCTTCATGTCCAGGCGGTCGGAAGGCCGCTACCTGGCGCTGCACTTCGCCAGGCACGGCTACGTCTTCGTCGCCGCGGACTATCCGCTGACGAACTTCGCGAGTCCGGGCGGGCCGCGTTTCGACGACGTGGCTCACCAGCCGGGCGACGTGGGGTTCCTGATCGACCAGTTGCTGGGCTGGAACGACGACCCGACTCACGAGTTCTCGGGGGCCATCGACCCGGAGCGCATCGGCGTGATGGGGCTGTCTCTCGGCGGCATGACCAGTACGCTCGCCGCCTTCCATCCGGACCTCCGGGACGATCGGATCGGCGCCGCCGTCTCGATCGCTGGACCCAGCGCCATGTTCACGCCCGTTTTCTTCGAGACGGCCGACGTGCCGTTCCTGATGATCGCCGGCGATGCGGACGCGGTCGTGCCATACCCGGAGAACGCGGCCTCGCTTGTGGAGCGCGCGCCGCGTAGCGGGCTGGTCACGCTCAAGAGCGGCTCACACGTCGGTTTCGCCGACATCGCCCGCTATACCTCCCGCTGGTCGAGGCACGGCGACAGCCTGGCGTGCGGCGCCCTGATGGGCGCGGTGAGGGAGGACGCCGACCTGGGCGATGTGGCTGGCCTCGGAGGCCTCGACAAGGGAGTGACCCGAACTCAGGGCGGCAGGCCGTGCGATCCCCTCCCGAGTGTGCGATCGATGCGGCCGGCGCGCCAGCAGATGCTGACGATTCTCGCCGCCTTCTCGTTCTTCGAGAGCCGGTTTGCCGAGGAGGCCGCGGATCGCGCGAGGGCGGCCGACTATCTCGCCACGGGGCTCGCCGGGGAGAATGGCGACGTGACGGTGCGACTGCCGAGCGCCCATGGCGCCGTGTCGCGAACGGCTCTTATCTGGACGAGGCCACCAGGGCCAGCAGCTCGTTGACCTCCTTCGGCACGGCCGCGCTGAGAATCTCCGGCTCGCCTTCGGTGATCAGAACCGTGTCCTCGATGCGGATGTGGATGTTGCGCTCGGGGATCTCGATGATTGGCTCGACGGCGATCACCATTCCCGGCTCGAACGGCAGGGAGCTGTCGCCGACGTCGTGGACGGAAAGGCCGACGAAGTGGCCGGCGCCGTGGGCGGGCTTGTCCTCGAAGCCCCAGCGGTCGTAGATCTTCCGGCAGATCTCGGTGGTGTCGCGCCGGGTGGCGCCAGGGTGCATCGCCGCGATGATCGCTTTCTGCGCCTCGAGGACGGCGCGGTAGGCGCGCTCCTGGACCTCGTCGAACCTATCCGTAACCGGCCAGGTGCGGGTGATGTCCATCGTCATGTAGGCGAAGGAGGCGCCGTAGTCCATCACGACGAGGTCGCCGTCTTCGAGCTGCCGGTCGTTCCTGACCCAGTGCCAGATCAGGCCGTTCGGCCCGGAGCCGACGATCGCGGGGTAGGCCTCCATTTCGGCGCCGTGCTGGAGGAAGACGTGCTTGGCGGCGGCCTCCAGCTCGTACTCCCAGCCGCCGGCGCGGGTGGCGCGGATGGCCGCGGCGATGCCGTCGGCGCTGACCTTGCCGGCGCGGCGCAGGATGTCGATCTCGCGCGGCGTCTTGATCATCCGCAGGCGGTCGAGGTGCGGCGTCAGGTCGCGCAGCTCGGCGTAGGGGTAGCGGCTCCGGATGGTCGCGATCTGGTGGGCCTGCTCGGTCGGCTGGCCGCCCCAGGGGTTCTGCTCGCGACGGCCGAGGTAGAGGCCCTTCTCGCTGCGGGCCAGGTCGAGTTCGTCGCGCTCGCCCAGGCGCATCCAGAGCAGCTTCCCGCCTTCTCCCGGCAGCCGTCCGCGCCGCCGGGCGAGGTGCTCGGGCAGGTAGGCGAGGTGGTCGACCTCGAAGCCGGTCCCGTCGGCCTTCCCGGGGGCGTAGAGCCAGTTCGGTCCGTCGATGAACTTCTCCCGGTCGCCCTGGTGGGGCAGGTAGAGGTTCGCGTTGCAACCGTCGACTTCGAGCAGCAGGACGGCATTCCGGCCCTCGTAGCCGGTCAGGTAGAAGAAGTCGTGGTCCTGCCGGAAGCGGGCGCCGTAGCGCGGCATCGTCTCCGAGAACATGAGCACCGCGCCGCCGTCGAGGCGATCGCAGAGCTTCGCCCGGCGCTCGGTGAACTCTTCCGGCGGATAGGTGGCCCGCTGGGCCATCGCTGCGGTGGCGGCACCGAAGAAAAACGTGAGAAATGTGGCCCCACAGAGGAGTTTTTTCTGAATTTCTGAAGACCGGGACATTTTCCTGGACCTTGTACCCAGATTTTCTATCGGTTTCTTCCGCCGCCGATCGCTACCGCGCCAGATTTCTCGAACGGAGCGAAGAAATCGTTCCCCTTGTCGTCGATCACGATGAATGCCGGGAAATCCTCGACCTCGATCTGCCAGATTGCCTCCATCCCCAGGTCCTCGAACTCGCGGACCTCGACCTTGCGGATGCTCTGCTCGGCGAGCGCGGCGGCCGGACCGCCGATCGAACCGAGGTAGAAGCCGCCGTGCTTCTCGCAGGCGCGGCGCACCTCGGGGGAACGGTTGCCCTTGGCCAGCATGACCATGCTGCCGCCGTGGCTCTGGAAGAGGTCGACGTAGGGGTCCATGCGGCCGGCGGTCGTCGGACCGAAGGAGCCGGACGCCTTGCCCTCGGGTTTCTTCGCGGGGCCGGCGTAGTAGACGGGCTGGTCCTTGAAGTACTGGGGCAGGTCGGATCCTGCGTCGAGCAGTTCCTTGAGCCGGGCGTGGGCGATGTCCCGGGCAACGACCATGGGACCGGTGAGCGCGAGCCGCGTGGCAACGGGGTACTTCGAGAGCTCGGCGCGGATCTCGGCCATCGGCCGGTTCAGGTCGATGGCGACGACCTGGCCGCTGAGCTCGTCTTCTTCGACTTCGGGCAGGTACTTCGCCGGGTTCTCCTCGAGCTGCTCCAGGAAGACGCCGTCGCGGTTGATCCGGCCCAGGATCTGGCGGTCGGCCGAGCAGGAGACGCCGAGGCCGACGGGCAGCGAGGCGCCGTGGCGGGGCAGGCGGATGACCCGCACATCGTGCGCGAAGTACTTGCCGCCGAACTGGGCCCCGATGCCGATCCGGGTGCACAGGTCGAAGATCTGCTGCTCCATCTCCAGGTCGCGGAAGGCGCGGCCGAGTTCGTTGCCGCTGGTCGGCAGATCGTCCATCGCGTGGCAGGTCGCGAGCTTCAGCGTCTTCATCGTGGCCTCGGCCGACGTGCCGCCGACGACCAGGGCGATGTGGTACGGCGGGCAGGCCGACGTGCCGAGCGTGCGCAACTTCTCGTCGACGAAGTTCATCAGCGAGATGGGGTTCAGGATCGCCTTCGTCTCCTGGTACAGGAAGCACTTGTTCGCCGAGCCGCCGCCCTTGGCGATGAACAGGAACCGGTACTCGTCGCCGCGGGCGGCGTAGAGGTCGACCTGGGCGGGCAGGTTCGTGCCGGTGTTCTTCTCCTCGTACATCGACAGCGGCGCCATCTGGGAGTAGCGGAGGTTGCGCTCCTGGTAGGCGTCGTAGATGCCGTGGCAGAGCTCCTCCTCGTCGTCGCAGTCCGTGTAGACGTCCTGGCCCTTGTAGCCGAGGACGATCGCGGTGCCCGTGTCCTGGCAACCGGGCAGCACCCGGCCGGCCGCGATGTTCGCGTTCTTGAGCAGCTCCATCGCCACGAAGCGGTCGTTCGCCGACGCTTCCGGGTCGTCGAGGATGCGGCGCAACTGCTCCAGGTGGCTCGCGCGGAGCAGGTGGGCGATGTCGTCCATCGCGTCCCGGGCGATGAGTCGCAGCGCCTCGGGTGCGATGTGCAGGGTCTCGCGGCCGCCGGCCGGTTCGACGCGGACGTGGTCCGACGTCAGAAGACGGTACTCCGGCTCGCCGCCGCGGTGTTCGAAAGGATGCTGATGCTGAAAGTCAGTCATGGCTGTCCGGGAGTCTGCGCGACGGAGCGCCGTGAAGCAAGTTCGGTAGTCTGCGCCGTGTTTCATGCGGTCCTCGGTCTTCTTCGTCCTGCTAGTCGCCTTGGCGGCCGGAGGATGTCTCTTTGACCCCGGGTTCTTCGTGGAAGTGACCAGACGCCCCTGGGGCGAAGTCGACGGCAGGGAGGTCGAGCTGTTCCGCCTCGAGTCGCGCTCCGGTGCGAGCGTGGAGATCTCCGAACTGGGCGGTGCGATCGTGTCTCTGACCGCGGCGGACCGCGACGGCGAGTTCGCCGATGTAGTGCTCGGGTTCAACGATCTCGAGTCCTACGTCGCGGACACGAACCCGTACTTCGGGGCCATCGTCGGCCGCTACGCGAACCGGATCGCCGGCGGCCGGTTCACGCTCGACGGCGAGACGTACGAGCTGCCGCGGAACGACGGGGACAACAGCCTCCACGGTGGCCTTCGCGGCCTGACCCGGGTCGTCTGGGATGGCGAGCCCGTGAAGACCGAACACGGGCGGGGAGTGGCACTCCGCTACCGGAGTCCCGACGGTGAGGAGGGTTATCCGGGCAACGTCGACTTCGAAGTGCGCTACGTGCTGGGTTCCGGTGCTCTCCGCATCGAGGCGGAAGCGACGACCGACAAGCCCACCGTCGTCAATCTGTCCTTTCACTCCTACTTCAACCTGAAGGGCGAGGGCGAAGGCGACATCCTGAATCACGAGGTCCAGATCTTCGGCGTCGAATACACCCCTGTTGACTCCAATCTGATTCCCACCGGCGAGACGGTGTCCGTCCTTGAAACGCCGATGAACTTCGTACGCGGAGCGCAGCTCGGTGAGCGGATCGACGACGATTTCGAGCAGCTTCGCTTCGGGAGGGGCTACGACCACAACTGGGCTATCGACCCCTGGTACCGGGAAGGCGAGCCCGGGCCGGTGGCCATGCTCTCCGAGCCGACGAGCGGCCGGGTGCTTCTCGTCGCGAGCACCGCGCCGGGGTTGCAGCTCTACACCGGGAACTTCCTCGACGGCACCCTGGTTGGAAAGAGTGGCCGACGCTACATCCATCGAGGAGGCCTCTGTCTGGAGACCCAGCACTTTCCCGACTCGCCGAACCAGCCATCGTTCCCGAGCACGGTGCTGAGGCCAGGAGAAACCTACCGCCAGGTCACTGAGTACGTGTTCATGACGGACCGCCAGAGGCGGATGTCGGAACTGGCTCGCTAGGCCGGCCCATCCGACGACCTGATGACGCCTGACGAGCTTCAGGCGCTTCGCCGGCGGGGGCTGGCCCGAAACCCTTGTGTCCGCTCCGCGTAGGTTAGGACCATAGAATGCGCGGCATGAGACGATCAGCCGGTGGAGTGCGTCCGCCGGAGCCAGCGGTGCGCCCGTGAGCGCCTTGGCGAGTTCGGGCGATGGCGCCGAACCGCCGCCGCGGCCGGACCTTTCCATCCTCCGCGCGGACGACGAGTACGAGTACCGGCCGCGTCGGGGTCGTTACATCAAGTGGGGCATCTTCCTGGTGCTCCTGATAGCAGCCGTGTACGCGTGGCGCACCGTGCCGTTCGAGCAGTACGCGCCCTGGCTCATGCCGGAGGTCGAGACGGCGACCGTGCAGCGGCTGACCGCCGAGCAGGCGTCCGCGGTGCTGAACGCGACGGGTTACACCTATGCCCGCGTGCGGGCTGCGGTGGGCGCGAAGATCATCGGCCGGATCACGGAGCTGTACGTCGACGAGGGCGATGCCGTGGCGGCGGGGGACATGATTGCCGTACTCGACAGCAAGGACCTCGAAGCGTCGGTACGCCGGGCCGAAGCGGCGCTGATCGAATCGACCGCCCGCCTCGCCGACGCGGTTCGCGAGGAGGCCCGCCAGCGGCGGATCGTCGAAGCGGGCGTGGCGCCGAGCTTCGACCTCGACGCTGCGGTAACGACGCTCCAGGTCGCGAGGGCGCAGGTGGGCACCGCCCGCGCCAACCTGGACTCGATCCGCGCCCAACTCGAATACACCGTGATCCGCGCTCCCGTCGACGGCGTGGTCATCGAACGGACGGTCGAGGTGGGGGAGATGGTTGCGCCGGGCGGTTTCACGAGCCAGCAGGCCACGGGAGCTCTCGTGCGGATCGCCGATCCGACCTCGCTCGAGGTCGAGGCGGACATCAACGAGAGCTACATCGCCCGCATCGAACTCGGCCAGCCGGCGTCCATCCGGGTCGATGCCGTGCCCGACCACGAGTACAGCGGGAGTTTGCGCCAGATCGTGCCGACCGCCGACCGGCAGCGCGCCGTGGTCCAGGTCAAGGTGACGATCGACGATCGCGACGAACGCCTGGTGCCGGACATGAGCTGCACCGTGACCTTCCTGCAGGAGGGCACGGACCAGGCCGCGCTGGAGGCGGAGCCGAAGGTGCTGATCCCGGCCGCTGCAATCGTGACCGAGGGCGACCGGAGCTACACCTGGGTGGTTCGGGATGGCGCCCTGGTCCGTTCGGCGATCCAGTTGGGCCTGGAGCAGGACACCGACTTCGAAGTGCTGTCGGGGTTGAGCGGCGGCGAAACGGTCGTGCGGCAACCGTCGGCGGATCTCGTCGAGGGAATGCGGGTCCGCGAGGTTTCCTGACCGCCTTGGAGAGATGATGGAGGCACTGAGCCATGGCTGAAGCGGTCGTCCAACTGCGGGACGTGACGAAGAACTACCGGCGCGACGCGTTCGAGCTGAAGGTGTTGCAGGGGATCACCCTCGATGTCGAACAGGGCGACTACGTGGCGCTGATGGGGCCTTCGGGCTCCGGCAAGAGCACGCTGCTCAACCTGCTCGCGGGCATCGACCAGCCGAGCAGCGGCGACCTGGTCGTGGCCGGCCAGCAGGTGAGTCGACTGGGTGAAAGCAAGCTGGCGCTCTGGCGCCAGCGCCACATCGGCTTCATCTTCCAGTTCTACAACCTGATTCCCGTGCTCACGGCCTACGAGAACGTGGAGCTGCCGCTCACCCTGCGGCGATCGTCGAGGGCGGCCCGCAAGAAGCGAGTCGAGACGGCGCTCTCCGTGGTCGGATTGCAGAACCGGATGAAGCACTACCCGCGGCAGCTCTCGGGGGGCCAGGAGCAGCGGGTGGCGATCGCCCGCGCGATCGTCACCGATCCGACTCTGCTCCTCGCCGACGAGCCGACCGGCGATCTGGACGCGGAGTCCGGCCGCGAAGTGCTCGACCTGCTCGGTCAGTTGAACGAGCAGTTCAACAAGACGATCATCATGGTGACCCACGATCCGAACGCGGCGGCGAGAGCCAAGCGCCTGTTGCGACTGGACAAGGGCCGCCTGGTTTCATCGGAGCCTGGAGGAGGAGCGGGAGCATGATCAAGCTGATTCGCCGCAACCTGCTGCGCAACAAGCGGCGCACCTTCCTGACCATGGCCAGCCTGGCGATGGCGTTGTTCATCCTGTCCCTGCTTGGCGTCGTGAACGACGCGATGAGCTTCGCCGACGAGTCGGCGATCCCCGACAGGCTGGTCGTGCGCAACGCGATCTCGCTGACGTTCCCGTTGCCCGAGGCGTACGAGCAGCGGCTTCGGACGATCGACAACGTGGTCGCGGTGACGCCCCAGAACTGGTTTCAGGGCGTCTACAAGGACCAGAGACCCGAGAACTTCTTTCCGCGCTTCACGATCGATCCGGAGACGTTCCGGAGCGTCTTCTACGACCTGGAGTGGAACGATGAGGAGTGGGAGGCCTTCGCAGCGCAGCGCACGGCCTTCGCGGCCGGCCGCGAACTGACCGAAATTCAGGGCTGGTCGCTCGGCGACACGATCACGATCAAGGGCGACATCTTCCCGATCGACGTGGAGCTCCAGTTGCGGGCGATCTACGACTTCGACGAGCCGGGCCAGGAGCGGCAGATCTTCTTCCATCGGCGCTACGTCGAGGAGGCGATGGGCAATCCCGGCCAGAACGGAACGTACTGGCTGCTGCTCGACGACCCGGAGGCCGCGCCCGCGGTGATTGCCGCCGCCGAGGCCATGTTCGAGAACTCGGAAAACCAGGTGAGGGCGGAGACGGCAGAGGCGTTCGCAGCCTCGTTCACGGAGATGCTGGGCAACATCCAGTTCTTCTTCTCGATGATCGGGCTCGCGATCGTCATCTCCATCTTCCTGATCACCGCGAACACGATGGCGATGGCCGCGCGCGAGCGGACCACCGAGGTCTCCGTGCTTCGTACACTGGGCTTCCGCCGCAACCAGGTGCTCGGCATGGTGATCGGCGAGTCCCTGGCGGTCGGCGTACTGGGTTCCGCGCTCGGCCTCGGTTTCACGGCGGTGGCCATTCAGGGCGCGACGCCGTTCCTGGAGCAGATGGGTTTCGGCTTCGGCGGCTTCGCGCTCGACTCCCAGGTCCTGGTGACCGCGGTCGGGATCGGCATCGCGGTCGGCCTGCTCAGCGGCGTCTTCCCCGCGGTCGCGGCGGCGCGGCTCAAGATCGTCGACGGACTGAGGCGGCTCTGACGTTGGGCGGCTGCATGCGCAAGGAGACGGCATGATCCCGATCAAGTACACCTACCGCAACCTGTTCGAGCGCCGCGGCGTGGCCTTCATGACCCTGGCCTCGATCGGCTTCGTCGTTCTCGTCTACATCGGTGTGCTTGCCCTCGCCGGCGGCCTGCGGGCCGCGTTCGCGGACACCGGAGATCCGTCCGTCGTCATCGTGATGCGGGACGGCACGCGGGCAGAGATGGAGAGTTCCTACGCTCAGGAGAGCCACCGCCTGCTGACCACGATGCCCGGCGTCGAACGGACGGCCGACGGCGACGTGGCGGCGTCCGGCGAGACGGTGACGATCCAGATTTTCGAGCGGGTCGACGGCACCGAGACGAACGTGATGGTCCGCGGCGTCGAGCCCGGAGCGTTCGGCATCCGGCCTGGCTTCGAGATCACCGAGGGCCGGGTCTTCGAGCCGGGCCGCGGCGAGATCATCGTCGGCCGAAGCCTTGCCGGACGGCTCGGCCTGCGGGTCGGCGACGAGCGCGAGCTGGGGAGGAACACGTTCCGGGTCGTCGGCACGTTCACCGGCGTGGGAGCCCACGGTTCCGAGATCTGGGGGGACTACCGTGACCTGGGCGATTCCTTCCGGCGCAGCGGCTACTACTCCTCGACCCGGCTCCAGGCCGCGTCGCCCGCCGCGGCCCGCGACCTGATCGAGACGGTCAAGGCGGATCAACGGCTTCAAGTGCAGGCCCTGACGGAACCCGAGTACTACGAGCTGCAGTCCGAGACGTCGTCGGGCCAGTTCATCATCCTCGGCAACGTGCTCGCCGTTCTGATGGCGATTGGCGCCTGCTTCGCGGCCGCCAACACGATGTACGCGCAGGTCGCCGCCCGGGCCCGCGAGATCGGCACCCTGCGCGCCCTCGGCTTCAAGCGGCGCTCCATCATGGCCAGCTTCTTCCTGGAGGCGGTGCTTCTCGGCGTCGTCGCCGGCGGCTTCGGCGCCCTGCTGTCGCTGCCGCTCAACGCGATCCAGACCGGCACGATGAACCAGGTCACGTTCAGCGAGATCACATTCCAGTTGCGAACGACGCCGTTCGCCCTGTTCTCGGGGATCTTCCTGGCCACGGTGACCGGCGTCCTCGGCGGCCTGCTCCCCGCCTTCGGCGCCTCGCGACAGAAGATCACCGACCTCCTCCGCGAAGCGTAAGCTGGGTGCGCCGGTTTTTCACCGCCACGTTTCTGCTCCTCGCCGGCTGTGCCGACGGCGTCCCCGACACGGCCGCGCCGGACCCCCTCCCCAACATCGTCCTCATCGTCCCGGACGATCTCGGCCGCCACGACGTCAGCTTCCACGGCGGCGAGATCGCCACGCCGAACATCGACCGGATCGCCGCCGAGGGCGTGGGCCTCGAACGGTTCTACAGCGCGCCGGTCTGTTCGCCGACTCGGGCCGGCCTGATGACGGGCCGCTATCCGATCCGTTTCGGTTTGATGCGGGCCGTGATCGCGCCCTGGCGTGACTACGGCATGGACACGTCGGAGGTCACGCTGCCCGAGGTCCTGGCCAGGGCCGGCTACGAACACCGCGGCATCTTCGGCAAGTGGCACCTCGGCCACTTCGAGCGCAGGTTCCATCCGCTGCGGCGCGGCTTCACGGAGTTTGTCGGCCACAACACGGCGGTCGACTACTTCACGAAGGAGCGCGAGGGCGAGCGGGACTGGAGCCACGACTACGAGTCGGTCGACGAGGACGGCTACGTCACGGACCTGCTGGCCGAGCACGCGGTGCGCTTCATCGACCGCCACGCCGGCGGCGAGGCGCCGTTCTTCCTGTACGTGCCCTTCAGCGCTCCGCACTCGCCGTTGCAGGCGAAGGAGGAGGACCTGCCGCGGTACGCGGACCTGGAGGCGATCGAGCTGCCACGTGGCTGGGAGGAGTCGACGGCCGGCAGGCCGATCGCCGCCGACGAACGGCGGCGGAACGGGCGCCGGGTTCACGCCGCGATGGTCCACTCGCTGGACGAGGGCGTCGGCCGCATCCTCGATGCGATCGACGGCCACGGCGTTGCCGAGAACACGCTCGTCCTCTTCTTCAGCGACAACGGAGGCTCCGTCGGTATCGGCGACAACGGTCCCTACCGGGGCGCCAAGGGCAGCGTCTTCGAGGGCGGCACGCGGGTCGCCGCGGCTGCCCGCTGGCCGGCCGGGAACATGACCGGCGGCGGCCGGATCACGGCGCCGATGTCCTACATCGACGTGCTGCCGACGCTGATGGGGATCGCCGGCATCGACGATCACGGCGGCAAGCCGCTCGATGGCGTCGACGTCGGCGACGTGCTCGCGGGCGCCACCCAGGCGGGGCCGGAGCGCGATCTCTACTCCTTCATCGCCCAACTCGACCCGGAGCGGGAGCAGCTTTCGGTGACGGAGGGCGACTGGAAGCTCGTCGTCGTCGGACCGCCGCTGGTCAGGGAGGGCGCTGTGGACGCGTCGCGGATGATGCTGTTCCGGCTGGCCGAGGATCCGCTCGAAGAGCGGGACGTTTCGGCCGACCATCCTGATCTGGTGGCCCGTCTGCTCGAGAAAGCGGCCGATTTCCGGGCCCTGCAGCCGCCGAATCCGGTGGCGCCGTTCTTTGCCGGCCGCGAGGGCTTCAAGCCGCCGCCGAACTGGCAGTTTGGAGAGGAGTGATCGTCTCGTTTGCTTCTCTACTGGGTGCGCCGGCGTCCCCGCCGGCTTGCAAGGACGCGCGCGAGGCCGGAGGCCTCGCTCCTCGCTGGCGCGTGGGTTGCGTTCTGATGGCGCTGGCAGTCCTGGTTGGCTGCGCTCCGGCGCCGGAGGTCGACGACGGGGCGGTCGCGGTGTCGCCGCAGCGCCCGAACGTCCTGCTCATCCTGATCGACGACCTGGGCTTCGAAGCGATCGGTTCTTACGGGGGCGCGTCGTACGAGACTCCGAACGTTGACCGCCTTGCCGCGGACGGGGTCCGCTTCACCCACGCGTACTCCACGCCGCTGTGCTCGCCGTCGCGGATGAAGCTGATGACCGGCCGCTACAACAGTCGCAACTACACCGAGTGGGGCGTGCTGCCGCACGAAGAGATCACCTTCGCCAACCTGCTGAGCGAAGCCGGCTACGCGACCTTCCTGACAGGAAAGTGGCAGCTCTCCGGGTTCCAGCTGGGATGGAAGGAGGACTGCTGCGTGGGCCAGGGGCAGACGCCGGAAGAAGCCGGCTTCGACGACTACCTGGTGTGGCACTACCACGAGAAGGGCGAACGCTACGCCGATCCCCTGCTGTGGGGACCGGACAACGAAGGTGGGGTCTTCGAAGGCGAGTACGGCCCGGATCTGTTCGTCGACTTCCTCCTGGAGAGGATCGAGGCGCAGGTGAGGGAAGAGCCCGAACGGCCGTTCGCTGCCTACCACTCGATGGCGCTGGTCCACGATCCGTTCGTGCCGACCCCCGACAGTGCGGACTGGAACGTCGACCGCGGCGCCCGGGATCCGGCCTACTTCCCCGACATGGTGGCCTACACGGATAAGCTGATCGGCCGCCTGGTCGGCAGGCTGGAAGAGCTGGGCATCCGGGACGACACCCTCATCCTGCTGACCGCCGACAACGGCACACCCCGGCAGATCACCAGCGCGCTGCGGGACGGGACCGTCGTGCCGGGAGGCAAGGGACGGACGATCGACTACGGCGTCCACGTGCCGTTCATCGCCTCCTGGCCGGCGGGGTTCGAGGGCGGCCGGACGTCGGGCGCCCTGGTCGACCTGGCGGACTTCCTGCCCTCGATGGTCGAAGCGGCCGGTGCGGCACTGCCGGACGACCGGGTAATGGACGGCAGGAGTTTCCTTCCCGTGCTGCGGGGCGAAACAGACTCCGCCCGCGACTGGGTCTTTACCGACTTCAGACCGCGCTTCGCGAGGATCCCGGAAGTGACCTTCGTTCACGACCACCGCTACAAGCTCTATGACGACGGCCGCTTCTTCGACTACGAGAACGACGTGGAGGAGGAGAATCCTCTCGACGCCGACGACCTGACGGAAGAGGCAGCCACGGCCATGGCCCGACTGCGCGCCGCGATGGCTGAGGGCCTTGGCGGGTAGTCACGGCCGGCGACGACCGGCCTCCCGGCGTTTCCTCGCGAGTCTGGCCGGCGCGGTGATCCTGCTGGCGGCCTGCGCGGCGCCGCCGCCACCGGAACCCGGGCTTCCGCACATCGTCCTCATCGTCCCGGACGACCTGGGCCGGCATGACGTGAGCTTCCACGGCGGCGAGATCGCGACTCCGCACATCGACCGGATTGCCGCCGAGGGGGTTCTGATCGAGCGCTTCTACACGGCGCCGATCTGCTCGCCGACCCGCGCCGGGTTGATGACGGGCCGCTATCCCATCCGCTACGGGCTAATGCGGGACGTCATTTCACCCTGGCAGGACTTCGGGCTGGACACTGCGGAGGTCACGCTTCCGGAGGTGCTGGCGAGGGCGGGCTACGAGCACCGGGCCGTCTTCGGCAAGTGGCACCTGGGGCACATCAGCCGGAAGTACCACCCGCTGGGGCGAGGCTTCACGGAGTTCGTCGGTCACAACACCTCGATCGACTACTTCACGAAGGAGCGATTCGGAGAACGGGACTGGTTTCACGGCTACGAGCCCGCCTCCGAGGAGGGCTACGTCACGGATCTGGTGGCCGAGCACGCGGTCCGGTTCATCGACCGGCACGCGAGCGGCGAGGCGCCGTTCTTCCTCTACGTTCCGTTCAACGCGGCGCATTCCCCGCTGCAGGCGAAGGAGGAGGACCTGCCGCGCTACGCGGACCTGGAAGCGCCCGAACCGCCCCGCGGTTGGGAGGAGATCACCGCTGGCTACCCGCTGGCGCCGGAGGAACGGCGCCGGGAGAACCGTCGCGTTCACGCCGCGATGGTCCACGCGCTGGACGAGGGAGTGGGCCGCATCCTGCGGGCGCTCGATGAACGCGGCATCGCGGAGAACACCCTCGTCCTCTTCTTCAGTGACAACGGCGGCGGCCTCGGCACCGGCGACAACGGGCCTTACCGGGGCGCGAAGAGCACCGTCTTCGAGGGAGGCACCCGCGTCGCCGCGGCAGCGCGGTGGCCGGCGGGAGGCATTGCGGGCGGCGTCCGGGTGAAGGCGCCCGTCGCTTACATCGACATCCTGCCGACCCTGATGGGAGTCGCGGGCGTGGACGATCACGGCGGCAAGCAGCTCGACGGCCGGAACGTCCGCGATGTCCTGGCGGCTGAGGATCCGGACGGTCCGGCACGCGACCTGTACTCCTTCGTCGGTCAGAAGAACCCGGCACGGGAGCAGGTGTCGGTGATCTCGGGGGACTGGAAGCTCGTCGTGATCGGTCCGGCGCTCGACCTGCCCGGCTCGGCGGAGGCGTCCGAGCAGTTCCTGTACCGGATCGAGGAGGATCCGTTCGAAGAACTGGACCTGGCGGCGGATCATCCGGACGTGGCGGCGCGTCTGCTCGACAAGGCCCGGGAGTTCCGCGCGTTGCAGCCGCCGAATCCGGTGGCGCCCTTCGGTGTGGGGATGGAGGGGTTCGAGCCACCGCCGAACTGGCAGTTTCCGGATGCGGACGGCCCCGAGTCGCTAGGATCCTGACCATGCGTACCAGTCACTTTGCATTCATCGGCGTCGTCGTGTTGCTCTGCGGCTGCGCGGATCCGGGAACGGACGAGGCCCCGGCGGCGGCGCTGCCGGCCGACGATCCGGGCGTCCGCTTCCACGGCGCCTGGGAACTTGCCTCGATCGTCCGCTACGCGGCAGACGGCGAGGAGCTGTCGCGCAACGAGTCGTCGACCGGTTTCATCATGTACGACCCGGCCGGAACGATGGGCGTCGTCATCCAGGGAGCGGACCGTCAACCGTCCACCGAGGGGCAGCCCACCCCGGAAGACCGTCTCGCCGCCTACCGGTCGTACACGGCCTACTTCGGTGCGTTCTCGGTCGACCCGGACGCCGGCGCCGTGACCCACCACCTGCGGGCGAGCATGAACCCGAACGCGGCGGGCGCGGACTATGTGCGCAACTACGAGTTCGCCGGAGATGCGTTGACGTTGCAGCCGCCGGCCGGCGCGGACGGCGGGACCGTCCGGCTGACCTGGCGGAAACTGCCGGACCTGGGAGACTTGACCGAGGTGCACCGGTGCTTCAGCGGCTTCTGGCACTTCGACCGGCTCGAGCGGCGGAACGAAGCCGGAGAAGCCCTGCCCGTCGAGCGGACGTGGGTGGACGGATTCATCATCTACACCTTCTCGGGGCACATGGCCGTCCACCTGGTGCGGCCCGACCGTCAGCCCTTCGCCGGCGGACGGCCGACAGCCGAGGAGGCCACGGCCGCGATCCGCACCTACATCAGCTACTTCGGGCCGTACACGATCCACGCCGATGACGGCTACATCGTCCACCACCGGTCGGGCTGCTGGTACCCGAGCTGCATGGATACGGACGCACAGCGTTTCTACGAGTTCGGCGATGGGACGCTGACGCTCCAGCCTCCGGCCAGGGAGGTGGACGGCGAGATGGTGCAGGACTCGCTGGTCTGGAGGCGGATCAGCGAATAGCGGCGCCGCCCGTTACGCGGTCCTGGCGATCTTGCGCCGCAGCCAGTCGATCAGCACCCGGTTCGTCTCTTCCGGTTTCTCCTGCTGCGTCCAGTGGCCGCAGTCGGCGACCGTGTACTTCTCCAGGTCGTCGATGAAGTCCTCCATGCCGTCGGCGGAGGAGGGGCGCAGGATGACGTCATTCTCCGCGCCGATGTAGAGGCACGGCACGTCGATCTCCCACTTCGCGTTCTCGATGCCCGGGAACGGGCGGCCCGCCATGCGGTACCAGTTCAGGCCGCCGGTGAAGCCGGTGATCTCGAAGGTCTCCGTGAAGTAGTCCAGGGCCTCCTCGGAAAGGAACACCTCGCCGGGGAAGTCCTCGCGGTCGAGCATCCGGAGCAGGTCCATCTGCCGCTCGGGCGAGTCCTCCGGCATCGCCTTGAACGCTTCGACGTCCCAGATGTAGCCGCGGCGCAGCATCATCTGGAAGGTCTTGCGCACGTCGGCGGAGAAAGCCTTCTCGGCCCGGCCGGGCTCCTGGAACTGGACCGTGTAGTAGTTCTCGGACCGCACGATGAGCGGCGCCTCGGTCGGTTGCGGGCGCGGCGTGCCCGGAGGCCGCCCGCCGGGCGTGTTCACGCCGACGATGCCGAGACAGCGGTCCGGGTGGAGCCGCGCCATCATCCAGACGACGCCGCCGCCCCAGTCGTGGCCCACGAAGACCGCCTTCTCGATGTCGAGTGCGTCGAGCATGCCGGCCATGTCGTCGCAGAGGTGCCTCAGGCTGTACTCCGTCACGTCCTCCGGCCGGTCGGTCAGGCCGTAGCCACGTTGATCGGGGGCGATGGCGCGGAAACCCGCCTCCGCCAGCGCGGGAAACTGGAAACGCCAGGAGAACGCGAGTTCCGGGAAGCCGTGGCAGAAAACGACGGGGACTCCGGAGCCCTGTTCGTAGACGGCCATGCGGATCCCGTTCGTCTGGACGAACCGGGGCGCCGGCATCCCGGGCGCCGGACGCACCTCGGCGCCGCGTGCAAGGCCGGGCAGCGCCAGAGCGCCGGCCACGGCACCGGTCGTCTGCAGGAAGCTGCGGCGTGTCAGGGCGTTGCGGATCAAGCCGTGAGAGGGGATCATCGGGACCTCCGGAATCGGGGACGGTGTGCGGTGGTTTCTGGAGAATGGCCGGAGTATCTCAGGCCGAACCGGGAGAAAGGCGTACAATAGTGGCAATGCGCATCGCGTTCCGGCTGGCAGGTTCGTTCCTGGCGCTCGCCGTCCTGGCGTCGCCGGTCGCGGGAATGTGCGTCGCGCTCGCCGCGCCCGAGGACCCCTGCGCCATGGAGACGGCGCACGAGGCGGCGGCTTGCGGGCACGCCGAGATGGTGATGACGGGCTGCTGCAGCGCCGACTCCGTCGATCCCACGGCGGCCGGGATCCTCCCCGGACCCGTCGGCGACATCGACCCGCCCGCTCTCGCCGGAAGCCTGTACGCAGCGCCCGGCGGTGACGGCCGCGGGGCCGCGGTCCTCGCCTGCGACGGGGACCCGCCGCCCGCTGTCCCGCGCTACAGGCTGTTCTCGGCCCTGTTGCTCTGATCCTCCGCTGAAGCGAGTCGCAGCGGTCGCCCCGGAAGCGGGCGGCCGCGGGAAGCACGTTTCTGTGGAGGAATCAGATGGTTCAGGGGCTCAAGCGTCATTGCAGCCGCAACACCGGCAAGCACGGACGCGGGTTTGATCGTCATACGCCTTGCCTGCTCGCCGCCGTCCTGTTGACGGTCGCCTGGGCGGGAACATCGATGGCCGGGACAGGCGAAGCAGCCGCTGTCAGCGGTACTCCGGCCCCGGCGCCTGCCGACCGGGTCGCCCAGGGCATCGCTGACGAAGCGCTGCGCGAGCTCGCCCTTGAGGCGCTGAAACGGAATCCCGGCATTCGAGCCGGCTTCGCCCGAGCACGGGCCGCCGCGCAGAAAGCGCCGCAGGTCGCCTCCCTGCCGGATCCCACGGCCGAAGCGACCGCTTTTCTCGCCCCTCCGGAAACGCGGGTCGGACCGCAGCGACTGATGCTCGGCTACAGCCAGCCGCTGCCGTGGCTGCCGAAGCTCGAACTGCGGGAGGAAGCGGCGGTACACGCGGCCGCCGCCCTGGAGCACGGCGTCCAGGCGGACCGGCTGCGGCTGGTAACGGAGGTCAGGCGGCTCTACCACGAGCTGGTGTTCCTCGACCGCTCACGGCAGACCGCCGAAACGTTCCTGGAACACCTGATCCAGCACGAGGAGGTCGCCCAGGCCCGGTACGCGACCGGCGTGGGATCGACCCAGGCCGTGCTCAAACTGCAGGCGGAGATCACGCGCGCCGAGCAGGCGCTCGTCGACCTGGACCTCGGTGAAGCCGCCCTGCGGGCGCGGCTCAACTCGCTGCGGGACCGGCCGGCCGCTACGCCCGTGGCGAGAAGCTCCCTGCCGGTGGCGATCGAGGAAGCTCAGCTTGTGGCCGGCGGTCTCGTGGCCGCCGCGCGATCGTCGCGGCCGGAGTTGCGCGCGGCGGAGGCCGGACTCGCCCGGGCCGAGACGCTGGAGGGTCTGGCCCGGATGGCCGACAAGCCCGACTTCAACGTCGGCGTCACCTACACGCTGGTGACTCCGCGCGACGACGCTGCCGCCCGCCTGCTGGCCCCGGCCGGCAACGGCAACGACGTGTTCGGCGTACGCGGCGGCGTCACGCTGCCGCTGCGCCGGCGCAGCCGGGCGGCGGCCGTCCAGGAGGCGCTTGAGCTGCGCTCCCATGCGGTGGATGAGCGGAGCGGCGCCGAGCTCGCGATCGAGAGTGAGGTGGGCGACCTGACCCAGCGCCTGCCGCTGGCCTGGAGGCGGCTGCGGCTGCTGGAGGACCTGCTCGTCGTGCAGGCGGAGGAGGCGCTGGAGTCGGCGGAGGCGGGCTACATCGCCGGCTCGCTCAACACGCTCGACCTGTTCGACGCCGAGCACGTCCTGTTCGAGGCGCAGACGGCGACGGACCGCGCGAGAGCGGACTACCTGATCGGTCTCGCGGAGCTCGAAGGGGCGATCGGCAGACCGCTGCGAGCGGTCGGAGAGAGGGGAGAGACGGAACGATGACGGACAATGCGAACGGACTTGGCGGGCGGCTTCGGACCTGGCTGCGTGGTGTTGCGTGGGTTGCCGGGAGCTTCGCCGCCTTCTTCCTCCTGTTCTTCGACCCCCTGGATCTGCACCCGGCCGACTCCTGGCTGCAACGCACCGTCGGCTACCACGCGGGGCCGATGACCGCTGCGGCCTCGGGCGGGGAGGCTGCGTCCGCGGCCGGCGAACGGGAGATCGTCTTCTACCGGAACCCGATGGACCCGACGATCACCTCACCCGTTCCGGCGAAGGACGAGATGGGGATGGACTACGTGCCCGTGTACGCAGACGAGGCGGAACGGGCTCTCGGCGCGGGCACGACGGTGGCGATCGACCCGGCCGTGGTCCAGAACATGAACGTGCGCACGGAGACGGTGACCCGTCGCGACCTGCGCCACGAAATCCGGACGGTCGGCTACCTGGAGTACGACCAGGAACGGATGGTCACCGTGACGACGAAGTACGACGGTTGGGTGGAGAAGGTCTACGTGAACCACGTAGGCGAGCCGGTCGCCGAGGGCGCCGGCCTGTTCGAGGTCTATTCCCCCGAACTGGTTCAGACCGAGCAGGAGCTCCTGTCGGCGATGCGCTACGCCGCTCGCTTCCGCGATGTGCCGGACGATGCACGGCTGCGGGCCGAGGCCCTGGCCGACGCCGCGAGGGCCCGGCTCGCGTTCTGGGACATCTCTCCGGCCCAGATCGCGCGTCTCGAGGAAACCGGCGAGATCTTCCGCACCCTGACCGTCACCGCGCCGGCCGGCGGCCTGGTCATGAAGCGGATGCCGGGCCTGGAAGGCATGGCGGTGACGCCGGGCATGGAGGCCTACCACATCGCCGACATCACCTCGCTGTGGCTGTCGGTCGAAGTGTTCGAGGACCAGGTGGTCTGGATCCGTCCCGGCGCGGAGGCGGAAGTGACCTTCACGTACTTCCCCGGCGAGACGATCCGCGGCACCGTCGAGTTCATCGAACCCGAGCTGTCGGAGCAGACCCGGACGCTGACGGTCAAGATCGCGGTGCCGAATCCGGACGGCCGACTGCGCAAGGGGATGTTCGCCACCGTCGTCTTCGATCCGGTGCTCGTGCGGGACGCGGTCACGGTGCCGACGGAGGCGGTGCTGCGGACCGGGCGCCGGAGTGTGGTCATCCTGGCGCTGGGAGACGGACGCTTCGATCCGCGGGAAGTCGAACTGGGTCAGGCGCAGGGAGGGCTCGTGGAAGTGCACTCGGGCCTTGCCGCGGGCGACCGGATCGTGACCTCGTCCCAGTTCCTGCTGGACTCCGAGTCCAAGCTCCGTGCGGCGGTGCAGACGATGCTGAGCGGGGCGGCGACGCCGGCGGGGGCTCACGAAGGCCACGACATGGGCGAGATGGACCACGAGATGGAACACGGCATGGGCCACGAGGACCACGAGATGGGCCACGAGGGTCACTCCACGGCCGAACCGGAGGAGACGCCCGATCCTCACCACGGCCACCACGACCACGGCCACGAAGACCACGGGGCCTGAGCCGGTGCTCGACCGGATCATCGAGTGGTCCCTGCGCAACCAGTTGCTGGTCGCGGGGGGCCTGGTGGTGGCGGTCGCGGCCGGCGTGTGGTCGGTGCGGACGACCCGGATCGACGCGATACCCGATCTCTCCGACGTCCAGGTCATCCTCTACACGGAGTTCTCGGGCCAGTCGCCCCAGGTCGTCGAGGACCAGGTGACCTACCCGATCACCTCCACGATGCTGTCGGTGCCGTACGCGAAGGTCGTTCGCGGCTACTCGTTCTTCGGCTTCTCCTTCGTCTACGTCATCTTCGAGGACGGCACGGACCTCTACTGGGCGCGCTCCCGGGTGCTCGAGTCGGTGGCGGGGCTCCAGGGCATGTTGCCGGAAGGCACATCGCCGCAGCTCGGGCCGGACGCCACGGGTGTGGGCTGGGCCTTCATGTACGTGCTGAACTCGGATTCCAGGTCCCTGGCGGATCTCCGCTCGCTCCAGGACTGGTACCTGAAGTACGGCCTGCTGGCGGTCGACGGCGTCTCGGAAGTCGCGTCGATCGGCGGCTTCGTGCGCCAGTACCAGGTCGAGGTGGATCCGGTGAGGCTCCGCGCCTACGGGCTTTCCCTGCCGGTCGTGCGGCGGGCGATCCAGGAATCGAATGCCGATGTCGGCGGCCGGCTGATCGAGGTCGCCGAGCGCGAGTACATGGTGCGCGGGCGCGGCTACGTGCAGGAGCTGCGGGACCTGGAGGTGATCGTCCTGGCGTCGGGCCCAAGGGGGACACCGGTGCTGCTCCGCGATGTCGCGAACGTGACGATCGGCCCCGAGATCCGTCGCGGCCTGGCCGACTGGAACGGCGAGGGCGAGACGGTCGGCGGCATCGTCGTTGTCCGCTCTGGCGCGGACACCCGGGCGACGATCGAGCGGGTCAAGGAACGTCTGGCCGAACTGTCCGCCGGCATGCCGGACGACGTCGAAGTCTCGGTCGCCTACGACCGCAGCGGACTGATTGAGCGCTCGATCGCCACCCTGACCGACACGCTGGTCGAGGAGTCGATCGTCGTCGCGGTGATCTGCCTCGTCTTCCTGTGCCACTTCCGCTCGGCGCTCGTGCCGATCCTGGCGATCCCGGTCTCGGTGCTGCTCGCGTTCGTCGTGATGCGGGCCCAGGGACTCGGGTCGAACATCATGTCGCTGGGCGGGATCGCGATCTCGATCGGCGTGCTCGTCGACGCGGCGATTGTGATGGTCGAGAACGTGCACCGGCACTACCACGCGCACGACAAGAAGCAGTCTCGCGTCGAGGTCGTGCTGTGCGCCGCGCAGGAAGTCGGCCCGACGCTCTTCTTCAGCCTGCTGGTGGTTACCGTGTCCTTCCTGCCCGTCTTCACGCTCGAAGCTCAGGAGGGGAGGCTGTTCAAACCCCTGGCGCTGACCAAGACGTACTCCATGGCGATGGCGGCAGTGGTCGCGGTGACCGTCGTGCCGGTGCTGATGTCCTGGCTCGTGCGCGGCCGCATCCTCTCCGAAGAGCGGAATCCGCTGACCCGGTTCCTTCGCTTCGTGTACCGCCCGCTGGTGGCG
The DNA here is from genome assembly GCA_965219675.1 of Candidatus Multivorans sp. Classification (GTDB taxonomy): domain Bacteria; phylum Acidobacteriota; class Thermoanaerobaculia; order Multivoradales; family Multivoraceae; genus Multivorans. The sequence continues at coordinate 2,204,235 of OZ244786.1, read as the reverse complement.
GGGGCCGTAAGGCTGCGCTGGCTCGTCATCGTCCTGGTGATCGCCGTGCTGGGCACGAGCGTGGTGCCACTCAAGCGGATCGGCTCCGAGTTCATGCCGCCGCTGTGGGAGGGCGATCTGCTCTACATGCCGACGACGTTGCCGGGCGTGTCGATCGGGAAGGCGCGGGAGATCGTCCAGCAGACGGACCGGATCATCCGCAGCTTCCCGGAGGTCGAGTCTGTGTTCGGCAAGGTCGGCCGCGCGGAGACGGCGACGGACCCGGCGCCGCTGTCGATGCTCGAGACGACGATCGTGCTGAAGGACCAGGACGAGTGGCGTCCCGGTCTGACCCCGGACGGCCTGATCGCGGAACTGGACGGTGCGCTGCAGTTCCCCGGCGTCACGAACTCCTGGACGATGCCGATCAAGACCCGGATCGACATGCTGTCCACGGGGATCAAGACGCCCGTCGGGATCAAGCTCGGCGGTCCGGATCTTGAGACGCTGGAGCGGTTGGCGGAGCAGGTCGAAGCGGTCGTCAAGCCGCTGCCCGGCACGCTTTCGGCGTATGCCGAGCGGGTCATGGGCGGCGCCTACCTCGACTTCGACATCGACCGCGAGGCGGCGGCGCGTTTCGGCCTGCGGATCGCCGACATCCAGGACACGATCCAGTCGGCGGTCGGCGGCATGAACGTGTCCTGGACCGTCGAGGGACTGGAGCGGTACCCGATCAACCTGCGCTATCCGCGGGAGCTGCGGGACGATCCGGTGGCCCTGGAGCAGATCCTGGTAACCGCGCCGGACGGCGCCCAGGTGCCGCTCGGCCAGGTCGCCGCGATCGAGTTTCGGGACGGTCCGCCGGGCATCAAGTCCGAGGACGCGAGGCCGAACGCCTGGGTGTACGTGGACCTGGAGAGCAGCGACATCGGCGGCTGGATCCGCCGGGCGCACGAGGAGGTCGCCGAGAAGGTATCGCTGCCTCCGGGCTACACGCTTCTCTGGTCCGGGCAGTACGAGTACATGGAGCGGGCGCGCGAACGCTTCCTGCTCATCGTGCCGCTCACCTTCGTGCTGACCTTCGCGTTGCTGTACCTGAGCACGCGCTCGGTGATCAAGACGGCTTTCATCGTCTCGGCGGTGCCGTTCTCGCTCGTCGGCTCGGTCTGGCTCCTCGATCAGCTCAACTACAACTGGTCGGTCGCGGTGTGGGTCGGGATGATCGCCCTGGCGGGGCTTGCCGCCGAGACCGGAGCCGTGATGCTCCTCTATCTCGATCTGGTCTACGACGGCCGGAAGAGCGCCGGGACGATGGCGACCCTGGGCGACCTGCGGGAAGCCGTGACCGAGGCCGCCGTTCGGCGCGTGCGCCCGATCACGATGACGGTACTGACCACCTTCGTCGCCCTGGTGCCGATCCTGGGGTCGACCGGCACCGGCGCCGACGTGATGAAGCGGATCGCCGCGCCGATGGTCGGCGGCCTGGCGACGGTCTTCCTCGGGGTTCTGTTCGTGTTCCCGGCGATGTACTTCGTCTGGAGGTCGTTCGGCCTGGCTCAGGCCGGCTCGATCAGGGACGAGTCGTCGTTGCGGTAGTTCCCGACCCGGCTCGAGACGGGGAAGAACTCGAGTTCCCCTGAGTACGTGACGAGTTGTTCGCCGAGAGCGTCAGGATCCTGCAGCGGCCCGTCCAGCCAGTGCTCGTAGGGCGGCCGGGCGATCACCGGCATCCGGTCGTGGATCGCCGCGATCGCCTCGCCGGCGGGGCAGGTGAGGATCGTGCAGGCAAGGCCGTCCGGTGTCCGATTCCAGACCCCGGCGAAGCCGAAGGGGCCGCCGCCGGGCATCCGGATGTAGTGGGGCAGGCGGGTGCCGTCGGGCTGCGGCTGCCACTCGTACCAGCCGTCGGCGACGACCAGGCAGCGCCTCCGGCTCAGCAGGTTGCGGAACCTGGGCGCTTCGACCGCTGTGTCATCGCGGAGGTTGATCTGGGGTCCGCCCCGCTTCCGCGGAAAGCCCCAGCGCATCGGGCCGAGGGCGCGGCGGCCTTCGCGGTTCAGCGCGACCACCGCGACGTCCTGGGTCGGCGCGATGTTGTAGCGGGGTTCCAGGTCCGGCAACTCATCTAGTTCGAAATGCGCGCCTACGGATCTGGCCTTCGAGCGGAGCGTGTACCGGCCGCACATGGACTGAGATGATACGGATCAAAGCTCTGCGGCGTGCGTATAGCAGGATGGCCGGACCGGCGAGTTCAGGCCTGCGACACCAGACACGGGAGATGCCCAGATGACCAGACGATTCAACGCGTGCTTCTTCGGATTGCTGACGGCCTCCGCGGTCTGCTTCGCGGTTCAGGAAGTCCCCGCGATCCCCGGCGACGCGGAGACTCGCGAGATCCTCGAGAACCGGATCGACGAACAGAAACGGAGCGTCGGCATCGTGGTCGGCGTCGTCGAGCCGGAAGGCCGGCGCGTCGTCGCCCACGGTCAACTTGCGACCGGCAACCCGACCGAAGTGGACGGCGACACGGTCTACGAGATCGGTTCGATCACGAAGGCCTTCACGGCGATCCTGCTGGCGGCCCTGGTGGAGGAGGGAGCGGTCGAACTGGAGACGCCGGTGCAGCGTCTGCTCGGCGAGGACGTCACCGTGCCGACCCGGAACGGGACGGAGATCACGCTCGAACATCTCTCCTCCCACAGCTCCGGACTGCCGCGGCTGCCCGACAACATGACGCCAGCCAACGCGGCGAATCCGTACGCCGACTACACGGTCGCGCAACTCTACGAGTTTCTCTCGTCGTACGAACTGGAGCGGGACATCGGAGCGGAGGTGGAGTACTCGAATCTCGCTACCGGGCTTCTGGGACACGCACTGGCCGTGAGCCAGGAGACGGACTACGAAGCCGTGGTTTCCGAGCGGCTGCTCGAGCCTCTCGGAATGTCTGACACGTCGACCACGCTGTCGGAATCCCAGCAGGAGCGGCTGGCCATCGGCCACAGCGTGCAGCTCAGGCCGGTAGCGAATTGGGATCTGCCGACGCTTGCCGGCGCCGGAGCCCTGCGCTCGACGGTGAACGACATGCTGACCTTCGTGGAGGCGAATCTCGGTTTGCACGAGTCGCCGCTGCAGGTCGCGATGGCCGAGACCCACGCTCCGCGCAGGGACTTCCCAGGTCCGAACATGCAGATCGGTCTCGGCTGGGTCATCCGTGGCGGCCACGGACGCGAACTCCACTGGCACAACGGCGGCACGGGCGGCTACCGCTCGTTCCTCGGCTTCGACCTCGAATCGAAGACCGGCGTCGTCGTGCTGTCGAACTCCGGCGACAGCGTCGACGACCTGGGCTTTCACCTCCTGGATTCGCGCTATCCGCTGGTCATCCCGCCGGCGATGCGTACGGCGGTCGAAGTCGATCCGGCGGTCTTCGACGACTATGCCGGCCGCTATCAGCTCATGGAGAACGTGGTCTTCACGGTGACGAGAGAGGGCGACGGGCTGTTCGTGCACATCACCGGGCAACCGCGGTTGCAGGTGTTCCCCGAGTCGGAGGCGAGGTACTTCTACCGCGTGGTCGACGCGCAGATCACGTTCGGGCGCGGCGAGGACGGTTCCGTCGACCATCTGGTGCTTCACCAGGGCGGCCGGGATCAGCGGGCGGAACGGCTGGCCGAGGGGAGTGAGTGAAGGCTCGGGCCCGCCGCTCCGCGGCATCGCCGGATGCCGGCGTCCCGGTTAGAACGTCAGGACGGCTTCGAGGATCAGTTCACGTACGGCGTCAACGTCAGTTCGCCACACGACGTTGCTGACGGGTGCGCTCGGCTGGTCCAGGGCCCTGGCCAGGGCGGCGGGCCGCAGGTCGGCGACAGTCATGCCGCGCGTGAGTTCGCCGCGCAGTTCCACCGCGACCGGATGCCGCTACCGCTCGAAGAGGTGCGGGTGCGTGGCCGCCATCACGGCCGTCGCGTCGTGAACCGGAACGGTGGAATGACCGAGGTACTCCCTGAAGCGGTCGAGCAGGCACTCGACGACGCTTGCCGCGAACTCGGCCGCCGGCGTCCTGGCGGCCCGCATCCGGGCGATATCGCCGTCGCCGAAGACGACCTTGTTCGTCACGTCCAGGCCGACCATGGTTACCGGCGCCGCCTTCTCGAAGACGACGGCGGCCGCCTCCGGGTCGGCTCGGATGTTGAACTCGGCAACCGGCGTGACGTTGCCGATGTGGGCGCCGCCGCCCATGATCGTCAGGCCGGCCAGGTGGCGGCGGAGGTCGGGATCGCGCTCCAGCGCCAGCGCCACGTTCGTCAACGGGCCGATCGCGAGCAGGTGCAGATCGTCGACGGAGCGCGCGGTGTCGCAGATGTAGGCGATCGCGTCGTCCGACGCTTCGGACCGGGTCAGGTCGGGTAGTGCCGCGTCGCCCAGGCCGGTTTCGCCGTGGATTCGGGCGCCGTCGACGGCGGGGCCGGCCAGAGGCTGCGCGGCGCCCCGGTGGACCGGCACGTCCAGGCCGGCCAGTTGCGCGACGACCAGCGCGTTGCGGGTCGTGCGGTTGATCCCGACGTTGCCGGCGACGGTCGTGATCCCGATCAGATCGGCGTGGTGCGCCGCGACCAGGATCGCGACCGCGTCGTCGAGTCCGGGATCGCAGTCGAGGACCAGCTTCACCTGAGCTACTGCGCGTCCCGCAGCTCCATCGCCTTCGAAATGACGAACTGGTGGATCGCCGTCGTTGCCTCCTCGTCGAAGAGTTCGGCGTAGCCGGGCATGCCGAGGGGCAGCAGGCCGTCCTGGACGATCGCCATGAAGTCGTCGTGGACTTCGGGGGACATGCGGCGCAGGTCAGGTGAAGTGGCTGCGACGATCGAGCTCTGGCCGAGGCCGCGGTGGCATAGCGCGCAGTGCTCGTGGTAGAGCGTGTTGCCGTGTTCGATGGTCTCTTCGTCGGCGGTCAGCGGCGGTTGCTCGGGGATCGAGTAGTCACGCGCGGGCGGTTCGGCAAGGGTGGCACCGCCGTCGAGCGAGAAGACGAGCAGCTCGCCGGGCCGGTCGTACCGTGTGCTCCCGCCAACCATCGTGGCGACGTACTGCGTGTCGCCTTCCATGTAGGTGATGATGGACGAGGAGAACGATCCGTAGGCGTCGAACTCCCATAGCTTCTCGCCGTTGTCCGCGTTGTAGGCGTTGAAGTCGCCGCCGCCGCCGCAGTGAAAGAGCACGCCGGTCGTCGTTGCCAGCACGCCGCCGTTGAACGCCGAGGGCAGCCGGTTCTCCCAGACCTTCTCGCCGGAGAGGGGGTCGAAGGCGACGAGGAAGCCCCTGTCTTCCGGGCGCGGGCCGGCCTGCTCCTGGAGCCTCTGGCGGTAGGCGCCGGAGGCGACGCCGAGGCTCAGGCCCCACGGGCGGATCGTGTAGGTGCCGGTCTCGACGAACTCCTCGGGCAGGGCGTAGAAGTTCGCGTAGTCGTGGTAGTAGAAGTACATGACGCCCCGCTCCTCGTCCCAGGACATGGGCTCCCAGTTGTGGGCGCCGGCGTTCGCGGGCGTGATCCACTGAGGCTTCTCCTCGAAGACCACGTCGAGATTCTCGATCGGCCGGCCGGTCTCCATGTCGACGTGTGTGGCCCAGTCGATCCTGTCCGTGTAGGGATGGGCGCGGAGCAGCTCGCCGGTTTCGCGGTCGATCACGTAGAAGAAGCCGTTCTTCGGCGCCTGGAGGAGGACCTTGCGCTCGACCCCCTCGACCGTCAGTTCGCCGAGGGCGATGTCCATCGCCGAACTGTAGTCCCAGTTGTCGCCGGGCACCGTCTGGTAGTACCACTTCATCTCGGCGGTGTCCGCGTCGACGGCCACGATCGCGGTCAGGAAGAGGTCGTCGCCGCCGCCCGGTGAACGGACCTGGCGCGACCAGGGAGCGCCGTTGCCGACCCCGATGTAGAGCAGGTTGAGCTCCTCGTCATAGACGAGCGAGTTCCAGGCGGTGCCGCCGCCGCCCATCTTCCACCACTCGCCGCCCCAGGTCTTGGCCGCCATCTCCATCTCCGGGTGCTCGAACGGCTTGGACGGGTCGCCCGGAACGAGGTAGAAGCGCCAGGCGAGCTCGCCGGTCTCGGCATCGTAGGCGGAAACGTAGCCGCGGCGCTTGCCGCTCTCGGAGCTCCCCTGGCCGATGAAGACCTTCCCCCCGGCGGCGCGGGGGGCGCCGGTGATGTTGAAGCGGCCGAGCGCGGAGGGATGCCAGGTGTCGACGTCCCAGACCTCCTCGCCGGTCGCGGCGTCGACCGCGACCAGCCTGCCGTCGAACAGGGCGACGTAGACCTTTCCCCGGTAGACCGCGACGCCTCGGTTCGCGACGCCGCCGCAGCAGGAGTACTTCACGTAGGTGCGGTCCGTCTGCGGGTCGTGGGTCCAGATCTCCTCGCCGGTCGCGGGGTCCAGTGCGTAGATCACGCCCCAGCCGTTCGTCGCGTACATCACGCCGTCGACGATCAGCGGCGTGCCCTGCATCCGCTCCGAGGGACCTCCGATCGGCTTGGACCAGGCGAGCTTCAGATCCACGACGTTCTCTCGCGTGATCTGGTCGAGCGTGGAGAAGCGCTGCTCCTTGTAGGTCTGGCCGTAGGTGAGCCAACTGCCGGGCTCCGCCTCGGAGGCGCGCATGATCCGCTCGTCGTCGACGTTGCCGGCGGTCGGGGCTGCCGTGGGCGAGTCGCCGTTGCCGCCGCAGGCGGCTGCCAGCAGGAGGAGTAGAGCGGTGGCGCAGGTTGCCCACCGTGACGTCGCAGTCGGTTCGCTCATCTTGAAGATCCTCGGAGGTTCGCCGGGCAACCTAAGCGCCTGAGTTCGGCGTGTCAACGGTACGAGTACGCATCGCCACGGCGGAGAACTGCGTAGACGTGGAGAACACGTGAATCGGGGTCGGGCGTCATGAGGATCCGCCAACCGCCGACACGAATGCGATAGTCGCCCTTGAGTTTTCCGCTGAGGGGACGAACGCGAGGATGGCTCAAGGGCTGACCAGACCGCCGAAGATCGAGCAGCGTGTCCTTGAGCCGCCGCCGCGTCGTCGAGTCGAGCCTGAGATACTGCTTTTCCGCCGACGGATGGACGTCAATCCGCCAAGTCATCGAGGCTCTTGCCCGGGACGCCCGACTCGACTTCCTTCTTGCCGCGCTCGATCGCCTCGACCCATTCGGGACGGGAGAGAAGGTCGAGGGTCTCCTTGTGACGCTCGATGTACTCGTCGATCAGGTCGGAGAGAATCACCTTCATCTCCGTCTTCTCGATACTGGCAATGACTCTCAGAACGTCTCGTTTCTCGGCTGGAATGCGGACTGTCGCCGTCGTCATGACAGGTTCCCTCAGGTAGTTCACTGGTAGCCTAGGCGCTTGAGAGCCTAGGTTCAAGCAGCAGTATCCATCGGGACTTCTGGCAGCGGCGGCTCGAGTTCCTGGCCGAGCATCTCGATCTTGAGTTCGATGCGGCCGGCCGCGTGTCCGCGGCCGATCGTTGGCCTTCAGGGAGGGCCTTGGCCGCCCTTGATCAGCGCCTTGTCGACCTCGTAGTGGTCGGCCTCGGTGAGGTTCCGTTTCATCGGGTCGATCCGCTGGCGGGTGGCCTGAACTCCAGGGTCGGGTTCCGGATCGGTCAGGCTGCTTGCCAGGAACAGGTAGGCCTCTTCGGTCCGGGGACCCAGCGTGCGACCGACGTGGTCGGCGCCGTAGTAGAGACGGTACTCGTGGCGGATCTTCTGGTCCCAGAGCACCTGGTGCATGAACTCGGTGCCCTCGTAGAGCCAGAATACGTCCTCGTCTCCCGCTTCCAGGAAGATCCTGATGCCGGATTCGCGGATGGCGTCGGCCCTGGCCTGGGCGATCGTCGCCGGGTTGTTCGCGTTCCAGTACTCGCGGTCGACCGGGCTGCCGTAGATCGTCTCCATCAGGGCGTCGCCCCGCCAGAAGCGATGCTTCGGACGGATGTCGTTCCAGTCGTCGATCGGTGAGATGCCGGGTTCCATCGAGGCGACGGCGCCGAAGGTCTCGGGGTACTTGAAGGCCAGGCGCAGCGAGCCCATGCCGCCCATCGAGATGCCGGTGACGAGGGTGCCTCGGCGATCCGTGCGGACGTTGAAGATCTCTCGCAGGTGGGCGAGGAACGGCCCGATCAGGAACGACTCCCACTTCTGTGAGCCGTCCTTGAAGTCCATGTAGAAGCAGCGGGGAGTGACGCTTGGCGTGACGATCACCATCGGCGGCAGCGTGCCGGCTTCCCACATGCCGGTGAAGATCGGCCGCTGCCGCACTCCCAGCACGTCGCGGCTGCCTCCGCCGCCGTGAAGGTTCAGGACCAGCGGGAGGGGCTCCTCCATGTCGTCGTATCCGGGCGGCAGCAGGGCGTAGTACTCGACCGGCGACGGCACGAGGTCGGACTCGAGGCTGCCGTCGATCAGTTGTGCGGGTTGAGCGCCGGCGGCGCTCGCGAGTGCGAGAGCAACGGCGCTCACAAAGAGGAAGGTCGGTGGCTTCATGGCGTGCTTCCTTGCTGCTGATCGGGCGCGTCGTACCAGATCGGGGACGTCCAGGCGCGTTCCTGGATGCGCCACGGCAGGTCGGGATCGGCGCAGGCGGCCGGGCGCTCGTCTTCGGGCAGGGCGATGCACTGGAGCGCGTTCCAGCGGCAGCTCGGGTTCTCCAGGATCCGGGCGTAGTAGACGGTGGAGCGCGACGGGTTGAACTCGGGATCGATCCAGGTGGCGCAAAGCGACGCGGCGCCGTCGCCGCTTCGTTCGCAGGTCGATCTGGACACGTCGGCGCCGTTGTCCGGGTCGCCGGCGACGTCGAAGACGCGTTCGTGGAACAGGCCGTCGTCGCCGACCCAGCCCTTGATGATCTGGATCCGTTGCAGGAGCGTTCCCGGGTGTTCGGCCGTGCCGAGGTCGGCGATGGCCGATACGAACAGCGTCGGCGCCCCGGAACCGTCGTCGTCCGGCAGCACGTTGCCCATCGGCGTCGCGCTCTCGTAGGCGTCGGCGATCATGTCGTTGCTGGAACAGAGGTCTGGGAGATCCCAGCCGCCGAACAGCCGCGCCTTGATCCGCACGCCGCTGGTGCCGAACGTCTCCCTCCGGAGCATCGCGTCGAACAGGGAGTCGCGTGAGTTCTCCTCGGCCCAGATGCCGATCAGGCCGCCGGGGTTTCGGAGCCGGTGGGGGGCGTATGCGGGCGTGGTGAGTCTCTTCTCGAGGTCCGAGTCGACGTTCGCGTTCTGGCCCTGGTAGTCGTACTCGTCCGTGTCGCCCGCGAGGCCGTTGTGGCCGTCGGTCGAGGCGGTGATCCCGAACTGCATCGGGTTGACGCCCAGGCGCTCCTCGTGGGCCATCCCCTCGATCAGCGCATAGCGCACGAAGTCGAGCCGCGACTGGCAGCCCTGGCCGCGCAGCCCGCCGACGCCGGTTCCGTCCTCGCAGTCGGGCGGCCGTTCGCCGTCGATGTAGCGCACCTTCTCGAAGTCGCAGAACTCGTCCTCTCCGCCCACCACGCCCCACATGCCGCGCCGGCACTCGGAGTCGCCCTTCGCCTGCATGATCTCGACCAGGGCGTCCATCTCGGCCTGGAGGGTCGCCTGCGCCCGCTGCTCGTCGATGGGAGCGTCGCCCCAGTCGAGGGTGAACATCTGTCCGTTCGAGATGTTCGGGTTGTGGGGGATGGTCAGCGCCTGGCAGCCGGTGCCGGTGTCGTTGCAGCGGCTCTTGAGCCGGGTCCAGAGGTCCAGCGGCCGGTCGGCGTCCATCCAGGAGATCGGCAGCTCCGGCGCGATCTCGTTGCGCAGGATGACGTTGCGGTGGACCTTGGAGGCGCCCGGACTGCGGGTGTACTCCCAGCCGTGGAATGCAGTGAATGAGCAGTCGCTCGACCGGTCGTAGTGCTGTTCGGCTGCGTCCTGGGTGAGGCCCCAGGCGGTGAGCAGGCCTGCGCGGCACCGGCTCGTGTCCTCGCCGCACAGGCCGGGTACGCGGCCGGTGATCCGGTGGTCGAACCAGGCGGCGCGCTCCTCGGCGGTGCTTCCCGGCCGCATCCCGCGGCAGGCCGGTTCGTCGTAGAGGGGCGAGGACGGGTCGGTGCAGAGGGAGACTTCGCCCAGCCATTCAGCGTGGTCGGCAACGGCAGCGAAGTCGAGCGGGCGGACGAGTTGCGCCGTGCGGGTCGGCCGGCCGTTATCGTCAAGCGGTCCGAGCGCCAGCGCTTCACCCCGCGCGAAACGGTAGGCGTCGTCCGGGGTCTGGAAGCCGCCCCGCCCCAGGGCGTCCAGAGAGAAAGCGGTGTGGGTGTGCAGATCCCCGAAGAAGGCTTGGCGCAGCGGATCGTGGTTCGCGCATGGCTGTCGCGGAACGAGTTCGCTCGCCTCGGCCGGAGCGCTCGGCGGGCTCCACTCCTGGGTGACGTAGACCGGGCGCGTGGGCTCGGGCTGCTCGTCCGCGCCGGGGTCACCGGCCTGGCACGTCAGAGCGGTGATGGCGGCAAGGCAAACCGCGAACCGCAGCACGTGCCGCGTCACTCCTCGGCGCCGACCCACTCGTCGGTCGGGCCGACCAGGGCGAAGTGGCCGGGCGCGCTGCGGCCGCCGTCCTCGGTCGCGGTCGTGCCGACGCCGAGGTAGACGCCCTCGTCGAGCCTGCGGATCTCGTCGACGAGGGTGGTGTCGTTGAACGCGCCGTAGTCCATGATGTACGACGGATTGCCGTCGATCAGGGAGGGTTCCAAGCGGGTCGCGAACCGGCCGTTGCGGACAATCGTGCGGTCGGCGAAGCGCCAGCGGTTGTAGCCCTCGCCCTCGGTCTCGGTCAGCGGCCGGTAGGCCTTGCCGAGCCAGTAACCGCGTACCGAGTCTTCGTCGTACATGAAGCCGGACGTGCGGGCCTGCCGTTCAGAGTCGCCGGCGTTCGGGATGACTCCCTGGTAGTGGCCGTTGAGCTCCGCGATGCCGGCGGCCGGAAGCGTCTTCCACAGAGCGACAGTGCTCTCGTGGTCGAGCGCCAGCAGGCGCTCCATCGTCCACGATCCCCTGGCGCTCAGCGGAAAGCTTGCCTCCTCCAACGGCGCCCCCGCGACGCTGTCCGCGTCGGTCGCTTCGGCCTGCGGCGAGCAAGCCGCGAGCACGAGCGCCGGGAGAGCGACGGCGGCGAGGGCGAGTATCCGGTGCAGCCTCATGGGACCACCTCCTCGATCTGTTGGGGAGAGGCCGCGAAACTAGCACGCCGTTTGGCCAGCGGCGCTACGCGCTGTGTCCGCCTCGGCGATTCTCGGCAACGATCGCGAGGAATTGCCCGGCGTCGCCCTCGGTCAGCCGCGAGAAATCACTGAGGCGCCGGAGAATCCCTCGGCCTGTGTGTGCATCCTCCACATCGTGCAGCACGCGATCGATGACGTCGGAAAACGAATCGCCGTCTCTCTTCGACGCCGCGAGACGTCGGTAGACGGTGGACTCGAGGGTGATCGTCTTGGTGTCCATGCGTGCGCGCTTCTGTGTCGGCGAGAAACGGGTCCAGTGTTTGGCGTCTCCGGGTGCGATCAAGGCTCTCGCTGAGGGAGCGGCGCGGAACTGGAGCCGACGAGCGGATTTGAACCGCTGACCTGCTGATTACGAATCAGCTGCTCTGCCACTGAGCTACGTCGGCATGACCGGGTGAGACTCGCCGGTCGCGGCGCGAGGACGCCGGAGTGTAGCAGCGGTTTGACCTGGCCAGCGTGCTCCGGGATACCCTGCCGCGAGGCTGGTGCCCAACTGATGACCGTCCAACGTTTCCCCAGTCGGCCCCCAGGGCCGCCGCCGGGCCGCGGCGGCATGTGGGAGTCGCTGCGGATACCCCAGTTTCGCTGGCTCTACCTGTCGAACACGACCTTCTTCCTGGCCATGCAGGGCCAGTTGGTCGTCCGTTCGTGGCTCGTCTTCTCCCTGACCGGCAGCGAGTTCGCGCTGGGGCTTGTCAGCCTGATGGTGGCGCTCTCGATGCTCAGCCTGGGGCCGGTGGGAGGCGTCGCGGCCGACCGCTTCGAGCGCCGGGGCCTGGTGGCCGCCGGGCAGGCGACGGTGGTGGTCGCCGAGGTGATCGTTCTCTCCCTGCTTCTGAGCGGGAAACTCGACTACTGGCACATCCTGGTCCAGGTGACGGTGGTGGGGGCGGTCTTCCCCTTCGTCATGCCGGCGCGCAACGCGATCGTCGCCGACGTGGTGGGCCGGCGGCGGTTGACGAACGCGATGGCGCTGAGCATGACCGCGGTCAACGTGACCCGGGTCGTCGGGCCGGCGGTGGGCGGTTTCCTGATCTGGGCCGCGGGCGTCAACGTCGCGTATTCGATCAACACCGGCCTCTATGCGCTCGCCCTCGCGGGCCTGATGGGAGTTCATCGGGCGCCGGTGGCCGACCCCTCAAAGCACTCGATGCTCCAGAACATGGGGCAGGGCTTCCGGTACGTGGCGGAGAACCGGCTGGTCCTCGTCCTGCTGTTCTTCGGCCTGGTGCCGATGTTCCTGGTCATGCCCTTCCAGACCCTGCTCGTGGTTTTCGCCGAGGACATCTGGCAGATGGGCGCGGGCGGCCTTGGAGCATTGAGCGGAGCCGCGGGTGTCGGCGGCGTACTGGGGGCCGCGTTTGTTGCCTGGCGGTCCTACTCGACCCGCCGGCTCCGGTTGATGATGACCAGCGTCTTCGCCTTCGGCATGTTCATGATGGGCTTCGCCCTCAGCCCGTGGTTCTGGCTTGGCCTTCCCCTGGTGCTGGCGGGTTCGGCCTTCCAGGCGATCTACACGACGCTGAACAACACGGCGATCCATGTCCTGATCCCGGATTCGGTACGGGGTCGCGTCTCGGGCTTTCTCACGATGTCGTTCTCGCTGCCGATGCTCGGCGTGGCGCCGATCAGCGCTCTGGCCGAGGTCTGGGGAGCGCCGGTCGCAGTGGGGTTGGCCTCACTGCTCGCCGTCGTCGTGGCCATCGTGTTCTACCTGGCGAGTTCCGACCTGCGGCGAATGGACCTGTTGATCCGGAAGGCGTTCAGGGAGGCGGCGCGCGCGGATGCCGAACGGCCGGTGAAACGGGAAGCCTCGGCGCCGCCGGCCACTCGCGGAGCGGTTCGTTGAGTACGCAGCAGGCAGCAGGAGGTAACCGATGCTGATCACGATCTCGAGGCAGTACGCATCCGGCGGTACCCAGGTAGCGACGCTGGTGGCGGAGCGGCTCGGGTGGCGGGTGGTCGGTAACGCGCTGATCGATGAGGTGGCGGATCGCGCGGGTGTTCCGCCGGAGGAGGTCCAGGCGCGCGAGGACCGGCCGCCGGGGTTCATCGAGCGGCTGGCCCGGGTCGCCAGTGCCCAGCTTCCCGACCTGTTCCTGCCGGCGCCGCCGATCGGTCAGCCGATCGGCGAAGGCAATCTGGTGCGCGTCACCCGGAGCGTCGTCTGCGAAATGGCCGGCGAGGGCCCCTGCGTGTTCGTGGGCCGGGCATCGGCCGCGGTCCTGGCCTGGCGCGAGGATGCACTCCATGCGCGGCTGGTTGCGGGGCCCGAGTTCAGGAGGCGAGTCGCCGTCGAGGTGATGGGCGTTCCTGAGAAGGAAGCCGATGTGGTCGTCGCCCGGCGGGACATGAACCGGATTCGTTACCACCGCGAGTACTACGCCCGGGACTGCGACGACCCGCGACACTACGACCTCGTCCTCAACACCGAGCGACTCGGCTTCCCGGGCGCCGCGGAGCAGATCGTCCACCGTGCCCGGGCGCTCGGCTGGGCCGACTGAGGCACTCGGAGTTCGGCGACGTTACGCTTCGCGCGACACTGCGGTTCCAACTCGAAGACAGGGAGCAGACATGACGCGATCCACGAAGACCCTTCTGTGTTGGCTTGTCGCCGGGCTGATGGCGACGGTTCTTGTTGCGGAGGGGGACGTCGTCGAGACGGAAACCCATCGGTTCGAGGAGGTGGCCGCCGGGGTCTACTTCGTTTCCGGGACCGGCGCCATGGTCACGCGCAGCAACGCGATGGTCGTCGTGACCGAAGAGGGCGTCCTGGTCGTCGACTCCCACATCACGCCGGCCGCGGGTCGCGCGTTGATCGAGGGCATCGCGCAGATCACGGACAAGCCGATCCGGACCCTGGTCAACACGCACTTCCACTACGACCACGCCCACGGCAACCAGGCGTTCGGCCCCGACGTGCGGGTCGTCGGGCACGAGTACACGCGCCACAAGTTGACGACGGCGCCGCTCGAGGAGCACACCTTCAAGGGTTCTTCAGAGCGGGACAAGCAGGCGCTGGAGGAGATGCGGGTGGCTCTGGAGACGACTGCCGAAGAGGAGCGCGAAGCGCTCGAGACCCAGATCAGCATCCAGGCCGCTCACGTCGAGTCGACGGCGGAAGTCGATCCGGTGGCTCCCGACACGACCCTGGCCGAGAAGATGACCTTCTTTCACGGCGGTCGGGAAATCCAGCTCCACTTCCTGGGCCGCGCTCACACCGGCGGCGATGTCGTCGTCTATCTGCCCGCCGAGCGGCTCGTGTTCACCGGCGACATGATGCTCGGCGGCCCGCCGTGGCCGGGAGACGGCTGGGTCAACGAGTGGCCCGCCACGCTGGAGCGACTGAAGCAGCTCGACTTCGACCTAATCCTGCCCGGTCACGGCCCGTACTTCCGCGACCGCGAGCTGATCGACTATGTGCAGGCGTTCCATCGGGAATTGTGGGAGGTCGTCTCGGCGCTGCACGCCGAGGGCGTCTCCGCGGAGGACGCGGTGGAGCGGATCGACCTCTCCCACCACGCGGAGAACCTGCCGGCGGCGCGCGTCCGGGTGGACCTCCGCGGGGTCCAGCGGATGTACATGGTGCTGGACGGGACCGCCGAGTAGTCGTTGTCGTCGATCTCTGCGGGATCCAGCTTGTCCTGGGTCCTGGTCTCGAAGTCGCCGGCGTGCCATGATGCTTTACGGAAGGCGTAATAGACGCTACGCTTCGCGCGGCTCGCATGATTCGGGGTTTCAAGGACAGGGACACGAGGCGGTTCTTCGAGGGCGGACGGATTGCACGCTTCCAGGCATTCGCCGATCAAGCCACGCGGCGCCTTACCGTCCTTGACAGCGCGGACGCTCTCCGGGATCTGGCCGGCCTGCGAAGCAACCGGCTGGAGGCACTCCAGGGAGACCGCGTAGGTCAGCACAGCATCCGGATCAATCGCCAGTGGCGGATCTGCTTCCGCTGGACTGACGAGGGGCCTCGCGATGTGGAGATTGTGGACTACCACTGAAGGAGGGTCAGAACATGACGATCAAGAGTGGGATGGCCGCGGTTCATCCGGGCGAAGTGCTTCGCGAAGAGCTCGACGACATTGGCCTCTCGGCCAACGCACTGGCGAAGGCGATCGACGTGCCCACGAATCGAGTCACGGCGATCCTCAACGGTAACCGTGGCATCAGTGCTGACACTGCTCTTCGCTTGGGGCGCTACTTCGACACCACGCCACAGTTCTGGCTCAATCTCCAGCAGAGTTGGCAGATCCGTCGGGCAGAGCTGGACGCGGGTCCTCGCATCCTTGAACGCGTCGTTTCTCGGGAGACCGAGGCGTTGCAGAAGACGGCCCGTGCCGCGACTGAGAGTCTGAACGTCTCCGCCGGCGCCGTAGCTTCGTTCAGGGCTATGGAGCGCAACTTGGCGCTCTGCGGCCAACTCAACGCCGTTGAGAGGTCGTTGCGCATTCTCGACACGAACGAGCAGATGCTGCGTGCGTTCGAGAGCCCGCTCAATGAACTCCGGATCGCGGGAGTCTTCGACACCACGCTTCGCCGCGAACTGAGGTTGACGCAGCGGTGGCTGGCCGACTACGAGAACCGGTTTCAGCTCCCCTCAGTTGGTGAGATCTCGCGACTCGTGTCGGAGTTAAAGGCGTCTTGGGAGCCGATGCGCGAGGTCTCCGTTTCGTTTCAGCGTGCCGTCGAGTCGATGAAAAGGCCGTGGCTGGACGTTGCGGACAGACTCGGCTCCGTGCAACGTCTCTTCGACCTGCAGGGTATTGGCGAGCTCACTTCGGTCCAACCAACGTTCGACCTCGCTACTGCTGAGACTCTACGGGCCAGCTTAGGCGACTGGCGCGATACGATCGCGTGGCCCGAGGCCATCTGGACGGATCTAGGCGCTCGCGCCGACTTCTACATCGATCTGGGATTCGATGCGGAACTGACCGATATTCCCGCACCTGCCTTTCGCGAAGCTACGAAGATCACAACGGTCCGACCGAAGCCCCCCTCTCTTGTCAATGACTACGGCCCACCCGTCTCGCCGAACGAGGATGCTGAGGAAGAGGAAGCTCTAGCGCGCACGAACGAGGCCCACGATTGGCTCCAACGACTCGAGAGCCAACTGCGCCGTTTCATCGACCGCGAGATGACCAGCGCCTTTGGTGCTAACTGGCCTAGGCACCAGCTCCCTAACAATAAGCACGAAGAGTGGAGGTCAAAAAGGAAAGTCGCGGCTCGCGCCGGTGTTTCTGTACACCCACTCATTGCGTATGCCGACTTCACCGACTACATGCTTGTCATCTGTCAGCGTGACAACTGGGAACGTGTGTTCAAACGCTTCTTCAAGCGCCCGGAGAGCGTCCGGGAGTCGTTTCAGCGCCTGTACCCGATTCGCTTGGACACGATGCATGCGAGGCCCATCACGAAAGACGACGAACTCTTCCTCTATGTCGAGACCAAGAGACTCATGCAGCCCATCGGATCCTCGGCAAGGACAGGAACAACGGCGGCCACAGAGTCGGCAGACGCTCCGGGCGACTAGACTCTCTTGACGCCGGTTGCGACTTTGTCCGGCGAAGGGCACTTAACCGCCATCCAGGCCACCAGATGGACTTCCTCTTCCTCCACGGGCGGCAGCGGGTCGACTGGCTCGGGCGGGCGTAGGCCAAGGTCCCGGGCGAGATCCCGGAGGCGGGCGACCTTGGTTTCGCTGGCATCATCCCGGTTCAGCAGGGTTCGCACCTCTCGCTGGACGCGGGCAGAGGGCACCGTGTTGAAGCAGGCGATCAAGCGGTCCAGGCCTTCCGTGCCCAGGACATGGGCACCGTGCCGGTGCAGGAGTTCCGAAGCGTCGCGAAACGCCTTCGGTACGTCCGGTTGAAGGTTCACCGGATCCGTAAGCCGCATCCACTGGCGCCAGACGTGCCGGCGGGCAATGTCCCAGGCGTCGAAGGCGCCGTCGTATGCCGTGGGGCTCAGTTCCCGCTCCGTGTTCTCGTGCAGAGGATCCGCTGCAATCAGCGCCTGGAGCGTCTCTGCCTCCACGATGGGCTCGCCATTCACGTCCGCGAGCGGCCGCCAGTCGTCATCGACGGGGACGAAGCGGAAGTGTGGATCCCGTCGACAGATGTCGCACTGCGGTTCGAGACATGCCCGGCTGTTGGCGGAGCCGTCGCCGTTCGTGCCGGAACCGTTCAAGCAGAGGTCGACGCGGATGCAGAAGACGTAGCCGGACCGCTTGAGCGCCGGGTTGACGAAGCCCGAAGCCGTAGCGTGAGGCAGTTCAAGCACTTCCGACCGTTCCGCGCCGGTCTGCATCGCCTGCCGCAGGCGATGCCGGTACTCCTCGCCTGAGAGTGCGGGGTGCTGACCGCCCCGCTCGAGGATCGAGGTGTCCTCGGCGTGGAGTTCCATGATCTGTCGGCGCGTATCGCTGAACACCTGCCCCTCGCCGGCGCCGAAGCCGGGCAGCACGGGTCCCGTGCCGACAGCGGCGTCGGCCATGGCCAGCTTGCGGTGGAGCCTCTGCTCCAGATCGAGCAGTTCCTCCAGTCGCCGGGCAGGGAAGAAGCAATCGAGGACGATGCGCCGGTGCGGCGATCCGATCCGGTCTATCCGGCCGTGGCGCTGAACCACCCGCATGGGGTTCCAGGGCAGGTCGTAGTTCACGATTCGGCCGGCTTGCTGGAGGTTGACTCCTTCCGAGAGGACGTCGGTCGTGAAGAGCAGGTCGTATCGGTCCTCGCTGTGGCGCCGGCCGGCGGTCTTCGGAGCGAAGCCGGCGAGGACGTTCGCGCGCTGCTGCTGGTCGATGCCGGTCTTCGAGCCGTGAATGGGATTGTCTGGAATGCGGCCCCGGTAGTCGGAAAGCGGGTCGCAGTCTCCGGCAGCTTCCACTGCCGTGCGTACCCTGCTCTGCAAGTTCTGCACCGTGGCGACAAAGCTCGAGAACACGAGCGTCTTCCGGCGGTCTGAAGCAGCCAGCCCGTGGCGGCTGACCGTCCTTGCTGCCGAGGCGACTTCGCGGAGGCGCTCGATGAGTCTTTCGGCCTTGGGATCCTCGCCCGCAGCGGCCGCCTCGGCCAGGGTGCGAAGCTGGTGGAGAAGGGCGAGGTCGGAGCGGACATCGGCTGCGAGGCGCTCGGCGCGATACTCCGCCGCAGGGGCGGCGTCGCTCTTCTCCTGCGAATCGAGCCACTGGATGTGGGATTCGAGGTCCTCGGCGTCAGAGGCAATCCAGTCGCGGAGCGCTTCGCCGACCAGCACCCAACCGCGATCAAGCGCCGAGAGAAAGGCCTCGTGCGAGCGGCTCAGCGTGTTCAGCGTCGCCAGGAGCGCCGCCGGAGAGGACTCCAGGCACTTGAGCAGCGCGGACCGCAGCAGTCCCGCGTTGGAGAGTTCGTACTGCTGCTCTTGCCCTGGGCTTCTCCGGTAGAGGCCCGGCGTGTACCTCGCCAGGATGAGCCGCTCCGGATCCGGTGTGCGCGCGCCGTCGTGACCTGCGTCGTCCAGCGCAAAGGTCAGGGCGTCGAGCAACGCCGCCCCCGCGTCTTCCAGTGCGTAGTCCAGCCGGTGCAGCGCGGGCGTTGGGAAGCGGATGGTTACGTTCGTCCCGTCCGCGCCGGGAATGGTCTCGTTCGGATAGTGCTCCCGAACGAAACGACGCGTGCGCCGGACCGCCAGGCGGTCCAGAAGGTCGAACAGGTGCTCGGGCGACAGGGACTCCGGGTCCAGGCGTTCGGCCCGGGCAATGTAGTCGCGGATGGACGGGATGCCTGCGTCGGCGAAGAAGGCGTCGTTGCGGATAAAGAGCGACACCAGGGCGTGCAGATCGCCCAGGCTGTTGTTGACCGGGGTCGCGGTGAGCAGGATGACCTGTTTCGGGTGAGCGCCGCCGACGAGGGCGGCGATGGTCTCGGTGCGCTGGGCTTGGGGGTTGCGCAGATTGTGCGCCTCGTCCACGACGACCAGGGCGTAGTCGTCCAGTCTTCTCCGAGTGTCGGTCTCGTTGTCCCGCCAGGACAGGCGCAGCTCGTCATACGACATCGCCTGGACCCGGCGCGAGAAGCCGTGCTCCTCCAGGAACGGATCCCACATGCTCTGCTTGAGCGCGGCCGGCGCCAGGACGAGGACCCTCTGGCGAAGTTGTTCTACGGCCTTGCGAATCACTTCGGCGGCGATGAACGTCTTGCCCAGCCCGACTTCGTCGGCGACCAGGACGCCGCCGTTCGCATCAAGCAGCCGCAGCAGTCGCTGGACGCCGTCGCGCTGGAAGCCCGTCAACTGGAGTTGCTCCGTCGGTGCGACCTCCTCGTCGGGTGCGAAGTCCCGGCCGTACAGTTCCCACAGCATGCGCAGGAAGACGAGCCAGGGCGTGTGCGGATCCCAGCGCGACGCGTAGAGGCGGTCGAGTGGGTACACCTTGGACCGTTGCCAGAAGTCCTCGAACCAGTCCTGGACCAGGTGGGTGTGCGTCCCGGACGGATAGCCGAGATTGAGTTCCGCGTTCGTCCTGAGTCCCGCGAAGGTCAAGTTCGACGAACCGGCAAGCACGGCGCGCTGGAGATCCTGGTCGACCAGGAACGCCTTGCCGTGCAGAAAACCCTCGGTGAAGCGACGCACTTCGACTCGCCGGAGCCCCAAGTCGTCCGTGGCCTGGAGCCAGTTCACCATTCTGCGGGCGGCGTCATCCGCTTCCCGGCTGAAGCCGGTGAGGTCGCGCTCGGCGGCGAGCCAGGCTTCGTGGCGGCGTAGCGCGTCGCGCAGTTCATCCCGGCTCAGAGGCCTTCTTCGGGGCCGTGCGGCGGCCGGGTCGGGTTCGGCGCCGAGCAGGAGGCGCACGCGCGGCGCCTGCTCAAGCTCTTCGAGAAGAAGAGCCACGCCCGTCGGGTTCAGGTAGGCCGTGGCAATGGCGATGTCCGGCGGCACCTTCAGCGTGCGCCGCATGCCGGAGAGGAGCCGGTTGATCTCGTTCGCGACGGCCTCACCGCGTTCCGGGCGATTGGTGGCGAAGACGGGAGGGAAGAGGGCGCCCGGATCCGAGACGGGGGTTCCGCTCATCCGCCGTCCTCGTCTCGACGCTCGACTCGCTGGCGCCAGTCTCGGAAATGCTGCAGGACCTGAGCGTGCCGCTTCGAGTAGTCGGCGCCGGCGTGGAACGTGTCGTAGATGACGGCGAGATCGTCCTCCTCGAGGTCGTAGAGAAGAGCGACGACCGCGTCGAGTTCTGCGATGAGATCCTGCTTCTCTGCTTCGGAGTCGACCGACCCAGGCTCGACGCCGACGGCAGCGGCCCACTCGCGGAAGCCCGGGTGGTCGGGTTCGGCGGTGGCTAGACGGGCGGCGATCTCGACGACGCGGTCGCGAAGGTGCAGGCCGGGACAATCGGGAACCGGGTCCTCCGATTCCGGGCGAGGAATGGGCAGCGCGTTGAAGATGTGGAAGTTCAGATTGAGTTGCACCATTCGCCGGGCAAACCAGTCCAGGATCATGGAGCAGAGGATGCCGAGAGCGTAGGCCTGATCAGCTTCCGTTCCTCGCGGCCACAGAAGGTAGGGCCCCTTGTTCGTAAGCACTCGCCGTGCCGGAATGAGTGCGGCGATTACCGCCCGCGGGCGAGCCGGGGAGGCGATGTCGCGAAAGGCGACCCGCGGCCGAAGGCAAGGCAGGGTAGCTGGCTCCTCGGCCCAAGCGCGACTGAACTCACTGAACGCAGAACTCCTGGTCCTTTGACCCCGAAGTCGCTTTCTCTGGAGAACTTCGACTATCGACTCGGACTCGGCCCACGAGTAGTAGTTGCCTGTGTCCGGGTGCCAATGGTGAAATGACCGACCGCCGTACACTGGCCAGAGTTCTGGCATGTTCCTTGCGCTGGCTGGCTGGCTGGCTGGCTGGCTGGCTGGCTGGCTGGCTGGCTGGCTGGCTGGCTGGCTGGCTGGCTGGCTGTGGAAGTGACGCTTGTCGTTCGTGGCGTCAAACTCGCGTTGAGGGCGCGCCCGCCATGGGGCGGGATGTCCAGCCGAAACAGCCGCTTGTCGTGGGTGGCGTGAAAGTCCGTCGCCGGCCGCGACCGCCAGTTGGGCGTTTGGGGCTGCTGTTGTTCGCCTGGAGCCTGGAGCCTGGAGCCTGGAGCCTCAGATCGGCTAGCAGGTCCAGAAGATTCTGGCAAGTCGAGGTCTAGGCGCGGATGCGCTCGCATCCGGCGAAACACCCGAAGCGCGTCGTCGCTGGGGATAGCAGGAATCGATGCCGTATCGGTCCAGCTCAGGAACTCGCCGTCAGGAATCTCGGTCGGCCCAAGCACGACACCTCGAACGTAGGCGGCCAAGTGGTCGTACGGCCCGCGCAAGCGAAGAACTCCCCGGTGTCGCTGTCCCTTCCGGATCGACACCAAACTGACGGCGTAGCTTGGGTCAATCTCGAAGACCCACCGATTCTTGTTGACCAACATTGTGATGTCGTCAAACGCACCGCTATCGATCACGGTTGTCCGCCATTCGGTCGAGCCCTTGGCGGCTAGCGCGGACCGGGGCAGGACTACGCCAATGGAGCCGTCCTCCCGGACGAGATGCCAGTAACGCCAGCAGAAGGCTTTGTAGAGATCCGGGTCGCCCGTAGCCATACCGGGATACGGACCGGCAAGAAGCGCATGCCGCTGCGACTCGGCGCGTGCCGACTCGTCCGCCAACCGGCCTACAAGGTCGGCCCGCTCGCTGCGAAGTCGGACGATCGCCGGCAACTGGTCCTTCTGCCGGAGACTCTTCAGTCCTGGGAACCGGGCCGCCCAGAAGCCGAGTTCCTCGACAGTGGCTTCTTCCCACGGCGGGTTACCGATCAACGCGTCGAATCCGGGCCGGTCTCTCGTGAACACCTCCGGGAACAGAGCCGGCATGTGGGCAGGCTTCATCTTGCCGAGCTCGGCGGCGACATTCGGCTGTCGTGCGATACCAGCAAGGTCCTCGACGCTGCGGCTCCCGGGAA
Organism: Candidatus Multivorans sp.; assembly: GCA_965219675.1. Lineage (GTDB taxonomy): Bacteria > Acidobacteriota > Thermoanaerobaculia > Multivoradales > Multivoraceae > Multivorans. The sequence continues at coordinate 2,181,997 of OZ244786.1, read as the reverse complement.
CATCGGCCAACTCAAGACGAACAGCGACGGCGGCGTCGAAGAGCAGACGCGCCGGTTCCGCCTTTGCCTTCGCTTCGCGTAGTTGCTCCCGGCCGCGCTCGACTTCGGACAGGTCGGCCTCGAGCGCGTTGGCCTGCTCCGCCAGTGGTTCCACCGCGCTGCGCATCGCGTCGAGGATCGGCGCGGAGTAGATGGACATCTGCCGCTCGCCACGGTCCGGGTCCAACACATTCAGTGCTTCTTCCAGTGTGCCGATTCCCGTGAGAGAGTCGGCGCAGACGAGGTTGTGGTCCAGGGTGGAGATGGGTAGTCCGGGCACGAACGTGTGAATCCAGACAGCCACGCGCGCCAGTTCGACGGCGGTTTCGTTCACGTCGACACCGTAGATGCAACGGCGGGCGATCTGGCGGCGGAGAAGGGTCCCTCGCTCGATCTCGATGCTGGCCTCGGTCAACGAGGCCCGTGCTTTCTGTTCCAGCCGTACAAGCTCGGCGCTGACTTCAGACAGCGGCTTGCGGGCCAGGAAGTCGTGCATTCGGGCTTCGATGCGGTCGAGAGCAGCAACCAGGAAGTGGCCCGATCCCATCGCGATGTCGGCCACTCGAAAGTCCCAGAACTTCTCCGTTGCCGCGGCTTCGTCGCCCTCGTCCAGGAGACGTTCCACCTTGGCGAGGTGCTCGGCGATCACCGGTTCCAGGGATCGTTCCAGGAGATGCTCGACGGCGAACCTGGGCGTGAAGTAGGAGCCCGTCGCCTTTCGCTCCCCGGAGCGGTTGTGGAAGTAGACCTCGCCCGCCTGGACCACGACTTCGTCGCGCGGCCCTGCCGGCCGGTAGGCGTCCTTCCGATCCACAGTGAGATCGACATCGGCGCGGCTCAGTTCGGATTCGAGGAGACCCTCGTAGATCGTTCCGAACTCACGGACGGTCAGCGACCGAAAGTCCACGGGACCGACTTCTCCGTCCGGCGTCCGGTCGACGAGCAGGTCGCGTAGCGCCGGGCCGACCGTGTCGTCGGTCAGTTCGATCGCTTCCAGATCGGCGCCTTCCCGCCGGTAGCGCGGATCGGTGTCGAACAGGCCGCCGTTGTAGGCCGGCACGTTCATCCCGCGGTTCCCCTTGTCGATCGCTCGCCAGACGGTCCGCAGATCGGTCCAGAACGTGGTGGCTGCGGCGTCGAACGCGCTCTCTTTCGCTTCGGGCGTCGCAGATTCGGGCTTGCGTCGCCGCTTCTCGTCTTCGGCCAGAGTCATCGCGAGGTTCTTCAGCGAGTGCCTGTCGAAGCGGCGGTTGCGCCCGTACGGAAGCAGCCCGCGGTCTTCGGCGTAGGCCTGAAACAGCAGCCGGAACAGGATGCGGAGGCTCAGGCGGTAGGCGTAGCCGAGGTTTCGGGATGCGTCCGGGCCGGTCTGCCGGTCGAGCGCGTCCGCCACTCCGACCGCCAACCGCGGAACGACGTGCTCGTAGATTCGCTGGCGCAGTCGACTCCCGAGATCAGTCGCGAACTGTCTGGATTTCTCGAGCAGGTCTGTGACGGTTCCTTCACGGGCAAGTGCCGCAGCCGAGAAGACGAGATCCAGGTAGGCGGTGTCTTCGTCGTCCAGGGCTGCCAGATCAAGTTCCAGCCAGGTCTCGACGCGACTGCGGCTCCCCACGCCCACGCCTGCCTCGGCCGAGTAGAGGCGGAGCTGGTCGCCTCGCATGAGAATCAGCCAGTCCGCGTTCCGTTGGCGTGCCTTGGCCAGCCCGTAGCCCGCCGGCGACTGTCCGAGCCGGGCACTCTCGGCCTCGAAGGTCTCGTTCCGGTCCAGGAGCACGGCCACGGCGCGTTGCTCGTCGCGCTCGGTGGCGAGGACCAGGGCATGAGCGAGGCGATCCTGGATCTTGAAACCGAGGCCGCGGATCAGCGTGTGGCCGCGCATCCCCAGCAGGGGACGGGCCCGCTCGCGCGCCTCCTCCCAGCGCTGCTCTTGCGGCAGCGTGCTGAACAGGTAGTGGGACGAGAACAGTCCGCTGTTGGTGAGTCCCGGGCGATCGCTTTCGCTACCCGCGGAGCCGAGCAGGCCGGTGATCCGCCTTCGGGCCGCCGCGCCCGTGCTCTCGTCCAGGGTGGCGCGCAGCATTCTCACCGCCTGGCTTTCGGGGAGCCTCGCCGATGTGTCGGCGTTCGGGCCCAGAAGGCAGACTCTTGTGTCGGCGGGCGCTCTCAGGGGCCGGCGCGAGTCAAGCCAGGTTTGCGTCACGGATGGACCATCGCCTCGGTCGGTGAGGAGTGCTGGCGGCGCGTGCGGAGACTGGTCTGTCTGGACGGCGGACGAAGTGGACTCGCGGAGCGAACTCGCCGCGTGCGGTTCGGGCGATGCGGCCCGCTGGAAGCCACCGGAATCCCGTTGACGGATCACGACCACGAGGGGGAAGGCCTTCTTGGCCTGTCTCCAGGCGTGCAGTCGGCGCAGCACACCGATGGAAGGCGCTCCCGGTCCGGCCCAGTCCGCGATCAGAACCTGCAGTCCGACGCCGAACGGGTCAGTGCCTACGACGACCTCAGCGTCGGGATGAAGGTCCGACGACAGATCGGCGTCCAGGCGGACGGCGAGCCTGCGCTCGCCGCGCAGCTCTGCGAGGGGGAAGAGGGGCATCGATGTGCGGGCTGGGGGCGGAGCCTACAACGCTGCCTCGCCGATGAGCGATCGTGCTTCGTGTCGACCCTGCCGACACTTGATCGGGTGCCGCTCGCTTGCCCGCTGATCGCTGGCGTTAGTCCTCTTCAGTCGGCTCGAGCTTGTCCTGGGTCCTCGTCTCGAAGTCGCTGGCGGCGTGCCGTTCGCGGAGTTGCTTCTTCGGCGGGCCGAAGGCCCGGTTCACCATTTGCCCGCGCTTGACCGCCGGGCGGCCGGCGATCTCCCTTGACCACCGGTTCACGTGCTCGTAGGTGTGAGCTTCGATGAACTCGGCTGAGCCGTAGAGCTTGCCGGCGGCCAGCGCTCCGTACCAGGGCCAGATCGCCATGTCGGCGATCGTGTACTCGCTGCCCGCCATGTACTCGGAGTCGGCCAGGTGGCGGTCCAGCACGTCGAGCTGGCGCTTGACTTCCATCGTGAAGCGGTTGATCGCGTACTCGAACTTCTCGGGGGCGTAAGCGTAGAAGTGGCCGAAGCCGCCGCCCAGGTAGGGCGCGCTCCCCATCTGCCAGAACAGCCAGCACAGGCACTCCGTGCGCGCCGCATGATCCGTGGGTAGAAACTCGCCGAACTTCTCGGCCAGGTAGAGGAGGATCGCGGCGGACTCGAAGACGCGCGTCGCCGGCTCCGTGCTCCGGTCGAGGAGCGCCGGGATCTTGGAGTTCGGGTTGACCGCGACGAAGCCGCTCGAGAACTGGTTGCCTTCTCCGATGTTGACGAGGTACGCGTCGTACTCGGCGCCGCTGTGTCCGAGGGCCAGCAGCTCTTCGAACATCACCGTGACCTTGACGCCGTTCGGTGTGGCCAGCGAGTAGAGCTGGAAGGGGTGGTCGCCGACGGGCAGCTCCTTCTCGTGGGTGGAGCCGGCGATCGGCCGGTTGATCTTCGCGAAGCGGCCGCCGCTTTCGGCGTCCCACTTCCAGACCTTGGGTGGTTCATATGACATGCGGGTGGGCCCTCGGGTCGGTCGAAGGTGAAAGGTGTGGGTGGGCCTGGGGCCGGGTGGCTGCCGGCTACCAGGTATCGATGTAGGGCCGCTTCTTGCCGGTCCGGGGCGGTGGCGGAGGCAGCCGCTTCATGCTCTCCGTGATCCAGGAGCGGGTGTCGGCAGGGTCGATCACGTCGTCGAGACCGCCTCCGGTTGCTGCGTTGACCGCCTTGGCGCGCTCGTAGGAGGCCTCGACGCGCCGGTCGAACTCGAGCCGGCGTTCCTCGGGATCCTCGATCGCGGCGAGCTCCTTGCGGTAGCCGAGCTTGACCGCGCCCTCGATGTTCATGCCGGCGAACTCGGCTGTCGGCCAGCCGACAGTGAAGAAGCCGACCAGCGCACTCGCGCCGCACATCGCCTGCACACCGAGACCGTAGGCCTTGCGTACGACGACCCCGAACATCGGCACCGAGAGGTTGGCGCCGGTGTTGAACATGCGCGCGCAGTGACGGACCAGGGCCGTCTTCTCGTGGTCCGGGCCGACCATGATTCCCGGACAGTCCATCAGGCTGAGCACCGGGATGTCGAAGGCGTCGCAGAGCTGCAGGAAGCGGGCGCCCTTGTCCGCCCCGTCGGAGTCGATCGCTCCGGCCAGGTGGTGCGGGTTGTTCGCGATCACGCCGAGCGGTTTGCCCTCGATGCGGATGAAGGCGGTGATCACGCCGATCCCGAACTTGGGCCGGATCTCCAGTACCGAGTCGACGTCGGCCAGCGTGTGGACGATCTCCTGCATGTCGTAGAGGCGGAGCCGGTTCTCCGGAATCACGTGGCGCAGGGGGCGCTGGTCGTGGGCCTTCCACTCTTCGACCGGTCCCTGGAAGTAGGAGAGGTACTTCTTCGTTGTCTCGACGGCCGCTTCCTCGTCCTTGACCAGGATGTCGACGACGCCGTTCGGGACCTGGAAGGACATCGGGCCGACTTCCTCCGGCGTGTAGACGCCCAGGCCGCCCCCCTCGATCATCGCCGGGCCGCCCATCGCGATGGTCGACGATTCGGTGGCGATGATCACGTCGCAGCAGGCGAGCAGGGCGGTGTTGCCCGCGAAGCAGCGGCCGTTGTTCACGCCGACCAGGGGAATGAGCCCCGAGAGCTTGGAGAACTGGGTGAAGGTGTAGGTATCGAAGGCCACCCGGGGTCCGGTGTAGTCGTCGCCCGGCCGGCCTCCGCCGCCCTCGGTGAAGAACACGAGGGGCAGCCGGAAGCGATTCGCCAGGTCGAACAGGCGGTCCTGCTTGTAGTGGTTGCGGCCGCCCTGGGTGCCGGCGAGGACGGTGTAGTCGTAGGAGAGGACCATCGCCCGGGAGTGCTCGTCGTCGAAGAGGTCGCCGTTGATCGACGCGGTGCCGGCCACCACACCGTCGGCAGGGGTGTACTGCCGCAGCTTCTCGTCGCTGTACTTCTGGTGCTGCCGCGCCACGATCAGCGGCCAGTACTCTTTGAAGGACCCGGGATCGACGAGTTGCTCGATGTTCTCCCGGGGCGTCTGGAAGCCGAAACGGCGACGGCGGGCAACGGCTTCAGGCCGGTTCTCGTCCAGGGTGTAGGCGTGGCGAGCATAGTTCTCGGCGAGATCCGGGCGAATGTAGTCCGGATCGATCTCCTCGGCTGAGTCGGCCGCCTCGCCGCCCTCGGCCGCCTCGACGAAGACCAGGGGGTAGCCCTCGCGGATCGTGTCGGCGACGGCCATCGTGACCCGCGCCACGGTGCCGCTCGTGTCGGAGCGGAGCACGTGTTCCATCTTCATCGCCTCGATCACGGCGACCTGCTGTCCGCGCAGGACTTCCTCGCCTTCCTCGACATCGATGCTGACGATCGTGCCCTGGATCGGCGCGACGACGCCGACCGCGCCTTCGAGTCCGGCCGCGGTAACCGCCGCTTCGTCGGCGGCATCCGGTTGACCCTCCTGAGCGGCCTTGGTCTCCTGGTCGTACGTGAACAGGGCGAGCGGATCGACTGTGTCGACGCGCGCGCCGGCGAAACCACCGTCACGCGCGTCGTCGCTCGGCACATCGCCGTCTCCCGGCGCTGCGCCGGCGGCGGCCGCGGTCGGAACGAAGCGTTTCTTCCGGCCGTTGCCCGCGGCCACGGCCAGTTCCCCCGCGTGATCGTCGAGCCAGCGCGTGTACAGGTTGCCGGCGGCGAAGTCCGGGTGGCCGAGAACGCTCTGCAGCCAGGGGATGTTCGTGTTCGGGCCGCCGATCCGGAACTCGTCGAGCGCTCGCGAGGTTCGCTTCACGGCGCTGGCGAAGTCGTCCGAGGGTGAGTGCGCGATCACCTTGGCGAGCAGGGAGTCGAAGGCCGGGTTCGCTTCATAGCCCGCATAGCCGCAGCCATCGATCCGTACGCCCGGACCGCTCGGCGGTTCGTAGGCGGCGAGGACGCCGGAGGACGGCCGCACGTTGCCGTCGGCGTCCAGGGTCTCCAGGTTGACGCGCGCCTGGATCGCGAAGCCTCGGGGGCGGGCGGCGTCGGGCGTCCCGAGCCCCAGGTCCTCGAGTGTCTCGCCGCCGGCGAGCCGCAGTTGAGCCTGAACCAGGTCGACACCGGTGACCGCTTCGGTGACCGTGTGCTCGACCTGCAGGCGAGCATTCGCCTCGATGAACGCGAAGCGGCCGTCCGCCTCGTCGTGTGGGCTGCCGCCATTGCCGTCATCCCGGCCCTCGCCGGCGTCGACCAGGAACTCGAAGGTGCCCAGGCTGTTGTAGCGCGTGGAGCGACCGAGGCGCAGGGCCGCCTCGATGATCGCGGCTCGCAGGGTGGGGGAGAGATTGGGCGCCGGCGCCGTCTCGACCACCTTCTGGTGCCGGCGCTGGGCGCTGCACTCGCGTTCGCCGAAGTCGACCAGCCCGCCATCTTCGTCGCCCAGGAGCTGGACTTCGATGTGGCGCGCCCGGGGGATCAGTTCCTCGACGTAGAGGCCGCCGTTGCCGAACGAGCGCTCGGCCTCGGACCCGCAACGCTCGTAGGCCTGTTCGATGTCGTCGGCCGACGTGACGATGCGGGTACCGCGACCGCCGCCGCCGGCGAGAGCCTTGATGATCATTGCCTTGCCCTGGCCCAGGCCGGCGAAGAACTTCCGCGTCTCCTCGAGCGTCGTCGGCCGGTCCGTTCCGCGCAGCACCGGCACGTTCGCCTCGGTCGACGCAGCGCGCGCCCGGCCCTTGTCGCCGAACAGTTCCAGGACCTCCGGTCGCGGGCCGACGAAGGTGATCCCGGCCTCCGCGCAGGCGGCGGCGAAGTCGGCGTTCTCGGCCAGGAAGCCGTAGCCGGGATGGATTGCGTCGCAACTCGCCTCGACCGTTCGGTTGACGACGTCCTCGATGTCCAGATACGCCGGCACGCCGCGGCCACCTAGCTGAATGGCCTCGTCGGCGATCCGCAGGTGCAGTCCGTTCGCGTCGTCCTCGGAGTAGATCGCGACCGTGTGAATGCCCAGATCCATCGCCGCACGGGCGATCCGTACCGCGATCTCGCCGCGATTCGCTATCAGCAGCCGGCGCATGGGCTAGTGCTGTCCGCCAGTTGAGGCGGAGTCGACGCAGCGCGGGGGAGCGCACGCTTCATGGAGGGCATAGGGCGGGGATTATAGGAGGGACTGCTGCTGGTCCGGGTCGGCCGGCGGCCCGCTTCCGGCCGCCGGTTCGGCGCAGACCGCGTCGCCGACGGGCAGCCCGTTCGCGTCGAGCTCGATCAGGCCGTGCCGCGGCTGCGCCGCGAGGCGCTCCGAGGCCCATGCCCGGACCTCCTCCTCCTGGCTGAAGACCACGATCTGGCGTTCATCGCTCAGTTCGAGGAGCAGCTCGAGGAAGCGCATCGTTCGGTCCGTGTCGCAGTGGACCGTCGCGTCGTCAAGGAACAGGGGCGCTGATTCCGTCCGGTCGCCGAGCGCTTCCGCGAGCGCGATGCGGAGGAGCAGGTAGACCTGGTCGACGGTGCCGTGCGACAGTTCCGAGGCCGAACGGTAGATCCCTTCTTCCACCTCGAGACGGACTTCCAGGCCTTCCTCGGGGTCGATGCGGACGTTCGAGTAGCGGCCCGCGGTCACCTTCCTCAGACGTCGGGCCAGCGCCTGCCGCAGATCCGGTGCGAGCATCCGGTGTACTTGATCCTGGGCCGCCTCCAGGTGCTCTTGTGCCGTCTCAAGGATGTCCGCCGCGCGGCGGAGGAGCGTCACCTCGCTCTCGGCGGCGGCCTGCTCTTCCTCGAGTTCGGCGAGGGAGGGGAACTCGATCTCCGCGGTGAGCCGGCCTTCGTAGTTGCTGACCTGGTTGCCGGCTTCTGCCGCCTCGGCGCGCGCTTCGACCAGTTTCTGTTCCAGGGCGTCGGCGCTGAGTCCTTCAAGCTCCGCGATGTCGGGCTGAGCGGCGGCAAGCGCGTTCAGGCGAGTGGCGGTCGTCTCCCGTTCGGCCGCTACCTCTTCGCGGCTGCGGCCGTCGAGGAGCTGTTGCAGTCGATCCCAGTCCGTGCGCAGTCGGCCGAGACGGGCTTCGCGTTGGTCGAGCCAATCGGCCGCCCACTGGTCGGGATCCGCGGTGGAGTCGGCGGAGAAGCCGGCGGCGGAAAGGGCCTTTCGGAAGCGCGCTTCCGCTTCTTCTCGCTGCTTCCGCTGCCGAGCCGCCGCCTGCTCCACTTGGCGGCGGGCTTCGATGCGTGCGCGCAGAGCCTCTCGCCGGTCCGTTCCCGCGGCGAGTGCGAGGTTCCGCCGGCAGTTCCTCTCGTAGCCGTCGAGCAGCTCGGCCGCGGTCGCATCGTGGTCGTCCACACCGCGAGCGGCCAGCGCCGCGCGCAGGGACTCCTCGGCTAGCGCCTCGTCCTGCTCTGCGGCGGCTACCCGCTGCTTCCAGCTTGCGTGGTCCCACTTCCATCGTTCCCACTGTCTGAGTGCGTCCAGTCCGTCCCGTACGGCGTCCGCGTCGGGTTCAAGGCCGAGTGATGCGAGATCGCGGGCGGCGGTTTCCAGTTGTGCGTCGCGACGTTTGTGAGCCCGTTGCAGCTCCCAGAGTTCCATCCGGGCGTCGCCCATCTCCATGCCCCGGTCCCTCTGTTCGGCGGTGCTGGGACGTGGAGTCCGCCTTTGTGCGCGGTAGATGAGCAGGAAGGCGGCGACCATGAGGAGGTAGCCGGCGGCTCCCACCAGTCGCGGAAGCAGTTCCAGGGTTCCCAGGAGACCAACGAAACCGCCGGCGATCCCACCCCACCAGGGCCATTTCCCGAAACCCGAGTTGGCTTCGAGCTGTCTCTGGTAGCGCGTGTGCTTCTCGGTCAGTTCGAGGACCCGCTGCTCCAGGTCGTCGAGGGGCTCCAGCGGCGGCAGTTCCAGAGTGGCGAGGGCGCGTCGAACCGTCGGTTCATCGGTCGGGCTGAGGACTGTTTTCGGAGCGTCACCCGGTCCGAGCCGCTGGCGCACGGCACGAGTCTGGCGGGCTTCCCGCCACTTCCCGGCCGCTTCCGCAACCTCGGGCGCAACGTCGCGGTCGCCTCGGGCCGCCTCGGGAAGTTCCGCGAGATCACGGGCCATCTGCTCGGCGCTGGGACCCTTGGGACCGACGGTCGCTTCCGGTCGCCTGCGGTGTTCGAATGCGGCCTCGCGCAGTTCCTTCGCCGTTGCGGCGTCCGGTCCCTCGGCCGGCTTGGGCGGGGGTCGACCGTTCGGGAACCACGCCGCCAGCCGGTCGATCTCGGCGAGGAGAGCTTCGAGTTGATCCAGCTTGAGCTTCGTCCGGGCCTGGTGGCAGCGACCGACGACGATCGCCGCCCTCTCCGCTCGGTCGCGAGCCGCCTGGAGTCCATCTTCCAGTTGCGCGCGCTCCTGGTGCCGCTGCCTTCCCTTCTCGAGTTCCTCGCCGGCCCTGGCCAGGCGCTGGTTGGCGCTCTGCAGCGGCCTCGTCGAGTTGCGGCGCTCTGGACCGACCTGCTCGCGCGCGTACTTCTTCAGGCGGCTCAGCGCCTCGACTGCGGTGGCGGCACCGCCGGCTGAGGCCGCGGCCCGCTGGAGTTCTTCACGGAGCGCCGAGGCTTCGTCGCCCTTCTTCTGACGGAGCCGCTGGATATCGCCCTGCCCGATGACCAGGGTCGACGGCATCACCTGGCGGTTGAGTCCGAGGAACCTCGAACCGTCGATGCTGCCGCGGTAGATCAACTCGTCGCCGATCGGCCGCCCGGTGTCGGCGTCGTGGGCCACGCTTTCCTTCGCCTTCAGGTCACGTTGCTGGATCTCCACCGGGCGGCCGTCGTCGAGCTGGAGCTTTACGGTGACTCGCCAGGGCCTTCCGTTCCAGGGCTCGTACTGTCGTTCGAACTCACGCTCCTCCAGGGTGTTCGAGCCGCGTCCGCGCCGTCGGCCGCAAAGGCCGGCGAAGATCGCCTGCAGCCAGGTCGACTTGCCGGCCTCGTTCGTGCCGTGGACCACGGTCAAGCCACCAGCGAGGTCCATCGTGCCGGAGAGCTTGCCGAAGTCGTGTGCCTGGACGCGGCGGATCTTCACTCGGACCCTCCACCGGCCGGAGCCGTGGGCGCCTGGTCCGAGGGCGCTTCCTCGTCGGCGGCTCTCATCCGCAGTTCGTCCACCAGACCGATGTCCCTGCCGTCGAGGGCGCGCAGGCCGGCGAGCAGCACGAGGCGTTCCGTCTCCGGGTCGAGTCCATCCTCTCGAACACGTTGCACGAACATCCCCTGAACGGTCTTCGGCTCCTGCTCGATCTGCGCAAGGTCGTACGGGGAAGCCAGGCCGGAGGTGTCGACGAACACCTGGTCGATTCCCTCGGGCGGGTCGAAAGCGCCGGCGGCGAACTCCTCGGCCTGGAGATGGAGCAGGTCCGGCTCTCCGGTCAGCCGGATACGAGCCGCTCCGGTCAGGTCGGCAAGGGCGCCGGCGACCCGCGCGCGCGCTTCGTCGGCGCTCGCCGCCTCGGTCAGGTCGACGCTCAGGCTGTGGAGCGCGGGCGGTCGCGGCTCGAGCCGTCGCGCGGAGACGCGGCCGTTCTCGATCTCGAGGATCACCGCGCTGCCGTAGGCCTCATTGAACTTGAGTCGCTCCAGAGAGCCGAGACGGGTCCAGGTCGCGTGGTCGGCCGGGGTGTGCGAGTGCCCGACGACCGCGTGATCGAAGCCCGCGGCCGCGATCTGCTCGCCCTCGAACGGGGCGTGGCGGTGCTTGCCCTGGAAGGCAGCGTTGCGTTCCTCGCCGTGGAAGACGGCGATGTGAACGCCGTCCCCGCCGCTCGGGGAGGTGTCGATCCGGAAGCCGTCGTCGAAAAAGCCGGGCGTGTCGGCAGGTTTCCGGTGGGCGGCGCCCCAGATCGTGACGCCGTCGGCGAGTTGCTTCGACGTGAAGTGCGTCTCGCTGAAGATGTGGACTCTGTCCGGCCAGTTGACTCGGCTGTATGGGCTCTCCGTGTCCGCGTAGTCGTGGTTCCCGGGAGACGCGAACACCCGCAGGCCCGATCGTTCGAAGGTCCGCTGGAGAAACTCGACCGTATCCGGCGACACGAGCTCGTGCTCGAACAGGTCGCCGCCGATCAGCACCGCGGCGGCGTCCTCGCGCCGGGCCTGCTCGAATGCCCATCTCACGCCGTCGCGAAGCCGCTGGCGCTGCCGGCGGGCGACGTCACGGCTCGCCCAGCCGAACTTCGAGTCCAGGTGTATGTCGCTGAAGGCGAGGAGCTTCATCTGCGAACCTCAGCGTGCGGGTCGCTGCATCGGTCGGCGAATGTGACGGTGCGGCCGGTGCGGTCGGGGATAGGCGCCTACTCCTTCAGCACCGTCGGCCAGTTCCCGTCGGCGCTCTCGATGTTCGCATCGCGGTCCTCGAGCCACTGTTCCATGATCTTCCTGTTGTAGTTCAGGTAGAGCTTGCCGCCCACGACCGTGAAGGCATCCGGGTCGGTGGCCGCGGTGTAGTTGCGGCTCACAGCCCAGGCGCAGTAGCCGCCGTACTGCGGCGCGTACTTCTCCGGGGCGTCGGCGAAGAGGTCGCGGTTTTCCTCGCTTGCGAAACGCCAGTCGGCGCCCTGCCAGCCAAGGGTGAACTCCTTGCGGCCCTTCACCGCTTCCCCTTCCGTGAAGTAGGCCACGGGGTCGTAGCCGCGGATCGCGAGGTTGCCGCGGGTGGCGAAGACCGGGTCCTTCTCGGCGGCAGCGGCCGGAATCGGGGCCAGTGCGGCGCTGATGATGAAGGCGACGATGGCCGTCCTGCGGGCACATCGGGCTTGATGACGGGGTTGCGGTGACGTGAACATGAAGCGAGTTCCTCCCTGGTGCGAGTCTATTCAGTCGGGGCAGAAACGACTGGCGGATAGTGTCTGCTGCGGTCATGCGACGTTCTTTCGTGCTTGTCTCGGTCGGTCTGGCCGCGGTCGTCTGGGCTTGCGGCGAAGCGGACGGCGGTGCGGAGACATCGGCGGCTCCCCCGCGGACAGCGATCTTCGTCGAGCGCGCGACCGAAGCGGGGCTGGACTTCGTTCATCGGAGCGGCGCGACCGGCGAGTACAACTACCCCGAGCTCCTGGTGGGCGGTGGGGCGTTGCTCGACATGGACGACGACGGCCTCCTCGACATCTACCTGGTCCAGAGTGGTCCTGTACCGGGAACCCGTGGGAACGGGGGCGATCCGGCCGCCGACCAGCCCGGCAACCGCCTCTACCGCAACCTGGGGGACGGCTCGTTCGAAGACACGACGGAAGCCGCCGGCGTCGGCGGTACGGGTTACGGCGCCGGGGCTACCGCGGCCGACTACGACCGGGACGGCCTGGTCGATCTCTACGTGACGAACGTCGGCCCGAACAAGCTCTACCGGAACCTGGGCGGCGGCGTCTTCGAGGATGCGACGGAACGGGCCGGCGTCGGCGATCCGGCCTGGTCTTCCAGCAGCGTCTTCTTCGACTACGACGGCGATCTGGATCTGGACCTCTTCGTCGCCAACTACGTCGTCTGGAGCGCCGCCCGGGAGCGCCCCTGTCTGGGGCCGAACGGCCTGCGCAATTACTGCAATCCGGCTGAATACGCGCCGGCAGCCGACACGCTCTACCGCAACGAAGGGAACGGCCGGTTCGTCGACGTGAGCGAGGCCGCGGGAATCCGGCAGGTGGCCGGGCCTGGCCTGGGTGTCGTCGCGGCCGACCTCGACGGCGACGACATCGTCGACCTCTACGTGGCGAACGACCAGGCGGTGAACCACCTGTGGTTGAACCAGGGCGACGGCGCCTTCCGCGAGGAGGCGCTGCCCCGCGGAGCGGCGCTCAATGAACTCGGCCAGCCCGAGGCCGGCATGGGCATCGCGGTGGCCGACCCCGACGGCGATGGCGACCTCGACCTGTTCCTGACCCACCTGAGCGGGGAGACGAACACGTTCTACCGGAACGACGGCGCCGGTTTCTTCGTCGACGCGACCGACGAAGTGCGGCTGGGCGGCGTCAGCCAGCCCTACACGGGCTTCGGCACGTCCTGGTTCGACTTCGACGGGGACGGGAATCTCGACCTCTTCATCGCCAACGGCAAGGTGACGCCGGGCGACACGGCCGCCTTCGACTACCGCGAGCCGAACCAGTTGCTGAGGTCTCTTCCCTCCGGCGGCTATGAGGACGTCTCGGACCGGGCCGGCGCTGCCCTGGAACTGGTCGAAGTGAGCCGTGGCGCGGCGTTCGGCGACCTGGACAACGACGGCGATGTGGACATCGTCGTCGTAAACAACGACGGGCCCGCGAGGCTCCTCCGCAACGAGGTCGGCAACAGGCAGTCGTGGCTGATCGTCGACCTCTGCGGCGGCGGCATCCTCGACCGTTCCGCTGTCGGCTCGCGGGTGACCGTCCGGGCGGGGGACAGAAGCTGGACCCGCGACGCGCGGCCGGCGCAGAGCTTCGCCGCTGCCAACGATCCGCGGGTCCACTTCGCGTTCGGTGACATTCCGGCCGTTGATCACATCAGGGTGAGCTGGTCGCACGGCGGGGTCACCGAACGGTCGGGAGTGCCGGTGAACAGCATCCTGCGTTTGCTCGCGCCTGGCGGCACCGCGCCCGCGGAGGGAGTCTGCCGTGACGCGACGTGAGCGCTGGGCCTTTCTGGCTTCCCTGGCCTCGCTGCTGCTGGCATGCAGCGAGCCGGCGCCACAGGGGCCGGTTGTTCACGACATCCCCCGCATTCCGAACCTCAGCGAACTCGACCCTGGCTTCGCCACCGCGGTCCGCGACGCGGTGGCGGCCGTGGAACGCGACCCCGCGAGCGGCCGCGCGGTTGGCGGTCTGGGTCGCCTCTACCAGGCGCACCGCTACCTCGACCAGGCGCGCCGTTGCTACGAACGCGCCGCGGACCTCGATCCGGGGACTGCGGAATGGCCGTACTACCTCGGCTTTCTCGCCGCTGGCCGCGGCGCGCACATCGAGGCTGCACGCCGTTTCGAACGCGTTCTCGAACTCCGTCCCTCGTACTGGGCGGCTCGTGTGCGGCTCGGCAACGCGTTGCTCGCGGCCGGCGACCTCGACGGAGCGGACGCGGCTTTCCGGGCGGCGCGGTCGGCGGCGCCGGCCGCTCCCTGGGGTGAACTCGGCCTGGGCAAGACGGCGCGACGTCGCGGACTCTTCGAGGAGGCCGCCGAACACCTGCGCTCGGCCCTGGCGGTCGACCCCCGGCATCGAGAGACGCGTTACCTCCTCGCGATGACGGAGCGGCAGCTCGGCAACGCCGCGCGTGCCGAAGAGTTGCTTCGCGGCCTGGAGGAAGCCGAGGTCCCAAGCCTCGAAGACCCGATGATGCAGGCCGTCCTGGTCCTGGTGCGGGATGCCCAGACGATGATCCGAACCGCGAACGAGCGGCTGGCGGAAGGCGACCATCAGTCCGCGGAGCGCCTCTATCGTGAAGTGCTGCGGCTCGATCCGGACTCGTACGACGCCCACCTCAACCTGGGCGTGCTCTACGGTCTCGCCGACCGCAACGCCGACGCGGCGGCCGCGCTCGAACGGGCGATCGAGATCGATGCCGGCCGGGCCGACGCCTATGCCCTCCTCACGATCGCCTACATCAAGACGGGGCGCGCCGAAGAGGGTTTGAGGCATTTGGAGCAGGCGCTCCGGATCGACCCGGATCACACGAGAGCGCGCGAGATCCTCCGCAGTCTGAGTGGGAACTAGGAGGTCGCGTGACGGTGGCCGACAGCAAGCCGGGCGCGAGGCTGTTCGGCTTCGAACGTCTCGCGCCGAGCCTCGTGTTCGGCCTCGTCGTGGCGTCGGCCTGCCCGGGGGCGGGGCTCGGGCAGGTCGTGGTCCATGAAATCCACGAGATCCAGGGCCGCGGGCTGTCCAGTCCCCGGGCGGGCGTGACGGTGAGGACGAACGACAACGTCGTCACCGCGGTCGGAGCCGGCGGCTTCTTCATCCAGACCCCGTCCACGCGCAGCGACAACGATGCGGACACGTCGGACGCCGTCTTCGTGCGCCACCGCGGAGCACCCCCGGTCCGCGTCGGCGATCGGGTCGATGTCCTCGGCGCCGTCGAGGAGTTCCACGGCTTCACGCGGATCGATGCAACGGTTGGCGGAGGCTCGGTCAGCATCGACGCCAGCAATCAGCCGCTACCCGCAGCGGTGGAGTTCAACGCCACTCGACCGTCCCCGGACCCTGCGAGCCCGAGTTGCCGCAGGGAGTACGAGTGCTACGAGGGCATGCGTATCCGGATCGCGACCGGGACGGTGTCCAGTGGCAGTCAGCACTTCAGCTCGGATCCGGTAGCCGAGATGTACGTCACTTCGACATCCTCCCGTGGCTTTCGGGAGCCTGGCATCGAGTATCCCGGCCGACCGGGTCTTCCGGTCTGGGACGGGAACCCCGAGGTGTTCGAACTCGACCCGGACAAGCTCGGCCTGCCGAACCTGTCCTGGGTTCCCGGTACGGCCTTCACTGCGACCGGCGTGCTCGGCTACGAGTTCGGCGGGTACGAGATGTGGCCGACCGAGCTGACGGTGCGAAGCGAGGCCGAGGAGTTGCCGCGCGCGGTCCGGACGAAGGCCGGCCGTGAGATCACGGTGGCGTCGCAGAACCTGCTGAACCTGCGCGAGGACGCCGGTTCGGCCAAGCTGGCCAAGTTGTCGCGTCTCGTTCGCGAGGTGCTCCGTTCGCCCGACATCGTCGCCGTGCAGGAGGTTGGCGGCCTGGCGGCACTGCGAAACCTCGCGGCGCGCATCCGGGACGACGACGCGAACGTGCTCTACACGGCCTATGTCGAGGCGCCGGGCAGATCCGGAGCGGTGGGTTTCCTGGTGCGCTCCGGCGTGACTGTCGACCGGGTCACCGAGCATGGCCGGAACGAGACGTTCCTGGATCCGCGCGACGGGACGGTCGATCGCCTCCACGACCGGCCGCCGATCGTGATCGAGGCGTCGGCGGGTGGCTTGGCGTTCTCCGTGGTGGCAGTCCACAACCGCTCGTTGATTGATGTCGACGACGCGGCGCGAGGGGAGTGGGTTCGTACCAAGCGCCTGGAGCAGGCGCAGTCCGTGGCGCGGCTCGTCGAGTCGCTTCAGGACTCGAAGGTGATCGCCGTCGGCGACTTCAACGCGTTCCAGTTCACCGACGGCTACGTCGACGTCGTCGGCCAGATCAGGGGGCGGGTGACGCCGACCGAGAACCTGATGACCGGTCCCGATCTCGTCACCAGGGATCTGTGCAACCTGATCGACCGTGTGCCGGACTCGGAGAAGTACTCGTTCCTCTTTGGCGGCAACGCCCAGGTGCTGGACCACGCGCTGGTGAACCAGTCGTTGGAACGGCACGTCGTGGACATCCAGTACGCGCGCGGCAATGCGGACGCCGCGCGACACAACGAGGACGATGCGACGAACGTTCTCTTCGCCGCGGACCACGACGGCTTCGTCGTGTACCTCTCCTCCGAGGCGAAACCGCCGGTGGAGCCTTCGCCGTGCGAGGCCGCGGTCACCGGGTCGCCGCCCGATCCGGCCCCGGACCCTGAGCCACCGGTCCTGGCCGAGTGCAGTGACGAGGACGTCCTGTGCGTCGGAGACTTCGACGTCCAGGTCGAGTGGCGTGCCGCCAACGGCAAGTCCGGCCGCGGTGTCGCCCACAGACTGACTGCCGAGAGCGGGGACTTCTGGTTCTTCGAGCCGGCGAACATCGAGATGGTGGTCAAGGTGCTGGACGGCTGCGCGAACAACGGCCACTACTGGTTCTTTGCCGCCGGTTTGACGGATGTCGAGGTGACCACGACGGTTCGTGACCGGAGGAGCGGAGCCCGAAAGACCTGGCTGAATCCCCTGGGCCGGCTGTTCGAACCGATACGGGATACGGAGGCGTTCGCTTCCTGTGATCCGGAATCGAGTGATCCGGAATCGAGCGCGAAGGGCCCGGTCCGGCCGTCGGGCCCGATCCGCTACGACAGCGAGTTCCAGGCAGGCTCCGCCTGTGTCGGCGGCGAGACTTCGCTCTGTCTCCAGGATTCACGCTTCGAAATCCGGGCGAACTGGCAGACCGGCGGCCGATCGGGCGCAGGCACCGTCATCCCCCGCACTCCGGACACGGGCATGTTCTGGTTCTTCAGCCCGGGCAACGTCGAGTTGGTCGTCAAGGTACTGGACGGTTGTCGTGAGAACGGGCACCGATGGGTGCTGATGGGCGGGTTGACCGATGTTGGCGTCGGGATCAAGGTAACGGACCGCGAGTCCGGTGCGGTGAAGACCTACGAGCATCCCGAGGGCTCGCCCTTTGCGACGCGGTTCGAGCTTGAGGCCTTCCCGTGCGGTGCCGACGACTGAGCCGGGTTCGCGGCCAGGCGCCGCAGGATGGTCGCCGCTTCGCGGCGGGTTTTCCTCGGAAGCCGGCGAGGACGCCGGCGCACCCAGTCCTGCGGCCCAGGCCCGGTGGGCCGGGACGCCGCGGCAGCTACTCCGGCGTGTACCAGATCGGCGACGTGTAGGCGCGTTCCTGGATGATCATGGGAATCTCCTCCGGCGGAACCTCGATGCCGAAGTACTTCGCGTCGTAGGCCGTCCAGCGCGGAGTCGGGATCTCGATCACGCGGGCGTAGTAGAAGGCCGCTTCGGCGGGGTCGAAGTCGGGGTCGCGCCAGACGGCGGTGAGTTCCACGGCGCCGATCGTGTTCTCCCAGGACGCGTTCGCGACGTCGACGGTGGAACCGATCGCCGGCGCCTTGCCGTCCGGTCCGACTTCGCGGCCGTCCGAGAGGGCGACCTCGTGGACCTGCTCGTGGAGGTCGCCGGCGGCGTCGAGCCAGCCCTTGACGATCTGGATCCGGTCGAGGTTCGCGCCGTCCGGGTCCCTGAGCGCGCCGACAAGGAACGCGGGACCGCGATCGGCGGCCGGCGCCGGTGGCAGGTCTCCGCCCATCGGCACGCCGCGCTCGTAGCCGATCGAGGCGGCGTCGGAGCGGTCGGCGTCGCCGTCCTCGAAGTCCCAGCCGCCGAAGAAACGGACGACGATCCGCGGTCCCGTGGTGGCGTAGACCTCGCGCCGTTTCATCGCGGCGAAGATGGCCTCGCGCGTGTTCCGCTCCGCCCACACCGCGGCGTAGCCTGAAGCCGAGGTCTCCCAGTTCATCGGCGACGGCCAGACGCCGACCATGGGTTCCAGCATGCGGGTCGGCGAGGGGAAGGTCGACGAGTACTTGCCCCAGAAGTCGTCGCTGTCCGCGGTGGCGAGAGAGGTGTGAGAGTCGGTGCTGCCGATCAGCCCGAACTTGAAGGGGTTGACGCCCAGGTCCGCGCGGAGCCTGAGGCCGCGCTTCAGGCCGGACCGCGCGTACTCGCCCTCCTTGAGCGCGCCCATGCTCTCGGGGCCCCAGGTCTGCCGGCAGCAGGGATGGTCGCCCGGTTCGGTCGTTCGCCCGGCCCAGCTGCTCCAGGTCTCGAAGTCCGCGAACTCGTCGGTGGGGGAGAGCACCGGGTGCGTCTCGCTGTCGCCCTTGATCTGGGTCACCTCGTAGAGGGGTTCCCAGCGTTGCCGCGTGCGGGCATAGGCGGCGGTCAGCGGTTCGTCCTCGAAGTTCGTGAGCCCGAACATTTCGCCGTTGCTCATGTTGCCGTTGTGGGGGATCGCCAGCACCTGGCCGCCGGTCGTCTGTTCGTAGCGGGCCAGGAAGCGCCACAAGTCCTCCGGGTTCCGGCTGTCGTAGGCGCTGAAGGGAATGATCGTGCCGGTCTTCGACGAGTCGTCGCGGAAGACGACGACCCGGTGAAGGTTGCCGAAGGTCTGCCGGTAGGAGCCGATCGAGGTCCACTCGTAGCCGGCGAAGGCGGTGAAGCGTCCAGGCTCGTTGTACTGGTCGGCCAGGGCGGCGACCCGTTGCCATACTGTCTGCCGGTAGGGCGCGCTCACAGCGCGGCCGGTGGCGCTGACCTCGGCGTTGAAGGCCCGCCGCTCGTCGTAGGAACCCAGGCGCTCGCGCACTTCGAGCCAGGCCTCGCGGAGCTGCCGGCCGATCTCCTCGGCCAGCAGGGCCGGGTCCCCGGACTGGACGCTGAAGCTGACGCCCAGGCTCTCGGCGTGGTCGGCGATGACCAGGAAGTCGAGCGGCCGGCGCAGGCGGACCGGCATGCCGTTTCGCCCCTCGACCACCTCGCCGCGCGCGAACCGGTAGGCGATGCTCGGGTCCGCGTCGTTCGTCCCGACCATGTTCGCGTCGCCCGAGGAGAAGCTGGTATGGACGTGGGTGTCGCCCCAGAAAACCCGGGTGGGGTGGTTCGTGGCGGCGGCGGGCGAGTAGGTGTCGGGAGCCTGGGCGCCGAGCGCGGCGGCTGCCGCGCCCAGCAGGCCCAGAGCGACTCGGAGTGACCTCATCGTTGTCGTCCTTTCGTGGTGGAGGGCGGCAGCATAGCCGGCGGCCCGGTGGGCTATCGTCGCGGCCCGTGGCGGCGGACTCACGCCGCATGGGACGTGGAGGTGGCCGAATGAGCGAAGGCGGGAACGTGTTGAAGGCGGTTCAACTGGGACGGAAGTGCGGACTCCGGGTGTCCGAGTTGTGCCTGGGGACGATGAACTTCGGTGAGCCGGGCCGCGGCCACCAGGGCGACTGGACGCTCGATATCGACGCTTCGCGGCCGATCTTTCAGGCCGCGATCGAGCGCGGCCTCTTCTACTTCGACTGCGCGGACATCTATGGCATCGGCGCCTGCGAGCGGGTGGTCGGCTCCCTGCTGCGCGAGCTGCTGCCGCGCGACGAGTACGTGATCGCGACCAAGGTCTCCATGCCAATGGGGCGGTCTCCGAACCAGGGCGGGCTGTCCCGCAAGCACGTCATGGAGGGCGTCGACGGTTGCCTGGAGCGCCTGGGGCTCGACTACGTCGACCAGTTGATCATCCACCGCCACCCGCACGGGATACCCGGTCAGGTCAGGGCGCCGATCGAGGAGACGATGGAAGCGCTGCATGACGTGGTCAAGGCCGGAAAGGCGCTCTACCTGGGCGCCTCGTCCATGTTCGCCTGGCAGTTCGTCGAACTCCAGATGACCGCGCAGCGGAACGGCTGGACCGAGTTCGTCTCGATGCAGAACCACTACAACCTGGTCTACCGGGAGGAAGAGCGGGAGATGAACCCGTACTGTGCCCGGACGGGCGTGGCGCTGACGCCGTGGTCGCCGCTGGCGCGAGGCATCCTGACCGGCTCCTACAGGGGGAGCTTCGATGAGGGCGGCACGGACCGCTCGAAGGGCGGCGACCGGGCGCGCACGGAGATGCTCTACCGTGGCGCGGCCACGTTCGACATCGCGGATCGCGTGGTCGAAGTGGCGAAGAAGTACGGCCGCACGCCGGCCCAGATCTCCCTCGCCTGGCTGGTGAACAAGCCCGAGGTCACGTCGCCAGTGGTCGGCGTGTCGAAGATCTCCCAGATCGAGCAGCTCGTCGAGGCGGCGGCGATCGAACTCGACGCGGAGGATGTCGCCTACCTGGAGGAGCTGTACCAGCCGGTGGAGAACCTGCTCTCGCTCGGCCACTCCTGAGTTGGGGGGTCGGGCAGCCCGCCCGGCGCGTCGCCTCCAGGCGCTATCATCGACACCGCCTTCTCACTCTGACCTGAGGGGATACCGGGTTGAAGCACCGCGCCTTTCGAGGAAGCTGGTCCGCGGCGGCGATTGCGCTCGCGCTGCCCTTGGCCGCCCTGGGCGCTCCGGTCGATTCAGCGGGCCACGCCTGGGTCGGCGATCTGGAACCGCTGGCCGAGGCTGACTTCGGATACGAGCAGGCGGCCCACCTGCTGGAGCGGGCCGGTTTCGGCGGCACGCCGGCGGAGATCGAGGAACTCGCCCAGCTCGGGCTGGGGGGCGCGGTCGCCCGGCTCGTGGACTACGAGGCGGTCGATGCTTCGGACCTTGCGCCGTTCGACGCATCCGGGATCTGGGATCCGGGAATGGACCCGTTCCCGCCCAGCCGGGCGGCGGCGGTACGGCGGGCGCGGCGGCATGGACGGGCACTCGGCGTCGACGTTCTCCCCGAGGGTTCGTCGCGGCCGATCCAGCCGGTGGTCGACAAGTTCTTCTACGGACTGCGCAGCAACGTGCTGGAGACCCGGCGGCTGGCGCTGTGGTGGGCCGACCGGATGGTGGTCACGCCGCGGCCGCTCGAAGAGAAGATGACCCTCTTCTGGCACGACCACTTCGCGACCTCCGAGGTCAAGGTCCGCGACGCCCGGAAGATGCACGTGCAGAACCGGACGCTCCGCAGTCATGCCACGGCGGACTTCAAGAGCCTGGTGCTCGCGGTGATGCGCGATCCCGCGATGCTGGTCTACCTGGACAACCGGGAAAACGTGAAGGACCACCCGAACGAGAACTTCGGCCGCGAACTGCTCGAACTGTTCACGATGGGGGTCGGCAACTACACCGAGCAGGACATCCGGGAGGCGTCGCGGGCGTTCACCGGCTGGACGAACGACGTGCTCGACTACCGGTTCGACGCCGAACTCCACGACGACGGCCCGAAGACCTTCCTGGGGCGCGAAGGCAACCTGGGCGGCGAGGAAGTGCTCGACATCATCCTCGAGCAGCCGGCGACCGGCGAGTTCATCGCCGGCAAGGTCTACCGCTACCTCGTGCGGGAGGACCTCGACCCGGCTCTCCAGGTTGAACTGGGCCGCCGCCTGCGGGAATCGGGATACGAACTGAAGGCGCTGCTGCGGACGATCCTCTCCTCGCGGGACTTCTACAGCCCGCCGTCGGTCGCGACGCAGATCAAGAGCCCGGTCGCGCTGTTCGTGTCGACCTACCGCAAGCTCGGCGTGCCGAAGGCGCCCACGGTGCCCGACATGAACAGCCTCACCGGTCGCCTGGGCCAGCAACTGCTCTATCCGCCGAACGTGGCCGGCTGGGCCGGCGGACGGACCTGGATCACGCCGGCGACGCTGCTCGAGCGCGGCAACGCGATGCGCTCGGTCCTCTTCCCGCCCGCGCTCGGAGAGTTCGGCCATCCGGACCGGCGGATGCCCGGGATCTACCGCCAGGTCGGCGAGCGCCTGGCTCGGGGCATGACGATCACGGCGGCAACGAAGCAGGGCGATGCCGCGTCGAACGCGATGGCCGATGCGGACGAGGAGTACAACACCCGCTACGGCGGCTATCGCGGCTACGTCGTGGCCTACGAACGGGTGAAGCTCGTGCCGCGCCACGTTCTGGATGTCGACGTGCGGGCCATCGTGCTGGCGGCCGGCGCCACGGATGCCGAGGGAGCGGTCGACCATCTCCTGAACCGCTTCCTGCGTGTTCCGCTGACCGGTCAGGGGCGCGCGGCGCTGGTGCGGCACCTCGAACGCGAGCTGGAGTCGACCGGCCTGAACGCACAGGCCCCGGGCGCGTCCGAGAAAGTCGAGGAAGCGCTACGCTCGACGCTCTACCTCGTCTTCAGTTCGCCCGAGTATCAGTTGGGATAGAGGAGTTCCCCGATGGCTGAACGACTACCCTGCGGCTGTTCGCGGCGCGACTTCCTGCACCGCGGCCTCCTTGGACTCGGCGTCGCCGCCGGTCTGCCGGCGGTTCTCGGTCGCACGTCCGCGGCGCTGGCGCTCGAGGAATTGCGGTCCGGGATCTCGGACGCATCGGGGCGCACTCTGGTCGTCGTCGAACTCTCCGGCGGCAACGATGGTCTGAACACCGTCATCCCGTTCCGGAACGACGAGTACTACCGGGTGCGTCCTAACCTGGGCATCCGCCCGAAGCGGGCGATTGCGCTCACCGAGGAGGCCGGGTTCCACCCGTCGCTCGTCGGCATGGAGGGCCTGTACAAGGACGGAAACCTGGCGGTGGTCGAGGGCTGCGGCTACCCGAACCCGAGCCTGTCCCACTTCTCGTCGATGGGTTTCTGGCACACGGGCGTGCCGAACGGCGGCGAGGCGCTCGGCTGGCTCGGCCGTCTCGCCGACGATCACGGGCCGGACGGCACACCGAACTACATCGTCAACGTGGCCAGTTCGCAGTCCCTTGCCGTGCGCGCCGCCCGGCACTCGCCGCTCGTGTTCGACGATCCGGGACGGCTCCGGCGCCAGGGGACGGACGGCGAGAAGAACGCGCTCGAACACTTCGGCGCGGACGACCCGAGCGGCAACGACGCGCTTGACTTCCTGCGGGGCACGGCCTCGAACGCCGCGTCGAGCGCGGCTCTCGTGCGCGACGCCTGGTCGGGTTACCGGACCCCGGTCGACTACGGCATCGGCGGCCTCGGCGCCGACCTGCGCAAGGTCGCGGCCCTGATCCAGGCCGAACTGCCGACCCGCATCTACTACGTCAGCTTCCGCGGCAACTCCTTCGACACCCACGTCCACCAGGCGGACACCCATGCCCGGCTGCTGATGTACATGTCCGACGCGGTCGCCGGCTTCCTGCGCGACATCGAGCGGATCGGCCGGGCCGACGACGTGGCGGTCCTCATGTTCACCGAGTTCGGCCGGCGGGTGGAGGAGAACGCGAGTCTCGGCACGGACCACGGCACCGCCGGCCCGATGTTCGTCGCCGGCAAGGGCGTCGCCGGCGGCTTCTACGGCGACACCCCTGATCTCACTGATCTCGACGACGGCAACCTGAAGATGACGACCGACTTCCGGCGCGTCTACGCGTCGATGATCGAGGGCTGGATGGGCATGGACGACGCCTCGGCCGTCCTCAAGGGCGAGTTCCCGGCGCTGCCGGTGTTCGGCCCGACGTAGAGGGGCGCTACCGGATCTCGACGTAGCGGGCGAGCCGCTCGACCTCCTCGTCATCGACGTACTTGCCGATCTCGCGGCGGAACTGGGCCATCGCCTCGTAGGGGCGGTACTCCTCGAACTCGTGCCGCATCCGGCGGCCGACGCCTGGGATGCTCAGGATGTCCTCGCCCGAGGCGGTGTTCAGGTCGATGCGGACGTAGACGTACTGGGCGAGGCGCGCTACCTCGTCGTCGTCGACGTACTTGCCGATCTCCCGGTGGAACTGGGCCAACGCGGTGTACGGGCGGTACTCCTCGAACTCGTGGGTCATTCGCCGTCCGACGCCGGGGATGAGACCGATCTCCTCGGAGGTCGCGTCGTTCAGGTCGATCGGGACCCAGATCGCGCCGTAGATCGCGTCGAAGCCGTCCTCGGCGACGTGTGCGGACACGACGGCGTGGAGGTCGGCGGCGCGCAGGAAGGGACGGCCTTCGAGGATCGCGGCGACTGCGTCGGCGTCGAGACCAGGGGCGGCGGCGAGTTGCTCCTCGCTGGCGAGGTTGGGGTTGAGAAGACCGTGGTTGGCGCCGACCTGTGCCGTGGCAGGCAGGGCGGCGAGGAACAGGACTGTCGCGGTCCACATTAGGGCCGAGCGCTTCATCTGGGGATTCGTCCTCTTGTAGGTTCTTGCTAGTTGTGCGGGGCGGCAGGTTCCGCCGCGTCACCGTCCGATGACGGGGCGGCGGATCTGCCGGCCGCCGGGTGCTGGAGGCAAACGAGTATACCGAGCAGGCCGAGCAGGATCATCGTTCCTGGCGCCAGCGTCGGCATGGCGCCGCCGAGACTCTCCGCGACGAGTTCGAGCCCGCCGGAGTTCGGGTGCAGCTCCTGCTCGAACTCGACGTTCGACTGGAAGTGGAAGTAGATGCCAAGTAGTCCGGCCGGAACGTATGCCGCCAGCAGAACCCGGAATGTCCGCACTGCTGCCTGGGAAGGCCGCAGGGCCAGCAAACCGCCAGCACCGGCTCCGGCGACGATGAGCACCAGCGGGATCCACTGCCTCCAGTCCTGGTAGTGGTCCAGCAGATACAACTCCGCGAGTAGCCCCACTGCTCCGAAGAGCAGGATGTACAGCAGGTACCGCCGCCAGCTCTCGATCACGGGGCCGCGGCAGCCTGCTCGTCGGCGAGCATGTTGCGTCGGTGGAGCACGTAGGCCTTGAGCAGGGCGACGTCGTCGCGGTCGAGGACGGGCGCGAAGCTCGGCATGCCGACGTCGACGAGGGCGCCCTCGAGCAGCGCCGCCTCGTAGGAGTCGAAGACCCGTTGCGACGACTGCCGGAGGTCCGGCGTGACGCCGCCGGAAACCGCGCCGTAGCCGTGGCAGACCAGGCAGTACTGGTTGAACAGACGGCGGCCGGCGTCGATGTCTTCCGTCGTGGCGCCGTGGTCGACCCGGGCGACCCGGATCTCGCGGCGTTCCTGGCGCTCGATCGCCCGGCCGGTGGCGCCGAGGGCGTAGACGAGGATCCGGCCTTCGCTCTCGACCGCCTGGCGGGCGGACCGGCTGCCGACGATGCCGAAGGCGCCGCCCCAGCCGGACATCACCGCGATGTACTGGGTGCCGCCGCTTTCGAAGGTGATCGGCGGGGCGATGACGCCGCTGCCCGTGTAGCTCTCCCAGAGCTTCTCGCCGTCGTCGGCCCGGTAGGCCGTCAACTGGCCGAAGGGCGTGCCCTGGAAGACGAGGTTGCCCGCGGTGGCGAGCGTGCCGCCGGACCACGGCATCGTGTACTGCGCGCGCCAGACTTCGCGCTGCGCCACCGGATCCCAGGCCAGCAGGTGGCCCGAGAGCAGGGCCGGCGGCGCGTCCTCGGCCAGCAACTGGCCTGAGAGGCCGGTGGCGTCGACGATCCCCTGGGGGATGTCCTCGGGCGCGGCCGCTCGGATGCCGAGGTTCCACTGGCCCGGGGTGTATTCGTAGTTCGGATCCGGGACGTAGAAGTTCCCCATCTCCATTGCCGGGATGTAGACGAGGCCGGTCTTCGGGCTGAAGGCCATGGGATGCCAGTTGTGGCCGCCGAGCGGCCCCGGCATCACGTTGACGGTCTGGTCGGTGTAGCGGGCGCCAGCCAACTCGACGGGCCGCCCGGTCGCGAGGTCGACGTGACTGGCCCAGGTCACGGTGACGAACTCTTCGGCCGAGATCAGCTCGCCGGTGCGCCGGTCGAGGACGTAGAAGAAGCCGTTCTTCGGCGCCTGCATGAGGACCTGGCGGACCTGGCCGCCGATCGGCAGCTCGGCGAGCATGATCGGCTGGGTGGCGGTGTAGTCCCAGGTGTCGCCGGGCGTCGTCTGGTAGTGCCAGACGTACTCGCCGGTGTCGGGCCTGAGCGCGACGATGGACGACAGGAACAGGTTGTCGCCGCCGCCGGGACTCCGCAGGTTCCGGTCCCAGGGCGCGCCGTTGCCGACGCCGATGTAGAGGAGATCGAGTTCCGGGTCGTAGACGATCGAGTCCCAGACCGTGCCGCCGCCTCCTCCCGTCCACCACTCGCCGGTCCAGGTCTCGGCGGCCATCCGCATCGCCTCGTTCTCGAAGCCGTCCGTCGGGTTGCCCGGCACGGTGTAGAAGCGCCACGCGCGCTCGCCGGTCTCCGCGTCGTAGGCGTCGACGTAGCCGCGCACGCCGTACTCGGCGCCGCTGTTGCCGATGATCACCTTGCCCTTGGCGATTCTCGGCGCCCCGGTGATCGTGTACATCGAGTCCTCGGGCACCGTCATCGTGGACCAGGCGAGTTCTCCGGTCTCGGCGTCGATGGCGATCAGGCGACCGTCGAGGGTCGCGGAGATCACCTTGCCGCGGTAGAGAGCGGCGCCGCGGTTCACCGCGTCGCAACAGGTCTTCATCGCGATGGAGCGCGGCACCTCCGGGTCGTACGTCCACAGTGGTTCGCCGGTGACGGCGTCCATCGCGTAGATCACGTTCCAGGCGCCGGTCGCGTACATCACGCCGTCCACGATCAGCGGGGTGGCTTCGAGGCCGCGCTTCGTGTTCGTCTCCTGGACCCAGGCGATGCCGAGCTGATCCACGTTGCCGTCGTTGATCTGGTCGAGGGTGCTGTAGCGCTGCTCCTTGTAGGTGCCGCCGTAGGTCAGCCAGTCGCCGGTGCGGCCCGCGGCGCCGACCAGCGCGGCGTCGTCGACTCCGTACGCGGCCTCGGCCCGGCGCGGCGGCGGCTGGGAGACCGTAGCGGCGGCTAGAAGCAATGCCGTTCCGACGGCAAGAAAGGCGGTGCGCTTCGGCTTCATGACGAGGGTTCCTCTCGGGGCAGCGCCAGCGCGACGAGCTCGGGACTCACTCCGCCGCCGCCCATTCCAAACCGGCCGCCGCCGGTGGCGACGGCGAGGTACTGCCGGCCGCCGTGTTCGTAACTGATCACGTTCGAGTTGGGAGTGCCGGGCAGCTCGATCCCGCCCAGGTACTCGCCCGTCGCCTTGTCGTAGACGCTGATCTCGGGCGGTACGTCGGGTTCTTTCGCTTCCGGGTCGCCGGAGTGCTCTCTCGTCGCGGTGACGAACAGCAGCGTGGGCGTGACCAGGGGCGCCGCGGTGTGAGTGGCGACTCCAAGCCGGCCGAACTCAAGGTGAGCGATGGCTGGATGGTTCACCGGACCGACGCCGTGCGGGACCATCCACAGGTGTTCGCCGGTGTTCAGATCGATCGCCGTTATCCGCCCGTATGGCGGCTTGATCAGGGGCAGTCCACGCGGCCCCTCGACGGTCCGGTACCAACGATCCGGCACGAAGTTCAGGTCGGAACGGTTCGGATCCGGCCTGGTCAGGGAGACGCTGGCCGAACGTGTGTGGGAGACGACGTAGAGGATCCCGGTTTCGGGATCGACCGCGGCGCCGGTCCAGTTCGCGCCGCCGCCGTCGGCCGGCAACTGGATCGTCGGCTTGCCCGACTCCTCGAAGCGCGGCGGCGTGTAGAGCGGCACCAGGTCGTAGTCGGCCGCGATCTCGATCGCCTCGGCGCGGAGTTCGGGAGTCCAGTCGATCAGGTCGTCTTCGGTGATGCCCTGGCGGTCGAAGGCGGCCGGCCTGGTCGGAAAGGGCTGGGTTGGCGCGGCGCGCTCGCCCGGCACGTCGCTTGGCGGCACCTCTCGTTCCTCGATCTCCCACACCGGCTTGCCGCTCACCCGGTCGAAGACGAAGGCGAAAGCCTGCTTGGTGACCTGGACCACGCCTCGTACCAGCTCGCCCTCCACCGTCGCCTCGAACAGGTTGGGTGCGGTCGGGGGGTCGTAGTCCCAGAGGCCGTGGTGGACGAACTGGTAGTGCCACTGGCGCTGGCCGGTCTTGCAGTCGACCGCGACGATGCTTTCGGCGTAGAGATTGTCACCGAGCCGGTGGCCGCCGTAGAGATCATTCGTCGGCGTGCCAACCGGCAGGTAGGCGGTTCCCGCCTCCTCGTCGACCGTGATCATGGACCAGACGTTCGTGTTGCCGCTGTAGCGCCACGACTCCTCTTCCCAGGTCTCTACGCCGAGTTCATCGTTTTGCGGGATCGTGTGGAAGACCCAGGCGAGGTCGCCGGTCGGGATGTCGTAGGCCCGAACGAAGCCTGGCGGCGACTCCTTGTGAGTGGCGAAATCCGCCACGATCGAGCCGACGATCACCGTGTCGCCGCAGACTGCCGGCGGCGAACTGTGCGTCGTCAGGCGCTCCATCACCTGGCGACCCAGGTGCGGCGTCATCTCGACCCCGCCGCCGTCGCCGAAGTCGGGATCGGGCTCTCCCGTTTCGGCGTCGAGTGAGACCAGCCGACGGTCGTGCGTTGGGATGAGTACCCGCTCCCGTTCGCCGTCCGTCCACCAGGCGACGCCGCGGTGCTGGAAGCCGAGATTCGCCGGCCGGCCGGCGCGCCAGCTTTCCGGGTCGTAGGACCAGAGCGTCTGGCCGCTTTCGGCGTCGATCGCGGCGACCTGGCTGAGCGAGGTAGAGACGAAGATCCGGCCGCCGACCTCGAGTGGAATCGCCTTGAACTGGCCGCGTCGCACGCTGCTCGGGACCTCGGTGTCCGCGGCGATCGACCGCCAGCGCCAGACGACCTCAACGTCTTGGAAGTTGTCGCGGTCGATCTCGTCTAGCGTGGAATACTTGCTGTTGCCGGGATCCCCGCCGAAAGCCGGCCAGTCGCCGGAGGCTCCGGTCTGAGCGGTGAGCGGCGAACTCGCGAGGGAGGCGGCGAGCGCCGCCACGGCCACGGCGAGGCTGGAACGGGTGCTCAGGACAGCAGCCCGATCAGCCGGGCGTAGACCGAGACGCCGGTCCACATGCCGATCGAGAGGAAGCCGACGACTTTCGGCCAGTGTCCGAGCGATCCTTCCTCGGCGAAGGCGACCCGGCGGCGGATCGTGAAGTTGAAGAGGAGCCCGATGATGACGATCTGCATCTTCCACCAGAAGAACGGGCTGTAGTACTGCTTGAGCGCCGTCGACAGGACCTGGGGCGCGCCGGTCACGAACAGGGCGACGAAGCTCCAGATCATCCAGCGGTCCATCTCGCGGGCGAGCTGGTTGAGCGGCGTCTTGATCAGGCCGCGGCCGAGCAGCCGCATGTCGACCACCAGGACGGCGCCGGCGAACGCCACCAGCGCGACCAGGTGGGCGCACTGGATGATCGGCGACGCCCAGGTCTCCTCCAGCATCCAGGCGCTGAACGGAAGGCCCTGCATCCACTGGAAGAAGGACTGCAGCATGGGATGATCCTCCGCGGCCCCTTCAGGCGCCGATGTTCAGGTTGTTCCACCACTGGGGCATCAGGCCGCTGTAGGCCATCATCCGCCCGGTCACCACGACGGCCGCCCACAGCACCAGGGAGACGACGCCGGCCAGCCGGGCGTTCAGTGGGATCTCCCGGCCCTGGTCCCAGGCCTGAACCGACTTGTAGGTCGCGTAGTGGAACCAGAACATGTTGATGCCGGCAACCAGCATCAGCGCCATCTTGGCCCAGAAGTAGAAGTTGCCGTAGTAACGCATCGGCTGGCTGTAGAGGAGCAGGCCGCCGGTGATCAGGTTGATGCCGTAGCCGGTCAGCGCCCAGGGGAAGAGGCGGGTCGGGATGTTGGAGACCGGCACCTTCCTGAGGGTCAGCCCGACCAGCCGCATGTCCCAGTAGGCAATGAGGCCGGCGAACAGGCACATGCTGACGACGTGAATCGTCAACATGGTCGGGTACGCGTTCAGCGACTCCCGCAGCGCGATGCTGCTGGGAAGCGCGTCGACCCACTCGAAGGCGCTACGCATGAAGTTCGAATGCCTGCCCGATCGCCGGTGGAATGCGGGCCTTCCGGCGCCGCGTCGGCATCACCTGCGGCAGCGGTCCTGGTACTTCCTGTAGACCGCGTGGCAGTCTTCGCAGGCGCCTGCAAGAGCGTTCGTCAGATCGCTGACCTTCTCCCGGTCCTCTTCGTGCGCCGCTGCGTAGATCTGCTTCGCGACGTCGGTCAACTGCCTGGCCCACTTCTGGTAGTCCTCGTTGGCTACCGG
This sequence comes from Candidatus Multivorans sp., assembly GCA_965219675.1. Taxonomy (GTDB): domain Bacteria; phylum Acidobacteriota; class Thermoanaerobaculia; order Multivoradales; family Multivoraceae; genus Multivorans. Next base: position 2,151,652 of record OZ244786.1, on the reverse strand, counting down.
CGCGTCCTTGCCGTTCTCGCACTTGCGATCGGCGTTCATGATCAGCGGCTCGACCTCTGCCAGCGCCAGCGCCGCCTGCTGCGGCACCTGCCAGCCGGTGTAGATGCCGGAGAACAGGGAGGATGCCGAGCGGTCGTCTTCGCTCCCCGCCTCGGGGGGACTGCCGGGATCCGTCGTCTGGACATCGAACAGGAAGTTCGAGTTCGGGAACAGGATGGCGCGCATCAGTTGGGCCAGGTTGCCGACCGGTTCCTCGTGTTCGGAGGCAGCGATGGGCGGTGCCGCGACCAAAGCGCAGGCAGCGAGGACCAGGGCCGCGGCCAGTACGGGCGCCAGGTGTTTCGAGCGCATCTGCAGGATCTCCTTCCCTCTATTGGAGAAACGAACGTGGTTCAGTTTGGCTGCGCGAACGCGGGTCGAGAGTGTAACCCAGAACGGGGACCGGCCCGTGCGCTTGCCAGGGGTCCGCGGCCCTAGTTGTCCGGTGCCTCCCCATCGGGGTTCTGGACGAGTTCGGCCGTCGTCGTCGTGGCGATCAGCCACTGCATGTCGAGCCCCGCGGTGCGGTGGACCGAGAACTCGGCGACGCGCGGGTCGCCGACGATACGGAGGAACTCGGCGCGCGAGGGGTACTCCATCAGGGCGATGGTGTGGAAGTACTCGTCCGTGTCGCCGATCACCATCGAATCGACCCGGCCGGACCAGATCAGCCTGGCTCCCTGCGAGGTGACCCACCGGACCATCTGGGCGCCGTACCTCCCGTAGGCCTCTTCGCCCGTGAGGCCTTCGTCGGGGGCGTCGGCCTCCTTCTTGAAACGCAGCAGGTTGACCATGACGACCGGCCCCTCGGCCGGCCCCTTCAACATCTCCTCGATCTGTTCGGGTTCGGGTGCGATCTGGCCCATGGCGGCGCCTCCGGTGGCCAGCAGGGCCACGGTGAAGAAGGTGAACGTAGCGGCGGAAAGGGGGCGGATCATGACAGGCTCCTTTCGGATGGAACGTCAGGCGGGCGAACGGACCGCCATGGGCTGGAACTTCATGTAGGTGAGCGATCGCCACAGCCACTCGAGCGGTCCGAAGCGGAAACGGGCGAGCCACCATGGCGACCAGAGGAGTTGCGCCGCCCAGATCGCGACGACGATCGCGATCTGGCCCAGGCGATCGACCTGCTCGAACAGGCCCAGGCCGTGGCCGTAGAAGATCAGCGTGCAGATCACGCTCTGGCTGATGTAGTTCGAGAGCGCCATGCGTCCGGCCGCCGCCAGACGGCGCTGCAAGCCGGGCAGCCATCCGTTCTGCACCGCCAGCATGACCAGGGCGATGAAGCCGAGGGCGACGCCGAGCGACCCGATCAGGTTGAAGGTCTGACCCTGGAACGTCGAGTACTCGAAGGCGAACTCGTGCCGGGCGTTGTACAGCACACCGGCGAGCACGATCGCCAGACCGAGGACAAGTCCCGTCGCCGCCATGCGCCGGTACGCGGCGGGAGAACTCCGTGCCGAGAGCACGCCGAGCTTGAAGAGCGCCATGCCGACCAGCATCAGGCCGCCGCAGCGCCACAGGAAGAGGATCAGGAATACGGACGTCTCCATCCCGATCGCGGTGGCGCTGCGTACCGGCAGTTGCTCCAGGTAGCCGCCTGTGTAGACCGCGATCTCGGCTTCGATGTCGGCGACGGGCGGCGCCCAGCCCGCGGCCAGCTCGTCCCGGACCTCGGTGGGCATGCTTGGAACAGAGAGTCCGAACAGCGTGAACAGGAGCGGCGGGACGAGAGTCATCGCGAAACCGGCGACGAGCAGCCGTGACGGACGCAGGTTGCGCAGGCTGTAGAGCAGGAAACCGCAGAGGGCGTAGGGAACGAGGATGTCGCCGTACCAGATGAGGTGGGCGTGGGCGAGGCCGATGAGCAGCAGCCAGAACTGCCGCCGGTAGTGGACCGCGACCGAAGCGCCACGGGCCGCCGCGCGTTCGCTCATCAGGGCCATGCCGGCGCCGAACAGGGTGGAGAAGATGGCGATGAACTTCGTGTCGAAGAAGACGTGGGAGATGAGCCAGACCCAGAGACCGGCGCCATCGAGCTTGTCGTTGGCGGTCGGGTTCAGGTAGGCCGCCTCGATCATCGCGTAGGACTGGACGTTCATCACCAGGATGCCGAGCACGGCGAAGCCGCGCAGAACGTCGAGCGCCGCGATGCGCTCGCCGGCGCGGACGGGCGTCGCCCCGGGCGCGGCGATGGCTTCCGTGGGCGGTTCGGCGACGGTCATGGCGGCTGAATGCGGCTTCAGTCGGCCAGAAAGTCCCGCGCCACGGCGACGAACTCGTCGAGCTGGTCATGGTGGACCCAGTGCCCGGCGCCCTCGAAGTTCCGAAGCTCCGCGTTCTGGAAGGCGTCGAACCGGCCGTCCTCGACCGGGTCGCTGGCCCAGCTCTCCGTGCCCCGCACGAGCAGGGTGGGGCAGGTGATCCGGCCCCAGATGCTCCGCAGCTCCTCCTCGTCGTAGCGGTAGGGCGGGAAGGAGCGGACGTAGTTGTCGAACTTCCAGGTGTAGGTGCCGTCCTCGTTGCGCGCCATGCCGTTGACGGTGAGGTGGCGGGCCTGCTCGGGGCTCAGGAAGCTGTTCACTTCCTGCATCCGCTCGGCCGCCGCGTCGAGCGACGGGTAGCGCCGGGGCTGCCGCCCCGCGAGCTTCTGCATGTTGCCCACCCAGCCTCGCATGCGCTCGTCGACCGCGGCGTTGACCCGGTCGCTGAGGACGCGGGGAGGCGGTCCCATGCCTTCGATCGCGACCAGCTTGTGGACGTTCTCGGGGTAGAAGCCGGTGTAGTGCAGCGCGATGTTCGCGCCCAGCGAATGGGCGACGATGCGCACCGGAAAGCGGTCGAGCGCTTCCAGCAGTTGGGCGATATCGAGGACGAAGTCGGTGATCGCGTACATGCCGCCGATCGCCCACTCGCTGTCGCCGTGGCCGCGCAGGTCCGGGGCCACGATGTGGTAGTCGCGCCGGAGCGCGTTCGCCACCCAGTCCCAGTTGTGCGCGTGGTCACGGCCGCCGTGGATCAGCACCAGGGGCGGTTTGTCGTCGTTGCCCCAGCTCAGGTAGTGGAGCCGCAGCCGCTGCGAAATGTAGAACTGCGAAGAGGGCCCGACGATGTCCCGGAAGGGGCTGTCGCTGAAGGCGGTGCTCACCGGTTGGCGTCTGGGCGGGGCGGGTTGATCATGATGTGCGCGCCCGCGGTGCCGGGGGCCATCAGCCATGGCGCGCCGGGCACCGGCCGGCTCGTCAGACCGGTCGACTCCGGCGTGGCGTAAGGGGTGTAGATCACCCAGCGCAGGTAGGCGTCGTTCACCTCGCCGGCCGCGGCGTCGAAGCCGCTGCCGTGGAGAACGTAGAGGGTGCGAGGCTCGCGTGGCATCTGGAGCTTGCCCTCCGCGATCTCCCGTTCGCGGATGTCGATGCGCTCCTGACCCCCGATGCCCTGAGCCGTCAGCTCACGGCCGCGGGCCATGAACGGCTCCAGCGACTCGTGGTAGCAGGCGACGCTCCACTGGGGAACGCCGGGCCTGGCGGCGAGGCAGACCAGGTCGTTGCTCCCGGCGCGGAGCTCGACCACCTTGCCGTCGTCCGTCCAGCCGAGAACGCGCGCTCCGTCCCGCCGGTCGTCGGGAGCGGCCTGGATCGCGGCGGCGAGCTGGGCCGCGGCGTCGGCCGGTTCCGAAGCCGCGGACGGGGCGGCGAGTCCGGCGAGTGCCAGAGCACCGATGGTTGCTGCGAGAGTCGTGTTCCTGTTCTGCACCGGGTACCTCCTGTCGCGCCTGCCGTGTGTCGGCGGGGCGACGACAGCGTATCGCGGTGGGTCCGCTATCCTGCGCCGTCTCAAGGTCCATCGAGAAAGAACCGCCCGGACGGTCGGGCCGGATTCACAGGAGCCATCGCGATGATCGATCTGCACTACTGGCCGACGCCGAACGGCAAGAAGGTCACGATCCTGCTCGAGGAATGCGGGCTGCCGTACCGGATCGTGCCCTGCCGGATCGGCTTCGGCGATCAGTTCAAGGAGGAGTTCCTCGCGATCTCGCCGAACAACCGGATGCCGGCGATGGTCGACCACGAGCCGGCGGACGGCGGTGAGCCGGTCGCGCTCTTCGAGTCCGGCGCGATCATGATGTACATCGCGGAGAAGGCCGGCCAGTTCTACCCTCAGGACCTGCGTGCCCGCCACGAGGTGAACCAGTGGCTCATCTGGCAGATGGCGAACCAGGGGCCGAAGTCGGGCGAGTGCGGCCACTTCCGTCGACTGCGCGACACGGAGGGCGACCAGAGCTACGCGGTGCGCCGCTTCACCGACGAGGTGAACCGGCTCTACGGCGTGATGAACAACCGTCTCTACGACCGCCGATACCTGATCGGCGACGAGTACACGATCGCCGACATGATCTGCTACCCGTGGACGGTTCGCTGGGAGGACCAGCAGCAGGACATCGAGGAGTTTCCGTACTTCAAGCGCTGGTTCGAGGAAGTCGGCGTCCGTCCGGCGGTCCAGCGCGGCATGGACGTCTCGAGCGGCGAAGCGATCGACTACGCGAACCTCTCCGACGAGGAACGAGCTCGGCTGAAGAAACTGCTCTACAACCAGCGCGCTCGGCCGGCGCCGGAGGGCGGCCTGCTGTAGCGCCGCGCAGCGGCGGAGTGCCGCAGCGGCGGAGCGGAGGACGCACCCGCCCGTCTTGGGTCAGTAGGGGTCTGCTCCCAGGTGACGTGAGCGTTTGAGAGGAGATGGGAGGGGGTGGGCGCTCACTCCGCTTCACTCGCTCCGGTTGGTCGGCGGTGGGTGAGATGTCGTCGGGCGTCGCTCGTTCAGAGGCACCTGGGAGCCGACCCCTCCTGACCCGACTGGGCTGGACGTCGTCGATTGGGTTGCAGTAGAGCGTTTGGCCAGTGCAACGGCCGTGCTCTGGGTGCGCGGACCTTCTGGTCCGCATCAGGGCGATGCCGCGAAGCGGCGAGCGCGAGGCGCGCCCGGCGAAGTCAGTCAGCCGTTCGACAGCTTCGCAACTGCGCTGCGGAGTTCCGGGTAGGACCCGTGACCTGTGGCCGGTTCCACGGTGCGTTTCCACTCCCGGTTCCAGACTTCGAGGACCTCGGGCGGCACCTCACGGGAGCCTTCGCCGGACTTGCCTTTGCGGACCTTCGACGTGGTGCCGGAGTCGGGCAGGCCGCAGGCGGCGTTGCGGGCGTTACGGACGAGATGGTCGTCGAACTTCGAGCCGTGTTCACGCATGAAGTCGATCGAGGCCTGGCGGGTTGCGATCTCGATGTTGGGGTGCTTCGGGTCGAGGCCGAGGAAGGCGGCAACGCGGGCGGTAGCGGCGGGGAGGTCCGCGACGATGTCCTCGAAGCAGAGCCAGAGGGTGTCCGGGTCGAGGCGCTCCGGCCACCAGGACACGAGGTGTTCCCAGTAGCGGCCGCTGCGGGTGCCGTGGAAGACGAAGTCGAGGGCGAAGTCACGGATCGAGACGGTTCCGGGCTCGAAGACCCAGCCGCTGAAGAAGTGGAAGAAGGAAACGAGTGAATCGACCGGGTCGCGGACGACGAAGATGTTGCGGCCGCCCTTCGGGGCCAGGTCCCGGCTCAGGTGGGTCTTGAAGGCTCGCGGATCGGCGCGCTGGCCTGCGTCGAGGTCGAGGCCGACGTCGTGGGCGACTTCGATCCAGGGGACGACCTCCGTGATCTCGTCGAAGTCCATGTCGCCGCCGGTGCGGAGACCGTGGACGATCTGCTGCATGAGCGTCGTGCCGGCCTTTGGGTAGGTGGCAATCAGGATGTCGTCGGGTCTCAGACGGAAGCTGAGACCTCGCTGTACCCCCTCCCGTGTGGCGAAGCCGGCCATGCGGCGCTGGATTCCCTCGACCGTCGTGGCTCGGCGCGGTGTCGCCTCCGTGTCGTTCATCCGAGAACCTCCGCGGACATGTCGACGCCTACGGGACAGTGGTCCGAGCCGGTGACGCCGGTGAGGATGAAGGCCCGTTCGACGAAGCGCATCGCGGCTTCCGAGGCGAGCACGAGGTCGATTCGCCAGCCGACGTTGCGCTCTCGGGCATGGAACGCCTGCTTCCACCAGCTATAGCGCACCGTGTCGGGGTTCAGTGTCCGGAAGGTGTCGATCCAGCCAGCGTCGAGCCAGCGTTTGAACTCGTCGCACTCTTCGGGCAGGAAGCCCGAGTTCTTCCGGTTCTGCTTGGGCCGCGCCAGGTCGATCGGCTGGGGCGCGGTGTTGAAGTCGCCCATGACCAGGACGCGGTAGCCGGCTTCGCGCGCCTGGTCGAGCTCGTCGAACAGTGCGCGGTAGAAGTCCAGCTTGTATGGCACCCGGCTGTTGTCGCGCTTGCTGCCGCTGCCCTTGGGGAAGTAGACGTTGGCGACCAGCAACTGCCCGAAGAGTGCGAGTTGAAGACGGCCCTCGGCGTCGAAGCGGTGCTCGCCGAGAGAGGTGCGCACCCAGGTCGGCTTCAACCGCGAGTAGAGGCCGACGCCCGAGTATCCGGGTCGCTCGGCGCTCGAGAAGTTCGTGTACCAGCGCTTTGGACTCCGCAGCTCCGGTAGCAACTGCTCGGCTCGGGCCTTCGTTTCCTGCAGGCCGACGACCTGCGCTCTGCTGGTTCCGAGCCAGTCGAGGAAGCCCTTGCGTCCGCAGGCGCGGAGGCCGTTCACGTTCCAGGAGACGACGCGAATGCGGCGTCGGGGGCGAGGGCTCAGATGCGGCTCCGCTTCCCGGCGCCCAGGTCGTAGGACATGATCATCATGTCCCGTGTGCGGCCGGAGCGGTCGATCACCCAGTCGGTGAGCAGGGCCTCTGGCGAGAAGCCGAGACGTTCGAACACCCGGCGTGCGCCGATCTGCTCACGCGTCATCTGCGCGACGAGCTTGAGCAGTCCCATCTTCCTCGCGGTTTCGAACACGCGCTCCGTCAGGACGTGGCCGAGGCCGCAACGGCGGTGGGCCTCGGCGATGATCACGCGGATCTCGCCGAGGTGGCTCATCCACTGCAGGCCGCGCAGGTTCAGGCTGCCGTAGCCCACGAGTTCGCCCTGGTAGTGGGCCAGGGTCGTGAAGCGGCTACCGGTGTCGGCGTCGTGGATCCAGCCCTCGACGACGTCCGGGTCGGTGAGGTCGGAGCGCAGGAACTGCAGGTCGATCTCGGGAAGGGCACTCGCGAGACTCACGATGTCGTCGCGGTCTTCAGGTCGCAGGCGGCGCAGTTCGTAGGTGCGTTCGCCGCACTCGACCTTGTCGACGGATTCGGTGTTCACAGGCCGCTCGGTCAACCCCGGGTGGCGCGAACCGCGCCACCCGTGAACCAGTCCGTGCGCCCGGGATCGGGTGCGCGGATGGCACCCTGCAAAGCTAGCAGGTTCAGCGTCCGGTATCGTCGCGCGAACCTGACGAAGGAGAAGATGCATGGCTCCGATACCGAAGGGCGGCACGGTCGCGGTGACCGGTGCCGCCGGTTTTGTCGGCGGTTGGGCGGTTCGATTGCTGCTTGGCAAGGGGTACCGCGTGCGCGCCTGCGTGCGCGACGCGAACGATCCGCGGAAGACGACCTTTCTGCGCGAGATGCCCGGGTACGCCTCCGGCCGGCTGACGATCCACTCGGCGAATCTGGACGAGGCGGGCTGCTTCGACGAGATCTTCGCCGGCTGCCACGGCGTCGCGCACATCGCGCACGTCAGCGATTACAACGACTTCGACTACGTGAAGAACGTCTGCGACCACATCGTCGCCAGTATCGAGAATTCGGGCTCGGTGACGCGGGTTGTCGTCACTTCGAGCATCGCCGCGGTGATCATGGAGGCCGACATCTACGAGTTCGTTCGGCGCCCCGTCCTGTACGAGGACCGCTATCCGGACGAGTCGAATCCGAAGCGGACACCGGAGCGCGGCCACGGCTACTCGATGAGCAAGATCTACGCTCAGCAGGCGTTCACCGAGGCCGCGGAGAAGAGCGGCCGCTGGGACGCGATCACCTGCTGTCCGGGCGACAATGTGGGTCCGATCCTGTCGGCGCACCAGAAGGACAAGGGCCCCTGGCAGCACAACATCGAGTTGATGCTGCTGGGCGAGTGCGAGCAGACCCAGGCCTACCGGCCCTGGATGACGGTCGACGTGCGCGACGACGCGGAGTGCCACATCCGGCTGCTTGAGAGCATCAGCGTCAGGAACGGCGAGCGCTACATCGCCTGGTCGGCGGACGCGCTGCCGGTGGAGGAGATCAACGCCGGCATCGACCGGTTGCTCCCCGAACTCCGCCACGACACGCCCCCGATGACCGAGATCCACCCGGAACACATCCAGAAGCGGGAGCAGGAACTGCGAAGCATCTGGGCCGGCGTCGAGTTACGCAACGACCGGATGCGCGAGGCGACGGGTGTCACGTTCCGGCCCTTCGACGAATCGCTGCGCGACTGCGTGGAGTCGCTGATCGCCGTGGCCGGCGTGGAGCCGAAGCGACGGCCGGAGCCGGATGCCGGCGACGGCTAGGACACCCGCCGATCCGGGGCCTTGGGGGAGGGTCCCTGCGGCCGTGCGCGCTCCCTGAGAGGATGGGAGGACTGCGCGCACTCCACTACGCTCGCTCCGGTAGGTTTGGGTTCATGAAGGGTCCTGGGCCGTCGCTCGCTTCGAGTCCGCTGGGACCCTCCCCCAAGGCCCCGGACCGGCTGGACGGTGTCGGGCTGGCTTGCCGGCCTCCGGTGGGCATCGGGGTGGTGCTTCGTCGCGGTCGGTCGGCACGGCGAGACACGTGATGATCGGAGGGCTGATCGGGCTACTGGTCCTCGTGGCATTTGCGACGGGGATTGCTGCCGAGGAGCCGGAGAATCCGTACACGAGCGGTATCGATGTCCGGATGGGGCAGCGTCAGTTCCAGTCGAAGTGCACGAGTTGTCACGGGGCGGATGGCACTGGAGGTGAGGAGGCGGATGGGCCGGACCTGACGACGGGTCGGTTTGAGCACGCGTCCACGGATGCCGGGTTGTACGACGTGATTCGCAATGGAATCGAGGGCACGTCGATGCGCGGGCTGCGGCGCGCCAGGGATCAGGTGATCTGGCAGTTGGTGACGTATCTGCGGACGCTGTCCAACGACGTGGACCTGGCCTCCTTGCCTGGTTCTTCGGAGGCGGGCCGGGCGGCGTTCGAGCGGCTGGGCTGCGGGCGCTGCCATATGGTGAACGGCCGTGGCGGCCGGTTGGGGCCGGACCTGTCGAGGGTCGGAAAGCGGCGCGATTCGGAGGAACTTGCCCGGGACTTGACCGAGCCGAACGCCGAGGTTGCGCCGCGCTGGTGGACGGTGCGAGTGACTCGCGCGGACGGCACGGTGGTCGAGGGGTTGAGGATGGGGGAAGACACGTTCAACCTGCGGATCATGGACGGCGAGGAGAGGCTGCGGTCCTTCGCCAAGGCGTCGCTGCGCTCGGTGGAACGGGAGCAGAAGTCGACGATGCCCGCCGAGGCTCTCCAGGAGGCTGAGGTCGACAACCTGGTCGCCTATCTCGCGTCGCTGCGGGGGAGCGACTCATGAGACCGGTCGGTTGGATCGGCGCTGCGTTGCTCCTGTTCGTCGCGCATTCGGCGGTGGGCCAGGAGGCGACGGGTGACGGCATGCCGCTCCTCTCGCCGGTGACCTGGGAACGGCTCGTCAGCTCCGACGACGAGCCGCACAACTGGCTCATGTACCACGGCGCCCTGCATGGGCAGCGCTACAGCCGGCTGGACCAGATCAGCCGCGAGAACGTGGGGCGCCTCGAGTTGAAGTGGGCGCACCAGATCCGGCAGCTCGACCGGAATCAGACGACGCCGCTGGTCGTGGACGGCGTCATGTTCATCACCGAGTCGCCGAGCAACGTGACCGCGGTCGACGCCGCGACGGGGCGGGCTTACTGGCGCTACGAGCACCCGCTGCCGGACGGCATCAGGCTGTGCTGCGGCCGGAACAACCGCGGCGTGGCGATTCTGGGCGAGACGCTCTACATGAGCACGAACGACGCCCACCTGGTGGCGATCGACGCCCGCTCGGGTTCGCAGCTCTGGGACACCGAGGTGGCGGACCACAGGAAGGGCTACAGCAAGACGGCGGCGCCGCTGGTGGTCGGCGACACGGTCGTCACCGGCATCGCCGGCGGCGAGTTCGGGATCCGCGGCTTCGTCGACGGCTACGACGCGGCGACCGGCGAGCGGAAGTGGCGCACGTACACGGTGCCGGGACCGGGCGAACCGGGGAACGAGACGTGGGCCGGCGATTCCTGGCGCACGGGTGGAGCGCCGACGTGGCTGACCGGCGTCTACGACCCGGAACTCGACCTCATCTACTGGGGCGGCGGCAACCCGGCGCCGGACTGGAACGGTGACCTGCGCCTCGGCGACAACCTGTACTCGTCCTCGGTGCTCGCGCTCGACGGGAAGACCGGGGAGATCGTCTGGCACTTCCAGTTCACGCCCCACGACGTCTGGGACTGGGACGCGATTCAGGTGCCGGTGCTGGCCGACGTCGAGTTGAACGGCGAGCCTCGCAAGGCGATGCTGTGGGCCAACCGCAACGCCTTCTACTACCTGCTCGACCGGACCAGCGGACAGTTTCTGCTCGGCGAGCCCTTCGCGCTCCAGACCTGGGCACACGGCCTGGACGAGAACGGCCGGCCGATCCTGCGCGAGAACGTCTTCCCGACCACCGAGGGCACCACGGTGGCGCCGATCGCCGGAGGCGCGACGAACTGGTGGTCGCCGGCGTACAGCCCGCACACAGGGCTCCTCTACGTGAACTCCTTCGACGCGGAAGGCGTTTACTACCAGCGCGACGACGAGTACGAGGCGGGCAGCCACTTCCTCGGCGGGGGCCACCGGATGCCGCTGGCGGCCGACCACTACAGGAGCGCGATCCGGGCGATCGAGGCGACGACCGGCGAGGTCCGCTGGGAGTTCCCGATCACGCCGCGAACCCGGAGCGGCGTCCTCGCCACCGCCGGCGGCCTGGTCTGGAGCGCCAGCGTCGACGGCTACTTCTTCGCCCTCGACGAAGAGACCGGCGAGCCGCTCTGGCGGATCTCGCTCGGCGCAGCGCCGCACGCTTCGCCGATGAGCTACGCGGTCGGCGGGCAGCAGCGGATCGTCGTCGCGATGGGCAACGTCGTCTTCGTGTTCGGACTGCCGGAGAAGTAGGCTTCGGACCTGTCGGCGCGAGCCGGGCGGAGATTCAGAGATGGGAGTCCCCTGATGGTGTCCTGGAAGTGGTGTTGGAGCTGTCGTTCCGGACGTGGTGGTTCCGGGCTCGGTTCCAACTTCGCCAGTGCGCTCCTGGTGCTGGCGGCTGTGCAAGCCTTGCCGGCGGCGTCAGCCGGGCAAGAGCCGGACAACGACGCGGACGGCCGGGCGGAGAACGCCTTCATGGCCGATCGCAACGGCGATGGCGTGCTGACGGAAGACGAAGTGAGGCCGGGCGCGTTCTCGCTGCTGGATGTCAACCGAGATGGCCGGGCGGACCCCGATGAAGTGCGCGCGTTCCTCGCGCGCGGGCGTGAGCCCTTCAGTTGGGTCAACCCGCCAGGGGCGGATAGCAGGATTCCGGGCGTGACTCACGCGACGTTCACGAGTCCGTCCATGGGCATTCCGGTCGGCTACAACATCTACCTTCCGCCGGGGTACGAAGACGCCGCGAATCGTCATGCCCGCTATCCGGTCATCTACTACCTGCACGGCGGGCGACCAGGTAACGAATCACGGAGCATCGGGATAGCCGAGCACGTGCATGCGGCCATCGCGTCCGGCACCGTGCGGCCGGTGATCTTCGTCTGGGGGAACGGCGGCAGGGTGAGCTGGTACGACCAAGAGGACTCGAGGGGAGAAGAGGTCCTTGTCCGGGAGTTGATTCCACACATCGACGACAGCTACCGCACCCTGGCGCATCGCGGTGGGCGTGCCTTGCAGGGGTTCTCCCAGGGTGGACGAGGGACTACAAGGATCATGTTCAGGTACCCCCAGCTGTTCATCTCAGCCGCGCCTGGCGGCCCCGGCTATGCGGTGGAGAAGCTGGTCCTGGAAAACGAGGGCGTTGAACGGGATCCAAGGGCTGGTGCGAACGCCAGGTCGTTCGACTTCGGCGAGGGCAACGATGCGTACAGCCTTGCCCGGTCCTACACGGAAGGTGGAATGCAGCCGGCACTCAACATCATGATCTGGGTGGGAACCAGGGGGTTCAACTACGAGGCCACCCTGGAGTACATGGGCTACCTGTATGGACTGGGTGTTCCGGCGGAACGGCTGACTGCGCCAGGCGTGGATCACAACCCGGTCTGGTTCTACGAAACCCACGGTGTGGATCTGTTGCGGTTGGGGATTATAAACTTGACTAGACGGCACGCCATGTAGTAGTCTTCTTCTCGAAGGGAGAGGACATGGACGCTACGACCTACAACGCACCCGGCAAAGCCTACCGCGAGGGTATCTCGCTGTTCGAGTTGGAGCGGATGTTCCCCGACGAAGCCGCCGCTACATCGTGGTTCGAGAAGGCACGTTGGAACGATGAGCCGTGCTGCCCGCGTTGCGGCGGCCTGGACCGCGTGAAGCGGGTCAAGAGCGGGAAGCCGATGCCCTGGCACTGCGGCGACTGCCGCCGCTACTTCAGCGTCCGGACCGGCACCGTGATCGAGCGGTCGAAGATTCCACTCCGCAAGTGGGCATACGGGATCTTCCTCTGGACCACCAGCCTCAAGGGAGTCTCAAGTATGAAGTTGCACCGAGACCTTGACATCTCGCAGAAGTCAGCGTGGTTCATGGCGCACCGGCTCCGCGAGGCTTACACCGGCGGCGGCGGCCTGTTTCAAGGACCGGTCGAGGTAGACGAGACGTACATCGGCGGCAAGCGGAAGAACATGCCGAAGTCGAAGCGCGAGAAGCTGACCGGACGCGGGCCGGTCGGCAAGATGGCGGTGGCAGGAGTGAAGGACCGGAAGACCAAGAAGGTGAGCGCCGCAGTGGTCCAGAGGACGGACCGCGAGACGCTGCACGGCTTCATCCGCGACCGCGTCCGGCCTGGGGCGACCGTCTACACCGATGAGGCTGCGGCCTACCGCGAACTGAGCGACTACGCGCACGACTCGGTGAAGCACTCGCTCGGGGAGTACGTCAAGGGGATCGACGTTCATACGAACGGCATCGAGTCGCTGTGGAGCATGTTCAAGCGCGGGTTCGTCGGCACCTACCACCGGATGAGCCCGAAGCACCTGCACCGCTACGTCGCGGAGTTCGTGGCCCGCCAGAACGTCCGCGAGGAAGACACGCTGGACCAGATGCTCGACATGGTGCGCGGGATGATCGGACGGCGGCTGATGTACAGCAGCCTGATTGAGCCGAACGGCCTGCCTTCGGGGGCGCGCCGGTGACGCCCCGCAAGGTCGTCCTACCGCCCGTCGAGATCAACCCAGAAGAACTCGCGCAGCGCCTCATGTCACCCGCACAGCCGAAGCCACCGTACAAGGTCGTCGCGCACCGGGCCGACCGCCCGCTCAAGATCGGCGAGATCGAGATCCCGTGCTACGTCCTCGACAACGAGATGCGGGTGCTCAGTCAGCGTGGCGCCGCGTCCGCACTGACCGTCCAGCTAGGCGGCAGTGCCCGTGATGGCGAAATGCCCCTGTTCATGACCCAGAACTGGCTAAAGCCCTTCATTCATGCGGATCTCTTGGCGGTGGCGAAGTTCCCGATTCCCTTCGCCAATCCCCAGGCTCCGGGAGTCGTCTACGGCTATCAGGCAGAGCTGCTCCCAGAGTTGTGCGCGGCGATCATCGAAGCAAACCGACAGGGCGCTACGACGAGCCGACAGGAGGGGATCGTCGAGCGCGCCTCGATCCTGCTCCGGGGCTTCGCCAAGGTCGGCATCATCGCGCTGATCGACGAAGCAACGGGCTACCAGCGCGTGCGCGCCGAGCGAGCGCTGGCAGAGATCCTGAAGGAGTATCTGAGCGAGGAACTTCAGCCCTGGGTTCGGACGTTCCCCTACGAGTTCTACGAGCAGTTGTATCGCCTCAGGGAGTGGGGCGAGCCGGCCCCGAACGGCAAGATGCCGAGTGCAATTGGGCGCGACACCGTGGATCTCGTGTACTCCCGTCTGGCTCCAGGGGTCTACGAGGAAGTGACGGCGCGAACACCGCGCCTATCGGGTGGTGAGTTGAAGTGGCGCTTGAGTCGGTGGTTCTCACCGAATCAGGGCCACGCAAAGCTGCGGAAGCACATCGACGGCGTGATCGTCTTGATGAAGTCCTCGATCGACTGGAAGGACTTCAAGACACGGTTGCCGAAGGTCTACCGGAAGTACCACGACACCCGACAACTGACGCTGGACTTGAAACAGAAGTCTCAGCGCGACATTCCGGGTCTCTAGAGGGGCAAGTCGCCCTCGCTTTCCCCGGTAGGCGCTCTACTCAACCGCCACGGCCACCACGCCGCCGCGATTGCCGACCGAGTATGTGTACCGACCATGGTTGCAGACGATCCTCCGCTCGCCGATCGAGAACGACGTCACCGAGGAGCAAGCGTGACCGTAGAGTCTCACCACGTCTGCGATTATCTGAGCTGTCGCGGATTCCTCGAGCGGACCTTGAAAGTGGCCCTCCATCGGTACGGGAAGCCTGCTGCCATGCTTCTCGAGAATCGCTCCGTATCTCTGCACGGCGACATCGTGGCACTCTCGGTACGACGAGCGTCTGTTGACGCAGTCCCTGACCGATGTCATCACCTCGCCCATGTCGATGCCGAACAGCATCACGTTCTCGGGCGCCTTGCAGCGGCCGATCGCGGCCTGCGTGAGCGGCATCGAACAGATCTCGGTTACGCGGCCGCTGTCCGCTCCGATTGACTCGCCAAGGGCTTCGGCCCAACCGCGCGCCTCGACGGAACAGTCGCCAAACCGCGTTCGTCGTTCGCACGCTTCCACAGCCTCAAGAGCGACAGTGGCCTGTGGGAACTCCTGAGCCTGAACAATCGAACCTGCCGTGATCGCTGCGGCCAGGAGAGACTGACAGCGAACGCTCACTGCCGGCACCACTGGAGACGGCCGCCGTTCCGCGGTCTCAGCACCGTGCCGTCCGGCACGACGAAGCGCTCGAACACGTTGTCGCTCCTACGGAGCACGAACAGGGCCACAGGCAGATCGGTCAGGCCGGCCGCGTACACCCACACCGTGCCGTCGATCGCGCAGCCGTCAAGGACCTTCGCGAAGACCTCGAGGTTGCCCGGGCCGAAGAAGTGGAAGACCGCGCTGTCGCCCGAAGCCGGTCCGAGATGCGCCCACTTCCACGACGACTGGTGGAAAAACTGGACCGCGAGCGACCAGCCGTTCGGCGTCGTGTGGCAGTCGACGGGCCCGATGTCGTCCTCGCACCCGTCATCGGACGGTGGCGGGTCCTCGGGTTCGGGATCGGTCGTACGGCCGGCGCCGTAGAACGCGGCCACGGTCGCGGCGGTCTTCGACAGCGCTCCATCGGCGTCCGTCGTGCCGTCGCCGCTCGATGCGCTTCCGCCGCCGTGCACGGGCAGCCTGCCGAACGGGCGCGAGAACCCGCGCATCAGCTTGTCGGCGTAGGCCATCACGGTGCCGGCGTTCCTTGACTCGTCGATCCACCCGAAGCCCTTCGGGTCATGGAGGTCGTTGGGCCCCAACCGAGCGCGACGACGATCGTGCTCCAGGCCGAGCAGATGGCCGATCTCGTGCGCGAGCGTACTACCCTCGTAGAAGACGCAGTCCTCAGGAGCCCAGCCGCAGAATCGGCTCATCCGCACTCCGGCATAGGCGAAGTCGCGTGCACGGCCAACAGACCGCCCGCGCGTCCAGATGAACGCTTCGCCTCCCCCGAACGTGCCCGACTGAGGCAGAGACACGAACACCACCACGTCGCCGCCAAGCTCGCGGCGAACCGAGGCCAGACGGCCGTTGTGCCCCTGCAGCAGCCTCAGCGCCGACTCGTTCGGCGGCTTCCGCGACCGCTCATAGGCCTCCGCCACGTCGGACGGGCCTTCGCGCACGCCGGCCATGACGAGCCTGATGCCCGACGAGCCGCGGGCGAACAACTCGTTCGCCACCCTGATGCGCGGCTCGGCGACTCTGCGGGTCTCGTCCGCCGTGAAGTTGCGACCGTCGTACAGGAACAGCACGCCGATCTCGACGGCGGTGCCGGCGGGCGACTCCACCATCTGATGCTCGCTGACGCGGCCAGGGTCGTCGGCCGGCATCAGGATCGCGTCATCGGGCGACGGCTGCGAGTTCACGGCTCCGATGCCCGCGAACAGCAGCAGCGCCGCGAGCCAGATACTGGCCGATGCACCAGTTGTTGTAGCGTCAGAATCGGGCGGAACGCGAGGCGGCGACTCTGCGACAAGCCGCTCCTTCGTTACGAAGTAGCCGTGCCGCCTCGCGCCCGCCCCTGAATCCTGGGCAGTCGGATGGGCCGGCAAACACGGGCGATCGAGCCGGCTCGACCGAGAGCGATCCTCCATGCGTGGACCTCCTTTCGGGAGCGGCTTGTCGCACGCCGAGAGTACCAGCCCATGCCGTCGAGATCTCCTCCTGTCCAGGCGGCCGACACCCGAACTGGTGCCGGGCCGGCGTAACCACTTGCTGGCGCAGGCGCTTTCGGCGGTCCTGCCTATTCACCGAGCGCCAGGAGCTACCCGGCGCCGTGAAGCGGCTCTTCTATTCGGCAGGCGACCCGACTCGGGACCTGCGCTCAGTGATTACGCGGGAGTCACGTTAGCAGAAGTGGTTTAGCGATCCGCTCAACGTGCTAGTATTCGCCTACGTCGATGTCAACCTGCGGAGACGACGCATGGCTGTTACTCAGAGAGAGTACGAGGACCGGCACAGGTCCAGCGGCAGATCCACGTCAAGTATCCTCGGAGACGTGGACGCTGACACCAAGGCCGTCATCCGCGCGATCAACGACAACCTGAACGAGCACATCGCCGACACGGCCAAACGCTTCGACGGTCTGGAGGCGAAGGTCGACGGTCTGGGGGCGAAGGTCGACGGTCTGGAGGCGAAGGTCGACGGTCTGGAGGCGAAGGTCGACGGTCTGGAGGCGAAGGTCGACGGTCTGGAGGCGAAGGCCGACGGTCTCGCTGACGACGTCTCAGGGCTCAAGGACGACGTGAAGGCTATCCACGAGCGATTCGACGGCATCGACGCCAAGCTCGACCGCCTGCTTGCTGACAAGTGACGCTGCGGCAGTTGGCCCGACCTGTCACAGGCCGGATTGTAGCCGCTACACCGCCGCGCGTCTAGCCACCGTTATAATCCCCTTGCGGTTCCATGACCGCCACTGGAGCGAATCCGGGCCGGATGGACGGTGACGGTTCTTCCTTGCGCGGTGGCGTTCGGCTAGCCGCGGTTGCGCTGCTCCTCGCAGGCTTCGCTGGGCCCCCATCGCTGTGGGCCCAGCAGGTCGAGGACGAGGCGGCGTCGCACGCGGAGGAGCGGGGTGACGCACCAGAGGGCGGCCACGATGAGCACGACGAAGCCGAGTCCGACGTTCCGGCCGCGCACATAGACGATGAGATCGTCGTCACCGGCAGCCGGGCGCGGGAGCGTTCGGTGACGAAGTCGATGGTGCCCGTCGACGTGATCTCCGCGGAGCACGTGGCGCATCAGGGAGAGACGAACCTCGACCAGCTTCTGCGCACCGTGGTGCCGTCGCTGAACATCAGCGCCACCTCCGGCGACGCGGCGACCATCGTGCGGCCGACGAACCTGCGCGGCCTGGCGCCGGATCACACGCTGGTGCTGGTGAACGGCAAGCGGCGGCACCGCGGCGCCGTGATCCTGTGGTCGCGGATCGGCGTTTCCCACGGCGCCCAGGGGCCGGACCTGTCCGCGATTCCGGCCATCGCGCTTCGCCAGGTCGAGGTCCTGAGAGACGGCGCGTCGGCTCAGTACGGCTCGGACGCGATCGCGGGGATCATGAACTTCCTGCTCAAGGATGCGCGCTCCGGCGGTTCGTTCGAGGTGCTCACCGGCCTGTACGACGCGGGCGACGGCGAGTCCGTCACCGTGGCCGGCAACGTCGGGTTGCCCTGGGGCGAGACCGGTTTCGCGAATCTGAGCCTTGAGTACGGCGGCTCGAACCCGACGAACCGCGCCATCCAGCGAGCCGACGCGACGGCCCTGGTCGCCGCGGGGAACACCCATGTGGCCGATCCCGCTCAGCGGTGGGGCAAGGCCGAGGTGGACGACGACGTGAAGCTCTGGATCAACTTCGGCCGTCCGCTGGGAAGCGGCGGCGCCACGCAGTTCTACGGCTGGGCGAACCACGCGGACCGCAGCGTGACGGCGAGGAACTTCTTCTTCCGCAACCCGAACACCCGGGACGCGGTCTACAGCCGCGACGGCGGCGCGACGTTGCTGATCGGCGACGCCCTGGACGCGGCCGACGGGACGCCGGACGGCTCGGCCGGGTGCCCGGTCGTCGCGGTGACGGACGCGCTTCCGGACCAGGACGCGCTGGGACGCGTCTTCGACGATCCGAACTGCTTCAGCTTCCAGGAGCTCTTCCCGGGCGGTTTCCAGCCGGTGTTCGGCGGCGACCGCGTGGACTCGTCGCTCGTCCTCGGCGTTCGCGGGTTCACCGCCTCCGGGACGGGTTGGGACGTGAGCGTCAGCGCCGGCCGGAACGAGATCGACTTCCTGCTGTTCGACAGCGTGAACGCGTCGCTCGGACCGCTCAGCCCGACCTCCTTCAAGCCCGGCCTCTACGGCCAGCGCGACGTGAGCGCGAACCTCGACCTGCTGCGCCAGCTCGGTGAGCGGCTCCATCTGGCCGGCGGCCTGGAGTGGCGCGAGGAGCGCTTCGAGATCGGCCTCGGCGACCCCGATTCCTGGCGGATCGGTCCCTATGCCCGGCAGGGATTCAGTTCCGGCTCGAACGGCTTCCCCGGGTTCAGCCCGGTGGCGGCGGGAGCCTGGACCCGTGCCAACGCGGCGGTCTACGGCGACCTGGAGTACGGGCCGCCGGACGAATCCTGGAACCTGGGCCTGGCGGTGCGCCTGGAGGACTACGAGGACTTCGGCTCGACGCTCAACGGCAAGATCGCGGGCCGCCGTCAGGTCTCGGAGTCTCTCGCCCTGCGCGCGAGCGCGTCGACGGGCTTCCGCGCGCCGACGCCCGGTCAGCAGAACGCGTTCAACGTCTCGACGCAGTGGGACCCGGAGCGCTTCGAACTGGTCAACAACGGCACGATCCCGCCGGCCTCCAGGGTCGCGGAGCTACGGGGCGGCAAGGCGCTCGACGCGGAGAAATCGGTCAACCTGGCCGCGGGCGCGATCGTCGAGCGCGGCCCGTTGACGGTCACGGCGGACGTGTTCCGCGTCGACGTGAGCGATCGGCTGGGAGTGACCGGGCTGTTCGCGCTACAGCCCTTCGAGGTCGAGCAACTGCTGGCGGAAGGCATCACGAGCGCCGCCAACATCACGAACTTCCGCTTCTTCGCCAACGACTTCGAGACGCGCACGGAAGGCCTCGACCTGGTCGTCACCTGGCGGCCGCCGCAGGCCGGCGGACACACGACGCTCGACCTGGCGCTCAACGTGACCGCGACCGAAGTCGTGGACTTCAACCCCCTGACCCTGGACCAGCAGCGCATCCGCGAACTGGAGGAGGCCCTGCCGGGCCTGCGCTGGAACGCGACGCTGCACCATGAACTGGGCAGGCACACGGCGGCCCGGCGACCAGTCGAACTGCTCGCCCGGCTCGGCTACTACGACGGCTGGTACGACCCGTTCATCGCCCTCGACTTCGGCGGCGTGTACCTGCTGGACGTCGAGGTCGGCTTCCCGTTGGACGACGGCGCCCGGCTCGTGCTGGGCGCGCGCAACGCCCTGGGCGAGACCGGCGAGGACAATCCCACGCCGATGCGGTTGGGCAACCTGTACAGCACCCGCACACCCTTCGACGTCAGCGGCGCGTACTACTACTCCAGGCTGCAGTACCGCTGGGGCGGCGGGAACTGAGTCGCTCGCGCGTTCAGGCCTGTACCCGGGACCGCTGCATCGCCGGAGCCGGCTGCGGGAGGTGCACGCCGGCTCTCCGCGCCGCTTTCCGCCGGCCGCGAATTGCCCGCCGGCGCTCGCGGCCGCGTTCGACCAGCAGGTAGAGCGAGGGCACGAAGATCAGCGTGATCAGTGTCGAGGCGAGCAGGCCGCCGACGACCACCCGGGCGAGCGGCGCCTGGAGTTCAGAACCCTCGCCGAGCCCCAGCGTCAGCGGCAGCAGGCCGAGCGCGGTGGTCAGCGTCGTCATCAGGATCGGTCGCAGGCGGCGCCTGGAGCCGCGGATCAGGGCCTCGTGGAGCGTGCAGCCTACGTCGCGGCGCATCCGGTTTACGTTGTCCACCAGAACGATCGCGTTGTTCACCACGATGCCGACCAGGACCACCAGGCCGAGGAAGGAGTTCATGTTCAGGGTCGTGCCGGTGATCGCCAGGGTGAGCAGCACGCCAAGCAGTGAGAAGGGCACCGCGGTCATGATGACCAGCGGCTGGACAAGGGACTCGAACTGGACCGCCATCACGGTGTAGACGAGGAAGACCGCGAGCAGCACGCCGATCAGAAGCTCCACGAAGACCTGACGCTGCTCTTCCAGCTCGCCGCCCATGTCGATCGTGAAGCCGTAGGGCGTCTCGACCCGCGCCAGCGCGGCTTCGACGTCGCTCGCCACGTCGCTGAAACGGCGCCCGTCGATACCGGCGAGGACCTGCATGATGCGCTCCTGGTTCTCGCGGTTGATGGACAGGGGCCCCTCGCCGGGGTTGATGGCCGCGATGGAGCCGAGGGGCACGATGTCGCCCTGAGGCGTGACGATCGGCAGTTGCGGCAACTGCTCGAGACGCAACCGGTCCTCGGGCTGTAGCTGGACCCGGATATCGAACTCGTCGCCCTGGTCGCGGAACTTCGTCGCTACCCGCCCGAGGACGTAGTGCTCGACGGCGTCGGCGACCTGGCTGCCGTTCAGGCCCAGCTCCGCCAGCCGGGCGCGATCGACCCGCAGCGTTCGTTCGAGCTGGCCGGACTCGCGGTCGAGCCGTGGATGGACGACTCCCGGGATCGCGGCCATCGTCTCGATCACTCGCTGGGCGAGTTCGTCGCCCTGGTCCAGGTCGTGGCCGCGGACCTCGACCACCAGACGGGCGTCCTGGCCGCCGCGCATCATGCGCATCATCATGTTGCTCGACGAGGCGTAGAGCTGGATCCGGGCCGCCGGCACATCGACGATGGCGTGGCGAATCGACGCCAGGATCTCCTCCTGGCCGCGACTCCGATCGGTCAGCGGGGTGAGCAGGATTTCCATCGTGCCCTGGTTGGACTGGGCGGGCCGCCACCAGCTCTCCGGACCGGCAGTGGTGATCAGGCTGTCGAGCTCGCCGGGTCTGAGGGCGCTGCGAACCCGGGCTTCGATCTCTTTCATCGTTCCGGTCGTCGTGTCGAGCGGAGCGCCGACCGGCATCTCGACCTGCATGTTCAGGCGGCCCTCGTCGCTCTCCGGCATCAGCTCGAGACCGATCACGGGTACCAGGGCGAAGGAGCCGAGGAGGAGCACGACAGCGGTCGCCATCACCAGGCCTGGCCTGCCCAGGGCCCACTCGATCATCCGGCCGTAGGCCATGTCGACCGGACCGAGGGCGGCGACGCATTCGTCAGTGACCTGGCGGCTCTTCGGGACCTGGCGCAACCAGCGCGCCGCGGCGGCCGGAATCAGGGTCAGGGCGACGAAGAGTGCGCAGAGCAGAGCGAAGCTGACCGTGACCGCCAACTGGTTGAAGAAGATGCCGGCGAAGCCGGAGATGAAGACCACGGGCAGGAAGACGGCAACCGTGGTCAAGGTGCCGGCGGCGATCGCCATCGCCACTTCGTTGCTGCCGGCGACCGCGGCGGCGGTGGGGCGGTCGCCCTCGTGCAGGCGGCGGTAGATGCTCTCGAGCACCACAATCGAACCGTCGACCAGCATGCCGACGCCGAGCGCGATGCCGGCCAAGGAGATCACGTTCAGGGTGAAGCCGTTGAAGTACATCAGGGCGAGTGTGGCCAGCACGGAGATCGGGATCGCGGCGCCCACGATCAGGGTCGCTCGCAGGTCGCGGAGGAAGAACATCAGGACGAGCACGGCCAGCGCGGCGCCGAACATGGCACCCATCTGGACGTTGTTCACGGCCTGGCGGATGAACTCGGCGCCGTCCATGAGGATCGAGATTTCGGCGCGGCCGGCGTAGTCGCGGTTGATCGCGTCGATCTCGCGCTTCAACCGGTCCACGACCTCGACCGTGTTCGAGCCGGACTGCTTCATCACGTACATCCGAAGGCCTTCGGCGCCGTTGATCCACAGCTCGTTCGTCAATTCGCGGATGCCGTCGTCGACTCGTGCGACATCGCGCACCAGGATCGGCCGCCCGTCGCGGACCGCGACGATCGTGTTCTCGATGTCCACCTTGCGCTCGAATTCACCGATTGCGCGGATCAGGACCTCGCGGCCGGTTTCCAGCATGTCGCCCGCCGAGACGTTGCGGTTCTCCCGGGACAGGGCGTTCGTGACTTCGCTCGGCGTGATGCCGAGGGCGGCCATCCGGTCGGCGGCGAGCTGGACCTGGATCTCCCGGACGCGACCGCCCTGGATGTCCGCCGAGGCGACGCCGGGCAGGCGTTCCAGCCGCCGGCTGATCGTCTGTTCGGCCAGGTGGCGGACCTGGCGCGCGTCGCCGGTTCCAGACAGGCCCAGGAAGACGACCGGCATGTCCGACAGGTTGAACTTGAACAGGGTCGGTTCCGAGGCGTCTTCCGGCAGCATGCCGCGGACGAAGTCGAGTTGCTCGCGGATGTCGTTCACGACTTCGTTCAGGTCGACGCCCCAGTCGAACTGGGCCTGGATGCTGCTCATGCCTTCGGCGGACATGGAGTTCAACTGGTCGAGTCCGGTGACGGTGGACAGGGCCTGCTCGACCGGGCGGGTGATCAGGGTCTCCATCTCCTCGGGCGCCACGCCCTCGTAGGTCGTGGTGATCGAGATCCGGGGCATGTCGACTTCGGGCATCAGGTCGACGGCGAGCTGGCGGACGGCGACGAGGCCGATCACGACGACGCACACGTAGAGCATGCCGACGCCCACCGGTCGGTTGGCGGAGAGACGGGGAAGGTTCATTCGGCTGGTCCTCAGGGTCCGGCGGCAAGGGACGGAGACGTTCCGCCCGGCGCGTCGGCCACGTTGACTACTCGAACTGGAGCGCCGTTGCCGAGCTGCTCGTGCCCCAGGGTGAGCACGAGGTCGCCGGCCGCGAGGCGGCCAGCGACCGCGCTGAGCTCCCCGGAGCGGCCCGCGACGCGGACCGGCCTCCATTCGGCCAGCCCGTCGACCGGAACCAGGACGCCGACCGAGCGGGCGCCATCCATTGCCACGCGTTCCAGCAGGGCGGTGTCCGGAACGATCAGTGCGTCGTCCAGGTCACGCAGGCTGACGGAGACCTCGGCGTACATGCCGGGCCGCAGCAGCTCGTCGGTTCCGGTGAGTTCGCCTTCGACGAGCACGGTGCGATCGTTGCGCCGTACCTCGCCGGCCACCCGGCGCACCGTGCCGGAGAAGGTCTGCTCGCCCGTGGCCTCGGTGGAGACGTCGAATGCCGCGCCGGCCCGGACCGCAGCCAGATCTCGCTCGGGTACGCGGAACTGAACCATGAGCGGCGCTTCCTCGACCAGCCGCAGGACCGGCGTGCCGGGCTGGACCAGGGCGCCGCGGTCGAGATAGCGGTCGGCGACGACCGCGTTGAACGGAGCCCGGATCCGTGTGTTCGCGAACGCCTCGGCGAGTTGGGCCTCGCGCGCCGCGGATTGCCGGACCTGCGCTTCGGAGGCGGCCAGGTTCGCTCTCGCGGTGGCGTACTGGGACGTCTCCTGCTGTTGCTCCTGCTCCGACAACAGGCTCTGTTCGTAGAGCTCCATCGCCCGCTGGTAGTTCGCTTCGACGCCGACCAGTTCGGCCGCCGCCTTGTCCCGGTTCGCCTCGGCGACGCCGAGTTGACCGCGGGCTTCCTGCAACTGGTTCTTGATGTCGATATCCGCGATCACGGCGAGAACGTCGCCGGCCGGGATTCGCTGGCCGATCCGCGCCGGTACGTCGACCAGCAGTCCCGCAACCTGGGGCGCGATGTCGGCGACCTCGCCGACGAGTTCGCCGGAGTAGGCGGTACGAACGGAGAGGTCGCCCCGGCGGGCGGCCTCGGCGCGGACCGGCACCGCCTGCGCCAGCAAGGCGTCGGCGCCCAGCGCCGGGGCTCCAGACTGGAGCGGGCGGCCGAACGCGATCACGGCTGCGGCAGCCAGAACCACGACCGCGGCCGCGATGCCGGCGATCTGTGGGCCGCTGATCCGCCTTGGCGGCCTGACGCCGGCCTTGATGGCGGCCGGGCCGGGACGCTCGGGGGCGTGAGTGTGCCCGGTCTGACCGGGCTGGGCGGCCGTCGGTCCGGCGGTGGGTCGGGAGCGGGGCGGCACGGCGCCGGCTCCTTCGGGTTGGACTATCGCCATGGTTGTGGTTCTCTCAGGTTGTTACGGGCAGCCGTTCGGGATGGTCTACGGAGTACCGGATGGGGACTCGCCGCCGCCGTCTTCCATCGCCGCGAGCACGGAGTGGAGGCTGTCGGCGAGAATGGCGTAAAAGCGGATGAACCTGTCCAGGCGGTCGCCGACGACGGCGCCGCCCTCGGTGCCGGGAAGGAGCGCCCGTTGCATCTCCTCGGCCATGGCCTGACGGTCGCGGAAGCGGTCCACGACCCGTTGCAGCAGGCCGGGCTGCTCGTTGATCTGGAAGTAGTCGCGGCGGTCGCCCGGGCGGGTGACCCGTTCGATGACTCCCATGTTCTCCAGCAGGCGGGTGTTCGTGCTGATGCTGCCGCGGCTGACGCGAAGACGCTCGGCCAGGCGGTCGAAGCGAAGGGGCTGTGGCGAAAGGATGAGCAGGCCGACCAGGCGGCCCGCGATCCGGGGCAGTCGGTCCTCTTCGAGCGCCAGTCCCATGCCCTCGATGAAGCGCTCCTCGGCTGCGTGCAGGGCGAACTCCGCCGCGGCAGCCGGCTCGGCGGATGGGTCCGGAACGGAGAACGGTTCGGAGATGGTCATTAGTCAGAGATGTTGGAACATCCGGTTTGTTTTGTCAAGACTGAACAACGTGAACGACATGATGGACGCTGGCCCTCGCGGAAAGCCTGAGCCGGGCCGAGGCGCTAGGCTCGCGCCGATGCGGTCTCCAAGCCGTCGCTCGAGCCCCGGCCTCGTGCCCCTGCTTCTGGGTCTGGGCATGCTGGTCTTCGCCCTGTTGCAGCTCAACGACCCTGACCCCCTCATCTGGGTGAGCTACTACGCGGCAATCGCCTGCGGCTGTACGGTCGCCGCCTACCGGCCGCTACCCACGGTCGTGTTCCTGGGCCTGGTCGCCGTGACCGCGGCCGGCGCGGCGTTCACCCTGCCGGGCTTTGCCGACTGGATCCTGAACCGTCCGGCGAGCGATCTCTGGGCGCCGATGTCGGCCGACCGGATGTACATCGAGCACAGCCGGGAGCTGTTGGGGCTCGTGATCGCCGGCGTCTTTCTCGTGACCGCGTACCGGATCTCGCGGCGTGGTCGCTAGTGGTCGCCGCTCCGCGGCTGCGTCTCTCCCCCCGGGTCAGAAGCCCCGGGGCTACTCGCCGCGGCGCTCATCATGAAGCCCATCATCATCTCGTCCGTCGAGGGCTGGCCGAAGCGCACGGTCCGTTCCGAGTTGAAGCCGTAGCGGGCCGCCTTCTCGGCCGAGTTGTCGTACCAGGCCGTGTACTCGACCCGCGTTCCCTTGGGGATCCGCTTCAACTCGTCGTAGTAGTAGACGGTCTGCCAGGAGAAGTCGAACTGCGGCACGTCGAGCAGCACCTCGGTCGTGCCGTCCGGGTAGAAGGCCTCGAAGCGGGCCGCCTTGCCCCGCATGTGCATGTGGGGCATCAGGGCGATGATGTCGGTGTCGTGGCGGGCGACGGTGGAGTAGGGGCCGACCTGGTGGTTGCCGTCCCCGGGCGGGATCGCGAATGTGAAGTTCATGATCGGCCGCAGACCGGATCCGAGCGATCGGGTCACCGGCTTGTCGGCGAAGACGAAGCCGATCGACGACTGGTCCCACACGCCGGTACCGGCTCCGGCTTCCTTGTGGTAGTGGATGTCGAAGGTAACCCGCGAGCCCTTCCTGAGCAGGAAGCCGTACCCCTCCGGGTAGCGGTTCGCGTCGCTGCCCGAGGAGACGCCGCCCATGTAGCTGCCCGCGTTGTCGGGCGACGGAGCGATCTGATCCTGGTTCGGGAACTCCGGCGGCGGAGGCAGCTCACCGTTCTCGTCCGGTGGGAGAAGGTGGAGGTTGAAGTGGTGGATGATGTCGCTGTCCGGTTTGCACTGGAAGGCGACGACCCAGCGGTCCTCCGGCAGGTCCTCCTCCGTCAGGACGTAGGAGAAGGCCGCGTAGAGGTCGCCCACGTCGTCCTCGACGAAGTAGGGCTCGGGCATGGTCACGACCAGGTCCGGTTCGCCCACAACCCAGCCCTCCGTGCTCGGGAACTCGCGCGGTGGGGGAGCGTTGGCGACATCGCCGGCTGCGGCGCCGGTCGTGGCCCAACTCACCAGGGTCTCGATCTCGGCCGCGCCCAGCACGCGTTCGTTGGCGAAGGTGCCGTCATGCCGGGGGTGTGCGTCCCAGGGCGGCATCTCGCGGGCCGCGACGGTCCGGGCGATCGACTTCGCCCAGGGTCGGACCTCGGCATAGCTCGTCAGCGCCATCGGCGCGCGCATGCCGCCGTAGTTCGCACCCGCCGGCCGGTGGCAGTCCTGGCAGTGCATCTGGAGCACCGGCAGCACGTCGGAGTAGAAGGTCGGCGCGTCACGGTCGGCGGCGGCGACCGGCCCGGCGGCCAGGGCGAGAACGAGCAGGCAGTGCACGGCTGAGCGCTTCATGGCGCCAGCGTACCAGTGTGAGCGGCTCAGGCGGTCGCCAGTTGCTGCTCCGGGTGCATCTCGTCGACGTCGACGCCGACGATCTTCGAGACGCCGCGTTCCTCCATCGTGACTCCGTAGAGCGTGCTCGCCGCCTGCATCGTCAGTTTGTTGTGCGTGATGACGAGGAACTGGGTCTCGCCTGACATGCGCTTCAGCATGTCGACGAAACGCAGGATGTTCGCATCGTCGAGCGGCGCGTCGACCTCGTCGAGGATGCAGAAGGGCGAGGGCTTGGTCTGGAACAGGGCGAAGAGCAGGGCGATGGCGGCCAGGGCCTTCTCGCCCCCCGACAGCAGCATGATGTTCTGAACCCGCTTCCCGGGGGGCCGGGCGGTGATCTCGATACCGCAGTCCAGCGGGTCGTCCTCGTCCATCAGGCGCATCTCGGCTTCGCCCCCTCGGAACAGCTCGGTGAAGATGCGGCCGAAGTTCTCGTTGACTTCGCGGAAGGCGACAACGAAGCGCTCGGATGACGTCTTGTCGATTTCGCGGATCGTGCGCTTCAGGCTCTCGATCGACTCGATGACGTCGGTTCGCTGTCCGCTCAGGAACTCGTGACGTTCCTTGTGTTCGTCGTACTCGTCCGCGGCGAGAACGTTGACCGGCCCCATCCGCTCCAGCAGGGCTCGCCTCCGTTCCAGTTCCGCGGTCATCGCCTCCAGGTCGGGCGTCTCGTCGGCCTCGGGCGATCGCGGCTCCGGGCCGGTCAGCTCACGGCCGAATTCCTGGAGATAGTCCTGGCCCAGGTGCTCCGCATCCTGTTGCAGACCGGCCTGACGAACGCGCAGATCCTCGATCCGGCCGCGCAGTTCGTCGCGGCGCGCGCCTTGTTCCAGGATTCGGGCCTCGAGCGTCCGGCCCCGTTCCCTCTCGTCGTCGAGGGCCCGCTGGGCGCCGGCCCCCTCGTCCTGAGCGTTCGTGCGTTCAGCGAGCGCCTCTTCCAGCTCGCGCCGGGCGGTGGCAGAGGCCGCCTCGAGCTCGCGGATTCGCCCGCGGAGCCGTTCTGTTTCAGTCGCCCAGGCCGCGTCGGCCTCTCTCAGCGAGGCGATCTGCTCCTCGACTCGTTCCCGCTCGCTTCGTTCCGAGGCCGCGCGTTCCTCGATCAGCTCGAGCTGACCCTGGCGCCCGGCGCCGGCGGTGATTCGTTCTTCGCGGTCCTCGCGGGCGTGCTCGACGGCCGCGCTCGCCTCATCGGCCGCCTGTTTCAGGGCTGCGAGCTGCTTCTCCGTTTCCGCGACCTGTGTCTCGACCTCCAGGCGGCGTGCCCCGGCGGCCTCGAGAACACGCTCCAGCTCGTCATGCTCCGACTGTGCGGAGCTGTACTCGCCAAGGACAGTGGCGCGTCGTTCGCCGATGTCCTGAAGGCGCGATTTGGCCACCGCCAGTTGCTGGCGAAGCTCCGCGGCCGCACGCTCCAGGCGCTGGCCTTCGGCGGCCGCGTGCTGAACACGCTCGCCGGCCGCTTCGATTTCGCTGCCGAGGGCCGAACGTTGCTGCTCCAGCTCGCCGATTCGCCGGCCGAGGTCATCCATCTCGCGCTGACGGCCGAGTGCGCCCAGTGCCGCCTGTTCGCCGCGAACCGTGATCCGGCCGGCCTCGATCCAGAGACGATCCCGGCACAGGAATGCGACGCCTGGATGGTCGGGCGCAAGACGTTCGGCATCTTCCGGACTCTCGACCAGGTACGCGGGAGGAAGCGCGCTGCGAGCGTCCTCGGAGAGTCCGAGCGCCGCGGCGAGATCACTGACGATCGCCGAATCCTCGACCGCCGGCACGGGCGCCGCTCCGTCTCCGGGACGCAGCCCGGAGCGCAACAGAGTGGCCTGGATGGCCGAACCAGCGATCGAGCGGGCGATGGCCAGGGCGTCTTCGTCTCCGGGCGTCATCACCGCGTTGCGCAGGGGGCCCAGGAACAGGTCGAGGCTGTGCTCCCAGCCCTCGGGAACGGTCACCTCGTCGCCGAGGAAGCGGGGCTCCGGCAGACCCAGCTCGAGCAGGGCCTGGCGAATCTCGCTTCGCTGTTCCGCGTCGCGCTGGCCCAGTTCCTCGAGCACGGCCGCCCTCTTCTGCGCCTCGATCAGTTCCTCGCGCCGCGTTTCCAGGTCGGCCTGGGCTTCCTTGCGGCGCTCCCGGCTCACCTGGAGGTCAGCCGCCACGCGTTGCGCGGTCTCGGTTTCGCCGGCCAGCGCGACCTCGAGAGACTCGATCTTGGCGCGAACGGCGTCGACTTCGTCGTCAATCGCCTTGAGCGCGTCCCGGCTGCGGTCGAGGATCGCTTCGGCGCGGTCGCGGCGGTCGACGGCCTTCTCGCTTCCGATGCGCTCGGCGACGAGGCGGCTGCGCAACTCTCCCCTCCGCCCCCGGCACGTGGCGAGTTCATCAAGCAGCAGTCGCTGCCGTTTGCGCGCCTCAGCGATCGCGACGTCGGCGTTGCCGATGCGCCGCCGGTCCTCCTGTACGTCGGCGAGGGCCTGCTCGCGCCTGGATTCGAGCATCCGGCGCCGTCCGAGCAGACTGGCGAGTCGCTCTTCGGCCGCCTCGAATTCGCGCCGCCGCCGGTCAGCGCTCACTCCGCCGGACTCGAAACGTTCCGCGATCTCTTCGAGCGTGGACTGGGCGCCCTTGATCAACTCCTGGCGGCCCTCGATCGAGGCGAGGAGTTGCGCCTGGTGCTCGTGGAAGCGGACGGCATCCTGGGTGCGCGCGTCGATCTCCTGGCGGCAGGCCGCGAGTTCCGCGTTGGCGCGTGCGAGTTCGGCCACGAGGTCCGCTTCGCGATCCGTTTCCTGCTTGAGGTTCGTGGCGAGACCGCCCAGGTCCGCATCGAGCAGGACCCAGCGCTCCCGGAGCACGGCCTCGAGCAGCTCCCGGTAGGCCTCCCGGCGTTCGCCGTAGCGCCGGGCGGCGTTCGCCTGTCGCTTGAGCGAACGCAGCCGCCGCTCGACCTCGAGGATGATGTCGTCGAGACGAAGCAGGTCCGCGGTCGCGTCCTCGAGCTTGAGCGTCGCGAGCCGCTTGCGGTTCTTGTAGCGGGTGATGCCGGCGGCCTCTTCGATCAGCTTGCGACGGTCCTGGGGTTTGCCCGACAGGATCATCCCGATCCGTCCCTGCTCGATCACGGAGTAGGCGCGGATGCCAAGGCCCGTGTCCATCAGGATGTCGCGGATGTCCTTGAGCCGGACGACCCGATCGTTCAAGCGGTACTGGCCTTCGCCACCGCGGAAGACGCGCCGTCCGATCGTGATCCGGCCGTCCTCGGCCTCCTCGATGCTGCCGTCGGTCCGGAACGAGAGGTTGACCTCGGCGAACCCCAGGGGCTTGCGCTCGTGGGTACCGTTGAAGATGACCTCCTCCATCGAGCTGCCGCGCAGCGACTTGGCGCTCTGCTCGCCCAGCACCCAGGTGACGGCCTCGGCCAGGTTGCTCTTGCCGCAGCCGTTCGGCCCGACGATCGCCGTGATCCCGGGAGCGAAGTGACTCACAACCGGCTCCACGAAGGTCTTGAAGCCGTTGACCTCGAGGCGTTCCAGTTTGAGCATTGTCAGGGTCGGCAGCGGGACGGGACCCGTTGCCATGGAGGAACTTAGCAGCTTTCGCGCATAAGTCACAACTCCTTGTGTCTGCACCGTTGTCTTTCCACAACATGTAGCGGCGGGCGGGACAGGCTGATACGCTGCCGCGCCAGTGAGCCACCTGACCGTCAAGAGGACGCTGTTCGACGCCCGCCAGATGGCGCGAACGATGCGCCGGATGGCAGCCGAACTGGTCGAGCGCGCCGGGGGCACGGAGGCGCTGATGCTCGTCGGCGTGCGCACTCGCGGCGTTCCGCTCGCGGACTTCGTGGCCGCCGAGATCGCCCGCACGGAGGGTGTGGACCTGCCGGTCGGTGTGCTGGACATCACGCTCTACCGGGACGACCTGTCGACGATCGCGCCGCAGCCGGTGGTCAAGGAGAGCGTGCTGCCGGTGGCCATCGACGACAAGATCGTCGTGCTCTGCGACGATGTGCTCTACAGCGGCCGCACGATCCGCGCCGCGATGGACGCGCTGATGGACTACGGCCGGCCGAAGGCGATCCGGCTCGCGGTGCTGATCGACCGCGGTCATCGGGAGCTGCCGATCCACGCGGACTGCGTCGGCGAGCACGTCCAGACGACGGACACCGAGGTGATCAAGGTCTCCTACGCCGCGACGGACGGCGGCAAGGAGATGGTCGAGCTCCTCGAGCGCGAAGCGTGAGCGAGTTCAGGTGGCAGCGAGGCGACCTGCTCGGGGTCGCCGAGTTGTCCACAGAGGAAATCGTCCACGTTCTCGATACCGCGGAGTCCTTCGTCGAGGTTGCGGCGCGGCCGATCAAGAAGGTGCCGACGCTGCGCGGCAAGACGGTGATCAACCTCTTCTTCGAGGCCTCGACGCGGACCCGATCCAGTTTCGAGATCGCGGAGAAGCGGCTCTCCGCCGACAACATCAACTTCTCCACGTCCGGATCTTCGCTGTCAAAGGGGGAGACCCTTCTCGACACGACCCGAAACCTGGAGGCGATGGCGCCCGATCTGGTCGTCATCCGGCATGCCCATCCGCGGGTGCCGCACGCTCTCGCGGAGCGCATCGGCTCAGGGGTGATCAACGGCGGCGACGGCGCCCACGAGCATCCGACCCAGGCGCTGCTCGACGCCTTCACGATCCGCCGCCACAAGGGCCGGCTCGAGGGCCTCAGGGTGGCGATCGTCGGCGACGTGGCGCACAGCCGCGTGGTCCGTTCGAACGTCCTCTGCCTGAGCAAGCTGGGCGCCGAGGTGACGATCGCCGGTCCGCGCACCATGATGCCCGAGGAACCGGAAGCGCTCGGCGCACGGGTCGCGTACTCCCTCGAGGACGCGATCGCGGACGCGGATGTGATCATGATGCTCCGGGTGCAGCTGGAGCGACAGGCACGGGCGTCGTTCCCGTCGGAACGCGAGTACTTCGAGTTCTTCGGTCTGACGGCCGGCCGGCTGGAGGCCGCCGCGGAGGACGCGATCATCATGCATCCGGGGCCGATGAACCGCGGCATCGAGATCGCGAGCGAGGTGGCGGACGGCCCCTGGTCGGTGATCCTCGAACAGGTGGCGAACGGCGTTGCGGTCCGCATGGCGGTGCTCTACCTGCTGGCCGGCGTCAAGAGCGGCGCGGAGGGTCTCTGACTTGAGTCGGGATCCATCGCAGGGGACGCTCTTCATCCGCGGCGGCCGGGTCGTCGATCCGAGCCAGGGGTTCGACGGCCAGGCCGATGTCCTGATCGAGGACGGCCAGGTGACTGCCTGCGACCCGGCGGTCGAGGCGCCGGACGGCGTCCTGGAAGTCGATGCCGCCGGGTTGGTCGTGTCGCCGGGGCTCATCGACATGCACGTCCACCTGCGCGAACCGGGGCAGGAGTACAAGGAGACGGTCGAGAGCGGTACGCGCGCCGCCGCCGCGGGCGGCTTCACCGCGGTCGCCTGCATGCCCAACACGGCGCCGGTGAACGACGATCCGTCGGTCACCGAGTTCATCCTCAAGCAGGCGGAGCGGGCCGGCTGGGCCCGGGTCCACCCGATCGCCGCGGTGAGCAGGGGGCTCGAGGGCCGGGAACTGACCGAGTTCGGAGCGCAGCGCCGCGCCGGCGCGGTGGCCCTGTCGGACGACGGACGGCCGGTGTGGAACGCGGCGCTCATGCGGCAGGCGCTGCGCTATGCGCGGCACTTCGATCTGCCTCTGATCCAGCATGCGGAGGAGCTGGAACTCTCCGGTGACGGGGTGATGCACGAAGGCCGGTTCTCGACCCTGCTCGGGGTCCCCGGGATTCCCGGCGCCGCCGACGACGTGATGGTCGGTCGCGACCTGATGCTCGCTGCCGACACCGGGGGCCGCTACCACCTGGCGCACATGTCGACCGCGCGCAGCCTTGAGCTGATCAGGGCCGCGAAGGCGGAGGGTCACCGCGTCACGGGGGAGGTCTCGGCCCATCACCTGCTCCTCTGCGACGAGGACGTGTACGACTCGGGCCTCGATCCGGACTTCAGGATGCACCCGCCGCTGCGCGCCGCCGCGGACCGCGACGCCCTCGTTTCCGGCATCGCCGACGGCTCGATCGACGTGATTGCCAGCGACCACGCGCCGCATCACCCGGACGAGAAGGAGCTCGACTTCCTGGCCGCGCCGAACGGCGTGGTCGGCCTCGAGACGACGCTCAGCCTGTGCCTGGACCGGCTCGTGGGCCAGGGTGTGATCGATCTGACCCGCCTGATCGAGCTGTTGTCGACCGCGCCGGCGCGGCTGCTCGGCATCCCGGGCGGCAGCCTGGCTCCCGGCGCTGCCGGCGATGTCACGCTGATCAACCTGGAGCGTGAAGTCGAGGTCGACCCGGCTGGCTTCCACAGCAGGTCGCGTAACACGCCCTTCGCGGGCTGGAAGCTCCGCGGCGCGCCGGCCGGCACGATCGTCGGCGGCCGAGTCATCGAGCTTCCCTGAGCCCCGTTTACGGCCCCTGTTCCCCGCGGAGCCGGTCCGCCGCGTCCTGCTCAGCCGATGCTGCGCCCACCGTCGACATCGAGGCAGACGCCGGTGAGGAAGGCGGCGTCGTCCGAGGCAAGGTATGCCACCGCGGCGGCGACATCGTCGGGCTCGGCGAGACGCCCGAGCGGGATCGTCGCCTCGAGGATCTCGCGGCCCTTCTCACCGAGCGGACGGCCGCCGGATGGACCCTTCATGAAGTCCGTGTCCGCGGCGACCGGGTTGACCGCGTTGACGCGGATTCCGTGCGGCGCGAGTTCCGCGGCCAGACCCCGGGTCAGCGTGACGACGGCGCCCTTGCTCGCGTTGTAGGCGGTCAGGCGGGGTCGAGGGCGCAGCGCGCCGATCGAGGCGGTGTTCACGATCACACCGCCGCCGCGTTCGAGGAGTCGCGGCACGCCATGCACGGCGCCCAGGTACACGCTCTTCACGTTGACTTCGAAGATGCGGTCGTAGTCGGCCTCCGGCAGCTCCCATAGCTGCTTTGCCCGGTGACAGTAGCCCGCGTTGTTCACCAGGATGTCGATGCCGCCGAACGCGCCGCAGGCGTGCTCCATGAGTCGACGCAGGTCGTCGTCCCGCGAGACGTCGACGGTCTTGAAGAGAACCGCGGCCCCGCGCTTCGCGAGTTGGGCGGTGGTCCGCTTGCCTTTGGCGGAGTCGATGTCCGCCAGGGCGACGGCGGCGCCCTCGCCGGCAAGCCGCCGGGCGATCGCCCGGCCGAAGCCGCCCGCGGCTCCGGTCACGACGGCGACCTTGCCGGCGAAGCGCGAGGCGTTGCCTGCGGCGTTGGTGGTGCTGATCTTCGGGTCGTCCATCGTGAGTGTCTCCCTGAGTTGGCGCTACGCTATCTCTGCCGCGCAGGCTTCAAGACGATGCGGGACCAAGTACCAGTCAAGCGGCGTGTCGTCGTCGTCGGCGCGGGCAACGCGGCGCTCTGCGCGGCGCTCTCGGCGCGAGAGGGCGGCGCTGCGGTGACGGTGCTCGAACGCGCGCCACGCTCGGAGCACGGCGGCAACTCCCGCTTCACGATGGCGTCGATGCGCTTCGCATACCGCGGCCTGGACGAACTGCAGGAAGTGGCCGGGCAGTTGGGGGCCGACGCGATCGAGGCGAGCGATTTCGGGTCCTACCCGGAGAGTCAGTTCGTCCGCGATCTGGAGCGGATGAGCGGCGGTCGGGCCGATCCGCGTCTGGTCGCCACCCTCGTCGCCCGAAGCCGTCCCACGCTGCGCTGGATGCGCGGCCAGGGGGTCGAGTTCGTTCCCCTCTACGCGGGTCAGGCTTTCGAGGTCGACGGCAAGCGCCGTTTCTGGGGCGGCCTCACGCTGCAGGCGCGTGGCGGAGGTCCCGGTCTGGTGGCGTCGCTTCGGCAGGCGGCGGAGCGGGCCGGGGTCGAGGTTCTCCACGAGAGCCGCGCGGTCCGGTTGCTGGTGAAAGGCGGAGCGGTCCGCGGCGTCGAGGTCGATCGACCTTCGGGCCTGCGCTCGCTGGCGGCCGACGCCGTGGTGCTGGCCAGCGGCGGCTTCGAGGCGAACCGGGAGTGGCGGCGGCGGCACCTGGGCGATGGCTGGGACGAGGCGAAGGTGCGCGGCAGCCGCTACAACACGGGCGACGGCATTCGGATGGGTCTCGAAGCCGGCGCCGCGCGTGCCGGGCAGTGGACCGGCTGTCACGCCGTCGCCTGGGACCTGAACGCGCCCGAAGTCGGCAATCTCGAGGTCCGGCACCGCTACCAGAAGCACAGCTATCCACTCGGCATCGTCGTCAACGCGAGGGGAGAGCGGTTTCTCGACGAGGGCGCCGACTTCCGGAACTACACCTATGCCCGCTACGGCCGGAAAGTGCTCGAGCAGCCCGGGCGGTTCGCGTGGCAGGTTTTCGATGCCAGGGTCTCCGACCTGTTGCGGGACGAGTACCGCCAGCCCCATGCGAGCCGGGTGATGGCCGACACGGTGGAGGAACTCGCCGGGCAGCTCGATGGGGTGGATGAAGAGGGGTTCCTGCGCACGGTAAGGGCCTTCAACGCCGCCGTCCGGCGGGACGTGCGGTTCGACCCCAGCGCCCGGGACGGCCGCTCGACGCGAGGTCTCGATCCCGACAAGTCGAATTGGGCCAATCCGCTGGAGCAGCCGCCGTTCGAGGCGTTTGCCGTGACCTGCGGGATCACGTTCACCTTCGGCGGCCTGCGGGTCGATCAGAGAGCCCGGGTGCTGGACGAGGACGGGCGGCCGGTGCGTAGTCTCTTCGCTGCCGGCGAGTTGGTCGGAGGGCTGTTCTACGACAACTATCCCGGTGGTTCCGGTCTGACGGCGGGTGCGGTCTTCGGCCGGCTGGCCGGTATGGGGGCGGCGGCGCCCGATGGTTGACCGGCGTCCCGGCGGCGGCATCCGGCTCGGGCAGATCCAGTTCCACGGCCCACGGGGAACGGTGCGTTACCTGACAGTGACGAGATTGTGGCCGCAACTCGCCCTGGCTTTCGGAGTCGTCTTTCTCGGCTTCTTCGTCAACGCGATGGTGGCCGCGCCGACCGTGATGGGAGTCACGCTGTTCCGGGCCGACCAGATCGAACGCGTCGAGGCGCGTCAGCGGTTCGGGGAGAGGTTCGATGCCCTGGCGAGCCGCTACCAGGAGATGCGAGCCGTGGCTTCCGATCTCGACAACAGGCTCTGCAAGGTGGTTCTCGCCTATGGAGTCGAAGGGGCGGCCTCGGACGCCTGCGGCCGGCCGGTCGATCCTGTCGCCGCACCGGGAGCGACGATTTCCGAGCAGCAGGCCCGGGCGGTGCGAACCGCGATCGAGAAAGACGTGGAGAGCGTGGCCGCGCGCTTCAGGGGACGGCTGGCGGCCGCGGTCGAGGTCGAGTCCTCGCGGTCCGACCTGATCGCGTTCACCCCGTCCGCGGCTCCCCTGCGTGGCGATGACTTCGTTCTCGTTGCCCCGTTCGGGGAAACCACGAACCGGGTGACCGGGGCGGTCGAGTTCCACCGTGGCATCGATCTCGCGTCCCCGGGCGGCGCGCCGGTGCGGGCCACCGCGGAGGGCCGGGTGACCTTCGCCGGCCGCGGCTCCGCGCTGGGATCCGCGTGGAGACGGTACGGGCGCATGCTGGGGATCCGGCACGGCGATGGTTTCGTCACCATCTTCGGTCATCTGGAAACGACCGAGGTCCGCGCCGGACAGAGCGTGGAAAGAGGCCAGAGGATCGGTACGGTCGGTGCAACCGGTTGGAGCGTGGAGCCGAACCTGCACTACGGTGTCCTGAAGCGCCGCGGCGACGGCCTCTATCAGGCCGTCGACCCGAGGATCCACATCCTGGACTACCGCTGGGACAACGAGCGGACGCTCGTCTCCGACGTCGTGGTGGCGCCCGATGCTCTTCCGCCCTTGCCGGCGACCCTTCTGCGATAAGGGGTGTAGCTGAAACAGGCGGTGTTTCTGCGATAGAAGGTGCGTTCTGCACCGGGAGGCCACACGGAGTGAGTTGCACATGAGATATCGGGCTGTGATCTTCGATCTGGGGGGTGTCGTCTTCGGATCGCCTCTGCACGCGATCCGGCGCTACGAGCTGGCGAACGGGATCGAGGAAAACTTCGTCAACCGCCTCGTCGTCTCCGCGGGGC
The DNA here is from genome assembly GCA_965219675.1 of Candidatus Multivorans sp. Lineage (GTDB taxonomy): Bacteria > Acidobacteriota > Thermoanaerobaculia > Multivoradales > Multivoraceae > Multivorans. The sequence goes on along the minus strand of OZ244786.1, from coordinate 2,114,411 downwards.
CGGACGGCTCGTGGCAGCGGATGGAGCGGGGTGAACTGGTCATGGGGCCGGAGTTCTTCGCCGCCTTCGACCGCGACGTGACGGCGGCCGACCCGGCGGTCGCCAGGCGTTTCTCGGCGGAAGCGATGATGGCCGCGATCGCCGAAGAGTCGGGGGCGCGGCCTCAGATGATCGAGGCGCTGCGGCGGCTGCGGGCCGAGGGCTACAGGGTGGCGGCGCTCACGAACAACTGGGTCAGCGAGGAAGAGCGCGAACCGAAGGACGCGGAAGAGGCGGCGCTGCGGGCGGAGGTCCGGGCCCTGTTCGATCACTACATCGAATCGAGCGTCGTCGGCCTGCGCAAGCCGGATCCGGCGATCTACGAACTGGCCTGCGGTCGGATCGGCGTTGACTTCAGCGAGGCGGTGTTCCTGGACGACATCGGGTCGAACCTGAAGGCGGCGCGCGCGCTCGGCATGACAACGATCAAGGTCGACGACCCGGACGACGCGCTGGCCGAACTGTGGCGTACCCTGGACGGCTCGTCTATTCCGGCAGGCTGAAGGTGAGATCGACCATGGCCGTCAGGCCGTCGAGCAGAGTGACGGGCGACTTCAGCGTCCCGAGACGCTCGTGCCAGGCCTCGATCTCGTAAGTGCCGGCGGGCAGGCCGGGAATCTCGAACGAACCGTCGGTTCCGGTGACCGCGAAGTAGGGGTGGTTGAACACGCCCAGGTAGGTCGACATCCACGGGTGAACGTCGCACTTGATCCGGAAGGCGGGCTCCTCGTCCGTGAACGAGAAGGTGGCCCGCTTGATGGCGGCCGGCATCGCGCGGTTGAAGGGACGGTTGACCTCGGACAGCGAATGGACGTTGTGCAGCAGCTCGTCGGAGTTCAGGACCTCCAGCTCCTGGCCGACCATGATGCCGGCGACGTGGGGCGTGTACCGGCACCCCTGCTGGTCGATGACGGGAGGCTCCGCGAGCGGATACGGACCTTCGGGCAGGCCGCTGGTCACGTAGACCAGAACGTTGGCCAGGCCGGCCTGCTCGTCGACCTCGAGAATCTCCGGGAAGACGGGCCCGGCGTGCTTGGCGGCGCAGGCAGGGTCCGCGTCCATGTTCAGGGGCCGCAGGTCCGGCAGGGCCCCGTCGTAGCGGATCGCTCCGGAGATCGTGCTGCCGCCGAGCGGTTCCGTGGGGGGAGCTTCGGCTTCGTTGACGGCTTCGTCGGCATCGCCGGCCCCGCCGCCGCACGCCGCGACGGTGAGGGAAAGCAGGAGAAGAACGGGCAGGAGGAAGGGCGTGAACGGACTTCGGTGGAGAGAGTGAGGTGCGGAGTAGGTCATCGCGCCATTCTACGAGTCTCCCCCGGGTGGTCCGCGGGCGGCCTATCGGCCGTCTTCCGGCGGTTCCCGGGCCGGATTCCTTGACCCGGATGGGGGCCGGTGTTAGCTTCCGCGCGATTCGTGGCCCGGCCTAGCCCCTGAGGGTACCGCCGCCCTACTTCTTCGCCCTCGATGGCACAGAGTCAGGACAACACTCACGAGCCCGTCGCCGGACGTGCGCCGCTGATCGTCGGCGGCTACGATTTCCGTTCGCTGACGGAGGCCGTCGCGGTCCCGGTCGAACGCAAGACGCCGATCGGCTGGTGGCTCTTCTTCCTGCCATCGCTGGCGTTGCTGGGGCTCTTCGGCGTCTCGATCGGCTGGCTGTTCTGGGAGGGCACCGGCATCTGGGGCCTGAACAACCCGGTCAACTGGGGCTTCGCGATCGTCAACTTCGTCTTCTGGGTCGGCATCGGCCACGCGGGCACCCTGATCTCGGCGATCCTGTTCCTGTTCCGGCAGAAGTGGCGCACGTCGATCAATCGCGCCGCTGAGGCGATGACCATCTTCGCGGTCATGTGCGCGATGGTGTTCCCCGGAATCCACGTCGGCCGGGTGTGGGTCGCGTACTGGATGTTCCCGCTCCCGAACCAGATGGACATGTGGCCGAACTTCCGCAGTCCGCTGATCTGGGACGTCTTCGCGGTGTCGATCTACGGCACGGTGTCCCTGATGTTCTGGTACGTCGGGCTGATCCCGGATCTCGCGACGATCCGCGACCGCGCGAAGACGCGCATTCGAAAGCTCGTCTACGGCACCTTCGCGCTCGGCTGGCGCGGCTCGCACCGGAACTGGCTCCACTACGAGCGGGCCTATCTGATGCTGGCCGGCCTGGCGACGCCGCTGGTGCTCTCGGTCCACTCGGTCGTGTCGATGGACTTCGCCACCGCGCAGTTGCCCGGCTGGCACACGACGATCTTCCCGCCCTACTTCGTCGCCGGCGCGATCTTCTCCGGCTTCGCGATGGTCATGACCCTGATGCTGATCTGCCGGGTCCTGTTCAAGATGGAGGACATCATCACGATGCGCCACCTCGAGAACATGGCCAAGATCATGCTCTTGACGGGTTGCATGGTCGGCTACGCGTACGCCATCGAGATGTTCATCGCCTGGTACAGCGGCAATCCGTACGAGCAGTTCGCGTTCGCCAACCGGGCCCTCGGACCCTACGCGTGGGCCTACTGGATCATGGTGAGCTGCAACGTGATCACGCCGCAGTTGTTCTGGTTCAAGAAGATGCGCAACCACATCGGCTGGCTCTTCATCTCTTCCATCCTGATCAACATCGGCATGTGGTTCGAGCGCTTCGTGATCGTCGCCTCGTCGCTGCATCGCGACTTCCTTCCCGCGAGCTGGGACTACTACCAGGCCACCTTCTGGGACTTCGCCTCGCTGATCGGCAGCTTTGGCCTGTTCTTCACGATGTTCTGCCTGTTCGCCCGCTTCCTGCCCATGGTGGCGACCGCTGAAGTGAAGACCGTGCTGCCGGAGGCGGATCCGCACCAGGGCGAGGAGCTCGTGCGCGTCGTGGCGGACGGCTCCGCCGGCGATGCGGTGCCCCAGGCGGCGCCGGCCGGTGGGGGAGGGGCCTGACATGGGGCTGATGCAACTCGCCGTGCCCGAGGCGTCCGGCGGCTACAGGCACTACGGCGTGCTGGCCCGCTTCACGACGGCGAAAGCGCTCTACCGGGCGTGCGAGGCAGTCCGGGACGCCGGCTACTCGAAGTGGGACGCCTTGACTCCCTTCCCGGTCCACGGCCTGGAGAAGGCGATGGGTCTCAAGCCGTCCAAGTTGCCGTTCCTCGTGCTGGCGACCGGTCTGACCGGTGCCGGGCTGGGATTCGGTCTACAGAGCTGGGTCCACATCATGGCCTATCCGCTGGTCATCAGCGGCAAGCCGCTCTTCACGTGGCCGGCGTTCGTGCCGGTGACCTTCGAGCTGGGAGTGCTGGGGGCGGCGCTTGGGGCGGTGCTGGGCATGTTCGCCCTGAACAAGCTGCCCACGTATCACCATCCCCTGTTCCGCTCCGAGACTTTCGCGCGGGTCACCGATGACGGCCTGTTCATCGCGATCGAGGCGTGGGATCCGAAGTACGACGATCAGGCGACAGCCGACTTCCTGAGCGGCCTGGGCGCGGTCGAGGTCGAGCACGTGCCGATCGAGGATCCGCCGGACGATGAGGGCACCGCATGAGCCACGGACCGCGCATTGTTCGCCTCGACCAGCTCGTGATCCGACCTGGTAGCGCGTGGGCCCGGCTTCCGCTGATCGCAGGCGCGGTCGGGGTCGTGTTCACCGTGATCTCCGTCGTCCTGGCGATGAGCTCCGCGGAGAACGCGAAGCAGTTCTTCCACTCCTGGCTGGTGGCCGTCATCTTCTTCCTCGGCATCGGTCTCGGCTGCCTCTTCTTCGTGCTGATCCACCATGCGGCCAAGGCGGGCTGGGGCGTCGTCGTCCGGCGATTGGCCGAGAACCTGGCGTGCGCGGTGCCGCTGCTGGCGCTGCTCTTCATCCCGGTCGTCTTCTACGGAATGCACGACCTGTTCCACTGGACGGATGCCGAGCACGTGGCGCACGATCGTCTTCTCCAGGGCAAGCAGCCGTGGCTGAACGAGAGCGGCTTCTGGCTTCGCGCGGTCGTCTATTTCGCCGTCTGGACGGGACTGGCGCTGTTCTTCCGGAACGCCTCACGGCGGCAGGATTCAAGTGGGGACGAGGCTCTCTCCCGCCGCATGGCCCGATTCAGCCCGCCGGCGATCGCCCTTTTCGCCCTGACCCTGACCTTTGCCGGATTCGACTGGCTCATGTCGCTCGAACCGCACTGGTACTCGACGATGTTCGGCGTGTACTTCTTCGCCGGCACGATCGTCTCGGCTCTGGCGGCCCTGACCGTTCTCACCCTGCTGCTCGAGTCGGCGGGCTACTTCCGCGGCGTGATCACCGGAGAGCACCTGCACGATCTCGGCAAGCTGCTGTTCGCGTTCACCGTGTTCTGGGCCTACATCGCCTTCAGCCAGTTCTTCCTCATCTGGTACGCGAACATCCCGGAAGAGACGAACTGGTTCCTGAGCCGGCTGCACGGTACGCCGGAAAACCCGGCGGCCTGGCGGCCGGCGACGATGCTGCTCGCCATCGGCCACTTCGCCATCCCGTTCTTCTTCCTCATGCCCCGGACGATCAAGCGGAACCGGATCCTGCTGATGGTCGGCGCCCTGTGGATGCTTGCCATGCACCTCTGGGACGTGTTCTGGCTGGTCATGCCGAACCTCCACCGGGAGATGACGTTCAGCTTCCTCGATCTGACTTCCCTGCTCGGAGTCGGAGGGCTGTTCGTGGCGATCACGGGCTGGCTTCTCTCGCGCGGGGCCTTGCTGCCGACTCGCGACCCGCGCCTGGTCGAGTCGCTGGCTTTCGAGAACATCTGACGATCCCTGATCGAACACGCCGCGCCGCCGATCCGTCTTGTTCCGCGCCCCCGTCCTTGCTACGCTGCCGCCGGTCTACGAGAACGTTCCTTCATCTGGGGAAACCACCAGGCAGTCGCTGAGCGCCGTGCCGCCATGGGAGAGCACGGACAGGCAGCCGGGCCCCGCCTCATTCACCTCTACATCACCTCCCTGTCAAGGAGCATCGACATGATTCCGAAGCAGACGATCCGCGTCTGTGCCGTTCTTCTCGCCATCGCTCTGGCTTCGTCTTCCGTGGCGCTCGGCGGCACGATCGAGGGCAAGGTCACGTACGAAGGCCGCACGCCTCCGCAACGCCCGATGAGGATGGATGCGGACCCGAAGTGTGCCGCGAAGCACAGCGGCACGGTGCTCGACCAGACCTTCATGATCGGGGACGGCGGCGGCTTCGCCAACGTCTTCATCGTGATCACGAACGGCCTCGACGGCAAGTCGTACGAGGTTCCTTCGCAGCCGGTCGTCATGGACCAGAACGGTTGCATCTACACGCCGCGCGTCATGGGCATCCAGGTCAGCCAGCAGTTCAAGGTGAAGAACTCGGACGGCCTGCTGCACAACGTCCACTCGCTGTCCAAGGTCAACCCTCCCTTCAACCGGGCGATGCCGGCCAACGTGACCGAGGCCGACTACAGCTTCGAGAAGGCGGAGCGCTTCCGGATCAAGTGCGACGTTCATCCCTGGATGACTTCCTGGGTGACCGTCGTCGACCATCCGTTCTACGCGGTATCGGGCGCCGACGGCTCCTTCCGCATCGAGAATGTGCCGGCCGGCACGTACACGGTCGAGGCCCGGCATGAGTTCGAGAGGTTCAAGATCTACTCCGAGACCGTCGAGGTGAGCGACAGCGGCACCGCGACGGCGAACTTCGTGTTCAAGCCGGAGTAGACGAGGAAACCCAGCAAGCAGCCAGAAAGGAGCGGCGTCCATGGCGGAGCCCGTTCAAGCTTCACACGCACACGAAGAGCATCACCACGAGCAGAGCTTCTGGCGGAAGTTCATCTTCTCGACCGATCACAAGGTGATCGGCGTCCAGTACTCGGTCACCGGTCTGGCGTTCCTGCTCTTCGGGTTCATCCTGATGATGCTGATGCGCTGGCAGCTCGCCTACCCGGGCGAGCCGATCCCCTTGATCGGCTCGTTCCTGGGTGATAACCGGGCGCCGGGCGGCATCATGCTGCCGGACTTCTACAACGAGCTCGGCGCGATGCACGGCACGATCATGGTGTTCCTCGGCGTCGTGCCGCTCGCCGTCGGCGGCTTCGGCAACTTCGTCATGCCGCTGCAGCTCGGCGCGCCGGACATGGCCTTCCCGCGGATCAACATGATCAGCTACTGGTGCCTGTTCCTGGGCGGGGTGACGATGTTCGCCAGCTTCTTCCTGCCCACCGGCGCCGCCGCCAACGGCTGGACCTCCTACTCGCCTCTCGCCGACATTGCCCTGAACGGGCAGACGGCGTGGCTGATCGGGATGATCTTTCTGATCACGTCGTCCCTGCTGGGCGCGGTCAACTTCATCACGACCGCCATCCAGCTCCGGGCGCCCGGGATGACCTGGATGCGCCTGCCGTTCTTCTGCTGGGCCCAGATCGTCACCGCCTTCCTGCTGCTGCTCGCCTTCCCGCCGCTCGAGGCCGCCGGTGTGTTGCAGTTGATGGACAGGGTCGCCGCGACGAGCTTCTTCATCCCGGACGGCCTGGTGGTCGGCGGCGAGGTGCTGGAGGTGAGCGGAGGCGGCAGTCCGCTGCTCTGGCAGCACCTGTTCTGGTTCCTGGCCCATCCGGAGGTCTACGTTCTGATCCTGCCGGCGATGGGCATCGTCGCCGAGGTCATCGCGAACAACAGCCGGAAGCCGCTCTGGGGCTACCGCTCGATGGTGTACTCGCTGATCTTCCTCGGCTTCATGAGCTTCATCGTGTGGGCCCATCACATGTTCATCACCGGCATGGGCTCCGTGATGTCCACGTTCTTCCAGACGACGACGATGATCATCTCCATCCCATCGGTGATCATCCTGAGCGCGCTGTTCATCTCGCTATGGGGCGGTTCCATCCGCTACAACACGCCGATGCTCTTCGCGCTCGGTTTCCTGCCGATGTTCGGCATAGGGGGCTTGACGGGCTTGCCGCTCGGTCTTTCGGCGGCGGACATTCCCCTGCACGACACGTACTACGTGATCGGCCACTTCCACTACGTGGTCGCTCCGGGAACCCTGTTCGCGCTGTTCGCCGGCGTCTACTACTGGTTCCCGAAGGTCACCGGCCGCAAGATGAACGAGTTCCTGGGCAAGCTCCACTTCTGGCCGTCGCTCATCTTCATGAACGGCGTCTTCTTCCCGATGATGATCCAGGGCCTGAACGGCGTCTCCAGGCGGCTCGCCGACGGCGGCACGACCTACGACTTCGCGGGCAATGTGGAGGGACTGAACCGGATGATGTCGGTGTCGGCCTGGTGCCTGGCCGTGGCCCAGATTCCGTTCATCATCAACTTCTTCATCAGCATCCGGAGCGGTGAGAAGGCCGGCCGCAACCCCTGGAACTCGACCACGGTCGAGTGGTTGGCGCCCTCGCCGGCCCCGCACGGCAACTTCGATCAGCCGATCGAGGTCACGCGCGGACCGTACGAGTACAGCGTCCCGGGTAGCGACAAGGACTACGTCCCACAGGCCGAACCGGCCTCAACCTGACCGTTTCGAGGACCTGAAGAGATGGAAATCCCCTACACGGTAGAAGCCCACCCCGAGACGGGCCTCAACAACGGCAAGATCGGGATCTGGCTGTTCCTGACCTCGGAGGTCATGCTGTTCGGCGCGCTGTTCGCGACGTTCATCATGCTCCGCATCGGGTCGGACGGCCAGTGGGCCCACATGCAGGAAGAGGCGGAGCTGAACATCCCGCTGGCGACGATCAACACCGCTGTGTTGATCGCCTCCAGTCTGACGATGGTCATGGCCTGGGCGTCCCTGATGCGCGGCCAACTGGGCCGCTTCCGTGTGTTCGGCTGGGCGACCGTTGGCTGCGGCGGGATCTTCCTGGTCATCAAGTACTTCGAGTACACCGCGAAGTTCGCTCACGACCACTTTCCGTCGTCGAACACCTACCTCGCCATCTACTTCACGATGACGGGCCTGCACGCCCTGCACGTGATCGGCGGCATGGCCTGGAACGCCTACTTCGCGGGCCCGGGGTCGAAGCTGTTCCACACGAACCGGCAGTGGCTGACGGACCGCGTCGAGCACTCCGGGCTGTTCTGGCACTTCGTCGACCTGGTCTGGATCTTCCTCTTCCCCGTCTTCTACCTGCTGTAGTCGAACCGCTTTCACCCGATCCGATAGAGCTACCCTGGAGCGAGTCGCAATCCAATGAGTGAACACGCCGACCTCGACAAGACCGTTCGTACGTACTTCATGGTGTTCGGTGCCCTGATGGTGGGCACTCTAGTCACCGTCCTGGCGGCGGAACTTGACGTCTCGGTGCCGGTGGCGATCACGATCGGTCTGTTCATCGCCAGCGTGAAGGCGTCGCTCGTCGCCTGCTACTTCATGCACCTGATCGCCGAGAAGCGGTTGATCTACTGGGTGTTGCTGCTCACCGTGGCCTTCTTCATCGCGCTGATGGCGCTGCCCCTGCTCACTTCGGTCCTCGACCAGGCCGGACACTTCACGTCGAGCGGAGCGCCGCCGGCGCACTGATCACGCCATGAACCTGAAGGTCATCCACATCGTCTTCGTGGGCAGCGCCGTTCTGCTGGCGCTGTTCTTCGGAGGCTGGTGTCTTGCGCAAGGCAGCGCCTACCTGACTGGCGCGGTCCTTTCCTTCGCCACGGCGGCTGCTCTGGTGTGGTACGGCGTGTGGTTCTGGCGCAAGATCACGACACCGGAGGAGGAGTGGAATCGCCGCCGCAAGCTGTTCCGCACGGTGCCCGTCGTGATCGCCCTGTGGCTGTTCGGTTCCGAGCAGGCGGCGTGGGCATGCTCCGTCTGCTACGGGGCGGCGGAGGGCTCGATGATCGACGCCGCTCGGGCGGGTGTCTGGTTTCTTCTCGGGGCGGTATTCCTGATGCAGGCGGCCTTCGTTCTCTTCTTTCTCTATCTCCGGCGCCGCGCGCGGCGCCTGCGAACCGACCCGGTGCCGCCCTGGTGGCGCACCGTTGAGGAGCCTCTCAAGTCATGATGGATGCCATGTTCCCGGTAGCGGCGTCGGAGCACGCCGGCCGGATCGACAACATGATCGATTGGGTGCACTACCTGATGCTCGCGCTCTTCATCGTCTGGGGCGTGTTCTTCGTCTATGTGCTGATGCGATTCCGCGCGGCCCGGAACCCGAAGGCGGACTACGTCGGCGTCAAGAGCAAGGCGAGCACGTACGGCGAGGTCGCCGTGGCGATCGCGGAGGGGTTTCTCCTGCTCGGCTTCTCGATTCCCATGTGGGCCGAACGCGTCGACGAGATCCCCAGCGAGTCGGAATCGACCGTGGTACGCGTCGTGGCGCAGCAGTTCGCATGGAACGTCTGGTACCCGGGCGCTGATGGCGTATTCGGGGACGCTGACCCGCACCTGACCGACGAGGCGAGCAATCCGATCGGCCTGGATCGGGACGGAGCCGGCGCCGACGACATCTGGACGGTGAACCAGTTGCATCTCCCGGTCGACAAGGCGGCGATCATCCACTTGACGTCCAAGGACGTGATCCACAGCTTCAACCTGCCGAACATGCGGATCAAGCAGGACGCGATTCCGGGTCTGTCGATTCCGGTCTGGTTCGTGCCGACGAAGACGACGGTGCAGATCCGCGAGGAGACGGGCAATCCGGACTACGTGTACGAGATCGCCTGCGCCCAGCTCTGCGGCAACAGCCACTACTCGATGCGCGGTTTCCTGACCGTCCACACCGAGGAGGGGTTCCAGGCCTGGCTCGACGAAGAGGCCTCGTACCTCGGCGACAGCGGCACGGACGACTTCTTCAACTAGGGAGTTCCGCGGGGAGCGGGCCGCGTAACGGTGCGCCGGCGCCCCCGCCGGCTGGGGCCGGTTGGCTTGGGTGTACGCTCAAGGTCCATGACCGCTGGGACACCCCTCTGGGGACGCCGGGAGCTGCTGAAGGCGGCCTGGGTGGGACCTTCGGCCGCGGCCGCGGCCCTTGGCGCTCACGCCGGGGTCGGGCAGGAACCCGACGATGCCGTGGCCGCGCCGCAGCAGGACGAAGTGGCGCTCGAGGCGTACCGCTCGGGCTTCGCCGCGCCGCCACTGGAACGTGTGCGGATCGGCTTCGTCGGCGTCGGTCTTCAGGGAGGCGGTCATGTGCGGAACTTCCTGCGGATCGACGGCGTCGACATCGCCGCCGTCTGCGACATCGACGAACCGCGCGCGGAGGAGGTGGCATCCTGGGTGGCAGACGCCGGGAAGGAGCCGCCGGAGCTCTACACGCGAGGCGAGACGGACTTCAGGCGGCTCTGCGAGCGGGACGACATCGATCTCGTCTTCAACGCGACGCCGTGGCGCTGGCACGTGCCGGTGTGCGTCGAGGCGATGGAGACGGACAAGCACACGGCGGTCGAGGTGCCGGCGGCGATCACGCTGGAGGGTTGCTGGCGGCTCGTCGAGACCGCCGAGCGAACCGCCCGCCACTGCGTGATGATGGAGAACTGCAACTACGGCCGCAGCGAGATGATGGTCCTGAACATGGTGCGCCAGGGTCTGCTCGGTGACCTTCTGCACGGGGAAGCCGCCTACATCCACGACCTGCGGTCGATCAAGTTCTCGGACGCGAACGAGGGGCTGTGGCGGCTCCAGCACTCCGTCGAGCGCAACGCGAACCTCTATCCGACCCACGGTCTCGGGCCGGTGGCCCAGTGCATGGACATCAACCGGGGGGACTGCTTCGACTACCTCGTCTCGCTCTCGAGCCCGGCCAAGGGTCTGGCGCTCTATGCGGCGGAGCGCTTCGGCGCCGACGATCCGCGGGCCACGGTCCGCTACGCCCTGGGTGACATGAACTCGAGTCTGATCCGGACCCGTCGCGGGCGCAGCATTTTGCTCCAGCACGACACGACGACGCCTCGGCCGTACAGCCGCCTCAACCTGGTCCAGGGTACGCGCGGCGTCTTCGCCGGATTTCCGGACCGCATCTTCATCGAGGGCGAAGCCGAGGGGCACGAGTGGAGCGACGTCGAACCGTACCGGGAGCGCTTCGAGCACCCGCTCTGGTCGGAGCAGGCGGACGACGCGGAGGGCGCGGGCCATGGCGGCATGGACTACCTCGAGGACTACCGTCTCGTGCGGTGCCTGCTTGAGGGTACGCCGACCGACATGGACGTCTACGACGCGGCCGCGCTGTCGGCGCCGGTCGAGCTGAGCGAACTCTCCGTTGCGCGGGGCAGCGAGCCGGTCGAGTTCCCGGACTTCACGCGCGGCGCGTACCGGACACGGCCTCCCCTGGGGATTGTGGTCTGAGAGGGATCGTGGCCTGAGAGTTGCGTACCTTCTGCCGGGCGCCGCCCTCTATGGTGGCGTCAAGGTCGTCTTCCAGCACGCCCGGGCCTTGAGACGGTTGGGGGTCGAGGCCACGGTCCATTCGCCGGACGCCTGCCCGGATTGGTTCGACGGCGTCGAGGCCTTCTACCGGCAGGTCTCGGCACTCGAAAGTCGCTTTCTGCCCCGAGTCGAGGTGGCGGTCGGAACGTTGGCGCCCACGGTCGCCCCGGCGGTCGACATTGCCGACCGGCTCGCCTGTCACCTCTGCCAGGGCTACGAACCGGGCCACGACACGCTGGAGCCGTCCTCCCGCGAGGTGATGCGAGCCGCCTACGACCTGCCGGCGCTGAAGCTGGTCGTCTCGCCGCACCTCGTGCGTACCTTGCGCGATCGGCATGGCGTTGAAGCGCGGTGGATACCGCAGCCCTTCGAGCCGGACCTGTTCCAACCGCCGGAACGGGAACGCGCCGACGAAGGCCGGCTGCGGGTGCTGGTCAGCGGGCACTGGGCACTGGAGGTCAAGGGCGTGGCCTGGTGCCTGCGGGCGTTGCGGCCTCTCTTCGAGCAGACGGGAGGCGGGATCGAGCTCGTGCGCCTGTCCCTCGACGCGGACGAGGAGGAACTGGCTCTGTGGCCCGAGGCGGTCCGGCACAGGCACGTTCCGCCGGCTGAAGTGCCTGCGCTCTTGCAGGGCGTCGACCTGTGCATCGGCCCGTCGTCGCCGCTGGAGGGATTCGGCCTCCTCGCGCTCGAGGCGATGGGTTGCGGCCGTGCCTGCGTGTTGACGGACATTCCGTCGCACCGGGATCTGGATCCGGACAGCGAGGCGTCGATCAAGGTGCCGTTTGGAGACGGCCCAGCCCTGCGCGCGGCGGCGGAGCGGCTGTGGCGCGACCGGGATCTGCGCGGAAGCCTGGGCGCTGCCGGCCGCGCCATCGCCGAGACGTACACGGAGCAGCGGACGGCCGAAGCGCTGATGCGTGCGTTCCGGCGCCCGCCTACCTGAAGATCGAGACGTAGAAGCCGGCCGTCGCCAGGCTCTCGCGGTCGGGCTCCATCGACTCCGGCAGCGAGTCCATTCGGGGCGGCAGGGGAGTGGTCTGGGCGTCGATCCGGTAGCGGTCGAAGCCTGCGGCGTGCAACCAGTCCTCCAGGGTGCGGCGGGTGAAGAAGCGGACATGGGTGGCGCAGAGCAGGCCCATGGGGATGTAGTCCCAGCGCCCGGCGATCAGGTCCTCGACGACGGAGTAGTGACCGACGTTGGGTACCGAAAGCACGATCCGGCCGCCTGGACGGAGCCAGGTTGCCGCGCGTTCGAGGAACGCCTGCCCATCGGTCAGATGCTCGAACAGCTCAAAGGCGACGATCGCGTCGAAGGTCTCAGCCGGCTCGACGGTCTGGACATCGCCGTGGATCACCCGGTCGAGCCGGCTCTCGGCTGCCACCGCAGCTTCCGGATTCAGTTCGATTCCGACGGTGCGGCAGCCGAAACGCTCCTTGATGAGGGCCGCGGTCGCGCCGCGGCCGCATCCGACCTCCAGAACGGAGGATTCGGGCCCGAGGTCTGGCGGGAGAAGCGGCAGGACATCGGCGCGCTCGCCGCCGTAGTAGTCGATGAACTCGTAACAGAGACCGGCGCGGTGACCGGAAGGCCGCGCCCCCGACGCCCACCGCGCCGCGGCCGCCGGAGACAGCAGCACGGCGGGGCAGGCGTGCGACCGGGCCGCTCCGGTACCGGCGGCCGGGGTGCCACCTGCCAGCCACCGGGACTCCGTCAGCTCGAAGTCGGCCAGGGTGAACAAGTCGTTGCTCGCTTCCGGGCCGGTGGTCGTCAGGTCGGTGGCATAGACCGCGCCCCCGTCCGAGTCGGCTGCCAGCTCGTCGCGCATCCGGCATAGTGAGGACCGGCCGATCAGGACGCGGTGCGACGACAGAACCAGGACTGCCTCGGCCTTGTCGGGCAGTTTCTCAGGGATTGACGCGACGACCTCGACTTCGCCGAACACGACGCGTGCTTCGCCGAGGAGCCATCGGCGGAGATACCACCACTCGGCGGACGCGTCGGCCTCGGCGTCCCAGGGCAGGACCAGCAGCAACATGGGACGATCGTACGCGGGCGTGGCGGCCCTACGAGTCCCTCTTCTTCGCGATGACCGACGCGATGATGTGCAGGGGAATCGTCACGAACAGCGCGGGCGGCATGAGGAACAGCGCGCTGACGTGGAGGATGAGGAGCAGGCAGGTCATTCGCGAAAGGCGCTGCTACAGCCGGACCATGACCTCGTCGTGGAACTGCTCGATGACCCGTTCCTGGGTGGCGAGGGAGGGCAGCAGCATGAGCTGGTCCAGCCCGGCGTCGGCGAGGGTGCGGACCTGGGCCCGTACGTCCTCGGCCGTACCCGCCAGGCAGGAGGCGCGGATGAGATCGGGCGTGACGAACCGCTCCTCCTCCGGCAGGGAGTAGGTGCAGTGTCCGGCGTGGACACGCAGGTGGCGTCCGCGCGTCGGGGTCTTTTCGACCAGGCCGCAGTACTCGTCCCATACCGGCCGCACGTGGGGCGGCGGCTCCCGGTCGAACTGATGCTGCTGGTCGTAGAGGTAGTGCAGGCCGGAGAGCACGAAGGGGCCGCACTCCTCGATCACTCGCGGGGAGGTCAGATCCTCGCCGGGTTCGAGAATCACGGCGGTGGTCAGCGAGCAGGTGTAGAAGTCGTCCCGGTCGAACTCGCGCCCCGCCGCCTCGGCGCCGCGGCGGCAGTTCTCGATCGCCCGGTCGAACAGGGCGGAGGCCGGCGGGATGGACATGACCAGACCATCGCCGACTTCGCCCGCCAGAGCCTGGCTCTTCGGGCCGAAACCGGAGACGTACATCGGGATGCGCGGCTCGGTGGCGATGAACCCCTGTTCCTCCATCAGGAACCGCAGCGGCTCGGTGCGGCCGCGAAAGGCGAAGTCGACCTCTTCGCCGTCGAGAAGCGCGCGCACCACACGCAGGTACTCGCCGAACTCGGCGACGCCAACGGGGCGGTGGCCCATCAGCCGGAGCGCCGTGTTGCCGGCCCCGATGCCGAGGAAGGTCCGCCCCGGAGCGATCCGGTTGATCGTCGCGATGCTGTGCGCCGTCACCGGCGCGATCCGGGTACCCGTGATCGCGACGCCGGTCCCCAGCCTGATCCGGCTCGTTCGTTCCGCCGCCAGCGCCAGCACCGCGTAGCAGTCCGACCAGATCATCTGGCTGTCCGCGACCCAGGCGTGGCTGTACCCCAGCGCCTCCGCCCGCTCGATGTACCCGATGTCGTCGATCTTGCTGGCGACGCAGATGCCGAAGTCCATGGGGCCGGCAGTGTACCGCCGGAAGCGGTGACTACTCCGGCCCGGACCGGGCTGAACGGCTTCGACGTGGTAGTGCTGCGGCGCGCTAACATCCTCGCGATCCAGAAAGAGAACCGGGGTTGCGGGGCGGCGGAGACGTATGAGTGCAGGAGTGAGAAGGGTCGCGGGCTCGATGCTCTTCGGCGTGAGCTTCGTGGTGGCAGGCGCTGCAACCGCTCAAGCCCCGGCCGTGCCGGACTTCGAGTCGGAAGTGCTGCCGGTGCTGGAGAGCCGGTGCTTCGCCTGTCATGGGCCGCTCAGGCAGCGGGGGAGCCTGCGGCTCGACTCGCGGCCGGCGATGTTGATCGGGGGCGGCCGGGGAGCGGCGATCGTGCCTGGAGACGCGGAGGCGAGCCTGCTCGTCGCGGCGATCCGGCGGGAGGACGAGCTGGAGATGCCGCCGCCGCGGGCCCTGGACGCGGCGGAGCGCGAGTTGCTCGAGGCCTGGATTCAGGCCGGGGCGGAGTGGCCTCTGGCGCATGAGGACGAGGCTGGAGGAGTACTCGTCGCGGCGCGGGGGGTGCCGCCTGTCGAGCACGGCATCGTGGGGCCCGGCGAGGCGCTGTCGTTCAACCGCGACGTGCGGCCGATCCTCTCGGAGAACTGCTACGAGTGCCACGGCCCGGACGAGGCCGTGCGGCAGGCGGGTTTGCGACTGGACGACGGCGAGTCCGCGCATGGCGTCTTGCCGTCGGGACGGCGCGCATTGGTGCCGGGTGACCTGGGCCGGAGTCAGTTGTTCCAGCGGATCGCCGCGGTGGACGCGCTCGACCGCATGCCGCCGCCGCATGCGGACTCGAAGCTGTCCGACCGCGAGATAGAGATTCTCGGGCGCTTCATCCTGCAGGGCGCCGAGTTCGAGGACCACTGGGCGTACCGGCCGCCGGTGCGACCGGAGCCTCCCGCTGTTGCCGATGCCGATTGGGTTCGGGGCGACCTCGACCGCTTCGTCCTGGCGCGGCTGGAGAAGGAGGGGCTGCGACCGTCCGCCGAGGCGGATCGCCGCACGCTCGTGCGCCGGCTGTCGCTGGACCTCGTGGGTCTGCCGCCGACTCCCGCCGAGGTCGAGGCGTTTCTCGCCGATGACCGTTCGGACGCCTATGAGCGACTGGTGGACGGGCTCCTGGCTTCGGAACGCTACGGCGAGCACATGGCGCGCAGCTGGCTCGATGCAGCCCGCTATGCCGACACGAACGGCTACCACATCGACAACGAGCGGACCATGTGGCGCTGGCGCGACTGGGTAATCGAAGCCTTCAACCGCAACCAGCCGTTCGACGAGTTCACGGTCGAGCAGTTGGCCGGCGACCTGCTGCCGGAGCCGACGCCGGAGCAGTTGCTGGCTACGGGGTTCCACCGTAACCACATGATCAACTTTGAAGGCGGGGCGGTACCCGAGGAGTACCGGGTGCAGTACGTCTTCGACCGGACCGACACCACGGCGACCGTGTGGATGGGGCTGACGGCCGGCTGCGCCAAGTGCCACGACCACAAGTTCGATCCGATCAGCCAGCGCGAGTACTACGAGCTAGCCGCCTTCTTCAACACGGTAGACGAGGCCGGTCTCGACGGCAGTCAGGGCAATGCGGAGCCCAAGGTGCCGGCGCCGGCCCCGGGTCAGCGGGCGGTACTCGAGGAACTCAGGGCGGAACTCGCGCCGCTGGATGCGCTGCTTGACGATGCGAACGCGGAAGCGGAGGCGGCCCAGACGGCGTGGCAGGAAGGGTGGGACCGCCGGCTGGGCGAGAGGTGGCGGCCGCTTACCCCGGTCTCCCTGGAGTCGACGGCCGGCGCCCGGATGACGGTCCGCGAGGACGGCTCGATCGAGGTGTCGGGCGACAACCCGGCGACCGACGTGTACGTGATCGAGGCGGAGACCGACCTCGACCGGATCGGCGCACTGCGCCTGGAGGCGCTTCGGGATCGATCCGACCCGTCTCTCGGGATCGGCCGTGCCGAGGACGGGAGTTTCGTGCTGACCGAGATCGAGGTCCGGGCGACACGGCTCGATGAAGACGGGCCGCCGGTGGAAGTGGACTTCGTCAACGCCTATGCCGACTATTCAACGTCCTTCCTGCCGGTGGAAATGGCCATCGACGGCGACCGGGAAACCGGCTGGGGCGCGGGCTACGTGACCAGGCCCACTGCCCGGACGGCCGTCTTTCGGGCGGCTCCGCCGGTGCCTGCCGATTCCGGGCGCGTCGAGCCGCCTCACACGGTCGGCCTCCGGCTACGGATCGTCCTGCGTCATGAGTCGAGCTACGGCCAGAAGGCGCTGCGGCGTTTCCGGCTGACCGTGTCCGATGCGGCGGAGGTCGCCTACCTGTCCCTGGGGCCGGAGACGCTGCCTTCACCCTACGGCGGCATCGCGGCGGCCTACCGGGAGTTCGAGTACGTTGTCGGGCTGCCGGAGGACCAGCGGACGCGGGAGCAGGCGGACGAGCTGCGGCGCCGCTTCCGACGTGACCACTGGCCGCCCTGGCGGCCGAACGAGGAGCGTTACGCGGAACTTGCGGAGCGACGCCTGAAGGTCGAGTCGGCGATTCCGACCACGATGATCATGCGCGAGATGGAGGAGCCGCGCCCCACGTTCGTTCTGCGCCGGGGCGAGTACGACCAGCAGGCGGACGAAGTCGCCCCTGCCGTTCCGGCCTTCCTGCCGCCGATTCCGGAGGAACTGCCGAAGAACCGGCTCGGTCTCGCGCGCTGGCTGGTCAGTGAGGAGCATCCTCTGACCGCGCGAGTGACGGCGAACCGGACGTGGCAGAGGTTCTTCGGCCGCGGCCTGGTAGGTACCTCGGGAGACTTCGGCTCCCAGGGCGAGTGGCCGTCCCACCGCGGGCTGCTGGACTGGCTGGCCACCGAACTGGTCCGCGTGGACTGGGATCTCAAGGCGCTGCAGAAGACGATCGCGATGTCCTCGACCTACCGTCAGAGTTCGAGGGTGAGTCCGGCGCTGCTCGAACTGGATCCGGAGAACCGTCTGCTGGCTCGGGCTTCCCGCTTCCGGCTGGACGCCGAAGTGATCCGGGACGGCGCGCTCGCCGCGGCCGGTCTGCTGGTGGAGAAGCTGGGCGGTCCGAGCGTCAAGCCCTATCAGCCGCCGGGGCTGTGGCGGGAGATCGGTTACGAGAGCCGGGGCCGCTTCACCGCTGGAATCTTCGAGCAGGACGAGGGCGACGCGCTCTACCGGCGCAGTCTCTACACCTTCTGGAAGCGGACGGTGCCGCCGCCCAACATGCTCGTGTTCGACGCACCGAACCGGGAGACCTGCACGGTCGAGCGGTCGCGCTCGAACACGCCGTTGCAGGCCCTGGTGCTGATGAACGATCCACAGTTCGTCGAGGCGGCGCGGTTGCTGGCGACGAGCCTGTTCACCGGGCGGGATGGTTCGGACCGCGCCGGCGACGACGAGCGAATGACCGAGCTCTACGTCCGGGTACTCGCGCGGCCGCCGAGCGACGTGGAACGTGCGGCGATACGCGACCTCCTGGCCGACCTGCGACGAAGCTACGAACGGAATCCGCGCGCGGCCGCCGCCCTGCTACGGGTCGGTGAGCAACCCGTGGACGAGGACGTTCCGGTCGTCGAACTCGCGGCCTGGAGCATCGCGGCAAGTGCGGTACTCAACCTGGACGAGGCGGTGACGAGGCTATGAGCAGACGACCTTTCGACGCCTTCTGTCCCACCTGCGATCCGACGCCCGGCGTCGATCCACAGGCCGACTACGCGCTCGGCGTGAACCGGCGCCAGTTCTTCGGTCTTGCCAGCACCGGCATCGGCGTCGCGGCACTTTCCTCGTTACTGGGGCCTTCGCCGTCGTTGGGAGCCGAGGCCTCGAAGGCGCTCGGTGCGCTGGGTGGCGTCCACTTTCCAGCGCGGGCCAAGCGGGTGATCTACCTCTTCCAGTCCGGAGCGCCATCGCAGATCGATCTCTTCGACTACAAGCCACGCCTTGCCGAGTGGCACGGCGAGGAGCTGCCGGCGTCGGTGCGGGGCGATCAGCGGGTCACCGGCATGACCGCGAATCAGGCCGAATTCCCGATCACGGCATCGATGTTCGAGTTCGCGCAGCACGGGGAGAGCGGCGCCTGGGTCAGCGAGCTGATGCCCCATACGGCGAAGATCGTCGACAGGCTCTGCTTCCTCAAGGCGGTGAACACCGAGGCGATCAACCACGACCCGGGGATCACCTACCTGCAGACCGGGCATCAGCAGCCGGGTCGTCCGAGCCTCGGCGCCTGGCTGAGCTACGGCATCGGCTCGGAGAACAGCGACCTGCCGGCCTTCATCGTGCTGATCTCCCAGGGCAGCGCGAAGCGCGAGTCGCAGGCCCTGTTCCAGCGCCTCTGGGGTTCGGGGTTCCTTCCTTCCGAGCACCAGGGAGTGAACCTCCGGGCGGCGGAGGATCCGGTGCTCTACCTCTCCGATCCGCCGGGAATCGACCGGGGCGTCCGCCGCCGGATGCTGGACGTGGTCGCGCGGCTCAACGAGGAGCACCACGAGGAGTTCGGCGACCCGGAGATAGCGGCGCGTATCGCGCAGTACGAGATGGCCTACCGGATGCAGGCTTCGGTTCCTGAACTCGTCGACACCTCGGGCGAACCGCAAAGCACCTTCGACCTCTACGGGGAGGATGCGCGCACGCCGGGCACCTACGCGGCGAACTGCCTGCTCGCGCGGCGGCTCGCCGAGCGGGACGTGCGCTTCATCCAGCTCTACCACCGGGGTTGGGATCAGCACGGCGACCTGCCGAGCGACATCCGCCTGCAGTGCGCAGACGTGGACCGCGCTTCTGCCGCTCTGGTCACGGATCTGGAGCAGCGGGGCCTGCTCGAGGACACGCTCGTTGTCTGGGGCGGCGAGTTCGGCCGCACCGTGTACTGCCAGGGCGCCCTCTCGGAAGACAACTACGGCCGCGACCATCACGGCCGGT
Source organism: Candidatus Multivorans sp. (assembly GCA_965219675.1). GTDB lineage: Bacteria > Acidobacteriota > Thermoanaerobaculia > Multivoradales > Multivoraceae > Multivorans. The sequence goes on along the minus strand of OZ244786.1, from coordinate 2,094,798 downwards.
GCTACACGGTCTGGATGGCCGGGGCGGGGATCGAGCCGGCGACGACGTACGGCGAAACGGACGACCACTGCTACAACATCGTCTCGGGCGGCGTCCACATCCACGACCTGAACGCGACGATCCTGCACCAGCTCGGGATCGACCACGAGCGGCTGACGTACCGCTACAGTGGTCGTGACTTCCGTCTCACCGACGTCCATGGCCGGGTGGTCGAGGAGATACTGGCCTGACGGTTCGGCCAGGTGGTTCGCGGACGCCGGGTCGGCGGCCCCTATGACTTCAGAGGAGGTGCCCATGAATTGGGGTAAGGCAGTGGTTGCCGGTCTCGCGGCCGGATTCGTCCAGAACATCGTGAACTTCGTACTGCACGGCCTGGTGCTCGGCGGCACCTACGTGGATGAACCGGCTTTCGTGCAGGAACCCGAGAACATGGCCATGCAGATCGTCTGGTTCCTCGTCATCGCTCTGGTGCTCGGCGTCGTGGCGAGCCTGCTCTTTTCGTGCAGCCGCCAGTCCTGGCAGGCGGGTGCCAAGGGCGGGCTCCACTTCGGCATCCTGCTGGGTGCCGCAATCGGCTTTCAGCAGTTCTACCTGACCCTGGTGGTCAGCGACTTCCCGTACCACGTTGCCTGGATGTGGCTGGCGGTCGAGATCATCTCCTTCGGCATCGGCGGCATGGTGCTGGGCGCCATGATCAAGCGCACCGACTGAGGCCGCACTCGGCCTGGATCCGTCGCGGATTCAGGCCGCCGCGGAAGGCTCGTGCCGGACGCTACAATGTTCACGCTCCGCGTGTGAACGAGATCCGGCGCGCTGTCCAGGCCTCGAAAGAGGAGGCGGGCCTCCACAAAACAGCCGGAGGGAAGAGATGAAGCCCCAGTTCAAGCCGCCTTCGTCACGACGGATCGTCCCCAGGGTGCTCCTCGCGGGCATTGGGCTCCTGCTCGTCGCGTCCGCGGCGGGAGCGCAGGTGTCCGGGGAAGCGACCTACGTCTTCAACACGTACGCGTTCCTGGTCTGGGGCGCGTTCATCATGTGGATGTGTGCCGGCTTCACGATGCTGGAGGCGGGTTCGGTGCGGACGAAGAACGCTTCGGTCATCTGCCTCAAGAACATCGGTCTCTACTCGATTGCCGGGATCGCCTACTACGCGATCGGCTACAACCTGATGTACGTCGACGTGAGCGGCTGGATCGGTTCGATCAGTCCCTTCTTCGAGGCGTCGGCCGACGAGATGGCACTGCTGGGCGGCGACGCGGACAAGGCGGCGGCGGTCATAGGAAGCGGCTATTCGGAGATGTCGAGCTGGTTCTTCCAGATGACCTTCGTAGCCACTACAGCCTCCATCGTTTCGGGTGCGCTGGCCGAGCGAGTCAAGCTCTGGTCGTTCCTCATCTTCACCGCCGTCCTCACCGCGGTCATCTACCCGGTCGTCGGGGCCTGGACCTGGGGTGGCGGCTGGCTGGCCGAACTCGGCTTCCAGGACTTCGCGGGCTCCACGATCGTGCATTCGACCGGTGGATGGGCGGCGCTTGCCGGCATCATCATGGTCGGTGCCAGGCGCAACAAGTTCCGTTCCGACGGCAGCGTCAAGGCGACGCCGCCGTCGAACGTGCCGATCGTCACCCTCGGCGTCTTCATTCTCTGGCTCGGCTGGTTCGGATTCAACGGGGGTTCCCAGCTTGCGCTGGGCGGCGCCGCCGACGCGACCGCGATGGGCAACCTGTTGATCAACACGAACCTGGCCGCGGCCGCGGGCGTCGTGGCGGCGCTCGTTCTGTCGCGGCCGGTGCTGGGCCGCGTCGACCTCCTCGCGGTCCTCAACGGCGCGCTCGGAGGCCTGGTGGGCGTGACCGCCGGGCCCGACCTCGTCGGTCACCACTGGGCCCTGCTCATCGGCGCCATCGGAGGCGTAGTCACCGTTGCCGGCATGAGGCTGCTCGAACGGATGAAGCTGGACGACGTGGTTGGCGCCGTTCCGGTCCACCTGTTCGCCGGCATCTGGGGCACGCTCGCGGTCTGCATCGCGGCCGGCGGCAACTTCGTCAACCAGCTCATCGGCATCGTGGCCGTCGGCGTCTTCGCCTTCGGGATCTCCATGCTCCTGTGGTGGGTGATCGAGAAGACGATGGGCGTCCGGGTTTCGCCGGAGGTCGAGGAACTCGGTCAGGACATGGCCGAACTCGGCATCGAGTCCTACCCCGAGTTCATCCTGATGCCGGACGAGGACGACATGCAGGCGGCGAAGGCGGCGCAGGAGAGCGTGACGGGCTGAGCCCGAGTCGGATGAAGGTGCGTCTAGCCGTTCTGGCCCTCGCCTGGACCGCGGTTCTCGCGGCTGGGGCGGAGGAGCCGGAGGGGAAGGAGCCGTCGTTCCACGACGCTCACTTCCACCTCACGAACTACGTCCAGCGCGGGATCACGCTCAGCGCGTTCCTCGAAACGGCGGGCAGCAAAGTGGGGCGCACGGCCGTCTTCGGCATCCCGCTGCAGCAGAAGTGGGACTACTTCGAGTCGGGCGATCGGGCGCCGGACTACTACCTGCACTCGGATTCGGCGCTCTACTACTACTCGTTCGTGGACGCGATCATCGCCGAGGAGTACCAGTTGCTGCCGCCGGAGGACAAGGCCCGCTTCGACCCGATGATCACGGGGTTCAACCCGACGGACATGTACGCCGCGGACCACATCCGGCGCGTGCTGGAGCACTACCCCGGCGTGTTCTCGGGGATTGGCGAGTTCTCGATTCACAAGGAGTTCGTGACTTCGAAGATTCTGGGCCATACGGCGAGTCTGCGGAACCCGGCGCTCGACCGTGTCTTCGACTTCGCTGCCGAGGTGGGTCTGGCGGTCATCTTTCACAACGACATCGATGTCGTGCTGCCCACGGATGCGCACGAGCCGGTTCATCTGGAGCCCGTGCGGGAGCTCTTCCGGACCCACTCCGGCGTCACGATCATCTGGGCTCACACGGGGCTGGGCCGGTTCGTGGCGCCCGCGGAGAATCACGTGGATCTGCTTGACGCGATGCTCTCCGACGAGGCGTTCGCCCATGTGTACTGCGACCTGTCGTGGGACGAAGTGGCGAAGTACATCGTCCGGGACGAGGCCGTGCTCGACGCCTGGGTCGCGTTACTGGAGCGCTACCCCGACCGGTTCCTGTTCGGTACGGATTCCGTTGCACCGGAGGACCGCGACAAGTACTTGAAGACGTGGCGTGACTACGAGCCGCTCTGGGAACGGCTCAGCGAAACCACGCTGCACGCGGTTACGATCGGCAACTACGAGCGCATCTTCGACGAAGCGAACCGCAAGGTGCGGGAGTGGGAAGCAAAGGAGCTGACCAGATGAGTGCGAACCACGTGACGGCGGCTACGGACACAGCCACGCAGGCCTATGTGCCTCCCCTGCAACTCACCAAGGGGCAGCCGCCGCCCGTTGCCGCGAACGGAGGCCTGTCCTACATGTCCTTCGACCGGGACGGGGATGCCGGAACCGCCGCGGCGACGGAGGCAACCTTCCGCCAGGTTGCCGAGGGGAGCGAGAAGGCGTTTGCCGACATGCTCGACAACGCCCCTCCAGGGCCGATCGAGACCAGGTGGGGCCCCGGCTTTCGTCGGTACAGGGAGTGCCTCGAGTACATTCGGGCGAAGGACATCGAAGCGCCTGAAGGCGGCCTGGCGCTGCCGCTGCGTTACTCGGTCCGCGAGGAGCCTTCCTACTCGATCGTCTCGTCCAACGCCCTCTGGCGGGACCTCGCGCGACGGTCCGACGCGGAAGCACTACGCCGGTACGAGCGGGACATCGCGCGTGGATGCCTCTATTTTCCGCACGTGATGCGCGACGCGCGTCGAATCGAGGAGGTCTACCCGGGTCTGAAACCCGACAGTGCCGAGTGCATGGACAGGCTTGGCCTCTCGCTGGCGCACTGCGAGTCCAGGTGCGAGAACTTCTACGACGCGGCGGAGGTGGAGCGCGTGTTCTACCCGGAGATGGAGGAGCTTCTCCTGGAGTTCTTCCCGGACGCGACGGACGCCTTCGTGTACAACCACGACGTGTTCGACAAGGACTACGAGGGAGACCGGACCGAGGATCAGGACAACAAGAACCCCGGCGTGAACGCGAACTACGCCAACCTCGTGCACAACGACCTGAACGACAACAGCGGTCGTGTGCGCTGCCGCGAGCTGCTCACGAGGAATCTGCGGAACTTCGGCCGCGAGCAGAACTACACCGAAGAGCAGGCGGACGCGAAGATGTCGAAGCGCTTCATGTCGATCAATCTCGCCAAACCGATGGAGACCGTGCAACAGAATCCCTTCGTGCTCTGCGCCTGGCCTTCGTTCGCCGACCAGCCGTACATCACGAACTACCGCATCTACGATGACCGGGTCGGCGAGACGACGCGCTTCACCTACCGTCCGCACCACGAGTGGTACTGGTTCCCCCGGCAGACGCCTACCGAGGTCTCGATGCTCAAGTGCTACGACTCGGTCACCGACGGCTCCGTCTCGCGCTGGTCCTTCCACACTGCCTGCATCGACCCGACCGCGCCCGCCGACGCGCCCTGCCGGAGGAACGTCGTGGTCCGCTCCTTCGTCTTCTTCTAGGGACGCCTGACCGCGCCGCAAGCCGCGTCTACTTCGGCTGCAGCTCCGACAACCGCAGTGTCTGGCGCAGCAGGCTCCGGTTCGCCACGTTCCGGACCTCGACGCGGACCTCGGGGTCGGCAGCGGTCCAGTCGACTTCGATGTAGCCGAAGTTCGGCTCGCGCGTCGCATCGCCTATCCGGTGTCGGTTCGGACCGATTCCGGCCGTGCCACGCCGGTTGAGCGGACCTGAGGTGAAGTCCCACAGCGGATAGGGCGCCTCTTGGTCGAGACGCGAGACGTCGGCCCAGGGGGTGTCGCCGCTCAGCAGCAGCACGCCGGTCGCGCCGGTATCCCGGACCAGGTCGATCAGCCGCTGGCGCTCGTTCGGCATGTTCGCCCAGCTCTCCCAGCCGGTGAACTCCATGACGAAGGGAATGCTCGTCGCGATCAGGCGCAGGTCGGCCGGCTGACGAAGCTGCTGTTCGAGCCAGCGCCACTGCTCCTCGCTCAGCATCCGGGCGCGCTCGTGGTCGTTCGGCAGGTAGGGGCCCATGCCGAGGAGTTCCCGCCTGCGAGCCTCGTCAGGCGATACCTGCCAGAGTGGTCCGCGCCCGGACCGGGTATCCAGCAGAATGACCTGGAGACGCCGGCCCGGCGGCCCGAAACGTTGCGAAGCGTAGACGCCCTGCCGTTGCCGTCGCGGCGATCCGGACGGTTCGTTCCAGAAGTCCAGGAACACCCGCTGCGACTCGGCCCGCTTGTCGAAGTCGGCCCCGCCGTCCTCACGGCCGAAGTCCAGGTCGTTCCAGGTTGCGAGGAAGCGGCTTTGCCGGCGTAGCTCGGCGAAGCCGGGCTTCGCGGCGAGCTTGTCGTACTGGATACGGAGTTCATCCATGTCGTCCGTACCGGCGAGGACGCTGTTGCCGAGCATCAGCATGAGATGGGGGCGCAACGCGAGCACCGTGTCCCAGACCGGTTGCGACCGGTCCTGGTCGGCGCCGGCGCCGAAGGCGATGCGGCTCACGACCTCCCGGGTCCGGGTGTCCTCGGCGCGGCGGCGGCGATGGAGGGACCAGACGTAGGCCGCCAGGGCGTCGACGTCGACTTCGTCGAGCTCCATGCCGCCGAATGGCCACATCTCGTACTTGCCGCGGAAGCGGCGGCCGGCGCCGTGGCGGAAGCCGGTCTCGATCGCGTCGCGCACCGCGGCAAGCGATCCGTCGCCGTGAAGCCATTCCTCGTCGGTCAGGTCCGGCCCCCGGCGGTTTCCCTGGCCTTCCCAGTGGTGGCACACCGGGCAGGTGCCGCCCCGGTAGATCGCCGCGCCGCGTTCGACCGCCGCCGGATCGGCGGCCGCCGCACCAGCAGGCGACGCCACCGGAGCGAGGACGACCGAGACGGCGCCGAGACGGAGAGCCCACCGCCAGCGGCGCGGCTCGCTGAACCCGATGCGCGGCATGCGGGGAATGTACCGCACGGCTCCGGGGCGGTATGGGGACCGGGATTCGGAGTATCGTTCCGCCCCGATGTGTGAACATGGCGACGGGTCCGAGTGGGGCTACGAGGGGCACAACGGCCCCGCTGTCTGGGGACGTCTCGACCCTGCGTACGAAGCGTGTTCGCTCGGCGGTGAGCAGTCACCGATCGATCTGACCGGCGGTCGGAATGCCGGCCTGCCGAGGGTCGAGTTCGACTACGGGCGGACCGCTGCGACGATCGAGAACACGGGACACGGCATCCAGGTGAACCCGGTTCCGGCTAGCGGCATCGTGCTCGATGGAATCCGCTACGAGTTGCGACAGTTCCACTTCCACCATCGCGGCGAGCACACGGTCGAAGGGGAGCGGCTACCCCTGGAAATGCACCTGGTGCACGAGGACGCCCGCGGTTCGATCGCGGTCGTCGGTGTTCTGTTCGCGGAGGGCGCTGCGAGCGATTCGTTGGCGGCCGTCTGGGCTCATCTTCCGGCCGATCCCTCGCCGCCGCGACCGATTCCGGAGGAACTGGATCTGGCTGCCTTGCTGCCGGACCGCCGGACGATGTGGCGATATCGGGGCTCGCTCACGACGCCGCCCTGCTCCGAAGGTGTCGCCTGGGCGATCTTCGCCGAACCGCTGTCGCTCTCCGCCGGTCAGATCGAGGCGTTCGCGGCGATCTATCCGAACAACTACCGGCCGGTGCAACCGCTCGGGGAGCGCGTGCTGCACCTGGGCTGAGGCGGCGCTAGTTTGCGTCGCGCACGAGCCGCAGCATCGCGTCGCTGACGGCGTAGGAAAACCGCGGGTCGTTGATGTTCGCGTCGACCTCGGTGACCGGCACCGCCCGCCTCAGATGGTCTCGCAGGGCGGTGAACAGGGCGGCGTCGGCCGCCGGGTCGTGGAACGGGCCGCCCGGAGCTGAGAGCGTGGACACGCCGCCGAGCGGCAGGTAGACCTCGACCGGACCGGTGGAGGCGTTCAGCTTGGAGGCGAGGACCTGACCAAGTTCGGCGCACTCATGCCGCGAGGTGCGCATCAGGGTCATGTTGTCGCTCTGGCGGTGGAAGGTGCGACCCTCGAACTCCGCCGGGACGGTGTCCCGGGCAAAGAAGCTGACCATGTCCAGGCATCCCGGCACGACGACGGCCGGTGTACCGCTCCTGGCGGCGGCCTCCAGCCGCGACGGACCCGCGGTACGCACACCGCCGACCAGTTCGTCCGCGCATTCCGTGGTCGTCAGGTCCAGGACACCGCGCACGAAACCGGCTTCGATCAGGCTCTCCATCGTGCGGCCGCCGGCGCCGGTGGCCTGGAAGACGAGCACTTCGAGTCCTTCCGTCTCGAGTTGACGCCGGCATGCGTCCATGCAGTGCGTTGCGCTGCGGAAGGTGGAGGCAGCGATCAGCGGGCGGTCGTCGTCACCCTCGATTTCGACCCGTGCCATGGCGCAGACGGCGGCCGCGGTCCGGCTCAGAATCTGGCGGCTGATCCGGTTGATGCCGTCGACGTCGACGATCGAGGGCACCATGACGATGTCCTTGACGCCCACATAGCCGGAGGCATCGCCGCCGGCCATCGTGGAGACCATGACCTTGGGTACGCCCAGCGGCAGTGCTCGCATCGCGGTCGTCGCCATCGCCGTGCCGGTACGGCCGCCGAGACCTACGATCGCGTCGAAGCTGTCGCTGCGGTAGCTGCGGCGCACCACCTCCTCGGCGCCGGCGGACATCGCTGCGATCGCCCGGGCCTTGTCGGCCGCCAGGGTCAACTGCTCGATCGTCTCGCCGCCGGCACAGGCGACCTCCCGGCGGCTCACCTCGGGCGACCAGTTTCCGTCGACCGCCGGCTCGCCGAGGATTCCGAGGTCGATGACGAAAGCTCGGCAGCCCCAGTCGCGGACGATCCGGTCCACGAGGTACGAGGCTTCCCTGCCCTTCGTGTCGAGGGCAGCCAGGACGGCGATCGTGCAGGGGGCTTGGGGCACCGCGCCACCATCCTACGGAGGAGAAGTGCCCGAAGACAAGATGTTCGGGATAGTAGGATCGGCGACCGATCCGCCATCCCGCAACCCGTTCCGAGTTCAACGCGTGGACCCGCGTCCGCGGTTCCAGGGGCGGTGTAGTGCTCAGCCTGGCCCGAGGACACTCTTCATGAAGAACGCCGTCTCCCTGACTCTCGGTCTGGCAGTCGGGCTGAGCTTCGCCCCGGAAACGAGGTCGCAGGAGGTGATGCCGGATCACGATGCGTCACGGCGGGAGCGACTCGATTTCACCGGCGGGCGCTTCCGCACCGCGGACGGCTTTCAGGTCGAGGCGGCCGCCGAGCCGGGGCTGGTCGGCTCGGTCGTCAACATGACGTTCGACGCCGCCGGCCGACCCCTGCTCGCACTCGAGGGCGAGGGTCTCGCGGTGCTCGAGGACGGCGACGGCGACGGCGTCTACGACCGCAGGATCGACATCGCGCCCCAGGTCGAGACAGCGCACGGGCTCTACGTCATGGGCCCCGGCGATCTCCTCGTCCACGCGCACGGCAACGGCCGCCTGGCCGAGGCCGCCGGCGTCGAGGGCGAGGTGCGCTCCAACAGGTCGGTCGAGGACACCGGCCTCTACCGGCTGCGCGACACGGACGGCGACGACCGGATCGACGCCGTGGAGCTGATCGCGCGGGCGACAGGGCGGATTCAGGAGCACGGCCCCCACACGATCGCCCGAGGTCCGGACGGCGCGCTCTACGTGTTGTACGGGAACTTCTCCGGCCCGGATGTGCGGCTGGCGGAGTCGTCGGCACTGCGCGACCTCCAGGAGGACCAGCTCCTGCCACGCCTCCTCGATCCGCGCGGCCACGCGAACAGCCTGCGCGCGCCGGGGGGCACGCTGTACCGCCTCGACCTCGACACGAACACATGGGAGCGGTTGTCCGGCGGGCTGCGCAACCCGTTCGACCTGGCGGTCGGAGCGGCGGGGGAGGTCTTCGCCTATGAGGCGGACATGGAGTGGGACCGCGGCCTGCCGTGGTTCCGTCCGACGCGCGTCGTCCACTTGATTCCGGCCGGAGACTACGGCTGGCGCACGGGCTCCGGAAAGTTCGCGTTCTACGAGATCGACACCCTGCCCGGGGTCGTGGACCTCGGCCGCGGATCGCCGGTCGGCGTCGTCTTCTACTACCACCACGCCTACCCCGGGCGGTACCGGGGGGCCTACTTCATGGGCGACTGGTCGCGCGGGCGCATCCGGGTCCTGTTCCCCGAGCGAACCGGCGCCACCTGGACGGGCGAGGCCCACGACTTCGTCCTCGGCGAGCCGCTCAACGTGACTGACCTCGATGTCGGGCCGGACGGCTGGCTCTACTTCGCTACCGGTGGCCGGGGCACCTCGGGCGGGTTGTACCGCGTGACCTACGACGACCCCGGAGCGCCGGCCGGCGGCAGCGGAGCGGCGGCCGCCGTGTGGCAGCCGATGCCGCGATCCGGGTGGGGCAGGGAGGCGATCCTGCGCGCGCGGGCCGAGGCGGGCGATGGCTGGGCGCCTGAGCTGTGGCGGATCGTCCGCGAACCGGGAAGGGCGGCGCTCGATCGCCAGCGCGCGCTCGAACTGCTCCAGGTCCACGGTCCGAAGCCCACCCTGGACGAGACGTCTGCCCTGCTTTCGAGCGATGAGCCGTTGGTGCGTGCGGCGGCGGCGTCGCTCCTCGGCTCCTACACCTTGCCGCAGGTGCAGGAAGCGCTTCGCGCCGTGCTCGCGGACCCCGATCCGCTGGTGGCGCGGCGCGCGGCCGAGTCGCTGGCCCGATCCGGCCTGCATCCACGTGTTCGGGGGCTCGAGGTCGCAACCTCGGAGGCTCTCTACGCCCTGCTCGATCACGAGGATCGGTTTCTCCGCTATGCCGCTCGCGAGGCGATCCTGCGAATCCCGCACGGCTACTGGTTCGACCAGGCATTCATGGCCTCGCCCCAGCAACGTCCGCGCGGCTTCTTCGAGGCGATTCTGGCGACGATCTACCGCCAGGAGCACAAGCTGGAGTACAACTTCATCACGGGCAAGCTGGTTCAGGCGGCCCGGGCCGACCTGGACGTCGAGGGAGAGCTCGACTTCCTGCGCATGCTGGAACTCTTCCTCATCCGCGATGAGGATCCGGACGCGCCCGGCCGCGACGACGCGCGGGAGGGCCTGGGCCCGCTGCTGCTGGCGCGTTATCCGCACGGCGACGACAGGGTGAATCGGCAGCTCGAGCGGCTGCTGGCTTTCCTGCAGCCGGATGGGGCGCTGGCGAAGATGGTCGCGCTCCTGGATGACGAGCGCCCGCCCGAGGAGCAGATCCACACCGCCTACTGCCTGCGCGCGATGGACAGGAGCTGGACGCCGGACTTGCGGAGCCGGGTCGTGGCCTGGTTCGACGATGCGCGGGAGTTCCGGGGCGCGGCCAGCATGGAGGGGTACATCAACGCGATCTGGAACGACGTCCTGGCCCGGTTCCCCGCCGAGGAGCGCGCGGCCGCGGAGGAACGGCTGGAACTCCAGCGGGCCGAGCGGGTCCGGCGCGCCGCTGAACTGATCACGGATGTCGAGGGCGATCGCCCGGGCAGGAGCGACCTCGCCCAGATGAGTTTCGAGGAGCTCGCCGAGTACCTGGAGTACGACGTGATGGCGTACGAGCGCTACAACCCGGAGCATGGCGAGCGGGTGTTCCACCGCGCCCGCTGCTCGGCGTGCCACGTGTTCGGAGACATCGGCAGCGGCGGCGGGCCGGACCTCTCGACCGTGGTCAAGCGGTTCCGCCGCCGGGAGGTGCTGGAGTCGATCATGTTCCCGTCACGGGTGATCTCGGACCAGTACCAGGCGCTCGACGTCGAACTGGACGACGGCAGCTTGCACAGCGGCATGGTCGTCGAGGACACGGCGGCGCGCCTGACGTTGATCGACGCGGGCGGCAACCGGCTCGACCTGGACCGCGCGCGCATCCGAAGCGGGGAGCCGTCAGCCCTGTCGATCATGCCCGAGGGCCTGCTCGATGCGATGACCCTGAGCGACCTGGCGAGTCTGATGCGATTCCTGGACGAGGGCGCGGACGAGGCGCCCTAGACCTGCTGCGCCAGAGGCGCCCTAGTCCTGCTGCGCCAGAGGCTGGGAGTCGTCACCACGGATCGCCTCGAGTTCCGCGGTCAGCCGCTCGACGATGTCGGGCCGGTCGAGGTAGATGTCGTTCCGCTCGGCCGGATCGGTGACGAGCTCATAGAGCTGTCCCGTGGCCCCGCCGGGCTCGGGGGCGAGCTGCCGCGGTTCCGTGAAGCCGCCCGAGCCGAGCCCCTCGATCAGCTTCCACTTCCGGGAGGGCTCCGGGCCGTCCATGTCGTGGGAGCGGATGGCGAACATCCCGCGCGAGCTGTGGTGAATCAGCGAGTTGCGGGGTGGCGGCGTGTCCGCGCCGTGTAGCACCGATCCGAGGTCGACACTGTCTTCGGCGACTCCTTCGGGAAGCTCGACTTCGAGGAAGGAGGTCACGGTGCGGAAGACGTCGACCAGGCCGGCCAGCTCTCCACGTACCGAGCCGGCGGGGATACGGCCCGGCCAGCGAGCCAGGAAGGGGACGCGGTGGCCGCCCTCATGGATGTCGGCCTTCTGGCCGCGCAGCGATCCGTTGGCCCGGTGTCCGGTCTGCTCGATGTCCGACTCGAGCCAGTGGGCGCCGTTGTCGCTCGTGAACAGGACCAGAGTGTTCGAGGCCAGATCCAGCGAGTCGAGAACGGCGAGCAGGCGGCCGACGCCGGCGTCGACCTGGGCGACGAAGTCGCCGTAGACGCCAGCGCCGCTCGCACCCCCGAACTCCGGCAGCGGCATCCACGGCGTATGGGGTGAGGGCAGCGGCACGTAGAGGAAGAAGGGGCGGCCGTCGTCGGCCTCCGCCCGCCGCTCCAGGTAGCCGCCGGCGCGATCGAAGAGGACCGGAGTCACCTGGAGGAAGTCGAAGCCGGGGGCGATGTCGCCGGCGCGCCAGTAGCCGCCACCGCCGTAGCGCCGCATCGCGCTGGCCTCGACCGTTTCGGTCGCTTCCTCAAGTACGCCTTCGTCCTCGATGTACAGGTACGGCTCCATGTCGAGAGAGGCGGGGATGCCGAAGTAGTGTTCGAAGCCGGCGGTGATCGGCCCCGGCCGGAGCGGCGCGCCGTAGTCCGTTTCGCCTGGGGTGCCGTCGTTCGGATCCGGGTCGGCGCCGAGTCCGAGATGCCACTTGCCGATACCGGCCGTGGCGTACCCGAGAGCGTTGAGAAAGCCCGGCAGAGTCGATCGCTCCGCTTCGATGAGCGCTGTCGACCGGCCGCCGAGGACGCCGCGCTTCAGCCGCGAGCGCCAGGCGTAGCGGCCGGTGAGCAACGCGTAGCGGGTCGGCGTGCAGACCGACGAGGGGCTGTGGGCGTCGGTCAGCCGTACGCCCTGCGCTGCGAGGCGGTCGAGGTTGGGGGTCGGGATCCGTGACTCCGGGTTGTAGGCGCCGATGTCGCCGTAGCCGAGGTCGTCGGCGAGGATCAGCAGGATGTTCGGCCGTTCGGGTCCCGCTTCATCGTCCGCTGCGCGCTCTGTTGCACAGGCCAGGAACAGAGCCGTGGCGATTGCTGCGAAGGTGGCGCCGGCCAGCGGGCCTGGAAGCGTTCGGCGGCGCGTTGGTTGGTACAGTCTGCGACTCCCTTCCCGCCGATCGTACCCGCCGCTCCTTTCCATGCCTGTCAAGCCGCGCAAGAGGTCCCGGCGCACGAGTCTCCGTCGTCGGGGGCGGCCGGTCTGCCGCGGCGTCCGCGGCGCGACCACGGTCGAGGGCACGAACCGCGAGTTGATTCTGACCGCGACGGCGGAACTGCTCGAGCGGATGGTGCGGGCGAACGGCATCGAGCCGGAGGACGTCGCGAGCGCCATCTTCACGACCTCGCCGGATCTGACGGCGGAGTACCCGGCGCTCGCGGCCCGGCTGATGGGCTGGCGCGACGTGGCGCTGCTGTGCGGTCACGAGATGGCTGTACCCGGCGGCCTCGAGCGCTGTGTGCGCATCCTGCTGCACTGGAACACGATGCGGTCCGCCTCCGAGGTCGAGCACGTCTACATCCACGGCGCGGCGAATCTGCGGCCGGACCGCGGCGAGCTTGAAGAGCTACGCCGGCAGATCGAGGCGGCGGAGCGCTAGCAGGCGGAAGTCCATCGCCCGGTTGCCCGGGATCTCCAGCGCTCGGAGGAGCAGGGTGCCCCGGCCGGGTTGAAGGTCGATCTCGCCCAGGACCGTCGGCCGGAAGTCCTTCACATAGGACTCGATGCGCGGGACGCGGTCGTCGTCCATGCCGACCAGCGGCGGGTCGTGCGCCTGGTCGATCCGGCCGCTGACCGCCCGCTCGGCGAGCCGGAGTTCGACGAGAGCGCCGGCGTCGTCCTCGGCGCAGGTGGTGTAGAGGACGACCTCGAAGCGGCCGCCGGTGAGGACTTCGACGTCCCAGGCGATCGCGTCGTCGGGGCTTGTCCAGTTCGTGAAGTAGGAGTCGTTCGGGTAGCGGCTCGACCGCTCGATGGCGCCGTGGGCCGTGCCGTCCCGAGCGGGGAGATGCGTGAACTCGTGATCGGGATGGCCGATCGGAAACGGCCGGTCGTCCTCGTCCGGAAGCTCGGACAGTACCTCCGCGATCCAGGTATCCCGGACCGCGGCGAGTCGGGCGACCGCCTCGGGCCGCTCGGTGGCGAGGTCTTTCCGCTGACCGGGATCGGCCGCCATGTCGAACAGGCGGCCTTCGTGGTCGAGGCGGTACTGCTGGCCGCGGACGCTGGTGCTCCCGCGCCAGTGATTCACGAGATGCCGGTCGGACCATCCGCCGGCTGCCCGGGCTCCGGCCTCGAGCAGCGGCTTCAGGCTGAGGCCGTCGAGGGGGTGGGCGGTCGGGTACGGGATGCCGGCGAGTTCGGCCAGAGTCGGCAGCAGGTCGATCGCGCCCGCGATGCGGTCGACCACCGTGCCGGCTTCGATGGCGCGTGGCCAGCGGACGAAGAAGGGAGACCGGACGCCGCCTTCATCCGTGGAACCCTTGCGGCCCTTCATGCCGCCGTTCCAGCGCCAGCCGTTCGGGCCGTTGTCCGCCAGGTAGACGACGATCGTGTCGTCGGCGAGACCGAGTTCCACCAGACGCCCGGTCAGCCGTCCGACGTTCCAGTCGATGTTCTCGGTCATCGCGAGGGCGGCCCGGGTGTGGTCGAGATGCTCCTTTTCGGGGTCGCGATGGCGCCGGGGGAGGTCGCCGTCCTCGAATCGGACCCACCAGCGATCGGGCACCTGCATCGGGCTGTGGGGCGTGTTGTAGGCGACCCAGACGAAGAAGGGTCCGGCTCGATGGTCTTCGATGAACCGGATGGCGCGGTCGGTGAAGTCGTCGGTCACGTAACCGTTGCCCCGGACGACGCGGCCGTTGTGGTCCAGGGGCGGGTCGAAGTAGTTCCCCCAGTGGCCCGAGGTGAAGCCGTAGAACTCGTCGAATCCCCGGGCGTTGGGGTGGTAGGGGGGCTGCGAACCGTTGTGCCACTTGCCGAAGGCCGCGGTGGCGTACCCCGCGGCATCGAAGACCTGGGCGATCGTCGTTTCGTCCAGGTCGAGCCGCTCTCCGCCCCGGGAGGTGGCGTAGACGCCGGACCGGGGGTGGTAGCGGCCGGTCAGGAGTTCCGCCCGCGTCGGCGAACAGACGGGGCTGACGAAGAAGTGGGTGAAGGAGACGCCCTCTCGCGCCAGCGCGTCGAGGTTCGGCGTGCGGAGGTTCGTGTTGCCGTGGCTGCTCAGGTCGCCCCAGCCCTGGTCGTCCGCGAGGAACAGGACGACGTTCGGGTGGTGCGCCGGCTCCGGCGCGCCGCACGAGATCGCGACCAGAGCCAGGAGCGGAACGACGGCGTGGCGATGCATGTCGACGTTCTATCCGATCAGGCCCCTCGGGTCATCGCCGGAAGGAGCAGCCAACGTACAGGCTGCGTCCGGGCTCCACGATGCGCATCCCGTTGAACGGGTTCTTTGCGTTCAGGTGGCTGGCGTACGCCTCGTCGGTCAGGTTGCGCGCCCGCAACCGGAACTCGAGACCGGAGTCGAGCGTCCAGGCGGCGGCGAGATCGAGGATCTCCGCGCCTTCGGTCGGGATCTCGAAGCGGCTGGTCGCGACCCGGTCCTGGCCGTCCGTTGCCGTGCCGGAGAGGTCGATCCAGCCCCGGCCCGAAGGGGTCTGCAGGCGCAGGCCGACCCGGGCGCTCAGCGGCGCGATGCCGAGCAGGGGCTCGTCCAGAGTGTTGTCGTCGGCCCGGACGGATTCGACCTCGAAGCGCCAGGAGAAGATGTCGCTGACCCGCCGGCGCAGACCGAGTTCGCCGCCCAGAAACGAAGCGTCGCCGTTGACGTAGCGGAAGACGACCGGCGGCGACAGGGGCAGTCGCCTGGGCAGGGACGGATCCGGCGCGATCGTGATGTAGTCGTCGATTCGGCGGTAGAAGAGTGTCGCACTCACCTCGAGCCCGGAGCCGGTGCGCCCCTGCACGTCGAGGTCGATCTCGTTGCTGACCTCGGGTTCGATCGAGGGGTTGCCCATGAACTCGGCGGGAAGCTGGAACTTGCTGGCCGGGAAGCGGTCCGACCAGCGCTCCAGCGTGGTCGCCGTGCGTACGGCGCGGCCGGCGCCGACGGTCAGGAGCCACTCGTCGTTCAGCGTGAACGCGGCGGAGACCGCCGCGCTCAGGTTCGTCTCGTCCTGGTCCAGCGCGCCCTCCGTGTTGGCGCGGAAGAACTCGGTCGCCTGGCCGATCCCCGCGGACACGGAGTCGACGCGGATCGCGGCGCCGTAGGAAGCTCGCTCGGTGTCCCGCACGCCCTGTGCGTAGACGCCCAGGTTGTCCGTCCGGCTGTCCGGCCAGACGAGGTCCTGGAAGATAAGGAATCCGTTCGACCGGCGCCGGACCAGGCGCTCCGCCTGCTGGCGCGAGCGGTAGCGGTCGGCGCCGACCGTCCAGCGCGGGCCGTCGTCGCCGGTGGCCAGGTCGACGGAGAGGCGAGCGCCCTCGGTGTTCGATTCGGTCGGCAGATCGATGTCGAGCGCGAACGGCGGCCTGCGGCCGGGGGCGTCGCGGCCGGTCGGCTTCCCGTCGTTGTTCATCAGGTGGTCCTTGCGATTCGAGTACACCTGGGCCATGAAGCCACGGAGGGCTCTCCGCTCGCCGTTCCACAGGTACTTCAGGTTGTGGGAGCGGGTCTTGAAGTAGCTGGCGTCCAGCAGCCGTCCGGGATAGTCGATGTCCTCCTGCGACTGGTAGCCGCCGTTGTACCGGAACAGGCCGCCGCTGCCGGCCTGGACGCCGAACAGCCAGGACAGGTCCTCGGAGGAGTAGTCGCCCGGGACGGCGTTGCCGTTGCCGTCCTCGTAGTCGCCGGCGGAGCGGCGGCCGGCGGTCACCGCGTAGCGGCTGCTCGCTGCGGCGCCGGCGAGCCGGGCGAGGCCGCTCGAAGTGTTCCCGTTGTCGCCGTAGTCGAGCGAGAGGGCGCCGGAGAGTCGGTGACCGCCGGCGGTGAACTCCGGCGCCCAGGTCACGACGTCGATCGCGCTCATCGCGCCGGCGGACCACATCAGGGCGTATGGGCCCTTGACGACCCGGACCTCGTCCACCGTCAGCGGGTTCACGTGGCTCAGGTCGGAGTCCATCCGGGCTGGGCCGGCGGCGAAGGTGCGCGATCCGTCGACGGTCATCGCGATCTGGTTTTCCTGCAGGCCGCGCAGGGTCGGTTCCAGGTTGACCGGTCCGCGGCGGTTCGCGTCGAGGCCGGGCGCGGCGCGGAAGGCGGCGGCCAGGTCCGATTCGTTCCGGAGATCCTCGGCCGGGATCGTCGTTTCGACCTGGATTTCGGGCAGGGACGCGGTGACCGTGATGCGGGCGGAGACGGTGGGGGGCTGCTCCTCCGGTTCGGGCTCCCCGCCGTCCTGGTTGGCCGGGGCGGGAGGCGAGTTCAGCAGGAGCAGCAGAGCCGCGACGGCTGCCACGGCGGCGGGGAAGGGGTTTCTGGCTTCAGGGAAGTACATGGTCGTGAGACTCCATATGAGGACATCGGGATGTTCGGGTGGTCTTGGGCGCCGCGCGGGCCGGAGTCCCGGCCGCACGCTGCTCGAGCAGCGCGGCGACCGCACCTCGGCCGACGCGTGCTCAGCGGCCGCCGGTCCTTGTTGCCGGCGGCTCGTATGGTTCCGATGTCAGGCCGCTTGGGGCGGCGGCGGCTGACGGGGCGCGAGGAGCCGATCGGGCCGGTTCGGCGGCTCCGCGGGAGAGGAGTCGCGGATCGCGGGCGTTTCCCGGGCCGGCACTCGGGCGAGTTCGGCCTTGAAGGTCCAGGGCTGATCGGGATCGGCCTGGTGGCAGGGGCCGATGCCGCATTGCCCGTCCGGCAGGTCGGCGTGATGGCTTGCCGCACTCCCGCCCGGTTTCGTGCCGTGCCCGTCGCACTCGGTCGGGTTCGCTGCTTCGGCCGCGGGCAACGGACAGGCCGTGCCGCTGCAACACTCCAGGTCGCAGCCGGTGTCGGCGGCGATCGGAGCAAGCCACCCGGTGCACCAGATCGCGGCCAGCAGCCACGCCGTGGCTCGAAGGAGGAGCTGCGGTCTTGCGCGGCGGACGGTGCTCACGGTCGGTGAGCGTGCCACAAGTTCCCGCTCCGTCACAACCGGGATAAACGTGACTAGAATGGTCACCTTTCCCGGCGCTCCACGCTACGCGCTTCGCATAGAACCCGACTGACCGGAGGAACCATGACGCTCAGGATCAACGACGAGGCTCCCAATTTCACCGCGCAGACCACGGAAGGGGAGATCGACTTCCACGAGTGGATCGGCGATGGCTGGTGCGTCCTGTTCTCGCACCCCAAGGACTTCACGCCGGTCTGCACGACCGAGCTGGGCACCGTTGCCGGCCTCAAGGGCGAGTTCGACCGCCGCAACTGCAAGGTGATCGGCATCAGCGTCGACGGCGTGTCGGACCATCAGGCGTGGTCGAAGGACATCGAGGCGTCCCAGGGCCACGCCCTGAACTACCCGCTGATCGGCGATCCGACCCTGGACATCGTCAAGCGCTACGACATGCTGCCCGCGGATGCCGGCGATACCTCCGAGGGGCGGACGCCGATGGACAACGCGACGGCCCGGTCGGTCTTCATCATCGGCCCCGACAAGCGGATCAAGGCGACGCTGACCTATCCGATGAGCACGGGCCGGAACTTCGCCGAGATCCTGCGTCTGGTCGACTCCGTGCAGTTGACCGCGAAGGAGCAGGTGGCGACGCCGGCGAACTGGGAGCACGGCGACGACGTGATCATCCTGCCGGCGGTGTCGGACGAGGCGGCGCGGACCAAGTACCCACAGGGCTGGCAGCAGCCCCTGCCGTACATCCGGGTCGTGCCGCAGCCGTAGTCAGTCGCCCGGCGAGTCGAACCGGGAGCCGCCGCGGCAGTCGGGCGACAGGCTCCGTTGCTCGTCGCGCGCCCGCCACTCGGCCGGCGTCAGCGCGTCGATGGCCAGAGCGTGCACCGGGCCCGCCAGCTCGTCGGCCAGAGCGCTGTGGACCAGGCGGTGCCTGCGAAGCCGATTCGCGCCTTCGAAGCGGCTGCTGACGACAACGACCCGGAAGTGGGTTTCCGCCTTTGGCGGTACGTTGTGCATCCGGCTCTCGTTGAGGACCTCCAGCACTTCGGGCCGAGTCGCCGCTTCGAGCTTGGCGCGCATCGCCCGCTCGAGCGGAGTCCCACGGACAACCGCCTTCCCGGAAGCGTTGTTCGTGGCCAGGGGACGGTCGAACCCGGTCATGAGCGAAGCATAGCGCCGGCAACGCCGCGGAGCGGGCCGGCGGCGTGCTACGGTGCCCGGCGATGGCTGCCGAGCGCCGTTCGCCCTGGCTCTACGCCCTCTTCGGTTGTCTGGGGCTCATCGCGGTCGTCGTCGTGGTCATCGGCGCGCTCGCGTTCGTCGGTGTCCGCACAGCGAGGAACATCGCCGCGGACAACGAAGACCCCGAACGGCGGGGGCAACGGGCGCTCGAGATTCTGGGCGCCGCCGAGGCGCCCGGGGGCTACCACGCCGTGGCCGTGGTTTCCGTTCCCTTCGTGATCGACATGGCGATCCTCTCCGACCTGCCCGCCGGCGCCGAGCCCTGGGCCGGCGAGTTCGGCGAGCGGGGCTTCTACTACGTCCAGGCCCTGTGGGGAGGTGACGACCTGAGGGCGTTCTTCGACGGAGAGACGTCGGAAGCGCGGACCCTGCGCGACATGGGGCTGGAACTCGACCTCGAGGAGAACTTCGAGCGTGGCGACCTCGATCGGCAGGATGTGGCCACGCGGTGGGCGACCTTTCGGGGAAGCACCATGTTCGGTCCGGGGGAACAGATTGGGGAGCTCGTGACGTTGATTGAGTTCGACTGTCCGGGCGACGAGCGGATGCGGATGGGCATCTGGTTCGGACCGGGTACGGACGAAGTCGGTTCGGAACCGCCACCCGATGACGAACGGGTGGGCGTGGTGGCCGATGGCCAGGCGATTGCAGCGTTCCTGGAGCCGATCCGTCCCTGCGCTGGAGAATAGGAATGGGGTCAGGCTCACGACGTGCGGTTCCGGGAGTGCTCATCGCGGCGTGCCTCCTGGTTTCCTGGCTGGCCGCTTCGCCGATCCTGAGCCAGGATGGGGATTCCGCCAGCTACCGACTGACGTTTCAGGGCACCTGGACACGGAGCGTCACGCCTGGCGGCGTCCCGGGCAGCGCCCATTTCTCGCCCTTGATCGGCGGCGTCCACAATGACCGGACGAGTTTCTGGAGGCCCGGCGGGCGAGCTACCCGTCAGATCGAGAGAGTGGCGGAACTCGGACTCCAGGCGAGCCTCAGAACCCTGATGACACGTGATCCGCACGTCCTGGCCGTGCTCGAGAAGAACCCGCCGAGGGGTGGCAGGGCATCGACGACGATCGAGTTCCAGGCCGCCAGGGACTTTCCCCTGGTCACGGTGGTCACGATGATTGCGCCCAGCCCGGACTGGTTCGTGGGGGTCTCCGGGCTTTCACTGCTCGACGAAGAGGGGGAGTGGCGGAGCAGCCTCCATGTCGATCTGTTCCCCTACGACGCCGGCACCGAGGAGGGCACCGAGTTCTCGCTCAGCAACCCGCCGACCGTGCCGCAGGGCACGATCACCAGCATCCGGGGAACCGGGAAGTTCACCGAGCGGCCGATGGCCACTCTGACCTTCGAACGGTTCGAGCCCGATGACGGCGATCCGGACGATGAGGAAGATCCGGAGGACCCGCAGGAGCCCGAACCGCGCTTCGTGGGTGACGTGGCTGCCGAGCCGGCCGGCGACTCCGCGATCTCCGTGTTCTGGAAGGGAGAATGGGTCGACGAGAGGCGGGGGGTTCTGAGCATCGAGGCGCGCAGCCAGAAAGCCGACTGGATCCCGCTGGTGACCGCGAACGCCCGCGACGGTCATGTGCGTATCGACGGCCTGGAGACCGGGGCGCCGTACACGTTCCGCCTGCGCAGTGAAAGGGCGGGCGGTGGTTTCGAGTACTCGGAACAGGTCAGCGCGACGACCGGGACCTACGGCGACGCTTGCCGCGTCGGCGAGGAGTTCCTCTGTCTGCGGGAGAACCGCTTCGAAGTGCAGGTCCACTGGAAGAACAACGATCGGGCCGGCGACTACGGAATCGGTCGCAGCGTCCCGGTCGACGTCTCCGACGAGTCCGGACTGTTCTGGTTCTTCAACCCGGC
This sequence comes from Candidatus Multivorans sp., assembly GCA_965219675.1. Classification (GTDB taxonomy): domain Bacteria; phylum Acidobacteriota; class Thermoanaerobaculia; order Multivoradales; family Multivoraceae; genus Multivorans. The sequence continues at coordinate 2,073,949 of OZ244786.1, read as the reverse complement.
CAACATCGAACTCGTCGTCAAGGTCCTCGACGGCCGCGAAGTCAACGAAAACCACTGGGTGTTCTTCGGCGCGCTCACCGATGTCGAGTACTGGATCACGGTGCGGGACGTCGTCGGAGGGGCCAGGCGCACCTACCACAACACGCAGGGGCGGATCTGCGGTCAGAACGACACGGGGGCGTTTCCGGCGTCGGCCGTCTCCGACTCCGCCGCCTCGCCTGGCAAGCCCGGCCCCGCGGGTTTGGGTGGTGTGGACCTGCTTCGGACCCAGGCGTTCCCGTTCGATCCGGCAGGTATCGCCGAGCCGGTTCATGGCGGCGGCCACTGCGAACCGGGTCCGGAACGCCTTTGCGTCCTGGACAACCGCTTCTCGCTCGAGGTCCGGTTCATCGACCCCAACGAGTCGAGGCCGGGCGTCGATCCGGAGAAGGCGGCGACGGTGCTGGACTCCCTGACGACGGCGGAGACGGGGTTCTTCTGGTTCTTCACCCCGTCGAACATCGAGCTTGCGGCCAAGGTGCTCGATGGCCGGAAGAACAACGGCCGCTTCTGGTTGCTTTTCGGCGGTGTCTCGGATGTCGGGTACACGCTGACCGTCACCGATACGGCGACCGGCCTCACCAAGGACTACACGAACGACCGGGGCAGCATCTGCGGAGAGGTCGACACGACGACGTTCTAGCGACGGGCGGCGCTTCTACCGGTCGCCGACGATCCGCCGCAGGTCCCCGCTTCGGTTCACCAGGGACTCGAGCAGGGCGAACTGTACCCGGGAGCGATCCAGGTTCTGGCCCGGGCGCTCGACGCGGAAGTAGACATCACCCAGCAGATGGTCGGTCAGGAATCGGACCGCCTGTTCCAGCGTCAACACCAGGGCGCCGTCGACGAGGCTTTGGCGCTCTTCGGGGGTCAGGAAGAGGGCTCCATCGAGATAGCCGGACGCAAGGGCGTCGAACAGGTCCAGGTCGACCTCGACGGTCTCTGCGTCGCGGGCGTCTTCGTCGGTCCGATGAGCCATGGATCGCGCCATGTCGCCGAAATCGAAGGCGGCAAGACCGGGCATCGCGGTATCCAGATCGACTACGCAGAGCGCTTCGCCGTTCTGCCGATCGAAGAGGACGTTGCTGATCTTGCAGTCGTTGTGAACGGTGCGCCGGGGCAGCCCTCTCGCCGCGGCTCCGATCAGCCGGTCGGCCAGCCCTCGATGCGCGGCGGCGGCCCGGATTTCGGCCCGGGCCTGCGCGCGCCGCGCCGTGGCTTCGGCGCTGGGCGGTTCGGCGGCCAGCACGCGGTCGAGGGCTTCAAAGCGGTTGACCGTGTCGTGAAAGCGGGGAATCGTCTCGAACAGGGGCGGCGGCGGCAGGTCGGCGAGCATGCCCTGAAAGCGCCCGAATGCCTGTGCGGCGCGAAAGACCTGCTCGGCTGACGAGGCGGCGACCTGGGTCGTCACGTCTTCGATCAGCTCGTACATCCTCCACCAGCCGTCGGCGCCGCTTCCTTCGGAAGCGCTTCTTCTCCTGCCGCTTCCTTCGGAAGCGCTCTTTCTCCTGCCGCTTCCTTCGGAAGCGCTTTTGACCTCGATCCACGTTCGACCGCTATGGGTCGGAATCAGGGTCAACCGGCGTCGTCGGCTTCCGGGACCCAGCCTCTCGGCGATGTGTCGGGTGATCCGCTCGACGTTCTCCATCAGGTGGCGCGGACTGGTGAAGACGTGTTCGTTGATCCGTTGCAGGAGTCCTCGCCGCCGGCCGCTGCCCGAGATGACGTAGGAGTCGTTGATGTGGCCGCTCCGCAGCTCGTGGGCGGCGGTCGGGGCGCTGCCGAGCTGGAAGCGGGCGGCGGTTTCCAGGACGGCGTCCTCTTCGAGCGGCGGCCGCTTCGCCGTCATGCGGGGAAGCGTCCAGAGAGTGAGCTTGCAATGTGATATTTGAGTGATATCATCTCCATATCAAACATCCTCACGGCCGTTCGGTGGCCGTGTTCTGACCAAGGGAGTCATCGTTCAATGGAAAACAAGATGGTAGAGCACCGGGAGGAGCGCCTCTCAGTCACGTCGGGCCTGGGCATGCTGTGCCTGCTCGTCCTTTTCATCCTTCTCGCGATCGCCGGGATTGCCGTCTTCGGGATCTGGCAGGTCATCCCCGCGGTGATCTTCTGCGCGCTGTGCATTCCCGTTCTCATCTTCCTCATGTTCGGGCTGTTCATGGTCCACCCCAACGAGGCGAGGGTGCTGCAGCTCTTCGGCGCCTACCGGGGCAGCGTCTACAGCACCGGCCTGCGTTGGGCAAACCCGTTCCTGAGCAAGCGCCGCGTGTCCGTGCGGACCAGGAACTTCGAGACCGGAAAGCTCAAGGTCAACGACAACGCCGGCAACCCGATCGAGATCGGAGCGGTCGTCGTGTGGCGGGTGGTGGACAGCGCCGAGGCTCTCTTCAACGTGGATGACTACGAAGACTACGTTCAGGTGCAGAGCGAAGCGGCCCTGCGGAACATGGCCACCGGCTACCCCTACGATGCGCACGAGGAGGGAGAAATCTCTCTCTCGCACCATACTGCCGAGATCTCGGAGCGGCTGCGCGGCGAAGTGCAGGAGCGATTGGCCACGGCCGGAGTGGACGTGATTGAGGCGCGAATCAGTCATCTGGCCTACGCGGCCGAGATTGCCGCGGCCATGCTGCAGCGCCAGCAGGCGGCCGCCGTGGTCGCCGCGCGCGCCCAGATCGTGGACGGCGCGGTCGGGATGGTGGAGCAGGCGCTGAATATGCTGAGCGAGAAGAACGTCGTCCATCTCGACGACGAGCGCAAGGCGGCGATGGTCAGCAACCTCCTCTCGGTCCTCTGTAGCGACCGGCACACGCAGCCGGTCGTGAACACCGGCACTCTCTACCCGTAGCCAGGGGACGTTGATCGGTGGCAGCTCCCCGCAAGGCGTTCCTGCTGCGCCTCGATGTACGCGTCTACGAGGAGATCCGGCGCCTCGCCGCGTCGGAACTCCGGAGCGTGAATGGGCAGATCGAGTACCTGATGCGCCAGGCCCTTCGGGAAAGGGGAAGAAGTCCCGATGCTCCTGATGTTGGCGAGAGGGTACGCGCGGCCCCTGAACGAGAGCGGAACGAAACACCAGAGGGTGGCTGATCGTCTTCATACTGGTACACTTGCGCGTCGCCGGCCGTCAAACGATCCGCAACCCCGCTGAGAGGCTCCTCGAGCGGATGGGGTGGTCTGTAGGCTGAGGCCCGCCTGGAACACGCGCCACCACGGCCGAATCGAACATCCGGAGAACGAAGCATGGCAGTTGCTCCCGTCAAGGACACAGGCAAACCGCTTGAGGCGAGATACGCCTCGATCCGTCAGTTGCTGGAACTGGGGAAGGCGAAAACCTACCTGCTGGGCGACGAGATCCAGGACATGATGCCGGCCGACATGGTGGGGGTCGAGGGGGAGATCCGTGAACTCCACGACCGCCTCCGGGAACTCCGGGTGGGAGTCATCAGGCGTCCGGACTGGTACGTGGCCAATCTCGACGAAGCGGTGACGCTCGAGATCGACAAGGCGGACGACGATCCGGCGACGCCCACCGTGAGCGAACCGGTGAACACCTCCGACCCGGTGCGGATGTACCTGCGCGAGATGAGCACCGTGCCGTTGCTGGACCGGGACGGCGAAGTCGAGATCGCTCGGGCGCTCGAGGACGGAGAGTGGCTGATCTTCCAGGCCATGGCCGGCAATCCGGATCTGATGACCCGTCTCCTGGCGCTGACCGAACTCGCGGACCGCAAGAACGCGAAGCCGCTGTCCCAGTTGGTCGAGATCGACCATCCGCTGTCGTTGCTCGACGAGAACGGCCTGAAGCGGATCGCCAAGCGCGTCGGCGTGTTCGAGAAGATGAAGGAGTTGGAAACCCAGCTCGAGCGCACGCGCCGCCGCCAGAAGAGGTACAGCCCCCGCGGCGACCGCTTCCAGGAGATCGAGCGGGAGATCGACCGGCTCGAGGAGAAGGTGTCCTCGCTGATCGTGGAACTGGCCTTCACCGGACCGGACCGCAACCGGGTGGTCGACCTGGTCAAGCTGATCGACAACCGCTTCCGGCGCAGCGAGCGCGATATCAGCCGCGCCCAGGTGGCGCTCGAGCGGGAGAGCAACGAGGAACTCAAGGCGCTGCACCGGCGGCGCATCCAGAAGTACCGCGAAGCGGTGCGGGCGCTCGAGGCCCGCTACTCGATCACTCAGGGCGAACTGCGCGCACTGGTCGCGAAGGTCAAGCGGGGCGAGGCGTTGAGTGAGCGCGCCAAGGAGCAGCTCATCATGTCGAACCTGCGCCTGGTCGTGTCGATCGCCAAGAAGTACACGAACCGCGGTCTCCAGTTCCTGGATCTGATCCAGGAAGGCAACATCGGCTTGATGAAGGCGGTGGAGAAGTTCGAGTACCGCCGCGGCTACAAGTTCTCGACCTACGCGACCTGGTGGATCCGCCAGGCCGTCGCGCGGGCGATCGCCGATCAGTCGCGGACGATCCGCATTCCAGTCCACATGATCGAGAACATCAACAAGCTGACCCGTACGTCGAGATCCCTCGTGCAGGAACTGGGCCGCGAACCGACCGCCGAGGAGATCGGTGAACACATGGACCTTCCCGCCTCCAAGGTGCGCAAGATCATGAAGATCGCCCAGGCACCGGTGTCGCTCGAGACGCCGGTCGGCGAGGAAGAGGACTCCCATCTCGGCGACTTCATCGAGGACAAGAACTCGCCGTCGCCGGTGGACGAGGTCATCTCCGCCAACCTGCGGGAACAGACCGGCAACGTGCTCCGTTCCCTCTCGCCTCGCGAGGAACTCGTGCTGCGGATGCGCTTCGGCGTCGGCGAGGGCTCGGAGCACACCCTCGAGGAGGTCGGCAAGTCGTTCAACGTGACCCGGGAACGCATCCGGCAGATCGAATCGAAGGCGCTGCGCAAGCTCCGGCACCCGGACTGGGCCCAGAAGCTCCGTCCGTTCCTGGACGACGGCGCCTAGTTCCGTTCGACCGGCTCGACACGGACTGAACCGTGCGGGTACGCACCGGCACCAGCGGGTTCTCCTACCCGGCGTGGACGGGACCCTTCTACCCGTCCGGCACGAAGCGGCCGGACATGCTCACCTTCTATGCTTCCCGACTCGGCGCCGTGGAGATCAACAACACGTTCTACCGCATGCCGAAGCCGGACCTGCTCGAGCGCTGGCGCGATGCGGTGCCTGGGAGCTTCCGTTTCGCGCTGAAGGCGTCGCGCCGGATCACGCATCACCAGCGCCTGCGGGACGCCGCCGACTCGGTCGACTACCTCTTTCGTACCGCCGACGCGCTTGGAGAGCGCCTCGGTCCCTTTCTGTTTCAGTTGCCGCCCTATCTCAGGCGCGATGTGGATCGGCTGTCGGACTTCCTGGAGGTCCTGCCGGACGGAATGCGCGCTGCCTTTGAGTTCCGCCACGCCAGTTGGTTCGAGGACGAGGTCTTCGCACTGCTCGATGGCGCCGGCGCCGCGCTGTGCATCGCGGACGCCGGTGGCGACCACGACGCCCCGCTCGTATCCACCGCCGACTTCGGCTATCTTCGGCTCCGCCGCGAGGACTACGACGAGGCGGCGCTTCGCTCCTGGGCCGACAGGATCCGGCGGCAACCCTGGCGCGAGGCCTACGTCTTCTTCAAGCACGAAGACGAAGGGGCGGGGCCGCGCATGGCGGCGCGGTTCGAGGCCCTGCTCACGGAATCCTGACCACTCTGCGCGCGAACCCGAGCCATGAACATCGACATCTCCTATCGGCGCATCCTCGCGCTGGCCGGCCCGGTCGTCATCACGCAGATGACCCACACGGCGATGGGCCTGATCGACGCGATGATGGTCGGCCGGCTGGGCGTCGTCGCCCTGGCCGGGGTGGGCCTGGGCGCGATCATCTCCTGGTGGTTGCTCGGCTTCTTCGTCGGCCTGTTGCAGGGTGTGAACACGTTCGTCGCCCAGTTCTTCGGTGCCGGAAAGAAGGACCGGGTCGGGGTCGCCTTCTGGCAGGGTCTCTACCTGGCCGCCGGCGCGGGCGTCGCCGTCCTGCTCGCGGCGCCGCTGTCCGGCTGGGCGTTCCGCGTGATGGGCGCGTCGGCGGAAGTCCAGGCGATCGCCACGGACTACACCGAGGTGCGGCTGGGGGCCGCGCTCGGGCTGATGATCTTCCTCGTCGCGGAGAACTACTACCGCGGACTCGGACGCACCGAAGTTCCCATGTTCGCGGGACTGATTCAACTGGCACTGAACTGCGGGCTGAACTACCTGCTCATCTTCGGCGTCTGGGGCTTCCCGGAGCTCGGCGCCGCGGGCACCGCGGTCGGAACGGTGATCGCCCAGTTTCTCGTCGCGATCGGGCTGCTGGCCGGCGTGCTCGCGACGAAGATCGGCCGCGACTACGGCGCGACCCGCCCGCGGCCGCCGGAGGCGGCCCTCCTCGGCCAGATGCTCCGGGTCAGTCTGCCGATCGGCGTCCAGGTGTTCATGGAGATGGGCGGAATCAGCGTCTTCACGGCCCTCGTGGCGAACCTGGGCGACGCGGAGATGGCGGCGACGAACGCGGTGATACACGCCTGGTCCGTCTCCTTCATGCTCGCCGTCGCGCTGGCCGTCGGGTGCACGACGCTGGTCGGCCAGTGCCTGGGCGCCAGACAGCTCGACGACGTGCGCCTCGTCGTGCGTCGCGTGATGTGGTTGGGCTACGGGGCGATGGCGATCATGGCCGTCATCTACGTCGGGTTCCCCGGGTGGCTGATGCAGTTGTTCGCGCGGGAGGCGGGCGATCTCGCCGCGCTCCTGCCGTACGCCCGGCCGCTGTTTCTCATCGCGACCCTCTGCCTGGTCTTCGAGTTGCCGTTCAACATCTACTCCGGCGCGCTTCGCGGCGCCGGCGACACGACGTACCCGATGGTCGCGAACATCGGCGTGGCCTGGCTCGTCTTCGTGCCCCTCGTGTTCTTCGCCACGCGAAACTGGGGCCTGGTCGGCGCCTGGAGCTGCTTCATCGTCCATGTGGCGCTGCTCGCGGGCCTGCTCGCCGTCCGGGTGCGCGGCCGGACCTGGATCGAACGCGGCGCCTCCCTGCTCGATGCGGAGCGGGAGGGTGGCGGTGGGGCGACGAGCGTGTCCGAGATGGACGACCTCCGCTCCTCGCCGGCTCTCTGAGCCGCTTTCGGCTGTCCAGCGGTGCGAGCGGCCGGTGTCTATGGCGGGCGGCAGCCGTCCGGGAAGGCGGTCGCGTCGGTGATCGCCGAAGCCGGCACACCCGGTTCGTTCCGGTACTCCCTCTCGGCGTCCGTAGCGGTGTCGGTCACCCGAACGATGTAGCCGAGGTCCGTCGTCGAGGCGCCGTACACCCAGACGTGATCGTTCAGGGCGCAGCCGTCCAGCACCTTGACCAGGACTTCCCAGTTCTCCGGGTCGAAGAACCAGAACAGCCCCGAGTCATCCGTTGGGGAGCTGGCCGCCCTTGCGGCTCTGGTCCGGCCGTCGTCGCCGAGCCAGGTGACCCGCACCTCGTAGCGGCCGTCGTGGAGACAGACGGTGTTCTCGTCCGCCACACAACCGCCGTCTTCGTCGCTCTCCGGGTCGTCGTCGCCCATGTCGTCCCCGGGGTCGTCTGCCGTCTGGACGAACAGAAAGACCGCGCTGACCGCGCCCCAGTTGCCGTCCGTGTCTCTCGCTCGCACGAAAACGGTGTGCCGTCCGGCGGCGAGATGTGAGGTGTCGATGGTCGCCGTCGCCTGCTCCGAGGCCCCGTCGAAGGAACCGTCGGCGGCGGAGACGGCCTGGCCGTTCGTCTCCGCCTCCCAGGGGGGGACGTCGACGTGGTACTCGCCACCTGCAATCGTCTGGGTCGGCTCGCGGCCGTTGCTGTTCTGGTAGCGAGTGTCGTCGAAGGTCGCGGACAGCCTGACGGTCGATCCCGCGGCGACTCCGTTCGCCGACGCTCCGCCGTCAAGGGTCAGTTCGCGAACGTCGGGGCCCGCCGGTGTCCGGTACGGCGACCGTGCCACCTTGAAGGCGTAGAGCAGCGACTCCAGGTTGACGTCGAGGATCGAACCTTCGAAGTCGGCGCAGCCCTGAAAGAACGTGGTCCCCAGTTCGTAGAGGAGGGACGCGACGCCGAGTTCTCCGTAGGAGTGATCGATGGTCGTCCCGGTTGCGGGGTAGAGCCCGATTCCCTGAAGCGGAAGGTAGTCGTTGAAGAAGGCGACTTTGCGGCCGAAGGTCTGCAGGGCGGTCGCGTTCGGCGCCACCCTGTCCGTGTGTCCCCAGGGCCACAGGACGAGCCGGCCATGACTGTGGATGTCCAGGTAGACGCCGGAGGTTCCGGACGGCGCCGCGCTTGTTTCGTCCGCCCCGCGCACGTCGGGAAAGAGCCTCCACATGTAGTTCGCGAGGGCCCTCGTCTCGGGTTCCGAGGCGGGTCCGGGCCCGCGGTAGATCTGCGAACAGTGGTTGTCGGACGATCCGCCGGGGTGGTGCCACTCGAAGGCGAAGTTGCGATTCAGGTCGACCCCCGGAAAACCGGCGGGACAGTGGTACGTGTTGTCGTTCTTCCTCCAGAGGACGCCCTCCTCGGCCCGTTTCCTTCCGTCCGGATTCGCCTGCAGCACGAGGTGGACTTCCTGGTGGTCCAGGAGCCACCTGACGTCCGCGTCCGTTTCGTAGGAGTTGACGAGGTGCTCGGCGAAACGCAGGCCAAGCTCGGCAGTCGTGTACTCGCGCGCGTGGATCGCGGTGCTGATCAGGAGGACCGGCTTCGTTCCCGTGGTCGCTCTGTTCGTCAGCCGCAGCACCATGAGCTCGTAGCCCTCCGCTGCGTCCTGCACGTTCTTCCAGGACCTGCCGACCGGGGTCCACGTCGCGAGCGTCGGGTACTGGTCGGCAATTGCGCGGGCGCTGGCGTAGGTCTCCTCCACGGTGCGGTAGCAGGGGAAGCCGGCGATCGTTCCCCGGGGGACCGCGACGGGAAGCTCGGACGGCGCGACGACTGGAAAGTACGAATCGTCCTCGACGACGCGCATGCCGGCCCGCCGGGCGGCCTCGATGTCCTCCTCGGTAGCCCGGATGACGATGTAGCCCTGCTCGTACTCGGACTCCAGCGCATCCAGGGAGATGACCGCCCTGGCGGCGAGCAGTGGATCGTCGAAGTAGGCCCGGACGACGCGGGTGCCGCCGGACCGCGTCGGATCCTGTCCCCATGCCCATCCCGTTGCCAGGAAGACTGCCGAAAAGAGACCGATTTTCGTCCAGGCGCGGATATGCCCGGTCAGGCCCGGCAGGGCGGGGCGGAGCTCCGCTTTCCAGAACATGCGATTGCGATTCGATCACAGCCATCTGCCGACGCCCGGACGCTTGGAAGGGGTCGAACACCCCTCGGCTTTGTGGCTATGATCACCGCCGGGCCGGATGGCTCGCACGCCCCGACGAACCACAGACTCGACAGAGAGGACGGAATCCGAAATGGCCTTCCCCGCCGTGCTGAAGCGGCGATCCTTCGGTGAAACCCAGCGTCAGGACGCCTGGTGGCTGCAGCCGGGCACCGTTGTCGTGGGCCTGGGGCTCGCGAGCGTCTACGCGACCTGGGCGGCGCTTCAGGCCGATCACTACGTATTCGGCGGCTACCTGTCGCCGCTGTACTCGCCCGAGGTCTTCGGCCTATCGCACCATGCCTGGTTCGAGGGCTTCCCGAGCTGGTGGCCGAGCTTCGTTCCCCAGTCGCCGGCCCTGTTCATCCTGATCCTGCCGCTGGGGTTCCGCGCCACCTGCTACTACTACCGTGGCGCGTACTACAAGGCGTTCTGGGCCGATCCGCCGGCCTGCGCGGTCGGCGAGCCGCGCAACGCCTACCGGGGCGAGAACTCCTTTCCGTTGATCGTCCAGAACATCCACCGCTACTTCCTGTTCGCGATGATGGCGTGGATCTTCGTCTTCTTCCCGATCGACGTGTACCGGGCGTTCGAGTTCGAGACGGCGTCGGGAGGGCACGCCTTCGGGATCGGCATCGGGTCCTTCGTTCTCCTGATCAACTGGCTGTTGCTGAGCGGCTACGCGCTGGGCTGTCACTCGACGCGCCACGTGATCGGCGGCTTCCGCAACGTGATGGCGGGGCGGCCGTTCCAGAGCGCCTGCTACCGCTGCGTCTCCTGCCTGAACCGCAAGCACATGGCCTGGGCCTGGCTCAGCCTGATCTGGGTCACGTTCTCCGACATCTACGTTCGGCTGTGTTCGATGGGCATCTGGACGGACCTGAGACTCGTCTGATGGAACAGACACCCTACGAGTACGACGTGCTGGTGATCGGCGCGGGCGGCGCCGGACTGCGCGCCGCGATCGAAGTCTCGGCCGCGGGCGCCTCCTGCGGCGTGATCTGCAAGTCCCTGCTCGGCAAGGCGCATACGGTGATGGCCGAGGGCGGGATGGCGGCCGCGATCGGCAACGTGGACGAGCGCGACGACTGGAAGGTCCACGTCACGGACACGCTGCGCGGCGGCCAGTACCTGAGCAACCCGAAGATGGCCGAGATCCACGCGAAGGAGGCCCCGGAGCGGGCGCTGGAGCTCGAGGCCTGGGGCGCACTGTTCGACCGGACGAAGGATGGCCGCATCCTGCAGCGGAATTTCGGCGGTCACCGCTATCCCCGGCTCGCCCACGTCGGCGACCGTACGGGGCTCGAGATGATTCGGACGCTGCAGGACCACGGCATCCACCGGGGCATCGACTTCCACATGGAGTACACGGTGTTCCGGCTGTTGCTCGACGACGGCCGGGTCGCCGGTGCCCTCGCCTACGACCGCGAGCGCGGCCGGTTCCGGGTCTACCGGGCAAAGGCGGTCGTGCTGGCCACCGGCGGCATCGGCCGCGCCTTCAAGATCACCAGCAACAGTTGGGAGTACACGGGCGACGGCCACACCCTGGCCTACGACGCCGGCGCCGACCTGATCGACATGGAGTTCGTCCAGTTCCACCCGACCGGCATGGTGTGGCCGCCTTCGGTACGCGGCATCCTCGTCACCGAGGGCGTACGCGGAGAGGGCGGCATCCTCCTGAACTCGGACGGCGAGCGCTTCATGTTCGACGACATTCCGCCCCTCTACAAGGATCAGACGGCCGACAGCGCGGAGGAGGGCTGGCGCTACGTCGTCGGCGACCGCGACGCGCGGCGTCCCCCCGAGCTCCTGACGCGGGACCATGTCGCCCGGTGCATCGTGGACCAGATCAAGGCAGGCAAGGGCTCGCCCCACGGCGGCGTCTACCTCGACATCGCCTGGATCAAGGAGAAGATCAGCAACTCCGAGGATCACATCAGGAAGAAGCTGCCGTCCATGTACCACCAGTTCAAGGAACTGGCCGCACTGGACATCACGAAGGAGAGGATGGAGGTCGGACCGACGACGCACTACGTGATGGGCGGAGTGCGGGTCGATGCCGAGAGCCAGATGTCGACAGTGCCGGGTCTGTACGCCGCCGGCGAATGCGCGGCGGGGCTGCACGGCGCGAACCGGCTGGGCGGCAACTCGCTGTCCGACCTGCTCGTGTTCGGCAAGCGGGCCGGCGAGTACGCGGCCGCCTTCGCCCGCGAAGCGGGGGACGTCCGGCTCGACGAGGCCGCGGTCGAAGCAGGGATGAAGGAAGCTCTTGAGCCGCTTGAACGGGAAGGCGGCGAAGGGCCGTACCAGATCCAGCACGAACTCCAGGATCTGATGCAGGAGAAGGTCGGCATCGTCCGCATCGAGTCGGAGCTGGAAGAGGCGATCGAGGAGATCGGCCGGCTGTCGGAGCGGGCGAAGGCGGTGTCGGCGCCCGGCAACCGCGAGTACAACCCCGGTTGGCACACGGCGCTTGACCTGCACCCGCTGCTCGTCGTGTCCGAGGCGGTCGCGCGGGCCGGCCTGCTGCGCCGCGAGAGCCGCGGCGCGCAGTTCCGGGACGACTACCCGCAGAAGGAAGAGCACTTCGGCAAGGTGATCATCCGGGCCGCCAGGGGGGCGGACGGAGAGATGGTCGTGGAGGAGATTCCGGTGGAACCGATGAGCGACGAACTGACCAGGCTGGTCGAGGAGATGGGCTGAGATGGCCGCGACACGCTTCAGGATCTGGCGTCAGGACGGCGCCGAAGGCGAAGGCGGTTACGGCGACTACACGACGGACGTCACCGAGGGCATGGTCGTCCTCGACGCTGTCCACCAGATCCAGGCCGAGTCGGCGAACGATCTCGCCGTGCGCTGGAACTGCAAGGCCGGCAAGTGCGGGTCGTGCTCGGCGGAAGTCAACGGCAACCCGCGGCTCATGTGCATGACTCGGATGAGCGACCTCCCGACGGACCGCCCGGTGACCGTCGAACCGATGCGGGCGTTCCCCGTGATCAGGGACCTCGTCTGCGACGTGTCCTGGAACTACGAGGTCAAGAAGAAGATCGCGCCCTTCGAGCCGCGGCCGCCCGATGCCGAGGACGGCACCTGGCGCATCGCCCAGGAGGACGTCGAGCGGGTCCAGGAGTTCCGCAAGTGCATCGAGTGCTTCCTGTGCCAGGACGTCTGCCACGTCCTGCGGGACCACCACCTGCACGACGAGTTCGTTGGCCCCCGCTTCTTCGTCTACAACGCGGCGCTCGAGATGCACCCCCTGGACACCGGCGACCGCCTCGCGTCGCTCAAGCGCGACGAGGGCATCGGCTACTGCAACATCACGAAGTGCTGCACGAAGGTCTGTCCCGAGCACATCACGATCACCGACAACGCGATCATCCCGCTCAAGGAGCGGGTCGTGTCGGAGTTCTACGACCCGCTGAAGAAGCTCTTCCGCGTGTTCTCGGGCGGGTCCGCGGCGTAGGCGGCCCCCACTCGGGGGCGGCTGGGCTGGCCTTACAGTTGCTCGAGGGCCGCCCGGGCCACGTCCGCGTTATCGTCGTTCGGCGCCATCTCCAGGAACCTGTTCAGATGTTCGCGGGCCGCGGCGGCGTCGCTCGCGTTCACGGCAAGCATGCCGAGTTCGTAGTGCGCCCTTGATCGATCGTCCTCGTCTGCCGGCGCGGTCTCGAGGTACTTGGTGAGATGGCCCTTGGCCAGGGCCGAGTCGGCGCTGCGGCGATAGATCACGCCGAGCCGAAAATGGGCACGCGGGTGGCTGTCGTCCCAGGCGATGAGCGACTGATCGTAGAGCTTCGCATTGCCGTACGCTTCGGCCTTGAAGAGCTGGTCGGCCTGGTGCTGTACCTGACTGCCGGCGGTCGGATTCACTGCGATCCAGGCCTTGCCGGCCTCGATTGAAGCCTCCAGCTCGCCCTGCAGGGCGTAGGTGAAGAACCTCATCCGCATCGCTTCGGTGTTCCTCGGATCGAGTTCCAGCGTTTTCTCCAGCGCCTCCAGGGCCGGTTCCCAGTTCTGGTTGTTGAAGTGGATCGTGCCGATGTTGCGGTAGGCCTGGTAGAGCTTCGGATTGAGCGAAGCCGCCTCGGTGAACAGCTCGACGGCGCGCTCGTCGTCGCTGTCGCGAACTGCCTGGACTCCCTGCGAGAAGACGCCGGCCGCGATCTCCATGCCCATGCCGGCGTCGATCGCCCGCTGCTTCGCGTCTTCGACCCGTGGATCCTCCGCGGCGAGGAAGATGTCGAACGCCATGCCAACGAACTCCGCGGGCAGTTCCTCGAACTCGAGGTACTTGTCCAGCGGCTCCAGCGCTTCTGCGGGCTTGCCCATGCCGTGCAGGATCGCGGCGATCGTGCGGTGAGCGGCGGCGAGTGTGGGATCGAGTTCCACCGCCTTCTGGAACAGGGGCAGGGCACTCGTGGCGTCGCCCGCCTGGATGGCCCGGATACCGTCGTTGAAGTTGTCGACGGCCTGCTGCTTCGTCATCGTGGCTTCGTCCCACATCTGAGCCGTGAACCTGGTGTCGCGGCCCTCTGACATCTGGACCTTCAGCTCCCGGTCCGGGTGGCCGTCCTTCCGCATGAGCATGGACCAGGGCTCGTCCGCCGCCTTGAGCCGGATCTTGAGGCGGCCGTTCTTCCGGGTCTCGGCCTCCAGGATCTCGCCTTCGGGCGATGTGAACGTGAGTTGGACGGGGCCCAGCTCGGCGCCGTTGACGTCGACCACCTGCAGTGTCAACTCGCTGCGCTGCGCCGTCGCCGCGGAGGCGACGAGGAGCAGGGCGAGAGGAAGAAGTCGAAGGGCGTGTTTCTGCATCGTCTGGTACCTCAGGGTCGGCCGCCGCACCCCGCGGGCCGGCGCTTCACTTGGAAGAGTGGAGGGTTGCCACCGATCCTATCGCTTGACGCAGCCGTCGCGGGTGGGGGAATGTACGCCCCATGAACGCCGACGACTTCTTCGAACTGCTCTCCACTGCCCGCTCGGTGAGGCGCTACAGCCCGGAACCGATTCCCGACGAGGACCTCGCGAGGATCCTGTATGCCGCGAGTCGCGCGCCGTCCGGCACGAACCGCCAGCCCTTCCGCTTCATCGTCCTGCGTGACGGTCCGCGCGCCCGGCGCGCGCGCCACCTGCTCGGTGAGTCCTTCCGCAGCGGCTGGGCTCGCAAGACGGCGGAGGAAGGCTGGAACACGGGCTCGGCCGCCGATCCGAACTCACCGAAGTCGCGGGTGAACCGTGCGATCCAGCACTACGTGGACCACTTCGAGCGGATTCCGGCGGTCGTCATCGCCTGTTACGTCCGCTACCGGCCGTTGACCCACTCCGAGGGCGCGTCGGTGTTTCCTGCGTGCCAGAACCTGTTCCTCATGGCGCGGGCACTGGGCTACGGCGCCTGCTACAGCGGCTGGCACCATGCCGTGGCGGACGATCTGCGGGAGATTCTCGAGATCCCCGACAACGTCGAGCTCTCGCTGACGATCACGATCGGCAAGCCCCTGGGACGTCACGGCCCGCTCCGCCGTCGGCCGATCCGGGACACGGTGTTCGACGACGGCTGGGAGTTGGGGGCCGAGTGGATCAGCGATCCGCCCGACGCCAGGCTCTCGAAGCGCCGCTGATTCGGCTCTACCGCGGCAGCGCGTACGCGATCAGAGAGTGCTCCTGACCGCGATTGCCGACGGGAACAACGATGAACTGCCGTCCGGAAGCGACGTAGGTCATCGGGCCGCCGCCCGGGGTGTCGGACAGTTCGGTCCGCCAGACCTCCTCGCCGGTCGCCTTGTCGAAGGCGTAGAGGAAGCCGGTCGACGGGCCGCGGCGCCCCAGGCCGGCGTCTTCGTCCTGGTACGTGCCGCGCACCCGCTCACTGGTGACGACGAAGACGAGCGTGGCGGTCGCCATCGGCCAACCGGGAGTCAGACCGGCAAGCGGCCAGGCGCCGAGCGGTCCGAGGTCCAGATCCGCGATCGCGGGATGCTTGCTGGGGCCGTCGCCCAGCGGCGCCTGCCACAGGATCTCGCCGCGGTTCAGATCGATCGCCGTGAGCCGGCTCCAGGGCGGCTTGACGAGCGGCAGGCCTTCCGGTCCGGCCGGGAATGTGAACGCGGGAAGGTAGTCGCGGTCGGAGGGCTGGCGGGCCGTCGGCGGGGTGAGCGCCATCGTGCCGAGACGCGTCTGTGAGGGTACGAACAGGACGCCGCTGTTCGGATCGACGGCGGCGCCGCCCCAGTTCGCGCCACCCGCCTGGCCGGGCAACTGAGCCATCACCCGCCGGCCCTCGCCGGCCAGGGTCGGCGGCGTGAACATCGGGCCGCCCAGGAGCGTCTTACGGTAGATCTCGAGCGCCTTCGCGTTGAGTTCCGGCGTGAAGTCGATCAGGTCGCTCTCGCGGACGCCCTGGCGGTCGAAGGGCGGCGGCTTCGTCGGGAAGGGCTGCATGCTCGCGGTCCATTCCCCGGGGACCAGGCTCTCGGGGACCTTGCGCTCCTCGATCGGCCAGACCGGCTCGCCGGTCTTGCGGTCGAAGACGTAGGTGAACGCCTGCTTGCTGACCTGGGCCACCGCCTCGATCAGCTTTCCGTCGACCTCGATGTCGAGCAGGATCGGCGCGCACGGGAAGTCGTAGTCCCACAGGCCGTGCCGCACCGCCTGGAAGTGCCACTTCTTCTCGCCGGTCGCCGTGTCGATGGCGACCAGGCTCTCGGCGTAGAGGTTGTCCCCGTGGCGGTGGCCGCCGTAGTAGTCGCTGGTCGGCGTGCCGGTGCCGAAGTAGACCCAGCCCGTTTCGTCGTCGCAACTCATCCAGGACCAGACGTTCGTGTTGCCCGAGTAGCGCCAGGACTCTTCGTGCCAGGTCTCCGCACCGGGCTCGTCGCCCTGGGGCACCGTGTGGAAGGTCCACCTCTTCCGGCCGGTGCGGATGTCGTAGCCGCGGATGTGCCCGGCCGGCATCTCCTGGGTCAGGGCGAAGTCCATGATCGTCATGCCCATGAGGACGGTGTCGCCGCAGACGATTCCGGGCGAGTTGGCGCCGGTCTCGCGCATCTGGTCCGGCCGGCCGATGTCGCCGCGCATGTCGACCATCCCGGCTTCGCCGAACTCGAGGTCCGGCTTGCCGGTCTTCGCATCCAGCGACACGAGCTGGTGGGTGCCGGTGACCAGCACGATCCGCTCCATGCCCCGGTGTTCCCAGTACTCGATGCCACGCTGCGTGAAGCCGCCGTGGGTCGGGATGCCGCGCTCGTAGGCCTTCGGATCGTAGGTCCAGAGTTCCTCGCCGGTCGTCGGGTCGACCGCGCTCACCAGGTTCATGGCCGACACGGCGTACAGCGTGCCGTCTACCATGAGCGGCGTGCCCTTGAGGTCACCCGCCAGGGTCTGCGCCTCGACCCGGCTGTCGGGAGTGACCCAGCGCCAGGCGACCTCGAGTTCCGACACGTTCGAGGCGTCGATCTGGGCCGCCGGCGAGTACTTCGTGCTCGCGCGGTCGGCGGCGTAGTGGCGCCACTCGGCCGCCTCCTGCGCCGCCAGCGCGGTGGAGCAGGTGAGCGAGGCGGCGAGGATGAGGCGGGTTGGCGCCATGATCAGCGTCCCTTGAATTGGGCGGGCCGCTTCTCGAGGAAAGCCATCACGCCTTCGCGAGAGTCTTCCGTGGCGCCGGCTTCGGCCTGCAGCCTCGCTTCCAGGTCGAGTTGCTGCTCGTACACGTTCTGCCAGGTCGCCCAGTACGCCTTGCGGATCATCGCCAGGGACCGCGGACCATTCGCCAGGCGATGGGCCAGCTCTGTGGCCCCCTCCATCAGGGATTCATGGTCGTCATACAGACGGTTGACGAGACCCCACTCGAACGCCTTGTCGGCCGGCAGACGTTCGGCGAGCATGGAGAGTTCGACTGCGCGACCCCAGCCGATCAGGCGCGGCAGCATGAAGGTGGCGCCGCCGTCGGGTACGAGACCGATGCGCGCGAACGCCTGCAGGAAGAAGGCTTGCTTCGAGGCGCAGACCAGGTCGCCGATCAGCGCGAAGCTCATGCCGACGCCCGCGGCGGCGCCATGTACCGCGGTGACGATCGGCATGTTCAGGTCGCGGAGCGAAAGCAGGAGCGGGTGGTAGTTGTTACGGAGGTTCTCGCGGGCGGTCGGGTTCACGGCGCCCTGCTCCTCCTCCTGGCCGCCCCGGCCGGAGAGGTTCGCGCCGGAACAGAAGGCCCGGCCAGCTCCGGTGAGCAAGAGGGCGCGCACGCCGCTTTCCGGATCGCGGATACGGAGGACGGCGTCGCCGAGTTCGGCGACCATCTGGGCGTCCGTCGCGTTCAGCACCTCCGGGTGGTTCAGGGTGATCGTGGCGAGATTGCCGTCCCGTTCGAGAAGGATCCGTTCGTAGTTCATTGACTTCCCTGCTACTCGGGGTACTTTTCGCTCATCGTCTCGAGCGAGTTGCTGATCAGCTCTTCGAGCACGCCCATGTCCACGTCGGCCAGCTTGTTGATGTAGAGGCAGGACTTGCCGGTGCGGTGCTTGCCGAGTCGGGACAGGAGTTCGTCGTAGCTCGAGAACCCGGGCATGACGTAGAGCGTCAGGCTCTGCTTGCGGGGCGAGAATCCGATGCGCGGCCATTCTCCGGAGCGGCCGCTCGCATAGCGGTAGCGGTAGCTGCCGAAGCCGACGATCGCGGTGCCCCACATCCGGGGCTCTTCGCCGGTGATCCGCTTCATCAGTTCGAGGACGGTGAAGCTGTCCTCGCGCCGCCGATCGTTCTCCACGGCACCCAGGAACGCCTCGACGCTGGCGTCGTTCTGCTTCGTCTTCAGGTCGCTCACAGACGGTCCTCGGTGATGGCCGGCCACCTACCCTGCGAAAGGAAGCGGCAACCGTAGCAGACCGCGATCCGGCCGCCCGAGCGCCTCCTGGAACCTCCAGTCGGGTCATCCGAGCGCTCAGTGACTGGTGCACGTGGCTTATGCTCGACCGGTCGTGAGCGGGAAGGGCCACTACTGCGTCATGGGCATCGGCGACATGGGCTTCCACATCGCGGAGGCCTTCGGGCGTGAAGGCCGGAGTCTGACCCTGATCGACACGGATCCGAACAAGGGGCACCGCATCGAGGAGGAGCTGGACGCCGCCTTCGTGGTCGGCAACGGCGCCCACCAGGCCGTGCTCGAGAGAGCCCATGTCGATGCAGCGGACCTGTTCATCGCCGCCTCTTCGTCGGAGGAGGCGAATCTGGTGGCATCGGTCATTGCCCGTAATCTGGGCGCGAAACGGTGCGTGGTGCGGCTCGACACATCGGAGGATCTGACCGTCTACCGCCGCTCCTACGAGCGCCTGTTCGGCGCCGACCTCCTGCTGTCGCCTCAGAGCCTGGCGACCAACGCGATTCTCAACGTCGTGCTTGGCCATCACACGCACGAGGTCGACTACCTGGCCAAGGGGCGCTTCGAGTTGAGGACGATCCAGGTGCAGGCGAACAGCACGGTCGCCCGCCTGCCGCTCAAGGAGGTGCCGCTGCCCGAGGGTGCCCGGGTGGTCGGTTACTTCGATGCCGAACATGAGTTGTCCATTCCGGGACCGGAGCTGAAGGCCTCACCGGGTGGGCTGGCCATGGTTCTGTGCCGGACCCAGTCGACGCACGACGTGGAGGAGTTGTTCGCCTCCCGGGTCGAACATCCCCACACCGTGGCGGTTGCCGGCGGCAGCTCGGCCGCGGTCGCGGTCGTCAAGGCGCTGCGCAACGAGGTCAAGCGCCTGCGGTGGATCGAGCGCGACCGGCGACGGGCCGAGTACCTGGCCCAGTCATTCCCCGACGTCGAGGTCCTGCACGGCGACCCGATCGACGCGGCGACGATGGAGAGCGAGGGACTCGGCCGAGCCGATGTGTTGATCGCGGCCACCAGCCACGACGACAGCAACGTGGTCGCGGGCCTCATCGCCCAGGAACTGGGCGTGCGGCAGGTCGTCGCACTGATCCACCACACGACGAGCCGGCTCTGGCAGCGCGTCGGCGAGGTGGAGCTCGTGTCGCCGCACTCCCTGGCGATCGACCACGTCCGCAACTTCGTCGCCAATGGCTACAAGGCGAACCTCGTCAACCTGGCTGACGGCGCGCTCCAGGTCGTCCAGCGAGTGATTCACGAGGCCAGCCCGGCGGCCGGCGCCACGCTCGCCGACCTCCAGGCGCCCAGGGGCCTGATCGTCGGCGCGGTCGTGCGGGGCGACCGCGTGTTCATGCCGGAGCGCAGCAACATGCTGCGCGCCGACGACCAGGTCATCCTGTTCGTCCACCGCTCGCAGACCCAGATGGCCAGGCTCCTGTTCCCGGGTAGCGAGAGCGAGGTCGCCAGCTAGCCGGCGACCTTCGTGTTCACCCGTCCGCTCCCGCGGCCGGAGGGGAGGGTCCCCGCGGACGCTCGCACTTCCTGAGTAGATGGGAGGTGGGTGCTCGCTGCGGTCGGCTGCGCTCCGGTCGGGTGTCGGTCGATGAGGGGCATGGGCCGTCGCTTGCCGACAGCCTCGCTGGGACCCTCCCCTCCGGCCCCGGGTGCGGACTGGACGGCGTTGGCCGGCCGGCGAACGCCGCGAGGCACGGGTGCGGGGACCTTGCCCGTGTCGGGCGGGAATGTGTATGGGGCTAGGCTAAGGAGAAACCAAAGGCGGAACGGAGGCAGGACGATGAGGAACACGAGGACGTTTCGTTCATCGATGGCGGCTGTGGCGCGGTGGGGAGCGATCGTGGTGCTTACCGCAGTGGTGTCCTACGGGACGGTGGCGCCGGCGTCGGCGCAACGGGCGCCCGCTGATCTGGGCGGCGAGTGGGTGTTGAATGTGGAAGAGAGTGATGACCCGCGGCAGGCGTTACGTCGTCAGAGGATCGCGCGAGGCGGAGGCGGTGATGGCGGGTTCAGCGGACGTGGCGGCAACGTGGGTCGTGGTGGAGCCGGACGTGGCGGCGGGGGCGGTGCCGTTGGCGGTGGCGGCCGCGGTGGCGGTGCGGTCGGTGGTGGCGCTGCCGGAGGCGCCCGAGGCGGCGGTGCGGGAGGCGTCGGCGGAATTCCCGGCGGACCTGCAGGCCCTGGTGGCCGCGGTGGTGGACCTGCGATGGGCCGTGGCATGAACACCGGCGCGGATGGACTCGCGATCGAGCTCCTCGAGGGTGGCGTTCAGATCACGGACTCGCGGGGGCTGGCCCTGGTCCTGAGGACGGATCGCGAGTGGTACGAGGTGGCCGAGCGAAGGGAGATCCAGGCGTACTGGAAGAAGGCGAAGCTGGTGACCAGGAACCGGGGCCGGGGAGAGGCGCTCGTGGTCCAGGAGTACAGCGTGAACAAGAAGGACCAGTTGGTCGTCCTGACCCAGATCCAGTTCGGCGGCGACGCGGGGACCGCCAGCTACAAGCGCATCTACGACCGGGCCGAAGGCGCCTGACGCGGGAACGCGGCCGGCGGTCCTGACCGGATCTTCTTCTGGCCGGTACGGAACCGCCCTAGTTTTCCTGGCCGGTACGGAACCGCCTTAGTCTTCCTGGCCGGTACGGAACCGCCTTAGTTCGAGCCGGTCGGGATGTCGCTGAAGGGCCGGTCGCGGTCGACGCGGATCTCGCCGGGCAGAGTGAGGACGCGCTCGGCGATGATGTTGCGGAGGATCTCGTCCGTCCCGGCTGCGATCCGCATGCCTGGAGCCGCAAGGTAGGCGTAGTGGAACATGCCGCCCGAGGGTGCGTCCTCGCGGCCGCTGACGGAACCGGCGACATCGAGAAGGTCCGCCGCGAACGAGGCGATGTCCTGCCGGGCGCTGGCGGTGATCACCTTGCAGATCGAGTTCTCGGGGCCCGGTTGCTTGCCCTGGGAGATGGCGGTCAGGGTGCGCATGAAGGTCAGCTCGACGCCACGGCACTGCACGTACCAGTCGGCGATGCGGTCGCGCACGGCGCTCTGCGCCGCCGCGGGTTCACCGTCGATTTCCAGTTCAGAGGCGATGCGCAGGGCGTCGCTCCAGTCGGGCGTCATCTGGTAGCGGCCGTGGCGCTCGTTCATCAGGGTGGTGATCGCCACCTGCCAGCCGTCGCCGACGTTGCCGAGACGGTTGTGATCGGGGACGCGGACGTTCTGCAGGAAGACCTCGTTGAACTCCGCGGTACCGGGAATCTGCCTGATCGGCCGGGGCTCGATGCCGCCCGACTTCATGTCGACGACGAAGAAGGTCAGGCCCTTGTGCTTGGCCACGGTGGGGTCGTGGCGGGTGACCAGGATGCCCCAGTCGGCGAAGTGGGCGCCCGAGTTCCAGACCTTCTGGCCGTTGACGATCCACTCGTCGCCGTCCCGCTCGGCCCGTGTGCGCAAGCCCGCCAAGTCGGAACCCGCTCCGGGTTCGGAGAAGAGCTGGCACCAGACCTCCTCGCCGCTCGCCAGCTTCGGCAGGTAGCGGCGCTTCTGTTCCTCCGTGCCGTGCGCCATGATCGCCGGCGCGCAGGTGCCGTGTCCGATGCCCAGGTAGCCGGCCGGGACGTCGAACTTCGCCTCTTCCTGGTCCCAGATCACGCCCTCCATGAAGGTCGCGCCGCGGCCGCCGTGCTCCTTCGGCCAGGTGATGCAGGCCCAGCCGTCGTCGTACTTCTTCTTCTGCCACTCCTTCGTCGCGGCCAGGCCTTCCTGCTCGGGCAGGCCGTCGTAGCGCGATGTGCTGCCCGGGGGAAGAGGCTCTGCGTTCGCCTCGAGCCAGGCGCGAGCCTCGGCGCGGAAGGTGGCTTCCTGCGGTGAGTCCTGAAAGTCCATGGAGCGTCTCCTGGGCAGCTGGGTGGTTCGTGATCGGTGTGAGCGGGAGATTGTATGCGGGATCGCCGGACGGTTCAGAGCCGGCCCGAGATGACGCCGTCGTCGGCCAGGTCGGCGATCTCCGACGCGTCGAGTCCGAGTTCCCGCAGCAGGTCGCCGGTGTGCTCGCCTAGTTCTGGCGCCGGCTGGGGCTGTACCTTGTCCTCGCCCTCGATGAACACGGGGCTGTCCACCGTGCGCAGACGCCCGTACTCGGGGTGGTGGAGGTCGCGGAACATGCCGATGGCCTCCATCTGCTCGTCGGCAACGATGTCGTCCAGGTTCGAGACGAGGCTGTAGGCGATCTCGTAGCGGGTGAAGCGCTCGCTCCACTCGGCGAAGTCCCGCCTGGCGAAGTCCGCGTCGAGCAGGGCGATGAACTCGGGCATGTTCTGGATCCGCTCCGCCGTGGTGCAGAAGCGCTGCTCCGAGATGAGGTCGCTGCGGTCCAGGGCGAGGCAGAAGCGCTCCCATTCCCGATCCTGCTCGATGATGCTCAGCTTGATCAGGCGGTCGTCCCGCGTGCGGTAGTAGAGCTGGCCGAAGTTCAGCGTCCGTTCGCGCGGACGCTTCTCGTGGAACTCCGCTCCGACCAGCTTGGCCTGGATGGCGCAGGCATTCGCCCAGGCTCCGGCCGCGAGCAGTGAGGTGGTGACGTAGGAACCGACGCCCGTCCGTTCCCGCTTCAGCAGGCCGGCGAGCACGGCCGAGAAGAGCGTGACGCCCGTAGGGTGGTCACCGGTGCCGCAGCCGAGCGGTCCCAGATGTCCGTCGACAGGCGTGAACGTCGCGACGAGCCCGGAGCGGGTCCAGTAGCAGACCTGGTCGTAGCCGGGCTTCTCGGCCTCCGGGCCCGTGTGCCCGTAGCCGGTGCCGTGGGCGAAGATGAGCCGTGGATTCACCTCGCGGAGCCGATCCCAGGTCATGCCGAGGTCGTTCAGCACCGAGTTGTGGCAGTTCGTCAGGAAGACGTCGGCGGTCCGGATCAGCCGGTGCGCCACCTCCTGGCCGCTCTGCTTCTTCAGGTCGATGACGACGCTCTTCTTGTTCCGGCCGTCGAGCAGGAAGCAGTAGGGAATCTCCGAGTCGGGCATTCCGGGGAGATCCTGGAAGTAGCGGTAGACGTCGCCCCTGCCGGGCCCCTCGATCTTGATCACCTCCGCGCCGAAATCCGAGAGGATGGCGCAGGCCGAAGGGGCCATGACGACCGTCGCCAGCTCCACGACACGAACCCCGTCGAGCAACGCCGCATCGGCGTTCAGGCCCGCGGTGGTCTCGCCGGGTACGGCGTCCCTGGGAGGTCGAGAGTGTGCAGTCAGAGCGGCGGGCATTGTGACATAGCGCGGGATACGATCCCGCCGATGATCGAGGCCGCGGCAGGATGACCGGCGTTCGGCTGACGAAGCCCTGGAGGGATTTGGGCGAGGTGGAGGTCGCCCTGCTTCCCGGTCAACTGGGTGTCTTCGAAATCGCTGACGAAGACGGCTCCACGTTGGAACTCGGCTTCGCGGGCGGCCGCTCCCGTTTCGGTCTGCGAAGTGCGATCCCTGACGCCGCGGCAAGGCACGAACAAGCGGCCCTTTTCCGCTACGAGGTGACGATGCAGTACTGGAGCCGGTTCGAGGAACTCCTGGCCGTCCACCTCGCCGATCACGGCGAACTGCCGGCCGCCAACGCGGCGGAACGGGGCGATCGCCGCGTGGGCCGCATCGCGGCTGCCGAGAGGTGAGGCTTGGACTTCGAACTCAGCACCGAACAGAAGCTGATCCTCGAGACGGTGCGCCGTTTCGTGCGCGAGGAGATCGCGCCGCTCGAAGCGGACCTCGACCCCGACGCGAGCGAGCTGCCGCCCCATCACCGCGAACGGCTCGTCGCGATGACGAAGGAACTCGGTTTCTACGGTCTGGACATCCCCGAGGAGTACGGCGGGCCCGGCATCGATCTCACAACGAGGACGTTGATGGCGTTCGAGATGGCGCAGCACCGGGCGGGCCTTTACGCGCCCTGCTACGGCGTCTTCGGCGGCGCGGGTCTGGCCCAGTTGTACGAGGCGGACGACGGCCAGAAGGAGCGGTACCTCTATCCCGTCCTGCGGGGCGAGAAGCGCGGTTTCTTCGCGCTGACCGAGCCCTCGGGCGGCAGTGATCCGGCCCGCGCGATTCGCACGACGGCGGTGCGCGACGGGGACGACTGGATCATCGACGGCGAGAAGACGTTCATCAGCGGTGCCGACAAGGCGGACTTCGGCATCGTCTTCGCCCGCACCGACCCGGAGCTCGGCCGCAAGGGAATCACCTGCTTCCTCGTCGACACGGACATGCCGGGCTTCCGGGTCCGCCGTATCGTCCATACGTTGCGTTCCACCCACTACGCGGCGGAACTCGAGTTCAACCGGGTGCGGGTGCCGGGCCGCAACGTGCTAGGCGAGGTGAACCAGGGCTTCGCGATCGCGAACGACCGCCTGAGCCGCAACCGGATCCCGTACGCGGCGGGCTGCGTCGGTGTCGCGCTGAAGGCCCAGGAGATGGCGATCGCCTACGCGAAGACGAGAAAGACCTTCGGCGACTACCTGTCCACGCGCCAGGCGGTGCAGTGGATGATCGTCGACAACGAGATCGATCTGCGCACCGCCAGGGCTCTGACCCTGGAGGCGGCGGCCCGCGCCGATGCCGGTAAACCGTTCCGGACCGAGGCGGCGATCTGCAAGCTGGTGGCGAGCGAGGGAGCGAGCCGCGTGGTCGACCGGGCGATGCAGATCCACGGCGGTTACGGCATGACGAAGGACCTGCCGCTCGAGCGCTGGTACCGCGAGCTGCGCATCCGGCGGGTGGGAGAGGGGCCCAACGAGATACAGCGCCTGATCGTCGCCCGTGACGTGATCGGCGGGTCGTTCCACTGAGGCCGGCGTGACCGAAGGCGAACTCCCTCCGACCAGACCGCTGGCCGGGGTCCGCGTGCTCGACCTCGGGCAGGTCTACCAGGGTCCTTACGCCGGCTACCTGCTGGCCCAGGCGGGGGCGGACGTGGTCAAGGTCGAGCCGCCGGGCGGGGAGCCGCTGCGGCGCCGCGAGGCCGATGGCGGGCCGCCATCCTTTCCGCTCGCCTTTCTGAACACGAACAAGCGGTCCCTCGCCTGCGATCTGAAGGACGGGGAGGGGAGGGAACTGCTGCTCCGGTTGGCCGGGGTCGCGGACGTGCTGATCGAGAACTTCGCGGCGGGTGTGATGGATCGCCTGGGCGTCGGCTGGAAGGTGCTGCGGGAGGTGAACCCGCGGCTGGTCTACGGTTCGGGCACCGCCTACGGCCTGAGCGGCCCGGACTCCGAGCGGCTCGGGATGGACCTCACGGTCCAGGCCTGGTCCGGGGTGATGAGCATTACCGGCGAGGCGGGCGGCGGACCGCTCAAGGCCGGCCCGGCCCTCATCGACTTCCTTGGCGGGACGCACCTGTACGGGGGTATCGTCAGCGCGCTCTACGAACGGGAACGCACAGGGACCGGGCGCCTGGTCGAGGTGGCGATGCAGGAGGCGGCGTATCCGGCCCTGCTCACCCAGCTCGCGCTGATGCACCACGAGGGGAAGCTGCCCGAACGAACCGGCAACCGGCACGGCCGCGTGTCGCCCTGCGGCGTGTATCCCTGCCGTGACGGCCATGTCGCGATCATCTGCATCACCGAGCGGCACTGGCGGAACCTGCTGCGGGCGATGGCACGGGAGGACCTGGTCGGCGATTCCCGGTTCCGGAGCAACGAGGCTCGCGTCTCTCGCCGGGACGAGACGGAAGCTCTGGTCGCGGCGTGGACCACCGGCCATTCGCGTGCGGAGATCAACGAGGCGGTGCGGTCCCAACGGGTGCCGTGCGCGCCCGTTCGCGACCTGGTCGAGGTCAACGCGGACCCGCACCTCTGGGAACGCGGCTACTTCGAAACCGTCGATCATTCGGCCCTCGGCGAGATTGGCCTGCCGACAAGCGCCATCCGTTTCGACGCACGACCGTCCGGTCCGCTCGAGCCGATTCCTGCCCTTGGTGAGAACACGGACGAAGTAATCGCCGAGTGGCTGGGCGTCGTCCCGGCCGGAGAGGGGAGCGACGGATGAAGGTCAGGAGCATCGAAACGCGGCATTGCGACGCCGGTTGGCGGAACTACCACTTCGTCAAGCTGACGACGGAGGACGGCGTCGTCGGCTGGAGCGAGTACGACGAGCACCAGGGCGCGGTCGGCGTGACCACCGTGATCGAGCAGCTCGGGGAGCGCGTCGTCGGCTCACGGGTCCGGGACGTCGAGCGGATCTACCAGCGACTCCTGGTCCGGGCGAGGCAGTCGATGTCCGGGGTCATGGCGATGGGTATCGGAGCGATCGAGAACGCGGTGCTCGACGCCTGGGCGAAGTCCCTGGGCGTCCCTTGCTGCGACCTGCTCGGCGGTCGGGTGCGGGACCGGGTCCCGGTGTACTGGTCGCACTGCGGGACCTGGCGGATCGGATTGCCGCAGTACTACGGGAACGCGATCACCGATCTCGACGGCGTCACAGCGCTCGGCGCCGAGGTTCGGGAACGGGGCTTCACGGCGCTCAAGACGAACGTCTTCGACTACTCGAGCGGCGCGCCGCGGGGTTGGGCGCCGGGCTTCGGCCGGCCGTTCGAACCGGGCCAGAACGTCGACCGCAAGGTGATCGCGAACCTTCGCAGGCACCTCGGAGCCCTGCGCGATGGCGCCGGGCCGGATGTCGACATCCTGCTCGACCTGAACTTCAACGCGAAGATCTCAGGCTACCGGCAGATCGTGCGGGCGCTCGCCGATCTGGACCTCTTCTGGATCGAGATCGACACCCCCTCCGCGGAGGGGCTGGCGACCGTCCGTCAGGAGAGCGCGCATCCGATCAGCTCCTGCGAGACCCTGATCACGCCCGCGGCCTTCCTGCCGTTCCTGCGGGCCGAGGCGGTCGACGTGGCGATCATCGACGCGGTCTGGAACGGCGTCTGGCAGTCGATGAAGATCGCCGCCCTTGCCGGCGCCCACGAGGTGAACATCGCGCCGCACAACTACTACGGGCATCTCGCGACGATGATGAACGTCCACATGAGCGCCGCGGTGCCGAACCTGCGGATCATGGAAACGGACATCGACCGCCTGCCCTGGGACGGCGAGGTGTTCACCCACGAGCCCGAGTTCGAGGACGGCGGCTACCTGGTCGTGCCTGACCGGCCGGGCTGGGGCACGGAGCCGGACGAGGACGGGCTTGCGGCCCATCCGCCCAAGTGAGGCCCTTCCCTCGTTCCGTCGCTAACATCCGCGCCGTGGCTCCCGCCCTCCACTACAGCGACGCATTGATCCGGGGCATTCTGAGCCGGGTGCGGACGATCGCCATGGTCGGCGCCTCGCCGAACTGGAAGCGGCCTTCGAACTTCGCGATGAAGTACCTGCAGGAGAAGGGCTACCGGGTGATCCCGGTGAATCCGCGGGCGGCGGCGGGAGGGGTGTCGATCCTGGGAGAACCGGTTTGTGCGTCCCTGGCCGAGGTGCCGGCGCCGGTCGACATGGTCGACGTCTTCCGTGGCTCCGACGCCGCGCTCGGGATAACCCGGGAAGCGATCCGGATGCGGGAGGAGAAACGGATCGAGGTGGTCTGGATGCAGCTCGGTGTCCGCAACGACGAGGCCGCGGCGGAGGCTGAGGCAGCCGGACTGACGGTGGTTATGGACCGCTGCCCCAAGATCGAGTACGGTCGCCTGTCCGGTGAGCTGGGCTGGGGCGGCGTGGACAGCGGCGTGATCTCCAGCCGGCGCCCGCGGTTGGCCCCGGCCCTGAGGAGAGGGAGATCGAGATGAGCGAGGAAGCGAAGCAGGAAGACGGCAGCGAGGCGGATACCGACTGGGGATTCGAGACGCGGATGATCCATGCCGGCGCCGGCCCGGATCCGACTTCGGGGGCACGCCAGACCCCGATTCACCAGACCTCGGCCTATGCGTTCCACGACGCGGACCATGCGGCGTCGCTGTTCAATCTCCAGACCTTCGGTTTCATCTACTCCCGTCTCGGGAACCCCACCGTCGCCACGCTGGAAGAGCGCATCGCCAGCCTGGAGGGCGGTCGCGGTGCGACCTGCGCCGCCTCGGGACACGCCGCCCAGGTCCTTGCGTTCTTTCCGCTGATCGAAGCCGGTGAGCGCTTCGCGGCATCGACCCGGCTCTACGGCGGTTCGGTCACGCAGTTCAGCCGGACGTTCCCGAAGTTCGACTGGCGCTGCGACTTCGTCGACACGGAGGACCTCTCCGCGGTCGAGGCGGTCCTGGCCAAGGGCGCCAAGGCTCTCTTCGTCGAGAGCCTGGCGAACCCGGGCGGCGTGGTCACCGACCTGGAGACCCTGGCCGGCCTGACCCGGGCCGCGGGCGCCCTGCTGATCGTCGATAACACGCTCGCAACCCCCTGGCTCTGCCGGCCCTTCGAGTGGGGCGCCGATCTGATCGTCCATTCCGCGACGAAGTTCCTCTCCGGCAACGGGACGGTGATCGGCGGCGCCGTGGTGGATAGCGGCCGGGTCGACTGGACGGCGTCGGGGCGTTTCCCCGGCCTCTCCGAGCCGGAGCCGGCCTACCACGGCCTGAAGTTCAGCGAGACGTTCGGCGACCTTGCCTTCACCGTCCACTCGCACGCGGTTGGCCTGCGGGACCTTGGTGCTTCGATGGCGCCGATGAATGCCTTTCTGACGCTGCTCGGGACGGAGACCCTCGCCCTGCGAATGGAACGCCACTGCCAGAACGCCCAGGCGATCGCCGAGTGGCTGACCGGGCACCCGAAGGTCGAGTGGGTGTCTCACGCCGGCTTGCCGACCAGTCCGTACCGTGAGCTGGCGGAGAAGTACTTGCCGAACGGCGCGGGCGCCGTGTTCACCTTCGGTGTGCGGGGCGGTTACGACGCGGGCGTCAAGGTCGTCGGGGCCTGCGAGCTGTTCTCGCACCTGGCGAACATCGGCGATGCCCGCTCGCTGATCATCCATCCGGCGTCCACGACGCATCGTCAGCTCACGGACGAGCAGCGCGCCGCCGCGGGCGCCGGGCCGGAAGTGGTGCGCCTCTCGATCGGTCTGGAGACGGTGGACGATCTGATCCGCGACCTCGACCGAGCGCTGACTGCCGCCTAGCTCCGCAGGGCTTGACGGACGATCCGCGCCGTGGGCGTAAGATCGCCCGCCATGCTCGAATGCCAGCGGCACAGGTTCCAGCTTCCGCCGGATCTCCACTATCTGAACTGTGCCTACATGGCGCCGCTGGCTCGCGAGGTCGAGGCGGCGGGGCGCGAGGGGATGGCGCGACGGCGCGACCCGTCGACGATCGTCTCGGACGACTTCTTCGATCAGGCGGATGCCCTGCGCGAGCGGTTCGCGCGGCTCATCGGGGGCTCCGACCCGCGGCGGGTCGCGATCATCCCGGCAGTCTCGTACGGCATCGCCACGGCCGCACGGAACGCCGAAGTCTCCACGGGCCAGAACATCGTCGTCCTCGGCGAGCAGTTCCCGAGCAACGTGTACGTGTGGATGCGGAAAGCGAGGGAGAACGGGGCTGAACTACGGACCGTCGAGCGGCCCGCGACCGGCGATCCGAGCCCGGGCGCGACCTGGAACGAACGCCTGCTCGACGCGATGGATGGCGACACGGCGGTCGTGGCGACGCCGATCGTCCATTGGGCCGACGGTACGCGGTTCGACGTGGCGGCGGTCGGCCGGAGGGCACGCGAGGTCGGTGCGACCTTCGTCATCGACGGCACGCAGTCGATCGGAGCGATGTCGTTCGATGTCGAGGAGGTCGCACCGGACGCCCTGGTCGTGGCCGGCTACAAGACCCTGTTTGGCCCGTACCAGAGCGGTCTGGCGTGGTTCGGCGAACGGTTCGACGGCGGTGTGCCGCTGGAGGAGCCGTGGGCCGCGCGGGAGAGCAGCGAGCTGTTCGTTGCCGGCCGGCTCGAGTACGTGCAGGAGTACAGGCCGGCGGCCGCGCGCTACGACGTGGGGGAGCGGAGCAACCAGATTCAGTTGCCGATGCTGAATGCCTCCCTGGACATGGTGCTCGAGTGGCGGCCGGAACGGATTCAGGAGTACTGCGCGAATCTGCTCGAACCGTTCGAGGACGCCTTCCGCGAGGCGGGCTTCGATCTGGAGCATCGGAGTTTCCGTGGCGCGCACCTGTTCGGGCTGCGGTCGCGTCGCGGTCTCGACGCCGACGCCACCGCGACCGCGCTGCGGCGGGCGCGAGTGTTCGTCTCGGTTCGTGGAACGGCGATCCGGGTGGCGCCACAGGTCTACAACGGCCCCTCCGACCTGGAGGCGCTGGCAGCAACGCTTCGGTCGCTCTGAGGAGTCGGGACCGGCTCGGCGGACACGCCGCAGGCAATCCGTTGCAACAAAGAGACATTTGTGATCGTATTTGTCACAAATGCAGCAAACCCCGCATCCGCACGACCTCGGTGGCGCTGTTCTGGAGTTCCCCGGCCCGTCTGCCGACGGAGATCTTTGCGTCCTCGGCTGGGCGATGGAGTTGGAGCTCGCGACTCCGGAACAGGTTCTTCGCTGGGCCCACGGTCGCTGGGGCAACGAACTGACCCTGGCGACATCGTTCCAGGCGGAGGGCATGATCCTCCTCCACATGTGCCATGAACTCGGCTTGCCGGTCCGTGTGGTGACGCTCGACACCGGGCGGCTGCCGGAGGAGACCTTCCGGCACATCGAGCACGTGCGACTGCACTACGGCATCGAGGTCGAGGTGGTCGCTCCGCGCGCCTCCGAGGTTGCGCGACTGGTGCGGCGGGAGGGGCCGAATCTCTTCTACGCCTCGGTTGCCGGGAGGCAGCGGTGCTGCAACGTGCGCAAGGTGGAGCCGATGGGCAGGGCCCTGGCCCGCACGCCGGCCTGGCTCAGCGGTCTGCGCCGGGATCAGACCCCGACCCGTGACGTCCTGAACAAGGTGGAGGTCGACCGCGTGACGCGGACGAAGGGACGCCTGGTCAAGGTCTGCCCGTTGCTCGACTGGACCGAGGACCAGGTCTGGGCCTACATCCACGAGCAGGGAGTGCCGTACCACCCGCTCTACGACCGCGGCTACCGGACGATCGGATGCGCGCCGTGCACGCGGCCTTCGCGCCCGGGTGAAGGCGCTCGCGGCGGACGCTGGTGGTGGGAGTCCCAGACCGGCAAGGAATGCGGGCTCCACGTGCTGCAGCCGCGTTGAGCCGGCCCCTGGCGGCCTACTACCCGGTCTATCTTTCGCTGGCCGAGCGACTGGTGGTCGTGGTGGGCGGAGGTTCGATCGCCGAACGAAAGGTCGCGGGTCTTCTTCCGAGTGGGGCGCGGGTACGGGTGGTAGCTCCCGAGTTGACGCCTGAGTTGGCAGGACTGGCCGGGCGAGGCGACATCGAGCACCGTGCGCGCGACTACCGACCGGGTGACCTGGAGGGCGCCTTCCTGGCGCTCGCGGAGCCCGGCGGCCCGGTGCGCGACGAGGCATTCTCCACGGAGGCGGAAGCCCGGGGCATCTTCGCCAACGTGGAGGACGTCGTCGAGTACTGCAGCTTCATCGCGCCCTCCATCGTGCGGCGCGGCGATCTGGTGATCGCCATCTCGACTTCCGGCCGGGCGCCTGCCCTGGCCGTTCGTCTCCGGCAGCGACTCGAGCAGGAGCTGGGACCGGAGTACGGGGCGCTGCTGGAACTCGCCGGCCGTCTTCGGGGCCCCCTGGCACGAGCGGTACCCGCGTTCGAGGAACGACGGGGCCGTTGGTATGAACTCGTGGACTCGGAAGTGCTTGCCCTGTTTCGGGACGGGAGGCCCGCCGAAGCGTCCGAACTGGCGGAGCGGATCATGGGCGTGGCCGCCGAGGATCCGGAGCGGTGAACGGCGCCGCCGGATTGTCCCGCGAGACCGCGCCGGGAAGGGTGACCTTGATCGGCGCCGGTCCGGGGGACCCCGACCTGATCACCGTTCTGGGCCTGAAACGGTTGCGGGTCGCCGACGTCGTGCTGCACGATCGCCTGGCGGCGCCCGAGCTTCTCGCCGAGGCCAAGACGGACGCCGAGATCGTCGATGTCGGCAAGCGCCCCGGCGACGACGTGCAGGCCCGGCAGCGCCGGATCGAGAAGCTGATGATCGAACGGGCCTCGACCGGCTCTCACGTGGTTCGGCTCAAGGGAGGCGATCCGGCCGTCTTCGGCCGCGGCGGCGAAGAGATCGAGGCCTGCGCCGCGGCCGGCGTCCCCTGCGAAGTCGTACCTGGAGTGAGCAGCTTCACCGCGGCGGCCGCGACGGCCGGGATCCCACTGACCCATCGGGGCGTTTCCCTGGGCTTTGCCGTCGTCTCGGCGCGAAACGCCGAGGGCGGCGAACCCGACTGGGCGTCCCTCGACGGCGCCGACACCGTGGTCGTCCTCATGCCGGCGCGGCGACTGGAACGCATCGGCAGCGGCCTGATCGCCGCCGGCCGCAAACCGTCCACGCCGGTCGCGATTGTCGAGCGGGCCACCACACCCGACCAGAGGGTCGTGTCCTGCGACTTGAACGCCCTGGCGGCAGGCGAACTCTCCGCCGACATCAAGCCGCCCTGCGTCCTCATCGTGGGCCGCGTCGCGGCGGCTGCCCGCGGCTAGGCGGAGTAGACCGGCGCCAGCGGCTCCTCTGCGATGTCCGGCACTTCCCTGCCCTCGCTTCCGGCGACCGCGCGGAGTAGCCAGTCGAGCCGGTCGTTGCCCCAGAAGCGCTCGCCGCGGTAGATGAAGAGCGGCACGCCGAAGGCGCCGTCGTCGCGAGTGTGGGCGAAGCCCGCCATCACGGCGTCCTTCCACTTGGGATCGTGGGCCACGGCCATCGCCTCGTCGCCGTCGAGCCCCGCGGCTTCGGCCGCGGCGCGCATCACGTCATCGCTGGCGAGGTCGAGTCCGCGGCCGAACCGGGCCGTGTACGCCTCGCGTGCGTAGTCGATCGCCTTGCCCTGTTCCCGGGCCCAGACGTAGATCTGGTGCGGCGGGAACCAGTCCGGATCGTCACCGCCTTCCGGCCAGTTCATCGGTAGTCCGTAGGCCTTCGCGATCCGCTCCGCGTCCTGGCGGACGTAGCTCGACTTCGCCCTTCCGGCCGAGAGATTGGCGCCCTTGCCGAAGGGGAAGATCGGCACCGCGTCGATTTCGTTCCAGTCGAGGATGCCGGTCGTCGTGATCCGGTGGAAGGCGAACCACGAGAAGGGCGAGCGGAAGGAGAAGTAGACGCGCAGTTCCTTCGGGTTCATTGGGCTCAACTCCTTTGCGCGGCGGCGGAAGGGCTCAACGGAAGACGTCGACCAGCCGGCTGTACTTGACGATCACGGTGCGGTCCGGCCGCTCGTAGAGGATCCGGGCGCCCAGCTCGTCGATCTCGTTGTAGACCACGAACAGCCCGGTGTTCGCGTCCTGCAGCCATGAGAAGCGGAGGTTCGCGGAGACGTTGTCGGACTGGTCGTTGTACTGGGCGAGGGCCTGGACGAGCATCCGCGGGGTGATGGAGTAGGAGAGCCGCAGGCGGCCCAGATTGACCTGGAAGCTGCCGGAGGCGATGTCCACGTCGTTGTGGTCCCAGGTGAGTTCCGAGGTCAGCCGCTCGCCGCGCCGGGCGAGCAGGGTGAGCTGGGTGGAACTCCGGTCGCCGCCGAAGAAGCCGCCCGTGATGTTGCGGATGTAGACGGAGACCGGCTTCGCCTGGTTCGTCGAGAACACGGTCTGCAGCTCGTCGTGGCTGTACCGGCCGGCCTGGACCGGGAAGCCGTCGACGATCTCGAACGTCTCCTTGACGCCCTCCTCGGTGAAGTTCACGCCGGTGTGGACCTGGAAGCCGTTGCGCCACTCCCAGTGCGTGTCGACGTGGATGTACTGGGTCTCCTTGTAGTCGTCGAAGTCCCAGATACCGCTGTACGAGGCATGCGGTCGGATTTCGTGGAAACCGAGGAGCTTCTTCGGCCGGATCGTCCGCATACCGAAAGCGGAGAAGTTCCGGAAGTCACGCCGGGACATGAAGCCGACTTCCGGATTGAAGTTCGCCCGCGCTTCGGCGACGCTGACGCTGCTGCGCCACTCCGGCTTGCCGAGGTTGTAGCTAAGGAGCATCGAGCTGTCGTCGCCCTCAAGTCCAGGCGTGTCGGTCTGGGCGACGAACGTCTCGATCGTGTGGTGCTCGCCGATGCCCCACTTGCCGTCGACGGCGTAGGTGCGGTTCGTGTCGTCCTGCGGGGCCAGGCTGCCCACTCCTTCCCGGCTGACGAACATCCCGCCGATGCTGGAGCGCTCGCCCAGTTCCCGGTTCACGCGGGCGACGGCGTAGTTGTTGCCGTGGAGCCCTCCCACCGTGGCCGTCTGCATGTGGAGGAGGCCGACGTTGAAACGACCCGCCTTGCCGGAGAGCCGGCCGCCGTAGTCGATCGGGATCAGCTCGCCGCCAGGTCCGATGCCGATGCGACGACTGAAGAAGAGGTCGACGCGGGCCGAGGCGCGGCTGCCGCCGGAGCGAGCCCCGACGGTGAACAGGCCGGCGTTCTCGAGGAAGAAGGGTCGCTTCTCCGGGAAGAACAGGTTGAAGCGGTCAAGGTTCACCTGTTGCTCGTCGACCTCGACCTGGGCGAAGTCCGTGTTGTAGGTCAGGTCGAGGGTCAGGCTCGGCGTCACGCTGTACTTGAGGTCGACGCCGAGGTCGGAATCCGACTCGGTGTCGCTTCCCGTCGTGGGCGGCTCCCGGCCCGAGCCGATCGCGTAGGGGATCAGCTTCAGGTTGCGCTGCGGCGGCGGCTCGACGCCCTGGAGCGAGCCCGCGTCGGTCAGGCGGTCCAGGTCGTGGTTCCGGTCGAGTTCGGACCAGAAGGCGACCTCCCTGTGGCGTGCGATGTTGCGCTGGAAGTTCAGGCCCCAGGTCTGCACCTCCTCCGGCGGATAGCGGAGGGTGCGGAAGGGAATCGCGAACTCGGCGCTCCAGCCGAAGTCGCCGACCTCGGTGGCGACGGTCCAGGCGCCGTCCCAGTTCAGGTTGAAGCCGGTGGACAGCGCGCCCCGGAAGCGGCCGCCGCCGCCCATGCCGCTGAAGATGCCCGAGCCGCCCTCGAGGACCTGGCCGTCGTACTCGATGCCGGCGGGGTTCGTGCCGAAGACGAATCCGTTGCGCCCGTCGCGAAACGTGTCGAAGATCACCTGGAAGCTGTCCGTCTCGTCCAGGGCCGCGTCGCGGCGACTGTCCGAGATGACGATCCCCTCGGGTTCCCGGTCGTGGCAGACGACGGCCACGAACAGGGTGTCCTCGGTGTAGGCGAAGCGGACCTCGGTGCGTTCCGTGCCCGGCTCGCCAGCGAACGGCCGGGTCTGGGTCGTGCCGGCGGCGGCCGCGATGCCCTGCCAGACCGGATCGTCGAGAACCCGGCCGTCGAGCTGGGGCGCCTCGCCGATCGCCAGGGCCGTAGCCGCGGGGCGGTCGGTCTGGGCGTCGGACACACTGGCCCCCAGCGACAGGATTGCGACGAGCCACGCCGCGGCAACTCTCTTCACGGAGGCCGACTCTACTCTGAATGGCGACTCAGTATCTGTCGGCCTTTCGCCACGCGCGTTTGCCGGACTCCTGTAGCATCCGTGCAAGCACACGGGAACATGCTGGCGGAGGATTGGCGATGAAGATGGAGTCTGCAGAGAGGTACGGGTTCAGGCTGGCCCTGGCGGGAATCGTGGTAGCGGCGCTGGGCGCGGCGCCGGTGCTTGGCGCCGGCGAACTGATGGACGTCGAGGGCTATCCCACCCTCGCGCGGAAGCCGGTCGAGATCTGGAGCGATGGCACCCGGCTGGCTGGCGACGTCTTCTACCCGAAGGCGACCGCCGAGGGCGAGAAGTTGCCGACAATCGTCCTCTGCCATGGCTGGGGCGGCACGAAGGCTCATCTGAACCGCGGCATCGCGCCGCGTTTCGCTGCCGCCGGCTACCTGGTCCTGGCTTTCGACTACCGGGGCTGGGGCGAGAGCGATGCCCGCCTCGTCGTTCGCGGCAAGATGCCCGAGCCGGACGAGGACGGCTATGTCACGGTCAAGGCGCAGGCGATTCGGCAGCTCGTCGACCCGCTCGACCAGCAGGAGGACATCGACGCGGCGATCACCTTTGTCGAGGGTGAGCCGCACGCGGACGCCTCGCGGATCGGCATCTGGGGCTCGAGCTTCGGCGGCGGCCATGTCATCTGGCGCGCAGCCCACGACCGACGCGTGAAGGCGGTCGCGGCGCAGGTCGGCGCGATGGACCAGCGCGCAGGCCTGGTCTCGGCGCCGGGAGGCTTGAAGGGAGTCCACCAGGCCGCCATCCAGCGAGCCCGCGGCGAAGTGGCGCCGGTCCCGGTCGGCGGCCCCCAGCCCGAGGGCCTCACCGGCAGCCCGTACTACGAGCGCTTCGCGAAGTTCTCACCCGTCGAGGACGCGCACCTGATCAGCGCGCCCACGATCATCATCGACGCGAAGCAGGAGCACTACTTCGACATCCGCGAACACGGCGAGCGGGTCTTCAAGATCCTCTCCGGCCGCGTCCCCGTCGAGTACCACGCCTGGGAGATGAGCCACTACGACATCTACAGCGGCGACTGGCTGGACAAGGCGATGGCCGCGGAGATCGACTTCTTTGACCGCCACCTGAAGTAGCGGCGGGCCGCCCGGACGGCTGCGCCGCCGGTGGCACCCGCCTGGTCCGGTCCCGGAGGGGGAGAGTCCCAGGTGGCTCGAAGCGAGCGACGGTCAGCGACCTCACAGAGACCGACACTCGACCGGAGCGAGCGGAGTGCAGTGAGCGCAGACCCCTCCAAGACTCAGAAAGCGCGAACGGCACCTGGGACCCCTCCCCCCTGAGCCCCGACCGGGCAGGCGGGTGCCTCCTCCGCCCGCGGCCAGCGGTCTCTCCGGCTCTGCGCCGGCTTCGTCTGCGGGTCTACGCCAGTTCGGCGAGGAACTCGGCGACTTCGGCGTGGAATTCGTCGGGTTGCTCGGTGGGGATGCCGTGGCCGCAGTTCTCGAGCATGACGAGGCGGGAACCCTCGATCCGGCGGGACATGATCACGCTGCCGCCGGGCGGGGTCAGCGCGTCTTCGAGGCCCTGGAGGATCAGGGTCGGGCAGGTGATCGTGGCCAGATCGGCGGTGTAGTCGATGTCCGAGACGGCGCGGCAGGCTGACGCGTAGCAGGCGGCGTCGTTCCGTTCGATCGTGAGACGGGCGGACTCGGCGATCTCCTCGGCGTGGCGTTCGCGGTACTCCTTGCCGTAGGAGAGCGCGGGACCGGTCGGCGTCAGGGCCTTGGCCAGGCCGTCCCGCTCGATCAGGTCGGCGCGGGCGTTCCAGCCGGCTTCGGCGCGCTCGTTCACTTCGCTCGAGGTGCTGATCAGGATCAGTGCCCGAGTGCGTTCCGGATAGTCGAGGGCGAAGCGCTGGGAAACGACGCCGCCCATCGAGATGCCGCCGATCACGGCATCGTCGGCGCCAACTTCGTCAAGCACGGCGGCGAGGTCGGAGGCCCAGGTCTCCGGCGACATCGTGTCCGGGCGCCGCTCCGAGCCGCCGAAGCCGCGAACGTCGCAGGTCAGAACCGTGTAACGGTCCTGAAACGCTGCGACGGTCGGCTCCCAGGAGTCCAGGTGGCCGCCCAGGCCATGCGTCAGGGCGACGACCGGACCGCTGCCCGCGAGCCGATAGCGAAGCGTGGCGCCGTCGGCCGCGGTCGCGTACCTGTCAGGCTGCACGCCGATTGAACAGCCCGACCGTTAGCGCCAGGGGAATCACGAAGAGGAGCGTGCGCAGCCAGCCGGGCATGTCGGTGATCATCAGGATCAGACCGAGCGGGATCCAGAACGCGAGCCACACCCAGATGGGAATCAGCCTCGGCGCGACGGGTTCCGTGCTGGCGCCCTCCACGATGATGATGACGACCAGGATGCCGACCGCGGCGCCGAGAACACCGGCGATCAGGCCGCCGGCGGGGTATGCGGCTGTGGCGAGAATCAGTTCAGGCATATCGGGGTCCCAGGTTGTGGCGGGTTGTTGTGGCGCGAATCGTAGCAGCCCTCAGATTGGAGTAGTTTGACGGGGAAAGGAGAGCCATGCGGGTCAGCATTTCAGTGCAGAGCGCCTACAACGTGACCGACGTCCGCGAGGGGGCCGGTCGGATGGTGGATCGTGCGCGGGCGGCTCGGGACGCCGGCCTGGATGCCCTGTTCGTCGGCGACCACCACGCGACGCCGGGCCCGTACTACCAGAACACGGCGATCCTCGGCAGGATGCTGGCGGAGTGGGGGGATCGTCCGGCGGGCGCCCTCTACCTGTTGCCGCTATGGCATCCGCTGATCGTCGCGGAGCAGGTCGGCACCCTGGCCAGCGTGATGGAGGGCCGGTTCATCCTCCAGTGCGCGATCGGCCCGGCCGACAACCGGTTCGACGCGATGGGCGTCCCCGTGCGGCAGCGGCCGTCGCGATTCGAACAGTCTCTCTCCATCCTGCGCCGCCTGTGGGCGGGCGAGACAGTGACGACCGGCGGCGAGAACGACCGCTTCGGATTGCGGCAGGCGCGGATCGCTCCCTGCCCGCCGGAGCCGGTCGAGGTCTGGATCGGTGCCTCTGCGCCGCCGGCGATCGACCGCGCGGCGCGGCTGGGCGACGGTTGGCTGGCGGCGCCGGGACTGACGCCGGCGGAGGCGGCCGAGCAGCTCGGCCTCTATCGGGAGGCCTGCGAACGCCACGGCCGCCCGGTCGGCGTATGCGCGATCCGGCGCGACATCTACGTCGGCGAGACGGCGGCGGAAGCGGAGCGGACGGCGGCGGGCGTCGTTTCCCGCGGCTACCGGGGCTTCCCGCGAGAGGCGCTGATCATCGGAGATGCGGATCGGGCGGCGGCGGCGTTCGCGGAGCTGGGCGGGATGGGGTACGACGAGGTCGTCGTGCGACACCTGGTCCAGGACCCGGCGCGGGTTCTGCAGTCGATCGGCCGACTCGCCGAAGTCCGCTCAGGCGTGTAACGTGCTAGCGCCGCGGGAACTGGGTGCGCCGGCGCCCTCGCCGGCATCCGGCGCGAAGCGCCGGGTTCTGGAATCCTGCGGCGCTAGCGCCGCGGTACGTCCTCGGGGAAGGGCTCCAGGCCCTCGTCGAGTTCGACGCCGATGCTCCGCAGGGCCATCGACACCATCCGGTACTGGCCGACCGTGAAGATCAGGTCGATCATCTGCTGGTCGGTGTAACGGGCCTTCAGAAAGGCCCAGGTCCGTTCCGAGATCGCCGAGCGCCGGTGCAGCTCGGTCGCCGCGCGCAGCAGGTAACGCTCGAAGCTGGTCCACGGACCGGCATTCTCGCCCACGGCGACGTTGCGGATCTCCTCGTCCGTCATGCCGGCGGCCCTGGCCGCTCGCGCGTGGTGCCCCCATTCGTACTCGGCTTCGTTGAGCCAGGAGGTGCGCAGGATGACCATCTCGCGGTCCCGGTCGGGAAGGGTGCTGCCGCGCAGGATGTAGCCCCCGAACGGCCCCCAGGCCTCCATCAGCGGCGGATGATGAGAGAGGGTGCGGATCAGGTTGATGCTCTCGACACCCTCGGCCGGCGGAATCCTGGGCCCGGTTTCGCGTCGTTGCCGTTGAGCCGAGAGGGAACCGGCGACGAGAGCCAGGACGAGCGTCACCGCTGCCGTCCTGCGGAACCCGGTTGGCGCGTCCGCGCGCCAACCGTGTACGGATTCCGACGACCGGCGGCGGTTGGCGGAATGGCAGGTCTGCGTGTTCATGGTCGATCCTCCTTGGTCGGGTCACTATAGCCCCAGGCTCAACTCCGGCGGGCAGCCGCGGTTCTGAAGCCCGAGTACTTCGGCTGGTCGATCGCGATCTGGTTGACCACGGTGGCGCGGAGATGTTCGTGGAGGCGGGTGTCGTCGAGCCCGATGGCGTCCTCGCGGATCGCGTGCACCAGCTTCCAGCGCAACTCGAGCAACGGGCCGTCCGCGTCGAGCAGGCGGCGGAGACGGCGGTGCTCCCGACGGCGGTGTTCGGCGCCGAAGTGCAGGTCGCGATAGACGATGTCAAGCGCGTTGCCGGCGACCAGGGCGTGGAACCGGGTACGCCCGGACGTTTCGTCACGTACTTGACCGTGCAGGAAGTCGCGAGTCGCTCCGACAAGTTCCTCGAGCCGGGGCATGTCGGGATCCGGGAGTTCGTCGGGGGCCGCGACCAGTTCGACCGGACCCGGGATCAGGAGATTCACGCAGTCGACCTGACACTCCGTTGTCCGGCGTCCGATCGTGACCCGCTCGACCGAGCGGTCCATCCCCTGACGGTAGTGCTGGGTCATGCCCAGAGTCGAAACGGCCCACCAGAAGGAGCCGAACACCTCCCAGTACTGCACCCGCTTCAGGTCGACCGTCTTGCCGCTGGTCGCCTCGTAGCCGGCGAAAAGGTCTTCGTAGGTGCCGAAGCCGCCGACCGGCAGCTCGGGTCCCGCGCCGTAGCGCCAGGAGTTCGTGCAGATCCAGCCCAGGTCCCGCATCGGGTCGCCGATGTGGGCGATCTCCCAGTCGAGCACCGCGCTGACGCCGGTCTGGTCGACCATCAGGTTGCCGTTGCGGAAGTCGTTGTGGACCAGGGTCCGGTCGGGCGAATCCGGCAGGTTCTCCATCAGCCAGCGCGCCGTGAAGTCGATCATCGGCTGCGGCGTGTCGAGGGCCTCGTAGCGGCCGCGGGTCTGCTCGATGAAGTCCGACGCGCTCAGGCTCGCCAGATCACGGTCGAGGCCGTGGGCTTCCAGGTCGATCGTGTGGAGCCGGCCCAGGATCTCGCCGCATTGCCGGGCCAGCCTGGGGCGCACCTCGGCGAGGTCGGGGGAGCGGACGATCCGCGCGCCCAGGGCGATGCCGTCGAGCCACTCCATGACGAAGCCGGCCCCGAGTTCGTCGCCGGGCTCGAGGACGTAGAAGACCTCGGGCTCCGGGATGCCGTTCTCGCGGGCGACCTGCATCAGCTTCGCCTCGATCCGCAGGCCTGGCGCGCTCCGCTCGACGGCCCTGGCTTCTTCCGCCTTGCCGCCCTGGGACCGCCGGAGGGCGAGCTGGCGCTCGCCGGCCTCCGTTTCGATCCGCAGTCTGTACGTTTCCTGGCTGGCGCCGCCCGAGAGTCGCTCAATGGCGGCCAGGCGCTCGCAGCCGTCGATCTCGCGCCGGAGCACCCGGTCCAGCCGTGCCTCGAAGCTGTCCGGCGCCCGGGCGGCGCCGCTGCCGCCGGCCACGGGGGCCAGCAGGTAGATCTCGTCGCCTTCGTGGAGCTCGCGATCGCGGTTGTCCTCGAGCGGGCAGCGCTCGCCGTTGATCATCAGGGTGTCGCGGAGATGTGGCGAGTGAGAGATCGCCTCGGAAAGCGGCACGCCGGCGCGGTCGGCTGCCGGAAGCAGCTCGGCCAGCGTCGCGCCGGATGGGAGCCGGAACGTACGGTCGATGTCGTGCCAGCCGGCGCCGATGCGTCCCTTGATCAGAACGCGGACGCGGATCTTCGTTCCGGAAGGGGAACGAACGAGGCTGCGCAGGAGGCCCATCGAGGCGGTGAACCTGCTCCCGTCAGGCCAGTTGCGCGTCCAGCAGGTCGTCCATGCCGAGCCGTTCGGCCCGGCCCCGGCTGAGCCGGCCGGTGTCCGGATCCCAGTCCATCGCCTCGTAGTAGTCCCGCTTCAGTTCCTCGAGCGGCGCCTGGACTCCGGCCAGTGGTCCGGTGTCGAGCCGGCCGTCGCCTTCGCCCATCATCCGGGCGTGGGGCTTGAAGTCCCACGGTGAGATCCCCTCGCGAACGTTGAAGGCGTTCCGCAGATTCTGGATCCGCTCGCCGCAGAGCAGGAGTTCCTTCTGGTCCACGTCCCAGCCGGTCAGGGCGTTCACCATGTCGACCCAGGGCAGGCCGCCGGTCAGGCCGGTGAACATGCAGAGGCCCAGGCCGTTTAGCGTCTGGTGCGCGTTGCTGTAGTGGGCTTGCGCTGTGCCCTTGTTCTTCGTGCCCTTCCAGGCGATCGTCACTTCGTCCTTCGGGGCGGCCTCGGGCAGCGGGAAGGCGGCGCCGAAGGTCTCGTTCCAGGACGCGGAACCGGCGGTGTGCCGGCCCGGCGTCGGATCGGCGATGTAGGTGACGCCCATCAGCGAAGTGAAGCGCGGGTCGTGGTAGGCCGGCTCCTGGCCGCCCACATGGACTGCGTAGGCGTCGCTGCCGCGGCCGACGTGGCGGGACGCGGCGGCGAGGCCGTGACGCAGCCACTCGCCGCAGCCTTCGCCTTCGCCCATCTTGACGGTGAGGGCGAGCGCGCCCTCGCCGTTGCCCCAGCGCATGTCCACGCCGTCGAGGTCGTCCGCGGCGAGGTCGCCACGCTCGACCGCCTCGCACACCCAGGCGATCGTTGCACTCGAGCTGACCGCGTCCATGCCGTAGCGGTTGCAGGCGTCGTGGCAGGCGGTGACGAGCTCCAGGTCGTCGTTCAGGATGTTCGCGCCGAAGCCGACGATCGTCTCGTAGTCCGGGCGGCGCACGTCCGACAGACCGCGGCTCTTGATCCCGACGATCCCCTTGCAGGGCGCCGGGCAGTCGCCGCAGCTCAGCTTCTTCGTGATCATCTTGTCGACCTCGGCCCCGTCCAGCTTCCAGCCCTTCTTCGCCAGCGGGAAGTCGCGGGCGCCGACGCCGGTCCAGTTCTTGAGCGGCGCGTCGCCGTTCTCGACCGACAGGGCGACCGCAGCCGTCGTGCCGCGGTCGGCCCACATCTGGCGCATCGCCGGCTGCGGCGACTCGATCTTGATCCCGAACTTCGCGAACATCCGGTAGACGAAACCGAAGTGCTTCTTCGGTGCCGCCATCTTGACCACGAGGCGCATCGGCAGGCTGATGTCGCTGCGGTACTCGCGATTCACTTCGTCACAGAGGGTGCGGAAGCGCTTCTCGTCACGCATTGGGACGGTGTTGCCTGTG
Organism: Candidatus Multivorans sp.; assembly: GCA_965219675.1. Lineage (GTDB taxonomy): Bacteria > Acidobacteriota > Thermoanaerobaculia > Multivoradales > Multivoraceae > Multivorans. The sequence continues at coordinate 2,030,755 of OZ244786.1, read as the reverse complement.
TTTTCGCCGCCGTCCACCACAACAGCCTTCAGGTTCTTCGAGCCGAAGATCGCGCCGAAGCCCTGGCGGCCGAAGGCGTGGTAGCGGTCGTTCATCACCGAGGCGATCCGTGCTCCGCGTTCGCCCGCCGGTCCGATCGCCGACACGCCGACCCGGAACTTCGTGCCGTAGCGCTCCTGGAGCGCGTCGAAGGCCTCGGGAATCTGGGTGCCCCAGAGATCGCCCGCCGGTTCGATCGCGATGCCTTCCTCCCGTATGACGAGGACGGACGGCTCGGCGGCGCGTCCGCGCACGACGAGAGCGTCGTAGCCGGCGTGGCGCAGGTGGATCGCCGTGCTGCCGCCCGAGTTCGAGTCGGCCCAGGTGCCGGTGAGCGGCGACTTGCCGACGATCTGAATGCGGCCCGAGAACGGCGTGCGGAGCCCCGTCAGCAGTCCCGAGACCAGGGCGAAGCAGGCCTCCGGCGCCGTCGCCTCGGTGCCGGTGGGGAAGTGCTTCCACATCAGCCAGGCGCCGAGGCCGTAGCCGCCGAGGTACTGGCGGAAGACGTCCGCGGGAATCGTCTCGGTACGGTGCTCGCCGGTCGAGAGGTCGACCATGAGGGCACGTCCGTGCGCGCCGTAGAGGCCGTTGCCGCCGTTGCCGTTGCCGTGCCGGGACTCGTTCATCCGTTTGTACCTCCGGGCGGGCCGCTATTGCCGCTTCAGGTGGAAGGTCATCGTGCCGGCTTCCTCGTCGCCCTCGTGAGCCATCCAGGCGCTGTCGAGCCGGTTCTTGCCGTCGAGCCGGATCTCCGCCGAGTGGATGTGGCTGGGCGTCGTCTCCAGGTTCGTTCCGCCGGCGAAGTCGAAGACCAGGCGGTTTGGAGCGCTGGACGCGGCGTTGAACCTCATCCGCGGCTGGTTGCCGCTCGAGCAGTAGTGGGTGAGGACGAGGTCGGAGCCATCGAGGTGGTACATGTTGACCATCTCGTAGTCCGTGTTCGGGCCCATGCGCTCCATCAGAACATGGCCGCTGGCGGTGACCTCGAACTCGTGGACGACCTTGCCGGTGGCGTCCGCTTCGGCCGCCGCCTCGTCGCCCTCGCCGCTCGCCGATCCCTCCCAGGTGCCGGCCAGCGCCTTGAGCCGTTCGAACGCCTTCTCGGCGGTCAGCTCGTCGGATGCGGGTGCTGCCGCCGGAAGCAGCAGGACGGCCGCCGCAACTGCGATCCACTGGACTCTCTTCATCTGGTATCTCCCTCCGGGGCTCGATGGGGCTGTGACGGCAAGGATAACCGGCGCGAGCCGCGACGTCGGCCGTGCTTGGCGTATCCTCGCGCACCATGCCGGAACACCCTTCTCCGCCCCAGGGTCTCCGCCTGCCGGGAGCAGGCGGCATCGAACTGCAGGTCTACGACCACGGCAACCAGGGTGCGCCGCCTCTCGTTCTGCTGCACGGGATGCAGGACCTGGCGATGGCGTTCGAGCCGGTGGCGAACCGCTTCCGCGATCGCTACCGGGTCGTCTCCTTCGACCTGCGCGGCCACGGCGACAGCGGCAAGCCCGGCGTCTACGCGCTTCCGCACTTCATCGCCGATCTCCACGCGGTCATCTTCCAGCTCCAGTTGGAGCGGCCGGTGCTGGTGGGCCACAGTCTGGGCGGCCAGATCGTCAGCCACTACGCGGCCGTGTTCAGCGACGTACCCAGCGTGATCGTGAACATCGACGGCGTCGGCGCGCCGTTCCGCGAGAGCGACATGCCGGTCGAGAACCGGCAGCTTCGCCTGCAGAACGGTCATACGAGCCTGCTGCGGCCCGGCGGCCACAAGCGGCCGATGATGGACCTGGACGACGCCTGGAGGCTGTACTGCCGGTTCCATCCCGGTCTCGACCACGACCTGGCGCGGCACCTGGTGGAGATCGGCACGACCGAACACCCCTTCGGCGGCCTGCAGTGGAAGTGGGATCCGCAGGTCGAGACGACGGGGCTGACGATGTCGAGCCGGTTGTCCGAGGAGCGCTGGCCCTGGGTTGCCTGTCCGGTGCTCGTCGTGACCGGAGGCCGCTCGGCCGACTTCTATCGCGGCCGCGGCGGGATCGACCACGACACGCCCGCGGCGCCCGACGAGATCGAGCGCAGGGTCCGCCTGTTCCGCAACGTTCACCACGTCGAGATCCCTGAAGCGGGCCACATGGTCCACTTCGACGCTCCGGAGCGGCTGGGCGAGATCATCGACGCGTACCTGGCAGCCGGATAACGGGAGAGACATGGACTTCGAGATTCCCCAGGACATCCGCGACAAGCTCGCCGAGCTCGACGACTTCATCGAGCGCGAGATCAGGCCGCTCGAGCAGCAGGACGACAACGTCCGCTTCTTCGATCAGCGCCGGGAGTGGGCGCGGACGGACTTCGAGAACGACGGCAAGCCGCGGCCCGAGTGGGAGGCGTTGCTGCGGGAGATGAAGCGCCGCGCCGACGCCGCCGGCCACCTCCGGTTCGGCCTGCCGAAGGAGCTCGGCGGCCAGGACGGCTCGAACCTGGCGATGGCGGTGATCCGGGAGCACCTGGCCGCCAAGGGCCTTGGCCTGCACAACGACCTGCAGAACGAATCCTCGATCGTCGGCAACTTCCCGACCGTGATCATGATGCACCGCTTCGGCACGCCGGCCCAGAAGGCGGAGTTCATGGAGGGGATGATGACCGGCGCGGTGAAGATGGGCTTCGGCCTGACCGAACCGGACCACGGCTCGGACGCGACCTGGCTCGAGACCGCTGGAGTCCGCGACGGCGACGACTGGGTGATCAACGGCGCGAAGCGGTTCAACTCGGGCCTCCACGCGGCGACCCACGACCTGATCTTCGCGCGCACTTCGGGCGATCAGGGGAAGGCGGACGGCGTGACCTGCTTCATCGTCCCGACGGACTCGCCCGGCTTCGAGGTCCCGTTCATGTGGTGGACCTTCAACATGCCGACGGACCACGCGGAGGTGTCGCTGACCGACGTGCGGGTGCCGAACGAAGCGATTCTCGGCGAAGAGGGCCGCGGCCTCGCGCTCGCCCAGACCTTCGTCCACGAGAACCGCATCCGCCAGGCCGCCTCAGGCGTCGGCGCGGCCCAGTTCTGCATCAACGAGAGCGTCAGGTACGCCCGCGACCGGATCGTCTTCGGCAAGCCGCTATGGCTCAACCAGGCGATCCAGTTTCCGCTCGCCGAGCTCCAGACGGAGTGCGAGATGGTGCGGAACCTCGTCTACAAGACCGCCTGGGAACTCGACCAGCAGCACCACATGGAGGTCACCGACAAGGTCTCCATGTGCAACTACCGCGCGAACCGCCTCGTCTGCAACGCCGCCGACCGTGCCATCCAGACCCACGGCGGCATCGGCTACACCCGGCACATGCCGTTCGAGCACATCTACCGCCACCACCGGCGGTACCGGATCACCGAAGGCTCGGAGGAGATCCAGATTCGCCGCGTCGCGGGGATCATGTTCGGGAAGCGGGCGAAGCGATAGCGAAGCCCCGGCGCTAGGACGCCGGCTCCAGAATCGCCTGGTAGGTGAGACGGCGGCTCAGCGACCGGACGTCCGGCCGCCGCGGTCCGAAGTGCTGGATCATGCCGACGAAGACGAGGTCTTCCTTCGGGTCGATCCAGAACCAGGTGCCGGCGGCGCCGCCCCAGTAGTACTCGCCCTTCGAGATGCCGTCGGCGGCGACCGGGTCGAGGACGACCGCGAAGTCGAGGCCGAAGCCGGTGCCCGGGGACATTTCCTTGAGTTCGCGGGGCAGGTGGTTCAGGTGCATCAGTTCGACGGTCGAGGGCGCGAGGATGCGCACGCCGTCCAGCTCGCCGCCGTTGAGCAGCATCTGGCTGAACCGCATGTAGTCCATCGTGGTCGACACGAGGCCGCCGCCGCCCGAGAGGAAGTTCGGCGGGTCGAAGTAGCTGCGCGAGCCGCCGAAACCCTCCTGCGGCATCAGGTTCCCGTCCGCGTCGTGGGTGTAGACCTGGGCGAAGCGGTCCGCCTTGTCCTCGGCGACGTAGAAGGCGGTGTCGTTCATCCCGAGCGGGCCGAACAACCGCTCGTCGAGGAACTCGTCGAACTTCTGGCCGGAGAGCACCTCGACCAGATAACCCTGGACGTCGACCGCGACGCTGTAGTGCCACATCGAGCCGGGCTGCTGGCGGAGCGGGATCTTCGACAGCTTGTCGATCATGTCCTTGAGGGTGGAGTCGTTGTCGAGGACGTTCGCCTCGTTGTACAGCGCGTCGACCTGGGACTGGGAGAAGATGCCGTAGCTGAGGCCGGAGGTATGCGCCATCAGCTCGCGGATCGTCATCGGGTGGTCGGCCGGCTCGGTGATCGGCTGGCCGTTCGGCCCATCCTCCTTGGCGACGACCAGTCCTTCGAACTCGGGGATGTAGCGGTGGACCGGGTCGGAGAGCCGGAACTTGCCCTCCTCGTAGAGCATCATCAGCGCGACGCCGGTGATCGGCTTGGTCATCGAGTAGATGCGGAAGATGACGTCCTCGCTCATCTCGGAGCCGGCCTCGATGTCGCGGTGGCCGAAGGTGCCGAAGTGGGCGATCTTGCCGTTGCGGGAGATCATCGTGGTGATCCCGGAGAGCAGACCGTCGTCGACGAGGCCCTGCATCGCGTCGTCGAGCCGTGCGAGGCGGTCGCTCGACATGCCGACGGCCTCCGGCGCGACGCGCGCGAGGTCGCGGGGTCCTTCGACCGGAACGTCGGCCCTCGTCTGGTCGCAGGCGACCAGACCGAGGCTCAGGAGGGCAACCGCGAGGAGCGCGGTCAGAAGGCGGGTCAGGCTGGCGGCACGGGTCATGTGCGTCTCCTATCCACTGGCAGATGGTCTGGATTCCGGAATCCGGCGGAGCAGCAACCCTACCAGCCTGCGGTGTGGCGCAGAGCTCCCGGTCGGCGCGCCGCTGGTACGATGAAACGGGCCATGAACAAGACGATCGACAAGCCGCAGCTCGCGCGGGACATCATGGTGACCAAGCTGGTCACGGTGCATCCCCGCACCCACGTCTACGACGGCATCAGCGCCCTGTTGCGCCATCGCATCACCGGTGCGCCGGTGATCGGCGAGCGCCACCGCTACCTGGGGATGCTGTCGGAGAAGAGCTGTCTCAGCGTGCTCACGGTGACCGCCCGCGCCGCGGACGAACAGGGACTGGCCCGCAGCCGGCGGACCCGGGCGCGCGACTTCATGGCCACCCGCCTGGTCAAGCTGCAGGCCGGCATGTCGGCTCTCGACGCGATCGGGCTGCTCCTCAAGAACCGGATCTCGGGCGCGCCGGTCGTGGACGACGACGGCAAGCTGCTCGGCGTCTTCTCCGAGAAGTTCTCGATGGACGTGCTGCTCGGCCTCGCCTACGACCAGTTGCCGGCGGCGCCGGTCGACGCCTTCATGAACACGGACTTCGGCCGCGTGATCGACGGTACGGAGCCGCTGCTGGAGATCGCCCAGCGCTTTCTCGACACGGTGTACCGGCGGTTGCCCGTGGTGGACGGTGGCACGCTCGTGGGTCAGGTCAGCCGCCGGGACGTGCTCGCGGCCCAGCATCATCTGACTTCGGCGATCGACGGCCGCCGGTCGATCCTGCGGGAGCGCAGCAGCGAACTCGGTCTGGAGGACCTGGCGGAGCCGGACGAACAGAGCGAACCGGGAGACTTCGAGCTCGACTCGACCGACGCCGCGGCGTTCATGGACCGCAAGGCCCGCACGATCTCCGAGGACACGGACATCCTGACGATCGCGCGAATCTTCAAGAGCACGCCGTATCGCCGGCTGCCGGTGCTCCGGGGCCGACGGCTGGTGGGGCAGATCAGTCGCCGCGACGTCCTCGCCGCAACGCACGGCCTGCTCGTGCAGGCGCCCCAGCCCGGCCAGGCGTTGCTCTACCTGAGCGCGGTCACGGGGGCGGGCGAACGACCGTCGCTGTCGCGAATCTGAACCGGAGAGTGGTCGCCGCTCCGCGGCGCGTTGTTCTTCGGAAGCCGGCGAGGACGCCGGCGCACCCAGTAGGCGGGCGGCTCCATGCCCAGAGGTGGAGCCGCCGCGAGGGCCGGCGGACTGGTACCCTCCCGCCTGGATTCCGGCAGTAAGGAGCAGAGTTCATGCGACCGTCACTCGTCGTTCTCGGGCAGCGTGCGGCAGGGCACGTTCTTCTTCTGAGCCTGGCCTGCCTGTCTCTGACGTGGCTGGCGGCGGTACCCGTCGTCGCGGCGGAGGAGGAAGAGAAGCAGGTCGAGCCGGCGCCGCCGCGGCCCGCGGACGAGGGCGAAGGGCCATTCGACCGTCTGATACTGCGCGGCGTGATGGTGGTCGACGGCACCGGCGCGCCGCCGATGGGCCCGGTCGACATCGTGATCGAGGGCAACCGGATCGAGGAGATCAAGAGCCTCGGCATGGCCAACACCGAGATCGACGAGAGCAGGCGGCCGAAGGACGCCGACCACGAGCTCGATCTCTCCGGTTCCTGGGTGCTGCCGGGGCTGGTCGACCTTCACGTTCACACCGGCGGCGTGCCCAAGGCGCCGCGCGCGGACTATGTCTACAAGCTGTGGCTGGCGCACGGCATCACGACGGCGCGGGGCGTGCCCACCGGGCCGCTCGAGTGGGACCTGAGCGAGAAGGAACGCAGCCGCAGGAACGAGATCACCGCGCCGCGTTTCGTTTCCTACCAGCGTCCGGGCAGCGGCAAGGAGTGGAAGGACCGGGACATTCGCACTCCCGCGGATGCCCGCGAGTGGGTGCGCTACGCGCACGAGAAGGGCGTTGACGGTCTCAAGCTCGGCGCCTTCCCGCCGAAGATCATGGCGGCGCTGCTGGACGAGTCGAGGAGTCTTGGCATGGGGTCGACCGCCCATCTCGACCAGATGGGAGTGGCGCACATGAACGCGATCGACGCCGCCCGGCTGGGGCTCGTCGGGATGACCCACTTCTACGGCCTGTTCGAGTCGATGTATGAAGCTCACGACGTGCAGCCCTGGCCGGCCGAGATGAACTACATGGACGAGCAGTTCCGCTTCGGCCAGGTGGCCCGGCAGTGGAGGCTGGTCGAGCCGGGCGGCGAGCGCTGGAACGCCCTCCTGGAGGAGTTCCTGGAACTCGACTTCTTCATCAACCCGACGATGACGATCTACTCTGCCAGTCGCGACGTGATGCGGGCGCGCAACGCCGACTGGCACGCGGACTACACGCTGCCCAGCCTGGCCGAGTTCTATGCCCCCAGCCGCCTGGACCATGGCTCCTACTGGTTCTACTGGACGACGGCGGACGAGGTGGCCTGGAAGAACTTCTACCGCGTCTGGATGCGGTTCCTGAACGAGTACAAGAACCGCGGCGGCCGGGTCACCGTGGGTTCGGATTCGGGGTTCATCTACCAGACCTACGGTTTCGGCACGATCCTCGAACTCGAGATGCTGCAGGAGGCAGGCTTCCATCCGCTTGAGGTGATCCGCTCGGCGACGATGCACGGCGCCGAGGAACTCGTGAAGGCGAGCGACGCGGAGATCGAGTTCGGGATCGTGCGCGAGGGGATGCTCGCCGATCTCCTGGTCGTGGACGAAAACCCGATCGCCAACCTGAAGGTGCTCTACGGTACGGGCGCCGTCAGGCTGAACGACGACACCGGCCGCCCCGAGCGGGTCGGCGGCGTCCGCTACACGATCAAGGACGGGATCGTCTATGACGCGAAGAAGCTGCTCGCCGACGTGGCGGATATGGTTGCCGCCGAACGGATGAAACCCCAGGCGCCGCCGCAGGAAACGGCGGGAGGAGCGCGGCCCTAGCAACCGAGAGCGGATGCGGCCGTCCGAACACACCGAGAACAGGGAGAACCCAGTGAAACAGACAGTCCTGAAGCAAGCCGTCGTCGTCCTGATCGCCGCCGCCCTTCTCGCCGCGCCGCTGTCGGCGGGCTCCGAGACCAAGGTCCGCGCCGATGTCGTCTACGGCCACAAGATGGGCATGGCGCTCACCTTCGATGCGCTGGTACCGGCCGAGCAGAACGGTGCCGGTGTCCTGTTCATGGTCAGCGGCGGGTGGTTCTCGCGCTGGTCCGACCCGCACGGGATTGCATCCGGTGAGGGACGCCGGTTCGGTGCGATCGGCGATCTGCTGGACAACGGCTACGCCGTGTTCATGGTCCGCCACGGCTCGGCCCCGCTGTTCAAGGTGCCGGAGGCGGTCGCGGACGTGCGTCGCGCGGTCCGGTACATCCGGCTCAACGCGGACGACTTCGGCGTGGACCCGGAACGGTTGGGCGTCACCGGCGGCAGTGCCGGCGGCCACCTGTCCCTGATGCTCGGCAATGCCTCGGACGAGGGAAACAGTGGCAGCAGGGATCCCATCGAGCAGACCGGCAACCGCGTCGCGGCGGTCGTTGCCTACTTCCCGCCGGTCGACCTGCAGGGGTTGACCGGTCCGAACGAGCGCTTCCCCGCGCTCGACTTCGACCCCGAGAAGGCCGCCGGGATATCACCCGTCCTGTTCGTCAGCGAGGACGACCCGCCGACGCTGCTGATTCACGGCGACCAGGACGAGCTCGTGCCGCTCAGCCACAGCGAGAGGATCAAGGCCGCCTTCGATGACGCGAACGTGACGTCGAAGCTCGTTGTGATCGAGGGCGCCGCCCACGGTTTCCGCGGCGAGGACGGCGAGCGCGCTTCGAGCGCGCTCGTCGCCTGGTTCAACGAGCACCTGGGAGTGTCGGCGCAGTAGCTCCGCCAGCCATCGGGTTCCAACCACAAAGCTACAAGGAGGGCCGACGTGGTCAGGAAGAGAATCCCGTTCTTCGGGCAGCCTGTCGCTGCGCCTTTGAGCCGCGTTCGCCTATGGCGTCGCGGGTTCGCCAGGGGTGTTCACGGTCCCCGCTGGGCCTTGGCGATGTTCCCGCTTGTCGCTCTGGTCGCGGTCCTTCAGAGCGGGCGTCCTGCCTTCGGGGTACCCGCCGCCGACAGGAAGCCGCTAACGGCAGGGGAGTACACCGACTGCGACCCCACATCGACGCCGCTGGTCTTCGACGGCGGCTACGAGGTGAGCCTGTGCTACGAGACGGCCGAAGGCGTCGTTGGCGAAGGCCGTGGGGGGATCTGGGCTTCGGGCCAGGCAGGCCTGCTCTGGTTCTTCGATCGCGGTAATGCCGAGGTACTGGTCAAGGTGCTCAACGGCTGTTCCCACAACGGCCGCCGCTGGGCCTACGTGGCGCCGGTTACCGACGTGGCCTTCAACCTCCACGTTACGAGCCGCAACGGACGCCGGTGGACTCATCGCAACAGGCTGGGCGCAACGGCGGTTGCCCGGCGCGACACGTCCGCGTTCGTCTGCGCCACGGACGACGAGGCGGCCGCGGCGTCCGTTGCTCCCGGCGCGCAGATCGTCGCCAGGAGCGCGCTGGCGGTTGGGGAGTACACCGACTGCCAGCCGACCACGTCGCCGCTCGTCTTCGACGGCGGCTACCAGGTGAGCCTGTGCTACGAGACGGCCGAAGGCGTGGTTGGCGAAGGTCGAGGGGGGATCTGGGCTTCGGGCCAGTCGGGGCTGCTGTGGTTCTTCGACCGGGACAACGCCGAAGCGCTGGTCAAGGTGCTTGACGGCTGTTCCTACAACGGCCGCCGCTGGGTCTTCGTGGCGCCGGTTACCGACGTGGCCTTCAACCTCCACGTGACGAGCCACAACGGCCGGCGGTGGAGCCATCGAAACCGGCTGGGGATGACGGCGTCCGCGAGGAGCGACACGTCCGCCTTCGATTGCGCCACCGATGACGGCATGGCGGCTCTGCGGGTTGCACCCGAGGAGTTGACGTTCACCGCCGCGGGCCAGACCGCGCAGCTTTCGGCGACGGCGCTGGATGACGATGGTCGAACAGTCAGCGGAGCCGAAGTGTCCTGGTGGAGCGACAACCGGTCTGTCGCCACGGTGGATGCTGCGGGCCTGGTCACGGCGGCCGGCATCGGGACAACCACGGTCAGGGCGCGGTGGGGCTCGCTGTTCGGCGAGGCGACGGTCAGGGTGAAGGGATCGCCGAGGGTCGCCGTAACGCCCGCGAGCGGCACGGTCGCACCTGGCGACACCCTGCGCCTCGTGGCCGAAGCGTACGACGAGCACGGCAACGCCGTGAAAGGCGTGGGGTTTGCCTGGTCGTCGAGCAGAGGCTCGGTGGCGACGGTAGATGGTTCGGGCCTCGTCAGGGGTGTCGCCCTGGGCGAGGTCACGATCACGGCGACTGTCCGCTCAGGTGGCGTCGAAGGCCGTCTCGAAGGTGTCAGTGGAACGTCCGATCTCCGGGTGGTCACGGCGGCGGCACATGACAGGGCTGTCCTCGTTGCCCTCTACGAGGCCACCGGCGGTTCCGGCTGGAGCCGCAACGACGGCTGGCTGACCGCTGCTCCGCTGGGGGACTGGTACGGCGTGGAAACGGACCAGTCGGGGCGCGTCGTGGGGATCGATCTGGGTGGGGAGCCTCTCGTCGACTGGCAGGTTGTCCACATTCGCCCCGGGCCTGGCCTGACGGGTTCGATACCACCCGAGCTGGGCCGCCTCGCCGGTCTGAAGTGGCTTGACCTCTCGGATAACCGTTTGACGGGTTCGATCCCTTCCGAACTCGGCCGCCTCGCCAACCTGCGTGAGCTGGACCTGTCGTGGAACTCCTTCTTGGCAGGTTCTGTTCCGCCCGACCTCGGTCGCCTCGCCCGCCTGACGTCGCTGAACCTCTCGGGCAACCAATTGGCGGGTCCCATCCCACCCGAGCTCGGGAACCTCGCCAACCTGAGGGTTCTGAATCTCTCGAACAACAGCCTGGTTGCGATCCCTTCCGAACTTGGGGACCTCGCCGACCTGAGAGTTCTGGATCTCTCGTACAATTCAGGCTTGGGTGGGATCCCTTCCGAGCTTGGCCGTCTTACCCGCCTGACATCGCTGAACCTCTCGGCCACGAGTTCGAGGGGTGCGATCCCCCGGTTCCTCGGCTACCTCGCCAACCTGCGTGAGCTGGACCTTTCGTACAACGAGTTCACCAGGCTGGAGCCGGCCGTCTTCGCTGGCATGCCGAACCTGACCTTCCTGGACTTGAGCTGCAACCCGGGCGCTCCTTTCAGGTTGACTCTGAGGCCCGAGCGCATGGACAACAGGAACCTTCTCGCCCCGGGGCCAGCCAGAATCAGATTTGGCGTGGCGGAGGGTGCGCCGTTCAGAATGGTGCTTCCCCTCTCGGCCGCTGGGGGCGGCCTGTCCGCGGCCAGGGTGACGATCGGCGCCGGCAGCGCGCGAAGTCCGGAGGTCACGGTGACTCGAAACGCCGCGGGGGCCGGCGGCACACAGGTGACGTCAATGGCCGTGCCGCCCCTGCCGGAGGACTTCCATGGCATCGAGGTTGGCGTGGAGCCGATCGTCCTGTTTCGCCCCACGGCGCCGACGGCATCATTCAGCACGAGGTCCGCGGCCGCGCCGGAGGGCGGCACGGCGCTGCTCCGGCTCACGTTGAGCGAACCGGCGGCGTCCGCGGTCACCTTCACCTACAGCCTCGGCGTCGACGCCGACCCGTCGACGTCCGACGCCGGCGCAGCGGACCACGCCCACGATGCCGAAGGCTCGGTCCAGGTTGCGGCTGGCGCGAGCCACGCCGACATCGAGATTCCCATCGTCGACGATGACGAGCTCGAGGCTCCGCGGGAGGTCTTCACCGTCACTTTGGACCCGCCCGATGAGGAGACCGGCTACCGGCGCGGCTATCCGCACGAGGCGGCGATCCTCGTCGAGGAAGGCGTCTGCGACCGGACGCCGAGAATCCGGGACGAGATCGTTGCCGAAGCCGGCAGGTCCGATTGCGCCGAGGTGGATGACTACGATCTTGCCGACATCGGGTTCTTGCAGATCTATCCGGGCGGGTCCGCCTCGAGTCGGAACGGCCGCGGTAGCCGCTGGACGCCGGAATCTGCGGTCCGTGCAGGAAGCGGCGAGTGCGCCAGGGAGAGTCTGATCTCCCGCCGGCCGGATCCGGGCCTGTGGCTGACGTGCGTCGAGGACGCGGAGCAGGCCGGGGGGCTGCGGACGGATCATGGTTTCCCCAGCGTTGAAGGCGCCGGCGCGGTCACGAGCCTGCGAGAGGGCGACTTTGCGGGGCTCTCTAATCTCCGCGTCCTGTGGCTTTGGGGTCTCGGGTTGACGGAGTTGCCGCCGGACGTGTTCGCCGGCCTGACGAAGGTCTACGAGCTCGTTCTCGCAGATAATGAACTGACTTCCCTGCCCGCGGGGATCTTCCGGGACCTTGACATCCGGACGAGCCTGGACCTCTCCGGCAACCGGCTCGCGAGCCTGCCGGAGGCGGTGTTCTCGGATGTCCCCGATACATGGCTTCTGGATCTCGGAGGGAACGAGTTGGCCGAGCTGCCGCCTGGGGTCTTCTCGGGCCTGTCTCGTCTCGACTGGTTGCTGATGGAGCAGAACGGTCTGGCGGCCCTGCCGCCCGACGTGTTCTCGGACCTGTCGAGCCTGGAGCTTCTGGAGCTGGTCGACAACGAGTTGGCCGAGTTGCCGCCCGGCTCGTTCTCGGGCCTGTCCCGCCTCGTATGGTTGGGGCTGGACGGTAACCGTTTGACGGCCCTGCCGCCGGGCGTGTTCTCGGAACTTCCGGCCCTGAGGGCTTTGAGCTTGCACCGCAACCAGTTGACTTCCGTGCCCACGCGGGCGTTCGCGGACTTGCCCGCGCTGAGGTACCTGTGGATCTGGGGCAACCCTCTGGGCACGCTGGAGGCATCAGCCTTTTCGGGGCTGTCCAGTCTCGAACGGCTGTCCATGGGCGCAGCCGAGCTTGCCGTCATCTCCCCGCGCGCTTTCTCGGGCCTGGAGCGCCTCGAGACGCTCCTCCTGGGTGATAATCGACTGGCGGATCTGCCGGCCGGCGTGTTTGCGGGCTTGACGCGCTTGCAGAACCTGCGGCTCGGCGGCAATCCGGGCGCCCCGTTTCCGCTCACCCTGGAACTACGCCGTACGGATACCGCGGACCTGCAGGCGCCCGGCCCGGCTCGGCTGGCCCTCGCCCTGGAGCAGGGCGCGCCGGTCAACATCAGGGTTCCTCTGTTGGCCCACGGAGGAGGCATCTCGGCGGAGGTCGTGACGATCGAGGGTGGGAGCGACAGCAGCGGGGAAGTCGTCGTTCTGGCCGGCGCCGACCGATCCGCTGTGCAGGTGGTCGCGGGACCCGCTCCCGAGCTCTCCAGGTACGTTCGAGGCGTCGAGGTCCGGCTGGCCGATCCTCTGTTTCTGTTCGGGACCGCTTCGAATCGGGCGCCGGTTCCGGAGCGCGCCCTGCCCCTGCTGCGGTTCAGGGTGGGAAGCGGAGGCGGGTCGGTCGACGTTTCGTCCTACTTCCGGGATCCGGACGGGGATGATCTGACCTACACGGTGGCCTCGGACAGGCCCGACGTCGTGTCGGTCGGGATTTCGGGCAGTAGCGTGAGGCTTGAGCCGGTCGGTCCCGGACAGGCGGCGGTCGCGGTGACAGCGACCGATCGGAGCGGCCTGGGCGCACGACTGCCTCTGCCCGTGTCGGTAGGCGGCGCCGGTCCCGGGAGTTTCGACATCGACGTGATCCTGACGGGCGAGGTCCCCCCTTCCGTACGGGCGGCCTTCGACCGGGCGACCGATTACTGGTCGGCGATTCTGGCGGCTACCGAGTTGCCGGATGTACCGGTTTCCGGCGACCTGGTGCTGGGGTGCCTGGGCATCACGGCGCACGGGGTCCAGGGCAGCGTGGACGACCTCGTGATCGTTGCGAGTGTCAGCAGCATCGATGGGGAACGCGGGGTCATCGCGCGCGCCGCGGTGTGCGGGGTTCGGCAAGGTGAGGGCGGCTTGCCCTTCATGGGCGCCATCGAGTTCGACGCGGACGACGCGGAGTGGATGACGAGCCGTGATCTGGAGGAGGTGATCCTCCACGAGATGGGGCACGTGCTGGGAATCGGGACGCTGTGGTCGCGCTTCGGCCTGCTGCGCAGTCCTTCGCTCTACGTGGAGGGGGTCCCGGACACTCACTTCACGGGTCCGCTTGCCATCTCGGCGTTCGATCAGGCGGGCGGTGCGGCGTACACGCATGGCGAGAAGGTGCCCGTGGAGAATCGCTTGGGTCTCGGTTCGTCAGACTCGCACTGGCGGGACTGGGTCTTCGACCACGAACTCATGACGCCGACCCAGAACATCGGTGTAGCCGACCCGCTGAGCGCGGTGACGATCCAATCGCTGGCCGACCTGGGCTACACGGTCGATGTCGGTTTGGCGGAGGCGTATTCCCTCCCCGGAATGACCGCCGAGGAAGCCGTTGAATCGGTCGAGACGCTCCGGTACGGCGATGACACGCCGAGAGCGCCGATCATCGTGGTGGACCACCACACCGGGCGCATTGTGCGGACAATCCCGGAATGAGGCGCCGCGGCAGGGAATCAGCGGCGCTCGCTGGCGAGCGGGCCGATCAACCGACGACTTCCAACTTCCCGTCTCCGTATCGCGCCCGCAGGACCTTCTTGTCGAACTTGCCGACGCTGGTCTTGGGGACCTCGTCGATGAAGGTCCAGCGTTCGGGCACCCACCAGCGGGCGACGCGGTCGGCCAGGTAGCTCCGGAGTTCGCCCGGGTCGGCTTCGGCGCCGTCGTTGAGCACGACGCAGGCGAGCGGCCGCTCGTCCCAGCGGTCGTCCGGCACGCCGACCACGGCGGCCTCGGCGACGGCCGGGTGTCCCATCAGCTCGTTCTCGAGATCGACCGAGGAGATCCACTCGCCGCCCGACTTGATGACGTCCTTGGCGCGGTCCGTGATCTGCAGAAAGCCCTTCGGATCGATCGAGGCGACGTCGCCGGTCCGCAGCCAGCCGTCGTGGAACTTCTCGGGATCGTCGTCGAGGTAGTACGAGCCGGTGATCCACGGCCCGCGGATCTCGATCTCGCCGACCGCCTCGCCGTCCCAGGGCATGACTTCGCCGGCGTCGTTCGTGATCCGGATCTCGACGCCGGAGATGATCCGGCCGGTCTTGACCCGCCAGTCGACCTCTTCCTCCCGGGGCGTGCCGCGCGGGGGAATCGCCATGGCCGCCAGGGGCGAGGTCTCCGTCATGCCCCAGCCCTGGATGATGTCGACGCCGAAACGGTCCCGGAACCCCTCGATCAGGGATCGCGGCACGGCGGAGCCGCCGCAGAGGACGGCGCGGAACGAGGAGAAGTCGACTTCATGGCTCTCCGAGAAGCGAAGGACGTCATTCCAGATCGTCGGCACGGCCCCGGAGAGGGTCGGCCGATGCTCGGCGATGATCCGGCACAGTGGCTCCGCCTGCAGGAAGCGGTCGGGCATCACGAAGTCGGCGCCGGTGAACCAGCCGACGTGGGGCAGGCCCCAGGCGTTCGCGTGGAACATCGGCACGATGGCCAGGATGCTGTCCGCCTGGCTGATGCCGAGGGCGCCGCCGGAAGCCACTCCCAGGGCGTGCAGAAAGGACGAACGGTGGCTGTAGGCGACGCCCTTCGGGTTGCCGGTGGTGCCGCTCGTGTAGCACATGGCGCAGGCGGCCCGCTCGTCGATCTCTGGCCAGTCGAAGGTGGTCGGTTGGCCGGCGATCATCTCGTCGTAGCGGTGGATGGTCGCGCCGCCCGCCTCGAGCGGCGAAGCGTCGCCGTCGCCGACGACGATGAAGTGCTCGACCGTCTCGAGGTCGGCCGCGACCTGCCCGATGAGCGGAACGAGGGAGTCGTCGACGATCACCACGCGGTCCTCGGCGTGGTTCGTGACGTAGGTCAACTGCTCCGGGAACAGGCGGATGTTCAGGGTGTGAAGCACCGCGCCCATGCAGGGGATCGCGAAGTAGGCCTCCAGGTGTTCCTGGTTGTTCCAGGCGAAGGTGCCGACCCGGTCTCCCGGTTCGATGCCGAGGCCCTTGAGCGCGTGGGCGAGCTGGGCGCTGCGCTCCGCGACCTCGGCGTAGGTGCCGATCCGCGCGCCGTCCGCCTGACAGGTGATCACGCGGCTGTCCGCGTAGACCCGGCGGCCGTGATCGAAGATCATGCGGATCGTCAAGGGGAAGTCCATCATCGTGCTGTCGGTCATGGCGGCTCCTGGGTCTGGGGATTGCGGAAGCGGTACCTTAGCGAGTCTGGAAGCCGCGGCGTAGACTTCGCTCGTGGATCCGGTCCGGCTCGAGCTGTTCAGTAACCGGTTCGCTGCGATCGCGTCCGAGATGGGCGTGATGCTCCAGCGGACGGCAATGTCGGTGAACGTCAAGGAGCGGCTCGACTTCTCGTGCGGCCTGCTCGATGCCGCCGGGCGTCTGCTGGTCAATGCGCCCCACATTCCGGTGCATCTGGGCGCCCTCGGGGAGTGCGTGCGCGGCCTCGCCGCCGAGCTCGAGCTCGGGCCGGGCGACGTCGCGGTGACGAACCATCCGGGCTACGGCGGGTCCCACCTGCCGGACATCACGGTCATCGCCCCGGCCCATGTGGATGGCCGGCTGCTCGGCTACGTCGCGAACCGGGCCCACCACGCCGAACTGGGCGGCATTCGCCCCGGGTCGATGCCGCCGAAGGCCGCCAACCTGGCGGAGGAGGGCGTCGTCATCGCGCCGCAGCTCCTGGTGCAAGCCGGCGAGCCCCGTTGGGAACGGATGGAGGCGCTGCTGAGCCGCGGGCCGTCCCCGTCCCGGTCCGTGGCGGAGAATCTCGCGGATCTCGGAGCGGCGGTCGCGGCCAACCGGCGGGGTGTGGCCGCGCTACGGCAACTCGCGGCCGATCACGGCGAGGACGAGGTGCGCCGTTACATGACGGCGCTCTACTCCCGTGCCGCCGACCGCATGGAGGTCGCCCTAGAGGAACACGTGCGGAGCACCGGACGCCAGTCGTTCCACGCTCTCGAGCGACTGGACGACGGCTCGCCGATCGAAGTCGAAGTGACGATCGACCGCGGGTCGGCGCGAATCGACTTCACCGGCAGCGCCCCGGTACATCCGGGCAACCTGAATGCGACGCCGGCGATCGTGAGAAGCGCCACGATCTACGTCCTGCGGTTGCTCATCGGAGTGCCGCTGCAGCTCAACGAGGGGTTGCTCGAACCGGTCGAGATCGAGATTCCGCGCGGCATGCTGAATCCCGAGTTCCCGGCCGACCCGAAGCGCTGCCCGGCGGTCGTGGGGGGCAACGTCGAGACGAGCCAGCGGGTGGTCGACACGCTGATCCGGGCGCTGGGGCTTTGCGCCTGCGGACAGGGCACGATGAACAACACGCTGTTCGGGGACGACAGCTTCGGTTACTACGAGACGGTCGGTGGGGGAGCCGGGGCCGGTCCCGGGTTCGCCGGGGCCAGCGGCGTCCACACCCACATGACGAACACGCGGATCACCGACCCTGAAGTGCTGGAGCACCGCTACCCCGTGCGTCTCGAGCGGTTCTGCCTGCGTCCCGGTTCGGGCGGGGGCGGCAGGTATCCGGGGGGCGACGGTCTGCGGCGCGAGTTGCGCTTCCTGTCCCGACAGCAGGTTTCGGTGCTTGGCCAGCATCGGGTGGAGCGGCCCTTCGGAGTTCTTGGCGGGGACTCCGGAGCACCGGGCCGTGCCCGCATCCTGCGGTCCGCGGGCGGGGTCCGGGAACTGGCCTCCGTCGATCAGGCCGACGTCGAGCCGGGAGACCTCCTGGTGCTCGAAACACCGGGCGGCGGCGCCTGGGGCGAGAGCGAGCGGGAAGACGGCTAGAGAGGGGCGTTCGGGGCCGCCGCCGGGTACAATGCGGCCGTCCCCGCGCGTCGGGACGAAGCCTTGCCAGTCAGCATCCAACAGGAGCCGAGTCGATGAGCCAGCAACAGGTTCGAGTGAGCGAAGAGAAGGCCCGGGCGGTCGCCGAGGCATCCCGCCAGAAGGAGTGGAAGAACCCCTCCTTCATGAAGGAGATGTTCCTGGGCAACTTCCGCTTCGACCTGATCTGTCCCTACCCTACGCGGGACGAGTGGCGCCCGGAGTTCGAGTCCTACTACTCCGCGCTCAGCGATTTCCTGCGGGACGAGGTCGATCCGATCGAGATCGACGCTTCGGAGGACTACCCGGATCACGTGATCGACGGCCTCGCCCGGCTCGGCGCCTTCGGCATGAAGATCCCGAAGGAGTACGGCGGGCTCGGATTCGACCAGGTCGAGTACGCCCAGGTCATGGAACTGATCGGCGCCTTCGACGGCAACCTGACCGCGCTGCTCTCGGCTCACCAGTCGATCGGCGTGCCGCAGCCGCTCAATCTGTTCGGCACCGAGGAACTCAAGCGCAAGTACCTGCCGCGCTGCGCCTCCGGTGAGATTTCCGCGTTCGCCCTGACCGAGCCGGAGGTCGGTTCGGATCCCGCCCGCCTGTCGACCACGGCGGTGCTGGACGGCGACTTCTACCTGCTCAACGGCACGAAGCTGTGGTGCACGAATGGCACGAAGGCCGGTCTGCTGGTCGTCATGGCGATGGATCCCAGGACCGAGAAGATCAGCTCCTTCATCGTGGAAACGGACTGGGAAGGGGTCACGGTGGAGCGCCGCTGCCACTTCATGGGGCTCAGGGCGCTGGCGAACGGAATCATCCAGTTCGACAACGTGAAGGTGCCCAAGGAGAACCTGATCGGCAAGGAGGGCAAGGGACTCAAGATCGCCCTGACCACCCTGAACGATGGCCGGCTGTCGATCCCCAACAGCTCGGTGGGCGCCGCGAAGTACTGCTTGAAGGCGGTGCGCGAGTTCAGCAGCAGCCGGATTCAATGGGGCGTGCCGATCGGCAAGCACGAGGCGATTGCGCAGAAGATCTCCGACATCGCGGCCTACGGGTTCGCGATGGAGGCGATCGTCAAGCTGGCCAGCCACATGTCGAACAACAAGAAGCTCGACCTGCGGCTCGAGAGCGCGGCCTGCAAGGAGTGGAACACCTGGCGCGGCTGGCAGATCATCGACGAGACGATGCAGGTGCGGGGAGGCCGCGGCTACGAGACGGAGTCGTCGCTGCGGGACCGCGGCGAGGACCCGGTCGGCATCGAGCGGATGATGCGCGACTTCCGGATCAACCGCATCTTCGAGGGCTCGAGCGAGATCATGCACCTCATCATGGCTCGCGAGGCGGTGGACAAGCACCTCCAGGTGGCGGGCGCCCTGATCGACAGGCGTGCCGGCTTCGGCACGAAACTGGCGGCGCTGCCGAAGATCGGTCTCTTCTACGCCTGGTGGTATCCGACGCGCTGGCTGGCGTGGGGTCGCTGGCCCCGCTACGCCGGGTACGGCCGCCACGCCCGGCACCTCCGCTTCATCGACCGCGCGGCGCGCAAGCTGGCGCGCGAGAGCTTCCACGGCATGCTCGTCTACCGCGAGAAGATGGAGCGTCGCCAGATGTTCCTGTTCCGCCTCGTGGACGTGGTCAATGAGCTCTTCGCGATGGCCGCCTCGATCTCACGGGCCCACACCGAGGCCCAGAACGGCGCCGAATCGGCGGCCCGGTCCGCAGCGCTCTGCGACCTGTTCTGCCGCATGTCGCGGCGGCGCGTGAAGCAGCTTTTCCACGAGCTGTGGCACAACGACGACGCGCTGAAGTACAGCACGGCGCAGGACGTGATGAAGGGTCAGCATGTCGGCCGCGAGGAGCTCCTGGCCGTGCTCGATCCGTCGGCGCGCCAGCGCCGGGCGGCGGCCGCCGCTTCGTAACGGACCGTGTCGAGCCCCGCGAGGAGGGACGGTCCGGGCGCCGACTCCGGGGCGCCTGGGCGCCGGGCCCCGGTAGGCCTGGTCAGCCTCGGCTGCGCCAAGAACCACGTGGACAGCGAGATCATGCTCGGGGTCCTGGACCACCAGGGCTACCGGCTCGTCGCGGATCTGGACGAGGCCGAGACGGTGATCGTGAACACCTGCGGCTTCATCGACGAAGCCAGAGAGGAGTCGATCGAAGCGATACTGGACGCTGCGGCTCGCAAGTCGGACGGCGGCGCGCCGGTCCGGCAGGTCCTGGTCGCGGGCTGCATGGCGAACCGGTACGGCCAGGAACTCCAGGCCGAGATCCCGGAGATCGACGGCTTCGTCGATCTCGACTCGCTGCGGCAGGTGGGTTCCCTGGTGCAGCTCGGCGGCGCGCCGGCCGCGGAGCCGTCGGCGTCCCACCTCCTGTTCGATCACCGGGACAGCCGGCTGCTCACGACGGGCGGCTACGCGTACCTCAAGGTTGCGGAGGGCTGCAACAACCCCTGCACCTTCTGCGCCATTCCAGTGTGGCGGGGCCGGTTGCGCAGCCGGACGACGGAAAGCCTGGTGGCGGAGGCGCGCGACCTCGTGGCGCGCGGCGCCCGGGAACTCGTCCTCGTGGCCCAGGACACGACCCGGTACGGGGAGGATCTCGGCTACGGCCGGCACGGTCTCTCGCGGCTGGTGGAGGCGCTTCTCGCGGGCACCGACGCCGAGTGGATCCGGTTTCTCTATGCGTACCCGACCACCCTGGACGACGCGCTGCTCGAGTTGATGGCGGCCGAATCCCGCGTGGCGTCGTACCTCGACATGCCGCTCCAGCACAGCGACCGGCGCATGCTGCGCGCGATGCGCCGGGGAGGGACCGCGGACCGCTACCGGCGGATCTTCGAGCGGGCCCGCGACCTCGACCCCGAAGTCAGCCTGCGCACGACCTTCATCGTCGGCTTCCCGGGGGAGGACGAAGCGGCCTTCGAGGATCTGCTCGAGTTCGTTTCCGAGGTTCGCTTCGATCATCTCGGCGCGTTCGTCTACAGCCGGGAGAGCGATACGCCGTCGGCGGCGCTGCCGGACCAGGTGTCGCGACGGGCGGCCGAAGAGCGCAGGGAGCGGTTGCTCGAGTTGCAGCGCGAGATCGCCCTGGAGCGGCGCCGGCGTTTTGTCGGCAGGACGCTGCCGATGCTGGTCGAGGGGCCCTGCGAGGAGACGGAACACCTTCTCTGTGCCCGGCACCAGGGCATGGCGCCGGAAGTGGACGGTCGGGTGCTGATCAACGACGTGGTCCCTCGGGACCCCGGGAGCGGCGAGAAGGCCCTGTCACTGGCCGATGTCGCGGCGGGTCGGATCGCGCAGGTCGAGGTGACCGACGCGTTCGCGGACGACCTGGTGGGTCGGATCGTCGGACTGGAGAGGGCGTCGGCCGCGGCGCCGGCCATCGTGGGCGCGAGTTCCTGATGCCGGCGATCCGGGACGCGATGAAGTCGACCGAGTTGCCGCGTGGCGTGATCGCCACGATCGGCAACTACGACGGCATCCATATCGGCCAGCAGAGCGTGCTCGACATGGTGACCGGCCGGGCTCGGGAGGTCGGCGTGCCGTCCGCGGTGATCACCTTCGATCCGCACCCTCTCAGCGTCGTTCGGCCTGAGGAAGCGCCGCCGCGGCTGGTGACCCAGGATCAGAAGGAAGCCCTGCTGGTGGCGGCGGGCGTGGACTACGTGCTCACGATCCACTTCTCGCACGAGTTCTCCAACACCCGCGCCCGATCGTTCGTGCGCGACTTCCTGCATGGCCGGCTCGGGGTCGCGGAGCTCTACGTCGGATCGAACTTCACCTTTGGCCGCCGGCGTGAGGGCAACATGGCGCTGCTCAGGGAGATGGGCGCGTCCTGC
This sequence comes from Candidatus Multivorans sp., assembly GCA_965219675.1. Classification (GTDB taxonomy): domain Bacteria; phylum Acidobacteriota; class Thermoanaerobaculia; order Multivoradales; family Multivoraceae; genus Multivorans. Next base: position 2,009,137 of record OZ244786.1, on the reverse strand, counting down.
GGTTTCGCGGCGGTGGAGATCGACGAAGTGCGTTCGGGAGGCGAGCGGGTGTCGAGCAGCCGGATCCGCCGCCTCGTTCTGGAGGGCAGGATCGCCGAGGCAAACGATCTGCTCGGACGTCCGTACACCATGACGGGCGAGATCGCTCGCGGTGACCGGATGGGGCAGCGGCTCGGCTGGCCGACGATCAACCTGGCGCCCGACAACGAGCTCTACCCGCACAATGGCGTGTATGTGACCAAGGTGTACTTTCCAAGCTTCGAGGCGACGTTCCGGTCGGTGACCAACATCGGCACCCGGCCGACCGTCTACGAGAACTACCGGCGGGTCATCGAGAGCCACATCCTCGACTTTTCGAGCGACGTGTACGGCGAGCGTGTGGACCTTTCGTTCTGCCGGCACCTGCGGGAGGAGAAACTGTTCTCGTCGATGATGGACCTCTCCGCGCAGATCGGACGTGACGCCGACGCCGCGCGGGAGTACTTTCGACGCACGGACCAATCCAACTGACACGAGGGACCCAACCAACATGGCTAGCGAACAAATCTTCAACGTAGACAGTCAGAGCTTCGAGGAGCAGGTACTGGGCGCGGAGAGCCCCGTCCTGGTGGACTTCTGGGCCACCTGGTGCGGGCCCTGCCGCATGGTGGCGCCGGTACTCGACGAACTCGCGGACGAGTACGACGGCCGGGTGAGGATCGCCAAGCTGGATGTTGACCACGCCCAGGACGTGGCGGTGCGCTACGGCGTGCAGGGGATCCCGCACTTCATCCTGTTCAAGGACGGCGAGATCGCCGGCCGCATGACCGGCGCCGCGCCCAAGATGCGATTCCAGGCTTTCCTGGACGACCACGTCTAGGAGCGCTTGATGGCTTGGCCGCGCAACGAGCTCCTGGCCGAACTGCTTGCCGGCCAAGACGCCGAAGCTCTTCTGGTGCTTGCCGGGTCGAGCCGAGACCCGGATCTACTGCCCTTCGTCGAAGGCGCGCGCCTGGGTGACGCCTGCGTCCTCGCCGACGGTTCGGGCACCCGGCTCGTCTACTTCACGTCGATGGAGCGGGAAGAGGCGGCCCTGGCCGAGGCGGGTGGCGTCGAGCTGATCCACCCGGCAGACTTCGGGATAGAGAGCCTCCGGCGCGAGGGGAAGAACTCCGAGCAGATTCTCTTGGCGGCGCTCGGCTTCACCTTCGACCGGGCCGGAATCGGCCCCGGCCGGATCGCCCTCGCGGGCAGACCCCCGGCAGGTTCGGCAGTGGCAGTCGTGCGAGCTCTGCGTGAGGCGAACCGCGAGCCGGTCTCGGGACGAAGTTTGATGCAGACCCTGCGGAGGTGTAAGACCCGGAGCGAGATCGAGGGGATCGCAGTCGCCGCCCGAGCAACGGTCGAGGCGTTCGAGTCCGTGGCTCGGATGCTGGCCGGCTGCTCGGTCCGCGCGGGAGAGGAGCTATGGCTTGCGGAGGAGCGGCTTAGCGTGGCCCGGGTCAAGGCCCGCGCCGCCAGGGTGTTCGCGAGCCAGGGCCTGGAACAGCCCGAGAGCTCCATAGTTGCTCCGGCGGAGGAGGGCGCGACAGGCCACAGCACCGGCACTCCAGAGCGAGTCCTGAGAGCAGGCGAGTCGGTGGTCGTTGATCTGTTCCCCAGAGGCGTCTTGTTTGCAGACTGCACCCGAACGTTCTGCGTCGGCCGGACGCCGGAGGATCTGGTGCGGGCGCACGGCCTCGTGCTGGACGCGCTCAAGACAAGTCTCCAAGCCGTCCGGCCTGGCGTGCGGGGCTGGACCCTGCACGAGCGCGTCTGCCGTCTGTTCGAGAACGAGGGTTTCGCGGTGCCCGACAAGAACCCCGGCTCGCAGACCGGTTACTTCCACCTGCTGGGCCACGGTGTCGGCTATGAACTGCACGAACTGCCCAGTTTCCGGGAAACGGGGCCGGGTACGGAGGAACTCCGGGCGGGCGACGTGGTGACGATCGAGCCCGGGCTCTACGACCCGGAAGCCGGATGGGGCGTGCGACTCGAGGATCTCGTCGTCGTCACCGAGGGCGGCATGACGAATCTCACGCCTTTGCCCTACGATCTCGATCCCCGGGCCTGGTAGCGCGCCTCGTACCCGCAGGGACCGTCCCCTGCTGGGCCCCCGGACTGGCGGGTGGTGTCTAGCTCCGGTCGACCCAGTAGTTCGGCGACTCTTTCGTGATCACGACGTCGTGTGCGTGGCCTTCCTTCTGGCCCGCGGCGGTGACCCGGACCATGCGGGCTGAAGTCCTCAGTTCGCCAATGCTCGCGCAACCCGAGAGGCCCATGCCGGAGCGCAGGCCGCCGGTCAGTTGGGCGATGACCTGGTGCACGCTGCCCTTGTGGGGGACCATCCCCTCGATGCCCTCCGGCACCAGCTTGGAGAGTGGTTGGTCATCGGACTGGAAGTACCGGTCGGCGCTGCCTTCCGCCATTGCCGAAAGGGAACCCATGCCGCGGTAGGCCTTGTAGCTGCGGCCCTGGTACAGGATCGTCTCGCCTGGGCTTTCCTCGGTGCCGGCGAGCAGGGAGCCGACCATCACGCCGTGGGCGCCGCAGGCCAGCGCCTTGGTCAGGTCGCCCGAGAAACGAATGCCGCCGTCGGCGACGATGGGCAGATCACCGGCGGTACCGGCGGCGTCCCGAATTGCCGTCACCTGGGGCATGCCGGCACCGGTGACGACACGGGTGGTGCAGATGCTCCCCGGGCCGATGCCGACCTTGATCCCGTCCGCGCCACGCTCCGCGAGCGCGCGGGCGCCCTCGGCCGTCGCCACGTTGCCTACGAGGAGCTGAGCGTCCGGCAGTGCATCGCGGATCCGGGCGGTGGCATCGAGAACGCCACGGCTATGGGCGTGGGAGGAGTCCACTACGAGCACGTCGGCCTGGGCCGCCGCCAGCGCGCGTGCCCTGTCCATGTAGTCGCCGGCGGTCCCGATCGCCGCCGCCACCCGCAGTCGACCGAGGTCGTCCTTGCAGGCGATCGGATACTGCATCATCTTCTGGATGTCCTTGACCGTGATCAGGCCCTTCAGGTTGCCGTCGTCGTCCACGACCAGGAGCTTCTCGATCCGGTGGCGGTGAAGCTGGGCCTTGGCCTGTTCCAGGGTCGTTCCTTCCGGAACCGTGACCAGGTTCTCGCGGGTCATGAGCTCGGAAACGGGCAGGCTCGTGTTCGTCTCGAACCGCAGGTCGCGGTTGGTCAGGATGCCGACGAGGTGGCCGTCGCGGTCGGTGACCGGGACCCCGGAGATCTTGTAGCGGGCCATCAGGCCGAGCGCTTCGTGGATGCGCTGCTCGGGCCGGATCGTGATCGGGTTGACGATCATCCCGGCCTCCGAGCGCTTGACCCGGTCGACTTCCGTGGCCTGAGCGTCGATCGACAGGTTCTTGTGGATTACTCCGATCCCGCCTTCCTGTGCCAGAGCGATCGCCAGTTCGGCCTCGGTCACGGTGTCCATCGCGGCCGAGATCAGGGGGATGTTCAACTCGATCCCGCGCGTGACGCGGGTATCGAGGCTGACGTCGTTCGGATGCACCTCCGACAGGCCCGGGGCCAGAAGGACATCGTCGAAGGTAAGGGCAAGCGCGGGGGCGTCACCCCCGGAATCCGGCGTTTCCATGCCGAACGCTATCAACTGGGACGGCATGGTGCATCCGGCCCCGGCACTCGCGCGGCTCTGTCCCCAAGGCTCCTACACGGCGACGGGAGCGCCGCAGCACTTCTTGTACTTCTTGCCGGAGCCGCAGGGACATGGGGCGTTGCGGCCGACCTTGGCTTGCGGCCGGACGACGGTGCGCGGCTTCTGCGGGCGCATGGGCGGTCCGGCCGGGCCTTGCGGCGGCGGAAAGCCAGCCGCGGCAGGGCCGGAAGGGACACCACCAGGCATCCCCGGCATGCCGGGACCAGGGCCCGGTTGCGGCCCCGCGGGAGGGGCGGGCAGGCCGAGAGCACTCGGGTGCCGGAAGCTCATGCCCTGCGGCCCGATCGCTCGGCGACGCCGTTCGAGTTCCGCGATCTCCTCCGCTGAGACGGGTCGCAGACGGAACAGATCCTTGATGATCGTGTCCTCGGTCCGCTCCTTCATTTCGGTGAACAGTTCGTAGCTCTCGCGTTTGTACTCGTTCTTCGGGTCCCGCTGGCCATACCCGCGCAGGCCGATCCCCTCCTTCAGGTGATCGAGAGCCAGGAGGTGGTCCTTCCAGGCACCGTCGACCACGCGCAGCATGTGATGGCGTTCGGCGGCCCGGAGCGCCTCGGCGCCGTGCGTCTCCTCCTTCTCGGCGTAGCTCCGCTCGGCAGCGCCGAAGATCGCCTCCTGGAGCTCTTCCGTGCCCAGCTCGTCGAGAGACGCGCCGAGATCCGCCTCTTCGAGATCGAAGTAGGCGCGCATTTCGGCGCGCATCTCGTCGATCTTCCAGTCGCGCGGATCCAGCTTGGCGGGGCAGTGGCGTTCGATCAGGTAGGCCACGACGTCGCGGGCGATCTTCATCACGTAGTCGCGTCCCTCGCGGCCGAGCAGGATGTCGCGGCGCAGCTCGTAGATCGCCTCGCGCTGCTTGTTCATCACGTCGTCGTACTCGAGCAGGTTCTTGCGAATCTCGAAGTTCCGGCCCTCGACCTGCGTCTGGGCGCGCTCGATGGCCCGGTTCACCATGCCGGCCTCGATCGGGACGCCTTCCTCCATGCCCAGCCGCTTCATCAGCGCCTGGACCCGGTCCGAGGCGAAGATTCGCATCAGGTCGTCCTGCAGGGAGAGATAGAAGCGCGAGGAGCCGGGATCGCCCTGCCGGCCCGAACGACCGCGGAGTTGGTTGTCGATACGCCGCGACTCGTGCCGCTCGGTGCCGAGGATGTGCAGGCCGCCGGCGGCAACCACCTCTTCCCGTTCCGCGGCGCAGAGTTCCTGGTAGCGGGCCAGGGCCTGGGCGTGGCCTTCCGGGTCCTTGTCTGGGTCCACCTCGGCCAGGGCCAGTTGTTCCGGGCTGCCTCCGAGAACGATGTCCGTGCCACGGCCCGCCATGTTCGTGGCGATCGTCACCGCGCCGCGGCGGCCCGCCTGGGCGACGATCGACGCCTCGCGCTCGTGGTACTTGGCGTTCAGCACGACGTGCTGGACGCGGTTCCTCTTGAGCAAACGCGACAGCATCTCGCTGTTCTCGATCGAGACGGTGCCGACCAGCACGGGCTGGCCGTGCTTCTTGCAGTCCCTTATCTCCTCGACCACAGCATTCCACTTCTCGGGCGCCGTGCGGTAGACGAGGTCGGAGCGGTCGTCGCGAACCATCGGCTCGTTGGTCGGCACGACGACGACGTCGAGGCTGTAGATCTGGCTGAACTCGCCCGCCTCGGTGTCCGCTGTTCCGGTCATGCCGGCCAGCTTCTCGTACATGCGGAAGTAGTTCTGGAACGTGATCGTCGCCAGGGTCTGGTTCTCCCGCTCGATCCGCACACCCTCCTTGGCTTCGACCGCCTGGTGCAGGCCGTCCGACCAGCGCCGGCCGGGCATCTTCCGGCCGGTGAACTCGTCGACGATCACGACCTGGCCGTTCTCGATCAGGTACTCGACGTCGCGGCGGTAGAGGTGGTGCGCACGCAGGCCCTGGTTCACTGCATGCAGGACATCCATGTTCTCCATCTCGAACAGGTTGCCGATGCCGAGGAGCTTCTCGACCTTCGCCGCGCCTTCGTCCGTGAGGGTCGCCGTGTGCGCCTTCTCGTCGCAGACGAAGTCTCCGGTCGTGTACTTCCGGTCGCCCTCGCGAATCTCCTCGCCACGCTCGAGCTTGGGGATGATCCGGTTGACCAGCGTGTACTTCTCGGTCGACTGCTCCGAAGGGCCGGAGATGATCAGCGGCGTTCTCGCTTCGTCGATCAGGATCGAGTCGACCTCATCCACGATCGCGAAGTGGTGGCCTCGCTGGACCATGGACTCCAGCGTGAACTTCATGTTGTCGCGCAGGTAGTCGAAGCCGAGTTCGTTGTTCGTTCCGTACGTGATGTCCGCGCCGTAGGCCCGCTGGCGCTCCTGGTCGGTCAGGCCGTGCTGGATCACGCCGACGTCCAGACCGAGGAAGCGGTAGATCTCCCCCATCCATTCGGCGTCCCGGCGTGCCAGGTAGTCGTTTACGGTGACCACGTGGGCGCCATTCCCCGCAAGGGCGTTGAGGTAGACGGGCAGAGTGGCGACGAGCGTCTTGCCCTCACCGGTCTTCATCTCGGCGATCTTCCCCTGGTGAAGGACGATGCCGCCCAGCAACTGGACATCGTAGTGCCGCATTGCCAGGGTGCGGCGCGAGGCCTCGCGGACCGTCGCGAAAGCGGGGACCAGCAGATCGTCGAGACCGGCTCCCTGGTCGAGCTGGGTTCGGGCGTCGCTGGTGCGTGCCCGTAGCTGATCGTCGCTCAGCGATTCGAGCTCTGGCTCGAGGGCGTTGATCGCGTCGACGAGCGGCTGGAGCCGCTTCAGATCGCGGTCATGTTTGCTGCCGAAGACTCGGGTGATCGCTTTGGAGATCATCGACTCGTTCCAGTGGGAGGGCGCGCGACGCTAGCGCCACCGGACATTCTGCCGATTCAGGGCGCCGATTCGCAGTTCGTAGGTGTCCGGGGCCTGAGCGGCTATCCCTGGTCCCGCATGAACTCGAACGGGTCGCGCGTGTCGCCGCCGTGCCGGACTTCGTAGTGCAGGTGGTAGCCGGTCGCTCGTCCGGAGTTGCCAACCCATCCCAACGTGTCTCCGCGCCGGACCTCCTGGCCCTCTTCAACGAGGATCTTCGAGAGGTGGCCGAAGCGCGTTTCGTAGCCGAAGCGGTGGACCATGTAGACGGCGCGGCCAAGGCTGCCCGCCCTTTCGGCGCGGACGACGATGCCGTCGGCTGTGGCAAGGACCGGTTGCCCGCGATCGGCCGAGATATCGATGCCGTCGTGGTGGGCGCGCTGTCCGGTGATCGGATCTCGGCGGAAGCCGAAGCCGCTGTTGATCACGCCACGTACCGGCGAGATCATCGGCGTCGAGCGAAGCAGGAGAAGACGATCCTCTACCGCACCCTTCACCTCGTCGAGCTGGCTGTCGAGCCGGGTGGCGCGGGCTTCAAGCAGGGACAGGTCCTGAGCGCTGGGAACGGCAGGGCTCCGGTAGCTGCCGCCGGCGCCGGTTTCGGCTGGACGACTCGCGGGCTCGCCTGCCACCATCTGCTCGAGACCGGCGACGATCGCGAGGTCCCGGGTGCGGTCCTCGGCGGCGGTCAGGGCCTGCTGAAGGCGCGAGATGCTGGCTTCAAACGATTCGTTCGCCTGGCGTAGTGCGTCGTTCTCACGCTCGATGCGGTCGAGATCGCGGATTTCCGCTGCGGAACGCAACTGGGCGACGGTGACCCAGCCGACGAACGCCAGGACGACGGCCGTCGCCGTCGCGGCGGTTGTCAACCAGCGACTGCTGACGCGGAACTGCCGCGTCCGCTTCTGGGAATGCGGAACGAAGACAATCGTGTGAAACCTGGATCGCATGCTGAGAAAAGCCTGTGCGGGGCTGAGTCCCTGCGGCCGTCAACCTCCGGGACGCCAAGTATAGAGGAATCCGAATACTGTCCTTCTTGCGCGGACTGCTGTCAGGAATCCGGTCCTCCGGGCGGCGGCGTGTACCGGGGGCGTCGGGCGGACTCTAGCAGCAAAGGCCGGCAGGTCGTCTGCAGGGCGACCGGGCGGGGCGGAGGGGAAGCCCCGCCCGGCCGCCTGCCGCTTCGACGTCACGGTCCGCTGCGATCCAGCGGCCGATACTGGATCGCTTCCGCGACATGGGTGACGTCGACCTTGGGAGACTTGTCCAGGTCGGCGATCGTGCGAGCGACCTTCAGGGCGCGGGTCAGGGCACGGGCGGACATGGCCAGCCGCTCGAAGGCGGCGTCGATGAGGCTTTGCGCGGCGGCCGTCGGCTGGCAGTACCGCTCGAGTTCCCGGCGTGCCATCGCGCTGTTCAGGGGTGTCGGGTGTCCGGCGGGGAACCTGGAGGCCTGGGTGCGTCTGGCGGCCGCCACCCGTTCGGCGATCGAAACGGAGGGTTCGCAGGCCGGTCCCTTGAGTTCCTCCAGGCTGGGCACCGGCATTTCGACGTGGAGATCGATGCGGTCGAGCAGGGGCCCCGAGAGCTGGCGCCGGTAGCGGTCGATGTCCCGGGTCGTACAGACGCAATCCGCGCGAGGGTCTCCGAGATGGCCGCAGCGGCAGGGGTTGCACGCGGCGACCAGCGTGAAGCGGGCGGGAAAGGTGAGCCGGGCCCGGGCCCTGACGACGGTGACGACGCCGTCCTCGAGCGGCTGCCGCAGTGCTTCCAGCGCGTCGCGACGGAATTCCGGCAGTTCGTCGAGAAACAGCACGCCGCCGTGCGCGAGGCTGATTTCTCCGGGGCGTGGCATGGAGCCGCCGCCGATGAGTCCCGACGAGGACACTCCGGCATGCGGGCTGCGGAACGGGCGCGTCCACAGGAGTCCGCCGTCGCGAGCGGTGCCTGACAGCGAGTGGATCTTGGTGACGGTGATCGCCTCCGCTTCGCCGAGTGGAGGCAGGATGCCTGGCAGCCGGCGGGCGAGCATCGTCTTGCCGGTGCCCGGTGGCCCCATGAAGAGGACGTTGTGTCCCCCGGCGGCCGCGACCTCCAGTGCACGCTTGGCGGTTTCCTGGCCACGAACATCGGAAAAGTCGGGGGTCGCGCCTTGTACCTGACCACGGGGAAGCGGGGTCGCGGGCGCGACGATCAGGTCACCGCTCAGATGCTGGATGGCTTCGCGCAGGTGGGTGATCGGAATCACCGGCGTTCCGGAAAGCGCCGCCGCCTGGCGGCTGTTGGCGGCCGGAAGCAGGAGCTCGCGGATGCCGAGCTGGCTCGCCAGCTCGGCGACTTGAAGGGCTCCACGGATGGGCCGTACTCCGCCGTCCAGGCCCAGTTCGCCACACGCCATCCGGCCCTCCAGCGAATCGGTCGTCAGTTCGCGGTGGGCGGTGAGGAGGCCAAGGGCGATCGGCAGGTCGAGCTGGTTGCCTTCCTTCTTCAGGTCGGCGGGGGCGAGGTTGATGACGACATTGCGGTTCTTCAGGTCGTAGCCGCTGTTGCGGATCGCCGAACGGACCCGGTCGCGGCTCTCGCGCACCGCGGTGTCCGGCATGCCGATCAGTTGCATCGAGGGAAGACCGAAGTCGGCTCCAACCTCTACCTGGACTTCCCGCGCTTCGATGCCCCAAGGCGTCGCGGAACTCATGTAAGCGATCACATGGACTAAGACGCAAACGGTTCCCGGGAACCCGGTTCCGGGCCTCGCGGGCCGTCCGGACACGCCGCTGCTCCGGCCGAGTTCCGGTCGTTCCTGCGCCTGAACGCAGGGAGAGCGCAGGTGTGAACCTGCGCTCTCAAGGTGTCCCAAGCCTGGATGGATGCGTCTTCGCGGTGGGCGCGTATGCCCGTTGGGCCCCGACTCGTTCTCGTTGGCCTCGGCGCTGTCCGTTCAGATCATCGACTTGAAGGACGGCTCGGGCGGTTCAGGCTACGGTCGAGCGGCCGGATGTCGTTCGTCCACTCAGGCTGCGGACTTGGCGGCCCCCGGCTTGGCGCCCTGGGCATGTCGCCTCAGGCGGGCCGGGGGCTGGAGATGGCCCGGCGGTGTCATGGCGCCTCCTTCCATTGCATCGGTCGGTCCACGCTAGGGGCGGCAACGGGGGTTGTCAAGCGTCCGACCGGTCGGACGGTTGCGCTACTCCGGGGTCTCCGGTGGCGTACAATTGCGTCCGTCAGACTGCGCCGATGAACTGGGTCGATCCACGGGGTGCCGTCCGTAGGCCCGCTGACGGCCGTGCGGATGGTTCGCGGGTGGCGCGTACCGCGCCACCCGGGCTGAGGAAGCGTTGCCTGACCCTCTTTTTTCGGTTGGTGGCGAGGCTGTTCTTCCGCAGCGTCGAGGTGGTCGGTCGCGAGAACGTGCCGCGCGAGGGCGGCGGTCTGCTCGTTGCCTGGCACCCGAACGGTCTGGCCGATGGCATCCTGATCCTCGGCTTCTGCCCGCGGCCCGTCACCTTCGGAGCCCGCCACGGTCTGTTCCGGATACCTCTGGTCGGCTCGCTGCTGCGCGCGGCCGGTGCGGTGCCGCTCTACCGAGCCAGGGACCGCGGCGCGGCGGGCGCTCCCGAGAGCGACCGGGAACGCCGCGCGGCGAATCGCCGGAGCCTCGGCGCCCTGGCGGCCGCGACGCACGGGTCCTTCGTCGCCGTCTTTCCCGAGGGGGCGACCCACGATGAGCCGAAGCTGCTCGATCTGCGGGCCGGAGCGGCGCGCCTGTTCCAACTGGGCCTGGAAGGGGGCGCCGACCCCGCGCTGGTTCCGGTCGGTCTGCACTACGAGCGTAAACACGCGTTTCGTTCCCGGGCGCTGGTGGCGTTCCACCCACCGGTCGATGTGGGCGCCGATACCTGCCGCGAGTCCGGCGAACCCGGCGAGGACACGTTCGTTGCCCGACTGACCCGGGAGATCGAACGGCAACTGATCGAGGTCACCTACCCGACGGAGAGCTGGGGAATTCACCGGGCGATGGAGCGGGTGCGGTCGCTCGTGCGCGCGGAGAACGCGGCCCGGGCGGGTGAGCGCCTTCGACGAGCGCCGATGCGGGAACGCGACGAGGGCTTCGCACGCGTCTGGGCCGGCTTCCGGGCCCGGAGGGCGATCGATCCGGAAGAAGCGAACCGGCTCATGCTCCGGGTGACCCGCTACGACGAGGCCCTGCGCATGCTCGGCCTGAAAGACCGGGAACTGGACGGCGTGCCGTTGGCGCGGACGGCGCTGCGACTGCTGCTCGTGGGCGCCGAGGCGCTGGCCATGCTGCTCCTCTTGCCGACCCTGGTCCTGGCCGGCAGCCTGGTCAACCTGCCGGCCGCGCTACTCGTCGTGTTCGGAGCGAAGAAGCTCTCGAAGACGAGAAAGGAGCAGGCCGGGCTCAAGATGATGCTCGGTCTGGTCATCCTGCCGATGGCGTGGATCGTCGCCAGCGTCGCGGTCGGGATCGCCTGGACCGAGCCCCTGCCGGGCTTCGACTGGGTACCGGAGGCCCTGTGGGTGCGCGTCGCCGGCGTGTTTGGACTGTGCGCCGCGTCGGCGCTGCTCGGTCTGCGCTACCACCGCCTGCTTGCCGAGCTCGGTCACGGTCTGAAGGCGCTTTGGATGGTGGGCCTGCGCAGGGGAACGGTGAAGCGGCTGCGCCAGCGGCGCGCCGATTTGTACGACGAGGTGGTCGCGATGGCCACGGCTCTCGACTGGTAGTCTGCCGCCGCTGTGTGGCCGTACGGCGCCCTTCTCGTGCTGCTCGCTGCCGGTGCGGTGGCGGCCGCGGCGCTCGTGTTGCTGCGGGTGCGGCAGCGGATCCATGCTCTGCGGCTCGAGGTGACCCGGGTTGCGACGTTGTGCGGCGTGCTGCAGAACCGGATCGACGAGCTCTCGGATCGGGCCGTGGAGGTCGAGGAGGCGCTCTTCTTCGAGTTGTATCCGGCGGAGGTGCTGCCGCTCATCGACAAGCTGGACCGGAGCGGCCGGCTGACCGAAGGGACGGCGGATCGGCTGCGCCGCCTGACGGTTGAGATCCGCGCTGAAGGCTGGTCCGACCAGGCGGCCGATAGCGGTCCCGCGGTTCCAAGAGTGACGTAGAGACATGCGCATCGGCTTCGATGTCGCCAAGGTCTTCGGGCCGCGCGACGGCATAGCCAGCTACACGACGAGCCTGCTCGAGGTGCTGGCGGCTCGGACCGGGAGCGGCGGCGAGTTTTCGCTGCATCTGTACGCCGGGGACGTGGATGCAGGGCCGGAGGACTGGGATCAGGCACTTGGCCATCTGCCGGCATGCGCGCTTCGTCATCCTGGTCGTCATCCGGACCAGGACGATCTCGACCTGTTCCACACGACATCGTTTACCGACACCGGTTTCTTCGACGGGCCGGTCCTGTTCACCGTCCACGATCTGACCTTCATCTCTCACCCCGAGGTCCACCGGTCGGTCAATCGGGCCCACTGCCTGCGATCGACTCTGCGGGCGGTGTGGCAGGACGCGACGCTTGCGGTCGATTCGCGGGCGACGGCGGACGAGGTGCGTCGCTGGTTCCACGTGCCGCCCGAGAGGATGCAGGTCGTGTACCCGGCCGCGTCGTCCGTGTTCGCTCCGCTCGATGAGGATCGGTTGGCCGGTGCCAGGCGCCGGCTCGCGGACCGCTTCGGTCTGGACGGACCGTTCGTCCTGTCGGTCGGCGCGCTGGAACCGCGCAAGAACCTCGCCCGGCTGATCGAGGCGTACGCCGGCCTCGACCCGGATTGGCGGGACACCTCGCCCCTGGTTCTGGTGGGCGACGGAGGCTGGAAGCCGGCGGCGGTGTTCTCAGGCGAGTGGCCCGACTTCGCGCGGCGCCTCGGCAAGGTCGACGAGGCGGATCTTGTCGCTCTGTACAACGCGGCGTCGGCGGTGGCCTATCCGTCCCTGGTCGAGGGGTTCGGGCTGCCCGTTGTCGAGGCGATGGCGTGCGGAACGCCGGTGCTGACGTCGAACGTCTCTTCCCTGGCCGAGGTGGCGGGCGACGCGGCCGTATGCGTCGACCCGTTTGACGTGGCGGCGATCCGCAACGGCCTCGAGGCTCTGCTCGGGGATCGCTCCCTTCGCAGCCGGTGTCGGCGTGCGGGCTTTCTGCGCGCCGCCGAGTTCTCCTGGGAACGGACGGCGGACCAGGTGATCGGCATCTATCGCGACCTCGCGTCGCAGCCTGGCGCTTCCACGGGATAGGCCGATCGGTGTTGTACGCTCCCGCTGCGTGGCCCGCGATCGTCTGACCCGGTGTCTCGAGTTGCTTCGACCCTTTGTCGTGCTGTTAGGGCGTGGCAGCCGTTCTGGAGCGGCGCGGCCCCTGCGGCTCGCGTTGCGGGGGGTGCTCGGCAGGGAGCGCTACGATCGTCTTCGCCTTGCCGTCTGGGTCAGAACGAAGCAGGCCGTCAGGGTCGATCCGCTCCACGCGGACATCCTTCCCCTGATCGAAGAGCTTGACGGTGAGGGGAGTTTGATGGCCGGCGCGGCGGACCGGCTGCGGGCGGTGGCGCTGGGGATTCGGGCCGAGGCGAGAGGGGAAGCGCGGGCTTCGAGGCCGGGCTGACTGGCATGCGCGTCGGTTTCGACGTGAGCAAGATCTTCGGGCCCCGGGACGGCGTGGCCCGATACTCGCTCAGTCTTCTGCAGGCGCTCGCCGAAGAGGCCGAGGAGCGTGGCGGCGCCCCCGCGCTCCACCTCTACTCCCTGGGAGCGGAGCCCGACGCGCCGGCCTGGAAGCGCCTGTTGGATGCCTTGCCGGCCGGCGTGAGGCGGGGACCCGGCCGCTGGCCGCGGCGCCGTGACGTCGACGTGTTTCACGTCCCGTCGTTCTCCGATCCGGCGTGCTTCGACGGCCCCGTGGTGTTCACGATTCACGATCTCACCTTCCTGACCCATCCGGAATTCCATCTGCCGGACAACCGCAATCAGTGTCTTCTCGGGACGCTGCGGGCGGTGGCGCAGGGCGCGACGATCCTGGCCGTCTCGCAGGCGACGGCGAATGAGGTGCGTCGCTGGTTCGCGTTGCCGGAGGAGCGGTTGCGAGTGGTCTACGAGGCGGCGTCCACGGAGTTCGTGGCGTTCGAAGGGGAGCAGTTCGAGGCCGCCGTCGAGAACCTCTCGACGCGATTCGGACTGGAGGCTCCCTTCGTTCTCTCGGTCGGCTCGCTCGAGCCGCGCAAGAACATCGCGCGCCTGGTCGAGGCCTACGGAAGGCTCGCTGCGAAGACGCGGAGCACCACGCCGCTCGTCCTCGTGGGCGGCAGCAGTTGGAAGGAGGACACCGCGTTCGGCGGCGTCTGGCCCGACTTCGTGCGGCGCCTGGGCTCGGTGGAGGAGGAAGACCTTCTCGCGCTCTACAACGTTGCGTCGGTGGTGGCCTATCCCTCGCTCGTCGAAGGGTTCGGTCTGCCCGTGGTGGAGGCGATGGCCTGCGGGACACCGGTGTTGACTTCGAACACATCTTCCCTGGCCGAGGTGGCCGGGGATGCCGCGCTATGCGTCGATCCGCTCGACGCGACGGCGATCCGGGACGGCCTCGATGCCCTGCTGGCCGACGCTTCGCTGCGCCGGCGGTACAGGCGGGCGGGTCTCGCGCGCGCCGCCGGGTTCTCGTGGCGGAAGGCGGCCGGGGAGGTGATCGGGATCTACGGCGACCTCGTGGACGGCGAACGATGACGGGCGGGGCTCCTGGGCCGTCGTCGATCGGGGTCGTAGCCTACGAGATGGAGCGGGAACCGACGGGCGTCGGGCGCTACACGGAGGAGCTTCTGACCGCTCTTTGCCGCGCGCCGCGGGCGGAGGGCTGGCGTCTGCGGTTGTACTTCAAGGGTGATCCGTTCGAGCACCCGCTGTGGGCGGGGCCAGCCGGGGGTGGCTGCCGCTGCGAGGCGGTGTTCGACCGCCGGCCCGGCGCCCATCCGGTGCTCTGGGAGCAGTTCCGGTTGCCCGGACTGCTGCGGCGCGAGCAGCCGGACGTCGTGTTCTCGCCGGGCTACAGCCTGCCGCGCACGGCGGGCCTGCCATCCCTGGTCACGATTCACGACCTGTCGTTCGAGCACCTGCCGGCGGACTTCGGCTTCCGTGAGTTGCGGCGACGACGCTACCTTGCCCGCAGGGCCGCGCGGGCGGCGACCAGGGTGCTGACCGACACCAGGCGCACGGCAGCCGATCTGCGGCAACGGTACGGCCTGCCGGCCGACCGCGTAGCCGTGGTTCCGCTGGGCGTGTCGTCGCGCTTCGCTGCAGCCCGCGAGCCGGCCGGAACACGAGAGCGGAAACGGGACCGGGTGCTGGCGGAACTGGGCGTTCGGCAGCCGTACGTGCTCGTCCTGGGCTCGATCCTGCCGCGGCGCCGTCTCGACCTTGTGCTGCGCGCTTTCGGCCGGCTCCTGTGCGAGCCGGGTCCGGGCGGTTCGGGGTCGGAAGGCGGATCAGGGAACCTGGACCAACTCCGTCTGGTCATCGCGGGCCGGAACCAGTTGCCGCGCCGCGGGGAGCTCGACCGGCTGATCCGTTCCGGCGACTGGAGAGAGCGTGTGGTTCGCCTCGGCTACGTGGACGACGATCTGCTGCCGGCGCTCTACGCGCGGGCCCTGGGAACGGTCTATGTGTCGGACTACGAGGGATACGGTCTGCCGCCTCTCGAGTCGCTGGCCGCCGGCGTGCCGGTGCTGGTTTCGGACGCGCCGGCGCTGACCGACCTGTGGCCTGAGTATCCGCTCCGATGCGCCCGGCTCGAGATCGACGAGTTGACCGAGGGTCTCAGGCGGCTGCTGCTGGACGGCGAAGCCCGCCGGTTGGCGATGACGGAGGGACCTGACCGTGTGCGGTTGCTGACCTGGGACCGTGCGGCCGAGCGCTTCGCCGATCAGGTGGAGGCGGTCTGGCGCATGGAGCGGGAGAAGGTGTCGTGAGCGGCTCCGAGCGCCCGGCGGTCAGCGCCCTGGTCGTGAACCACAATGCCGGCGACTGGCTCCGGCTATGCCTGGAGAGCATCCAGGCGATCGCCGAGGTCTGGCGGCGAGACGACCCGGCAAAGCGCGGTTCGCTGGCCGGCCTGGAGGCGATCGTGGTCGACAACGCCTCGAGCGACGGTTCGACGGCGACGGTTCGCGAGTTCGAGGCGGCGGGATCTCCGGTCCTTCCGGTCCGGCTCGTCGAGGCGGGCCGGAACCTGGGCTTCGGTGCCGCCTGCAACCTGGCTGCCGCGAAGTCGGCCGGCCGTCACCTGCTGTTCCTGAACCCGGACGCATGGATCGACGAAGAGTCGCTGCGGCGTCTGGTCGAGGCGCAGGAGTCCGATGAGCGCCTCGCCGTGGCCGCACCGTGCCTTGCCTACCCGGACGGCTCGCGGCAGTTCGCGTGGGCGCCTCCCGTGAGCGTATCCGGCGAGGCGATCCAGAGGTTCCGCAACCGGTTCGAGCAGATCGGCTGGCAGCATGACCTGCTGCCGCGCCTGCTGAAACCCCTTGTCGGCGCGGGTTGGTACACGGCCGCCTGCCTGCTCGTCCGCCGCTCGGCCTTCGACGAGGTCGGCGGGTTCGACGAGGGGTTCTTCCTCTACTTCGAGGACGCGGATCTCTGCCTTCGACTCCGGCGGGCCGGCTTCCGGTTACGCGACGTGGCCGGGGCGAGGGCATGGCACGTGCGGGGCGCCGTGACCGGTGCGGATCGCGAACGCCGCCTGACGCCCGCGGCGGAGCGCTTCTACCGCGCCTCCCAGATCCGCTACTACGAACTCCACCGGCCGCGTTGGGAGCGGGCGGTGCTGCACCGGCGTCTGCGCCGGAGGTTCCTCGCGATTCGTGACGAAGAGCACCGCCGCGTGATGCTCGGGTTGCTGGAAGATGCGTGATCGGTTGGTAGGGTCGCGGTGGCGTAGGGAAGTGCCGATGTCTCGTTTTTGCTGCTGATGCGCCAGTACCTCGACCTGCTGCGGGAGGTGCTCGATCAGGGCGTAGTGCGCGACGACCGGACCGGCACCGGCACCCGCAGCGTGTTCGGCCGGCAGCTGCGCTACGACCTGGCTGACGGATTCCCGGCACTGACCACGAAGCGGCTCCACCTGCGGTCGATCATCGTCGAGTTGCTCTGGTTCCTGCGCGGGGAGACGAACGTCGACTTTCTGCACCGTCACGGCGTGACGATCTGGGACGAGTGGGCCGATGAGAACGGCGACCTGGGGCCCGTTTACGGCTCGCAGTGGCGGTCCTGGCCGACACCGGACGGACGGTCCATCGACCAGATGACGCAGGTCGTCGAACGTATCCGCACGGAACCGAACTCGCGGCGCTTGATCGTCAGCGCCTGGAACGTGGCCGAGGTCGACTCGATGGCCCTGCCGCCCTGCCACACCCTGTTCCAGTTCTACGTTGCGAACGGCCGCCTGTCCTGTCAGCTCTACCAGCGCAGCGGAGACCTCTTTCTGGGGGTCCCCTTCAACATCGCGTCGTACTCCCTGCTGCTCATGATGGTGGCGCAGACATGCGGACTGGCGCCCGGCGAGTTCGTCCACACGTTCGGCGACGCCCACCTGTACAGCAACCACGTGGAGCAGGCGCGGGAACAATTGTCCAGGACGCCGCGGCGATTGCCGGAAATGCGGCTGAATCCGGACATTCGTTCGGTGTTCGACTTCGAGCTCGACGATTTCGCGCTCGTGGGCTACGACCCGCATCCCCCGATTCGCGCCGCGGTCGCGGTCTGAGACATGCGCCTCTCGGTGATTCTGGCGGCGGCGACGAACGGCGTCATCGGCCTGGACGGCCAACTTCCGTGGCGGCTCCGGACGGACGTGAGGCGCTTCAAGCGGCTGACGGTGGGCCATCACGTCGTGATGGGCCGGCGCACATGGGAGGAGATCGGCTGCCGCCCGCTGCCGGGCAGGAAGTGCATCGTGCTGAGTTCCCGCCCGGACTTCGAGGCGCCGGGCGCCACCTCGTACCGCTCGCTGGACGAAGCGCTTGCGGCGGCCCGCGGGGCGGGCGAGGACGAGGCCTTCGTGATCGGCGGCGCCGGGCTGTTCGAGGCGGCCTTCCGTTTCGCCGACCGCGTCTACCTGACCCGCGTGCTGGTTGAGGTCGAGGGCGATACCGCGGTCGATCTCGAGGCGCTCGAGAGATGGCGGGTCGAGAGTTCCGAGGACGTTCCCGCCGGCCCGCATGACGATCACCCGACCCGTTTCGAAGTCCTTTCGCCGCCCGAAGACCGCGGATGAGGACGGCCGGCAACACCGCGAAGGACCGGGCCGAGTTGCTGATCGGCTGGGCGACGGAGGCCGGTTTCGATCGCGCGGGTGTCGCTTCCCTGGAGCCGCAGGCCAGGGCCGGAGCGTCCTTCCTGCGCCGGCTGGAGCGGGGCCTGTTCGCCTCGATGGCCTGGCTCGGCAGGCGGACGCGGCGGCGTCTCGTGCCGGCGTCGTTGCTCGATGGCGCGAGGTCTGTTCTATGCGTGGCGCTGCACTATCACCCCCTGGAGGGCGAGCCCGAGCCCGAGGGTGATCTCTGGCCCCGGGTTGCCCGCTACGCCCGCGGAGACGACTACCACCCTTTGATGGAGCGCCGCCTGCGGGACCTGGCGGCCCGGATTCGGGAAGCGTTCCCGGGCTCGGGAGCGCGCCTCTATGTCGACACGGGGCCGGTGCTCGAGAGAGAGCTGGCGGCCCGGGCAGGACTTGGCGCGATCGCCAAGAACACCCAGTTGCTCGACCGGACGGGGTCGTGGTTTCTGCTGGGCGAGTTGTTCCTGACCCTGGAACTCGAACCGTCGGAGCCGCTGGCCGAGGACCTGTGCGGCAACTGCCGGCGCTGTCTCGACGCCTGCCCGACCGGGGCGCTGCCGGCGCCATACGTCCTGGATGCGGGCAGGTGCATCAGCTACTGGACGATCGAGCACCGTGGCGAAGTGCCCGAGGAAGCCCGGCCCCTGGTCGGGGACTGGGTGTTCGGCTGCGACGTCTGCCAGGAGGTCTGCCCCTGGAACGAACATCGGGCGACGCCGGCGAAACGCGAACGGAGCCGGGGGTTCTCCCTGCCGGCGCATCGCGCCGAACTCGATCTGACGGCGCTTCTCGCGCTCTCCGAGGACGAGTACCGGGCGCGTTTCCGTGGCAGCCCGATGAAGCGTCCGGGCCGATCCGGACTGCGACGAAACGCGGCCCTGGCGATGGGAAACCTGGGTAAGGCTTCCTACCTCCCGGCGCTCGAACAGGCGCGGGCAAGCCGTGACCCCACGGTCCGGAGCCATGCCTCCTGGTCCCTGGCGGCGCTGCGAAGACAGAGGCAGGACAACACCTGAGGGATGGCACGTAAGTGTTGTGGAATGAGTGACTAAGGCGGAAGGGACGGCTCCCTCCGGGGAGCGTCCAACGGTTGACCCCTTCTGGCTGCGTCCCTATACTTGTCGGTCTGACCTTTGGCGTCCGCTCGGGCCCCGATGCCTGCCGCCGGCAGTGCGTCACGGGCCCGATTGCCGGTGCGCCGCTTCACCTAGAAACGCCCACCGCACGGTTGAACGACCGCAGCGAGAACACAGGAACCCATGGAATCCACTGAAGAACACACGCCCAAGGCGCTTCCCGTGGAGGCGCCCTCCGCAGAGGCGCTTCCCGTGGAAGTGACCTCCGCAGAGGCACTTCCCACGGAAGCGCAGGCATCCGATACAGATAACCTCTCCTACGAGCAGCTCGTCGAGATGTACGACGACAGCATGCGTCATCTCAACGAAGGAGAAATCGTCCCCGGCAAGGTGATTGCGATCACTTCGAACGACGTTGTCGTGGATGTCGGCTACAAGTCCGAAGGCCTCGTGCCAATCCACGAGTTCACCGCCCGGGGCGAGGAACTTCAAGTCAGCGTTGGCGACGATGTCGAGGTGCTGCTCGAACAGACAGAGGGCGCCGACGGGCATGTGATGCTGTCCAAGGTCAAGGCCGAGCGCATGCGCATCTGGGCGGAGGTCGAGAACAGCTTCAAGGAAGGAAAGGTGATCACGGGCCGTGTGATCGACCGGATCAAGGGGGGCCTCACGGTCGATGTCGGCCTGCGAGCGTTCCTGCCGGGTTCCCTGGTGGACATCAAGCCGGTCAAGTACCTCGAGTCGTTCAAGGGCGAGGAACTCGAGTTCAAGGTGATCAGCCTGGACCGGCGCCGCAACAACATCGTCCTGTCGCGGCGCGCGGTCCTCGAGAAGGAGTACGCGAAGAAGAAGGCCGAGACCCTGACCAAGCTGAAGGAGGGGGCGAGGCTTCCGGGTGTGGTCAAGAACATCACGGACTACGGCGTGTTCGTCGACCTCGGCGGCATCGACGGCCTGCTCCACATCACGGACATCTCCTGGGGACGGGTCAACCATCCCTCGGAGCACTTCGCCGTCGGCGACGAGGTCGGAGTCGTCGTGCTCCGATTCGATCCGGAGACTGAGCGGGTCTCGCTGGGCTACAAGCAGACCACGGAGGATCCCTGGACCCTGGTCGACAAGAAGTACCCGCTGGGTTCGAGGGTGCGGGGCCGCGTGGTCAGCCTGGTCGACTACGGCGCCTTCGTGGAGCTGGAGGAGGGCGTCGAGGGCCTGGTTCACGTCAGCGAAATGTCGTGGACGAAGAAGGTCGTGCCGCCGTCCAAGATCGTCAGCGTCGGCCAGGAGGTCGAGGCGATCGTGTCGGAACTCGACATGCAGCAGCGTCGCATCAGCCTCTCGCTGCGCCAGGTCGAGTCGAACCCGTGGGAGGATCTCGCGGCCCGGTTCCCGGTCGGCACGATTGTCGAGGGCCGGGTACGCAACCTGACCGAGTTCGGGGCCTTCGTCGAAATCACGGAGGAGATCGACGGCCTCGTTCATGTCTCGGACATGAGCTGGACCAAACGCGTGAAGCACCCGAGCGAGGTGCTCGCGAAGGGCGACGCGGTCCGGGCGCGGATCACGAACATCGATGTCACCGGGCAGCGGGTTTCCCTGTCGATCAAGGACTTCCTGCCCAACGAGTGGCAGGACTTCGTGGACGGCAACCGCGTCGGCGACGACATCGTGGGCCGGGTCGTCAACGTGACCGACTTCGGACTCTTCATCGACGTCTACGACGGGTTGGAGGGCCTGGCGCACGTCAGCGAAGTCGATGTGCCGGGAGGCAAGCTCGAGGACCACTACAAGATCGGCGAGTTCGTCCGCGCCCGCATCCTCAGGAT
Organism: Candidatus Multivorans sp.; assembly: GCA_965219675.1. GTDB lineage: Bacteria > Acidobacteriota > Thermoanaerobaculia > Multivoradales > Multivoraceae > Multivorans. Next base: position 1,988,342 of record OZ244786.1, on the reverse strand, counting down.
CGAAGACGAAGACAAGAAGGTCGGTCTCACGCTGCGAGGCGTGGTGGAGTTGACCGACGAGGAGGCGGACGAGCTGGCGGCCGAGCGGGAGCGGAAGCTCGCCGCCTCTTCGGCGGCGGCGGCCGCAGCCGAAGAGGCCGAAGCCGAGGTGTCCGAGGACGCGGAGGGCGCCTCCGAAGCCGAGGAAGCTGTGGAAGCTGCTGAGGCCGAGGAAGCCGTGGAAGCTGCTCAAGCCGAAGAAGCCGTGGAGGCTGCTGGAGCCGACGATGCTGAGGCCGAAGATGCGATAGAGGCTGCTGCGGACGAGGCGGACGAGGCCGAAGAGGTTGGAAGCGCCGAGGAGGCGAGTGCAGCGGAGAGTTCATCGAAAGAGGACTAGGCAGGCCGGCTCTAGGGGGAGAAAGCCGAAATGAAAGATGCGATTCAGATCTCTGAAGCCATCCGTCAGGGGATGACCAAGGCTCACCTGGTCGAGGAAGTTGCGCGCAGCGCGGACTTGACGAAGAAGGACGCCGAAGTCATCGTGAGCACGGTGCTGGAGAGCATCGTCGACTCCCTGAAGGACGGCGACAAGATCGAACTTCGCGGCTTCGGCAGTTTCCGCATCCGCGATCGCGGCTCCAGGATCGGTCGCAACCCGAAGACCGGCGCGCGGGTCGATGTTCCCTCCAAGAAGATCCCCTACTTCAAGCCCGGCAAGGAACTCAAGGAGCGCTTGAACTCTGACGAGTGACCGGGTCGCTTGAGACCCGGGTTCCGCCCGCCGCGCCCAGATGACGACGACTTCGCCTCCAGCCGGCCCTTCCGCCGAGCCCAGCGGTGCTCTCCGGCCGGTTCTGGTCGCGGTCGCAGCCTGGGCGCTGCCCGGCAGCGGTCACCTGATTCTGCGGAAACCGCGTCGCGCCGCGGTCGTCTTCGGCGTGGTGCTCTTCTCCTTCCTGTTCGGCTGCTGGCTCCGCGGACAGCTCTACGTCGTCGTGCCGGAGCAGCCGCTCAGCCGGCTGGCGACGCTGAGTTCGATGGGCGCCGGAGCACCGTACTTCGTGGCTCGCTACCTCGTGGAGTACAGCGGCGACATCCTGTCTTCGACGTTCGAGTACGGCAAGGCGTTCCTGCTGACCGCGGGCCTTCTCAACCTCCTGGCGGTGCTCGACGCCTGGGACATCGCCAGCGGATCGAAGGACTAGTGCTGACCAGCCACTTCGCCTTGATGGTGATCTATGCCGTCCAGGTCAGCCTGTTCTTCGCCGTGCTGTGGCGGCGGCGGCTCAGGGACCGGGTGCGGCTCTTCGTCCAGATGGTCGTCGGCATGGTGGGAGGGGGCCTGGTGCTGGCCTGGTTGATGTTCCCGTTCCCGCTCTCGCCGCCGGCGCCGATTCCCTGAGGGCGAGCCCCTGATCCAGGGTAGCCCGGCCGTCCTGATCTCCGCCGGCGAGGCTTCCGGCGACCATCACGCGGCGCGAATGATGGAGGCGGCGCACCGTCTGGCCGGGGACGAGAGGCCGATCCGCTTCTTCGGACTCGGCGGCGACGCGATGGCTGCGGCGGGCCTGGACCCGGTCGCGCACAGCGACGAGGTGGCCGTGGTCGGTATCGTCGAGGTCCTGCGGGAGCTGCCCCGGATTCGGCACGTCTTTCGCCGGTTGCTCGCGGCCGTCGAGAAGCGGCGGCCGGAGCTGGCGGTGCTGGTCGACTTTCCGGACTTCAATCTCCGTCTGGCCCGCCGTCTTCAGCGCCGCGGCGTACCGGTGCTTTACTACGTGTCGCCGCAGGTGTGGGCGTGGCGCCGTGGCCGGGTGGGAACGATCGCCCGCCTGGTGAAACGAATGCTCGTCCTGTTTCCGTTCGAGGTCGACGTCTACCGCGGCCACGAACTGGAAGTGGAGCACGTGGGCCATCCGCTGGTCGATGAGGTGCCGGAACTCCCATCGGTTTGGGAGCGCGAGGCGGACCTGCCGGAGCGCCCGACTCTCGCCCTGCTGCCGGGTTCGCGCAACAGCGAGGTTCGACGCATCCTGCCGCCGATGTTGCGGTCCGCGGCAGTCGTGGCGGCCCGAAGCAGGGCCGGCGGGACAGGGACGGATGCTGGCAACGAGAGTGCGCCTGTTCGCCTGATCCAGGCGCCTACAGTGGATACCGACCTGGTTCACCGCCTGATCGGGGCGAGCCCGCTCGCCAGCGAGGATCTGGAGATCGTGCGATCTGACCGGTTCGCGGCGATTGCCGGCTCCCATCTCGCGCTCTGTGCTTCCGGCACCGCGACGCTGGAGGTGGGCCTCCTGGGCACACCCATGGTCGTGGTCTACCGAGTGTCGCCGCTTACCGGCCTGATAGGCCGGTGGTTGGTCGACCTGCCGTTCGTCAGTCTGGTCAACCTGGTCCTCGGCCGACACGTAGTGCGGGAACTCCTCCAGAAAGAGGCGGTAGAGGCAGGCATCACCGAGGCGGCGCGAGAGCTGCTGTCCAGCCGCTGCCAGGTCGATGGCATGCGCGCGGCTCTGGCGGAACTCCGCCCGGCGCTCGGAGCATCCGGCGCGAGCGAGCGGGCCGCACGGAGCCTCCTGCACGAGCTACGGGTGGCGCAGGCTTGCCGGGAAGGAGGCCGACCCTGAGAAGCATGACCGGAATCGGGGAGGCGGCGGAACAGAGCGGGCCCCAGCGCGTGACTGTCACCGCGCGCTCGGTCAACCATCGCCATCTCGACATCGCGATGCGCCTGCGCGGGCCCTATCGTGGTCTGGAGCCGGCGTTGCGGGCGGTGCTCGTGGCGGAGGTCCGGCGTGGCCGGGTCGACCTCGGCGTCGAGATCGAGACGACGGTCGCCGCCGGGACCGTGGAGGTCTGCGACGATACGGCTGACGCTCTTCAGCGAGCCGCGCGCCGGTGGCGGCGTCTGGGTCTCGTGGCGTCGGAACTGAGCGCGGGCGAGTTGATGTCCGCCGCGCGCGTTTCGCGACCGGAAGCCGGTCCGTCGGTGATCGGAGCCGGGGAGAAGGCGCTTGCGGTGCGGGTCTGCCGGCGTGCGCTGGCAGCGCTCGTGGCGGAGCGGGAACGGGAGGGTCGCGTACTGGAGCAGGCTCTCCGCGGCCACCTCCGCGAGCTGCGGGCCAGCGTCCAGGCCCTTGCCGGGCGACGCGAAGAGGTGGTCGATGAGGCTCAGAGCGAGCTTGAGAAACGGGTGCGTTCCCTGCTCGAGAGGCAAGGCGCGGCGGATGCCCTGCTCGACCCGGCGCGGATCGTTCAGGAAGTGGCGCTGCTGATCGAGCGCAGCGACACGGCCGAGGAACTGGAACGGCTGAGCGGCCACCTGGACGGCTTTGAGGCAGCGATGGCCGAAAAGGGTGCGATCGGCAGACGGCTCGACTTTCTGACTCAGGAGATCCAGCGCGAACTGAACACGATCGGGTCCAAGTGCCGTGATCTGGCGATGCAGCGTGCGGTCGTCGAGGGTAAGGTGGCGTGCGATCAGTTGCGCGAGCAGGTGCAGAACATCGAATGAGCGCGGGCACGGCGAGAGGAGAGCTGTTCATACTCTCGGCGCCGTCCGGCGCCGGAAAGACCACGCTGGTGCATCGGGCGATGGAACTCGTGGACGGAGTCGAGTTCTCCATCAGCCATACCACCCGCCGCCCGCGCGAGAACGAGGAAGACGGCGTGGACTACCACTTCGTGGAGAGCGACGCGTTCGCTTCCATGGTGGCGGAGAACCTGTTCCTGGAGTGGGCGGAGGTCCACGGCAACAGCTATGGGACGTCGGTCGACGAGGTCCTGCCGCGCATCGAGAAGGGCATGGATGTCCTCCTCGACATCGATGTGCAGGGTGCGGCCCAGGTGATGGCGGCCGGGGGTACGGCGGGCCGGTTGGACACGGCCGTGCACAGCATCTTCGTCATGCCGCCGAGCCCTCAGGCGCTCGTAGCCCGCCTTCGCGGGCGCGACCTGGACGAGGCGCCGGCGATCCGGCAGCGGCTTCAGGGTGCGCTGGGTGAACTGGGCCGCGTGCGGGAGTACGACTATGTTATTGTCAACGACCGCGCCGAGGCGGCCAGCACGACTCTGGCGGCCATCATTCTCGAGAAACGACAGCGAAGGGAGCGGATGCGGGAGCGCGTACGCGGCGTTCTCGCGGACTTTCATGCACATGGCCCGTTTTCCTGAGAAAGTAGATAGCAAGTTCCGCTTTGTTCTCCTGGCCGCGCGCCGGGCGGAGCAGTTGATCCGGGGCGCCCAGGAGCGCATGCCCAGGGAGAGCCCGAAGTTCGCTCGCCATGCGATGAGCGAAATGCAGCACGATCTGATCGAGTGGGACTTCGGCGAGGCGCCGGAGTCTCCGGACACGCCCAGCGGTGACGACGGCGACTCGCCGCCCGGCGATGGTGCCTTCGGGCGGCGCAGCACAGTCCACTAGGAGTTCGCCGGAGGTCACGGTGTGCCCGACGCGCCTGCACGGGCTGCCCGAGTTCTTCTCGGCATAAGCGGCGGGATCGCTGCCTACAAGGGCGCTTATCTGGTCCGCCGGCTCCGGGAGCGCGGAATCCAGGTGCGCTGCGCGCCCACCCTGGCGGCCGAGAGCTTCGTGTCGCCGCTCACGCTGGAGGTGCTGAGCGGCGAACGGGTCTACGGCCAGAGCTACCTCTCCCGCGACGGCGGGGTGGACGGCGCCGAGCTCCACGTCGAGGCGGCTCAGTGGGCCGATCTGCTCTGCGTCGCGCCGGCAACCGCCAACACCCTGGCTCGCCTTTCCTTGGGACTCGCGGACGACTTCCTGAGCACTGCCGCGTTGATGTTCGAAGGACCCGTGGTCGTAGCGCCCGCGATGCACGACGCGATGTGGCGCAAACCCCAGGTCGAGGCGCAGGTCGATGCCCTGAGGGCGCGTGGCGTGGAGATGGTCGGTCCGGTCGAGGGGGCGCTGGCTTCGGGCGAGAGCGGTTTGGGCCGCATGGCCGAACCCGAGGCGATCGTGGATGCCGTGTGCCGGCTGTTGGCTCTGCCGGAAGGTACCGCCGGCTCGCCGGTCGGGCCGCTGGCCGGCTGGCGAGTCGTCGTCACGGCCGGCCCGACCTACGAGGCCATCGATCCGGTGCGTTTCCTCGGTAACCGGTCGAGTGGGCGGATGGGTTTCGCCCTGGCGCGACAGGCGGCCCTTCGGGGCGCGGACGTCACCCTCGTTGCCGGCCCCGTGAACCAGGAGACTCCGGAGGGCGTGCGCCGGATCGACGTCGTTTCGGCGTTCGAGATGCAGGCCGCGCTCGAGGAAGCGTCGCCGGCGGCCGATCTGATCGTGATGGCGGCCGCGGTGGCCGACTACCGGCCTCGAGAGCGCGCCGACCAGAAGCTCAAGAAGTCCGGGACCGACGGTCTGATGCTCGAACTGGAGCAGAACCCCGATCTCCTCGCCGGTCTGGCCGCGTCGGCGCCTGATGCGCTGCGCGTCGGTTTCGCGGCCGAGACCGCAGACCTCGAGGATTCGGCCCGGAGCAAGCTGGAGGCGAAGCAGGTGCACTGGATCGTCGCCAACGACGTGTCGCGGCCGGACATCGGTTTCGAGGCGGCGGACAACGAGGTGGTCGTCTTCGGCCGGGACGGCGACCCCGTTCGCTTCCCGAAGCAGTCGAAGGAGGAGTTGGCGGGCCGTCTGCTGGAGTTGTTCACCGGCGACAGGCCCCTCCGGGCCAGCGCCTCGTGACCCGCCTTCAACTCTCGGTGGAGCAGGAACTGAGTCTCCTGCGCGAACTCGGCTTCGAGGACGCCTATCCGCCGGTGGCGGAGGAGACTGCGCCGGAGAGTGGGGAAGGCTGCTCGGAGCGGCTGCAGGTGGTCGCGGAGGAGGCTCAAGGCTGTACCGCCTGCCGGCTCTGTGAACAGCGCAACACGGTCGTTTTCGGCGACGGCGACGCGGAGGCGGACCTGATGTTCGTCGGCGAGGGTCCCGGGTACCACGAAGATCGGCAGGGCCTGCCCTTCGTTGGACCGGCCGGACAGCTCCTGAACCGGATCATCGAGGCAATCGATCTGCGCCGGGAGGATGTCTACATCACGAACGTGGTCAAGTGCCGGCCGCCGAACAACCGCGACCCGCAGCCCGACGAGGCCGCGGCCTGCCGTTCGTTCCTCGATCGGCAGATCGAACTCATCGCGCCCCGGGTGGTCGTCGCCCTTGGCCGGGTCGCAGCGCAGCAACTGCTGCAGACCAGGAACTCCCTGGGCCGCCTTCGCGGCCGCTGGCACGACGTGGCGGGAGTGCCGGTTCGGGTCACCTACCATCCGGCCGCCCTGCTCCGCGATGCGTCGTACAAGCGAGCCACATGGGAGGACATGCAACTCGTCCGTGATCGGTTGCTGGACACCCGTGAAGATGGCTGACGTCTACGAGGATGTGAGCGAGGCGATCGGCGGCACGCCGATGGTGCGATTGCGCCGTTCGCTCGGCGCCGAACCGTGCGGAGTCGAGGTGTTCGCGAAGCTCGAGTACCTGAATCCGATGGGCAGCGTGAAGGATCGCGTGGCGCGGTATCTGGTGGACCGGGCGCTCGCCTCGGGGGCCCTCTCGCCGGGAGGCGTCGTGATCGAGGCTTCGTCCGGCAACACGGCCATGGGACTGGCGATGATGGCCACGAACCGCGGGCTGCGTTGCCGGGCGGTCGTACGCCGCCAGACCAGCCGAGAGAAGCTGGACTGCCTGCGCGCTCTGGGCGTGGAGTTGATTCTGGTGGACGGGGATCTGCCCCCTGAGCACCCGGAGTCGTACAACCGGAAGGCACGGAGCCTGGCGGCAGCGGAGCCCCAGGCCTTCTTTCCCGACCAGCACAACAACCGCGACAACAACCGTTGCCACTATGAGACGACCGCCCCGGAGATCTGGCAGCAGATGGATGGGCGGATCGATGTCTTCGTCGGTGGCATTGGCACCGGTGGCACCGTCTCCGGTGTCGGCCGCTATCTGAAGGAACAGGACCCGAGGATCCAGGTGGTCGCGGTCGATGTCGAAGGATCGGTGTTCAGTCGCCACTTCGCGGCCCTGTCGGAGGTCGAGGACGAATCCGTGCCTCCTCGCCGATATCTGCTCGAGGGACTGGGTGACGAAGAGATCATCGACTGCCCGGAATTCGATGTCTTCGACCGGATGCTCCAGGTGAGCGACGCGGAGGCCTTCCTGGCCGCTCGGGAACTCGCTCGCGACGAGGCGATGCTCGTGGGCGGATCGAGCGGTGCCGTGCTCTGGGGCGTACGTGAGATCCTCCCCGAACTGCAGCCCGGCGCACGCGTCGTGACCCTCTTCCCGGATTCGGGCACCCGCTACCTGAGCACGATCTACAACGACGACTGGCTCCGCGAGCAGGGCCTGCCGACGGCCTAGCGCACCCGCCGGTCCGAGGGTCTCCGGGGGAGGGGTTCCCTGCGGCCGCTCACGCTTGGTCGGAAGATGGAGGGGAATGCGCTCGCTCCGTACTCGCTGCGCTGTCGCACTGGGAACTCAGTCGACGAAGATCAGGTCGTAGCCCACTGCCATGATGGCGAGATCCAGACATATGTGGCTGATCCAGGGGGCCAGCAGGCGGTTACCGGTGGTTCGGTAAAGAAGGGACCAGAGGATGCCACCAAGGACGACAGGAACCGACATGAGGAGGACGACCAGGATCGGGGCGTCACCCACGTAGACGCCGATCACGATGATGTGGTGGGCGGCGAACCCGAGGGCGGCGAGAAGGAGGGACCACTCCGACTGCGTGAGGCGCTGGAGCCAGCGGTAGACGAACGCGCGCCAGTAGACCTCTTCGAGCCAGGAGTGGAGGAAACTGATCAGGAGGGCGGCCAGGACATAGCGCCAGAGGGTGTCGAGGTGGAAGTCGGCGAGCTTGACGGTGATCGCTTCGGTGGCCCTGGCCGCCATGTCGCCACCGCGAAATAGCGACACGTAGGCAATCCAGGTGAATGCGGCGCCGGCGATTCCAGTACCCAGGCCCAGGGCTACGGAGCGGCCTGGTCGTGAAGGGCCGGCTGCAGCTGCCAGCAGTGCGCCGAGGGCCGCCACAGGGCCCGCGAACTGAAGCGCCTTGGCGCCCAGGTAGGCGGGGGCGACCCAGGCCGTCCCTTCGAGCCAGACGAAGTAGGCGAGCGATGCGAGCGTAGGCAGGATCATCGCGGCGATCAGGACGGCCCACCAGACCCTTCGGTTTCCAGGTCCGAGCGCGACCTCCTGGCTTGCGGTCTTCATTGCCTGCTGCGCTCGGACAGGGCCTCGAGGTAGGCGTCGCGATACGCGGCGGCGACCTGGTCCCAGGTCAGTTTCGAAGCGGCCCTGGCGCGGGCACGGGCACCCATGCGCCGCCGGCGCTCCGGACCGCGGAGCAGACTGGCGATCGCTTCCTCGAGAGCGGGACGGTCCCGCTCCGGAACGAGGATCCCCTCGACCCCGGACTCGATCGCGAGCGGAATGCCCGAGATCGCGGTCGAAACGACAGGCAGGCCGCTCGCCAGGGCTTCGAGGATCACGTTGGGCAGGCCGTCCACGTTGCCCTGAGGGTCGTGGACCGCGGGCAGCACGAAGAGGTCGGCGCCGCGGTACAGGTCGGGAAGGTCGTCATGGGCCACGGCTCCCGGAAAGTGGACCCGCGCGGCGTGTTCCGGCTCCCACTCCGCGACGGTGGCCAGAAGGTCGGGCATCTTGTCGCCGCCGCCGGCGATCACGGCGTGCAGGTCGCTGAACTCGGTCAGGAGCCGCGGCAGGACGTCGACCAGCACGTGGAACCCCTTCTTCGTCGCCAGCCGGCCGACGCCCAGCAGCACCGTGGCGTCATCGGAAATGCCGAGCCGTTCCCGCCAGCCGTCGCCTCTCGGCGGGTCGGTGGCCTCGGCCGCGGGACAGAAGAGATCGACGTCGACGCCGTAGGGGATCACGTGGCACGGCTTGTCCCGGTAGCCGAGCTTCCGGACGCGCTCGACCAGTTCCGGCGAGCAGCCGGTCAGGAGCTGGCAGCGCTTCAGCGCGCGCCGGATTACGGGACGGACGAGGGGCTTCTCGGCCAGAAAGACATCACTGCCGTGCAGGCCCGCGGCGATCAGGGTGTTCCGCCTGCGGACGGCGGGCCATAGCGCGACGAGTCCGTTCGGGGCGAGCCAGTGGGCGTGCACCAGGTCGTAGGCGTCGCGCGTGAGACGGCGGCCGACCGCCGCGGCTGCGGCGCGCAGGTAGAGGGGCGCCGCCAGACCCGCTCCAGGCCGGATGCGCTCGTCAGAGGCCAGACTGCGCCCGTAGCCGAGCACCTCGAGGCGCCGGGGCGCGTAGGCGAAGGCGTGGACGTCGACACCGTCGTCGAGCCAGGATGAGCGAACGCCCTTCGCACGCGGCGTCAGCACCGTGACCCGATCCCCGCCGCGGACGAGCCCCCGAGCCAGTTCGCGGATGAACGGCCCAGCCGTATCCCCCGGCCAGCGGGGGTAGGTCTGGGTGAGGAAGAGGATCCGCAGAGCCGCGGCGGGGGAGCCGGTGCGCCCGCCCCGTTTCGCCGCCGAGGTCAGGTTCGCTTCAGGCAAGTCGCCCTCAGCCGAGCCGCTCGCGTACGGAGTAGCTATCGTGCCTGCGGAAGTTCTTGAAGGTGATCAGTTCGCCGATCAGGCCGGTCGTGACGATCTGAATGCCGAGCACCATGAGCAAGACGCCGAGGAGTAGCAGAGGCCGGTTGGAGAGGGAGGCGCCCGCGAACCAGAGAGCGGCCAGATAGGCGCAGATGCCGAAACCCAGAGCGCAGCTGATCAGGCCGATCGGCCCGAACAGATGGAGCGGTCGACGGGTGAAGCGGCTGATGAAGAGCACCGTGATCAGGTCGACCGGGCCCTTGTAGGACCGATCCCAGCCGTACCGGCTGCGTCCGACGCGGCGCGGATGGTGGGCGACCGGGATCTCTCCTACGACGAAGCCGCGGCGGCTGGCGAGAACCGGAATGTACCGATGGAGTTCGCCGTAGACCGCCACCTGCTCCAGGACCTCGCGGCGATAGGCCTTGAAGCCCGAGTTGAAGTCGTGCAGATCGACGTTGGAGAGCGCGCGCGTCACCCAGTTGAAGACCTTCGAGGCCATCCGGCGCCTCAGCGGGTCGCGGCGGGTTCGCTTCCAGCCGCTGACCAGGTCGAGGGGGCCGTCCTCGAGCGCCTGCAGGAGGCGGGGAATCTCGTCCGGATCGTCCTGCAGGTCGCCGTCCATCGTGACCAGGACGGCGCCGCGGGCATGGTCCACTCCGGCAGAGAGCGCGGCGGCCTTGCCGAAGTTCCTGCGCAGGCGGATCAGGCGGACCCGTGGATCGCGTTCATGCTGCCTTCGTACCTCGTCCGACGTACCGTCGGTTGAGCCGTCGTCAATGAACAGGAGCTCGGAGCGGGCGCCGATGGCGTCGAGATTCGCCAGGACCCGCTCCGCCAGACTCGCTACCGTGGCCTCCTCGTTGAGCACGGGAACCAGCACGCTGACATCGAGGGCTGACCGCTCGGTACTGGCGTCGGCGCTACGGTCCACGCTCGGCATCGACCGGAGCGTACTCGATCCTCCGGCCGTCGACGATGAGTACCGGCGGCTCGGATTCGAGGTCGAACTGCACGGTGGTCTCTTGCCTGGAGCGAACGCTGATTCGCTGGTCGATTCGCTCGTCCGGACGCCACGTTGGGTTCTTGAAGACGCTGATGACGTGGGCGCCGACCGGAAGCTGCAGGCGGGAGATCGGCGTCCAGCCGATCGCCTCGTCTCCGATGCGCACGAAGACGGGGCGCGCCGACTCCTCGGCCGCGGCCACGCTGAGGAACCCCGGGCGCACGAGGGGCACAGGCGTTTCAAGCAACCGGCCCGATGGGACCTGGGCGACGACCTGCTCCCGGATCTGGTAGTCGCGCGTCGCGAGTTCGAACGTGAGCTCATGGTCCACGCCGGCTTCCACTTCGAACACCCGCCGGCGATCGAGGACGACAGGTTCTTCGCCCGCCACCGAGACGGTGATCTCCGGGTGCCAGGCGGGCGCCAGGGCGAGACGGCCGGTGCCGCGGCCGGTCGGGCGAATCGCGTCGGGCCGACTCGCGGCCGGTCCGGCCGGTAGTGCGGTGCTTGGGGCGGAACTCGAGTCGTCAGAAGGGACGATGTCGCCAGTCGCGGGCGGTTCACCGGCCGCAGCCGGCTCGGAGACGGTCTCCTGCTCGGCCGCGGGCGCTTCGGAACCAGCCACGGCCGGACTGCCCGTCGACCACCACAGGGTACCGCCGAGCCAGAGTGCGGTTGCGGCCACGGTCGCGAAGGTCAGCCACCGCCGGCGGAACCGGGAGCGGGAGGGTCGCTTGATTGCCGCCGCCACGGTCTCGAGACTGGGAGGAGGCGCGCCGTCCTTCCCGGGTACCCGGCCCAGGAGTTCGATATCGGCAAGGGAGGCTTCGCTCGCGGCTTTGTCGTGGATCGCGGCCTCGATGGCGCCGACAACGGTCGTGAAACTGCCGGGACGATCGGCGGGATCTTCGCGGAGGCAACCTTCCAGGATGGAGATCAGCGGGCGCGGGAAGTCCGCGGGCAGATCGGCCAGCGTCAGGGCTGACTCCGGCTTCAGCCGGCGGGCGGGAGCCGGCCGGGCAGCCGGCTCGTAGGTCAAGAGGCGATGGAGCAGGACGCCGAATGCGTACAGGTCGGTCCGTGCATCGACCGCGTCGCCGCGCATGAGTTCGGGAGCCCGGTAACGGAGTTCCCCGGTGGTGCGCGGGTTGGCGAAACCGCGCAGTCGGGCGGTGCCGTCGGAACGGATGGTGACCATCCCGGGGTGCAGGTCGCCGTGCACGACGCCCATGCCGTGTGCGTACTCGAGGGCACGCGCGATCTGTGCCAGCCAGGCAAGGGTGGTCCCCCTCGGCAGATCGCCGGCGTTCGCGAGCTTCGTCGCCAGCGTTTCACCGTCGGCGAACTCCTCGATGCGGCAGGAAGTGTCGCCGTCGATCCCGAAGTCGACGATGCGGGCAATGCCGTCGTGTTCGAGCCGTGCGCTGGCCGTAGCGCGATTGAGGAACCGGGACTGGGCCTCCTGGGTCTCCGGTGTCCAGATGTCGATCGTGGCCGAGGCGCCGTCCGTCGTGTCGCGGCCCAGATAGGAGGCGGCCCCAGCGTGGGCCTCGAGACGGCCGACGATCTCGAAGCTGCCGATTCTTTTGCTCATGTACTGATGCGAAGAAGTTGATCGTCGGTAGAGGGCAATGATAGCACGTTTTTGGCCTAAGTTGTTGTTTCTCAGTATGTTGTGTCTTGATTGAGGGGTAGCGCGTGGCAGCGGTGCTAGCCTCCGACCGCGAGATCGGTTGATGCGGGCGAAGGGGAACACGTGGGCGAGGGGACTCGTCTGCTCGGCGACCGGGGTTCAGGCGCCGCTTGACGAACCGGCGTTCCTGTCGCCCGCCGGCAAGCCGTGGTTGGTCGACTACGACCTCGACCCGAGACGTGGAGGCGCGCTTGCCAGGGCTCTGCACAGCAGGCCGTGGACGCTGTGGCGCTACCGCGAGCTGTTGCCGGTTACCTCTTTCCACCGCCGGGTCGATCTCGGCGAGGGCGGCACGCCGGTGCTTCAGCTTCGTCGGCTGGCGCCCGGCGGAGCGCGGGTCTTCCTGAAGAACGAAGCGGGCAATCCGACCGGTTCCTTCAAGGACCGGGGACTGTCGCTGGCGGTGAACCGGGCCCAGGAACTGGGCGCGCCCGGCGTTCAGGTACCGAGTGCCGGCAACGCAGGCGTCGCGGCTGCCGCTTACGCCGCCGCCGCGGGGCTGCCGTGCCGGGTGGCTCTTCCAGAGGACACGCCGGCGACGGTGCGGGCGCGCTGTCGCGCGTTCGGCGCCGAGGTCATCGAGGCCGGTGGGACGCTCGTCGATGCTGGCGCGGCGCTCAGGGAGCGGGGCGGCGACTTCTGGGATCTCTCGACCCTGCGTGAGCCGTACCGCGCGGAAGGAAAGAAGACGATGGGCTTCGAGGTCGCCGAGCAGTTCGGCTGGCGGCTACCCGACTGGATCATCTATCCCACCGGCGGCGGCACCGGCATCGTCGGCATGGCGAAGGCCTTCGCCGAACTGCGCAGGCTCGGTCTCCTGAGCGGCCCGCCGGCCAGGTTCGCCGTCGTCCAGATGGCCGGCTGCGCTCCGATCGTGCGCGCTCATGAGGCAGGCAGTGACCATGCCGATCCCTGGCAGGAACCGGACACGGAAGTCTGGGGGCTGCGGGTACCCGCGGCGATCGGTGATTTTCTGATCCTGCGGGCGCTGCGGGACAGCGGCGGCGCCGCGGTGGCGGTCGAGGAGGCCGAAGTCGCCGCAACCGCGGAGCGGGTCGCAGAGGAGGAAGGGCTCCTGGTCGGCCCGGAGACCGCAGCGGCCATCGCGGCGCTCTTCCACCTGAGCGAGTCCGGTACGATCCGTGCCGGCCAGTCCGTGCTGGTGTTCGCTACCGGCCATCCGGCCAACTATCTCTAGGAGGCGCGATGCCCGAGGAACTGTTCGGGAAGGTAGCGGATGGGATCAACGGGTTGCTCGGGCCGGTAGCCGGCTGGCTCGAGGGGCTGGTCTGGAACACGCCTCCCCAGGCTCCGATCCTGGCGTTGGTGCTCCTGGGTACGGGGCTTTTCGTCACGGTGCGCCTGGGTCTGATCCAGTTGCGGGGCTTCCGGCATGCCTGGGCGATTCTGGGCGGCAAGTACGACGATCCGGACGACGACGGCGACCTCGTTCACTTCCAGGCCCTGACGACCGCGCTCTCGGCGACCGTCGGCATCGGGAACATCGCCGGCGTTGCGATCGCGATCCGCATGGGCGGCCCGGGAGCGTTGTTCTGGATGTGGGTGACCGCCTTTTTCGGCATGGCGCTCAAGTTCGCCGAGTGCACGCTGGCGGTCGCCTACCGCCGGGTGCACAAGGACGGTTCCGTGTCGGGCGGCCCGATGTACTACATCGAGAAGGGCCTCGGCGAGAACTGGAAGTGGATGGCGATGCTGTTCGCCGGGCTGGCGGTCATGTGCTCCTTCGGCACCGGCAACATGAACCAGGCGAACACGATGGCCGATCAGCTCGAGTCCCAGTTCGGTCTGGCGCCGGTGTGGAGCGGTCTTGTCTTCGCTTCCCTTGTGGCGCTCGTCATCATCGGGGGCATCCGCCGAATCGGCAGGGTGACCTCGATCCTGGCGCCGGGCATGGCGGTGATCTACGTCGGTGGCGCCCTGGTCATCCTGCTGATGAACATTGGCAGCGTTCCCGAGAGTTTCGCTCTGATCGTCGAGCAGGCGTTCCGGCCCACTTCGATGGTCGGCGGCGCCGCCGGCTCTTTCCTGATGACCATGATGTGGGGCATTCGCCGGGGGCTCTTCAGCAACGAGGCGGGGCAGGGCAGCGCTCCCATCGCCCACGCGGCGGCCCGGACCGACGAGCCGGTGCGCGAGGGGCTGGTCGCCTCGCTCGAGCCGTTCATCGACACGCTGGTCATCTGCACGATGACGGGTCTCGTCATCGTCACGACGGACGCCTGGCGAGACCACACGCCGCAGACCTTCGGGCTCGACGAAGTCGAGGGCATTCACCGCGTCCTCGGAGAGGATTCCGAACTGCTCGCGGCCCGCGACGAGCGGGCGACCCGCGGCGGCGGTGCCGTCGATGTCCAGGGCGGCGTGGCGGGCGGCTCCTTCGTCGTGCTTCACTCGATGATCGCCGAGCCGCGGCTGGTGGACGGCGCGGGCGCACCGTGGAGCGGCAGACTGGAGGTCGCCGGCGACGGGTCGCTGAGCGCGGAGGGCGAGGCGCCGCGGATCGAGGGCGGAGCGCTCCTGACCGGAGCGCCGCTGACGGCGCGCGCCTTCAGTCTCGGTCTGCCGGGCAGTCGGGGCGATCTGATCGTCACGCTGTCCGTGCTGCTGTTCGCCGTGTCGACGGCGATCTCGTGGTCGTACTACGGCGACCGGTCGACGGAGTACCTGTTCGGTGCCCGCGCGATACCTGTCTATCGATGGATCTACGTCGGTTTCTTCTTCCTGGGTTGCCTGCTGCCGCTCTCGACCGTCTGGACCTTCGGAGACGTGGCCCTGGGGTTGATGTCTTTCCCGAATCTGATTTCCCTGCTGTTGCTCTCCGGAGCGGTCGCTGGCATGACGAGGGCCTACTTCCGCCGCCACCTCGGCAAGGGCGGCGGCGAAGGGAATGGCTGAGCGCAACCGCGACCGGGGCCCCTGGGCGTCCGTTGCGACCGGCCTGATCGCCGCGCCGATTCTGGCGGCGCTCGCCTGGTTCCTCATCCCCGAGGCGGTTGTCGATGCCGACGGCAGGGTCGTTTCGGGTCTCTCCGACGGCGGACGCGCGGTGGCGGCGACCGGAGTGCTCATGGGCGTGCTCTGGCTGACCGAGGCCCTGCCCGTGGCCGTCACGTCGCTGCTGCCGCTGGTCGCGATTCCGCTCCTGACCGGCGGCGACATCGCGATCTCCCAGGTCGCGTCGCCCTACGCGAACCCGAACATCTTCCTGTTCCTGGGCGGCTTCATGATCGCCCTTTCCATGCAGACGTGGGGTCTGCACCGTCGGATGGCTCTCCACATCATCCTCCGGGTCGGCAGCCGGCCGGACCGTCTGGTCCTCGGTTTCATGGCCGCGAGCGCCTTCCTCAGCATGTGGATCTCGAACACGGCGACCACGGTCATGATGCTGCCGATCGCCCTGTCCGTGATCGACCTGGTCCGTCAACGCCTGGGGCCCGATGCAGCCCCGGTGGGGAAGCCGTTTCCTTTCGCGCTGAATCTGCTGCTCGGGACCGCGTACGGCGCCTCGATCGGCGGCGTCGCGACGAAGATCGGCACCCCTCCGAACATCCAGATGATGTCGTTCGTGGAGGACACCTATGGCCGCGAGATCACGTTCGCGCAGTGGATGCCCTTCGGCCTCCTGCTCACCGTGTCCTTCCTGCCGCTGGCCTGGCTGGTGCTCACCCGTTTCGTCTATCGCCTGCAGATCACCGAAGTGCCGGGCGGTGCGGAGCTCATCCGCGGCGAGCTTCGGAAGCTGGGGCCGATCAGCGCGCCGGAGAAGGCGGTGCTTGCGATCTTCGTGACCGCCGCCCTGCTGTGGACCTCCCGAACGTGGCTTGCCGGGATCGAGATCGGCGGTAGCGCGCCGCTTGCCGGTCTGACGGACCCGGGTATCGCGATCGGCGCCGGTCTCTTGCTGTTCACGATTCCGGTCCATTTTCGGCGCGGCGTCTTCCTGCTGAGCTGGAAGAAGGCGCTCGAAGCGCCGTGGGGCATCCTGCTCCTGTTTGGAGGGGGCCTCAGCCTCGCGGCTGCGGTCGTCAGTACCGGGGTGGATCGTTTCATCGGCAGCCTCCTGCTCGTGCTCGAGGGCATGCCGGTGCTGGTTCTCGTCATCGGCGCCGCGGCCTTGCTCATCCTGCTGACGGAGGTCACCAGCAACACGGCGACGACCGCGACCTTCCTGCCGATCCTGGGCGCGACCGCGGCGGCGATCAACGTCGATCCGCTGCTTCTGATCGTGCCGGCCACATTGGCGGCGAGCTGCGCGTTCATGATGCCGGTGGCGACGCCGCCGAACGCGATCGTCTTCGGTTCCGGCGAGATCACGATTCCCCAGATGGTGCGGGCCGGGCTGTGGTTGAACGTGATCGGACTCGTTCTGGTCGTGTTCTGGGTCTACGTCGCCGGCGGCCTCATCGGTCTGTAGAAAGACCGGCTGCGCAGGCCCTCTGGAGCTCACGCCGGTAGCGGTAGCCGATGCACTTGTAGAGCAGCCTGGCGGCCGTGTAGTCGCTGGCCGGGTTGCCGGGGATCGGCGCCAGTTCGACTACGTCCATCGCGATGACCCTCTTGTGCTCGAACAGCACGCGCAGTAGCGCCAGCGCCTGATACCAGGTGCCGCCCCCTGGCTCTGGCGTTCCGGTCGCCGGCAGCACGGATGGATCGAAGAAGTCCAGATCGAAGGTCAGATAGACCGTATCGGGCAGGGAGGCCAGGAGACCCAGGAACAGGGTCTGGAGTTCCTCGGCGGCCAGGGCCTCGATCTGGCTGGCCCAGATGACGGGCAGGCGCTCCGCTTCGATGCGCGCGGCCTCCGGCCGGCTCAGGGACCGAATGCCGATGGCCAGGGTGGACACGCCCAGGTCGAGGACCCGGCTCATCGCGCAGCCGTGATTCCAGCGGGTTCCAGCGTAGGTCGGCCTCAGGTCGGTATGCGCATCGAATTGCACGACGCCGAGGTCCGAACCGGCCGCGTCGACCACGCCGCGAACTAGGGCGGGCGTCACGGTGTGTTCGCCGCCGATCGCGGCAAGGAAGCGACCGCGTTCGAGAGCGGTTCGCGCGGCGGCGCCGATTCGCTCCAGCGCCGCGTCTTCCGCGACCTCGACATCGACCGGCGGCAAGGTCTCGATGCCGACGCGAAACGGCTCCAGCCGGAGTTCCTCGTCGTAGAGCTCCACGTAGCGGGAGGCACGTAGCAGTGCCGCGGGCCCATGCTCGGCGCCCCGTCCCCACGAAGTCGTGCGTTCGTAGGGAACCGGCAGCACGGCGACCGCCGGTTCGCCGGCCGGCGACTCGAACTCGAGGAACGGCGGAAGTTCTGAACCGCGCATCGCCGCAGCACGGTAGCAGTCGCCAGCGGAAAACGTCCTGGTCAACAGAGGTGACCAATGACGGATCACGCCGGGATGAACCGCAGCACATTGAGAGAGATGCCTTCGGAGCAGCGTCCGCGCGAGCGTTTGCTCGCACATGGAGCGGGCGTCCTGACCGACTGCGAGTTGATCGCCATTCTGCTGCGCACCGGGCACCGGGGCTGCTCGGTTCTCGACCTCGCGTACGACCTGCTCTACGACGAGGGACGGGGCCTCGGCGGTTTGCCGGCGCTGGCATTGCTGGTCGAGCACGACCTCCCTTCGTTGCGCCGCAAGGGCCTGGGGGACGCCAAGGCGGCGACGGTGCTCGCGGCCGTCGAACTGGCCCGGCGGCTGGCCCGGGCTCAGCTCCCGCAGCGAAGACCCCTGGGGGACGTGGTCGGGGTCGCCCGTTACCTCAACCTGCGCTACGCGCGCCGCGATCAGGAGGTGATGGGGGCGATCTACGTCGACGTGCGCGGTCGCGTGATCAGTGAGCGGGAGCACTTCGTCGGTGCTCTGGACCGGACCTCGGTCGAGCCGCGGGTGGTTCTGAAGGAGGCCCTGCGCCTGGGCGCGACGGCCGCCGTGATCTTCCACAACCATCCCAGCGGCGATCCGGATCCGAGCCGCGAGGACGTCGCGTTCACGCGCAGGCTGGCGCGGGCCGGAGCGGCGGTGGGAGTCGAACTGGTCGACCACCTCATCCTGGGCGGCGGTGGCCGCTGGGTTTCCATGCGGGAACGGGGGTTCCTGTAGCAGGCTCCCCGGCGGCCCGTCGCGGACTGCTATGGTCCGCCCGATGGCTGCCGGAGGCCCCGTACTGCTCCACATGGACTGTGCGAGCGGCATCTCGGGCGACATGTTCCTGGGCGCGTGCCTGGACCTGGGATTCCCGGTTGCCCTGCTGGAGGAGATGGTCGAGCGGCTGGGCCTGGAAGGCCTCGAGCTTCAGGTGCGGCGCGGCAAGCGCGGGGCGCTGACGGGCGTGCGCTTCAGCGTGCTGCGGGGAGGCCGGCCGGTCGAGGGAAGAGACGGCGAGGGCCGCTCGCATCGGAACCTGTCGACGATCCTGCGCATGATCGAGCGGAGCGGTCTCGATGCCGGCACCAGGGAACGTGCCGCCGCGCTCTTTCGCCGTCTGGGAGAGGCGGAAGCAACGGTGCATGGCGTCGACCTGGACGAGGTGCACTTTCACGAGGTCGGCGCCGACGACTCGATCGTCGATCTGGTCGGCGCAGCGTTCGCCCTCGAGCACTTCGCTCCGGCTCGCGTGTCGTGCTCCACGGTTGTCGTGGGCGGCGGCACGGTCCGGACCCGGCACGGTGTGATGCCGGTGCCGGCGCCGGCAACGGCGCTCCTGCTTCAGGGCGTGCCGATCAGCGCCGGCGGTGTGGAAGGTGAAATGACGACGCCTACCGGCGCCGTGATCGTGAGGGAGTTCGTGGACTCGTTCGAACCCTCGGCGGTAGACGTCCCGCGCCGGGTCGAGGATACCGGTGTCGGTTTGGGAAGCAGGGAACTCGCCGATCGGCCGAACGCCCTGCGAGTTCAACTGGCCGCTCCCGGGACCTCCGGTTCGCCGTGGAGCCGTGTCGCGGTGCTGGAGTGCCAGGTCGACGACGCAACGGGCGAAGCGATCGGCTACGGTGCGGAGGCGCTGCTCCGGGCCGGCGCGCTCGACGTGTTCGCGACTCCGGTCCAGATGAAGAAGTCGCGCCCGGGCATCGCCATCACGGTCATCTGCCGCCCAGAGCGTGCATCCGAACTTGCCGAACGCCTGCTCCTCGAGACGGGTTCACTCGGGTGCCGGCGGACGATCGTGGATCGGCTGGAGGCCGAGCGGTCGATCGTGCTGGTGACCACCCCCTTCGGTGAGGTCAGGGTCAAGACGGCCGCCATCGGCGGCCGGGCGCTGGGAGCAGCGCCGGAGTACGAGGACGTGCGACGGATCGCCCGGGAGAGGGGGGTCCCCTTCCGGACGATCTATCGCGCCGCCCTCAGCGCGGCCGACTGAGGGGCTGCCCCGTGTCGGCCGGCCGACGGCGCTGACACCGCCTCCTAGTCGCGGCGCGGGCCGCGACCGCGGCCGCCACCGGGCCTTGGACCGCGACCGCGTCCACCCGGACCGCCGCGACCACCGCGTCCGCCAGGACCTCCGCGTCCACCGCGCCCCCCGCGTCCGCCGGGACCGCCACGGCCGCCGCGTCCACCGGGACCGCTCCTGCGGTCGCCGCCGGCGGGCGCCGGTACGCCCATGCCCTCGTAGTCCTTGGGGTCGAAGTCCGGATCGTCCATGATCACGGCCTTCCGCGAGAGTCTCACCTTGCCTGAGGGATCGATGTCGATCACCTTGACCGTCATCTCGTCACCCTCGGTGACCAGGTCTCCGATCTCGCCGACCCGGTAGGGCGCGAGCTCGCTGATGTGGACCAGGCCGTCGGTGCCGGGGAGGATCTCGACGAACGCGCCGAAGGGCTCCACCCGCCGCACCTGGCCCGTGTAGACCTTGTCGACTTCCGGCACCTCGGTCAGGCGTTCGATCATCGCGATCGCTCGGTCCGCCGCGGTCGAGTTGGGCGAGGCGACGACGACGCGGCCGTCGTCCTCGATGTCGACCTGGCAGCCCGTCTCCTCGGTGATGCCGCGGATCGTCTTGCCGCCTGGTCCGATCACGTCGCGAATCCGGTCGCGGGCGACCATCATCACGTGCAGGCGCGGGGCGTGCTCCGACATCTCCTCGCGCGGCTCGCCGATCTCGGCGGCCATGTGGTCGAGGATGTGTAGCCGGCCGGCCCTCGCCTGTGTCAGTGCCTGCCCCATGATGTCGCGGGTCACACCGGTGATCTTGATGTCCATCTGCAGGGCGGTGATCCCGCCGCGGGTGCCGGCCACCTTGAAGTCCATGTCGCCGTGGTGGTCTTCCTGGCCAGCGATGTCGCTGAGGACGGCAAAGTCCTCGCCGTCCTTGACCAGGCCCATCGCGACGCCCGCGACCGGCGCCAGCATGGGGACGCCGGCGTCGAACAACGCCAGCGAGCCGGCGCAGACGGTCGCCATCGACGAGGATCCGTTCGATTCGAGGATCTCCGAGACCACGCGGACCGTGTAGGGGAAGTCGTCCTCGGTCGGCAGCACGGGAATCAGGGCCCGGCGGGCCAGAACGCCGTGGCCGATTTCGCGCCTGCTGGAACCGCGCAGGAACCGCACCTCACCCACCGAGAAGGGGGGGAAGTTGTAGTGGAGGAGGAACTTCTGGTGGGTCTCCCCCTCGTACTCCTCGATGATCTGCGCATCGCGCCGCGTACCGAGCGTGACCGAGGCGAGAGCCTGGGTCTCGCCGCGGGTGAAGAGCGCCGAACCGTGGACGCGGGGCAGGAGTCCCGTGTCGCAATCGAGCGCCCGGATCTCGTCGAGAGCCCGGTTGTCGAAGCGCTTGGCCTCCTTCATCACGATCTCGCGGAGCGCCCGGTCTTCGAGTTCGCTGACGATCTTGCCGACCTGGGCGCGTCGCTCATCGTCCTCGGGAAGCTGCTCGAGGAAGCCGTTCACGACGGCCTTGACGGCGTCGCGGCGCTCGAACTTCGCGGGCGTGTTGAGAGCCGCGGTGAAGTCGTCCCAGATCGCGGTCTCGACCTGCTGCTGGAATTCGGCCGTGTAGGCCTCGGGGGCCTGCCAGTCCGGCTTCTCCAGGTTCATCTCGCGGAAGAGTTCCTGCTGGGCGCGAACGATCTTCTGCAGTTCCTGGTGACCCGCGAAGATGCAGTCGAGGATCACGCTCTCGTCGAGCTGGTTCGCGCCGGCCTCGACCATGGTCACCGCTTCCTCGGTGCCGACAACGATCAGGTCGAGGTCGGAGACGTCACGCTCGGCGCCGGTCGGGTTGAACACGATCTCGTCGTCGATCAGCCCGACGCGGACCGCGCCCACCGGGTGGTAGAAGGGGATGTCGGAGAGAACGAGGGCCGTCGATGCGCCGTTGATCGCGAGGATGTCCGGGTCGTTCTCCTGGTCGGCCGAGAGGACGAAGCTGATGACCTGGGTTTCGTAGAAGTACCCCGGCGGAAAGAGCGGCCGGAGCGGCCGGTCGGTCAGACGGCAGGTGATGATCTCCTTCTCGGAGGGGCGTCCCTCGCGCTTGAAGAAGCCGCCCGGGATGCGACCCGCCGCTGAGGTGTACTCGCGGTAGTCGACGGTCAGGGGCAGGAAGCCGCGCGGGTTGCTGTCCGGCGCCATGCAGGCGGTGGTCAGCACGATTGTCTCTCCGAGCTGCACTGTGCAGGAACCGTTGGCCTGCCTGGCCAGACGCCCGGATTCCAGGGTCATGGTGGAGTTCCCGATCGGGATGTCCTTGGTGAACTTCATGGTTGTCTTCTGTCTTTCCTTGCTCTGTTGTTTGCGCCCGGTGTTTCAGTTGGCGGGCAGGTGCCTTCATCGGCGAATGATCGGGGAAGTGACCCGAAGGGAAGGGGTTTGGCGGAGCCGCTGGTTCCGGGAGTTTCCGGCCGCCTTCGGCGGCAGCCGGCCAAAGAAAGCCGGCGCACCCGGTCTTGTCCCGTTGGACCCGTCGTCGGACCCGAACTCACCTGTCCGGCGAACCGGTCGGGCGCCGGCGAGGCGGGGCCGCTTGGCGGCTCCGGGCGCTTTCAGGTCCGCGGGGTTGCCCGCGGAGGCCCGCTACCTGCGAATTCCGAGGCGCTCGATCGTCGTCCGATAGCGCTCGAAGTTCTGGTTGCGGAGGTAGCCGAGCAGCCGGCGGCGGCGCCCGACCAGCTTCAACAGGCCGCGACGGCCGTGATGGTCGTGCTTGTGGACCTTGAAGTGCTCGGTGAGTTCGTTGATGCGATTCGTCAGCAGTGCGACCTGGACCTCGGGTGATCCCGTGTCCGTCTCGTGGAGACGGTGGTCACGGATGATCTGGTCCTTCACTTCGGTTGTCTGTGGCACGCTCTGATTCCTCGCTGACTCTGCTTGTTCCGTTCTGGTTGGGTTCTCTGTGTTGCCTTCGTGTTGCCTTCTTGCGGTTCCTTCGTCGTTCCTCTGTCCTTTCGCGGCGCGCAGTGTAGCACGGTCGGGGTGACCGGCGCACCTCTCGAAAGTCGCTCTCTGTGAGGACTTTGGAGCCAGGCCCCACTCACTGGAAGACGATCTTCGGCTGCACGACGGCGAGGCCGCGGTCGCCGATCCTCTCGGCGACCGCGCCCACGGCGAGAAACCGCCCGCGGTTGTCCACGAGCTGTACCCAGTCACCCTCCTCGGCGTCGCTTCCGGGAGCCAGGACGGACTGCCCGTGGGCTATGCGGCGTTCCTGCGTTGCATCCATCGCGACCCTGGGGAAGGGAAGGGGAATGTCGTCGAAGGGCAGCCAGGCGTTCCCCAGGTCGGCGGTCCCAAGCGGTTCGGCGCCGCGTTCGACCGCCTCGAGTCGCTGCGAGTCGAGGGCGCCCTCGACCTCGAAGGAGCCGATGCGGAGGCGGCGGAGCGCCGCCAGGTGGCCGCCGCAGCCGAGCTGCTCGCCCAGGTCGTGGGCGAGGGAACGCGCGTAGGCTCCCGCCCCGCAGCTCAGCCGGAAGGGGATCCGGTCGGGCCCTGACTGTCCAAGGGCGCCGGTTGCCTCGAACTGGAAGATCTCCACGTCCTTGCCTTGACGTTCGAACTCCTGCCCGCGACGCGCGAGCTCGTAGTACTTGCGGCCGCCGATCTTCTTGGCCGAGTAGGGCGGCGGCAACTGGTGTTGCAATCCCTCGAAACCGCTCATGGCCTGGACGACCTGCTCGTGCGTCAGGTTGGCCGTGCTGCCCGTGCTGGTCACCTTGCCGGCTGCGTCGTAGGTGTCCGTGGCGATGCCCAGGCGGATCTCACCCTCGTAGACCTTCGGGGCGCCGATCAGGAACCGCGTGAGACGGGTGCTGCGTCCGACGGTGAGAAGCAGCAGGCCGGTGGCGTTGGGATCGAGGGTGCCGCAGTGGCCGATCTTCCGTTCACCAAGGGCCCGCCGCGCGGCACGCACTACGTCATGCGAGGTGCCGCCCGGTCGCTTGTCTACCAGGAGCAGGCCGTGACGCGCCGCCTGCGGGGTCAACTTGCGTCCTCCGAAACCTCTGCGCGCGGGCAACGCTCCGCGGTCGCCTCGACCGCGACTCCCAGTTCGGCGATCACGGCGGATTCGTGAGCCCTCGTGTCGATCAGGCAGCCGGCGGCGTTTCGATGGCCGCCGCCGCCTCGCCGGCTGGCGATGGCCCCGACGTCGACCGTGCCGCGGCTGCGCAGGGAAACCTTGATGTCTCCCTCGGGGCGTTCACGGAACAGCGCCACCGCCTCGACCCCGCGAATCGATCTGGGGTAGTCGATCAGGCCCTCGGAATCCGTCGCCGCGGCGCCGGCGCGTTCGAACATGTCCAGCTCGAGGCGAACGCTGGCGATGCGCTCATCGCAGTGAAGTTCCAGCGTACCGAGCACTTCGGCCAGGAGCCGCAACGCTCCGGGCGGCTGGGACTCGTAGAGCCACCCGGCGATCCGCTCCGGACGGGCGCCCAGACGCACGAGTTCCGCGGCCGCGTCGAACGCCCGCGGGGTGGCGTTCGAGAACCGGAAGCTCCCCGTGTCCGTCGAGAGTCCGAGGTAGAGAGCGTCCGCGGTTGCCGCGTCGACCGTCGCGCCGAGGGCGTGCGCCAGGTGGAACACCATCTCGGCCACGGCCGGCGCCTCCGTGTCGACCCAGTTGGCCACACCGTAGAGACGATTGCCCAGGTGGTGGTCCATGTTCAGGATCGGCAACCGGCCGAGCGCCTTCTCGAGGCCGGTGCGGTCGAGTTGGGGACACTCGAGAGGCACCGCAAAGTCGAATCCCTCCGGAAAGCCAGGGGGCGGCGTCGAGCCGACGTGAATCACGGTGCTTCCGATGACGCCGGCATAGGTTGCCGGGGCGGGGTCGACGTTCCAGATCGCGGCGCGGCGCCCGGTCGATCGGAGGATCCGCGCGAGCGCCACCTCGGAGCCGATCGCGTCGCCGTCCGGGTGGGCATGACTCGAGAGCAGGAAGTTCCTGCCGTCGCGCAGGGCGTCGACGAACTCGCTCGGAACGGTGGGAGACAGGCTTCCAGCGGTCACAACTCGTCCAGAAGCTGGTCGATTCGCTCAGCGTGCTCCGCGCCGCGGTAGAGCTCGAAGTGGAGTTCCGGCGTCCGTCTCAGACGCAGGCGCTTCCCAAGGCGTCCGCGAATGAAGCTCGCTGCCCGTCGCACGGCCCTGATCGCGGTCCGGCGTTCCTCCTCGCTGCCGAGCACGGAGAGCAGGATGCGTGCGTGACCGCGATCCCCGCTCAGCGTGAGATCGGCGATGCTGGCGAGAGCCGCCCTGGGATCCTGGACTTCGCGTCGCAGAATGTCGGTCAGTTCCCGGCGCAGCAGATCGCGTGCGCGGGCCTGGGATACCGATGTCATCCGCTCAGAGCGTCGGGGTGACAGCTTCGTGGTCGAAGGCCTCGATCAGATCGCCGGGCTTCACGTCCTGGAAACGGTCGATGCCGATCCCGCAGTCGAAGCCGCTTCGCACCTCCGCCGTGTCGTCCTTGAACCGGCGCAGCGAGCCGATTCGGCCCTCGTGGACGACGACGCTGTCCCGCACCAGGCGAATCTGGGCGCTGCGCGGGATGACTCCCGCGACCACGTGGCAGCCGGCGACCATGCCGACCTTGGGCACCTTGAACACCTCGCGCACCTCGGCGCGTCCCATGGAGACCTCTCGATAGGTCGGCTCCAGCAGTCCCGTCATCGCCGCGAGGAGTTCCTCGGTCAGTTCGTAGATCACCGTGTGCAGCCGAAGCTCGACGTCCTCCTTGGCGGCCAGGTCGGCGGCGCTGCGCTCGGGGCGGACGTTGAAACCGTAGATGATCGCGCCGCCGGCCGAGGCCAGGAGCACGTCGTGGGTGGTCACCGCGCCGACGGCGGCGCGGATCACCCGCACCTTGACCTTGTCGGTTGAGACCTTCTGCAGCGTGTCCCGGAGCACCTCGACCGAACCCTGGACGTCGGCCTTGAGTACGACCGGCAGTTCCTTGACCTCGCCTTCCCTGAGGCTCGCGAACAGGCTCTCCAGGGAGACGCCGCCCGTGGCCGGAGCGAGCTCCACGCGCCGCTTCTCCTCGCTGCGGAACTCGGCGATCGAGCGCGCTTTCGCTTCCTTGGCCGCGACCTGGAACGGGTCGCCCGCGTCGGGAAGGTCGTTGAAGCCCGCGACCTCGACCGGCATGGCTGGAGGAGCCGCCTTGACCCGCTGGCCCAGGTCGTTCATGAGCGAACGGACCCGGCCCCAGGTGGAACCGCAGACGAAGACGTCGCCGACGCGCAGAGTGCCGTTCTGAACCAGGACGGTCGCGACCGACCCGCGGCCGGTTTCCTTGCTCGCTTCGATGACGACACCCTGGGCCTGCAACTCCGGGTTCGCCCGGAGTTCCGCCACTTCCGCGGTCAGCGTGAGCATTTCCAGAAGGTCGTCGATGCCCTCGCCCTTGAGAGCGGAGATGGGCACCGCGATCACGTCGCCGCCCCAGTCCTCGACCACGAGATCGCGTTCCGCCAACTGTTGCTTGACCCGGTCGACGTTCGCGTTCGGTCGGTCGATCTTGTTGATCGCGACCAGGATCGGTACCGCGGCCGCGCGGGCGTGGTCGAGCGCTTCCAGGGTCTGCGGCATGACGCCGTCGTCCGCCGCGACGACCAGGACCACCATGTCCGTGACCTTCGCGCCCCGGGCCCGGAGCTGCGTGAACGCTTCGTGGCCGGGCGTGTCGAGGAAGGTGATGCGGCCGCCGTTGTGCTCGACCTGGTAGGCGGCGATGTGCTGGGTGATGCCGCCGAACTCGCCTTCGGTCAGCCTGGACTTGCGGATCGCGTCGAGCAGGGAGGTCTTGCCGTGATCGACGTGACCCATGATGGTCACGATCGGAGGCCGTTCGACCTGGACCAGTCCCTCGGCGCTGTCGCCGGCTGCTCCCAGCTCCTCTTCCTGCTCGAGCTGGATCTCCTCTTCGAAGGAGACGACCAGGGCGTCGAAGCCCATCTGTTCCGCGAGCTCGACCGCGACCTCGGGTTCCAGCACGTGGTTCACGGTGGCCATGACGCCGCGATCGAACAGCTTCTTGAGCAGGTCCTTCGACTTGACCCCCATCTTCTCGGCCAGATCCCGGACTTGCAGGCCGTCCGACACGGTTACCGTGCGGCGCGTGCCGTCCTCGGCGGCCGATTCGGCCGGTGGCGCTTCCTGCGCCTCCTGCCGACCACGGGCGTCGACGGCGGCAGGCACCGCCGCCGGGCCTTCCGCGGGAGTTGTGACAGGGGGAGCGGTTGGCTGGGCGGACGGCTCGGCTGCCGGCGGCGTCGTGGACGGGGCCGCTGCGGCCGGCGGTGCGGCAGCCGACGTCTCCGCCGTTGGTGGGACGGCTGTCGTCGCCCCGCTCCGGCTCTGCGGGGCGGACGCCGGTTCGGGCGCGCGTGCGGCCCTGGCTGCCTCTTCGGCCGCGATCTCCTTGGCCGCGATCTCCTCGGGTGTCGGAGGCTTCGGCTTCGTCTCGGTCGGCGTCAGCGTGCGGATCGTGTGCTTGTGGACGACCTGTCGCCGCCGGTTCGGGCGCATCGGCCCGGTGGGCGGCCTGAGGCTCGAGATTGGACGGCGCCGCGGCGCGGCCTTGGGCGCCGCGCGGTCGCGCAGGATGACCTCACGTTGAGGACCGGCGATCTTCTTGCCTTCCAGCAGGGCCTTGATGATGTCCGTATCGATCATCGCGTCTTCGCCTTCTACGCGAACACCGATCGATCGGAACTTGAACAGCAGGTCCTGTTCAGGCACGTTCATCCGCTTGGCCAGATCCTGGAGCCGGATTTTTGGCATGGAGTCCTCGGTTCCCCGTCGTCTCTTCGTCTCAGGCGCCCTCAGGCTGCGCCGTTTCCGTGTCGTTGTCGCCGCCATCTTCGGCTGCCTCGCCCTCTTCCTCGCCGGCCTCCTCCGCAAAGGCTCGGGTCAGCGCGGCCATGAAGTCATCTTCGTCCATGGCGGGGCTGTCGCTATCCGCCGCGGCATCGCTCTCTTCGGCCGTCCCGGAGCGTTCGGCGGCCCAGTCGAGGATCGTCGCGGCCAGGGCGGCATCGATGCCCGGAACCATGGTCAGGGCTTCCGCGCCGGCATTCTCGAGCGCCTCGAGTGCGCCAAAGCCCGCCTCGGACAGGGCGGCAGCCGCCTGGTCGTCTACGCCGGGAATCTCGGTCAGATCGAGTTCGTCCGCGCCACGGTCCACATTCAGCATTCGGGCCAACGCGTCGGCGACCTCGTCCTTCACGTCCGTTTCGCTCTTGATGTCGATCCGGGCGCCGATGAGTTCACTGGCCAGACGCACGTTCTGGCCCCGCTTGCCGATTGCCAGCGAGAGCTGCTCGTCTTCGACGATCACGTCGAGGTGTGGGGTGGCGCCCTCATGGGTCACCGAAACGCGGGTGATCCGTGCGGGCGCGAGCGCGCTCTGCGCGAAGGTCACCTGATCCTCCGAGTACTCGATGATGTCGATCTTCTCGCCCCGAAGTTCGCGGATGATCGACTGCACCCGCGATCCCTTCATGCCGACGCAGGCGCCGACCGGGTCCACGTCGCGCTCTCGGCTCAGGACGGCGACCTTGGCTCGTTCGCCGGGAGCGCGCACCGCGGTCTTGATCACGACGGTGCCGTCGTAGATCTCGGGCACTTCCATCTCGAACAGCTTGACCAGCAGGCGGGGATCGGTGCGGGACATCACGATCTGTGGTCCCTTGGGCTGCTTGTGGACCTCGACGATCACGCCGCGGATGCGTTCACCCTGGCTGTACCGTTCGTGGCGGGACTGCTCGCTGCGGGGAACGATCGCCTCGGTGCGGCCAAGGTCGACGATGATGTCCCCGCGCTCGAAACGTCGAACCGTGCCGTTGACCACCTCGCCGACGCGATTCTCGAACTCGCCGAAGATCTTCTCCCGTTCGGCTTCCCGGACTCGCTGGTAGAGCACCTGCTTCGCCGACTGGGCGGCGATCCGCCCAAGGCCGTCCGTGGAGATCGGGATCTCGATCTCCTCGCCGATCTCAGCGTCGTCCTTGTGCTCGCGAGCCTCCTCCAGCGTCCATTCGGCGAAGGGATCCTCGACCTCCTCCACCACCTGGCGGTAGAGGAAGGCACTGAACTGGCCAGTCTCGCGGTCCATGTAGGAACGCACCGGCTCCTTGATGTGGTGCTGTTTCTTGGCCGCGGAGGCCACCGCGTCCTCGAGGGCGACGATCCACCGGTCGAGGTCGATGTCCTTTTCGTGGGCGACCTGCCGGAGGACCTCGTTGATGTTCACTTCGGGAGTATGTGGCTGAGCCATTGTCAGAGTCCCCGGAGTCAGAGTTCGACCAGTAGTCTGGCCTTGTGAATGCCGTCGATGGTGAGGGGCAGGGTGTCGCCGCTGTCGTCCTCGAGGATGAGTGCGACAGCGGGATTCTCGGCGCTTAGACCCTCGAGGAGCCCATGCACCGTGCGCCGGTTTCCGGTCGCCCCGTCGGCGAAGGTCACCTTGGCTCTTCGTCCGCGGAAGCGCTCGTAGTCGGGCGCTGCGTAGAGCTCACGGTCGAGTCCCGGCGAACTGACTTCCAGCACGTAGCCGGAAGTCGGGCCGAAGTCCTCCGCGTCCAGAAGGACGGACGCCTCTCTGGAGATGCCGGCACAGTGATCGTGGGTCACCCCGTCGACATGATCGATGACCAGACGCAGGCAGCCGCCCCGAAACGCGGCGTCCAGCAACTCACAGGAGTGGCTCGCGACGAGGCGCTCTAGGGGCCCCATGAGGTTCGAGTCGATGGCCTTTTCCACAACGTCCCTAAACAAAAGAGAGCGGGCCGAAGCACCCACTCTCAGCAGCCGCCTGCCGGTTTCCGCCGCTTCACGCGGCCGATTCAAGCCCCGGTGACCGAAGACAATCTCCGACCCGGAAGCGGTCCCTCTTCTGGGAGAAGCGTGGGCGAATCGCCGGCAGTTGGACGGGGACTATACAACCGATGGTTTGGGCGGGCAACCGTTCTCCGGGGCATCGCGCCAGAATGGCGCGCTCTCGGTTGGAGCGTCATGGCGGGCGACCCTGAGTCGGGGCCGCGGTTGTACGGAGGATGGGACCAGGGCCGCGTTGGCAGGAGGATTGCACTCAGGAGCGGCGCCGGCCACCTCCGCCCAGGGGGACCCGCGCCGGACCGGTTGTATGCTTCCCTTCTTTGGCTGAGGTACTCCTGACGATGAATACGAAGAAGCAGATTCTCTTCACCGCCCTGATGGTGTTCGGTGCCCTGGTGTTCGGCATGATCATCGCGGGTGGTCTGAACCTCACCGAACCGACCCGGGCGGAAGAGGCAAGCCAGACCGCGGCGGTTTCGGAGGACGACTCACGGACAGAGCAGGCAAGGCGAGTCGAACGCCACGCGAGGACGTCGATCGACAGCTTCGCCGATCTGGCGGAGGCCGTGCTGCCGGCTGTGGTCACGGTCGAAGTGGCGAGGATCGAGGAGAGCTCGGGCCCCGAGTCCTTCTTCCGGCGCAACCCATTCCAGCGGCAACCGGAGCAGTCGGAACCTGACGAACAGCGGCTTCAGGGCGCTGGCAGTGGCTTCCTGATTTCCGCCGACGGCTGGATCGTGACGAACAACCATGTGATCGACAGAGCCGAGGACGTCAAGGTCCGCCTCGAGGGGCGCGAGTACGAAGCCGAGATCAGGGGCCGTGACCGGGAGACCGATCTGGCTCTGATCAAGATCGAGGCGGGCGAAGACCTGCCTTTCCTGGCACTTGGCGACTCGGAGCAGCTTCGGGTCGGCGACTGGATCATGGCCATCGGCAGCCCGTTGAGCTTCGAGGCGTCGGTCACGGTGGGCGTGGTCAGCGCGAAGGGACGCTCGTTCGGCATCGAGGGCGGGCCCACGAGCTTCGCGAACTACATCCAGACCGATGCCGCGATCAATCGGGGGAACTCCGGAGGTCCTCTGGTGAACACCGCGGGCGAGGTCGTTGGAATCGCCACCGCCATGGCGTGGGCCGAGAACATCGGCTTCGCGGTGCCGGTGGACGTGCTGGAGGGAGTCCTGCCGCAGTTGCGCGACGAGGGCAAGGTCCGGCGCGGCTACCTGGGTGTACAGATCCGGGACCTGGAGCACATCGAGGCCAGGTACTACAAGTTGGACGAGCCGCACGGCGCCCTGGTGCAGGGCGTGCAACCGGACACGCCGGCGGAGAAGGCCGGAGTCGTATCCGGAGACGTGATCCTCGGCGTCGACGACCACGATGTGGTGGGCACGCGCGACCTGATCGACTACGTGGCGGCCCTGGCGCCAGGTGAGGGAGTCGGACTGGAGATCCTTCGCGAGGCAAAGCGAATCAACCTCGAGGTCGTACTGGAGGAACGTCCCACCCAGGTCGTCGAGAACGACTCTCCCGAGCCGGCGCCGCGGCGGGAAGAAGCCACGGAATGGCTCGGTCTGGAGTTGCGGCCCCTGACCGCGACTCTTCGGGAGCGTTCGGGGCTGGACCGCCGCCAGCGCGGCGTGTACGTCTCGGATGTCTCGGCTCGCAGCGTGTTCGCCGAGAGGGGCTTTCAGGCCGGGGTCGTGATTTCCGGCATCGACGACGCCGAAATCCGTGACCTGGACGATCTGAAGCGGGAGGTGGCCGGTCTGGATTCAGGCGACCTGATCCGCGTCGAGGCGGTTATTCCCGGCGGCCAGCGGTTCTTCTCGGTCATCGAAGTCCCCTGAGCCGCATGGGCCCCCGCGTGCTCGTGGTCGACGACGAGGAGTCGATCCGAAGCTCGCTACGGATGATCCTCGAGTTCGAGCGCTACCGGGTCGAGGAGGCGTCGACCGGCCGGGAGGCGCTTCGACGCGTGATGACCCGGCCGCCGAACGCCGTTCTGCTGGACATCAAGATGCCCGAAATGGATGGGCTGGCCACGCTGTCACGCTTGCGGGAGCGCGGCCACGACATGCCCGTGGTCATGATCAGCGGCCACGGCGACATCGCCGCCGCGGTGGAGGCGACCCGGCTGGGCGCCTACGACTTCCTGGAGAAGCCGCTCGAACGGGACCGCGTGCTGCTGGCACTGCGCAACGCGATCGAACGGCGGCGGCTCGAGGACGAGAACCGCCTTCTGCGGGGGGCGCCGTTCGAGTTGGTCGGGGAATCCGCACCGATGCAGGAGCTTCGGGCGACGATCGAACGAGCGGCGCCGACTCCGGCTACCGTGCTGATTACCGGGGAGAGCGGCGTCGGCAAGGAACTCGTGGCGCGCGCGATTCACGCCGGCGGTCCGCGCTGCGAGGTACCGCTGGTGCAGGTCAACTGTGCCGCGATTCCTGACGAACTGATCGAGTCCGAACTGTTCGGTCACGAAAAGGGCGCGTTCACCGGCGCCGTGCGACGCCAGATCGGCAAGTTCACCGCTGCAGACGGCGGCACGATCTTCCTGGACGAAGTGGGGGACATGTCGGCCCGTACCCAGGCGAAGGTGCTGCGGGCGCTCCAGAGCGGCGAGATCGAACCGGTTGGCGCCCGCACGACGGTCACCGTCGATGTCCGCGTGGTGGCGGCGACCCACCGGGATCTTCTGGCTGAGATCGAAGCCGGCCGGTTTCGCGAGGACCTCTTCTACCGTCTCAACGTGGTTCCGGTTCATGCGCCGCCCTTGCGGGAGCGCCTCGATGACCTGCCGCTCCTGGTCGACCACTTCATCGAGCGGTTCGCGGCCGAGAACAACTACCGGCGGAAGACCTTTACCGGGGCGGCGACCCGCCAACTGCAGGCGATGCCGTGGCGGGGCAACGTCCGGGAACTGAAGAACCTCGTGGAGCGTCTGCTGATTCTCACGCCGGGTAGCGAGATCGATCGAGCCGATGTGCTTCGCCTTGCCGGTCCGGTGCGGGGGGAGTTGTCGGAGGCTATCCTCGCGGTCGCGACCCTGCGTGAGTTCAGGGATACCGCGGAGCGTCTGTACCTGGCGAAGAAACTCGAGGAACATGGCTGGAACGTGACCCGGACCGCCAAGGCGATCGCAACGCCGAGAAGCAACCTGTACAAGAAGATGGATCAGCTCAATCTCCGCCGGGAGGACGCGACTTGACCGCGGCGCGACCGGGCGCGGCTACTCCGCACCGGATTCTGGTCGCCAAGCCGGGGCTCGACGGCCATGACCGCGGCGCGAAAGTCGTGGCGCGTGCGCTCCGGGATGCCGGTTTCGAGGTGATCTACACGGGTCTGCGCAAGACGCCGGAGCAGATCGTCGCGGCCGCCGTGCAGGAGGACGTCCGGGCCGTCGGTCTGTCGATCCTGTCCGGCGCCCACAACACACTCCTCCCCGAGGTGGTCGAGGGACTGCGCGCGGCGGAGGCCGGTGACGTGCTCGTGTTCGCCGGGGGAATCGTGCCGGAGAGGGACATCGAAGGCCTCAAGGCCGCGGGCGTGGACGAGGTGTTTCCTCCAGGTTCCAGCACCGTCGCGATCGTCGAGTATCTGAACCGCCGGCTCGCGCCGTAGTGAAGAAGCGTTTCGATCCGGCTTCCTACGAGGCCAAGTGGCAGGCGTGGTGGGAGCAGCAGGACCTGTTCCGGTGCCCGGAGGATCCGGACGGCCGGGGGGCCGCGCCCTACTGCATCCTGATTCCGCCGCCCAACGTGACCGGCAAGCTGCACATGGGGCACGCCCTCCAGAGCACGCTGCAGGACCTGGTCACCCGCTGGCGACGCATGCGGGGCGACAACGCCCTGTGGCTCCCGGGCACCGACCATGCCGGAATCGCGACTCAACTCATGGTGGAACGCCAGCTCGAGCGGGAAGGTACGAGCCGGCTCGAACTCGGGCGGGAGAAGTTCCTCGAGCGGGTGTGGGCGTGGAAGAACGAGTACCACGCGAACATCAGGCGGCAGCTACAGCGTCTTGGCGCCTCGTGCGACTGGTCCCGCGAGCGATTCACCCTGGACGACGGTCTGGCGCTCGCGGTCCGCACCGCCTTCGTGAGCCTCTACCGGGAGGGCCTGATCTACCGCGGCGAGTACATGGTGAACTGGTCGCCCGTACTGCGGACCGCCGTTTCCGATCTGGAGGTGGAGAGCCGAGAGATCGAGGGCACGCTCTACCATCTGGCCTACCCGTTGGAGGCTGAGGAGGGGAGCGGTCACTCCGGCGAGGAACCGCTGATCGTCGCGACCACGCGCCCCGAGACGATGCTGGGCGACACCGCGGTCGCGTTCCACCCGGAGGACGCGCGCTACCGCCACCTGGCCGGCCGCTTCGCGCGGCTTCCCATCCTGGACCGGCGCCTTCGCCTCGTTGCGGACGAGCACGTCGACCCGGAGTTCGGCACCGGCCTGGTCAAGGTGACGCCGTTCCACGATCCGAACGACTATGAGATTGCGCAAAGGCACGATCTCCCCGGCGTGCGCGTAATCGGGCTGGACGGCCGGATGACGGCCGAGGCGGGTCCCGACTTCGAAGGACAGGATCGTTTCGAGGCTCGCCGCCGCGTGCTCGAACGGCTTGAGAAGGAGGGGCGGCTCGTGAGGACCGAGCCGCATGTCCACAGCGTTGGACACTCGCAGCGAAGCGGCGAGCCGATCGAACCGATGCTGTCGCCGCAGTGGTTCGCCGACGTCTCCGGCATGGCGAAGGAGGCGCTGACGGCCGTCGAGGAAGGACGCCTGGAGCTGATCCCGAACTCCTGGGACAAGACCTGGGAGCACTGGCTCACGAACATCCGGCCCTGGGTCATCTCGCGGCAGCTCTGGTGGGGACACCGGATACCCGCCTGGTACGACCGGGACGGGGCCTGCCACGTGGCGATGAATCGCGAGGAAGCCGAGCAGATGGCCGGAACGGCGGACCTGACCCGGGATCCGGACGTTCTGGACACCTGGTTCTCGTCCGGGCTGTGGCCGATCTCGACTCTGGGCTGGCCGGATGACGACGCGCCGGACCTCCGCACCTGGTATCCGACGGATGTCCTGATCACCGGGTACGACATCCTCTTCTTCTGGGTGGCCCGAATGGTCATGCTCTCGAACCACTTCCATCGCGACATTCCGTTCCGCACCGTCCATCTGACCGGGCTGGTCCGTGACGCGCACGGCGAGAAGATGTCGAAGACCAAGGGGAACACGGTTGACCCGATGGACCTGGTCGAGGAGTACGGGGCCGACGCGATGCGCTTCACGCTGGCGGTGCTTGACGTGCCCGGGCGCGACATCCCCCTCGACCTGGAACGGATGGCCGGCTATCGAGCCTTCGGCAACAAGATCTGGAACGCGGTCCGTTTCGCCCTGGCGCGCACCGAAGGGGCGGTAACGCCGGCTTCGGCCGCGGAGCTCAGAGGCGACGATCTGGCGGCTCCGGAGCAGTGGATCCTCTCGCGCCTTTCCGGCACCGCCGAAGCGGTCAACGATGCCCTGGAGGACTTCCGTTTCGACCGCGCTTGCAATGCGCTTTACCACTTCTTCTGGCACGAGCTCTGCGACTGGTACATCGAGTTCGCGAAACCGGCGCTCTCCGGGAGGGCGCCGCGGCCGCGGACCGCCGAGACGCTCCTGTTCGCGATCGACGCGAGCCTCCGGCTGCTGCATCCGGTCATGCCGCATCTCACGGAGGAGCTCTGGCAGCGGCTGCCACGCGTCCCGGCGCCCGCATCCACCGGGCCCCGGAGCATCGCGACCGAGGACTACCCGCTGCGCGACGACGACCTGCGGTCGCCGGAGGTCGAACGGGGCATGGACGTCCTGATTTCCGTGGTCCAGAGAGCCCGGAGTCTTCGCCGTGAACGCAACCTCACCGGGGCGGCGAGGATGTCCGTTTTCGTCGAGGCCGGCGACGAGGGTCTGGTCGCCTTCGTCGTTGAGCAGGCGTCCCTCCTCGACACGGTCGCCGGTGTCGGGGAGGTGACGGCAGGCGAGGGTCCGGCCGGGGCGGTACGGGATCGCGCCGCCGGTCTGAACCTGGCCTTCGAGGTTGAAGCGCCCGCGATGAGCGAGGCCGAGCGGGCGAAGCTGAACAGGGACCTGCAGAAGATCGAGGCGGAGATCGCCGGCGCCCGGGGCCGCCTTTCGAACGCCCGGTTTCTCGAAAGAGCCCCTGCCCACGTGGTCGAGGGCAACCGCGCCCGTCTCGCGGAACTGGAGGAGCAGCGCCACCGGGTGACCGAGATCCTGGCGCACTGAGCGGCAACCGACTCGGTTAGGCTACGCGGCCCCATGGAGCGCCGTTCTCACGACTTCGACCAGTTTGTCGGGGACCTTCGGGCCTGCTCGGGCCGCTTGCCGGACAACCTCGTGCTGATGGACACGGTCGATTCGACGAACCGTTTCGTCAAGGCACTGGTCGAACGGTTCTTCGAAGAGGAGTCCACGCCCCAGACGGCCCTCGTCGTGGCTTTCGAGCAGACCGAGGGCAGGGGTCGGCAGGGTCGATCCTGGGTCAGCACGGCGGGGCGCGGCCTCTACTGCACCTGGCTGCAGCCGCTGCCGATCGCCGGTGCCGGACCGCTGGAAGACCAGCTCGGTGCGTTGCCACTCCTGGCCGGAGTCGGGGTGTGTCGTGGCCTGGCCGAGTTCGTGAAGGGCCGGGCGGGTCTGAAGTGGCCCAATGACGTGCTCGTGGACGGTCGCAAGATCGCCGGCATCCTGATCGAGACGGTTGTGGGCCGTGGAGGCGAGATGGTCGCCGTGATCGGCTTCGGCGTGAACTACGACTTCGGCGTCGGCACCGGCGCGGACGGCGAACTGCCGACACCGCTGGCGACATCGCTCGCGCTCGAATCCGAGCGGCCTCCCGGCCGGGCGGCCGTTGTCGAGCGGCTTGCGACGACGCTGGAACGCGAGTTGGGCCGCGCCGGGGATTCCGCGTACACGCTGGACGCGTACTGTCACTGCAGTGTCCATCGCGAGGGCGACGAAGTAAGTTGCCGGATCGGCGGCGAGACGGTCTCCGGCCGCTTCGCGGGCTTCGATGA
Organism: Candidatus Multivorans sp.; assembly: GCA_965219675.1. GTDB lineage: Bacteria > Acidobacteriota > Thermoanaerobaculia > Multivoradales > Multivoraceae > Multivorans. The sequence continues at coordinate 1,951,674 of OZ244786.1, read as the reverse complement.
AGGCGGACGTTTCCGCCTCGAGACACGGGTCGGCCTCCGCACGATTGCCTCGGGTGAGGTGATTGAGGAGTGACCCCGAGAGCGAATCCTAAGGCCTGGACCTGGGCGTTTTTCGAGGTGATCGAGGCGTGAAACCGGGGGCGGATCCCGCGGGACCTTCCCCAGAAGAAAGAGACCGCGACTACTTCGAGGCGATCGAAGAGGAGTTCATTCGACTGCGGGGAGCGCCGTTGCTGTTGAGCCCCGCCGACTGGCGCCTGGCGCAACAGTGGCGGCGGGCGGGTATCCCGCTTGCCGTGGTGCTGGAGAGCATCCGCGAAGTGTTCGCGCGCCGGGCCGAGCGGGCGGCTGCGTCGCCGGAGGCGCCGAAGCGGCGCGTCAGTAGCCTGCGCTACTGCCGTGCGGCGGTGGAGAAAGCCTGGGCGGTGTATCGGGAGTTGGGGGCGGTGCCGCCGGTGCGCAGGAGGCCCGCCGCGATGGATGTCCCGGCACGGCTTGGAGTGCTTGCGTCCGCGCTGCCGGTGGCGTTGGCAGACGTCGATGCGTGGCGGAGGAGGTTGCTCGAGTTGAGCGGTCCGCCTCCTGAGGTCGAAGCCGGGCTGGCGGAGTTGGATGTCGAACTCACGCGCCTGGCATTCGAGGCCCTGCCCAGGTCGGACCGCGAGAGCGTTCTGGCCGACGCGGACGAAGCGCTGGCCCGAATGGCAGGAAGAGTGGACCCGGAGAGGCTGCCGGATCTCCGGCAGCGCCTTGTGCGCCGCGCCGTGCGCGAGCGTCTTGAGCTGCCGCTGCTGTCCCTCTTTGCCTTGCCGCCCGCAAGCGCGCCGCGGGACTGATTCAGCCGCTTGGCCCGGCGCTGGTCCTTCGCCAGCGGTCCGCGCAGCGGTCGTAGAGGACGATGCCGACTGTCATGCCCAGGTTGAGGGACACGGCCGTTGGGACGCGGAGACGGTAGTCGCTCCGTTTCAGGATGCGATCGGAAACCTCGCCACTCTCCGGGCCGAACACGTAGCAGGCCCGCTCCGGGTGAACGAAATCGGGAAGTGCGATGGCGTCCGGCACGATCTCGACTGCAACCAGCGCGGTATCGCGAGGGGTCGCTTCGATCAGATCGTCGACTTCGATCACCGGGACGTGCCGGTAGGCCCTCGTCGGATCCGTCGGCAGCCTCCGGACGTTGATGTCTGCGGAAGGGTCGCCCAGGATGATCATGCGCGCCTGGAAGCAGAGTGCCGCGCGCAGGACGTGGCCGACGTTCACCGGATCGGCGGGCCGGTCCAGAGCGACGCAGGCAAAGCCGCGTCCGCCGGCAAGGTCCGCGCGTCGCTGGACCGGGCGCTCGATCTTCTTCGCCACTCAGGACGCCTCGTCGCCGTACTGCTCGAATAGCCGCTCGATCAGGAGCTGGAGCGGGAACCGGTTCAGCTTGCCGGTGCCGGCGGCACGTTCGCCGAAGGTGGTCACCGGGTCGGCCGCGATCCCTTCACCCCAGATCAGCACCGGCACCGGATCTGCGCCATGGGCGCCGGCTTCGGACAGGGTGGCGTGGTCGGCCGTCACGGCGATCCGGAGAGGCCGTTCGAGCTTCCCGAGCAACGCTCCGAGTTCCCGGTCGACCCGCTCCAGGAAGGCGACCTTCAGATCGGGGCGACGGTCGTGAGCCGCGATGTCGGCGCCCTTTACGTGGATCATGACCAGGTCGTGTTCGCCGAGGGCCTCCGCGGCGCACTGGAACTTGAGTGCCAGGTCCGTGTCGACGTTCGCGGTCATGCCGCGCCGCCGGATCACCGAGGCGCCGAGCGCCGAGGCGATGCCCATGACCGTCCGGTCGCCGCCGATGCAGGCCGCGCTGAGCGGGAGACCGCCCGGTTCCAGAGGCAGGAGCTGATGGACCCGGCCGACTCCCCGGGTCAGAACGGCGTTCGCCGGCAGTTCGCCGTTCTCCCGTCGTTCCTCGTTCACCGGATGCCGCGCCAGCACGCGCCGCGCCTCCTGCTCGAAGAGGGCCAGGATGCGCGCGGTGTGCTCGGCGCTGTCGTCGTTCGGATCGAGGGGTCTCGGCGCCAGCGGTCGTCCGGAGGGAGCACCGTCGCCCGGGTCCGAGCCTTCGATGGCCGACGTGAGGCCGTCTCCGCGCAGCGTGATCGCGATGCGATGCTCCGTTGTCGCTCGCACGCGGACCTTGACCCGGTCCGAGGCCGGCAGATCGAGGCGGTCGATTGCCTTCGCGAGTTTCTTGGCCCCTTCGCGAATGCGGCCGGCCCGGCGATCCACGACGAAGCCACGTTCGTCGAGGGTGGCGAAGTTACCCCGGATGGCGATCGTGCCCGTCTTCAGCTTGAGGCCGGCGCCCAGGGCCTCGATCGGCCCTCGGGTCATCACGCGGGGAGACTGGGCGAACAGCGCGAGGTTTCCGGATGCCGTGTCGGGAACCACGCCGGGTGCTACCGGGTCGGCCAGGCCGCATGCGCCTTCCTCAGCCAGCCGGTCGAGCGTGGGCGTGTGCGCGGCCTCGAGCGGCGTCCGTGCGCCGAGCGAACGGAGCGGCCGGTCGGGTAGACCGTCGATAACCAGCAGGAGAGCCGGGCTTCGCCGCTCGCCCAGGGATGTCGCCGACGCCTGGGTGAGCCAGGGCAGCCGCTGTGAGAGGCTCTGGCCGAGCAGGGCGATCGTGGTTGGAAGCAACTCCTCCCGATCCGTCGTGTCGAGGATCGGAACCCCCGCCTCCTTCGCCAGATCCAGCAGGTGGCCCTGCTGGCCGCGGATGACCCGGAAGTGGTCGAGCTGCCGGTTGGGCCTGCGGCCGGCGAACGACTCGCGCGCGAGGAAGTGGCTGCGGTGAACCTCCTCGTCCGGGGTCGAGAGCATGGTGAAGAACTGGTAGGCCTCGCCTTCGAGATCGGCGAACGGAACCAGACCGGGCAGGAGATGGACGCCTTCGACGACCAGGCTCAGGTTCTCGGCGATCGCCCGTTCGACGACCGCCCGGACGCCGACGCAGACCCGCGCGGCCTGTTCTTCCAGCGTCGCTACCAGGGGCTTGCCGGCGCCTGGAGCGAAGTCGCTCGTGGGATCGGCAGGCGTTTCATAGCTCGAGACGTGCAGAGCCGGCAGGATCGCCGGAGCGAACACCATCCTCATCACCTGGCGCACCGTGTCCGTCGCGTTGATCCGGTAGATCCGGAGTTGCGGCGCCAGGTCGAGCGCCAGAGTCGACTTGCCGGTGCCGCCCGCGCCGCCGATGTAGATGACGAGGGGCTTGGGGAGCCGTCGCAGGCGACGGATCAAGCGGTAACGTCGAGCAGTGTCCGCCCCCTCTTCCGCTTCCAGCAGTTCCGCGATCCGCTGGGCTAGCCGCCGCTTCTCGAGGCCGGTGGTGCCTTCGTGCTGCAGCTGCCGCTGCAGTTGCTCCACGCGCCTGTAGGCCCGGTCGAAGTCGAGTCCGGCCGCGTAGAGGCTGCGTGCAAGCAACCCGCGGGAGAACGGCTGCGCCTCGCCGTGATGGGTGATCTGGATCGGGCTCTCCGGACCCCCCTCCGTGACGATCAGGTGTCCTCCCGCGCCCGTCGCAGCGGACAGCTGGCGCAACTGAGCGACTCGCCGTCGGGTCCGAGAACATCCGGACCGCCGCAGGAACCGCGCAGGCAGCGGCCACTCAGCAGCACGCCGACCGACATGAGAACCACGCAGACGGCGATGACGGTGATGCTCAGAAACAGGATCGCCATGACTCGATGAGTCTACCGGCGAGTGGCGGCGAGGGTGGAGGGCACCCGCCGATCCGGGGCTCCGTGGGGAGGGGTCCCAGCGGCCGTGGCACCCGCCGATCCGGGGTCCCGTGGGGGAGGGTCCCAACGGCCGTGCGCGCTCCCTGAGAAGATGGGAGGACGGCGCGCACTCCACTACACTCGCTCCGGTTCGTCGTCAGCCGATGCAGGGTCGTCGGCCGTCGCTCGCTTCGAGTCCGCTGGGACCCTCCCCCACGGAACCACGGACCGGCTGGACGGCGTCGGCCAACAGGGTTCATTGCGCCGGAAGTCAGCGGTTGGTCGCTGTTCCGAACCGGGCGCGGAAGGCCGCGCTTGGGCGTTCTTCCAGCGAGTCCTCGCGGTAGACAAGGAGCAGGGCCGCAATGTCGTTCTGGTCGGCCCAGCGCAGGCCTTTCTCCGGACCGAGGACCATTAGAGCGGTGGCACGGGCGTCGGCCACGGCGCAGCTCTCGTGAAACACGCTGGTCGAGGCAAGGGCGTGTTCAACGGGCCGGCCGGTTCTCGGATCGATCGTGTGGGAGTAGCGGATGCCGTCCCGTTCCCAGTAGTTCCGGTAGTCGCCGGAAGTCGCCAGGGATCCGTCGGTGAAGGGGAGGACCTTTTGTAGGCCGGAGTGGGTGGCGTCCTCCGTTGCGGTGGCGGGGTCGCCTGGCGTCGGATTGGTCACTCGAACAGGCGGCCGTTCAATCGCGATGTGCCATGCGTCGCCGGCTGGGCTATGACCGGCGGTGCGGACCTCGCCACCGACTTCGACGAGATGATTGGCGAAACCTGCATGGCTGAGCGCTTCCGAAACCCGATCCGTTGCCCAGCCCTTGGCGATCGCGGACAGATCAAGCGCCGCCCCATCGTCGAGCTTGAGCACTCGCCGCTCCTCGGATAGGAGTTCGATAGCTCCAATCGCGCTTCTCATTTCAGCCAGGCGATCATCAGCCACTGGAGTTGGCTCCGCGTCGCGTCCCGGCGCGCCGAAGCCCCAAGCGTCGACCAACGGTCCCACCGTCGGATCGAACGCTCCGCCGCTGTCCTCCCGCACCTGCCAGGCGAGTTCCAGGACCGCCCACGTTTCCTCAGAGAACACGAGGGACTCACCGGCTGCGAGCCGGTTGAAGCGAGAGATCTCCGAGTCCTCTCGATAAGTCGACATCGCCCTGTCCACCGTAGCCAGCCGTTCCTCGACAAGGCCCTGGATCACCTCGTGTTCGGCCGCCTCCGCTATCGCGCGCACGCGGTAGTAGGTACCCATTGTGGGGGCTTGGATCAGCACCTCGTTTGGTGCCTGCGCGCAGCTCAGGAGCAGGGCGGACAAAACCAGGAGCAGCGCCCATCCCCATCGAAGACACGTCTGCAAAGACACGCAGTCGCAGAATCCCACCGCTGCGCGGCCCGACGCCGTCCAGCCAGGTGCGGGTCCGGAGGGAGGGGTCCCAGGTGGCTCGGAGCGAGCGACGGCCAAAGACCCTACGGAAACCGACATCCAACCGGAGCGAGCGGAGTGCAGTGAGCGCAAACCCCTCGCAATCCGAACAAGCGCGAACGGCACCTGGGACCCCTCCCTCCGGACGCGCGCCTGGCGGGTGTCAGCAACGACCCCGCGCACGCAGCGCACTCTTAGCCGAAGTCGTCGAATGCGATGTTCTCAGGCTCGACTCCCAGGTCGTCGAGCATCTTCATGCAGGCCTGGAGCATGAGGGGCGGGCCGCAGAGGTAGTACTCGCAGTCCTCCGGGGCGGGGTGGTCCTTCAGGTAGTTGTCGTAGAGGACCTGGTGGATGAAACCGGTGTAGCCGTCCCAGTTGTCTTCCTCGAGGGGGTCGGAGAGGGCGAGGTGCCAGGTGAAGTTCGGGTTCTTTTCCGCGATCCTGTCGAAGTGGTCGGTGTAGAAGGCCTCGCGGTAGGAGCGGGCGCCGTACCAGAAGGACACCTTGCGGTCCGTGTGGATGCGCTGGAACTGGTCGAAGATGTGGGAGCGCATCGGTGCCATGCCGGCGCCGCCGCCGACGAATACCATCTCCGCGTCCGTGTCCTTGGCGAAGAACTCGCCGAAAGGGCCTGCGATCGTCACGTCGTCGCCGGGCTTCAGGTTGAAGATGTAGGACGACATCTGGCCGGGCGGCAGGTCCATCTCGCGCGGCGGCGGCGTCGCCACGCGGACGTTCAGCATGATGACGCCCTTCTCCTCCGGGTAGTTCGCCATCGAGTAGGCGCGGACGACCGTCTCGTCGACCTTGGAGACCAGTTTCCAGAGCTTGAAGCGGTCCCAGTCCTCGTGGTACTCGTCCTCCACCGTGAAGTCGCTGTAGTTCACGACGTGCGGTGGGCACTCGATCTGGATGTAGCCGCCGGCGCGGAAGGGCACCTCCTCGCCTTCGGGCAGTTCCAGCACGAGTTCCTTGATGAAGGTCGCGACGTTCTCGTTCGAGCGGACCTTGCACTGCCACTTCTTGACCCCGAAGACCTCGGCCGGGATGCCGATCTTCATGTCCTCCTTGATCTTGACCTGACAGCTCAGGCGGCAGCCCTCGCGGGCCTCGCGGCGGCTGATGTGGGTCTTCTCGGTCGGCAGCATTGCGCCGCCGCCCTCGAACACGTCGACGGTGCACACGCCGCAGGTGCCCTGACCGCCGCAGGCGGAGGGAATGAAGATCTGGTGCTCCGCCAGGGTGCCGAGCAGGGTGCCGCCGGTAGACGCCGCGAGGGTCTTCTCGTCGTTGATCAGGATCGACACTTCGCCGCCGGCGACGAGGCGGGCCTTCGCCTGCATCAGGATCGTGACCAGGGCGAGGATGACGACGGTGAACATCGTCACCCCGAGGACGACGGTCGTCATAGCTGGATGCCCCCGAAGGCCATGAAGCCGAAGGCCATCAGTCCGGTGATGACGAAGGTCATCCCCAGGCCGCGCAGGCCGTGGGGCACGTTGCTGTAGCGCAGGCGCTCACGGATCGAGGCCAGCGAGACGATCGCCAGGAACCAGCCGATGCCGGAACCGAGGCCGAAAACGACGCTTTCGCCGAAATCGTAGTCCCGCTCGACCATGAACAGGGAGCCGCCCAGGATGGCGCAGTTCACCGCGATCAGGGGCAGGAAGATGCCCAGCGTGGCGTGGAGCGCCGGGAAGAAACGGTCGGTCGTCATCTCGACGAGCTGGACCATCGCGGCGATCGTGCCGATGAAGCAGAGCAGGTTCAGGAAGGTCAGGTCGACTCCGGCGAACTCCGGGCTGATCCAGGTGAGCGCCCCTTCGTTCAGGAGGTGGGTCTGGATCAGGTTGTTGGCCGGCACGGTGACGGTCAGCACGAAGATCACCGCGAAGCCCAGGCCAACGGCTGTCTCCACCTTCTTCGACACCGCCAGGAAGGAGCACATGCCCAGGAAGAAGGTCAGAGCCATGTTCTCGACGAAGATGGCCTTCACGGCCAGGTTCAGGTATTCCTCGAACATCGTCCCGGACCCCCTATCCGTCCATCTCGACCTGGGCGGGCTTGTACACGCGTAGAGCCCAGATCAATCCGCCGATGATGAAGAAGGCCGCGGGAGACAGCAGCATCAGGCCGTTCGGCAGGTACCAGCCGCCCTCCGAGACCGTGGGCAGGACGGAGTAGCCGTAGAGCTTCCCGGAGCCGAAGAGCTCCCTCAGCACCGCGGTGATCATCAGGATCGCGCTGTAGCCGATGCCGTTGCCGATGCCGTCGAGGATGGCCAGGGACGGCGGGTTCTGCATCGCGAAGGCCTCGGCCCGGCCCATGATGATGCAGTTCGTGATGATCAGCCCGACGAACACGGAGAGCTGCTTGCTGATCTCGAACACGTAGGCCTTGAGGATCTGGTCGGTGACGATGACCAGGGAGGCGATCACGGTCAACTGGACGATGATCCGGATGCTGTTCGGGATCTGGTGCCGGAGCAGGCTGATCGTCAGGTTGGAGAGCGTGAGCACGCAGATGACCGCCGCGCACATGACGACCGAGGTCTCCATTTTCGTGGTCACCGCCAGCGCCGAGCAGATGCCGAGCACCTGGAGCGCGATCGGGTTGTTGTTGAAGAGGGGGTCGAGCGCCGCTTCGCTCTTCTTCACAGCCATCAGTTGGCCTCCGCGCGGATCCGGTTGAGGTAGGGCTCGAAGCCGTTCTCGCCGAGCCAGAATTCGAGCATGTTCGTCACGCCGTTGCTGGTGATCGTCGCGCCGGCAAGACCGTCCACGCGGTGCGGATCCTCAGCGACGCTCTTGGCCTGACCCTTCATCACCGCCAGACGGACCCTGCCGTCCTCGTCGAAGGCCTTGCGTCCGGGCCACAGGCCCTTCCAGCGCGGGTTGTCCACCTCGCCGCCCAGGCCCGGCGTCTCCTTGTGCTGGTAGTACGTGATGCCGCGCACGGTCGTCGTGTCCGCGTCGAGCGCCAGGAAGCCGTACAGGGTTCCCCAGAGCCCCAGGCCCTCGATCGGCAGCACGACCATCTCGAGATCGCCGCCATCGCCGCGCACCTCGTAGAGCAGGGCCCGATCGGGAATGCGCTTGACCTTGGCCAAATTGTCGGGGGCTTCCATGCTCGTGGCGGGATCCCGGGCGCGTCGCTGCTGGTCGAAGGTCGCCGTGTCGCCGTCCACCGCTTCGCCCGAGGCGAGCTCGACGAGCACCGGTTCGATCGGCGCGAAGCGCTCGGCGACCTGGGCTTCGTCGATCGGCTCGCCGGGCTGGAGCAGGCCCACGGCCTCGAGCACCCGCTTCTGCTTGTCGAGCGCGATGTTCTCGTCCTGGAGATCCTCCAGGCTGACCGCGAAAGAGGACACGAGAATCCCGCACACGATGCAGATCGCGGTCGCGAACAGGAGGGTGTAGCCGGTGGCCTGTCGGTCTGCCATGAGAAGTTCCGCCGGTCGAGTGGACTCTACTGCGCGTAACGCGCCTGGCGGCGCTTGATGTTCGCCTTCAGCACGTAGTGGTCGATCAGGGGCGCGAACAGGTTCATGAACAGGATGCCGAGCATCACGCCTTCCGGGAAGGCGGGGTTCACGGTGCGGATCAGGATCGCCAGCACCCCGACGAGGAAGCCGTAAATGTACCGGCCCCGGTTCGTCTGCGCGGCGCTCACGGGATCCGTGGCCATGAAGACGATGCCGAACGCCCAGCCGCCGAGCACGACGTGCCAGTGGAAGGGGACCGAGAGCATCGCATTCGTGTTCGAGGCGATGAGGTTGAGCAGCAGGGAGATCGCGGCCGTACCGGCCGTCGCCGAGACCATGATCCGCCAGGAACCGATGCCGGTGGCGATCAGGATGGCCGCGCCGATCAGGCAGGCCAGGGCGGAGGTCTCGCCCATCGACCCCGGAATGTCGCCCAGGAAGGCCTGCATCCAGGAGACCTTGCCCTCGATGGCGGACAGCCCGTCCAGCGGGGCGTCGGAGCCCTCGGCGGCCTCGAGCACCGCGATCTCGCCAAGCGCGGTGGCGCCGCTGTAGCCGTCGGGCGGAGCCGAGGTGCCGGCCGCGATCCACACGGCGTCGCCGGAGATCTGGGCCGGATAGGCGAAGAACAGGAAGACCCGCGCCGTGAGCGCCGGGTTCAGGACGTTGTAGCCCGTGCCGCCGAAGATCTCCTTGCCGACGACGACGCCGAACGTGATGCCGATCGCGACCTGCCACAGCGGAATCGTCGGCGGCAGGACGAGCGGGAAGAGCATGCCGGTGACCAGGAAGCCCTCGTTCACGTCGTGTCGTCGGACGACCGCGAACAGGCCCTCCCAGAGGCCGCCGACCGCGAAGGTCACGACGAGAACCGGCAGGTAGTAGAGCGCGCCGTGGGCCGTGTTCGCGAGCAGGCTGGTCGCGTCGAACGGCAGCCCGAGCATCTCCATCGCGTCGGTTCGCCAATTCGAGAGGGGCGCCGCGCCGCCGGCGATCGCCAGGTGGATCTGCCGGCCCGTGTTCCACATCGCCATCAGCACGCAGGGCACGAGCGCCACGACGACCGTCATCATCAGGCGCTTCAGATCCAGCGCGTCGCGGACGTGGGCGGCGCCCGCCGTTGTCTTGCCTGGCGTGTAGAGGAAGGTGTCGGGAGCTTCGTACAGCGGGTAGAAGCGCTCGAACCGACCCCCCGGCTCGAAGTGGCGGGCCTGCCTGTCGAGAATACGGCGCAGCAACTTCATGCCTGCCTAGCCTTCCTTCTCGATCAGTTCGAGCGCGTCGCGCAGGTAGGGCCCGTACTCCGTCTTGCCGGGGCAGACGAAGGTGCAGAGCGCGAGGTCCTCCTCGAGCAGCTCCAGGCAGCCGAGTTCCTCCGCGCGCTCGATGTCGCCGGCGACCAGCGACTTGAGCAGGAAGGTCGGTTGCAGGTCCCAGGGGAACACGCTCTCGTACAGGCCGATCGGCACGATGGCCCGCGGCGAGCCGTAGGTGGTCGTCGTCATCGGGAAGGACTTGCGCGGCAGCAGGGAGGAGGCGAAGGCGCGGGCCCGGGAGAAGGCGCCGAAACCGGGCTGGAGCCAGCCCAGGAAGTGACGGCCGTGGTCGTCCTCGAGCACCGAGACCGTGTCGTGGAAGCGGCCGAGATAGCCGTGGAGGTCGGCCGGAGCGTTCTCGCCGATCGCGGTGCGCCCGCTGAGCGGCGAGCCGCTGACGACCCGAACGGCATCGTCGGGGACGACTTCCGCTCCGGCGCCGATCTCGCCTCGCGTGACGTCGGCGAGGGAGGCGCCGAGTCGTGTACGCAAAAGACGCGGCCTGCGGACCGGGGGCCCCGCCAGGGCGACGACGCGCTGTACGTCCGGTTCGCCGGTCGCGAACAGGCGGCCGATCGCCAGCGTGTCCTGGAGTCCGATCTGCCACACCAGTTTGCTGCGATCGACCGGGTCCAGGGTGTGGATGTGCAGCCCTGGCGCGCCAGCGGGGTGGGGACCGACGAACTCCTCGATCCGAACCTGGTCGCTTGCCTGAACTGCGGCCAGCGTTCCGGGTGCCCGGCAGAGATAGACCGGACCTTCGGTCAGCCGGGCGAGGGCGGCGAGGCCCCGTTCCAGGTCACCAGCCCGTCCTTCCGCTACACGGTCGGCTTCCGGTGCGAAGGGTTCGCTGCTCATCGCGGTGACGAAGATCGACTTCGGTGTCGATCCCGGCGCCGCGGTGCGTCCGAACGGGCGAGCCCGGAGGGCGGCCCAGTCTCCGGACTCGACCAGCAGTGCCTCCACCTCCTCGCGGGAGAGGGCGCCGGGGTGACGGCCGGTGTAGCTGGAGAAGTCGCCGCCGCCGGAGCCCGCCTGATCCCCGGGGTCCACCCGGACCACGACCGAGATCAGAGCCCGCTTCGCGCCCCGGTTCACGGCCGCGACCGTGCCCGCGGCAGACGACGTGAACCGGACCCCGGGCTGCTTGCGGTCCTCGAACAGGAGCTGTCCGCGCCGTACCGCATCGCCCGGCGAGACATGCATCGCGGGCTTCATGCCCGGGTAGTCGGCAGCGACGACCGCGACGGTGCCGGGCGCCGGGGCGTCGTCCAGCGTCTGCTCGGGAGCGCCCGAAATGGGCAGGCTCAATCCCCGCCTGAAACGGTGCGTGCCCATCGATCGTGACGTGCTCTATTCCGGCGATCGAGCTCTAGTCCGGCGAGCGAGGGCGAATCAGAACGCGTCGCTCGACCAGAGAGGACTATTCCACAACGGTGGGGGATCGGCAATACGGGCGGAGGACAGGCTGCCCGCCGTCGGCGCTACGGCGCGTAGTACGGGTTCGTGCCGGCAGCGTGATCCGTCGTGTCGAGCACCCGGCGGACTGCGGGCACCGCTTCGAGAATGGCCTGCTCGACCCCCTGTTTCAGGGTGTAGTCGGCCATGCCGCAGCCCTGGCAGCCGCCGCCCATCGTGATGAACGCAGTCTCGTCCTTCACTTCGAGCAGGGTGACGAAGCCGCCGTGTGCGGCGATCTGCGGATTGATTTGATCGTCGAGGACGCGCTGGACGTCCGCGGCGACCCCATCGCCCCAGACGGAGTTCGGGTTGTCGAACTTGAATCCGCTCTCCGACAGCCGGGTGACGAAGTCGATCGTGGCGCCCTCGAGGTCCGGGGCGCTTTCGGCGTCGACGAGGACCTTGAACGCTTCGGTGTCCAGCACCTCGTCGCCGGGCCGGGTCTCGTCCTCTCCGACCAGGTCCATCTGGTAGCGGAAGCCGCCGCCGCCGCGGCCGGTGATCGCGATGCGGAGAGCGAGATCCTCGCGCTCCTCGTCCTTCATCGCTTCGGCGACCTTCTTCTGTGCCAGCTCGGTGATCGTTAGCATGCGCCGCATTCTAGCCCCGGAATCCTCATAGCCGAAGGAGTACGCACGCCATGAGCTTCGATCACATCCTGGTGGACCACCAGGGCCCGATCACGCGGTTGACCCTGAACGTGCCGTCGCAGCTGAACGCGATGACCTCGGCGATGGGCGCCGAGATCAGGGACGCCGTGCCCCTGATCAACGAACGGGACGAGACCCGCGTGGTCATCGTGCGCGGCGCCGGCCGCGCGTTCAGCGCCGGAGGCAGCCTGAAGAGCATCCAGGAGGAGGTCAGCGAAGAGCCCGACGCGGGCCCCGGCCTCGGCGGCGGCGCGAACTTCTACCGTCTCTACCTGTCGGTCCGCGACCTCGAGGCGCCGTCGATCGCGGCGATCAACGGCCACGCGATCGGCGCCGGCCTTTGTTTCGCGCTGGGGTGCGACATGCGGGTGATCAGGACCGGTGCGCGGGTCGGGATGACCTTCGTGCGTCTCGGCATCCACCCCGGGATGGCCGCGACCTGGACGCTGCCACGGCTCATCGGCCCCGCTCGCGCGGCCGAGCTCCTGTACAGCGGCCGGCTGATCGATGCCGCCACGGCGGTCGACTGGGGCGTCGCCAGCCGCGAGGCGGACGAGGACTTCGACCAGGTCGTGGAGGACCTCGCGCTGGAGATCGCTGCGGCCGGCCCGGTGGCGGTCAAGGCGACCAAGCGGACGGTGCGCGGAGCCTTCGAGCGGTCGATCGAGGAGGCGCTCGAGCTGGAGAGCGCGGAGCAGGAGATCACCTTCCGCACCGCGGATGCTCGCGAGGGGGTGCAGGCCCTGACCGAGCGCCGGTCGCCGCGATTCGAGGGCCGGTAATAAGCTACGCCGATGCCCACGGCAGCGGCGCTGATCATCGGGAACGAAATCCTCACCGGCAAGGTGGAGGAGGCGAACCTGACGCTGCTCGCCCGGGAGTTGTTCGGCCTGGGAATCGAGTTGCGGCGGGTGGTCGTCTGCCCCGACGACATCGCGGGCATTGCCGGCGACATCCAGCGCCTCACAGGTCGCTTCGATTACGTGATCACGTCGGGCGGCGTCGGCCCGACCCACGACGATGTGACCCTGAAGGCGGTGGCCGCCGCCTTCAACCGGCCCCTGGTGCGCTCTCCGGAACTCGTGACGAAGATCCGCGAGATGGTGGGGGAGCGCTGCACCGAGGGCCACCTGCGAATGGCCGATGTGCCGGAGGGCGCCGATCTGGTCAGCACACCCGATGTGCCCTGGCCTTCCGTCGTGATGGGCAACGTGTACGTGTTGCCGGGGGTGCCCCGGATCTTCCGGATGAAGCTGCCCCTGCTGCGCGACCGGTTGGCGGCCGGTCGCCGTTTCTACAGCCGTGCGGTGTACACGATGTGCCGCGAAACGGAGATCGCCGAGATGCTGGACATCGTGGTCGCCGCTCACGGTGAGGTCGAGATAGGCAGCTATCCGGTGATGGACGGGGACTATCGCGTCAAGCTGACGGTGGACAGCCGCAGCCGCGGCGCCGCGGACCGGGCGCTCGCCGCGTTGGTGGAGGCGCTCCCCGCCGGTGCGGTGGTGCGGGTGGACGGCGGGGCGGCCGCGGCGGGCTAGCCCCTGACGAAGGTCGAGGAGGAACGAATGACCGAGTGGATCAGCCCATCGGGGTGCAGTGCGAACAGCGGTGTCCTGGCCGGAATCGTGGGGCTTGCCGTTTTCTTCGGTGGCGCGTTCGCCGCGGTGGCGCAGCAGGACGCCGGCGGGGAAGCGACGGACGACGGGGGCGAATGGACCTGGGAGTTGACCGAGGTCCTGCCGCGGGATCCGGCCGTTCTCACCGGTCAACTGGACAACGGTCTCCGCTACTACGTGCGCGCCAACGGCCGGCCCGAGAACCGGGCCTTCCTGCGCCTGATCGTTCGCGCGGGCTCCGTGCTCGAGGACGACGACCAGCGCGGTCTGGCGCACTTCGTCGAGCACATGGCGTTCAACGGCACAAGGAACTTCGAGAAGACGGAGCTGCTCGACTACCTGCAGGGCATCGGCATGCGGTTCGGACCCGACGTCAACGCGTACACGAGCTTCGACGAAACGGTCTACATGCTCGAGGTGCCGACCGACGACCCGGAGATTCTCGACACGGCCCTGCTGGTGCTCGAGGACTGGGCATCGGGCGTGAGCCTTGAGGACGAGGAGATCGAGCGCGAGCGGGGCGTCGTCATCGAGGAGTGGCGGGGCGATCGGGGCGCCGGCGCGCGCCTCCGGGATGCCGAGATTCCGTACCGCTTCCATGGCTCGCGCTACGCTGAGCGACTGCCGATCGGCGACCCCGAGATGCTGCGGGAAGCCCCGCCAGACCGGCTGCGGGACTTCTACCGGGACTGGTACCGGCCGGATCTGATGGCCGTGGTCGCCGTCGGGGACTTCGAGGCGGCCGAGGTCGAGGCGGAGATCCGGGAGCGATTCGGCAAGCTGGAGGCGCCGGACGAACCGCGGGAGCGGTTCGAAGCGGAGATACCTTCCCACGAAGAGACGCTGGTGTCCGTGTTCAGCGATCCCGAGTTGCCGCGCTCCTCGATCTCGGTCGCGTACAAGGGGCCTGCGGATCCGTTCGTCACCGTGGCCGACTACCGGGCGCGGCTGGTCCGCGGCCTCTACAACGGGATGCTGAACAACCGCCTGGCGGAGCGGGCCGAGGACGCCGACCCGCCGTTCATCGGCGCCACGAGCAGCAGGGGGACCCTTGCCCGCAGGCGCAGCCTCTACGTGCTCTCGGCTGGCGCCCGCGAGGGTGGCGCGGTGCGAGCGCTCGAGGCCGTGCTGACGGAGTCGGAGCGAGCCCGGCGGCACGGGTTCGAAGAGAGCGAGCTGGAACGGGCGAAGGTCAACACGCTGCGGTCGATGGACCGGGCCTGGGACGAGCGGGACAAGACGCACTCCGCCGCCTACACGGGTGAGTACCAGCGCCACTTCCTGACCGCGGAGCCGTTTCCGGGCATCGCCTACGAACGGGAGCTGGCGCGGCGGTACGTGCCGGACATCGAGCTGGCCGAGGTCAACGCTGTCGCCGGCTCGTGGATCCACGACCACGACCGAGTGATTCTGGCGAGCGGCCCGGAGAAAGAGGGACTCGAGCAGCCACGGGAAGAGGAACTGCTGGCCGCCTTCGACCGGGTCGAAGAGCTGGAGGTCGCGGCTTACGAGGATGATGTCGGCGAAGGTGCCCTGGTGCCCGTTCGACCGTCGCCGGGCCGGATCGTCGAGCGGTCGACGATCGAGGAACTCGAGGTCACCGAATGGCTGCTCTCGAACGGCGTCCGGGTCGTACTGCGGCCGAGTGACTTCAAGAACGATGAGATCCTGGTCGCCTCCTTCAGCCCTGGAGGCATCTCCCTGGTCTCGGACGAGGACTGGCTCGAGGCGAACGTGGCTACCTCGGTGGCCCAGCTCTCCGGGTTCGGGAACTTCAGCCTCACTCAGTTGAACAAGGCCCTGGCCGGCAAGGTGGCGCGGGTCGGCCCGGTCATCGGCCCCCTCTTCGAGGGCATCAGCGGCCGGGGCTCGCCCAAGGACCTGGAGACGCTCTTCGAGCTGATCTACCTGAGCGGAACCTCGCCTCGCCGCGACGCGGAAGCCTACGAGTCCTTCCTGACCCGGCAGGGTGCGCTCCTGCGCAACCAGAGTGCGATGCCCAGATACTCCTGGGCGAAGGCCCTGCAGGAGATCCTGACCCAGGAACACCCACGACGGCGGATCGTCACCGAGGAGATGCTGGCGGAACTCGATCAGGAGCGGATCTTCGCCGTCTACGAGGACCGGTTCCGGGACTTCTCCGACTTCACGTTCTTCTTCGCCGGCAGCTTCGACCTCGATGCGATCGAACCCCTGGTCGAGACTTGGCTCGGCGGCCTGCCGTCCACCGGCCGCGAGGAAGCCTGGAGAGACGTGGGCGTGCGGACGCCGGAGGGCCGCGTCGAACGGACCGTCTACAAGGGACTGGAGGAACAGAGCCAGGTCGCGCTGGTCTTCAGTGGTCCCTTCGAGCAGAGCCAGTTGAACCGCTATCGACTGAACTCGATGGTTTCGTTGCTGCGGGACCGTCTGCGTGAACGCCTTCGGGAGGAGCTGGGCGGTACCTACGGCGCGAACGTGGCCTCGGGCTCGGACAGGATCCCGGTTTCCGCCTTCGCGGTGCAGATCATGTTCGGATGCGACCCGGAACGGGTCGAGGAGCTACTTCAGGCGGTCGACGAGGAGATTGCCCGGATCCGCACGGACCCGGCGACGGACGAAGAGGTGGCGCAGATCCAGGAGCAGCAACGCCGCGGACGGGAAACGGCCAAGGAGACGAACGGCTTCTGGTTGGGTGTGTTGCAGACCGTGTACCAGTTCGACGAGAATCCCCTCGTCATCCTGGAGTATGAAGAACTCTTCGACCAGCTCGACGCCGAGATGATTCGTGGCGCCGCTCACGACTACCTCGGCGGCGAGAATCTGGTCCAGGTCCTGCTCATGCCCGAGGCCTCGGAAGCGACGGACGACGCCGCGGGCGAGGACGACGGTGAACCCGCTGTGGCCAGGGAGGCGGCATGAGGCGTATTCGACTTGAATCCGCGGTCCGGTCCCGTTGCGCTGCGCGCGTTCTGTGCACTGCCGTTTCCGTTCTCGTCGCCGTCGCGACGTTCGGGGAATCGGAGTGGCCGAACTGGCGCGGCCCCGAGCGCAACGGCTACAGCGAGCACACCGGTTTACCGCTGGAGTGGTCGCACGACGGCGCAGCCGAGCGGAACATCGTCTGGAAGCTGCCGCTTCCGGATCGGTCGGGCTCGACGCCGATCGTGGTTGGCGAGCGGATCTTCCTGAATGTGGCCGAGGGGGACGACCTCTTTCTGTGGCAGGTCGACGCGGATTCCGGGGACATCGTCTGGCAGCGAAAGGTTGGAGGCGGCAACCGGTTCCAGCGCAAGCACAACATGTCGTCGCCGTCGCCGGTAACGGACGGCGAACGGGTCTGGGTGCTGACCGGCACGGGAGCGCTTCAGGCGTACGATTTCGACGGCAACCAGCTCTGGGCCCGTGAACTGGAGCAGGACTACGGCGCCTTCGGACTGAACCACGGCTACGGTTCGTCGGCTCTCCTGTGGCAGAAGGTGCTCTTCGTGCCTGTTCTTCACGGCATGAAGACGGACGACCCGTCCTACCTCCTGGCGATCGATGCCGCTTCGGGCGAGACGGTCTGGAGGCAGGAGCGGCCCACGAACGCGCGGATGGAGTCGCCGGACGCCTACATCACGCCGGCCCTCGTGGAAAGCGGTGACGGACATGTCCTGGTGCTGAACGGTGGCGACGTCGCGACCGGCCACGACCCGCAGGACGGCCGCGAGCTGTGGCGAGTGGAGGGCTTCAACCCGCGGAACAGCCCGATGTACCGGGTCGTCGCATCGCCGGTGTCCGCGGGCGATCTGGTCTTCGTTCCCACCCGCGTGAGTCCGATGAAGGCGCTGCGGCTCGGAGACGGCGGCGAGCCGGAGATCCTGTGGGAGACCGACCGCGGCCCGGACGTGCCAACGCCGGCCACCGACGGCGAGACGCTCTACCTGCTACGGGACAACGGTCTGCTGTCGCGACTCGATGCACTGACCGGCGAGCCGGTCTGGAAGGACCAGCGCCTGGCCCCGGGCACCTACAGTGCCTCGCTGCTGGTGGCCGACGGCAAGGTCTACGCGACGAGCGAGGACGGTGTGACCACGGTGGTTCGCGACGGCCCGGAGTTCGAGATCCTCGCGCGGAACCAGGTCCAGGGGTTCACCCTGTCGTCGCTCGGCGCGGCTCCCGGCCGCCTCTATTTGCGCACCGCGAGCTTCCTCTACTGCATCGCCGAGCCGGGCGGCTGAGAGGGGATGACCGGCAGAGTATGATCACGGGCTCCGCCCGCGGGCCCACAGACCCTCCAGCAGTCACGGAGTTCCCCCGATGAAGATTCGCTGCCTCGCTGCGCTTCTGGCGTTCTTTCCGCTCCTCGCCTGCGGCGGCGGCGATCCCGGCGACGGCGCTTCGGCCGGCCCGCGGTTCCTGAGCATGGGGACGGCGCCGGTGGGCGGCGCCTTTCCTGTCGTCGGCGGCGCGATCGCCGAAGTCCTGAACGAGAACCGCGGCGAGAACGAATGGCGGGTGCAGCCCCGCGGCACGAAGGGGTCGCAGGAGAACATCCGACGGCTGGTGCGGGGTGAACTGGAACTCGCCATGTCGAACTCGGCGATCAGCTACTTCGCGGTCCTTGGTGAGTCGGGCTGGGAGCAAAGCTACGACATCCGCACGGTAGTCACTCTGGCACCGAACATCGCCACCTTCATCACCAAGACCGATTCGGGCCTGACGAAGATGAGCGACCTGGCGGGTCGACGCGCGATGGTCGGCGTCGCCGGTGCGGGATTCGAGATGTTCGTGCAGCCGCTGCTCGCTGCCCACGGCGTGACCTACGACGACTTCACCCAGGTGTACGGCACCCAGAGCGGAGCGGTCGACATGCTCGGTGACGGTTCGATCGACGCCGCGTTCCTCGGCGGAGCGGTGCCGACTGGAGCGGTAACCCAGGCCTCCAGTACCCACGACATCCTCTTCCTGCCCTTCGACGAGGAGAAGCGGCAGCAACTCGCCAGGGACTATCCGTTCTTCCAGCTTGCCGTGATCCCGGCGGACGCGTACTCGGACCTCACGGAGGACTATCCGGGGCTCAACGTCGGCTCGATGCACCTCATCACCTCCGCCGACGCGGATGAGGATCTGATCTACGAGATCACCAGGACGATCTGGGAGAACCGTCAGGCGATCGCCGACAGACACCCCGCCGGCCGAGCGATCAACGAGGCGAACGCCGCTCGCGACACCGGCACGCCCTTCCATCCGGGCGCCGAGCGGTACTACCGCGAGATCGGCGTCTGGCCCGAAGACGCGGGTTGAGCGCGGCCGAGCAGTCCCGGAAGGTCGCCGGTGAGGCGGCGTCTCAGCCGGATGCGCGGCTTGAGACCCTCCGGCGCGCCCTGATCGCGGCGCTGGGCGTCGGGCTGTGCTTCTTCGTCCTGTTCGAAGTGAACTACGGCGTCCTGCTGCCGCAGTCGTCCCTCGCGGTGTTCGTCGGCGCCGGGTTGCTGCTCTGTTTCCTTGCCTTTCCCGTGCACGCGAGGCTCGCCTCGAACGGATGGCTGCGCGGCCTCGATCTGGTGCTTGGCCTCGCGGCGGCAGGAGCCTGTGCGTACGTCGTCGTGCAGACCGAGCCCGCCTTCGAGCATCTCTGGTCGGGAGGTCGATCGCTCGGAAACCGGGCCGGGATCGAGACCGGCGCGGATATCGCGCTCGGGCTGGTCGGCCTGATTCTCGTCCTCGAGGCGGCCCGCCGCAGCATTGGCTGGATCGTGCCGGCTCTGGCTCTGGTCTTCGTCGCCCACACGTTGTACTGCTACTACAGCCTCCGCAACGGCTGGCCCGTGCTGCCCGACTGGCTCTTCCCCCACGCCGGCCAGAATCCCCGGGACGTCGTCGGCACGACGTTCCTGCAGAGCCTGGGCGTGTTCGGCCCCGCGGCCTCCGTCATGTTCCGCTACGTCTTCCTGTTCGTCGTCTTCGGCGCCTTCCTGGAGATGTCCGGGGCGACCCAGTTCATCATGCGCTTCGCCGAACGGGTGTTCGGAACCAAGCCCGGCGGACCGGCGAAGGTGGCGGTTCTTAGCAGCGGTCTCCTGGGCTCCCTGTCCGGCAGCGCGGTCGCGAACGCGGTGACGACCGGCGCCTTCACGATTCCCATGATGCGCAGCAACGGCTTCAGGCGGCACGTCGCGGCGGCGGTCGAGGCCGCCGCGGCGTCGGGCGGTGCGCTGGTGCCGCCGGTCATGGGCGCCGGCGCCTACATGATGCTCGAGATCATCGAGCCGCAGGTCACGTTCCTGCAGATCGTGCAAGCGGCGCTGCTGCCGGCGGTGCTCTTCTACCTGTCCATCTTCCTGATCGTCCACTTCTACGCTAGACGGGTCGGGACGCCGGAACGGGAAGGCGAGCCGCCGCCGGTGCGTCGCTTCGACGCGATCGTCTTCGTCTCCGCGCTCGGGGCTCTGATCCTCCTCCTCCTGCTGCGGTTCTCGCCGTTCCGGGCGGTTACCGGCTCCTTGATCGTGATCCTGCTCCTGGCCGTCCTGCGCAAGGAGTTCGAACTCCCCCGGAGGCTGCGGTACCTGACGCTCGGCTGCTTCGGCGCGGTTGCCGTTTTCCATCAACTGGTCTGGGCGGACACGCCGGCCGACCCGTCCTTCCGCCAGGTCTTCGAGTCGTGGCTGTCTTCGGGCATCGTGGCGATGCTCGGCCTGATGGTGTTCGGTCTGATCCACCACGCCTGGAGGCCTCACATTCTGGGCGCGTTCACCAGGGCGGCGCGCAACGGGATTCCACTGGTCGCGGCGAGCGCCTGCGTGGGCACGATCATCGGGATCGTCCAGCAGACGGGTATCGCCGTGGACTTCAGCGCCGCGATCAAGTCGGTCGTCGCCACGAACCTGTTCCTGGCGTTGCTCGGGATCATGGTCACTTCGCTCGTTCTCGGCATGGGCGTACCGTCCGTCGTCTGCTATCTGCTCATGGCGACGCTGATGGGTTCCCTGCTGTCGGAGCTCGGGGTGATTCCACTCGCCGCCCACCTGTTCATCTTCTACTTCGGGATGATGTCCATGGTCACGCCGCCGGTCGCGCTTGCCGCCTACGCGGCGTCCAGCCTGGCTCAGGCCCCGGTCATGCCCACGGCGCTGGCGGCGTTCCGCTTCGCCCTGGTCGGCTTCACGCTGCCCTTCATGTTCGTGTATCGGCCGGCGCTGCTGCTCATGGACGGGGGCGGCGGGAGTCTGTTCGCGGCCGGCGCGGCGGGTCTGCCGCCCCTGCTGCTGGCCCTGGGCGCGGCAGTGGTCGGCATCCTGGCTCTGGCCGCCGGGGTCAGCGGCTATTTCCGCGCCGAGCTGAGTACGCCGCTGCGGGTGCTGATGCTGGTCGCGGCGGCTCTGCTGCTCGTCCCGGACCTTGGGGGGCCGGCGATGGGGATCGCCGTGAACGGCGTGGGCGCGGTCCTCTTCGTCGCCCTCGCGGTTCTGAACCGGCCGCTCGCCGCGGTCTCTACGGCTGCACGAACGTAAAGCGGCTTGCCTTCAGCTCATAGCGGGGCAGGGAGCCGGCGTTCGCGATGCGCACCGGCACGCGCAGGCTGAGGCGCTCCTCGAGCAGGTCCTGAAGCCGGGCCCGTACGGCTCCGGGATCGCCGCCCGGATCCGGTTCGACTTCCAACTCCACTTCGGCCATCTGCCGGCGCCGCCGCACGGTGGCCCGGTACTCGGCGACGCCGCCGGCCTCGCGGATCAGCGCGTCCACGGCGCTCGGGTAGACGTTCACGCCGCGGACGATGAACATGTCGTCGGCTCGGGCGAGGACGCCCCCGTCGAGGTACACGGTGGGCCGGCCGCAGGGACAGCCGGCGGCGCACAGCCGGGCCACGTCGCCCGTGCGATAGCGGATGACGGGGCTGCCGATCCGGCCCAGGTTGGTCAGCACGAGTTCGGCCAGGACCGGCTCTGGACCGGCGTCCGGGTCCAGGGGGTCGATCAGTTCGCCGGTGGACCGGTCGAGCCACTCGACGACGAACTCGTCTTCGAGGATGTGGAGATGCTCGCCGACTCCGCAGGGGATGCCCCAGGCACCGACCTCCGTCGCTCCGGCGTGGTCGAAGACGCGCGCGCCGAAGCCGGCCTCGAGCTGTCGCTTGACCGGCGGCACGCCCGCGCCCGGTTCGCCGGCGTGGATCGTTCGCTGAACGGCGCTTCCGGCGGCGTCGATGCCGAGAGTCGAGGCGACCTCCAGCAGGCGCAGGGCGTAGGTTGGCGTGGACAGCAGCACCGTGGCTTCGTCGTCCAGCATGAGCCGCAGGCGCTGGTCGGTGCTGAGGTGCCCGCCTGGCATGACCAGGCAGCCAAGCTGCTGTGCCGCCTCGAACGCGGTCCAGAAGCCGATGAAGGGTCCGAAGCCGAAGGCGGTGAACACGCGGTCGGAGGCGGTGACGCCGGCGCCGTCGTAGACCGCGAGCCAGCAGTCGAGAAACCACTGCCAACTCGCCGGCGTGTCGAGCCAGCGAAGGGTCCGGCCCGTCGTGCCCGAGGTTCGATGGACGCGGACGTACCGGTCCAGGGAAAAGGTCAGGTTGGTGCCCCAGGGTGCGTTCATCTCCTGGTCGGCGGCGAGTTCGTCCTTCGTGGTGAAGGGCAGCTCCGGCAGGTCGTCCAGCGACGGCGGACGGTCGAACCCGGCTGCCGCCCACTTCGAGCGGTAGAAGGGGTTGTGGACGTGGACCTGCTCCGCCATGCGGCCGAAGCGGTCCGCCTGTCGTGCCCGGAGTCGCTGGCGCTGGCGCGCCAACCGGTCGGTCAATTCCGCTCTTCCTCGGTTATGCCCCGCGGAAGCTCGGGCGCGGACTCGGGCGACCCGGGAAGATCGACTTCGTCGCGGAAACGGACCTCGATCCGGTATCCCTCCACGTCCTCGCCGAATTGCGACAGGAGGAACGTGCGCACGAAGTCGGCCGTTCGACGCCGTCCCAGTTCGCGCACCAGGGCGATGTTCTCGCCCGCGCGGGCCGCCAACTGGTCCGTGATGCGGAGTCTGAGCTGCTCCAGGACCGCTTCCTCGTCGCGCAGGATCGAATCCCCCTGAACGCGGTACTCGATCGCCGAGGCGTCCACGGCCGGCCGGTTGGCTCGCACGCCGGGCGCCAGGACGTGGACCGTCGTTTCCTCGAGGGTCAGCGACCACTCGTCCTCCAGGTCGAGGTAGTAGGTGTAACGGACCGGGACTCGCGCCTCGACGACCACGTCGGGCAGCCTGAGCCGGCCCCAGAGCAGGCTGGCCGAGTCCGTGCGCTCCAGGACTTCGGTCTGGTCGAGCGAGGCGAACTGGAGGAAGGAGCTGCCCGAAACCTCCGTGGCGTAGCTCACGAAGGAGGTCTGCACGCTGCCGGTCCGGAACGCCCGGGCGATGCGCTCGACGCTCTGCACGGCCGCGCGGCCGAGTTCCCGGCCGCTTTCGACCATGTCGCCGGGCACCTGGGTCAGCCGGATGATCACGTACCCGACCACGATGACCGCGACCATGCCCAGGATCAGGGTGATGAAGGCCAGCGGCCACAGCACCTGGCTGCGCGGCTTGCGCCCGCGGCCGGCGGGACCGCCCGGCTGTCGGGGTGTCTCGACCATCGGAGCGCAGTCTATGTCCGACCTGCCGGCGACCTGCTAGCCTCGCGCGCGTTTCGCTCCCTGGAACCCCCAGATAGAGACTCAGAACCCTGGAGACCGGACCATGGAACTAGGACTGCTCGCTGGCGCCTTCGGCAGCCAGATCACCATCGACATCGATCGCATCCGGCAGGCGGAAAGCGCCGGCTTCACGTCGGTCTGGACCGCGGAGGCTTACGGCTCCGATGCCGTGAGCACGGCGTCGTGGATCCTGGCCCAGACGGAGAAGATCAAGGTCGGCACGGCGATCATGCAGATGCCGGCCCGCAGCCCGGCGATGACCGCGATGACCGCCATGACCCTGAACCAGCTCTCCGGCGGGCGCTTCCTGGTCGGCCTCGGTCCGTCCGGCCCGCAGGTCATCGAAGGCTGGCACGGCGTCGCCTACGGCCGGCCGCTGACGCGCACGAAGGAGTACATCGAGATCATGCGCAAGGTCTTCGCCCGCGAGGAGCCGGTGACTCACGAGGGCTACCACTACCAGTTGCCCTATCGCGGCGAGGACGGAACGGGTCTCGGCAAGCCGCTCCGGAGCATCCTGGCGGCGGACACCTCGATTCCGATCTACACCGCCTCGATCAGCCCGAACGGCCTGGCGTGCAGCGCCGAGGTCGCGGACGGCGTCTTCCCGATCTGGATGAATCCCGAACGCTACGACCTGATCGAGGATGCCCTCGAACGCGGCTTCGCGGCCGCCGGCAACGGCAAGAGCCTGGAGGACTTCAAGGTCATGCCCTTTGTCACCGTCGTCATGGGCAACGACGTGGAGCAGTGCCGCACGCCCGTCAAGCAGAGCATGGCCCTGTACATCGGCGGCATGGGCGCGCGCGACAAGAACTTCTACAACGACTACGCCAAGCGCCTCGGCTACCCGGACGACGCGAAGCGGATCCAGGACAACTTCCTCGGCGGCAAGAAGAGCGAGGCCGTCGGCGCCGTGCCCGACGCACTGGTCGACGACGTCGCCCTGGTTGGCCCGCGGGAGCGGATCGTGGACCGGCTCGCGGCCTGGAAGGAAGCCGCCGGCAACGGCCAGGTCGCATCGATGGTGCTCGGCTGCCGGCAGCCGGAGGCGCTGGAGGCGATCGCGGAGGCGGTGCTCTAGCGTTTCCGGCGCTCAGCCGGGCTTACGGCCCACGACGACCGTGATGCCGACTTCGCTCCAGGTGCACTCTGCCGCGAAGCCGGCTGCCGCGACGGCTGCCAGCTCGTCTTCGATCGGGAAGTAGGTGTCCTCCTCCGACCACTCCTCGAAGTGCTCGAAGGCGCGGCGCTCGTCGATGCCGTTGGCCACGAGGTGGTCGGCCCAGCCGCGCCAGGTCGCTTCCCGGGCGGCGGGCTCCCTGGGCATCGTGGCGTCCGCGTTGACGAAGATGCCGCCGGGTTCGAGCGTCTGGAAGACACGGCCGTAGAGTTCCTGCTTCGTTTCCATCAGCGGAATGTGGTGCAGGGCGAGCGACGCGGCGGCGCCCCTGCAGCGGGGCAGGGGTTCGAGAAAGGAGCCTTCCGTGAAGCGCGCCCGATCGCCGAAGCGGGCGAGGCGCGTGCGGGCCTGATTCAGCATCTCCGGGTCGACGTCGATCAGTTCCAGGACGGCGCCGCCCACGGAGTCGAGAATCGCCTCGGAGAGCGCTCCGGTGCCGGCGCCAAGATCGATGATCAAGCCCGGCGCTACCGGTCTCAGGGCGTCTGCCACTTCGGCGAGCATCTCCTCGTAGCCGGGGATGAACCGGCGAATCGCCGCGTCGTACTCGTCGACGGCGATACGCAGGTGGCGGCGAACGGAGTGAGACCCGTCGTTCATGCGCCGTCGAGGCAGGGGCTGGCGTCCGCCGGCCGGGTCAGGAACCGTCCAGGCCCGGACGGACGAGGCGCAACGGTCCGTCGCGCTCGTAGCGGTGAGCCGGGTTGTTCAGCACGGCGGCCAGTTCCGCAGCCTGGAACGACGCCTCGACGCGTTCCGGAGGCGGTGTGCCGTAGGGCGTGGTGCGCTGTCTTGGAACGCGGCCGGCGCTTCGGATCAGCGCCTCCATGCCGGACGGCGGGAGTTCCTGGCCGTGCTCGGAACCCGCGGCCCGGGTGATGCTCTCGTTCATCAACGTGCCGCCGAGATCGTTCACGCCGGCCCGGAGGCAGGCCGCGACGCCTTCCGGACCCATCTTGACCCAGGAGGCCTGGACGTTCTCGAACCAGGGGTGAAGCGCCAGCCGGGCGACCGCGTGCATGAGGATGGCCTCGCGGAAGGTCGGCCCCTTGCGGGCGCGGCCCTTGAGGTAGAGAGGCGCCTCCATGTGGACGAACGGGAGCGGCACGAACTCGGTGAAACCGCCCGTCCGTTTCTGGAGGGCGCGCAGCCTGAGCAGGTGCCGGGCCCAGTTTCGCGGGCCGTCGACGTGGCCGTACATGATCGTCGCTGTCGTGCGATAGCCGACGCCGTGGGCGGTTTCCATGACTTCGAGCCACTGGTCCGTGTTCAGCTTGTCGGGGCAGATGATCGCGCGAATCTCGTCGTCGAGGATCTCGGCGGCGGTGCCGGGCAGGGTGCCCAGGCCCGCTTCCTTGAGCAGCAGCAGGTAGTCCCGCAGCGGCATGTCGAGGGTCGCGGCGCCCTGCCAGACCTCGAGCGGAGAGAAGGCGTGGACGTGGATCTCGGGCACCGCCTCCTTCACCGCCCGGCAGATTCCGAGATAGGTCTCTCCGGTGTAGTCCGGGTGGATGCCGCCCTGCATGCAGACTTCCGTCGCGCCGCGCTGCCAGGCCTCGACCGTGCGACGCATGACCTCCTCGAGTTCCAGGTCGTACGGCTTGCCGCGCAGATTCTCGCTCAGCTTCCCCTTGGAGAAGGCGCAGAACTGGCACTTGAAGTAGCAGACGTTCGTGTAGTTGATGTTCCGGTTGACGACGTAGCTCACCGTGTCGCCGTTCACCTCGCGGCGGATGGCGTCCGCGGCCGAACAGATCGCGGTGAAGTCGGCGCCGCGGGCGTGGAACAGGGCGGCGATCTGATCTTCGGTCAGATCCTGACCCGAACGGGCTCGGCCGAGGATCGCCTGGACGGGCGCTGAAACCCCGGCGGCGGCGCCGTGGCCGCTGCCGTTGCCGTTCCGGGCCGCCGTTGCAGTAACCGCATCCAGGACGTCGCGTGGAGGCGGCGTCTGTTCGCCGGGCGACCACTCGTCCGTGCGCGGCAGACCGGTGGCGTCGAGCCGCTGCAGCACCGCGGCGCGCACGCCGCCCATGCGGCGGATCTCCCGGCTCTGGCCCCGGCCGTCGTCGAGCCAGCGCTCCCCGTCGAGTGCCCACTCCGGATAGACCGTCAGGCGCTCGACCAGGGTCTTGCCGGCCGCGGCGGTCTCCTCGGCAAGGCGCTCGAGGTGCGGCCAGGGCGCCTCGGGGTTGACGAAGTCCGGGGTGACCGGCGAGACGCCGCCCCAGTCGTCGATGCCGGCATCGACGAGCCGCGGCAGCACGCCGGGGCTCAGGTTGGGGGGCGCCTGGATGTGCATCTCCGGCCCGAACACCAGCCTCGCCGCGGCGATCGTCCAGAGCAGGTCCTCCAGGGTGGGCTCGGGCGCCCTGGCCATCCGGGTCTCCGGCTTGGCCCGAAAGTTCTGAACGATGACTTCCTGGATGTGGCCGTACTCGTCGTGCAGGTCGCGCATGGCGAGCAGGGCGTCGATCCGTTCTTCGCGGGTCTCGCCGATCCCGATCAGGATGCCCGAAGTGAAGGGCACGCGGGCTTCGCCGGCGAGCCGCAGTGTCTCGAGCCGCCTCGACGGCACCTTGTCGGGGCAGCCGTAGTGGGCCTGGCCCTTCTCGTGCAGCCGCATCGAGACGCTCTCCAGCATGATGCCCATGGACGGGCCCACCGGCCGCAGACGCTCGAGGTCTTCAGCGGTCATCAGCCCCGGGTTCAGGTGGGGCAGGAGGCCCGTCTCGAGCAGCACTCGTTCCGCCGCCTCCCGCAGGTAGGAGAGGGTGGTCTCGTGGCCAAGCTCGGCCAGGCCGTCGCGGGCCGCCCGGTACCTCAGTTCCGGCTTGTCGCCGAGGGTGAACAGCGCTTCCTTGCAACCGGCCTGGGCGGCCAGGCGGGCCTGGCTCAGCACGGAATCGAGCGGCATGTACGCGGCCTCGCCCTTCTTCGGCGGTTGGGCGAAGACGCAGTAGTGGCAGATGTCCCGGCACAGGTGCGTCAGCGGCAGGAAGACCTTGCGCGAATAGGAGACGAGGTCGCCATGGCCGCGGTCCCGCAGCTCACCGGCTATCTCGACCAACCGTTCGAGGCCGGCGCCCGGCTCGATGCGGGCAAGCGCACGGGCCTCGTCGGGGGTCGGGCGGCGGTCCAGGAACGCGCTGAGCTGCTGCGGCATGGCTGTGATGGCGGGAAGAGCGCGCCAACGGCGGATAGCGAACGGTATCAGTCCCGGTTCAGTGGGCTCTCGAGCCGTGCCGGCGCGCCGAGCCGGCGCAGAAGATCTCCGGTGCGGCTGGAGTGGTCGAGCCTTAGCAGTTCCGCCAGGTCGTCCGGATGGTCCACGTCGAGTCCGAGGGTCGCCAGGACGAGGCTCGAGTGGGCCGCTCCCGCCCGCTCCGCTTCCCGGAGGTGGGCATGGAAGCTGCCGTCGCCGAAGCGGAACGGAATGCAGCCGGGCGGCGAGCAGACGAGGGCGTTGGTGCCGGAGCGAAACCGGTCAGGCGCCACGGTGACGGTCGGCCGCGCAGCCGAGCCGCCGCTTCGGCCTGCCGCCTGGTCCAGATGGTGGCCGCAGAGCTGGTCGAGATCGCCGGCCACAACAAGCGGCAGGTCGATGGGCAGGACCAGCATGGTCGACGCGTCGCGCCGCCGCAGCTCGTCCGCGGCGGTGCCCAGTGCCCGGTTCAGGCCGCGTCTGGGCTCCGCGAGAACTTCGCACCCGGCCCCTTCCAGGTAGCTCGCAGCGACCCTGTCCGCGGTGACCGCAAGCGTTCCCGTGACCCGGGCGGCGCCGGCGATCGCGCCGAGCACGTCGTCCAGCATCGAGCGGGCCAATGCCTGCCGTTCCTCGCCGCTCAGGATCGGCGACAGCCTGCGCTTGGCCTCGGACCAGGCCTTGACCGGTAGAACCGCCCAGAGACCGCCCGCGTTCACGGCCGGCGATCCGGTGCGGCAATACTCCGGGCGAAGTCGAGCACTTCGCGCGCCAGACGCTCCCGATCGGCCAGACTCTCCATCACCGTGCCGGTGACCAGGGTCGGCAGGCCCGCGCCTTCGATCTCCGCCGCCTCGGCGGTATCCGCATGGTCGACGACGAAGCCATCCAGGAGGCTACGGTCCAGGTAGTGGCGGGCAACAGCGGCCGCCGTGACGGGCATCCGGAGCTCCGTCATCATCTTGGCCGCCGGGCCCTTGATCGCCGCACCGCCGACGATGGGGGAGACCGCGATGACCGGCGCCCGCGTGCTCCGGAGCGCCACCTCGACTCCCGGCAGCGCAAGCACGGGATCCACGCTGACGAAGGGGTTCGATGGGCAGATGACGATTGCCGCCATCGCGTCGTCTTTCAGGGCGGCCAGGAAGTCCGGCGCCGGGCGCGCGGCATCGACGCCCTCGAACCGAAAACCGGTCACCGCCGGGGCACAGCGGTCGCGCACGAAGTAGTGCTGGAAGCTGAGCTCGCCGTCGGGCGTGCCGACGACGGTGCGCACCGGATCGTCGCTCATCGGAAGCACGGTCGCTTCGATGCCGAGTGGGCGGCACAGCGCGTCCGTCACCGCCGTCAGGCTCTCGCCGGTCCGTAGTCTTCGTGTGCGCTCGACGTGGGTCGCCAGATCCCGGTCGCCTAGCCGGAACCAGGTCTCGCCGCCGAGCTGGGAAAGCGCCTCGAGGAAGGACCACGTCTCGTGCGCCTGACCCCATCCAGTGACGCGGTTGGAGATGCCGGCCAGGGTGTACATCACCGTGTCGAGATCGGGGCAGACCCGGAGCCCGAGATGATCGAAGTCGTCCGCCGTGTTGCAGACGATCGTCAGCGCTTCAGGCGGAACGACCCGCGACAGCCCGAGTGCCAGCTTGGCGCCGCCAACGCCGCCGGAAAGCGCGAGACAGCGGTAGGGACCGGCGCCTGAACTCACCGGAACAGGTCCTGGTCGCGGGGCCGCAACAGGGCGCGGGCGGTCTGGGCCGGTCCGAGTTTCTTCAGACCGCGGACGCGGACCACGGGCGCGCCTTCCTCGCCTTCGCCCTGGACGATCTGAGCGGCGCTCGCTACCTGATCGGCGAGGCCGGTCTCCGACACGAGGAGTTCGCGGCCGAACAGGTCGCGGTCGCCGCGCAGATCCCACAGGGCGGTCATGCCGGCGACGCCGATCGCGAGCCCCACGGTGCCGAGCCGCCAGGCCCGGCCGACGCTGTCGTTGATGATCACGCCGAGGTCCTCGATTCCGAAACGGGCCGCGAGGGCTTCACGCAGAGCCGCCGCCGAGGCGTCCGGATCCTCCGGCAGGAGCAGGGCGTAACCGTGGTCGTCGCCGGGCCGCAGGTTCGACTGGTCGATCCCCGCGTTCGCCAGCACGAGGCCGAGTCGGTGCTCAACGATGATGACTCCCGGCACGGTGCGGAGCACCTCGGTCGATTCCCGGAGCACGAGCTCGACCAGTCGCGGATCCTTGTCGCATTCCGCCGCCAGCCGCACGGCCTCGGCACGCGGTTCCACTGTCGCGAGTTCGACGATTCGACCCTCCGCCTTGGAGACGATCTTCTGGGCAACGACGAGTACATCGCCGGCGCGCAACTTCAGGCGCGCCTGGCGCATCATCTCCGCGATCAGGGCGGCCAGATCGTCGCCCGGTTGGATGTCAGGCAGGCCGGGTACGGACTTGAGGGTCAGCATGGTCGACGACGGCTAGGCCGGCGAAGCTCAGGGCGTGCGGGTCACCTCGCCGGTGATTCGGAGCCCCGCGCCGGCAATTCCGTACTTCCGGTTCAACTGGATGAGGATCGACGTCAGGGCCTCGGCCGCCGCGGCGTTGTCGAGCGGCCCGGCGTGCCAGCCGCGCATCCCGAGCGCCTCGATCAGTTCGATGACCTCTGCGCGTGCCGCCGGGTCGTCGCCGGTCACCAGGACGTCGCAGTCCACCGCGTCGTCCTCGCGCAGATGGGCGGCGCCGACGTTCTGGAAGGCCGAGACCACCCGGACGTCCGGGCCCACGGCCTGCTGGGCGATGACCGCGGCGCAGCCCTCCTCGGGAAGCTGCACCCGCGCGACCTTCGGGGGGACCAGCGGCACCGTGCAGTCGACGAGGATCTTGCCCTGGAGCGCGTCGCGCACCGCCTCCAGCGTGGCGCGCTGGAAGGCATACGGCACCGTGAGGACGACGAGGTCGCCTTCTTCGGCGGCGCTCAGGTTGTCCGTGCCGCGGACCGAGGGCGGCAGACCCTGCGCGCGAAGCTGCTCGTTCACGTCCTCGGCCGAGCCCGCGCCCTTCTCCCGCGAGCGCGAGCCGATGACGATCGAGTAGCCGGCCGCGGCCCAGCGCCGGGCGAGACCGCCGCCGAGGTCGCCGGTGGCGCCGAGCATGGCGAGGGTGGGTAGAGAGTTGCTGCCGGGTTGATTGTCTGACATGACGGTTCCCGTGAGTTGCCGTGGCGCTCTTCGCCTCGTGACAGGACCTGCGATGCGAGGGCGGCGATCGTACACCGCCCGGATTCGGCACCGCCTGCGTCTATTTGTGCCGGCGGTGGAGCGCCACGGTGTCCACCTCGCGCTTGCGCTCCCACCAGTTCTGGTAGAGGTCGAGCGCGAACATCAGCAGCAGGATGAAGATGACGATCCACTGCGGGATGTAGGGGGTGGGGGCGCCGTTGACGACCATGTGCGCGCTGTGGCCCGCCTCGAGGATCAGCACGAAGCCGATCAGCAGCAGGACGAACAGGCCCAGGATCTCGAACTCGGGGTTCGAGCTGAGAAACCGTGAGATCGGGCCGGCGAAGACGAGCATCAGCGCGACGGAAATGAGCACCGAGCCGACCATCACCGCGAAGATGTCCGTCATCCCGACGACGGTGAGGATCGAATCGACCGAGAAGATGAGGTTCATGCCGACGATCAGGGCGACGACCTCGGCGAAGCGGTTCGCCTTCGCGACTTCGTGCTCCACCGCCTTCAGCTTGACGCGGAGTTCCTTCACGCCCTTCCAGATCAGGAACAGGCCTCCGATCACCAGCACCAGGGACTTGCCGTCGACGCTGCCGGCCATCTCGACTCCGAGGAATGCGCCGTCGAAGCTCCAGAGTTCGGCCGTGGCCGCCCCGAGCACGAGGCTGAGGAGCAGGAGCAGCACGATGCGGAGCGCCATCGCCAGCAGCAGGCCCAACTTGATGGCCTGCTGGCGCCTCGCCTCCGGCAGCTTGTTCGCGATGATCGTGATGATGATCAGGTTGTCCGCGCCGAGCGCGATCTGGATCAGCGTTACCGAGAACAGGGCCGCCCAGAAGGACGGCTGGGCGAGGAGTTCGATCATGTTGCGGGCACTCCGCCAGGACCTCCTCCGATGCGGTTACACTCCGCCCCCATCGTCTTCCAAGCCTTGAACATCAGCAGCGAATCTCCAGGAGAACGTTCGACGCCATGAAGCTACACGAAGCCGCCACCGCCCCCAACTGCCGCCGCGTCCGCATCTTCCTGGCCGAGAAAGGCATCGAGGTTCCCGTCGTGCCCGTCGACCTGGGCAAGGCCGAAAACCGGGGCGAGCCCTTCCGGCAGAAGAACCCGATGGGCCGCGTTCCCGTGCTCGAGCTCGACGACGGCACGTTCATCGCCGAATCGGTCGCGATCTGCCGGTACTTCGAGCAGTTGCAGCCCGATCCCGCCCTGATGGGCGGCAGCGGCCCGGAAGAGGCGGCCCGCATCGAGATGTGGCAGCGGCGGATGGAACTCGAGATCGCCCTGCCGATCATGCAGGTCTTCCGCAACACCCACCCCTACTTCGCGGACCGCATCGAGCAGTACCCGGACTACGGGGAGGGTCAGCGCAGCCAGGCCACGAAACGCCTGGAATGGCTGGACGGGGAGCTCGCCGACCGCGAGTTCGTGGCCGGCGACACGTACTCGATCGCCGACATCACGGCCCAGATCGGGATCGACTTCGGCCGGGTAACCAAGTTCAAGGTCACGGA
Organism: Candidatus Multivorans sp.; assembly: GCA_965219675.1. Taxonomy (GTDB): domain Bacteria; phylum Acidobacteriota; class Thermoanaerobaculia; order Multivoradales; family Multivoraceae; genus Multivorans. The sequence continues at coordinate 1,919,180 of OZ244786.1, read as the reverse complement.
GGAGACGCCGAACCTCCTGCGCTGGCACCAGGCCGTGTCGGCGCGGCCGAGCGCGAAGGCCTAAGGCCTAGCGGCAAAGCCGGGCTGCCTGGGTCTCCAGCTCTTCGCGGAACTGAGGGGCCGCGATGCGGACCAGCCGCCGGGCCCGCTCGAGGAGATCGAGCCCGCGCACTTCAGCGACGCCGTGCTCGGTCACGAAGATGTCGGCGTCGGTGCGCAGCGCTGTCGCGGCGTGCTCGGCCGGCACGGCCGGGACGATCCGGGAGAAGCGGCCTCCGCCGGCGGTCGCCTCGAAGGCGACGATCGAACGTCCGCCGGCCGACATCCGGGCGCCTCGCATGAAGTCGACGGCGCCGCCGGTGCCGCTGATCTGGCGGCCGCGGACCATCTCCGAGTTGACCTGGCCGAAGAGGTCCACTTCGACCGCCGAGTTCAGCGCGACGAAGTTGTCCAGCCTGGCGATCACCCGCACGTCGTGGGTGTAGTCGACGGTCCGCAGGTCGATCAGGTCGCAGCCGCTCGCCCAGTCGTAGAGCGCCGGTGAGCCGAGGACCATGGCGGCCACCAGGCGACCCCGGTCGATCGTCTTGCGGGCGCCCGTGACGGCGCCCGCTTCGACGAGGTCCTTCACGCCGTCCGACAGCAGGCCCGAGTGAAAGCCGAGGTCGCGGTGTCCGTGCAACGCCTCCAGCACCGCGCCCGGGATCGCGCCGACGCCTGTCTCGATGCAGTCACCGTCGCGGATCAGTTCGGCAACCAAGGCGCCGATGCGCTCGGCCACCGGACTGGGGCGGCTGGCCAGCGTGGGCGGTTCGACATCGGTCTCGACCACGTAGTCGAAGCGGTCGACATGGATCGTCGGGGCGCCTGGAAGGCGGGGCAGGGCGCGGTTCCACTCGGCGACGAAGGGGACCTTCGAGCGCTCCAGCAGCGCCGGCAGGAAGCCGGCGCCGATACCGAGCGAGCAGTTCCCGTGCCCGTCCGGCGGCGTGAACTGGGCGATCGCCAGGTCTAAGGGCGCCGCCACGAGATCGTCCCAGACGTGCCGGTACTGCATCGGCACGAAACGGACGGAACCGGCCTCGAAGCCGGCACGCATCTCGGGCGTGACGAAGAAGCTCCGCACCGTGGAGCCGGCCCAGGGCGCAAGGGTCGGCGAGGAGATGCCGGGAATCCGGGTGACCGTGAACTCCACGCCGGCGGTGGCCTCCGGTTGGGCATGCAGCGCCGCGGCGATCCCGCGAGGTTCATTGCAGCCGCCCAGGACGGCGACCTTCATGCCTGGACGGAGCAGCGCGCCGACCTGGTCGGGAGCGAGTCTTTTCATCGCGGCCCGTAGCGTAGCCGCACACGCGACGGCCCCCTCCCGGTCTCGGGGCGCTGATACCCTGCCGCCGCCATGATGACGACCTCCGAAGCACGCAGCGGCCTCCCGGCCATTTCCCTCGCCGCGGTGCCCGGCCGCCGCCGCATGACCCTCGACCTGGCGCGGGAGATCGAGCGCCGCGGCTTCAGCGGCATTTACTGCCCGAGCATGGGCGACGGGCTGGCCCTATGCGAAGCGATCGCGCTCTGCACCGAGCGCATCCGCTTCGGTACCTCGATCGTGAACATCTACACGCGCCATGTGACGGAGTTCGCGCACACGGCCTCCTTCATTCACGAGGTGTCCCAGGGACGCTTCTGGTTCGGCGTCGGCGTGAGCCACGCGCCGGCGCATGCGCGCCTGGGCGTGTCCGTCGGCAAGCCGCTGGCCGACATCCGCGCCTTCGTGGACGAACTGAAGGCGGTGCGGGGCGCCGGCGAACTGCCGCCGATCGTCCTCGCCACGCTGCGCGACCGGATGATCGCCACCGCCGCCGAGATAGGCGACGGCATGGTCTTCGCGAACGGCGCGCGCTCCCACATGGCGCATTCCCTGGCGGCTACCGGGGGAAGGGCCGCCGATTCCGACTTCTTCGTCGGCAACATGATCCCGACGGTGATCTCCGACGACCGCGACCTGGCCGCGGCGCGCAACCGAAAGACGCTCTCCCGGTACGCCCTCCTGCCCAACTACCGCAACTACTGGAAGGCGGCCGGCTACGTCGAGGAGATGGAGGCGGTGGAGAAGGCCGTCGAGCAGGGCGAGACGGATCGCATTCCTGGCCTGCTTTCGGATCGCTGGCTGGCCGACTGCACGCTGTTCGGGACCGCCGCGGAGGTCCGCGAGGGAGTCGAGCGCTGGTTCGAGGCCGGCATCCGCACGCCGATCCTGGTGCCCTCGTCGGCGGCGGGCAACCAGATCAAGGCGTTCGAGGAACTGTTCGCCGCCTACTCGTAGGCAGGAGCCTGTTCGATGACGAAGACCGTCAAGGAGCGCCTCGAAGCGCTCGGCCTGGAACTTCCCGAACCCGCGGCGCCCGCGGCGAACTACGTGCCCTTCGTGCGCACCGGATCGCTCGTGTTCGTTTCCGGCCAGGTGCCGGTGAAGGACGGGCGGTTGGCGTACCGGGGCAAGGTGGGTGTGGACTACTCACTGGAGGAGGCGCAGGAGGCGGCGCGCCTGGTGGGGGTGAACATCATCGCCGTCGTCGCGTCAGCCTGCGACGGCGACCTGGAGCTGGTCGTCCGCTGCGTGAAGCTCGGCGGTTTCGTCAACTGCAGCGAGGACTTCGACAACCACCCTGCCGTGATCAACGGCGCCTCGGACCTGATGGTGGCAGTCTTCGGTGACAGGGGACGGCACGCTCGCTTCGCAGTGGGCACGAACAAGCTGCCGTTCGACGTTCCGGTCGAAATCGACGCCGTCTTCGAGATCGCTTGACCGGCTGACGTGGCGGCGTTCCCGCGCCCGCTCAAGCCGCTGAACAGCCTTGGCTTAGGGGCTCCGTAGGGGGCGTGTCGGGCGTCTGCGGCAAGACCTGGCTGGTACGATTCCGACCGCCATGTCCACCCAGCGGGTAGAGATTCTCGGCGACACGATGCGCCGGCTCGCGCGCCGCGGCGCGCGCCGCAACCTGTCTCGCGTGCTGAGCAAGGTGCGGCCTGGAGACGTCGCCGCCGCGCTGCGGAAGCTCGTGCCGACGGAGCAGTTGTTCGTGGTCCGTCTGGCGCTCGAGGACTACCCGGATTCGGCCGGCGAGGTGTTGCTGGAGCTCGAGCCCGGCGAGCGACGGCCGTTGCTCGAGGAGCTCTCGCCGTCCGAGATCGCGGGTCTGCTTGCTCCCCTGGCGGTCGACGACAGTGTCGAGATCGTGGACGGTCTCGAGGACGAGCTGCGCGAGTCCGTTCTGGCTCTGCTCGACCGGCCCGATCGGGATGAACTGCAGACCCAGTTCGCCTACGAGGAGGACACGGCCGGGCGGATCATGAACACGGAGTTCTTCTCCCTGCCGGAGGACACGCCGGTCGGCGATGCGATCGCCAAGATCCGCGAACACGGCGAGGTCGAGATGATTTTCTATCTCTACGTCGTCGACCCGGAGGGCCGCCTCGTCGGTGTCCTGTCCCTGCGGGAACTCCTGCTCTCCGTGCCGACCCGCAGCCTCGGCGAGATCATGAACCGCGGTCTGGTCACCGCGAACACCGCTACGGACCAGGAGGAGGTGGCGCAGCTTGCGTCGCGCTACGACTTCCTCGCGATCCCCGTTGTCGACGACCGGCGGCGCCTGCTGGGACTCGTGACCGTGGACGACGTGATCGACATCGTGCAGGAGGAGGCGGAAGAGGACTTCTACAAGATGGTCGGAACCTCGGACGACGAACTGCTCTACCGGGAGCGGTCCTGGCGCGTCGCCGGCATCCGGCTGCCGTGGCTGCTGATCAACCTGATCGGCCTGACCCTGACCGGCGTCCTGATGAAGCAGTTCCAGTTGAGGCTGAACGAGGCCTTCCTGCTCGCCTTCGCGCCCGTGGTCATGGGCATGGGCGGCAACATCGGCAGTCAGACGATGACACTGACCGTGCGCGGGCTGGCCACCGGGAGGATCGGCGAGGGCGGCGGCCGGATGCGGCGCTTCCTGATGCAGCAGATCCGGATCGGTCTCGTCGTGGGCCTGGTCTGCTCCGCGGTCGCCGCGGGGGTCGCGGCCTTCCTCGAGCAGAACCCGGCCTACAGCGCGGTGGTCGCGAGTTCGCTGTTCCTCGCCATCATGCTCGCCTCGCTGATCGGCTCGCTGCTGCCGATGGCCTTCGAGCGGATCGGCATCGACCCGGCGGTGGCCAGCGGCCCCATGGTCACGACCTCCAGCGACATCACGGGAATCCTCGTGTACTTCGGCCTCGCCACCCTGATGATCGACTGGCTGGTCCGCTGACCGGCCGATGGAACGATGAAGCGGCGAAGCGGCGAGGCACTGCTGCTTCAGACGATCGATCTTCACGAGCGGGACCGAATCGTCGTCTTTCTCAGCCGCGACTGGGGTCTGAAGCGTGGGGCGGCGCGTAGCGCCCGGGCGCGTTTCAGCCGTTTCGGCGGCGAGTTGCAGCAGCTCGCGAAAGTACACCTGTCGTGGTTCGAGAAGCCGGACCGCGACCTGGTCCGGCTCGGCGACGCGGAGATGATCAGGAGTCCCGGAACCCTGCATTCGGATCTCGAGGGGATTCTCGTCTCGTCGTATCTCGCCGAGCACATGCAGGTGTTCGCGCAGGAGAACGAACCGGACAACCATCTCTACCGGTTGCTGGATTCGACCGTCCAGGCGCTGATCGGGGGTTGCGATCGTTCCCTGGCGACGCGCTACCTGGAGTGCTGGACCTTGCGGCTCTCCGGCGTGTTCCCGGCGCCCCGGCACTGCCCCTCCTGCGGCAACGCGCTCGAGGGCGAGGCGGTTCTGGCGGTCGACGCGGCCGGCCTGCTGTGTTCTTCGTGCGGCGCGGGCGCCGGCGCGAACCGCCGGATCGGCGAGCCGGCTCTCGCCTTCCTGCGCCGGATCGGCGGCGCCGACCTTGCCCAGCTACATGAGAACGGAGGCGTCGACGAGTCGACGCTCAAGTCGGTCGAGGCGATCGCGCGCGAGGTCCGGCGCGCCTTCCTGGGCAAGGAGCTCCGCAGTTACGGCGTGATGCAGCGGACGCTGCGGGATGTGGCGACCTGATGGGATCGGAACGGAACGCGACGCCGGAACGGCGGCCGCTGCAGCGGCTGCCCGACACGCTGATCTCCAAGATCGCCGCGGGCGAAGTGATCGAGCGTCCGTCGTCGGTGGTCAAGGAGCTGGTCGAGAACTCTCTGGACGCCGGTGCGGCCCGAATCGAGATCGATCTCGTGAATGGCGGCAGTGACCTGATCGTCGTCTCGGACGACGGCAGCGGCATCGCCCCCGGTGAGGCCACACTCGCGGTCGAACGCCACGCGACGAGCAAGATCGGCTCGTTCGAGGACCTGCTCGAAGTTGCGACGCTGGGTTTTCGCGGAGAGGCCCTCTCGTCGATTGCCGCGGTTTCGAAGTGCGAACTCCTGACGGCGCAAGCCGCCGGCGACGGGCACAGGCTCCTCGTCGAGGGGGGAAGGGTCGCGATCGACGAGCCGGCCAGCCGTCCACGCGGCACCACGGTGACGGTCGACTCGCTGTTCTACAACGTCCCGGCGCGCAAGCAGTTCCTCAAGCGCGCCCCTACGGAGCTCCGGCATGCCACGGCGGTTGTGCAGGGTTACGCCCTCGCGCGTCCGGACGTGACCTTCGTTCTGGGGCACAGGCTGGTCGGCGCGGCGGCCAGGCGGGAGATGCTGCGGACGCAGGCCACGGACACCGACCAGGCCGGCCGCCTGGAGCGGATCGCGCAGCTCTTCGGCTCCGATCTCGTGCACCACCTGACTCCGCTTCCCGAGGCCAGGAGACGACAGGGGATCGAGGGCTTCGTCGGCGACCGGGAGACCTCCAGGGGAAGACGGCAGTTCGTCTTCGTCAACGGCCGCCTGATCCGGGATCGCGCGGTGCTCGCGATCTACTACAAGGCGGTGAGGGACCTGTTGAAGGGGGCCCCGGCGCCGGCGCTCTTCCTGTTCCTCCACGTGCCTCCGGAGTCCGTCGACGTGAATGTCCATCCGCAGAAGGCGGAGGTCCGCTTCCGGGATGCGGCTGTTCTCGGTCGGATCGGCAGCGCGCTCCGCAAGGGGCTCGAGGCGGCAAAGGGCGAAGAGCCGGCGCCGCTGCGGGAGCCGGAGGGACCCGTGGCGCCTCCGGCCTGGACCGGCGCCGGGCAGGTCCGGGAGACAGGCCCCGCGCTATCCTGGCGCCGCGCCGGCGCGGCAGAGGATGGCCGCCCCGAAGAAGGCGATCCGGCGCCCGAGGCTCCCGCCTGGGCCGCCGAGCTTGCCGTCCGCCACGGCGGCGCCCGGTCCGGACCGGCAGGAAAGCTGGCGGAGGTTGCCTACCGGCCGCAGCCTTCCTCCCCGGTCCCCCTGTCGGGGAAGGGACGCGATTCGCTCCGGCTGATCGGACAGTACAAGGGAACGATGATCCTGCTCGAGGGACCGGAGTCGCTGCTGGTCGTGGACCAGCACGTGGCCCATGAGCGCATCCTGTACGAGCGATTCCGGCTCAGTCTTGGCGAGCAGCAGTCCAGGAGTCAGACGCTGCTCGTGCCCCGCGTGCTGGAGCTCTCCGCGGCGGAGAACGCGGCGCTGGCCGAGTGCTCCGCCGGTCTTGCGCGCTGCGGCTACTCGGTGAGCAGCCTCTCCGGCGGCAGCGCCGCGATCACGGCGATCCCCGCCGTGCTGCCGGACGCCGAGGCGGAGAGCCTGGTCCTTCGGATCGCGACCCGGGTCGCCGGCGGCGACGAGTTGCCGAGCGAGGAGGAAGCGCTGGCCGAGTACCTCCTGATCCAGTTGGCGGCAAGCCGCGCCTGCCGGGCCGCGGTCAAGATGCACCAGGCGCTGTCGGTGGAGAAGATGGAGAGCCTGATCGCGGAGCTCTTCGCCTGCGAACATCCCTACACCTGCCCGCACGGCAGGCCGGTGGTGCTTGAACTGTCGGACCGGGACCTGGAGCGCCGGTTCAAGCGCCGTTGAATGCGACCAGGGCGCGTCGGGCAGCGCGGCGCTCGGCCGCCTTCTTCGAGTGGCCCGTCGCGCTCGCGGCAACCTCGCCGTCGATCAGACACTCGACGTGGAAGATCGGATCGTGGTCGGGGCCTTCCCGGCCGACGTGGCGGTAGACAGGAGGCGCCAGGCCCTGGGCCTGGAGTTGTTCCTGGAGATCGGACTTGGCGTCCGGCGTGTCCAGAGCCTCGGTGGCCTCGGAATCGAGCCACCGCTCGACCAGGGTCCGGGCGGCCTCGAGGCCGCCGTCGACGAACACGGCGCCGAGGACCGCTTCGAGCGCGCAGGCGAGGAGGGATTGCTTGGCGCGGCCGCCGGAGCGCTCTTCGCCGTGGCCGAGGCGCAGCGTCGAACCCAGATCGAGGCGCCGGGCATAGCGGGCGAGCGCCTCGTCGTTCACCACGTGTGACTTGACGAGCGACAGTTCGCCTTCCGGCGCGAGCGGCCGAGTCCGGTAGAGCCGGTCGGCCGCGATCAGGCCGAGGACCGAGTCGCCCAGGAACTCGAGCCGCTGGTTGTGTTCGTCCAGGCCCTGCTCGTTGGCGTAGGACGTGTGGGTCACGGCCTGTCTGAGGAGGGCGCGGTTCTCGAACCGGTAGCCGAGCCGTTCCTCGAGTTCGTCGAGGCTCAAGGTCAGGGGTAGATCCGGTCCATCGTTCGCGGGTAGGGGATCGTCTCCCGCAGGTGCGGGACGCCGGCCATCCAGGCGACGAAGCGCTCGACGCCCATGCCGAAGCCGCTGTGCTCGAACGTGCCGTAGCGGCGGATGTCGAGATACCACTGGAAGGCCGAAATCGGCAGGTCGTGCTCCTTGAGCCGGACCAGCAGGAGGTCGTGGTCGTGGATGCGCTGGCTGCCGCCGATGATCTCGCCGTAGCCCTCGGGCGCGAGCACGTCGAGCGCCAGGGCCAGCGACGGATCGTCCGGGTCCGGCTCCATGTAGAACGCCTTGAGCGACGTCGGATAGTGGGTGACCATGACCGGTCGATCGAACTCCTGGGCGATCGAGGTTTCCTCCGGGGCGCCGAAGTCCTCGCCGAAGTCGATCGCTGAACCCTGGCGCCTGAGGAGATCGACTGCTTCCGCGTAGCGGAGGCGGGGGAAGGGCTTCCGGATAGCTTCGAGCTTCGCCGTGTCGCGTTCCAGGACGCGGAGGGGGTCGCCGCAGTTTTCCAGCACGCGGCCGGCCAGGTAGGCCACGAAGTCCTCGGCCAGTTCGCAGAGCCCTTCGAAGTCGAGGAAGGCCGCTTCCGGCTCGACCATCCAGAATTCCATCAGGTGGCGGCGGGTCTTCGACTTCTCGGCCCGGAACGTGGGGCCGAAGCAGTAGACCTTGCCCAGGGCGGCCGCCGCGGGCTCGAGGTAGAGCTGGCCGGACTGGCTGAGATACGCGTTGCCGTGGTCGAAGTAGGGGGTCTCGAACAGGGTCGAGGTGCCTTCGCATGCCGCGGGCGTCAGGATCGGCGAGTCGACTAGGTAGTAGCCGCGCTCGCGGTGGAAATCGTGGATCGCCTGGCAGACCTCGCTGCGGATTCGGAGCACCGCGCGCTGGCGGCTGGAGCGCAGCCAGAGGTGGCGATGGTCCATCAGAAAGGCGGTGCCGTGCTCCTTCGGCGTGATCGGATAGCCGTCGGCGCCATGGACCAGGGCCAGCGACGAGACGTGGACCTCGACTCCGCCCGGTGAGCGCGGATCCGCGGCGGCGGTGCCGGTCACGGCGACCGTCGATTCCTGGGTCGCGTGCTGGAGCGCCTCCCAGGAGGCCTCGTCGACTTCCTTGCGGCTGACGACGAGCTGAACGGTGGCGCCCGAGTCCCGGAGCTGGATGAAGCCGATCCGGCCGCTCGAACGGCGGCCGTCGACCCAGCCGCGGAGGCGGACCTTCTCGCCGACGAGCGCGCCGAGCTCGGGAATCGAGTTCCAGCCGCTCACGGGTCGCTCCTCACGCCGCGATCATAGCGACGTGTCGGATGGGGCGGTTGCCCGAAGTAGCTACGCCTTCTTGTTGAAGATCGCCGCCCCGAGGATGCCGCCGAGGACGCCGAAGATCGTGTCGATGACCAGGCTGAACCCGAAGCCGAAGAGGAGGGCGCCCAGGGCGATTCCCTCGCCTGAGCCGGCGAGGCTTTCGAGCAGGTCTCTGACGGGCCCTTCGATCGCGACCGCGTCGCTGCTCTCCAGGAAGTCCTGGAGGGCGTTGGCGCCTGCGTTGCCGGCGAGAAGAGCGATCGGGATGGAGACGATCGTGCCGGCGACCGCGGCGAACACGCCGCTCAGCGCGCCGATTGCGGCGCCAGCGCCCAGGGGGGCCTTCTCGGTGGGGGGTTCGTTTCGGAGCGCCAGATGTACCGCGAGCACGGCGCCGCCGACGATGAGGGCGCAGCACGCGAGGTTGATCCACTCCAGAATCGGTATCGAGGACGCGACTCCCGCGGCGGCGCCGCCGATTGCGGCAGCCTTCACTCGGTTCGGGGACATGAGTGCTCCTGGTGGTTGGGGTGGGGCGGTCGTCGAGTGTACCGCGTGGCTTGCGGAGCCCCTCCGGCGCTCGCCGTCGCGCAGCTACACTAGGCGGACGATGCTTGGCCAGCGGTTTGGGGCCCCGGCGGTAACGGCTTTCGTTGCACTGGGTTGCTGCTTCGCCGTCGCGATGGTCGTCGTCGCCCCCATGTCGGCCGCGCGGGATGGGTTCCTGGCGCCCCTGCTGTACGGGATCTTCGCGCCGGTCTGCCATCAGATCGCCGATCGCAGCTTTCACCTGGCTGGTCACCCTCTGGCCGTGTGCCACCGCTGCTTCGGTTTCTACATCGGGTTCACGCTGGGGCTGGTCGTGCTGCCGTGGCTTCGTCCGGCACGAGACTGGCTGCTCGAGAAGCCCAGGCGCGTTCTCCTGTTTCTGGCGCCGACCGCGATCGACTGGCTGCTGCCGATGAACACGCCGGCGAGCCGTTTCCTGACCGGCGTCCTGGCTGCAGCGGCGATCGCCGTCCTGGTCTGGGCGGCGGTCGGACAGATCGTCCAGGGAATGCCCCGAAACTTGCCATCCGGGAACCCGTAGAGCGTGTTGCGTGGCGGGTTCGCGAGTCCGGTCTGACTGAGGAGACTCCATGACACCGAAGAAACTGAAAGCAGCGGCCATCGGCGGTGGGGCGGCGGGCATCGCCTCGCAGATTCCGATCGTCAACTGCCTCTGCTGTGCCCTCGTGATCGGCGGCGGCCTGCTGGCCGTCTATCTGGCGATGAGGAACGAACCTGCCACGGACACCGCTCCCTACGGCGACGGCGCGATGGTCGGCGTGCTGGCCGGTGTCGCGGCGGCGATCGTAGGCTTGCTCGTTTCGATACCGATGACGATGATCATGGGTGATCCGATGGAGTTGGCGCGGTCGATCCTGGAAGGCTTCGAAGGAATGCCTCCGGAAGTGCTCGAAGGGTTTGCCGGCGCCGAGGCGCCGAGCATGGCGGGCCTGGGTGTGATTGCCTTCCTGTTCAGCCTCGTGTTCAACGTGATCTTCTCGGCCATCGGCGGCGTGATCGGCGCCGGCGTGTTCCACAAGAAGCCCTCGGCGTAGTCTCGCCTGGCAGTTCACCAAACCTGAGGAGACCCCATGACGGGTAAGAAACTCGGATCGGCGGCCATCGGCGGTGGCGCGGGAGCCATCGCCTCGCAGATTCCCGGCCTTCAACTGCTCAACCTGGCCTGCTGCGCCCTGGTCGTGGGCGGTGGCATTCTGGCGGTCTACCTCGCCCTGAAGGACGACCCGCCCGCCGCGGCGGCTCCGTTCGGCGAGGGCGCGAAGATCGGCGCGCTGGCCGGCGTCTTCGGCTCCGTGCTGAGCATTCTGCTGGGGCTCCTGATCCTGGGAGGACTCACGGGCGCGATGGGGATCGGGGCTCTCGCCGCGGAATCCACGGAGGACTTCGAGGCCCTGAGCCTCTTCAGCACGATTGCCGGCCTGGGCATCATCGCGATCGTCGCTTTCTCGCTGGTGATCAACGTCGTCTTCTCCACGATCGGCGGCGTGATCGGGGCGGCCATCGTTCACAGGAAGGCGCCCGCGGCGGAGTAGGCCCTCGCGTCAGGAGTCAGTCGTCCTCTGGCGCGCCCAGGGTCCTCGCCGCCGCGATGTCGGCGGAGTAGTCGCGGAGCTTGGTCGGCATGAGGGTCATTTCCTCGATCACGGTGCGCTCGGGAAGGGCCGCCGCGGTCAGGATCGCCTCGGCGATGTCCTCGGCCGCCATCATGTCCGCCCGCTCGCTGGCCGATGGCGGCCGCGGCCGGTTGTCGAGGATCGGCGTGTCGACTTCGCCCGGAAGGACGCTTGTGGCGCGAATGCCGAGCTGCCGGAGTTCTGCGCCGAGCCCCATGATGTAGTTCCGGGACGCCGCCTTGGCGGCTCCGTACGCCGTTCCGGCCATGACTCCCGGGCGGATCGCCGCCATGGACGAGACCATGATCACGGTAGCACCGCCGTTCGCGAGCATCGCCGGCAGCAGGGCCTTGGTCAGCATCGCGGGACCGGTCGCGTTGACCGCGATCACGCTGTCCCACTCCTCCTGCGAGATGTAGCGCGTGCTGCGGACCTTCGAGCTGTGGCCCGCGTTGTGGACCAGAACGTCGACCGTGGAGTGGCGCTCCAGCACCGCCGCGGCGAGGCCGTGGACCGCGCCGGCGTCCTCCATGTCGGCTGAATGCGCCCAGCCGTTGCCTCCCGCGCTCTCGATCTCGGACACAACGGCCTGGAGCGGCTCGAGCCGCCGGCCGGACACGATGACCGTCGCGCCTTCGCGGGCGAAGAGCTGCGCGGTCGCCCGGCCGATGCCGGTGCCGCCGCCAGTAACGAGAGCGGTCTTTCCTTCGAGCTTTCCCATTCCGTTCGGCCTCCCTGGCTCAGTCCAACCGTCGTTTGCGGCCCGGAGTGTAGCCCCTGTTCAGGTCCTGGCCGCCATGCTCGACGCTCACCGGTTCGTTCGCAGGTATCGCCGGGCCGCGAAGCCCAGTGTGGCTGCTCGGGCGACCATCATGCCCACCATGCTGAGCCAGAGCAGGTTGCCGTCGCGGAAGTGGAGTGCGGACCAGGCGAAGGGGGCGAAACCGAGGCCCAGGCTGATCACCATCGCCCGGCTGAGCAGGCTTCCGCGGGTCAGACCGAGAAAGAAGCCGTCGAACGCGTAGGCCAGGGCGGCGAACAGGAGGACCGGCAGCAGCCAGAGATTGCTGCCGGCGGCAAGTTCGGCGACGTCCTCGTAGCCGACAAGCAGGCCGTACGTGCCGCGGGGAAAGATCAGGACCGGCAGCAGGAAGGCGACGGCGCAGATCTCCGCTGCCGTCACGGTCAGGATCAGGACGCGCCTCAGCTCCTTGCGGTCGCCGGCGCCGTAGGCCATGCCGGCGAGCGTCTCGCCGGCGAAGGCGGCGCCATCGACCAGGTAGGAGGCCAAGCTGAGCATACGGAGAATCAGGCCGTTCGCCGCCAGCCGAGCCGTGCCGAGCAGGGCGCTGCCGTTCGTGAAGACAGCGAAGGCCGTGATCAGGAGCAGGGTCCGCACCACGAGATGCCCGCTCAGGCCGACGATCCGACGCAGCGCGGCACGGTCCAGCACGGTCCGCCAGGAACATGGCGCGGTACCCGCGCCGAGGGTCAGGACCAGACCGATACCGGCCGCCAGCCACTGTGCCGTGGCGGTGGCCACTCCTGCACCGAACGCCGCCCAGCCCAGCTCCAGGATGAACCACCAGTTCAGCATGACGTTGCCGACGTTGGCCACCGCGACGACGAGCAGGGCCCGGGCCGCCTCGCCCCGGCCCAGGAACCAGCCGACGAACGCCAGGTTCGCGAAGGCCGCGGGCGCACCCAAGATGCGGGCGTCGTAGTAGCGGCGGCCGGCCTCTTCGACTCCCGCCGTGCCGGAGAGAAGCCGAAAGCCGAGATCGCCGAGCGGGTCGCGGAGCGCGACCGTCACGAGGCCGAGAGCGGCCGCCAGCAGCAGGGCCCGATAGAGGTGTGCGGCGACCTCCCGGCCGTCGCCGCGGCCCCAGGACTGAGCGGTGACTCCCGTCGTACCCATGCGCAGGAAGGCGCAACCGAAGTACAGGTAGTCGAAGATCAGGGCGGCCAGAACCACGCCGGCGAGAAAGCGGACATCGTCGAGTCGGCCGAGCATCACCGTGTCGGCCAGACCGGCGACGGGCACGGTCAGGTTGGACGCCACGTTGAGCGCCGTCAGCCGCGCGAACCGCCGGGTCAGGCCGGGCGTCGCGGGGGTTGCCACGAGGCCGTAGGGGTCAACTGCGCGCGCGGGCTGTTAGCCTGCGCGCGCTCATGGCGTCAGAACGTGCTTCGGGCCTCTTCCTGGACCGCTTCGTCGGCTTGGTCGATCGCTTCAACTCGCGGTTGGGGATCGCGGTCTCCTGGCTGACGCTGGCCATGGTCGCGGTAGGAGCGTACAACGCGGTCGTCCGCTACCTGGGCCGCTTCACCGGCTGGAACCTGAGTTCGAACGCGTACCTCGAGCTGCAGTGGTACATGTTCAGCCTGGTCTTCCTGCTGGGCGCCGCCTACGCGCTGCAGACCAACGCCCACGTCCGGGTCGACGTGGTCTACAGCCGGTTGCCGGAGCGCTGGCGGCGGCACATCGACCTGTGGGGTTCGCTGCTGTTTCTGATTCCGTTCGCGGTCTTCGGACTCGTCATGTCGTGGCCGGCGGTGCGGAACTCCTGGGCGGTGCTCGAGGTGTCGTCGGATCCCGGCGGGCTGCCGCGATATCCGATCAAGAGCGTGCTGCTCGTGGCGTTCACGCTCCTGGCCCTGCAGGGGCTCGCCGAGGCGGTGCGGAGCTGGCGGCGCCTGCGCGCGCTCAAGGCCGGGGCCGCAGAAGAGGACATGGAGCAGGAGGGGCTGCTGTGAGCGGCGACTTTCTCGGCCCGCTGATGTTCGTGGTCGTCTTCCTGTTCATCTTCGCGGGCTACCCGGTCGCCTTTTCGCTCGGCGGGACCGCGCTGATCTTCGCCTTCATCGGCATCGAGCTCGGACTCTTCTCGTGGAACCTGCTCTACGCGTTTCCCGAGCGGGTCTTCGGCGTCATGTCGAACGGCGTCCTGCTCGCCGTGCCGTTCTTCATCTTCATGGGCACGATGCTCGAGAAATCGCAGCTCGCGGAGGATCTGCTGCGCACGATCGGCATGCTGTTCGGCCGCCTCCGCGGCGGCCTGGCGCTGGCGGTGGTCGTCGTCGGCGCGATGCTCGCGGCCGCGACCGGCGTGGTCGGCGCCTCGGTGGTCGCGATGGGCCTGATCTCCCTGCCGGTCATGCTGCGCTACGACTACTCGCCGATGCTCGCCACGGGCGTGATCAGCGCCGCCGGCACGCTCGGCCAGATCATCCCGCCCAGCGTCGTGCTCGTCGTGCTCGCCGACCAGCTCGGCATCTCGGTCGGGGACCTGTTCATCGGCTCCCTGATTCCCGGCCTGATGCTGGCGGGCTTCTACGCGGTGTACGTCACCGGCGTCGCGATCGCCAAACCGGCCGCCGCGCCGGCGCTGCCGGCCGAGGAGCGGACGCTGGGCGGCGCCGCGCTGGCCCGGCAGGTGGCGGTCGTCATGTTGCCGCCCATGGTGCTGATCCTGGTCGTCCTGGGCAGCATCTTCGCCGGCATCGCGACTCCTACCGAGGCGGGCGCCCTGGGCGCCGTCGGCGCGATCGTCCTCGCCCTCTCGCGCGGCCGGCTCACGATGAAGGCCGTGAAGGAGACGATGGACGCGACGGCGAAGCTGACCACGATGGTCATCTTCCTGCTGATCGGCTCGACCGCCTTCGCGCTCGTTTTCCGGGGGCTCTACGGCGACATCTGGATCGAGGAGCTGCTGACCGGCCTGCCCGGCGGGAAGATCGGCCTGCTGATCGTCGCGAATCTCGCGATCTTCATTCTGGGCTTCTTCATCGACTTCTTCGAGATCGCCTTCATCGTCATTCCGCTGATCGCCCCGGCGGCGCTGATTCTCGGCGTCGACATGGTGTGGTTCGGCGTGATGATCGGCATGAACCTGCAGACGTCGTTCCTGACGCCGCCGTTCGGCTTCGCGATCTTCTACCTGCGAGGCGTGGCCCCGCGCCGAATCACGACGGTCGAGATGTACCGGGGCGTGATCCCTTTCATCATCATCCAGCTCATCGGGCTGGCGCTGATCTGCCTGTATCCGGAGCTGGTGACGGCGCTGCTGTAGCAGCCCTCAGGGGGCCTCAGCCGCCGCCGAAGGAGAACCGTGCGTACGCCTGTTCGGCGGTGCTAAACCAGCGGAAGGAGGACCGGCGGGCCTCGTCCCAGGACTCGAAGATCTTCCGGTAGCCGGCGTCGGCCGCCGCGTTCTCGTTCATCAGCTCGAAGGCGGTGTCCCGGCAGCCGGTCATGATCTCGTCCGAGAATGGCCGCAGCGTGACGCCTTCGTTCACCAGAGTGCGCATGGCGCCGGGGTTCTGGGCGTCGTAGCGGGCGGTCATGTCGATGTTCGTCTCGGCCGCGGCGGCGGTGACGATCGCCTGGTACTCGGAAGGCAGGGAATCCCAGGCGGCGCGGCTGACATAGAGCGACAGCGTCGGCCCCGGCTCCCACCAGCCGGGGTAGTAGTAGTTCTTCGCCACCCGGTGGAAGCCGAGCTTCAGGTCGTCGTAGGGACCGATCCACTCCGCCGCGTCCACTACACCGCGCTCGAGCGCGGGGTAGATCTCGCCGCCGGGGATGGTCTGCACGGTGACGCCCAGGCGGCTCAGCACCTCGGCGCCGAGACCGGGAATGCGCATCTTGATGCCGCGCAGTTCCGCGAGCGTGTTCACTTCGCGGCGGAACCAGCCGCCCATCTGACCGCCCGTGTTGCCGGCCGGAAAGTTCACGATGCTGAAGTCCGCGAACACCTCGCGCATCAACTCCAGGCCGCCGCCGTGGTAGAGCCAGGCGTTCTGTTGCCGGGTGTTCAGGCCGAACGGCATCGCGGTGTCGAAGGCGAGCGCCGGGTTCTTGCCCGTGTAGTAGTAGGTCGCGCTGTGCCCGAGTTCGATCGTGCCCTGTTGGACGGCGTCGAGCACGCCCAGGGCCGGAACCAGTTCGCCGGCGGGGTAGGCGCGAATGCGGAAGCGGCCCTCAGTCAGGCTTTCGACCCGGTTGGCGAACACTTCCGAGGCGCCGAAGATGGTGTCCAGGCCGCGCGGGAAGCTGGAGGCCAGCCGCCAGGTCAGGCGCGGCCTGGTGACGACGGCGGCTGCGCCGTCCGGTCCCGCTGCCGGGCCGCCGCAGGCGGCGACCGCGCCCGCTCCGGCAGTCGCGACAACCGCCTTGCCGAGGAAGTCCCTGCGTCTCAGTTTGGTCATCGCGTACCGTCCTTCGCTTGGGGGTGGTGGCCGGTCAGTCTACTTCGGAGAGCCAGCGCTCCGCGTCGATCGCCGCCTGGCAGCCCGTTCCGGCGGCGGTGACCGCCTGCCGGTAGATCGGGTCCATCACGTCGCCGCAGGCGAAGACTCCGTCGATGTCCGTCGCGGTGCCCGGATGGCGGACCTTGAGATAGCCGACGTCGTCCATCGCCAGCTTGCCCTGGAACAGCTCGGTGTTCGGGTTGTGGCCGATCGCCATGAAGACTCCCTGGCAGGGAAAGTCCGACTCGTCGCCCGAGCGGGGGTCGCGCAGGCGGACGCCGTGAACGCCCTCCGCCTGCGTGCCGTGGATCTCCTCGACAGTGGCGTGAAACCGCCACTCGATCTTCTCGTTCGCGGCGGCGCGCTCGCGCATGATGACGGAGGCCCTCAGTTCGCCGCGACGGTGGACGATCGTCACCTTGCTGGCGAACTTGGTCAGAAAGGTGGCCTCTTCCATCGCCGTGTCGCCGCCGCCGACCACGACGAGCTCCTTGTCGCGAAAGAAGAAGCCGTCGCAGGTGGCGCAGGCCGAGACGCCGTAGCCCATCAGCTCGGCTTCCGACGGCAGGCCCAGCTGGCGCGCGGAGGCGCCGGTGGCGATGATCAGGGCGTCGGTGGAGTAGACGCCGCCGTCCGTTTCGACCCGGAACGGTCGCGTGTTCAGATTCACGTCCATGCCCGTCTCGAAGCGGGTGTCGGCGCCGAAGCGCCGGGCCTGGGCCCGCATCTGCTCGATCAGTTCGGGTCCCATGATGCCTTCGGGGAAGCCCGGATAGTTCTCCACGTCCGTGGTGATCGTCAGCTGGCCGCCGGGCTGGCTTCCCTCGAGGACCAGGGGCGCAAGGTCGGCGCGCGCGGCGTAGAGAGCCGCCGTGAGACCGGCCGGGCCCGAGCCGAGGATCGTGAGGCGATGGTGCTTGCTGGTCGAGGCAGTCGTCATGGGCCGCGGAGAGTAGCAGCGCGCCGGCGCAGCCGGGTGCGCCGGCTCTAGGAACCGGCGCCGGCGGCCGGTTCGACCCCGGCGCGTGAAGCCCGGCGACGTCGACGCAGCCTTCGTCCCAGCCAGGCGGTCGGTCCTGAGAGCGCATAGCTCGCCGCGCCGACCAGGAAGAAGAGGCCGATGTGGATCAGCGCGAGGACCGCGATGGAGGCGATCACCAGCACGACGCGAAAGCTCCGTCGCCGCCGGAAGTCCAGTTCCTTGAAACTGACGTAGCGGAAGGTGGAGACGGAGAGCAGACCGACCAGGATCAGCGCGCCGAGCACGGCGAGCTGGAGCACGAAGGAGTCGCCCCGCGTGTCGACGAAGAACAGGATGGAACCGATCGCGCCCGCCGCCGCGGGCGCGGGCAGACCGACGAAGTAGGCCGGATCGCTGGTACGCCGGCTGACGTTGAAACGGGCGAGCCGGGCGGCGCTGCACAGCAGATAGACGGCCGGCGCCGCGAAGCCGGCCCGGCCGAGCTCGTGCAGGCCCCAGAGGTAGCAGAGCAGCGCGGGAGCCAGACCGAAGGAGACGAGGTCGGCAAGCGAATCGTATTCACGGCCGAAGGGGCTTTCGGTTGCGGTGAGGCGCGCGATCCGCCCGTCCAGGGTGTCGAGCACGGCAGCCGCGAAGAGCATCAGAACCGCGGCCCGAAACTGCCCTTCCAGCCCGGCCAGCAGGGCGTAGAAGCCGAGCAGCATGTTCGCCGTAGTGAACAGGCTGGGGATGAGGTAGGCCCCCGCACGCAGGGGTCTGCGGGGCCTTCCGGGTCGCTTCCAGTTCATCGGTCGTCCGAGGGAGGAGCCGAAGGCCTCCTGACGGGGAAGTCGCCCGGCGGCGGGGTGGACGGGTCGGTGGGCATGGCGATCGGCGTCTCGCCGGAGATCACGCGCTGTCCCTTCTCGACCAATGGGTCGTAGGACATCGGCACGAACACGTCGACCCTGGAGCCGAACTTGATCAGACCCAGGGGTTCCCCCTGGGTTACTCGCTGACCGGCTTGCAGGCGGGAGACGACGCGCCGCGCGACGAGTCCGGCAATCTGGCGCACGGCGATCAGATCGCCCCTGGTGCGCCGGAGCAGGGTCAGGTGGTTCTCGTTCACGTCGCCCGCTTCCTTGCGGTACGCCGGCAGCTTCTTGCCCGGCGTCGCGATGCTGCCGATCACCACGCCTTCCACGGGGGTCTTTTGGGTATGCACGTTGAACACCGACAGGAAGATCGAGATGCGGCGCCACGTTTCGTCGCCGAGAGCGCTGTCGGTGATCACCTCGACCGCGGTGACCGTGCCCTCGGCGGGCGCGAGCACTACATCGGGGGGACCGTCGTAGCTCCGCGTCGGATCGCGGAAGAAGAGAAGCACCAGGAGGCCGAGCACTGCCATCGCGACAGCAGCCGGAAGAACGTCGACCAGCAGGAACACGCCGGCAACGGCCAGGAACGGCAGCACGAAGGGCCATGCTTCCCGTGCGAATCTCATCCGTTCACGTCCGCCCCGCCCCGCCTTCGCCGGGGGTGAACGGGGGGAGGGGGTGCAGCCCTACCGCGCTACCTGGCGGCCTGAAGAGCGTGGGACCGGAGGATCGACTCCATGCGGTCCTTGAGGGCGAGCTTGTGGAGCTTGATGCGCTTGGCCTCGGAGTGGTCGATCGGCGACAGGACAGGACGACCGACCAATTCTTCGAGCTGACTCTCACATGCCTGGTGCTCGTCGTAGAGCTTGCGGAACTCACCCTCCTGAGCCAGAAGCTCTTCCTTGACTGCGTCATCGCTCATTCGGTACGCGCCTCCCTTCCTGGTTGTCCCGGAGTCCGACAGTTCCGGGCAACAGCCTAGCAGCTTGGCGGTCCGGGTCAGGTCGATCTTCGGCCGCGGCGACTGCGGCGATTCGTTCTCGGGGCGCCGGGCGGGCGAGTCGACGGGCTGGTGGCGGGCGAGCGCAGGTAGAGCGGCTCGGTCAGCGTTTCGCGGTCCCAGATCAGGGTCCGGTCCGCCATCAGTTGGAGCAGGGTCGGTGCGAGTTCGGACGGTTCCTTCGATCCCGCCGGGGCGGGAAGCCGGGAGACGCCGTGACCCACGAGGGGCGGACGGCCGTGAAGGAGATCGGCTCGATCCCGGATCTCCGGCGGTCCGGCGACCCGGACCCTGCCGCTCTCATCCCTCCGCATGGGCTGGGCGTACCAGCGATCACGGAGGGCGTCGATGACGGCGAGCACCTCGGACGCGTCGTTGCCGGCGAGCCGGAAGTAGTGGGCGGCCAGGATCTCGAAGGTCGATACGGCGCCCGCCCTGACGCCGGAAGCCTGGTGCAGGCCGAGCGCGGTCGCCAACCCCACCCGCAGGCCGGTGAAACTGCCCGGTCCGCGAGCGGCGCCGATGCCCGAGAGGTCCCGCGGCTCCATGCCGGCGCGGGTCAGGAGCTCGTCGATCATCGCGATCAGCTCACGTGACGAACGGCCCTGGGGCGCCGACAGAACCTCGAAGCGGTCCGGTTCGCCCACCGCCACGCTGACGATTGCCGAGCCAGTGTCCAGTGCGAGGAGCGGCGCCATGGCGGTCAATATACTGGCGGCCTCCCGTGGTTAGATCGAGCACCGCCGAAGACGCGGAGGAACCGCGGGCGTCCGCCGCCGCATCGCGAAAGCCGGCGCGCAACTTCTCGGCGATGACGCCGATGCTCCGGCACTACCTGACCGTGAAGGGGGAGCATCCCGACGCCATCCTTCTCTATCGGATGGGCGACTTCTTCGAGATGTTCTTCGAGGACGCGGTGACCGCGGCGCCGGTGCTCGACGTGGCCCTGACGGCGCGCCAGAAGGGGACGGCCAGCGAGGCGCCCATGTGCGGCGTTCCCCACCATGCCGTCGACGCCTATATCGGACGGTTGCTGGAAGCCGGCTACAAGGTCGCGGTCTGCGACCAGGTGGAAGATCCGGCGCAGGCGCGCGGTCTGGTCCGCCGGGAGGTCACGCGGGTCGTCACGCCGGGCACGATCAGCGATCTGGAGATGCTCGACCAGGCCCGTCCGAACTACCTGGCCGGAATCCGTTTCGACGGGGCTTCCGGGGCGGGCGCGTTCCTCGACGTCTCGACGGGCGAGTTCTTCGTGCGGCGCTGGCCGCACGCGGCGGAGGCGGTCGAAGACCTGGAACGGCTGGCTCCGCGGGAAGTCCTCACGTGCGCCGCCGACTTCGAGGCCGGCGGTGGAGATCCGGACGGCCACCTGGCGGCATGGATCGGCCGGGCCGGCACGCCGCATACCGAGGTGGACGACGCCGGCGCTCCCCGTCCGGCGTCCGCCGGACGGGTGCTGGGGCGGCAGTTCGGGGTTCGGAATCTGCGCGGCTTCGGACTCGTGGAGGGGGAGGCCGCGGTGACCGCGGCCGCCCTGGTCCTGGACTACGTTCGCCGCGCTGCCCGGTCCGATGTGGACCACATCACGGCAGTGGAGGTCCAGCACGACGACCGGCGCGTCGTGCTGGACGAGACGACGCTGCGCAACCTGGAGGTCTTCCGTCACCTCCAGCACCAGGCCGGCCGGACCCTGATCGAGGTGCTCGACCTGACCCTCACCGGGCCGGGGGCGCGCATGCTGCGGCGCTGGTTGGGTCGGCCGCTACGCGATCTGGCGGCACTCGGCCAGCGCCACGACGGCGTGGCGGCCCTGTTCTCCGGGATTGCCCGGCGGGAGGCGCTCCGGTCGCGTTTGAAGAGGATCGCGGATCTGGAGCGGCTGACCTCGCGCGCGGTGCTCGGGCGGATTACTCCGCGGGAGGTCGGCGCCTTGCGGGACACCCTGCGCGAGGCCCCGTCCGTGCTGGAGGCTCTTCACGGGCTCCAGGCGGAACGGCTTGATCGTCTGGCGGCGGTAAGTCCGTTGGCCGGACTCCGTTCGAGGCTCGACTCGGTGCTGGCGGAGACGCCCGGGTCCCTGACGGAGGGCGGCGTGATTGCCGCGGGCGTCGACGCCGAGCTGGATCGGCTCCGTTCGCTGGCGCGGGACGGCAAGGGACACATCGCGGCTCTCGAAAGCCAGGAACGCGAGTCGACGGGCATCGCGACGCTCAAGGTCGGCTACAACCGCGTGTTCGGCTACTACTTCGAGGTGCGGAAGACGCAGCAGGATCGTGTTCCCGATCACTATGTCCGTCGGCAGACGCTGACCAACGCGGAGCGCTACGTCACGGACGAACTGAAGACGCTGGAGCAGCAGATCCTCGGCGCCGAAAGCGGTCAACTCGCGCTGGAACAGGAGTTGTTCGAGGAATTACGGAGGGAGGCGGCGGAGCAGGCGCCGCGGCTTCTGGAACTGGCTGGGGCGATCGCCGAGATCGACTGTCTGGTGGCTCTGGCCGAGGCGGCGGGTCGATACGACTACGTGCGGCCGCGCATGCGGGAAGCCGTGGGCCGGATCGAGATCCGGGAGGGCCGGCATCCGGTGGTCGAACGGTCGGCCGCGGCGGTGAGGGACGCCTCGGGCTTCGTTCCGAACGATGTCGGACTGGACCGCGAGAAGGAGCAGATCGTCCTGCTCACGGGTCCCAACATGGGCGGCAAGTCGACCTACCTGAGGCAGGTGGCGCTGATCGTGCTCATGGCCCACGCCGGCAGCTTCGTGCCCGCCGAGAGCGCCGAAATCAGTCTCGTCGATCGCGTCTTCACCCGTGTCGGCGCCAGCGACGATCTGGCCCGGGGCGAGTCCACGTTCATGGTCGAAATGGTCGAGACCGCGAACATCCTGCGCCACGCGACGCGCGACAGCCTGGTCGTGCTCGACGAAGTCGGGCGCGGCACCTCGACCTACGATGGGCTGTCCCTGGCGTGGGCGATCATTGAACGCCTGCATGAGCACAACGGGTCTCTGGCGCTCTTTGCGACTCACTATCACGAG
The DNA here is from genome assembly GCA_965219675.1 of Candidatus Multivorans sp. Classification (GTDB taxonomy): domain Bacteria; phylum Acidobacteriota; class Thermoanaerobaculia; order Multivoradales; family Multivoraceae; genus Multivorans. The sequence continues at coordinate 1,896,876 of OZ244786.1, read as the reverse complement.
CTGACCGGCTTGCCGGCCACCCTTGCGCGCGTTGCGAACCGGCGAATGGCGGTCAAGGAGTGGCAGGACCAGATCCTGTTCCTCCACCGGGTCGCCCGCGGTCGCGCGGACAAGTCCTACGGACTGCACGTCGCGCGCCTGGCCGGGGTCCCGGCGGAGGTCGTCGAGCGCGCCGCGGCGGTCCTGGCCAACATCGAGTCGCAGCAGTTCAGCTTTTCCGGCAAGCCGCGGGTCGCCCTTGGTGCGGCCGGCGCGCCGCCCGATCAGGGTCCCGGCCAGCTCGCGCTCTGGGGCGGCGAAGACGAAGCGGTGGTCGAGGCGCTGAAGGCGGTCGACGTGAACCAGTTGACCCCTGTGGCGGCGCTCAACCTTGTGCAGACCCTCCAGGACCGGCTCCAGTCCGGCGCGAAGCCGCCGGAGAGTTGCGGCTCCGGGAAGGACTAGGGCTCAGAAGGGGATGTCGTCGTCCGCGCCGGCGGGGTCGAAGCCGGCGTCCTGGGGAGCGGACTGGGCGGGCGCCGGCTGACTGCGTCCGTAGCCCGGCTGTCCGCCGGTGTCGCCGCGGCCGCCCAGCATCTGGAAGTTGCGGCAGATGATCTCGGTGCGATAGCGCTTCTGGCCGGACTGCTGATCGTCCCAGGAGCGGGTCTGGAGCCGACCCTCCACGGAAACGAGTTTGCCTCTGGTCAGGTACTGGCCGGCGACTTCGGCCTGGCGGCCCCAGCAGACGATGTAGTGCCACTCCGTCTCTTCCTGGCGGTTGCCGTCACGGTCGGTCCAGCGTCGGTTCGTGGCGACGCTGAAGTTGGCGACGGTCTGGCCGGATTGGGTCGTGCGGAGCTCCGGGTCGCGGCCGAGGTGGCCGATCAGGATCACGTGGTTCAGCATGATGGGAGGGTCGTCCTTTCTGGTGGTTCGGGTGCGTCGGTAGCTGTTCGGCAGGCGAGGCGCCACGGCACGACCGGCATCGTGCTCTCGGACAGGGTGCTTGCGTTTGTTGTACGGAGCCCGGAGCGGAGATGTCGCCCGGCCCGTGGCTTGATCGTAACCGCTGGACCCGCGCGGCGGACGGCGGTCGCGGCGCTATCGTTTGGCCGTGCGCCTCGTTGTGCAGCGGGTCAGTTCCGCATCGGTGACGGTCGACGGCCGGATCGTCGGTCGGATCGAGCGCGGTCTGCTCGTGCTGGCGGGAGTCGAAATCGGCGACGGAGAGGACCAGGTAGCCGCCGCGGCGTCCAGGCTCAGTCGTCTCCGCCTCTTCGATGACGGACAGGGAAGGATGAACCTCGACGTGCGGCAGGCCGGCGGCGCGATCCTCCTCGTTTCGCAGTTCACGCTCGCGGCGTCGACCCGGAAGGGAAGACGGCCTTCATTCGACCGGGCGGCCCGTCCGGAGGTGGCGGAGCCGTTGCTGGCCGGCCTCCGCAGCCGGCTGGAAGAGACGGGCCTGGTCGTCGAATCCGGCCGCTTCGGAGCCCGGATGCGGGTTCACCTGATCAACGACGGCCCGGTGACCTTCGTGCTGGAGTTTCGACGGAAGAACTAGAGGTTCTTGAGTTCCTTGCCGGGCTTGAAGCGGACCGTCTTGCCGGGGGCGATCGTCACCTCGACGCCGGTCTTCGGATTGCGCCCCACGCCGCGTTTGCGGTTGCGGACCTGGAAGACGCCGAAGCCGCGGAGTTCGATTCGCTTGCCGTCGCCGAGAGCGTCCTTCATGGCCCCGAGGATCGTGTCGACGGCTCGTGCGGCCTTGACGCGAGGAAGATCCGAGTTCTCAGCGACCCGGTTCACGATGTCCGCCTTGATCATGTGGAGCGCCTCCTCGGAGCCGTCGTTCTGCCCACGTTCGGAACCTCGAACATCGCTGGGCGATTGGCCGTGGATCGGCCATTCTAGCTTGAGCGGGACCGATCCGTAAAGGCCTCACACGGCTGCGTATCCGCGGAGAACCGGTCCGGGCGACTGCTAACCTTGGCGGCCGTATGGACCCCTATGGACTCAATCAGGCGTCGTCGACACAGCGGATGTGGCGTAGGCGAGCCGCCGCCCTGACGCTCGGTCTGTGCTGCCTCGGCACGTCCGGCGCCGCGGGGCAGGAAGAAGCTGATCCGGCCACCGACAGCGGCCCGTTCCTGTTCGCGGCCGCCCGCATGCTGGCCGGCGAGTCCGGCCGAACCGACGAGGCGCTGGAGCTCTTCGAGCGGGCCGTGGCCGTCGATCCCGAGGCGCCTTTTCTGAGGATCGGACTGGCGGACTTCCTGATTCAGCTCCAGCGCCTGGAGGATGCCGCGGAACACCTGGCCGTTGCGTACCGGAACGCGCCGCGCGATGTCGACGTGTTGCGTCGTTACGGGCGAATCCAGATGCAGCTCTCCGACCGGGCTCGGGACCGGGAGGCGGTGGACCGCGCTCTGGAGGCGCTGGAGGCTCTGCGCGAGTTGGCGCCGAGCGACATCACGGGCATGCTGCTCCTGTCCCAGATTCGCGCCGCGCTGGGGGAGCGAAAGGAAGCGGCGGCCGTACTCGAAGAGCTGGTCAGCTACCACAATGGCAACCGCCAGCTCCAGCGGATGCTGGCGAGCGCCCTGAGGGAGGCTGGCGAGGACGAACGGGCTCGGCAGGTCGAGGCCGACATCCTGCGGTTCGACGAACGTTCGGCCGAGGAGCGTTCGGTCGAGGAGCGGCTGGAACTGGCGGGACGGGAAAGCAGGCAGGGCAACCACACGAGAGCGATCGAGATGCTGGAGGGGCTGGCCGCGGAGTTGAGCGACAGCATTCCCGTTCAAGGCGCGCTGGCGGAGGAGTACTACCGGCGTGCCATGTCGCCCGGACGGACGCCGGATCAGCGCGCCGAGGATCTCGCGGAGGCCCTCCGCCGGCTGCGGGAACTGCCGCGGGCAGCCCGTCGGAACCGGGGAGCTCGGGTGCTTGAAGCCCGCATCCTGAGCGCCTCGGGCCGCGGACCGGAGGCAATCGAGCTTCTCGAGGGTCTGCGGCGGGAGCAGCCGGACGACCTTCAGCTTCTCAGGGAGCTCATCGGGCGGTTGATGGAGGCGGGCCAGTGGGAGCGGATCCGCCAGATCGGCCGGAACCTGGTCGACAGTGCCGACCGGGGGACGGTACAGGGCCGGGACAGCGCGGACTTCGGTCTCGGTCTCCTGGTCGAGGCGCTCCGGCAGTTGGGCAAGATCGATCAGGCCCTCGCCGAACTGGAGTCCGAAACAGAGCGCCGCGGCGAATCGGTGGAACTCCTGCTGAGTCAGGCGGAGTTGCTCGCCGAGTCGGGCCGAAAGAGGCGTGCGATGGCCATCCTGCGCCGGGACTCCGTGGCCACCGAGCGGCTGCTCAGCGGCGGAGAGGCGGGTGAGCCGGACGTGCAGGCGATTCTCAGGAAGGCCGGGATCTACGTCGATCTCGACGAGGCGCGCCAGGCCGCCCGCGTTCTGGATCGGTTCGCGGCGGCTGGAGACGTCCGGCAACTGGTCGGGATCGCCGACTTCTGGCGCATGCGCGGCCGGTTCGCGGAATCCGCGCCCCTGATCGAGCAGGCGCTGGTGCGGATGCGCAGCGGCGCCGAGACCGGCTTCGATCTGGACCCGGAGACGCTTCGGGCAGGTCTCTTCTTCCAGCTCGGAGAGGCGTATGAGCGTACCCGCCGGTACGACGAGGCGGCCGAGCAGTTCCAGGCGGTGCTCGCGATCCAGCCCGAGAACAGCACGGCGATGAACTACCTGGGTTACATGTGGGCGGACAACGGCGAGAACCTCGAGCAGGCTCTTGAACTGGTGCGGCGAGCTGTGGCCCTTGAACCGAACAACGGCGCCTACGTCGACTCGCTGGGCTGGGCGCTGTTCCGGCTGGGTGAGTTCGAGGAGGCGCGGCGCCACCTGGAGCGAGCGAACCAGTTGGTGCCGGAAGATCCCACTATTCTGGAGCATCTCGGCGATGTCTATGTCGCGCTCGGCGATACCCGGCGCGCTCGTGAGGCGTACGAGCACGCACTGGCGATCGACGACGAGGAGAACGTCGAAGCCGTGCGCCGCAAGCTGGGCGAGCTGTCCCGGCGGTAGCGCTCCGGCGCTGCTGGCGGTGCTGCTCGTCTGGCTCTCAGGCTGCGCCACTGGCGGCCTGAGCCGCGATCCGACGCCCGGCATGGAACGGGCCGCGGCCGCCGTGATGCCGTGGCAGGTTCCGGCGGCGGAGTGGCGTACCCAGCGCATCGTCCGGATGCGGTACGCCGGACCGGAAGGTAGAGGCCGGCTGCGCCTCGTGTTGCGCTTCGAGTCGCCGGAACGTTTTCAGGTGGAAGCCTCGGATCGGTTGGGGCGCCGATGGTGGGAGCTGAACGTCCGGATGGGCGACGCCCTCGTCCTGTGGGTTCGCGAACGGACCTTTTGCCGGTACAGCGGCGACCTGGAGATTCCAGCCCTGTCCCTGGGTCCGGTGCCCGCCGGTGCGGTGGCCGCGCTGCTCCTGCGGCGACTGCCGGCGCCTCCACTCGATCCTGGAGCCGTGGCGGCGGTTGCGGCATCGAACGCCGGGGAACTCGACTTCGAGGACCGCTGGGGCCGTCGGTGGACCGCCGCAGCGACTCCGAGCGGCCCGCGTCGCTGGAGCCTCCACCGGGGGGCTGAGACGAGGGCCTCCTGGAGTCTGGACGCAGCGGGTCTTTCACGGCTGGTGGAGCCGGAGACCGGCCTCGAACTGCTGTGGCAACAGGACAGGCCGGCACGGAGCCTGGAAGGGGCGCTGCCCGAGCCGGAGATACCGGACGGTTTCGTGCCCGGGGCCTGCCGCGCCGGCGACCGATGAAGAACAGGGTCCGCCTGGCGTGCCCGGCCAAGGTCAATCTGAGCCTGAGGGTTCACGGCCGGCGTCCGGACGGCTACCACGCGATCTCGACCGTGTTGCAGACGATCGATCTCTGCGATCGGCTGACGGTGGATCGGGTGGATCCCGGAGCGCCTCTGGACCTCGAGGTGCCCGGAGGAGGGGCCCCCTGCGGCGACTCGAATCTCGTCCTGACGGCGGCGCGGACCTTCTTCGAAGCGATCGGCGAGCCAGCGCGCGGAGTCCGGTTCAGGCTGAGGAAGCGTATTCCGGCCGGCAGCGGACTCGGTGGCGGCAGCAGCAACGCGGCGGGGACGCTGGCCGCACTGCAGGGACTCTGGGGTGACCCGCTCAGTCCCGAGGATCTGCGGGCGGTGGCCGCCGCGGTCGGTTCGGATGTTCCCTTCTTCCTGATCCGCGGGACGGTACTGGCGACCGGCCGCGGCGAGAAACTGCGGGTTCTGCAGGACCTCGAGCCTGCTCCGGTGGTCCTGGCGGTGCCGGCGGTGGAGGTGTCCACCGCCGAGGTCTACCGACGGTGGAGTCGGCCCCGGTCCTCAAGGGGGGATCCGCCGGAAGAAGACGTCCTGCCTCCGGTCAAGGCGCGCGCGGAGCCCGCTTCGTGGCTCCGGGGCAACGACCTGGAGCCGGTTGCACGAAGGCTCCATCCGGAAGTGGAGCGGTTGCTCCTGGCCCTTCGCTCCGCCTCGCGCGGCGGGTCGGACCGGGGGCCCCAGGTTTCCGGCAGCGGCGGAGCGGTGTTCGGAATCGGACGCTGGAAGGGCGCCGAGCGCGCGGTGGCGGGACTCGACGCGAGAGTGATTCGGACCTCGACGCTGCGCAGAGACCGCGGTGCGGAATCGAGCCCGTAGCGAACGACGCGGATGTTCGTCTTCGAGCGTCGTTCTTCCGGCGCTTCATGTACAATCCGCCGGCCCGTCTGGGGCGTCGCCAAGTGGTAAGGCACGAGACTTTGGATCTCGCATTCGGGGGTTCGAATCCTCCCGCCCCAACCACCAGGACGCGCCGGCTTTCTCTCCTCTTTCGAGCACGCGATGACCGTCCACGCCAACAACGTCGAGCGGGCCATGTACACGGAACTGAAGATCTTCGGTGGCCGGGCGCACCCGGCGCTGACGAACGAGATCTGCAGCTACCTGGGCATGGTGCCGGGCCAGGTCACGGCCTACAACTTCGCCGACGGCGAGATCTTCTGCCAGATCCAGGAGAACGTCCGCGGGACCGACGTGTTCATCGTGCAGCCGACCTGCCCTCCCGTAAACGACAACTTCGTCGAGCTGCTCATCATGCTCGACGCGGTCAAGAGAGCTTCGGCCGCGCGGGTGACAGCGGTCATTCCGTACTACGGGTACGCCCGGCAGGACAAGAAGGACAAACCCCGGGTACCCATCACCGCCAAGCTGGTGGCGGATGTCATCACCGCCGCGGGGGCGGACCGGCTGCTGACCATGGATGTTCATGCGGCGCAGATCTCGGGGTACTTCGACATCCCGGTGGATCACCTGTTCGCGGCGCCGGTCCTCCTGGACGCGATCAGGGCGCTCGGCATCGAGGACCTGATGATCGTCGCCCCGGACGCCGGCGGCGTGGCGAGGGCGCGAGCGATCGCGAAACGCCTGCACACGGAGCTCGCGATCATCGACAAGCGCCGGGTGGCCGCGAACAAGGCCGAGGTGATGAACGTGATCGGCGACGTGAAGGGACGGGACGTGCTGATCCTCGACGACATCATCGACACCGGGGGCACGCTGCTGAACTCCGTCGAGTCCCTGGCGGCCCAGGGGGCACGGAGGATCTTCGCCGCTGGAATACACGGCGTCCTCTCGGCCTCCGCGATCGAACGAATCGAAGAATCGAAGCTCGAGGGCGTCCTGGTGACGAACACGACGCCGCTCGAGGACAAGCTTGCCCGGAGTACGCGGCTGCGTCCCCATAGCGTCGCGGCCCTGCTCGGCGAGGCGATCCGCAGAATTCACGACAACAGCTCCGTGACGTCCCTCTTCGTCTGAGCTGTTCGTCTTCTCTACAAGTTCTCTACAAGGAACTGGCAAGGAGCTCGAAGTGAGCGAACCCACAGTCACCGTCCGGCTGCGCGAGCAGACGGGAAAGAACGCGAACCGTCGCCTGCGGGCGGCGGGAGAGATCCCGGCCGTGGTCTACGGCGGCGACACCGACTCGGCGGCCATACGCGTCGACGGCAAGAGCGTGCAAAGCCTGATTCGCGAAGGCGGAGAGAACGCGGTCTTCCAGCTCCAGCTGGAGGGAACGGACCGTACGCGCCACACGATGATCCGGGACCTGCAGTGGAATCCCCTGACCGGAGCGCTGGTGCACATCGACTTTCAGCGGGTCAAGATGGACCAGGAGGTACAGGTCTCGGTGCCGGTCGCGCTGATCGGAACCCCCGAAGGAGTCAGGAACGAGGGCGGCCTGGTGGAGTTCGTCACCCGCGAGATCACCGTCGTCTGCCTGCCCGGAGACATTCCGTCCTCGATCGAACTCGACGTCGAGCCGCTGCACATCGGCCAGCATGTGGAAGTCGGCGAACTCACGCTTCCCGAAGCGGTGCGGCTCGACGACGACGAGAGTCGCGTCGTCATGTCCGTGGCTGCTCCCAGACTCGTGGAGGAGGAAGAGGAGGTCTCCGAGGAGGACGAGCTGCTCGAAGCGTTCGGCGACGAACCCGAAATGGTCGGCGACAAGGCCGAGGCGGAGGACGAAGACGACTAGTACGCCGCGGCTGGTCCTCGGTCTCGGCAATCCGGGAGCGCGATATGCCGACACCCGGCACAATCTCGGCTTCCTCGTTGTCGACGAACTGGCACAGCGACTGAATGTGCGCCTCGGCGTGGAAGTCTGCGGCGCACTCTGGGCCGCGGCCGGCCCGGTCGACCTGGCGACTCCCCAGACCTATATGAACCGCAGCGGCTACAGCGCGCGCTGCCTCAGTGAACGGAATGGCTATGCTCCCGAGAACATCCTGGTCGTCTACGACGAAGTGCATCTGCCCCTGGGAAGGCTCCGCCTTCGCGGCAGGGGAAGTCCGGGCGGCCATCGCGGGATGGAATCGATCATCGAGAACTTGCGCACCACGGCGGTGCCCCGGCTGAGGTTGGGCATCGCGGCGGGCGAGGCGAAACAGGCGGATGGAAGTGCGACTGGGATCGACGCGGAACTCACTGACTTCGTCCTCGCTCCGTTCGCGGCCGGGGAAACCGGAACGGCCGCGCGCATGGTGCGCCGCGCTGCGGACTGCGTCCTGAGCTGGGTCGACCGGGGAGTCGACGTGACCATGAACGAGTACAACGGATGAGGGGAAACGGATAGTGGACACCATGTACTACCTGCTGCCGGCGTGCGGCGTGGCAGCTCTGATCTACGCCCTGCTGCGGAGCCGGTGGATCAACAAGCAGGATGCCGGCGACGGCGTGATGCCCGAGATCGCGGGCCACATTCGCGATGGCGCGATGGCGTTTCTGGGCCGCGAGTACCGCATCCTCGCGATCTTCGTCCTGCTGGCAGCGGCTCTGCTTGCGCTTGCGAACTCGGACCGCGCGGGCAGTTCCGCCTGGATCGGACTCTCCGTGCTCGGCGGCGCGCTCTGTTCCGGCCTGGCGGGCTTCTTCGGCATGCGCGTCGCCACGTCGGCCAACGTACGCACCGCGGCCGCCGCCCGGACCAGCCTGAACCGGGCCCTGGCCGTGGCCTTCTCTGGCGGCGCGGTGATGGGCTTCGCGGTCGTGGGCCTGGGCATCCTGGGCCTCTCCCTGCTCTACCTGCTCTACGCCTCGATGTTCGGCAGCGGCGACAACGTCGCTCTCGGACAGGTCGTCACGGTGCTGACCGGCTTCTCCTTCGGAGCCTCCTCGATTGCGCTCTTCGCGCGGGTCGGCGGCGGCATCTACACGAAGGCCGCCGACGTCGGCGCCGACCTGGTCGGCAAGGTCGAGGCGGGCATTCCGGAGGACGACCCGCGCAACCCGGCGGTGATCGCGGACAACGTGGGAGACAACGTCGGGGACGTGGCCGGCATGGGCGCGGACCTGTTCGAGTCCTACGTCGGTGCGATCGTCGGCACGCTCGTCCTGGGAGTCAGCACGACGACCCTCGCGGGCGAGGAGTTCACGCCGAATCTGATCCTTCTGCCGATGCTCCTCGCGGGCCTCGGCATCCTCGTGTCCCTGGCCTCGACGTTCCTGGTGCGCACCAGGGAGGGAGGCAATCCGCAGCACGCCCTGGACCTGGGCACCTTCGCCGCGGCCGGGATCATGCTGGTCGTGACCTTCTTCGTGGCCCGCTGGCTGTTGGGAGACGCTCAGTACGAGATAGAGAACCAGCAGTTTGGCTACATGGGGGTTTTCCTGGCCACAGTCGCCGGGCTCGTGGCCGGCCTCCTGATCGGTTTGATCACGCAGTACTACACCGCCGAGTCGAAAGGGCCGGCACAGAGCATCGCCAAGGACAGCCAGACCGGAAGCGCCACGAACATCATCGGCGGTCTGGCGGTCGGCATGCAGTCGACGGCGCTGCCGATCGTCGTGCTGGCCGCGGCGGTTCTCGTGGCCCACTCGCAAGCGGGCCTGTACGGCATTGCGATCGCCGCTCTGGGCATGCTGTCGACGACGGGAATTCAGCTTGCCGTCGACGCCTACGGACCGGTGGCCGACAATGCCGGCGGAATCGCCGAGATGAGCCACCTGGGCGAGGACGTGCGGGCCCGGACCGACAAGCTGGACGCGGTCGGCAACACGACGGCGGCGATCGGCAAGGGCTTCGCCATCGGCTCGGCGGCACTGACCGCCCTGGTGCTGTTCGCGGCGTTCCGGACGACCGTCGGTCTGGAGAGCATGGACCTGGTCAATCCGCGGGTGATGTGCGGCCTGTTCATCGGCGCGATGCTGCCGTTCCTGTTCTCGTCGATGGCCATGAAGGCCGTTGGCAAGGCGGCCTTCGAGATGATCGAGGAAGTGCGGCGGCAGTTCCGCACGATCCCGGGACTCATGGAGGGGAAGGCAAAGGCGGAGTACGCCCGCTGCGTGGACATCTCCACGGCGGCGGCGATTCGGCAGATGGTGGCGCCGGGCCTGTTGGCCGTTCTGGTCCCGGTTGCGGTCGGCTTCTACGATGTCGAGGCGCTCGCGGGCGTGCTCGCCGGCGTCACGGCCGGCGGCGTCCTGCTCGCGATCTTCATGTCGAATGCCGGCGGCGCCTGGGACAACGCGAAGAAGTACATCGAAGCCGGAGCCCACGGCGGCAAGGGCTCGGATGCGCACAAGGCGGCGGTGGTCGGGGACACGGTCGGTGATCCGTTCAAGGACACCGCCGGACCGAGCCTGAACATCCTGATCAAGCTGATGTCCGTCGTGTCCCTGGTCATCGCGCCGCTACTGGTCCTGTAGGGCCTGCGACGGGCAGCGGTCAACCACTCGTGATAGATTCCGCCGCCGATTCGTTGCGGCTTTGGAGCCAACGAACCCAACGAGGATGAACGATTGACACGGACATACGAACTGGTCTTCATTGCGGACCCGCGCCTCTCTGACGAGGAGGCAGTGCAGTTGAGCGACGGCTTCGGCGAGATGCTGGTGGCGGACGGCAAGACCCGGATCACCCAGGAAGAGTCCTGGGGGAAGCGCCGGCTCGCCTATCCCATCCGGAAGTTCACCGAGGGGCGCTACCACATCTACTACCTGGAGTCGGACGGAGGCGACAACAGCCTTGCCGAGGTCGGGCAGCGGATGCTCCAGAACGAGCGTATTCTCCGCCACCTGGTGGTGCGGACGGACCGCGATCTGAAACGCGCGGCGAGCAAGGGCAAGGTGGCGGCACAGACGACCGTCCTTGCCGAGGCTGCGAGCTAGAGGGGAATCGACACAATGCCGAAACGAAGGACCTTCTTCCGCCGCCGCAAGGTGTGCAAGTTCACCGCCGACGGGATCGAGTACATCGACTACAAGGACATCGCGACCCTGCGGCCCTTCGTGCCGGAACGGGCGAAGATCCTCCCTCGCAGGATCTCGGGTAACTCGGCCCGGCACCAGAGAATGCTGGCCCGCGCCATCCGGCGTGCGCGTTTCCTGGCCCTGATTCCGTACACCACCGACTGAACGGTCGAGAGGACAGGGAAGGGGAGAGGAGCGCAAGATGGAAGTCATCCTGCTTCAGGACATGAGGGGGCTCGGCGGACGTGGCGAGGTCGTCGACGTGAGGCCCGGCTACGCCCGCAACTACCTGTATCCGAGGGAACTCGCGGCGCCGTCCACGGTCGCGAACCGGCACTGGTTCGAGTCGCAGAGGGCGAAGTTCGATGCCCGGCACGCGGCGGAGCGGTCGGCTGCTGCCGAGATCGCGGCCGAACTGGCGGCCCTGAAGATCAAGATCGCCAAGCGGGCCAGCGAGACCGGCACGCTCTACGGATCCGTGACGCCGACCGAGATCGTCGAGGCGCTCTCCTCGAGGGGCGTCGAGGTCCATCGCCGGATGGTAGACCTGTCCGGCGGCATCAAGGCGTTGGGCGAGCATGTCGTTCGGGTCGACCTCCATACGGAAGTCATCGCCGAACTCGCAGTCGAGGTCGTGCCTGAGACCTGAGGGTTCCAGCGAAGGGAAGGTCCCGGCCGGGACACCCGGGCGAACCGCCCCTTCCTGCGGAGAAACGGCGGGCGGAGGAGCGGTTGGCGGCGAGGGCGGCCCGCCGGAGATCGAGGCCTTTCTCGGCGACCGGCCCACCCATCGCCTCGAGGACTGGCGCCAGCTCTGGGAACGGGATCTTGCGTTCCCCATACGTAGCCACCGCGGCCTTGCCGGGCGGTTCCTGGTGGCCTTCAAGCGGGTGCTGCGTCCGCTGGTCCACTTTCCGCAGAAGGACCTTTGGGAGCGCCAGCGGGTCTTCAATCTGATCCTGCTGGGGCACTTCCAGGACCTCGATCAGCGTTTCCAGGACTGGCGGCGGCACCAGGAACGGGTCCACCGGGATCTGGAGGAGCGCATTGAGGAACTGGACCGGCGGACCAGGCACCTGGAGAACTTCCTGCGCCAGGGGCTGGATGAGGTCCTGCGTCACGATGACGCGCTCTTCGGGCGTGTCGACCGCAAGCTGGACCGGTACCGGCGCGAAGCGGACGAACTGGCCGGTCTCCTGCGCTCGGCCCTGGCAGCGGAAGGTGACGGAGAGGTGGCCATGCTTCGCTCGAGCGTTGAAGATGCCTCCTATCTGGACTTCGAGAACCGGTTTCGTGGTGGCGAGCGTGAGATCCGGCAGCGTGTTCGTTCCTATCTGCCGCGGCTCCGCGAGGCGGCGCCGGTCCTCGACCTCGGCTGCGGCCGCGGCGAGGCGCTGGCGTTGCTTCGGGAGGAAGGAATCGAGTGTCGCGGCCTGGATTCCTCCGCTGCGATGGTGCGTCGCTGTTCCCAGCAGGGACTTCAGGTAGAGCAGGGGGAGTTGCCGGGGGCCCTGGCGGGTGTCGAGCCCGGATCGTTGGGAGGAATCGTGTCCTTTCACGTGATCGAGCATCTGCCACCGGACGCGGTTGACCGCCTGGTGCGCCTCGCCTACACGGCCCTGCGCCCGGGGGGGCTTCTCCTGCTCGAGACGCCGAACCCGCTCTCGATTGCCGTGACCGCGAGGAGCTTCTGGCTCGATCCGACGCATGTGCGGCCCGTCCACCCGGAGATGCTGCGCGCCTGCTATGAGAGCGCCGGATTCACGGGCATCGAGCAGTTCGGCCTGCGTCCCTACCCCGAAGAAGAGCGATTGCCGGAAATCCCGCTCGACGGCCTGGACGGGCAAACCCGGGAACTGGCGGACCGGCTCAACCGTCTCCGCGACGAGATCGACCGCCTCCTGTTCGGCTACCGCGACTACGCGCTGATTGGAAGACGTCCGCCAGCGTGACTCGCTGCGGCCGGGACTAGCCCCCGTCCTGGTCTTCCTTCCAGGCGTAGCGGATGAGAGACCAGTCCGCGACGTCATCGGGCATGTTCTCGCCGGCCTTCGGTTCGCCGTACAGGTCCCTTTGCTGGTACCACGGGAGGTCGTAGACGGGGCGCGTGTTCGGGTCGAAGGAGAGCACGGGTTCGGTACCGGCGATGAACGCCTCGTCGATCAGGTGCTGTCCTCCCACCGGACGCCGTGCCGGTCGGAGGCCGGAGTTGTACTCGATCCGCTCCAGGCGTATCCGGTTGGGCCGGGTGAAGGTGGCGCCAGGGTCGATCCAGCCGTCCTCGATCCCCTGGCGCAGGACGTCGTTCCAGATCGGCAGGGCCGCCACCGCTCCGGTCATGTTGCGGCCGATGCGCCGCTGCTGGTCGTAGCCGACCCAGACAACCAGCGTGTAGCGGGGGGTGTAGCCGGCGAACCAGGCGTCGGTGAACCCGTCGGTCGTGCCGGTCTTGCCGGCGACGGCCGCGAGTCCGAGGTTCCTGGCCGACTGTCCGGTTCCGCGCTGGACCACGCCGGAGAGCACGTGGGTGAGCAGGTACGCCACCTCCGGGGTCAGCACCGTGGATGCCTGGGGCACATGGGCCTCCAGTTCGCGGCCGCTACGGGTCGCGACGCTCTCGATCGTGTACGGCTCGACGTGGACACCCAGGTTGGCGATCGTGGCGTAGGCGGTGGCCACCTCGAGTACGGTCAGGTCGGCGGCGCCGAGGGCGAGACTGGGATAGGGCGGCAGCGGGGATCGGATGCCGGTCCGGTAGGCGAAGTCGACGACGCGGTCGGCGCCAACGACGTCCTGGAGCTTGACCGCGGTCACGTTGATGGATTTCTCGAGCGCCTTGCGCAGCGTCAGGATGCCGAGATACTTGCGGTAGTAGTTGCGCGGGCTGTAGCTCGGCAGGTTGTCCACGCCCACGAACACCGCCGGTGCGTCGAAGAGGGTGTCCGCCGGAGTGAAGCCGTGTTCGAAGGCCGCGCCGAAGACGAACGGTTTGAAGAGCGAGCCGATCTGACGCCGGGCCTGCACCGCGCGGTTGAATTCGCTTCGCTCGTAGTCCCAGCCGCCGGCCATTGCGCGTACGGCGCCGGTCGAGGATTCGAGCAACAGCACGGCGCCCTCGACGAGCGGTTCCTGGACGAGTTCGAGCGCGAAGGGCCGCTCCGGAGCGGCACCGTCGTCGGTGTCGCCCTCCTCCGCGGTGCGGAGTTCGAACCACGCGATGTCGCCTCGCGCCAGCGGCGGCGCGTCGCGCCGGGTCCACGCGTAGCCTTCGGGATGGAGCACGTAACGCTGGTCGCCGATGCGGACCTCCGCCTCGCGCCGGCCGCGCCGGAGTACGACGCCCGGAGCCCACGCACCGGCCGCGGGTTCGAAGCCGACCCACGCGGCGAGAAGACCTCCGACCGACTCGGCGAGGTCCTCCGCCTCCAGGTCGTCCTGGTCGACACGGGCCGCCGGACCGCGGTAGCCGCGCAGCCGATCGATCCGAACGAGTCCCCGGCGGAGCGCCTGCTCGGCGGCTTCCTGCATCCGGGGATCGAGAGTCGTTCGGACCTGGAGCCCTCGCTCGTAGAGGCCCTTCTGGCCGTAGGTGCGGTAGAGGTCGACTCGAACCCGCTCGGCGAAGTACGGCGCCACCGGCTTCGTCTCGCGTTGCTTGACCACGCCAAGCGGCTGCGTGGCCGCCTCCTCGGCCTCCTGCCTGGTGATCACGCCTCGCTCGGCCACGACGCCCAGGATCGTGTTCCGGCGATTCCGTACGACCTCGGGCCGGAGGTAGGGAGTCCACACGCTCGGGCCGGGCAGGATGGCGACGAGAGTGGCGGATTCGACATGGTCCAGCTCGGCTGCCGGTTTGCCGAAGTAGTAGCGGGACGCAGCCTCGAGGCCGTAGTTGCCGTGGCCGAAGTAGGTCAGGTTGCAGTACAGGGTCAGAATCTGCTGCTTGCTCAGCCGCTTCTCAAGCTCGATCGCGAGGAGCGTCTCCCGGATCTTCCGGCTCCATAGCTTCTCGCGGCCGAGATAGAGCGTTCGCGCCACCTGCATCGTGATCGTCGAGGCGCCGGAGAATCTCTCGCCCCGCCGCCAGTTCTGCAAGGTTGCGCGCGCCACGCCGATGATGTCGAAGCCGCCGTGCGCGTAGAAGTTCCGGTCCTCCGCGGTGAGCAGGACGCGTTCGAAGACCTCCGGCACCTCGCCCTCGGCAAGCATGATCCGCTTCTCGACCGAGTAGCTCCGGAAGACCTCGCCGTGGCTGTCCAGGAGACGGGTGATCTGACTGGGATTCAACTCGGCGACGGTTTCCACCTGAGGCAGGTCGATCACCGCCGCGACACCGATCCCCAGCAGGACGCCCGCGACCGGCGTGGCCACGATCGGCGTGAGCCACCGCCAGTGTCTCGAACTCCAGCCGAGCAGGGGTTGCAGGACGTTCCGCGGCGCCTTCATCACGCGCGTATCATACGGCCCGACTCATGACTCCCGAAGCTGAGGAGCCGCGCGGCCTGCCACCCCTGCCGGACCCGTTCCCCGAGCCGTCGTCGTCCGCGCGGCCGCGGGAACCGGGCCGGGGGCGGCGTGGCTGTCTGATTGCCGGTCTGGCGGGGTGCGGAGTGCTCGCGGTCCTCCTGGGGATCGGTCTGGTGGTGGCCCTGACCCAGGCCGACGAACTGCTCGAGTTCGTCCTGGACTTCGGGCGCGAGCAGATCATGGCGGAGCTGCCGGAGGACATCACGTCGGAAGAACGAAACCGGCTCGACCGGGCCTTTGATTCCGTGCTCGAGCGCTACCGGACCCAGCCGGCCACGCCGGCCGACAACCGTCGACTCCAGATGGCGCTTACCGATGCGCTTCGGCGCGCGGAGCGGGGACTCTTCGACCGCGACGACCTGCGCCGGCTGACCGAACGTCTGGAGCGGATCGCGGCATCCGGCGACGGCACCACGGAGTTCTGACTTGCGCCGGGGCCTCGAGTCGACGAACGGGCCCGGAGGACGCTTCGAACTCATCTCCCCGTTCAAGCCGCAGGGCGATCAGCCGGCGGCGATCGCGGAGCTGGCGGCGGGTCTCGAGGACGACGTCCCGGAGCAGGTGCTGCTGGGAGTCACGGGCTCGGGAAAGACCTACACGGTCGCCAAGGTGATCGAAGCGGTGAACCGTCCCACCCTGGTCCTGTCGCACAACAAGACGCTGGCGGCGCAGCTCTACCAGGAGTTCAGGAGCTTCTTCCCGAACAACGCGGTCGAGTACTTCGTTTCCTACTACGACTACTACCAGCCGGAGGCCTACGTCCCGCAGTCGGACACCTACATCGAAAAGGAGACGAGCATCAACGACGAGATCGACCGATTGCGGCTCCGGGCGACGATCTCGCTGTTCGAACGCCGCGACGTACTGGTCGTGGCTTCCGTGTCGTGCATCTACGGCCTGGGAGCGCCGGACATCTTCTTCTCGATGCTCGAGTTCTTCGAGCGCGGAACGGAACTGCCGCTCGAGCGGGCTCAGCGGAGTCTGGCCGAGATGCAGTACGAGCGCACCCGTCTCGACCTGTTCCACGGCAGCTTTCGGGTACGCGGCGACGTGCTTGAGATTCTCCCGGCCTACGACGACCGGGGTATCCGGGTGGAGTACTTCGGCGACGAGATCGACCGGGTCTGCCGCTTCGACGTGATTACCGGTCGGGTGCTGGAGGAGGTCGACCGGGTGCCGGTCTTCCCGCGCAACCACTACGTAACGCCGGAGGAGCGGATGCGGCAGGCCATCGCGTCGATCGAGGAGGAACTGGGTGAACACCTGGTCGTCCTCGAGCGGGAGAACCGTCTGCTCGAAATGCAGCGACTGGAGCAACGGACCCGCTACGACCTGGAGATGCTGCGCGAACTCGGTTCCTGCGCCGGTATCGAGAACTACTCGCGCCATCTGTCCGGCCGGGCGCCGGGCGAAGCCCCGCCGACGTTCCTCGACTACCTGCCCGAGGACTTCCTGCTCGTGGTCGACGAGAGCCACCAGTCGATTCCCCAGGTCCACGGCATGTACCACGGCGATCGCGCGCGCAAGGAGACCCTGGTCGAGTTCGGCTTTCGCCTGCCGAGCGCTCTGGACAACCGGCCGCTCCGGTTCGACGAGTTCGAGGAGCGCTGCGGTCAACGCATCTACGTGTCCGCGACGCCGGGTCCGTTCGAGCTGGAGCGGACGGGCGGCGTGGTGGTGGAGCAGATCATCCGGCCGACCGGCCTCCTCGATCCACGGATCGAACTGCGGCCGTCCGCGAACCAGATCGACGACCTGGTGGAGGAAGCGCGGGCCGCGATCGAGCGCGGCGAGCGGGTACTGGTGACCACGCTGACCAAGCGGATGGCGGAAGAGCTGACCCAGTACCTGACCGAACTCGGCCTGCGGGTCCGCTACCTCCACAGCGACATCGACACCCTGGAGCGGGTCGAGATCACGACCGCGCTGCGACGCGGCGAGTTCGACATCCTGGTCGGCATCAATCTCCTGCGGGAGGGTCTCGATCTCCCCGAGGTCTCCGTGGTCGCGATCCTGGACGCGGACAAGGAGGGGTTTCTCCGCAGCGAGGTGTCGCTGATCCAGACCTCGGGCCGGGCCGCGCGCAACCTGAACGGCCGCGTCATCTTCTACGCCGACCAGCGCACCGACTCGATCGACAGGTCGGTGGAGGAGACGGCGAGGCGCCGGCGTATCCAGGACCGCTACAACCGGGACCACGGGATCGAACCGGCTTCGATCCTGAAGGAGGTTCACAGCCCCCTGGTTCAGATGAGCAACCTGGACTACCTGCACAAGGCCGGTTTGGCGGCGGAGAAAGCGGTGGAGGATCTGCTCCGCGAGGACGCTCCCGAGGTGCCGCTGGAACGCCGCATATCGCGTCTGGAGAAGGCCATGAAGCAGGCCTCCCGGCGGCTGGAGTTCGAGCAGGCGGCGGTACTGCGCGACCGCCTGAAAGAGCTCCGCGAGTTGAAGGTGATGGGTTGATGCGCTCGGAACTGCGACGCCGGCTGGGAGAGCTCCCGGATCAGCCGGGCATTTACATCTTCAAGTCGGAAGCCGGCGAGGCGCTCTACGTGGGCAAGGCGAAGTCCCTCAAGCGGCGCGCGGCGTCCTACATCAGACCCGCGGAGGACCCGCGGATCGCCCTGATGCTCCAGGACGCGGCCGACCTCGAGTTCCTTGTAACGGACTCGGAAGCCGAAGCGCTGCTTCTCGAGAACAACTGGATCAAGCGCCGGCAGCCGCGGTTCAACATCCGGCTGCGCGACGACAAGACCTATCCCTACCTGAAGCTCACCCTTGCCGACGGCCATCCGCGCCTCGCCTTCACGCGGCGCATCCGCCGCGACGGAGCGGAGTACTACGGCCCCTACCTGCCCGCCGGCCTGGCGCGGAAGGCGATCAAGCTGACCCAGAAGCTCTTCGGCATCCGGGTGTGCCGGATCGAGATCGACGGCCGCCTGCCGCGGCCCTGCCTCTACTACGACATGAAGCGCTGCCTGGGGCCCTGCGTCGACGGCTTGACGACCGAGGAGGAATACGCCGGGGCGGTGGAGAAGGCCCGTCTCTTTCTCGCCGGCAGGAACGACGAGTTGCTGCGCGATCTGCGCGGTCGCATGCGGACTCACGCGGCCGATCTGGAGTTCGAGGTCGCGGCCCGCCTTCGCGACACGATCCAGGAGATCGCCTCCATCAGTCAGCGACGGAAGCTGAGTTCGGATCGGGGCGAGGACGTCGACATCTTCGGCGTTCACGTCCATGGCGACAACGCGGCGGTTGTCGTACTCGTCATGCGGGGAGGTCAGGTGCTCGATCGCCGCGAGCTGTTCTGGGAGGGCATAGCCGAGATCACCGCCGAGCGACTGCTGTCGGAGCTCCTTCCCCAGCTCTACGACCGCACAACGCTGATTCCCAAGGAGATCCACCTGCCGGCGCCGATCGAGGGCGAGGAGGCCCTGGTCGACTGGCTGAGCGAACGCCGCGAATCGAAGGTCTACCTCCGTATGCCGTCGCGCGGCCCGAAGGCGCAGCGGGTGGCGCTTGCGAACCGGAACGCGCAGGTGGCCTTCCGCCGTCGATTCCGCGGTGCCGGGGCGGCCGGCGAGGCCAGTGAGGCGTTGCGGCGAGCGCTCGATCTGGAAGAAGCGCCGCGTTGGATCGAGGGCTTCGATATCTCGACCTTCGGCGGCAGCCAGACCGTCGCTTCCCTGGTCGTCTGGAGCGACGGCCGGATGGTCAAGAACCAGTACCGCAGCTTCAACATCCGCGGTCTGGAGCAGGCCGACGACTTCGCGTCGATCCGGCAGGCGGTGGAACGGCGATACCGGCGCAGGCTCGAGGAGATCGGCGAGATGCCGGATCTGATCCTGATCGACGGCGGCCGCGGCCAGTTGAACGCGGCCCTCGAGGCGCTGGCCGAACTGGGCGTCGACGAGACGCCGGTGGTGGGGCTGGCGAAGCGGGAGGAGGAGATCTACGTTCCGGTGCGACCCGCGCCGCTGCGCCTGAAGCGGAACCACGCCGGCCTGCGCGTCCTCCAGCAGGTGCGTGACGAGGCGCATCGCTTCGCGGTGACGCGCCACCGCCGCAGGCGCTCCAGGCGGACCCTGCACAGCCGCTTCGACGACCTGCGGGGCATCGGTCCGCAGCGCCGCAAGCTTCTGGTGCGCAGGTTCGGCAGCTACGCCGGCGTGACGAAAGCCACGGAGGAGCAACTCCGGGAGGTTCTGGGCGCGAAGCTCGCCCATTCGGTCTACGCCTCGGTCCATCGCGAGCAGTCGGGTTGAGCGGGCGCCTGGAACTGCTAGCCTCCGACCTGCCGGAGGACCGGATGCGGTCGCTCCCGGCGGGCTTGCCCGCCGGGGGAGGAAAGTCCGGACTCCAACGGACGGCATGCTTGCTAACGGCAAGGCGCGGCGACGCGACGGAAAGTGCAACAGAGAGCAGACCGCCGGCACAGGGTTCCGAAGCCCGATCCGGGCTTCGGGGCTGGAGGGCCGGCAAGGGTGAAACGGTGCGGTAAGAGCGCACCGCTCGTCCGGCGACGGTACGAGGCGATGGCAAACCCCATGTGGAGCAAGACCAAATAGGGAGTGCGGATCGGGTTGTCCGTCCCGATTCCGGGCTCTTCGCGGTCCGGGACGCCCTCCGGGTAGGTCGCAAAGATGAATGGCCGCCTCCCCTCGCCCGATGGTGATGGGACGAACAGAATCCGGCTTACGAGGTCCTCCGGCAGTTGACCCTTCGTAGCAGCAGAACGAGGCTTGTCGCGGAACGTCCGCCGGCCGTTCGACCAGGCGACCGCATCGGCGTCGCCGCGCTCTCCGGCCCGATCGATGAGGAACGCCTGAGCCGTGGCGTTGCCGCGATCGGAGACCTCGGTTTCGAGGTCGTCCTGGCTTCCAACCTGCGGTCCGGGGCGACACGGGAAGGGAGGTCGCTCTTCGCGGGCTCGGATCGCCAACGGCTGGCGGGGTTCCACGAACTGGCCGCGGACGACAGGGTGGCCGCAATCGTCTTCGCCCGCGGCGGATACGGCGTGACCAGGCTGCTGGAGGAAATCGACTGGGCGTTGCTGGCCTCTCGGCCCCGGCCCTGCGTGGGCTACTCCGATCTGACCCCCATGCTGCTGGGCCTCGTGTCCCGCATCGGGACGGTTGCCTACCACGGCCCGATGGTGGTGGACTTCGCGCGAGGGTTGCGGCCGGAAGAACGGACCTCGTTTCTCGAGGCGCTGGCCGGGGAGAGGAGCACGGTCTGGCAGTTGGAGACCGTCGCTCCCAGCGTGTCGGCCGGCCGACACGAGGCGCTGGAGGGGCGGCTGCTCGGTGGTTGCCTGACCATGCTGGCTGCCACGATCGGGACCGGCTTCCTGCCCGACTTTCGGGACTCCATCCTCGTGCTCGAAGACACCGACGAGCCGGAGTACAGGATCGACCGCCTGTTGACCCAGCTCCGGGCGTCCCGCCGCATGGAGGGGGTGCGGGCGGTGGTCGCGGGCCACTTCACGAACTGCGACGCGCGGGACAGCCTGATCGAGTTCGCGGAGGGGCTCGGTGTGCCGCTCCTCGTCGGGTTGCCGGCGGGTCACGAGGCGCCCAACCACACGCTGCCTCTGGGAGCCCCGGTCCGGGTCGATCCGGAAGGGGGCACGCTCGAGGTGATCGCCTAGCATCCCAGGTCAAGGATGGACGCGCGCGACCCGATCACCAGTGCGCGCGGCGTGGGCCCCGTGCTGGGTGGCAAGCTGGCGGCCGCCGGGTGCCGGCGGATTCTGGACATGCTGGCCCATCTGCCGGTCCGCTACGAGGACCGGCGCACGCTCGGGCGGCTACCGGGGCCGGACGAGGAGGTGTCGCACGAGACCGCTTCGGGCGCGCTGACCGTGGTGGTGCGCATCGAGAAACCGAGGCGGGTGTTCGGCCGCGGCCGGTTCTCGCGCGTGGAGGCGGTCGCGGACGACGGCGAGAACCGGGCCGGCGTCGTCTGGTTCAACCGGCCCTATCTGGTGAATCAGCTGGAGGAGGGAGGTTCCTACCTGCTCCACGGCGTGCCCAGGCGCCGGGGCGGGGACGGCCCCTGGGAACTCTCGAATCCGACCGTCGAGCGGTTGGCTGAGGAGCCGGTGGATGGAGGCGGCGTACGGCCGGTGTACGGGCGCATCGGCGACGTGCCGCCGTCGCGGGTGGAGCGCCTCGTGGCCGGGGTCGTCCGCGATCTGGCGGAGTCGCGGGGCCCGAACTGGATCGACGAGTGGTTGCCCCGTGAGGAGCGGGCCCGACATGGCCTGCCGAGGCTGGCGGAAGCCTTGACCGAGGTCCATCGACCGTCGCCGGAGGCGTCCATCGACGAACTGAACGCGAGGCAGAGTTCGGCCCATGCGCGCCTTGCGTACGGGGAGTTCCTCCTCCAGCAGTTGCAGATCGCCGCCACAAGAAGGCGGCGCGGCGGCCAGGGGAAGCCGCAGCGGTACAGGAACGGCGATGTGGTTCGGGACACGGCTCGGGACCTGCTGCCGTTCCAGTTGACCGGGGCTCAGGAACGGGTGGTTCAGGAGATCGCTGCCGACCTCGCGGACCGGCGGCCAATGCTCCGACTGGTGCAGGGAGACGTCGGCAGCGGCAAGACGGTCGTCGCGGCCCTTGCCTGCCTCGTGGCCGCCCGGAGCGGGCTCCAGGCGGCGCTCATGGCCCCCACGGAGCTACTCGCCGAACAGCACTTCGCCTCGCTGGAACGCTTGCTGGGATCACACCTCACCGTGGCGCTCGTGACATCGAGCCAGTCCATCGCCAGCGATGGCGACGGAGGCGTGCAGGAGCGAATCGCCGCCGGCAGGGTCGACCTGACCGTCGGCACCCACGCACTGATCGAGGAGCGAACGCGCTTTGCGCGCCTGGGACTCGCCGTGATCGACGAGCAGCATCGCTTCGGCGTCGCCCAGCGGCAATCCCTGGCGGACAAGGGTCTGCGGCCCGACCTCCTCGTGATGACGGCGACGCCGATTCCGAGGTCGCTGGCGCTCACGGTGTACGGTGACCTGGACGTGTCGATCCTGGATGAGATGCCGCCGGGCCGCAGTCCGGTCGAGACGCGGGTGATGACCGGGGATCAGCGGGAAAAGGCGGTGGGGTTGGTCAGCGAACGGCTTCGGCGCGGTGGCAGAGCCTACGTCGTCTTTCCGCTGATCGATCCCGCTGAGGGGAGCGCCGCGGCGTTGCCTTCTCTCGAGGAGTCGGGTTCCCTGTGGGCCGAGGCGCTCGGAGCGCCCTTCGGCGTCGTCCACGGTCGGTTGGGGCGCGAAGAACGCGACGCGACGATGCGGCGTTTCGCGGATGGCTCGATCCGCGTGCTGCTGGCGACGACCGTGATCGAGGTCGGCGTCGACGTACCGGAGGCGACCGCGATGGTGATCCTCGGTGCGGAGCGCTTCGGGCTGGCCCAGCTTCATCAGCTCCGGGGGCGAATCGGCCGAGGAACGGATCAGGCCCTCGGGGAATCGATCTGCATCGCGGTTCGGGGCCGGTCTTCGGCCGATGCCCAGCGGCGGCTGGCCGTCTTCGAGGCGTCGAACGACGGCTTCCGGATCGCGGAGGAGGACCTGCGGCAGCGCGGACCCGGTGAGTTGCTCGGGACGCGTCAGGCCGGGCTGCCGCGGTTTCGCTTTGGCGATCTGGCCCGGGACTGGAAGTGGCTGGTGGCGGCTCGTGCCGATGCCGCCCGGCTGCTCGACCGGCTGGCGGAGCCCGGGAACGAGCCGTTGCGGAGACAGTTGGAGCGGCGGATTCCGGCGCTGGGGACCGTGGGCCAGGGGGCCGCCGCACCGTGAGGATCCTCCTGGTCGCCAATGTCCTGCCGCCGCGGGACCTCTCCGGCGCGGGCGAACAGGTGCTGCAGCTCGCCTGGGGCCTGCGCGAGGCCGGCTGCGAGGTCGAGGTCCTGGGCCGCGACCGGTGCGGCCCCGGGGTCTCCAAGACCTCCTTTCCCTGGTACGCGCGGCGTGCTGTTGCGCGCCGGGTCGGCGAGTGGCGGCCGGACGTGGTCCAGGTCCACGAGAGCGACGGCGGACTGGTCATCCGGGACCTTGCCCGGTTGCGTGGCGCCAACCGGCCGCTGCTCGCAGCCCTCCAGCAGGTGAGCTACGTCCGGGAGCGCCAGGCCGTCCGTCCGCTCGTCGACGGTGACCGGAACTCCGCGGTCGTGGCGCGTCCCACCGCGAGGGAGAGCGTCTTTCGTTCGCTGCGCACCCCTGTGCATATCGCGCTCGGCCGGATGTCGGCCAGGCATGCCGACCTGTGTCTGGCTCCGAGCCGGGTCACGGCGAAGGAGATCGAGCGCGACTACGGAGTCGCCGGCGTCCGGGTGGTCCCCAACGCGACGGGAGCACCCCTGGCGTCTCCGGACGATCGCCAGGCACGGGAGAGTCGGGGTGAGGACATCGCCGGAAAGGAGCCGTTCGTGCTCGCTGTAGGGCGAATGCGTATCCGCAAGGGGTTCGAGATCCTGCTCCATGCCCTGGCCGCGGCTCGGGAACGGGGACACCGGCCGCGGCTGGTCATCGCGGGCGACGGGGAGCGGCGCGAGTCCCTTTCGGCGCTGGCGCGCCGTCTTCGGCTGGGAACGGCGGTGCGCTTCGCGGGCCGCTGCTCACGGTCGGAGGTCGCCCGGTTGCGGCGGCGCGCGGGGGCCCTTGTCGTTCCCTCCACCTACGAGGGCATGCCGCTCGTGGTCCTGGAGGCGATGGACGACGGGATTCCCGTCATCGCTTCGGCCGTCAGCGGTATTCCGGAGGTCGTGGTCGATGGGGAAACCGGCTGGCTGGTGCCGCCGGAACGTTCGAGCGCTCTCGCCGACGCGTTGATTGCCGCCACGTCCGATCCCGAGGAATCGCGCCGGCGCGGCGAGACGGGACGGCGCCGACTGGACCAGGGCTACCGGCCGCAACACGCCGCGCGGCAGTGGCTGGAGGCGGTGGAGCGAGCGGCGGGACCGGCCTCGCCGGTGTGGAAGAATCCACGCAGATGAGTGCAGGACCCGCCAGCGCCCGGGCCGCAACGAGTTTGCTGCCGGCCTCCTGGCGAGTCGAGTTGCCGGAGTTCGAGGGTCCACTCGATCTGTTGCTTCACCTGGTGCGAGTCAGCGAGATCGAGATCACGGACATCCCGGTTGCCCTGATCTGCGATCAGTTCCATGAGTACCTTGGCCTGATGGACGAGCTCGACCTCGACATCGCCGCCGAGTACATCTACGAGGCGGCGCTCCTGATTCAACTCAAGGCCAGGGTGCTGCTGCCGCAACCCGAGCCCGCACCGGGCGAGGAGCCGGAGGATCCGCGCCGGGAACTGATCGAGAGGCTGCTGGAGTACCAGCGGCTCAAGGAGGCCGCCCAGACGCTGGCCGAGGTCGACGACCTGCGCCACGGGCTGTGGACTCGCGGCGCCACGGAGGCCATGGGAGACGCCGAGGACGAGGAGTTCGACATGGGCGATCTGTCGCTGTTCGATCTCCTCCAGGTGTTGCGGGGCGTGTTGAAGCGCTACGACGAGGAGCATCCCAGTCCGTTGATCTACCAGGGGGAGACGTTCGGCGTCAGGGACCAGATCGAACGTCTCCTGCGCCGATTCGAGGGTGGGCGGGCGCTCGACCTGAAGGACGACCTGTTCGCCCTCTCGAGCCGGGCCGAGGCGATCGCCTGCTTCCTGGCGGTTCTGGAAATGGCGCGGCTCAACCTGGTGCGTCTCCACTCATCCGACACCGGCTCGGTGTTCCTGTTCCGCACGACGCGGGCGCTGGATCCGATCTTGCTGGAGGATCTGACCGGATGACCGACGCGGCCGAGATGGAGGCGGTGTTCGAGGCGCTGCTGTTCGCCAGCCCCGATCCCCAGCCGGAGGAGAAGCTGCTCGACGTATTCCCCGAACAGGATCGCGAACGCGCGACGGAAGCGCTTCAGGCGGTGCTTGACCGTTATCGGGTCGACGAGAGCGGCGGCTCGCCCAATCGCGGTGTGGTCCTGGACCGGGCCGGGGGCGGTTACCGCCTGGTATCGCGGTCCGACCTGCACCCGTACCTGCGGAAGTACTTCGAGGTGGCGGGCCGCAGCAGGCTGTCCATGGCTGCCGTGGAGACCCTGGCGATCGTCGCGTATCGCCAGCCGGTCACGAGCCCGGAGATTCAGGAATTGCGGGGGAGGAACTCGGCGGGCGTGTTGAAGACTCTCCTCGAGCGCCGGTTGATCCGGATTTCCGGTCGCAAGGAAGTCGTCGGAAGCCCCTTTCTATATGCCACGACGCGCGACTTTCTGCTTCACTTCGGTCTGCGTTCGCTCTCGGAGCTACCGCCGCTCGAGGAGTTCGAAGAGACGTTCCTGGCCGCGGCCGAAGAAGAACCGTCGCAGGGGGCAATCGCCCTGCAGTCGGCGGAACCGATCGATGGCTGAGGGGCCCAGGGGCGAGCGGCTACAGAAGATCCTCTCGCGCGCCGGCATCGCCTCGCGCCGGGCGGCGGAGGATTTGATCCGGGCCGGGCGCGTCACGATAGGCGACCGGGTCGCGGTGCTCGGCGATCGAGTAGAGCAGCGGGGAAAGGGAACGGAGACGGTGCGGGTCGATGGCGAGCCCGTCGTGCAGACCGCTCCGGCGCTCTACGTGCTGCTGAACAAGCCGTCCGGTCATGTGACGACCCGCAGTGACCCGGAAGGGCGCCCCACGGTCATGGACCTTCTCCCCGAGAGGTGGCGCGGCCGCCTCAAGCCCGTCGGACGACTGGACTACCGCACGGAGGGTCTCCTTCTCTTCACCGACGATGGGGATCTTGCCAACCGCCTGACCCATCCCCGCTTCGGGTGCTCCAAGCGCTACCTGGTCAAGGTCCGGGGTTTCCCCGGCAAGACGGCGATCGAGCGGCTCGGACGGGGGATGTTCATCGCGGGCCGCCGAACGGCGCCGGTGAAGCCGCGCCAGGTGCGAACACGCCGGGGCGGCCGGAGCGCGCGGTCGTCGAGCTGGTGGGAGATGGAGTTGCGCGAAGGGAAGACGCGGCAGATCCGGGAGATGTTCTTCCGGGTCGGACACCCGGTCCAGCGACTGCGCCGGGTGGCGATCGGCCGCCTCGAGGATGCCGCGCTGCGGCCCGGGGACTGGCGGGAGCTCTCGTCCGGTGAAGTCGCGACCCTGCGAGCCGGTTCGGGACCGGCCGCGCGAGGAGGTCGTCCCGGTGGCCGCCGACGGAGACCCCGGAGCCGGTGACGGTCGTGGCCATCGACGGCCCGGCCGGCGTAGGCAAAAGCACCGTGGCCCGTCTGGTCGCCGCGGAACTCGGCGTTCCCTATCTCGACACGGGCGCCATGTACCGAGCGCTGGCGTGGAAGGCGCTGGAGGACGATCTGGACCCGGCCGAGGCGTCGGCCATGGAGGGGCTGATCGGGAGGATCAGGTTCGAGCTGCGCAGCCGGGACGCGGAAGCGGAAGTGATCATCGACGGCTTTGCTCCTGGACCGTTGCTTCGCACCCCCCGGGTCGACGCGGCGACTTCGCGGGTCGCGGTTCATCCCCAGGTGCGGTCGTGGCTGGTCGCAAGGCAGCGGGAGTTTGCCGCCAGGGAAGGCGCGGTGGTCGAGGGCCGCGATATCGGCACGGTCGTGTTTCCCCGGACGAGGCACAAGTTCTTTCTCGACGCACCGCTCGAAGTGCGGACGGAACGGCGCCTGCGGCAGCTGGGCGGTCGGGATGTCCAGGCCCGAGAACGGCTCAGGCTGCAGATCCAGGCCCGGGACGAGCGGGACAGCCGGCGCAGCGCCTCGCCGCTACGGCACGACGCAAGCTACGAGATGATCGACACCTCGACCGGTGAGGCGGATCAGATCGCGGCTCGGATTCTCCGGTCGGTGCGCGCGGCGGCTGCGGCGACTGACCCATGACCGCCTCCGCGGAGGAGCGCGGCGGGGGAGCTGCCGAGTTCCGGGTGATCTTCGGCCTGTTCGGCCTGGCTGCGATCCTGTTGGCGGTGGAGTGGTGGCCGCGGAGCGACGAGCCTCCGATTCCGACGCGCGGGCAGATGATCGCGATGGAAGCGGCGTACCAGGAGCTGCTGCTGGAGTTGCTCGAGGACGCTGAACGGGCGGCCGAGGGAGTTCGCCGAACCGGGACGCTTCCACTCGACTCGACGCAGGGCATGCTGAGCGTGTTCGAGGAGTTGGACAGGGCGAGTCACGCAGGGGACCGCACCCTGGTTCTGGTCGATCCTGACGGTCTGGCGCGGGCATGGGGCGGTTCGGGGCTGAGGCACGATCTGCCGCTCGAGCGCCTGCTCCCCGGCGGCGTCAACCAGACCGCCGGCTTCACGGCAGTCTCGCTGTACGCGGCTGTCGACATGAGCACGGGTGAGGGCGGTTGGCGCCTGGTCGTCGGCAACAGCTTCCCGACCGACACCTTGCCGATCCCTGCTCCGTACGGGCTACGACGCTACGGGGTCCGGTGGTCGGTCCGGGACCACTCCACGGAACCCCTGGCGCCGGCTCTGGAGGCACTCGGTACTCGTGAACTCGCTCCCCCGGACGGCGTTCCGGCCCCCTGGCTGCGGCTGCGCTTCGAGCCTGCCTCCGAGCGCGAGCGGGGAGTCGCGGGCTCGCTCGGTCTGGCGGCGCTGGGCCTCGGAACCGGCCTCCTGCTTGCGGGAGTCTTCCGCCGCTGGAGCCGCAACGAGCCGAAGAGGCCTCCGCACGCGGCGGCGGCGCTCGGGGTGGCCGGAGTCGCCTCGGCGGTGGGCTACGGCCTCTATCGGTGGCAGGTCTGGGCGGCGGCCGCGACAGGGGCGCCGCCGGATCCTGGAGGTTCCTTCGGGGGCCCGGTCGGACACTGGGTGGTCCTGCTCACGGCCTGGGTCCTGCTCGTCGGAATCGCGCTGTGGTCCACCGGCTGGTCGGCTGGCCGGGACTGGATGCACCTTCTCCTGACCGCCACGGCGGCGGCCGTAGCGGTCGGCCTCCTCGCCGAGGTCACTCACGGACCCGCGGTGCGGGCTCTGCTCTCCGAGAACGTTCGACGTGGTCTCGATGCGCCGGACCCCGAGGAAGTCGCGTCGTTGGCGGGAATGACGCGTTCCTTCGTCGCGGCGACCGACCTGAGGGAACTTGCCCTCGGCGATCCGAATGAACTCGACGATCACCAGGATCTGGCGCTGGAGCTCTGGCGCCGGTCGCCCCTGGCCGCTTCAGAGATGTTCTCGGCCCTCGCCGTGATTCGGGAGGACGGGGTTTCGTCCACGTTTTCCTACGGCCTGCCAGTGGAGGGGGTGACCGGGGATCTGGCGGTCGGCAGTGCGCGCTCGCCTCGCGGCGACCTGCCCGTCTGGCAGCAACGGCGCAGCGCCTCCGGCGAGGTCGCCGTGGTCTCGGGGGGACGGGACTGGGGGACGGTCCGCTTCTGGACGGAGGCGGTGCCGCGACTCGATGTCTGGAGTGACAGAGGCCTGGGAACCGGCGCCGAACTCGAGTTGCGCCTGCTTCGGGGTGGACCGGGCCGCGGCCCGAGCGGCTCGAGTCCGCCGGGAAAGGCGCTTCTCGCCTATGTCGACGGCGCGGGCCGGCCAATCGTCTCTCCGTGGCAGGAGGACTGGCTGTTGCCGGCGCCCTCGGAGGCCGTGGATCCGAGCCGGACCCTGCGCGTGGAAACGCCGGAGGGAACTGCCCTTGCCTGGTTCAGCCCGACCACGCTGGAAGGACTCTGGGTTGTCGCGCTGTTGCCGGAGCAGTCCGTGGCGGAGAGCCTCTGGCGGATCGCCACGGTGGCCGCCCGGCTGGTGCTCGCCGTGTCCGCCGCGGCGTTCGCCGTTCTCCTGATCAGTCTGCCGACCGCGAAACTGCGGAGCAGCCTGCTGCCCGATGTCCGCCGTTACTCCGTCCGGCTCACGGCCGTGCTGGCCCTGATTGCGATCGTGCCGCTGACGTTGCTCAACGGCTTGCTCTTCCGCAACCTTGGCGCCCGGATCCAGGCCGAGCAGGAAGTGGCGGGTCGTGCCGCGCTGGTGTCTCTCGAGTACGTTCTGACGGACTTTCTCCTGGGCCTGGAGCCGGGATTCTCGATGGACGCGGAGCTGGACGACGAGCTTCTGGCCTGGCTCGCCGAAGTCGTCGGGCATGAAGTCAATCTGTACTGGCGAGGCGGCGTGTACGCGTCGAGCAAGCCGGATCTCTTCACCGCCGGCCTGATGCCCAAACGCATTCCGGGCAACGTGTACGGCAGGTTGGCTCTGCTCGGTCATCCGACCGCCTCCCGTATCCAGACCGCGGGTCGCGGCGTCTCCTATCTGGAGTTGTACACGCCTGTGTCGCTCGGCGAGCAGCGCCCGGGTGAATCGGGCCTCTTCGTCTCGGTGCCGCTCTTGGCGCAGCAGGAGGCTGCCACCCGCGAACTTGCCGCCCTGAGACGGCAGGCCCTGGTCGTCACGACGGCGCTGGTGCTGTTGCTGGTCACCGTCGGCGCCCGTCTCGCCCGGGGTTTCACCCGGCCGCTGATGCGGATGATCGACGGCGCCGGACGTATCGCCGGCGGATCGTCCTCCCTCGGATTCAAGCCGCAGGAGACGGAACTGAAGACGCTCGCGGCCGCCATCGACGGCATGGCGGCCCGGATCGCCGCGAACCGGGCCCGGGAAGAGGAGGCGCAGCGACTGGAGGCCTGGGCCGAGATGGCACGGCTGATCGCCCACGAGGTGAAGAATCCCCTGACCCCGATCCGCCTCTCGACCGAGCATCTGCGGCAGGTGTGGCGCGACGCACCGGAGCAACTGGAGGAGATCTTCGAGCGCTGCACCGACAACATCCTGATGCAGGTCGAGGAGCTGGCGCACACGGCTGGCGAGTTCTCGACATACAGCAGGATTCCTCTGGCCCAGCCGGCGCCCGGGAACCTGGCGGCGGCGGTTCGCGAAGTCGTGGATGGCTACCGGCACCCCCCGCCGGATGGCATGGATGTCGTGTTCCAGTCGGAGCCGGCCGCGGAGGCGGCACGTATCGCCTTCGATCGGCGCCTGGTGCAGAGAGCGGTCCGCAACCTGCTCGAGAATGCCCTCGGAGCGAGCGAGGGGGCCGGTGAAGTTCGCGTTACCGTGGCGCGGGCGGGCCGTGACGGCGGCCTCGCCGTGACCGTCGACGACAGGGGGAGGGGTGTCTCGGACACGGACCTGGAACGCATCTTCGAGCCCTACTTCTCGACCTCGAGTGGCGGCACGGGCCTGGGCCTTCCGATCGCGCGGCGCATCGTGGAGGAACACGGCGGCACGATCGAAGCCTCGAGGAGGCCCGGCGGAGGGCTGTCGGTGCGAATCGTCCTGCCGGCCGATCAGGCTTCCGGGGAGTCGCCTGTCGTGGGTTCCAGCTGAATCGTCTGGGTGGGGAAGGCGATCCGGACACCCAGGCGGTCTGCCAGACGGAGAATGTCCAGCGCCAGGTCGTGTCGGAGGCGTAGCTCGGTGCTCCAGTCCGGCGCGAGGAAGAAGACGTAGAGCATGATCTCGAGCGCGTGGGGACCGAACTCGTTCAGATGGATCTCGAACGCGTCCTGCCGCATCGACTCGTTGTCGCGCACGAGCTGCCGGATGCCCTCGCAGAATGCGTCGACGCTGGCCGGCGGCGTGTCGTACGTGATCTGGACACGGGTGCTCCAGCGTCGGAACTGTCTGGCGCCGTAGTTGTCCACCGAGGCGTCGATCAGGCGGGCGTTGGGGAGGGTGATCAGGGAAGCGTAGAACGTGCGGACCCGGGTACTCCGGAAGCCGACCTCTTCGACGACGCCCTCCACATCGCCGATTCGGATCCAGTCGCCGACCCGGAAGGGGCGGTCGAGGAGCACCGTGACCGAGCCGAAGAGGTTCTTCAGCAGGTCCTGTGCCGCGAGCGCCACCGCCAGGCCGCTCAACCCCAGGCCGGCGAGCAGAGCAGTGACGTCTCCCCCGAGTCGGGCGATCAGGAAGACGGCGCCGAAGATGCCCGCGGTCAGCTTCAGGGTCTTCGTGACGAACGGAACCAACTGATCCTGGAACCGGTTCTCGCTTCTCCTGGCGCGGGCTCGAAGGGCCGTCCCCAGGAGGTCGATCTGGGCGAAGGCGGCTCGGCCGAGCGCCAGCAGCAGGAGTACGAGGAGCGTCGTGTCGAGCCACGCATCCACCTGCGGAGGCAGGCCCAGCCACTGGATTCCCAGCCACCACGCCGCGGCCATGCCCAGCAGGCCCGTGGGTCGCAGAATGCGGCGCGCTCCGGGCAGGTCGAGGTTCTCGTAGCGGTTGCTCAGGGGCTTCGCGAGCAGACCGAAGGAAGTCCAGACGACGAGCCGGTCGATCAGGAGGCCGAGAAGGAGCAGGATCGGAAGCGCCAGCCACTGCCACGGGTAGAGGACGAAACCGCCGCTCCTGAGGGACTCCGGAATGCGGTCGCGCAGCCAGATCGTGGCCGTGACAGGGGCTTCCTCCACGCCTTCGACGACTTCGACGTCGCGCACTTCCTGGAACAGGGAAGTGATCGCGGCGACGGTCGTCCGGTTGAAGAGCCAGCGGCCTTCACTGTCGGGCGCAAGGACGATCGGTACCGAAAGTTCGTCGCTGAACACCCACTGGTCGAGCTCGCCGTCGTCCGGAATGGCGTCGAATTCCACGAGCTCCAGCCGGTCGATCACGTGCTTCAGTTCGTTCGCCAGGTTGCGGCCCTGGCGCGCGCGGACGGGGAAGGGAAGGTCGCTGAGGTCGAGGCAGGCGGCGGCGGCATCCAGATCAGGACGGCCGTCCTCGGTCGCGAACGCCTCGAGGAAGACGCGCATCGTCTGCCTTGGACTCGTCAGCGAGGTGTCGTCGGCAGGCTGCGCGAAGGCGAACCAGGCCGCTGCGAGCAACGCGCCGACGGCGAGCAGGGAGATCCGGCGCAGGAAGGAAGCGTGCATCGCGGGCGTCACTCTTCCAACCCGGCGGAGAACGGTCAAGTCGCGTTCGCCGCTGTCTGAGGCACTGGACGTCGGATTCGGCTGGTAGCGTGCCGCGGATGCGTCGTTGCTGCCTGGCTTTGAGTCTCATCCTCCTCTCCGCGGCCGGATGCGCGCCGGCAGGGTCGAGCGGCTCCGTGACGAAGGGAACCCCGGCGCAGCCGGCGGGAGCTTCCGAGCGCTGGCGAATCGAAGTGCTGGACCGGCGTCCCCACGACGTCGAGGCGTATACCCAGGGGCTGCTCTGGCGCGAGGGCGTGGTCTATGAGAGCACCGGCTCGTACGGCTCTTCCAGCATGCGGGCATGGCGCTGGAGCGACGGCGAGGAACTGGCGCGGGTGGATCTGGACGGGAGGCTGTTCGGAGAGGGAGTCGCCCTCGTACCGGGCCCCGAGGAACGACTCGTCCAGCTCACCTGGCGGCGGGGCGAGGCACTCGTCTGGTCGCTGGACCCGCTACGGGAGCGGAGCCGTGTCCGGTACGAGGGTGAGGGCTGGGGACTGGCGTACGACGGTTCTCACCTGATCATGAGCGACGGCACACCGGTCCTGACCCTGCGGGATCCCCGAACCCTCGAGGTTCGGCGCCGGCTGCGCGTGACGAGGCGGGGCATGCCGCTCCCCGACCTGAACGAGCTCGAACTCGTCGGCGATCTCCTGTTCGCGAACCTCTACGGCAGCGACGAGATCGCCGTGATCGAACTGGGCTCCGGTGCGGTCGTCGCCGTCGTCGACGCCTCGGGTCTGCTGACGGAGGAGGAGGCGGCCGCGGCCGACGTGCTGAACGGGATCGCCTACCGGCCCGGCGCCGGAACCTTCCTGCTCACCGGGAAGTACTGGCCCTGGGTGTTCGAGGTGCGCATCGTGGGCTACGATCCCGACGCCCCACCATAGGCGGTCGTGCCCGTTGCGGGAACCGCCGGCCACGGAGTTGAGACGATGAGCGATCGCATCTGGTATCTGGCCACCTCCGGCAAGCAGGAAGGACCCTTTCTCGCCGATGAGATCGTGGAGAAGATCCGCGCCGGCGCCGTTTCTCGAAGCGCGCACGTCTATCGGGAGGGCCTGGGCAACTGGGCTCCGGTGGTCAGCGAACCGCAGTTCGCGTCCGCCTTCGGGAGTTCGATCCCGCGACCGCCCGGAAGCGTCTCGGATGAGATCGACTACGTCATCGTCGGCGAGGAGATGCAGTTCGTCGAGATCACCCTCGATCCCGGCGAAGCGTGCGTCGCGGAGGCCGGCTCGTTCATGTACATGGATCCCGGCGTCGAGATGAACACGATCTTCGGTGACGGTTCCGAGCGCGGCGGGGGCGGCTTCATGGACAAGCTGCTGTCCGCCGGCAAGCGGGTCCTGACCGGCGAGTCCCTCTTCATGACGGTGTTCGGAAACGGGGCCGGCGGTCGCCGGAACGTGGCCTTCGCGTCTCCCTATCCGGGTCGGATCATTCCGCTCGATCTTCCCTCCTACAACAACAGGATCCTGTGCCAGAAGGACGCCTTCCTCTGCGCCGCCAAGGGCGTGTCGGTCGGCATCGCGTTCCAGCGCAAGCTGGGCGCCGGGCTGTTCGGCGGCGAGGGCTTCATCCTGCAGAAGCTGGAGGGAGACGGGCTGGCGTTCGTTCACGCGGGCGGGACGGTCGTTGAACGGGATCTGGCGGCCGGCGAGACGCTGAGGCTCGATACCGGCTGCCTGGTGGCGTTCGAGCATCAGGTCGACTACGACATCCAGATGGTCAGTGGAGTGAAGACGGCGCTGTTCGGGGGCGAGGGACTGTTCTTCGCCAGCCTGACCGGACCCGGCAAGGTCTGGATCCAGTCTCTCCCGTTCAGCCGCCTGGCAAGCCGCGTGTTCGCGGCCGCTGCCCAGGGCGGCGGCAAGAGCAAGGGCGAGGGCTCGGTGCTCGGAGGTCTGGGCGGCCTCGTGATGGGCGACCGTCGCTAGCGGCGCCAGAGCGCTTCAGGTGGCGACG
Source organism: Candidatus Multivorans sp. (assembly GCA_965219675.1). Classification (GTDB taxonomy): domain Bacteria; phylum Acidobacteriota; class Thermoanaerobaculia; order Multivoradales; family Multivoraceae; genus Multivorans. The sequence goes on along the minus strand of OZ244786.1, from coordinate 1,862,639 downwards.
GTCTCGATCTTCAGCATCCGCGCCCAGGCGGCGCGCAGGCCGTCGGGGAGGTCGAGGTCGTCGAACAGATCACGGACCTCGTCCCGCGAAACGTAGTCCCAGATGTCCTCCCACTGGGCGTAGCGGAGCATGCAGGAGACGGCATGGCACCGCTCCTCCCGGCTGCCGCCGTGGAGCATCACATCGAGCTCCTCGGTGGTTACACGCCGCTCCGGGAAGAAGTAGAGGGGCTGGTTCTGGGGCGAGGAGCTTGTAGCCATCAAGGGAGCGGACCGGGGCGCGGAAGGCGCGGCGAAGCATCATAGCGCGGCTCGGTCACCAAGTCCGCGCGGAAGCCCTTGGCCGGAGCTTGACCGCTTGCGAGTCGCTGGGTTACCTTGGCGGTCCGCGCAGCTCCTGGCGGGCATAACTCAGTTGGTAGAGTGCCAGCTTCCCAAGCTGGATGTCGCGGGTTCGAGTCCCGTTGCCCGCTCCAGCCGTAAGACCAGGTGGCTCCTGTCCTGCTGCGTCGCGTACCGGGAGACGATACAGATGGCGTTGTTCAAGAAGGATTCCGACGAGTCGGCGGCACAGGCGGCACTGACGCCCCCCGGAGCCGTGAGGTCGACTTCGGCCGCACCTGCTCGTACGTACGTTGCGGCGGGCTCTCACATCGAGGGCAGCATCTCCGGCGAGACGGAGGTTCTGGTCGATGGCTCGCTGGATGGATGCGTCGAGCTCAAGGGGCGGTTCGTTCTCGGTCGCCGGGGCCGGATCCAGGGCGACGTGAACGCGCAGTCTGTTCAGATTTCCGGCAAGGTGAAGGGAAACGTTCGGGCAACGGAGAAGATCGAAGTGGCGCCTTCCGGATCGATCGAAGGGGATCTGGCCGCACCGCTGGTATCGATCGCCGAGGGTGGAGTCTGCAACGGCCGAATAGAGATGAGCGGCACCCTGGCCATCGGGTCGCCGGCCGCCCGGGAGTTCGGGAGCGGAGTCGCCGAGTCGGGCGGTTCCTAAAGCCCCGGTCCCGCAGGTTCGGCGGCCTCGTCGGCGGGCAGGCTCGAGGCCAGGTCGCAGACGACGCAGAGTTCCCTCAGATCGCGTGGAACGGGCGCCGTGTAGCTTGCCGGCGGTGTGCCGGGGAGAGAAGGAAGCGTCAGCTTCCGGGCGTGCAGTGCGGGACGTGGAAACTCCCGAAGAGGTCGCCGCAGCGCGGGCGCCAGACCACGCCAGCGGTGCTCGCCGTACGCGGGATCCCCAACCAGGGGATGGCCGATCGCCTTGCAGTGGACGCGGATCTGGTGAGTTCTGCCGGTGAGCAGTTCGATGGACAGGAGCGAGACGCCCTGTCCTGATGCAAGAACGCGGAAGCGCGTTCTCGCGGGCCGGCCCCCCCGCGACTCCGGGACAATGGCCATGCGGGTACGAACGGTGGGGTGGCGGCCGATCGGGGACTCGATCGTTGCGGTTTCGAGGTCCGGCCGGCCGTAGACCACCGCGAGATACAGCTTGCCCACCTCCCGCTCGGCGAAGGCCCGACTCAATCTTCGGTAGGCCGTGGTCGTGCGGGCGATGGCGAGAGCACCGCTGGTGCCCATGTCCAGGCGGTGGACGATTCCGGGGCGCTCAGCCGATCCGACGCCTGCGATCTCGGGATAGCGGTGAAGCAGGCGGTGCACGAGGGTGCCGCTCCGGACGCCGGAACCTGGATGAACGATCAGCCCGGCCGGCTTGTCGACGACCAGCAGCTGCGCGTCCTCGTGCAGCAGTCGAAGTGGTCCGTCTTCGGGCGTCAGAGCTGTGGGTCGGGGTGGTGGAATGCGGACGTCGATCGACTCCTCGCCGCGTAGCAGGTAGGAGGCCTTGAGCGGCGTTTCGTTCACGGTCACGTGGCCATCGCGGAGCAGGTTCTGAACCTGGCTCCGGGAAAGATCGAGAACGCGCGCCAGGTAGCGGTCGATTCGTTCGCCGGTCGCGGCCGCCGTCGCCCGAACCCGCGTGGCGCCCTCGCGTGCCACGCCCGCCCCACTCCGTGTGCGAGCCATCGAGCGCACGGATGGCACCGAGTTCACTTCGATGTGCGGGCCTGGATCAACCCATGGCCGCTCGCTCCGGACGCGCTCGACCGCCGAAAGAGCTGAGGCCTGAAGCTGTGCGCCAGCATCAGGACGATCCCGACCGTTACGCCGCTATCCGCAACGTTGAAGGCGGGCCAGTGGTGGGTGCCGACATAGACGTCCAGGAAGTCCGTCACGGCCCCCAACAGAATGCGGTCGACCAGGTTGCCTACCGCCCCTCCGAGTACCAGGGCGAGGGAAAGGAGGAGAAGCGGCTCGTCCTCGGAGGTGCTGCGGAAGTAGAGCGAAACGACGATGAGCGCCGCGAAGCCGAGGGCCGTGAGCAGAAGAGTGCCGCCCAGATCGCCGCCCGCCGGGAACAGACCGAAGGCGATGCCCGTGTTCCGGACGTGGACCAGATCGAAGAACCCCGGAAGGACCGGCAGGCGTCCGTGGATTTCGAGGCTGGCTTCGATCCACAGCTTGCTCCACTGATCGAGCGCCAGCACGCATGCGGAGAGGACGAGGAATCTCGATTTCACGGGGCTGGGATCGTACCAGTCGCGCGCACCCAGGCGTGTGCGAGAGCCGCTGCCGCGCCGGGTTCCGCAAAGGCCCGGATCGCGGCCACACCGTGTGCGCCGGCCTGGGCCAGGCGAGCCGCGTTGCGGGCATCGACGCCACCGACCGCGAGAATCGGGAGGCCTCTCCGCGACGCCCGTCGCAGTCGTTCGAGGCCCTGGGGCGCACCGAAATGGACCTTCTCGGGCGAGGCGAAGACGGGGCCGAAAAGTGCGTAGTCGACACCTGCATCGATCGCCGCCGCGAGCTCCCTCCGGCTGTGAGTCGACACACCGAGAAGCAGACCCTTCCTGCGGACGAACGGGGCGACTTGGGCCCACGGTTGATCGGACCGCAGGTGGACGCCGTCGGCTCCGCAGGCGACAGCCACTTCGGCACAGCCGTTTACGATGAGGATGCCGGTGACCGCCTTTCGCAGCCTGCGACCGATCTCGGTAAGGGTCCCGGCGTCCAGGTCCTTCTCCCGGAGTTGAACGGCCGCCCCTGCCGGCAGCGAGAGAGCCCAGCGCTGCAGACCGGAGGTCCCGCCGCACAGACGGCGATCGCTGATTGCCATCAGACTCGGGATCCGGAATGTCGGCTTCATCCTGCTCGGTCCGGCTCCGGGATCGACGCCTTCCCATTGCTCCCGCGCTTGCCGAGCAGGATGCGTTCGAGGTCGTGGATACCCCAGATGAGGTGAATCAGCCCGAATCCGGTCACCGCGCCACGAACCCACGGCAGCATGAGAACGGCCCCCAGATGCGCCTCCGAGAGTGCCGATCTGCTGACCAAAAGGTTCCAGAAGTCCCGCCAGGGCGCGATGACCAGGAACAGGCCCGCCTCCACGCAGTAGATCACGAACAGGACGCGGAGCAGACTGGACCAGGCGACACCCCAGCGCATGGTCAGGAAGAAGCCGTCATGGGAGACGCATTCTAGGTCCCCATGCGTCTCGACGTCGGAAGGATGTGTGGTTGCGCCTGCCCGAAGGCCGGAGCAACCGTGTGTTCAGCTCAGCCGCGGTGGCGTTCTTCCCCCGCCGCTTGGCGGTGACGAGGGTGAGGCCGCCGGTGGAGGCGACGAGGCTGTGGGCGGGGAGTAGCTGGACGACGGCGGTGAGTAGCTGCGCGATGGCGGCGAGGATGACCGCGGCGAGGACGTCCGGGGTGTCGACCGCGTTCGCGGTGGCGTGGACCGCGGACTCGAGGCTCGCGGCGGCGTGGACCGGGTACGAGTGGGTGGCGAGGACCGCGGGCTCGAGGCTCGCGGCGGCGTGGACCGGGTCCGGGTGGGTGGCGAGGACCGCGGGCTCGAGGCTCGCGGCGGCGTGGACCGGGTACGAGTGGGTGGCGAGGACCGCGGGCTCGAGGCTCGCGGCGGCGTGGACCGGGTACGAGTGGGTGGCGAGGACGGCCTGGATGCCCGCGGAGGTGCGGATCGGGTGCGTGTGGGTGTTGCCGTCCGGGGTGTACTGACGCGATCCGGTCGCTTGGGGCTGGGCGTCGCGGTCCGGGGCTGGCCCGGTGTCGCCTCGCGGCCGCGAATCGCGTCGAGCACGCGGCGGCCGGGCGTCGGCCTCCGGCTGCGATCGATCGTTCCTCCGGTGGATCGTGGCGCCGCGATCCGGCTCGGTGCCGTCGCGCCGGCGTTTCCTGGCTCGTCCGCTTCGGCTGCCGCTGTCGGAGCGGGGCTTGCCTTCACGCCTCCGCTGCTTACGCGCGCCGGTTGAGGCGTCTCGGCGGGTCGGATCCGGGTCTCGGCATCGGAGGGTGCCCTCGGATCGCTGGGAACCGTACCGGCCCCCCGCGTCCGGGTGGTTCCGGCCGCGCCGCCGTCCGCGCGTTGCAGCTGGCCGGGGGCCGTTCGACGAACCGTGACCCCCGAAGCGGTACTTCCTCCGGCGCCCGAAACCCGGGCGCCGGGACCCGTCTTCACGCCCCCGGCGGTGACGCCGACCAGACCTGATCGGCTGGGACCGCCGGTGACCGTGACGATCCCCGGGTCGGCGTCGTCGCGCGTGAGCCTGGTCCGCAGGGACTCGTTCAGATCCGCCCGGCGGGCGATGAAGTCGGTGACGTCAGGGAGTTCGTTCTCGGAGAATCGAGGGTGCTTCGAAAGAAGGACCTGCTGCACGGCGTTCGGGTTCCGCCAGTTCCGATAGTCGATTCCGTTCGTGTCCGTCGTGATGATGCCGCGCGAGAGCTTCGGATGCCGGCGGCGCAGCGACCGGCCGTATGTGTAGCCGCGGCCGTAGCCGAGGTACCCGGTCGGACAGAAGATCCATGAGTTGAACGGATCCCAGAAGCCGCCGGCCCATCCGTACAGTCCGTAGCGAAGGCCGAAGCCCAGCCCTCCGTAGTAGCGCTGGTAGTAGCCCCGGGGAATCCAGCCGACATAGGAGGGCCCCCAGTACCAGTACACGTGGCTGGGTGAGTAGATCGCGCTCGGGAACCAGAGCCAGCCGTAGTCGGGGTACAGGTTCCAACTGCCGTAGTGGTAGGTCAGCGGGCCCCAGGGATCCCGGGCGACCCAGTACAGTCCGGCGGGCGTGTGGGTCCAGCGGCCACGAGTGTAGGGCTGCCAGTCGTCCTTCACGTCGGGTCTCCAGGCCCGGCGGTCTTCGATCTCGACCCACTGGCCATGGCCGGTCAGGGCGGAGCCGTACCCGCCGGAATCGACCGCCGCGTAGGCGGCGAGCCGGGCGCGGTGCCCATCCGCCCATAGTTCCAGCGCGGCGGCTGCGGTGCCGGTGCCGCTCTGCAGCTCGATCCACGGGTCGTCGAGGCCGTTGATCAGGAGCGCTTCGCCGCCACGGACGATCACCGAACCCCGCTGCGTGACGATCTCGGCGAACCCTTCCAGGACCGCGACTTCGGTCCAGGCGTCGCCGTCGCTCTCGACCTGGTAGCGGCCTTCCTGCTTGGCATAGACCCTGGCGTTCGTCGTGTCGATGGCCGGCAGCTCCGAGTCGAGTAGATGCTCTGCGACGTCGAGGCTCAGCCGGCCTCGGTGCAGGACGAAGAGGGAGTCCGCATCGTCGGCATCCGGTGAGCCGGCGATCTGAGCGAAAGTGACCTCGCTGTCATGATCCAGCGCCAGGATCGAGCGATCGGACATGAGCACGGCCAGACGGCCGTAGGGGCGCGTCCAGATCCGGTCGCCACGCAGGATCGGCAGGTGGACTTCCAGCTCACTCTGCGCGCCCGAACGCGCGGCGAACAGGGTCGCGTCGCCGTCGATCGCGCCGACGAAGCTGTACACGCCTTCGACTTGCTGCTGTTCCTGCTGCGCCGGCTGCTGCGCCTGCGTTGGAGCCGTGGCGCTGGCCACCAGGACGAGGAGGAGGGCTTGCGGGAGGGCGGATCTCATCTTGTGTCCTTAGGTGGAGTCGGAGTCTGCACGCTACCACCGGGGAGTCGGTTGCCGGGTCCAGCCCGACATCGTTGCGCGTGTCGTGCTACGCGGTAAGGAAGCAATCCGCGTGCCAGGCGCAGACCGCCTTGCCGGGAGGGCGGACGGGACTTCCGAATGACCGGCGGGCGGCCGCCGGGAATGGACCGTCGCGCGAACGTCACACAGGTGTCTACTCCTGGTGACGGCTTGGAAGTCCGGCCCTGGCCTTCCCGTATGATCGGAACAGGCTCTCCGCCGCGTGGGAATGACATGTCCGTTCTTCCGATCCGGATCTACCCGGACCCCGTACTGCGGGTGCAGTGCGCGCTCGTGGAGGAGTTCGGCCCCGATCTGGAACGCCTGGTCGCGGACATGATCGAGACGATGCATGAGGCTCCCGGAGTCGGCCTGGCCGCCCCCCAGGTCGGTGTCGAGCTACGGGTCGCGGTGGTTGACGCGACGGCCGGCGTGGACCCCGACGGGGTCCGGGTCCTGGTGAACCCGCGCGTCGTGGACTCGGAGGGCGTGGACACGGACACGGAGGGTTGTCTCTCCATTCCCGACTTCACCGAGAAGGTCACGAGGCCGGCCAGGGTTCGTATCGCGGCCACCGACCTGGAGGGTTCTCCGTTCGAGATGGAGGCCGGGGACCTCGAGGCGCGAGCTATCCAGCACGAGCTGGATCACCTGGACGGCGTGCTCTTCGTCGATCGGCTGCGCGGGCTGCGAAGACAGCGGGCGAGGAGTTTTCTTCGCCGGCTGCGCGTTGACGAACCGGCGATCGCCAGCGGTGGGTGCTGAGCCGGCCGGCAGGCCGGGACTTCGGGCCGGGAGGGAGCCAATGCGTTTGGCGGTACAGCGGGCGGCACTCGTGTTGGCGCTGGGCCTGTTCGCCTGCGACGGTGGAGGAGGAAGCCCCACCGCACCGGTCTCCCCGGTGCCCCGGGGCGTCAGCTTCTTCGCGGAGCAGGCCGGGGACACCTCGATCGGGCTACGTGGCGCGGCGTCGGGAGCCTCGCTCGAGGTGGAGATCGTTGCAACTGGCGTGGAGGGTCTCTACGGCCTGAGCTTCGAACTCCTGTTTCCCGCCAACCTGTTGCGCTACGAGGAGGCCGGCGCCGGCGTGTTCCCCAGCTTCGAGATTCGCGAGGCCGGTCCGGGTCGCCTTCTCGGGGGCGCCTCCCACCTGGGCGCCGTGGCTGGTCTGAGCGGCAACGGGTCGGTCGCCGTCGTCCGGTTCACGGCCGTGGCCAATGGCAGCGGCACCTTCGGGTTCGGTACGCAGGAGGCCTTTGACAGGTTCGGCGACCTGATCACCCTGGAGTGGGCGGGAGCCACGATCGACGTCGCTCTCTGAGGCTTGCTACTGTCGGCGCCGCGAAGTGGCGTGGGAGTCGCTCGATGGTACCGGTGAAGCTCTACAACTCTCTCGGGCGACGGCTGGAGGAACTCCAGCCGCTCGAACCCGGCCATGTTCGGCTCTACACCTGCGGGCCCACCGTCTACGACCGTGTCCACATCGGCAACCTGCGCACGTTCGTGTTCGAGGACGTGCTCAGGAGGGCACTCAGGTTCTTCGGGTATCGGGTCACGCAGGCGATGAACCTCACCGACGTGGAGGACAAGATCATTGCCGCGGCGCTCGAGGCGGAAGTCGACATCGGTGACTTCACCGCGCCCCACGTCGCCTCGTTCTTCGAGGATCTTTCCACTCTCCGGATCGAGCGCGTCGAGCACTATCCCAGGGCCACGGACCACGTCGATGAGATGATCGCCATGGTCGAGCAGTTGCTGGAGGAGGGCTATGCGTACCGGGCGGACGACTCGGTGTTCTTCCGCATTGCCGCCGACGCCGACTACGGAAAGCTGTCGGGTATCGACCTCGAGCAGGTACGCCGGGGAGCGCGCGTTCAAAGTGACGAGTACGGCAAGGAAGACGCGCGCGACTTCGTCCTCTGGAAGGGCGCCAAGGAGGACGAGCCGCAGTGGCCGTCACCCTGGGGTCCCGGTCGTCCGGGGTGGCACATCGAGTGCTCGGCGATGAGCCAGAAGTACCTGGGCACGACCTTCGACATCCACTGCGGAGGCGTCGACAACCTGTTTCCCCATCACGAGAACGAGATCGCCCAGAGCGAGTCGGCGAACGGCTGCCCGCTGGCCCGGCACTGGCTTCACTCGGAACACCTCACCGTCGACGGCGAGAAGATGTCCAAGTCGCTTGGCAACTGCCACACGCTGGACGATCTTCGGGCGAGGGGGCTGGCCGCACGTTCGATTCGCTACCTGCTGATCTCGGTCCACTACCGGCAACAACTCGACTTCACGTTCGCCAAGGTGGCGGAGGCGGAAAGGGCTCTCAAGCGGATCGACGACATGCGTTTTCGGCTCGCTCATGAAGCGGAACAGCCCGTGGACGCCGCGCCGCTCGAGCCGGCCGTGACGGCGTTCGAGGCGGCGTTCGCCGCCGCTCTGGCCGACGATCTGAACACGTCCGCCGCCCTCGGTGCCGTGTTCCGCTTCGTGCACGACGTGAACGGCGTGATCGACCGCGGCCTGCCCCCCGGCGCCAGGGACCGTGTGGAGGGCGCCCTGGAACGAGCCGATCAGGTGCTGGCGGTGCTGGACAGCGGGGCCTGGGTAGCGGATGCCGGCGAGGAGTCGGGAGACGAGGCCGGCGGCCTGAGCGATGCCGAGATCGGGAGGCTGGTGGAGGCCAGGAGCGAGGCGAGGGCGGCCCGGGACTTCGGCGCCGCGGACCGCATCCGCGACGAACTGGCGGCCGTGGGCGTCGTGGTGGAGGACACGCCTGGCGGCAGTCGCTGGAAGCGGTCCTGACCGGGACGGCGTGAGCTCTCGCCAGGTGGAAGGTGAACCGCGACTGAGCGGTGCCGAGGCCGAGCAGGCGGCCGCGGACCTGCTCCGGACGAAAGGGCACCGGATCGTGGAGCGGAACGTCGAGACACTGGCCGGGGAGCTGGATCTGGTGACGCTGGATGGGGACACACTCTGTTTTGTCGAAGTCAAGGCCCGCTTCGACCCGCGTTTCGGCGGCGCTGCCGCGGCGGTGGACCGTCGCAAACGAAGCCGCCTGGTGCGGGCCGCGGAGGCCTACCTCAGCGACCCCGACCGGACCCCGTTGCGGCTCGGTCCCTGCCGTTTCGATGTCGTGGCGGCGACCTGGCAGCCCGAGCAGGGGGAGTGGCGATTCACTCACTATCCCGACGCCTTCACCGTGGACGACACGGGTAGACGAAGCTGGCTCTAGTGCCACTGGCTGGCAGCGCCGGTGAGTTGACAGTGCCGGAGAGTGAGCCGTATCCTCCGCGACTCAGGGCCTGCCGGTTGTCCGGCGGGTTCGCTCCGGCGCGGGAATAGCTCAGTGGTAGAGCACAACCTTGCCAAGGTTGGGGTCGCGGGTTCGAATCCCGTTTCCCGCTCCATGCGAGCCGTGCCGCCAGAAACCGGCACTGAAGTCCCTCAGGGCGACGTGGCCAAGTGGTAAGGCGAGGGTCTGCAAAACCCTTATTCGCCGGTTCGAATCCGGCCGTCGCCTCCAGACTTCCTGCCTTCGAAGAAGCGATGGACGCCGGAGTGGCGGAACGGCAGACGCAGGGGACTTAAAATCCCCCGCCCTCCCTGGGGCGTGTGGGTTCGACTCCCACCTCCGGCACGCCTCGCTACGGCAAGTAGACGTCCCCTGCGGGGACTTGCAGTGACCCCGCGCCCTTCTTGGGGCGTGTGGGTTCGACTCCCACCTCCGGCACACCTTCGGCACGCCACTGCGCGGACGGCAGGAAACTGGTACTGTACCGGTCCGAAATGGATCGGACACTGGCCGAGTTGGCGGATTCAGGCGACGACCGGCTGGTCGAGATCGCGGATGTGACCGGGGACGGCCCGGTCAGCTGGCGTCTCCGGGAGATCGGCTTCTGCCGGGGAGCGGAGGTGCGTTTCGTGCGCCGCGCGCCGCTCGGCGATCCGGCGATGTACGAACTTCACGGCGCCACCCTCAGCCTGCGACGCGGCGAGGCGAGCCGGATCCGCGTTCGGTCGGGCGTCTCATGACGGAGCTTGTCCGGCTGGGGAGGGCAGCTCCATCCGGGCGGCCAGCGCGTATCGCGATCCTTGGCGCACCCAACTCCGGCAAGACGACCCTGTTCAACGCGCTCACCGGGCACCGGGCAAAGGCGGGGAACTACCCGGGGGTTACGGTCGACCGCCGCGAAGGCGACCTCCGCACCCGGTTCTCGGAGGCGCCGGTCCGCCTGATCGACCTTCCCGGCGTGTACAGCCTGGAGCCCCAGTCGGAGGACGAGGCTGTAGCAGTACGCGTCCTGCGCGGTGAGTTCGAAGAGCCGCCGCCGGATGGTGTGGTCGTCGTCCTGGACGCCACGACGATCGAACGGGCGCTGCCGCTCGTGGCGGAGGCCGCGGCCCTGGGGGTGCCGCTCTGCATCGTTCTGACCATGATCGACGAGTTGAAGGCGCGGCATGGCGAGATCGACGTGAACGCCCTGGAAAGCGAACTCGGCGTACCGGTCCTCGGCGTGGTCGGCAACCGCGGCCTCGGCATCGATGATCTCGGCGCCCTGCTGGCTACCTCCGAAGACTGGTCGCCGTCAGCGGCGCTGCGGGGTCCCGCCGAAGCCGAGACGCCGGAGCAGAGGTTCGATTGGACGTACGGGGTCCTCGAGCGATGCCGGCGCAAGGTTCCGCGAAGGGACCACTGGACCAGGCGGCTCGACCGGTTTCTGCTCCATCCGGTGCTCGGACCGGCGGTCTTTCTCACGTTCGTCGGTCTCTTCTTCCAGGCGATCTTCACCTGGGCCACTCCGGCGATGGACCTGTTGTCGGGGCTGATGGATGGCCTGGCCGATTGGTTGCTTGCCGTTCTGCCGGACGCGCTGCCGACGCGACTGCTCGCCGACGGCGTGATTCGAGGCGTCGGGGCGGTCATCGTCTTCCTGCCCCAGATCGTGCTCCTGTTTACCGTGATCCTCTTTCTGGAGGGATGTGGCTACATGGCCCGGGCCGCCTTCGTGGTGGATCGTCTGATGGGCTGGGTCGGCCTCGAGGGTCGCTGTTTCCTCGCCCTGCTTTCCTCGTACGCGTGTGCCGTTCCGGGCATCATGGCGACCCGAACGATTCCCTCGGAAAGGGACCGGCTGACGACGATTCTGGTCGCGCCGTTCGCCACCTGCTCGGCCCGGCTGCCGGTTTACACGCTGCTGATCGCGGCGTTCATTCCCGCCGACCCGTTGTTCGGCCCCTTCACCTGGCAGGGTCTGACCCTGGGAGGCCTCTACCTCCTGGGAACCGCGGCGGCCCTCGTGTCGGCCGCGGTCTTCCAGCGCGGCCTCAGACGCGGCGCCTCGCTGCCGTTCTATCTCGAGTTGCCGCCCTTCCGGCTGCCGCGGCCGAGCGACATCCTGCTCGGGGTCTGGGACCGCGCGCGCATGTTCCTGCGTCGCGCAGGCACGATCATTCTCTGCGTCAGTATCGTGCTCTGGTTCCTGCTCAACCTGCCACGGCGCGACGCCGACCCCGAACTCAGCGCCGCGGCCAACCAGCAGGCGATCCTGGAGGGCAGCTACGCGGCCTCGGTGGGCAGGTTCATCGAGCCGGTGTTCGCGCCCATGGACTTCGACTGGCGGATCAACGTCGGTCTGGTCGCTTCTCAGGCGGCTCGCGAGGTGATGGTCGCCACCCTGGCGCAGATCTACGCCCACGAAGACGAGGAAGGCGAGGGGCTCGGCGGCGTTCTGGCCGGTGCCAGCGAGAGCTCCGGCCAACCTGTGCTGTCCCGTCCGTCCGCGCTTGCCCTGCTCGTCTACTTCGCGTTCGCCATGCAGTGCATGTCGACTCTGGCCGTAGTCCGCCGCGAAACGGGGAAGTGGCGTTGGCCGGCCTTCACGTTCGTCTACATGACGGGGCTGGGCTGGCTCGGCGCCTGGGTCACGTTCGTGGTCGCCACGGCAGCAGGAGCCTGACGAACGGTCACTGGGCGCTTCGCGCGCCTGTCGGCGACCGGCCGCGAGGGGCCGGCGGCCGGAGTGGATCAGGAGCCGGTGAACCGTGGCGGGCGGCGCTCCGTCATCGCCCGCACTCCCTCGGCAAAGTCCGCGGTCTGGCGCAGGCGGTCCTGCTCGACTTTTTCGTGGTCCGTCGCTGCGCGGATCTCGGCGGCGAGCCGACCGCGAAGGGTCTCGCGGATCGATCGCACCGCGAGGGGCGCGGAAGCGGCGATCTCTCGGGCGAGGGCCCGCGCCCGCGCCCGCACCTCGTCTCGAGGAACGAGCTCGTCGCAGAGACCGATCCGGACCGCCTCTTCGCCCTTCACCCGGCGACCGGTGTAGAGCATTTCCATCCCTCGCTGGCGGCCGACGAGGCGGGGGAGGGTCACGGTGAGCCCGAAGCCCTGGATGAAGCCCAGCCGAGCGAAGTTCGCGGCGAACCGGGCCTCGGGACAGCCGACGCGGAAGTCGGGCATCAGTGCGAGCCCGAGACCGCCGCCGATCGCCGCGCCCTGAACAGCGGCTACGACCGGAGTCCGGGTCTCGAACAGACGCACCGCCTCGTCGTAGAGATGCCGTTCCGGTCCACCCGTCGCGGGGCGCGGAGCGTTCAGATTGGCGCCCGCACAGAAGTGCTTACCCTCGGAGCAGAGAACCACGGCGCGGCAGTCGTCCCGTGCGTCGAGTTCCTCGATCGCCGCGGCCAGCGCGGCGATCAGGTCCTGGTCGAAGAAGTTGTTCGGCGGTCGGTGGATCTCCACCTCCGCGACGAGGTCGTCACCGACTGCAACTGTTACTTCGCCGTTCCCGGCTGCGCTGCCGCTCATCCGTCTCCTCGCTCTCGGGTAGTTCTGCCGGAGCGGGGACTCTATCTTCCCGGGACGGCAGCGGCGGTTCCCTGGCCGCGGTAGTCGCCGAAGAGCATCTCCACGCCGAAACGCAGGATCGGAACGGAGTCCCTCGGTTCACCGGGTACATCTCGCCGCCAGGCCATGCCGGGGCCGATCTCGAGAAAGAACCACTCGCGGAGGATTTGCTGGCGGTAGATCACGCGGACGAAGTAGTTCTCGACCAGAATCGGGGCGTCGGTCTCGCCGTTGGCGCCGACCTGGTGGGCGAGTGCGCGACGGCGGCCCAGGCGGTGGTAGTAGCTCAACTCGGTGAACCAGTCGGCGCCCTCCGTGATGTCGGAGAGCTTGCCGGCGCCGCGCCAGCGCATCATCGAGCCGTTCGTGAAGGCGTGCTCGTAGTCGATGCGGGTCGACATGCCCCAACCGTCCTCCCGCTCCCAGAACAGGGAGTGACGGAAGCGTATGAGGTCCGTGTCCGACAGGAAGGTCCGGTGCTTGTAGCGCGCGCGGGCGAAGGGCTCGATGGGAAAGTCGAAGTTCATGCCGACATCGAAGTCGAGGTCCCCGTTCCGGCCGCCCGAGAGGGGGCGGTAGCCGAGTCCCACCAGCCACTCATCGTCGGCGGGATCGAACATCCTCGGCAGGGACGTGGCGCCGCGGCGCTGCGCGTCCTCTAGCAGGTCTTCGCGGTCGTCGCGGCCGATGAAAGCGTTGAGGCGACGCTCCATGTTCGGAAAGTGCAGGCGGGCGCGAAGGCGCAGGTCCTCTTCGAAGCCGTACTGCTCGTCCCAGATCAACCCGACGAGGGCCCGCCCGTGTGTCGCCTCGAGTTCCTCGTCCAGGCGGTAGTCGCCGAACAGGTGGTCGAACCACAGGGCCGTCTCGCAGGCCGTCCGGTGGAGGCCCAGGTTGAGCCAGTCGAGCCAGGAGCGACCTTCCAGGTACTCGGAGGCACACGGGTCGACCTCCTCCTGCGTGGCCTCGGTGTCTTCGGCAGGGGCGTCCGTTCCGGTTTCCTCCGCAGTCTGTGGATTCTGCCCGGGGTCTGGATCACGGCCCCCTTCCTGTGCGGCGACGGGACCGGCGGCAAGAAGCCAGGTACCGAGGATCGCGCAGCCCAGCCTCGGCATCAGCCCACCGCACAAGGCATCCAGAGTGAGTCTGGCCAACATGGATTCAGGGGCTGTGCGACCGGCTCTCGGCCCAGCCGGCGACACCCTCCCATCTTCGCACGCCAGCCGGATTTCCGCAGGCGCCCTCCGGGCGCCGCGCTTCGTTGCGTTCTGCGGCGCAAGCTCCTAGTCTGGAACACCGTGCGCGCCCCGGTCGAAGAAACACACAGCCTGCCGCATAGCGAGGAGTCGGAGCGCGCGGTGCTGGCCGCGATTCTGCTCGACGCCGATCGGCATCTTGCGGCTACCGCGGTCCGCCTGAAGCCGGACGACTACTACTTCGAGAGGCATCGGCTGCTGTACGAGGCGATGCTCGCGCTCCAGGAAGCGGCCAGCCCGATCGACCTCAGGACGGTGCAGGCGCGCCTGGAGCAGCAGGGTCGGTTCGACGACGCCGGAGGCGTGGCGTACCTGGCCACCCTGGAAGTGGACTTGCCGGACCTCGGCCGCGTCGACTCCTATGTCGAGATCATCAAGGAGCGTGCGCTGCGCAGGCGTCTGATCGATGCCTGCACGACGATCTACAGGACCGCACTCGATGGCGGGCTTGAGGCCGGAGACGCCCTGGGTCGCGCCGAGCAGGCCGTGATGGAACTGAGCGAGGAGGCTGTGGCGCGAACGTTCGTGCCGCTCGGCGACGTGTACCGCGAAACGGTCGAGGAACTGGAGCAGCAGTCGGCGAACGGCTTTCCGGGCCTTCGCACGGGCTTCGTGGAGTTCGACCGGATCACCCACGGTCTCCAGCCGGGCAACCTGGTCATCGTTGCCGGTCGACCAGGCATGGGCAAGACGAGTCTGGCCCTGAACATCGCCGCCCACGTCGCGCATCAGGAAGGGAAGGCGGCGGGCTTCTTTTCGCTCGAGATGAGCGAGCGGGAGATCGCCATGCGCGTGCTGTGTTCGACGACCGACATCCCCTTCAGCCGGCTGCGGGGCGGCCGGCTCGGCGCCCGCGACTGGAGCCGCCTGCATGAGGCGGTGGAATCCGGCCGGGACTCGAGTCTCTTCATCGACGACTCGGCCAACCCTTCGCTGCTCGAGGTCGCTTCCAAGGCGCGCCGGCTCAAGGCGCAGCACGGCCTTGCGCTCCTCGTCGTGGACTATCTCCAGTTGATGAACGCGGGTGGCAGGTACGAGAACCGGAACCTGGAGATCGGGGCGATCACGCGCGGCCTGAAGCAACTGGCCAAGGACCTCAAAGTGCCGGTCGTGGCCCTTTCGCAACTTTCGCGGTTGCCGGAGCGCCGAACCAAGGATCACCGACCACAACTTGCGGACCTGCGCGAGTCGGGCAACATCGAGCAGGACGCCGACATCGTCGTCTTCGTCTACCGCGAGGAACTTTACGAACCGGACGACCCGGACGTGCAGGGGCTGGCCGAACTGATCATCGCCAAGCACCGGAACGGTGAGACCGGGTCCCTGCGCCTCGTCTTCCTCGGAGACACGACCACCTTCCGCAACTACGACAGCCATCACACGCCGCCCGAGGGACCGATCTGACTTCAGGTGCCGTGGTTCGTGCGCGGGTCGAGATCGACCTCGTCGCGCTGGCCGCCAACCTGGGCCTGGTGCGACGGGCCGTGGGTCGCACGGGAGTGCTCGGCGTCGTCAAGGCCGATGCCTACGGTCACGGCGCCGTGGCGGTAGCTCTGGAGTTGCAGCGGCTGGGCGTCGACGGGCTGGCGGTGGCCCGCGTGGGCGAGGTCGAGGAACTGCGGCGCGCCGGCATCCGGGGCTCGCTGCTGCTCCTCGGGGGACCGGCCTCGATCGAGGAACTCGAGAGCGCCGTTCGTTTGGCCGCGACGCCGGTACTCACGAGGCGGGAGCAGGTCGCCGACTGGTCAGCCTGGCGGCGGGAGACGGCCGAACTCGACCTTCCCCTTGGTGTGGTGATCGAGTTGGACACCGGCATGAGCCGTTCCGGCGTACCGCTCGACCAGTGGTCATCCACGCTTCGCGAGTTGCGCGCCGCGCCCGAACTGGAACTCGCCGGTCTGATGTCCCACCTGGCGGAATCCGAGCTGCCGGAAAGCCGCTTCACCGGCCGGCAGGAGCGACGCTTCGCCGGGGCCGTGGAGGAACTCGATCCGGAGGAGCGGCGGAGGGTCCTCGTTCATCTCGCGAACTCGTCCGGCACGCTCGGAAGGGCATCGGCCCATTGGAGCGCGGTGCGCGTGGGCGGTGCCCTCTACGGGATCGATCTGGCGGCGGCGGCCGATTCCTCAAGCGCTCCCCGGTTACGCCCGGTGATGAGTGTCCAGGCGCCGCTGGTCGACCTCCGGGTAGTGCCTGCCGGGACAGGGGTCGGCTACCGTCGCACCTGGAAGGCATCGCGCGGGGCGACGATTGCCCTCGTGCCGGTCGGGTACGGGGACGGCTTCAGTACCGGATTCGGTTCCGGCGACGTTCTCGTGGGAGGCGTTCGCTGCCCGATTGCCGGCCAGGTCAGCATGGACTCGCTGTCGGTTGATGTGACCGGCGTTCCGAACGTCGCGGTAGGCGACGAGTGCGTGCTGCTCGGTGAGCAGGAAGACGAGCGGATCGGTGTCGCCGAACTCGCCGCGCGGTCCGGCATCGCGGCCTACGAAGTCTGGTGTGGCTTCGGACGTCGGCTGCCGCGTGTTGCCACGCGGGGGGATCGGCCTACAGAACCGGGTCGCGCCCGGTAACGCGGCGGAACGCGTCGAGATAGCGCTCCCGGGTCTCGCTCACGACTTCTGGCGGCAGCTCCGGCGGCGGCGACGCCTTGTCCCAGCCCGTCCCGGCCACCCAGTCCCGGACCGGCTGCTTGTCGAAGGACACCGGCTCGGTCCCCGGCGTCCAGGCCGCCGCGTCCCAGTAGCGCGACGAGTCCGGGGTGAGGACCTCGTCGATCAGGAGCAGTTGGCCGTCGACCAGCCCGAACTCGAACTTCGTGTCCGCCAGGATCAGGCCTCGCTGCGCCGCGAGTTCGCGTCCGGCCGTGAAGAGTTCGAGAGTGATCCGGCGTAGCGTCGACGCCATCTCGGGGCCGACGCCCTGGACGAGAGTGTCGTAGTCGATGTTCTCGTCGTGGCCTTCTTCGGCTTTCGTCGCCGGTGTGAAGATCGCCTGGTCCAGCTTCTCCGCTCGACGCATGCCCGGCGGCAGGTCGTGGCCGCAGGCCCGGCCCGTTTCCTGGTACTCCTTGAAGGCGCTGCCGGCGAGATAGCCGCGCGCCACGCACTCGTAGGGGACGACCTCGGCCTTGCGCACGAGCACCGAACGTCCCTCCAGGTAGTCGGCGTGGCGTCCCAGCTCGGCGGGGTAGTTCACGGCGTCGGTCTCGACCAGGTGATTCGGGATCGTGTCTCCAAGGCGACTGAACCAGAAGTTGGTCAGCTGGTTCAGGACTTTGCCCTTGTCCGGGATCTCGGGCGAGAGGACGAAGTCGTAGGCGGACACGCGGTCGCTGGCCACCAGGAGCAAGAGGTCGCCGAGGTCGTAGATGTCGCGGACCTTGCCGCGACGGGGGGGCGGAAGACCTTCCAGCGTGTTCATGGGGGCGGGAATGTAGCATGGCGGTTTGTCGCGCAGCCGGGAGACAATCGCTAGCGCCACCACGTGCGATACGACCTTCAGACATTCCGCGGCGACCTGTTCGGCGGACTGACCTCGACGGTCGTCGCGCTGCCGGTTGCCCTGGCCCTGGGCGTGGCTTCCGGAATGGGGGCCGTGGCCGGGTTGCACGGCGCGATCGCGGTCGGCTTCTTTGCGGCGGTGTTTGGAGGTACACGCTCCCAGATCTCCGGACCGACGGCGCCGATGACCGTCGCGATGACGGTCATTCTGACGACCCACGCGACGAATCTGACCGAGGCGTTGACCGTGGTCGTGCTCGGAGGCCTGCTTCAGATGCTGCTCGGGCTGGCCAAGGTCGGGCGCTACGTGGTGTACACGCCCTACGTCGTCGTGTCCGGGTTCATGTCGGGTATCGGCATCATCGTCATCCTGATCCAGGTCCTGCCCCTGCTTGGGTCGCCACCGGCGCCGGGAGGCGCACTGGGAGCGGTCCGGGCGCTGCCGGAGGCGTTGGGCGCTCTGAACGGGCACGCGCTTGCCGTGGGACTGATCACCCTGGCCGCCGGCGTGCTCTGGCCGCGCCGTCTCGCGAGGTACCTGCCCGGTCCGTTGCTGTCCCTGATCGTTGGCACGCTGCTGGGCGTGCTTTGGTTGGGCGGTGCGCCCATTCTCGGCGACGTGCCAGCCGGTCTGCCGGGCCTGAAGATCGGGATTCCCGCGGCGGGCTTTCTGGTGCAGGCGCTGCAGCCGGCGCTCATTCTCGCCCTGCTGGGTTCCGTCGACAGCTTGCTTACCTCCCTGGTTGCGGACTCGCTCACCGGCACCAGGCACAATCCGAACCGCGAACTGGTAGGGCAGGGGATCGGCAACATGGTGTCCGGGGTGCTGGGAGGCCTGCCGGGCGCCGGCGCCACGATGGGTACGGTAGTCAACATCCGCGCCGGCGGGTCGACGCGCCTGTCCGGCGCCATGCGCGCCATGTTCCTGCTCCTGCTCGCGGTGGGACTCGGACCGGTCGTCGAACCGGTGCCCCACGCGGTGCTGGCCGCCATCATGATGAAGGTCGGCTGGGACATCATCGATTGGCCGCTGGCGGTGCGGATCCACCGGATTCGGCGCGAACACCTGTTCGTCATGCTGCTGACGCTGGGCCTGACCGTGTTCGTCGACCTGGTGACGGCCGTGGCGGTGGGGCTGATCGCCGCCGGGATGGCGCACGCGCGGCGCCTGGAGCGACTCGAACTGGACAGCGTCGTTTCCGTCCCGCTTCTCGACCGCGCCTTCTTCGACGAGGAGCAGGCGCCTCCGGCAGCAGACAGGTACTCGGCCAGGGTCGGCCTGGTGGCGCTCAAGGGGACGCTCACGGTGGCATCCTCGAGCAAGCTGTCCTCGGTGATCGGAGGGGACATCAAGGACCACGAAGTCGTCATCTTCGACTTCTCGGAGGCCGTGCACCTCGACGACAGCGCGGCCATGGTGGTCCGGCGGCTCGTCCAGGTCGCCGCGGCGGAGGGAACGGAGGTCGTCGTGACCGGGCTTGGCGGCTCCATCGCCAGAACGCTGTCGACTCTCGACATTCTTCGAGGCGTCCCCGAGGACCGCCTGACCGGAAGCCTGGAGGAGGCCAGGTCGGTTGCCCACGGACTGCTCAAGTGAGTGATCCGCCACGGGATAGGGTTCGGCCGATGCCGCCCTGTGGGTCGGCGAATTGGCGGCTCGGCCGGGCGACGCCTGAGGAGTCCGCGGCGTAGGGTTGGTGAAACAACCTCGCGCCTCTCGCGTCAAAGAGGAAGACACGATGCGTGGCGGCCGTTCGGGCCGGAGCGCGGTCGAAGGAAGGAACGTACCCCGATGAACCTGTTCCCAGTACAGCGAGTCCGAGAATCCGCGGCGATCATCGCCGCGCTCTGCACTGCTTCCATCCTGCCCGCGGTGTCGGCGCCGCCGGCGGAAGCGCAGGTGCAGGTGGGCTCGACCTGGATCACCGAGCCGGTCGTACCCGAGCTGGACATCGCGGACGGGCAGCTTCTCCTCGATCTGGACGAGGCCATCGCGATCGCCCTGAAGAACAACCTGGGCCTGCTGGTGCAGCGCTACCAGCGGTCGCAATCGCTGTTCCGGATCGACCAGGAGTACGGCATTTACGACATGGTGCTCGGCGTCAACGCCGACGTGAACAGCGACAGTCGCCCCTCGGCCTCACAACTCGATGGTGCCCTGGTGACGGAGAACGAGACGATCACCGGGAACGTGGAGTTGCGGAAGCCGGTTTCGTCGGGCGGCGAGTTCTCGATCGACTGGCAGAACAGCCGCTCGCAGTCGAACTCCCGCTTCTCGGACATCAACCCGAGTCTGCGGTCGAGCCTGACCTTCGCCTTCAACCAGCCTCTGCTCAGGAACCGGGGCAGGAGGATCACGGAGCGCAATCTCGCCGTGGCGAGGCTGAACAGCGACATGAGCCTGGATGACCTGGAAGTCCAGGTCGTCGACACGGTGCAGACGGTGGCGAACGGCTACTGGGCCCTGGTCGAAGGGCTGGAGCAGCTCAAGGTAGCCGAGGAGAGTCTTGCTCTGGCGGAAGAACTGCACGAAATGAACCGGATTCAGATCGAGGTCGGCACCCTCGCGCCGCTCGAACTCGTGCAGAGCGAGGCCGGCATCGCCACCCGGGAGGAGGAGATCATCCGCGTCCAGGCGCAGATCCAGGACTCGGCGGACGAGCTCAGGCGGCTGCTCAATCTGGATGAGAGGGCGTTCTGGGATCTGGAGATCGTGCCGACCACGTCGCCCGAGATCTCCCGGGTCGTCATCGACCTCGAGGCCTCGCTCGGCTGGGCGCTCGACCGGCGTGCCGAGATCGAGAGGCAGGAGCTTCAGATTGAGACCCTCCTGATCGACTCGCAGTTCCTGAAGAACCAGGCGCGACCCGACCTCAGCCTGAACGTGAGCTACGGGCGCAACGCCCTTGGCGGCGATCGGCTTACCTGCGACCGCCCCGGAGAGCCGAGCATCGCGGATCTGTTCGAGCCGTGCCCCCCCGAGTACGAGCGGACCGACTCGCTGGACTACTTCTCGACCCTTGGCCAGTTCTACGAAGGGGTCCTGGGCCAGGTCTTCGAGGGCTGGAACGTCGGCCTGAGCCTGTCCAAGCCTCTGCAGAACCGGACCGCCAAGGCCCAGAATCGGATCGCCGCACTTGCGCTGGATCAGGGCCGACTGGAGCTGCGGGACCTGACGCTGTCGATCCGCACGGAGGTTCGTACCGCCACGCGCGCGGTCGAAACCGCAGGGAAGCAGATCGACTCCGCCCGGGTGTCGAGAGAGCTGGCCGAGAAGAACCTGGACGCGGCACAGAAGCGCTACGAGAACGGACTCTGGACGAGCTTCCAGGTCCTCGAAATCCAGGAGGATCTCACCGCGGCGCGAACCCGCGAGGTCGAGGCGATCACGAACTACAGGCGCGCCCTGCTGGCTTACTTCAAGGCGATCGGCATGCTTCTGGACCAGAAGGGCATCGAGCTCGTCGACGACGCCGAGACCGACAGCTGAGCACAGGGGCCCGTTCAGGGGCCTGTTTGGTGCCGGAGGTGGGAGTCGAACCCACACGCCCTGTTCGGGCGCTGGGTGACCGGAGTCCCCGCAGGGGACCCTTCAGACGCTTGGTTGGTGCCGGAGGTGGGAGTCGAACCCACACGCCCTTGCGGGCGGGGGA
This sequence comes from Candidatus Multivorans sp., assembly GCA_965219675.1. Classification (GTDB taxonomy): domain Bacteria; phylum Acidobacteriota; class Thermoanaerobaculia; order Multivoradales; family Multivoraceae; genus Multivorans. The sequence goes on along the minus strand of OZ244786.1, from coordinate 1,841,351 downwards.
TTTTGAGTCCCCTGCGTCTGCCATTCCGCCACTCCGGCCCTAAGGGGAAACCGCGTTCTCGCGCGTCCTGCGACGATGGGGGCGCAGACTAGCACTTCCATCTTTGCAACTTCCAGCCTTACAACTGCAAAGTCAAGCGCCTGCAAGGACTTAGGGCAAGCCCTCTCGGCGAGGCGGAAATGGGGCGGTGAACCCTTGACGTTCTGGCCCCTCTCGGCTACAATCCGCGCCCGTTAACTGTGTGGCTATCCGTAACTTAGAGAATATCCAGAACAGCAACTGGCGGCCGATCTCGGAAGGCTTCGGCGACGTCTGCCGAGGCAGGCGACCATCGCGCGTCTGAAGGGGTTTCGCAAGGGGGTGCAGAGTGTTCCGAGTCGGTGAGAAGGTCGTATACCCCAACCACGGCGTGAGCGTTGTGGAGCGGATTGCTTTGGGCGCCCCGGACGGTGGAGAGAAGCAGACCTACTACCACCTGCGGGTACTGGGGAACGACTCCAAGGTGATGGTGCCCGAGGAGAACCTCGACCGGGTCGGCCTCCGGCGTCTGGCCAAGGGCCGGGAGATCAAGGATCTGCTGCGGTTGATCGAGGACGGCAACATCGACGTCTACAAGGACTGGAAGGGCCGCTACAAGCAGAACCTCGACAAGATGCGAACCGGTTCCCTGACCGACGCTGCCCAGGTGCTGAAGAACCTCCGTCTCGTGAGCCAGAAGAAGAGTCTGTCGTTTCGCGAGAAGAAGATGTACGAGAAGGCTCGGTACTTCATCGTCAGCGAGGTCCTGCACGTCCGGGAGATCAGCGAAGAGGATGCAGAGGTGCTGGTCGAGAAGGCGCTCACGGGCAGCCTCGAGAAAATCTCCAAGGCCAAGGCCAGTTGACGCCGTTGGGCCGCGGCGAATCCGGCCTCTGAAACCACGGGGGAATCAGCCGGGAAGTCCGGGCCGTCGGGGCTGATCTAGATCGTGACACGGCTGCTCGTCATCCTGATTGCCCTGCTGGTGGCATGGATGTGGGTATCGCGGATGGTTCGCGGGTTTCTCCGGTCACCGCGAGCGGCGGAAGCGCGCTCGTTCCTGCGCCTTCTCCAGGTGTTGCAGCGATCCGCTACCCGCGCTCCCGGAAGCGGCAGGACGGGAGACCCGCGGAGTGCGCGTGGTACGGCCGGCGGCTCTGCGTCCGGTCACTCCGGGCGCGACTCGAGGACGACCTCCGGGGCGAAACCGGCAAGCGCGCTGCTCCGCTGTCGGCGTTGCGGTGTTCACGTGCCTGAAGCCCACTTGACAGCCGGCGTGTGCGGCGCCTGCGCCGGGGAGAGCGAGGCTGGGTAGCGCCAGCCCCGCCGCCGGCGAGTTCGCTGAGGTCGCGGTGCCTCTACCGCTGCCGGATGCTCTGACCTACAGCGTACCCAGGCGTTGGAGCGGCCTGGCCCGGGTCGGCGTCCGCGCGCGGGTGCCGGTAGGGAAGCGGCACGTCACAGGCTGGATCGTGGGCCTTCCCGTTCGCCCTCCGGCTGAGGTCGAAGGCCAGCTACGACCGATCGAGTCGGTCGTTGATCTGGAACCGGTCCTGCCCGACGATCTGATGGAGATCGCCCGCTTCGTTTCCTCCTACTACGCGGCGCCGATCGGCGAAGTACTCAAGAACATGATCCCCGGACGGCTCCCTGGCTGGGGCGACGTGCGCGCGGAGCTCACCAACCGCGGCGCACTCGCGGATTACCGCGATCCGAAGAGCCAGGCTCTGCAACGTCTGCTCCTGGATCGAGGCCGGCTGGCCCTGGCGGCGATCTGGGAAGAACTGGGGGAGGCGACGCTCTTCGAACGGATCGAGAGCTGGCGGGAGAGCGGCCGGCTCCGTCTCTACGAGCCCGGCAGGCGGAGTTCCCGTTACCGGACGGCCGTCGAACTGCCCCCAGGGGACCGCGACGCCCAGCTTCAGGCCTGCGGGCGGTCCCCGGTAGGGCGTCTCGTGGTCGAGTACCTCGCGGAACTGAAACGGCCGGCGACGCTCGAGGAGGTGCGTTCCGGAACCGGCGCTTCGGCGGCCGTCGTTCGACGCCTTGTACGCCTTGGCGTTCTACGCTCCTTTACCCAGATCGAGACGATGGACCTGGCTCGCCATCACCTTGCAGGTGGTGGTGAGACGAAGCCGATCGAACTACGCCCCGACCAGGCCGTCGCTGCCGACGAACTCGTGGCCGCGGTCCGGAGCCGGCAGTTCCGACCCTGCTTTCTGGGCGGCATGACGGGGTCGGGAAAGACCGAGGTTTACCTCCAGGCGGCTGGCGCGGCGCTGGAGGAGGACCGCTCCGTCATCGTTCTCGTGCCGGAGATCGCCCTGGTGCCGGCGCTGGCGAGGACGCTGAAGCAGCGCTTCGGCGATCTGGTCGCCCTGTTGCACTCGAATCTCGGCAGGGCGGAGCGCCATCAGGAGTGGGAGCGCGTCCGCAGCGGCGAGTGCCGGCTCGTGGTGGGTCCCCGGTCGGCGGTCTTTGCCCCCGTCCGGGACCTGGGCCTGATCGTCGTCGACGAGGAGCAGGACGCGGCCTACAAACAGGACACGCGTCCACGGTACAGCGGTCGGGACGTGGCCCTCGTGCGGGCCCGCTCATGCGCCGCGGCCGCGGTGCTGGTCTCGGCGACGCCGAGTCTTGAAACCCGCCTGAATGTCGAGCGCCGCCGGTACCGCCATATCCGACTCACCGCCAGGGTCGGGTCGGGTTCGCTTCCGGAACCGATCCTGGTCGATCTCCGCAAGGAGGCCAGCGGTCCACGTCGACCAGGGGATGTGACGTTCTCGGCGGCGCTGGTCGACCAGATCACGCATAGCCTGGAGCGGGGAGAGCAGGTCATCCTGCTGCGGAACCGGCGGGGCTACTCGCCGCAACTGCTCTGTCGCTCCTGTGGCGAGAACATGCCCTGCGAGGACTGTGGCCTGCCCAAGTGTTTTCATCGCCGGGAGCGCAGGTTGATCTGCCACTACTGCGGCGCCCGCGAGAGCGTGCCGCGCCTTTGCCCGGGCTGTGGTGCGGATGCGCTTCAACCAATTGGCGCCGGCACGGAGCGGGTGGAGGAGGAGGTCCGGGCGCGGTTTCCGGGTGCCGTGGTGGATGTGCTGGACCGGGATGCGACCCGCCGCGTCGGGGGTCCGGCGGCGGTCCTGGAGAGGTTTCGCGCCGGAAGGACGCAGATCCTGATCGGCACCCAGATGGTGTCCAAGGGCCACCACTTTCCCGACGTGGCGCTGGCGGCAGTGCTCACCGCGGACTCGTATCTCGGATTCCCGGACTTTCGGGCCGCGGAACGCAGCTACGCGTTGCTCACGCAGCTCGCCGGCCGGGCCGGTCGTGGCGAGCAGCTCGGCCGGTTCGTGATCCAGACGTACCATCCCGACCACTATGCGATTCAGGCGCTGCTCCACGGAGACGACGAAGCCTTCGCGAGCCAGGAGATGCGGTTTCGCCGGCTGTTCCACTACCCTCCCTTCACCCGCATGGTCCAGGTTGTGGTCCGCGATCGCAATCGTGAACGCGGTTGGGGGCGAATCAGGAGTCTCGCGGAGGCCGCCCGGATCCATGCGCTGGCGGCTGGCGTCCGCTTTTCGGGGCCGGCTCCGGCGCCGCTCGAGCGCCTCAAGGGGCAATGGCGTTTTCAGTTCCTGATGCGCTCCGCGAGCAGCGCCGACATCCGGCGGCTGGCTCGGGCCGTCGTTCCGGCGCCGACTGCTGACGTGACCGTCGATGTGGACCCTCAGGATCTGATGTGACCATCCCGGAACAGGACGCCCGCCGCGAAGAGCGGGTGGAGTGGGTGGAGAAGCCGGTTCCCGAGGCCGCCGGACGGCTCCTGGAGGCGGGGTACGGACCGCTTGCCGCTCTCCTGGCTCGCAGAGGAGTGGAGACCGAGGTGGAGGCGGAGACGTTCCTCAGGCCGCATAGCCGTGGTTTGCACGACCCCTTCCTCCTGCGGGGTATGGACGAGGCGGCCGACCGTGTGCTTGGCGTCTGCCGCGACCGCGGCACGGTGGCCGTCGTGGGGGACTACGACGTCGACGGAGTCAGCGCCTGCGCGCTGCTCACCGCCGTGCTTCGCGCCCTGGCCGCCAAGGTCGTCCCGATTCTTCCGAACCGGTTGACCGAGGGATACGGTTTTCAGGTCACGCAAGTCGAGAAGGCGAAGCGCGCCGGCGCCTCGGTGATCGTCACCGTTGACTGCGGCACGACATCGAACGAGGCGGTTGAGGAGGCGATCAGGCTGGGAATGGACGTGGTGGTGACCGATCATCACGTCGCGGGAAGCGGGTTCCCGTCCCAGGCCATCCAGGTCAATCCCCAGCAGGATGGCTGCACCTATCCCTTTCGCCACCTGTGCGGCGCCGGACTTGCGTTCAAACTGGCCCAGGCCGTCCTGCGCCGGAGCGGTCGCCAGGAACCGCTGGCCGCGCTGCTGCGTGTGGCATGCCTGGGGACGATCGCCGATGTGGTTCCGCTGGAGGGAGAGAACCGTGTCATCGCTGCCCTCGGCCTGCAGGCGTTGGCGAAGTCGAGATCTCCGGGGCTTCGGGCGCTGATGCGGGTCGCTCGCGTCGAGGGCGCGGTGACCTCGACGGAAGTCGCCTTTCGGTTGGGACCGAGGCTCAACGCTGCCGGCCGGCTGGCGAGCGCCGATCTTGCGCTCCGTTTGCTGCTGACCCGGGACAGGGCCGAGGCCGATCTCCTGGCGGGAGAGCTCGACTCTCTGAACCGCCGGCGGCAGGCGGAAGAACGGAAGGTCGTACGGGAGGCCGCCGAAGCACTCTCGACCGAAGGCCGGAGCCCCGGGATCCTGATGGCCTGGAGTCCGGAGTGGCACAAGGGCGTCGTCGGCATTGCCGCCGGGCGACTCGCCCGCAAGTTCCACCGTCCGGTGATCCTGCTGGGAGTCGAGGGCGAATCGGGCACCGGCTCGGGTCGCAGCATCCCCGGTATCGACCTCCACTCCTTCATGGCCCGTTTCGAGGGACGGATGGAGCGATTCGGGGGGCATCCCCAGGCGATCGGCCTGTCAGTGGAGGTCTCCGAGTTGCCGGCTCTGAAAGCGGACATGGAGAACGCCGCGGATTGGCCGCCGGAGACACTCGTGCGGCGCCGGGAGTACGAGCTGGACCTCTCTCCGGAACGGGTCGAGCCGGATTTCTTGCGTCAACTCGCGCAGTTGGAGCCGCATGGTGAGGCGAACCGCCGGCCCCTGATCCGGCTGCGCCCGCTGGAACGAAGCGGTCCGGTTCGCGAGTTCGGAACCAACCACGTCAAGCTGCGAGTCAGGCGAGCGGGTAGTCGGGGTTCCGGCTCGAGCAGGCCGGTGCAGTTGCTCGGCTGGGGCTGGCGGGAACGCCAGGCGAGGTTCGACGGCATCTTCGAAGTGCTCGGGGAGTTGGAATGGGACAACTACGCCGGCGGTCCCGTCGTCAGGGTGGAAGACGTCAGGCCGGTCGTCGACGGCCGGAGGGCCCGCCAGACGGGGGCCAAGTAGACTTCGCCCATGAGCACCGAGACGCCCGCAGGCGCCGACGGGAGTTCCTCTTCGCCCGCGACGGACCGCCGGGATTCGGTCTACCGGCCTGGCGGCCGCAGGGACGCGCGCTACGGACGCCGCCGGCAACGCCGTACCCGGCTTCTGAGGGCGTCCCTGCTCGTGCTGCTGATTGCCGGCATGGGTGGACTTGCCCTGGTGTTTCTCAGTGGACGCCCGGATGGCCCACCCGTGATCGCGGATGAGACGGCCCCCGAGGCGGCGGGGACCGGGGAGGCCGCGGCAGTAGGCGAGGAGACGGTTCAGCTCAGCGCCGAGCAGTTCGAATCGACACTCGAGCGTGAAGGTGTCGAGGTGTTCCGCATTCGGGGCGCCCGGACGAGTTCCGATGACCAGGGCAACGTGCTGCTGAAGGAAGTCGAGATCGACTATCCGCGCGGTGACGACCACTACCGCCTGCGCGCGGATGGCGCGACGTACAACGAAGTCACGAATGCGACCCATCTTGAGGGAGCCGTTTTTCTGGAGGGGACGAACGGCCTGACGGTCGCCACCGACTGGATGGACCTGGCCGAAGGAGGCATGATCCTGACGGCGGCGGACGACAGCCGCCTCACCTTCGAGGGCATGACCGCGGTTGGGGACGGACTGCGGGTCGACTTCCGCCAGGAGACCGCGAACCTCAGAGGCGGCGTGACGGCTACCGGTACCGCGACGACGAGCGAAACGGGGGATGCCCCGCAGCCTCTGGCGTTGACCGCCGAGACGCTGGAGTACAGGTGGCGGGAGGGGCGGATGAGGGCGGCCGGCGCCGCCACGATGGAGTTCGGACATTCGCCCGAACCGCTGTCCGTGACCGCCGAGAGGCTGGAGTACCACTGGAACGAGGGAACACTGACCGGTCGCGGTGGCACCACGGCACGGTTTGGCGACCTCGACCTCACCGCCCGCACCCTGACGCTTGCCCTGGCACGGGATTCCGCCGACAGGCTGACTTCGCTCGAGGCCCGGGGGGAGATCGTGTTGCAGGCGCCTCTGGGCAACGGTGGGCTCCGTCCGCAGGACGGCGACAGGGATGCCGAAGGGTCCGCAATCGTCCTGGCGGGCCAGGCGCTGGATGTCGGATTCGACACGAACCAGCTCCCGAGTCGGTTGCTGCTGAGTGGTCCCAACCGGGGCGGTCCGGGCGTGTTGCGCATCGACTATGCCGATGGGGCTCGGCGGCGTGTTCGGGCGCAGGTTCTTGCCTTCGACTTCAAGGACGGGCTGCCGTCCGGGTTCGAGGCGCGAGGGCGAGTCGTGCTCGACGAGCAGGTTCCTCAACAGAGAGAGCCGCTGCGAATCGCCTCGAGCCGAGTGGCCAACGGTCGCTTCGACAGCGACGGTGCTCTGACGGAGCTCGTCCTGGAAGGCAGCGTCGAACTGACGGATCGGAGTCGGGACCCGGTCCGCGCGCTCGCCGACCGCGCCGAGATCGATCCTGTCACCGGGCGGGTCGCGCTCGCAGGTGAGCCGGCAAGGCTCATCCTCGCCGATGGAGAACTCGAAGCACCCAGCGCCGTGTTCGACCAGGCCGCTGCCTGCTCTGAAGCCCGCGGGGGAGTCGTGATCGCCTTTCGGGGTGCAGACGAGGACGGCGGGAACCCGCTGCCGCTGGCCGGCGCAGGTTCGACGGATGGCCCGTGGACGATTCGCTCGGAGGAGGCTCTGGTCTGCGCCGAGGACGACAGCCGGTTCCGGGGGGAAGTCGAGGCGTTCAGCGGGGAGTACCATCTTGCGGCCGCCCAACTGCAGGTCAGCGGGGACCGCAAGCGTCTTGTGGCGACCGGCGACGTACGCACGACGTGGCGATCGCCGCCGGGCCTCGCACCCGCGGACGCTGGGGAGCTTGAGGTCGAAGCCACTGAGGAGTGGCTCGTAGTCTCCGAGAGAATGGCCTTTTCGGAAGACGATGGTGCGTTGCGCTACAGCGGCAACGCCTCGGCGTCGCTGGGGGACCAGCGTCTCGATTGCGATGAGTTGACGGTTGAGGCCGCCGCGGCGGACGAGGACGGCCAGGATGGCCAGGCGCGGGCGCTGTACTGCCTGGGGAATGCCCGGCTTCAGGATGCCGCGCAGGAGATTTCGGCCGGCGCCAACCGAGTGGTCTACGTTGTAGGGGAGCGTGTGATCCGGCTCACCGGCGCCGTTGTCGTTCGAGGCGGAGGGGACCTCCTGAGAGGATCACGCCTGGTCTACTGGCTCGATGAGGGCCGCTACGAGATGGGGCCGTCCGGCGGCGCGGCTGCCGGAGCCGGCAGCCCGTGACGGAGAGGCTCGCTTCAGACCATCGCATCCGCACTCAGGATGTGCGCAAGGTCTATCGGGGCCGGCCTGTCGTCCAGGACGTGTCGATCGAGGTCGGCCAGGGTGAAGTCGTGGGTCTGCTCGGACCAAATGGCGCCGGCAAGACGACCACGTTCTACATGGTCGTGGGCTTGACTCAACCGGACGGCGGTCGGGTGTTCCTCGACGACGTGGACATCACCGACCTTCCCATGTACCTGCGCGCGCAGCAGGGCATCAGCTATCTGCCGCAGGAGCCTTCGGTGTTCAGGCGGCTGTCCGTCGAGGGGAATCTCCGCGCGGTCTTCGAGACGCTCGGTCTGGGGCGTGCCGAGCAACGGCGTCGGATCAACCAGTTGATCGGGGACTTCGATCTCGTCGCCGTTCGGCGCTCGAAGGGGAACCAGCTTTCCGGCGGTGAGCGCCGCCGGCTCGAGATTGCCCGCGCACTCGCGATCAGCCCCAGCTTCATCCTTCTCGACGAGCCGTTCGCCGGCATCGATCCGATCGCCGTACTCGACATCCAGGCGATCATTCGGCAGCTTCGCGACATGGGCATCGGCGTCCTGATCACCGATCACAACGTACGGGAAACGCTCAAGATCACCGACCGGGCCTACATCATCAACGACGGCAGGATTCTCCGCACCGGCACGCCGACGGAGCTGTCGGCCGATCCGACGGTCAGGAAGATCTACCTCGGCGCGGAGTTCACGCTCTAGGATTGAGGCGGTCGCCCAAGGTGATAGCGTCTCCTTGGCATTAGTCTTGCTGGAACGCCGTTACACTGCGGTCGGACACCGAGTGTGGTGGGTGATGCGGCGGCTCCGGCCGGGACCGGCCCAGCCCCAGGAACCGTTGCCGTTCGAACGCGATCATGGTGCTCCAACAGAGGCTCTCACTGAAACTGGCCCAACGGCTGGTCATGACGCCGGCCCTGCAGCAGGCGATCAAGCTGCTGCAGATGACTCGGCTCGAGCTGGAGGGAGTGCTCAACCAGGAGATCGTCGAGAATCCCGTGCTCGAGGATGGCGCCGAGGAAGAGGATCCCGAAGAAGGAACTCCCGCCGAGGAGGCCACGGAGGCTGCCGGGGACGCTCCGGAGAATCCGAGCGAAGAAGCGGCGAGTGCGAACGGCGCCGGCGAGGGGGCGGAGGCCGACAGTCTCGAGTCTGGCGATGAGGAAGAGCCGTCCATGGGAGACATCGACCTCGACGCGTACTTCAACGACTACCTCGGGCCTGATTCGACGGTCGCGAACACCTTCGAAAGCCGGGAAACCTGGCCGATCGAGAACAACATCAGCCGCGAGCCGGATCTCTACGACCATCTACTCTGGCAGTTGCGCATGTCCGATGCATCGCCTCTCCTCCGGGAGGTCGCGGAGCTGATCATCGGCAACGTCGATGGGGATGGTTTCCTGCAGGCGTCGGTCGTGGAGATTCGACTCCTGGGCGCCAATGAGGAGGAGGGCGAGCGCTACCGCTCGGAGGTGGCCGAGGTCCGGGAGATGAACGAAGCGCTTGTCACCGGCCAGGAGCACAACGGGGGAGCGCCATCGGCTCCGGACGGCCAGGTTCCTGAGTTGGCTCCCCGTCAGGTTCCGGTGCCCGGGTACCCTCTCGAACTGGTGGAGCACGCGCTGGAGCTGGTCCGGAGTTTCGATCCGCCCGGGGTGGCCTGGCACTCGCTGCAGGAGTGCCTCCTCGCGCAACTCGAGGCCAAGGGAGAGACGGAGTCCCTGGCGTACCGCATCGTCGACGAGTGTTGGGGGCCGTTCACCCGACGGCAGTTCCGGCTCATCGCGCGACGCTTGCGCACGCCGCTGGCGCAACTGGAGGCGCCGGTCGAGGAGATCAGGGCGCTGGAAACGAGACCGGGGCGGCAGTACTCGAACGATCGAGTCGAGTACGTCGAGCCTGACGTGGTCGCGGTCAAGACTGGTGGCGAGTGGGCCATTCAGTTGAACGACGACGGTCTTCCGAGGCTGCGGATCAGCCGGGCTTATCGCAGAATGCTCCGGGAAATGCAGCGGGACAGCAACCAGTTGGAGGCGCGGGACTTCCTCAAGGACAAGATGCGTTCGGCGATGTGGCTCATCAAGAGCCTGGACCAGCGCCAGAGAACGATCTACAAGGTCGCGGAGTCCATTCTCCGCCAGCAGCGGAGGTTCTTCGATCATGGAATCGACGAGTTGCGACCGATGGTGCTGCGGGACGTTGCCGACGACATCGGGATGCACGAGTCGACGGTGAGCCGCGTCGTGTCCAACAAGTACATCCATACGCCACGCGGTCTCCTGCCGATGAAGTTCTTTTTCCACAGCGGCATCGATCGCTTTCGGGGAGGGGAGATCTCGTCGTTGACGGTGAAACGGATGCTGAGCGACCTGATCGACGAAGAGGACAGCCGCAGGCCGCTGTCGGATTCGGCACTGACGCGCGAACTCCAGCAAGAGGGCATTAACATCGCTCGTCGAACCGTCGCCAAGTACCGGGATGAACTCGGTATTCCGTCCTCGACCGACCGCAGACGGATCTTCTAGAACAAGAGGTACAACCGGGGGAACCGTCGAACCAAGATGGAACTGGCAAGTCTGGCGAAGCCGCAGTTGATCTTCTCCGACGTCGAGGCAAAGAGCCGCGACGGCGCACTTCGGACACTGACCGAGCGGATCTGCCGTGTTCTCGGCCTCTCGGATCCGGAGGCGGTCCTCTCCGCCCTGCGGGAGCGCGAGGAACTGGGCTCGACGGCCGTAGGCGGCGGCATGGCCATTCCGCACGGACGGATCCACGGTTTGAGGGACATCGTGCTGGCGGTCGCGGTGTCGAAGCGTGGCGTGGATTACGGCGCCGACGATGGCCTGCCGGTCCGCTTCTTCTTCGTTCTGCTTTCGCCCCGGGAAAGCGCCGGCCGTCACCTGAAGGCCCTGGCAGCCATCTCCGAGTGGGTGAGCAACGGTGGCCGCGAGCGCCTGCGCCGGGTGTCCGAGGCGCGGGAGATCTACGAGCTGCTGTGCGCCAACGGGCGTGTCTGAATCCGCAGTTCGCCTGTTCGTGATCACCGGCCTTTCGGGTTCCGGAAAGAGCACCGTCGCCCGGTGCTTCGAGGATCTGGGCCACCACTGCATCGACAACCTGCCACTGCCTCTGCTGAGGCACCTCGTCCGGGAGCCGGCGGCCGCCGCGCCAGGGCTCGATGCGATCGTCCTGGTCACCGACCTTCGCACTCCCGGTCTGGCGGAGGAACTGCCCATCCTTCTCGACGAGGCGGATCCAGGGCTGGTCGATCCGGTGTTGATCTTTCTCGATAGCTCGGACGACGTGCTGGTTCGACGTTACTCCGAGACCCGGCGCAGACATCCCCTGACGGGCGAGGGCGAGCGCGTGATCGACGGCATCCGACGAGAGCGGAAGATGCTGTTGGAACTGCGGGGACGCGCCTCGCGGGTGTTCGACACGACCGACTCGACGATCCATGAACTGCGGGCCACGATCTACGATGAGTTCGGTTCGAGCGATGCGGGCGGGCTGACCGTGAACGTCGTCAGCTTCGGCTTCAAGTTCGGTGTCCCGGCGGGCGTCGACCTGATGTTCGACGTTCGTTTCCTGCCGAACCCGTACTTCGTCGCCGAACTGCGGGAGAAGCCGGGGACGGACCCCGCGGTCCAGGACTTCCTGCATGGCCACGAGGCATTCGCCGAGCTCGTCGACCGGTTGGAGAGTCTCCTGAGCTACCTCCTGCCGAGATTCCGGGACGAGAACCGGGCCTATCTGACCGTCGGGATCGGTTGTACCGGAGGGCGGCACCGCTCGGTGGCGGTCTCGGAAGCCATGGCGGACCGACTGGCCGCCGGCGCCTGGCAGATCCGGTTGCAGCACCGGGATGTGGAGCGTCACCGGTCGAGGACTGCGAGTGGCTCATGACCGTTCCCGTGCTCATCGTTTCGCATGGTGAACTCGCCCAGCGCCTGCTCGACTCCGCGCGCGCGATCTCCGGCCAGACCAGCGACACCTGCCCCGTGCCGGTCTACGCTCTCTGCGTCGACTGGCGCGCCGACGCAGCCGAGGCGGCGGCCCTCATCGAGGCCAGGGTCCGGCGGCTGGAGGAACAGCACGGAGACGGCGTGCTGATCTTGACCCAGATGTTCGGTGACACGCCCTGCAACAGTGCGCTGCGGGCGTCGGGTGCGTTGAACGCGGCTGTCGTGACAGGGGTCAACTTGCCGATGGTGCTCAGTCTCTGCTGCGAAGCACCGGATCTGGACCTGCCGGACCTCGCGGACTGGATTTGGAGCAATGGGCGCAAGAGCATTCAGCTCGCGGCGAGTGGCAACCCGCCGCGACCCGAGTAATGGAACGGGTGGTCGAGGTGGTCAACGAACTGGGCCTGCATGCACGCGCCGCTGCCAAGCTGGTGCAGACGGCGAAGCAGTTCCGGTCCGGGGTCGTGCTGCGTGTAGGCGGCCGTGAAACCGAGGCGAGGAGTATCCTCGGTGTCCTGCTTCTGGGCGCCGGAAAGGGCTCCAGGCTGACCGTCCGCTGTCTGGGCGAGGACGAACAGGCCGCGATGACCGCGATCTGCGCCCTGATCGAAACCCGGTTCGGAGAGGACACATGAACCGGGCCGGCGACACGAAGACGCAGGAGTCCCTTCAGGGAGCCGGCGCGGCGCCGGGAGTCGCGATCGGCCCCGCGGTATGCCTTCGGGGCCACGGCGTGGAAGTGCTTCGGGTCCCGATCCGGAGAGGCGGCCTGGACCGCGAGGTCGAGCGCTTCGGTGCCGCCGTGCGCAGCGTGGAGGCGGAACTCGAGGCCACCGAGAGTCGCATCGCCGAGACCTTTGGCAGCGATCTGGCTTCCATCTTCCATGCCCACTCGGTGATTCTCCGCGACTCCTCCTTCGCCCGCCGGATCGATCGGATGATCCGCCGTGACCGGGTCAACGCGGAATGGGCGGTGCAGGCGGTGGCCGACGATCTTGGCGAGAAGTTCGCCCAGGTGAAGAGTCAGCATCTGCGCGAACGGGGCGAGGATCTTCGGGACGTGACGCGCTACCTGCTCCGGGCCCTGGCGGGGAAGAGGTCTTCACCAGGTGTCGGGGATGACTTCGACCGCAACGTGGTCGTCGTCAGCCACGAATTGACCCCGGACGAAGTGTTGCGTCTGGGACGCCGGGGCGCAGTGGGGTTCGCGATCGAGGTAGGCGGCGCGAACTCGCACACGGCCATCGTCGCACGGGCCCTGGACGTTCCGCTGGTGACCGGCATCGTCGAGATCACGAACCGTGTTGCCGACGACGACCCCGTGATCGTGGATGGTGAGGAAGGATGTCTCACTCTCCACCCGACGCCGGAAACGCTCGACCTGTATCGCAGCCTCCAGCGCCGCCGGCGGCGAAACGAGGAGGCGCTGTCGACCGCTGCCCGGGAGCTACCGGCCAGAACGGTCGACGGTGTGGATGTCGAACTGCTGGCGAACATCGAGTTGCCCGACGAACTGGAGGACGTGCGGCGGTTCGGGGCCTCCGGTATCGGCCTCTACCGAAGCGAGTTCCTCTATCTGGAGAAGAGTCCGGAACTGCCCTCCGAAGAGGAGCATGTGGCCGTGCTCCGTGAGCTTCTGGAGACCCTCGCGCCTCAGACGGTTGTGGTGCGGACCCTGGATCTTGGCGGCGGCAAGGTGGTCCGCGGCCTCGTGCCACGGGACGAGGAGAATCCGGTGCTGGGGCAGCGGGGCATTCGGCTCGCGCTGGCGCGGCCGGACGTGTTTCGCCTTCAGTTGCGCGCTCTGTTTCGTGCCGCGCCCTTCGGCAGCCTGCGCATCATGGCGCCAATGATCACGGCGGTGGAGGAGATCCGGGCGCTGCGCCTCCTCTGCGACGAAGTGTGCGCTGAGCTCGAGACGGAGGGCGCCGAGTACCGACGGGACGTGGAGCTGGGCGCGATGGTGGAAGTTCCGGCGGCCGTGCTGATCGCCCGACAACTCGCGGCGGAAGTCGACTTCCTGTCCATCGGCACGAACGACCTGATCCAGTACACGCTGGCCGTCGATCGGACGAACGAGTATGTGGCGGACCTCTATCAGCCTTTGCACCCCGCCGTGCTGGCCATGATTCAGCTCGTGGTGGAGGCGGGCCGGCGGCAGCGGGTTCCAGTCGCCCTGTGCGGCGAGATCGCGGCAAGTCCCGAGTGCGTGCCGCTCATGCTGGGACTCGGTCTGCGGCAGCTCTCGATGAGTCCTCGGGGCATTCCCGGGGTCAAGGATGTCGTGCGCTCGCTCGACCTCTGCGATGCCGAGGAACTCGCACGCCGGTGCATCGCGTCGTCGTCGGCGGAGGAGGTCGACGACCTGCTTGGCGCGTTCGGCGCGACTTCCGCCCACCGGCGGCCCCGGGTGCGGACGGAGTAGTAGTCTCCGCGCCGTGGAGCGCTTCTACATCGAGACCTGGGGCTGCCAGATGAACGAGCTGGACAGCCAGCGGATGGCCGGTCAGTTGATGCAACAGGGCCTTGTGCCGACGCGTGAGTTGCAACAAGCGGACTTGATCCTCCTGAACTCGTGCTCGGTGCGCGAGAAGGCGGCTCAGAAGTCGTACTCCCGTCTGGGTGAGTACCGTTTGTTGAAGCGCGAACGGACGAACCTCCGCATCGGTTTCTGCGGCTGCGTCGCGCAACAGGAGGGCGAAGAGGCCTTGCGCCGCAACCCCGACCTCGACTTCGTCGTCGGCACCGGCCGGGTTGGGGAACTCGAGTCGGTTCTCAGGCGGAGCCGGCGCGGCGAGCGCGTTCTGGCGGTGGGGTTTCCCGAGGAGCGACCCTACGACTTCGAGGCCATCAGTCGGGACAGCGCCCACAAGGGGATGGTGACGATCATCGAAGGCTGCAACAAGCGTTGCACGTTCTGCGTTGTACCCAACACGCGCGGGCCTGAGCGGTGCCGGCCGATGGAAGAGATCCTGAGCGAGATCGAACACCTGGTCGAGTACGGCTTCGTCGAAGTGGAGTTGCTCGGACAGACCGTGAACCACTGGCGCGAGCCGCCGCCGCCGCTTGGAAGCGGTCGGGACCTCGACTTCGCCGATCTGCTGAACGCCGCGGCCGTGTTGCCAGGCCTGAAGCGTCTGCGTTTCGTCACGTCGTATCCGCGGGACTTCACCGACCCGATGATCGCGGCCGTGGCTATGCACCGCAACATCTCGCCCTATCTGCACCTGCCGGTTCAGTCGGGCTCCAACGGGGTGCTGCGGCGCATGGGACGCGGCTACACGGTGGAGGAGTACCTTGGGCTCGTCGGCCGGCTGCGCGCCGCCCGCCAGGGGCTCGCCCTGTCCACCGACCTGATCGTCGGTTTTCCGGGTGAGACCGAGGACGACTTTCTGCGCACCCTGGACCTGGTGAAGGGGGTCCGTTTCGCTTCGGTGTTCGCGTTCAAGTACAGCCCCCGGCCCCAGACGGCCGCCATCCGGCTTCCCGCCGAGGAGGAGGTGCCCAGGGAGGTCGCCGACGAGCGGCTCCAGCGCGTTTTCGCGGCCCAGACGGTGATTCAGCGCGAGCTGAACGAGGAGTTGGTGGGACGGGAGTTCGACCTCCTCGTTACCGGCTGGAGCAGACGCCCGGGCTACCAGGCCGGACGAACGGACTGTCATCGGATCGTTCACTTCCCCGTTCCGCGGGAAGCGGTGACGACCGGGACGCTGACGCGCGTCCGGACGCTGCAGGCCTACGACCATTCGCTGCTCGGTGAAGTGATCTCTGGTGGCCGGTAGGCCACTGGCGTAGGATGCCGGGGATGGCGACGGAAGGCGGCGGCCAGGACTCAGCTGCTCGGGATGACGCGGTGGATCGAAAGATCCCGGCGGAAGTCCACGGTCTGATGATGGAGCCCAACTCCAACCAGCCGATCGTCATCCTGCGTCTGCACGAGAAGGACGCCGGGGAGAGTTCGGTGGTCCCGATCTGGATCGGAATCTTCGAGGCCGGCGCGATTCAGCTCGCCATCGAGGGCAAGGATCCGGGCCGGCCGATGACCCACGATCTGCTGAAGAACGCGCTCGACCTGGTCGGGGCCGAGGTGATCGAGGTCGTCGTGCGGGCGATCGAGGGCAACACGTTCCTGGCAGTGGTTGAACTCGTCGAGCGAAGTGGGGAGCATCGGCTCCTCGACGCCCGGCCGAGCGACGCGATCGCGCTCGCGCTGCGCGCCGGAGCGCCCCTCTTCGTGCGCCAGTCCGTGGCCGATCTCGCCCGCGTCCGACAGCAGACGGAGAAGGACGAGGGCTCCGAAGCGCCTACGGCCGGCATGGACGAAGAGAAGATGAAGGAGTGGCTCGAGGAGCTGGACCCGAAGACACTAGGCAAGTACGAGATGTAGCCGGGCGCGTTTGATGGAGATCCGAATGGTCCCTCTTTCCCGGATCGAGCCGGACCCCGATCAGCCCAGGCAACAACTCGAAGGCCTGGACGAGCTGACCGCCTCCATCCGCGCGAAGGGCGTCCTTGAACCGATCCTGGCCCGGCCGCTACCTCTCGCGGACTCTGTCGGGACCGGACAGCGGCGGTACCGGATCATCTCCGGAGAGCGACGGTTCCGCGCCGCCCGGCGGGCCGGGGTCAACGAGATTCCGTTGATCGAGATGGACGTCTCCCGTAGCGAGGCGCTCGAGATCGCGCTGATCGAGAACCTGCAGCGGGTCGACCTGACGCCGTTCGAGGAGGCCGAGGGCTTGGGTGCGCTGGTAGAACGGTACGGGTACACCCACGAACGGATCGCGTCGGCGCTCGGGCGCTCGCGGGTCAGTGTGACCGAGTCCATGGCCTTGCTCCGGCTGCCGGGGGCAGTACGGGACAGGGCGGTCGCGCTAGGTGTTTCGGACCGGAAGTCGATTCTCCTGGAGGTTTTGAAGCTCGCCTCGGAGGCCGACATGCTCGAGATGCTGGATCGCATCGCCGAGCTCGATCTGAAACGGGCCGATGTGCGCGAGGAGGTGCGGGCGCGTCGATCCGACCCCTACCAGGACGACGAACCCGGGAAGGCGGGAGAGTCCAAAGAGGAAGAGGCCGGCCCGAAGCCGCACGTGTTCCGCTTCCAGGGCGCGGACGAACGGTTCAGCGTCTCGCTGAGCTTCCGCCAGAGCGTCGTCGAGGAGGACGATCTGATCCGGGCTCTGGAGGAGATTCTCTCGGCACTGCGCCGCGAGCGGAACACGACGCCGTCGTTCTAGACCGCGCTCGCCGGGCCGCATGGGACGTCTGATAATGTCCATTATGTCAACTCCATAAGAACGATCCAGGCAGCCAATCACGATGTTCCGGCTCCTCGATCGCTACATCCTGCGCGAGACGATCGGCCCCCTCGCCCTGGGCCTCCTCATCTTCACGTTCCTTGCCCTGCTGCAGGAGCTCTTCCAGCTCGCCGAGCTGATCATCGAGCGGGACATCGAGGTTCAGATCGTCCTTCAACTCCTCGCTTACAGCCTGCCTCAGATCATCGTCCTGACGATCCCGATGGCGTTCCTGTTCGCCATCCTGCTCGCGATCGGCCGGATGGCTGCCGACAGCGAGCTGGTTGCCATGCGGGCTTCGGGAATCAGCCTGTTCTCGATCTACCGGCCAATCGTCGTGATGAGTCTGTTGCTCGCGGCGGTGACGACGTACCTGATGACGGTCACCCTGCCGGCAGGCAACAAGGCGACACTCGAGCTGCAGTTGGCGATCCTGCAGCGGAGCGTGAATCAGCAGGTCAAGCCCAGGGTGTTCTACGACGGTCTCCAGGGGCGCGTCCTCTACGTCTTCGAGTCGCCCGAGAACGAGGACGGCTGGCGCGGTGTGTTTCTGGCTGACGCGGTTCCAGGTCCTCAACAACAGGTCATCGTCGGCGAGACGGGCGGGATCAACGTGACCCCGGGAAACGGCCGCCCTCCCGTCCTCACGTTCGGTCTCGCCGACGTGCATGAGGTGGACACGAACGATCCGAGCGCCTACCGCCTGCAGCGCCTTCGCGACGCGAACATCATGATCGAGGACAACGAGTTCCGGCACAGCGAGGGGCTCGTTCTTGCCAAGGACGTGCGCTCGATGACGCTCCCGGAGCTGGTTCAGAGCGCCGAGGATCCGGCGGCGGGTCCCGAGAAGCGCACCAAGGCGCGGGTAGAGATCCACAAGAAGTTCGCGATTCCGGGCGCCTGCCTCGTCTTCGGCCTCTACGGGATTCCGCTCGGCTTCCGGAACCGGCGTACCGGGCGATCCTCGGGCTTCCTGATCTCCGTAACGATGTTCCTGTTCTATTACGTCATGCTGGGCAACGGAGAGGAAGCGGCCGTGAACGGGCAGGTGCCGCCCTGGCTGGCGATGTGGGCTCCGAACATCCTTCTCGTCGTTCTCGGCACGTTCCTTCTCTGGCGCAGGAACCGGGACAAGACCCTGATGATCAGCGCCGTGGATCGCTACCTGAGGGAGCACGTCTGGCGACGTATCCTCCGTCTCGGCAGGCGGAGGGAGGTCAGGGGCCGCCGCAAGCGGGCGCTCGAGGATCGGCTTGCGCGCGCGCGGACCCAGTCGCTGGCGGCGGGCGGCTCCCCCACCGGGCCCAGGCTGAGATTGCGGATCGAGCCGTTCAGCCTTCGGTTTCCCGGCGTCATGGACCGCTATGTCTTCGGTGTCTTCTCGCGCGTCTTCGTCGTTGCGGTTCTGGCGGCCCTTGCCATCTACATCGTGTCGGACTTCACGCAACTCATCGACGAGATGTTCGAGAACGACGTCCCGTCGAGCGTCTTCGCGGCCTACTATCCCTATCTCTCACTGCAGATCTTCTACGACGTGGCTCCGGTCCTCGTCCTCGTGACCACGCTGGTCACGTTCGGCCTGCTCTCGCAGCGCAACGAGGTCGTGGCCGCGAAGGCCCTCGGCTTCAGCCTGTTCCGGCTGGCGATGCCCGCCCTCGTCGCGGCGGCCGGGATCGCCCTCCTCAGTGCGGCGCTCGAGAACTCGGTGCTCCCGGCTTCCAACGCCAAGGTGGCCGAGTTGCAGGACCGCATCCGGGGTAACGAGGGACCGATCCGGAGCTACCAGGGCACGGACCGGCTGTGGCGCTATGCCCAGGACGACACCGGCGCGGGCCACATCTACAACTACCGCCACTACGATGCCGACCGCCAGACCCTGCAGCGCCTCCAGGTGTTCCGCTTCGACCCCGAGCACCGGTTGATCGGGCGCCTTTACGCTGCTGCCGCGCGTTACGCGCCGGGCAGCGAAGCGGAAACCGGAGGTTGGCAACTGGTCGACGCCTGGGTTCGCGAGTTCGATGGCCTGACGATTACCAACAGCAGCCGATTCGCCGGACCTCAACCGGTCGATATCCCGGAGGGACCCGAGTTCTTCGACACGGAGGTCAAGTACGCGGATCAGATGAACCGTCGCGAGCTCAGGCGCTACGTCAGGGACCTGACGGCCGCGGGTACCGCGGTTCCCGAACTCCAGATGCAGCTCCACAACAAGACCGCATTGCCCGTCGTGTGCTTCGTCATGGGTCTGGTCGCCCTGCCCTTCGCCTTTCGCCTCGGCCGCCAGGGGGCGCTCTACGGAATCGGCATCTCGATCATGCTCGGAATCGTGTACTACATCGTGATCAGCATCTTCGTGACGCTCGGCCAGTCGGAGGCGTTGCCTCCCCTGATCGCGGCCTGGAGTCCGAACGCGCTGTTCGGCACGCTCGCGCTCTACCTGTTCCTGGGCGCTCGCACCTAGGCCACGGCCCGCCGCAGGGTCGCGGCGCGGTCGGTGCGCTCCCAGGGGAACCCGGCTCGACCGAAGTGGCCATAGGCAGCCGTCTCGAGGTACCGCGGCCTGCGCAGATCGAGCGCTTCGATGATGGCCCGAGGCTCGAGCGGGAACTCGCTGCGCACGAGTTCCTCGAGAAAGCGGTCCGAGATGCCGTTCTGTGCGGTGCCGAAGGAGTCCACATGAACCGAGACGGGTGCCGCGACGCCGATCGCATAGGCCAACTGGACCTCGAGGCGATCCGCCATGCCGGCGGCTACCAGGTTCTTCGCCACGTAGCGCGCCATGTAGCTCGCTGAGCGGTCCACCTTGGTCGGGTCCTTGCCGGAAAAGGCGCCACCGCCGTGGTGTCCGACGCCGCCGTAGGTGTCCACGATGATCTTGCGACCCGTCAGCCCGCAATCACCCTGCGGACCGCCGACCTCGAACCGGCCGGTCGGATTGACGAGGAGTTTCGTCTTCCGAACGCCGTCCTCGTGATACAGGTCGGCGGGAATCGTCGGCCGGACCACGCGTTCCTGGATGAACCTCTCGATTTCGTCCAGTTCGACTCCCGGCGCGTGCTGCGTCGAGACGACAATCGTGTGCGCCCGCGCAGGCTTCCCGTTCTCGTCGTACTCCACCGTGACCTGGGACTTGCCATCCGGCCGCAGCCATCCGGCTTCGCCCTCCCGGCGCACCTCGGCGAGCCGTCGCGTCAGGCGATGCGCGAGGACGATCGGCAGCGGCATGAGTTCTTCCGTCTCCCGGCACGCGTAGCCGAACATCAGTCCCTGATCGCCCGCGCCGCCGGTGTCGACGCCAAGGGCGATGTCGGGGGACTGCGGGTCGAGCCGGATCTGCACCTCGCAATCGTCAGCGGCGAATCCGGCCCCGGTGTCCGTGTAACCGATGCCCCGGATCGTCTCCCGGGCCACCGCCTCGAAGTCGATCCCGGAACCGCCGGAACGGACCGTGATCTCGCCCGCGAGCAGGACCAGATCCGTGCTGACCAGCGTCTCGCACGCGACCCGGGCCTCCGGATCGCGCCGGAGGGCCGCATCGAGCACGGCATCCGAAATCTGATCCGCGACCTTGTCGGGGTGACCCTCGGTCACCGACTCGGACGTGAACAGACGGCGTATTCCGCTGGCACCGGTGCGCATCGGCAGGGAACCATACCAATTTCCGAGGCTGGCGGGGACTTGCACCGCTCGGGTGAACGACTGCGTAACATCGCCCGGCAATGATCCGCAGCCGGAACAACCCCCAGGTACGTACCATTCGCCGGCTCCGCAGCGCGCACGCACGCCGGCGGATCGACCTGCTCCTGCTCGAGGGCCCGCATCTGGTCGAGGCCGGCGCCGAGGCAGGGCTGAGTTTTCGCCATCTCCTGGTAACGCCCGAGTTTCGTGCCGCCCACACCGACCTGACCAAACGGCTGGAAGGTCTTTCAGGAACCGCGCCTACGCCGATCGAAACCGACCGGCTCCGCGAGCAGGCCGACGCCGACGCGCCTCAGGGCATCGCCGCCCTCGTCGACCCACCTCCCGGTTGGCATTCCACACGCGCCCTGGAGCCTGGGACCCTCGTGCTCCCTCCCGGCCTTCACCTCTACCTCGACGGCATCCAGGACCCCGGCAACCTGGGGGCCATCGCCCGCTCTACCGAAGCCGCAGGCGCCGCGTCCCTGCTCCTCGCTCCAGGAACTGCCCGCCCCAGCCAGCCCCGCGCCCTCCGCGCCTCCGCCGGAAGCCTGCTCCGATTGCCCTTGTGGACCGATGTCTCGATCGACCGGATCCCACCAGGACTTCCGCTGCTTGCCCTGACTGCCCGGCCCTCCCGCGATGGCCGGCCGTCACCGGAAGGACTGCTCCTTGCTTCCGGTGCTTCAGATCGCACGCAGCTTGCCGACCTCATCTCCACCGATGCTGTCCTGGCCGTGGGCAACGAGAGCAAAGGCCTCTCCCGTCCGGTTCTCGACCGCGCAGACGCGCTGCTGTCGATTCCTACGTCTCCCCTCGTCGAGTCGCTCAACGCGGCGGTCGCTGCATCCCTGGCCCTGTTCGAACTGCAACGGCTGCGCGGCGCGAGGCGCGTCGCCACATGACGCCCGGAACCGCATCAGGCGGGTGATTCAAGACGTCCGACCGGCGCGCTCGTTCAGCAGGCGGGTCAGCGCGGGCGCGACTTCGTGCAGGTCGCCGACGATGCCGTACTGGGCGACGCTGAAGATCGGGGCCTCCGGGTCCTTGTTCACGGCCACGATGATCCGCGATCCGCTCATGCCCATCAGGTGCTGGATCGAGCCCGACACTCCGAGCGCCACGTAGAGGTCCGGGGTCACCGTATGCCCGCTCGATCCGACCTGGTGCTCGCGCGGCAGCCAGCCGTTGTCCACCACGGGCCTGCTCGCGCCGAGTTCGGCGCCCAGCGCCGCGGCCAGGTCGGCCGCCACCGAGACCTGGTCCGCTCCGCCCACTCCCCTCCCCGCGGTCACGATCCGTTCGGCGCCCGCGAGATCGACGCCGCCGGCGCTCGCCGCCTCACGTCCGAGGATCTCCCGTTCGGGCCGGGGATCCATGTCGGCCGGCAGACAGACCTCGACGACTCGTCCTGGCGCTGCCGGAGGCTCGTCGCTGCTGAAGGCGCCGCTCTGCAGGGTGGCCACGACGGTCCGAACCCTCGGGCGGACCTCCGCCTGGAGCTTGGCCTGCAGAATGGACCGGAGAAAGCGCAGCTCTCCTTCGTCGTTTCGGTGCGCTCCGCTGATCGACGGGACGTAGGCGGCGCCGAGTTCCAGGGCCAGGCGGGGAGCGAACTCGGCCACCTGGTAGGTGTGCGGCAGGAGAACCACCGTCGATGGAGGCGCTTCGCCGTCGTTCTCGCTGGCGATCCGAGCGCCGAGGGCCCGGGCGTAGACCCCCGGTGAATACGGTCCGAGCCGCTCTTCGTCGAGCAGGGCGAGCCGCAGGTCGGCGCCGAGCTTCCGGCCGCAGACGAGCGTTTCGCGGGATCCGGAGCCCGAGTTGGCGTTCTCCACGATCCACACCACCGGTTCGACGGAAGATCGAGACGGGCGGCTCACAACAGGGCCTCCCGTTCCAGGTGCGCGATGAGCTCCTCCGCCGCCTCGGGCGCGGCACTCTCGATCCGCAGTCCGCCGCCGCCGGTCGGAGGGAACCGGACGGCCATCGTTTCGATTCGGGCGCCCGCCTCCCCCACCGAAGCGGGGGCGACGCCGAGGCTCGAACAATTCACACTCTCGAGCGGCTTCCTCCGTGCCTGGAGGGTGCCGCGGAGGGAGGCGAACCGCGGTTTGTTGATTCCGGCCTGCACCGCGAGGACGGCGGGCAACTCCAGCCGGAGTACTTCGTTCATTCCACCCTCCAGTTCGCGCACCGCGCGTACCGAACGCTTCGCTACGTCCAGCTCGACCGCCATCACCAGCCAGGCGTAGGGACGGCCGAGAATCCCGGCGATCACCGCCGGCGTCGCGGCCTGGCCCAGGTCGTCGGACTGGGAGCCGGCGAGGACGAGATCGCACTCCTCCCGGTCGACGGCCGCGGCCAGGGCACGCCCATCGGCCAACGCGTCGCCGCCCCGGAAAGCCGCGTCCTCCAGGTGGACGGCACGGTCGGCGCCCAGAGCCAGGGCCTTTCGAAGGGCTTCCTCGACCCGTGCGGGGCCAAGGCCGAAGGCGACGAGCTCGGGCCGGTCGATCCCGGCGTCCCCGGCCGCCTCGACAAGCAGCAGCGCCTCTTCGAGCGCGCAGAGATCGCAGCTCGAGATGACCCAGTTCACATCGCCGTGGTCGATGTGGCGGCCGGAGTCCGCGATCCGCAAGTGCGCGTCGGTATCCGGTACCTGTTTGATGCAGACGCCGATCCTCAAACCCCGGATTCCCTCAGTTCCTGCCCTCGGTTGCTGGCGCGGCAGCATAGCGCCACTGCGGCTGTTTCGAGCGCGCCGGGACGGCCTCCTGGTCCCCGTGCCGGATGCGCCGGCGGATCCGAAGGCATAGACCTTTGGCTATCTGTCTGATACTTTCTCGGCGCGGTGCCCTCGTTCGCCATCCCGATCGCCACCCTGATGGCCACTGGTGATTCAGCGGTGGTGCACTTCTTTCTGCGTTCGGGCCCGGTGGCCAAGATTGTGCTCGGGATTCTGATCCTGATGTCGCTGTCTTCCTGGTATGTGCTGCTGCAGCGGCTGTTGCTGTTCCGCCGCACCGCGCGGCAGAACCTGGGTTTTCTCGATGTGTTCCGGAAGGCCGCCCGTTTCAGCGACATCGGCAAGGCCGCTTCCGGCCACCGCGCCTCGTCGCTGGTCGGGCTGTTCCAGGCCGGCTACCTCGAAATCGACACCCAGATCAAGGCGCTCAAGGAACCCCGGGGAGACGAAGACAGCTTCCGTCTCCAGTCGCTGATGGGACTCGAACGGACCCTCCGCCGGGCCGCGAACGTCGAACTTCGCGTCCTCGCCCGGAACACGTCCTGGTTAGCCACCACCGCCGCGGCAGCGCCCTTCATCGGCCTGTTCGGGACCGTCTGGGGAATCATGATCGCCTTCAACGACATCGGCACCTCGGGTACGGCGACCATCACGGCGGTTGCGCCGGGCATTGCCGAAGCGCTGGTCAACACGGCCGCCGGCCTGGTGGCCGCGATCCCGGCCCTGGTCGGCTACAACTACCTCGCCACCAGGCTCCGGCAGCTCCGCGCGGAAATGGACGACTTCACGCTCGAGTTCCTGAATCTGGCCGAGCGCAACTTCAGTTGATTCCGGGAACGGGAGACGGATTTGGCCTTCTTCCAGGACACCGACAGCGATGACTCCGTCCTGGCGGACATCAACGTGACGCCCCTCGTCGACGTCATGCTGGTGCTGCTGATCATCTTCATGATCGCGACGCCGATGCTGCACCAGGGCGTGGAGGTCACGCTGCCCGAGATGGAATCGCCGTCGACGCTGGCGGTCCGGGATGAAGACCCGATGATCCTGACCGTGGCGCAGAATGATCTCGTCTACATCAAGGACGAGCCGGTGGCTACTCCGCTGCTGGTCGATCGCCTGCTGCCGCTGCTCGAGCTGCGCGACTACGAGGCTGTCTTCGTCAAGGGCGATGCCGAGGTTCCGTACGGAAGAATCATCCATGTTCTCGACGTTCTCGAACGTGCGAACATCCATCGCGTGTCGCTTGTCGTGCAACCCGAGGATCAAGGCCCCTAGCGGCCGCTGCCACGGAGCCCTAGCCAGGTGCCGAGCCAGGAAGCCCCCAAGCCATCGGTCGAATCCGCTCTCAAGCGCCGGGAGCGGCGGGTGGCCGGCCTGCATCGGCCCTGCCTTGCCGCCTCCCTGACCCTTCATCTCGCGGTCCTGGGCGGGATTCTCTTCGGTCCCGGCCTGTTCGCCGAAAGGACCTACCTGGAGCGCCAGACCGTCGAACTGGTTCGCCTGCCCACGATCCGGCCGAAGCCGATTCCGGTGACTCCGCCACCTGAGGAAGAGCCGCCGCCGGCTGCCCCGGAGCCGGAACCCGAACCTGAACCGCTGCCGGAGGAGCCGCCGGAGGATGTACCGGTCCTGGTCGAGGAAGAGGCCGCTGAACCGGAGCCGGCGCCGGAGCCCCCTCCTCCGCCGCCGGAGCCGGAACCCGAACCGCGGCCAAAGCTGGAACGCCCCTTTCAGCGGACCCGCACGATCGACGACTCGCTGGCCGGGAACGACGACGCGGAGGTGCCCGTCGTCGGCTACGACAGCGAGGACTTCACCTACGCCTACTACACGACGCGCCTGGTCGCCGCAATCAGGGCGCGATGGACTCGACCTCCGATCGAAGACGTGGAAGCCCTGGTCCGCTTCCGGATCGCGAGCGACGGCACGGTGAGTGAACTCGAACTGATCGAGTCGTCCGGCGTCAGCCGCTTCGACCGGGCCGGTCTACGGGCGATCGAGCTGGCGTCGCCCGTGCCGCCGCTGCCCCGCAGTTTCAGGAAGCCGAGTCTCGGCGTGACGATGAGGATCAGATGATGACGCAGCGTGTCCGTCCGGCGCGTACGCCGCTCCCGGTCGCCGGGGTTGTGGCCGCGGCCCTCCTTTGTAGCGCGCCGTACCTCGCGGCGCAGAAGGCGCCGGTGACGCCGTCTCCCGCCGAGGCGTTGCCATCCGATGTCGAAGTGGTGCTCGACCGTGATGCTTCACTGCGTCTGAACCTCGCCGTGCCGCGTTCCGGACGTCCGCCGGAGGCCGGCCCGGAGTTTC
The DNA here is from genome assembly GCA_965219675.1 of Candidatus Multivorans sp. Taxonomy (GTDB): domain Bacteria; phylum Acidobacteriota; class Thermoanaerobaculia; order Multivoradales; family Multivoraceae; genus Multivorans. The sequence goes on along the minus strand of OZ244786.1, from coordinate 1,815,492 downwards.
TCGACGCGATGAGCGAAGTGGAACAGACGCTCCGGGAGGATCTGGCGTTCACCCAGCTCTTCGACGTCCAGGGCCCGGAGGTCCTATCGGCGGTTCGTCTTACCGGCGACCGGCAGCAGGATCTGGAGCAGTACCGCGCATACGGCAACGAGGTGGCGCTCCTCACCGAGTTCAAGATCAGCGGTGAAGAGCTGATTCTCGAGGGGCGGGTGTACGACCTGGCCAGAGGGCAGTTCATTCTGGGCAAGCGCTTCAATGGGGGAATCGACCTTGCCCGCCGCTTCGCCCACGCGATGTCCGACGAGGTCGTGCTCTACTTCACGGGCCGCCGGGGCATCGCGATGACCGCGATCGCGTTCGTCTCGGACCGGGAGTCCCAGGAGAGCAAGGAGATCTTCCTGATGGACTACGACGGTCACGCGCAGCGAAGAATCACCGGGCACATCTCGACCAGCCTCTCGCCCGTCTGGGCGCGGGACGGCAGCGGACTCGTGTACCTCTCCTTCTTCGAGGGGCGTCCCGGCGTGTACTGGGCCGACCTCGTCACCGGCCGGAAGACGGCGATCATCGCTGAAGAGCAGCCCGCGTACTCCCCCAGCCTGTGCCCGGACGGGGAGACGCTCCTCTTTGCGCGCCGCACGTCCAATATGGAGGTCTTCGCGGTGCCTCGCAGCGGCGGTTCCCCCAGGCAGCTCACCCGGTCGAGCCGCATCGACACGAACCCGGAATGCTCGCCCGACGGCACCCGCGTCGCGTTCACGTCGAGCCGTTCCGGCACGCCCCAGATCTACGTGATGGGCGTCGACGGCACGGATCTGCTGCGGGTGACGTTCGAGGGCCGCTACAACGAAGGCGCATCCTGGCACCCGGACGGCAGTCGCCTCGTCTACTCCCGCCGCGCCGACCGCGGCGACCGTCACGACATCGCGGTCATCGACCTGGTGACGGGCCAGGATCAACTTCTGACGACGGGGCCGGCAAGTCACGAGAACCCGTCCTTTTCGCCGAACGGCGAGTGGATCGCCTTCGATTCCCGCCGCCCCGGAGGTCGCCGGCACATCTACATCATGAGCCAGGATGGCAGGTACACGCGTCAGGTCACCACGCGGGGCAACAACTCGCACCCGTCCTGGTCGGGCTATCTCGACTGACTTGAGGTGCCCCCGGCCGAAGCTACAGGTTGCCGCGCACGCGTCGCTTTGGTACTGTTTCCCCGCTCTCAACAAACCCAGGTTTCAGGTTCGAGGAGAAGTCCCGGTATGTTGGCCAGAAGGTTCCCCGCATTCATCCTCTCGGCTCTTGTGCTGCTGGCCGTTGGCGCCTGCAAGAAAGCGGAGCCGGAGCCCCCAGCGCCGCCGCCTCCTCCGCCGCCTGTCGAGGAGCCGGAGCCACCAGAGCCTGTTCCTCCTCCGCCGGCGCCGCCGGTCGAGCCCGAGTACAAGTCTCCGTGGTCCGAGGACATCGTGGAAGCGAACAGGCAGGTTCACGAGAAGGGTCTTCTCGGCGATGTCTACTTCGAGTTCGACAAGGCGACGCTCACGGACATGACGCGTTCCCAGCTCAGCAAGAACGCGGACTTCCTCAAGACGAGGGACGGCGAGAACCTCGTGATCACGATCGAGGGTCACTGCGACGAACGAGGGACCAATGACTACAACCTGGCGCTTGGCGACCGCAGGTCCAACGCCGCCCGGGACTACCTTCTGTCGCTGGGCGTTTCCGGGGATCGTCTGAAGACGATCAGTTACGGTGAAGAGCGCCCGCAGTGCGATGACTCGAACGAGGAGTGCTGGCAACTGAACCGTCGCGCCTACTTCCGGGTTACCGACTTCAGCTGACTCGGCGCGGCGCGTCTAAGGCACTGGCCGGTCCTTTCACACACGCCGCGAAACCCCATCGCCGATAGTCGCGGGTTCTGAGCATGTGGCTGCCAGAGCCTCGGAGGTCCCGCAACCCCACCGGGTTGCCGCTGATCGCCGGTTCGGTTCTGGCGCTACTGGCGATCGGCTGCGCCTCCTCGTCCACGCAGTTGGCCGAGCTCGAGACCGGTCTGGCCGCCGTGGAACGGCGGCTGGACGAACTCCGTTCCGGGACGCCGACCCGAGAGGACCTGGCGGCGGTGGTTCGGGCGCTCGAGAGTCAGGGCGCAAGCGAGGTGACTGCGAATGCGGATCTGAAGGAGGATCTGCGTCAGGTTCTCTCCGAACTCGAGGCGCTGCGGAACCTGGTCCAGGAGCAGCGCCAGCTTCTTGATTCCTCGGTGGAACGCCTCGAGCAGACGGGAACGGACGTCGCGCTGATCCAGGGCCGACTCGAACGCCAGGAGGCGTACCTTTCGGCTCTCGATCAGCTACAGGAAACCAGCCGTCCGGCGCCCGCGGTAGAGACGGTCGATCCGAAAACGACCTACAACGCGGCCTACCAGGACTACTCGGAGGGCCGCTACGAGCGGGCAATCACCGGTTTTCGTCGCTACCTCGACACGTTCCCTGATGGTGTTGATGCGGGTAGCGCGCAGTACTGGCTCGGCGAGTCCCACCTGGCCCAAGGGGAGTACCGGGAAGCAATCGAGGAGTTGAGGCTGGTTCCAGAGAGCTACCCGGAAAGTGACAAGGTCGCGAGTGCGCTGCTCAAGGTCGGGGTCGCTCTGAACGAGTTGGGCGACCGGGAAGGCGCAATCGAGATGTTCGTCCGGGTTCGAAGCAGCTATCCCGATACGGACGAGGCGACCCTGGCGCTCCAGCAACTCGACAACGTAGGCGCCGAGCAGTAGACTGCGCCGCCGGCGGCCCCAGGTTCAGGTCGCATGAAATGACTCACAGTCAAGGGCGAGAGAAGGCGATATGGCTAACAGCAGACAGGCAGAGAAGCGCATCCGGCAGTCGCGGGTCCGAAGAGACCGCAACCGAGCCGCGCTGTCGAAGCTCCGTACTTCGGTCAAGGCGCTGCGTACAGCCGCTGACACGGACGTCGAGCGTGCGCGGGAACTGCTTCCCGGGACGCTGAGCCTGATCGACGTGACGGCCCGCAAGGGCGTGATCCACGCGAATGCCGCTGCCCGCCGGAAGTCGAGACTCACGCGTCTCGTGAATCGCCGCACCGAGGCGGCGGGAGGGTCGGCCGCGGTCCCGTCGGAAGGCGCAACCGAGTAGCCAGCCAAGGGCCTGAACCGCGGCTGGACCGCCGTCAGAAGCCCTCGAGAAGATCGGTCACCATCGTGTCCGCGAACCGTTCGGCGCTGTCTTCGATGGCGATGTTCTCCCGGTCGAAGAAGTCGGCGTCCGCGCTCTCGACCGGATAGCTCTCCCTGAACTCGTAGCGATCATTCGCCCAGATCACCTCGCCATCTTCCTCCCCGGGCGTCGCCACGGTGCGGCGAAAGGAGACGTCGGCCACGATTGCCAGTTCGTACTCCTGGGCGCGACCGTCGTTCGTGAAGGTGATTGGCGCAACCCGGAAGGCCGTGACGGCTCCACGAATCGTGGCATCCGATTCCGCTTCCGTGGAGACGAGCTCAAACCGCCGGCGGGTCAGGAGTTCGTCGGCGATCGCCTGAGTCAGGAACTGCTCGACCTCCAGGCGGGAGGTCCGATTCTCGAACGGCGCGAGGAACACCTGCTGCACGTCGTCTGGAATGTTGGACGCCTTGCCGACGAGCGCGTAACCGCAGCCGGCAAGGACCAGCACCGGCAGCAGTGTCGCCGCCTCGCCAAGCCGCTTCCGACGGGTGCTCCTCCGCATGGCTGTCAGCGTAACAGTCCGAAGCGGCCCCCCTGGACCCGGGAGCCCTCTTGGCAGACGGTCAACGACTCGGATCCAGGTCCAGCGCAGCGCGCAGGGCGTCGAGGATCCCGTTCACGAAACGGCCCGACTGTTCGGAACCGAACTTCTTGGCGAGTTCGATCGCCTCGTCGATCACGACGACCGCGGGGACGTCGGACTGGAAGCGCATCTCGTAGACCGCCAGGCGCAGAATGTTGCGGTCCACCACGGGCATCCGCTCGAGCCGCCAGTTGTCCGCCTGATCGGCGACCTGGCGATCGATCGACTCCCTGTGGGCGAGGCTGCCCTCCACCAGCGTGCGGGCGTAGTCGAGCGCCAGTTCGGAGGCCTTGGGGGTGGCGCCGGCGTCGGCGGTTTCCGCGCGGAATCCGTGAATGTCGAAGGCCCTGAGCAACAGGGCGGGTTCCGCGTCGCCCAGTTCCCGCTGGTAGAGCATCTGCAGCGCCATCTCCCTGGCCTGGCGACGCTTGCCGCCCGCTCGTCGGAGCCGATCTGGAGTCTTCGGCAGCGTGCCCTCCGCAGGCGGCGCTTCACCAGCCCCGGTCACGACCTGAGCGATCCCAGCAGATTCGACATCTCGAGAGCTGCTTCGGCGGCTTCCTCGCCCTTGTTCCCCGCCTTGCCCCCGGCACGCGCAACGGCCTGATCCGCGTCGTTGCAGGTGAGTACGCCAAAGCCCACGGGGATAGCGGTCTCCGCGGTCACTCGGGCGCACCCTGCGGCGCACTCGTTGCAGATGTAGTCGAAGTGCGGGGTCTCACCCTGGATTACGGCGCCGAGCGCGACGAGCGCATCGACCCTTCCGGTGGCGGCCAGGGCATCGAGAGCCGCGGGTATCTCCCAGGCCCCGGGAACCCGGACAAGCAGGAGGTCCTCTTCCCTGACGCCGTGTTCGAGCAAGAACTCGCGGGCACCCTCGATCAGGCGCTCCACGATGCTGCCGTTGAATCGCGCCGCCACCAGGCCGACCCTGACACGGGGCGCGTCGGAGGCCGTCTTCATTTCGGGGCAGGCGGCAGGCCGGTTGCTACAGGGCTGGGGGAAACGTCAACTGGTCGGGACGGCGAGATTCGAACTCGCGACCCCCTGAACCCCATTCAGGTACGCTACCAGACTGCGCCACGTCCCGACCGAGGGGCATTCTCTACCCAATCGCCACTCTTGGCAACAACCGGCCGGAGTGGAGTCGATCAGTCGTCCTCGACGCCGATCTCCGGCTTGAGTTCCGCAGCGAGCTGACGCGCCTGCGAAACGAGGGCCGCAACCCCACCCTCGAGCCGCTCGACCCTTCGAGTCAGGGCCCCTATCTCGCCGGCGTCGGAGGCATCCGCGGCCGCCGGAGGATTCTCGGGTGCGTCCGCCGTCTGCGGTGGCTCCACTTCGGCCGCTTCCGGCCGGGAATCGTCGTCCTCTGCCTCGGGCGCCGCCAGGGGCCGCCCTCGAACGCCGCCTTCCTCGAGTTCGGCGGAGAGCTTCTTCTTGGCGCTGGCGATCGTGTACCCCTCGTCGTACAGGAGTTCCTTGATCCGGCGAACAGTCTCCAGATCCTCGGCGTTGAATTCCTGCCCGCTTCCGGCGCTCTTCTTCGAGGCCAGGGCCGGGAACTCGGTCTGCCAGTACCGCAGGACGTAGGGCTGGATGTCCAGCACCCTGCACACGTCGGCGATCTTGTACTGCTTCTTGGAGGGAATGACCGGTCTCCCGCCTACTTCGCAGATAGCTGCCGGGTCTGGCCAGGAACGGCGACGGCCCGGGTCTTGTGAAGTCAGGAAACGCGAAGAAGACTATACGAAAGACCGGGACCGCGGTGTCCCGGATCCCCCCTCGCGAGTCAGGACCGTGCCGACGCGGTCTCACCGCGGCGCTCCCGGACCACGATGCGGAGCGGAACGCCGTCCAGATCGAAGGTTCTCCGGAGCTGGTTCTCGAGGTACTTCCGGTACGTGTGCCCCCGTTTCAACCGCCGGTTCGCGAACAGAAGAAACGTAGGGGGAGTGCCATGCACCTGCGCCGCATAGAAGAACCGCCACGGTCTGCCTCGCTCTGCCGGCGGTTGGTGGCGGGCCACCATCCGGTGCATCACCCGGTTCAACTCGGACGTAGGCACCCGCAGTCGATGGCGTTCCCCAACACGATCGAGAGCCGGGAGAATTCCTCCCAGCCCGCGGCCCGTCAGAGCGGAGACGTTGACCCGGGAAGGTCTGGCGAACAGCTCGGCGAGGCGCTCCCAACCCACCTCGAGGCGCTCGCGCCGCTCCTCATCCAGGAGGTCCCACTTGTTGCAGGCGATGATCGACGAGCGTCCCGCCTGCCAGGCTGCATCCGCGATGGCCAGATCACCGGTCGTGATTCCGTCGCTCGCATCGATCACGAGGACCACCAGCTCCGCACGCTCGATCTGCCTTTGGGCGAGCATGACCGCCAGTTCCTCCGGGGCGTCCTGGACCTGGGACCGGCGCCTGATACCGGCGGTATCGACGAGGACGTAGTCGGGGCCTTCCGTGCGGTGCAGCAGGCTGTCGATCGGATCTCTCGTCGTTCCCGCGCTGGGCGACACGAGCGTCCGTTCGCTTCCCAGCAGCCGGTTGATCAGGGACGACTTGCCGACGTTCGGCCTACCCACGACCGCGACTCCGGGCGCTTCCGGTTCGGAGGCCGGCCCCACGTCGGGGAGATGGGCGGCCAGCTCTTCATGCAGGGCCCCGAGACCCGCGCCGTGTTCCGCGGACACGAGTACGAGTCCGTCGGCGCCCAGAGCGTAGAACTCCTGGTAGCCCTCCTGAGCGGCGCGGGTATCCGACTTGTTGACGACCACGATGATCGGCCGGCCGTGGCCGCGGAACCGCTCCATCACCTGCTCGTCGGCCGCGACCAATCCCTCCTTGCCATCGACAACGAACAGGAGCGCGTCACTCTCTTCGATCGCGAATTCGACCTGGGCGTTCAGTCCCAGGGCGTCGTCACCCGGCACCAGGCCTCCGGTGTCGACGAGTTCGACGACGCCGCGGCCCTCCAGTTCGAAGCGCCCGACCAACCGGTCCCGGGTGACCCCCGGCGTTCCGTGGACGATCGCCTGCCGGCGACCGATCAGCCGGTTGAAGAGTGTCGACTTGCCGACGTTGGGGCGACCGACGATCGCGATCGCGGCTGGCACGAGATCAGGACTCGAACTGATACTCGATCCGGCGGTCGATCACCATCCACCCCTCGTCGCGCCGCTTGAACTGGTACCGTACTCGGTAGCGATCCGTAGCGGATGAGAGGACCTGCTCGGTGCCGCTGACCATGGACTGGATGTCCCAGACCTCGAGGGTCGTGACGGCCGCATTGGAGTAGCGCCAGACATCGATGCGCTCGATCTCGAAGCTCTGGAGGGTCGGCCGCAAGGTGCGGCTTTCGCCCATCTCCAGTTCGTGGACCCGCCTTCTGATCGTCTCGACCTCCTTGGGCACGGCGCCGGACGCGAGCGAATCGAAGTCCCCCTTCGCGTAGGCCGCGCCGAGCTTCGGCAGGTAGTCCGTGAGAACGGCCTCGATGGCCTGCCGGTCTTCGTCGCTCGCTCCGTCCGGCCCGGCCTCGCCACAGGCGGCCAGGCCCGCCACACAGGCGATCGCGAGCAGTAGTCGAAACCCCGCGTGCACGGTGCCGGCGGTCGGAATCGCGCGACGATGAAGTGATGTGCTCATGATGCGAGCCTAGCAGTCCGTGCCGACAGCCCGAAGTTGCGGATACAATCCCGCCTCGGCCCGGCGGGCCATTGCGAAAGTGGCGGAATTGGTAGACGCGCAAGATTCAGGATCTTGTGGTAGCAATACCGTGGGGGTTCGAGTCCCCCCTTTCGCACCAAGCCCGTCAGCAGTAGAACGTGAGCGCGCTGTCGCCATAGCGTCGGGTTCCGTTCAGCGAGAGCTGACCCGCGACCGAGGGCGGGCGCTGCCGGCTTGAGTGTTCCAGCACGATTTCCCCGCCATCGGCGATCAACCCCGCCACGGCGGCCAGGAGCCTCTCGAGCCCGCATATCTCGTACGGTGGGTCGACGAAGGCCAGGTCGAAGGGCGCCTCACCCGCCGTGGCTCGTGTCAGGCACCCGGGAAGTGTGGCCTGGGCCACGCGCAAGCCGCAGGCGCCCAGGCGGTCCCGGTTCTCCTCCATGCACCTCAGGGCGGGGCGATCCCGGTCGACGGCCAGGGCGGAGCTGGCGCCACGCGACAGCGCCTCCAGCGAGACGGAGCCCGAACCTGCGTAGAGCTCCAGGAAGCGGCAGCGCAGGACCCGGTCTCCCCAGCGCGAGAACAGGGCTTCACGGACCCGGGCCTGGGTGGGGCGAATCCCCGCCGGTGTCCTGAGACGCCGACCTCGCCATTGGCCGCTCAGCAGCTTCACTCCTCCCGGGCCAGCAGCCGAACCGGCCCTCCGGGAACTCATCCGTTGCCTGGATCTGGCACCGGGGGCTGACGGTAGGCCACCCGGCCCCCCACGATCGTGTAGACGACCTCCGTTCCGGGAATCTCCTCCTCGGGCACGGCCAGGATGTCACGGGAGAGGACGGTCACGTCGGCCAGCTTTCCCACCTCCAGGCTGCCCTTCTGGTCCTCTTCGAACGCCGAATAGGCTGCATCGAGGGTGTACGACCGGAGAGCTTCCTCCCGCGTCATCCGCTGGTGCGGTTCGAAGAGCTCACCGTTCGCCATCCGGCGGCTGACGGCGGCGTGGAAGGACGCGATCGGATCGACGTCCTCGACCGGGGCGTCCGTGCCGTTCGTGACAACGGCGCCGGAATCGATCAGTTTACGCCATACGTACGCACCCTCCGCCGCGCGTTCGTCTCCGAGTCGGTCAGGCACCCAGGGTCCGTCAGATGTGCAGTGAACCGCTTGCATCGACGCGATGACGCCGAGATCCGCGAAGCGTGGAACGTCTTCCGGGTGCAGGTGCTGGGCGTGTTCGATCCGCCAGCGCCTGCTCCGGTCGCCAGCGAGAGCCCGCTCGAACAGGTCGAGCGTCTCCCGGTTCGCCCGGTCGCCGATCGCGTGTACGCACAGTTGGAAGTCGTGCTCCCGCGCCAGCCGGGCCGTCTCCTCCATCGCCTCGAGACTGGTTATGTTCAACCCCGTTGATTCCGGCAAGTCTGCGTAGGGCTCGAGCAGCCAGGCGCCGTGCGAGCCGAGGGCGCCGTCGATCGATCGCTTGATGGCCCGCACGGTCAGGAACCCGTTTCCGCGGTCGATCATGCGGTAGCGATCCAGAGACTCCGCCAAGGATTCGTTGCCCTCCCCCACCATGACCCAGAGACGCAGTGGAAGGGACCCTTCATCGGCCATCTGCCGGTAGGCGTCGATCAGCTCGAAGCTCGAGCCGGCATCCTGGAAGCTCGTGATGCCCTTGGCGAGACTGTCCTCGGCCGCGATGCCCACGACCCGACGGACGTGGTTCCATTCCAGCGTTCCGTCGCGCAGATTCGCAACGAGGTTCTCCGCCGTCTCTCTGAGAGCGCCGGTCGGCTGGCCATCCCCGTCACGCACGATCTCGCCGCCGTCCGGGTCGGGAGTCGCCGCGTCGATGCCGGCGAGCGCCATCGCGCGCTGATTGGCGAAGGCCATGTGACCGCTGGCGTGGGTCAGGAGCACGGGATTCCGAGGCGATACCGCGCTCAGGCCGGCATGAACGGGCAGTCCCTGAACACTGGGTCTGGGCGGTTCCGACCACTTCGACTGATGCCAGCCCCGACCCAGGATCCAGCTTCCCGGCTGGCTTCCTTCCACTGCCTCCGCCACCTGAGCGACGATCTCGTCCCAGGACGCAGCCGATTCAAGGGCCAACTGGAGCTTCGACTCCCCGAGTCCCCAGAAGTGTCCGTGCCCCTCGATGAGACCGGGCACGGCCAGCCGACCCTCGAGGTCGAGCACTTCCGTGTCGGGGCCTATCCAACTCCCAGCCGCTTCGTCGGATCCGACGAACACGATGCGGCCGTCCTTCGCGGCAAGTGCCTCCGCTTCCGCGGGGGCCCGTTCCGGGTCTTCGCTCAGGGTGACGACACGGCCCCCCAACAGAACGAGCTCCGCCTCCCGTTGCGCCTCCTCTCCGCAGCCGGCCAGGACGACCGCCAGCGTCGCGATCGTGGCGGCGCGGCGCGCGCGGCGGGATCTGCGGATCATCCTGCCGGAATGCGCAGCGTCTGGCCCACGACGATCAGGTTGCCGCGCAGTCCGTTGGCCTGACGGATCTTTGCCGCGGACGTGCGGAAGGTGCGCGCCAACTGACTCAGCGTGTCGCCCCGCCGCACCCGGTACAGCACCTCCTCGCGATTCAGCGGAATCACCAGGCGCTGTCCGGCGTGGATCAACTCCGGCCGACGCAGGCTGTTCGCCGCGGTCAGGACCTCGACGGAAGTGCCGTACTTCCTGGCGATGCGGTGAAGGGACTCGCCTCTCCTGACGACGTGAACCGTGTCGCTCGGCGTCTGGTCACGGCTGCTTGCCAGCTCCGGCGCCGAAGCCGTTTCGGATCTTTCCGGCGGCACGAGCGCGACGCGCTGGACCGGCGGCGGTGCACTCCGCCCTGTACCCTGCTGAGGAATCCGCAGTCGCTGGCCGATGTAGATCCGGTCCGCCCTCGGCAGCCGGTTGGCGCGCTGGATCTCCGCGACGCTGGAGCCGAATCGTCGCGCGATCCCGCCCAGCGTGTCTCCCCGACGCACCCGGTAGCCGAACGCGGCCTGACGGTCGGGCTTGCGCTCGGGAGGCAGTTCGGCGTACGCCTGCTCGAACTGTCCGGCCATTCCTTGCGGCACGCGGAGCGGATAGCGCGGCGGCACGAGCAAGGAACCTGCAAGCACGGTCCGGTCCAGCGCCGGGTTGAGTTCCGCTAGCCGGTCCATCTCCACGCCGGTCGCGGCGGCCAGATCGGTCAGGGCGACGTAGCGATCCCGAAGGGCGACGTCGAATCGGATCTCGGGAAGCGGTTCGACGTTCGGAAAGTGCCGTTCGCGCTCGACGTAGGAGATTACGGCCGCGACGAACTCGGCGTAGAAGTTGCGCGATGCGAAGCCGAACGTCCGCGACCTGTACTTCTCCACGACGATGGCGATGTCCCTGGTCCCCAGGCGGCGCACGGCCCGCGCCATGCCGCCGGCGCCGTGGTTGTACGCGGTCAGGGCCAGTGGCCAGGCTTCGAGCGATTCGTAGTCTCGCCGTAGCTTGCGCGCCGCGCCGGCGGCGGCAAGGAGCACGTCCGAGCGCGCGTCCACCGCCTCGTCCATCTGCAGGAAGGCGCGGCCGGTCGAGGCCGTGAACTGCCACGCACCGGAAGCGCCGACCTTCGAGCGTGCGCGGTAGTTGAACATGGACTCCACGAAGGGCAGGCAGCGGATCTCCACCGGCAGACCGTACTCCGCCAGCGTCCGCTCGATGCCCGGCATGAACATGCCGGAGATCTCGATCGCCTCCTCGAAGCGGTCCCGCAGCCCCCGCTGGGAACGGATCATCCCGGCGGCCCGCCGGTACTTCGACCTGCCGCCCGACACGTGCTCCATCTGCGTGGGGATGGACCGCAGGTCCGCGGGCAGGTTCATCACCGGCTGCCCCGCCGCAAGGTCACGCAAAGCCTTGGCGACCCGGTTCATCTCGGCGCGGACTCGCCTGATCCGGGCCCGGTCGATCTGCAACTCCGAAGAGCCCAGGGTGCGCAGATCGCTCATGTCGACCACGCTGTAGATGACGTCCAGGTGCCGCTCGTCGTGGAGGACGACCTGGTCGCTGGAGTAGGTTGTGAACACCTTCTTCCAGAACTCCACCGCCGCTTCCAGGCTCTCCGGCACCGGGAAGAGCACCGGGTCGATCGCGGGGTGGTAGCGCTCCTGGGCCTGAACCCCGGACGCCCAGACGGTCATGAGGGCGCTGGAGACGAGCGCAGGAATCCAGAGTGTGCTACTACGAGTTTTCTTCATGAGAGCCCTATCTTACTGAGAAACAACGACTTGTGCAGCACACCCCGGCATTCGCCGAAGGTCCGGAGGGTTCTCGAGGGGCTCAGTAGCGGTAGTCGTCCCGCTTGTAGGGGCCGGCCTGGTGGACCCCGATGTACTCGGCCTGCTCCTCGGTCAACTCGGTCAGGCGGACGCTCAGGTGATCGAGATGAAGACGGGCGACCTCCTCGTCGAGCCGCCGCGGCAGCAGGGTCACCTTGCGCTCCCTTTCCTCGCCACCGCGGTGGAGGTCGATCTGGGCGAGCACCTGGTTGGCGAACGAGGTCGACATGACGAAACTCGGGTGTCCGGTAGCGCAACCGAGATTCAGCAGCCGCCCCTCAGCGAGGATCAGGAGGCTGCGGCCATCCGGGAAGATCCACTCGTCGACCTGTTCCTTGATGTTGCGGCTGCGAATGCCGGGAGTCCGTTTCAGGCCGGCAATGTCGATCTCGTTGTCGAAGTGGCCGATGTTGCCGACGACCGCCTTGTCCTTCATTCGGCCCATGAGTTCAGCCGTGATCACCGACTTGTTGCCGGTGCAGGTGACGAAGATGTCGGCGGTCTCCACCACGTCTTCGAGACGCGCCACCTCGTAGCCCTCCATCGCGGCCTGGAGCGCGCAGATCGGGTCGATCTCCGTGACGATGACACGGCAGCCCTGGCCGCGCAAAGACTGGGCGCAACCCTTGCCGACCTCCCCGTAACCGCAGACGACGGCGGACTTGCCGCCGATCATCAGGTCGGTCGCCCGGTTGATGCCGTCGATCAGGGAGTGCCGGCAGCCGTACACGTTGTCGAACTTCGACTTGGTGACCGAGTCGTTTACATTGACGGCCGGGCACAGAAGAGCGCCCTGCTTCTCGAGCTCGTAGAGGCGGAGAACGCCCGTCGTCGTCTCCTCGCTGATCCCCCTGAGGCCCCCGGCCATGCGGGTGAAGTAGTTCGCGTCCCAGGTGCGAACCCGGCGGATCAGCTCCAGGATGACGCCCCATTCCTCGGGTTCCGAGTCGGGATCGAAGTCCGGCACGACGCCCTCTCGCTCGGTCTCGACGCCCCGGTGGATGAGCAGCGTGGCGTCGCCTCCGTCGTCGACGATCAGGGTCGGGCCACTGTCGTTGGGCCAGTCCAGAGCTCGTAGCGTGCACCACCAGTACTCGGGCAGTGTTTCACCCTTCCAGGCGAACACGGACACACCCCTCGGGTCGGCCGCGCTGCCGCCCGACTCCGGCCGCCCGACGACCACCGCCGCGGCGGCCTCGTCCTGGGTCGAGAAGATGTTGCAGGACGCCCAGCGCACTTCGGCGCCGAGGTCGACCAGCGTCTCGATCAGCACGGCGGTCTGCACCGTCATGTGCAGACTGCCGGTGATGCGTGCGCCCGCGAGCGGCTGCTCCGGCCGGTAGCGCCGGCGGAGCTCCATCAGCCCCGGCATCTCGTGCTCGGCGAGTTCGATCTGCCTTCGGCCGGCGTCCGCCAGCGACAGGTCGGCTACCGAATAGTCCATCCCGCTTGAGGCCGGAAACAGCTCCGAGACACTCGCTCGCCCGCTCCGTTCCGGCCCGGGGTTGCCGGTCTCCGCGTCGGTTTCCGTCCGCCTATCCACAATCGCCATCGTCGAACACCTCCGGGGGATCCGAACATCGCGAGTTCATTCTCGCCAGCCCGGGGAGGATACTCAGGCCTGAGAGCGCGGCTGTCAACTCAGTCCGACCGCCTCCGCAAGCAGTTCGTACGAGCGAGCGCGGGCCTCGAAGCTGGGACAGATCGTCAGCACGACGAGTTCCCGCACGCCCAGACGTCCGGCGAGTTCTTCCGCACGTTTCCGTACGGCGTCCGGCGAACCGATCAGGCTCCGGGCCTGCATCTTCTCCCTGACCTTCCTGTCCCGGTCCGTGAACTCGTACGCCTCGGCCTCCTCCAGGCTCGGAAAGGGTCCCGGGCGCCCCTGAGTCAACCGGATCCACCACAGGAAGCGGCTGAGCGACTGCCGTCTCGCTTCCTCGCCGGTCTCGGCCACCATTGCGCTGACGCCGACGCTTGCTCGAGGTTCCGGATGCCTCTCGGACGGCCGGTACTCGCTCCGGTAGAGGTCGAGCGCGGCTTCAGCATCGCGCGGCTGGATGAAGTGAGCGAAGCTGTAGGGACAGCCGAACCAGGCGGCGAAACGGGCGGATCCGAGACTGGAGCCGAGCAGCCAGACCTCCGGTTGCGTGTCGCCCTGCGGCATGGCGCGCACCCCGTTCAGCCGTTCGTCCTGGTGACCTCGGCCCAGGTAACCGAGCAGATCGGCGACCTGCTCCGGGTAGTGCTGAACGCCCAGTCGCCCCGGACCGTGCGCGAGGATCCGGGCAGTCAGACGGTCCGAACCCGGCGCACGGCCGATCCCAAGATCGATTCGTCCGGGGTACAGGGTTTCCAACATCCTGAAGACCTCGGCCACCTTGAGTGCGCTGTAGTGGCTCAGCATCACGCCGCCGGAACCGACCCGCATCCGCTTCGTTGCGGCGGCGACCTGCCCGATCAGAGCTTCGGGGGCGGCACAGGCCAGAGACTCCGAGTTGTGATGTTCGGCGAGCCAGTAGCGCCGGTACCCGAGGCGGTCCGCGGCGCGGGCCAGTTGCACCGCCTCCCGGACGGCATCCGCCGCGGTCGCGCCGGCCCGTATCGGACACTGGTCCAGAACGCTCAGCGCGAGCGACGGAGGGGAATGCTCGGCCGAAGGCTGCTGGCTCGAAGCCGGTCCGGCCGGCACTCAGTAGGCCTCGGAGCGCCGGAACCGCTCCACTACCCTGCCGTTCTCGCGCTCCGCGCGCTCCAGCAGGCGGGCCGCCCACACCTTGCGCTGCTCGTCCACGATCGCGGGATCGTAGCGGTCGACCAGGGAGCCGAACTGGCTGATGTGCGCCGCCGAAGCGCGCGCCTTCTTCTCCGCCACCTCCGTGATGTCGACCGTGTAGTTCGGATTCGCGCTGTAGTAGAAGAAGACCAGGGGGACGCTCCAGGCGCCGAAGCCCTCCGCCTCGAGCTCCGGGAAGTACAACCGCCAGCGCGCCGCCCGGATCGCGTCGACCGTGATGATGGCCCCGGAGCGGTGATCGGACTTGTGGTACTGCTCGTAGGGCGAACCCGGATCGACGGAGAACAGCGCGTGAGGCTTGAAGCGCCGGATCTCGCGGGCCACCTGCCGGGTCAGTTCGCGGCGGTCGACGTACTCGAGCATGCCGTCGTCGTGGCCCAGCCAGTGGATGTTCTCCTTCGGAATGCCGAGGATGCGGCAGGCTTCCTCCTCCTCGGCGCGGCGGATCGCCTTCAGGCGGTCCTTCGTCATCTCCGGGTCGCGGGACCCGGCGTTGTCCGTGGTGTAGACGACGATCTGAATCTCGTTGCCGTTCGCCGCCAGCATCGCCAGAGTGCCGCCCGACGTGAACGTCTCGTCGTCCGGATGCGGCGTGACGACGAGGATGCGGCGGTCGGACCATTCCTCGATCTGGTCGGAGCCCGCGTACTCCGGGTCGGGGCGGGACACCTGGGCGTCCGCGGCCGTGAACGCGATGCCCATGGAGCAGATGACGGCAAGGAGCCCTGCCCTGGCAGGAAGCGCGTGAACCGTGGCTCTCCCGCCCGTACAGACCATCCGCGGCAGTATAGTGAACGGATGTTCGCGTTCGCCCACCGAACGTCGCGGCTCGCCGTTGCGGTGCTGGCTGCATCCGGCCTCCTGGTCGTCACGAGCGCGCGGGCCCAGGAACAGGCGCCGGAAGCCCGGGCGGCGACCATTGTCGAACGGGTGACGGTCAACGTCGTGAACGTCGACGTTCATGTCACGGACCGCAAGGGCCGGCCGATCTCCGACCTCTCTGTCGAGGACTTCGAGGTCTTCGAAGAGGGCGAACCGATGCCGATTACGAACTTCTTCAACGCCGCCTCTCGAAGCGACCGGCTGCCCGAGGACAGGGAGTGGGTGGAGAACGACGGCGAGGCGCTCACCGACGCGGAAGCCACCGGCGCACCCCTGTTGGTGGCCCTTTACGTCGACCGCTACCGGACCAGTCTGGGGAGCCTTCGTCGGATCGAGAGCGACTTCGCTGCCTTTCTGGGGGACCGGGCGGATGGTCCGGAAGGACGCCGCTATCTGCTCGCCACCGGGGACCCCGACCTGAACGTCCGGGTGCCGTTCACTGATGATCCGAGCGATCTCGCGGTGGCGCTTCGTGCCCTGAAGCCCCTCCACGACCCCGAGCTTCTTCGCCGTCAGACGCTCCGGAGGATCCGGACCAGTTACGAGAACTGCGCCCTCGCCGAAAGCAGCGGCGCCTTCGTGCCGGACTGCGAACCCTGTCTGGACATGTGGGCCGACCTTTTCGGTTCGGCGGAGGAGTACGCGGCGGAGACGCAGTTGCGGGCCGCGGACTCGCTTTCGGCTCTCGGAGAGCTGGCGGCGGCGCTCGGGGGCCTGCCCGGTCCCAAGGCGCTGGTTCACGTTAGCGACGGCCTTCCCCTGCGACCGGGCGCCGAGCTGTTTCACTTTCTGGGCGAGCTCTGTCCGGAGCGCCAGCAGGAAATGGACAGGCGACAGTTCGACCGGGACGAGACGACTCGTTTCAATCACTTCAGCGCCTTCAGCAACGCGAACCGCGTGACGATCTACCCCGTGGACGCCGCCGGCGTTCGTCCATCCTCGTCGGCGGACGCCAGCGTCGGCGGTCCGGTTGGCGCCGAAGACGGCGGCGGCGCCGGCGGCCTCCGCCTTGCCAACGTCCTGGTGCCGAGCCACCAGAACGACCGACTGAGGACCGACAACCTGCAAGCGGCATTGAGCCTGCTTGCGGACGAGACCGGAGGCCGCGCGGTGTTCAACCAGGCGCGCCCCGCGAAGGCGCTGGAGGAGATCGCCGCCGATTTCGGTTCCTACTACTCCCTCGGCTATGCCGCTCCGACACGTCGGCGCCACCCGATTCGCCAGATCGACGTCCGGCTGACGAAGCCCGGGAAGGGCTGGCGGGTGCGGTATCGCCGCTCGTACATCTTCAAGTCGGATGAGCAGCGCCTCGCCGACCGCCTCTTCGCCGCGCTCCAGCTCGGCGAGCAGACCAACCCGCTCGGCGCCGAAGTGGCGTTCGGAGAGCCGTCGTCCGGCGAAGGCAAGGGCCAAGCCACGCTACCGGTGGAGGTTCGCGTACCTGCATCCGCCGTCACCCTGTTGCCGGGACCCTCCGGTCCGACCGGCGCCGTACGCATCTTCCTCTTCGCCGAGAACGAAGACGGAGGGCGCACGCCGATGCGCCAGAAAACGCTGACCCTGAACGGTTCCCAACTGCCGCCCCCCGAGGACGACGCCGTCGTGATCGTGAACGTCGATCTACCGCCCGGCCGGTTCGAGGTGGCGGTCGGAATCCGGGATGAGGCCTCGGGCCGCGCCAGCTATCTCGTCCGTGCGACGGTCGTGGAGCTTCCGGGCGGCTGAAGGGAACCCCGCACGAGTCCAGGGGAAAGCGGATCGTCGGCAGCGGATCGAAGCTGGCCGTGATCGGTCGATTCCCCGCGTTTCCCCTCTCGCGCGGGTTCAGTCGCCGGTCCGGGCCCTGAACGCTTCTACATCCTCGGCGCTGGTCAGCACGTCCAGGCCGGTGTAGATAGGGTCCTCAACGCTCTGGCCGGCAACCAGCTGGAGGAGCACCTCGATCGACTGGTAGCCCATGGCGTACGGCCGCTGCCCCACCTGGCCGTGGCTCAGACCCTCGGCCAGGAGGTCGAGCTGCATCGGCAGGACGTCCGCGCCGATGATCACGAGGTCCTTCGAGTCGATCCGCTGCCGGTACGGTTCCGCGGCCTGCCGATAGGCCTGATCGACGAACTGCGGGAATCCGCCGGTGATCGCGAATACGTCGAGGTCCGGCTCCGAGGCCAGGATGTCGGCCATCTGCTGCACAGCCAACGGGAAGTCGTCGTTGGTGTATAGCGGGCATGCCGCCACTTCCGTCCATCCGTTCGCGCCTCCGAGTCGCTCGCCCGGAGGCTCCCCCGAGTCGGCGCCGGCGAGCGTGTCACGCAGTCCCTGCATCCGCTCGTTGTGGTTCATCGCCGCGGCGCCGCCCGACTGAACGCAGATCGTGCCCCCCTCCGGTTTCAGGTTCTGCAGCAGCTTCGCCTGCTCCACCCCCATGGCGCGGTTCTCGGTGCCGATGTAGGTCGTGCGCAAGCCGGCGTCCCCGGCGAGCAGGTCGGAATCCCACGTGATCACCGGAATGCCGACCTCGCTTGCCCGTGCGAGCGCGCGCGCCATCGCGGTTGCGTTCGACGGAGACACCGCTATTCCGTCCACGCGGCGAGTGATCAGGTCCTCGACCACCTGGATCTGGTCCGCCTCCGTGTGTTCGCTGGGCCCGATGTACAGGCATTCGACGTCCTCGAGGTCCGCGGCCGCCTGCATGCAGCCGTCGCGGGCAAGGTCGAAGAACGGGTTGTTCATCGCCTTCGGCACCAGGGCGAAGGTGTAGCCGGAGTCTTCCCGGGTACAGCCTCCCACCGACAGGGCAAGGGCCAGAGCCACCACGACGCCACGATTCATCGGCCGGCCCGTCTCATTCGCTCGACGAGCATAGCGACGACGATCGAGCCGCCGACGAAAGCACCCTGCCAGTACGGGTCGACGCCGAGCAGAAGCAGGCTGTTCCGGATCAGCTCGATCAGCGCGGCGCCCGCGACCGCCCCGAAGGCGCCGCCCTCCCCGCCCATCAGGTTGGCGCCGCCGATCACGGCCGAGGCGATCACGCGCAGCTCGTAACCCTGCCCCAGCGCGTTTGTGACCGCCCCCAGCCAGCCGATCATCAGGATCGCCGATGCGCCCGCGAGCAGGGAACTCAGGACGTAGACCGTGAGTCGGACCCGCGCTACCGGCACGCCGGCCAGCCGTGCCGACACCTCGTTGCCGCCGACCGCGAGCACGTGCCGGGCCAGCCGGCTGTACCGGAACCACGCCGCGGCGCCGAGCGCGGCAAACAGCAGCAACCAGACCGGGTTGGCCAACCCCAGGAAACGGCCTCCGCCAAGAGCAAGCAGGAGATCCTCGTCCGGCCCGAAGTCATGGATCATCCTGTTGTTCGAGATGACCAGCGCCAGCGACCGGGCGATGCTCAGCATGCCGAGCGTGACGACGAAGGGCGATAACCGGAGATACCCCACGAGAACGCCGTTGACGAGGCCACACAGAAGCGCGCACCCCAGGCCGGCGGCCGCGGCCAGCACCAGAGGCTGGCCGCCGCCCAGAACGAGTCCGGTCACGATCCCCGCGAGCCCCATCACCGACCCGACGGAGAGGTCGATCCCGCCGGTCGCGATCACCGCTGTCTGGCCGAGCGCGATCAGACCGATGAAGGCAAAGTTCCGGCTGACGTTGAAGATGTTGTCGCTGCTCGCGAACGGCTCCGAGACCAGGCTCATCACGCCGGCCAGGGCGGCGACGGTCAGCATCACCCACAACGACTGAGGCGTGCGCCGGAGGCTCTTCACGCGGCTTCGAGCGCGCCGGTGATCAGGGCCGTCACCTCCTCGGGCGACGACTCCGCTGTCGCCTTGTCCGCCACCTTGCGCCCTCGCCGCAGAACGGCGACGCGATCCGCGACCGCGAACACGTCCGACATGCGGTGCGAGATGAGCAGGATGCCCACGCCCTGCTCCTTCAATCCGCGAATCAGCTCGAGGACCTCGGCGATCTGGCGGACACTGATCGCGGCGGTCGGTTCGTCGAGCAGCATCAGCCGCGGAGAGCTCAAGCGCGCGCGTGCGATGGCCACGGCCTGGCGCTGACCACCGGACATCTGCCGCACGAGATCGTCCGCCCGGGTGTCCGAGCCGAGTTCCTCGAAGAGCTCCGTCGATCTCCGCCGCATGGCGCCGTGATCCAGCACCGGCAAGATTCCCAACAGCCGGCGCCTCAACTCGCGGCCCAGGAACACGTTGGCGGCCGCCGAGAGGTTGTCGCAGAGCGCCAGGTCCTGGTACACCGCCTCGATGCCGCGCCCTCGCGCCGACAGCGGCGAGAGTTCGACATCCGCCCCGTCCCACAGCACCCGGCCCGTCGTCGGGGCGAAGTTCCCGGCCACGATCTTCAGCAGGGTCGATTTGCCGGCGCCGTTGTCACCCATGAGTCCCACGACCTCGCCGGCGCCGACTTCCAGATCGACGCCGAGCAGCGCCTCGACCGCGCCGAACCGCATGCCGACCGACCGGAGTTCAAGCATGGTCCGAACGGCTCGTCAACCCGCAAGGCGTCCGAAGTAGCCCGGTCCCTGCATCCAGACGTACCAGGCCATGAAACCGGTAAGGAAGGCGGTCACGGCGACCATCGCGCCCCACCACAGCCACCCGCGGACCCCGTCCGGCCGGTCTTCCTTCAGGTATCCGCGCTTTCGCTGCAGGATCACGAAGCCGACATAGGCGGCCGGCAGGAACAGGCCGCAGACGATGTTCGTGGGCACCGCGAGCCACACCGCGATATCGCCCCAGAACACGGGCCCCAGAACACCGGGCGCTGGCAGCAGCATGGCAAGACGATGCTTGCGGCCGCCGAACCGCCAGCCGAAGAGCTCGCAGGCGACGAAGCCGGTCGCCAGCATGTGCAGGGTGATCGTCGACAGCGCCATGCCGAGCACGCCCAGGTCGAACACCACGCGTCCCACCGCGGGTCCCGCGACCGCCGCCAGGGACTGGGCCGCCTCGACCGGGCTCAGCCGCACGCCGTCGTAGGCCGGATCGAGGTGAATCGTGTTCGCCGCGGCGATCAGCATCAAGCTCGCGGCCAGGACGTAGGGCACGAAGGTCCCGGTCCACAGGTCGAACCTGGCCAGGGACCTGTGCTCCCTCGACCAGCCGCGGGCGAGCAGCGAGTACGGGTAGAGGAACACCATGTTGATCCCGACCGCGGCCGACAGGCCGCTCAGGATCACCGTCACGCCAAGCACGCCGTTGCGCTCGCCGGGGACCGCGAAACCGACGAATCCACGAATGAGGCCGCCCCAGTCCGAGACTCCCGTGCGAATCACGACCCAGGCGAAACAGACGACGATCCCCCACACCATGTAGCGCAGGAGCCGCTCGTAGACCCGAATCAACTCAGGCCGGCGACCGTAGAGCGACGAAATGAGCACGGCCCAGACGAGAACGACGAAGCCCAGCCCCGCCGCCGGCAACCCCTCGATCCCCGCCGCTTCGCCGAGGTCCACCAGCACCGCGGACGCCAGCGAGTACTGCGGGAAGTGCCAGACAATCGACGCGATCAGCGCGCCCAGGGCCCAGCTCCAGGCGAGGGGCGCCCCCGCGAACCGGCGCATCGCATCGAACGGCCGCATTCCCGTCGACAGCGTCTGGTGGGCGACCGCGGAGAGCATGACCAGTCCGAGGAGCATGGCGAGCGGCGCCACCCACAGCAACTGGTAGCCGAACACGGCCCCGGCGAACAGGGCGGAAGCCGCCGTACCGCTGCCGAGCGTCATCGCGCTCTGCATGTAGCCGGGACCTATCAGTCCGGCGAAAGCTCGCCAGCGAGTCGTCCGGGGCTCATTCTCGAGCTTCGCGAGGCGCTGTCGCTCGTCGGCCAGCGCCTGCGGGTCCGGGGGATGGGCCATCCGCAGGCCGACCCTCAGGTCGTCCCGCTGGGCGGAGGACAAGCGATCGGGCCGTTCTGCCGGTGTCAGTTTCGGTCTCCCGTGTTGCGCGACAGAGGTGAAGGCAGCGCACCGGGAGCATAGCGTCACCGCATCACGGATTCAGCACCGTAACCGGCACGTGCCCGGTGCCCGAGCCGAATGAGCCACCGGGGTCCCGCAGCATTAGCCAGGAGAACGTGTAGCTCCCCGGCTCCTCCGGCGCCGTGATCAGGAACTCGAAGGTGGTCGTCTCGTTCGGGGCCACGGCGCCGGACAGCGGCCCCCGCCGCAGACCCCAGGTGTCGTTGTCCTGCGGACTCTCCGGGCCGAGAGCGTAGCCGCCGAATGGCGTCCAGGTCGTCGTACCCGTGTTCATGACGGTCAATGTCACCGTCGCCTGACGGCCAGCGGCCATCCGCGACGGAAGGCCCAGGATGGACATGACGGCCGCGTCGTCCCTGTCCGCGGCAGTCACCGTGATGGAGAAGGAGATTGCCGCGGTGTCGCCGTTCCTGTCCGTCGCGCTGTAGGTGTATCGCGTGGTCGACTGCGGCGCCGAAGGCGTTCCCCAGAGCGTGCGCGTCGCCAGATCGAAGCTCAGGCCAGCCGGCAGGGAGGGCGTCAGTCCATAGCTCAACTCGCCCTCACCGCCGCTCGCCGCGGGAAACACGAGCGGCGTCAGTTCCTCGTGTTGCATCCAGATCCGGTTCGGGATCGACCTGTCGCCGAATGACGGATTCTCCACGATCACCGGCACGTCCCCCGTACCCGACCCGAACCAGCCTCCGGGGTCTCGCACCATTCGCCACGCGAAGACGTAACTGTCCGGTTCCTCCGGGGCCGTGACCGGGAACTCGAAAGCAGCCGTCTCGTTCGGGGCCACGGTTCCGGACAGCGGCGCCCGCCGCAAACCCCAAGTGTCGTTGTCCTGCGGACTCTGCGAGCCGAGACTGTACCCGCCGAAAGGCGTCCAGGTAGTGGACCCGTTGTTCCTCACCGTCACGGTCACGGTCGCCGCGCCGCCAGCCGCCATCTGCGACGGAAGACCGGAGACCGAGACGATCACGGCGGCGTCCGTCGGTGACGGATCCGAAACGGCCGTGGCCGGCGCCTGCCGCGGTGACGTATCTCTCGGCGCCAGAGGGCTCGAGGGCGTCCCCTCGCCTGCCCTCTCCACCGCGGTGGCCGTGTTCCTCACCGTGGCCGTGGTCATCGCCGCAGTGGCGTGCGTCGCCGTCGTCGTGGCGGTTTCCGTCGCCGTGTGCGCGTCCTCCGGCGTGTGCGTGTCCTCCGGCGCCGCAGCCGGCAGCGGCTCTGTCGACTCCCCGGGCGAGTCGACCCGGTCAAGCGGCAGAACGCTCTTCACCGTAAGCCCCGGTCGGACCACCAGGACATCCGGCTCGATGGCGGCGCCAACGGGTCCGCCAGTGTAGTAGGTCAGCACCTGTTGGCGACCAAGATCCTCCCTGATTCGTTGGAAGACCCGCTGAGTCCGTTCCAGGAAGTCCGCCTGCGGTAGCTCCGGGTCGATCCGGAACACCCTCCCGCCGCTCTCCTGGGCCTGCTGCTCCATGCGCCGGACGTGGTCCGCGGATCGGGCCGTCCGGATAAGCGGGGCGGCGGCAACGCCGCCATCCGCGATCCCTGGAGCTGTCAGGGCGATCCGATCCCTCCCCAGGTCGATGAAGTAGAGCGGAATGCCGACCCGCACGGCAAAGGACGCCGCCAGTTCCGGTCCGGAGCGGCTGTCGATGTCGACCCCGTCCGTCACCACCACGAGGGCCCGTCTCCCGGGTTGGTCCCCGTACAGGACGAGCGAGAACAGGATGCCGTCATTCAGGGCCGTGCCGCCGTTGGGGACCAGGCGATCCAGACTCGTGCGAAGCGACCGCATGCTGCCGGTCGGCTGCTGAAGCAGGCGAACGCTCTCGTCGAAGTCGACGAGGAAGGCGCGGTCCCCGCCGCCTAGTGAGCTCTCCAGAAACGCCCCGACGACGGATCGGAGCTGGCCCCATATCGGCCTCATGCTGGCCGAGGAATCGATCGCCAGACCCAGGATCAACGGCACCTCGCCGGCCTGCTGCACCGCTTCGACCGTCCGTTGCTGACCGTTCTCAAGGATGCGGAAGTCGGCGGGAGAGAGGCCGTCGACCGGCGCACCGTTCGCATCCACGACGAGGACCTGCAGGTGAATGAGCTGAACGTCAATCTCTCCCTTGAAGGTGACGCCTTCGATCAACTGGGCGTCCTCCAGCTCGCGTCCGTCGGCGAGAGCCGCGGTCACGCGGACATAGTCATTCGAGGACAGATCGGGCGTCGCGAGAGTTCCCCTGACCGTTCTGAAGCCGCCCGCGGCGCCGTACCGCGACAGGTCGTCCACGGTCCACGCGAGCTCCTCGTTCCGGTAGAAGTCCACTTGTTCCAGGGTGGCGCCCCTTGGCACGGCAACGCGCGTCTCGACTTCGACCGCGTCGCCGTCGTCGCCTCTCGGCGTGACGGCGCGGATACGAATCCCGAACGGCAGATCCACTCGATTCAGGGTGATCCGGTCACTGCCGGCAAGGGCGCCGAGACCGGTGTAGGCGCGCACCTCCAGAGTCTGTTCTCGCGGGGGATCGGCAAGGCTGATCCGGGCGTTGAAGGGTAGCTTCCTGACCTGCCTTACCCGTCGGCCGTCGAGAAAGAAGTCGACCCTCTGGATCGACCCGTCGACAATCAGGGTCTCCACCTCGGCGCGGCCCGCAAGCAGTTCCTGGTGGCCCGCGCGGGGCGGCACGATGCGGATGGCCGCCGGACGAACGAGCCTGCTCTCCTCCAGGTGCTTCGGGTTCACCGGGGGAGGTTCTCCGCTGTACCGAGCGTAGACCGTGAGAAACCGCAGGTTCGGAAACGACTCGCTCTGGACTTCGGTGACGCGGTGGAGTTCTTCCCCCTGCCGGTAGAACGTCTCGATCAGCAGCCAGCCGGGTCTCGCCGTTTCGATCTCCAGCGTCCCGGGAAGGACCCTCGCGCGATGCCGGTTTCCGAACTGGTCCGTGACGGTCGAGCCGTCGGTCGGAAAGTCCAGCACCTCGAACCGGGCGTTCCGCAGGCGAATCCGGTCATCCGCGACTTCAAGGCCCAGATGGCCCACCCGTTCCGCGAGGCTCACCGACAAACCGGTGAGCACCGTCGACGTGCGGTCCGGATTCCGCCAGAGCGCGGCCGTTTTCGCGACGGGATCCCTCGCTGACCCTCTCGTTCCGACGCCACTCGCCCTCAAGCGCGGCGAGCAGAGAAGAGGCGGCGGCCGCCTCGACCTGGGCGCCGGCCGGTTGTCCGGACAGGCGCTGCTCCCCCGCCGAGAGAAACAGGAGGCCCGCGAGAACGACCGACCCGGCTTCGACGGATCCAACCGTCCTCATCAGTTCTTCACCCCTTGTTGGAGCGATCTGAATCGACGCCGCCGAGAAAGGCCCACCTGTCCTGCGGGCCAGAATTCGTTACCGGAGTCCCCAGATCACCAAAGGGTCAGCACGGTACCACGGCGGTCACTTGAGTAGCATCGGCTGGGATGCCCCTGCGACCCGCAACCCGAACCGCCGCCACCCTTCTTGCCAGCCTGACCCTGGCCGTAGCCGGAAGCCCGGCGACAGCTCAGCGAGGCGATCGGGAAGGCCATGTCATGGAACAGGTCTGGCGCGGCATCGAGGTGCCGCCGGCGCCGCCGCTCCCGCCGGCCGAGGCGATGGCGAGTTTCCGCGTGGCCCCGGGTTTCCGCGTTGAACTCGTGGCCGCGGAACCGCTTGTCGAAGACCCGGTGGCGATGGCCTGGGACGAACGAGGGCTCCTCTACGTCGTCGAGATGCGCGGCTTCATGCCGAACGTGGACGGCATCGGCGAGCAGGAGCCGGTCGGCCGGGTCGTCGTGCTCGAGGACACGGACTTGGACGGCGAGATGGACCGGCGCGCGGTTTACCTGGACGGCCTGGTCAGCCCGCGCGCGATCGCCGCCGTCTCGGGCGGCGTTCTGATCGGCGAACCGCCGAACCTGTGGCTGTGCCGGAGTGAAGCGGAAGCCGGCGGCCTGCCCCGTTGCGCGAGCCGGGAGCGGCTGCTCGACTACGGCGATCCGGACCCCGACCTGCTCGAGCACACGGAGAACGGGCTGCTGTGGGCGCTCGACAACTGGATCTACAACGCGAAGTCCGACCGACGCTTCCGGTTGCGGCGCGGTGTGGATGGCGTTTCCGTCGAAGTCGACCCGACCCTGTTCCGCGGCCAGTGGGGCATCGCCCAGGATGACGTCGGTCGCCTCTACTACAACACGAACTCGCGTTATCTCTTCGCCGACCTGATTCCCGCGGACTACGCCCTCGCGGACCCGGAGCACCAGACCCGGGGCGGGGGCATCGGCGCCAGCGAGCGCCTCGTCCATGACGAGACGGTCTACTCGATCCGGGTGAATCCGGGCATCAACCGCGGCTACGTCGGCAGCATGCTGCGCGGGGACGGCCGGCTTGCCGTGACCACCTCGGTCAGCGGCCTCACGGTTTACCGGGGCGATCAGTTCCCAAGCACGTTCCGCGGTGACGTCTTCGTGCCGGAGCCGGCCGGGAACGTCGTTGCTCACTTCGATCTCGCGCCGGGACCAGTACGGGACGGCGTGCCCACGCTGATCGCCGAGCACCGTCGCTACGACGATCCGGACTGGGTCGAACGCGACTTCCTGGCCTCGACCGACGAGCGCTTTCGCCCGGTCGATGCGAAGGTCGGCCCGGACGGCGCCCTGTACGTGATCGACATGTATCGCGGAATCCTCCAGCACGTGCGCTACGTGACGACGTATCTGCGCGAGTACATCCTCGAGCACGGGCTCGACCGCCCGATCGGCATGGGGCGCATCTACCGGATCGTCTGGGAAGGCGACGCCGATGACCCGGCTCCGGTCCGCCGCGACCCGCAAGAGCTCGATACCGCATCCGACCGAATCGCCTCCCTGTCCCACCCGAACGGCTGGCGCCGGGACACCGCCCAGCGTCTGCTGGTCGAGAACGAACTCGACGACGCAGGCCGGGGTGCACTGCGCGAACTTGCCCGTTCAGGCGCCGATCCGCTGGCCCGCATCCACGCCCTGTGGACCCTTCACGGCCGCGGCGAACTGGATGAGACGACGACTCTGGCCGCTCTCCGCGACGCCGACCCCTGGCTGGTCGTCCACGGCCTACGCACCGGCGAGGACGAACTCGCCGGGAGCGCCGCCGGCCAGGCAGTCATCGCCGAGCTGCTCGACTCCTCGTCGGCCCAGGTACGCACCCAGGCCCTGCTGACCCTCGGCGGCATGGCCCCCGAAGCGACCTGGGCCAGGACCGCCCTGGCCGAACGGGTCGCGGCGCGCCCGGACGATCCCTTCCACCGCCAGGTGGCTCTGGCCGCGAAGCTCGATGGCGCCGGCCCGACCGAGGCAGCGGAGGTCCCGACCGTGGAACCGGCTCCCGCGATGACCGCCGAGGAAGCGGCCCGGTTCAACCGCGGCCGGCGTCACTACCGCGCGTGCAACTCCTGTCACAGCAACGACGGACAGGGCCTGGAAGGTCTCGGCCCAAGCCTGGTGGACTCCTCCTGGGTCCTCGGCTCCCCCGAACGCCTGGTCGCCCTCGTCCTCCAGGGAATCGAGGGGCCGATCGAAGTCCACGGCGAAGTCTGGGACGACCTCATGCCCGGCTTCGCCGCCGATCCCCGCCTCCCCGACACGGCCATCGCCGCTCTGCTCACCTACGTCCGCCGAAGCTGGGGAAACGCGGCCGATCCGGTTTCGCCCGAACTCGTCACCGGCGTCCGCGAACGCACCGGCGACCGCATCGACCCCTGGACCGCCCCGGAACTCGAATCAGCGTTTCCGTAGCGCCTCCAACCGACTGAGGTCACAACGGCCGCCGCTTCGCGGCGCCGAGCACGTGACGAAAGATCCAAGCCACGGATCAAGGGCGTCAGGGCATGGATATCATGGGAATCGGCAGCGACTCGCTCATGAGCGAGGTGACGCCAGTGAGTTCGTCGCGGACGCCTACCGCGACCTGCCAGACGCCTTCAGGCAGGTCCATTTCGACCTCGAACCGAAACGAGCCGTTTCTGGGCGCCACTCCACCGTCTCCGCCAACGGTCAGGGACTTCTGGCGTATCCGCGTGCGGACGCCCTTGCCAGAATCAACGGCGAGCATCCAGACCCGGAGTTCGCCCTGCGTATCGGCCCGACTCGTGAGGAATGGAAGAGCGGAGATGGGCACCGCCACCTCGACCACGATCCCGCTATCCCGCTTCACTCCCTGCCCTCCACCGCCCTCCGTAGGGCCGAAGCCGACTTCCACCTGAAGCGGGTTCCACCCTGACGCCTCCAAATGGGCGACGCTGAACAGGCGCTCGGCCAGACGCTCCTCCAGCGACTTGACGCGATAGGAACGCCGATACTGGATTCTGCGGCGCTTGGCCGCCGGTGGCGCCAGCTCCACGCGGACCTGGCGCACTCTTGCACGCTCAGAGGGCTCCGGAGAAAAACCCAGCGAGTACGAAGCCTCAAGCTGGACTGCAACTTCGGCCAGCAGGGGACGGATGTCATTCGAGTTGAGCAGCGCCTTTCCACCCGTCTCGGACGCGAGCATGTTCAGCCCGTTCTGCCGGTTCATCCGGGCGATCTCGTCGTTGCGGGCGGATGGCGCCTCGGCGAGGCTCCGGAAGGACGGATCCAGATGGAGCCCCGTATCCAGGCCCATGGCATCCAATGGGTAGAAGGTGACCCGGTTGGCATTTGCGTGGGCCGCGATACGATTCACGTCGCTCGCGTCGTCAAACTGGAGCATCTCCGCGTAGGCCTCCGGGTGGAGATTCGTAGCGTCCGGGCAAAGCTGTTCGACGAGGTACGTGAAGATGTCCACACCGGGCCGCTGGGGCAGGCCATCGCTGACGTACACAACTGCCTTCTTGCCAGCCACGCCGGACAGCGAACTGATCAGGTCAGCCAGTCCGTCCATCGCCACGGCGCTGCGAGTTTCCGTTTCGTACGCGTGGTTCCGAGCGATGGAAAGGAGATGGAACCACTTCTCCCGTTCGCAGCGGGCGATTCCACCGTCCCCTGCGTCCTCTCCCGCCGTCCCGGAGGAAGCCCTGGCGTTCAGGGCAAGTTCGGTGAACGCGCGCCGTCGCGCCCGAGCCAACTCGTAGGCCCTGGCTGGAGCCGCCGCGGCACGAAGGGAGGCCGCTCGAAGAACCGCCGAAAGATCCCTTGTCGGGCCGACCGCGATGTCGAGTCGACCATCAAAGACCGCGAGAACGAACTGCGCGCCCAGCCCGTGCCAGGGCTCGGCCGCGGCTTGAAGACGGTCCAGCACACGGTCGCGGCGTGCCGGATGAAGGCTGAGCTCATCCAGGTAGATTGCGATCAGGAGCGGCACGCCACCTACCGCGCTGGTGGCCCTTGCCGCCCCCGGCAATTCGGCGCCGCCGCCGGGAGAACGACCGGAACGAACCGATCGGGATCCGCCCGTAACCACGGACCAGGAGAGAAAGTTGCTGATCTCGATGGCCTCGCCGTCCACGTAGAGATTGAAGTCGTCCTTCTTGAGGCCAAGGACCGGCACTCCCTTTCGATCCACGACCACGACATCGATCTCCACTACTTCGACGTCGACCGCGTCGTAGAAAGTCTGCTTCGACTGGGCGGCGAGACCCGCTGCCAGGCCAAAGCCCAGCAGCGGGACCCACGACGCAGCCGTGAGCCGCATCGCTCCGGACAAGATCACCTAGTGGATCCTGAAGAAGTGGAAGACGAGCCGCATGCCCCACTGCAGCCCGAGCTTTGGCACCAAACGAGCGCATCGGCGCATGCCTCATGACACGGGATCCAGTCATCGGGATCCGCACTCGCACAGCCGCGGCGGCACTCCCGCCACTCCGCCATGCAGGACCGTTGACACTCGAGGCACTCGTCGGAGTTGCCCGAGGAAAGCGCGGCCGTAACGGCGCGACACTTCGGGGTCCCGAATGCCAGGTCAGGCACAGGCCCTTCGGCGTACGAGACTGCGGCAGGAAGCTCGTCGAACGCATCGAGCGGCGTCTCGATGGCAGGCTCAACGAGCTCGTCCCGGTCCCGCTCGGCCTGCGCGAGAGTTGGCGTCGCGACGAACGCCACAGTCAGCAGCAACGAGAGGCCGACGGTCGTCTCGTTCCACCTTCTCTTCTTCGTCATCTCCTGCCTCCTTTCAGAGTAGCAATGATGTGTTGGTAGCTTCGCAACAACTCTAGGAAAGAACGCCGCCGATTACCGGACGACATTCGACCGATTCCGGCCAGGTTCTTGCCGGAACCGGACAAACAGGGACACTCGCCGCACTCTCGTGCTTGACGTCAGCGAACGCACCGTGAAGCGAAGATGGCTGACTACAGAGGCCTCCTTTGAAATGCGAGTGGGTAGGCCGGGTTTCGTGGCCTGTGCTCGGTGTAGGCAGCGACGTTGGAGTTACTCTCACGTAGCATCCGGCATGCGTGTTCAATGCGGCGTTCGGCCAACCAGGTCCCGAACGACAGTCCGACGTACCGATGGAAGAACCGTGAGAAGCCAGCCGCCGACATTGCGGCCACTCGTGCGACGGATTCCGTGTTCAGTTGGTCGGCGAGGTTGGCGTCCACATGGCTGCGCACCCTCGCCAGTCTCTCGAAGTAGCGGAACGGGTCGGGTCTCGGCTCGTCAGGGCCCGAGGGCGCCAGCGCCCGTGCTTCCGCAACCAGCTCGCCGGGCCGGGCGGCTCTCGCGTTCGCGTGCTCAGGCACGAACTCGAACTCCGCGAACGCGAAGTCGTAGACCTCGATCGACCGGAGCGGTTTGACGGACACGGAGTGATCCCACCCCGGTGCCCACTCCACGAAGGTATGGTACTCGCCGTTCTCGCCGCTGGGGTCGACATCCTCCGGCAAGTTGGCCAGAAACTCCGAATCCAAACAGCTACCGACCAAGCGGCTACCGATGCGGCCCGCCGGAAGGACTCCGGTGTCCACCGAACACACCCAGGCCGTCACACCGGCTTCCAGCAGGGCTGAGACGTGATCCAACGGGCTCAGGTCCCAGAGCGGGAAGATCGGTTCGAGGCCAGTGCCTGCCGTAGTACCCAGGCGTCGCTGCCGGTCGGCCGGCGAGTAGAGGTTGCCGAAGGCGACGCAGCCCGCTCCCTCACCGTGCAACTCGCCGAACACCTTCCCGATCACAGCGTCATTGTCCCTTGACGGCGCCGTCCAATCCAGCGGAATCAGCCGCAACGGCAATCCGACTGCCGCCGCCTGATGCTCCAACAGCGTGTGCCGTATCCCGTGAAGGAGCACCCGACCGTTCTTCTCGTTCACGAGCGCGATCAAGCCGCGAACGTCGAAGGTGGGCTCTGCCCGGAGCCGACGAAGGGCCCATGCCGACTCCTTCCCTCCGGACCAGCAGAGCCAGGTCGCTTTCACACGCCACGGAGCCTTGTACATCTGTGGACCGACATGCTACAGCGGGACGCCGGGCGCGAGGCTGCCAGCAAGCGGAGCTCTTCGAGATCCTCTGGTTGGGTCTCGTGCTACCCGGCCGGTTCGGCGACCGTCTCGGGGTCGGCGTCGTGCTTGTGGATGTCCAGCAGGAGATAGAGCGCCGGGATCACGATCAGGGTCAGGAGCGTCGAAGTGAGCAGTCCGCCGACCACGGTCAGGGCCATGGGAGTCCTGAGCTCCGCTCCTTCGCCCAGGCCCAGGGCCATCGGCAGGAGGCCCAGGACCGTGGTCGAGGTCGTCATCAGGATCGGCCGCAGCCGCACCAGGCAGGCCTCGCGCAGGGCGTCCACCTTCGCCTTGCCGGCCCGGCGCAGACGGTTCGTGTAGTCGATCAGGATGATCGCGTTGTTCACCACGATGCCGGCCAGCAGGATGCCGCCGATCAGGACGACGATGCTGACCGGAGTCCGGGTCAGGTAGAGGATGCCGACCGCGCCGATGATCGAGAACGGCACGGCGAACAGGATGACGAATGGGTGCAGCAGCGATTCGAACTGGGAGGCCATGACCAGGTAGACCATGAACACGGCGAGCAGGATCGCGAGTCGCATGCTGTCGAAGGAGCGCTCCATTTCCTGGCGCTGACCGCCGACCGAGTAGTCGAAGCCGACCGGGAACCGGGTCGAGTCCAGGATGGCCTGAATGTCGTCGGAGACGCTGCCCAGATCGCGGCCGACGATGTTCGCCTCGATCAGCGCGACCCGGCCGCCGTCGCTGCGGCGAATCTCGGCCGGCCCTTCCGTCTCGATCACTTCCGCCACCGCCGAGAGAGGCAGTGGCACAGCACCGCTCTGGCGGACGTTCAGGTTGCGGAGATCGCGGACCGAGTCGCGGAAGCCCTCGTCCGCCCGCATCCGGACCTCGATGTTCCGATCCTCGCGCACGATGTCCGTCGCGATGTCGCCCTGCACCTTGGACCGGATGACGGCTCCAAGCTCCGCGACCGTGTAGTTCAAGGTGGACAGCCGCTCCCGGTCGAAGATGATCTGAAGTTCCGGGTTGCCGCCTTCGGTCGATGACTTGACGTCGACCAGCCCCTCGACCTCGCGCATCCGGGCCGCGACCTGATCGGCAAGCACTTCCAGCAACGCCAGGTTGTGGCCACGGATCTGCACCTCGACCGGACTCCGGAAACTGAAGTAGGTCGGACGGCCGAAGCGGTACTTCAGGGAATCGTCGCCGAGCAGCGATCCGGCGCCGGCGGCTCCGACCGGAGCAGACGCCGCGCCGGCGACCGGCGGCGCCTGGCGGTCGAAGGACGCGTTCTCCGCATCGATCAGGGACCGGATCCGGCTCATCACCAGCTCCTCGCGCTCGGCATCGATCGGCGGTTCCATCCGCACGTTGACCTGGCCGATGTTCTCCCGTTTCTCGCCGGCCGCGCCTCCCTGCTCGTTCGAGGTACCGACCACCGTGTAGACCGACTGCACGCCGAACTCCTCGGGAAACTCGCGCACGCGCTTGTCGATCGTCGCGAGCCGGCGATCCGTGACCTCCAGCCGGCTCCCGGGCGCCAGTTCGGCGTCGACGTAGAACTCGCCCTGAATCAGTTCCGGCACGAGTTCGCTGCCGAGCGAGCCCACGAGCTGGACGCTCCCCGCGAGCAGCGCCACGGCCACCAGGACGACCAGGACGGGGTGGCGCAGGGCCCCGCGAAGGACGCGGGCGTAGACCGCCGTGATGCCCTGGAGCAGCGCGTCGAAGGCGGCGAGCACCGGCCGGAGCAGCACGGACATGATCGCGGCAACGCCGCGGAAGACATGCTTCACGACCAGGGCGATCCCGACTCCCAACGCGCTGAACAAGCCCGAGATGGCTCGGGTCACCGGGTTGGAGCGGCCCGCGCTCTCGACGGCCTCGACCTCCGCCCCGGCGGCGAAGAACCTCCGTGACGCGAGCATCGGGATCACGGTCAGCGCGACCCCGAGCGACACCAGCAGGGAGAAGGTCACGGTCAACGCCTGGTCGCCGAACATCTGACCGGCGACGCCCTCGACGAAGACGATCGGCACGAACACGCAGACGGTCGTGATCGTGCTGGCGATCACCGCCCGGCCGACTTCGGAAGCGCCGGCACGGGCCGCCTCGACGACGCCCAGACCCTGGTCGCGACGGCGCTGGATCGCCTCCAGGACGACGATCGAGTTGTCGAGCAGGAGACCGATGCCGAGCGTGATCCCGCCGAGCGACATGATGTTGAGCGACACGCCGGCGACATACATCAGGAAGAAGGTCGCGACGACGGAGACCGGGATCGAGATCCCGATGATCAGCGTCTTCGGCGCGCTGCGCAGGAAGAGGAACAGGACGACGATCGCCAGCGAGCCGCCGATCAGGGCGGTCTCGATCACCGCCGACACGGAGTCGCGGATGTAGCGCGACTGGTCGGTGAGGACGCTCAATTCGAGCTGGGGATCGATCTGTCTGATCTCCTCCACGAGTCCTTCCACCCGGTCGAGAACGGCGGATGCGACGGTCACCGTGTTCGTGCCGCCCTCCTTGTAGACCGCGATCTCCACGGCCTCCCGGCCGTCGATCCGCGTGATCACCTCGCGTTCCCGGGCGCCCTGGTAGACGCGGGCGATGTCCTCGAGACGCACGATCGCCCCCTGGGAACGATCGATCACGATCTCCCGCATCTCTTCCGGCCGCAGCAGTTCGTTGATCGTTCGCACGAGGTAGTCGGTCTGGCCGTCGCGCAGCCGGCCGCCCGTGAGATTCACGTTCTCCTGCGCCAGACGGTTCATCACCTGGTTCATCGTGAGGCCCAGACTGGTCAGGCGCCGCTCGTCGATCTCGACCTGGATCTCCTCCTCGAGACCGCCACTCACGACGACGGCCGCCACGCCCTCCAGGCGCTCGAGCTTCCGCTTCAGATCCTCCTCGGCCAGGAGGCGCAGAGCGATCAGGTCGTCGCCGCCGCCGGATAGCCCCATCCGCAGGATCGGGTCGAGCGACGGGTCGTAGCGCAGCAGGACCGGCCTGTCGGCCGCGATCGGCAACCGCACCTGATCCAGACGCTCGCGCACGTCGAGCGAGGCGAAGTCCATGTTCGTGCCCCAGGAGAACTCCAGCGTGACCTCGCTGATGTCCGCCCGGGAACTCGAGATGACCCGGTTGACCCCGTTGACCACCCCTACCGCGTCCTCGACCGGCCGCGTGATCAGGGTCTCCATCTCGACCGGCGCGGCGCCTTCGTACCCCGTCTGGACGGTCAGCGACGGATAGGTGATGTCCGGCAGCAGGTCGACCGCAAGGTCCCGGAAGGCGACGCCGCCGAAGACCACCGCCGCGAGGGCGAAGATGAACACGGTGACCGGTCGCCGCGTGGCGAAGGAAACAACCCGCATGTCGCGTTACCTGGTCAGGCGCCCCGGGGCCCGGTCAACCCTGCGGTCGTCCGGGCGGTCCGCCCTGCTGCCTGCCGGCCGGAGCACCAGGCGGCCTTCCCGGCGGTCCCTGGCCGCTCCGGATGCGTTCCATCATCTGGTCGATCTGCTCGTCGCTCATGCCCTGCTCCTTCATGCGGGCCCGGATCATCTCCATCCGTTCGGGCGTCATCTGGCTGGGATCGAAGCCGCCGGGAGGTCCGCCGCGAGAGCCTCCGGGGCCGCCCGGCCCGGGCCGCGCCGGCGCAGCCTGCGCGGCGCCATCCGCGCCACCAGCCGCGGCAGGCGACCGACCGGCCGCGCCTTCGGCGCCGGCCGCCGGCATGGAAGTGAACATCGTGGGCGCCGCGGCCGGCCCCTCCCGCTCATCGACCGAAATCGGCGTCTGGTCCGAGAGGCCGTCCTGCCCGATGATCACGACATCCTCGCCCTCGCGGAGGCCGGAGAGCACTTCCAGACTGTCGCTCTCCTCGTAGCCGAGCTCGAGTTCGCGGCGCTGGGCGACCGTGCCGCCCTGTCCGTCCTCCACCGCCACGTACACGGTGTCGGACGTGCTTTCGAGTACCAGGGCCTGCTTCGGCACGACGATCGCGTTCTCGTGAACGTCCGTCTCGACGAACACGCTGGCGAACATTCCGGGCCGCAGGCGGCCCTGGGCCTGCACTTCGAGCGTGACCTTGACCGTACCGGTCGCCGCGTCGACGACCGGGCTGATCCGCAGCACCCGCGCCGGGAAGCGGGCCCCGGGGTAGGCCTCGACCGTCAGGTGGGCGGGCTGGTCCAGCTTGAGGCGCGGCAGGTCCTTCTCCGGAAGCTGGATCGGACAGAGCAGCGGATCGAAGTCGGAGATCCGGAACAGCCTCGCGTTGGTCGGAACATGCTCCGCGTTCTTGATCACGCGCTCGATGATCAAGCCGTCGAACGGCGCCCGGATCACGGTGTAGTCGAGCAGGATCTCGGTGCCGACGATCTGGGCGGCAGCGCTCTCGAAGGTCGACCTGGCGAGGTCGTAGGCCTCCTGGCTGATCACTTCCTCGCGATAGGACGACTGCGCCCGCTTCCAGGACAGTTCCGCCTCGGCCAGGTTGACCCGGGCAATGCCCAACTGCGCCTCGATCTCCGCGGCGTCGATGCGTGCCAGCACCTGGCCTTCCCGCACGAAGTCGCCTTCCTCCACGTTCAGTTCGACGATCGGACCGGTCGTGCGGGCCACGATGTCGACCTCGTTCTCGGCCTCGAGCGAACCGTTCGTCTCCAGGTAGTCCGCGATGTCGCGTCGGATGACGCTCGTCACCGCGACCGGAATCACGGCAGTGGCCGCAGGGCCTCCGAAGCCCGGGAAGCCCCCAGGGAAGCCGCCCGGCGGTCCGCCGCCCCGGCCCCCGGGACCGCCGCCGGGTCCGCCCCGGCCGGCGCGGGGGTTCTCTCCGCCCGCTTCGGCGTTGGACTGCCCGCAGCCGATGCCCGCGGCGGCCACGGCCGCCATCAACAGGAGGGCGCCGGCCGACCGCGCCTTGCCCAATCGTCTCTTGAGTTTCATGCCATCTTTCTCCGCGGAACGGTCGTGACCGCCCGCACAACCCGCTGGACGAAGAGCTTCACGTCGTCGACCAGGGAATAGACCGTCGGAATCACAAGCAGGGTCAGAAATGTGGATGTCGTGAGCCCGCCCAGGATGACGAGGCCCACCGGCGCCCAGAAGGCGGCACGGCCCTCGGGCTGGCCGAACACCTGGGGCAGGAAGAAGGGAGCGACCATCGGCGACAGGCCGAGAATCGTCGTCACGGCCGTCATCAGGATGGGCCGCAGGCGATTCTTGCCGCCGAGGACGATCGCCTTGTCGCGGGCGATGCCTTCGCGCCGCAACCGGTTGATGTGGTCGATCAGGACGATCGCGTTGTTCACCACGATCCCGGCCAGGATGAGGAGTCCCATGTTCGACGAGTCGGACCGCGGCTGGCCCGCCAGGTACATGATCAGGCCGACGCCGATGAAGGCGAAGGGAATCGACAGCATGATCGTGAACGGCTGGAGGAAGTCCTCGAACAGGGCCGCCATGATCATGTAGATCAGCACGACAGCCAGGATCATCGCCAGGACGGCGCGCGACGCGTCCTCCTCGGCCTCCATGAACCTCCTGCCGAGAGACCACTCGTAGCCTGGCGGCAGCGGAACGTCCGCGAGCGCCATCTGGACCGGCCGCCGCAGCATGAAGCCTGGCGTGCCGCCCGCGGCCGTGATGTCGATCTCCACCTTGGAACGGCGATTCTCCCGCTCGACCTCGGACGGTCCGCTCTGAAGCTGGAACGAGGCGAGGCTGGAGATCGGCAGGGTGACCGCTCCCGACTCCTCGTTCGGGTCCGACACGAGGACCGGCATCTTCTTCAACTGATCGAGCGTCTCCCGGTCCTCCTCCCGGTACTGCATGACCATGCCGATTTCGCGCTCCGCCGTCTTGAAGTACGCCAGCGAGCGGCTCGAGAGCGCGCCGTTCACCGTCATCGCCACGGCCTGGCTCGACAGGCCGCCCTGGAGTGCCCGCTCACGGTTCACGGAAACCCGGATCTCGTCGTCGCCGCTCTCGAACGAGTTGTCGATGTCGCCCACCATGGGGAGCTGACGCAGCCGGTCCGTGATCCGCGGCACGAGGAGTTCGAGGGTGCCCATGTCGTCGCCGATCAGTTCCACGTCCATCCCGGAGCTTCCGGAACCCGGAGGCCCGAACTCGGTCCGGGCGAGCTTGAAGAGCACGCCGACCTTCTGCGGCATTGCCTCCCGGACGAGTTCCGTGACCTCGTCCGTGGAGAGCTCCGAAACCTCCTCGGGCTTCAGATAGACCTCGAAACGGTTGCCGCCGCCGTACCCCCGGCTGCGGCCGCCGCCCCGGCGCACCTGGTGGGCGATGTCGGCGATCTCCCACTCGTCCCGCCTGGAGTCGAGCAACGCGTAGACCTCGTCATAGAGAGCCAGGCGGTCGTCCATTCCCATCTGCCGCGGCGTCTCGACGAAGATGGTCAGCGCCCGGCCCTGGGACGGTTGGTTGAAGCTCCGTTCGATGCTGTTGTACAGCTCCCAGGAACCGTAGAGCAGCGCGCCGATCACCATGGTGAAGATGAAGCGGTGGCGCAGGGTGAAGGCCAGAGTCGCCCCGTAGAGCTCGCTGATCCGGTCGAGCAGCTTGAACCGGCGCTTGCTCTCCGACCTGAGCAGGATCGCCGCGATCATCGGCACCACGGTCAGGGAGATGACCAGGGAACCGAGCATGACCACGCAGACCGTCGTGCCGATGTCCCCCATGAAGCGCGAGAAGCTGCCCGGTCCGCCGCCGCCGCTGCCGAAGAAGATGAGCGGCACGAACACGCACATCGTGGTCATCGTCGAGCAGATGATCGGCATTGCCACGTCGCTGGCGCCGCCCAGGGCGGCGTACTTCGCACTGGCGCCGAGATCCTGGCGGTGCCGGAAGATCGACTCGATGACGACGATGGAGTTGTCGAGCAGCATCCCGATCGCGAGCATCAAACCCATCAGACTCATCACGTTCAGCGTGATCTCGGTGACGCCCGCCTGGCGGCCGAGGTACATCATCACGAAGGTCATGACCAGCGATAACGGCACCGCCAGAGCCACCAGCAGCGTGGTCCGGAACTTGCGCAGGAAGAGGAACATGAAGACGATCGCCAGACCGCCGCCGATCAGCCCGCTGCGGCCGAGCTCGGTCAGGCCCTGACGCACGTCGACCGAGGTGTCGTGGAAGTGGCGGAACTCGAGGCCCGCGCCCTCGGGCGTCTGCTGGATGGCCTGGAGTTCGGCCTTGACCCGGCCGACGACGTCCAGGAGATTCGCGTCGGAGGCCTTGTTCACGCTCAGGCTGATCGCCTCCGACCCGTTCAGGAAGCTGTACTCGTACTTGTCGGGGTAGCCGAACTTCACGTCGGCGACATCGCCCACACGGAGGCCGTCGCCACGAATCGGCAGATCGCGGATCTCGTCCGGAGTCTGGAACTCGCCGATGGTGCGAACCAGCAGGCGGCGGCTGCCTTCGCGCAGATAGCCGCCCGAGACGTTCACGTGGTTGCTCTGCAGAACCTGCCGCAACTCGCGGACATCCACGCCGTGGGCGGCCATGCGGTCGGGCAGCAGTTCGATCCGCAGCTCCCGGCTCAGCATGCCCCAGACTTCCGCCTGCGCCACGCCCTCCAGCCGCTCGATCCGGGGCAGGAGCACATCCTCGACGAAGTCGTTCAGCTCATCCTGGGTCCAGGGCGCGCTGAGACTGCTGCGGAGAACCGGGATGTCCGTACTCTCGAAACGGCGGACGTAGATCTGCTCCACGTCGCTCGGCAGCTCGTTGCGCACCCGGTCGATCCGGTCGCGTACGTCGACGGCCGCCAGCTCCATGTCCGTCCCGTCCTGGAACTCGATGTCCACCGAGGCGGAGCTGCCGCTGGCCCGCGAGCGGAGCAGCCGGACGCCGTTGATCGTCCCCAGGCTGTCCTCCAGCGGCCAGATGATCGACCGGGCGATCTCCTCCGGAGAGGAGGACTGGTACGGCACCCGGACCGAGATGTTGGACGACTGGAAGAGAGGCAGGAATTCCAGCGGCAGGCGCGTGAGCGACAGCCAGCCGAGCACCAGCACGCCCAGAGTCGCCATGAACATGGTCACGCGCCGCTCGACGGCGAAGCGTATGAGCGGGTGGACGGGGACGTGCGCCGCCGCCTCCTGCAGCGCCTCCTCCTGCTGCTCGGGCCCCGCGAGCAGACCGCGCTTCTGTTCGTCCATCTCTTCCTCCGGGGTCGTCATCGGCATGCCTCCGGCGAGCCGTCTTCCTGATGGCGGTCGCGTCCGCTGCCGTCACGGCCTCTCCCGTAATGACGCCGTCCCCGCTTCCACAACTCCTCGCTCATCTCGTCGAAGCGGACAGCCTGGTCCGGACGGAGGAGTGCGCCCACCTGCCGGTGGAAGTCCTTCTGCATCGCGCAGAACTCGTCGTGTGCTCCGGTCCAGTAGAGCCGCCCACGCTCCATCGCCTCGCCGACGATGGGCTCCAGCGCCTCGATCTGTGCGGCATCCAGCTCCAGGCGGCCCGCCATGCGGTGGGTCACCTTCGACCTGTACTCGACGTACGAATCCGAGTTCGCCGCGGCGGGCTGCCCTTCCCCGGGCGGGCTCGCGGTCCCTTCGGCCTGCTCCTCTTCCCAACCCCGGCAGTCGAAATGAAACCTCGACCGCCGATCGTCGTGCGTCCGCGACGAGGCCTTCGGCTCCGTTTCGACGGCGCTCCGTTCGGCAAGAAGCCGGTCCGCCACGAGACCCGCCGAGACCCCAACGACCAGTGCCGAACCCAGGGCGAGGCCCATCCACATCTTCATGGAGCCGTTGGCCATCACGGTGTCCCCATCGGCTCGTAGAGCACGGCCACGAGTTCATAGGCGGCGTCATCGTCCGCCATGGCAGCGGTCGCTACACCGGCCTCTTCCAGCCCCGCCGCGAACGGGTCAGGGTACTCCGCTGCGACGGACTGCTCCGGAACAGTCTCCGGCGACATGGCCGGCGCCCCGCCGCCGAGCGTCATGACCAGAGCCGCGCCGGCCGCAAGCGCGCCGACGGGCGACAGGCGCAAGGCAAGAAGCCGCCATGGCGCGGCCTGGTCCGCACGCTCCAGCCAGGCCTCGCGACGGGCTCTGAAACCCGCCAGGAAACCGGGCGCCCGCGGCGGCGCCGCGCACTCCTCGCGCAACCCGTCGAACAGCGCATCGAGCTTGCCTCCGGCCTCCCCCGGTCGGCTCGACCTCTTCTCCTCCCTCATCACGTACCTCCTCTACGTCCTCCTGCCGGAGCCCGGCCCGTCGAGCCGGCGGCGGAGCTTCTGCCGGCCCCGATGGACCCGGATCTGCGCCGTGCCGATCGGACAGCCCAGAAGCTCCGCAATCTCCACGTACTTCATTCCCGCCACGTCTTTCAGCACGACCGCCGTCCGCTGGCTCTTCGGCAACCGCGCCAGTTCGCGCACGAGGGCGCGCCGGAGCAGCCGCGACTCGACGGCCGACTCCGCGCCGGCCGCCGGCAACTCGGCGAGGGCCTCCTCCCCCACGTTCCGGTCCAGCCGCCTGCCCCAGCGCGCCGACCGGCGCAATTCGTCGTGGGCCCGGTTGATCGCGATCCGGTAGAGCCAGCTCTTGAACGCGGCCGACTCTCCCAGGTCGCCGAGCTTCCGATAGGCCAGCAGGAAAGCGTCCTGCGCCACGTCCTCGGCGACCTGCCAGTTGAGCACGTAGCCGTAGACCAGCTTGCGGAGCGGCGTCTCGTAGCGAAGCACCAGGGCTTCGAACGCGCTGCCGTCACCCGCCGACGCACGTCGAACGAGTTCGGCGTCTTCGGGAAGACCGGTCGACTCGCGGGTCGATCCCCGGTCAGACGGTTTCTGTGCTGGCAAGCCATCGTCCTCTCGGTGCAGGGACGACCCGCCGGCGGCCCTTGTTTCGCTCGGCCGGCCGCCGGAGGCGCCAGTCATGGTTCCGCCCGCCCGGAAGCGACCCGGCGCCGCAGGAGCGAATCGAGGAACCGCAAACCCGCGGTCCGGCCCTCGAAGGCGCCGTCGAGTTGTGCCTGATAGCAGCGATCGACCAGGTCCCCGATCTCGGGTCCGGGTGTCAGACCGCGGTCGATCAGGTCACGGCCAAGGACGAGGCGTCGTGGCGCCTGATCCTTGATCCTCAGCGCTTCCGCGCGGGCAAGAAGCCAGTCACAATCGTCGCAGTCCGCCGACGTCAGAGGCGGACGGCCCCGGGCATCCGCGCGCGCCACCCGCACCAGCCGATCGATTCGCTTGACCCTGTGGGCAAGACGGCGGACGGCGGCGTCGCCCGCGCCGCCCTGATAGAGCTGGCGCGGCTTCAGGTGATCGACGACCAGCCGCACCACATCGTCCACGAGCCCGGACCGTTTCGTCAGCCGCCCGAGGAAGGTCCGGGTCGGCCTCTCCCCGGCGGCCTCGTGTCCCCGGGACCGCACCCGACCGTCCACGAAGCGGGTGGTCGCCGGCTTCCCGAGGTCGTGACAGAGGCAGGCGAGTCCGACCACGAGGTCCTCCTCCTCGTCATCCAGCCGGTCCCGGGCGAAGGCGTCGAGGACATGCCCGGTATGGATCCAGACATCGCCCTCCGGGTGCCACTCCGGGTCCTGTTCGCAGCCGACCAGGGCTTCGAGCTCGGGGTAGGCGACCAGCCAGCCCACCGCCTGCAGGAAACGGAGTCCGCGTCCGATCTCGACGCCGTAGACGAGCATCTTGCGCCACTCTTCGAACACGCGCTCGATGCTCAGGTCGTTCCAGTCGATGCGCGCGCAGAGGTCCTCCGTTTCCGGGTCGGACTCCAGCCCCAGGCGAGCGATGAACTGCATGCCGCGCAACACCCGCAGCGGATCCTCCGCGAAGCGGTGGGAGGCGTGACGGAGCCGCCGCCTCTCCAGATCCGCCAGTCCGTTCAGGGGGTCGATGGTGCGGCCGGCCAGGGGATCGTAGGAGATGGCGTTGATCGTGAAGTCGCGGCGCTCCGCAGCCTCCTCCACGCTCATCTGCGGATCCGCGTCGATGACGAAGTCCCGGTGACGCTTCCCCACTTTCCGCTCCCGCCGCGGCAGGGCAATGTCGATCGAGAAACCGCGCAGCTTGGCAACGGAGAACGCGCGTCCCACCTGGTCGACGTGGTAGCCGAGACCTTCCAGCAGGCGGAGCAGGGCATCCGGCGGGAGCCGGAACGCCTCCAGGTCGAACTCCTCGAACCGGCGACCCAGCAGCGCGTCTCGAACGCAGCCTCCGACCAGGTGCACCAAGCCGCCTCCCGCCGCCGCGGCCTGGCAGATCTCCAGTACCCTCGGCCAGGCCGGATTTTGCTCGAAGCCTGAGCCAGGATCCTGCACCACGGCTCTGTTATTCTAAGTCCCGCTACTGGTGGCCAGAGATTCCGCCAGCAACCGAGCGGGCGAAGGAGGAAGCCATGAAGTCGATTCGCGAATCGTGGACCATGGAGCCGACGGCGCGGGCTGTCATCGTGCTTGCGACGGGCCTCGCCCTGGTCCTTGTTACACCGGCGGCGGCGCAGTTGCCGGGCACCGTGTACGGCCAGATTTTCGACGCCAAGACTGGCGAAACGATCGAAGGGGTCGAGATCATCTTCACCGACCCGGAGGCGCCGAGTTTCCGCGAGGTGCACCAGTCGGGCAAGAACGGTCGCTTCCGGATCATGCTGAAGAACGTCGTCAAGCACGAGCGGTCCGGCTTCAGCGTCGAGTTGAAGAAGGAAGGGTATGTGACCCGGCGGGTCGGCAATGTACGGATTCCCGCGCGACAGGAGACGAGACTCAGCCAGCTTTCAGGGGGCGGCGACTGGAACCTCACGTCGATCGAGGACGCCCAGCAGGCCCAGACCGCTTTGGGTGGCGATCTCGGCGCGGCACCGGAAATCGACCTCGAGGCGCAGGCGCGCGGCAGTGCGATCAAGCTCTACAACCAGGGTAGCAACGCCCTGAACTCCGGCGACTACGACACCGCCGAACTGATGTTCGTGAATGCCCTCGAGAAGAAGGCTGACCTGGCTTCCGCCATGGGCGGACTGGCGCGCGTCTACTCTCACCGGGGTGACCACGTCAGAGCGGTCGAGTACGCCGAGAAGGTCGCGGCGGAAGGCGAAGACCTCGAGAACATGAACCAGATCCTCTACGCGGGCTATGACGCTCTCGGCATGGACGACAAGGCCGAAGCGGCGCTCAAGGCGCTCCAGGCCACCGATATGGGCAAGGCCGGCAAGAACATGTTCAACAAGGCCGCCGACCTGTTCAATTCGGGTCAGATTCCCGAGGCCCAGGAAGCGCTCGAGAAGCTCCTGGCGGCGGATCCGAATCACCCCGAGGCGAACTACATGCTCGGCATCTGCTACGCCGGAACCGATCCCGCCAAGGCGAAGGTCCAGTTCGAGAAGTTCCTGAGCATCGCGCCGGACCACGCCGACGCGCCCACCGCGAAGGAGATGCTGCAATACCTCGAGTAGGGGCTCGGTCGTTCTTCCGTTCGATCCTCGGGGCGGGACTCCTGCTCGCCCTTCCCGCCGCGGCTCAGGACGATCTGAGCCTCGAGCGGATCATGGCCCACCCGGACTGGCTCGGGCGCCAGCCGGAGGGACCGTACTGGAGCAGTGACAGCGGCAGCGTCTACTTTCTGCGCAAGCGGGCGGGCGAAGACGCCCGCGATCTCTACCGGATCGACCTCGACACCCGGCAGACGAGCCTGGTCGCTGACGGCGACCGGGGCGTGGCGGAGGCGCCCGGGGGCAACTGGGATCGCAAGCGAGAACACCGTGCCTTCGTCAAGGCGGGCGACATCTTCCTTCGCGATCTGGGTGCGAACGGCGGCCTGACCCAGATCACTCGCACCGCCGCCGCGGAGAGTGCGCCTTTCTTCACGGTCGACGGAGACGTCGCGTTTCGACGCGCTGCCACCTGGTTCGTACGCGACCGGAGCACGGATCTCGTGTGGCAGCCCTTCGAGGTCGTTGCGGACGAGGATCCCGAAGCCGCTCGCGAGAACGGGGATCTGGAGGCCGGTTACCTGGAACGCCAGCAGCCGCGGTTGCTCGAGATCGTCCGGTTGCGGCGCCAGCGCGAAGAGAGGCGCGAGGAAGTGTCCAGGGAACGCCGGGCCGCCGACGCCAGCCGCACGGCGCCGCCCCACTACCTCGGCAAGCACGTCGAGGTCGCGGGTTCCTCGCTCTCGCCGGCGCTGGACCACCTCGTCGTACGGCAGCGACCCAGCGAGCGGGACGAGGGACTCAAGGACAAGATGCCGAACTACGTGACCCGCAGCGGCCTGGTCGAGTTGGAAGAGGTCCGCATGAAGGTCGGTACCGCCGAGCCGACCGGCGAGTCCCTGGCGCTGCTCCGTCGCGGCGACCCGGAACCGATCATCCTGGACGTCTCCATCCTGCCGGGCATCGCCGACGATCCCCTGGCGGCGCTGCGCGAGGCCGCTCGGGAGCGGGAGCGCCAGCGCAGGGCGGCGGCGGCCCCGACCGGGTCGGAGCGGGAAAGCGTCGACCAGAACGGAGA
The DNA here is from genome assembly GCA_965219675.1 of Candidatus Multivorans sp. GTDB lineage: Bacteria > Acidobacteriota > Thermoanaerobaculia > Multivoradales > Multivoraceae > Multivorans. The sequence goes on along the minus strand of OZ244786.1, from coordinate 1,771,054 downwards.
TGAGGTCCCCGAAGACGGAGAGAAGGCCGAACCGGAACCGCGGCCGCTGCGCTTCGGCCCCGTCCTGTTCAACCGTGACGGCTCCCGGGCCGTCGTGCAGGTCTACTCCACGGACAACAAGGACCGCTGGATCGCGGCGATCGACCTGGACCAGGGAACCCTGCGGCCGCTCCACAGGATCAGCGATCCGGCCTGGATCAACTACGCCTTCCGCGACCTCGGCTGGATGCCGGACGACGAGACGATCTTCTTCCTGTCGGAAGAGACGGGCTACTCCCACCTCTTCCTGATGGACACGGCGACCTCGGAGCGCGTGCAGGTGACCCAGGGGCCGTTCGTCGTTCGCTCGCCCCAGGTGGCTCCGAACGGAGAGTTCCTCTACTTCGAGGCGAACCGCGGCCATCCCGGCGTCTTCGAGGTCCACCGGACAGCCGCGTCCGGCGTCGACGGCTCCGGGATCGAACAGGTCACCGACCTCGGAGGGCTGAGTTCCTTCCGCCTCTCCCCCGACGGCAACAGGCTTCTCGTCGTCCACTCCACCGCCACCCGGCCGCCGGAACTGTGGCTCCAGGCAAGCACGCCCGGAAGCGACCCCGTTCGCCTGACCGACACGGTGTCCAGGGAGTTCACGGACATCGAGTGGGCGGCGCCCCGGTTCATCGAAGTGCCGTCAGCCCATGTGGACCGCCCGATTCACGCTCGGCTCTATCTGCCAGCCGAACCGGCCGGCGGCCCCCGCCCCGCGGTCGTCTTCGTGCACGGTGCGGGATACCTGCAGAACGCCCACCAGGGCTGGTCCTCCTACTTCCGCGAGTTCATGTTCCACACCCTGCTCACCCGTCGAGGCTACGTCGTGCTGGACATGGACTACCGCGCGTCCGCCGGCTACGGGAGAGACTGGCGAACCGCGATCTACCGGCAGATGGGAACGCCGGAGCTCGAGGACCTGGCGGACGGCATCGACTACCTGGTCGCCGAGCACGGCGTCGACCGCGAGCGGATCGGCGTCTACGGCGGCTCCTACGGTGGTTTCGTCACCTTCATGGCGATGTTCCGCCGGCCCGAACTGTTCGCCGCGGGCGCCGCGCTGCGCCCGGTCACCGACTGGGCCCACTACAACCACGGCTACACCTCGAACATCCTGAACACGCCGGAGCTAGACCCCGAGGCCTACGAGCGCAGTTCACCGATCGAGTTCGCCGAGGGCCTCGAGAAGCCCCTGTTGATCTGCACGGGCATGCTGGACGACAACGTGCTCTTCCAGGACTCCGTCCGCCTCGTCCAGCGCCTGATCGAACTCGGCAAGGAGGACTGGGAACTCGCGGTCTACCCGGCCGAAGCCCACGGCTTCGTCGAGCCGTCCAGTTGGCTCGACGAGTACCGCCGCGTTCTCAAGCTGTTCGAGACTCACCTGAAGCCCTGACAGCCAGGAGAGTTGAGCGGCAGGAACCGGGTGCGCCGGCTCGTGAGGATCTGCCGCGCTAGGAGCCCCGGAGTGCCGGTAGCAGCTCCTCGCGCGTGACCCGGCGAACCGCGGCCAGGCTGGCCAGGGTTCCGGCCGCCATGACCAGGGCCAGTGTGAGGGCTAGGGAGAGCCATGGCACCAGTGCGTGACCTCCGAGCAGGTGCGGGCTCACCGCGACCAGCGCCGAGGCGGCGCCGACCGCGACTCCCGCGGTCAGGACCAGGCCGTTCTCGGCCACCACCAGCCAGGCGAGCGCTCGCCGCCAGAAGCCGATCGCCTGCAGGGTGGCGAGTTCGCCGCGGCGTTCGAGCAGGTTCCGGAGCAGGACGACCGCGAGCCCCAGCGTCCCCAGCAGCAGGCCGAGTCCGCCCAGGGTCTGGAAAGTGCCGAGATAGGTGTTCTCGACCGCCTGGAAGGCTTGCAGCCGCTCGGCCGTGGGGACCGCGTCCAGACCGAAGCCGCCGAGCGTCCGTTCCAGTTCCTCCAACGTCCGGTCCCGTTCGCCCGGCGGCGTCCGCAGCAGGAAGTACGAGGCTCCGGTGCGGCTCGGAAAGTGCCTTGCCAGGTTCGCTTCCGAAATCACGAGTTCGCTCTGGAACACGCTCTTGCGAAGCAATCCGACCAGTCTGAGCTCCAGCGTGTCGCCCCGTTCGGTTTCGATCTCGATCCCCTGCCCCAGTCCCGAGTGCAGGATCCACATGACCGAGTTGAAGTCGCCGATCGCGGGGACGACTCCCGGCCCGAGATCCTCCTCCAGCAGTTTCCACGGCTCATCCCCGGCGTTCTCCGCGAGCGCCTGGAACCGGAAGCCGCCCCGTTCGATGAGTTCCGGCGGCGCCCCCAGCAACCGCGGTCGTTCCGGCTGGAACAGGTTCAGGCAACTGATGTCGTCACCGGGCACGGTACGGAAGGCGATGACCTGACTCTGTCCGATGAGCCCGGACCCTTCCTCGCCGAACCCCAGCTCGTAGCGTCCATTCACCGTGGTGAGATCGGCGAGAATCGAAACGTCCGCTTCCGCGACCAGGTCGAAGCCGCCGGCGCCCGAGTCGAGATCGCGCGTCTCCTCGCCGAAGCGCAAGCCATAGGCGCCTACGGCCACGATCACGAACGATGCGCTGGCTACCAGGGCCGCACAAAGCAGACTCCGGCCCGGATTGAGAGAGGCGTTGGCCGCGGCCATTCTTGAACCGGCCCGCAAGGACCAGCTCTCGAGCGGCGCCGGGGGCCGCCTTCGGAGCCAGAGGGTGAAGCCGGCCAGGCCGGCGATCAGGAGGCAGGCGCCGCCACCGAAGAACAGGTAGGCAGCGATGGACGCCGGCGCCACCGCCGAGGCCCCGAGGAGCACCGCGGCGACCCCGCCGCCAACGCTCGCGGTCCAGCGGGCCCGTCGCCCCCGCGTCCGCGCCGCGGCCGGCCGGTCCGACGTCTCTCCGCGCAGCAGCCGGATCGGCGAGACCGCGGCAAGGCGGCCGACGGCACCCCGGATCGCGAACAGCACGACCAGAATGGACGCCGCGCCGCCCAAGACCAGCGTCAGGGGTTCGACGTGCAGGTAGAGGTGACTCGAGCCGACCGCGGAGCGCCACAGGGTCCGCAGCGCGGTCATCATGGCGCCCGCATAGAGCACCGCGCCGCCCAGGCCGAGGAGCACGCCAGCGCCGCCCAGAAGGGCTCCTTCGAGCAGGAAGCGGCGCCGGACCCTTGCGACACCGTAGCCAAGCGCAAGCAGGAGTCCCATCTCGTTCGCGCGGCTCTCGGTTCCCAGCCGGAAGAAAAGACCTACCAGCAACGCCGCCGACACGATGAGAAAGAGGCTGAAGCCCACGAAGAGGCCGCCGAAGTCCGTAGCCCCCGACGCGCCGCGCAGGCCCCTGGCCTTGACCGGTTCCACCGCGAGACCTGCCGCGTGGAGCGCGACCCGGTCCGGCAACCCCTCTTCGAGCCTCTCCCGGAGTTCTGCCGGTGTCGTGCCTTCCGGCGGCAGAAGCCGCAGGGAGGTCAGGTGGCCGAAGCGGCTCGACCAGAGCCCGGCCCCGTAGTCCAGACCGACGAACAGCTTGGGGGTGGCGCGGAACTCGTCCCAGTAGGCCTCGTCCTGATCCCGGATCCGGCTCAGATCGACCGGAAAGGTCGGATCCCAGTCGCTCATGTTGTCCGCGTCGGCGACCCCGGGAAAGTCCGGCGTCAACGTTCGGTCGACGCCCCAGCCCGTCATCTCGACGACTCCGGCGACCCTGGTCTCGACCGTCCGTTCGATCAACTGCTCCCGGTCGCCAAGCTGGAAATAGTCGATCGCCAGTCGGTCGCCCGTTCCGACCGCGAGATCTTCGGCCAGAAAGGAGTTGACGAGCACCTCACCCGGCCCGAGCCCGGGAGCCGGTCGGCCGTCCGTGAGCCGCAGGGCGCCAAGTCGGCCAGCGCGCGCCGTGTCGAGTGCCGTGATCGTCGAGTACGGTGCGGCCGCGCCGCTGTCCGCCGCCGCCAGGTTGGCGAGGTAGGTCGAGACCTCGATCGCTTCGGCGCCAGCCGCCGAGGCCGCAGCCTGGAGCTCCCCGGCCAACTCGGCGCCGAGAATGATCTGGGACGTCGTCACGAGCAGGTGATCGTCTGTCGCCTCGAGCGTGAGTCCGAAGTCGGCCACCTCGGCGTGGGTGCGGATGCGGCGCTCGACGTCCTCTATCGCGGCCTCCGGGTCGGCAACCGGACCGGACCCGGTGCTCGCCCGCTCGCCCACCAACAACGCGTTGGCGAGGCCGCGGCGATCGAGTTCCCGCTGCAGGTCGCGCAGGCGGAGATAGGCAACCAGCGGCTGGCTCTGGTGCTGGGCGAGCTGGAACCGTCCCGCGCCAACGTCTTCCAGCACGGTGACCACGCTCAGCCGCACGCTCTCCAACTGGTCTTCGGGATCCTTCTCCCCCATCAGGCTGGCGCGCGGCGCCTCGCTCGGACGCTCCAGGTGGAGCAGAACGGAGTCACCGGGCTCGACGGCAAGAGCCGAGGCGAGCGACCGGTTGATCGCCAGCGACGCGAACAGTTGACCGTCCCGCCGGGACAGGTCGAGGGTCTCCTCCATTCCCGGAAAGAAGGCGGCAAAGCTGTCGTCGATCCCCTGGACATTGACGCGCGCCGCGCGCCGGCCGCTCTCGGGCTCTACCACGTTCCCCTGCATCAGGATCGCCGCCGACACGGGGCCGTATCGGGAAGCGAACTCGGGATCATCCGTCAGGTCGTCCCTCAACGCCTCGCGAAAGAAGCCGGCGCCGAGGAGTGCATGGTCGATGCCGCCAAGACGGTCCAGGGTCAGATCCCGCAGGCTTCCTCGCACCGAGTCGCCAACCATCAGGGCGCCGGTGAGCACGGACGCCGCGACGGCGGCAGTCATCACGACGGCGACGTTCGAGCGCCAGTAGTGCCGCAGACTGGGCAGAGTTCCGCCGGGCCTGGACGCACTCACGACTTCAGCCTCCCGCCGCCCGTCCTGGCGGCGCCTCGGTGAGCAGGCCGCCCCGCAACTCGATCCGCCGCGGCAGCCGCGCGGCCAGCTCCAGGCTGTGGGTGACCACGATCAGGGCGCTGTCGCCTTCGGTGTGGAGGTCGAGCAGGAGGTCGGCCACGGACGCGGCCGTCTCCGCGTCCAGATTCCCGGTCGGTTCGTCGCAAAGGAGCAGGTTCGGCCGGTTGATCAGTGCCCGCACGATCGCCGCCCGCTGCCTCTCTCCCCCGGACAGCTGGGCAGGCCGGTGGTCGACCCGCGCTCCGAGCCCGACGGCCTGGAGCAGGCGCCGGGCCCGCTCCCCTGCCCCGTTCCCGCCGGCCCCGGCCGCCACGGTGGGAAGAAGCACGTTCTGCAGCATCGTGTATTGCGGCAGCAGATAGTGATCCTGGAACACCAGACCGACACTCCGGCTGCGGAACGCGGCCAGTTCCCGTTCGGGCAGGTCGTGGGCGAGCTCTCCCGCTATCCGGATGCTCCCCGACGTCGGCGCCTCGAGCGTCGCGGCGAGGTGCAGGAGAGTGCTCTTGCCACTGCCCGAGGGACCGGTTACCGCCAGAGCCTCTCCCGCGTCCAGCGCCAGGGAGATTCCCCGCAAGACCTCGACGGTCCCGGCCTCCGTGTCGTAGGACTTCGTGACGGAATCGAAGCGGAGAGCGTCAGTCATCGCGGCGAGATGCTAGCGCGGCCGGCGACCCAGTTCCGCCGCGCGGGTTGCTAACCGGCTCCGGTCGCTCGTGCTCTCAGACCACGACGGTACGACTCGAGCGTGTCCGAGGCCATCAGCTGGGCCGTGTAGTGCCTCCGCACGCCCTGGAGGCCGGAACGTCCGAGCTGCGCCCTGCGGTCCGCATCGGCGCCCAGCTCCTCGACAGCGCTCGCCAACGCCGACACGTCGCCGGCCGGCACCAGCGTGCCGCCTCCGGTCATCTCGAGCATCTCGGGAAACGCACCGTGGTCCGGCAGAACGGCCGGTACGCCGTTCGCCATCGCTTCGAGCGCGGGCAGTCCCTTTGCCTCCCGATAGACCGTCGGCAGGACGAGCACATGCAAACTGTGGAGGAGATCGATCTTCTGCTGCCGGTCCACCTCCCCGAGCCACTCGAAGTGCGGCTCCAGGCCCCAGTTGGCAATCCGACGACGCTGGAGTTCGAAGTAGGTCCGGTCGCGGCCGCCCAGGTAGCCGGCGGCACGGAGGCGGACGCGACCGGGGCCCAGACGATCGCTCAGTTCCTTGAACGCCTCGGCCGCGAGATGGAAGCCCTTCTCGGGACACATCCGTGCCAGGTAGCCCATGACCAGTTGCTGTTCGCCGGGTTCCGCGTCACGGCCTCCGTGTCCCTCGAGGTCGATCCCGAGGCGAGCGACATCGATGCGTGACGGCGGCAGGTCGAGCAACTCGGTCATCGTCGCCGCGTAGTACTCGTTCGGCGCGACGAGGACGTCGACCTCGCGAACCCTGGTCCGCATTTCGGCAAGGACCTCCGACCTGTGCGGATCCTCCAGGTCCTCGAGGAAGATGTCCTCGCCCTGGAGGCCGCAGACGATCAGTGTCCGGGGCAGGACTTCGCGGAGGTGATGGACCATTCCGAGGAGCATGGAGTTCGTCAGATGGACGACATCCGGCTGGAACTCGCCGGCTAGCCACGTGGCGAGACTCTGGAGTTCCGCGAGCTGGCGTCCCGCCTCGCCGCGCACCATGGAGAGGGCCAGTTCGCCCAACTGGCGGGCGTCGGTCGCGGCGGCCGAACGCGTGAGTCGCGCCAGGAGACGCGGATTGTCCAGCAGCCGGCGCAGACTCGCGGGCGCCCGGCTCCAGAGCGGCAGCTTCTGCTCCAGGTAGATGTTCACGGCGCCGTAGAAGACCCGGTCGTAGCTGACGTTCTCCTCGTCGGTCCTCAGAGGCGTGTAGATCGGCAGCAGGAGCGCGTTGTGGCCACGCTGCTGGAGCGCGCGAACGAGGGCATTGTCGTGAATGCAGCTTCCGCAGAGCATGCCGCCGGCGCCAGCCGCCAGGTAGGCGATCCGCAGCGGTCGGTCGGTGCCGGTCATGGGATGAAACGTGCCACCCGCTCGGCACCGGGCGGCCTGCTGGACAGGGAACCGACGACCAGAGCCGCGACCGAGCCGGCAAAGATCACGGCCACCGGCATCACGCCGCTGCCGCCCACGCTGTAGTCCGGCTGACCGAACCCGCGAACGAAGAACCAGATCCAGAGCACGATCACGGTGACGATCGCGGCGGCGGCCCCCGCGGCCGTGCTGCGGCGCCAGTAGAGCGCCGCGACGATGATGGGCAACAGCGAGGCAAAGCCCGTGAAGGACCATACCGACAGCGCGAAGATGCTCCGCTCGGCGACCAGGGAAAGGAGGAAGACGGCAGCCACGACGCCGACCACGAACAGCCGGCCAAGCAGAACCTGGCGGGAGTCGCTCAGGTCGCCTCCCCAGCGGTAGTGGCGCACGATGTCCTGGGTGAACATCGTCCCCAGGGACAGCGACTGCGAGTCGAGCGACGACATGATCGCGGCGAAGACCCCCGCACCGAGCAAACCGGCGAGAAGATCGGGAGCGTACAGGGTGATCATTCGAATCAGGACCGAGTTGGAGGCTGGTCCGGCGAGCCCGGGAAAGTCGATGTTCCCGAACAGACCCAACAGCACGCTTGGGATCCACACCATGGCGATGCAAACCGGGTAGAGCACGATCGGGGCCTTGAACGTGGATGCCCGCCGTGCGGAAAGCCAGTGCGAGAAGATGTGGGGGAACGTCCCGACGGACAACGGGATCAGGGTGTAGCTGAGCAGCCGCAGCGGGTGGATCGCGTCGCCGCGTATCAACAGCTCCGGCCGCGTCGCGGCGACCTGGTCGAGCGCCTTCCCCACGCCCCCCAGCTTCGTGACGATCAGGATCGCCGTCACCGCGCCGAGCAGCATGAACATCGCCGTCTGGAAGGTGTTCACCCAGGCCGTTCCACGTAGACCGCCGCTCGTCACGTAGCCGATCACGACGCCGGAAATCAGCAGGCTGCCGAGCCACGGCGGCGCTCCGCCGTCGGTGATCTGCTGGAGCGTGATGCCGCCGCCCATCACGCCGATCAGCAGGTAGGGGGCGAGCAGCAGGACGAGCACGATGAACAGCAGCAGGCCGACCGTGTCCGAGCCCCAGCGCGCGCGCACGAACTGGACCTGGGTGAGAAGCCCCAGGCGGCTGCCGACCGCCCAGACCCGGGTGCCGACGAAGAAGAACACGACGGGCACCATCAGGGCCGACGACGACGCCATCAGGGAGAAGACGCCGATCCCTACCCGGTACGACTCCGCCGAGGCGCCGAGCAGGGCGAACGAGGTCATGTGGGTGCCGAACAGGGTCATCAGGAGCACGAACGGACCGATCGTCCGCCCGGCGACGAAGAAGTCCTCGCCCGTCGCGGCGAGCCGCCGGCTGCTCCAGGCACCGATCAGAAGCACCGCGAGCAGATAGACGAAGATGATGGCCAGAGTCATCCGGAACCTTCGGGAGACCCGCCGTGCCCTACGCCGATGTCCGCGGCCGGCTCGGTTCCGGCGCCGGCCGCCAGGCGATCCAGGCTGGCGGCGGGCCATGCCTCTCGAACCAGCCACCACATGGCCAGAACGACCGCCGCCGTGAAGAGGATGTGGTAAGTCAATCCGATCGGCAGCCCGAGAAAGCGGTCACCGTCGGACCAGAACCAGAGATCGTTGTGGAGCACGTACAGAACCGCCAGGGTCGCGTACGCCAGCCGCCGAACTACCGTCGCCGCCATGGATTCCGTTCCGTTCCCCGTTCAGACGCCGGTCAGGACACGGGTACGGCCCGGGCCGTCTCGCCCGCCGCCGGCTGAGCGATTCGGCCACCCCCCGCTGCGGCAAAGGTCGCCATGTCCTCGAACATGGAGGTGAAGTCCAGTTCGAACACGTCGCCGATCAGAATGCGCGTCACCTTGCTCTGGTGCTGCGGATACAGCCGCAGAAAGGCGCCGACGCTGAAGTTCGGGTCGTAGAAGACGTTGACCAACTGACGCACCGCCTCGACGCCCCGCATCAGCAGCGGCTGGAACGCTCCCAGACGCTCACCCGAGGCATCGCCGGCGGCAATCGCGTCGATCGCGGCCTCCGCCGCCATCTCGCCGGACTTGAGAGCCAGGAACACGCCGGATGAGTACACGGGATCGATGAAGGAGAACGCGTCGCCGATCGCGATCCAGCCGTTACCGGCCATCTCCTCGATCCGGTAGGAGAAGTCCTTCATCACCGATACCGGACGGCACTGGCGGGCTGGCCCGATCCGCCGCTCGATCTCGGCGCAGTTCCCGACCTCCTCGAAGAAGATCTCGTGCGGTCTTCCGTCACGGTTCCGAATCAGGGCGTCCATCGGTCCGACGACCCCGACGCTGACCACATCCCCGGCCAGCGGGATGTACCAGAACCAGCACTCACCGGACTCCGTGTGCAGAATCAGGGTCGCGCCCTCGTCCTTTCCTTCGTCCCGGAGCGCGCCGCGGAAATGGGTGTAGATCGAGGCGTGCCTTAGACCGTAGTCCACCCGACCAAGGTTGAGGCGTCGCGACAGCAGCGCGCTCTGGCCGGTGGCGTCGATGACGACCCGGCTCGCGAGCTCAACCGGGTCGCCGTGGTCCGCGGCCGCGGCACGCACGCCGATCGCCCGACCGTCCTCGAACAGCACGTCGCGTACATTGACCCCCCTGTGCACCTCCGCGCCCTGCTCGGCGGCCGTTTCCATCAGGAGCTGATCGAACTCCGAGCGGCGCACCTGCCAGGTCCGAGCGCTGTCGTCCCCCGGCCTTTCCTTCTCGAAGTAGAACGGCATGGACGCCTTGCCCGTCCTGGTGAAGAACTGAACCGAGTGCTTTTCCACGAAGTGGCTGCTCTTCATCCGCTCCAACGCGCCCATCTTCTCGAACACGCCGTGCGTGTCCGGCATCAGGGATTCGCCGATCTTGAAGTTCGGCGCCGGCTCGCGCTCGAGCAGAAGCGTGCGCAGGCCTCCGCGCGAGGCGATGGCGGCAGCCGCCGAGCCGCCCGGTCCGGCGCCGATCACGATCAGATCGTAGGAAGAAGCCGCGAACACCGCCGGAAGTCTACGGCAGGGGACCGCCGCCGACTACCGCAACCCGGGTGGCTTCCTGCACGTAGTGCCGTTGTTGTAGCCTGAGATGTCAACTTGATCGGCGAACGCGAGGTTCCAGGCGCGCCGCCCCCAGAGTTCCAGAGGTACCCCGCCATGCGCTCAATTTCCGCCGCTCCGTTGGTCGCTTGCCTCCTGTTGCCTCTCGTCGCCGTCGCCGCGATCGGGCAGGAACCGGATGAGCCGGACTCGACAGTCACCGAGGAAATCACCGTGACCGCCCAACGCGTCGAGGAGGCCATTCAGGACGTGCCGATCTCGATCGTCACCCGTTCGGGCGAAGAGCTCGAGCAGCAGGCGATAGGCGACGTACAGGCGCTGGCCGAGGCCTCGCCCGGCGTGGTCATCTCGGGCCAGAGCCCCACCACGGGCGAAGTCGCCATCTATATCCGCGGCGTCGGGTCGAGCACGCTCGGCATCGGCACCGAGCCGACGGTCGGCTACTACGTGGACGGGGTCTACATGCCGCGTCCGCAGGCGGCCGTGAACCCCTTCCTCGACCTGGAGCGCATCGAGGTCCTGCGCGGCCCCCAGGGCACGCTCTGGGGCCGGAACTCGACGGCCGGAGCGGTCAACGTGATCACGCGGGCGCCGGAAAGCGAGTTCCATGGCCGCCTCTTCACGTCCGTCTCCGAGTTCGACTCGAGCGAGCCGGCCGAGGGACGCCGCTACGGTCTGACCCTGACGGGTCCCGTGTCGAGCAAGGTCTGGGCCCGGTTGACCGGCGCCACGGCCCAGGTCGAGGACCCCACCTACAACGACTTCCTGGGCGCCAGCGCGGACAACTTCGACGGCGTCACGCTCCGGGGCTCGCTCACCTTCCTGCCCTCCGACTCTCTGACCTTCACGATCCGCGCCGACAGCACGGACGACGACGCCCACGCGAACTTCCCCTTCAAGCCTTTCGACGTGTCGCCCTACAGCACGGTGGGGACCCTGAACCGGTTCTACGGCTACTCCGATCCGGACGATGTCCACCGCATCTCGACCGACACCACGCCGCTGTCCCGGTACGAGGAGACCGGCTTCTCGCTGACCGTGAACAAGGCGATGGGTGGCGGCACGAGCTTCACTTCGATCAGCAGTTCGCGCGCGTTCGACTCGATGCGCGACACGGACATCGACGGCTCCCCGAACGCCCTGATCACCAACAGGGGCACGTTCGATTCCGAGTGGTGGTCGCAGGAGTTCCAACTCCACGGCGGCAGCGAGCGCACCAACTGGGTGGCCGGGGCCTACGCCTTCAACGAGGAGAGCGGGATGCAGGTCAACAACGTGACCGACCTCGCCCTGCTCAGCGTCTGGCTGTTCGCGAACAGTCCGCAGACGTTCCTGTTCGACCCGACGACCTACTGCTCCCTTGGTTTTCTGGCGCCCCCGTTCCTGTGCGGGCCGCAGTACTACAACGCCATCGCGCCGTTCATCGGCCTTCCCGTGCCGGGAGTCGCGACTCCGCTTCCGTTCGAGACGAGCCTCGACGCCTCGCTCTACGCCGCGTACGGTCAGGTCGACTGGACGCTGAGTGACCGGGTGACGCTGACCACCGGCGCCCGCTACACGGCCGACGAGAAGGAGCAGGACCAGGCTTCGCTGAACTTCGCGACCTTCATGCCGGAGCGCCAGACCCAGAGCGACAGCTGGAGCGCGCTGACCCCCAAGCTGGGCCTCGAGGTTCGACCGAGCGACAACGTGATGCTCTACGGCGCGGTAACCGCCGGCTACAAGAGCGGCGGCTACAACTCCCTTTCACTGCAGCCGGCCTTCGATGAAGAGACCGTGACCAGTTACGAGATCGGCGTCAAGTCGTCCCTCGCCGACCGCAAGGTGCGAATCAACGCGTCCGCCTTCCACTACGACTACGACGACCTGCAGGTGGCGGTGCTCTACCCGGATCGCTCCATCGTCGAGAACGCGGCGAATGCCCGCATTCGCGGTCTCGATTTCGAGCTCTCGGCCAGGCCCAACCGCCAGTTCACCTTCGACCTGTCGCTCGAACTCCTGGACGACGAGTTCGTGAGCTTCACGTCACTCGATCCCGTGCTGCAGGCGCAGTTCGTGGAGCAACTGCTCGCCGCTGGTCTGATCGATCCGGCCCAGGTGCTTCAGGGGGGCGGCGGCGCTCTCCCGATTCCGCCCACCGACCTCTCCGGCAACGGACTGCCCCGGGCGCCCGATTTCTCCGCCAGCACGGCGTTGAGCTACACGTTCGACCTGGGCAGTAGCGGTTCGCTGATCGCGCGCGGCGAGTACCAGTACACCGACGACGTGGCCTTCGACGCCTTCGAGCGCTTCGTGCAACCCTCCTACGGCCTGCTCCACGCCCAGTTGCGCTGGACTTCGGCGCAGGGACGCCTCTTCCTGGCCGCCTACGGCCGCAACCTCGGCGGCGAGGAGTACCGGCTCAGCCAGTTCTTCGTGAACTACACCGGGTCGCTCGCGGTCTGGGCGCCGCCGGCAGAGGTCGGCGTCCAGTTCGGGATCGACTTCTAGGACCCCGGGTTTCCAGGACCTCAGGTGTAGCGCGCGCCCCGGTACTGCTCGTCGTAGAACCGCGGCAGGAGCTGGTCGACGCGCAGGAGTCCTCCCTCGCTGAGTTCGACGCGTTCCGGCCCGACCGTTGCCAGCCCCTGGTCGGTCAGGCTGCGGAAGGCCTCGGCGTAGTCCTCCACCACGTCGACGCCGAACTTCCGCTCGAAGGCGCCGCGCTCCAGCCAGCCCCGCTTCAACTGCAGGATGAGCTCGCGGGTCAGGCGCTCGCGGGAAGTGGTGGCGAGCGCTCTTCGGGTCGCCAGACCGCCGCCCTCGATCGCCGCCAGGTAGTCGTCCCAGCGGTCGTGGTTCTGCAGATGGACGCCGCCCATGTGACCGAACGATGAGACCCCGATCGGGATCATGTCGGCGCCGCTCCAGACTTCCCGGGCGTAGACGAACTTGCAGCCCCGGTCACGCCGCATCATCGTGTAGGCGCTCCAGCGCTCGAAACCGGCGCGCTCGAACCGCTCGAAGGCGTAGGCGTGCCATTCCCGCTTCGTACGCCAGTCGGCAAAGGCCGGCGCGTCGGCATCGCCGCGCAGTTTGGCCTTCGAGTACACCGTGTTGAACGGCAGCTCCATCTGGTAGAGCGTGATCGAGTCCGGGTCGTACTCGATCGTCAGGTCGACGGTTCGCTTCCAGCTTTCCCAGGTCTCGCCGACCATGCCGGCGATCAGGTCGACGTTCAGTTGCCGGAACCCCTGGGCGCGGATCCAGTCGCGCACCCGGTAGATCTCCTTCGACACGTGGGCGCGGCCGTTCTCCTCCAGAATCCTGTCGTCGAAGTTCTCCACCCCGAGGCTGAGACGGGTCACACCGATGCTCCGGATCGCCTCCAGCTTGGACTGGGTCAGCGTCCCCGGCTCACACTCGAACGCCACCTCTTCGGCGCTGTCCCACGGCATCACGCTCTGCAGCCGCTCTGCCAGGGGAATCAGTTGCTTGGCCGCGATGTAGGAGGGAGTACCGCCGCCGAAGTAGACGAAGTCGAGCTTCCGGCCCCTGATCGACCGCTGGTCCGCATAGCGCTCGAACTCCACGCCGAGGGCGTCCAGGTAACGCCCGATCTGCTCGTGGTTCTTGTCGATGTAGACCCGGAAGTAGCAGAACTTGCAGCGCTTTCGGCAGAACGGGATATGGATGTAGAGGCCGAGCGAGGTGCCGGGGACGGGCTCCCGGTCGAGCGCCGCGGCCGCCTCGTTCACCGAAGCCTCGTTCCAGGCCGAGTACGGCGGATAGTTCGACACGAAGACCGACCCGATGTCGGTCGCTTCGAGATCGAGCAGGCCGGTTGCCGGCTCCGCCAGCGTGGCGGTGCGTTCACTCATCCGGATGGCTTCACCCGAAGCAGTACAGGATGCCGTCGAGGCTGCCGATCACGAGGCGTTCCGACGCCACGGCCGGCGAAGCCATGATTGCCGAACCGGTGTCGAACTCCCACACCGGTTCCCCCGTCGCCTTGTCCAGCGCGAGGACGGGCCCCCGCTTCGAGCCCAGGAACACGCGGTCGCCGACGATGACCGGGGAGGAGTCGAGCCGGGCGCCGCTGTTCCACTCCCATTTTCGTTCGCCGGTCCGCGGATCCAGGGCATGGACGATCTTGTCCCGACCACCGATGACGACGATCTCGTCGTCCGCGGCGGCCGACGCATAGAACGGAAACTTGCGCACCTCGTGCTCGTATGCCCAGGCGACCTCACGCCGCCCGAGGTCGATGCCCAGGACCTCGTTCTCGTAGGTCGCGACGTAGGCCATCTCGCCGATCACGGCCGGGCTCGAGGCCGCCTGGCCGCGCAGGTTGATCTTGTGAATCGTCTCACCGGTTTCGATGTCGATCAGCCACATGTAGCCGTCGCAGCCGGACACCGTGGTCAACCCGTCGGCGACCGCCGGCGTGCCATGCACGTAGCCCTCCGTCTCCACCTGCCACAGCTTCTCGCCGCTCTCGCGATCCAGGCAGTAGAGCGAGTTGTCGTAGGAACCGACGAGCAGCCGGTCGCCGTGCAGCGAGACGCCGGCGTAGATTTCCCCCAGCGTCTCGAACTGCCACTTCTCCTCGCCGCTCTTCGCGTCGAGGGCGTGGATGAGACCGTACTCGTCGCCGATGTAGACGACGCCGTCGAAGACCGACAGGGGCGCCTTGATTGGCGTTCCCGCGTCGAATCGCCAGAGTTCCTTTCCTTCTTCAAGGGTCACGGCGTACACCCGGCCCTCGTAGTCCCCGAAGAAGACGACGCCGCCCACGATCGCGGCCGTGCTCTCGATCTCGCTTCCGGTATCGAAGGTCCAGAGCAGTTTCGGATCCTCAGGCAGGGTTGTCCCGGCCACGCCCGTGCCCAGCAGGTTGCCGCGGAACACCGGCCAGGCATTGGCGGAGGGACGGAACAACGACGTTGAGGTCGCCGATTCCTGATCCTCCCCGTCGCCAGCGGTGGCGGCCGCCCCGAACAGAAGCGGCAGGGTGAACGCGGCAGCCAGAGCGGCCAGGACGATCAGGCGAGGCGTCCGCCAACCGGAAGGCTGCCCGCGGCCCGAACGCATCCGGCGATCTGCGCCGTATCCTGAGTCTCGAGTTTGCGGCACGACAGGCTCCACTGCTGGCGGCCTTTCGTGAGACTCGAGGAACGTCGAAACGCCCGCCTCAGAACGCCGCCCGGTAGAGCGCGAGCATATCGGAGGCGGCGGCTGAACGCGGATTGAACTGCGATGTCCACTGCTCGGTCGCCTGCGCCGAGAGCAGGTCCAGATCCTCCTCGCGGACTCCGAGATCCCGCAATCTGCCGGCGACCCCCGCCCCTCGCCGAAGGCCGACCCAGAGTTCGGCCAGTCGCTCGCTTGCCAGGCCGTTCGCCGCGGCGCCGCCGAAGGCGAGCCGCGCCAGACCTCCATAGCGGACGTCCGGGGCTCCACCGTTGAACCGCACGACGTGATCCAGCATCACGGCAACCGCGACGCCGTGCGTGATGTCGTAGCGCGCGGTCAGCGGGTTCGCCAGACCATGGGCGGCGCCGAGCATGGAGGCCTCGATCGCCGCGCCCGAGAAGTGGGCGCCAAGAAGCATCTCGCCCCACAGCTCCGTCACTTCGGCCTCCGACCTTGCGCTCCCCGCGCTCGGACCGTTCTCCCGCTGCGCCTCCACGACCGCATCGAACCCTCGCAGCAGGCGGGCGAAGCCCTCCGCAGCGAACATCCGCGAGTACGGATTCGCCGCGGTCGTGACGAAGCTCTCGAGTGCATGGGACAGCGCGTCGAGGCCAGTAGCCGCCATGACCTCGGGGGGCGCGGTACGCACCAGCTCCGGATCGAGCAGGGTGGCGGCAAACCGCGCCTTCGGATCGCCGCAGGCCATCTTCCGGTGGTCGTCCTCGCGCGAGATCACGGCAAAGGACTGCGCTTCGCTACCGGTGCCCGCCGTGCAGGGCACTCCGATGGACGGCAGCATTGGCCTGGAGGCCTTCCCGAAGCCCCAGTAGTCCTCCATGCGGCCGCCGTTCGTGAAGATGAAGTTCGCGCCCTTCGCGCAGTCCATCGCCGAACCGCCGCCCAGACCGATCAGGAAGTCCGCATCGTGGGCACGAGCCGCGGCCGCGGCCGCCGCCACGTGGCGCTCCCCGGGGTTCTCTCCCACGCCGTAGAAGACCGCGATGTCGAGACCAGCGTCTCGCAACGAAACGGAAGCCCGGTGCACGTGACCCGCCGCGGCCACGCCCGGATCGGTCACCACGAGGACCCGTCGACCGCCGAGATCCCGGGCGACTTCGCCTGCGAGATCGACTGCGCCAGCGCCGTAGAGAACCCGGCCGGGCGTCGCGTCGACGCCCCATGAGTCCTCCGTTTCGAGGGGTCGCTGACCTCGCTTGATGACCACGACTGCTTCGGCGCGTCCCCCTACTTCGACCCGATCGCGAAGACGTCGGAACGGGTGGCCACGTAGATCCGGCCGTCCTCGGCCACCGGCGTCGTGTACACGGCGGAACCCATGTTCTGCTCCGCGATCACCTTCTCTTCGCGGCCCGCCTCGAGCACGACGATGTCGCCGTCCTCGTCGCCAAGGTAGACCTTGCCGTCCGCCACGAACGCAGAACCCCAGACCGCCGCGAAGGTGTCGTGGGTCCAGAGGTGCTCACCGGTCTCGACGTCCAGCACGTAGAGGAAGCCGCTCAGGTCCGGAATGTAGAGCAGGCCGTCGGCGATGGCCGCGGTCGAGATCGTGCGGTTGAAGTCGTCGTTGCCGAAGTGCCAGAGAGCGGCGCTGTCCGTCGCGTCTCCTTCCACGCCCGCGTCGAGGGCATAGAAGTGGCCCGGCCCCTCGCCGTGCTCCGGATCCTGGCCGACGCCGAGGTAGAAACGGTTGTTGTAGAAGACCGGCGTCGAGATGATGTTGTTCCGGGTGCCGGCGCCGCCCAGTTCCCAGACCGAGTCCTTGGGGTTCAGGTCGAACTTCCACAGCAGCTTGCCGGTCGCGGGCTCGTACGTGTAGAGCCAGCCGTCGCCGCCAGGGAAGGAGACTTGCGGCTGGCCGTCCACGACGCCGTACGCCGGGTTCGACCACGAACCATGCAGGACCGCATCACTGCTGTCGATGCTCTCCCACACGAGCTCGCCGGTGTTCTTGTCCAGGGCGATGAAGGCCGGCGACGCCGGCGAGGGGAGATTGATGTGTCCCTCGTCGACGCCGGCTCCGGTGACCGTGAACAGGAGGTCGCCGATGACCAGGGGCGAACCCGCGGCCAGGTTGTGCGGGAACACGTCGAGCTCCGCGATCATGTCGTACTCCCACACGATGTCGGCGTCGAGTTCCTCCCTGTACTGCTCATCCGTCATGCCGTCGTTCGTGCCGTCCCGGAAGCCATCCACATCCACGGCGACCACTGTCGCGCGGTTCGAGATGTAGTAGACGCGCTCGTCGTCGACGAAGGGGGTCGAACAGACGCCCTGGAGCGGCCAGTCGTTGACCCGGCCGGCGCCGAGCTTGTCGTGGGTGGCCTGCCAAAGAAGCTGGCCCGTCTCCTTGTCCAGGGCGATCACGACGCCCTTGTCGCCCTCGATGCCGGGCCGGCGCAGCCCCTCGTTGTTCGTCCCGGCGTACACCCGACCGCCATGCACCACCGGACCGGCGTAGGTCTGCGAACCGACCTTCGCCTGCCAGATGATGTTCTGACCGGATCGGACGTCCCACTCCGTGGGCAGGTTGCTGGCATCGGACACCATGTTGCGGGCCGGCGTGTTGCCGAACATCGCCGGTGGATCGTTCGCTGATGCCGCGGAGCCGGCAGCGAGGACCGCCGCCAGGATGCAGGAAAGGTGCAGGGAGATTCGAGTCTTCATGGGTCGGGGTCCTTGAGCTGTCAACCGTCCGTGCCGCCGCCCGAAGCTCGGGCGACCAGCGCATATAGCGTTTCGCTGGTCGCAAGGTAGACGACCGAGCCATCCGTGGACGGCGAAGTGTACACCGCTCCCGGGAACTCGTTCTCAGCAAGGATCTCTAGGGTTGGGCCGGCCCGGAGCACGGCAACATCGCCCTCCGTGTCGGCGGCGTAGACCTTGCCGTCGGCGACCAGGGGCGAGCTCCAGAACGGCGCCAGCGCGTCGTATGTCCAGAGCTTCTCGCCGCTCGCCGCGTCGAGCGCGAAGAGGAAGCCGTTCAGGTCCGCGGCGTAGGCGATGCCGCCGTCCACCGCCACGGTGGCGATCGCGCGCCCGAAGTCCGGATCCTCGAATCGCCACCGCACCCCGCTCCCCGTCACGTCGTCGTCGCCTGCCGTGTCGACGGCCCACAGGACGCCGGCCCGGAGCGACGCCTCCGGGTCCCGGCCGGCCGCGATGTAGACGGTGCCATCGTGCAGTACCGGCGTGGCCACGAAGACGTGCCGCGACTCGCTTCGATCCAACTCGTCGGCGGCGAGCGCCGAGTTGCCGTCGAACCGCCAGAGCGGCCGTCCCGTCCCCGGCTCGAATCCGTAGAGCCAGCCGTCACCGCCCGGGAAGACGACGTGGTCCCGACCGCCGGCGCGACCGTGGGACGGGCTCCCCCACTGGCCGTCGATCAGCGCCGCGCCGGGACTGCCGTCGCGCCATACCGGCCGGCCCGTCGCACGCTCCAACGCCGCGAAGCTCGGCGCTTCCGGCGCCGGCACCCGGCCGTCGTCCGTGACGCCGTTGCTGGTCGACACGAAGACCAGATCGCCCACGGCGAGCGGGGTCGACGCCGCCATGTGCTTCGGGAAGACCCCCCACTCGGTCACCATGTCGAACGACCAGTCGACGCTACCGGCGAGATCCGCGGCCACGACCTCCCCCCTGTTCGAGACGTAGTAGAGCCGCTCGCCGTCGAACGACGGCGTCGAGCACACGCCCTGGAGCGGCCAGTCGTTCGCGTCCCCGGCTTCCAGCTTCTCGTGGGTGATCTGCCAGCGGAACCCGCCGTCACGGCGGTCGAAGGCCATCACCACGCCACGGTCGCCGACAACCGCCGGGTCGCGGGGCCGCTCGTTGTTCGTGCCGACGACGATCAGATCGCCGGCGATCGTCGGCCCGCCGTAGGTCACCGTACCGAGCTTGGCCGTCCAGAGCACGCCATCGCCGGACGAGATGTCCCAGGTGACCGGCAGGCTCTCCGCCTCGGCCACCCGATTCCGCCCGGGATTCGGATCGTCGGCCCGGAGCGCACCGCCCCACACGAGCGCGAACAGGGGAACGACGAGGAGAATCCTCAATGGCCTCAGCCCCGGAACCGCGATCAGGCCCCCCGCAACCGCGGCTCGATGATGCCCAGCTCGACCGACGTCTCCACGACGGCCCGGATCGTGTCTTCCACGGGCCGAAGGGTGGCGCCCAGCACCGACTCCGCCTTCTTGCTGTGGTTGATGGCCGCCGGGGGCGGCGTGCCCCCTTCGGGCACTTCCGGCTCGCCGACCACGAAGCCCGGGAAGAGCTGCTGGATGATCCCGCGCACTTCCGTGCCGAGCCGGAGAGCGGAACGGCCGCCGCTGCCGTGCAGGAGGTATCGGCTGCCGCCGTTCGACGCCCGGTGGTCCACGTCCGACTCGGCCGCCAGCCGTTCCGCCTTGACCAGGTCGCGCACGTCGATGATGTTGTAGTACATGTCGTACGGCGTCGGCCAAGACGTTGCCTGTCCCGCGGCCAGGCGGCCGATCTGCTCGATCCACTGGCCGACCTGGGCCTTGAACAGGATCGGCCCGCAGATCATCGCGGGGTTCACCGTCACCACGTCCCAGGTGCCGCCGCTGTCGTCCGCGGCCTGGTTCAGCAGCCGCTCGGTATCGACCTTGCTGCGGGCATAGGCCATCCGCGGGTGGTTCCAGACCTCCTCCGGGAAGTTGCCGGAAGCCCAGTCCGTCTCGGTCCACGCGTAGCCCGGAGGCATCGCCGGCGCCCCCAGGCCGGCGACCGCCGCGAGGGAACTCGTGTACACGACCCGCTTCACGCTGTCGCTCCGGTTGACCGAGTCGATCACGTTCCGCGTCCCGGCCATGCCGCCCTCGTAGACGTCCGTCGACACGTTGCCCGAGCCGAGCGGCTGGGACTTGCCGTCCGCCGAGTTGCCGAGCACCGCTGCGACGTGGAACACGCCCGAGCAACCGGCGAAGGCCTCGTCGTACGAACCGGGCACGAACAGATCGCAGCCGTCCACGATCTCGACGTTGGGCAGCCCGTTCAGGTACTCGACGCAGTCCCGGCCGCGCCAGGAATCCGCGTTGCGCAGGCAGGCCCGGACCGCATAACCCTGGAGGACGAGATCACGCACCATGTGGCCGCCGGTGAAACCGGAGACGCCGGTGACGGCGACCGGACCGTCGTTGGGTGAGATGGCGGACATCGTGATGGCTCCTTTGGCTCCGTGTTGGCGAAAGCCCTGCTTTCCTCCTACTCCTGCGGCGGTGCGTACACCAGCATCCAGTTCACGCCGAAGCGGTCCACGCACATGCCGAAGTAGGCGCCCCAGAACTGGTCCTCCATCGGCAGCGTCACCGCGCCGCCGTCCGACAGCTTCGCGATCAGTTCGTCGGCCCGTTCCCGGCTCTCGGCCTCCACCGAGATCGAGAAGTTGTTGCCGACCTCAAGCGGCGGCCCGAACGTCGTGCTGTCGCTCCCCAATAGCACGCTGTCACCGACCGGCAGGGCCACGTGCATGATCTGGTCCTCCTGGCCCTCGGCGAGCGGCAGGCCTTCCGGGCCTTCGCCGAACGTGTTGAAGTCCGAGAACTCGCCGCCGAAGACGGAACGGTAGAAGTCGAAGGCCTCCCGGCAGTTGCCGTCGAAGGTCAGGTAGGTGTTCAGTGCCATGAAGGGTCTCCTCAGGTCAGACCGGAACAGGAGTGACGTCCGCTCCTCCGGCCGCGGGGCGGCGGGGAGCTTATGCCAGACGCGGTTCTCCGCGGTCCCGACCCGACCCGTTCAAACGCTCGCGGTGAGCCGGGCCTGTGCACCTTCGCCGGAAGTTTCGGGAACGGGCCGGCCGCCGAACTCGTTCTTCTCCCAGAGTTCACCCAGGCTGTACTCGTCCAACCACACCTTCAGACTCTCGCTGCACAGCCTTCGGACGGTCGTGGCGCCGTCTTGGCGGTCCGTCACCAGCACCTCTTCCGGCTCGAAATGGTCGAGAAGCAATGGCGACTGAGTCGCCACAACGAGCTGCGACTCCACCGACGCCTCTCTGAGCATGGCTGCGAGGAGGGTGACCGCATACGGATGCAGGCCAAGTTCCGGCTCGTCGAGCAGGATCAGCTTGGGCCGGAGTTGGGCTGGCTGAAGAAGCAGTGTCGCGAGCGCCATGAACCGCAAGGTTCCGTCCGACAACGAGGACGCGCCAAAGTGGGCGTCGGAGCGGACGTGCCGCCACTCGAGTTGGATGGTCTCCGGATTGAGGGCCAGCGGCGCGAGAACGAAGTCATCGAAGAAGGGCGCCGCCAACTGGACCGTCCGGCGGATCTGGCCATAGGCGATCCTGTGCCTCACCTGCAGCAGGTGCAGGAACGCGGCGAGATTGGCGCCGTCGGGCCGCAGGCGCCGGTTGTCGTTGAGGTTCGCCGTCGTCTTAATGGGCGAAGCCCGACCCGTGTCGGCGAAGTGATACGCCTGCCAGCCCGCCAGCCTCAGGTCGAGAAACTCACTGAGCGGGGCAACGCCGGCCTCCACCTCAAGTTGGTCGACGAAGTCTCTCGGCAACTCGCCTCCCTCGATACTCAAACTCGAGAAGAGACGGTTCTCGGCAGCGTGCCGCAGGAGGAGAGTGAAACCAGCCAGCCCGTCCTCAAAACCGACTTGGAAGCGGATGCTCTGCGTCATCTTGGGGCCGTAGTGCAGCAGGCGGTCGGCGCCGGCCGCCTTCCCCACATAGACCGAGAGCTGCTGAGCGCTGCACGCCCTCGCGAGCAGGTCGAAGGCCGCGAGGAGGTTCGACTTGCCCGAACCGTTGGCGCCGATCAGAAGGTTCAGCGGACCAAGTTCCAGCCGCTCCAGGCGCCGGAAGCTCTTGAACCCCTCGATCGTGAGGTTGCTGATCGCCGACATGACCGCGACAGCCTACAACCGGAGCCTTCCGCGCACCTCACGCCAGGTGGTCCAGAAACTCCGACGTCGGTCCGACCCCGGTCCGCGGATGCCGCTCCACGCCCCGCCGCTCGGCCCACCGAGGTCCGCCTGCCTAGACCGAGACCCGAGTGACCGTGTAGCCGTCAGGAAGCGTTCGGTTCCAGCTTCCCGGTGTGAACACGCGACAGTCCGACACGATCGGCCGAAGCTACGACCCCGTTGCCTTCCCGACCGGCAGCCTCCTCTTGAGCGCGTCGGTCCTAGCGAGGAGGTCGGGCGGGCCGAGGCTGTCGATGCCCACGAGAACCCAATAGTGAATCGGCTTCTCGAGGTTCTCGCAAGCCCACTCGTAGAGAAACGAGTCGCGATACTTCTGGACGAGGTCGCCGTCCAGCCGACTGGACTGGAACCTCTGCACGAAGGAGGCCCGGTCCGACGACCGTGCCCGAGGATGCCCCGGATCCTTGATCTCCAGGAACAGCCGGCTCCGCTCGAACTCCACGACGAAGTCGACGGCCTTCATGCAGTGGCTCAAGCCGTGGTTCGCCGAGTCGTCGAACTTCCTCGCCCGTCCCAACCCTGGAAGCGTGACGCGCAGATCGCCCTCCTGCAGGTTGATCATCGGCCGAGGTCCTTTAGGCTGCGCGCGACCTCCCTGTCGTAGAGATCGGAGAAGACATCCGCGATCGTGTTCGGAGCAATGGCGGCGTAACTCCTTGAACCCTTGCAAAGGACCCTTCCGCTATCGGATTCGCGGTACAGAGAATGGAACGTGATCTCGCTCTCCCTTCGCCCCGCAACCCTGTGGTCGAGTTCCTTCAGCATCGTGTAGTCGTGCGTGGCGAGGAAGATCTGGATGCCCGCCTGCTGGAGTTGGCCGAAGATGTCGGCGAGCCCACCGAAGAGCTTGGGATGAAGATTCGTCTCGGGCTCGTCCCAGAAGAGCACCGATCCCTTGAGCAAGGTCCCGTTCTGAACCAGCAGCCAGAGCAGCCCCAGCTTCCGCATACCTTCCGCAAGGAGCGAGAACTCCAAACGGCCCTGCCTGCTGTAGTGAAAGAACTCCTCGTTGCGCACGGTGACCGTGCCCGCCATCGCGCGCTGCAGGATCTCCATGAGCCGCTTCCGGTACTGATCGGGCGCGCCCCGCAACGCCGGCCGGTAGGCGCGATCGAGGATGTCCGCATACACCTCCTCAAAGTGAACTTCTCGCTGGGAGTAGAGAGAGCGGAATCCTGGCGCGTTGGCCAGCATCTCCTTGACGGGAATGAAGACGCTCTCAAGCGGCGCGCCGTACCAGTTCTTGGTGCCCCTGACCGTCGCGGACTTCGGCACCGACGCGTGATTCGAGAAGGACGCCGTCAGCTTCGCAGAACCCCGCCCCCGGCGCCGATGGATCTCGATCCCACACCGAGAGCTGCCCTGCTGCCGTTTGACCAAGCGGCCCAGAGCGCCGCCGGACGGAAGGAACACCCGGATGAGCTTCTCAGCGAATGAGGTGCCCGTCTTGCTGACATCGCACGCGGCATAGGCGACCTTCATCAGGTGGGTCTTGCCCGTGCCGTTGGCGCCGATCAGGACGTTGATGCCCGGTGAGGGTTCGAAGTCGAAGTCGTCGAAGGCGCTAAAGCGCTGCAGCCGGAGTCGGGTGATTGCCATGCGGCTGAGACTATCGGCAGGCTGTGGCTCTACGTCAGGTCGTCCAAGAACTCAGAGGCCGGTTTGACGCCGGTTACCAGGAGATGTTCGCGGGCACGGGTGCAAGCCACGTACAGCAGATGGCGTTCCGTGTTGTAGACGTCCTCCAGGTCCGCCTCGTCCACAACGTTCTCGATCCTCGCCTGGAGCGGCAACACCTCGTCGTCGCATGCCATGACCGCAACGGCGCGGAACTCCAGACCCTTGGCGCGGTGCATCGTGCCCACGACGACCGCCTCACCCACAAAGCCCGGCCCCGTGGTCTCGCCCGCGTCCAATGGGGCAGCGTCAAGTCCCACCGCCGCCACTGCCCGAAGCGCACGTTCGACCTTGCGTGACGACCGGACGAAGACAGCGGTCTCTCCAGGGCGCAGTCCGCCTGCGTCTTCATCGGCGTCATCGGGCCTTGCCTCCGAAAAGGACGTTCCCGCCGCCTGCAGCAGATCGCGAAGCCATTCGCTCACGTCCGCAATCTCCGCTTCCTCGGACTCGACAACCCGAATCTCCGGCGCCGGTCCGTTGAACGCGGACACCGTGCCCCGCCGTTCCTCCTCGATGCCGTCGACGTCCGCGATCCTGGCCGGCAGCAGGCGATCCGCCTGCCGGCGAATCTGGTGCGACGTGCGGTAGTTGACCCGCAGCGTGTGCGACCTGCCCCGCACATCGACGCCCAGCTTCCGCCACGAGAACGGCGCGCGGAAGATGCGCTGGCCCAGGTCGCCGGCGAAGAACAGGCTGTTCGGCCGATCCTCGCTGAGCGCCGCCAGGAACCGCAGCTCGGCGACGCTGATGTCCTGCGCCTCGTCGATCACGCAGTAGTCGAAGGGCGGTTTCCGAGCGTGATTGAAGTGGTCCTCCAGCCTGCGGAACATGCCGGCGGTCGTCAGGAAATCCTGTCTCTCCAGTTCGTCCCGCACCTTGGCGAAGATCCTCCAAAGAACCTCCCGGCGAGCTTCGGCCAGCCGGGTCCGACGACCGAGACGCGGCACGGCCCGGTACTCCTCCCAGTTCCCGAGCTGCCAGGCGTCCACCACGCCGCTCCACTCCGCCCAGAGGAAGCGGTGCGAGAAGCCGTCGTCCGCGACGTTCGCGGCCGCGCTGCGGAGCAACTCGCGCTGCTGCTCTTCGGACGCCTGGCTGAGCGATCCGAGGTTGAGTCGGTAGAGGCGCTCCGCAAGACCGGCCATCGAGTGGACCTCGATTCGCTCGCCCAGACGCGGTCGACTGCCGAGCAGCAGCCTCAATCGCCGTTGCAACGCGTTGGCCAGGGGCGTCGAGAACGTCGCGAGCAGCACGCGGGAATCCGGATCCTCCGACGCAAGATGCACCGCCCGGTGCAACGCCACGATCGTCTTGCCGGTCCCCGCCGACCCCGCGACCCGCGCCGGGCCACCGTAGTCCCGCTCGAGCAGTTCCCGCTGCGTCGGATGCAGGAAGACCGTCCACTTCTCCCACGGCGCGTCCAGGGCCCGTTCGAGTTCCTCGCGGTCGGCCATCGTCCGGAACCGCCGCCCGGCGTCGGGGTGATCGAATGGGTCCGCGGCCGGAGGCAATGGCGGCGGAATCGCCGGCGTGCCCCCCTTAGCCAGTTCCAAGAGCGCCTCGGCGGCTTCCGCCGGCAGGTGCTCCGCCGTCTCGAGCAGCGACTCCTCCGTGGCCGTCCGCACCTCGCCGATCCAGTCGGCCGGCACACCGTAGCTCGACAACTCCTCGTCCGTCCGGTTGGCGAACAGAGGCGGCCCGGCCAGCTTCGCCGGTTCGGCCGGCGGCGCTGCGGCAGCAGACGCAGCAGGACCCCCGGAAGGCACCTCGACGGGCGCAGACACAGGCGCCGGCGACGCCTCTACCGCGTCTTCGAGGGCCGTCGCCTCCGGCTGCGACGGCACGGGGAACGGCACCTCTACCTCTAGAGTGACTTCCCGAACGACCTCCCGAATCTCCACCAACTGCGCCGCGCCCGTGCGCGGATGCCGCTCCAGGCGTCGCCGCTCTGCCCAGCGGTACGCCCGGTCGTGATGATCCACATAGCAGAGCAGGAAGTCCGCCGCCGTCCGATGGACGATGATCCGCAGGTCCCGGCCCGCCCGCACCGACCAGAACTTCCTGTCCCGCGCCGACTCGACCCGATGCAGGCGATGCCCCGGCCGCGCCGGATTCACCTGCAGGTCGAACGCCGTCGTCTTGACGGCCTTCTGCTCGTCCGCCCGCAGGCGAGCGAGGCTGGCGGTGAACGTGTCGGCGATACGGAACTCCACGACGGCGCGTAGCCTATGAGAGCCGGCTACTACCGACGCAGCGGCGCCCGGAGCACGGTCCTGTGGCAGTATCCAGGTCGCCAGTTACGGACGGGATCTGCCGGGCCGGGGCGTCTGGGACGCTCCTGAAGGCCCTCTCAGCGCTCCGGCGATGGGGTGCAGCTCCCGCCCGCCTACAAAGACAGCGTCGGCCCGTCGCCTGCCAGATCAACGAGCACCCGCGGCGAACCATCATCTAGGACACAGCCCGCCATGCCGAAAGCCGAAACCACCAGCGAAGAAACCAAGGAATGGGATGTCTTCGTATGCTATGCGTGGGAAGATCAAGAAGAAGTGGCTCGGCCCTTGGCCACCTTCCTCCGCGACCTGGGGCTTCGAGTGTGGTACGACGAGATGGAACTCCGTGTCGGAGATCGCCTACGGAGGAAGGTCGATGCCGGGCTGACGCGATGCAAGTTCGGTGTAGTCATACTCTCCGAGAGCTTCTTCGGGAAGCACTATCCGGAGTCGGAACTCGACGGGTTGGCGCAGCGGGAGCAAGACGGACAGAATCTCATCCTTCCTGTTTGGCATGACGTTGACGCGGAAGACGTGCGTCGCCACTCGCCGCGCTTAGCGGATCGTGTAGCTCTAAAGTGGCAGGACGGAATCTCCGTGGTCGTTACGGGATTGCTGAGAGTCATCGCGCCTGATCTTCTTCAGCAGGCAATCACACATGTTCAGGAACTAGCGGAAGACCTCCAGAAGGCCGAAGTTGCTCGTATCACGACAGGAGCTGAACTCGCGGAGCTGCTGGGTCGATGCGCTTTCTTCTTCTTCAAGGACGAGCCGCGCGACGAGGACGTGAGCCTTATCGGCGGCTTCCAGCAGGATCTGACCGACTGGTCGGACATTTGGGACGAGCTTGGCCCACTTCAGCGAGCGGAGGCTGCCAGTCAACTCTCGGAGCAGCTTGAGGAGCTTCGCGTGCAGGGCTGGACGGTGCATGGACGTCCTGAGGAGTTACAGCGCACGATAGGGGGAGAGCTAGTCGACTGGCCGATGGCGACCGTGGTTGTAGTACGTGGCGAACCCAGTTGTGTCCTGCACCTTGGGAACGGGCGCATTCAGATCATCCGAGAGGACGGCGAGTCGCCGACGGGAAAGTGATCGCCAATCTCCAACACCTCCAAGAGGTTCTTCCTCGCTTCGACAACCGATACGCGGTGGCCCACGACATCGACCTCGGAACACTGTGGCCGGTGGCAATCGTCCTCGCACTCGAGGATCGCAGTAGAGGCGTTGCTCCTTCGGGTTCTTCTCTTCTGCAACGGCGGTCCGCGGGGGCGCGTTGAGACTTGGCATTGTGGCGCGCACGGGGGAGTCCCGTTTCGCACGTCGCCATCGGCTCCGTGCTAGCCCTCCCATCCCTCCGCGATGTACCGCATCTCAGGTAATGGATCCCTCTCCGCCTCTCTAATCCACCTCGCTACGACTGGCTCCTCCCCCAGACCAGCGGCCTCCATCGCCATCGCCAGCTTGGCGCAGCGCCAGCGAAGCAGCGGCACATCGACCTCCTCGTGATCGACCCACGGTCGCTTGAAGAAAGGGTGCTGGTCGAAGTCTTCCTCGTACACGAGCTCTTCGATGAACTGCCCGAGGCTCTCCAACAGGGGCGCCCTTAGAACAGCGCGTTGCTCGGCACTCCCGTCCCCGTAGACCCAGGCAGCGATTTGCAGAGCACTAGAGATAGAAGGCCACCTTCGATTGGCGAGAATGACGCCAATCTCGGCAAGCACCTCCTCTGGGACCGCCGGGACAAATGGCTCAGATCGCCTCGCTTCCCGAAGCCAGAGGAACAGACCACTGGCGGCACTGTCAAGCGCAGCTCTGACCGTGCTGGCGAGCCCGGTCCGGAGCAGCGAGGCGAGCGCATCAAGCTGCGCACCATCCGAGCGCAGAATCCCGGGCGTCAGTTGGTAGGCTGGAGTCTCTGCGTCGCGTTCCTGTCGCACGCGCTGCCCCAAAGCCCGAGCGGCGACCGGCGACACCTCAAACTTGAGCAGCAACGTCGCTACACCGTACAGTGCCTCGGCTCGCGGGCGGGCCTTCTCAGACGCTTCCCAGGGCAGGATCGGATGCAGATCCGACTCTGCCCAGCGCTCCACGGCCATACGCAAGACTTCCACTTCGTCGCTCGTGAGCGCGAGTCGAACACCGCGCTGCCGAAGCGCAGCGAGGGCATCTCCTGCATTCGCGAGCAGCTTCTCGTGGGCCTCCTGCCCCACCTGGCTCCAGTCGAGCCGGTCGCCCCATGAGGCACGAAGCCGCTCCAGCGCGACACCCGGCTTGGGCTCAGGCAGCTTGGCGAACACCCACGGCCGGAGCTTCGTGTTCTCCGGGAGCATGGAAGTCTGCTGCCAACTCGACCCCCACAATGCGGCCGCTAGCCCAATCTCTTCTGCGACTGTGAACCGCTTCCATGACGCCATCACCGAAAGTCGTCCCGAGGCTCGTTCCCGGGCCTCGCCGCCGGCCTCCAAGGCTCGGATCAGAAGGTCTACTACTGCTCGCCACTGTTGCGCATTCTCTTCGGAGCGCTCGGGAGCAGGACATCGCCTATCGTCCGAGGGCCGCTCCAGTATCCAGGCAGGTTCCCGGAACTTGGCAACTGGCCGGCCCACCGAGAAGTCGTCGAGCCCGACGATAGGTAGCCCTAGCAGATCGAGTACGTGTCGCTCCTGGGTTGTACGAGGCAGAGCCTCCCACGATCTCTGGAGGAGATTCCGCAGGGCATCCCAGAAGCTCAGATCGGCCGTCACTCGAGCGTCACCGTAGAGGCGCTTTGCAAGTTCCAGCACTTCCTCCACTTCGTGGGAATCGAGACGCACGACACAGCGTGAAAGAGCCTCCATGGCCGCACCCAGTCGGGCACGCCAGTACTCCGCCTCGACTCCGCCCCTGCTCGGTGGAAGACGCTCCAGTGCTTGCTCGACCAGCGACCGCTGGCGCTCCGCCAGGTCATGAACGAGCTCTTGCTCAAGAAACGCCACTCCCGAGCGGGAGAACACCTTGGCCAAGCCCTCATCCGAAGCGCCCGCTGCGCATCGAGCCGTCAACCGCGCCGTCCATTCAGGGACGTACGGGCGAAGGGCATCCGCTGCCGCCTTGAGCAAGTTGCTCCCGACCGCGTACTGCACCCGCCCGAAGACAGCACTCGGAACACCTGCAACTTCAGAGAATCGAACAGCACGAAGAGCCGCCTTCGCCCTGATGCCGGGCACATTGCTGAAGCTGATCGTCTTCCCAGGTAACGTGCCGAGTTCAAAAGGCTTCGACTTGGCCCTGTCACTCGGGCCGGCAGCGGACGTCTCGTGGTGCCGAATGTCACCGAGCAAGTCGCAGCGATACGGCGCGAACTCCCTCCATCGCTCGTAGGGAGGGCCGAACGGGTCACCGGCAAGCAAGTGCCTTAGCCAAAGAGCCCACGCTTCCATCGAGGGAGCGGCCATGGACGCAGGATCCGACCGCCAGCCCCGAACGGCCTCGATGACTTTGTCGATCAGTCGCAGGGCCTCCTCGACGTCACCCAACTCGATCAAGAGTGCCGCTTTTCGCAGCCGCCAGCCGTGATCTTCTCCGCTGAGCTCCCACTTGCTGAGAAGCTCTTCCAGCCTCTTCCACTCCTGCCAGTTGAGGGCCCATAGACACTCTTCGTGGTGCATGCGCTGTCGGAGCTCGTGATCGCCACTGTAGAACGGCTTCAACCGCGCCACGCGAAGACCGAACGTTTCCCGGTCGAAGTTCTGCCTTGCCGAGGTCACCAGGTAGGTAGCGACCGTCTTCCATTGGGCCGTGACCGTCTCCCAGTCAACGTCGTTGCGACTCTCGCCGCCTACCGTCCTTGAATGAGGGTCGACGTCGTCGAAGACTTCCAGGAGTGGTCCCGCCGACTCCTCAAGGAGCGGGTCGAGCAGCGTCTCCCGGCGCCAGACCAGTTCCCGCAGCACGTCCAGGCGCTCAACAGCGTCACCGAAGTCTGGAAGCACCTTGACGATGACTTGCTCCCAAGAATCCGTGAGAGCCCGCATTCTCGGGGCGGCATCGAACGGCAGCACGAGCCAGTTCGGGTAGCACTCCCGGTTGTGCCGCCAGATCGCTGTGTTTTCGTGAATCTCCCTGAGCCTCGCGGACGTGCCGGATACCGAACGCTCCGGCCACGACTCAGGAAGGGGGCCAGACGGCTCAACGCGACCGCTCGGCCAGAAGATCGATGAAGTCCGAGTCTGCGGCACGTACGGCTCGGGCCATCGTTGCAGCTCGTACGTCGGTGGACTCTCGAGTGACTGGAGGATCCACTCAGTGGCCAACTCGTGCCGTTCTGTTTCGCCCTCGGGCCACGAGTCGCTGCCCGGGTGCAACGCCAAGTCGATCGCCATGATGTTGCGTCGCAGCAGGGACTGGCGCTCTGATTCCCGCAGTCGTAACCAACCGGCCAAGTAGATCCTCGGTGCGTGCTCGCCTAGGTTGTCCCGCACCAGCGTTCGAAGTTGGGATCCTTCCCGGAGAAACCCAGCAGGAGAAATGTCGTCTCCATCAACGCCTGCCGGAGGAGATTCGCGAATGGTTCCAAGGCGCCCGCGTACGTCCGGTAGTCCTCTCTGGTGACGATCAGGGGCTCGCATGCCGGGAAGGAACCGTGAAGCTTCACGATCCGGGGCGGATCTACGAGCGCCAAAGCACTGGGCCGCTCCAAGACTTGAAATCCCAAGTGATGTTCACCCGAACACCTCTCCAGCAGCGTGTCCCAGTTCGTGGTAAACACGTCGCGCCACGGCAAGTTCAGTAGCCGACAATGGGCATCTCCCGGCTCAAACTCGTCATCCCGAACCTGCTTCATCAGGAAGTCGTTCAGAGCGGGCTGGCCCAGTGTGTCTTCATACTCCTGGGCGAGCCTCGCCGGATCTACTGCCCAGACACTTCGGCCCAAGTTCTGGCCGAGACGTTCGGCCAACGCTCGCCCAAGTTGGTCCCAAGTCAGCATCGGCGCTGATTCAGGGCTGGGCTTCCGGGCGTTTCTTGAGAATCCGCTGCCGATCAAGACAGAGGCCCGTTGATCCCGAAGGACGTCGCGAATCTCGTCGAGGTAGATCTGGCCTTGGAAGTCGCCGCTGAAGACGGAGTTCATGGCCTCCTTCGCATTGGCTGATTCGCCGGAGAAGCGGCTAGACCCGGAACACCTTCATCACCTCGTCGCCGAGGTGGTTGATGACCTTTACGGCGATGCGGCCGGAACCGGGTCGATCGAACGGGCGAGACGTGTCGCTCCTGAGGGTCTCCCAGGCGTCGCGGGCGATCTCGGCCTTCAGAGTGGTCTTGAGGGACTTATAGGGGTCGTTCGCGCCCAGGAAGTACGCGTGGCGAACAAAGAAGCTCTCGCCGTCGTAGTCGGTGTCAATGAACCAGCAGGCGATGCCGTCGGCGGAGTCGCTGCGGACCTTGCCGGTTTGAGGGTCGAAGACGTCGACTCCGTTGAGCTTGACCTGGAGTTGCTCGGCGCCGCCGTTGGCAGACGGTACGGGGAGGATCTCGATGTCGGGCTCGCCAAAGATGACGAAGAGGTTGCCCTTGCCGGTGTTCTTGAGATCCTCGGCCATGTGGAGATCGGCGTTCATGCGCGCCTTGAGCACCGGCATGCGTCCAAGCGAACTGAACTCCGAGGCATGGGCGTCGTAGCTGAAGGCGCAGGAAATGAGGACATCGAAGCCGGCGTCTGCAGCTTCTCGGGCCGCTTCAACGAGGTCCGGGCGCGAGACGCTGCCGAACTCGGGACCGACCAGGATGCCGGCCCGCCGGTCTTCGCCGCTTTCCGTCTCCAAGTAGGACCCCTCGGCGGCGATCATCCGGCCCGGCCAGCAACGGAGGGACGTG
This sequence comes from Candidatus Multivorans sp., assembly GCA_965219675.1. Lineage (GTDB taxonomy): Bacteria > Acidobacteriota > Thermoanaerobaculia > Multivoradales > Multivoraceae > Multivorans. The sequence goes on along the minus strand of OZ244786.1, from coordinate 1,738,974 downwards.
AACTCGATCCGGTCTTCCCGGTGCGCCTGCTGAACGCCCGCCCTGCGGAGCTGTTCCAAGATCATGCCGCCGAAGTCCTGGCCGGTTCCGTTCGTCTTCCGGGCTTCGCCGACGGTGTCGACGAGGTTCTCCTCCTCGTCAACTAGGAGCGCCCGGTGGGGAGAGAGCGACTCAACCGTGAACGGACCGGCGACCCTGACTCTTGTCCCGTCTTCGTAGGGCTTGTCGTAGAGGTACTCGAAGTCGGCCTTCGCAGCGATCGAGGCGTCGATTTCCTTCTGCCGGGCGATGCGGGTGTCCCAGAACGCGGCCAGCGACTCTCCGGCCTCTGCCGGCCAATCGGCTGGAGCCTCTCGCGGTACTTCCCACTCGAGTAGCGCGTTCGCGGGTGCTTCCTCGCCAGAAGGGAGCGTCCCGGTGCCGCACGGCGCCCTGAAGTCGATTGCCTCGCCCTTCCGGCCACCGACCTGAACTTCCCAAGGCTGGCCGTGGCCGGCAAGCGCTCCGTTCAGGCGCTCCAGGGCGGCCTCGACGGCGGGTTGCAGCCGCTCCCAGATGACGTCGATCTCGGTGTTGTTGGTGATCGCCTTGAGAGTGATGTGCGGGACCCGCTCGTAGACGAAGCCCTGGCGCAGCCGGCCGTGCGTCGCCGCCTGCTTCGGAGCGGTTCGCGTGATCGCCGCTTCCTTCTGCTGTCCCTCCCGGCTGTCGGCAAGGAGGTAGTACGGGTAGCGCGCACCCATGACGCGGGCACGGGCCAAGGCGAGGGCCACCCGGGACGTGTCGATAGTGATCCAGCGCCTGCCCCACTGCTCCGCGACGTACGCAGTCGTGCCGGAACCGCAGGTGGGGTCGAGGACAAGGTCGCCTGGGTCAGTTGTCATGAGGACGCAGCGCTGTACTACAGGCCTCGGGGATTGAACGACATAGACCTTCGGATCGCTCCGACTCTGGACACCGCCGACGTCGTCCCAGAGGTTGTTGATCTCCAACGCCCCAAAATCGAGGAGATACCGAACGTAGGCAAGGCTGTTTCCGGTTAGTTCAACTCGTCCTGCGGCCATGAGCCTTTTCATGCCGACCGCGTTGGTCTTCCAGCGAACTCTCAAAGACGGTTCGATCGCCTCACCGGCAATGTGGACCTTGAACCAAGATGATGCGCCCTCCCCCTTGTCTCGTCCAACGCTCTGACTCGTGAGGTTGTCTTGCCTGTAGACGCGGCCGTTCAGTTCCGCTGGAGAGGAAGGCGATGCCGCGTGTTCAAGGGTGCGGCCCGTGTTTCTCTCCGCAGCTGAGAGCACCCGACTTGAGAGATCAGGTGCCCTAATCCGGGTGTACTTCTGTGCGCCTTTGTCGCCGAGGCTCTTGCGCCTGAAGAGACCTCGGAACTTAGCTGCATCCTTCCTTTTCGCGTACCACACGACGTAGCCCACGACACCAGACAAGAGCACACCCGTGGAGCCTCCCGATGTCTTGGTCGAGATCAGAGACACGAAGTTCTTCTCTCCGAGAACCTCGTCCATCACCGCCCGCACCCGATGCACATTCTCGTCTCCGATCTGGACGAAGACCGACCCGCTCTCCGCCAGAAGTTCCCGAGCCATCAGCAGCCGGTCCCGCAAGTAGCTCAGGTAGGAGTGGATCCCGTCCCGCCAGGTATCCCGGAACGCCTTGACCTGCTCAGGCTCCCGCGTGATGTGGTCTGCGTTGCCGTCCTTCACGTCACGGCTGGTCGTGGACCACTGGAAGTTCGAGTTGAACTTGATGCCATAGGGGGGATCGATGTAGATGCACTGGACCTTGCCGCGCAGGCCCTCGCGGTTCGCGAGGGACGCCATGACCTGGAGCGCGTCGCCGAGGATCATCCGGTTCGACCAGTTCGCCTCGTGCTGGTAGAACTCGGTCCGCGCCTCAGGGGACGGCAGGCCGTTGAAATCGTCGAACAGCCCGGCCTGTGCCTCTGGCTCTTCGCCTTCGGCCCGCAGCCGCTTCAGATCGTCGATCAACGCCTTCGGGTGGACCTTCTCCTGGATGAACAGTGGCGGCGCCTGGACCTCCAGTTCCTCGTCGTAGCTCTTGCCGCGCCAGACGAGTTGCGGATCCAGATCGAGGTTCCGGCGCTCGATCGCGGCGCGGATCGGCAGTTGGTCCTCGGCGGCCATGACCGACTGGTGCTCGGCCGAGGGCAGATTCGGACGCTTCGCCTCGTCGTGGCGGAAGGACTCGACGCGCTTGGGCGACTTGGGTCTACGCTTCCTCGGCACGGTCAGCGGTCGGGTTCGGACAGCGCCCGCTCCGTTTCGGGCGCCGGATTGTTCGAGGCCTGCTCGTACAGGTACTCCGGCGCGAGATCGGCGTCGGTCGGCCATGTGATCGTGTTCAACTCGCGATTGAGGCGAAACTGCCTGAACACAGCCACGTCCTGCAAGGGCTCGAAGACGCCCCGCCATCGGTGGCCTTCCATGTCCAGCACACCAGCGCAGCCGTCCTCGAACTCCAGGCGAATGCGATGGCCTCCCAGCCAAGTCGCCTGCACAAGATCGGGCGTCACCGGCTCACCCCAGGTCAGCGACTCTTCTTCGCCCGGAGACACGGTCTGGGCGCCCGCGAGCGTGTCGTCCAGCGCCGAGACGTCCGGGTCAGCCCCGTACACCGCGTCGAGGCGCTCCGCGATCCGGTCTCCGGAGTGTCTGGACACATAGTCCCTCACGGCCCTCGTGTAGAACTCGCTGCGCGAGATGCCCATCGAGCTGGCCATCCGTTCCGCCGACTTGAACACGTCGTCGCGAACTGAGATTGCCGTCTTCATGCGCGGAAGTATGCCCCCGGTGGCACGTACCGAGCCACGGTCAGCGTTTCCGCCCAGCCGACGGTTCAGACGCCGGCGGGGCAACCGGAGAAGGTGCGCCGTTCGCAACCTGAACTACTCGCTGCATGATTGCCTTGTCGATGAGGCCGTGAACCACGGTCTTCATGCCGACGTTTCGGACTCGAGCGCCGAACGCCAGAGGACCCAGGTCGGCGAACAGCTTGCCCACCAGTTCGTCGGCGAAGCTGCTTGAGATCAGGGGCACTTCGTCCCAGTCGAGAATGAGCGGTTTGGCGGGCTCGGCGTCCATGAGATTGAGACACTTCGTGCGCAAGTGCCTTCCGGCCAGTCTAGAGCCGAAACCCACCGCCTCGTCTTGAAGGCGAAGTACGACGGCCGAAGCATCGTCCGTCTCGTACAGAGCTTCGATGGCGTCCACCGGCCGGTGCGACGAACCGCGAAACTCCAGGGCCTCCGACAGGAGGAAGTCGGTATCGAGGCCGATCTCGGCGTAGACGAAGGTGCCCGGAAACTCTTGGTTCTTCTTGCGGCGGAAGTGTCTCGACTCTCCCTCCCGATAGACGATCTGTGCCCTGCGAGAAGTGATTTCCACCACTCCCTGCGACATGGTGGCGATACGCAGGACGCCGGCCATCCCATTCCCCTGGCCCGCGTCGGAATGGCGCGTGACGCCCGCCTCCAGCGCCCTGTAGATAGCCTGCACGTCTCCCTGAAGGTCCGGATGCCCCTGTCGGAGGGAGGCCAGAATGCCGATCCCAGAATCGGCGACGCCGACCGCCACCTTGCGACTGCCCTCGAACGTGCTCACCTGCAGTATGCCCCCGAGTTCGCATTGGGCGTGGTTGAGAACGTTGTCGGTGATCTCGTTGATCGACCACTCGAGGGCCGCAAGATCGTCGCGTTGAAGGGCTGTGATGCCGCCCAGCAAGACGTTCACGGCTTCGTTGACGAGTCGCTGCTGCTGCTCGGCGTCGACAAAGCGTCGTGCCGCGACGTGCCGGGCATGAGGAGTCTCGCTCACCCGGTAGCGGTCGGGTTCCAGCAGGTGGGCCCAATTCGTGTTGATGAACAGACGCTCCAACTCCGAATCCACCGGCAGCGCGACGGAGACGTCCAATCCGTCGCGCCGCAGCGCATCGACCCCCGCGATCAGAGGCAGCATCCCGACGGGGAACGCCGTCTCGCAGGCGGACAGGTCGAGTTCGATCTCTTCGTAGCCCTTCTCGCGGCAGTCGTGCAGACACCACATGAACTCCCGATGAGCCGGTGGATTCACGCCTCGCGTGAAGGAGATTCGGTTCCGTTCGCGACGGACCGTCCAGGTCTTCGGGGGCCGGCGTGTTCGCCTTCGACCAGGGGGAGTGCGGTCCGTCATCGTCCCTCCCGCCAAGTGCGTTCCACGATGTCGCCGACCTCCGCTCCGCTCCGCGGCACCGGCGCGGCAGGGCCGGAACCCACGATGCTCGTCCTCACCCCGACCATGTGCCCTAGTTTGTCACCGGCGCCGCATCCGGATCTCGGGCCCCTACGCAGCGGGCTGGGCGCCGGACGCCAGCCCCTGCACGATGCGGTCGAAGTCGGCGGCCATGTTGAACGCGTCCGTGAACTCCGCGAACGCCCAGCGGCCGTGGGAGCGGAGGTTGTTCACGCCCGGAACCCAGCATGCCTCGGCGGCCTCCCGTTTGGCCTTGGCGTCTTCGCCGCGCAGGCCTTTGATCTCGACCAGCAGATGCAGCGGGTTCTCGCGGCCGCGACCGTCATCCATCAGGACGATGAAGTCGGGGCGGTAGCGGCGGGCCGCGGCGCCGTAGAGGTACGGCACCTCGAAACCCAGCCGGTCGTTCTTGACGTAGGCGAAGACCCGGTCGTGCGCTTCAGCAACGCGGCAGAACTCGCCCTCCCACCGGCTGTCGAGAACGGCGTGGTCGACGTGGCAGCGGCGGGGGTCGGTCGGCCAGCACTCCTTCGAGGTCGTGAAGTGAACGTCCGCCGTGCTGCCCGTGGGCTGGAACGGGTCGAGCACGGCAAGCACGGGGCGCTCGTCAGCATGGCCGCGCAGGATGGCGGTATCGATCTTCTCGCAGGCCATGTCCGCGAGTTCCCGGTACATGAGCTGCGCCGGCATCGTGCCGCCCTTGCACACGAGGTGCACGTCGAGCCACTGGCGCACCACGCGTTTCAGCTTGCCGAACAGCGCGCCCCGAAACTGGCCGTCGTCGTCGGTGTACTTCGTCGTCAGCAGCCGCGCCGTCAGGTGGAAAATGAGCGACGAGTGGCGATAATCCTCGAGGTGGTCGAGGTCGATGTCGACGCCCTCGCCGATGATTCCCTCGCTACGCGTCGTTGTTGCGCCGACGAGCTTCTGGTTGAGTTCCAGCGTCGAGTCGGCGGTAAAGTGGACCTTCAAGCGGTCTTCGGGAAGCTCGATCCGGTAACCCTCCACCCGGGGAAACCGGATCTCGGCATGGTCGCGGTCCGGACTGATCGCCCGCACGGCGATCGTCGGCTTGACGACCGGACGCGGCGCGGGCACGGGCTCGGCCGTGAAGTCGAAGGGGACGCCGAACACGTCGGCGTACTCGACATCGAACAGGCCGTCCTCGTTCAGTTCGTAGGACTGCCGGCGCAGCGCCCGGCCGATCACCTGTTCGCAGAGGAGCTGGGTGCCGAATGCGCGTACGCCCAGGATGTGGGTCACCGTGTTTGCGTCCCAGCCTTCGGTCAGCATGGAGACCGAGACCACGCAGCGGATGGCGCCGCCCAGGCGGCCGGGCTTCCCCACCGTGTTCATCACTTCGCGCAGGAGATCCTCGTCGGTCAGGCTGTCGGCGCGCACAAGATCGCCGGTGCGGTCCATCTCCTCGCGGCGGAAGCGCTCGATCTCGTCCGCGGCGACCGTGCGGAAGGCCTTGTCCAGGCCCTCGCCGGACTCGATCTGGGCGCTGTCGATCAGAAGGGTGCGGGGACGCGGCCTCGGATTGCCGTACTCGTCGAAGTTGCCGAAGAGCTCGAACCGGCCCGGTACGAAGGCGGTGGACCCGTCCTCGTCCTGCTGCTCGTAGCCGGCGATGTAGTCGTGGATCAGCTTCGACGTCGAGGTGTTGTTGCAGACGACGATGAAGCACGGCTCGTTCCGGAGCTTCGCCTCCCGCCAGGCCTCGAAGACCCTCTCGTAGTTGCCGTAAAGGGCGTCGAGGGCGTTCTGCAGGGGTACTGGCAGGTTCTGCGGATCGAGGCCCTGCGTTGCGGCACTGCGCCGGCCCTTGGGCATCTTGCTGCCGATGTGCCGCCACAGTTCGCGGTACATCGGCACGTCGGCGCTGGGCAGGTCGTCCGCCACCGGTACCCGCGGTAACTTGACGATGCCGCTCTCGATCGCGTCCATCAGTGAGAAATCGCTCATGGTCCACGGGAAGAGAGTGCCCTCGGCATAGCCGGAGCCGCGCAGGAAGAAGGGGGTCGCGGAAAGGTCGAACACGCGGTTCGCGCGCAGGCGCCGGTGAACGGCTTCGAGACCCGAGATCCAGGACCCGCGCCGCCTCCCGGTTGGCCTTCGCTTCCTGTAGATCGTCGTGTTTCGGCTTCGCCTCCTCCGGGTCGCCCGGGCGTTCCCGATAGCAGTGATGGGCCTCGTCGTTGAAGACGACGATGTTCTTCGTCGCCATCAGGTCCGGCAGGACCCGCTGGAGCATCTGGCCCTCCGTCTCCAGCGTCTCGACGTCGTCGCCTCCGCGACCGCGCAGGAACGCACGGTTGCCCTTCGACAGCGACATGCGTTCGCGCCGCTTGAAGGCGTGGAAGTTCGTGATGACGATCCTCGCCCGGTCGATATCGCCGACCATGTCCGAAGGCACCAGGCCGCGCCGACGGTAGTAGTTGTCCGGGTCGTTCGGCTGGAGCACGCGCAGCCGGTCGCGGATCGTGATTCCCGGTGTCACGACCAGGAAGCCGCGCGTGAAGTACGGGCTGTTCGGCCGTCGCACGGCGTTGATCGTCTGCCAGGCGATCAGCATCGCCATGACCATCGTCTTGCCGGCGCCGGTGGCGAGCTTGAGCGCGAGGCGCGGCAAGTCACCGTGCTCCGCGTTGACTTCCTCCAGACGCTTCAGGAATCGGCGGCCGCGGGCGTCCCGCCTCTTCGGTGCGACCTCGGTCAGCCAAATCGCGGTCTCCACCGCTTCCACTTGGCAGAAAAAGGGTCGGATGTCCGTCCAGCCCCCGTGTCGGCGCCAGTGCTGCAGCAGGCGAGCGGTCTCTGGTGTCACCTGCCACTGGCGCGGGTTGGGGAGCTGGCGCCAACGGGTGACTTCTCCGCGCAGGTCCTGAATCACGCGCGCCAGATCGAACTTCGCCGCCTCGCCTTCGTCCAGCGTGGGCGCAAGTTCCAACTGCGACGCACCGCGCTGCTTCTTCGGCGCGGGGATCGGCGACATAAACCGAACCTGTCGGCGTGCTTCCACGATCCGATGCGTCGGCTGGCCGTTGTCGTCGAGCTCCCAGTGCCGCGACGGCGCCTCGTAGGGCGAGTTGAGGATCGGCTGTTCGAAGAACTTCGGGTTCATTCGCCCTCTACGGCGCCAGCGCCCGGATCGTCGTCCGCAGGTCGTCCCCGGGATGCATGATCTGAATCGCCGGGGTGTGCACCCCCGCTTCGATGTACTCCTGGATCCGTTCGCGGCACTTGCCGGGCGAGCCGATGATCAGGATGTCGCGAAGCGCCTCCTCCGGGATGACCTCCAGCGCCTTCTTGCGGTCGCCGGCGGCCCAGGCATCCCACATCGGGCCGAGGACGTCGCGGCGGCCCAGCCACTCGTGGAAGGCGGCGTAGACCGGCACGTTCAGGTAGGCGGCCATCGAGCGTTTGCCGACGACGTCGATCACGCCCCGGTCTTCGGTCGCGATGACGAAGATGCGGGCCGCGATCTCCTTGCCGGGGCCGGCCTCGTGGACGTAGGGGACGACCGTCTTCACGTCGCCGGGCGACAGCCAGTTGAGGATCGCGCCGTCCCCTTCGCGGCCGGCCATCCGCAGCATCCCCTGGCGCAGCGCCGCGATGAGGATCGGGGGACACTCCTTCAGCGGCCGGCCCATGCGGAATCCCCGCACGCGAAAGGTCTCGAACTCCTCGTCGATCCGGTCGCCGGTCAGCGCCTTCTTGAGGAAGCGGACCATGTCCCGCGTCTTGTAGTAGGGCCGCTCGAAGGGGATGTCGTTCCACTGCTCGACGATCACGTTGGACGACGTGCCGATACCCATGACGAAGCGCCCCGGCGCCGCCTCGGCCATCGCGCCGACGGTCTGGGCCATCAGGGCCGGGCCGCGCGTGTAGGCCGGGATGATCGCGATGCCCAGCCGGGCGCTCGGCGCCCAGATCGAGGCCTGGACGAGAGGAGTGAAGCCGTCGGAGCCGTTCGACTCGGAGGACCAGAAATCGGTGTACCCGAGGTCCACCATTTCCTTGATCAGGTCTTCCTGCTCCGCCAGGGGCAGGCCGAATGGGATCGTCATTCCGTATCGCTGCATGGTCTCGGGCTCTCCCCTGCCGCGACCCGGGAGTCGCGGTCTGGCTGAAATCTGCGGGTGCGAAGGCGACCGGGATTCTACGGCAGACGTCTCCTATACTGACCGGCCTCGACTCCGCAGCAACGTTCCTCCTGGAGACACGGATCATGGGACCACTCGACGGCTACCGCATTCTCGAGATCGCCGGCATCGGACCGGGGCCGTTCTGCGCGATGGTGCTGTCCGACCTGGGCGCCGAGGTTGTCCGCATCGATCGTAAGGCGTATGCCGGCCGAGGCTCGAAGTTCGACGTGCTGAACCGCGGCCGCCGCTCCCTGGGGATGGACCTCAAGCGTCCGGAGGCGGTCGAAGCGGTGCTCGACATGGTCGAGAAGGCCGACGGCCTGATCGAGGGCTTTCGCCCCGGCGTCATGGAGCGGCTCGGACTCGGCCCCGACGTCTGCCTGGAGCGGAATCCGAAACTCGTCTTCGGCCGCATGACCGGCTGGGGCCAGAATGGCACGATCGCCCATGCCGCCGGCCACGACATCAACTACATCGCCCTCTCAGGCGTGCTCCACTCGATCGGCAACAACGGCGGCAGGCCGGTGCCGCCGCTCAACCTGGTCGGCGACTTCGGCGGCGGCGGCATGCTGCTCGCCCTGGGCGTCGTCGCCGGTCTGCTGGAGGCGCAGAAATCCGGCAAGGGCCAGGTCGTCGACGCGGCGATGACCGACGGCTCCGCGTTGCTGCTGGCGGCCGTGGTCGGCATGCACAGTGCCGGCGTGTGGAAGGACGACCGCGGCTCGAACATGCTGGACAGCGGCTCCCACTTCTACGACACCTACGAGTGCTCCGACGGCGAGTACGTCTCCATCGGCTCGATCGAGCCGCAGTTCTACGCCCTGCTGCTCGAGAAGACCGGCCTCGACGGCGCCGAGTGGGAAGGCCACCTCCAGAACCGGGACCGCTGGCCGGAGCTCAAGGCGAAGCTGGCGGAGGTGTTCCGCACGAAGACGCGCGACGAGTGGTGCGAGATCATGGAGGGCAGCGACATCTGCTTCGCCCCGGTGCTTCGCATCGGCGAGGCGATCGAGCATCCCCACAACCGGTCCCGGCAGACCTTCGTGGAGGTCGACGGCGTGGCGCAGCCGGCGCCGGCCCCGCGCTTTAGTCGTACCCAGGTGGCCGTCCAGGGCCCGCCGCCGAAGGCCGGCGAGCACAGCGAAGCCGTGCTGGCGGACTGGGGCTTCAGCGGCGAACGGATCGACGCAATGCGGGAAGCGGAAGCGATCTGACTGGCCGACATCGATTCAGAAGAGGAATGGAACCATGAGAACCATGCGCGACTTGTTGACTCTGATCGCCATCGGGTTGCTGCTCGTCGGCTGCGCCGCGCGCGGCGACTCGACGGCTGTGGATCCCGCGGCCGACGCCGGCCCCGTCTCGAACGACGTCCTGGCGGACTACGTCCACACCCCCGATCCGGCGTACGGCTGGACCCTGGTGAACAGCGAGCCCGGCGACGGCTACACGCTGCACACGATCGAGATGACGAGCCAGACCTGGCTCACCGAGGCCGAGGTCGACCGCCCGCTGTGGACCCACTGGCTGATGGTGGTCGAGCCCGACGAAGTCCGAAGCGACCACGGCTTCCTCTACATCTCGGGCGGCCGGAACGGCGGCGACCCGCCGGATCAGGCCAACCCGCTGACGCTCCAGCCGGCTCTCGCCACCGGCTCCTTCACCGCCGAACTGAGAATGGTCCCCAACCAGTCGCTGACCTTCGTCGGCGACGACTACGGACCGCGGGTCGAGGACGAACTGATCGCCTACGGTTGGGACAAGTTCCTGCGGGGCGGGGATCCCATCTGGCTGGCGCGGCTCCCGATGACGAAGTCCGCCGTGCGCGCGATGGACACGATGACCGCGTTCGCCGCGTCGGAGGAAGGCGGCGGGAACGACGTGAGCCGGTTCGTCGTCGCGGGCGGCTCGAAGCGGGGCTGGACCACCTGGACCACCGGGATGGTCGACGACCGGGTAGTGGCGATCGCGCCGATCGTGATCGACCTCCTGAACGTCGAACGCTCCTTCGAGCACCACTGGCAGGTCTACGGCTTCTGGGCCCCGGCCGTCGGCGACTACGAGCGGGAGGGGATCATGAACTGGTTCGGAGACCCGCGCTACCTGGAACTCCAGCAGATCGTCGAGCCCTACAACCACCTCGAGAAGCTCACGATGCCGAAGTACATGATCAACGCGACCGGCGACCAGTTCTTCCTGCCGGACTCGGCCCAGTTCTACTTCGACGACCTGCTGGGCGAGAAGCACCTGCGCTACGTGCCGAACACCGAGCATTCGCTCGGCGGCAGCGACGCCGCGGTCGGCTTCCTCGCCTTCTACCAGGCCATTCTCGACGGCGTGGAGCGCCCCGACGTCGACTGGTCGATCGAGACCGATGAAGGAGGCGGCGCCGCGATCACCGCCTGGGTCGCGAACGGCATGGAACCCAGCCAGGTCCTGCTCTGGCAGGCCTCGAACGAGGAGACTCGGGACTTCCGCGTCGACACGATCGGCCGGACCTGGACCAGCACCGCGGTCGAGCCCGGAGAGGACGGCAAGTGGGTCGGCGCCGTCGACGCGCCGGAACGGGGCTGGGCCGCCTTCTACCTCGAGTTCGCCTTCCCCGGCCCCGGGGAGGCCCCGTTCCAGTTCTCGACCGAGGTCAAGGTGGTGCCGGAGGACCTGCCGTTCGGCTGGCCGCCGGAGGCGGCGGAAGGCTAGTTCGCGTCCTCGAGATCGAGCCAGATCGCCTCGAGCAGGCGCGGCACGTAGTTTCTGAAGCGGCGGTCCAGGCCGTCGAGTTCGCCGGGAAGGCCGGCGAGTCGCTCCCTCCACGCCTCCGCTTCCGCTCCTTCGGCGCCCAGGACCTCGGGCGGCAGGTAGTCGAGCGCGTTGAGCGCCAGCAGGGCGTCGAAGAAGCCGTTCTCGGTGATCGACGCAGTAGCCAGCAGAACCTCGACCGCCGGCTCCCGATCCGCGTCCTCACCGAAGCGGCCGAGAGCCTCCGCGGCGAAGGTACGCACCGGCGGCGACGGGTCGTCGAGTGCCGCCCGCAAGGCACTGGCAGCAGACCGCACGGCCTCTTCGCCGCGAGTGCGCAAGCCGATCGCGGCCCAGGCGCGGACCGCGGAGTCCGGGTCGCTGAGCATGCGGGTCAGACGTTCGAGTGCAGCGCCGCCCCGCTCCGACCGGTCTGAGGCCAGCTCCGCCGCGGCCAGCGCCCGCTCGACCTGGTAGCCGCCCCGGCCGTAAGCCCAGGGCGTCGCGCCCATGGCCGCCGCGCGGCGGTGCATCCCGCCTTCCGGCAGGAAGCTGAGGTCGCGGATCCCGAGCAGGTGATTGCGGAGAGCGAGAGCCAGGCGTTCCCGGTCGGCCGCGTGCGCGGACGAGGCGGCGAGGTTGTTCACCAGGTCCGGGTCGTCTTCCAGGTCGTAGAGTTCCTCGCTCGGCTTCTCGCGCCAGAACCTGGCCTGCGTCTCGTTCAACTTCCCCTCCTGAAACAGCCGCAGCCAGACCTGGGTCGTCGGCGTCTCCATCTGGTACGACAGCCGCTGACCGTAGGGCCGGTCAATCAGGAAGTTGCGGGCGTAGAGGTAGCGCTTGTCGCGGACGCTCCGGACGAGGTCGTAGCGCTCGTCCATGCGGTCGGAGAAGCCGAAGATGACCTCGTTCGGCTCCGCCTCGTGGGCGCCGAGGAAGGCGCGGCCCTGGAAGTGCGCGGGCGGCTCGATCCCGGCCAGGCTGAGCATCGTCGGCGCGAAGTCGATGAAGCCGACCAGGCGGTCCGTCTCACCGCCCGGTTCGTACTCCGCCGGCGCCAGGTGCCGGTACTTCCCGGGAATCGAGACGATGAGCGGCACGTGCAGGCCGGTCTGGAGCGCGGCGCGCTTTCCCCGCGGCAGTCCGGGTCCGTGGTCGCCCCAGTAGAAGACGATCGTGTCGTCTGCCAGTCCCGCCGCCTCGAGCTCGGCCAGGCGCTCGCCAACGAGCGCGTCCATCTCGGTCAGCTTGTCGTAGTACTGGGCCCAGTCCTGCCTCACCTCGGGCGTGTCCGGGTGGTAGGCCGGCACCCTCACCTCGGCCGGATCGTGGACCTGCGTGTGCGGCCGGCGCCGGATCTGGCTCTCGTGGGTCACCGTGAAGTTGAAGACGGCGAAGAAGGGCACTCCCTCCGGGCGGTTCCGCCAGTGCGCCTCGCGCGACGACTCGTGCCACACCGCTCCCTGGCCGCCGGGTTTCTCGAGGTTGTAGTCCTCCTTCGAGTTGTTCGTCACGTAGTAGCCGGCTTCTCGCAGGTATTGCGGGAAGAAGCGGAAGCCCTCCGGCAGCCTGGACCGGCTGCGCATGTGCTGGGCGCCGGTGGATGCCGGGTAGAGGCCGCTGATGATCGTCGTGCGCGCCGGCGCGCACACGGGAACGGTCGACCAGGCGTTGCGGTAAATGAGGCCGCGGGCCGCGAGCGCGTCCAGGTTGGGAGTGGTGGCGTAGTCGTCGCCGTAGGCGCCGAGATGCGGGCCGTTGTCCTCGCTGGAGACCCAGAGGATGTTGGGGGGCGGTAGGACGGACGGCGGTTGGGCGGCGGTTGGCGTAACCGCTATGGCAAGGAACAGAACCAGACCGGCGCTGCGCGCCGGATGCCGGCGGGGACGCCGGCGCACCCAGTGGCGGATGGCACGCGGCACCTCCCAGCGATGGATGGGACGTTGCCGGGCTCGCTTCAGCACTACACGACTCGCTCGGTCCGGAACGCCTCGATCTCGTCGCTGCTGTATCCGAGGTCGCCCAGGATCTCGTCCGTGTGCTCGCCCAGGGTCGGCGCGCGGTGGCGGATCGAGGCGGGAGTTTCGGTCAGACGGACCGACGGCTGCGCCACCGGGGCCGGCCGCGGCATGTCCGGGTAGTCCAGCTCGACGAAGGAGCCGACCTCCGCGATGTGCGGATCGTCCAGGGTCTGCTGCATCGAATACACCGGGCCCGAAGGGATCATCGCCGCGTTCAGGGTTTCCACCGCTTCCTCGGTCGAGCGGGAGGCGCACCAGGCAGCCATCCGCTCGCCGATCACGTCGCCGTGGTCGCCCCGCGAAAGGTCGTCCGCGAAGCGCGGATCGTTCAGCCAGTCGATCTCCTCGCCTTCGGGTCCGGCGCCGTTGTCCTCGGTCATCAGGTCAACCCAGCGCCTGAACAGGGGCTCGCCGATCACCGAGCAGAGCACCCAGCCGTCGGCGGTGCGGAAGATGTCCCCCGGGCCGGACGTCTGCGAGCGGTTCCCGGTCGGCTGGCGGTCCCGCTCGATCACCGCCTGCTCGATCAGGTTCGCGTTGCCCATCATCAGGGCGGTCTTGAGCAGCGCGCCCTCGACCATCTGCCCCTTGCCGGTCTGCTGGCGGGCCATCAACGCGGCCAGCGTGCCGTAGGCGCAGGACAGCGCGGTGCCGAAGTCGACGAAGGGCGCGGCCGCGCGGCGCGGCTTGTCCGCGTCACCGGTCATGTAGGCGATTCCGGACATGACCTGGCCGATGCCGTCGAAGCCGACGCGGTCGCTGTAGCGGCCTCCGCGGCCATAGGCCGAGACGGTCGTCAGGATGACGTCCTCCTTCACCTCGCGCAGACTGTCGAGGTCGAGGCCCATCGCCGCCAGAGTCTTCGGCGGCAGGTTCGCCACGACGACGTCCGCGGTCGCCACAAGTCGACGGACGATCTCACGCCCCGCCGGTTTCATCGGGTTCAGCGTCAGCGAGCGCTTGTTCCGGTTCATCTGCAGGAACATGCCGCCCTCCCCGCTCGGCGCCACCGGAGCGATGAACCGGTCCTCACTGCCGCGGACCTTCTCGACGCGGATCACTTCGGCGCCGAGATCGCCGAGCAGGGCGGCGCAGAACGGTCCGGCGATGTAGCGGCCGAAGTCCAGGACGCGAACGCCGGCGAGCACCTGATGCATGGGAACTCCGTGGGGTGGAAACGCGGTCTTCTCAGGCGAGAGCGCCGGGATCGTAGCAAGCCCGCCACCTCCTCTATACTCGCGCGCCACCCTAGGAAACAGGCGCACCAGGCCAGGAGAAACGACATGAAGGTTGACGGCGGACTGCCCACCGATCTGCACGAGGTTCCGACCCGCATTCGGGAACTGGAAGATGCCGGCTTCGCTGCCGCGATGACCGCCGAAACGGCGCACGATCCGTTCTTTCCGCTCCTGCTCGCCGCGGAGCACAGCGAACGGATCGACCTGATGACCTCGATCGCGGTCGCCTTCGCCCGCACGCCGATGAACCTGGCGAACGTCGGCCACGACCTGAACGCCTACTCGAAGGGTCGCTTGATCCTCGGCCTGGGCTCCCAGATCCGGCCGCACATCACGAAGCGCTTCAGCATGCCCTGGTCCCACCCGGCCCGGCGCATGCGGGAGTTCATCCTGGCGATGCGGGCGATCTGGTCGAACTGGTACGAGGGCGAGCGGCTGCGCTTCCAGGGCGAGTTCTACTCCCACACCCTGATGACGCCGATGTTCTCGCCGACCGACACGGAGCACGGACCGCCCAGGGTGTTCCTGGCCGCGGTCGGGCCGCTGATGACCGAGGTCGCCGGCGAGGTGGCGGACGGTTTGATCGTCCATCCGTTCACCACCCAGTCCTACATGCGCGACACCACCCTGCCGGCCATCGAGCGCGGTCTCGCAACGGCCGGCCGCGACCGCTCCACGTTCGAGATCGCGTACCCCGGCTTCATCGTCTCCGGCCAGGACGAGAAGACCTTCGAGGCGACCAAGCAGGCGGTCAAGAAGCAGATCTCCTTCTACGGCTCGACGCCCGCCTATCGGCCGGTGCTCGAGTCGGAGGGCTGGGGCGACCTGCAGCTCGAACTGAACCGGATGTCGAAGCAGGGCCAGTGGGACGAGATGGGCCTTCTCATCACCGACGAGATGCTCGACGCCTTCGCCGTGGTCGGCGAGCCGGGCGACCTGGCACGCGGCGTCCTCGACCGTTACGGCGAGGTCGTCGACCGCATGAGCCCCAACCTCCGTTTTCTCGACGAGGCGACGCAGCGCGACGTCATCGCCTCCCTGTCCGCCAACTGAAGGAGTTCCCCTGAAGATGAAGGAACTGATCTTCCACCGGCTCTTCGTACCCGCCATGAACTACCTGGCGGACAAGGAGTCCATCGTCGACGGCGCCTACAGCGCCACGTTCGGCGAGCACGCCGACCGCACGTTGCGCCTGTGCTCGGCCCTGAGCGAGGAACTGGGAGTCGGCCGCGCCGACCGCTTCGCCGTAATGGCGCTCACGTCCCACGAGTACGTCGAGCTGTACCACGCCGCCTACCTCGGCGCCGGCGTGATCAATCCGCTCAACCTGCGCCTGGCCGGCAAGGAACTCGACTACATCGTGCGCGACTCCGGCACCGAAGTCGCCTTCGTCGACAAAACGTTCGCGCCGCTGTTCGCCCAGGCGATGGAGCTCGCCGGCGACGATTGCACGATCCGGCGCACGGTGCTGATCGGCGGCCCCGACGACAACACGAGCGCCCCCTACGATGTCCGCTACGAGGACCTGATCGCCGGCAGCGACCCGGTGCTCCCGGACGAACCGGAGGAGACCGACCCGGTCGTCCTGATGTACACCGGCGGCACCACCGGGCTGCCGAAAGGCGTTCTCTGCAACCAGCGCGCCGAGATCCTGAACACCTACCACGGGGTCATGCGCTTCCCCCAGCTCTCCGACGGCGTGGCGCTGCTGCAGACGCCGATCTTCCACGCCGCCTCCATGGTCGGCGTCATCGCGACCCAGACCTTCGGCGGCAAGTTCGTCCTCATGCCGATGTTCGACCCCGGCGCGGCCATCGCGCTGATCGAGAAGTACCAGGTGACGACCACCACGATGGTGCCGACCATGATCCACATGATGATGAGCCACCCGGACTTCTCGCCGGAGAAGCTCGCCTCGCTGCGCAACCTGGGCTACGGCGCCTCGCCCATGCCGGCGGCCCTGCTCGACCGCCTGCTCACCCTGTTCCCGGACATGGAGATCGGCCAGGGCTACGGCATGACGGAGAGTTCCTCGCTCCTCACCGTCCTGGACGCCGAGGACCACAAGATCGGCGGCGACCGGCTGCGCTCGGTCGGGCGTGCCGTACCGGGCGTCGTGCTGTCGATCCAGGACGCGGACGGCAACATCTTGCCCTCGGGCGAGGTCGGCGAGGTCTGCGCCAAGGGCGGCAACTACATGACCGAGTACTGGAACAAGCCCGAGGCCACCGCGGAAGCGTTCCAGGGCGGCTGGTACCACACCGGCGACGCCGGCTACCTGGACGAGGAGGGCTACCTCTTCCTGGTCGACCGCGTCAAGGACATGATCGTCTCGGGCGGCGAGAACGTCTACTCCGCCGAAGTCGAGAGCGCGATCTCCACTCACCCGGTCGTCGGCCAGGTGGCCGTGATCGGCATCCCCCACGAGGTCTGGGGCGAACAGGTCCACGCGATCGTCGTACCCAGGGAAGGCGCCGAGGTCGACGAGGGCACGGAGTCCTCGATCATCAGCCACGCCCGCGAGTCGATCGCCGGTTACAAGGTGCCCAAATCCGTCGAGTTTCGGGCCGAGGCGCTGCCCCTCTCCGGCGCGATGAAGGTCCTGAAGCGCGAACTCCGCGCCCCCTACTGGGAAGGCAAGGAGCGCGGCATCAACTGACGCCTACTTCACCCCCGCGCACAGCCACTTGATCGGCTTGAACAGGATCAGGAACACGACGCCGGCGACCGCCACGATCAACGCGACCGTGCGGAACAGCTCGGCCGGCGGCAGGGCCTCGATGTAGCCGGCCACACGGCCCGCGATCAGGTTGCCGAGCGCGGCGCCCATGAACCAGGTCCCCATCATCTGGGACACCAGGCGGTCCGGCGCCAGCTTCGTCATGCTGGAAAGTCCTACCGGACTCAGGCAGAGTTCGCCGACCGTGTGGAAGAAGTAGGTCACGACCAGCCAGGCCATCGCCGCCTGCTCGCCGCCGGCTTCGGCCATCGAAGCGCCCCAGGACAGGACCGCGAAACCGACGCCGAGCAACACCAGGCCTAGACCGAACTTGACGGGAATCGACGGGCTCCGATCGCCGAGCTTCACCCAGAGGGCGCCCATGACCGGCGCCAGCACGATGATGAAGAACGGGTTCACCGACTGCAGCGAGCCGATCGGCACCTCCACCAAGCCCCAGAGGTCGCGGTTCACGTGATCCCGCGTGAACAGGTTGAGCGACGAGCCGGCCTGTTCGAAGCCCGACCAGAACAGGGCGGCGCCCACGAAGAGCACGGCACAGGCGCCGACCCGGCGCCTCTCCGTCGCGTCGTTGCAGACGAAGCCGATCACGTAGGCGAAGTACAACGCCGCCAAAACGACGACGATGAGCCCCGTGGCGTCGGCGAAGCCCACCAGGGTGATCGGCGCGATGCCGCTCGCGCCCAACCACCACAGGATGCCCGTCAGCACGACGATGCAGGCGGTGCCCGCGATCAGGCTGCGCTTCGCGCTCGCCAACTGGACCGGGTCGGCGGCCGGGCCGCGCGGATCGCCGGCGCCTTCCAAGTGCCTCTGGCCGCGGACGTAGGCGACGATCGCGGCGGTCATGCCGACGCCGGCCGCGCCGAAGCCCAGGTGCCAGTCGACGTTCTCGCCCAGGTAGGAGCAGACGAGCGGCCCGGCGAGGGCGCCGATGTTGATCCCGGAGTAGAAGATCGAGAAACCGGCGTCGCGGCGGGCCGCAGTGTCGCTCCCGTAGAGGTCGCCGACCACCGCCGAGACGTTCGGCTTGAGCAGCCCCGTGCCGACCACGACCAGGAACAGGCCCAGGAAGAAGGTCACGAGGCTCGGCACCGCGAGGGCGTAGTGGCCGAGCGCGATGATGATCCCGCCCCACAGCACCGCCTTCTTCTGGCCCAGGATGCGGTCGGCCACCCAGCCCCCGGGCAGCGCCAGGGCGTACACGCCGAAGGTGTAGAGGCCGTAGATCGCCGAACTCCTCTCGGTGCCCAGGTCGAGACCGCCGGTGGCGAAGTCCGTCATGTACAGGAGCAGCAGCGCCCGCATGCCGTAGTAGCTGAAGCGCTCCCAGAGCTCCGTGAAGAACAGCGTCGAGAGTCCCCTCGGATGGCCGAACCACTGTGCCGTCGATGTCGTCATGATCGGGATTGTGTCACTTCGGCTCCGGCTCACCCGCCGCTCCGACGATGCGGAGCAGGGCGGCGCCGAAGCGCTTCGCCGTGGTGGGTCCGATGCCGGGAATCGCGAGCAGTTCCTCGCGACTACGCGGTTTCCTGGCAGCGATCGCCATCAGGGCTCGGTTCTGAAGCACCGTGTACGCGGGCCACCGCTTCTTTCGCGCCTCCTCCAGTCGCCACGTACGCAGAACCTCGACCAACTCCGGGTCCGCATCGGCTTCCTCGAGCTCCACCGCCATGGCGGCCTTCCGTTTCCGGCGGGCCTTCGGCACGTCGGGCGGATCGTCCGGCAGCACGACCTGCCCCGCCAGGTCGATCCCGCGGCGCCGGCCGCCGGGTGTCAGCCCGGCGCGCTGATAGCGGATCGTCTCGCCGTCCTTCTGGAAGGAGTCGTCCTCCACGAACACGAGGCGCGCCTGGCCGAGCGCGCCGAGAAGATCCTCGAACTCGCCGCGGTCGTAGGAGCCATGGACGGACTGGAACTCCCGGAACAGCCGGCCGGTCCCCTGGCCTTCGCGGCGTCGCAGCAACGACACCACGGTTTCCATCGCCTGCACCTCTTCGGGCAATGGCGACCGGAAGCGCCGTACCAGGCAGTCTTCCGGTCGGCAGACGTCGCAGACGCCGCAGCGGGCCCCGCTGTCCGCGCGGTCGCCGAAGTGGCGCACGAGACGCAGCATCCGGCAGCCCCGATGGTCGGCGAAGCGCGTCATCTCGTCGATCTGGTCCAGCCGGTGCTGGCGTTGGACCCGATAGCTGCGGTTCCACGAGTCGCCGCCGCGGCGCACACGGTAGCCGCCGCCGATCACGGCGCCGCCGTGAATGCGGAGCTGATCCAGGGCCGCCTCGAACACTTCCTCGTCGAAGCGCAGCCGGCGCTGCAGGTCGGCTCGTTCCCGCGGCTCCTCGCAAAGAACGTCGTAGAGCTGCTTGAGGTAGCCAATCTCGGGATAGGAGAGCTTGTGCAGGAACTCCTGGGTGCGGCGGTCGGCCCAGGAGTACAGGAGCAGCGCCCGGGCCGGCTCACCGTCACGGCCGGCGCGGCCGATCTCCTGGTAGTAGCCCTCGACGGTTGCCGGCATCGCCGTGTGGATCACCGTGCGAATGTTCGGTTTGTCGATCCCCATGCCGAAGGCCGTCGTGGCGACGACGACCTCGACCGCGCCCCCGAGGAAGGCAGTCTGCACCTCGTCGCGCTCCGCGGTCGGCAGCCCGGCGTGGTAAGCGGCAGCGGGGAATTCGTCGGCCAGCCGACCGGCGAGCGCTTCCGTCTCCTTGCGCGTCGGTGCGTAGACGATCGCTGGTCGCCGACCCGCTTCCCCCAGGACCTCGGACACGATCGCCGCCCGTGCCCCGGGCCGCTTCTGCACCACCTCGACGGCGAGGTTCTCGCGCCGGAAACCGTAGATGTAGCGCTCGTCGCCTTCGAGGTTGAGTTGAGCGGCGATATCGTCCTGGATGCGCGGCGTCGCGGTCGCGGTCAGCGCCAGCACCGGCGCCGGTCGCAGGCGCGGCAGGCGCCGGCCCAGGAGCCGGTAGTCGGGACGGAAGTCGTGCCCCCACTGCGAGATGCAGTGCGCCTCGTCGACCGCGATCAGTGCCGGCCGGCAGCGCTCCAGGAAGTCGATGAAGCCGGGCACGCCCAGGCGTTCGGGCGCGATGAACAGGAAGTCGACCTCGCCGTCGCGGTAGAGCCGGCAGGCCTCCCTCGACTCGTGTCGCGGCCTGCCGGAGTGGATGCGTTCAGCGCGCAGCCCGAGTTCCCGGAGCTTCGCCGTCTGGTCCTCCATCAGCGCGATCAGCGGCGAGAAGACGAGGGTCGGCCCCCCACGCAAGAGGCCCGGAAGCTGGTAGCAGAGCGACTTGCCGGCCCCCGTCGGCATGACGACCAGACCGTCCGCGCCATCCGCGGTGCGCCGGCACACTTCCTCCTGGTGTGGACGGAAGGCGGAGTGGCCGAAGACGTTCCGCAGGCGCTGTTTCAGATCGAGAGTCGTTGCCACGAGGTCCAGAATCCTCCTAGGATCAGCCTCCTTCGTCTGACAACGACTCCCCTCCAGGAGGCTTCTGCCAATGGCCCGACCCTACCGAATCTTCGGCGGCGATCTTTCGCCCTACTCGATCAAGGTGCGCTCCTACTTCCGCTACAAGGGAATCCCCCACGAGTGGATCCGGCGGAGCCCCGCCAACCAGGACGAATTCCGCCGCTACGCGAGGCTGCCCCTGGTGCCGCTCGTCGTCACGCCGGACGACCGCGGCATGCAGGACTCGACGCCGATCATCGAGGCGATGGAGGCCGAGTTCCCCGAGCCCTCCATCCACCCGCCGGATCCCACGGCTGCCTTCGTTTCCGTCCTTCTCGAGGAGTTCGGCGACGAGTGGGGCAACAAGTGGATGTTCCACTACCGCTGGGCCCGGCCCGCGGACCAGGAGTCCGGCGCACGGCGCATCGCCCAGGGCATGAACCCCGATGCCGACGAGGAGACGCTTCAGGCGATGACCGCCCAGGTCCGCGAGCGGATGGTGCCCCGCGTCTGGTTCGTCGGTTCGAACGAGCAGACCGCGCCCCAGATCGAGCAGTCCTTCCTCGACACGGTCGACCTGATCGAGACCCACCTCGACGGTCGCGACTATCTGTTCGGCGACCGTCCGGCGTTCGGCGACTTCGGCATCGGATTCCAGATGCACCAGGCGTGGACCGATCCGACGCCCGGTCGCCTCCTCGAGGAGCGGGCGCCCCGCACCGTCGCCTGGGTCAAGCGCCTGGTCGATCCGACGGCGAACGGCGAGTTCGAGGACTGGGCGGCCCTGGCGCCGACCCTGACGCCCCTGCTCGAGCAGCAGGTGGGCGCCATCTTCCTGCCCTGGAGCGTCGCCAACGCCGGGGCGATCGCCGGCGGCCAGGAGGAGTTCTCGGTCGAGCTCGGCAGCGGAGGGTGGACCCAGAAGCCGCAGAAGTACCACGCCAGATCGCTGGCGGCACTCCGCGGCAAGTACAGCGAGCTCTCCGAACACGGGGAGATCGACGCGGTGCTGGAATCGACCGGCTGCTTGAGCTGGCTGGCCGCCTGATTCAGCCTCGGCGCCGCCGCCAGAACTTCTCCATCTCCCTCTTCGGACCGTCCGTGCCATAGGCGGCCCGGAACGCGGAGACACCCGCCTCAACCGCCTGGTCCAGCGGCAGGTTGAGCCAGCGGCCGATCAGGCGCTTCTGCAGCGACAGGGCCTCGGGGCTGAGTCGCAAGAGGCGCTCGACCTTGGCGTTCACCGCCGCCTCCAGGTCCGCGGCCGGCACGACCTCGCCGACCAGCCCGATCCGCGCCGCCTCGGCGGCGTCGATCGGATCGCCCAGGAACAGCAGTTCCCGGGCCCGGACGAGGCCCACGACGTGAGGCAGCAGGGCCGCCTCGATGACCGACGGCAGACCGACATGGGGTTCGGGCATCCCGAAGATCGCGTCGTCCGCGGCGACCGACAGGTCGCAGGAGACGAGGAGTTCCAGGCCCGCGCCGAGGGCCGCTCCGCGGACCCCGGCAACCACCGGCGCCGGGTGCTCCCGGATGGCCAGGAAGGCCCGATGCAGCCCTCGGATGAAGTGCTCCGCGGCGACTCCATCGAGATCCTCCATCTCGCGGATGTCGGCGCCGCCGCAGAACACGCCGTCGCCGGATATGACCAGCACCCGTGGGTTCGCCGCGGCGGACTGGCGCACCGCGCCGCGCAGCTCCGCGGTGGTTGCCGAATCGAGGGCGTTCGCCTTCGAGCGCCGGGTCAGGGTGATCCGCGCCACATCGCCATCGAAGTCGAGCCGGACGTTCGCCATCGGTCCGGGATCGTACCCGGATCGGCCGGATAGGCTCCCCGGCCATGTCGATGGCCTCCCTCCCGTGGCGCCTTGCCGCGGCGCTCATCTTCCTCTTGGCAGTGCCCGGGATGGCCCAGGAGGACGACCCGGCGCCAGCCGACGACCACGAACACGTCGAGCCGGTCGGGGACGACCACGACCACGAGCACCACGACCACGAGTTCGAGACCTTCAGCCACACGGTCACGGTCACCGGCTCGTGGATTCCCGGTACTCCCGAGGACGCCGCACAACCGGTCTCCGTGCTCTCGCGCGACGACCTGGAGGCGGAGGGATCGCCCAGCGTGCTCGACCTCATCCGGAATCTCCCGATCAGTCTCGGCGCGAACCTCGGCTCCGAACAGTTCGGCGTGCGCGCCGGCGCGGACCGCTCCAGCCTGAACCTGCGCGGCCTCGGTGCGAGCCGCTCCCTCGTTCTCCTCAACGGCGACCGGATCACCTGGTCGCCGGGGGCGATCCCCGACCAGGCGCAACTCATGGTCGACACGAACGTCCTGCCGATGGTCGCCGTCGAGCGGGTCGAGTTCCTGCGCGACGGCGGCGCGGCGACCTATGGCTCGGACGCGATCGCTGGCGTGATGAACGTGATCACGCGCAGCCACTTCGACGGCTTCTCGTTCGAGGGCAGGCACAGCGTGATCGACGGTTCGAGCGGCGACAGCGAGCTCGGCCTGATCGGCGGCCGGCCCTTCGCAGCCGGCCGGGGCCATGCGGTCAGTTCGCTCAGCGTCGCGCGGCGCAGCCCCATCCGCTTCCTCGACCGGAACTGGGCGCTCACGCCGTACGCCGACAACCCTCGCGGCGGTTGGTCGGGAACCGGCCGTCCGGCGACGTTCTATCCACTCTCCGGCGACCCCGGGATCCGCGACCCGAACTGCGAACGCGTCGGCGGCGCGGTCAGCAGTTCCGGCAGCCCGCTCTGCCGCTACCAGTACACGGCATTCGACAACCTGGTGCAGGACACCCGCCGCGGACAGTGGTTCACCGAAGCCTCCTGGGACACGGAGGGCGGCTGGCATCTGGGCGCCGAGGTCCTGCTCGCCCGCAGCGAGGTGCCGTCCTGGTTCACTTCGCCGTCCTATCCACCCACGAAGGTCATGGACACCAGCCGTTCGGTCCGGGCGAACAACCCGGGCCTGATCGACATGGCCAGGCTGTACCCGGAGCTCTACGGCCTCTACGCCTCCTGCGACGCGCCCTACTGCCTGTGGCGCGGCGACGGCGCCGGCCAGGACGCCGCCGGCATCGACCCCGCCTGGCAGGAGGTGGCCTGGATTCGCGGCCGGACGTTCGGCCAGGAGGGACCGCTGCGCAGCTACCTCCGCGAGTCGGAGACCGAGCGCGTCGCCCTCGACTTCGAGGGAGTGACCGGCGAGACCCTGTGGGCGTTCCGCGCCTCGTGGTCGGCCGCCGAGCGCAAGCTCGAGGACGGCGACGTCCTCGACTACCGGCTGCGACGCGCGCTGGCGGGGCTCGGCGGCCTCGCCTGCGAGGACCAGGCGCCGAACGAGTACGACGGCGACGGCAACCTGAGCTTCTCGCTGGACACGTTGCGCCGGCATGCCGGACAGGGCGATTGCAGCTACTGGATCCCGTTCTCCAACTCGATCCGGCCCCACACCGCCGTCCCCGGCGTGTCGAACCCGGACTACGACCCGGCGTTCGACAACGGCGCCCTGTTCGACTACCTGACGACGACCCTGGGGACTCGCGGCGAAACGACCCTTCTCGTCCTGGAAGCGGTGGCCAGCGGTCTGCTGGGATGGAGTCTTCCCGGGGGCGCGGCGGAGTACGCGGCCGGCGTCCAGTGGCGCGGCGAAACCTACGAACTGACGCCTTACTCGGTCGGGGTCGCGCCTCCCCGCGGCGGTGCGCTCCACGACATCGGGATCTATCCCTGCCCGGGCGGCCCGGAGATCACCTCCTGCGACAACCCGGACGGCTTGTTCGTCTACCTGCCGCCCGGCTTCTCGACCGAGGACGACCGCGACATCGGGTCCGTCTTCGGCGAACTGTCGTTGCCGCTTGCCTCCTCGCTCGACAGCCAGCTCTCGCTGCGCTTCGAGGACTACGGCGGGGACGTCGGATCGAGCCTCGATCCGAAAGTCGCGCTGCGCTGGCAGGCGACCGAAGCGCTGGCGCTGCGCGGTTCGCTGGGGACCACGTTCCGCGGCCCGACCCTCAACCAGACGGTCTCCGGCATCGCCGAGACGTCGCGCGAGGACATCGGTCCCATCGGCACGGCCAAGCCGGTCCGCATTCACGGCGATCCCGCGCTCGATCCTGAGTCGGCGACGACGTTCAATGCCGGCCTGGTCTTCGAGCGGAGCGGTCTGGCCGGCGCCGGCAGCAGGCTCTTCGCCACGCTGGACTACTGGCGCTACGACTTCAGCGATCCACTGGTCATCCAGCCCTTCGCCACCCTGATCGGTCTAGCCTGCCCGCCCGCCGACCATCCCCTGTGCGACCCGGGCTCACCCTGGTTCGACGCCCTGACGATCAGCGGCGGTGTACCGACGATCGAGAATCTCGATTCCGTGTCGGTGCGGATCGTCAACGGGCCGGACATCGAAACCGACGGCATCGACTTCAGGGCCGACTTCGAGGCCGATGCGGGCCGGGGCCGCCTCCGCCTCGGCGCATCGGCCACCTACGCCCTGTCCTGGCGAATCGACGGCTGGGAACTCGGCGAGGCGTACGACGCGAGGGGCCGGCTGAACTTCGACACCCCGCTCGCCCGGCCCCTCCCGGAACTCAAGGGCCGCCTCTTCGCAGGCTACTCGCACGGGCCGTTCACCGGCCGCTGGCACCTGAACTACACCGGCTCCTTCGTTCAGAACGCGCCGGCACCGTGGGGCGCCGACTACCCGGTCGACGCCCTCGCCACCCACGACGTCCACGTCTCGTGGGCCCTGCCCGGTGACCGCGCCACCCTGTTCGCCTCGATCCTCAACGTCGCCGACAGGGATCCGCCGCTGATCTTCCGCCCGGCGAACTACGACGCCTCGACCCACGATCCGCTCGGCCGGATCCTCAGCATCGGCGTGCGGTTCGGACTCTGATCGGCGGTTCTCCGAGGCTCATGAAGAGATCGAGGACGGGCGCGACGCCAAGGCTGCGGATATCGGCTGCGGCCTGGGCCGGCGCGGCGATCCTGGGCCTGTCGGTCGCCGGCGGGCAGGCCTCCCATGCCCAGACCGGTGCAGCGGCGACGCCTCTCCCCGAGCACTTCCGGCCCACCGACGACGGCGTCGCGACCCTGATCTATGACGCCTCGCCCGGTCGCCCGGTTCGCCTGACCGTCGTTCCGGGTGGCGCCGGCGCGGCGCCCACAACGCTGACCCTGGACACGACCGCCGAGGAGCTGCGGCTTCTCGTCGCGGAAATCCGCGAGCTCGCGTTGCTTCGCCCATCGGCTTCTCTCGGTCGGATCGTCCGTCTCGGAGACGATCTGGGTGACGTCCTGCTCGGTCCGGTCGCCGAAGAACTCCGGAGCGTCTCGCGCCTCGTCCTGGCCGCCGGCGGGCCCCTCAGCGACCTGTCCTTCGGGGCCATCCGGGCGCCACGGTCGCTCGATCCTCAAGGCCGCTACCTCGTCGAAACGCGGACTCTGTGCTGGATCGCCCCGGCGCTGGGTGCCCGCACCACCGCCGACTCGCCGAGTGAACGGCCTGTCGCGCTGGCGCTTGCGGACGCGGTCTACCGCCCGCCGGCACGCCCCCTCGGCGCCTCGATGAGCGACGGCGGCATCTCCTGGCGCCGGCACGCCGCTCGCCGCAATCAGGCGAGCACGATCGCCGCGCTGGGCCTGCCGGTCGTGTCCCGCCTGGGCCAGGCAGCCTCGCCGGCTCGCTTCCGGGAATCGACCGAGAGTTATGCCGTCCAGTCTGTTCATATCGCCGTGGAGGCCCGGATCGACCCTGGAAGCCCTGAGGCTTCGGCACTGCTGCTTTCCCCCGCGAGGTATGACGAACAGGCCATTCCCGTGACGGCCGGCGAGTTGGAGTCCAGGCTCACACTGGAACGCGAATCGCTCGTCGTCCTCTCCGGTCTGGACACGGGAGGCCACGGTATCGGCCCCGGCCCCTTCGTGGACGCCTTCGGCGCGGCCGGCGCGAGTTCCGTCGTCGCGTCGCTGTGGCCCGTCGTCGACGAATCCGCCACCCACCTGTTCGCCGCGTTTTACAGCCGCGTCGCCGAGGGAACGCAAACAGCTGCCGCGCTCCGGGAAGCACAACGCCGGCTGCTGGCCGATCCCCTCGTCTTCGATCAGGGTGAGGGACGGGAACCGGTGGAGTTCGACGCCTCGCATCCGTACTTCTGGGCGGGCTACCGGATCTACCGGGGTTCGGCCGACGACTGCGGTTGAGCCGAACACGACTGGTCGATCGGGGATAAGATCGCGCGTCATGCGTCGCCATGCTCATCGTCTCGGCCGTCTCGCAGCAACAGTCGCCATCCTCCTGGCCGCACCGGTGGTCTGGAGTTGCGGCGACACGCCGTCCGACCCCGTTGCCGCGCTGCTCTCGCTGCCGATGGAGCGGTTGATCGCGTACGACGCGGAGATCGAGCTGACCGCGGCGCAGGAAGAGATCAAGCGCGCCGCGCTGACGCCGATCCCGGCGCCGTGCTGCAGCGATCGTTCTGCCTACACCTGCTGTTGCCAGTGCAACCTGGGACGGGCCTGGTGGGGCCTGTCGAAGGTCCTGATCACCGAGCACGGCCAGGCTGCGGCCGAGGTGCAGGCGAACGTCGAACGCTGGATCGCGAACGTGCGCCCGCAGGGCTTCGCCGGTAACTCCTGCTACACGGGTCGTTGCTCGACCGCGGCGAAACACGACGGCTGTTCGGGCATGAACCCGAACCGCATTGTCAGTTGACCCGGTTCCAGAGGCTGCGGCTGGCGCCGCACCTCGTCTTCTGCTTCGTCCTTGCCATGCCTGGGATGGCCCAGGAGGAGGCGCACCAGACTCCCGTTGAGGACCACGCGCTGGCCGCGGAGGACCACTCCGACCACGATCACGAGCACCACACCCACGACGTCGAGACCTTCAGCCACACGGTCACCGTGACGGGTTCCTGGATCCCCGGAACCCCTGAGGACGCCGCGCAGCCGGTTTCCGTGCTCTCGCGGGACGACCTGGAGGCGGAGGGCTCACCGAGCATGCTCGGGGTGATCCGGAACCTGTCCTTCAGTCTCGGCGCGGATCTCGAGTCCGACCAGTTCGGCTCCCGAACGGGTGCGGATCGTTCCACCCTGAATCTGCGTGGACTCGGGCCGAGCCGGTCACTCGTGCTGCTCAACGGCGACCGGATCACCTGGTCGCCGGGGGCGATCCCGGACCAGGCGCAGTTGATGGTGGACACGAACGTCCTGCCGATGGTCGCGGTCGAGCAGGTCGAGTTCCTTCGCGACGGCGGGGCCGCGACCTACGGCTCGGACGCCATCGCGGGTGTGATGAACGTGATCACCCGCAGCCACTTCGACGGGTTCTCGTTCGAGGGAAAGCACAGCGTGATCGACGGATCGAACGGTGACGGCGAGGTCGGCCTGCTCGCCGGCCGGCCGTTCGCCGGCGGCCGCGGCCACGCCGCCAGTTCGATCGGCGTCTCGAGGCGCAGCCCGATCCGTCTTCGGGACCGCGACTGGGCGGTCAGGCCCTACGCGGAGAATCCGCGCGGCGGCTGGTCGGGAACTGGCCGGCCCGCCGTCTTCTATCCGCTCTCGGACGAACCGGCGGTCCGCGACCCGAACTGCGAGCGCGTCGGCGGCGCGGTCAGCAGCCCCGACAGCCCCCTCTGCCGGGTCCAGTACACGCCGTTCGACAACCTCGTCCAGGACACGCGCCGCGGCCAGTGGTTCACGGAAGCTTCCTGGGACACGGAGGGCGGCTGGCACATCGGCGGCGAGTACCTGTTCGCCCGAAGCGACGTGCCCTCCTGGCAGACCTCGCCGTCCTACCCGATCAAGACCCTCGACCGCAGCCGGTCGGTCCGCGCGAACAATCCCGGTCTGATCGACATGGCGAGGCGGTACCCGGAGTTGTACGGTCCCTTCGCCTTCTGCGACGCACCCTGGTGCGGCTGGCGGGGCGACGGCGGCGTACAGGACGCGGCCGGCGTCGATCCCGCCTGGCAGGAGGTCGCCTGGATTCGAGGCCGGATGTTCGGTCAGGAGGGGCCCCTACGCGGCCACCTTCGGGAGTCCGAAACGCAGAGGCTCGCCTTCGATCTCGAGGGAGTGACAGGCGAGACCCTGTGGGCTTTGCGCGCTTCCTGGTCGACGGCCGTGCGCAGGTTCGAGGACGGCGACGCCCTGGACTATCGCGTGCGTCGGGCGCTCGCCGGTCTAGGCGGCTTCGGCTGCGAGCGGCAGGTCCCCAACGAGTACGACGCGAACGGCAACCTGAGTTTCTCTCTGGACACGCTGCGCCTGCATGCCGGCCAGGGCGACTGCCGCTACTGGATCCCGTTCTCCAACTCCGTCAAACCGCACGACCTCGTCCCGAACGCCACGAACCCCGACTACGACCCGGTGTTCGACAACGCCCACCTGCACGACTACCTGACGACCCTGCTCGGTTACCGGGGCGAAACCTCGTTGCTCGTCCTCGAGGCGGTGGCGAGCGGACTGCTGGACTGGAACCTCCCGGGCGGAGCCGCAGAGTACGCCGTCGGCGCCCAGTGGCGCGGAGAGACCTACGAGCTCAAGCCTTACACGCCTGGCGAGCCAACTCCCCGGGGCAGCGCGCTGCACGACATCGCGGTCTACCCGTGCCCGGGCGGTCCCGAGATCACGTCGTGCGACAGCCGAGAGGGACTGCTCGCCTACCTGCCGCCGGCGTTTCCGGTCGAGGACGACCGCGGGATCGGTTCCGTCTTCGGCGAACTGTCACTGCCGCTCGCACCCGCGATCGAAAGCCAGGTCTCCCTGCGCTTCGAGGACTACGGAGGAAGCGTCGGATCGAGTCTTGATCCGAAGGTCGCGCTGCGCTGGCAGGCGACGGAAGCCCTGGCGCTCCGCGGCTCCTTCGGGACCACGTTCCGCGGCCCGACACTGAACCAGACGATTGACGGCATCGCCGACACTTCACGCCAGTTCATCGGCCGAATCGGGACCTTCAAGCCGCTCCACATCCACGGCGATCCCACGCTCGACCCCGAGTCGGCGACGACGCTGAACGCCGGCCTGGTCTTCGAACGAACCGGCCAGTTCGGAGGGAGCGGCCGCTTCTTCGCCACCGTGGACTACTGGCGTTACGACTTCACCGATCCGCTCGTCATCCAACCCTTCAACTTCATCCTGGGACTCGCGTGTCCGCCCTCGACCCATCCGGTGTGCGACCCCGGCTCGGCCTGGTTCGACACGCTGTCCATCAGCGGCGGCGAGTCGAGTATCGAGAGCCTGGACACGATCTCGGTGCGGATCGTCAACGGACCCAGGATCGAGACCGACGGCATCGACTTCCGCGCCGACCTCCAGACGAACGCCGGCCCGGGACGTCTGTCCCTTGGCGCCTCGGGCACCTACGCGCTGTCCTGGCGAATTGGCGGATGGGAACTCGGCGACGCCTATGACGCGAAGGGTCGGCTGAACTACGACACCTCTCTTGCCCGCGCCCTGCCCGAGCTAAAGGGACGACTCCACGCCGCCTACACCCTCGGCGCCTTCACCGGCCGCTGGCACCTCAACTACACCGACACCTACCTCCACGACGCCCCGGCGCCGTGGGGCGACGACTACCCCATCGACGCCCACGCCACGCACGACGTCCACGTCTCCTGGTCCCTTCCCGGGGACAGGGCAACGCTCTTCGCCTCGATCCTCAACCTCGGCGACGAGGATCCGCCCCGGGTCTTCCGCCAGTTGAACTACGACCCCTCGACCCACGACCCGCTGGGCCGGGTCCTTAGCGTCGGCCTGCGGTTCGAGATCTAGACCCGATTCCTACCGGCTCAGAAGCCGCGCAGCCTGGCGAAGCGCTGGCGGTGGAAGGCCGCGTCGCCGAAGGCGAACTCGAGCGCCCGGGCGCGCTTCATGAACAGGCCGATGTCGTGCTCGTCCGTCATGCCGATGCCGCCGTGCATCTGCAGGGCCTCGTTCGTGACCAGGATCAGTGCGTCCGAGCAGCGCGCCTTGGCGTTCGAGACCTGGAGTTTCGCGTCGTCGCTGCCGTCGTCGAGCGCCCGGGCCGCCGCCATGACGGTCGAACGGGAGAGTTCGATCTCGATGAACATCTTCGCCGCCCGATGCTTGAGCGCCTGGAAGGTGCCGATCAGGACACCGAACTGGCTGCGCGACTTCAGGTACTCGATCGTCCGCTCGAAGGCCTCCGTCATCAGGCCCAACATCTCGCCGCAGACAGCCACCGTGGCCCGGTCCACGGCGCGACCGAGCGGCCCCAGACCGCCCCCGACGTCGCCCAGGACGGCGCCGGCCGCCACACGAACGTCATGCAGCCGGACGATCGCCGAGTTGCGGGAGTCGACCCGCGTCTGAGCCACCACATCGAGACCGTTCGCCGACGCCGGCACGAGAAAGAGCGTCAGACCGTCGCCGCCGTCTTCCGTTCGGGCCGCGATCAGGAAGCCGTCAGCGCCAACGCCGCCGACCACCTGGACCTTCTCGCCTGAAAGCGACCAGCCTTCGCCGTTCGCCCGCGCCCGCGTCTCGACCCGGTCGAGACCGTACCTGCTTCCCGCCTCGAGCAACGCCGGCGCCAGGCGCTTCTGGCCATCGACCAGGGGCGGCAGCCACGCGGCCCGCTGCTCTGCGTTACCGGCGCCCGCGATCAGTCCGCCGGCGAAGACGACCGCCGACACGAACGGCTCGGGCGCCAGAC
This sequence comes from Candidatus Multivorans sp., assembly GCA_965219675.1. Classification (GTDB taxonomy): domain Bacteria; phylum Acidobacteriota; class Thermoanaerobaculia; order Multivoradales; family Multivoraceae; genus Multivorans. Next base: position 1,707,673 of record OZ244786.1, on the reverse strand, counting down.
CGCGACCCATCGCCTCCGTGATGAGGACCGTTTCGGCCATCCCCATGCCGAGGCCCCCGTGGTCCTCCGCGATGGGAATGCCAAGCCAGCCGAGGTCCGCCATCTCGGCCCATACTTCGGGGCTGTAGCCGAGTTCGGCGCCGTCGTCGCGGAGTTTGCGCTGTCGATCCACGCCGCCGTGCTTCGAAATGAGCTCGGCCGCGGTGCGGGCGAGCATGTCCTGGGGAGCGGTGAGAACGAGGGCAGCCATCAGTCCGGCAATCCCAGCACGCGCTTGGCGATGATGTTCAACTGGATCTCGGACGTGCCGCCCTCGATGCTGTTCGCCCGGGAGCGGAGCCAGGTGCGGGTCTGGTTCAGCTCCGCCGGCTCAAAGCCCTCGCCTTCCCAGCCCAGGGCCTGCGGCCCCCGGATCGAGAGCATCAGCTCCTCGCGGCGCATGTTCAGCTCCGTGCCGTAGTACTTGAACATCGAACTCTCCGGGCCAGGCTTGTGTCCCGCTTCGAGTCCGTCACCGTGACGCTTGACGGTCAGGCCGTAGGACATCGCGTCCATCTCGCACTGGATGACGCGCTCGCGGAGGGCCGGGTCGTCGATCCGGTCCGCGTCGTCCACGCCCACGTAGTCCCTGGCTAGATCAGGTAGGGAGGTGCGGGCGCCACCGCGTCCCATGCCGCCGATCGACGTGCGCTCGTGGCCGAGCAGCGCCTTGGCCACCGTCCAACCGCTGTTCGCTTCGCCGATGACCTGGTGCACCGGCGCACGGACGTTGTGGAAGAAGGTCTCGCAGAAGGGCGAGGCGCCGCTGATCAGCCGGATCGGCCGCACCTCGACTCCCGGCGATTCCATCTCGACGAGGATGAAGGTGATGCCGCGCTGCTTCTTCACGTCCGGATCGGTACGCACGAGCATGAAGATCCAGTCGGCCTGATCGGCGCCGGAAGTCCAGATCTTCTGGCCGTTGATCAGGTAGAAGTCGCCGTCGCGCACCGCCGATGTGGCGAGAGACGCGAGGTCCGAACCCGCGTTCGGTTCCGAGTAACCCTGGCACCAGCGAATCTCGCCGCGCGCGATCTTCGGCAGATGCTCGGCCTTCTGACCCTCGGTACCGTGGTCCAGGAGGGTCGGCCCGATCATGCTGTAGCCGAAGCCGGTGAGCGGCATCGGCAAGCCGAGGCGAGCGAACTCCTCGTGCAGCACGAGGGTCTCGTCGCGCGAGAGACCGGCGCCTCCGTACTGCTCCGGCCAGGTCGGCACGGAGAAGCCGCGGTCCGCCGCGGCAAGCAGCCAGTCCCGGCTTTCCGGATAGATGAAGGGCGCTTTGCGGCCGCCCGCCGCCCAGGCGTTCGGATCGGACGCCCTGCCGCGCAGGAACTCCGGTGCGTTCGCCGCCACCCAGGTTCGGGCCTCTTCTCGAAATGCGGACAGATCACTCATGCGCCCGACTATAGACTCCCGCGCCGCCAAGGACTACACGCATGACCAACCTCGCTGAAGCGGTCGCCCGCCGCCGCACCTTCGCCATCATCTCCCACCCGGACGCGGGCAAGACGACCCTGACCGAGAAGCTCCTGCTCTTCGCCGGGGCCATCCAGCTCGCAGGGGCCGTGAAGGCTCGCGGCGAAGCGCGCCGGGCCCACTCGGACTGGATGAAGGTCGAGCGCGAGCGGGGCATCTCCGTGAGCGCCTCCGTGATGACGTTCGGGCACGAGGGGAACCGCTTCAACCTGCTCGATACACCGGGTCACGAGGACTTCAGCGAAGACACGTACCGGACGCTGACCGCGGTGGATTCCGCGGTCATGGTGCTCGACGCCGCCAAGGGGATCGAATCGCAGACCCGGAAGCTCTTCGAAGTCTGCCGTCTTCGCGACGTGCCGATCACGACCTTCATCAACAAGCTCGATCGGGACGTCCGCGACCCGTTCGACCTTCTCGACGAGATCGCCGACACGCTGCAACTGGAGGTGTCTCCCGTGAGTTGGCCGGTCGGGATGGGGCGGGACTTCCAGGGCTGCTACGACCTGGTCCGCGATCAGCTCGTGCTGCTCGACAGCGCGACGCGGGAGCGGCGGGGCGCGGAGCGGATCGTGCCGGGTCTGGAAAGCCCCGAGATCGAACGCGCGATCGGAACCGGACCGGCCGCCAGGCTGCGGGAAGAAGTCGAGATGGTCCGTGAGCTCTGTCCTCCGTTCGCCGCCGCGCCCTACCTCGAGGGCAACCGGACGCCGGTCTACTTCGGCAGTGCCTTGCGCAGTTTTGGCGTGCGGGCGCTGCTCGACGGGCTGGGCCGGCACGCGCCCGCGCCGCGGTCCCAGCAGGCGGCGGAACGGACCGTATCTCCCGACGAAGATCAGGTATCCGGCTTCGTGTTCAAGATCCAGGCGAACATGGACCCGAAGCACCGGGACCGGATCGCCTTTGTCCGTCTCTGCTCGGGGCGCTTCTTCCGCGGTATCAAGCTGCTCCACCCGCGTAGCGGACGGACGTTGAACGTCCACAATCCGGTCCTCTTCCTGGCCCGCGAACGGGAACTCGCCGAAGAGGCCTGGCCCGGCGACATCATCGGCATTCCCAATCACGGCAACCTGCGAATCGGCGACGCACTGACCGGCGGCGAGCCGCTACGTTTCGTCGGCGTTCCGAGCTTCGCGCCGGACCTTCTCCGCCGGGTGCGCCCTGAGGATCCGCTGCGCGCCAAACATCTGGGCCGAGCCCTGTTGCAACTGGCTGAAGAGGGCGTAGCGCAGGTCTTCCGAACCAGGGCCGGCAACGAGTGGATCGTCGGCGTCGCCGGTGCCCTGCAGTTCGACGTCCTCGCGGACCGCATTCGCACGGAGTACGAGGTGCCAGTGCGATTCGAATCGACCACGATGTCCCTGGCCCGCTGGATCGAGTCGGACGACGAGCGAACGGTGCGGGACTTCGTGCGTCGCAACGAAACGAAGATCGCGCACGACCACAACGGCGCGCCGCTGTTTCTGGCCGCGAACCGCTACTGGCTCGACCGCGCGGCCGAGAACGCTCCGGACGTGCGTTTCCTGGCGACCCGGGAACAGGCGGTCTAGGAGTTCCTGCCGCTCAGAACAGTTCGCGGACTCTGTTCTTCAGGTCGGCCAACCGCTCCGCGGCCTCGCCGACGGGCGCCGGCCAGATCACGCGGCGTCCCTCCAGTTGCCGGTCGAGTCGGTGCCAGAGTTCGGCGTTCTTGACCTGTCCGCCGCCCTTCGTGCGCCAACGGTTGCGTTTCCAGGAGTGGATCCATAGCGAAGCGCCCCGTCGGAGGTAGTCGTTGCCGGTGTAGACGGCCGCGGGCTGTCCTTCCGGCAGGGCGGCGAGCAGGTCGAGAACGCAGGCAAGTTCCAGACGGTTCGGGGTCGTCCCCGAGGCCCTTCCCGTTCGCCGGTTCGAACCTTCGGGCGTCTCCAGTTCGGCCGCCCACGCACCGCGCCGGCCGACGCAACGGACCTTGAGGAAGATGCGCGCGCTTCCGGGTGGAATCTCCACTTCAGACTCGGGTTCGGCCGCGGCGCCGCCCCCGCGAGCGGCGATCTCGGCGCTGGCCAGAGAGTCGACCCGCTCGTTCCATTCGTTCCCGGCGTGACCCTTGACCCAGTGCCAGTGGACGCGGTGACGTTTGTTCAGACCCTCCAGGCGCCGCCAGAGATCGACGTTCTTCACCGCGCCACCGTCGCGCCGGCGCCAGTTCTGGACCTTCCACCGGGACAGCCACGACGTGATCCCCTGGCGCACGTACTGCGAGTCCGTGTAGAGGTCCACCGCGGAGGGCTCGGAAAGATCGGCAAGAGCCGAGATCGCGGCCTGAAGTTCCATCCGGTTGTTCGTCGTGCTCGGCGCGCCGCCCGAGAGTTCCCTCGGGCTGCCGCCAGGCTCCAGGATGACGGCCGCCCAGCCGCCCGGTCCGGGATTCGGACTGGCGCCGCCGTCCGTGTAAATGACAAGCGTCGGCCGGCCGACAGGCTGGGTGCTCACCACGCCGCGAATGTAGCAGCCGGCACAGCGCCGAAGACGGCAATAGACTACCCGGCGATGACGAGAGTGCTGAACCGGACGGCCCTGGCGATCACGTTTCTCGCCGCCGCCGCGGCGGCATCGGGCCAGGAAGACCTGACCCCGTCGGAGGGGAACCTCTTCGAAGGGCTCGAGTTCCGGCTCGTCGGCCCCAGTCGTGGCGGCCGGGTTACCGCGGTCGCCGGGCATCCATCCCACCCCTACACCTTCTACATGGGCTCGACCGGCGGCGGCGTCTGGCGGACCACGAACGCGGGCATCTCCTGGGAGAACCTGACCGACGACGACTTCAAGGCTGGCTCCGTCGGCGCGGTGACCGTGGCGCCGAGCGATCCCAACGTGATCTACGTCGGCATGGGCTCGGCCTGCCCTCGCGGCAACGTCTCGATCGGAGACGGGATGTATGCCTCGACCGACGCGGGCGCTTCCTGGCGCCACATCGGCCTGGAGCGGGCGGGCGCGATCAGCCGCGTCCGCGTCCACCCCGACGACCCGAACGTGCTCTGGGTCGGCGTGCTGGGCCAGATCTTCGGCAGCAATCCGGAGCGGGGCGTCTACCGTTCGACCGATGGCGGCGAGACCTGGCAGCAGGTGCTCAGCATCTCGGACGACGCCGGGATCGCCGATCTGGAGCTCGACCCCTTCAATCCCCGCGTCCTGTATGCCGCCGTATGGCGGGTCGAGCGCAAGCCCTGGACGCTCGTCGACGGCAGCGACGAGGGCGGCCTGTTCCGCTCGACAGACGGCGGCGACACCTGGGAGCGCCTCAAGGGCGGTCTGCCCAGCGGGGTCCTCGGCCGGATCGGCGTCTCCGCGTCGCCGGCGCGCCGCGGCCGCCTTTGGACGATCATCACCGCGGCGGACGGCCGCGGCGGCATCTTCCGCTCGGAAGATCACGGCGACACCTGGAAGAGGGTGAGCGACGAGCCGGAACTGCTCACCCGCGGCTGGTACTACAGCCACATCCACGCCGACCCGGCCGATCCGAACACGGTCTGGGGCTCGAACGTCCGCTTCTTCAAGTCGGTGGACGCCGGGGCCACCTGGGACCGGGTCGGCACGCCGCACGGCGACAACCACGACCTCTGGATCAACCCGGAGCGGCCCCACATCATGGTCCAGGCGAACGATGGCGGCGCCAACGTCAGCGTGGATGGCGGGCAGTCCTGGTCGACCCAGAACAACCAGCCGACCGCCGAGTTCTACCGGGTCACCGTCGACAACCAGTTCCCCTACCGCATCTACGGCGCCCAGCAGGACAACAGCACGATCTCCGTGCCGTCGCGGCCGATGCCCGAGCTGACGTCGACGCAGCACTGGCACTCGGTGGCCGGCGCCGAGAGCGGGCACATCGCCGTCCACCCGGAGCAGCCGCACCTCGTCTACTCGGGCAACTACCTGGGCCGGATCGACCGCTACGACCATCGCAGCGGCACATCTCGCAACATGATCCTCTACCCGCAGATGCAGGACGGCACGGCGCCGCGCGACCTGCGCTACCGGTTCCAGTGGAACGCGCCGATCCTCATCTCCCGGCACGATCCGGACGTCGTGTACCACACGTCGAACTACGTCCACCGCACGCGGGACGGCGGCTGGACCTGGGAGACGATCTCGCCCGACCTGACGACCGACGACGACGAGAAACAGGGCGTGCCCGGTGGGCCCGTCCAGCACGACCACACTGGCGTCGAGGTCTACAACACGATCTTCGCGCTCGCCGAGTCGCCGCAGACGGCGGGCGAGGTCTGGGCTGGCAGCGACGACGGCCGCATCCACGTCAGCCGTGACAACGGCGCGACCTGGGTCGACGTCACGCCGTCCGGGATGCCCGCGGACGGCACGGTCAACTCGATCGACGTCTCGCACCACGACCCGCGGCGCATCTACGTCGGCGTCTACCGCTACCGGATGAACGACTACACGCCCTACGTCTTCCGGACCGACGACGGCGGCGAGAACTGGACGACCGTGACCCAGGGCTTGCCGGCTAACCACTTCGTACGCGTCGTGCGCGAGGACCCGGGCGCGGACGGCCTGCTCTTCGCCGGAACCGAGTTCGGCCTCTACGCATCCTTCGATGGGGGCAATGCCTGGTCCTCGTTTCAGTTGAACCTGCCGCGGACTCCGATCACCGATCTGCTGATTCACGAGAACGCCGGCAACCCGGACCTGGTGCTCGCGACCCAGGGCCGCAGCTTCTGGGTGCTCGATGACCTCGGCGCCGTGCGCGAGCTCGGGGCGGAAGCCGCCGCCGGCGCGGAGCGAGCCGTACCCCGGCTCCTCTCGCCCGAGCCAGTCGTCCGCATCGACCGGCCCGGTAGCGGCGGGGGCTTCACCAACGGCGCCTCGATCTGGTTCGACCTCCCGGAAGAGCCGGAGGGTCGGGTCGACCTGACGATCTCCCCGGACGGTAGCGACCGGGTGCTGCGGCGCTTCGTGTCGTTGCCGGAAGGCGAAGAGATCGAGGGCGGCGACGAGGAGCGTCCGCGGATCGAGTCCTTCGAGGCGAAGGCGGGACTCAACCGGCTCGTCTGGAACCTGCGCGGCCAGGCGCCCCACCTGGTCGAGGGTGCCATCATGTCCCTGTCTTACACCGGCGGCCCCTACCTGCCGCCGGGGACCTACCGAACCACGCTGACGGTCGCCGGCAGCGTAGAAGCTGAGGCCGGCGACTGGTCGGACGGCCGGACCTTCGAGGTGCTCGCCGACCCGCGGCTTGACGACATCTCCCAGGCCGACCTGGAAGAGCAGTACGCGATGCTCGACCGCTTGTCGACGCGGTTGACGGCGATCCACGACGCGATCGCTGGCCTGCGCAGCGTGCGGGAACAGGCCGGAGCCCTCGAGGAACGTCTCGACGAGGCCGGCGCCTCGGAGCTGCGACCGGCCGTCGAGGCGATCCTTGAGCGAGCCGGGGAACTCGACGAGCGATTGATCCAGTCGCGGAGCCGGGTCTCCCAGGACGCCCTCAACTTCCAGCCCAGGATCGACAACCAGTACGCGTACCTCTACACTCACGTCTTCGGCAATACGGCGCGGCCGACCACCGGTGCACGCCGTCGTTTCGAGGATCTCGAAGCCGAGCTCCTGCCGATCCTCGAGGCCGTATCCGAGTTGACCGGACCCCAGCTAGACGAACTGAATCGGCGAGCCCGGGAGTTGGCGATTCCAACCGTCCAGCCGCCAGCCGGCCGATAAGCAGAACTCGTAGCGCAATCGTCCGATGCCGCGACACCACCTTCCGCGCGGCGCTGTCGCGCTGATCGCCCTCCTTGCGGCCGGCAACGGCATCGCGGCGGCGCAGGTCGAGACGCGGAGCGATCGTCCGCGGCTACAGGCGATGCGTCTCGCGCAGGCGCCAGTCATCGACGGCGACGTCCTCGGCGAAGACCTCTGGCTCGATGTCGATTTCGGCACCGGCTTCCAGCAGGTGGAGCCGTTCGAAGGCGAACCAGCGAGCGAACGCACCGAGGTGCGGATCGCGTTCGACGACGCCGCCCTCTACATCGCCGTCATCTGCTTCGACCGGGAGGCCTCCTCCCTGGCCATCTCCGACAGCCGCCGCGACGCCAGGCTCCAGGACGAGGACAGCTTCCGCGTCATCCTCGACACGTTCGGCGACCGGCAGAACGGCTTCGTCTTCGGAACGAACATGGCGGGAATCCAGTACGACGGCCAGTTCACGAACCAGGGCCGCGGCGGCGGAGGGGGTTCCTCTCGCAGCTTCAGTTCCGGCGGCGCCAACCTGGACTGGGACACGTCCTGGACGGTGAGAACGACGAGCGGCGACTTCGGCTGGAGCGCCGAGATGGCGATTCCCTTCCGCAGTCTCCGGTACGGATCGGGCCGCGCGATCTGGGGCCTGAACTTCGAGCGCAACATCCGGCGCAACAGCGAAACCTCCTTCTGGGCCCACCTCGGCCGCCAGCACGACCTGTTCCGGGTGTCGGAAGCCGGCCACCTGGTCGGCGTGGAACCGCCGCGCCAGCGCAATCTCCAGTTGACTCCGTACGTTCTGAGTTCGGCCCGCGACTACGTGGAGGGCAGCGCCGACGACAGCGAGGTCGGCATGGACCTCAAGTACGGCGTCACGCCGAGCCTGACGCTTGACTTGACCGTCAACACGGACTTCGCCCAGGTGGAAGCCGACGATCAGCAGATCAATCTCGATCGCTTCAGCCTGTTCTTCCCCGAGAAGCGGCCCTTCTTCCTGGAGAACTCCGGTCTCTTCCGCGTCGGCGGACGGTCCTCGTTCCGGGGCGGCACCGAACTCTTCTTCAGCCGGCGGATCGGCCTGAGCGGCGGCATGCCCGTGCCGATCCTCGGCGGCGCCCGCCTGTCCGGCAGGGCCGGTGGATTCAACGTCGGCTTCCTGAACATGCAGACGGATGACCTGGGGGACATCCACGGCAACAACTTCACGGTCGCGCGGCTTGGCCGCGAGTACCGCAACCGGAGCCGGGCCGGCGTACTGGTCGTCAACCGCCAGGGCACCGGCTCGCTGGCGCCGGACGGTGACCACAACCGGACCTACGCCGTCGACGGTCAGATCGGCATCGGGCAGTTCACGGACGTCTCGGGCTGGGCGGCCCGAACGGAAACCCCCGGCCTCACCGGCCGGGACCATGGTTTCGGCCTCGACGGCGGCTACAGTTCCCCGTTCTGGCGCTGGCGTCTCGGCTATGCCGAGATCGGCGAGGACTTCAACCCCGAGGTCGGTTTCCTCAGCCGCTCCGGCTACCGCCAGTTCAACGGCTACATCCGGCGCCGCTTCCGCCCGGCGGGCGAGGGCCGCGTCAAGGAGTTCGGCCCGCGCATCTTCTACGACGGCTTCTGGAACTTCGACGGCTACAAGGAGACCCAGCGCTACTCCGTCGGCGGCGAGGTCGAGTTCCGGAACGGCGCGCAGATCAGCCTCTCCGCCGGCGGCCGCTACGAAGGACTGCTCGAGCCCTTCACCCTCGCCGGCATCGTGAACGTCCCAGCCGGTGAGTACGACGACCACGGCTTTTTCCTGTTCATGAACACGAACCGGGGCCGGGCCGTGAGCCTCTTCACCAGAGTCCAGGGCGGAGGCTTCTTCGGCGGCAACCAGCTCGTCCTGGATCCGTCCCTGAGCATCCGCCTCGGCGACTACCTGACGTCCGAGCTGAGTTGGTCCTACAACGACATCGACCTCCCGATGGGCGCCTTCAAGACTCACCTGGGACGCCTCCGCGTCACCTACGCCTTCAGCACCAGCCTGCTCCTCCAGGCACTGATCCAGTACAACGACCTGACCCACAGCGTGAACACGAACGTCCGCTTCAGTTGGCTGAACGAAGCGAACAGGGGACTCTTCGTCGTCTACAACGAGATCTCGGAGTTCGGCCTGCTCGGCCTGGACACGCCGGACCGGAGCCTGGCGGTCAAGTACAACCGCACCTTTGACGTCTTCCGCTAGCCACCCCGTCGATCCGCCCCGGCTGGCAAGTCCCCACCGTGCGGGGCGCAGCGTCGTCATGGCGCGCCGCGGGATGGTCGCCACATCCCACCCCGCCGCCACCCTGGCCGGCCTCGACATGCTGCGGGCCGGCGGCTCTGCGATCGACGGCGCCGTCGCGGCGGCCGCGATGCTGGCGGTCGTCGAGCCGATGATGACGGGCATCGGCGGCGACGCCTTCCTGCTGTACTACCTGGCCGATCCCGACGGCGGCCGTGGCGAACTCCTGGGCCTCAACGGCAGCGGCCGCTCGCCGCTGGCCCTGGAGCGGACCGACATCACCGGCCCGGCGATCGATCCGGACACCTGGCCGGCAGTCACCGTCCCCGGCGCCGTCGATCTCTGGGAAACCGCGCACCAGCGCCTCGGACGCCTTCGCTTCGCCGATCTGCTCGGTCCGGCGATCGAAACCGCCGAAGCGGGCTTCCCGGTCAGCGAGCGCGTCCAGTCGATGTGGCGAGCCTGCGTCCCGCGACTCCGCGGCGACCGCGCGGCGGCGGAGCACTACCTCGCCTCTGGCGAAGCGCCCGCACTCGGCGCGGTGTTCCGGTCCCCGGCCCTGGCGCGATCCCTGCGGCGGATCGCGGAAGGAGGCCGCGACGCCTTCTACGAGGGTCCGATCGCGGAAGAGATCGTCCGCTACGCCCGCGGCACCGGCGGCTCTCTCGAACTGGAGGACTTCCGGCGCCACGAGTCGACCTGGGTCGATCCGATCGACACGATGTACCGGGGCCGGGAGGTCTTCCAGTTGCCGCCCAACGGTCAGGGGCTCGGCGTTCTCCTGATGCTCAACCTGCTGGAGAACTTCGATCTCGCCTCGATGGACGCGGCCGCGGCCGAACACACCCATCTGCTCGTCGAGGCGAAGAAGCTGGCCTACGCCGATCTTCACGCCCACGTCGGCGACCCCGAGGGCGAGCCGCTCCGGAGCTCCGGAGGCGTCCCGCTGGCCGAGCTGCTGGACAAGGCCTACGCCCGCGAGCGCAGCCGCCTGATCGATCCGGGCCGGGCGGCGGACGGGGCCGCTCCGGGCGGCATCCCGCCAGGCGCCGCCACGCCGGGATCCGACACGGTCTACCTGGCCGTCGTCGACGGCGAGGGCAACGCCGCCTCCTTCATCAACTCCCTCTTCGCACCCTTCGGAGCGGCGATCGCCGGCGGTGACACGGGCATCATGCTCCACTGCCGGGGCGCCGGTTTCACTCTCGAGCCCGGCCATCCGAACGAATACCGCCCCGGCAAGCGTCCCTTCCACACGATTATCCCGGGCATCGTCCTCGAACGGGGCCGGCTCGAGCTCTGCTACGGCGTGATGGGCGGGCCGTTCCAGCCCCAGGGACACGTGCAGCTCCTGACCAACCACTACGATCACGGCCTTCCCCTCCAGGCCGCGATCGACCGGCCCCGGTGGCGGCACACGGCGGGCCTCGACCTCCTCTGCGAGCGAGGCATGGAGCCCGGGACCGTGGAGGGACTCGCCGCGCTCGGCCACCGTGTTCACAGCGCAAGAGGCGCCGAGTTCGGAGGTGCCCAGGCCATCGGGGTCGACCGCCACGGCACGCTCCACGGCGCCTCCGACCCCCGCAAGGACGGAGCGGCGCTCGGGTACTGACGGAGACGGCCGGGGCGGCCGTGCCAAACTCGTCGGCGATGGACGACGCTCCGGCCGCACAGAGCACCGATGCTTCGACGCGAAGCATCGAGCTCCGGATCATCCAGTCGATCACGGACATTCCCGCTCGGGCGTGGGACCGTCTACTCCGGCCCGGCGATCGCCCGTTCCTGTCCTGGACGTTCCTCGAAGCCCTCGAAAGGACCGGCTGCGTGGCGCCAGACCGCGGCTGGCTACCCTTCCATCTCACTGCCTGGGCCTCCGGCGGCGAACTGATCGCGGCCGCCCCCGCCTACATCAAGAACGACGGGATGGGCGACTTCTCGCGGGACTGGGCTTTCGGCGACGCGGTGCGTGCCGCGGGCGGCCGCTTCTATCCGAAGCTGGTGGTCGGCGTGCCGTTTTCTCCAGTCACCGGACGCCGGATCCTGGCTACCGCCGACCTCGACCCTGCGGTCGCCGCCAGGCTCCTGGTACAGCTTGCCGTCCACACGGCCCGGGATGTCGGAGTCGCCTCCATTCATGTCCTCTACCACAGCGCCTCGGAGGCCGAGGGCCTCGACGCCGCGGGCCTCTCCCAGCGCGTCATGGTCCAGTACCACTGGCACAACTACGACTACCGGACTCCCGACGACTGGCTGGCGAAACTCCGTTCCAAGCGCCGCACCCAATGCCGTCGCGAGCGCCGCGAGCCGGCCAGGCAGGGCATCGCCATCCGCACCGTGCGCGGCGAGGAGATCGCGGCCGATCCCGAACACTGGGCCGAGACCGCGTTTCGCCTCTACACCACGACCTGCGACAAGTACATGTGGGGCGGCCGTTATCTCAACCGCGGTCTCTTCGGCGACCTCTTCGAGGGCCTCCACGACCACGTCGAGCTGGTGATCGCCGAGCGCGAGAACAGGGTCGTCGCCGGCGCGATCAACCTCCGCTCCGACACCCACCTCTACGGCCGCTACTGGGGTTGCCACGAGGAACACCGCTTCCTGCACTTCAACGTCTGCCTCTACCACTCGATCGACGAGTGCATAGCCGGGGGCATGCAGGTCTTCGAAGGTGGCGCCGGCGGCGAGCACAAGGTCAGCCGCGGCTTCGAGCCGGCACCGGTCTACAGTTCCCACCTGTTCATGGACGAGAGACTGAATCAGCTCCTGGGCGCCGCTCTGAAGCAGGACGCAGCCCGCCACCTCGAAGGCATCGAGGCCTGGCGCCGCAACCGGCCCAAGCTCGGCTGATTGCGGTGCGCGGACCCTATAATCGAGCCCTCATGCCGCAGTTCGAAGACGACCAGCAGGGCGACAGCAAGGTCCTCACGAAGACGAAGACCAGGACCCGGCTGGCCCGGCCGCGGCTCTACAAGGTGCTTCTCCACAATGACGATTTCACGCCTCGCGAATTCGTCGTCGTGGTGCTCCAGCACGTCTTTCACTTTACGGAGTCCGACGCCTCGCGCCTGATGCTCTACGTCCACAAGAACGGCGTCGGCGTCGTCGGGCTCTACCCGTTCTCCGTGGCCGAAACCAAGGTCGCGGAGGTTGGCAGCCTGGCCCAGCAGGCCGAGGTCCCGCTGCTGTGCACGATCGAGCCCGACGACGGTGACGGCAAGGGCGACGGGGACGCTGACGGTCCAGGCAACGACGACGTGAACTGACGACCGGGAGAAACGACCATCGCTTCCGTCCGCATGACCGATGAGTTGCGGCAGTCGCTGCGCCGAGCGATGCTTGAGGCATCCTCGCGCCGGCACGAGTACGTGACGCTGGAGCACCTCCTGCTCGCCCTCTGCAGTGACTCGGTAGGCGCCCGGGTGCTGCAATCCGTCGGCGTCCGTCTCCCGCGCCTTGTGCGGGACATCGAGGAGTTCCTCGACCACCAGCTCGAGACCCTGCCGCCCGCGCTAGCGGCGGACGCCGCGGAGGACCAGGCGGAACCCGCCGGCGGCGCCGAGGCGGCCGGTGAGAGCGACGGTACGGATCGGGCGAACGGAAGTCGGGAACACGCTGGAACGGAAGCTGCGGGAGACGAGCAAGCCGAAGAGCAACCCCCCAAGCAGACGATTGCCTTCTGGCGCGTGATCGAGCGGGCAGCGATGCACGCTCACGGCGCCGGCAAGTCCGAGCTGGACGCCGGCGCGGTCATCGCCTCCCTGATGCGCGAGCAGGAGTCCCACGCGGTTTATGTCCTCCAAACCCAGGACGTCTCACGCCTTGACGTGATCCGTTACCTCTCACACGGCACCGTCAAGTCGGCGCCGGGCCTGACCGCGCCGGAATCCACCGAGGCGGATGCGGAAGAAGTCGAAGAGGAGGAAGTCGAAGATCCCCTGGAGCGCTTCGCATCGAACCTGAACGAACGTGCCGCCGAAGGATCCATCGATCCGCTCGTCGGTCGGCTGGACGAGGTGCGCGTCGTGTGCGAAACGCTCGCCCGCCGGCGCAAGAACAATCCGGTCCTGGTCGGCGATCCGGGCGTCGGCAAGACGGCGATCGTCGAGGGACTGGCGCTCGCCGTCCACGAAGGGAACGTGCCGGAGCTTCTGTCCAAGGTCACGATCTACGCGCTGGACATGGGGGCGCTTCTGGCCGGAACCCGCTACCGAGGCGACTTCGAGCAGCGGCTCAAGGCGGTGATCGACCGGATCGTCTCCGAGCCCGAGCACATCCTGTTCATCGACGAGATCCACACGATCGTCGGCGCCGGCGCGGTGTCGTCGGGTTCGCTCGACGCCTCGAACATCCTGAAGCCCGGCCTCGCCTCCGGCAAGCTGCGCTGCATCGGTTCGACCACCCACGCCGAGTACAAGGGCTCGTTCGACCGCGACCGGGCGCTCGCGCGCCGCTTCCAGATGATCGAGATCGAGGAACCGTCGGTCGAGGAGTCGGCGGAGATTCTCCGCGGCCTGCGCGACCGCTACGAGGATCACCACGAGGTCAAGTACGCCGACGAGGCGCTCGACGCGGCCGCCGACCTCTCGGCCCGCTACCTGCTCGACCGCCGCCTGCCCGACAAGGCGATCGATCTGGTCGACCAGGCCGGCGCTTCGAACCGCCTGATGACGAAGGACCAGCGCAAGGGCGTCCTCGACCCGGTCGACATGGAGCGCGTCGTCGCCTCAATGGCGAAGATCCCCGAGAAGTCCGTCTCCAGCGACGATCGGGACGCCCTCCTCAACCTGGAGGAGGAGCTCCAGGCCGTCATCTTCGGCCAGGACGAGGCGATCCGATCGATCTCGTCGGCCGTGAAGCTGGGCCGCGCCGGCCTCGGCACCCTGGAACGGCCGATCGGCAGCTTCCTCTTCTCCGGTCCAACCGGGGTCGGCAAGACGGAACTCGCCCGCCAGCTCGCCCAGGTGCTCGGCATCGCCTTCACGCGTTTCGACATGAGCGAGTACATGGAGAAGCACACCGTGTCCCGGTTGATCGGCGCGCCCCCGGGCTATGTCGGCTTCGACCAGGGCGGCCTGCTGACCGACGCGATCCGCCGCACGCCGCACACCGTCCTGCTGCTCGACGAGATCGAGAAAGCCCATCCCGACGTCTACAACATCCTGCTTCAGGTCATGGACCACGCCACCCTGACCGACAACAACGGCCGCAAGGCGGACTTCCGGCACGTCATCCTGATCATGACGACGAACGCCGGCGGCCGGGAGCTGACGACGAAGCCGATGGGCTTCGGCGATCGCTCGAAGCTCTCGGCAGAGGCTGCGTCGAAGCCGGCCGTAGAGCGTCTGTTCACGCCGGAGTTCCGGAACCGGATCGATGCCTGGGTCGTCTTCAAGGCGCTCGAGATGGACTCGGTGCGGCTGATCGTCGACAAGCTGGTGGGCGAACTCGGGCTACAGCTCGCCGACCGCGATCTCAGGATCGAACTGAAGGAGGCCGCCCGCGACTGGCTGGCCGAACACGGCTACGAACCGGACTTCGGCGCCCGCCCGATGCGCCGTCTGATCGACGAGAAGATCAAGCGCAAGCTGGCGGACGAGATCCTGTTCGGCAAGCTGGCCGACGGCGGCAAGATCGTTGTCGACGCGAAGGAAGGGGCATCCCTCGAAGACGGCCTGATCCTCAGAACGCGGCGCAAGCGCAGGGCGAAGCGGAAGAAACCGAACTAGCGCACCCCTGGTGCGTTAATCGCCGTCCGGCCACTAGCGCCCCAACCGGGGCAGCACGTCCGTCCTGAAGCGCTCGATCGTCGACATCAGCCGAGCGTGCGGCAGCAGACCGTTGTACGCCCAGAAGTAGAGCCAGGTCACGGGCAGCCGCCCGCAAAGCGTCTCGAGTTGCCGGGTCACCGTGTCGACGGTTCCGACGAGGGCCATCCCGGCTCCCATCATGTCCTCGAACTGCTCCCCCGTGTCCGGGTCCGCCATTCCCCGGCTGAAGCCGAACGGCTCGAACCAGGCGGCGCCGCAGAAGGCGCCGCTCGCCTTCCAGAGGCGCTCCGCCTCCACGTCCGTGTCGGCGATCACAACGTCGCGCAGGACGCCGATGCCCTCGCCGAGCGGCCGTCCGGACTCCTCCGCGAACAGCTCGAACAGCGCCCGCTCCCGCTTCGGATGCAGCGGCGGCAGGATCGCCGTCACGCCCTCCCGGGCGCACCAACGGATGCTCTCCTCCGACGACGCAAATGGCTGGAAGATCGGCGGATGCGGCTTCTGCACCGGCTTCGGCACGACGCTGACCTGTCGCAGGACGCCGTCCTCGACGCCGGCGCCCCACTGCTGCGTGGCCTCCAGCATCCACGGCGTGCCGCCCTCGGGACCACCCACCGGGACCTTCCAGAACCGGCCGTCGTAGTCGAGCATCGGCTCCGTCCAGGCCTTCTTGACGATCCGGAAGCACTCCTCGAAGGCGGCCCGGTTCGTCGCGTCGATCTCGTCGTGGCGGTGCGGCAGGGCGCCCGAGATGCCGTGCGTCTGCTGCGCCATCACGTCGACCCAGCGCCGCTGGTAGCCGCGCGCGAAGCCGGCGTTGGCGCGGCCGCCCGTCATCCGGTCGAGCATCGCGATGTCCTCGGCGACGCGGATCGGATTCCTCGACGGCAGCACGATGCCCAACTGGCCGACCCGGATGTTCTTCGTCTGCATGCCGACGAAGAGGTCGAGCAGCACGGGGTTGTTCGAGAGTTCGAAGCCTTCGATGTGGAAGTGGTGCTCGGTGAAGCTGATCGAGTCGTAGCCGAGATCGTCGGCCAGCCGGGCCTGCTCCGAGACTTCGGCCAGCATCCGGTCGTAGAGGTCGCCCCGCAGGCCCGCCATGCCCTGCTTGATCTCGGCCCGCGAGCCGATCGAGGGCAGGTAGAAGAGGGAGATCTTCAAGGGCCGAGCGAACCTCAGCCGCCGCCGTCGTAGCCGGGCAGCTCCCGGATCCAGACGTTGCGGAAACGCGTCGGGTTGCGGTGATCCTGGAGGCCGATCCAGCCACGCGGCTCGTGTGGGCGGTCGTAGACGCCGACCCGGCGGTGGATCGTCCGGCCGATGTACTCCTTCTTGTGATGAATGACCACCCCGTTGTGGAGCACGGTGACGTTCGCCTTCTTGACGAGTTCGCCGTCCTTCCAGCGCGGCGCCTCGAAGATGATGTCGTACGTCTGCCAGACGCCCGGGGCTCTGGACGAGTTGACCATCGGCGGCGTCTGGCCGTAGAGCGCGCCCGCCTGGCCGTCGGCGTAGGAGCGGTTCTCGTAGGAATCGAGAATCTGGACCTCGTAGTCGCCGTAGATCATCACGCCGCTGTTGCCCCGGCCCTGGCTGTTGCTCTCGACCTTCGCCGGGGTCGCGAACTCCACGTGAAGCTGGAAGTCGCCGAACTCGTCCCGCGTCCGGATCGAGCCGGTCGAGGTGACTTCCATGTAGCCGTTCTCGACCTTCCACTCGGGCTCGTCGCCATTCGGCTTCTGCCACTTCGAGAGATCCGTGCCGTCGAACAGCACGACCGCGTCGGCGGGAGCGGCCGCCATGTCGCTGAACGAGGCGCCCGGAGCGACGACCGGCGGCACCGGCCGGTTCGGATCGTGCACCTTC
Organism: Candidatus Multivorans sp.; assembly: GCA_965219675.1. Lineage (GTDB taxonomy): Bacteria > Acidobacteriota > Thermoanaerobaculia > Multivoradales > Multivoraceae > Multivorans. The sequence goes on along the minus strand of OZ244786.1, from coordinate 1,690,519 downwards.
CAGGGCAGTCCGGGCAGCTTCGGTGTGTCCTCGTAGCCGACCGGCTGTTGCTGGGCGGCGGCGGCCGCAGTGAACAGCAGGCATGCGCCTGCAGCGGTCGCCCCAATTCTCTTCGCTCGGTTCACAGGCATCTTCGTCTCCTCGAGTTCTCCTACCGCACCCGCGACGCGAGCAGCGGCTCGGACAGTTTCAGCCACTTGACGACTTCGGAACGGGTAGTGCGCGGGTCGATCAGGTCATGCACCGAGAAGCCCTCGGCCCGCGGGAAGGGTGTCCGACGCTTGGCGAACTCGGCCTCCAGTTCGGCCCGTTTCTTGTCGGGATCGGGCGCCGCGGCGATCTCTCGCCGGAAGGCGACCGCCACCCCGCCCTCGATCGGCAGGGCGCCGCTCTCCGCCGACGGCCAGATCAGCACGCGGCCGCCCGGGCCGTAGTGAGCCGCGGCGGCGACGCCGTAGGACTTGCGGATCTGCACGGCGCACCAGGGCACGGTCGTGCTCACCGTCGCCGCGATCGCCTCCATGCCGTACCGGATCGTGCCGGAAGCCTCAGACGCCGAGCCGATCATGAAGCCCGGTTCGTCGACCAGACTGAGGATCGGCAGGTGGAAGGTCTCGCAGAACTCGACGAAGCGCCGGAACTTCTGCGCCCCGGCCGCGTCCATCGCGCCGCCGATGTGCTTGCAGTCGTTGGCGACGACGCCTACCGAGTGGCCGTCGACCCGGGCCAGGCCCGTGATCTGGGACGGACCATAGCCCGCGGTCATCTCGAAGAAGCTGTCCCGGTCGACGACGAGCGAGATCACCTCGCGCATGTCGTAGAGGAAGCGCCGGTCCCGCGGCACGATCGTCAGCAGGCGTTCCTCGCGACGCTCCGCCGGATCGCCCGCGGAGCGGCGAGGCGGCAGCGTGTCCACGTTGGGCGGCAGGTAGCTCAGGAAGCGACGGACCTGCTCCATCGCGTCGTCCTCGTCCTCGGCCACATTGTCGACCACGCCGCTCCTGCTGTGGACCTCCCAGCCGCCCAGTTCGTCCTTCGTCTTCTTCTCGCCCAGGGCCCGCTCGACGAGCGCGGGACCGCCGATCAGGATCTGCGCCGTGTGGCGGGTCATCACCGAGAAGTGGGAAGCAACCAGGCGCGCCGCCGGGAAGCCCGCCACCGCCCCGACACCGATCGACGCCACCGGCACGGTCCGCAGAATCTCGGCGATCGACCAGAAACGGGCACGCGAGTAGACCGGCTCCCCCATCGGCCGCGGCGGCTTCTTCGGCGCCCCCTTCTGTCGGCCCGCGCTGCCCCTGACGCTGCCGCCACCGCCTTCCAGGAAGCGAACCAGGGGCAGGCGGTACTTGAGGGCAAGTTCCTCGGAGTAGATGCTCTTGCGCAGCCCCGCCGGCGACGGCGAGCCGCCGGCCTGGGTGAAGTCTTCCCCGGCAACGATCGCGCGACTGCCATCCACGTCGGCAAAGCCGACGACATAGTTCGCGGGCGTGAACGCGACGACGCGGCCCTCCTCGTCGACCTCGGCGGCTCCCGCCTGACGGCCCTCCTCGATGAACGAGCCCGGATCGGCGATCCGCTCGATCCGCTCGCGCACGGTCAGACGGCCGCGCTCGTGCTGTTTCGCTACCGCCTCGTCGCCGCCCATCTCCAGCGCCAGGCGCCGGCGGCGTTCGATCTCGTCGACCTCTGGCTGCCAGGACATTGGACCGGGATTGTAGGTCACGGAAGCGTCTTCGCTATCCTGCGGCGCCCAGGGAGGCTCAAGTGACCGAAGCGAGACGCAAGCTCTGCGGTTGGGGATACGAAGGACAGGGGCTCACCCCGACCGAGGCCGGGACCTTCCGGGCGCAGACCGAGGAGCGGTTCGGGGTTTCACTCGAGCCCCGCGCGAGCGTGCCCCGCGTCGACGACTTCGAGCTGCGTCAGCCGCGGCTCAAGCCGCCTTCGTCACTTGCAAGTCTGTTCCGCGACGATCCGTACGAGCGCCTCCTCCACGCCTACGGCAAGTCCTTTCCGGACGCGGTGCGGATGTTCCGCCGCGACGTGCCGGAACCGCCCGACCTCGTCGCCTACCCCGAAACGACGGAGGATGTCGTTCGCATCCTCGACTGGGCCGGCGACGCCGGCGCCGCGGCGATTCCATTCGGCGGCGGTTCCAGCGTGGTCGGCGGCGTCGAGCCGGCGGTCGGTGACAGCTACGCGGGCACCGTGACGGTCGACCTCCTCAAGCTCGACCAGGTGCTGGAAGTGGACCGCGCCAGCCGGGCCGCGCGCATCCAGGGCGGCGCCCGCGGCCCCCACATCGAAGCCCAGCTCCGGAAGCACGGGCTGACGCTGCGCCACTTCCCGCAGAGCTTCGAGCACTCCACCCTGGGCGGCTGGATCGCGACCCGCTCCGGCGGCCACTTCGCCAGCCTCTACACCCACATCGACGACTTCGTCGAGGCGACGACGACTGTAACGCCCCGGGGAGTCATGGAGACCCGCAGACTGCCCGGCTCCGGCGCCGGACCGTCGCCGGACCGCATGGTCGTCGGCTCCGAGGGCATCCTCGGCGTGATCACGGAAGCCTGGATGCGGCTCCAGGACCGTCCGACACACCGAGGTTCGGCCGCGGTCCACTTCGCCGACTACGCGCAGGCAGCCGAGGCGGTCCGGATGCTCGCCCAGAGCGGCCTCTACCCCTCGAACTGCCGCCTGATTGACGCGGAGGAAACCGCCGGCGCGGGCGCCGGGGACGGATCGACGTCGCTGCTCGTCCTCGGCTTCGAGTCCGCTGATCATCCGGTCGATGCGTGGATGAAGCGCGCACTCGAACTGACCGCCGACTGCGGCGGCGATCACAGCGCCTCCGCCGGGCGCTCCCACCGCGAGGGCGCCGCCGGCGCCTGGCGGGACGCCTTCATCAAGGGGCCCTACTTCCGCGAGGTTGGCGTGCCTCTGGGACTGATCGGCGACACCTTCGAGACTGCGATCACCTGGGACCGCTTCGCCGACTTCCACGCGCGGATCATCGCCCGGACCGCGGAGATCCTGGAGGAGGCGACCGGCAGGCCCGGCCGGGTCACCTGCCGCTTCACCCACGTCTACCCGGACGGACCGGCGCCCTACTTCACCTTCTCCGCCCTCGGCGACTGGGATCGCCTCGCGGAGCAGTGGCGGGAGATCAAGCTGGCGGCGAACGAGGCCGTCGTCGACGCCGGCGGCACGGTGACCCACCACCACGCCGTCGGCCGCGACCACCGGCCGGCCGGCTACGACCGCCAGCGCCCCGACGTCTTCGCCCAGGCCCTGGCCGGCGCCAAGGCGGCGGTCGACCCGGACGGTCTGATGAACCCGGGGGTCCTGATCGATCCCCGGGGACGGGATGTCGGCGTCACTGGAGCGATGGCGCCGTAGCGCGGCCGGATAGGATTTGCCGGTGCGTGCCAACAGTGCCCGTGACGGCGCCCGCCCGTGGTGGCCGGTGCCGTTCGTCTTCGCCTTCCTGCTCGCGGTCGCGACGGCCGCTGCCCAAGTGCCCGCCGGGGCGCCGGACGACGTGGGGATGTCCGCGGCACGTCTCGAGCGAATCAGCGAGATGATCCAGGGTGCCATCGACGCGAAGCAGATCTCGGGCGCCGTCACCGTCGTCGCGCGGCGCGGCCGCGTCGCCCACTTCGAGGCGCGGGGCCTCATGGACATCGAGGCGAACGCCCCGATGCGCAAGGACGCCATCTTCCCGATCGCCTCGATGACGAAGCCGGTGACCGGCGTCGCCATCCTGATGCTCGTCGAAGAGGGCAAGATCCGCCTTGCGGATCCGGTCTCCCGCTTCGTTCCGGAGTTCAAGGAACCGAAGGTCGCGATGCGGCGATCGGACTCCGCGGGCGAGGGAGGCGACATCTACACCGTGCCGGCAAACCGCGAGGTCACGGTGCATGACCTGATCACCCACACCTCGGGTCTCGGCAGTGGCGGCGTGGCAAGCGAGGCGACGTCACGCATCGCGCCTCGCGACGAGACCGGCACCGTCGCGGACTGGGCGGCCGCGCTCGGAGCGGCACCCCTCGACTTCCAGCCAGGCACCCGCTGGGCGTACAGCGGGCTGGCGGGGATCGACACGCTGGGGCGCATCGTCGAGGTCGCCTCGGGGCTGACGTTCGACGAGTTCCTGCGGCAGCGGGTCTTCGAGCCCTTGGGAATGAAGGACACCGCCTTCAACGTGCCCGAGGAGAAGAAGCCGCGCGTCGTCACGATCTACCGTCGCACCCCCGAAGGCCTCGAGCTATTCCCGCCACCGGAATGGCTGGCCACGACGACGTTGCATGGTGGCGGCGGCGGTCTCTGGTCGACGGCCGAGGACTACCTGCAGTTCGCGCAGATGCTCGTCAACGGCGGGGAGCTGAACGGAACGCGGCTCCTGGGCCCCCGGACCGTCGAACTGATGGGGTCGAATCACGTCGGTGACCTGTACGAGAAGGTGGGGGCCGTCGGGCTGGGATTCGGACTGACCGTGGATGTCGTGCTCGACGGCGTCGCGGCCCGCGGCGACCACCGCTCTACCGGCAGCTTCGGTTGGCTTGGCGCGTTCGGCACTGCCTGGTGGGTAGATCCCCGGGAGGACCTGACCGCGATTCTGATGGTGCAGACGCCGGGCGGTCCGCTCCGGGTCGACTTCCAGAACGCCATCATGCAGGCGATCGTCGATTGACGCGGGAGGCACCGTGAACCGCGGCGCTGGCGAACGCCACGCGCGGCGGCCTATTCCTCGAGCCTCGCGGCCAGCGCCGCCACGTGGGTGTCCTCCATACCTAGCGCCCTGAGCGCCGTGTCCAGGTCGCGAACGTAGTCGGCGTTCGCGCCGCTCGGGCCTGTCCCCCGTACAACCTGGCCGGCGATCTCGGCGAGCGGGGCCGGACCAGCGTAGTTCCGGTTTCCGGGCCATCCCTGGTAGGTGAGGCCCGCCACGACGCGCGGTGACGCCGCCGAGGTGTCAGCCCCCTGCCCGGCAGGCGCGTGCAGTTCGAGTTCGATCTCCATGCGGACGTAGCCACCCCGTTCGCGTACATCCAGATCGGCGAGGATGGCGGCGGCGTCCGCTTCGGCGAGACGGTAGGCAATCCCCCAACAGCCGTCTCCCGGCGCAGGCGCGAGAGTCACGACCCGGCCCGGCCGCCAGGGCTCGCCGCGGTGGTCAGTGGACCATTGCCAGAAGCGGCGTGACCAACCGGGGGCACGGGCGCGGCGGTGCTCGACGAAGGGGATCGCCGGGCGGAAGATCAGCGAGCCGTAGCCAAAGAGCCAGCATGGATCGGTCCGGTCCACGGCGCCGGATTGTACGGCCGGAGCCGCCGACTCCGCCGGCGCGACCGCGTGATAGCTTGCGCCGCCCGTTTTCTTCCCTACTGGCCACCGATGCGCCATCTCTTCGTCATCGATCCGATCGAGCGTCTCGACCCCGAGAAGGACACGACGATCGCGTTCCTGCGCGAGGCGGATCGTCGCGGCCATGACCTGGCCGTCTGCACGATCGACACTCTGGAACTCGGACCGGGCGGACGGCCTCGGGCGAAGGCGACTCCGACCCGTACCGCCGATCCGGCCGGCGGCGGCGACTGGTACGAGGTCGGGGCCGGGCGAACCGCCTTCCTCGACGAGTTCGACGTCGTCTGGATGCGGAAGGACCCGCCCTTCGACATGGCGTTCTTCTACGCCACGCACCTGCTGTCCATGGTGGCGAAGAGCACCCTGGTCGTGAATGACCCGCTGTCGCTTCGCGACGCGAACGAGAAGCTCTTCGCGCTCCGCTTTCCGGAGGTCTGCCCACCGGCGCGGGTCAGCCGCCGCATCCGGGATTTACTCGCCTTCCAGGAAGAGATGGGCGGCGAGATGATCGTCAAGCCGCTCGACGGCGCCGGCGGCGAGGGGATCTTCCATCTGAGGGCCGGCGACCGGAACTCGAGCGCCATCCTCGAGGCGGCGACCGGGCACGAGAGCCGCTACATCATGGCGCAGCGCTATCTGCCTGAGATCCGGGAAGGCGACAAGCGGGTCATCCTCGTCGAGGGACAGGCGCTGGGCGCGGTGCTGCGAGTGCCCGCCGAGGGCGAGTCGCGGGCCAACTTCCACGTCGGCGGCCAGCCCGCGGCCACGGACGTCGACGAACGCGACCGCGAGATCGCCGCCGCGGTCGGCCCCGAACTCGTGCGGCTCGGCATCGTCTTCGCCGGCATCGACGTGATCGGCGGCTGGCTGACCGAGGTCAACGTGACGAGCCCAACCGGCCTGCGCGAGATTGCCGACCTCGGCGGACCGCGTCTCGAAGTCGACGTCCTCGACGCGGTGGAAGCTCGCCGGAACGCCGGCTGAACCTTGGACCGGGCCGGGCCCGGCCACAACCGTCCCGCCACTGGTGGCGGCCAGCAGGCCGGCCCACCGACCGTGGGGACTCAGCGGAGGGTGACGAACTCCTCGGCCGAAGTTGGGTGGATCGCCATCGCGGCGTCGAAGTCGTCCTTCGTGGCGCCCATCTTCACCGCGACCGCCAGGCCCTGAATGATCTCGGGCGCGTCGGCGCCGAGCATGTGGGCGCCGAGGACGCGGTCCGTGGCCCGTTCCACGATCAGCTTGATCAGGGTGCGTTCCTGGTTGTCGGTCAGCGTGAGCTTGAGCGGTCGGAAGCGGCTCCGGTAGACGTCGACTTCGCCGTAGCGGGCCCGCGCCTCCTCTTCGGTCAGACCCACCGCCGCGAGCGGCGGCTGGCTGAAGACGGCCGTGGCGACGGTCTCGTGGTCCACCGGGGTCGGCTCGCCGCCGAACAGCGTGCGGGCCAGGCACATCGCCTCGTGGATCGCCACCGGGGTCAGGTTCAGCCGGTCCGTTACGTCGCCGATCGCCCAGATGTTCGGCACGTTGCTGCGCGAGTACTCGTCGACGAGGATCTCGCCGTTCTCGCCCAGCGCCACTCCGCAGTCAGCCAGTCCCAGGTCGGCGACCAGGGGCCGGCGGCCGGTGGCGTAGAGCACTTCGCCGCATGAGATCGTGTCGCTGTCGTCGAGGCGGAGCCGCAAACGATCGGCCTCACCCGCCTTCAGTTCCTCGATCGACTCCACCCGGCTGTCGAACCGGAGATCGATGCCTCTCGTCCGCATCTCCTCGGCCAGGTGAACTCGAATCTCCTCGTCGAATCCGCGCAGGAAGAGCGGCCCGCGGTAGATCAGGGTCACCTCGGAACCGAGGCCGGCGAAGATACCCGCGAACTCGACGCCGATGTAGCCGCCGCCGACCACCGCGAAGCGCTCCGGCAGGCGATCGAGGTAGAACGCTTCGTTCGAGCTGATCGCGTGCTCGATGCCCGGGATAGCCGGCATGTCGGGCCAACTGCCCACCGCGACCAGGATCTGGTCCGCCGTAACCCGCCGTCGACCGCCATCCCCCGCTTCGATCTCCACCGAATGCGGATCGACCAATCTTGCCCTTCCCTCGAGCAGTTCCACGCCGGCGCCGTCCAGCAGGCCGCGGTAGATTTCGTTCAGGCGCTCGATCTCCCGGTTCTTGTTCGCGATGAGCTGCCCCCAGTCGAAGGCGGGCCGCTCCGCCGTCCAGCCGAACCCGGAGGCCTCGCGGTAGTGGTCCGCGAAGCCCGAGGCGCAGACGAGGAGCTTCTTCGGCACGCAGCCGACGTTGACGCAGGTGCCGCCGAGGTAGCGCTCCTCGGCCACCGCCACCCGCGCGCCGTGGCCGGCTGCCATCCGGCTGGCGCGCACGCCGCCCGAACCCGCGCCGATCACGAAAAGGTCGTAGTCGTAGTTCGTCATGGGCGCAACGCTAGACCAATCGTGCACCGGATCGTCAAGCGCCCTTAGACTCGACCCGATGGCCGAGCGTAAGACCGGGCCCGAAGCCCCGGGAGCCGCATCCTGGGTACCGCGCGCGGTCGCTGGCGGCGCCCTGATGGGCCTCGCGAATCTGGTGCCCGGAATCAGCGGCGGCACGATGCTGCTCGCCGTCGGCATCTATCCCCGGTTCATCGAGGCGGTGGCGGATACGACCCGGTTGCGATTGCGCCTCCAGCCCCTGCTGCTCCTGTCCGTCGTGGCCGTTGCAGGCGGTCTGGCGATTCTGCTCCTGGCAGGCCTTTTGCGCGACCTGGTGGTTCACCAGCGCTGGATGATGTACAGCGCCTTCATCGGCCTGACCCTGGGGGGCGCGCCCCTTGTCTGGCGTCTCGCCCGACCGGCCAACCGGAGCTTCTGGGGCGGCACGACGGGAGGTTTCGCGGCGATGGCGACGCTCGCGATCGCCCAGAGCGCCCCAGCCTCCGAAGGACTATCGGGCAGCGGGCCGCTCCTCCTCGCCATCGCGGGCGCCGCTGGCGCCGCCGCGATGATCCTGCCCGGCCTGAGTGGCGCTTACCTGCTCCTCGTCCTGGGGCAGTACGAAGCGATCCTCGGCGCCGTCGATCTGCTGTACCAGGGGCTCAGGGAGCTCGATGCGGCGGACCTGCTCCAGGCGGGCACGGTCCTGTTGCCGGTTCTGATCGGCATCGTCGTCGGCGCGACGGTCATCAGCAACGCGGTGCGATTCGCGTTGCGACGCTTCCGGCAGGCGACCCTGGGAGTGCTGCTGGGCCTTCTGCTGGGCGCCGTTGTCGGTCTCTGGCCCTTCGAGGCCTCCCCACCAGGCGTCAGCCAGCTCGGATCGGCGGTGGTCCTGGCCGCCGCCGGGTTCTTCCTGACCTGGGCCGTGGGCCGGTTCGGATCGGGCTCGACGGAACCTGGGAGGTAGGCGCCGGAGGAATCGTCGCCGCTCCGCGGCGCGTCTTTCAGAAGCCGGCGGGGACGCCGGCGCACCCAGTTCCGTTGGCTGGCGGTCCCTGCGTTACAGTCCGTACCCCTTCCCGTCCGACTCCGGAGTCCCGCACGATGAAACATGACCTCCACCGCGGTTTCGCGGCCTTTCTCTTCCTCTTCGCACCGCTCCTCTTGTTGGCTTCATCCTCCGCCCTCGGCGCCGACGGTCGCACGGTAATCCACGCCGGCGCCCTCGTCGACGTCGAAGCCGGCGAGGTGCTCGGCCGGCACACGATCGTCGTCGAAGGCGAGACGATCATGGCCGTCGAGGAAGGGCTCGCCGATCCGGAGGACGGCGACACCCTGATCGACCTCTCCGGCCACACCGTTCTGCCCGGCTTGATGGACATGCACGTTCACCTGACTTCGCAGCAGGCCGGCGCCGCGTCCTATCTCGAACGGTTCCAGCAGACTCCGGCGGACGCCACGGTCAAGGGGCTGATCTACGCGAAGCGCACGCTGCTCGCCGGCTTCACCACCGTCCGCGACGTGGGCGGCGAAACGACCGCGATCCTGGCCGTGCGGAACGCGATCAACCGCGGCGAGATGCCCGGGCCGCGGATCTTCGCCGCGACCACCTCCCTCGCCACGACCGGCGGCCACGGCGACCGGACGAACGGCATGAGGGCGGACCTCCAGGGCGACCCAGGCCCCAGGCAGGGCATCGTCAACGGCATCGAGGACGCCCGCAAGGCGGTCCGGCAGCGCTACAAGGAGGGCGCCGACCTGATCAAGATCACCGCCACGGGCGGCGTCCTGAGCCTGGCCAAGAGCGGTCAGAACCCGCAGTTCACGGAGGAGGAGATCCGCGCGATCGTCGACACGGCGAAGGACTACGGCTTCATGGTCGCCGCCCACGCGCACGGCGCGGAGGGCATGAAGCGGGCGATCCGGGCCGGCGTGACGACGATCGAACACGGCACCTACATGGACGAAGAGGCGTTCGAGCTGATGAAGCAGCACGGCACGTACTTCGTCCCCACCATCTCGGCGGGCAACTTCGTCGCCGAGAAGGCCGCGGTACCGGGCTACTTTCCGGAGATCATCCGGCCCAAGGCGGCCGCCATCGGACCGGCCATCCAGGAGACCTTCGCCAAGGCTCATCGGGCGGGTGTGCCGATCGCCTTCGGCACGGACTGCGGCGTCTGCCCCCACGGCAGCAACGCCCAGGAGTTCCTCTACATGGTCGAGGGCGGCATGGCGCCGATGACGGCGATCCAGTCCGCGACGACGGTCACCGCGAAGCTGCTCGACATCTGGGAGGAGACCGGCTCGATCACTGCCGGCAAGGCGGCCGACCTGATTGCGGTCGAGGGCGACCCGATCGCCGACGTCACGAAACTCCAGGACGTCCGCTTCGTCATGCGGGTCGGCCAGGTCCACAAGTCACCGGGCTAACCCCTGCGCGCTAGGTCCGGTTGCCGCCGAGCGTGCGCTCCGTGTAGCGGAGCCGCGCCGCCTCGGACTCGGCATCGGCCCGCACCCACTGGAGGGTGTCGCCGTCGGCGAAGTCGGTCGCGCCGGCGATGGCACGGCTGACCGCATTCACGTGGTCCTTCGTGATCGCCGCGGGTACCGTGGGCATCGCGGCCAGACTGCGGGCAAGCTCCAGGGCCTCTTCTTCGAGACGCTCCGGCCCGACGATCCGGTTGACCATCGGCGCCACCTCCGACGGACCGAAACGCCGGCAGGTGATGATCAGCTCCTTGGTCAGGGCGGGGCCGATCTCGCGCACCATCCGCGGCACGCCGCCCCAGGCCAGCGGCAGGCCGAGCTCGACTTCGGGGATGAAGAACACGGCGTCCTCCGCGACCACTCGGAGGTCGCAGGCCGCCATGAGCAGGAAGCCGCCGCCGACCGCGTACCCCTGGACCTGGGCTACCGTCAGGGCTCGCATCCGCTCCAGCGCGTCCATCGCGTGGCGGCCGAGCTGACCCGCCTCGCGACGCTGCCGCCAGTTCAGGTCGGAAGCGCCGCCCATCGCTTTCAAATCGGCGCCGGCACAGAAGGCGCGGCCCTCCCCTCGCAGCACGACCACGTCAACCTCGCTCCTGCCGTCGAACCAGGCGGCGGCCTGGGCCAGTTCACGGAGCATCGTCCCGTCCACGGCGTTCAGCCGTTCAGGACGCGCCAGCGTGAGAAACCCCAGGTTGCCGTCGCTCTCGACGCGGATCGTCTCGAAACCGCTGCCGTCTCCCATCGCCCGATCTCCTCTCAGTCCTCGTCTACCGCATCGTGCCGGTGCTCTATCATGCCGCCCGCCGGCGCCGCCGTACCGGGGCGCGCAGATTCTCCTTTACCCGCACGTGACGCTTCAACTTCAGGTTCTCGGCTGCGGCGACGCCTTCAGCAGCGGCGGGCGGCTGCACACCTGCTTCCTGCTCCGCGGCGAGACCGGCGGCGGACCCCTGCCTCCGACCCTGCTCGACTGCGGCGCGACCTCGCTCGCCGCGATGAAGGGCCGCGGAATCGAGCCGGCGACGATTCGCACGATCCTGATCACCCACCTGCATGGCGACCACTTCGGCGGCCTGCCCTTTCTCCTGTCGGACGCCCACTACCGCGCCCGGCGCACCGCGCCGCTCACGCTTGCCGGTCCGCCCGGTCTCGCGAAGCGGCTGGCGCAGGCGCGGGAGGCGCTCTACCCATCGTCCAGCAGGCGCGACCTCGCCTTCGAGCTCGAGATCGTCGAACTCCATGACCGACAGCCGGCCGAGGTCGGCGGTCTTCGGGTGATCCCGTTCGAGGTCGTCCACCCATCCGGCGCGCCGAGCTACGCTTTTCGGATCGAGTACGGAGGCAGCGTGCTGGCCTTTTCCGGCGACACCGAGTGGACGGGGGCTCTGGTCGATGCCGCCCGCGGCGCCGACCTGTTCATCTGCGAATGCAACTCCTACGACCGGCCGATCCCGAACCATCTGAACTACCGCGAACTCCTCGCCCGGCGGCCTCTCTTCGACTGCGGGAAGCTGCTGCTCACGCACCTGGGGGAGGACATGCTGGAGCGCCGCGACCTCGAGATCGAAGCCCTGATCGAGGGCAGAATCTACGAGGTCTGAGAGCCACGTGTTCGCTGTTACACTCCGCGTCCGAAACCGACCCAGGAGCAGCCATGAACTTCGATTTCTCGGATGCCCAGAAGGCATTGAAACAGCAGACCCGCGGCTTCCTCCGTGCCGCCTGCGACACGACCGTACCCCGGCGCGTGCTCGAGAACGCGGACGAACCGTACGCCCGCGATCTCTGGCAGCAGATCTGCGCCAACGAGTCGCCCGGGATCGCCATCCCCGAGGAGTACGGCGGGATCGGCTTCGGCTACCTCGAACTCTGCGTCGTCGCCGAGGAACTGGGCCGGACCATCGCGCCGGTGCCCTTCTCTTCCTCCGTGTACCTGGCAACTGAGGCGCTGCTCCTGGGAGGTTCGGACGACCAGAAGCAGGCTTTGCTGCCGAGGCTGGCCGCCGGCGAGGCGATCGGCACGTTCGCCCTTTCCGAAGGTCCTGGTCAGGCCACGGAGGCGAACCTGCAGACGACGCTCAAGAACGGGCGCCTGAGCGGAACGAAAGTGCCCGTGCCAGACGGCGACGTGGCCGACTTCTGCATCGTGGTCGCCAGGGACGGAAACGGCACGTCACTGGCCGTCGTCGATCTTGGCGGCGAGGGCGTGTCGCGGGAGCAGGTGGACACCCTCGATCCCTCACGATCCAACGCCCGGATCACCTTCGACGGCGCCGAGGCGGAGCTCCTGGGCGAGTCCGGCCAGGGCTGGGAGCTCAAGAACCGCGTCCTGGATCGCGCGGCGGTGCTCTTCGCCATGGAACAACTCGGCGGCGCCGACGCCTGTCTCGAGATGGCGATCGGCTATGCGAAGGGCCGCTACGCCTTCGGCCGGCCGATTGGCTCCTTCCAGGCGATCAAGCACAAGCTCGCGGACATGTACATCAAGAACGAACTCGCCCGGGCCAACTGCTACTACGGCGCCTGGGCCCTTTCGACCGACGCTCCCGAGCTGCCGGTGGCGGCTGCCGCGGCGCGGGTGGCGGCGATCCAGGCATTCCACTTCGCGTCGAAGGAGAACATCCAGACGCATGGCGGCATCGGCTTCACCTGGGAGTCGGACTGCCATCTCTACTACCGCCGCGCCAAGCTGCTGGCGCTCAGCATCGGTAGTGAAGGGGTATGGAAGGACCGACTGATCTCCGGTCTGGAAGAGGAGGCCGCCTGATGGACTTCAACGACACTCCCGAACAGGCTGCATTCCGCAGCGAGGTCCGCTCCTGGCTCGCCGCCAACGCGGAACCACGCAAGGACCGCCCCAGCGTCAGCCGCAGGCTGGACGCCGAGGAAGGGCTCATTCTCGCCAAGAAGTGGCAGAACATGAAGGCCGAGGCCGGCTACGCCTGCCGCCACTGGCCGATCGAGCACGGCGGCCAGGGTCGGCCGATGATCGAGACGATCATCTACGACCAGGAGGAAGCCGGCTTCGACGTCCCGACCGGCTTCTTCAGCATCGGACTCGGCATGTGCGGTCCGATCATGGCGAAGTACGCCACCGAGGAGCAGCAGGCGCGCTACATCCCGCCAATGATCCGCGGCCAGGAAGTCTGGTGCCAGTTGTTCTCCGAGCCGGCCGCCGGCTCCGATGTCGCCGGTCTACGGACCCGCTGCCACCGCGACGGCGACGACTGGGTGGTCAACGGTCAGAAGGTGTGGACTTCGGGCGCTCACTACTCGGACTACGGCATCCTGGTCGCCCGCCACGACTCCTCCCTGCCCAAGCACAAGGGCCTGACCTTCTTCTTCATCGACATGAAGTCACCAGGAATCGACATCAAGCCGATCAAGCAGATCAACGGCGGCTCGAACTTCAACGAGGTCTTCTTCACCAACGTCCGCGTGCCCGACAGCCAGCGGCTCGGCGCCATCGGCGAGGGCTGGCAGGTGGCGATAGCGACCCTGATGAACGAGCGCCTTGCGGTCGGTGACGCCCCGCCGCCGGACTTCCGCGAAGTGATGAAGCTGGCCGCGAACTGCCTGCTCGACGGCAGGCCCGCACTCGAGGACTCTGCCGTGCGCGAGAGGATCGCCGACTGGTACGTCGAGTCGATGGGGATGAAGCACACCAAGGCACGGACCCTGACCGCGCTCTCGCAGGGCAAGGTCCCCGGCCCCGAGAACTCGATCGGGAAGGTCATCTCCGCGTCCAAGCTGCAGAACGTCTCGTCCTTCGGCGCCGACCTGATGGACATGGGCGGCGTGGTCACCGACCCCTCCCTGATGCCGGCATCGGCCCTGTTCCAGCAGTCCTACCTCTACTCCCCCGGCCTCCGCATCGCCGGCGGCACCGACGAAATCCTGCGCAACATCATTGCCGAACGCGTCCTCGGTCTCCCCGGCGAGATCCGCGTCGACCGTGACGTTCCCTACAACGACATCCCGACGGGGACCTGAGCGAGCGGCGAACCGGGTGAGCCCCGGGCGCGTCGGCCCCGGAGCTAGCTCTCGTTCGCGAGTTTGCGGAAGTACTCGTCGACGAGTTCGCGGTAGCCGGCGGGGACCTGATCGGAGTTGCCGAGGTACACGCGTTCCGTGTCGGCGCCGCGTAGTTCTCGCCACAGGCGATACTCGAACTGCCGGAGCCCTTCGACGATGTCGCGGCGGAGACGCTCGAGGGCCAGCGGATCCTTGTTGAGCCCGAGCAGGTTCAGATCGCCCATCTGGCGCAGGAGCTGATCCAGGTCGGCGGTCTCCATCCCCTCGCGCCGGAGTTCCCTCCTCAGAGCGTCGAGGTCCTGCTGTCGCTGGCCCAACTCGCGTTCGGCCTGGCGCAGATCCTCCGTGGTGAAGGTGCCGGGCTGGTAATAGCCGCCGGAGCTCGACCCGTACTGGTTGGGACGGCCCCAGTCTCTGCCGCCTCCCTCCTGATTGCGCGCGCCGCCCCGCTCTGAGGCATCGCCCGGCCCGCCTTCCTGGTTGCCGCCCTGCTGCTGACCGCCGGACTGCTCACCACCTTGCTGTTCACCGCCCTGCTGCTCGCCTCCCTGCTGGCGACCTTCCTGTTCACCGCGTTGACCGGGACGCTGGCCGAGCCGGGCCCCCGCCTCGGCGCGGTCGCGCAGGCGCGCTTCGAATGAAGACATGTTCTCCACCAGGTCCCGGGCCTGCTCGAGCATGCGGTCCTGACGATCGCCTCCCCCTTCGCCGACGCTGGACTGCGCTTCGGCGATTCGCTCCATCACCTCGTCGATGTCCTGGCGAATCTGACCCTCGAAGAGCCGCGCGAACTCCGCGTCCCGTCCGGCCAGCACGCCCTTGGAGTAGCGGATCTTCTCCTTCAACTGTTCGTCACGAATGACTTCCGCCGAGGCCTGCAGCTTGCGCGCCGCCTCGGGCTGCTCGTCGCGAGCGCTTCTCGTCATCCGGTTGAGCTGGGCCTCCAGGCCGCCGACCTCGTCGGTCAGGCGGTCCTTGCGCTCCATGATCCGCTCGATCAGTTCCGAACGCTCCTGCGCCGTGAGATCGCTCCGTCGGCGGCCGTCTTCCCCTTCCTGTCCCGCCAGTTCCTCGACCTGCTCCTCGATCCGGCTCTGCATCTGCGAGACACGCTCTGCCCGCTGCTGCAGCTCCTCCATGTCCCGGCCTAGCTGCTGACGGCGGTTTCGGTCCAGCAGGCGACGGGCGTCGCGCAACTTGTCCAGGGCCGCGATGCCCTGCGCCCCGGCGCTCGACTGAGAACCGGAGGAGCCGGCCTGGGAGCGCTGCATCTGCTCGACCGCCTCCCGCAACGCCTGGGTTGTCTGCTGGAGCTCCGAACGCTGCTGCTCGCGCGCCAGCCGTTCCAGCCGCCGCGCCAGGTCCTCGGTCTCGTCGATCAGTTGCTGCTGGCTGCCGCCACCGCCACCGCCCTGTTGCTGGCGGCCCCGCAGCCGGTTCTGGCGTTCGTTCTCGCGCTGCTGCCGGCGAGCCAGCTCGCGCAGCTTCTGCATCAGTTCGTCGATCTCGGCCTGGGTCTGTTCCGCTTCACCGCGCTGCACCGTCTCGTACTGATTGCGGAGCTTGTCGAGCTCCAGCTCGAACAGGTCCGCGAGATCTTCCGACAGTTGCTGGTTGCCGCCGCCGCCACCGCCGCCGCCCTGTTGGAACGACACCGTCAGTTCGCGAAACGCCGATTCCGCTCGTTGCAGCGACGCCAGGGCCTGCTTCTCCACGGTCATCGCCTCGTCGGGCCGCTCGGCCTCGAGTTCCCTCTGCGCGACCGCCATCTCCGTGCCGGCCTGCTGGAGGAACTCGATGATCCGGGAGAACTCCTCGTCCCCAAGCAACTGCTGGCCGCGGTTGCCCATCCGCGTGATCAGGGAGCCGACCTGGTCCCGCAGCCGCCCCTGCATCAGGGCGACCGTGGTCAGGTTCTCGGACATCTCCCTGTCCGAGTACTCCTCCGCGTCCCTCACCAGACGGAAGGTCGCGGAGATGATCATCTTCTGCTGCACGGACAGCGTGTTGTCGAAACCGCCGTCGCCTCCCATGCCGCCACCGCCGCCCTGTTCGGCACGTTTGTAGTTCCGGTCGAACGGCCTGATCTCCAGGAAGAAGATGTCGCTGATCACCGGCTTCGAGCGCCCGCGATCCCAGGCCTCGGCGTAGTAGGAAATCGAATCGCCGATCTGGAGTTCCATCTCCTCCAGGAAGAGTGTGTGTCCGGCGCTGACCTTCTTCATCGAAGACCGGCTGTCCAGCAGGCTCAGCGCCGTTTCCTCGCCGCCATTGATCGCGTAGCGGATTCCCAGGCGACTCACGCCGTAGTCGTCCTCGGCTTCCACCTCGGCGAACACCTCGTCTACCAGGGTCACCTGGATATCGCGCCCGGGATTCGTGAAACGGACGATCGGCGGCTGGTCCTCCAGCGCGGTGATCATGTACTCCGCCGATGCCCGGTGCCAGCGGCCCTCCTCGTCCATCAACTCGATGCGGTAGTACGTGTTGCCGCTGATCCGGTAGGCGGCCGTCAGCCGCCCATCTCCCAGGCTGAGGTCGATCGGCTCCTCGCCCTCGATCAGAAGCCGTCCTTCCGGCACTTCGAAGATCGGCAGAATGCTGAAGAGGACGTTCGTGCCCGAAAGGACGGCGATGTCTCCTCCGTCCTCCACCGTCCGGTCGGACAGACCGCTGTAGCCCGGGAACTCGTACCGCAGGTCGATCTGCTCCACGTAGGGCAGGTCCTTGACGCGGATACGGTAGATCGGCGAGCGCACCCCGGACGCGTCCACGTAGTAGTCCGTGTCTGCGCGCAGGTTCAGGGCGATGAAGTCGTGCGTGGCCCGAACCTCACCGATCATCAGTTCGGCGTCGACGTCCCCGGTCACCTGGTTCGTCGGCACCCGGTTCATCGACCACTGCTGCCAATCGCCTTGCGGGTCGCCGCTCGCGTCCAGAGGGCGGAGGCCGACCTCGACGCGGTCCGGATCGAAGCCCAGGACAGCCGCGCTGATCAACTGGTCCGATCCACGAGCCACCGTCACGCTGCCCGGCCCTACGCGCAACTGGTAGGGATTGTCCGCCGCGGCCGCCTTCCAGGGCGTGAACAGCAGCATGGCGCCGTGCTGGAGGAACGCCGGACTCAGAAGGACCGCGGCCATGCCGGCGCCCGCCACGCCCGCCAGGGCGACCGAGAAGCGGCGCAGCGGTCCGCGCTCGATCTGGGACGCGAAACCGCTGTTCTGGCAGCGTTCGATCGCTTCTTCAAGCACCCGCCGCTGGAGTTCGGGCGACACCCGTTCGGCATCGCCAGCCGACCCCTGCCGTACCGGTCCGAGTTCGACCGCGCTCAGCACGGAGGCCTTGAGTGTCGGCTCATGCTCCTCGACGTACAGGGCCACCTGATGCTTGGATACGCGCTGAGCCAGGGGCACCACGAGCAGCCGGACCGCCAGTGCGATCAGGGCGACGTAGGTCAGCCAGCGGAAAATCTGAACCGCGCCCTCGCTGTAGAGGAAGTAGTCCATGCCCCATACGGACATGGCAAAGGCGGCGAATCCGGCCATCGTCAGCAGGAGGAGACCGCGCAGGGCCACCTTGGCGCGCCACCGCGCCCGAACGCGCCGGATCACGCTCATCAGCTCGCCGTAGGTCGCGTCGTAGATGGGATCGAAGCTCGCTGCCATCACGTCTCCTCGCCGGTGGGGCTCCATGCTGTCACGACTGGCGCTGCGCTCGCACGTCGACGGCGATTGCCGAACAGGCCTTCGGCCGCCAGAACCGCCGCCGCCGCGGCGATCAGGTACCACCACAGCCGCTGTCGCTGCTCGCGCTCCTCGGGCGTTACGGGGCTCGCCAGGGAGGCCGGGGTCTCCGCCGGCTGATCCGGTCTGATGCGGGACATGAACTCATCGAGGTCGAGGGTCCCGAGGTCCGACTCGGAAACCGGCACGTTCGCCGCGAGCGTCAGGCGCTCGGCCGTGACATCCGCTCGCACCGCCCGGAAGTCGTAGAAGCCGGGTTCCTCCACATCGAGCAGAAGGTCGCCGCCGCGTATGCCGAGGCGCCGTTCCCCTCCCGAAGGGGCGACCGAGACGTACCCGTCGCCGTCGCCTCCCGCCGTCCCCGGCAACTCGACCGAGGCGACCTCGCCCACCCGGTACCACGAACGGGGCAGCGAGTAGCCGGCGAGGTACTGCACCGAACGGTGCACGAAGGGAAGGAACACGGCCTGCAGCGGCAGGGTGTTCCAGAAGGTGTCGAACGACGTGGGGAGCACCAGGACGCGCCCGTTGCCACCTGGGTCGGTACCCGCGGTCCCATCGTCCGCCAGCGCGGGCATCAGGTCGAGCAGAGCCGGTGCGCCGTCGTCAAACAGGGCGATCGGGAGCGCGCCTTCGGGCGTTTCCAGCCGGTGGTACCGGAAGAACGACGCCGATGAGAAGTCACCGCTCCTCGCCGCCGCGAAGACATCGAACACCGGGTGGCCCGTGTCGAACCAGGCGAGGGAACCGGGGGTACCGGACAGCCGGTCCACCTGCTGCGAACTCTCGACTCCGAGGTCCCTGAGCAGACTCGACGTCGAGTCCAGACCGCGCTCGACCCCGAGCAGCAGACCGCCGCCTTCGCGGACGAAGCGGGCGACCGCCGCGCCCGCCGCGGAGGGAAGCTGACCTGCCGCATCGTTGATCACGACGACCGACTTGCCTCCCAGCATCGCCGGCTCCAAACCGGCGGCCTGGACCCGGTTCACCCGCAGGAACGGACGGCGGCCGAGCGACAGCGCCTCCTCGAGGTAGCGGCTGCGTCGCCGGTCGCCGCCGGGTTCGATGACCAGCACACCGACCTCGTGCGCCGGGGAGAGCACGAAGTGGAACTCGTTGTCCGTATCGAGAGAGTCCTCACGGAGTCGCACCGTACCCCGGGTCGTGCGCTCGCGCTCCAGAACTTCCGGCGCGAAACTGACCATCGTCGACGAGTCGAGCGGCAGCTCCACGGCCCTGGTCTGGACGACCTCGCCGTCGAAGAGGAGGTCGACCTCCGCACGCAGGGCTTCGGCCGCCTGCTCCTCGTCGGCCGGACCACCGACCCCCTGGTAGCTGACGCGCGCGGCGATGCCGACCCGTTCCCGGTCGCCCGCTCCGGATTCGCCGGATCCAGCGCTTCCGGACGGCACGCGCGTGTGGTCGAGCACGACATCCGTGACGGCCGCGTTGCCCTCGTCCTCGTCGTCCGAACGAACATCGACGAGACGCAGTTCAACGCCCTGGGGCAGGGAGGCCACATTGTCCGGCGCCCAGGAGGAGCGCTGGAAGTCGCTGACGATCACGAGTTCCCGTACGGCGACGCTTCCCGCGTCCGCCAGCACGCCGCGAGCAACCTGAATCGCTGGCAGCAGAGACGTGGCGCGCGGAACGAGTTCCGCCTCGCTCGCCAACGTTGCCAGCAAGGCCCCGTCCGGGGTCGGAGCAGCCACCATGTCCGCCTGGTCCGAGTACACGATCAGGGCCCCGCGATCTCCTGCCCCGAGCCCGGCGAACGACGAGGCGGCGGCCGCGGTGGCTCGCTGCCACCTGCCGCCAAAGCCCATGCTGAACGAGTTGTCCAGCAGCACGACGGTCAGCCGGTTGGCTTGTGCCGCGCCTACCGCCGCGTCGCCCTGGAACAGGGGCCTCGCAAAGGCCACCGCCAGAAGCGCCAGCGCCAGGCAGCGCAGGGCCAGCAGCAGAAGATCGCGCAGACGCCGGCGCCGGACCGAACGATAGGGCGCCCTGGAGATGAACATCAGCGACGGAAACGCGACGACCTGACTTCGGTGCCGCAGGCGCATGTGGATGATCACCGGCACCGCGACCGCGGCCAGGCCGAGGAGGAAGAGAGGCGCCAGCAGTCCCACGGGTTTCCTACCTGGCCTTCATCGCGTAGAGACGCGCCGAGAGGTAGCTGTACAGCGCCGCGTCCAGAGGTTGGGACGTATCGACCAGCGTGTAGTCGATTCCGGCCTCGACCAGGGACCGATCGAGAGCCTGCGTGTGCTCGCGAATCAGATCGAGGTACTGGTCCCGGAGTACGTCCGGCATCACCGCCTGTCTCGTACCGGTTTCCAGATCGCGCAGATCGAGCTCGCCCTCGAAGTCGAACCGGAGCTCGGCCGGATCGAGAAGGTGGAAGAGGATCACGTCGTTGCCCTGGTGTCGGAACCCTGCCGCCGCCTTGATCACCGTCTCGGGCTCCTCGTAGAAGTCCGAGATGAGGACGACCATGCTCCGGCGGCGCACTGAATCCACGATCTCGAGGAGCGGTTCACGGAGGCTGCCTCCCCCGCCCGGCTCGACGCGGTCGATCGTGTGCAGGACGACCTGAAGGTGCTTGGCCGCTGGCGGAACGAAGTCGACCACCTTGCTGTCGAACGTCACCAGGCCGATTCGGTCCTTCTGCTTGGACGCGAAGTAGCCGAGGCACGCCGCCAGGTAGCGCCCGTAGTCCAGCTTGGTCAACGGCCCGGTGCCGAAGTCCATCGAACGGGAAACGTCGAGCGCGATGGTCAGGTTCGTGTTCGTATCCGCCTCGAACTCCTTCACGAAGAAACGGTCCGTGCGGCAGAAGAGTTTCCAGTCGACGCGACGAATGTCGTCGCCGGGCTGGTAGGCGCGGTACTCCGCGAAGTCCATCGAACGCCCCAGGAACGGCGAGCGGTGGAGGCCGCTGACGAAGCCCTCCACCACCGTCTTGGCGAGCAGGTCCAGACCGCTGATGCGACTCAGCGTCCGGGTGTCGACGAACCGGCCGTAACTCATCGCCGCGCTTCCGTCACTTCATGCCGCTCGCTGTTACGGGCGCGAGTTCCAGCAGGCGGGTGACGATCTCGTCGGTCGTGATGCGCTCCGACTCGGCGTGGAAGTTGGTCAGGATGCGGTGCCGCATGACCGGCGCCGCGAGGGCCCGGACGTCCTCGTGCGCGACGTGGTAGCGGCCATCCATCAGCGCCTTGGCCTTCGCGCCGAGCACCATGAACTGGGCCGCGCGGACGCTGGCGCCGTACTGCACCCACTGGTTCACGAAGTCCGGCGCCTCGGGCGTGTCGGGCCGGGTCATCCGCACCAGGTGGACGGCGTAGCGGAGGATCGGATCGGCGATCGGTACGCGTCTCACCAGACGGTGGAACGCACGCAGGTCGGCGCCCGTGACGTGGGTCTCCAGCGTGAACTCCCGCACGGTCGTCGTCGCGTCGACGATCTCCATCTCCTCGTCCTCGGGCAGATGGTCGATCACGATGTTGAACATGAAACGGTCGAGTTGGGCTTCCGGCAAGGGATAGGTGCCCTCCAGCTCGATCGGGTTCTGGGTCGCGAACACGAAGAAGGGCTGCTGCAGGTCGTAGGTCCGGCCCTGCACCGTGACCCGGTGCTCCTGCATCGCTTCGAGCAGAGCCGCCTGGGTCTTGGGCGGCGTCCGGTTGATCTCGTCTGCGAGCACGATCTGGGCGAAGATCGGCCCCTGCATGAAGACCATCTCGCGCCTGCCGGTTTCGTGATCCTCCTGGATGATGTCCGTGCCGGTGATGTCGCTCGGCATCAGGTCGGGCGTGAACTGAATGCGGCTGAACTCGAGATCGAGAATCTCGGCCACCGTCTGCACGATCAGGGTCTTGGCCAGCCCCGGAACCCCCGTCAGGATGCTGTTGCCACCGACGAACAGCGTCATCAACACCTGTCCCAGCACGTCCTCCTGGCCGACGATCTGCTTGGCGAGCTGGGTCATGATCTGCTCCCTGCCCGCCGCCAGCCGAGCCGCCAGCTCGACGTCGCTTTCGCTGGTCAGGCCCTGGCCGCCAGGCGCGCCGTCGACCGCCTGTTCCGGGGTGTCGTCAAGGGTGTCGTTCATCGAGTTCTCCATCGTTCGGCCATTGTTCGGGGGATCGGGTGGAAGGCTCTGTCGGGAATCCGGGCCCGCCTCAGTGAGTCATGCCGTAGATCAGGTAGTTCACGCCCAGCTTGAAGCCCTTCTGGGTCACGTCGACCGGGTAGATCGCGTACTCGGACCACTCCCAGAAGTCGCCAATGTCCATGTTGTAGTTGATGGCGACCATCAGGCGCCGCGTCGGATCGTTGTCCTCGAACACGCCGTAGATCTTTCCCCGCACCGGGTAGATGTTCGGCAGGTCGAGGTCGAAGTCGAGGTCCTCGAGGCGGAAGAAGGACCGGAAGACCGGGTGATCGATCGTCATCGGCACCAGCTCGTAGCCGGGAAGCAGCCGCCCCATCTGGCGTTCGAAGTTCTCCCACTGCAGGGGATAGCCCCGTACGTCGAAGAAATCGTCGATGACGAGGAAGCCGCCCTTGAACAGGTACGAGCGGAGGTTGGCGACCTCCTCCTCGGTCGGATTCCAGAACCCGGGCTCGCAGAGATAGGCCCAGGGATGCTCGAAGAGTCGCGGATCGGTCAGCTCGATCACGTTGCCGCCGCCCGTGAACACGTCGATATGGGTCATTTCCTCGACGATCCGGGTGAAGTTCCGCTCCGCGTCCGGATAGTCGTGGTTCCACTTGAGATCCAGACCCCACATGAACGGTCCGCCGCCCCAGCGAGTGGGCTCGAACTTGATCCGGGCGAAGGTGAAGCCGCCGGAGTAGGGGAACGACGGCGTCTCCACCTTCGGAGCCCGCCAGAAATCGTCGCGGGCGAACAGGGCGCCCGCCAACACGACAAGGGCGACGAGGCCGGCGACTGCCGAACGACCCCGGAGCGCGCTCCCGCGGCGGATCACGATCCCTCCCCCACCAGCTCGAGCAGGAGTTCCTGCGCCGCGTCGTATCCGGGCGCCACCTCGAGCGATCGCAGCACCGTCCGCCGCGCCTGCTCGGGCTGACCAGCATGACGCTGGGCCCGCGCCAGTTCGTAGAGCGCGACGGCGCGATCGGGCGGATCGAGAGCGACCAGGGCGCCGCGTTCCCGGACCGCGAGATCGAAGCGGCCCGAGGCTGAGGCGAGTTCGGCGAGACGGCGGTGCACGTCGAGATCGTACGGCGAAATGTAGAGGGACCGCTCCAGGATCTCCGCCTCCTCCTCGGCGCGGCCTGCGCTCTGAAGCAGATCGGCCAGAGTCAGATGCTCATCCCAGGCCATCTCGTTGCTTGCCACCAACGTGTTGAGCGTCTCGATCGCCTCTTCCTCGCGTTCCTGCTGGCGGTAGATCTCGGCCAGCAGAGTGTAGGCGTTCCCGGGACCCACGTAGTCCGGGAAGAGGTCACGGCCGCGCAACAGCGGAGCCTCCGCCTCCTCGAAGCGCTCCTCGCGGAACAGGGCCGCGCCGTAGGTCATCTGGATTCTGAAGTCGTCAGGGCTCTCCTTCGCCGCGCGCGCAAGGGCGTCGAGATCCGGTCCGCGGGTCGCGAACGGGTTGCGTGTCGGCGCGCGGGACGGTCCGCCCTCGCCTGCTTCCCGCTCCTCCTCGTCAGGCTCCGGCGGCGCCTCGCCGAGGGACGCCATGGCGCCAGCGAAGCGCGCCCGGAGATGGCCGAAGAACCGTTCGTCGAAGTCGTCGAGGCCGAGGGACATCGCCTCCTCGAAGACCTCCTCCGTGCTCTTCCCGTCGCGATAGCCCTCGAGCATCGTGAGAATCGCGTCGAAGCCGTAGTTCTCCTCTATCCAGTCGCTGATCAGTGACGCCTGGAAGTAGGACAGCGCGATCTGGTTGGGGAACTTCGGCCGCACGAAGCCGTCGTTGATCTCGGCAATGCCCAGCAGCTCGCCGTCCCGTAGCGCGGTGAGAAAGCCGACCTGCACGTCGTCACCCCAGCCGGGTCGCGCACGTCGCTCCTCGAAGACGGACAACCCCTCGGTCAACCAGCGGGGGATCTTCGAGTCCGTCGCGAGCAGGGTGAACGTGTGGGCGATCTCGTGCCAGAGCGTACCGCCCCAGTTGAAGTGACCGACCTGGCGTGCCGACGGCGAGTCGAGAGCGATCACCGGTCCGAAGCAGACGCCGAGCGCGCCGAGTCCCGCCAGCCCCACGGTCCGTACGGAGAAGTCGGCGTGCGACGGGTAGACCTCCACCCGAATCGGCGCCGGTGGCTCGAAGCGGTAGCGCTCGGACAGGGTCGCCCATGCCTCCTCCGCCAGCTCCACCATGTATGGGGCCAGCAGGTCGGCCTCGCGGTCGTGGATGTGGAACTCGAAGTGCTCGCTCTCCACCTTTCGGTAGTCGCCGAACGTGTCGAGCAGGTCGAGCGTGTTCTTGGTCCAGACGTTGTACGGATCTCCCGCGAAGGAGGTCTCCAGAGCGGCCCGTCCGGCCTCGATATCGCCCAGCCGGAGCTGGTTCATGCCCAGCAGTCCGTAGCCTCGCCAGGACTTCGGATCGATGCGCACTGCCTCCGCGGCGAAGTCGCGGGCCTGCGGGTAGAGCCGGTTGTCGACGCTGGCGTCCGCCAGGTCGTTGAAGAGCTCCGCGTAGCGCGGATTGTCGGCGAGGACCCCGTCGCGGAGACCCTCGAAGTCCTCGTCGCGCCCCTCGAGGAAGGCGGCCGCCGCGATCAGAGTCCGGGCCGCGAAGGAACCCGGATCGACTTCGAGCGCTTTCTCCGCCTCTTCTCTCGCCTCGGCGAAGCGCTCGGCCTGGAAGCGCAGCCGGGCCTGGAACACGCGCGCCGGGATCAGATTCGGATTGACCTCCAGGGCGGAGTCCAGGACCGCCTGCGTTCTCGGATCGCCGTCGAACCGCATTGTCCTCGCCATCGCGAGCAGGGCTTCCGGATGGCGGGGATTGGACCGCAACACGTCGGCAAGCGACGAACGGGCCTGGGAACTGTCGTACTTCTCGAGGAACAGCTCGCCGATCCGGATCCGGGGCACCGGCCAGGAGGGAGCCAGCGCAACCGCTTCGTCGTAGGCGCGCAGCGCGTCCTTGAAGAGCTCCGGATCGTCGCGCCCCAGGAGCCGGCAGGCCTGCCCTACGGCTACGAGTTCCTCCGCCGTGTTGACAGCGCCGCGGTTGTAGGCGTCGATCATCTCGTAGAAGCCACCGGTCGCCTCTTCGATCTCGCCACGCTCCCAGGCCAGCAGTGCGAGTTCGAACGAAGCGACGAGGGCGTCCGGTCCCCGGGCCGCCCGGGCCCCTTCAAAGAAGCGCAGGGCCGCCTCCCGATCGCCTCGAAGGAGAGCTACCCTGCCGCGCAGCACGCCGAAGCCGAGAGCCGCCCCACTTCCGGCCTCGAACGCGGCGTCGGCCTGGTCGTAGCGACCGGTCGAGATCAGCGCTTCCACGCGCAGTCGGAGCGGCCGCGCATCGTCCGCCGCGTCGTCCCGCGCGTCGAGCTGCTCCACCGCCTCTTCGTAGCGGCCGGTGAGGATCCACTGCTCGATCTCGTCCAGCGAAACGGGCCCGTCCTGGGCCGTGGCGACTTGCGGCAGCCACAGGGCCGCCGCCAGGACGATCGCCAACCGTCCGATCCACCAGTCGAGTGTGTCGCGGCCCACGCCCATCAGTCCGGATTCCCGTCAGGACTTTCCGCGCCCTCGTTCTCAGGGTCGGCCGTCTTCCCGGCCGCCTGCAACTCCCGGTCGACCAGCGCGAGTTCAACCATCAGATCCTGCAACTCGCTGAGATAGACCTCCTCGTCGAGCGAATTCCGCTGCAACCGGAGTTCGTCGATCCGACGCTCGATTTCACCGCGGCGCTCGGCCAACTGCCGGGTCTCCTCCGTCCGCGCTCCGGGAAGCGGCTCCTCGCCCAGAAGCATGAGGCTCGCCAGCCTCCCGTCGCCCGGCTCGGAGGAGGCGATGCCCGCCGGTTCCATGCTTCCCTCGCCGTCGCCGTTGTCGTCGAGAAGCGCGTGCTCCGTTCGGATCTGGCCTACCTGCCGGTAGTAACGCTCGACCTCGCGTTGCGCGAACTCGAACGCCTCCAGAGCGGAGGTGCGCCCGTCCTTGTTCTGGTCTCCCGCGGCGCCGTCGAGGGCCTCCGCGATGTAGCCGCCGAACAGCGATTCGTTGCCCTGGGCCCCGGACTTGGTGGCGGTGATCACCACCCGCCCCTCCCTGGCCAGGGGCGCCACGAAGCCCCCGGAGGCGGAACTCGCGTTGATGAACACGAGGCGACGGTTCGACAGGGGCTCGAGCGCTGCCGCGTACTGCTCGGCCACCAGATCCCGTCCCGGCAGATTGAATCGGGGCGGCCCCGCGGAACCGCTGCCGTGTCCGAAGAGCACGATCCAGACGTCGTCGCCGGCACTCGACCGCATTCCGAGCGCCTCGATTTCACCGAGCAGGTTCTCACCCGTCGACCGGGCGCGAATCCGCTCCGGATCGAGTTCGGGCTTCTCGCCCAGGTAGACCACGTTCTCCTCGCTCAGGCCCGCCTCGAGCGCGGCGGCCACCACGCGCGTCGCCCAGGCGTGGAAGCGCTCTGTGTAGACCTCCTCGCCGCCGACCCCGGTCACCACGAGGAGATGGCTATCCGCCGCGAGCGGGGCAATGGCGAGCGAGCTCGCGAACGCCGCTGCCGCCAGACACCTGCGGCCGGGGCGCCTCACGCCATCCCCAGACGGCGCCGCACCGCCCACTCCCCGCCCAGGAGCACGACGAGCAGCAGGAACAGGATCGGCATGTCCCAGAGGTCCCGCGCCTCGCGGACGGTCGTTCCTTCCCGGCTGACCGAGAGGTCCTCGACCAGGCTCGCCATCTCGTCCAGGTCGTACTGCCGGCCGCCGGTCTCGCGGGCGATCCTCCCCAGCACGGAGTCCCGGCGAGCAGCGCCGAAGAGTTCTTCGTTCAGGGTGTCGACGGTAAAGCGAGAAGCCGCGACACCGAGCAGTTCGCCCTCCGACCGCGCGTCGACCGCGACCCGGTAGTGACCGCGTTCGCCGGCCACGAACGTGCCGACGAACTCGCCGTCGCGCTCGACCGACCAGTCGAGCGGAACGAGAGCCTCATCACCGGAGGGCAGCTCGATCGCCGCCGTGACCTGCGCACGGTTCACTTCCCGAAACGCCGCGTCGCGCACCATGGCGCGCAGCGTCACGGTGCTGCCGGGCTCGAACCGGTCCCGATCCGTCTCGACCTCGATCTGATCGGGCACGTACGAAACCAGCCAGCGCAGCATCTGGCGCCACAACCGTTCGTGGGTCTGGTCCTCGAGCGGAATGTCGGCGCTCATCTGCCAGTGCCAGGAGTCGTGCGGCGTGAAGGCGATCGCCCGTCCGCGGCCGATCCGGTGATGCGCCAGAGCGACAAGCGGCTCGCGCGCCATGGGGCTCTGCGCACTCAACAGCGCGGTCGCGCCGGCCTTCACTTCGGTTGCCCGCTGATACGCGGAGAGCCGAGGCAATGTCGACCAGAGTTCGTTCGACTCGGTCCGGTCGTCGCGCAGCAGCGTCGCGGGATGGGCGCGGCCCTGGGGCGTCAATTCGAGTTGCAGGTCGTGGATCAGCTCGGGACGGCCCCCTCCCGACGTCGCTTCCACCTCGTAGAGGACGAGCGGCGACAGTTCGGCGATCGGAGTACCGGCGAAACCGCCCTCCGAGAACGAGCGTCGGCTGCCGAGCAGCAGCACGCCGCCACCTCGCTGGGCGGCGAAGTCGACCAGCATTCGCATCTGGTCGTGGGTGAAGAAGCTCGCCTCCATGCTGCCCAGAATGACGCCCTGATACTCGAACAGGTCCTCTCGGCGGCTTGGAAAGCCGTCGAACCGCTTCGTGTCCTCGTCGAAGTTGATGCCGTAGAACTTGTTCGCCGCCTGGCGGGTCATCGAAACGACGTGGAGGTTCTCGTCGAACTGGACCGCGCGCCGCAGGAACTTCGACTCGTCACGCGGCTCGCCTTCGAAGAAGAAGATCTTCTCCCTCCTGTTCGTCACTTCGACCAGGGCGATCCGCTCGTTGTTCAGGATCAGTTCCTCCCCCGGCTGGCCGGCCACGCGAAAACGGAACTCCCTCGCCCCCTCATCGCTGGCCGCGAACGTCACCCGGGCCGTGACAGCGGAACTCCGGCGCGGGAAGGTAACCGGTTCCACGTTCACGATGCGGCCTTCATCCTCGACCTCGAGGTTCACGCTGCGTCCGCCGAACCCGGTCTGGCTCAGGGTGACTTCGACCTCAACCGTGGATCCCTGGAGCACCCGCCTGGGCGCGACCACCCGCGACACCTCGATGTCCTTTTCCATGTCCTGGCGGCCGAGCCCGACCGCATGGACCGGCGTCCCCGCGGCCTTGAGCGCCAGCAGGGCATCGCCGAGTTCCGCCGGCGCCGAGTCCGCGCCGTCGGAGAGCAGGACGACGCCGGCAAGCGGCAATCCGGCCAGTTCGTCCGAAGCTGCGATCAGAGCCTCGCCGATCCGGCTGTCGGCGCGAGCGAACCGGAGCTGGTCGACCGACTCGATCCGCTCCGCAGCGCGGCCGAAGGCCAGTTGGCGCACCTGAAATCGCTCCTCGAGGAGCCCCAGCAGCGAACCCGGCTCCCCGGAGAGGGTCTCCCGAACCGCTCCGCCCCGGGTACCGTCTTCGGCGGCGTCCTCATCCGGCATCGCCATGCTGCCCGAGTCGTCGATCAGCACGCCGACGAAGGACTCCTGCGGCACCACGGTCGACAGCACCAGGGCCGGTTGCATGAGGCAAAGGACCAGCACCCCGATGGCCAGGGAGCGCAGGGTCGGCGGCAGCCAGCGGTAGCGCTCGGCGCCGCCGCTGGGACCGGGGCGCATCCGCCGGTAGGTGAACGCGGCGAACACGAGCGCGGCGCCGGCAATCAGCGCCGCAAGCTGCATCCAGCCGGGGGCGGCCAGGGCGAACCGGCCCTCGTCGAAGAGGGCCGGCCGATACTTGAACAGGAACTCGAAAAGACCAGCCATGAGGAACGAAGAGACGCGGAAGTGGGCCGACGGGACGTCAGCTCAATGCGACATGGCGTAGACGACGAAGTTGACTCCCATCTGGTACGCGTAATGCGAGAACCGCACCGGGTACCACTCGTCTTCCGCCCATTCCCAGGCATCGCCGAGGTCGGTGTTCCAGTTGATCACCACCATCAGGCGACCGTGGTCGTCGAAAATGCCGCGCACGTGCGGCGTGTAGCCGTCCTGCTCCCAGGTCGGGCCGCCGTACCGACCCTGGCCCACGTTCGGCACCTGGAG
Source organism: Candidatus Multivorans sp. (assembly GCA_965219675.1). Taxonomy (GTDB): domain Bacteria; phylum Acidobacteriota; class Thermoanaerobaculia; order Multivoradales; family Multivoraceae; genus Multivorans. Next base: position 1,661,080 of record OZ244786.1, on the reverse strand, counting down.
AATCTCCTCGACGTCGTAGAAGCAGTGGAAGATCGGATGGTCCAGGGGGATCTCGACGATCGGATACTCCGGAAGGAGTTCGGACAGTTCGCGTTCCAGATTGGCCCACTGCCAACTGCCCCAGAAATCGTCGATGACCCAGAAGCCGCCGGCCAGCAGGTATCTGCGCAGATGCTCGCGCTCGTCCGGACTCAGCATCATGTAGCCGACCTCGACCGAGTAGAGGAAGGGATAGCGGTAGAGCTTCTCGTCCGTGGCCACGATGGCATTGTCGTAGTCGTAGGCGTCCAACTGGTCGAGCAGCCGCTTCAGACCGACCATGAACTGGCGGTCGGCCTTGGGGAAATCGACCGACCAACTGGCGCCTCCCATGTACCTCTGGCCGCTGTACGCCAGGCGGGTGAAGTAGAACTCGCGAAGCACTTCTTCCGGATGAACCGGCCGCGGCATGTAGCGCTCGAACATGCGCATCGCCTGAGGCGGAAGCGAGCGGCGGTAACGGGTGCGGGGATCCTGTCGATCGTCGGGACCCCTGACCTGGGGACCCGGCTCCGGCGCCGCGCCGCCGGCAAGCATGCCGGCGCCGACGGCCGCCACCAGAGCGGAGGCAACGATCAGACACGCTGTTCGCCGGATCGGCACGGCCGGATCGTACCGCACCCCGGACACCGACTTCGGCCGCCGCTGGCGGGAGTCCCCCCGCCGGTTGCGCCGCGTCGTCAGTGCTCGACCGCGTCCCAGACCTCGGGCAACACCTCGACTCCCGTCAAGGACTCGACCAGGGTGAAGATCAGGTCGTCCTCATCGGCGCCGAGCTGTTCCGCCAGGCTCCGCATCACCTCGTCGATCGACGATACGAGCGCGCTGAACCGGAACTTCCAGCTTCCGTCCTCGTTCACGAAGCGGTACTCCAGTTCGTCGATGCCGCCGGCAAGGGCAGGGTCCTCGAGAGAGGCCCGCGTCCGGGCGGCGGCCCAGGCCTCGTCACCCTCGATCCGCACCGCACCCGCGGCGAGTTGCTCGATCGCCGCGGAGTTGATCCAGCCGATCTCCATCGCCCGCGCGATCACGTCGGCGAGCTCCATCGCGCTCAACTCGGCCACATCGAAGCGATGCCGGAACGCCACGACCAGAAAGCGGTCGACGAAAGTCCGCTGCCGTACGTCCTCCTCGCTTCCCTCCAGGATCAGTCGCTTCAACTCCCGGTAGTAGTCGCCGGTCGCCCGGTCGACCAGCGCCGCCGCCCGTTCGCCGTCTCCGCTGATCAGTGCCTGACGGTAGGCCTCGAAGGTCGCCCGCACCGCGGCTTCCGCGTCGGCCCCCCGGGGGCCGGCCGCCGGAGTAGTCGCCGGGCTCGTCGGCTGCGCGCAGAGCGGCGCGGCCGCCATTCCAAGCGCCACGAGGACCACTCGCGCCGAACCGGTCACGCGATCTGGCCCTCCCGGAGCATTCGGTTGACTCCCTTGAATTGCGGGTGGTTCTTGTCCCGAGCGAGTTCAAAGGCGACCGACTCGTGGTTCGTAATCTGTGCTCCGGCCATGCCCATGCGATCGAGCGCGTGGCGCCGGTACTCCTCACCCCGCGAACTCGTGCAGTCCCAGCACACGTGAACGTCCGTGCCGCGCGAGATGAGGTCGAGTACGGTCTGCACGACGCAGATATGGGTCTCGATCCCCGCCACGACGACCTGCTGCGCCGCCGGTTCGAGATCCGGCCTCGCGGCCGCCAGGGCCTCTTCGAACGCACGCTCGCCGCAACAGCCGAACGAGTCCTTCTCCACCCGGCGCGTCCTCGTACCCTCGGGATCCGTTTCCTCGATGACCGACTCGAGTTCCTCGCGGGTGGGACCCAATCCTCGCGGGTACTGCTCGGTCACGATCACCGGCAGGTCGAACATCTGCGCCAGCCGTAGCAGCCTGGCCGTTCCGTCGAGGATCATCCGGGGCCGATCCATCAGGTCGACGAGCCGACCCTGCATGTCGATCACGAGTACGACCGCTCGCTCCCGATCGAGAGCGGGCGGCGCGGCGGAAGCGGGTGAGGTCATCGCAGGGTCCTCCAGGTATCTCCAGAAGTTGCTTGGGTCGTGGGTGGCTGGCGGCAGCCCTCAGCCGGGAACTACTGGATCAGATGGAGCGTACGGCGCAAGGCTTCCGTCGCTTCGCTCCCGGAAATCGCCGCCTCGGCCCGGCACTCCGAGGGCTCGGAGATCAGGCGGCAACGAAGCGCCGCCTCGCAGACGCCGTCCGCATCCTCGGTCGCCGGACCCCCGGCATCCCCCACACAGGCTGCGCCGCTACCGAGCCGGCCCGGCATGCGGAGCAGGGCGGCAAGCGCCGCACCGCGGCGCATGTAGTCGTTCGGAGCGAACCTCCGCACGGCCGGATCGACGGGCGCCATCAGGCCCAGATTCAGAACGCGGGCGATCTCCCGGCGCTGAGGGTGCTCGACGATGTCACTGACAATCACCGTACCGCCGGCCGAACCGGTTCGCACGCCCGCCACGAGCCAGTACGTGAGAGTCGCGAAGTCACCCCGCAACAGGCTCGAAGCGTCGAGTAGCCGCGCCACCCGGTCGGGCAGCAGCTTCGTGCGCCAGGTGAATCGTGCCGCGGTGAGCGCCGCCGCGATCTCGACGTTCTCCGGATGGCGTTCCGCGAGTTGCTCGTACAGCTCCAGGCCGACGCGCGTCTCACCACTCTCGACCTCGAGCGCCGCCTGCCGCTGCAGCAGCTCCAGTGACGTCCCGCCGGCAGCGATCAACTCCCTCGTCGCCTCCAGCTCCTCCTCGGAGTTCCCACGAGCGCGCGCCAGACGCCGTCTGAGATCGACCGTCGCGGTGTCGTCCGGTGCCCATTCCCGAAGCGTGGCGAGTGCCACCCCGGCGTCAGTCAACCGGCCCTCCTCGACCGCCGCCCCGGTTCGTTCGGCGAGTTTCGCGACCGCGGGGGCGCGAAGGGCCGCGGCCCGAGCCGCCGCCTCCTGATCGACACCCGCGATCCCGAGGTAGGCGCCGAAGGCGGTGACGGCATCGCCCAGGAGTTCAGCCGCCCGCGCATGGACGAGCTGGCCTGCGACATAGCCGGGCCGAGCCGCCAGGGGCTCCTTCAGGAGGTCGACGACCCGCGCGAGTTCCCCTTCAGCAAGAGCCGTCTGCGCCAGCAACACGGTGGCAGGCAGCAGGGTCGGATCGATCCCGAGGAGGGTCTCGGCACCGGCCCGTGCGACCGGCGTTTCGCCGCGCCCGAGTGCCCTTGACGCGGACTGGAGTTCGTAGCGGCTCTGCTCCGGGATGTTCCGCCCATAGCCGAGCAGGGGGTCCCGCAGGTAGGCGCGAACCTCGGCGTCGACTTCCACACTGGGAAGCTGCGGGGGCGGTTCGAGGGTTGAGCTGGTCGCGCAAGCCCCAACTCCCAGCGTCGCGAGGACCAGGGCGGCCGGTCCGTACCGGTGGGTATTCATGCCGGCGCCGCCGCTGCCCGTGCCGAGAGATGAGCCGCGATGATTCCCTCCAGCGCCCTCTCGACGACTCCTCGTCGCGAGACGTCGATCCAGCAGACGTCGGTCTCCCGGCGAAACCAGGTCTCCTGCCGTTTGGCGTAGCGGCGCGTGTCGCGGATCGTCGCTTCCAGGGCCTGCTCCAGCGTCAACTTCCCATCCAGGTGATCGGCGAACTGCCGGTAGCCGATGGCCTGACACGCCGGCAACTCACGCCAGGAGCGCCCGCACGCGGCGCCGCCCGACTCCCGTAGGCGCCTCACTTCGGCCAGCCAGCCATGCTCCAGCATGCGTCTGGCCCGCGCCTCGATAGCATCGTACAGAAGGGCTCTCGGCAGGGTCAATCCAACCTTGTGTATCCGTCTGTCGAGCGCCAGTTCGGAACCCTCGCGATGCCAGCTCGGGAGCGTCCGGCCAGTGAACCGGACCACTTCCAGTGCCCTCAGAATGCGCTGTGTGTCGCCGGCGGACAGGCTTGCCGCGCTCTCCGGGTCGACGGTGCGCAACTCCTCGAACAACGCATCGAGCCCCAGAGAGCGCAGTTCGCTTCGCAGACCCGTCCGCACCCTGAGTGGTATCCGCGGCACCGGAGCGAGACCCTCGAACAGAGCACGAAGATAGAAACCGCCACCGCCCACGAGGATGGGAAGACGTCCGCGGCCCTCGATCTGCTCTACCGCGGCGCGGGCCCGGCGTGCGAACTCCCCCGCCGAGAAGACCTGATGCGGTTCGAGCATGTCGACCAGGTGATGCCGCACGCGCAGCCGCTCTCGCGGCCCCGGCTTGGCGGTACCGATGTCGAAGCCGCGATACGCCTGCAACGCGTCGGCGCTGATCAACTCGGTTCCGAGGCCATTTCGGCCGAGATCCTCGGCAAGCCTCAGCGCGAATGCGCTCTTGCCGGTCGCCGTCGGGCCCAGGACCGCGATCACCTGCCACGGGAGGTCCCGCATCCGCGCAGGATAACCGGCCTCATCGGACGCTTCCGCGCGGCGAAGCTGCAACCTGGTAGACGAAGCGCCGGAGCCCCGAGGGTTGGCGCCGGAAGCGGATCTCTATCCGCCCATTGCGGTCCGTGCGCAGAACGTGCGCTCCCCGGGCCTCGATCCGGGCCATCACGTCGGGCGAGGGATGGCCGTATGCGTTGCGTCGGCCGGCCGACACCAAGGCGAGCCGCGGAGCCACGGCATCGAGAAACTCGGCTCCGGTCGATGTGCGGCTCCCGTGATGAGCAACCTTGAGCACGTCACTTCGAAGCGCGCTCCCCTGGCTTCCGGTCCAGGCCCGGAGCTCCCTCTCGCCGGCAAGCTCGAGGTCGCCCGTCAGCAGCACGCAGGCGCCCTCGGCGCAGGCGCGCACCACCAGAGACGCCGAGTTGCCGTCGGCGACCGGCTCCGGGGCCGGATGCTGGACCTCGAGCCGCCAGGCGCCGACCGTGTCCACGTAACCGCGCTCGACCAGTTCAACGCGTCCTGACAGCCGCTCCGCCAGCGCCCGGCCGCAGCCGTCCCGGACTTCCACCCCCGCCGCCCACAGGCGCTCGATCCACAGGTATCGACTGAGTTCGAGCAGGCCTCGGCAGTGGTCCGCGTCTCCGTGCGACAGGACGGCGAGATCGATCCGGCGCACCCCTTCCGCCGCCAGGGCCTGGAGCAGCGCCGCCTCGGCGAAGTTGCCCTGACGGAAGCCTCCGCCGTCAACCAGAATCACCGGGGCACGGCGACCGCTCCCCAGGAGCAGCGCCTCCCCCTGGCCCACATCCAGCATGACCAGCCTGGGCTCGGCGTCCGGCGGCGCCGGCGTGCAGACCAGTACCAGCGACAGCAGGTAGACCACCCACCGGAGACCGGACAGAAGGAATCCAAGCCAGATCGCCAGCGTCAGCGCGGCTCCGGATTCGACGCTCACGGGCATTGCCAGCCACGACCCGGCGGGAAGGTGCGCGAGCCAGGAGAAGGGCAAGGCCAGAACATCGAGGAACTCAAGGAGCACGTTTCCGACGGGCCCGGCCACGATCCGGAGCACGGGCAGCGAGGCTGCGGCCACCGAGAGGACCCAGAGCAGCGAAACCCCCAGCGCCAGAGCAGTCCAGGGCACGAACAGCAGGTTGAGCGCCGGCGCGAAGGGCGTCAACAGACCGATCCGGACCGCTGTGACCGGCAAGGTGGCGAGTTGGGCTGCGACGGTTATCGCCAGGCCGGCAACGACCCGGCCTCCCGGCCCTCCGGGGCCTCGTGGCCGCCACGTCTCGAGCAGCCGCGGCGCCAGCAGGAGGATCCCCGCCGTCGCGAGGAAACTGAGCTGGAAGCCAAGGTCGAAGGCGGCCTGCGGGTCGAAGGACAGGATCACGATCAGCGCGGCGCAGAGCGAGTTTAGGGCCTGAGGCGGCCGGTCGAGCAGGAGTGCGAGAACGACGAGCAGCGCCATCAGCGCCGCCCGCAGCAGCGACGGCCGAGGCCCGACGAGACACGCGTAAAGCACGAGGACCGTCACGCTGCCGAACGCGGTCAGCCGAGTCGAGCGGCCGCCGAACAGCCACCAGAAGCCCCCGAGGATCAGGCCCACATGGAGACCCGAAACCGCGAGCAGATGGGACAGGCCGGCACGCCGCAGCCCCGTCTTCCAGTCCGGCGGCACGCGGCGACTGTCGCCGAGAACCAGGGCCTGGGCCAGTATCGACCCCTGCCGGCCCGTCGACGTCACCGCGGCGACGAGCCCCCGCCGCAGTCGGAGCGCCGCCCGCTCGATCCCGCCCGGGGTCCTGCCCATGCCCTCCAGCAGCAGCCTGCTCTTCACGTTCAGTCCCCATTCGCCCGGGACGGAGACGTTCAGGTTCAGGTAGGACTGCCGTCTGCTGAAGTACCCGCGTACCCGGAGCTCTCGCTCGGGAGGTGGAGGCTCTGCGCCTCGCAGCCGAAGCCAGGCCCGGTACGGCCCGGAGACCCTTCGGCCCGCCTGCTCGACCGCGAAGACCCGGACCTTCGCCACCCAGCCGTCGCCAGCGCGTTGCCAGGACGCCGCGCCGAACGCTGGAACGCCGACTTCGGCGACGACCGGCCGCGCCGGGGCGAAGGCGCCGAGTTGTTCGCGGCCGCGCCCGTCAGCGAGGAGAGCGACGAGGAGCAAAGCGGCCAGGGGCAGGAGCGGCGCCTTGACCAGCGCCGGAGTCCTCTTGGCTGACGCCGCGGCCACACGGATCTAGACGGGAACCAGCACCCGAAACCCGGATTTCGGTGGTTGCGCCGGTGACTCCGCGGTGAGAAGCTAGCCTTGTCACCGCGACGCGGCAAAGGTCCCCGGCCCAACTGCCCGCGGCGCAGACTCATCCTCTCGAGCATGGCCCCGGACTTCGTCCACCTCCACCTCCACTCCGAGTACTCGCTGCTCGACGGAGGCAACCGGATCGGGCCTCTGGTCGACCGCATCGAGGCGCTCGGCATGGATGCCGTCGCTCTCACGGACCACGGCAACCTGTACGGATCGGTTGCCTTCTACGAGGCGTGCCGAAAGAAGGGCATCAAGCCGATCCTCGGCATCGAGGCCTACGTCGCGCCGGACATCAAGACGGAAACGTCCGACCGGCGCTACAAGGAAACGCAGGGCGTAGCGGACGGCGGGTTCCACCTGGTGCTGCTTGCACGCAACGAGACGGGCTGGCGGAACCTGGTGAAGCTCTCCTCCGACAGCTTCCTCGAGGGCTTCTACTACAAGCCGCGCATGGACAAGGAGACTCTGCGCCAGTGGAACGAGGGGTTGATCGCGATCAACGGCCACCTCGGCTCCTCCCTTGCCTACCACCTGAGACGACACATCGAGACGGGCGCCGACAGCGACTACGAACGGGCACGGCTCGAGGCCGAATGGCATCGGGAGACCTTCCCGGCGGACGAGCAAGGCGAGTCCTGCTTCTACCTCGAGTTGCAGCGACACGAGACGGCCGAGCAGGACGAAGTCAACGAGCAGATTCTCCGCCTCGCCAGGGACCTCGACCTGCCTGTCGTATGCGACAACGACTCCCACTTCCTCACCGCCGGGGACTGGGACAGCCACGACACGCTGATCTGCGTCTCGACGGGCAAGTCCAAGCAGGAAGAGGATCGACTCCACTACCCGAAGGAGCTCTACGTCAAGAGCCCCGAACAGATGGCCGGGCTGTTCAGCGATGGGGAGACGGCGGAGGCACTCGCCAACACCCGCAGGATCGCCGACCGCTGCAACGTCGAACTCGACTTCACCGCCAACCACGCACCCCTGGTGCGCGTCGAGCGCGCGAACCCTGAACCCCTCCCGGACGGAGCAGCGGAACCGAAGCCCGGAAGCGGAGCGTGGTTCGACCGCTTCTGCGCCGGCTACCGGGTCGAGCCCCTGGCCGAACAGCCCGACGAAGAGAAACTGGCTGCCCTCCATGCGGACTGCGACAGGGCGCTGCGCGAACTCAGTGAAGCCGGCCTGGTCTGGCGCTACGGCGACCGAATCGAGGATGCGCACCGAATGCGCCTCGACCACGAACTCTCGGTGCTCGCCGGCAAGCGGATCAGCGCCTACTTCCTGATCGTCTGGGACTTCGTCAACGAAGCCCGCAAGCGCGGCATCCCGGCGACCGCCCGCGGGTCGGGCGTCGGCACGATGGTCGGCTACACGCTCGGACTCTCCCACGCCTGCCCGGTGCGTTACGGGCTGCTGTTCGAGCGGTTCACCGACCCCGACCGCAGCGAGTACCCGGACATCGACATCGACCTGTGCCAGGACGGCCGGGCCGAGATCCTCGAGTACGTGCGCGAGAAGTACGGCTACGTCGCCCAGATCGTCACGTTCGGCACGATGAAGGCGCGTGCCGCGATCCGCGACGTGGGACGGGTGCATGAGCTGCCGCTCCCCCAGGTCGACCGCATCTGCAAGTTGATCGGTGGCGAGCTCGGCGTGACGATCGGTCAGGCGCTGGAGCGCGAGAAGGAACTCAAGGATCTCCAGGACGAGGACGAGCAGGTCCGCGAGGTGATCGACACCGCGCGGAAGCTCGAGGGAATCACGCGGCACAGCGGCGTCCACGCCGCGGGCCTCGTCATCGCGACGCAGCCGCTGGAGAATCTCGTTCCGCTGGCGACGAATCGCAGCCAGGGCTCGAGGGACGTCCTGGTGACCCAGTGGGACGGTCCCACGGTCGAGAAGATGGGTCTGCTCAAGATGGATTTCCTGGGGTTGACCACCCTGTCCATCATCGAGCGCTGCCGCCAACTCGTGCGCGAAACGCTGCCTCCGGAAGCGATCGCGGCCGCCGTTCCCGAGGTCCCCGAGGGTCGGGACCCCCTCGATCTGGACCACATCGATCTCGCCGACCGGCGAGTTCTCGACGTGTTCGCCCGCGCCGACACGGCCGGCACGTTCCAGTTCGAATCCGAAGGCATGCGCAACCTGCTGCTGCAGATGAAGCCGGATCGGCTCGAGGATCTGGTCGCCGCCAACGCCCTGTTCCGCCCCGGCCCGATGGCGCTCATCGGCACCTACTGCGACCGCAAGCACGGCCGGGAAGCGACGCCCCAGGTCCACGAGATCGTCGACCGCCACACCGCCGACACCCACGGCATCATGGTGTACCAGGAACAGGTCATGCAGATTGTCCACGAGCTGGGCGACGTGCCGCTGCGGGAGGCGTACACGCTGATCAAGGCGATCAGCAAGAAGAGCAGGAAGACGATCAACGCCGCCCGCCAGCGCTTCGTCGGCGGCGCCCAGGAGAAGGGCTTGGGCAAGGCCCAGGCCACCCGGTTGTTCGGCCTGATCGAGGAGTTCGCCGGCTACGGGTTCAACAAGTCCCACTCCGTGGGCTACACCCTGCTCGCCTACCAGACGGCCTACCTGAAGACCTACTTTCCGGTCCAGTACATGGCGGCCGTCCTCACGTACGCCGCCGACAACACGGACAAGCTGGTCCATTACGTCGACGAATGCGCCCGCGTAAGGCTCCCGGACGGCCGAACGGGGATCGAGGTCGGACCGCCCGACATCGACCGCTCCGGCGTGCGCTTCCACGTCGTCTTCGATCCCGGCGAGGAGCACGGCAGCCCCAACGGCCATATCCGCTTCGGCCTCTCAGCGGTCAAGGGCGTCGGCGAAAAGGCCGTGCGCGCCATCCTTGAGGCTCGCGGCGATGGCGGCCCCTTCCGCAGTCTGTGGGATTTCTGCCGGCGGGTACCGCTGCAGACCGTCAACCGGACCGCGATCGACGCGCTGATCAAGTCCGGCGCCTTCGACCGCATCCACGGCCAGGACCAGCGCGCGGCCATGCTCCAGGCCCTCGAACCGGCCATCAAGGCGGGCCAGCGCGCCGCCGCCGACCGGGAGAGCGGCCAGGCGAGCCTGCTCTTCGGCGCCGCGGACGACTCGAAGGCCGAAGAAGAGGCGGACCAGGACTTGCCCTCCGTGCCGCCCTGGACTCCCAGCGAACTCCTGGCCCACGAAAAGGAAGCGCTCGGCTTCTTCGCAACCAGCCATCCATTGGACGACCACCGCGCCGTCCTGCGGCGCTTCGGAAACGTGACCGTCGAGCAGTTGAAGGCGCTCCCGGCGGACACCGAAGTCGTCCTGGGAGCGCTGCTCGGCGGGCTCCGTACCACGCGCACGCGCAAGGGGCGCAATCCCGGCCAGAAGATGGCGATCGTTCAACTCGAGGACCGCACCGACCGGATCGAAGGTGTCCTGTTCGCGGACGCCTACGCCGAGTACGAGGCGGCGTTGGATCGCGGCGCCGTGCTGTTCTTCACCGGTCGGGTCGACCGCCGGCGCGAGGATCCGAACCTCGTCGTCAGCAGAGTGGTCGGCATCCCGGAGGCCGAGTCGAAACTCGCCCGGCGCCTCCGTATCCACCTGAACGGCACGAAGGCCGCGGAAGCCGCCGACGGCATCGACGAGGATCTCGAGCGCCTCCGCGACCTGCTCGACCAACACCGTCATCGCGGGTCGAACGGCGGACCGAATGGCGGAGTCGAAGTGGAATTCAGGATCGAACTCGACGAGATGACCGTCACCGCGGGCGCCAACGGCAGTCGGGCGCCAGTCGACGACGGGGTCAGACATCAGATCAACGAGCTGCTCGGCGCCCGGGGCCACTGCGAGTACGTCGGCCCGCCGCCACCCGGTCCGCGGTGAGTTCCCGGCCCCGTTTCAACCGGCACCGGATCGCGGTACTGATCGCCCTGCTGGCGGTCGCGCTCTGGGGACACTGCCGCGGATCCTCCTACCGGAGCTTCTTCCGGCACGATCCGCGTCAGGAGCATGACTATGCGCTCGATCGCCGCGACGGCCGGACCTTCGACGTCCGGCTGACGCGCAACGGCTTCGAGTGGCCGAACGAAGCTCCGGGCGCCGGGGTCACGGCCTTCCTCGAACTCCACGTGAAGACCAGGGTGCTGCTGCCCTCGCTGGGCCCCAGCGTCGAGTTCCGGGCCGGCGGCCGGAGCTTCAGCCAGTCTTTCGCCCCGCGCTCGACCGGCCGCCGTTACCTCAACGTCTCGCCCGCGGCGGGGCCGGGCCGGATCGAGATGGTCGGGCGCCAGATCGGCTGGCGAGTCGGTCCGGCGCGCCTTGTCGTGTTCGCGAACGAACCGATCGACGCATCGACCCGGGTGCTGGTGGTTGCTCCCCATCCCGACGACGCGGAGATCGCATCCTTCGGCCTCTACGCCACAACTCTTGCCGACGTCGTCACGGTGACCGCGGGCGACTACGGCGGCAAGAACTATGGCGGGCTGTTCCCGGAAACCGGCAAGCACTACCGCATCAAGGGCTGGATGCGGACCTGGGACAGCCTGACCGTGCCCTTTCTCGGGCACGTGCCCCTGAACCGGGCGCGGAATCTCGGGTACTTCGACGGCACCCTGCGGACGCTCTACCGCCGGCGGCCGGCAGTCGTGGCGCCGATCCTGACGGACCTCGACGAGCCCGGCTACTTTCGTCGCTTCAACTCCGAGCCGCAGTTGGCCACCCGGCCCTTCGAGTCGAGTTGGCCCGAGCTGGTGGCCGACCTGCGCCGTGAAGTGGACTGGACAGGGCCCGACCTGATCGCGGCGCCCAATCCGCTGCTCGACAGCCACGCCGACCACCAGTACACGACGGTGGCCCTGATCGAAGCCCTGGAGGAACGGGAGTGGGACGGCGACCTGCTGCTCTACACGAACCATCCCACCCGGGCGGAGCCCTACCCGCTTGGACCGAACACCGCCCTGGAGTCCCTGCCGCCCTGGTTCGGCGACGAGCTGCCCTTCGGTTCCGTTCTGTCGTACCCGGTCGACGAGACGACGCGCCGCCTGAACTACCTGGCTCTCGAGGCGATGCACGACCTGCGGCCCTTCGAACACCGTGTCGCTACGCCGTTCCTGGAGCGCGCCCGCGACCTGGCCGAGGAGGCCGTCTGGCGAGCTCTCGGCAGGCACGACAAGCTCCCCGCCTACCTCTACGACTACCTGCGGCGGGGGCCGCGGCCGAACGAAATCTACCTGGTGCTCGATCTCGAAGAGGCGGTTCGCCTCAAGGAGCGATTCCTGGAGATCGAAGCGGTCCGCCGCTAGGGACGGCTCAGAAAGGCGAGCAGATCGGCCAGGTCGGCCGGTTCGAGTCCCGCTTCGAGCTCCTCGGGCATCATCGAGAGGCCGTCGCTGCGCACTTCGAGAATCCGCTCGGCGGGGACTTCGATCAGTGCGTCCTCGGCCGCGCGCAGGACCACGCCCCCAGCCGGACTCGCGGCCAGGAGACCGGAGAACACGTCGCCCTCGACCGTCTCGACGATGTAGTTCACGTAGGCGGTATCGACCGCTGCGTTCGGATCGAGGATGTCGTGCAGGAGCGTCTCCGCGCTCTTGCGGCCGATGCCGGAGAGGTCCGGGCCCGGCCCGGCCCCGTGCCCGTCGATGCGATGACAGCGGGCGCAGAGGTCGAGGAAGAGCGCCTCTCCTCGCTCCGGGTCGCCCTCGAGGCCGAGCGCCGGCCGCATCGCAGCGAGTGCCTCCGGGCGGGAAACCACGCCGGCGTCGTCGAACAGACTCGCCGCCCGCCGTCGGATCTCCGGATCCGGCGAGCGCAGCAGGAAACGGCGCCGCTCGAGGATGAAGTTCATCTCGCCGAGCCGGATGCGGCCGCTCTCGATCGCATCGAGGAGCGCGCCGTGGCGCCCCCTGCCCCGGATGAGGTAGGTACCGGCGTCCCGTCTGGCGGCCGGACCCAGGTACGGCCAGCGCTCGACCACGTAGGCGGTGACCGCGGGTTCCCCGGCCCGGGAAAGCTCCGCCATGGCCGCCCGCTGCACAGCCTCCGGATGGGCTGCATCGAGTAGGTACCCCACCCGCTCCAGCCAGGTCGCACCTGGGACGTCCGACGAGGAGCTCGCCTCCGGGCATGCCGCGCCGGCCCCTTCCTCGCTCTCCGGCCAGAACCGGCGGAGGGCGAAGAGGGCGAGGGCGTCGAGCCGCTCCCCCGTTTCTCGGCTCGCATCCGCCGCCCGGAGGCCCGCACAGTCGAGAAACGCGACTTCTTCCGCGGTCACATCGGCCTCGAGCACCGAGCTCATGCGCCAGGCCGACGCCGCAACACGATCGTTGCCCGCCCGGCGCATGCCCCGCAGAGGCTCCGCAAGGGCCGAGGTATCGATTCCGGCGTCGCCGGCGCCGGAGACGGCGGCCGTGAGACCCGCAAGCAGGGCCGGCCCGAGGACCGCGCCGTCACCGTCGGCTCTGGCCAGCACACGCAGGACGGCCGGGTTGCCGACGATCTCGTCCAGGCGATCGGCCGGCACGAGAGCCGCCACCTGCTCGACCAGGCCGGCGACGCCCGGATCGACCGACCCGCCGGACGCGAGCAGGCCTCTCAGAGCCGACACGGGGTCCGCCGCCAGTACCGAGACAGCGGCCAGGCGCAGCCACGGCTCGTCGCGCTCGAAGCCCGCCGGCCGGGTCTCCGCGAGCGACGCGACGGGCCTGTCTGCCGCCGGGCGCGCCAGTGCGGCCACGATCGCCGACACCACCGCGGCGCCGTACTCCGGCCGCACGGAAGCGTCCGCACCGAGCAGGAAGCCGGCGGTCAGAATCGCCTGCAGCCGCACGGCCGGTTCGGGGTCTCCGATCAGCTCGACCAGGGCGGCCTCCAGTCCTGTCGTTCCCCGAACTCCGGCCGACGAGGGCTCCGGGGCAGCCCGAGTCTCCTCGAGGGCCAGCACGGCGTTTCGGCGAAGCTCCGGGTGAGGATCACGGAGGACGACCGACAAGGACTCGCGGTCGAGCGCTCCGAGACCCGACAGGGTCCACATGGCATGGAGGCGACCCAGCGGGCTGTCCGGTTCGACAAGACGCGAACGAAGGGACTCGAGCAACGGCGCCGGCGGCGCCGCGGCGTGTTCTTCCACGAGGAGCCGTTGCGCGGTCAACCGGCGCCATTGGTTGTCGTGGCCTAGAGCCTGGACCAGGTCGTCGTACCGCGATCGGTCGAGACCGCCCGCGTCCGCCCCCCGGGCCAGGGGACCACCCGATGGAACGATTCTGTAGATACGGCCGAGATCGTCTCCCTCGTAGAGATCCTGAGCCGCCTCCATCTGGTCGGGAATCCACTCCGGATGCTCGATCACGCCGCGGTGCATGTCCAGCACGTAGAGGGCGCCCTCCGGACCGACGCGCAGGTTGACCGGGCGGAAGAGCGGATCGGTCGAGGCCAGGAACTCGACGCCTGCCCGTCCGCGGCGAGCCTCGGCGGCCGCGCCGCTGGTGTGGACCACCGCCCGGTACACGACATTCGCGGACGGATCCGCGACGAAGACCGCAAGGCCCTGCTCCAGCAGCCCGGTGCGGTCGAAGGCGCCGCCGCCGTACGCGGTCACCGCGCAGGCGGCCGAGAACCGGTTCGACTGCTCCGGATGGTTCGGCCGCGTCTGCCGCTCTCCGATCGGGAACAGTTCGGCGGGGCCACCGTCCGGATGCGGCGCCAGGCGCAGGCGGGCGTTCTGCCAGGAAGCCGGCAGCCGGCCCAGGTAGCGGCGCGGGATGATGAGTTGACTCAGGTGGTCCAGGTTGTGGGTCGCGAAGGAGCGGCCCCACGGGCCGAAGGTCATTCCGAACCCTCCCGCCCCGCGACCGGTCCGTTCGAAGCGGCGCGCGCCGCGTTCACCCGGGAAGGCGACCCGGAAGTCGTCCTGCCCAAGGTCGACGATCTCGTCGGGCGCGTCCGGCCAGAACGGGCGACCGCCGTTGCCTCCGTTCACGCCGTGGATCCAGTTGTCCAGGCCATAGCGGAGCGCGTTCACGTTGTGTTGCGGGTTGCCCTCGGCGAAGCCGCTCAGCAGAACGTCCCGCCGGTCCGCCCTGCCATCGCCGTTCGTATCCTCGAGATAGACGATGTCCGGCGGGGCCGCGACCAGCAGCCCGCGGCGCCAGGGCAGGATGGAGTCCGCCATGCCCAGGTCGCCCGCGAACAGGCGCCGCGTGTCCCAGCGGCCGTCCCCGTCGCGATCCGACAGGGCGACGATGCGGGCCGGCCGCTCCATGTCCGGATACCCGGGAAGCTCGAGCACGAAGGCCCGACCCCGTTCGTCGAAGGCGAGGTCGATCGGGTCGACGACGACCGGCTCGGCCGCCGCGAGTTCCAGTTCGAAGGCCGGATGGAGCTCGAAGCCCGCCGGCACGCCGTCCGGCGCCGGCGGAGCGCAGGCGGCAAGACCTATCGCCGCGGCCGCCGCCGCAGGCCTGGCGACCCAGCGACGCAGGATCTACTCGCCGCCGGAGGCCGCGGCCGCCGCGTCGGCTTCGAGCAGCCGGGCGCCGCGCATGATGTTCCCCATCGCGTAGTTTCCCTCGTGACAGGCGTACTCGTAGACCCGTCCGTCCGCGGCCGGCCACGGAAACTCACCGCTCCAGGCCGATTCCCAGGTGTTCGGGTCGTCGACCGTGAAGTTGTAGTTCAGGGTGTTCCCGTCGAGCCGGCTGAAACGCTCGATGACCTTGAGCCCTTCTCCTGCGCCATAGGTGTACATGCCCGGCTTCTTGCCGAAGTTCTTCGTCTCGACAACCAGCGTGTCGCCGTCCCAGTGGCCGATCGAGTCCCCCATGTAACTCGTCATGCCTTCCGGCAGGTGCCTGCCGCCGATGCGGATGATCCGGGCGTCGTGGATCATCTCGGCGAGGATCATCACGTAGTCCTCGGTCTGCACGACCCGCTTCAGGTTGTTGTAGGCGGTGGGCAGCATCGGCGGGCCGGACGTCGAACCGAAGCCAAGAACGCAGCGCTCACCGAGCGGACGTTGCTCCATGTCGTCGTACGGACCGGGCCCGTCATTCTCGAGCCACCACGCGGTGCCGGTGTTCTCCCGGAACAACTGGAAGAACGCCATTCGCGCCTGCTGGGCCGCCGGCTTCATCTTCGGCAGGCGGCCGCTCGGCGGATCGAACACCAGGGAGGTGCGGAACTTCCCGTCGATGGCGATCGAACGGCTGCCGTAGTCGAGCCAGAAGTCGTTGTAGCCGCCGACGTTTCCGGCGGCGCCGGGCGAACCGTCACCACCCGGCGGCGGCGCCTCCCGGGTCGGGTCACTGGCCTGGAGTGCATCCGCACGGCGGGTGGCGACCGCGTTCGCGGTTTCCTCCGCTTCCTCCGGGCTCAGGTACAGGTTGTCGCCGAATTTCGGATCGCGCTCCAGGGGCGTCAGCGTGGCGATGTCGTAGACCCCGGTGAGGTCAGGCCGCCCGCTCGCGGTGCGGGGGATGTCGCCTTCTTCCGCGGCCACAAGCGGCACCGCGGCAACGAAGGCCACGGCGCAGAGCGCCGCAGCGGGTGTTGAGAAACGTGTCCTGCTCCCGTTCCATCCCTTCATCGGAGTCTCCTCTTCTCGCCGTTCTTCTGGCAGCGTGAACGCACCATTCACGGGCTATTCGCGTCTCGCCGGAATCGCCACCACCTGATCGCGCACTCTACAGCAGCCCGCCCGCCGGGACTGCTACACTCGCGCGCGCCTCACGCCCCGTTGGGCCGCTGATTCGAGCGACGAAGCACGAACCTGAGAACCTGGAGACTTCGACAATGCGTTGCACACCCCCGGCACTCCTCCTGGCCGTCGCCGCGTTCGCCTCAGCCCCCGCCTCCGGCGCCTCCCCCGGCGTGGGTGACGCGGCGCCCGACTTCACCCTGCCCAGCACGGACGGCAGCGAGGTGACGCTGTCTTCGTTCGCGGGCCAGAAGAACGTCGTCCTGGCCTTCTTTCCGAAGGCCTTCACCTCCGGGTGAACGATGGAGATGAACAGATACCAGGCTGGTATCTCGGACTTCGTGGACAGTGACTCGGTCGTCTTCGGCATCAGCGCCGACAAGCTGGAAGACAACAAGCGGTTCGCCGCGGAACTGGAGCTCGGCTTCGCGCTCCTGAGCGACGTCGACGCCACCGTGATCAATCAGTACGGCGGGACGATGGAGCAGTACGCCGGAATCGCGAAGCGCGTGACCTACGTGGTCGGCAAGGACGGCAAGATCGCCTACATCGCCGAAGGCCGCGAGGCGATGGACCCGACCGGCGCGAAGAGCGCCTGTCAGGGTCTCGAGTAGAGAGCAAGACCTCGAGCAGGGCGGGACCGTCAGGCCTCCGCCGCAACCGCCGGGGCCGCTTCCGGCCTGGGCTGATACAACTCGATCCGGTTTCCCTCCGCGTCCCGGACCCACGCGAACAGCGCATAGCCCTCGTCGTCCCGGCGCAGCGGCTCGACGCCATGTGCCGCGAGGTGTTCCAGCACCGCGTCCAGGTCACGCACCCGCAGGTTCACCATGAACGGCTGGTCGCCGTACATGTCCTCCTGCCCCGTCCCCTCGTTGGCCGCCATCCGCGGCACCGGCGCCTTCGCTTTCATGATCGCGAACGTCGTGTCCATGACCCACGCGGCGTCGTCCGGGTCGGACGCCACATAGCGGACGTAGAAGGCGCCGAATTCCTCGCCGCCCTCGAACTCGATGCCGAGGTACTCCGTGTACCAGTCGGCGAGGCGCTTGGGATCCTCACTGAAGAGGAAAGCGCCGCCGACGCCGTCGATCAGATTCATGCCGCCTCCGGCGTCAACGGAACGCCACCTGGGTCCGCGTGGTGACCGTCTGCCGGCTCAGGGGATCGTGAACCGACACGACGAGGTCATGGGGTTTCCGTCGCAGGGTAAGAACCGCGTCGTACGGCACAACGGCGTCCGGAGCCGGCTTCGAGCGCCCCCGCAAGTGGATCGGTATCAACGGCATTCCAGCCTGCTGCCCGTTGCTGTCGACGACCGCGAACCGCAGCTCCAGCCTGGCCAGGAACTGTCCCTCGAAGGGCACGACCGGAAAATGACCGACCGGAACGTACACTGTGACCGGCACCCTCACCTTCCGTACACCACCGCGCTGAGGCTTTCCGAACTCGACTCGCAGAACCGCTTCACCCGGTGCTGGTTCCGTTTCGGGAAAGAGGAGCCTGCCCCGGGTGTCCATGTCCGCTTCCGCGCGGCGCGAAAGATCGACATAACCGCCGCGCGAACGCACCTGCAGATTCGGACGCAGCACTTCGACTCGGAGGCTGTGGGCCCGGTCGTCGCGCTGGTACTCCGGCACGAAACCGAGCCAGTAGTAGTTCGACACGTCCGAACTCACCCGGCCCAGAGCCGTCAGATTCGATCCCCCCAGGTACGCCCTGCCGCCTGTATCCATGGCAACCTGCCTCAGGTTCTCCCACAAGCGACGGTTCGGCCCCGAAACCTGATCCACCGGATAGACCGTGTAGCCCTGCAGGTTCGCCGCATCGCTCAGGGCGCTCAACATATCCCGGTCCGTACGCACGCCGATCCCCTGGCCCCCCGGCCGGAAGAGACCGACGGGCCAACGGCCCGCGAGAAGGAGCAGGACCTTGCGTCCCACCGGCGCATCGAGCGCCCGCAACGTCGAAGTGACGGCGGCAATCGAGAACTCCAGGTCCCGGGCAAGCGTTTCCGCCCGCCGCTCCGCGAGCGCCGAGGGTATGGGCCGGATGATGGAAGGCAAGTCCTCCGCGACGGAGGTCAGGTCCTCCTCCACCCGAGCGCCCGGTGGCGGCTCCACCCGGGAATCGCTCATCAACTGCTGGTCGATCAGTCGCGGCGAACGCAGACTGCCTCCGAAGCGGCGGCCACGTTCGAGCTCGCGCAGTGCAGCGCGGGTCTGGTCGCGATCGGCCGTGAACGGGCTCAGCAGTTCGAGACGCCGGCCGCTCTGTACGACCACCGCGACCTGATCGCCTAGACCGAGGTTTCCCAACTGCTCCGAGAAGCCCCGGAGTACCGGCCGTCGCGACGACGCCATCGTGTGGTCGTCATCAACGAACAGCACGTAGTTCGTCGGCACGGACTCGCCGTCGCCGATTGCCGGCGGCGCCTCCCCGTCCGTCGTCTCGACCGCCCGGTTCTCCAGGATCTCGGTGAAGTAGTCCACGCCGACCTCGACGCCGTCCACGTGGATCCGGAAGTCGTCCGCGGTCAGGCCGTTCACGCGGTTGCCCTCGCCGTCCTCGACCACGACCTCCACGTTGACCGCCCGGACGTCGATCTCCTCGCCAAAGAACAGGTCGTCTGGCGGTACCCGGTCCGCTTCCCCGCCCGTCGTCTGAGCGGCGGCCGCAAGCGGCCAACCGAGGCACAGAACAAGGCCCAGGACCGCCCGGGCCCTGATTCCGGACGGGGCCTCGGCTATGGGCGCCCTGCACCCACGTAACGGGATACTGCACTCACGGGACGCCATGGAGACGCCATTGTCTCACGGACGGACTTCGACCCGAGCGCTGGCTGTCTCTCGCGAAACCGGATCGTGGACGGTGACGACGACCGCGTGAGGCACATGGCGCAGCGTCACCTCGGCGTAGTACTCGAACACGGTATCCGGCTGCGGCGGCGAATCGCTCCGCACTTCCAGGGGAATCGCCTCCTGCTCGGCCCGCCAGCCGGCGCCGTCGACCGTCGCGAAGCGAACCTCCAGCCGCTGCACGTACTCCCTCCCGTACGGCAGCGCGGCAAACTGCCCCAGGGGCACTTCGATGTCGATCGGGACCGCCATCCTCCGTCGACTGAGTTTCCTGGGGGTGCCGACCCGAGCTTTCAGGACCGCACGGTCGGGGCGAGTCTGTCTCGGGAAGAGGAGTTCACGTTGCGCTTCCATGTCCGCTTCGGTGCTCCGGGACAGGTCCACATACCCGCGGCGCGCACGAACCCCGAGTCCCGGCCGCAGGACTTCGACTTCGATGTCGTGGACCCGGTCGTCCCGCCGATACTCGGGCACGAATCCCAGCCAGTAGTAGTCCGACGTGTCGGCGCTCACCCGATCCAGGGCATCCACGTTGCTTCCGGCGATGAGGGCCAGACCACCCGTGTCGCGGGCCATGTAGCGAAGGTTCTGCCACCACCTCATGGCCGGTCCACTCGCCTGCTGGTCCATCGGATACACCGTGTAGCCGAGCAGGTTCGCGGTGTCGATCAGACGATCCAGCAGATCGAGGTCCGTCCGCAGTTCACTGCCCCGACCGCCGGGCCGGAACTCGCCGGCTGGCCAACGGCCCGCCAACAGAAGGAGCACCTTTCGTCCTTCCGGCTGCTCAAGCCCACGCATCGCCGAGATCACCGCGTTGACCGACAGGGTCAGATCCCTCTCCAGGATGGAGCCCGTCGCCTCGTCCCGGAGGGACTGCGGACTCATCTCGGCGAGCCTCATGCCGGCGGCGGACAGGCGGTCCGCGGCAGTGCCGTCCGCTCCAGCCCCGGCGTCCGCACGTTCGAAGCCTCCCTCCCCTCCTGAGCCCGGATCACGGCTAGGCCCGTCACGGCGCACATCCCACGGTCCCCGCGACGGACCCGGCCCACCGGTCGCACCGGCCACTCCGCGCACGGAGAGCCCGGTCACCCGGTTGGACACACCGCCTCCGGCCACGCCACCGACGGTGTCCCGATGAAACCGAGGGGACCTGAGCACACCGCCGAAGCGCTCATCCCGATCGAGTTCCGCAAGCGCGGCGCGCGTCACATCCCTGTCCTTCGTGAACGGGCTCAGAAGCTCCAGACGGTTGCGACTCTGCACGACGACCGCGACCTGATCCTGTGGGGATAGCTCCGCGAGACCGTTCCTGAACCCACGCAGCACGGGCCGCCTGAAGGACGCCAGGCTGTGATCGTCGTCCACGAAGAGAACGTAGTTCGTCGCCACCGCGCCGCCCTCGCCGACGGCGGGCGGCGTCTCGCCGTTGCCGTCTCTCGCACGACCCTGCGCCACCTCGGTGAAGTACTCGACATCCACTTCCTCACCGTCGACGGACACCCGGAAGTCCTCGAGACGCAGATCCCGTACCCGCTCTCCGTTGCCGTTCTCGACCACGACCTCCAGATTGACCACCCGGACATCGATCTCCTCGCCGAACGACAGGTCGGCCGGCGGTACCGCTCCGGGCTCCCCGCCGGGCTGGCCCGTTGCCGGGGAGGTCAGCGCCAACAGTACGAGCGCGCAGCCTGGCCAGCACCACGGGGCGCCGCTTCTCCTCGTGTCTCGTCCTCGTGTCTTCATGCCTCTCCTCCGTGTTTACGGGCCGACCGGAACGCGGGCGACGGCCGACAGCCGGGACAGCGGATCGTGGACGGTAACCACGAGATCGTGCGGCTTGCGTCGCATTGAAAGCGAGGTGCGGTAGAGGACGACATCGCCGGCCCCGGGCTCGGAGGCACCACCGAGGGACAGGGGAATCAGCGGTAGCGTGGACTGTCGTCCGAGCCGATCGATGACCGCGAAACGCAGTTGCAGCTCCTGAACGAAGCGGTCGCCGTAGGGCAGGGCCGGGAACATGCCGACCGGCAGATAGACGGTCACCGGCAGGTTCATCGTCCGGCGGTTCACCCTCTCGACAGCGCCGATCGCGACCTGCAACGGACCGGCTTCGGACCTCGCCTCCTCGGGAAACAGGAGCGCGCGTTGCGCCTCCATGTCGGCTTCCGCGCGCCGCGAAAGATCGACGTAGCCACGGCGAGAACGTACCCGAACCCCGGGCTTCAGAACCTCGACACGGATGTCGTGTGCCTGGTCGTCGCGGCGATACCGCGGCACGAAGCCGAGCCAGTAGTAGTCCGAGGTGTCGTCGTTGACGATGCTGAGTGCCGCGACGTTGCTGCCCGCCATGAACGCTCGGCCACCCGTGTCGCGCGCCACGTAGTGCAGGTTCTGCCACAACCGCATGTTGGGTCGGCTGGACTGCTGGTCCATCGGATACACCGTGTAGCCGAGGAGGTTCGCGGTATCGATCAGTCCGTCCAGGAGCTCACGGTCGGAGGAGTATCCCGCACCCTGTCCTTGCGGACGGAAGTTGCCCGTCGGCCAGTTTCCGGCCAGAAGCAGGAGGACCTTGCGCCCCTCGGGAACATCCAGCGCGCGCATGGTGGACACGACCGCGTTGATCGAGAACCGCAGTTCCTGTTCCAGCATCGCGGTGAACGCCACGCTTTCGGAGAACGCACCACCCAGAGCCTGGGAACCGAGAGGGCCGAGCGCTCCCGCGATCCGATCTGCCGAATTGGGAGGGAGGGCACCCTGGAACGAGGATCGAGCTACCGGCTCGAACTCGATGATCACGGGCCGGTTGGGATCCAGCTGGTTCCCCGAGACCCTCAGCGCCCCGCCCTCTTGAGAGGACATCGGTTCTCCGTTCCCGGACAGCCCAGTCCCACCCACGGCGCGCTCCCGTCGCCATTTCGAGCGTGGAAACCCCCCGTAGCGCCCGCCCTTGTCCAGTTCGGCAAGCGCCGTACGCGTAGATTCGCGATCCGTCGTGAACGGACTGAGAATCTCCAGGCGATGCCGGCTTTGCACGACGACTGCGATTCGATCCTGCTCGGGGAGTTCTTCAAGCCGCTGGTCGAATCCACGCAGCACGGAACGCCTGAAGGTCACATGGGTATGGTCATCGTCGACGAACAGGACGTAGTTCGTCGCCACTGCCTGTCCCTCGGCCACTGCCGGCGGCGCCTCGGAACCGGCAACCGCGACCGCGCGATTCTCCGCTACCTCGGTGAAGTACTCCACTCCCACTTCTTCACGGTCGACCAGAACACGGAAGTCCTTGCGGTTCAGGCCGGTCACCCGCTCCCCGGAGCCCTCTTCGACCACTACCTCCAGGTTGACGACGCGGACGTCGATCTCCTCGCCAAACACGAGTTCGGACGGCGACAGGGGCTCCGGCACCTGCGCCGCCAGTGGCGCGCAGAAGACCACCAACCCGAACGGGATGAGGAACGGGAACCGGCGCCGGGAACGTCCGGACACGGAACCGGGCGGAGCGATCTTCCGGTGACTTCCCAGGGCCCCCATGGCATTCGTACTCCCAGGCAGCGCGATGGTCGATGACGCGGAACTGCGCCCGTCCCTTTCTGCAAACAGAATGCCACACCGCAAACAGCCGGTGCTACCCTGCGCCCGATGATGGACGATTCAAGCCACCCGGTCCCCAACCTCGAATCCACCAACGACGCGTCGTACTGGTCGGCAGGGCAGGCCGCCACGGCCATCCGCACGGGCGCCATCTCCTCCCGTGACTACCTCGAACTGCTCCTGGACCGCGTCGAACGCCTGAACCCGCCGCTCAACGCCGTCGTCACGCTGGACGCCGAGCGGGCGCGGCGCGAGGCGGACGCCGCCGACCGGGCGCTGGCAGAGGGGCGGGAACTCGGCCCGCTGCACGGCGTCGCGATGACGATCAAGGACTCCTTCCAGACCATCGGCATGCGCACGACCTCCGGTGCGCCCGAGTTGAGCGGCCACATTCCCGAGGTCGACGCGGTACCGGTTGCCCGTCTGCGCGCCGCGGGCGCCGTCGTCTTCGGCAAGACGAATCTGCCGATCTACGCCGGCGACACGCAGAGCTACAACGACGTGTTCGGCCAGACGAACAACCCCTGGAACTTGGAGCGGACGCCGGGCGGATCCTCGGGAGGATCGGCCGCGGCTCTGGCGGCCGGGTTCACGCCGTTTGAACTGGGCAGCGACATCGGCGGCTCGATCCGCGGCCCCGCCTCGACCTGCGGCGTCTTCGGCCACAAGCCGAGCTACGGCATCTTGCCGGCGCTCGGCCAGATCCCGGGTCCTCCGGGCACCCTGACCCAGGCCGACATCGCGGTCGCCGGGCCGATGGCGCGCAACGTGGAAGACCTGGAACTCGGCCTCGACCTCCTCGCCGGGCCGGACGACTGGCACGCGGCCGCCTACCGGCTGGAACTGCCGCCGCCTCGCCACGGCAACATCTCGGACTATCGGGTCGCCGTGTGGTTCGAGGAGCCGTCCTGCCCGATCGACGACCGGGTGCAGGAGCGCCTCGAAGCCGCCGCGGAGGCACTCGAGGCCGCCGGCGCCACGGTCGACCGCGAAGCCCGGCCCGACTTCACCTTCGACTACGCAACCGGTGTCTTCGGTCAACTCCTCGGCGCCGCGATGTGCGGCGGCTTCAGCCACCAGGAGATCGAGGAACTCGCCGAGCGCGGCCTGCGCGAGGAGGAGGAAGGCGCGCTCGCCGCGCGCTGGGCCTCCCAGCGACACCGCGCCTGGCTGTCCGCGAACGAGCGCCGCCTCCAGATGCGACGCAAGTGGCACGAGTTCTTCAAGGAATGGGACGCCGTGCTCCTGCCCTGCCTGCCGACCACGGCGATTCCCCACGACCCCAGCGAGCCGATGGGCGCGCGCCGCATCACCGTGAACGGCGAGCAGCGGGCGTACGGCGAGCAGACCCTATGGGTCGGCCTCACCGGGGTCGCCTACCTGCCGGCGACCGTGGTCCCGGCCGGCGCCGCCTCGGACGGCCTGCCGGTCGGACTCCAGATCGCGGGTCCCTTCCTCGAGGATCGCACGACCCTCGACCTCGCCCGGCGGCTGAGCCGGCGCATCGGCGGTTTCGAGCGCCCACCGGGCTACTGAAGCCCGGCGTCCAGAAAAGAGCGCAGGTCCTCCCGGCTGACCGCCGGCTCACCGGGGGCCACGTTGTCCAGACGCCCCTCGCCGAGCCAGCGCTCCAGCCGGCGCACCTCGCGCTCCAGGTGACGGAAGCCATCGACGACGAACAGCAGAGGTTGCAGCGCGTCGATCTCGAAGCCCTGGTTCACGACCCATTCGAGCTGGAAGGGCACCCGCTGCACCCTGGGAGACTCCAGCGCGTGTCCGATCTCGCCCGCCGAACTCAGGAGGCCGCTGCCGTAGGCGCAGAGCCCGGCGCCGACCGGACGGCGCATCAGGCCGAACTCGATCGTGAACCAGAAGAAGCGCGCCAACGCTCTGAGCGCGCTTTCAACCCTCCGGCAATCGCCGTCCCGAGCGCGAATCGCCGCCGTTCTCGCCGCCTCTCCGAAGCGAACCAGCACGTCGGCGAAGGCCGGGTCCGTGTGCATTGGCACGTGTCCGGCCAGGTCGTGGAAGATGTCGGGCTCTGGCAGGTAGTCGAGCCGGTCGCCGCCGCGCACCGTGATCGTCGTGGGGAACTCCCGGCGGCGCAGACAGTCGAAGAACAGGTAGGCCGGCACGTAGCCGCTGACCGCCCGCGCCCTGAACCCGCTCAGCGGCTCGAGGAAGCGGTTGACGTCGTCGAGCCTGGGAATGCGGTCCGGATCCAGGCCCAGTCGCGCCACTCCGTCCAGAAAGCGGGGGTGGGCGTGCTGCTCCCACCTGCCGGCGAGCGCCCGGTAGAGCCGCCGCCACGTCTCCTGGTTCTCTGCGCTGTAGAGCTCGTAGGGCTGCTCGATGAACAGCTCGCCCCGGGTCTGGGCCCGCTCGATGAAGTCGGCTCGACCGGTCGTCAGATCCTGGCCGGCAACCCGCTCCATGACCCCCTGGTCAACCGCGCCAACTGGTTGCATAGCTCTCGTCCTCCAGGTCGGCCGCCGCGGCAGTCAACTGCAGAGGCCGGAACGTATCCACCATGACCGCGAGTTCGTCGGTGCGCTCCTTGCCGATCGATCCCTCGTAAGCGCCCGGATGGGGGCCGTGGGGAATCCCGTTCGGATGCACGGTCAACGCGCCCCGTTCCACTCCGCGGCGGGACATGAAGTCGCCCTCGACGTAGTAGATGACCTCGTCCGAGTCCACGTTCGAGTGGTTGTAGGGCGCCGGGATCGCCTGCGGGTGATAGTCGAACAGTCGCGGCAGGAAGGAGCAGACGACGAACCCGGGGCCGTCGAAGGTCTGGTGCACCGGCGGCGGCTGATGGACGCGGCCGGTGATCGGCTCGAAGTCCTCGATGTTGAAGGCGTAGGGCCAGAGATGGCCGTCCCAGCCAACGACATCCATGGGATGGCGCCGGTACAGGTAGCTCGTGGTCCCGCCGCGGGCCTTCACCCGGACCTCGAACTCCCCTTCCTCGTCACGCGGCGGGGTCCACGTCGGCGGCCGGATGTCGCGCTCGCAGTACGGCGAATTCTCGAGGAACTGGCCGTAACGGTTCACGTAGCGGCGAGGCGGCTCGATATGGCCAGCGGCCTCGACGGACAGCATTCGCTGCGGCTCGTCCGGCTCCGGCAGCAGCCTCCAGATCACGCCGGTGGGCAGGACCAGGTAGTCGCCGGGGCGGTACGCCAGCCGGCCGAACTGGCTCTCGATCACGCCGTGGCCCTCGTGTACGAAGAGCAGCTCGTCTCCGTGCGCGTAGCGGTACCAGTAATCCATCGCCTCCCGAAACCGAACCACGGAAAGGACCAGGTCGCGGTTGGCCAGCAGGGCTAGGCGACCGCTCACCGCGTCTCCCTGCTCGGGCGATTCGGCGGCGCGGATCAGGCGATGCCGGAGCGGCCCCGCGTACTCCAGCTTCAGGCCGTTGCCGGACCGTTCGCCGATCCGCTCGACCGCGGTCGGCGGGTGCAGGTGGTAGAGGATCGACTGCACGCCCGAGAACCCATGGATCCCCATCACCTCCTCATGGTGAAGCGATCCGTCGGGCTTGCGGAACTGGGTGTGGCGCTTGTGGGGAACCTCGCCCGCGCGCAGGTAGTAGCTCACAGGTTGCCCCTCGCGGCCTGCTCCCGTTCAAGCGCAACGAAGAGACTCTTGAAGTTGCCCTCGCCGAATCCCCGCGCACCGTGGCGCTCGATGATCTCGTAGAACAGGGTCGGCCGGTCCTCGACCGGCTTGGTGAAGATCTGCAGCAGATAGCCGTCCTCGTCGCGGTCGGCGAGGATGCCGAGTTCCGCCAGCCGATCGATCGGTTCGTCGATCTTTCCGACCCGCTGCTCCAGCTCGTCGTAGTAGGCGCCCGGCACATGGAGGAACTCCACGCCGTTCTCGCGCAGACGGGACACGGTGTCCAGGATGTCGTCGGTGCGACAGGCGATGTGCTGCACTCCCGGTCCTTCGTGAAAATCGAGGAACTCCTCGATCTGCGACTTCCTGCGGCCCTCGGCGGGCTCGTTGATCGGGAACTTGATGACCCCGGAACCGTCCTGCATCACCTTCGACATGAGCGCCGAGTACTCGGTCGAGATCGCCTCGTCATCGAAGTGGACGAGTTGGTTGAAGCCCAGGACGCGCGAGAAGAAGCGTGCCCACTCGTTCATCCGTCCCAGCTCGACGTTGGCCACGACGTGGTCGATGGCGCGCAGGCCGCAGGCCCGGGACGCCGTAGCGCCGGGCACGTCCGGCGCCGGCACGAAACCGGGGCCGAAGACACCGCCGTAGCCCCGGCGTTCCATGAACTGGAGCACGCAATCTCCGTAGAGGCGAATCGAAGCGTGGCGGAGTTCGCCGTCTTCATCACGGGCTGTTTCCGGCGCGGCGGCGGCCGCAGCACCCCGCGACACCGCGGCCGCGAAGGCCTCGTCCGCGTCCGGAACCGAAAGCGCGATGACCGCCACGGAGTCGCCGTGCCGCCGCACCGACCGGGCGGCATCGTGCGACGAGTGCAGCGCACTGGTCAGCACGAGCCGGATGTCGCCCTGCTCCACCAGGTAGGACGCGCGCGCCCGTTCCCCGGTCTCGAGCCCGCGCACCGCGGTGCACTCGAAGCCGAACGCATGGCAGTAGTAGGCGGCCGACTGCTTCGCGTTGCCGACGTACAGTTCCAGATGGTCGAAACCGAGGATCGGACAGGAGTCCTCGGCGGTCCCGCCACCTGAAGCGGCGACTGCCGGCTGCGTCTGTGTAGTAGCCCCCAAACTCATTTTCTCTCCTCCTTCGTCTTGGTTCGGGCGCGGGCGAGGGATGCCCGCGCGCCCGGAGGCGCCCGAGAGCGACCTCTCAGATGCAGGCGGCGAAGTCCGCCACCGCCTCGCGCAGGGCCGCCGGCTCCAGGCGCGAGAAGCTCAAGCGGGCCGCGTTCCGGCACGCGGCCCGATCCGCGGGATCCACGAACGCCGCCGCCGGAACGAAAGCGATCTTCCGCTCGGCCAGAGTGCGCTCCAGCAGGCGCTCGGCGTCCATCCCCTCCGGCAGTTCGACCCACACGAACATGCCGCCACCGGGCTCCGTGAAAGCGCAGCCCGCCGGAAGATGATCCGCGAGCGCCTGGAGCATCGCGTTGCGACGCTCCCGGTAGGTTGCTCGCAGCATCTCGAGGTGGCGGTCGAGGTCGAGGTCTTCCAGGAGGCGGGCCACGGCGAGCACACTCAACCTGGAGCACTCGAGATCCCCGATCTCCTTGACCGCAGCCAGGGTCTCGACCAGCGACGGCGGCAACCGCAGCCAGCCGATCCGCAGGGCCGGGGCCAGGATCTTGGAGAACGTGCCCGCGTAGACGACCCGCTCCCGGTCGAGCGCCGCGAGCGGGCGCTCGAACTCGCCGTCGCAGCAGAGCAGGCCGTAGGGATCGTCCTCCAGGATCACGAAGTCGTAGTCGTGAGCGAGGGCGACCAGGCGGTTCCGGACCCCAGGAGCCTGACTCACGCCGAGCGGGTTGTGTGCGTCCGGAATCACGTAGACGAGCCTTGGTCTGGCGCCGGCGAGCAGGAAGCGCTCCAGCGCTTCAACGTCGAGCCCATCGTCCAGACTGCTCGGCAGCGTCACGAGCCGCGGCTGGAGCGGCGCCAGGACCTCCCGGAATCCCGTGTACGTGAATCTCTCGACGGCGACACTCTCGCCCGCGCCGACGAACGCCCGAACAGCAACGTCGAGCGCCTGCTGGGCGCCCGTCGTGATCAGGATCTCCTCCGCCACGCAGTCGACGCCGCGGCGCCGCATGACCTCCACCACCCGTTCCTTCAGTTCACCGAACGGCGGGACGTACTGCATGGACTGAGGGTCCGCCAGCAGTCGGCGCACCACGTCGCCGTAGGCCTGCGAGGGAAACAGCTCCACGGCCGGCAACCCGCCCGCGAGCGACACCACGCCGGGGCGGGCGACCTGGTTGACCAGCCGGCGCAGGAGAGAACGCTGGCGACCCCGCAACCACGGCGCGAGGCGCGGCGGTCCCAACGGCCGCGGCTCCTCGGTCCGGGGAGCCAACATGGGCACCGTTGCTCTAGTACTGGTAGAATAATGAGCTTGTATCGCCATGATTGGAACGCTAACAGAGCCAACAACACGAAACAAGAGACGCTTCCCTACCGGACGTGCGCGGTCCGTGTACACTCAGCCCCATGGACAAGACAGACGACCAGCGCGCAGCGGAGTCAAGCCGCTCGGCGGCCCGGCCCCTTGACGCCACCGACTACGCCATCCTGGCGCTCCTGCAACAGGACTCGAACCGAACGGACGTGGACCTGGCCCGCAAGGTGAGCCTGTCCGCGTCCGGCCTGAAGAAGCGCCTGCGCAAGCTGGAGCGGCGCGGCGTGATCCAGCAGCGGGTCACACTGCTCGACCGCAACGCCGTGGATCTCGGCCTGCTCTGCTTCGTGCAGGTCTACCTGACCCACCACCAGGCGGACGCAAGACAGCAGTTCAGCGATGCCGTCCGGAAGCTGCCGGAAGTGCTCGAATGCCACTTCCTGACCGGCGAGCACGACTACATGCTGAAGATCGTGGCCAGGGATTATCGCCATCTGGAACACATCCTCGCGGATCATCTCGCCGGCATACCGGGGGTCGACCGGCTGCTGACGAGCATCGTGCTGAACGAGATCAAGCGCACGACCGCCCTGCCGCTGAGTGCTCCGCGGGAAGACGGTGAGAGTGCTTCCTGAGGCTTTCCAAGTCCCGACCACGTCCCGGGTGCGGGGTTGGGGCGGCACCTCTTCATCCAGGCTTGCTACCCTCCCGCTCCGATGAACGGCGCCCAGGCCATGGTTCGGACCGCCGCCAACGCGGGCGTCGAGGTCTGCTTCGCGAATCCCGGCACGTCGGAGATCCATCTCGTCGCGGCTCTCGACGAGATTCCGGGCGTGCGCGGCGTCCTGGCTCAGTTCGAGGGCGTCGCCACCGGCGCCGCGGACGGCTACGGCCGGATGGCCGAAAAACCGGCTCTTACCCTGGTCCATCTCGGCCCGGGCTTCGCGAACGGCATCGCCAACCTGCACAACGCGCGGCGGGGCCGCACGCCGGTGGTCAACGTGATCGGCCACCACCCCACCTGGCACCGGAACTACGACCCGCCGCTCAACACGAAGGTCGAGAGCCTGGTCGAGGGAGTCTCCGACTGGCAGCGCACCGTCGCCTCGGCCGATCACATCTCGCGCGACATGGCCGCCGCGATCTCGGCTTCCATGCACCACCCGGGACAGATCGCGACCCTCGTCGTACCGACCGACTGCCAGTGGAGCGAGGCGTACGGCCCGATCGTCGAGCCGGCCCCTCCACTCGGCGCCCGCGTCGCCCCGGTGGCGGTCGAGCGCGCCCGAGCCGCCGTTGCCCGGGGCGCCCGCACGATGCTGATGCTCGGCAGTTCGGGTCACACGGCGTCCGCGCAGCAGGAGGCGGCGAAGGTGCAGATCGCGACCGGCTGCCGGCTGGCGGCCGAGACCTTTTCCGGCCGCATGGAGCGCGGACCCCACCTGCCGCTCCTCCCGAGGCTGCCGTACTTCCCGGAACAGGCGGTGGAGTTCTTCGCCGGCGTCGACACCGTGGTCCTGGCCGGCGCCCTCGATCCGGTCGCCTTCTTCGGCTATGAAGGCGGAGTGAGCCGGTTGATTCCGGAGCAGGTGGAAGTCGTGATCCTGAGCCATCCGACCGAGGACAGCGGTCACGCTCTCGGCGAGCTGGCCATCGCAGTCGACGCGAAGGCCGAGCCGCCGGGACGCGCGGTTGAGAGGCCGCCGACCCCGAGCGGTCCGATCGGCACCCGCGTCGCGGCCCAGGCGGTCGCCGCCACCCTGCCCGAGAACGCGATCGTCATGGACGAGGGAATCACCGCGGGCTCGGGCTTCTATCCCGCCACGATGAACGGTCCGGCCCACACCTACCTGCAGGAGAACGGGGGCGCCATCGGTCTCGGCCTGCCGGCCTCGCTCGGCGCCGCGATTGCGTGCCCGGACCGCAAGGTGCTGACGCTCGAGGGCGACGGCAGCGGCCTGTACACGGTCCAGGCGCTCTGGAGCCAGGTCCGCGAGGGAGTCGACGTCGTGAACCTCGTGTTCGCCAACGACACCTACCGCATCCTCCAGGTCGAGCTGCAACGGGCCGGCGTCGAGGAGTTCGGGCCGCAGAGCCTGAACCTGACGGAGTTCCGGGAGCCGCGGGTCGAATGGCTCGACCTCGCCCGAGGGTTCGGCATGCCGGCCGTGCAGGTCCGTACCGGCGAAGAACTCACGGCAGCCCTTGAGCGAGGTTTCGCCGAGCCGGGTCCCTGCCTGATCGAGGCGCTGGTGAGCGACTCGGCCTTCTAGGAGCTTGAAGTACTCCGTCACACTCCTGCCCGGGGACGGCATCGGCCCCGAAGTCAGCAAGGCGATGGTGCGCGCCGTCGACTTCGTCACCGGCGGCCGGATCGAATGGGAACCGGTCGTGGCCGGCAGCACGGCGGTCGACCAGGGGCTGTCGCCGCTCCCCGACGAGGCGATCGACTCCATCCGCCGCAACCGGATCGCGATCAAGGGACCGCTCCAGACTCCCGTGGCGGGCGGCTGGCGCAGCGTCAACGTCCTCCTCCGGCAGTCCCTGGATCTGTTCGCCTGCGTCCGGCCCGTGCGCTCGATGCCGGGCAACACGCTGGCCCGCTACCAGGACGTCGACCAGATCATCGTCCGCGAGAACACGGAGGGGCTCTACAGCGGCCGCGAACACGAGGTCGTCGACGGCGTGGTCGAGGCGCTCAGGATCGTCACCCGGGACGCCTCGCGCCGCATCATGCAGTTCGCCTTCGAGTACGCCCGCAGCCACGGCCGCAAGAAGCTCACCATCGTGCACAAGGCGTCCATCACGCCCCTGTCGGACAACCTCTTCCTGGACTGCGCCCGCGAGTGCGCGCGGCGCTACCCCTTCTTCCAGGTCGACTACCTGCCGCTCGACAATCTCGCGCTCGAACTCGCCACGGACCCGACCCGCTTCGACATGCTGGTCATGGGAAACCTCGACGGCGACCTGATGAGCGACCTCTGCGCGGGCCTGGTCGGAGGCCTCGGCGTCGTCCCGGGAGCGAACTACGGCGACGGTTGCGCCGTCTTCGAAGCCGTTCACGGCACCGCCCCCGACATCGCCGGCCGCGACCTGGCGAACCCGATCGCCCTCATCCTGTCGGCGGAGCTGATGCTCCGCTACGTGGGCGAAGCCGATGCCGCGGAGCATCTCCGTGCCGGCGTCGAGCGACTGCTCGTCGACGGCCAGTCCCTGACCCGGGACCTGGGGGGCTCGGCCAACACGTCCGAACTCACGGACGCCCTTCTCCACGAACTCGAGGGCGTTGCCCGAAAGGGGGAGGCCGGGCCGTGACCTCGAACGGCGACACCGGCTCCGGGGCGGATCGGGACACGGCGCGGCCCCGAGTAGCCCTGATCGTCGGCACCAGCGGCATCGGCGCCGAAACCGCGCCGCCGGTTCTGGAGATCCTGGAATCCGCGGGCGCCCACTTCGACTTCATCCGCGTCGACGTACCGACCGCGGTGCGACGGAACACGGAGACCGTTCTCGGCGAGGCCGCCGAGGCAATCCGCGACTGCCGCGTGGCGCTCAAGACGCGGCTCATCGGTCCGGGCCCGGACGCCGTGCGCGTCGGACCCGGGCCCCAGAACCCGAACGTCGCGCTGCGGCAGATGCTGGGACTCTGGGCCAGCGTGCGCCCGGTCCGGTCGATGCCGGGCCTCCCCACCCGCTATCCGGACCTGGACGTGCTGCTGATCCGCGAGATCACCGAGAGCGTCTACCGCGGCATCGAGCACGAGATCGTCGACGGCGTGGTCGAGAGCATGAAGGTGGTCAGCCGCGACGCCTGCCGCCGGATCGCCGACTACGCCTTCCGCATCGCCAGGCGGCACGGCCGCAAGAGGATCACCGTGATTCACAAGGCGAACATCATGAAGCAGAGCGACGGCCTGTTCCTGGACACGGTCCGCGCCGTCGCCGCCGAATACACCGACATCGACGTGGACGACTGCATCGTCGACGCGGCGTGCATGCGCATGGTGCTCAACCCGTACGACTTCGACGTCATGCTGATGGACAACCTCTATGGCGACATCCTGAGCAACCTCGGCGCCGGCCTTGCGGGCGGCATCTCCACCGGCCACGCGATCAACGTCGGCGACGACTGCCACGTCTTCGAGGCGGTCCACGGCGACGCCCCGCACCTGATCGGCACGGGCCAGGCGAACCTGCTGCCGCTGCTGACGCCGGCCACCGCCCTGCTGCGGCATTTCGACCGCCACGACGACGCGGACCGGATCGATCAGGCCGTGACCGCGGTCCTCGAGGAAGGCCGCAGTCTGACGCCTGACCTGGGCGGACAGTCCTCGACCTGGCAGATGGCGCGCGCCGTCATCGCCGCGATGAACTAGCGCTCCAGCCCGGCCAGAAGGCGCGCCAGTCCGGCGCGCACTCTCTCTACTTCCGCACTGCTCAGATACGGAGCGAGGACCTCGAGGGCCGCGGGGTCGGACTCTTCGACCGCTCCGGCCGCCAGCGCCCGCAGGGCACGCACCTGACGCTCGCCGAGGCGGATGAGGGCCGGCCGAACCTCGTCCAGCTCCAACGTCGGCTCGACGGCTGGCGTGCGGCCCTGCACCGCCTTCGCCAAGTCGATCTGGAGCGCGAACCACTCGCGGACCGGCGCCGGGTCGAGCCCGAACTCAACCGCCGTCCGCCCGGCCGCCTCAAGCACGATCCGTTCCCGTTCCGGATCCTCGATCGGCACGCCGCGCGCCGCTTTCCAGACGGCGACCGGCGGCATGAAGGCGAGCCGCCGGGCCACGAGATCGAGCAGATGATCCAGTTCGTCGCGGCCCTGGCCGCGGCCGAACCACTCCTCGCGCCGACCTTCCAGCCAGCCCTCGTTGCGCTGGATCCAGCGGTCGATCGCGGGTCCGAGGTCCTCCGCGCGCCCGGGAGCGACCCAGAAGACCTTCCGGTCGACCGGCGCTTCGCAACTGCGCCGCCAGCCGTCGCGTCCGAAGTGCTCGACCTCGAACGAATCGGTGACGAAGGCGTCGACCTCGCCGCGTTCCAGGCGGCCGGGGAGAGACAGGTTGTCGTCCACGGCGACGATCCGGGTGGCGCCGCTGCCGAAGCGATCCCGCGTCCAGCGCTCCAGGATGCCGCCGCGGTTCACGGCCACGCGGGCCGGCGGCGAAGGCGCGTCCGCCGCCGCGACGACGCACGGACCGCCGGACGCGACCGCCCGGCTCATCCAACCCGCCGCGGCGCGTCCGGGTCGCCAGGTCACGCCGCTCATCGCCACGTCGAACTCGTCCGCCGCGACCGCACTGGCGAGGTCCGGCCAGTCGAAGGGGACGAACGCGAGGTCGTAGCCGAGGTCCCGGGCAAGGCGCCCGGCAACCTCGACGGCGAAGCCGCTACGGCTGGTGGAACCATCGTCCGCCACGCCCCCGACGGTCGAGAACGGGGGATAGTCGCCGCTGGTCCCGACCCGGAGCACCGGCTTCGGGGGCACGCCGGCCGGCGCCGCCGAGGCGGCCTCGTCGAGCCCCGCCGCCGTGAAACGCACCGAAGCAACCCAGGGCTCCTCCCCCGGCGTGAAGTGGCCGTAGGTCGTCGTCACGAAGGTGCCGTCCGGCAGCAGTTCGAGGCCCGGGTACGCCGTGTCCGCGGCATACCTGTTGTCCATCAGCCGCACCCGCGCCTCGCCTGCCCAGGGACTTCGCCCGCCCCGCCGCAGGTCTTCGTAGCGGCCGAGCCAGCCGACCCAGTCGCCGCGCCACGGGCTGGACGGCGCCTGGTCGCGGAACGTGATGAAGAGGCGGCCGTCCGGCGTGTAGCGACCGATGTGGCGATCACCGGTGAGCGAAGACGGCAACTCGATCGGGCGGCTCCAGGTGCGGCCCTCGTCGGGCGAGAAGATGACGAAGGAGTTGAACTGGCGGCTGTTCTCGCGGAGCAGTACGGCAATCTCGCGGCCGTCGGGCGAACGGATCAGCCCCGGCTCGCAGAGGTGCGCCTCCGGGTGCTCCGCGATGACCTCGGGCTCGGACCAGGTGAGACCGTCGTCGAGCGAGATCGTCTTGTAGACCTTGAACTCGGGCTCGAACCCGGGGATTCGCTCGTAGCGGGACGTCGGCCGGCGAAAGAACCGTCCGTCGTCGTGGAAGAGCGCCATCAGTTCGCCGGCCACGCTGCGCAGCCGCTCGACGGACGACATGGCAACGACGCCACCGAAATGGCCGATCGGATCGAGCTCGGTCCAGGTTTCGCCTTCGTCGTCCGACCGCGCCATCCGCACCGGGTAGAGCCCCGAGAACATGATGAGCCGCCGCCGCCCGTCCGCCAGGTCGACCGGGAAGACGGTCGGCGTCTCCATCGACGTCGCCCAGCTCGCCGGCGTCGGAAGCCGCTCGCTCCAGGTGAGTCCCCCGTCGCCGCTGCGCTTCACGACGATCGGGCCGGCGCCGTGACCCTTCGGATACACGGTCAGGATCGAGCGCTCGTCGGACAGCAGCACCGTCGTCGGATGGCCGAGATACTGACCCGGTTCCCGGTCGACGACGACCTGGCGGTGCGTCTCGGCGGCCCAGTCGACCCAGCGGAGCGACGACTCGCCGCCCCTGGCCCCGCAGCCAAGCGCGGCAACTGCAGCAAGCGCGGCAAGTACCCGCAAACGGCTCATGCCCGCCCCACATTGGGTACGCCGGCGCCCTCGCCGGAATCCGTTCGCGCCGCCTTCACGGACCACCCCCCACGTTTCTCAATGCCTCGCGCCGGCTCAACGGGCTCAACCGATCCTCGTGTTCCCGCACGAACCGCCGCACTTCAACCGCATCGTGCCAGGCCAGGTCGCGCAGCGCCCAACCGATCGCCTTGCGGATGAAGAACTCGCCGCCGAAGCGCGACTCCAGCAGGTTCTCGCCGATCGTCGCGTACAGAAGGTCCAGATCCGTCGCACCCTTGCGGCCGAGCTGGCAGATCATCGAGGCGCGCCGCTTCCACATGTCCGGGCACCGGCTCCAGACCACCATGCGCTTTGCCATCGTCTTCGGATAGCGGTCGACGAGTTCTCGCAACCGGTGGCTCG
The DNA here is from genome assembly GCA_965219675.1 of Candidatus Multivorans sp. GTDB lineage: Bacteria > Acidobacteriota > Thermoanaerobaculia > Multivoradales > Multivoraceae > Multivorans. The sequence continues at coordinate 1,625,028 of OZ244786.1, read as the reverse complement.
CCACCGCGTCGACGTAGTCCCACCAGGCGCCGGACATGATCATCTCCTCGAAGACGGGCAACGCCTTCATCGTGCGGACCGGCTGGTATGCCCGGTAACCGCTCAGGTCGATCGCGGCGTGCCGTTCCTCGCGGCGGCCGGCCGTCCGCCACAGGCAGAGGACCGTAGCCCGCCACTCCTCGAAGTCGTCCAGCGGATGACGCTGGAAGGCTGCGCGGCCGATCTTCCGCAACTCGGGCGTCTTGACGCCCCAGAAGGGCATCTCGGACTTCATGTAGGCCTGCTGGCCCTTCGCCCGCTCGGGGTCGCCGGCGGCCCTCAACTCGCGCCGCAGTTCCAAAATCAGCTTCCGGCCAGCCGGCGGGGGCCGCAGTTCAGGCATCCGCGCGAATGTAGCAGCGACCCCGACCCGGCTATCCTCGACGCCGTGCCGCACGCCGCCTGGATCGCAGGGGGCCTTGCCGTCGTCTGGCTGACCGTGTCGAACGCCCCCGCCCTCGCCGTCCCGCCTCCCGGGGCCGGAGCACGTTCGCCCGAGCTCCAGGCCAGGCTGGAGGCGGCGCTGGCGGCGATGCCGGCCGGCTACGAACCGCGGACGGAGCATGTCGGCCCCGAGGGCCAGCCTGTCTACCTGAATCGGCTCATCCTCGAGACCTCGCCCTATCTCCAGCAGCACGCCCACAACCCGGTCGACTGGTTTCCCTGGGGCGAGGAGGCCTTCGAGCGGGCGAAGGCGGAGGACAAGCCTGTCTTCCTCTCGATCGGCTACTCCACCTGCCACTGGTGCCACGTGATGGAGCGCGAGAGCTTCGACAACGTGGAAGTCGCCCGGCTGATGAACGAGCTGTTCGTCTGCATCAAGGTGGACCGGGAACAGCGGCCGGACATCGACGACATCTACATGACCGCGGTCCAGGTGACCCAGCAGCGCGGCGGCTGGCCGATGTCGAGCTTCCTGCTTCCCGACCGCCGGCCATTCTTCGGCGCCACGTACTTTCCGCCTCAACAGTTCGTCAACCTGATGCGCCAGGTCGACGCGGCCTGGCGCGAGCGGCGCGCGGACCTCGAAGCCAGCGCCGCCCAGATCACGGACCTGGTGCAGCAGATCACCGCGGCACGCGGCGCTGCGAAGGACCTCGGCCGCCCAGTGATCGGCGAAGCGGTACAGGGCCTCGTGGCCAGCACGGACCGTGTCCACGGCGGCTTCGGCGGCGCGCCCAAGTTCCCGAACGAAACGAACCTCCTGCTGCTGCTGGAGGAGGCGCTTCGCACCGGCGACAGGGCGCCGCTGGACGCCGCGCTGATCACCCTGCGCGCGATGGCCCGCGGCGGCATCCACGACCAGGTCGGCGGCGGCTTCCACCGCTACTCGGTGGACGGGCACTGGCTCGTGCCCCACTTCGAGAAGATGCTCTACAACCAGGCCCACCTGCTCCGTGCCTACGCCCTGGCCTACCGGCTGACCGGCGATCCCCTGCTGGCGCGGGTGGCCCGCGAGACCGCGGACTACGTGCTGCGCGACATGACCTCGCCGGAAGGCGCCTTCTACTCCGCTACCGACGCGGACAGCGAGGCCGAAGACGGCGAGTCGCTCGAGGGCGAGTTCTTCGTCTGGACGAAGGCCCAGTTGCGGGACGCGCTCGAACCCGACGACGCCGAGCTCGCGATCCGGATCTTCGGGGTCACCGACACGGGGAACTTCGAGCACCGGAACATCCTCTTCCTCGATCGGCCGCTCAGCGAGAGCGCCTCCGATCTGGGCATGCCGCTGGACGATCTCCTGGCCCGCCTCGACGCCATTCGCGAGCGCCTCTACCCGATCCGCGAGGAACGCCTGCATCCCCTGCGTGACGACAAGATCCTGACCTCCTGGAACGGCATGATGATCCGTGCCCTGGCCGAGGCGGCGGATGCACTCGGCGAGCCGGTCTACGCCGAGGCCGCGGCGCGATCAGCGGAGTTTCTGTGGCGGCACAACCGCCGCGACGACGGCGGCCTGTGGCGCGTCTGGCTCGACGGCGAGGCGTCGACTCCGGGCCTGGTCCAGGACTACGCCCACCTGGCTCACGCGTTCGTCGCCCTCCACGACGTGACCTCCGACGGCAAGTGGCTCGAACGCTCCGCGACGGTCGCGGCGGAGATGGTCGAACGCTTCTGGGATCCGAGTCCCGCTCCGGCAGAGGAAGGCGCCCCCGCGCCACCAAGCCCCGGCAGCGGCTTCTTCATCGCCGAGCGCGAGAAGGCCAACCTGCTGATCGCCCAGCCGAAGAGTCCGACCGACGGCGCGGTCCCCTCCGGCAACTCGGTGGCCGTCCGCGCCCTGGCCGAACTCGGCCACCGCACCGGCGACCGGAGCGCGACCGACCGCGCCCTCGCCACCGTCGCCGCCTTCGCCGCCAACATCGAACGGATGCCGGCTGCCTACACCTACATGCTGACCGGCCTCGCCGTGGCGCTCGAAGGAGACGCCGGTCCCCGGGCCACCGCCGGCAACGGTGCAGTGGTCGCCGCCGCCACCCTGAGTCCCGCCAACGACGCCGGCGAGTACGACATCGACGTCGACCTGCTGATCGCCGATGGCTGGCATCTGAACGGCCCCGAACCGCTCCAGGAAGATCTGATTGGGACCACCGTCGAGGGTGCCGGCAGCCGCTTCGAGGTCACCAGCCTTCGCTACCCGGATCCCCGGCGGACTCAGCTCAGCACCCAGTCCGGTGACGTTCTGATCTACGAGGGCACGCAGCGCATCTCGTTTCGGCTCCGACCCGCCACCGCCACCGATCCACGCCCCGCAGCGATACCAATCTCCCTCCGACTCCAGGCCTGCGACGACCAAGTGTGCCTCCTGCCGGAAACCGTGGTACTCGAACTGCCCCTAGCCGGCCCGTAACAAACCGGAGCTTGCACGCCGGGAAGGCTCCTGATCGGCGGACTCCCTCGGCAACGCCTTCCAGCCCTGCCGGGGCGCGAGGGGTCGGCTCCCAGGTGCCTCTGAACGAGCGACGCCCGAGGACATCACAGGAACCGAAGCCCAACCGGAGCGAGTGAAGCGGAGTGAGCGCCACCCCCTCCCATCTCATCTAACGCGCGAACGTCACCTGGGAGCCGACCCCTCGTGCCCCAAGGCGGGCGGGTGCGTCCAACGACGCCACCTTCGCCGCGGCCGCCTACGGAGCCGCGATGCAGTACAGGTTGCGGCGGCCTCGCAGGTAGATCTCGTCGCCGACAATGGCCGGTGAGGCGTCGAAGCGGTCGTCGAGTTCGTTCTCTGCCAGGACCTCGAAGGTCGGCCCGGCCCTGGCGACCAGGAACTCGCCGTCCCGGCTGGCGAAGTAGACGCGGTCGCCGACTCCGACGGGCGACGCGTAGACGTTGCGGACCGCGCCCAGTCGCTGGTTCGCATAGAGCGCTTCGCCGCTGGCCGCGTCGAACGCCGACAGAATCCCGCTGTTCGACTTCGTGAAGTAGATGACCCCGTCGTGCAGCAGCGGCGAGGGCACGTACGGCGTGTCCCGGTCCACCGACCAGACCACGTTCTCCGTCCCGGTGACATCGCCCTCGGCGCCGTCGAGCCGCACCGCGAGCAGCTTGCTGCCGCGGAAACCGCTGGTCAGGTAGACGACGCCGTCCGAGTAGACCGGCGAAGGGATCGCGTTCAACGTCATCCCCGTCGCTTGCCAGATCGGCTCCCCGGTGTCCGCGTCATAGGTGCGGACCCGGTTCGTCGCACTCGTGATCACCTGCGTCCGGCCGCCGTGCTCGACCACCAGGGGCGTCGTCCAGGCCGTCATCTCGTCGCGGTCGCGGCGCCAGATCTCCTCGCCCGTCTTCTTGTCGAGGGCGACCATGAAGGAGTCGTCCTCATGGTCCCAGATGACGAACACCCGGTCGCCGTGAAGCGCCGGCGAGCTTCCCTCGCCGAAGCCGAGCCGCGTCCTCATGTCGCCGAAGTCCCGGCGCCAGAGTTCCGTCCCGTCGAGATCGAAGGCGTAGAGGCCCTGCGACCCGAAGAAGGCGATCAGCACTTCGCCGTCCGTGACCGGCGACCCGGAGGCCCAGGTGCCGTCGGGATGAGTGCCTCCGGACGGCGCCTCCGTGCGCACCGTCCGCTTCCACACCGTCGACCCGTCCGTTCGGTCCAGGGCGTGGACCTCATAGCCCAGGACCTGGTCCGGCGGGATGCCGTCACGCCTGCCCGCCCGAGGCACGTTCTCGACCTCTTCGCCGGTCGGCACCGCCGTGGTCAGGTACAGCCGGTCGCCCAAGAGGATGGGCGACGACAGGCCGAGACCCGGTATCGCCTTCTTCCAGCGGATGTTCTTCGTCTCCGACCACTCGATCGGCGGGTTGCCGCCCGGCGCCGACCCGGTCCGGCTTGGACCACGCCAGGCCGGCCAGCCGCCTTCCACATCAGAACTCGCGGGGGGCGCCGCCATGGCTACGCCCGCGGCCAGGGCCAGCGCGGCCGCCAGCGCGACCTGCTCCGAACGCAGCACTCCATACGAACGCATGACCGGCACGGCGACCCTCCTACAGGCTCTCGAAGATGGAAGTGATGAACACCGACTCGTTGATGAAGCCGGAACCCCAGCCCTTCCACTCGTCGGGGAGGCCGGCGGCCTGGATCTCCTCGACCGACTTGCCGGCGTCCTTGCCCGCCTTCACCGTCGCTACGCACTCGGTGAGCATCCGGTGGTACATCTTCAGGTCGTCGACCGAAGACAGGGGGCCGTGACCGGGAATCACCTTCGCGTCGGCCGGCAGATGCTCCAGCACCTCCCCGATGCTGTCCCTGAGCCCGACCGCGTTGCCGCCGTTCCCGGTGTCCACAAAGGGAAAGCGTCCGGCGAAGAACTGGTCGCCCAGGTGAACCACGTTCGAGTCGGTGAAGTAGATGTAGCTGTCGCCGTCCGTGTGGCCGCCGGTCAGGTGGCCGATCATGATCTCTTCGCCGCTGAAGTGAATCGACACCCCGTCGTCGTAGGTCACGACCGGCAGGGCCTCCTTCGGCGCCGGCTCGGCCGGCCGGCCGCGCACGCCCGCGCCCTCCGCCAGGCGTTTACGCACGTTCGTGTGCGCCACGATCAGCGCCTCCTTGCCGAAGATCGCGTTGCCCCCCGTGTGGTCGAAGTGGAAGTGGGTGTTGACGACGAACTCGAGGTCGCCCGGCGAGATCGCCGCGAGCGCCGCCCGGATCTTGTCGGCAAGCGGCGCGAACTGGTCGTCGACGATCAGGATGCCGTCCTCGCCGGCCGAAACGCCGATGTTGCCGCCGGCGCCCGTCAGCATGTGGACGGCGCCGGAAACGTGTTCGCCCGTCACCTCGACGGCCGAGAAGTCCTGCTGCGCCGCCATCGGGGCTGCGAGAAGCACCGCGGCCATTCCGGCGGCGAAGGGGGAGGAGCAGTTGCGAAGCAGAGTACGGGTCACGGGTGTGCCTCCTTTGATCAGTGCGAGAGAGCGTAGAGAACCAGATTCACGCCGAACGGGTAGGACTTTGTCAGCGAAAATCGCTCGAAGAACTCGCGTGACTCGCCCTCCCGCTCCCAGCCGTCCGCGATGTCCGTGTTGTGGGTCATCGCCACCATCAGTCGGCCGTGCTCGTCGAAGATGCCGCGGAAGTGCGGTTCGGCCGAGTGGCTGCCGCGCTCCGAAGTATCGACCCCGCCGGTCATGTTCCAGTACTGGATCGAGGGGATCTGGGGTACCTCGTCGACCGTGAAGAAGGTCCTGAAGATCGGGTGCGTCACCGGGATGTCGACGATCGGATAGTCGCCCGGCGGCAGCACCCGGCCGATCTGCCGCGCCCAGCGATCCCAGGCGACGGGACCCCAGAAATCGTCGACATAGAGAAACCCGCCCGCCAGGAGGTAGCGCCTGAGGTTCTCGGCTTCCACGTCGTTGATGCCGATCGTGCCGACGTCCGACATGAAGAGGAACGGGAACTCGAACAGCCGCGGATCGTCGAGCGTCAGGACGAGGTGTTCCGGGTCGCCGTAGGCTGTCCGCTGGATTTCGACCGTCGTCAACTGGGACAGCCGCGTCATGAAGTTGTACTCGGAGTCCGGATAGTCCGTGAACCAGCCCTGGCCCAACCACTCGTCGACGACCTGGCGGTACTGGCCGCGGCAGAAGACGAAGCCTTCCAGGTACTGGCGGCCCTCCTCCGGGTAGCGCGCCGGGGCCCTGCGCCACCACTGGGCCGACAGCAGGGAAGCGAGGAGCAGCGTCGAGACGGCCAGAACCGCCGGCAACCGCCACCTCGACCTCCGCTCCACCGTGAACTCCACGACCCGATCGTAGCGCGTACCGGCCGGGCGCTAAGATGACCGCCTCCCATCCAAGCCTGCTCACGCCCACCGGAGGACCTATCCGTGAACGCAGAACCTCTTTCCCGCCGAACCCTCATCGCCGGCGCCGCCTCGGTGGCCGCCGCGGCCGCAGCACCCGGAACGCTCGCGGCCCAGCAGGAACGGGTCATCAAGAACGGGAGGATCCGCCAGTCGGTGTGCCAGTGGTGCTTCGGCCGCATCCCGCTCGAGGAGCTCGCCGCCGCCGCCAGCTCGATGGGCCTCGAGTCCATCGAGATCCTGGGACCCGAGGCCTTTCCCACCCTCAGGGAGCACGGCCTCTCCTGTGCCATGACGAACAGCCACGGCATTCCCAAAGGGCTGAACGATCCAGCGAACCACGAGGCCTGCCTGGAAGCGATCAAGGCCGGCATCGACGCCACCGCGGAGGCCGGCTTCCCCAACGTGATCACCTTCTCGGGCAACCGCAACGGCATGGCGGACAGCGTGGGGCTCGAGAACTGCGTGACCGCCCTGAAGCAGATCGTCGGCCATGCCGAGCAGAAGGGCGTCACCATCTGCATGGAGCTCCTGAACTCCAAGGTCAACCACGCGGACTACATGGCCGACAACATGCCCTGGCTGGTCGAACTCGTGGACCGGGTCGGCTCCGACCGCTTCAAGATCCTCTACGACATCTACCACGCGCAGGTCATGGAAGGCGACGTCATCCGTACGATCCGCGACTTCCATGAGCACATCGGCCACTACCACACGGCCGGCAACCCGGGCCGCAACGAACTGGACGACAACCAGGAGCTGTACTACCCGGCGATCATGCGCGCCATCCTCGAGACCGGCTACACGGGGATCGTGGGCCAGGAATTCATCCCCAAGGGCGAGGACAAGCTCGCCGCGCTAGCTCACGGTGTGGGCGTCTGCGACGTCTGATCCCGGAAGAGCGCCCCGAAGCCCAGCATCGTCACCAGGGCCAGGGCCGACAGCGAGTACCACAGGGCCGAGTAGTCGAGCACGCCGGCGTCGTCGGTGAAGACTCCGGACAGCACCTGAAGCACCGGCGCCGCCAGGACGGGGCCCAGACCCAGGATCACGATCCCGAACACGGTCTGGGCCGAGTGGCGGACGTCCGGCTCCGCGATCCGGTCGACGTAGATGAAGGCGGCGGCGAAGAAGCACGCGTAGCAGAGACCGTGCAGCGCCTGGCTGGCGACGATCACCTCCACGGGAAGGAACACGCTGCCGAAGATCGCGTAGCGGGCGACGTAGGCGAGCACCCCGATCGTGATCACGCCGCGAAAACCGAACCGCGCGAGCAGCCAACCGGTGGCCACCATGACCGCAATCTCGGCGAACTGGCCGATGCTCATCGCCGGACCGATCCGGCTGTCCGCCAGGCCGAGCACCTGGCTCATGAACGGCGCGGTCTGCATGAAGTAGATCTGGTGGATGATCGCGATCGGCAGGCTTGCCGCCACCAGGACCGCGAAGGATCGCTGCCGGAACAGCCCGAAGGCCTTCGCGAACGCCAGCTTCTCCTTCGCGTCCCGCCGTGGCGGCGTCGGCGGCAGGAAGAGGCAGAACAGGGCGTAGCCGAACGCCAGTACGCCGCTCCAGATCAGCGAATCGACCAGGCGTGCGGTCGCGTCCGCGGCCTCGGTCCCGGCGTAGAACGGCGGCAGCCAGGAGAACCGGACGTCGGAGAGCAGCCAGAACAGAGGAAAGGCCCAACTCGCCGCGATCCAGCCGATCGTGCCCCAGACCCGCACCTTCGGGAACTGGCTGTCGGGGTCGTCCAGGTGCGCGAAGGCGAGCGAGTTCGAGAGCGCCAGGGTCGGCGTGTAGAGCACCGAGTAGGCCACGGACAGCCAGAGCCAGGCTGAGAAGGTCGTCTGGTACGCGGTGACGATCTTGACGGCGCCGCCGGCCAGCAGCAGCACCGCGAGAACGCGCTGCGTCGAGAACGCGCGGTCGGCGAGCTGGCCGGCAACGAACGGCGCGGTGACCGCGCCGATCGAACTGGCGAGGCCCAGAATCCAGCCGACCTGGCCGGGCGTGAAACCGAGGCCGCCTTCATCCTGCCCCGCCTGGAGGTAGCGGGCCAGCACCGGCAGCCAGACGCCCCAGACCCCGTACTGGAGGAGCATCATCACGGACAGCCGCAGGTAGGTCTGGCGTTTCACGATGGCAGAGCATCCTACGCCTTCCGATCTACACTCCCGCCTCCATCAACTCCATGCAGACCAAGGACACCAACTCCGGCGCACTGGCCGGCATACATGTCGTCGACCTCGCCGGCACGGTCGCCACCGCCTACTGCGGCAAGCTCTTCCGCGACCTCGGCGCGATAGTGACGAACCTCGAGCCGCCGGGCGAAGGCCATCCCATCCGCCGCCTGCCCCCCTTCCATTCGCGGGCTTCGGCTCCCGAGGCGAGCGCGCTCGCGACCTGGCTCTCCCTCGGCAAGCGAAGCGTCACGGCCGGTCCGGAGGACCCTGAGGCCCGCGGCCTGCTCCACGGCGCCGATCTCATACTGGACGCCGCCCCCGCAGTCGAAACGCAAATGTTCCACGGCCAGATCCGGCTCTCCATCTCCTGGTTCGGCGCCTCGGGCCCCTATGCCGGCCGCACCGCCACCGACCCCGTCATCAGCACCCACACCGGCGCCGCCAGGGCGATCGGACCGGCCGACGGGCCGCCGATCCTGGCCACCGGGCACACGCCGCAAGTGGTCGCGGGCACACTGGCCTACGTCGGCGCCGTCGGCCACCTGCTGGCGCGGGAGACCGGGCAGCTCGACGCTCCCCTCCACCTGGACGTCTCGATCCTGGAGGCGGCGATGTGCATCAGCGAGCCCGGTCCGTCAGGCACCCTCGCGACGGGAGAGATCCGCCCCCGGGTCGGCATCAACCGCTTCTGGCCCACCTATCCGGTCGGCATCTATCCGTGCCGTGACGGCTGGCTCGGCGTGACCACGGTGACCCCGTCCCAGTGGCGGAGCCTCTGCTCGCTGCTGAGCCTCGACGAACTCGGCGCCGAGCCCCGCTACCAGGTGTCGATCAACCGGCTCGAGGACGCTGACCGGATCGACGCGGCGCTCCGGCCGCGCCTCCTCGCACGGACCGCCCGCGAGTGGGTCGAGGCCGGCCAGGCCGCGCGCGTTCCCCTCGCGCTCGCGCCGACGCCGGCCGAGCTGTTCGACCTCGAGCAGTTCCGGGATCGCGGCGCCTGGGTTGAAGCCGAACACCCCGACCAGGGGCGTTTTCCAGCCGCCGGCACGCCGTTTCGCCTGCATCGCACTCCCGCGGCGACCGGAGGGAAGGCACCACGGCTCGGCGAACACAACGACGCGGCGGCAGACGCGGGCCACGCGCCCACCGCGCAATCGGCTGGCGACCCCGAGCAGTCGGCGAACCGAATGTCGCCCAGAGAGCCGGCGCACCGACAGTTCGCGCATCGTCCCACGCTGCTCGGCGACATCCGCATCGTCGACCTGACGATGGGCTGGGCCGGCCCGCTCGCCACCCGCCAGCTCGCCGACCTCGGCGCCGACGTGATCAAGGTGGAGTCGTGCCAGTACTTCGACTGGTGGCGCGGCTGGGAATCGACGCCGGAGTCGATCGCGCAGAAGCTCTACGAGCAGTCGACGGCCTTCAACACGACCGGCCGCAACAAGCTCGGGATCACCCTCGACCTGACCAGCCGGCGCGGCGTCGATCTCCTGCTCCGCCTCGTCGCAAAGGCCGACGCGGTGATCGAGAACTACACCGCCAGCGTCCTGCCCAGGCTGGGTCTCGACTACGAGCGGCTGCGCGAGGTGAATCCCGAACTGGTCATGGTCTCGATGCCGCCCTTCGGGAAGAGCGGACCCTGGATGAACCACCGCGCCTACGGCTCGACCGTCGAACAGGCATCCGGACTGCCCCACCTGAACGGACGCGCCGGCGATCCGCCGACCATGCAGCACGTCGCGCTCGGCGACCCGATCGCCGGCATCAACGCCGCCGCGGCCCTCCTGACCGCCCTACGCCACCGGCGGCGAACGGGTGAGGGCCAGTACGTCGACCTCTCCCACGTCCAGTCCATGTTCCCGCTCGCCGCCCACGGCCTGATCGAGCAGGCGGTCCGCGGCGCGCCGCCCGAACGCTCCGGCGGCCGTCACCCGCTGCACGCGCCCTGGGGCGTCTATCCGTGCATCGGCGCGGAACCCTGGATCACGGTCACGGTCGAAACCGGGAACCAGTGGCGGGCGCTCTGCGAGGTCCTGGGCATGGACACCGAGGACCCGCGCTTCGCGGACGCCACGGACCGCAAGCAGCGCGAGGACGAACTCGACGCGGCTCTGGCTGCCCGCACGACGCTCCACGACGGCCTGGCCCTGGAGCGACGTCTGGCGTCCGCGGGCGTGCCGGCGGCCGTGCTGCGCAACACCCTCGACGTGCTCTACGACCCGCATCTCGAGGTCCGCGGCTACTGGCAGTGGCGCGAGCGGGCCCATGTCGGCAACCAGCCCAACCCGTCCGCGCCGTTCCGGCGGGTGGCCGAAGACGGCCAGAGTCGCCCCTACACCGTCGAGTGGCCGGCTCCGACGCTCGGCCAGCACAACCGCGAAGTGCTCGCCCGGCTGCTCGGCCTGAGCGACGCGGAACTCGACGCCCTGGAGGCGGACCACGTCATCGGCACGGAGCCTGTCGCCTAATTCACGAGCTCCAACTCCTCCGCACCCTCCACGACCCGATAGAGCCGGTCCATCTCCACGGTTTCGAAGGTCTGGGTCAGATCGGTCGTCGGCCAGTAGACCTCGACCGCCTCCACGGATTCCGGCCGTCCCAGGCCGATCGTCTGCCGCAACGGATTGCCGCCGAAACTGCCGCCGCCGTTTACGCGGCGGTGGAGGCTCCGGCGCTCGCCGTTCCCACCCACGAGGTCGACCCGAATGCGTGCGCCAATCGCCGAACGGTTGCTCCCGGTACCGACCAGCCGCAACCCCAGCCAGCGGTTGCCGAAGCCCGGATTCTCGAACAGTGCATCGCCGAAACCGTCGCCGGGGAACGCGCCGCCCATCTGTTCGAAGACGTCCAGATCGCCGTCCGAGTCGATGTCGGCGAACGCCACCGCGTGCCCCTTCTGCAGGTGGCCGAAGCCGGCGGCGAGACTCACGTCGACGAACCGCTCGCCGGCCAGACCGCGGTAGAGGACGTTCGGCATCACCGCCTCGTAGTCCGGATAGCCCGTGCCGAGGTAGAAGTCGAGGAAGCCATCGCCGTCCAGGTCGCCGAAGTTCGAGCCCATCGGCAGATGGAGGCGGGTCAGGCCGGCCCGGGCCGCGACGTCCTCGAACCGGCCGCCGCCCGTGCCTCGGTAGAGACGCGCCAACTCCCACGGGCCCGGGAATCCCTGGTAGCTCGCCGCGACGAAACCCAGGCCGCCGCGGTCGCCGGTGTAACTCGAAACGAACAGGTCCAGGTTGCCGTCGTTGTCGAAGTCCCAGAACCAGGCCGGGAAGCTCTGGCGGGGCCCCGTGACGCCGAGTTCCCCGGCCACGTCCTCGAAGCTGCCGTCGCCGCGGTTGCGGTAGAGGCGGTTCGGCCCGCCCAGCACCGAAACGTAGAGGTCGGGGAAGCGATCGTTGTCCACGTCGCCCCACACCGCCGCCTTGACGAAGGCACGCACCTCGACGCCCGCTGCGGCCGCGATGTCCCGGAACCGGACCACACCGTCCGGCCCCGCACCCTCGTTGCGAAAGAGCTGCGACGGCGCCGGCTGCGCCGCGCTGTGCTCGTTGCCGACGAAGAGATCCAGATCGCCGTCGTTGTCCACATCGGCCCAGGCGGCGGTCTGCGTCGGATAGTAGGCGTCGCCGAGGCCGCTCGGGAAGGTCGCGTCGCGGAAGACCGGCGTGCCGCCTCCGCCCGCATCCGCGGCAGCGGCCTCGCCCAGCAACAGCGAGTTCGGATGCCGGCCATGGGGCCCGAACCAGGCCCCGCGGAGCACGTACAGGTCCAGGTCGCCATCGTTGTCGACGTCGGCGTGGACCACGTTGAGGCCGCCATAGAGGCCCCCGAGCCCCGCCTCAGCCGTCCGGTCCTCGAACCCGCCCTTCCCGTCGCCCACGAGGAATCGCGGCTCGCCGCCGGGATCGAAGGTCGTGGTGAAGATGTCGAGGTCGCTGTCTCCGTCGAAGTCGTCGACCACGGCGCCGCCCGAGAGGTTGAACGTGTCGATGCCCAGCGCGGGGGCGACATTTCGGAAGCGCGGAAAGTCCGCGCCGCTGCCGAACCTCTCGAGCGGCAACCGGTACTCCGGCTCGACGCCGCCGGGATGGTCGCCCAGGGTCATGTGGACGAGGTTCAGCAGCCACTTCCCCTGAACCTCCTGGACCGAGTTCTTCGGAACCGCCCCCAGGTACTCCCTCAGATACCGGGCCGCCTGCTCTGAGCCCTCCCGTTCCCGGTGCACCGCCCCGTCACGGATCGGCAGGATGCAGGCCTCCGCGCTGTGCGTCGCGGCGCAGTTCCTGCTCTCGCCGTATCGGAGCCAGGCCACGGCGATACGGAACAGCGTCTCCGCCTTCTCCCTCCCGGCCAATCCCTCAACCTCCGCCAGCAGGCCGTACGCCTCGCCGAAGTGCCTGAGCGCTTCGGACTCGTTCCCGAGCCGGAGCTCTTCCTCCGCAACCTCAACGAGCAGGCGGAAGCGTCGAACCGGCGGTGCGTCTTCCGCGGCCACAAGAGCTTCTCTCGCCTTCGACGCCGGACCTTCGCCCAGCCACGGGTTCCCTTCGGCACTCTCGATCCGGATCTCCTCCAGGAGTTCCAGCATCCGCCGGTGCCCGGCTTCTACCGTCGTCTCCTCGGCAGGAGGCTGGCTTTGGGAGATTTCGGGCCAAAGCACCACCAGCGCCGCGGCAAGCACCAAGATCAACCGAGCCGGAGGCACAGGCGGGAGCGTACCCCGCGAAGGCTCCCCCACAGAACCGCCGCGGCGGGCGGGTGTTCACCGGCGACCCGCGCACGCAGCCCGCAGACGCGCCAGGGGGCCGTCCAGTGTCCGTTCTCCGGGCCGGAGCCGCCGGCCTTCCTCGAGCAACTCGACCGCATCCGCGCACCGACCGCGCCTCTCCAGGACCTCCGCCAGTCCCAGCCGGGCCGGAACGAAGTCGGGTCGCGCACCGAGGACCTCGGCGTAGGCGTCCGAGGCGTAGTCCAGGTTACCCAGTTGGGCCGCCACCAGACCCGCGAGGAACCCCGCCTCGAAGAGATCCGGCGCCTGTCTTCGCGCCTGCGCGAGCTGGGAGAACGCCCGTGCCGGGTCTCCCCGAAGAGCCAGGATCCGGCCCAGTTCCAGGCGCAGGGCCCCCTCCTCGGCCGGCGCGCCCCGACGAACCTCCAACGAGCGCTCCAGCACCGTCTGGGCCTCGGCCAATCGCTGCTTCTGGCGGAGGATCCGGCTCAGGAAACGTGCCGCTCCGGCGTCGGCCGGCGCCTGGGCCAATCGCTCTCGAAGCACCTGGATCCCGGTGTCCGGCCGCCCCGCCGCGGCGAGGGCGGCCGCGTACTGAACGCGCGCTTCGGCGGAGTAGGGGTCGAGTTCGATCGCCGCCTCGAATTGCGGGAGCGCCGCCGAGGCCTCTCCCCTCTGCACCAGCGCCAGCCCGAGTTGAAGGCGGCCCGCCAGGTAGTCCGGCGCCAGGTCGACGGCCTGTCGCAGATGAGGAACGGCGAGGTCGAGGCGCCCCTCCTCCGACAGTAGGCGTCCGAGCTCCACTCGCGCCCAGGCGTCCGAGGCGTCGAGTTCCGCAAGCCCGGCCAACGTCGCGGCGGCCTCTCTGGCCATCCCGGCCTGCATCTGCGCGAGCGCCAGGTTGCGGTGCGCGAGCAGGTTCGCCGGATCCTGCTCCGTTGCCGAACGCAGGAGCCCGACCGCCGCCTCGAGCGCGCCGGCCCGAACCGCGAGCAGACCTCTGCGCAGCAACGCGCGGCTGCCCACCGGGAGCGCGGTCATTTCCTGGATCAACCGGTCCTCCAGGGGAACTCCCGCATCGCTGGCCAGACCCAGATGGCGCTCGGCGGCCGCCACGCTCCCCAGGTTGCGGTAGGCGAGGCCCAGAGCATGATGGGCCTGACCTGCTTCCGGCACGAGTTCGACCACCTGCTCGAGAAACGCGGACGCGGACGCGAAGTCTCCGCGGTCGAGGGCGATCCGGCCGAGACCCAGAAGGGCGGAGGCCTGATCCGGTTCCGTCTCCAGAGCCTGGTGCCACAGGCTCTCGGCCGCCTCAAAGCGGCCGAGCCGGCGTTCCACTTCGGCCAACCTGAGGAGTCCCACGGTCATGCCGGAGCTACGGTCCAGCGCTTCACGGTAGCCATCCGCGGCCTCCGCCAGTTCACCCTGCGTCTCCAGCGCGAAGGCCTCGAGGTAGGGCCAGCGCCAGTCCAGGTCATCGATCCGGCGCGCTGCCCTGTAGCAGGCGAGCGCGTTCTCGAGCATCTGCAGCGCCTCCGGCTCCAGGAGCTGCAAGCCGTGGTACAGCCGGCCCAGTTCGCCCACCGCGGCCGCCAGTTCCGGCGCCGGCGCTCCCTCCGCTTCGAGGCGCCGTACCCGTTCCTCGAAACTGCCAATCTGCGTCCGCAACGGGCCGTCCGTGATCCTGTCCCCGAACGCCGGCAGGTCGACCGAGGGCCCGGCGTCCAACTCGCAACCGGCAGGCAGCGCGGCCAACAGGAGGAGCGGAACGAACCGAAACGGGCGCGCTCTCATCGGACCGCAGCACCTTCTCCGCGGCGCAGCGTGTGGTACCGCCGGATCGCCAGGGGGCCGAAACTCTCCTCGGGGCCGCCCAGCCACCGCACACGCACCTCGGCGACTCCCTCCGCGTCGCCCAGACCGAAGATGACCCGCGGATCGCTGGACGAGGCGTAGCTTCCGGCCACTTTCACCCGGCGAACCAGGCTCCTGCCGCCACCGAGGCGTACTTCCACCAGACTGCCGAGAGCGTCGCGCTCGGGATCGGGATCGACCGCCCGCAAGCCGATCCAGGCCCGGTCCTGGCCGACGAGATTGATCAGCAGTTGCGCCGGCCCCGCGTTGTTCGTCACCAGGACGTCGACATCCCCGTCGTTGTCCACGTCGCCGAACGCCGCGCCGCGCGAGGTGAGCGGCTCGACAAAGGCGGGCCCGACCGCGGCCGACACCTCCTCGAAGCGACCTTCGCCCAGATTGCGGAACAGTTGGTTCGGCTGTCCGAAGCCAAGGTCCCCCGCTCCACCCTGGCCCCGTACGGCACCGTTGACCACGAGGAAGTCGAGCAGGCCGTCGTTGTCGTAGTCGATCCAGCCGGCGCCGAAGCCCGTCCAGGGCAGACTGGGCGGCCCCAGGCGCGAGACGAGACTGGCGTCCGTGAACATCCCGTCTCCGTCGTTGCGGTAGAGCGTGTTCGTCTCGCCCGTCAGATGGGTGACGATCACGTCTTCGTCCCCATCCCCGTCGAAGTCCGCCGCATCGACCCCCATCCCGGCCTCGGCGACGCCGGAGGCGTTGACCGCCACACCCGCGAACCGCGCCCCCTCGTCGAACCGGCCGCCCCGGTTCAACCACAACTGGTTCGGGGACCAGTCGTTCGCCACGTACAGGTCGGGCAGACCGTCGGCGTCGGCATCTACCGCGATGGATCCCAAGGCGTACCCATGGACACCGGCCAGTCCCGCCGCCGAACCGGCCTCCTCGAACCGGCCGCCGCCCCGGTTTCGGTAGTAGCGGTCCGGTACGGCGGCGAAGCTCCTCGGGCTGCAGTAGTCCAGGCCGCCGCCCGCCGACGCGCAGGCGGTATGCGCACCCCGATTGAACTCAACGTAGTTGCCCACGAAGAGGTCGAGGTCGCCGTCCCGGTCGGCGTCCAGGAAGACGGCAGGCACGCTCC
Organism: Candidatus Multivorans sp.; assembly: GCA_965219675.1. Taxonomy (GTDB): domain Bacteria; phylum Acidobacteriota; class Thermoanaerobaculia; order Multivoradales; family Multivoraceae; genus Multivorans. The sequence continues at coordinate 1,608,801 of OZ244786.1, read as the reverse complement.
ACGCCGCGTCCCCCACGCCGGCGGCCTCGGTCACGTCTTCGAACCGGCCGCCGCCGGTGTTTCGCCACAACCGGTTGGATCCGACGTTCGTGACGTAGAGATCGACCTGGCCGTCCGCGTCCATGTCGGCGGCCGCCACTCCCATGCCGTAGCCGCCGGAGCCGAATCCGGCCGCCGTCGAGACGTCCGTGAACCGGAGAACGCCCGTCTCGGACAGCTCATTGCGAAACAGGCGATCTCCCGTACGGTTCGCATCCCTGCCGGCGCCGTCTCCCGGATCGAAGTCCTCCCCCTGGACCAGGAACACGTCGAGATCGCCGTCCGCGTCCACGTCGACAAGCGCCGCGCCCGCTCCCATGATCTCGGGCAGAAAGTAGCTGCCGGCAGCGCCGTTGCGGTGGACGAAGTCCAGGCCCGAGGACGCGGCGCGGTCCTCGAACAGGATCGCGCCCGGGTCGTCGGCTGGGCGCGAGTCCCCGGCGGCCGTGGAAGACGCGCTACGGGGGACGCCATCGACGCAGCCAGCGACAAGAGTAACCGCGACGAGACCGGCCCCAAGGCGTTCCCGGTCCAAGGCGTTGCCTCGCCTACGGCCTCGCCGGCGCACGCAGGGGCAGCCGGGCCCGGTACAGGTCCAGGCGGTGTCGCCGTTCGCCGGAGTTGACGCCGGTCGACCGGCGCTCCAGCTCCAATGCCTCCTGTTGTCGCGCGACCGCCTCGTCGAAGCGTCCCGCCGCCGCCAGGGCCATTGCCAGCGTCTCAAGATGGTCCAGGGCCGGCTGCTCGGACACGACGGCCTGCGCCAGTTCCACGGCCCGGGCGCCGTCCAGCGCCCCCGGGACGGGACTCGTGGCCAGCAACCGAGCCAACAGGTGCCGCACCGCGACATCCCCCGGAAAACGCTCCAGCGCTGCCTCGAGCGTGCTGCGGCAGTCGACGTAGAGGCCCGCCTGGAACTGCATCAACGCCAGATTGAAACGCGCGGGCAGATCATCGGGGGTGAGTTCAACCAGCGCCTGGAGCTGGACCGCGGCCCGCTCGGGGTCCCCGACACCGACCAGCAGCGCCGCCAGGGCGCGCCGCGCTTCGATCAGGCCGGGATCGAGGTCCACGATCTCTTCGAGCTCGGCGATCGCTCCGTCCGCGTCGCCGGCGTCGGCTCGCGCCCGCGCCCTCGCCAGACGCCACGGCAGGTTCTCCGGATCGATCTCGGCCGCGCGCTCCAGGTGCGCAGCCGCCTCCACGGCGCGGCCTGCGCGCCCCAGGAGCAGCGCCAGGTTGAAGTGCGCCGCACCGTGGTCCGGCCGCAACTCCAGGGCCCGGCGCAGATGGGCCTCCGCCCGACTGTGATCGCCCGTCTCGATCAACGACCGGGCCAGGTTGAAGTGCACCTCGCCATCACGGTCGTTCGTGCTCAGCAGTTCTTCGTAGAGAGCAATCGCCCGGGCATCGTCGCCCGAGCGCGCGGAACGCACGGCGCGGTCGAAGATCGCTTCCTGCTTGACGCCGAGAAGCTCGAGGCGTTCGCGCAGCGGATCGACCATCGCGATCGGCACCTGCCGGTTTCGGCCCAGTTCAGCGCGCGCCCGCTCCGGGTCGCCGGCGGCGCGCAGCGCCATGCCGAGATGATGACGGACGATGCTGCCCTCGGGCTGTGTGGCCGCTACCGCCTCCAGGATCTGGGCGGCACGGGCGGCATCTCCCCGCTCGAGGGCCACCCGCCCAAGGCCGGAACGGGCCGCCGCGCTCTCGGGCCGTCCCGAGGCGGCCCTTCCATACGCTGCTTCCGCCGCGTCGAGCTCTCCTTCGGCCAGCAGCAGATCGCCGGCACGAATCAGGGTCGGAACATCGCCCGGACGCAGATCGAGGGCGGCGCCGGCACTCGCGCGCGCCTGCTCCAGGTCGCCGGTCGCGTCGTGCAGCAACAGCTCGTAGTAGGCCCACTGGAAGTCCCCCGGGGCGAGCGCCCGAAGCTGCTTCAGGCATACCGAGGCGGCGCCGAAGAACTCGTAGTGCAGGTAGCGGAGACAGAGATCGGCAAAGACGTTCGCGGCCGCCTGTGCCTGCGCCTCGTCGGCGGCACCGGCCAGCGCGTCCCTGACGGCGGAGCGGTCCTCCCGGAAGCGCCGACCGACATCCGGTTCCAGATGGTCAAGGGCCGGCTCGGGTACGGCGTCGATCACAAGGGACGACCGTACGCGGTTCGGACCGCCTTCCCCGCCCGGTTCCTGGCCGCCCGCGGCGGCAGCCGGCCAGAAGGCCGGCGCACCCAGTGTGGCGGCGAGGAGACCGCCAGCCAGAAGAGGCGATCGCGAACTTCCACCGAGCAAGAGCGTCACTGCTGCTCCGGAGCCGAGCCGGTGCCGCGACGCAAGACGTGGTAGCGGCCCGGCGTCAATCGAACGAACTCCTCCATCGCGCCGTCCGGCCAAACGGCTTCGACGGTCGCCGGCGCCCATCCCTCCGTCAGCGAAAACAGCAGCCGGGGATCGCTGGCCGCGGCGTAGCTCCCGTCGGTGTGCGCCCACCGCCAGCCGCCCTGTCCGGCGATCCGGGCGCGGGCGCCGTAGGCGTCGACGAACGGTTCCCCGTCTTCCAGTTCCGCCACGAGCCGCACACCGAGCCAGGCCCCGCCGGGCGGCCGGCGATTCAGCAGCACCCTTGCCCGGCCGCCGTTGTTCGTGATCACGAGATCCGGATCGCCGTCGTTGTCCAGGTCGCCGACCGCCAGGCCGCGACTGACCTCGCTCAGAACCGGATGCTCGCGCTCCGCGGCCGGCACGACCTCGAAGCGGCCGCCGCCGAGACCCCGGAAGAGCTGGTTCTCCATGCGCAGGGGGTGCGGCTCGCCGGCTTCGATCTGGCTCTCGATCCGGCGCACCGCGCCGTTCACGACAAAGAGGTCGAGCACGCCGTCCCCGTCATAGTCGAGCGGCGCGGTCCCGAACCCCGTCATAGGCCAGCTCGGATCCACGAGGCCCCCCTCGCGCGAACGGTCCGCGAAGAGCCCCTCTCCGTCGTTCAGGTAGAGCGTGTTGTGTTCCCGAACCAGGTGGGACAGGAAGATGTCCGGCGCCCCGTTGCCGTCGAAGTCCGCGACGGCGACGCCCATGCTCGCCTGGGCCCGGCCGTCCCGGTCGAAGGCGGCGCCGGCGAACACGGCGTCCTCGACGAAGGTGCCGTCTCCCTGGTTGAGCCAGAGCTGGTTCGCCATCTGGTCGTTGGCGACGTAGAGGTCGATCAGGCCGTCGCCGTTGAAGTCGACCGCCGCGGCGCCCAGGGCGGTGTGCGGAGCCCCGGCCAGCCCGGATCTTTCGGTCACGTCGAGGAAGGTCCCGTTGCCGAGGTTGCGCAGCAGGCGGTCGTTCTCCGCCGGCTGGCTGAGGGGGCCGCAGTAGTCCGGCTGACCGCCGGTCAGGAAGCAGCGCTTCCGGTTCGCCCGGTGGAAGCGGTGGTAGTTGCCGACGTAGAGGTCGAGCCAGCCGTCCGCGTCGTAGTCGAAGAAGGTCGCCGGGACGCTGAAGCGGCGGTCGTCGGCGCCGGCAGGACCGGCGACCTCTTCGAAGCCGGCGCCGCCGTTGTTGCGCAGCAGTTGATTCGCACCCAGGTTGGTCACGTAGAGGTCGACGTAGCCGTCCCGGTCGTAGTCTCCGGTGGCAACGCCGATGTTGTAGCCGGAGGCGTCGAGGCCCAGATCGGCGGTCACGTCGACGAACCCCGGTCGGGGCTCACCGCCAGCTTCCAGTTCGTTGCGGAAGATGCGGTCGCCCGCCGGCTTCCCGGACTGACGCGAGAACACCGGCGCGCGGCTCTCGTCACCCTCGAAACCTCGGCCCTGGCCGAGGTAGATGTCCAGGTCGCCGTCGTTGTCGTAGTCGATCAGGGCAACTCCAGGACCGACGACCTCGGCGGTGTAGAGCTGCCCGGTCATGCCGTTGAAGTGGACGAAATCGACGCCGAGTTTCCGAGCGACTTCCTCGAATGCGGCCGACTCCCCTCCCGCCGCGAAGACCAGCCATGAAGAGAACAGGAGGAGCAGCGCGGGCATGGGCCGTGGAGATTATCGAGGCGGACTCCAGAACACTGAATCACGAACCAGCATGTTGGATCCAGACCGCCATTCGGACAGCCCCTGAGCCCGGATTTGACACGCCATCGAGAGTCGGTGAGCATGCCGCACTCATTTTCGACCGATGGCTCATCTAACCGACAAGGAGAAGGACTGAGATGAAGCGACTGTTCCTGGCCGCGCTGCTGGTTCTGCTGCCCGTCTGCCTGTTTGCAGACGCGCCGGAAACCGCGACGATCAGCGGCCAAGTAGTAGACCCCGGCGGCTCTCCGCTGCCCGGCGTGAGCGTCACGCTGAGTGGCGAGCGCGGCGACAAGTTCGGCATCACGGACGAGAACGGTAACTACCGGTTCGTCGGCGTGGTTCCGGGCGATTACACCCTGACCGCCACACTGGAAGGTCTGGGCGAGGCCCGCGCCGAGGTGCGCGCGGTCGCCGGCGACCGCAAGTCGCTCGACGTGACCCTGCAGGCTGCGATCGAAGGCGAGGTCACCGTCACCGGCGAGACGCCCATGGTCGACAAGTTCAACGTCACCGCCGGCAGCACGGTCTCCGGCGAGATCGGCGAGCAGATCGGCGGTACGACCCGCACCTACTACGGGATCATCAACGCCCTCCCCGGCGTGACCGCCGACGCGGAGAACGACGACATCCAGCAGACCCGTCCCGCCGTGAACGGCGCCCACTTCGCGGACCAGGGCGTGTTCATCGACGGTGTGGATACGACCTTCGCCAAGTTCGGCGGCAGTCGGGTCCGCGTGCCGACGACGGCGCTCACCGAGGTTTCCATGGAAGCCGGCGGCTCCTCCGCGGAGTACGGCCGCTACGTCGGTTCCGCGACGAACGTGATCGTCAAGTCCGGCACGAACCGCTGGCACGCCGACACGCTCTGGAACCACCAGCGGATCGACTGGGGCGCGGACTACAAGGACCAGCCCTCGCTCACCGAGCGGACGAACAAGCCCTACCCGGCTGACTGGTTCAAGCGCTGCCACGGCGACGAGCGCGACCAGGGCCGCGGCCTGATTCCCGGCGGCACCGACGGTTCGAGGGAGCTCGAGCCCTGCCGACCCGGCGGCTCCGAGTGGGCCGGCGCGAGCGACGGCTTCGAGGTTTCCCTCGGCGGTCCGATCAAGCGGGACAAGTTCTGGTTCTACGCCGGTTACAGCGAGTTCGACGACGCCTACGCGGAGCGGCTGGTCGGCGGCGACCCGTACGACATCAGCCTGTTCGACGACACGCGGATTCTCAAGATGAACCTGCAGTCGAGCGCGGCCCATTCGTTCAACGCTTCGACGATCGAAACGCCGACGTTCCGGAACTACTTCAACCCGCAGTCGTTCGACTACTGGACGCCGACGCCGCACGAGAACGACAGCACTCTGGCGACGATGAACTGGAACTGGGCGATTTCCTCGAACTGGTTCCTCGAAGCGAAGATCGCCCAGCAGGAGACGCAGGAGAACAAGTTCCTCGGCTGTCACAACACGCTGGCCCAGGAGAACCCGGACGTTCTGACCGCGGACGGCATGCCGATCCTCGAATGGCTCGGTCTCAACCACCTGCCGGAGGTTCCGGCCGAGATGGTCACGACCTGCCTGCAGGCGAAGGCGCTCGACCGCGGTCCCGAAGCGGGCCACAGCGAGCTGAACACGTCGGGCGGCGACGCGAACTTCGGACTCCGTTTCCCGTTCAACCCTGACCAGGGCTTCTTCTGGCCGGGCAACAACTACAACGTGTACGTCGACGGTGAGAACCTCGGCGCCTGGCACAACGGCTGGATTCTCTCGGACGGCTTCGGCTTTAACGGCTTCCCGCGCGACCAGGCGAACGTCGGCCTGACCCAGTTCGTCGGCGCGAACCACGAACTGAAGTACGGGATCGACTACCAGGACACGAAGTGGGAGGGCGAGAACGCCCGTACGTCGTTCATGAACGGCTGGGGCTACGACTCCTACAACCCCTTCGGCTACGGCGGCGCAGGGGGACTGGGCGACGACAGTTGCTCACTGACCCGCAACGTGGGCACGAGTCCCGAGAACCCCCATTGGTCCGGCCTGACGACCCGCGGCCGCGGCTGCACCTACGTGGACTACAACTCGCCCAAGCTGAGCTGTCTGGGTCCGGTCGGCGAGACACTGACGCCCATCGAGATCACGACGGTAAACGGTGAGGTTCACCGCACGGACTTCGACGAAGGCAACTGCCTTGGCCGCGGCACCGGCGACGCCGAGGTGAGGGACACCGCCTTCTACCTGCGGGACCGGTTCACCATCGGCGACCACTGGACCTTCAACATCGGCGTGCGTGCCGAGATCCAGGAGGCCTGGAACGACGTCCGCCGCCAGGTGGTGGACTCGACCTACGCCGACCCGCGCTTCAACGCGACCTACGACGTGAAGGGCGACGGGCGGTTGCTGTTCACCGCGAACTGGGGTCAGTACCACGCGATGCTGAACCAGGCCTGGATCGCCGGCGGCGGCGACGTCTCGGGCGGCATGCACGACCTCTGGAACGGCTACGAGGGCTACGAAGTATGGCTGTTCTGCGACCCGATCGAGGCGATCGTGTTCTGTCCCTCTCCGGATCGCCTGGACACCCGGCGTGCCGGCACGGTCGGTGCTCCGGTTCCCGGCTACAACTTCGCCTGGAGCACTCTGATTCCGGGCCTGATGTGGGACGCGGTTCGTCCTTGCCGGGACGGCGAGGCGAGCGGCGTCGATTGCGAGATCTGGGACCACAGCATCGACCCCTACTACCGGGAAGATCTGATCCTGGGAATCGAATGGCAGTTCGCTCCGAACTGGGCACTCGACGTGAAGTACATCGACTGGCAGATGCAGGACATGATGTTCTCCAACACCCAGCTCGATCACAAGGGCCGGAACACGTTCATCACCGGCAACTACCATGACCTGGCGCAGATCGTCACGAACGCGGCGGATGCCCGTGAAGCCAGAGGCATCGACCGGGGACTGAACGACGAGGCCCTGGCGCTCGCGGACCCGGCGAAGAACGGCTACCGGGGTCTGCAGATCCAGCTCAACCGGCGCTTCGCCAACGGCTGGGCGCTCTACAACAACGTCTCGTGGTCGGAGACCGACACCACCGGCGCCGGCGCCTGGTGGAACAACACGAACGCCACCTACCTCGAGAGCCTGAGCGCCGTTCTGACGCAGGAGATGATCGACCAGTGCGATGCCGGCCAGTTGGTCCCGGATCGTCGGACCGGCCGCACGGAGCTCTTCCCGGTGGACTGCAACCAGGCACTCACACCGTGGCTGGGTTACCCGGTGTCGATGATCAACCGGCGCGGCCTGAACCAGGCGTACGACCGGACCTGGATCTACAACTCCTTCGGCTTCAAGACCTGGCGCCTTGGCAACCAGGATTTGACCCTGTCGGGCCACCTGAGCTTCCAGACGGGAACCCCCTGGGTGCGGAGCGAGGGCGTGTCGATCGTGAACATCGACCCCAACGATCCGAAGCCGGGCACGCCGAACGACGGCGTCAGCTTCAACCTGCATGCCCCGGGCACGCAGGGGCGCTTCACCTCGGACGAGTACACCCTGAACCTGAACGGCGCCTGGGGCTTCCCCCTCGGTTACCGGGAGGTTCGCGGTGAACTCCGGGTCGACGTGCTGAATGTCACGAACCAGCAGCGGCGACGCTCCTGGGGCGGCGACGGCCAGGTCTACCCGGTGCGGCGCTTCTTCCAGCGTCCGCGTCAGGTGCGCGCCTCGCTGAGGTTCCGCTTCTAGGAGCCGGACCGCACGGATCGCCGGGCTTCGAACCCGGCGATCGCAGGATCAAAAGGGGAGAGGGCTTCGGCTCTCTCCCCTTTTTCTGTTGGCCGCGATGCGGCGACGAACCGGCTGCGCCGGGCCTCTGGCCCGTTGCCGCGGAAGGCGGCTGGCAACCGCCTCGGCCAACGGCCGGGTCCAGGTTCGGTGCCCACAACGCCGACAGCTCTTCGCCGGATCCAGAATCCCGGATCCCCATACACGGTATGACGAAATTGCACCTTTCTTGACATCAGGACGGCCCATCGTGTAGTTCTGTTTCATCTTTCGTACAACTTGATCCGAGGAGGAGCTAAATGAAGCGACTCGCAGTGGCCCTGATGCTGCTGGTTCCGGTCGGCCTTTTCGCCGATGCGCCGGAGACTGCAACCGTCAGTGGCACGATCGTTGATCCCGGCGGCTCTGCGTTGCCCGGCGTCAGCATCACCCTGTCCAGTGAGCGTGGCGACAAGTTCACGATCACGGACGAGAACGGCAACTACCGCTTCGTGGGCATCGTCCCCGATGCCTACACGCTGCACGCTGAACTTCAGGGGCTGGGCACGGCGAACGCCGAGTTCCGCGCCGCGGCCGGTGATCGGAAGTCGGTCGACCTGACGCTGCAGGCGGCGGTCGAAGGCGGTGAGATCCAGGTCACCGGTGAGACGCCCATGGTCGACAAGTTCAACGTCACCGCGGGCAGCACCGTGACGTCCGAGATCGGAGAGCAGACGGCCGGCACGACGCGCACCTACTACGGTGTGATCAACGCCCTGCCCGGCGTGACCTCCGACGCGCGGAACGACGACATCCAGCAGACGCGCCCCTCGGTCAACGGCACGCACTTTGCCGACCAGGGCGTCTACATCGACGGTGTCGACACGACCTTCGCCAAGTTCGGCGGCAGCCGTGTCTTCCTGCCCACCACGGCAGTGACCGAAGTCTCGATGGAAGCCGGCGGCTCCTCCGCGGAGTACGGCCGCTACATCGGCTCCTCGACGAACGTGATCGTCAAGTCGGGAACCAACCGCTGGCACACCGACGCACTGTGGCAGCGCCAGGCGATCGACTGGGGCGCGGACTACCAGGACCAGTCAGCCCTGGCTGAACGTCGGACGCAGCCCTATCCCGTGGACTGGTTCCGGCGTTGCCACGGCGACGATCGGGACGCCGGCCGCGGCACGATCGCACCGAGCCTCGTCGATGAGGCGATCACGACGAACCGCGAGGCATGCCTTCCCGGCTCGGACGAGTGGGCCGGCGCCTCCAACGGCTACGAGTTCTCCGCCGGCGGTCCGATCCGGCGCGACAAGTTCTGGTTCTTCCTCGGCGTGAGCGAGTTCGACGACGCGTACTCCGAGCGCCTGCTCGGCGGCGACCCGTACGACATCAGCCTGTTCAACGATGCCCGCATCTTCAAGCTGAACATGCAGCCGTCGGCGGAACACTCCTTCGCGGCCTCGGCGATCGACACGCCGGCGTTCCGGAACTACTTCAACGACCAGTCGTCCGACTACTGGACGCCGACCCCGCACGAGAATGACAGCGTGCTGTCGACGGTCAACTGGAACTGGTCCATTTCCGGCAACTGGTTCATGGAGGCGAAGGTCGCCTTCCAGGAGACGCAGGAGAACAAGTACCTCGCCTGCTACGACAAGCTGGAGCAGGAGAATCCCGCGGTACTCAATCCCGACGGGATCCCGCTCCTCGAATGGCTGGCGCAGGACAACTTCCCCAACGCGCCGGCGCGCATGGTGGAAACCTGCCTGCAGGCCAAGTCGCTCGACCGCGGTCCGATCGCCGGACATAGCGCGACGAACACTTCGGGCGGAGACACCTCCTACCCGCTGCGGTTCCCGTTCGACCCGAGCAAGGGCATCTTCTATCCCGGCAACAACTACAACATCTACCGGGACAACGAGAACCTCCAAGCCTGGCACAACGGCTGGATCCTCTCCGACGGCTTCGGCTTCAACGCCTTCCCGCGCGAGCAGGCGAACGCCGGGTTGACGCAGTTCATCGGCGCGAATCACGAACTGAAGTACGGCATCGACTACCAGGACACGAAGTGGGAGGGTGAGAACGCCCGCGTGCCGCTGCTCAACGGCTGGGGCTTCGACCCCACCAGCCCCTTCGGCTACTACCAGTCCGGGACCCTGGAAGAGGATTCCTGTTCGCTCCTGCGGGGCATCAACACCTCGCCCGAGAACCCGAACTTCATCGGCGGGACGACGCGGGGACGTGGCTGCTACTTCGTGGACTACAACTCGCCGCTCCTGACCTGTGAGGGCAACCACACCGATGGTCTCCCGCACCGGCCGACCCAGATCGAGCGGGTGAACGGGGAGATCGTTCGTACCGTGGGAACCTGCGTCGGCCGCGGCAGCGGCGACACGGAGGTCCGGGATATCGGCTTCTACGTCCGTGACCGGTTCACGATCGGCGATCACTGGGTCGTCAACCTCGGCCTCCGCACGGAGAACCAGGAAGCCTGGAACGATGTCCGGCGGCGGGTCGTCGACGACACTTACTTCGATCCGCGGATCAACATCTCCTACGACGTGAAGGGCGACGGCGCCCTGCTGCTCAATGCGAATTGGGGGCAGTACCACGCGATGCTGAACCAGGCCTGGATCTCCGGCGGTGACGTCGCCCGTCCGAGCCTCCACGACCTGTGGAACGGGTACGAGGGCAGAGAGGTCTTCCTCTTCTGCGACCCGCTCGACATCGTGGGCATGGGCATCCTCAAGGCGATCGGCTACGTGGACTACGACTGCAACTCGCCTTCGCGGCGGGACACGATCCGTGACGGCACGGTGGGTGCACCGGTTCCCGGCTACAACCTGTCCTGGGAACTGGCGCAGCCGGGTCTCATGTGGGACGCGGTCGCGGCCGGGCTCTACGACTTCGATATCCAGACCTACTACAAGCAGGAGGCGATTCTCGGCCTCGAGTGGCAGTTCCGCCCCGACTGGGCTCTGGACATCAAGTACATCGACTGGCAGATGCAGGACATGATGTTCTCGAACTTCCAGCTCGACCACCGGGGCCGTGCCATCGGCATCACGGAGAACTACCACGACCTGGAGAAGATCGTGCTCTCGTTCGACGACGCCCGCGCACAGCGGTGGGCGGACGCCGGCTTCGATGAGGCGGACCGGCCGAGCGCGGTGAATCGCGAGGCTCTCGCGAACGCGGATCCGGCGAAGAACTCCTACCGGGGCCTCCAGATCCAGTTGAACCGGCGCTTCGCCGACGGCTGGGCGCTCTACAACAACGTGGCCTGGTCCGAGACGGACACGACGGGCGGCGGCGTCTGGTGGAACAACACGGACAGCGGTTATCTCGAACTCGCCCACGTGAACCTCACGGCAGACGCGGTCGAGCAGTGCCAGACGTCCCAGAGCATCCCGGATCGCCGGACCGGTCGAACCCGCACCTATCCGGAGGACTGCCACGCGCGGCTGGACCAGTTTGTCGGCCTGCCCGCCAGCATGATCAACCAGCGGGGTGTGAACGGGGTCGCGGACCGCACCTGGATCTACAACACCTTCGGGTTCAAGACCTGGCGTATCGGAAACCAGGACCTGACGGTCGGCGGTCATCTGACCTTCCAGACCGGCACTCCCTGGGCCCGGTCCGAGGGCGCGGGCATCAGCGCCCAGAAGACCTGCGCTCCCGGAGCACGGCCTTCCGGACTGCGGACCTGCCCGCCGATCACGCCCACCGACCCGACCAGCGACGCGCGGCCGGGCACGGCGAACGGCGGCGTTGGCGTGCGCCTGCACCCCTTCGGGGCGGAAGGCCGGCGGACCTCGGACGAGTACACGATCAACCTGAGTGGCGCCTGGGGCTTCCCCATGGGTTACCGGGACGTTCGTGGCGAGCTCCGGGTCGAGGTGCTCAACGCGACGAACCAGCAGCGCCGCCGCCGCTGGGACGGTCAGGGCGAGGTCTACCCCGTGCGCCGGTACTACCAGCGCCCGAGGCAGATGAGGGCTTCGATCAAGTTCCGGTTCTAGGACCGGATCAACGAGAACCCGGGGGCTCCGGTCCCCTGGTTCCACGGAAACACAGGGGAGAGGGCTTCGGCTCTCTCCCCTTTCCGTTTCGCGGCGCCTGCCCGCCGACAAGCGGACCCTGCCTCCAAGAATCCGGATCCGTAGCGCACGTACTGAGCAGGCCGAGCCTTCCTTGACATGCGGGTCCCCGCTCCTATAGTGGCTTGTACACGTGCCTTGAAACCGATCCGAAGGAGGATCCATGAAGCGACTCGCCGTGGTCCTGATGCTGTTCGTCCCACTCGGCGCAGTCGCCGATGCTCCTGAAACCGCCACCGTCAGTGGCACCGTCGTTGACCCCGGGGGCTCCGCCCTTCCCGGCGTCAGCGTCACCCTCTCAAGTCCCCGCGGCGACAAGTTCGCGGTCACCAACGAGAACGGCCAGTTCCGGTTCGTCGGCGTCGTGCCCGACAACTACCAACTGAACGCGGAACTGGAGGGCCTCGGCGCCGCTCAGGCGTCCTTCCACGCCGCCGCCGGCGACCGCAAGTCCGTCGACCTCACGCTGCAGGCGGCCGTCGAGGGGGGCGTCGTGGACGTCACGGCCGAAACGCCCATGGTCGACAAGTTCAACGTCACGGCCGGAAGCACGGTCACGTCCGAAATCGGCGAGCAGACGGCCGGCACGACACGGACCTACTACGGCGTGATCAACGCCCTGCCCGGCGTCACCGCCGACGCGGAGAACGACGACATCCAGCAGACGCGGCCCTCGGTCAACGGCACTCACTTCGCCGACCAGGGCGTCTACGTCGACGGCGTCGACACGACCTTCGCCAAGTTCGGTGGCAGCCGCGTCTTCCTGCCGACCACGGCGCTTACCGAGGTGTCGATGGAGGCCGGCGGCTCATCCGCCGAGTACGGCCGCTACATCGGCTCCTCCACCAACGTGATCGTCAAGTCGGGCACGAACCGCTGGCACGCGGATGTCCTGTGGAACCACCAGCGCGTCGACTGGAGCGCCGACTACAAGGACCAGCCCTCTTTGGAGGAACGGCGCACGAGGCCGTATCCCGTGGACTGGTTCAAGCGCTGCCACGGCGACGAACGGGACCAGGGCCGTGGACAGATTCCACGCAGCATCGTGGACGAGGTCTCCACGATCAACCGCGAGGCCTGCCTGCCCGGCAGCAACGAGTGGGCCGGTTCCAGCGACGGCTACGAGTTCTCGGCCGGCGGCCCGCTCAGGCGCGACAAGTTCTGGTTCTTCGTCGGCGCCTCCGAGTTCGACGACGCCTACTCCGAGCGCCTGCTCGGCGGCGACCCGTACGACGTCAGCCTGTTCGCCGACGCCCGCATCCTCAAGCTGAACATGCAGCCCTCGGCAGCCCATTCGTTCGCCGCCTCCGGCATCGACACACCGGCCTTCAGGAACTACTTCAACTGGCAGTCCTACGACTACTGGACGCCGACGCCGCACGAGAACGACAGCGTCCTCTCCACGATCAGTTGGAACTGGGCGATCTCCAGCAACTGGTTCCTGGAAGCGAAGATCGCCCAGCAGGAGACGCAGGAGAACAAGTTCCTCGCCTGCCACGACATGCTGGAACAGGAGAACCCGGCCGCCCAGGCGGTGGACGGCATCCCGATCCTCGAGTGGCTGTCTCAGGACAACTACCCGGAAACGCCGGCGCGCATGGTCGAGACCTGCCTACAGGCGAAGTCGCTCGACCGCGGTTCGCTTGCCGGCCACACGGCGACGAACACCTCGGGCGGCGACACCAGCTACCCGCTGCGCTTCCCGTTCGACCCGAGCCTCGGCATCTTCTACCCGGGCAACAACTACAACGTCTACCGGGACGCCGAGAATCTCTCGTCCTGGCACAACGGCTGGATCCTCTCGGACGGCTTCGGCTTCAACGCCTTCCCGCGCGAGCAGGCGAACGTCGGCCTGACCCAGTTCGTCGGCGCCAACCACGAGCTGAAGTACGGCATCGACTACCAGGACACGAAGTGGGAGGGCGAGAACGCCCGCGTGCCCCTCATTCAGGGCTGGGGCTTCGACCCGACAAACCCGTTCGGCTTCCTCGGCGCCGGGACGATCGCCGACGACACCTGTGCCACGCCGTTCACCCGCACCGGGACATCGGCAATCCGCGGCCGGACCTGCTACTTCACCGACCACAACTCGACGTTCCTGACCTGTGAAGGCAACGCGCCCGACGGTTCGCCCCACCGGCCGACCACCGTCGAGCACATAGGCGGTGAAGTCGTCCGCACGCCGGGCACCTGCGTCGGCCGCGGCACCGGCGACAGCGAGGTGAGCAACGTCGGCTTCTACGTCCGCGATCGCTTCACGATCGGCGATCACTGGGTGGTCAACCTCGGCCTCAGGGCGGAAGCGCAGGAGGCCTGGAACGATGTCCGGCGCAAGGTCATCGACGACAGCTACGTCGACCCGCGGATCAACCTCGCCTACGACGTGAAGGGCGATGGCGCGCTCCTCCTCAACGCGAGTTGGGGCCAGTACCACGCGATGCTGAACCAGGCGTGGATCTCGGGCGGAGACTCGAACGTTCCCAGCCTGCACGACCTGTGGAACGGCTACGAGGGTCACGAGGTCTTCCTCTTCTGCGACCCGGCGGACATCGGGACCTTCGACTTCCTGCAGTTCGTCGGTCTGACCAACTACGGCTGCCGTGTCCCGCAGCGGAGAGACTCGCTCCACTCCGGAACGGTCGGCGCGCCGCTGCCCGGCTACAACCTCTCCTGGGAGCTGACGACGCCGGGCCTGATGTGGGACGCCGTTCAGGCAGGCGTCCTCGACTACGATGTCCAGACGTACTACAAGCAGGAGGCGATCCTCGGCCTCGAGTGGCAGTTCCGCCCGAACTGGGCACTCGACGTCAAGTACATCGACTGGCAGTTGCAGGACATGATGTTCTCCAACAACCAGCTCGACCACAAGGGCCGGAACATCGGCGTCACGGAGAACTACCACGATCTGTACGAGATCCTGGTCGCTTTCGATGACGCGCGGGCCGCAACCTGGGCCGCCCAGGGTTACGACCCCGCCGAACGCCCGGCCCAGTTGAACCGTGAAGCCCTGGAGAAGGCCGATCCGGCAATGAACTCGTTCCAGGGAGTTCAGCTCCAGTTGAACCGCCGCTTCGCGGACGGCTGGGCGCTCTACAACAACCTCGCCTGGGCCAGCACGGACACGACCGGTGCCGGCGCGTGGTGGAACAACACGAACAGCACCTACCTGGAGGCGGCTCACGTCGTGTTGAACCAGCAGAACATCGACAGTTGCCAGGCGGCCCAGACCAGGCCGGACCGTCGCACCGGCAGGACGCCGCTCTATCCGGAAAACTGCGTCGAGCGTCTCACCGACTGGCTGGGGTACCCGGCGAGCATGATCAACCGGCGGGGCGCCAACGGCACCTACGACCGCGAGTGGATCTACAACTCGTTCGGGTTCAAGACCTGGCGGCTGGGCAGCCAGGACCTGACCCTGGGCGGCCACCTGACGTTCCAGACGGGAACCCCCTGGAACACCTCGTCGGGCGCCGGCTACGAGCGACCCTGCGGTCCCAGGCCGCCCGGCATTCCGGACTCGATTCCGATCTGCCTGCCAGTCGACGTGACGGACGCGAACGCGAACCAGCGCCCGGGAACCTCGAACACGGGCGTCGGCTTCCCCCTCCACCCTTCGGGCACGGAGGGCCGCCGGACCGCGGATGAGTACACGCTCAACATGAGCGGCGCCTGGGGCTTCCCCCTGGGCCTCGCCGACACCCGCGGCGAGCTCCGGGTCGAGGTGCTGAACGTGACGAACCAGCAGCGCCGGCGCTCCTGGAACAGCGCCGGCGAGGTTCTGCCCGTACGCCGCTTCTTCCAGCGTCCACGGACGATCCGCGCCAACTTCAGGATCCGGTTCTAGGCGGGATCACAGCCCCGGGGCTTCGGCCCCTGGTCAGGGAAACAAAGGGGAGAGGGCTGCGGCTCTCTCCCCTTCTCTTTGCGCGCTTCGACATCCCCTGACGGCTGTCGATATGGTTCCCCCATGCTTCTCGTGGAGTCGACCTGACGAACGTTTCCGAGGGCCGCTCCGCGTCGCTGCCGCCGGCCCTCGTCGTGCTGGCGATCGCTGCTGCTGGGGCCATCGCGTGCTCCGGCGAGCCCCCAACGGCGGACGGCCGCGAACCGATGGGTTCTGGCACACCCGCGCCGCCAGCCGCACCGCCGGCCGAGGCCGCCGCCTTCGAGGAACGAGCCGACGACACCGGTCTCGCTTTCCGGCACCGAAACGGCGCCCGCGGCCGGTACCTGCTGCCCGAGATCATCGGTTCGGGCGCGGCGCTCTTCGACGCCGACGGCGACGGCGACCTCGACGTCTACCTGGTGCAGGGGGCCGAACTCGGACCCGACGCCGGTGACGGCGGCTCCCCCGCCCGTGACCGCCTGTTCCGCAATGAGCTGGCCGAAACCGGCGAACTTCGTTTCGTCGACGCGACGGACGACTCGGGCATCGAGTCCGTCGGCTACGGCATGGGCGTAGCCGCCGCGGATTACGACGGGGACGGCCGGATCGACCTCTACGTGACGAACCTGGGCCCCAACCGCCTCTGGCGGAACGTTGGCGGTGGCCGCTTCGAAGACGTCACCGAGGCCGCCCGCGCCGACGATCCCAGGTGGAGCGTTCCGGCCGCCTTCTTCGACTACGACGGCGACGGCATGCTCGACCTGTTCGTCGCCAACTACGTCGACTTCAACCTCGGCAGCCACACGCTCTGCACCTTCGGCAGCGGCGAGCCGGACTATTGCAGCCCGAAGACGTACCGCGCCGAGCCGGACCGTCTGTTCCGCAACCTCGGCGACGGCCGATTCGAACAGACGACGGACCGCGCGGGCCTCGCCGCGGAGTTCGGCAACGGCCTCGGCGCCGTGCCCGCCGACCTCGATCTCGACGGCCGACTCGACCTCTACGTCGCCAACGACGGCACGCCGAACCAGATGTGGATGAACCGCGGCGGCGGCCGCTTCGAGAACCGGGCCCTGTTCGGCGGCTCGGCCGTCAATCGCAGCGGCGAGCCCGAGGCGGGCATGGGCATCGGTGTGGGCGACATGGACGGAGACGGCGACGAGGATCTCTACGTGACCCACATCACGGGCGAGACGAGCACCCTCTACCTGAACGACGGCGGGGGCCACTTCACCGATGCCGGCATGCCCGCCGGCCTGGACGCTCCCAGCCTGCCGATGACCGGTTTCGGCACCGGCTGGTTCGACTTCGACAACGACGGCGACCTCGACCTCCTGGCCGTGAACGGCGCCGTGCGCCGCCTGGACCGCGCCCGCTCGGGCGACGCGGCGGCCGCCCGTGAGGCCGCCGGCACCGGCCACGAGCGGCGCTTCGGCCAACCGAACCAGCTCTTCCGCAACCTGGGCGGCGGCCGCTTCGAGGACGCGTCCCCGCTTGGAGGACCGGCCTTCGCGGCCTACGAGGTCTCGCGTGGAGCCGCCTTCGGCGACGTGGACAACGACGGCGACACGGACGTGCTGATCACGAACAACGACGGACCGGCGCGGCTGCTGATGAACCTGGTCGGCCAGGACGGCAGCTGGATCGGTCTCCGCCTCGTGACCGCGGACGGCAACCGGGACGCGCTCGGCAGCGTCGTCCACGTCGCGCTGGACGACGGCCGCCTCCTCATGCGCCGCGTGCGTGCCGCCATGAGCTACGCCTCGTCGAGCGACCCGAGAGTGCTCGTGGGGCTCGGCGAGGCCGGCGTGAAGGACATCCGGGTGTCCTGGCTGGCCGGCGACGAAGAGTCGTTCGGCGCGCTCGCGCCCGGCGCCTACCACGAGCTACGGCAAGGCAAGGGCCGGTGATGAACCGGCACTGCCTCGCGGCCGCCCTGCTAGCCCTCCTCGGCTGCGAGACCCCCGAGCGAGTAACACTCCCCGCGGTCCACGAGCTCCGCGACCCCGCGGTGCGGGCCCAGGTCGCGGCCATGGAACGCCGCATCGACGCGCTCGCCGACGGCAACGCCGCGGACACGGAACTCGCCGCTGCAGTCGGCGAACTCGGTAAGCTCTACCACGGCGTCCAGTTGCTCGACACCCACGCCTTCGACGCGCTCGAGGCGGCCGAACGTTGCTACCGGGAGGCCCGGCGGCTTGACCCCTCGGACTATCGCTGGCCGTATCTCCATGCTTTCGCGGCGCAGGCCCGCGGAGATCTCGACGCGGCCGCAGCGTCCTACGAGCAGACCCTCGCCATCGAGCCTGAGTACATCCCGGCCGTTCACCACCTGGCGTCCATCGAGATGGAACGGGGTCAGCCATCCCAAGCCGCCGCGCAGTGGAACCGCGCACTTGAGTTGCAGCCGGAGTTTGCGCCGGGGCTGTACGGACTGGGCGTGCTCGCCCTCGACCGCGGCGACGCCGAGACGGCGGCCGACTACCTCGAGCGTGCCGTCGCCGCTGAACCAGGCGCCGGCCGCGGCCACTACTCGCTGGCCATGGCGTATCGGCGCCTCGGCGACGAAGGCCGCGCGGCCCGTCACTTCGCACAGGCCAGCCACACCGACTTCCCCTTCGAGGACCCCCTGATCGGGGAACTCGCCTACCTGCCGGCCGGCAGCGCCGCACTGGTCCAGCAGGGCCTGATCGCGGTGCAGGCCGGGGAGTACGCCGCCGCGGCGACCGTCTTCGCCCGCGCGATCGAAGCGGATCCGACGAACGTGGAAGCGCACAGGCACCTGGCGCTCGCCCACGTCGACGCCGGTCAGTTCGAGCAGGCCGAGACCGCCTACGAAGAACTCCTGGCGCTCGACCCCGACCAGGCCTCGGCGCACTTCGAACTCGCCCAGCTCCAGTCCAACCGCGGCCAGGCGGCCGAGGCGATCGGGCACCTGACCCGTGCGACCGCGCTGGCCCCCGACTACAAGCAGGCGCACTACCAGCTCGCCCTGCTCCTCGACCGGGCGGGCCGTCCCGCGGATGCGCTGGAACGCTACGACCGCGTACTGGCGCTCGATCCCGACTACGCCGAGGCAGGAACACGGCGCGCCGCAGCCATCGCCGCAGTCGGCCGGCCGACCGAAGCGTTGGAGCTCCTTGGTGCGCGAGTCGACGACGTCCCCTCGGACGCCGCCGCCGTACAGGCGTTGAGCGTCGTGCTGCGGCAGCAGAACCGCCTGCAGGAGGCCCGAACCGCCCTGGAACGCAGCCTCCGCTCGGCGGACTTCGCCGCCGCCGAGGAGGCCCGGCTGCGCACGGAACTCGGCGGCATTCTGGCCATCGAGGGCCGCCTGCAGGACGCCGCGCGGGAACTCCGGGCAGCGCAGCAACTCGACCCGACGGAACCCCAGACCAGCTTCGTCCTCGGCATGGTCCTCCTCGACCTCCGCCGTCCCGAAGAAGCCGCCCGCGCCTTCGCCGCCACCCTCGCGCTTCGCCCCGACCTCACCATGGCACGCCTCCGTCTCGCCGCCATCCTGGCCCAAACGGATCGCTGCGACGAAGCCCTGGCACTCCTCGACGACGGCCGCCGCTTCGCCACGAACGACTCCATGTTCGCTCAGGCCTCGCAACAGTTGCGCGCCGCCTGCGCGCAGCCCTAGCCGAAGACGATCGCGCGGTTGTCGACGACGAGGACCCGGTGTTCCAGGTGCGCCTGGACGGCGCGGGCGAGGACAACGCGTTCGAGGTCCCTGCCGCGGCGCACCAGGGTGGTCACCGAGTCGCGGTGGCTGACCCGCGTCACGTCCTGCTCGATGATCGGGCCCTGGTCGAGTTCCGCCGTCGCGTAGTGGGCCGTGGCCCCGACCACCTTGACGCCACGGAGGTAGGCCTGACGATA
This sequence comes from Candidatus Multivorans sp., assembly GCA_965219675.1. Taxonomy (GTDB): domain Bacteria; phylum Acidobacteriota; class Thermoanaerobaculia; order Multivoradales; family Multivoraceae; genus Multivorans. The sequence goes on along the minus strand of OZ244786.1, from coordinate 1,589,079 downwards.
GGGACTGCCGCCGGGAAACGCCGGCAGAAACGAGTGGTGGATGTTGATCACCCGGTTCGGAAAGCACTCCAGGAAGCGAGGCGTGAGGATCTGCATGTAGCGGGCGAGCACCACGAGGTCGACCCGAGCCTCCTCGAGGATCTGGATCATCCGTTCTTCCTGCTCGCTGCGGGTCTCCGGCGTCACCGGCAGGTGGTGGTACGGCAGCTCGTTGTACTCCGCCTCCGCCGTGTGGTCGGGGTGGTTGCTGATGATGCAGACGGGGCGCCCGGGCAGTTCACCGAGCCGCCAGCGGGACAGCAGATCGTGCAGGCAGTGGGCCGGCTTCGAGGCCAGCACGCCCACCCGCTGTTCCTCGTCCGAGAACGCGATGCTGCTGCTGACCGAGAAGTGATCGCCGATCTCCCACTCGAGCAGCGGCTGGATCATCTCGCGATCCAGGTCGAAGCGGTCCAGATCGAACTCGATTCGCTGAAAGAACTTGCCCTGCTCCAGATCCTGATGCGTCTCGGACGAACTGACGTTCGCTCCGTGAGCGTTCACGAATCCGGTGACGGTCGCGATGATGCCGATCGCGTCGTCGCAAGAGAGCAGCACGGTCGCGGTCACGCCGTGCGGCGCTCCGAGGGAACCCTGTTCGTGCCGGGCCAAGACGGGATCCAGTGTACACGCAGCCCGCGCAAGGGATGGCCGCGTGCAACGCCCAAGCGTAGCGCCACGAAGTCGGGTAGACGATATGATCGCTTGCAACATGCCTCGAACCGCGCAATGTACGCGGTCCGTCGCGGGTACGGCCGCGGCAGCGGTAGTCGCCCTGTTGACGGCGGCGTCAGCAGAGACCCAGACCGCCCAGACGCCGGCCGACGGCATCAAGCTGTTCGAAGAGAACGTCCGGCCCGTCCTGGAGCAGAACTGCTTCATGTGCCACTCGGACCCGGAACGGGCCGAGAACGGCCTCCTGCTGACCACCAGGGCCGGCCTCCTGCGCGGCGGTGAACGCGGACCGGCGATCTCCACCTCCGAGCCCGCCCTCAGCCTGCTCCTCCACGCGGTTTCGTACGACGACGAGCAGTTGCAGATGCCGCCCTCGGGCCGGCTGGCCGACGCGGACCTGGAGGCGATCCGCCAGTGGGTGCAACTCGGCGCCCCGTTCGGCGGCGACGAGGACCAGCTCACGGAGGTCGCACCGGCCGAGGACGCCTTCGAGATCACGGACGCCGACCGGGAATGGTGGTCCGTGCGGCCGCTCGAACGGCCGGACGTCCCGACCGTCGCCGACACGGACTGGCCGCTCAACCCGGTCGACAACTTCCTGCTCGCGAAGATCGAGGCGGCTGGCCTCGAGCCGCCGCCGGCCGCCGGCCGCCGGGCACTGATCCGGCGGGCGAGTTACGACCTGACCGGGCTGCCGCCGACGCTCGAGGAGGTCGAGGCCTTCGAGCAGGACCGGCGCCCCGACGCCTGGGAACGCCTGATCGACCGCCTGCTGGCATCGCCCCACTACGGCGAACGCTGGGGACGGCACTGGCTCGACCTCGTCCGCTACGCGGAGACGGACGGCTACGAACGGGACCGCAAGAAGCCCTCCGCCTGGCGCTATCGCGACTGGGTGATCGACGCGCTGAACGCGGACATGCCGTACGACGAGTTCCTGACCCACCAGCTCGCCGGCGACGAGATCGACCACCCGACGGCCGCATCGATCGTCGCCACCGGCTATCTGCGGCTCGGTATCTGGGACGACGAGCCGACGGACACGGCGCTCGCCCAGTACGACGACCTCGACTCGGTCCTCGACACGACCTCGCGGGTCATGCTCGGCATGTCGATCGGCTGCGCCCGCTGCCACAACCACCGCGGCGACCCGATCCCGCAGACCGACTATTACCGCATGCTGTCGTTCTTCCGCGGCATCGCGCCCTACAAGGTCGGCGGCGGCAACCAGCCCACGCCCGAGAACTACACGGACTGGATCCCGCCGGACCTCGGAACGACGGAAGACGAGCGTCCCGCTGTGGAGGGGCCGCCCCACCTGATCGAGGTCCTGCGAGTGAAGGAGATCGGCGCCGAGGCGCCGCCGACCCATGTGCTCATCCGCGGCAACCCGCATGCGCCGGCGGAACGCGTCGAACCCGGGTTCCCTCTCATCCTCGGCAACGCCGATCCGGGGCTTGGAGAGCGCGCGGCGGACTCCCCCACGACCGGCCGCCGTCGCGCCCTGGCCCGCTGGATCGCGGACGACGGCAACCTGCGCACCTCCCGGGTGATGGCGAACCGCCTGTGGCAGTACCACTTTGGCCGCGGGTTGTCGCCGACGCCGAACGATTTCGGACGCTTCGGGCAGGAAGCGACCCATCCCGAGCTCCTCGACTGGCTGGCAACCGAGTTCACAGCGAGGGACTGGAGCCTCAAGGCCATGCACCGGCTGATCATGACCAGCCGCGCCTACCGGATGTCCTCGCGGCCGCCTGACGGCGCACTCGAAACGGATCCCGGCAACGACCTGTTCAGCCGCTTCAACATGAGACGGTTGACCGCCGAGGAGATCCGGGACTCCGTCCTCGCCGCGACGGGCCGACTCAATCTGGAACTCGGCGGACCGAGCGTCTACCCGCCGATGCCGGAAGAGGTGCTGGCCACAGCTTCGCAGCCCGACAAGGCCTGGGGCGAGTCGTCCCTCGAACAGGCGTCGCGGCGCAGTGTCTACATCCACGTCAAGCGCTCGCTCCTGCATCCGCTGCTCGAGAGCCTCGACATGGCCGACACGGACTCGACCTGCCCTGTCCGGTTCACGACGACCCAGCCGACCCAGGCCCTGATGATGCTCAACGGCGAATTCATGAGCGAGCAGGCCGGTGCGCTCGCAGCGCGGATCGGTAGTACCGACGGTACGGTTGAAGGCCGCGTGACCGAGGCGCTCGAGGCGGTGCTGGCGAGACGGGCCCATCCGGTCGAAGTGGCCCGCGGTGTCGGCCTGATCGAGGAGCTGCAGCGCGAGGAGGGCTTCGAAGCCTCGGCCGCGTTTGCCAGTTACTCCCTTCTGTTGTTGAATCTGAACGAGTTCGCCTATCTGGATTGAGAATCGTCTCGACTGAGGAGCAGACCGATGACCCACGACAGCGAACGTCCCCGCAACACCTTCTGCGGTCAGACCCGGCGCGAGTTCCTCTGGGAGGCCGGAGGCGCCTTCACCTCCGTGGCTCTGGCCGGCATGCTCAGCACGGACAACTTCCTCGGCGCGCAGACCGTCGCGGCCGACGGGACGACCGAGTGGAAGAACCCCCTCGCCGCCAGGCCGCCCCACTTCGACGGCCCGGCGAAGGCGGTCATCTTCCTCTTCATGTACGGCGGGCCGAGCCAGGTCGACACCTTCGACTACAAGCCGGACCTCTACCCCCTCGACGGCAAGACGATCGAGATCAACACGAAGGGCCGCGGCGGCACGCGCAACGAGGGCCGGGTGGTCGGGCCGAAGTGGCAGTTCAAGCAGTACGGCGAGTGCGGCAAGTGGGTTTCCGATCTCTTCCCGAACATCGGCGGCTGCGTCGACGACATCGCCTTCATTCACTCGATGACAGCGGACGCGCCGCTTCACGGCTCCGCCATGCTGCAGATGAACAGCGGCCGCATCCTCTCCGGCAGTCCCGCCCTCGGCTCCTGGGTGAACTATGGCCTGGGCACCGAGAACGAGAATCTGCCCGGCTTCGTCGTCATGCTCGACCCCACCGGCGGGCCGATCAGCGGCGCGAAGAACTGGTCGAGCGGCTACATGCCGGCCAGCTACCAGGGCACGGTGATTCGCTCGAGCGGCACGCCGATCCTGGCGCTCGATCCACCCCCCGGCATGTCGCGCGAGGCGCAGCGCCGGCTGCTCGATCGCCTGCGCGAGTACAACGAGGAGCACGCCGCGACCCGCACGGAGAACAGCGAGCTGGCCGCCCGCATTGCGAGCTACGAGCTCGCCTACCGGATGCAGCAGCACGCGCCGGAGGCGGTCGACCTCTCCGGCGAGTCGGAGGAGATCCGCGGCCTCTACGGTCTCGACCAGGATCGCACGAAGGACTTCGGCCGCCGCTGCCTGCTGGCACGTCGCCTGGTCGAGCGCGGCGTCCGCTTCATCCAGGTCTACTCCGGCGGCAACCACAACGACAACAACTGGGACGCCCACGGCGACCTGGTCAAGAACCACGAGTACCACGCCGGCGCGACGGACTTGCCCGTCGCCGGCCTGCTGCGGGACCTCAAGCAGCGCGGCCTGCTCGACAGCACGCTGGTCATCTGGGGCGGCGAGTTCGGCCGCCAGCCCACGGCGGAGTACGCGGAGGGAACCGGCCGCGATCACAACGCCTACGGCTTCACGATGTGGATGGCCGGCGGCGGGATCAAGGGCGGAACCAGCGTCGGCGAGACGGACGAACTCGGCAACCGGGCCGAGGTCGACCGCTTCCACGTGAAGAACCTCCACGCGACAATCCTCCAGCAGTTGGGCCTGGACCCGAACGCCCTCTCCTACTTCCACGCCGGCCTCGACCAGAAACTCGTCGGCGTCGAAGGCGCGAAGCCGATCCACCAGATCGTCGCCTAGGCTGTGCCGTCCGCGGAACGTCGCGGGCTTCACCCGCCCGCCCGAAGGACGGAAGGGGTTGTCGGCCGGCGGACATTCGCGCTGGTGGCGGCTCTGCTGTTCGCTTGCGGGGTCAGTGCGGCGCTCGCGCAACAGACCGTGACGTTCGAGGCGGGGGGCGCGTCGGCGGCGGACGTGGATGGGCGACTGGAACTCCTGGTCAATGGAACGGCGGTTCCGATCCAGGGCATCGCGACGGCCGAAGACGGTTGGCAGACGCTGGTCTACATCGATCTCGCACTGACTACGCCGGGACCCGTCTTTCAACTGGCCAACGCGTTGCTAGGCCAGCTCGACGCACTGCTGGCTCTGGGGAGCCTGGAGATCGTGGTGGCCGACCCGACGGCGCGCACCATCCTTCCGCCGACCCGGGACCGAGGAACGGCAAGGGCCGCGCTGGAACGTCTCTCCACGGGTCTCGAGGCCGCCAGCGCTCTGGTCGAAAGGCGGCGTCTGTTCGCCAGCGAGCGGCAGATCGAGATCTCGCGGGCCCGACAGGGTCAGGCGCGTGCGGACGATCGGGTTGCCGAACTCGAGGCCGTACTGCAGCAGATGGCCACCGACGCGATCCGCGACGAAGCGGCGATGCGCCGGAATCAGATCGACGAACTCATCGTCTTCCTGGCAGAACGGGAGGATCTGCGGAGGGAGGGCCTGCGAGCAAACCGATCCGACGACACAGGGGCCGCCGGGGCCGAAGACCGCGTCGGCGGAAGCCCTCGCACGCGCCGGCACCTGGTTCTTCTGGCCGAGGGTCTGGTCACCGATCCGCTGAGCTACTACCTGGAGTTCGTGCCGACTGCCGGCTCGCTCGCTGTGGAGGCGGCCACCGTGCCGCGCCTGCTGCCCGTCGGCCGCACCGCGGCGGCTCTGGGCTGGACCGCGGCCCCGGTCACCTTTCCTGCCGGCGACGACGGGGTCGACATCCGTTCGAACGAGGTGACGGTCGGCTTCACGCTCCGGTTCAACCGGCCGCGCTCCGGTGCGCAGCAAACGGTCGAGGAGGAGCTCGGACTCTTCGTTCAACCGGGGGACTGGGAGGCCGCTGCCGCGGCCACGGGCGGCGCGGTGCTCTCGGACGGTCCTGAGATCGCGGATTGGATCGACCGCCTTCCCCGCCGTCTCGAAGCGGTGTTCGAGCTTCCCGAGGGCGCCACCGCCGCCGGCCCCCTCGAGTTGCGATCGCGAGACGAAGAACGGGAGTTTCGTGCGCCGACGGTGATTCCCGGCGCCGGTTCCCCGGACGATGTGGCTGAGGTGCGGTTGCGGCGCGCCTTCGAGGGCGATCTCGACAGCGAGTTCGAGGGCGGCGGAGGCAGCGGCATCGAAGTCGTCGCCTCGATCCAGATCGAGTCCACTTCTCCCGAACGTACCGTGGGACGTCTGACCAGCACGATCGTGCCCGCTTCCGGCGCACCGCCGGGCGAGGCCGCATCGTGGCGGGTCAGCACCGGCCTCCACCGCGAGGACGGCACGGTCGTGACCAGTCACGGCCAGCCGTTTGCTCCGGCGGACTCCGAACACCTGTTCTTCGAGCGGCCCCTCACGCTCCCGCCCGGCACGGACTCGGCGATCGTTCTGGCCGAGAATCTCGTATCCGGACGCTGGGGCTATGCGCTGGTCGACTTCGTCGATCTGGCGGAGCTGGCGGCCGAAACCGAGCCCCGCACTCTCGCGCGCGCGATCGATCTGAAGCCCGAGGATCCGGACGATCGGCGCGGTCGCGTCGCCTTCGTCGCCGAAGTCCAGGAAGGGTTCACCGACCGGGTGCAGCGGGTCGTCTTCTACTACAACGGCCGGCGTGTCGCCGCTCGCAACCGGGCGCCCTACCGGGCGCGCATCGATCTGGGGCGGGGCGACCGCCTCGGCCGGGTCGAGGCCGTGGCCTTCGACGCGGAAGACCGGGAACTCGACCGCCACGAGCTGCTGGTCAACCAGCCGCCGCACGCCTTCTGGGTACGCATCACCGAACCGGCCGGCGGCCAGCAGGCCGGTCCGGTCGACGTGGCTGCCGAACTCAAGGTGCCTCGGGGCAGCCAGCTCGCGGAGATGCGCTTCTTCGTCAAGGACAGACTCGCGGCAACGGCCCAGGAGGAGCCGTTCCGTCGCGAAGTGCTCGTGCCGGTCGGCGACCCGGAGACCTTCCTGCGGGTCGAAGCCCAGTTGCTGGACGGCCGCATCGCGGAGGACGTCATCTTCCTCAACCGGCCCGGCCTCTCCGCCCGGATCGGTGTCGAGCTGGTACAGCTCTACGTCGTCGCCACGGATCGCACCGGACAGCCCGTGCGGGACCTGGCGGCCACCGACTTTTCCGTCTTCGAGGACGATCGGGCACAGGAACTGGAGTCGTTCCGGGTCGCCTTCGATCTCCCCTTGACCCTGGGCCTGGCGATCGACACGTCGAGCAGCCTGTTCCTGCGCATGCCCGATGTGAAACGCGCCGCAACCTCGTTCCTCGACTCGCTGGAGACCCGCCGGGATCGTGCGTTCCTGGTCGGCTTCGGCACCGAACCCCGCCTGATCCGGGCAGCCACCTACAACCTGAACGCGGTGCGCGGCGGCATCGGTTCGCTCCGGCCGAGAGGCCGCACCGCAGTCTGGGGAGCCCTGTCCCTGGCACTCGATCAGCTCGAGGGCCTGCGCGGGCGCAAGGCCCTCGTCGTCTTCTACGACGGAGACGACCAGGATTCCGACGCCGCTTTCCGGCAGAGCCTGGAACAGGCCCGGCGGGCCCGCGTCCCCGTCTATCTCGTGCTGATGAACGACGAGGCCGCGCGCACGGATGGCCGCAGCTTCAGTACCCGGACGTTCGTCAGCAAGCTGGAACGCATGGCGAAAGCGGGAGGCGGCCGCGTCTACTATGTGCGTCACGATCAGGATCTGGCGCCGATCTTCGACTCGATCAGTCGCGAGCTCCGCAGCCACTACCTGCTGACCTACTACCCGAAGGAGGAGCCGGGCGGGCCGAATTGGCGGCAGGTCAACGTGGAACTCACCCGCAACGGAGTGACCGCCAGGACGATCGAGGGCCGCGAGGTGCGATAGACCCCATGGTTTCCATTCGTCTGCTCATCCTCGCCGCGATCGTGGCGTCACCGGGACTCGACCCGGCCGCCGCCCAGGTGCTCAGCCGGGAAGGCGAGATCATCTTTCAGGTTCCCTCCGAGCCTTCCCTGCAACTGAACGCCAGCGCGATCGAGATCCTGGAGAACGGCCAGCGGCGCGAGGTGCTTGCCGCGGAGAAGCTCGCCGATCGCTGGCGCATCGTCGTCTACTTCGACCTGCCGGCCTCGACCCCGGAAGGCACCGAAGCCGCGGCGACGGCGGTCGGCACGGCAGCCGACCGGCTGGTGGCTCTCGGTGACGTCGAGGTGATCATGAGTGACCGGATCGCCGAAGTCGTCCAGGAACCGACCGCGGACGCCGGCGCGCTCCGTCAGGCCGCGGCCACCGTCGCAGGACGCGCGCACGAGGCCGGCGGCATCCTCACGCTGCGCCGGGGAATGAAGGCCGCGGCCGATGCGCGTTCCGGCGATCCGAACGCGGACGGCCTCCGAACGGCCGACCTCCTGGAGGGCTTTCTGCGGGAACTGGACACCCTGGACCGGCAGCGGGCGAACCTGCTCGAGTCGCTGCACGAGTCTCAGCAGGCTGCCTCGCAGGCGTGGGGACCGCCAGGAGTTCTGCTGCTGGTTCGCGACGGGATGGACCTGAACGCCGACAGCTTCGCGCAGCGACTGCTCGGCGCACCGACTCCGGCCTTCGAGCGCGCGGCGGTCAGCGAACAGCAGCGGCAACGGAGCCTTGGGCGGACCGTGGCGGCTCTGGGCTGGCGGGTCTACCCGCTTCATGCCGCGTCACCCCCGGCGGAGACCCTCGATCTCCTCCCCGGACACAGGCAGCACTCGGAAGACTTCGCCCGAGCCAGCGGCGGCCAGCTTCTGAGCGATCCGGAAGACCTTGCCGGGACCACCCTTCAGCTCGGCCAATCGTGGCGCGTACGCTACCGCTCGGCCGGCCCTCGCGACGGAGCGACGCATCCAATCGACGTACGCGTCGCGTCCGCCTCCGGCGGGCCGCCGCCCGTTCTGGCCGCTCGTCGCTGGGCCACGGTCGCGGCGCCGACGGACCTGGTCGGCCTGCGCGCGAACCGGGCGCTCGAAACGATGTCGCAAGGCGGCGGCGACGGGTACGCCGCGGGTCACGAGGAACTCGCCCTCGACGCCGTCCTGCTGCCGCAGGGGATCGCGTCGACCGCCGACGGAGCGCCCGCGGAGCTCGTCACGATCGACGGACTCGTCACGGTCCGGGAGAGCCCTCCGACGTCGAGCGACGCCCTGCGGATCACGATCTACGGCAGGGGTCTGGACGCTCCTCCCCTGTTGATCCACCGTCCGGGTTCGGGCGCCGGACTAGACCGCGGATCCTGGCGGTTCCGCACGCTCTTCGACCTGCCGACGGCCATCGACGAACTGGTCCTGATGGTCGAGGACCTCCGAAACGACCGCTGGCGCGCCACGTTCCTCGAGCAGGCAAGGAACCCCCTCGACGAGCGGAGCGACGTCGAACTGCTGACTTCGGGCGACGGAGGCGGTTCGGCCGGACGCACCGAAGCGGCCATCCTCGCCGAGGCGCGCTCCGCTGCCCGGCGGGCCGGATGGAGCGACACCTCGAGCGAACAGGACGCAGCACCGCAGGGGAACTGGGTGCGTCTCGTCCCTCCACGCGGCGAGCGTTCGGGACTGCGCGGCAAGAAGTCCTTCAGTACGGTAACGACAAGCGAGGTCGTGCGCCGCGTCGAGTTCTACCTCGACGACGAACTGGTCTTCGACGACAAGCGGAAGCCCTTCTCGACGCGAATCGACCTCGGTCCCGAGGCGGTTCCCCATGTCATCCGCGCCGTCGGCTACGACCGCGCGGACAGACGACTCGACGAGGACGAACTGCCGATCAATCAGCCGCAACGAAGCACCGAGATCGGCATCGCCTCGGTCGAACCGCAAGCCGGAGGGAGTTACGCCATCGAAGCGCAGGTCAATCTGGTCGCGGGACGGAGACTCGACCGGGTGGAGTTCTACCGCAACGACCGGCTGGCGACGACGATGACCCGGCCACCCTTCAGAACGGTTCTGCCCGGGCCGGTCATGCCGGGCGCCGACTTCGCCCGCATCGCCGTCTACCTCGAGGACGGCTCGATGATCGAGGACGTGGAGTTCCTGTCATCCGACACGCCCGTGGCCGAGACGATCGTCAACCTGGTCGAGGTGTACGTCGTCGTCAACGACGAGGAAGGCCAACCGATCACGACGCTGACCCGGGAGGACTTCGAGCTCCTCGGGGGTCGCAATCCGATACCGATCGAGCGCTTCGCGGTCGCTGAGGACGTGCCCCTGGTGCTGGGACTCGCCGTCGACAGCTCCCAGAGCATGTGGGCCCTGATGCCCGACGTGCGCAGGGCAGCGGCCCGCTTCCTCGGCAACACGTTGACCAAGATCGACCAGGCCTTCCTGATCGACTTCGATACCCGCCCCCGGCTGATCTCCGACACGACGGCCGATGTGAGGAAGCTGATCAGCAGTCTGAAGGACATGCGAGCCGACGGTCAGACTGCCCTCTACGACGCGATGGAGTTCAGCCTCGTCCATCTCGCACGGGACCAGGGCCGCCGCGCGCTCGTCGTGCTGACGGACGGCGACGACTTCGGCAGCCAGGCGAGCTATCGCAGGACGTTCAGGACCGCCGGCAACACCGGCGTACCGATCTATGTGATCAACATGGTCCAGGGCGAAGACCCCTGGGGCCGCGGGCCCCGGAAGCTCGACATGGAAGCGATCGCGAAGGCCAGCGGTGGTCGCGTCTACTACGTCGGCAGCATGGACGCCGTGCTCTGGGCCTACGAGCACATCGGCAACGAGCTCAGGAGCCAGTACATGCTCGGCTACTCGACGAGCGCGCCCCTGACTTCGAGCGAAGTTCAGTCGATCAAGGTCGAGCTGAAGTCCAGGCGGGACGACCGGGAAGTGCGCATGGCGGTCGGCCGCGGCCGCGGCTGACCTGTACGGAACCGGCCGCCGACTGGGTGCGCCGGCGCCCCCGCCGGCTGCCGCCACAGGCGGCCAGAAACGCGTGCCGGCCGCCAGGGCGGCTCCACTTCGGCGGTCGGTTCCGTGCAGGGCGCCTACGGCTCGGCGACTACCGGGTTCTCCAGCACGCCCAGACCGTCGATCTCGATGCGCACGACATCCCCGGGAACCAGGAACTTCGGCGGCTTGTAGCCCATACCGACGCCCGCGGGCGTGCCGGTGGTCACCACGTCGCCGGGCTCGAGAGTGCACATCGTCGAAATCGTCTCAACCAGCGTCGGACAGTCGAAGACCAGCTCGCTCGTGTTCGAGTCCTGCCTCAGTTCGTCGCTGACCCAGGTGCGGATGCCTAGCGCCCCCGGGTCCTCGACTTCGTCGGCCGTCACCAGGTAAGGACCCATGGGACCGTGCGTATCCCAGCCCTTGCCCAGGATCATCGTCGGCGAACGACGCTGCCAGTCGCGGACCGAAACGTCATTGACGATCGTGTAGCCGGCGATCACGCTATCCGCGTCGGCCGCCGCGACGCCGCGGCAACGGCGGCCGATGACGAAGGCGAACTCACCCTCGTAGTCCACCGCGTTCGATGCCCGGGGGATGTGAATGTCGCCGCCCGGCCGGTTGACGCAGGTGACCTGCTTGTTGAAGACCGTCGGGAACGAGGGCGGCGTCTGCCCGGTTTCCGCCGCGTGGTCCGCGTAGTTCAGGCCGATGGCCAGGAACTTCCGCGGCCGCGGCACGGGGGCCAGCAGCGTCTGCTCCGCCAGGGGCACGCGGGCGTCGCCGGACTCGACGGCGCGACGCGCGGCAGCCATGGCGTCGTCACCGACGGCCAGGAACCGGCACATGCCGCGCGGCAGGTCCGGCGCGGCGACGCTCAGGTCGACGACGGTTTCTTCGTCGGCGAGCACGCCGATCGCGGAGCGGCCGTCCCGCAAGAGGGAAAGGAGCTTCATCAATCAGCCCTCCTGCTCCGCCTTCGGCAGTGCCAGGGCGACGACCCCGGCACTGTCTTCGCCGCCGACCGCGAGCGCGATGTACTGCCGGCCGCCGATCTCGTAGGACATCGGTGTCCCGTTCGGCGCCGCCTCCAGCACGATCTCGTGGACCACGTCGCCAGTCCCCTTGTCGTGGGCCCGAAGGACGGAGACCTCACCGCCGCCGGCGCCGCCGGTGAGTCCTGGCGCGCCCCCCTGGGCCTGGAACAGCAGCGTCTTCGTCAGCAGCGGCCCGGCCGCCGGCGGGCCTCCGAGCGGCCCCGGATCCTCGCCCGTGATCCGCTCGATTTGCGCCCGCGGTCCGTCGCCGAGGGGCTTCATCCACGCATGCTCGCCGCTGTTCAGATCGATCGCCGTGATCCGGCCGTATGGCGGCCTGGTGAGCGGCAGGCCCATCGGCCCGGGCAGGAAGAAGCTCTCGACGCCACTCATGCCGCGTACGTAGCGAAAGTTCGAGCGGGCGCCGTCCGGCTCGACGAGTTTGACGACCATCGGCATGGTGTAGGACGGAATGTAGATCGTCGAAGTCTCGGGGTCGACCGCGGCGCCGAACCAGTTCGCTCCCCCGCCCCAGCCCGGCAGCAGCAGGGTGCCCTGGAGAGACGGCGGCATGAACAGCGGTCCTGCAACCCACTGGTCGCGGATCTTCTTCGCCGCCTCGTGGAGTTCGGGCGTGAACGAGATCAGCATGTCGTCGCTCTCGAACCCCTGGTGCTCGTACGGCGCGGGCTTGGTCGGGAACGGCTGGGTCGGCGAGGTCCGCTCGCCCGGGACGTCGGTCTGCGGCACCTCCCGCTCTTCGATCGGCCAGACCTCTTCTCCGGTTTCGCGATCGAAGACGTAGATGAAGCCCTGCTTGGTGATCTGGGCGACGGCCTTGATCTCTTTGCCGTCGACCGTGATGTCGACCAGGTTCGGCGCCGCCGGCACGTCGTAGTCCCACAGGCCGTGGTGAACGAACTGGAAGTGCCAGACCTTCTCGCCCGTGGCCGCGTCAAGGCAGACCAGGCTCTCGGCGTAGAGGTTGTCGCCCAGGCGGTGGCCGCCGTACCAGTCGTTCGTCGGCGTTCCCGTCGGCAGGTAGACGTAGCCCAGCTCCGGGTCGCCGCTCATCACGGTCCAGACGTTCGTGTTACCGCTGTACTTCCAGGAGTCATTCTCCCAGGTCTCGACTCCAGGCTCGTCGCCCTGGGGGATCGTGTGGAAGATCCACTTCTGCTCGCCCGTTCGGACATCGAAACCGCGCACGTGGCCGGGCGGCATCTCCTTGCGGGTCGGGCCGTCGAAGATCGAGGAGCCGACGACCACCGTGTCGCCGATGATCATCGGCGCCGAGATGACGGAGTAGATGCGGCGTTGCACGGGCCGCCCAAGGCCCTTCGTCAGATCGACCTTGCCCTCCGTACCGAAGCCGCCGACCGGCTCGCCGGTATGGGCGTCGATCGCCCACAGCCAGGCCTGGTTCGTCGGCATCAGGATCCTGGCCTGCTCGCCGTCCGTCCAGTAGCCGACGCCGCGGTGGTTGTAGCCCAGGTTCGTAGGCCGGCTGGTGCGCCAGTCCTCCGTGTCGAACACCCACTTCTGCTCGCCGGTCTCTCCGTCGATCGCGGCCACCTGGCCGAAGGAGGTCGACACGTAGAGCACGCCGCCCTTCATGAGCGGGGTGACCTTGTAGCCGCCCGGCCTGAGCATCCGGTTCCGCTCCGCCGCCTCGGCGTTGTCGGGCGACTCCCAGCGCCAGGCCATTTCGAGGTCGGCGACGTTTTCCCTATCGATCTGGTCGAGCGCCGTGTACTTCGTGCTGCCGTAGTCCCCGCCGTACGACGGCCAGTCGCCGGAGCCAACGCCGTGCTGCGCCCAAGCCGTGGCCGAAGAGAGGGCCAGCAACGCGGGCATCAGCATCGACGTCACGAGTCTTCGTTGTGATCTGGTCAAGGGCCTCTCCTTCGGTCCTTCCGTATTCGGTCGTTGCGCGGCCGCGCGATCATACCGGCGGCCGGAGACGGCGGCCGCCCTTCGGACGCCTTCTCTTTCTACGGGCACGGACGCCGCGAGTTGACCCCGCGTGCCATATGCTTGCCCTTCACCGACCGACCGTTCGGACGCTTCAGACGACCAACCCGATGCGCAGCGCTACCGTGATCGTCCCGACGATGGCTGCGCTCCTGGCTCTGGCGCCGGCGTCGGGCGTGGGCCAGGACGCGACCAGCGATCCACGGCTGCCGGAGGCCTCGCAGCGGCTCCAGCAGTACCTCCGCATCGACACGACGAACCCGCCGGGCAACGAGAGCGAGGCCGTCGCGTTCTTCGCGGACATCTTCGAGCGTGAGGGCATTGCCTACGAGACCGTGGAGCCCGCACCCGGCCGCGGCAGCATCTGGGCACGGCTCGAGGGGGGTGAGGCCCCTGGCATCATCCTGCTCCACCACATTGATGTCGTACCGGCCGACCCGCGGTTCTGGAAGCACGATCCGATGTCCGGGACCTACGAGAACGGCTACCTGAACGGCCGCGGCGCCCTCGACACGAAGGGCCTGGGCATCATGCACCTGGAGGCCTTCCTCGCTCTCGCCCGTTCAGGGGCATCCCTGGAACGGGACGTCATCTTCCTGGCCACGGCGGATGAGGAGGCGGGCGGCCGCCACGGCGCAGGCTGGATCGTGCGCAACCGGCCGGACCTGCTGGAGGGGGCCGGCCTCGTGCTCAACGAGGGCGGCAGCGGGCGGGTTCTGGGCAACCGGGTCGTCTTCAGCGTCGAGGTGACGCAGAAGGTGCCGATGTGGCTGCGGCTGAACGCGGTAGGGCCGGCCGGCCATGGATCGAGCCCCACGACCCGCAGCGCGGTGACCGACCTGATCGAGGCGCTCGAGCGCCTCCGCCAGGACCCGTTCGCGCCCCGCATCGTGCCCGCGGTCGGCGACTTCTTTCGCGACCTGGCGGAACTCGAATCCGCGGCCGCCGAACTCGCCGACCCGGAGGGCCTGATCGCGGAACCCGATCGTCTCGCCGCGCTGCATCGGACGAACCCGTCCCTCCACGCCCTGACCCGCAACACCTGCGCCGTCACCCGGCTTCAGGCGTCGAGCAAGATCAACGTCGTCGCCCCCGCGGCGACCGCCGAGCTGGACTGCCGGCTGCTTCCCGACCAGGAGCCGCGCGCCTTCATCCGTGAACTCAGGAAACGACTCGATCAGCCGTCCATCTCGATCGAAGTCCTGCTCTCCTTCAAGGCGGCCATCTCCTCGACCGACACTGACCTCTACCGCGCCATCGAAACCGTCACCGCCCGCCGCTTTCCCGGCTCCACGGTCATGCCGGCGGTCACCGCCGGCTTCACCGACAGCCACTTCTTCCGCGACCTCGGGATCGTCGCGTACGGCTTTTCGCCGGCCGTCATCCCGGGTTCCGATCAGGGCGGCGTGCACGGCAACAACGAGCGGATCTCCGTGCACAACGTCGAGCGCGGATGGCAGACGATGCTGGACCTGCTGCGGACGATCGCCGTCGAGCCAGGCCCCGGGCCCACTTCGGCCGGGGTCACACCGACCGCCGGCGGCCAGGACTGATGCGCCCGCAGCGGCGTCATGAAACATGAAGATCCCCTCCCGCATCGCCCTCGCATCCGCCCTCACCCTCCTCTTCGGATGCGCCGCGGATCCGCCCAATCCCCTCCTGGTCCAGACCGACACCGGGCCCGTCCAGGGCTTCGCCCCAGAAGGCAGCGACGACATCGCCGCCTTCCTCGGCATCCCCTTCGCCCAGGCCCCCGAAGGCCCCTTGCGCTGGCGATCTCCCGTGGCGCCCGAGTCCTGGATGGAGCCCCTTGAAGCCAACGAGTACGGATCCATCTGCCCGCAAGGCCGCGCCCAGCTACCCCAAAGCGAGGACTGCCTGTACCTCAACGTCTGGACACCGATCGACAGCGCCAGCCGCGAGCCGCTGCCGGTCATGGTCTGGATCCACGGCGGCGGCTTCCGCGCCGGCAACGGCCGGCTCGGCGAAGCCCCCGCGACGGGCCGCGGCGCCGGCCTGGCGCGGCGCGGCGTGGTCGTCGTCAGCATCCAGTACCGGCTGGGGGCGCTCGGCTTCCTCGCCCACCCCGCGCTGGCCGCCGAGGCCGCGGCCTCCGGCGAGCCCGAGGGCAGCCACGGCGTGCTCGACATGATCGCGGCCCTCAAGTGGGTGCGGGGTAACGCCGCGGCCTTCGGCGGCGACCCGAACCGTGTGACCATCTTCGGAGTCTCCGCCGGCGGCATGGCCGTGAACACCCTGATGAGCACTCCCGCCGCCGCCGGCACGTTCCACCGTGCGATCGCCCAGAGCGGCTACGGCACCTGGCGGCTACCCCACATCAGCGAGGCCCGGTGGGGTCTGCCCTCCGCCAGGGACCAGGGCGCCGCCGTGATTGCCGGGGCCGGCTTCGACCTCGGCGACGAGCCTTCCGCCGACGATCTTCGGGCACTGCCGTTCGAGGACCTGAACGCCCTCGGCACCGGCTTCTGGGTGCCGATCACCGGAACCGTGCTCCCCGACGAGCCCGGCATCGTGTTCGCACGCGGCGAGCAGCACGACGTGCCCTACATCACCGGCGGCAACAGCTTCGAGGGGACGATCTTCCGCGCCTTCCGGATGACGCCCGGCGACTACTTCGCCACCTTCGGCGAACGAGAAGAACACGCGCGAACCCTCTACGGCGCGGACGGCGAGACGGACGAGGACGCCCGGCGGGTCGCCGCGGCCACCTCGTTTGGCGACCAGCGCTACGTGATCTCCGCCCGCTACCTCGCGGAGCAGATGAAGACCGTCTCCTCGCCAGCGCGCACCTACTACTTCCGGTTCGTCCCCGAGGCGCAGCGCCAGGCGTTCCCCGGCGCCCCCCACGGTTCCGAGGTCTCCTACGTCTTCGGCGATCCGGGCGAGCCCGGGTCCGAGCGATTCGCCGGCGCGGACGGGGCCGCCCTGGCCGACGCAATGGCCGGCTACTGGACGCGCTTCGCCGCCACCGGCGACCCGAACGGCCACGGGGCCCCGGAGTGGCCCGAGTACGACGCTGGGAGCGACACCTGGATGGTGCTCGACGCCCCGGAGCCTAGGGCGGCGCCGGGCGTGATCAAGGACAGGCTGGACCTGCTGGAGGCGGTGTACCTGGAGCGGGTCGGCGGGAGTAAGCCAGGCGCCTAGCGGCTCGTTCGCCGCGCCTGCTCGAACAGCGCCGGCACGAACTTCTCCGTCTCGCCGCTCTCTTCGATGTTGTGGACGATCCAGGCCTGGAGCAGTTCCTCCGTGAACTGCCGGCGGATGATCCAGTTCAGGAATCGGCCGATGATCGGCACCCGCACGCCGATACGGGCCTCGGTGTAGAACGAGCAACCGCCCTCGACTTCGGCGTAGAGATGGTCGAGCGAGCCGACGCGGAACAGGCCGCCGAGCAGCATGTCGAAGTTGAAGGCCTCGTCGTCGAACCTGCTGACCCGGGCCTTCGCCCGGACCGGGTGCTTCCCGCCAAGATCTTCATGAATCTCGATCACGCTTCCCGGGGCGAGTCGTCCGCGGACATAGACTCGCCGGCGCCAGCGGACGGCGATGTGGTCGAACGGGTGCCAGTAGCGGTAGACCGGCACCGGCGGCCCGGTGAAGTCACTGCCGTTGTAGCGGGTCCAGGTATCGATGTTCTCGAACCACCAGCGCAGTATCTCGGGCGAGACGCCCTTCATCGTGTCGTGTTCGATCGAGGCGCGCAGCCGGCCACCGGCCAGGCGCTCGACCGTGTGCCGGGCGGAGTCGAGCCCCTTCATCGGGCCGAAGAAACCGGTCTTGGGACCGGATCGCGTGTCGGACATGGAACCTCGCGCGCCAACGTATCAGCCGTGCGGCCGGTGGCTCGCAGCCCTTCTCGGCCTGGTCGTGTCGATCGGTGCGGCGGCCGCGGCAAGCGGCCAGAACACCAACGCCGAGGGTGACTCGTCAGCCGCCGCGGAAGCGGACGACGACCTCGGACGCCAGGCCTTCCTCCGCTACTGCCGCGAATGCCACGGCGAGGACGGCGACGGACTCGGCAAGTTCAGCTACACCACCGGCGAACGGCCCCGCAGCTTCCAGTCGGGCCGTTTCAAGCTGGCGACCACCGAGAACGCGATCCCCTCGGACCGTGACCTGGAGGAGACGATCCGCCGCGGCATGCCGGGCACCGGCATGTCGGCCTGGGGCCAGGTTCCCGAGGCCGAGATCGCGGCGATGGCGCGCTACACGCGCAGCTTCAGTCTGGGCGCCATCAGGGAGGAACTCGACCGTCAGGTGGCCGCCGGGGAGTTGAGCGCCGGGGAAGCGGATGCCGAGTTTGCCCGGCGGACGACCCCAGGCCCGCCGATCGCCATCGCGCCCGAGCCACCGTTCGACGCCGAGCGGGAGGCCCGCGGCGAACGGATCTACCTGGAAGCCTGCGCTTCCTGCCACGGTCCGAACGGCAGGCGGCTTCGCAACGACCCGATGCCGGACTTCGAGGGCAACCACACCCTGCCGACGAACATCGTCGGCGGCATCTTCAAGGGCGGGAACGGCAGCGCCGCGATCTACAGCCGCCTCTATCTCGGCATGGACGGCACGGCGATGCCCGGCTACCGCGACGCGTACAGCCCGGACGAGCTCTGGGATCTCGTCCATACGGTGCAGCGAATCATCGCCGAGGGCGGCCTGGGACAGCCGGAAGACGAGGCCGCGCTGGCTGCGGCAGCGACCGCGGCCCAGGCAGCGGCGGCGGACTACGACTCGCTCTTCGACGAGCCACGGGAGCAGGCGGTCACGTACCAGCAAAGCGGCACTTCCCCGATCCTGCTCTGGGGCGGAGGCGCTCTGCTGTTGCTGGTGCTCGTCGGGGCGGCGCTCCTGACGAGCCGCCGATAGCACGCTCAGTGGCTGGCGCGGAACGCCAGCATGTAGTCGCGCAGGCGCTCGACGCCTTCGACGGGCATCGCGTTGTAGGCGGAGATGCGGAAACCGCCGACTGAGCGGTGGCCCTTGATCGAGACGAGATCCCGCTCGGCCGCACCGGCGACGAACGCCTCCTCCAGTTCGGGGCGCCGCAGGCGAAAGGTCACGTTCATGTGCGAACGGCACTCGCGTTCGGCATGGGCGACGAAGAAGTTGTCACCGTCCCCGTCCAGCACGTCGTAGATCAGCGCGCTCTTCGCGGCCGCCCGCTCGGCCGCTGCTTCCAGACCACCGACTTCGTCCCGCAGCCAGCGGGTCACCAGGAGGAAAACGTAGACGCCGAAGACGTTCGGCGTGTTGAGCCGCGAGCCCTTCTCCGCCTGCCGGCGGTAGCTGAGCATCGAGTGGACGTCGTCGCCGCAGCGTTCGAGCACCTCATCGGAGACGACCACCACGGTCAGGCCCGAGGGGCCGGCGTTCTTCTGGGCGCAGGCGTAGAGCAGGCCGAACTCGCGCACATCGACCGGTCCGGAGAGGAAGTCCGACGACACGTCGCAGACGAGCGGCGCCTCGCCCGCCGCGGGCGGACGGCGGTACTGGACGCCCTGGATCGTCTCGTTCGACGTGCAGTGGACGTAGGCCGAAGCCGGAGGCAGGTCGAGCTCCCCGTCATCCGGAACCCGCACGAAGTTGTCGGCCTTGCCGTCCCACGCCACATGGACCTCGCCCTCGCGCCGCGCTTCGGCCGCGGCTTTGCTGCCCCAGGAGCCGGTCAGGATGTAGCTCGCCGGCAGGTCCTGGCCGCGCAACAGGTTGATCGGCACCATGGAGAACTGCAGCGACGCACCGCCCTGCAGAAACAGCACCCGGTAGCCGTCCGGCACGGCGAGCAGTTCGCGCAGGTTGGCCTCCGCTTCGGCCAGGATTGCGTCGAACGTCGGCGAACGGTGGCTGATCTCCAGCACGGAACTGCCGGCGCCAGGCAGCGCGACCAGATCGCGTTGTATCTCTTCCAGAACCGGCAACGGGAGCACCGCCGGCCCCGGCGAGAAGTTGAAGACGCGCTGCTCCCGTGTCTGCTGCGTGGAAGATCGTCGGTCGAGCGTCAGAGTCATGACTTGTGTCCGTGTCGATCCCGGACCAGGCACGGCCGGGGAGCGCGAATCGTAACCCGACTACCTGCAGATTGCCCACGCGCCAGGGGGTGTACGCTTGCTCTCATGACGACTGTGGAACCCGCGCCGGCTTCAGTGGGCGACACGACGATCCATCACACCGCCTGCACCCTGGACTGCCCCGATTCCTGCTCGCTCGAGGTCGAGGTCCGGGACGGCAGGGTCGCCAAGGTCCGCGCTGCGCCACCGGATGTCGCACACCCGCTGACGAGCGGCTTCATCTGTTCCAAGGTCGGACGCATCTCGCGCCATCTGTACGGCGAGGATCGTCTTCTTCACCCGGCTCGCCGTACCGGCGCGAAGGGAGAAGGCGCGTTCGAGCGCATCTCCTGGGACGAGGCCCTGGAGTTGATCGTCTCGCGCATGATCGAGGCCAGGGCGGCCTTCGGCGCAGAGTCCGTCCTGCCGGTCAGCTACGGCGGGTCGAACGGTCTGATGACCCAGGACACCGCGGACGCCATCCTGTTCCGGCGCTTCGGGGCGTCGCAGCTTGCCCGGAACGTCTGCGCGGCGCCCAGCACCGCCGCGGCGCTCGGCCTCTACGGCAAGATGGCCGGCGTCGCCCTCGAGGACTACGAACACGCCTCGCTGGCCATCGTCTGGGGCGCCAACCCGTCCTCCACCGGCATCCACCTGGTGCCGATCCTGCGCACGATGCAGGCGCGCGGCGGCAGGCTCGTCGTCGTCGACCCGCGGCGCACGCCGCTGGCGAAGAAGGCCGATCTTCACCTGCAGCCCAGGCCGGGGACCGATCTCTGCCTGGCTCTGGCGCTTCACCGCGAGCTGTTCCATCGCGGCGGCGCCGACCTCGACTTCCTGGCGGAGCACGCGACCGGAGTCGAGGAACTGAGGCGGCGCGCCGAACCCTGGACCTTCGCGCGCGCCGCGGAGGCGACGGGCATCTCGGAAGCGGACATCGCGCGCTGCCACGAGTGGTACAGAGCATCGTCGCCGGCGGTCATCCGCTGCGGCTGGGGCGTCGAGCGCAACCGCAACGGCGGTTCGGCGGTCGCGGCGATCCTCGCCCTGCCGGCGGTGGCCGGCAAGTTCCAGGTCCGCGGCGGCGGCTACACGATGAGCAACGGCGCCGCCTTCCGCGACGTGGGCCGGCGCGAACCCTCCCCGGCCACCCGGATCGTGAACATGAACCACGTGGGTCGGGTGCTGACCGACCCGGATGCGATCGAGGGGACACCGATCAAGGTGCTCTTCGTCTACAACGCGAACCCCCTCGCCACCCTGCCCAACCAGGAACTCGTCCGGCGCGGTCTTGCGCGCGAGGACCTCTTCACCGTCGTCTTCGACCAGGTCCTGACCGACACGGCGCGTTACGCCGACCTGGTGCTGCCCGCGACGACGTTCCTCGAGCACCACGATCTCGCGATGGGCTACGGAGCGATGGTGCTTCACGCGACGAAGCCGGCTGCGAAGCCGGTCGGCGAGGCCCGCTCGAACAACCACGTCTTCGGCGAGCTGGCCGACCGCCTCGGCCTGGTGCGGGACGATGACCCTCGCTCCGACGCGGAGTGGCGGCAGACCGTTCTCGGTCGGGAACGATCGCGGCGTCTTGCCGAAGATGGATGGGTGGCGCCGCGAACGGGCCGCCGGCCGATCCAGTTCGTCGATGCCTTGCCCCATACCCGGGACCGCAAGGTCCACCTCTGCCCGCCGTCCCTCGACGCCGAGGCGAGCAAGGGGCTGTACGCCTTTCACGCCGCGGCCGGCGCGGAGCGCTACCCGCTGACGCTCATCTCGCCGTCCGTGCCGCAAACGGTCAGTTCGACCTTCGGGCAGTTGCGACCAGGCCAGGTGCCTCTCGAGATGCACCCGGACGACGCCGCCGCCCGCGGCCTGGACACGGGATACAAGCCGCGCGTGCGCGTGTTCAACGACTACGGCGAGGTGCGCTGCCGGCTGCGCCTGAACCCGGACCTCAAGCCCGGCGTGACCCTGCTGCCCAAGGGCGCGTGGTTCCGGAGCAGCGAATCGGACAACAACGCCTGCGCCCTGGCGCCCGACACGCTGACCGATGTCGGCGCGGGCGCCTGCTTCAACGATGCCCGGGTCCAGGTCGAGGCGCTTGCCGACTGAGCCGAACGTGGATTCCAGAGTCCTCCTGGCGGCCGGCGCCCTCGCCAGCATTCTCGCACCACCCGGCATGGAGGCCGCCGGCCCGGGACCAGCCGACGACGCCGTGCCATCCTCTTCCAAGATCGTCATCGCCCACCGCGGCGCCAGTGGCTACCTGCCCGAGCACACTCTGGCGGCCTACGCCCTGGCCCACGGCATGGGAGCCGACTTCATCGAACCGGATCTGGTGCTCACGAAGGACGGCCACTTCATCTGCCTTCACGACATCTATCTGCAGGCGACGACGAACGTCGAGCAGCTCTTCCCCGACCGCGGCCGCGACGACGGCCGCTGGTATGCCGCCGACTTCACCCTCGAGGAAATCCGGCGGCTGCGGGCCGAGGAGCGCCTCGGGAGCCGCTTCCCAAGGGGCGCCAGCCGCTTCGCCGTGCCCGCCTTCACCGAGATGATCGAGCTGGTCCAGGGCCTGAACGAACGCACCGGCCGCAACGTCGGGATCTACCCTGAGCTGAAGGCTCCGGCCTGGCACCGCGAAGAGGGCCTGCCGATGGAGGAGGCCCTGCTCGAAGTCCTCGGCCGCTACGGATACGTCGATGACGGGACGCCTGTCTTCGTCCAGAGCTTCGAGGAAGGAAGCCTGCGACGCCTGAGGGAGCTCGGTTCCGGGCTGCGCCAGGTGTTCCTGATGGCGGAGGTCGACCGCTACCGGCAGTTCCTGAGCTCCGAGGGCATCGCCGGCATCGCCGAGTTCGCGAGCGGCATCGGCCCGGCGAAGACGATGCTGGAGCGGCAACCCGAACTCGTCGACTGGGCGCACGAAGCCGGCCTGACCGTCCACCCCTACACCTTCCGCGCGGACCAGGTGCCCGACCGCTACGACAGCCACGAAGCGGAACTCGACCGCTTCCTCTTCGACCTCGGAGTCGACGGCGTGTTCACCGATTTTCCGGACCGGGCGCGGGCCGTCCTGGACCGCTAGCGAGTTCGCGCCGGCGTTCCTCCGGCGCAAGTTCCGACAGACGCTCGACCTCCGCGTAGAAGGCGGAGAAGTCGCCGCCGGACCTCTCCAGCAGGCCACGAAACGCCGGCACGAGGTCGTTGTAGGTGGCGACCGAGACCAGATCCGCGTTGTTGAGCCGCGACAGCCACTCGCCCAGGTCCGACTCGCCGCCGCCGGCGCCGTGCCCGGCCGCCCGCCAGCCAGGAACGAGTTCGCGGCGGTAGCGCGCCGGAAGCGCCCGGAACACTTCCGCCTTCCGTGCCAGCTTCCAGTCGTCGCTCTCCTCGCTTCCGTAGATCGCGTCCAGTTCGGTACGCACCTCGCGCATGAACCGGTTCAGATCACGGCGCCGCTCCCGACCCCGCTCGAAAGCCTCCAGGTCGTCGTTCCGGCCCATCGACCGCAACCACCGGCGCACGCCGGCAATCTCCACCGCGGTCGCAAACGACTCGTTGAAGGCGCTGTCATCCTTCACGTAGACCACCTGGTGCGCGAGTTCGTGGAAGATGAGGGCGGCCAGATCCGCGTCGGCGTAGTCGAGAAACGTGTTCAGGACCGGATCGGCGAACCAGCCCAGCGTCGAGTAGGCGGCCACGCCACCCACGCGCACATCGAAGCCCTGGCCGGCCAGCCGTTCGCCGTACCGCCGGGCCGCGCGTTCGTCGAAGTAGCCCCGGTAGGCGGCGCAGCCGGCGAACGGATAGCACCATGTCTTCGGTTCCAGGCCCAGCTCCGGCGCGGCGACGACGTTCCACACCGCGAACGGCCGGCCCAGGTCGGCGAAGCTCCGATAGCTCCTGTTCTCCGGCAGGCCGAGTTCGTTGCTCGCGAAATCCCGGATCTCCTGGGTCAGCCGCAGACGCTCCCGGGTCGCGGCGGAGAGCACCTCCGCGCGTCCCGCCTCCAGCAGACGGTCGATCGACTGGCGCTTGACCAGCACGCCGGCGCCGCCGAGGGCCGCCTGGGAGTAGTAGCGCATGCTGCCGCAACTCGCGGCGAGAACGGCCAGAATCAGCGCTGCCGCCACCGCCAGCAAGCGTCTCCGCCCGCCGAAAGTGCTTCGATTGCGCGTGCTACCCTGCCGGATCATGAAACTCGCACTTCACTGGCAGGTACTGATCGGAATGGCGGCGGGGCTCTGCTTCGCCCTGGTCTTCGGAGAGGTGAGCTGGATCGCATGGGTCGCCGACCTCTTCATGCGCCTCCTCAGGATGGTCATCGTGCCCCTGATCTTCACTTCGATCGTCCACGGCGTGTCGGGCATCGGCGACGGCCGGTCGATCGGTCGCCTGGGCGGCAAGACTCTCCTCTGGTACACGCTGAGCAGTTTCATGGCAATCCTGGTCGGCCTGACTCTGGCCAACAGCATACGGCCCGGCAGGGGTCTCGTCATGCCCGAAGGGGTGGAGCCACTCACACCTGAGGACCTGCAGACGCCCAGTTCGATGGCCGACATCCTCCAGCGCCTCGTCCCGGACAATCCGGTAGGCGCCGCGGCCGGTGGCGACATCCTCGGGCTCATCTTCTTCTCGATCGTGCTCGGCGCCGCGATCGGCGTGATGACCGGCAAGACCGGAGACCTGCTCCGCGACGGGTTCAGTGCCGGTTTCGAGGCGATGATGAAGGTGACGACCTGGATCATCCGCCTGCTGCCGATCGGCGTTTTCGCCCTGCTGGCCCGCGCGGTCAGCCAGATGGGCATCGACGTGTTCCAGCAGGTCGGCAAGTACGTGCTGACGATCGCGGTGGGTCTGACGCTGCACGTGTTCGTCGTGCTGCCGCTGCTGTTCGCCCTGCTCACCAGGAAGAACCCCATCCACCACTACCGCGCGATGGCCTCCGCCATGGCGATGGCGTTCTCGACCAGTTCCTCCGCAGCCACCCTGCCGATGACGATGAAGTGCCTGCGGGAGAAGGTCGGCGCCTCGAACCGGGTCAGCAGCTTCGTCGCGCCGATGGGCGCTACCGTCAACATGGACGGCACGGCCCTGCTGGAGATCGTCGGCGCCCTCTTCATCGCCCAGGCCCTCGGCGTCGAACTGTCGCTCTACACACAGTTGGTCGTCGTGCTGACCGCGCTGCTGGCCTCGGTCGGCGCAGCGGCGATCCCGTCGGCCGGTCTGGTGATGATCTTCATCGTGCTCGAGGCAATCGACCTGACCACGCCGGAGGCCTACGCGCTGGCCGGCGTGATGCTCAGCGTCGACCGCCCGCTCGACATGTTCCGGACGATGGTCAACATCACGTCCGACTCCGTCGGCGCGGCAATCATCGCGAAGTCGGAAGGCGAGGAACTCCACTACTGAGTTCGCCCGCGGACGCCAGACGGCGTAGAGTTCGCCGGCCATGAGCTCCTCCCCCAACGGCGACGAAATCTCGATCACCCTCGGAGTCGAGGAGGAGCTCTTCCTCGTCGACACGGACTCGCGCGATCTCCTGAACGACCCGGACCCCGGCATCTTCGAAGCCTGCAGCGCGGCCTCCGGCGGCCAGCAGGTGGTCCGGGAGTTCCTGCGCTCCCAGATCGAAACGAACACGGCCGTCCACGACTCCGTGGCCGGGGTGCGCGAGGGTCTGGGGGCTGCACGCCGGCTCGTCGTTGAAGCCGCGCAGGCTCACGGCGCGGCGGTGATCGGCGCCTCGACCCATCCGTTCGCCGCCTGGGAAGCCCAGCTTCCGACCCCGAGAGAACGCTACCGGCAGTTCGCCTCCACCTACCAGGAGACGGTCCGGCGCCTGGTCATCTGCGGCATGCACGTGCACGCCGGCTTCGGGGACTTCGATACCCGGGTCCGGGTCATGACGGCGCTGCGGCGCTACCTGCCCCTGTTCATCGGGCTCTCCGCTTCATCGCCCTTCGGCGAGGGCCGCGAATCGGGGTTCAAGTGCAACCGGTTGAACCTCTTCGAGGCGATGCCGCGCACCAGCATTCCGGGACCACTGCACTCCCATGCGGAGTATGAGGCGCTACTCGGCGAGTACCAGCGCATGGCGTTCATCAAGGACGGCAGCGAGATCTGGTGGGACATCCGCCCTTCCCACAAGTTCCCGACCGTGGAACTGCGAGTCTGCGACACGTGTCCGGCAATCGAGGACGCGATGTGCATCGTCGCTCTCTACGCCTCCCTGATCCGGATGCTGGCCCGGCATGACCGGGAAGGCACGCTGCCGCCCGAGCCCCCGACCGAGATCATCGTGGAGAACAAATGGCTCGCGCAGCGCTACGGCCTGCTGGCGTTCCTCGGCGACACCCGGCGCGGCGGCCGCATCGACATAGCCGACGAACTCGAGGAACTCACAGGCGAACTCGCCGAAGACGCCCGCGCCCTCGGCTGCGAGCAGGAACTCCGGCACTGCCTGACCATCGTGCGGGACGGCTCGAGCGCCGACCGGCAGCTCGACCTCTACCGGCTGCGCCTGGTGGAGGGGGCGAGCAAGGACGAGGCACTGCGGGAAGTCGTCGATCTGTTGGTGGCGGAGACCGCCGCCGACCTCGGCGACGCCTAGCCCGCCAGCAACGTGGCGTACCGGTCGAGCCGGGGCAGGACCAGGTCGCGTCCTTCAGGCCGCACCAGGAGGACAGCCCGGCCGACGCCAGCCTCGGCGTAACGGTCGAGGACCTCCCGATTCGGCGTCGCGCCGAAGACGTTGATCGAGATCGTGTCCATCGCCCGGCCCGCGCGTTCGGCGCGATGCCTCAGATCGTCGATGCCCCTGAGCACCGCCTCGTCATCTCGCCCGATCGGCATCCAGCCGTCGCAGTGATCGACGACCCGCTGGCGCGTGTAGCGCGTGCCGCCGCCGAGGACGATCGGCGGATGCGGCTTCTGGGCCGGCTTGGGCCAGGACCAGATCGGATCGAAGTCGACGTGACGGCCATGAAACTCCGCCTCGTCCTCGGTCCAGATCGTCTTGAACGCCGCGACCTGCTCCTCGAGCTTCGCGAAGCGGGTTGGGTAGTCCGTACCGTGGTGCTCCATCTCCTCCCGGTTCCAGCCGCCGCCGATACCGAAGACGAAGCGGCCGTTCGAGAGCACGTCGAGGCTCGCCACTGCCTTCGCGGTGGTGATCGTGTCGCGTTCGATGATCAGGCAGATGCCGGTGCCGAGCCTCATCTTCTTCGTGCTCATCGCGGCCGCGGTCAGCGCGACGAAGGGATCGTGGGAACGGGAGTACTCGGGCGGCAACTCGCCGCCGCCCGGGAAGGGACTCCGGCGGGAGGTCGGAATGTGCGTGTGCTCGGGAAACCACAGGGACTCGAAGCCGCGGGCCTCGACCTCCTCGCCGAGTTCGTCCGGGCGGATCGCGTCGCCGGTGGGAAACATGAAGATGCCGATATCCATGGCGGCGGAGTGTACCTGCCGGGAACGCGACTCAGCGCAGCAGGCCGTCGAGGTCGGCGCAGACTTCCTCCGCGAGCGAGGCGGAGAGATCGACGACGAGCCTGGTGAACGGCGAGCGAGCCAGCCAGATGCGGCCTTCATCCGCCGCCAGGGACCAGATCTCAAGCGTGGATTCGCCGTGTTCGCGCGACTCGACCGTGATCGCCGCCTCCGAGCGCCAGTCCGGTCCCGGCTCGTCGCCTCGATACGCCGCCACCGACAGGCGGAAGAACTTGTCGACCCAGGTGGCGACGTCGGCGTCGGCCTCGTCCGATCCGTCGACCGTCCAGTAGGCGTCGGTCCCAGCAGAACCAGGAGCTCTCGCCCCTGTACGCTGCACCACTCGCCGCGGCCTGCTTCCGGCGCCCGGCCGCGACAGCGTCATCGCCTCCACCATGGGCCGTGAAGCGGCCAGGAGGCGCCGCTCCATCAACAGCGCCGAGCCGCCGCCCAGATCCGTGGCCTCCGACGGCAGGACCAGAACCCGACCTGGCGGATCCCCGTCGCCGTCCGGCCCGCCTTCCCGCATCGCGTATCGATCGGAACCCCCGAACGGTCTGCCGCCGAGCCGGTACCGAACCTCCCTTCCCCGGACCGTGAGGCTCAGGGATTCCCCGGTCGCGCCGTCGCCGATCAGCTCGAGCTCCTCGAGCTTCTCCCCGCGGACCCCGTCGAGAACCCGCACCGCCCGCAGCGGTTCCAGGGCGCGCCAGACCTGCTCCACCCGCATGCCGCCCACGAAGACCGTGTCCTGGCCCACGCGGCCGGCAAACCAGCGCCCGAGGTCGTCCTCCCGGGCCTCGATCAGGAGCGTCTCGCCCGTTCCTTCGTAGACGAGGCGCTCGACGTCTCCTTCGTCCGCCTGGACCACAACCACACCCTCCGGCGCGCTTGACCGATCGTCGCTCATGGGGCGGCTATGGGACAGCCAGGCTCCGATCAACGCGAGGATCAGCAGGCCAAAGTGAAACCAGGTCGAGCGCCAGACCGATCCCGGTCCGAGCGAACGCGCGAGACCCCGACTCATGACCCGCCTCCACCGGCAGGACCTGTCGCACCTGCTTCGGGCGCCGAGCCGCGGCGCCGCGCGCCCCGGCCTGACCGGCGGCGGCGGACGTAGACGAAGCCGACCGCCAGCACGACGAACGGGACGCCGAACACGGTCCCCAGGAACCAGCGGATCGACTCCCCGCGCGTTCGTTGCAGGACGGGATCGTCGTCTCCGGGCACGCTCGAGACGGCGGTTTCGTCTTCCCGGGCCAGCCAGGTGTAGGCGTCGAGCAGCAGCTTGGCATTGGCCGACATCGTGCCCGGGCCGGTCACGTAGACGGATTCGTCGTTCATCGTGTCGGCGTCGCCGATGACGATGGCGCGGCTCTCGGCCGCCTGGGTGGACGCCATGGCCAGCGCCTCGATCCGGTCCGGTTCACGTTCGCCGTCGCGCTCGAAGTTCCCGTCGAGTTCCAGCCAGCTTCCCGTCATCGGCCGCACCAGAACGCTTGGGCGCGCCGGACCGCCGGCCACACCTTCGAGCCCCGAGGCGCCCTCAAGTACGAGGCCGATGCGGCTGGCGGCCCGCGACAGGTCGCTCACTGTCGCGTGGCTGCCGAAGCGGTTGGTCAGGAGCAGGCGCCGATCGCTCAGCGCGCCGTCCCGCCGCAGGTGGTAGCGCTCGTTCGCCACCGTTCCCTCGAGCTGGCGGACCCCCAGGTCGGCAAGGAGCGGCTCCAGGCCGTGCTCGACTCCGGGCTCGAGCAGCAGGAGCAGAGAGCCGCCATCGCTCCAGAACTGCCGCAGGCTGTCCACTTCTTCAGGCAGGAAGCGCTCGGTCGGACCGAAGGCCGCCACCAGGCCGGTGTCGGCCGGCAGACCCTGAATCAGGTCCGTGACCGAAAGATCCCTCGTCGTGACGTTGAGCGCCCGCAGGATGGCGTGAGCGTTGCGCATCCCCGGGACGCCGGCTTCGCTCGAGTACTCTCGCCGCTCGCCGTGCCCTGCGGTCAGGTACACTGTACGGCGCTCCCGGCCGATCTCGAGCAGTGCCTCCTGAAAGTCCCGGTCGAGCGAACCGAGGCCCGACTTCGCCCGGTCGTAGTCGGTGTCCAGGTCGATCCGGCGCTGATCGCCACCGCGCACCAGGAACAGCACACCGTTTCCCCGGGCGCCGAGTTCCGCCGCGCGGGTCGGCTCGAGAGCCTGGTCGAGCACGGTGACGCCTATGGGACCGGCCGCCGCGACCTCGTCGAGGAAGGGCTCGATCCGGCGCAGAACCCGGTTGGCGGGCGGAAAGAACGCGACGACCTCGACCGGCTCGCGCAGTCCGCCCACGAGTTCCAGCGTCGCCTCCGATACCCGCGCCAGGCTACGCGCGCTCCACTCCCACAGCCGGTCCCGTTCGCCGGCGGTGTAGTTCAGGGTGAACACCCAGGCGACGGCAAGCGCGAGGCTCAGGCCGGCCGCGGTCACGGCCCGCACCCGCCGCGGCTCCAGGTCGCCGCCGCGGAGACGAGCCCAGTCGCCGCCCACCGCGGCCGCCGTTCCCAACCACCAGGCCAGCAACCAGGCCACCGTCCGTACCGCTGGCCAAGCGCCGTCGTCGTCCAACGACGGTCGCTCGACGACCCCCGAGACGATCAGCAGAGCCAGCAACAGACCTGCCGCCGCCAGGCCGTAGAAGCCCAGAGCTCGCCTCGCCGCGAGCCGCAGGGCGCTCCCCGAGTCCGAGGCAGCGAACTCACCCGCGCAGGAGGCGACCACGAGGACGGCGAGCCCCGCTCCAAGTCCCAGCAGCAGGCCACGCAGAACGCCGGGCCCCGCGAACCGCCCTCCCGCCAGGACGAGGGCCGAACTGACCAGCCAAAAGAGGGGCGCGAAGCGCCGGGGTCCGATCACCGCCACCTCCGCGCCTGGAGCACGCGCACGCTGAACAGCAGGAACAGGAAGGAGACCGTCGGTGCGTAGACCAGGGTCTTCAGGTGAACCGCGCCGTCCTGGAACGGCTCGAAGTGCTCCCGGTAGAGGTCCATCGCCGCGAACACGGAATCCAGCGGCGGATCGCTGATCCCGGAGAGCAGCCAGAAGAGCACCTGCAGCGTGACCAGGAAGCCCGCGGCGACGCCGGCGGCCAACTGGTTGGGCGCCGCCGCGGAGCAGAAAGTTCCGATCGCGGTGCAAACCGCCGCGGCCAGTCCGATGCCCAGATAGCCCGCCGCGGCCTGGCCCCACTCCAGGTTGCCCTTGAGCCAGACCATCACCGGAATGTAGGCCGCGGCGGCCACGGTGCAGAGGACGAAACCCAGCGCACCCAGGTACTTGCCGAGAACCACCTGCCAGTCGCCCGCGGGCGATGTGAGGAGGAGCACCAGGGTGCGCTGCTCCCGCTCGGCGGCAAACGAGCGCATCGTGACGAACACCGCCGCCGCCATCGTGACGCCGAAGTTCGTGTAGAAGAAGAGGCTCAGAACCTCGCTCGAGGGTCGCGCACTGCCCAGCGTGTAGGCGTTGAAGAACAGCCCGTCGAGCATCAGGACCAGGGCGAGGATCGCCCAGCCGTAGAGACCGGCGAAGGCGGCGCGAAGCTCGCGCCGGGCGATCAGGAGGACGGCGCTCACGATCCGCTCTCCCCGCCTTCCCGGGTGCCGCCCTCGCCCCGAACGAGGTCGAGGAACACACGCTCCAGGTCGGAGCGCACCGGCTCCAGACGCCGCACGCCGAAGCCGCCTCGTACGAGCGCCGCGGCCACCTCCTCACGCTCGACCACCGACAGCTCGAGGGTCAGGACCGAGAGGCCGCTACCGAGATCCGCCGCGTGGACGACGTCGGCGCCCGCTGGAAGCGCGCTGGCCGCGTCCGCCGACGTTCCCCGCACCTCGACTTCGATCCGCTCCCGGCCCGCCAGCATGCCGAGTTCGGCCTGCGTGCCATGCGCCAGCAGGGCGCCCTCGTGCAGGACGAGGATCGAATCGCAGGTTTCGTGGACCTCGCGCAGGTGGTGTGACGACGTGAACACGGTGCGCCGGCCGCCCAGCGAACGGACGAGTTCCCGCATGCCGACGATCTCGGCCGGGTCGAGCGACGAGACGGGTTCGTCGAGCAGGACGACGTCGGGCTCGTGCAGGAGCGCCTGAGCGATGCCGACGCGCTTGCGGTAGCCCATGGACAGTTCGCCGATCACCCGGTCCAGGCAGTCGCCGACGTGAACCCGCTCGGCCACCAGGGCCATGCGCCCTGCGAGTTCGTTCCGGGGCACTCCGTTCAGCGCCCCGACGAAGCCGAGGTAGTCCCGCACGCGCATCTCCCGGTAGAGGGGCGGCTCCTCGGGCAGGTAGCCCACCCGCGATCGCATCGCCCGCGAGTCGACTCCCGGCTCGACTCCGCCCACCTGGACCGTGCCGCTACTGGGCAGGAGTTCTCCGGCCAGGATCCGCAGCAGCGTGGACTTGCCGGCGCCGTTCAGGCCCAGGACCCCGACAACATCGCCCGCACCACACTCGAAGCCGACTTCGGCGAGCGCGGTCACCGCGCCGAAGCTCTTGCTCAGCCGCTCCGTTCGGACAACTGCCGTCAACTTCTGAAATCCGTCGAATAGGCGCCCGCAGCAGGGACGCGCCGAATCCTGACGCAACTCCACGAACCGATGCAAGGCGGATCGGAGAGAGGCAAGTAGACTCCGACGCCGTGACCGATTGCCTCAGCTTCGGCGCCATCCGCGACGAGGCGGACCTGGAAGCCCTGGCCCGCAACGAGGCGCTGGCGTTCAATACGCCGCTCGAATCCTGCCTGTCCTGGCTCCGGGACACGCGCGATCAGGTGCGGGTCGTGCGCGCGGGCGGCGAGGTCCTGGGAGGCCTCGTCCGCTACGACATGGGCCAGTTCTTCGGCGGCCGGTCGATTCGCAACATCGGCATCGCGGGCGTGGCGATCAGTCCGACCGCGCGAGGCCGCGGGGTCGCGAAGTCGATGATGAGGGCGGCGCTTGCCGAGATGCATGGCCAGGGCGTCGCGGTCTCGACGCTCTACCCGACCACCTTCACACTCTACGGGCGAGCGGGCTACGCGGTCGCCGGCCACCGCTACCAGTACCGGCTGCCGCTCCCGAAGCTGGGACGTATCGGGTCGGCCCGGGGGATCCTCCCACTCGACCCGAACCGCGACGGGGACGCAGTGGCGCGCTTCTACCGCAAAGTGGCCTCGAACCGCCCCGGCTGGCTCGATCGCAACGGCCACATCTGGGACCGCGTCTACCGCCACCCGGCAGGCCGCGACGTGCATGGCTACGTGGTGCCGGGCGCCGGCGGCGACATCGAAGGCTACGTCGTCTACACGCTCGGCGAGGTGGCGCGCTATCCCTACACCCTCAACGTCCGCGACGTGCAGGTCGCCAACCGGGAAGCGGCGCGGCGTGTTCTCGCCCTGTTCTCGGATTGCCGGACGCTCGCCCGCCACGCGACCTGGTACGGCGGCCTCGACGATTCGCTCCTCCTCGAAGTGCCCGAAGTCGGTACCGAAATCTCGGTAGCCGAAACCTGGATGCTGCGTATCGTGGACGTCCGGGCCGCGCTCGGCGCGCGAGGCTACCCGCCGGACACGACGGCCCGGATCGAACTCGATCTGACGGACGACGTCGTGCCGGCCAACGCCGGCGGCTTTCTGCTCGAAACAGGAGGCGGCGAAGCGAGAGTGAGCCGCAGCGGAGACGCCGCCGGGCCGGACGCTCTCCGCCTCGATATCCGCGCGCTCGCGTCGCTCTACAGCGGGCACCTGAGCGCGCGCCGGCTGGCCGAGCTCGGCCAGGTGACAGGACCGACTGCTTCTCTCAATCAGGCCGACCGGATCTTCGCCGGTCCGCCGCCCTCCATGCCGGACTACTTCTGAGACCGGCGCTGCCCGCAACCACGGACGGAGACCAGGCCATGGACCGCATTCCGCACACACTCCTCGCCCTCGCAATCGCCGCTGCGCTGACTCTGGCGAGCGTCCCGCTTCTCGGCCAGGACGCACCGCCGGAAGCGCCGCCGCGCATCGACACCGCCGAGATCGAGCCCTTTCTCGGAGAGTGGGTGCTCGAAGTGATGACCCAGCAAGGCTCGCTCAACAGCCTGATCACGTTCGCCGACGACGACGGAAAGGCGAGCGCGGACTTCTATCTCGCGCGTCTGGCCGACCTCGAGATCGAGGACATCAGCCGCACAGAGACCGGACTTCACCTCGAGTTCGGCCTGGAACTCGGCGGCCAGATCGTTCCGGTCGAGATGGACCTCGCCCGCGAGGGCGACGGCCTCAGGGGCAAGCTGGAGGCGGGCTTCTTCAACGCCGACGTAAAGGGAATGACGAAGGAGGCGGCCGACGCGGCCGGCGTCATCGTCAGCAGGCAGCCGGTCGGTGAACCGGACGACCTGTCTTCTTCGAGGATCGAGATCGCCGATCAGGCGATCCGGCTCCGCTTCGACCTGCTGCCGGCGCCCGGCCACGACTACGACCGGCTCGAGACGCTCGCCGACGGCGAGGTGCTGGGACCGATCTATGGCAAGCCCTTCAAGTTCTGGACCGACGCCGACCTCGCGTTCGAGGACGCGAAGATCGCCGCCCACAATCATGGTCCGACCTACCCCGGGGTCTACAGCCTCTGGCTCAAGCGCGAAGGAGATGGCTGGAAGCTCGTCTTCAACCACCTGGCCGACGTCTGGGGCACGATGCACATGGCCGAGCACGACGCGGGCGAGACGCCCCTGACGTTCAGGACGCTCGCCGAGCCGGTCGAAGAGACCAAGGGACTGCTGGAGGTCAACGGAAACGGCGGGATGCTGACGATCCGCTGGGGGTCGATGGAGTGGTCCACGCCCTTCCAGCTCGCGGAGTGAGAACCGCCCGGGTGAGCGTCGCCACGTACGCGAAGCCGCCTCCCGCGTGACTGGCTTGGTGGGTAGTCGCCGTTGAATCGCCTGGCCTTCACCGCCTCCGGGACGGCGAGCGGCCTGGTGACCAACGGCATCTCCTACTTCCTGCTGATCTACTACAGCCAGGTAGTCGGCCTGGACCCGGCGCTCGCCGGCTCCGCGCTGCTGCTGGCGCTCGTCGTCGACGCGGTCTCGGACCCACTGGTCGGGCGCTGGTCGGACCGGCTCCGGACGAGCCTCGGGCGGCGGCATCCGTTTCTCTACGCCGCCGTCCTTCCCATTCCGCTCTGCTACTACTTCCTCTGGAGACCCCCCGACCTCTCATCGACGGCGTTGTTCCTCTGGCTCGCCGGTTTCACCGTCGCGCTACGGCTGGCGGTGACGATGCACACCGTCCCCTTCAACGCCCTGCTGCCGGAACTCGCGCCAGGCTACGAGGACCGGACCCGGCTGATGAACTTCTCCTACGCCGGCGGCTGGTTCTTCGGCACCCTGATGGCGGTGTCGATGTACGTCTGGTGGCTGGCCGACAGCCCCGACTACCCGGACGGCGCCGGCATCCTGCGCCGCGCCGGGTACGAACAGGCCGGTCTGGTCACCGCCTGCGCGCTCATCCTCTGTCTGGCACTCGCCGCGGTGGCGACTCACCGACACATCCCCACGCTCGCGGCCCCACCGCCCGAACGGGCCGCGGCTCGACGGGTCCTTGCAGAGACGCTGGCAACCCTGAGAGACGGCAGTCTGGCAGCGATCCTGGCCTCGACGGCCCTGACCGCCGCGGCCAGCGGCACCGCGACCGCGATGTGGGCCTACATGCAGCCCTGGTTCTGGGGCTTCGACAGCACGCAAACCAGCTCCATCCTCGCCGCCCAACTCGCATCGCCCCTGCTCGCCATCGCCCTGCTGCCGGTAGCCAGCCGGGGCCGTGACAAGAAGGCGGTGCTGATCAGGCTCTCGGTCCTGTCCCTTCTGGCCGGCAGCGGCCCGGTCATCCTCTCCCTGCTCGGCGCCTTCCCGCCCGCCGGCCACTCAGCGCTCTTTCCATCGATGGTCGCGATCGGCGTTGCCCAGGTTGCTCTCATCGTGATGACGAGCACCGTGAGCGCCTCGATGGTCGCGGACATCGTCGACGCTCGCGCCGTGGTCACGGGCCGCCGGGAAGAAGGACTCGTCTCTTCCGTTCTTTCCTTCACCGGCAAGGTCGCCACGGGACTGGGAATCTGGATCGGTGGCCTGCTGCTGACGGCGATCAACTTCCCCACCCAGGCCGACGCGTCCTCGATCGACCAGTCGATGGTCGAACGGCTGGGATGGCTGTACGGCCCGGTGCTGGCCGTTCTCTACCTTCTGGCCATCTTCGTTCTCCGCCACTACCGGTTGAATCGGCGCCGGCACGAGGAGAACCTCGCCGCGCTCACCGCCGGCGAGCAAACTGAATCGCTCTCGAGCCGAAGGAGCACTGATTGAACGTGTGTTGACTCTCCTGAGACATCTTTGTACCATTCTCGCTCAGGAGAGACCTACAACATGCCCTTCAACTCGCCCCTCGCCGGACGCCGACGCCCGGTACGAGCTTTCCGCGCCCTGACGGCGTTCCTGCTCCTGCTGATCGTCGCCGGCGCCACCCACGCGGTGGACTTCATCGCCTTCGAGTCGGGCCCGGTTCGACCGCTGGCCCTGTCGCCCGACGGCAGCCTGCTCTTCGTCACGAATACGCCGGACAACCACCTGGAGATCTTCAACGTCGGAGACTCGGGCACGCTGGCTCACCGGGCATCGGTTCCCGTAGGCATGGAGCCCGTCGCGGTGGCCGCGCGTCATGCCTCGGAGGTCTGGGTGGTGAACCATCTCTCGGACTCGGTGAGCATCGTGGACCTTGGTCCGCTATTCGCCTCGAACCCGGCCACACCTGGCGCCGCCTTCGTCAAGCGCACGCTCCTGGTCGGCGATGAACCCCGGGACATCGTCTTCGCCCGCGATCGGGCCTTCATCACGACGGCCCACCGGGGACAGCACCGCACCCATCCCTCGATCGCCGGCGTCCGCGGGGCCGGGGACCCGCAACTGCACACCGCGGGCGTGGGGCGAGCGGACGTCTGGGTCTTCGACGCCGGAGATCTCGGCGCCGGAGTCGGCGGCACACCGCTACGGATCGTCGAGCTGTTCGGCGACACGCCGCGCGCACTGACGGTCAGCCCGGACGGTTCCACCGTGTATGCAGCGGTGTTTCACTCCGGAAACCAGACCAGCGTGATTCACGAGGGGGTGATGTGCCGGGGCTTCGAGGACTCGCCTCGCGGCTTCTTCATTGGCGCCACCTGGGACGGACGGCGCGGCGATCAGCCCTGCGTGGTCGGCAACCTCCCGGCCGCGCATGCGACGGCCTCGCCCAACGGCCCGGCGGACAAGACCCTCCCGATGGGCCGCCCCCTGCCCAGCACCGGCGCGGACGGCGAGCCCGCGCCGTTCACCGCGATGATCGTGAAGTGGGACGGAGAGTCGGGCGAATGGAGGGACTCCCGGGGCCTGAACTACTCGAACGGCATCCGTTTCTTCCTTCCCGACCGGGACGTCTTCGCGATCGACGCCGCCACTCTCGAGGAGACGGACCCTTTCGCGCACGTCGGCACGACCCTGTTCAACATGGTGACGAACCCCGAGACCGGCCGCGTCTACGTGGCAAACACGGACGCCCGGAACCACGTCCGCTTCGAGGGGCCAGGTATCCGCGGCGGTTCGACCGTTCAGGGGGACATCGCCAGAGCCCAGATCACGGTCATCGACCCCGGAACGGGCACCGTCCGCAAGCGGCACCTGAACCCCCACATCGACTACTCCGCCTTGAAGTCGTCCCCAGACGTTCGCCGGCACAGCCTCTCGACTCCTCTGGAACTCCAGGTCAGCTCCGACGGAGCGAAGCTCTACGTCGCCGCCCTGGGCTCGGATCGGATCGGCGTGTTCGACACCGCGGATCTCGAAGACGACACGCTCTGGGACGGCGAGGGAAAGGAGTTCGACCCGACCTCCGTCAGCGCGAACTACCTGGACGTGTCCGGCGGACCCGCCGGCCTCCTGCTCGACGAGACACGCAACCGCCCGAACGGACAGCTCTACGTGTTCGCCCACTTCGAGCGCAGCGTCAAGGTCGTCGACGCGGTGACCGGCGCCGTCCGGCAGGCAGTTTCCTTCCACAACCCCGAGCCCGCCGAGGTGGTGACCGGACGCCGGATCCTCTACGACGCGAACCGGACCTCCTCCAACGGCGAGTCCTCCTGCGCAAGCTGCCATGTCTTCGGCGACACGGATCACCTGAGCTGGAACCTCGGCAACCCGGACGACGGCAACACCGCCAACCCGCAGCCGTTCCCGACCTTCTCCGACTTCTGGCTGTCCTGCGACATCTTCGGGCACTACCCGGGCTGCGAGACGGTGCCGTACGTGAACGGCAACGGCGATCAGCGCGTCTTCTCGCCGATGAAGGGGCCCATGTTCACGCAGACGATGCGGGGCATGTCGACCCACGGCCACATGCACTGGCGCGGCGACCGGGCGAACGGCTACTTCGGGATCGACGACCGAAAGACCCTGAACGAGAAGTTCTCGTTCAAGAACTTCATCGTCGCCTTCGAGAGCCTCCTGGGGCTCGATGTCACGCTCTCCGGCGTGAACGCTGCCGCCAAGCCGGCCGAGGTGATCCAGCTCGAGCAGGACGTGGACGAGTTCGCCGACTTCATGCTCGCCGTGCAGTTGCCGCCGAACCCGATCAAGCCGCTCAACAACACGCACAGTCCGTCCGCCCGGATCGGAGACGCCTTCTTCGACGGACCGCGCCGCTCCGACGGCGTCGACGCCGCCACTGACCTCCCCGACAACCGGAACGGCGCGGCGGTCGACGGGCGCAACTGCGCCGGCTGCCATCGTCACGATCCCGCCAGGGGCTTCTTCGGCACCGCCGGCGACGCGTCGCACGGCGGCGAGGTGCTGATTCTCAAGGTTCCGCACCTGCGGAACCTCTACCAGAGGGTCGGGATGTTCGGCCTTCCGAACCGGCAGTACTTCCTCCCCTCGACCACCGACGCCCACCAGGGCGACCAGATCCGCGGGTTCGGCTTTCTGCACGACGGCGCGACGGACAAGCTCTTCAACTTCCTGCAGGGCGCCGTTTTCGACGACGGCACGACGAGCTGCGACGAACTCGGCCTGCCAGGCCGCCGCCGCTCCGACGACGTGTTCGGCTGCGGTTTCAGCGATGGCATGGACATCGGCATCCCGGACGACGAAGTGCGCCAGGCCCTGGTCGACTACCTGATGGAGTTCGACACGGACCTGGCGCCGATCGTCGGACAGCAGGTCACCCTGGACGCGATGAACGCCTCCGCAGCCAACCCGCGCGTCGACCTGCTGACGCACCGCGCCCGGGTCTCGTTCCAGTCGGCCGTCCTCGGCGGTCCGGTCACCGAGTGCGACCTGATCGCCAAGGCCACTGTGGCCGGGAAACCGCGCGGATGGGTTCGTCTCAGAGACGGCAACTTCCTCGACGACCTGGACGAGAGATGGACGCCGTCGCGCCTGCGGACGCTCGCCGCGAGCGGCACTCCCGTCACCTACACCTGCGCCCCGCCCGGCTCCGGCAGACGGATGGGGATCGACCGCGATCGCGACACCATCCTCGACGGCATGGACAACTGCCCCTCCGCTTCCAACCGCGACCAGGCCGACGCCGACGGGAACGGTGTCGGCGATGCCTGCGAGCCGACCCCATCGAGGTGAACCGCATGAGACCAGCGCTGCACCCCAGTCCGCGTCCAACAGCCCGTAACGCGATCATCGACGCCGCGATCCGCCTCTGGTCGCGCAACCCCGGGGCGACCTTCAGCGAGGTCGCCCTCCACGCTGGAGTAGGGCGGGCGACTCTTCACCGCCACTTCAGGAACCGCGACGAGCTTCTGACGGTCCTGGCCGAGATCTGCATCGAGGAGACGAACGACGCGGTGGCGGCGACCCTCGACCAGGGCGCAAGCGCCCGCAGGCAACTGCAGGGCATGTTCAAAGCCGTGATCCCCCTGGGGGACCGCTACAGCTTTCTCTACCGCGTGGACATCGGCGACGAACACACGACCGCCGGATACCGGCGCCAGCTCGACCGGGTCGCCGCCCTGGTCGGCCGCCTCAAGTCCGAGGGCGCCGTCGCCGCCGACGTGCCGACCGCCTGGGTGGTCGCGCAGATCGACCAACTCATCTGGAGTGCGTGGAACGAAGTCGCCTCGGGCCGTATCGCCGCGGCGGACGCCGCGGACCTGGCCACCAGGACCCTTCTGCACGGACTCGGAAAGGAGGAGCAACCGTGACGACGACCTTCGACCATCCCCGCCAGCTACTGCCCCCGGAGGCCTACTTCGACAACGGCTGGCTCGACCGGGAAGTCCACGGCCTGTTCGACCGCTCCTGGGTCTGGGCGGCGACCGAGGAGGACCTCAAGGAACCCGGGGACTTCCGCGCCTGCCGGCTGATGAACCACTCGCTGTTCGTGCTCCGGGACGAGGCAGGAGAGCTCCAGGCCTTCCACAACATCTGCCGCCACCGCGGCTGCGAGATCGTCGAGGGCAGCGGCAACGCGGGCTCGACCATCCGCTGCCCGTACCACCGCTGGACCTACGAAACGAACGGAGCGCTGCGAGGAGTGCCCAACGAGGCCGAGTGCTTCGGCACGGCTCCGCGCGAACGCCTGTCGCTGCACCGGGCCTCGGTCGGCTCCCACCGCGGGATGGTCTACGTGAACCCCGATCCGGACCCGCCCGAGCCGTTCGACCAGTGGATCGCCGGGCTCGACGACCACGCCTGGCCCCACGACCTGGCCGACGGCAGCCTGAGCTACGCCGGCGACGTGCGCTACGAGATGCACTGCAACTGGAAGGTCTTCTACGAGAACGCGATCGACGGCTACCACCTCGGCTATCTCCACAACCAGACCCTGGGCAGCGTCTATCCCGACCGGAACCTCTGGCACCCGGTGGGCCGCCACACCGTCTGGTACTCCACCGAGCGGGAAGGGGATCCGCAGTCGTCCACCGTGCTCTCGGCCGAACTCGCCGACGGCGCCGGCGCCGCCCGTCTGCCGGGCCACGAGGAGAGCTTCTATCCGGGCGTGGTCATGCTCTTTCCCCTGACCATCCTGTCGCCGAGCCCCTGGGGATTCCACGTTTCGATGCTGGAGCCGAAGAGCCCCGACCTGACGATGATGTGGACCCAGAGCTGGACGACCTACGGTTCGGCCTCCCGCGCCGACGCGGGCAAGTCGCCCACACTGATCAGCCTGGCCAACCAGGAAGGGCACCCGATGGAATCCGGCAACTTCCAGCTCGAGGACATGTGGATCTGCGAGATGATCCAGCGCAACCTGCGGTCCCCGAAGTTCGAGGTCGGCCCGATGGCCGCCGGTTCCGGCGCCGAGTCGCCGATCATGCACTTCCAGCAGAGCGTGCTGGACTACCTGAACGGAGACGCCGGCAAGGTGGGCGGTTGATGGAGTTCGTCATCCTCGCCATCCCGTACATGCGGCGCCTCGGCGAGCGGGTCGGCCGCGCCGGGTCGGATCCGAACCGCTTCCAGGTCCTGATGGCGAACCTGAAGGAGCAGATGACGTTCGCCGAGTCGGTCGGCTACACCGGCTTCTGCATGACCGAGCAGCATCTCCAGGTGGAGGGCATCGAGACGACGACGAATCCGCTGTTCTGGGACTACTTCGTCGCCCAGCACACCGAGCGGATGCGCGTCGGCCAGCTCGGGATGAACCTGACCGCCGTCAATCCCATCCAGTTGGCCGAGAACCTGGCGATGCTCGACCACTTCACCGGCGGCCGCATGTTCGCCGGCTTCACCAGGGGCAACACGCCGCGCTGGACCGGCACGTTCGGCCAGCACATCGGAATCACGGCGACCCACTCCGACAAGTCGGAGATGGACGCCCGCAACCGGCGCGCGTTCGAGGAGAACTGGAGGCTCGTCAAGGCGCTCTGGACCCAGGAGGTCGTGAGCCTCACCGGCGAGTTCTGGCAGGCGCCGCCGCCGATGGACTGGAGCTTCGGGCCCACGAGCCAATGGTCACCCGGCTCGGTGACCGCCGACGGGACGCTGAAGGAGATCGGGATCGTGCCGCGGCCGTTGCAGAACGACCCCCACCCACCCGTCTATGCACCCTTCAGCTACAGCATGGGAACCGCGAAGTTCTGGGCCCGCGAGGGCGGCAAGATGATGGGCATGTTCAACGAGTCGAAGGAGGAGTTCATCCCCCTGACCCTCGACATCTGCCTGGAGGAGGCCCTCCACCACGGCCGGATCATCGGCGCGAACGACATGCTGGCCCTGGGCGGACACCTGATCATGGGCCGGAACCCGGCTGAGACGAAGAAGCTCTACGACGGCTTCGAGTGGCTGTTCAACTTCGCCTACAACGCGCCGCCCTACCACGTCCCCATGGGGCGGATGTGGATGGGTTCGCGCCAGGAAGTGCTCGACCACGTCGGCCGGCTGCACGAGACGTTCGGCATCGAGGAGTTCTTCCTCTGGCACCACGTCGGCTGGTTCGAGCAGGACCAGGAACTGGCGATGCTGAACGAGTTCGCCGAGGGCGTCATCGCCCCGCTCTCGGCCTGACCGTCAGCGGCGGTCAGAGTTCCGCCGCCACCGGGGAACCGTCGCTCAGGCTGTCGCTCGGGTAAACGACGACCTCCTCGCCGACATCGAGACCGCCGAGCACCTGAGCTTCCTGCGCGTTCCGCTCGCCGACATCGATCCGCCTGAGCGCGGCACGGCGGCCTTCGACCGCGAACACCGCCCAACTCTCGTCGCGCCGGAAAAGCGCCCCGGTCGGCGCCTTCAGTTCGTCCTCGCTCTCCCAGACGACGACCCGCGTCTCGACCCGGAATCCGTCGCCCAGGCCCGCCCAGACGGCGGGCGGATCGACGATGTCGATGACCACGTTCACCCGCTGCTCCTCGACGCCGAGCGCCGAGATCTTCGTGAAGCCCGAAGGTTCCACCCGCCGCACCCGTCCCTGCAGGGGCAACTCGCCGCCCCAGCGATCGATCAGCACGCGCTGGCCCGACCGCATACGGACGGCGTCCTTCGACAGATAGTCCGTGACCACCTCGATCTGGGCCGGATCGCCCAACTCGAGCAGGGCTTCGCCAGCCGGCACCACGGACTCGCTTTCACGCACGCGACGGAGCACGACGCCCGAAACCGGCGACACGATCCGGATCGCCGTACCATCCACATCCTCCGCGCTCTCGGCGCTGAACTGCAGCAGGCGAACCCGAGCCGTCTGCAACTCGCTGCGGGCCGTGCGCACGGCGTACTCGGCCGCTTCGACCGCTTCCTGCCGGGTGTCGAGGTCGAGCTGGGCGGTCTCCATCGTCTCGACCGAGACGATTCCCTCCTGGCTGAGCCGCAGGTAGCGCCCCGCCTCGGAGCGCGAGTAGGCGACTTCAGCCGCCGCCTGCTCGTAGTGCGCTTCGGCCTGGCCGAGTGCGGCGGTCGCGGTCTCCACGACCGCCTCCGCCTCGGCCCGGCTGCGGGCGTCCAGGAGCACCGGCGCCGAGGGCAGGAAGATCGCGAGCACCGTCTCGCCCGCCACGACCGCGTCGCCGGGCTCGAGTTCGATCCGCAGGACCCGACCGGCGAGCGGCGCCGAGATGACGAAGCGGTCCCGGACCCTGGTCTCTCCCTCCTCGTCGATCGTCACCTGCAGCGATCCTCGCGTGACCTGGGCCAGTTCCGCCGGCACCGGCTGCGGGCGCGTGCCGAAGATCACGGCGGCCGCGACCACGACCAACCCCACGCCCCACAACACCCAGCGCCGCGTCTTCATCGCTTCGTTCTCCGCTACTCGCGGGTCTTGAGCACCGCGACCAGATCGAGGTCATGGAGCTTACGCCGTACCGTCCAGGCCGAGATAGCCATCGACCCGAGAACGGCTGCCGCGGAAACCAGGAACGTGCTCGGCTCGACCACGACCGGAAGCCGGAACAGCTCGCTCTCGAAGGCGCTCATCACGCCGGTGATCATGCCGTAGCCGAGGAGCAGTCCGAGTGGAATCGAGGCCAGGGTGAGGATCCCGAGTTCGCCCAGCAGGATCGCGGAGATCTCGGCCCGGGTGAAGCCGATCACCCGCAGGCTGGCGAGCTCGCGGCTCGTCTCGGACAGGGAGATCCGCGCCGTGTTGTAGATCACGCCGAAGGCGATGACCAGGGCGAAGAGGAGATTGACTCCCATCATCATGGACATGTTGTCGAGCATGTAGGTCTGGATGCTCTCGAGCGCGGCGCTGCGCAGCGTCACCCCCG
The DNA here is from genome assembly GCA_965219675.1 of Candidatus Multivorans sp. Classification (GTDB taxonomy): domain Bacteria; phylum Acidobacteriota; class Thermoanaerobaculia; order Multivoradales; family Multivoraceae; genus Multivorans. Next base: position 1,545,559 of record OZ244786.1, on the reverse strand, counting down.
CCACCGCCGGCATCGCCTTCAGCAGGCCGTACAGCTGCTCTTCGGCCAGGCTGTCGATCTTGAGCATCGCTCCGTTCATCGTTTCGTCGCGCCGAACCAGCCGCTGCAGCGACTCCTGTTCCATGTAGGCGGTCACGCCGAGAAGGTCGTCGACGGTGTCCGTCACCACCACCTCCCGCACTGGCCGGGCCGCCTCCATGACCTCCACGACGAGCCCGTCTCCCGGCTCGACCCGCAACTGGTTGGCCAGCAACGTGGACAGGACCAGGCCGGGTCGATCGAGCTCGATCGCCCGGTAGTCCACGTCCACCACCCTCCGCAGTCTGGCGCCGGGCGCCAGGGCCTGGATCGCGGTCTGCTTCTGCAGGTGGCCGTTGCGCAGCCGCGCCGCGACCGCACCCGTGGGTTCCACCTGCAGCACGCCGGGCAGGGCGGCGAGTTCGTGCACGGCGCTCCGCTCGACCGGCTCGAAGAAGCTCACCGACAGGTCCTGGCGCTGGATGATGTTGAACTGCACCTTGAGCAGTTCATCCATCGAGTCCATCATCGCCCAGCCGACGACCATGATCGCGCCGGCGAAGGCGATGCCGACGATCGACAGTCCCGCGCGCACCGGGCGCCGCGACAGGTTGCGGAGCACCATCCGCGCCGGCTGGGACAACCACCGCCGGGCGCCGAGCCGTTCGAACAGGGACACCCGGAAGTTCTCGGGCGGTGCCGGCCGCATCGCCTCGGCGGGCGGCAGCAGGACGACGCTGCGCACCGCGCCCAGCGCGCCCACGGTCGCGGCGGCAAGACTCACCCCGACGGCGATCAGAATGCCCGATACCGACACCTTGTAGACCAGGAGCGGGAAGCGGAAGTACTCCATGTAGACGCCGAGCATCGCTTCGGCCAGCAACAGGCCGGCCACGATTCCGAGCAGGGCGCCGAGGGCCACCACGGCGACGGCCCACTGCACGTAGTGGACGCCGAGCCGGATGTTCGAGTAGCCGAGAGCCTTGAGCGCCGCGATCTGTTCGCGCTGCACGGCGACCGTTCGCCGCAGAACCACGTTGAGCAGGAACGTGGCCACGGCGAGAAAGATCAGGGGCACGAGGAGGCCCATGTTCTGAAGCTGGGTCAACTCGTTCTGCAAGTACCAGTTCGAGGTCTGATCCGCACGCGGAATCGCGCCCAGACCGCCGTACGGATCGAGAATCGCGTCGAGTTCGACGATCGCCGCCCGCTCGAGGCTGGGCGAATCGTCGGCGAGCGCCAGAGCGACGTCGTTGAACCCGCCCTCCATCTCGAACGCGGTGGCCAGGTGCCGCCGGGTCATCCACAGGAAGCCGAAGTGCTTCGGATCCGGGAACAGCTCCCCCGGTCCGATGCCGTAGACGTACTCCGGGCTCAGCGCGACGCCGACGATTTCCAACGGTTGCCGGCGGCCGTTGATGACGGCGAACAGGCGATCGCCCAGATCGAGGCCGTGAGCTTCGGCGAACCGCTCGCCGACCAGGGCCTCCTCGGCCCGGTCCGGGTCCAGGAACCGCCCGCGGCGCAGAGCGACGTCGTTGAGCGCCGGCCGGCCGCGATCCGGCAGGGAGATCAGGCGTCCGTTGACCGGATCGGTGACGCCGGGTACGTCCAGCGAAACGCTCACGACCACGCGAGTCTGGACCTGCCTGACTCCCGGGATCGCCGCGATCCGCTCTTCGACCCAGTTGGGGACGCGCTTCGCGCCGGCGAAGACGTCGGCGAAGGCGTAGCGGGCGTAGTAGGCGTCGCGGGTGGTCAGGAGCGATCCGAACACTCCCTGCGCCATGACCAGCAGCGCGATTCCCGACGACACGACCAGGGCGATCGCCAGCACCTGGGACCGCACGTTCCAGAGGTCGCGCAGCAGTTTGCGGTCGAGGGCTCTCATCGTCCGGCTTCCGGATTCACTCCCGGGCCTCTACCACTCGATCGTGGCCGCCGGCTGCTTCGTCGAGTTGCGGACGTCGCTCGTGATCTGGCCGTCGGCAAGCGAGATTACCCGATCCGCCATCGCCGAGATCGCCGCGTTGTGGGTGATCACCGCGGTGGTCGTGCCCAGTTCGGAGTTCACCCTCTCGAGCGCCCCCAGGACCGCGATGCCGGTGCTGATATCGAGAGCGCCCGTCGGTTCGTCGCAGAGCAGGACGTCCGGCCGCTTGGCGATGGCCCGGGCGATCGCCACGCGCTGCTGCTCGCCACCCGACATCTGCGACGGGAAGTGGTCGAGACGGTACTTCAGGCCGACCAGCGCCAGGGCGTCCTCGGGAGCGATCGGATCGCCCGCGATCTCAGTGACGAGCGCGACGTTCTCGCGGGCCGTGAGCGAGGGAATCAGGTTGTAGAACTGGAACACGAAGCCGACGTGCCGGCGCCGGTAGCGGGTCAGAGCCCGTTCCCGAGCCTCGCTCAGATCGCCTTCACGGTAGGTCACCCGGCCGGCGGTCGGCCGGTCGAGACCGCCCAGGATGTTCAGAAGAGTCGACTTGCCGCTTCCCGACGGCCCGAGCAGGACCGCGAACTCGCCTTCGTGGAGGTCCAGGTCGACGCCGCGTAGCGCATGGACCTCTACTTCGCCCATCACGTACACCTTCGTCACGTCCCGCATGGAGAAGACGGTGGTCGGTTGGGCCGCGGCGGTCGGCGCTCGTGTCGTGGCGGCGACGTTCATGCGGTGCTAGGGCAGATCGAAATCGGGGGGTGCGGCCGCCAGCTCGACGATCATCTCGGTGTACTCGCCCGGTTCCGTATCGACCCGGATCATGCCGCCGTGTTCACGAACGATGTCGGCGGAGAGCGCAAGCCCCAGCCCCGTGCCCTGATCGGTCGGCTTCGTCGTGAAGAACGGGTTGAAGATCTTGTCCACCACGTCGCGCGGGATCCCGTTGCCGTTGTCCCGCACCCGGACCTCGACCCCGTCGTCCATCTTCCGGGTCGTGACCGTGAGCGTCGGCTCGTATGCCTCGTCCGCCGAGCGCCGCTTCTCGTCGGTGGCGTAGCAGGCATTGCTGACCAGGTTGAGGAAGACGCGGCCCACGTCCTGCGACACGACCTCGAGGGTTCCCAGATCGGGATCGAAGTCCTTCTCGATCGTCAGGTTGAAGTTCGGATCCGTGGCGCGAGCGCTGTGGTACGCCAGCGCGATGTGCTCGTCGACCAGGCGGTTGATGTCGGCGATCTCCCGGCCAGCGGCGCCCCGGCCCATCTTCAGCATGTCCGTAACGATCCGGTTGGCCCGTTCGCCGTGCCCCTGGATCAGCTTCAGGTTGCCGCTCAGGTCCTCGAAGATCTCCCCGATCTCCTCCCGCTGGTCGTCGTCCAGGCTGCCGTCCTCGTTCTCCTTCATGATCTCCTCGACCTCCTCGAGGAGTTCGGAGGAAACCTCGGAGAAGTTCTTCACGAAGTTCAGCGGGTTCTTGATCTCGTGCGCGACGCCGGCCGTCAACTCACCGAGCGCGGCGAGCTTCTCGCGCATCACGATCTGATCCTGCGCCTTCTGCAGGTCAGCCAGCACGACCTCCAGTTCGTCGTTCTTTTCCTTCAGCTCATCGGCCAGCTTCTCGACGAGGTTGAGCCGCTGCACCTCCAGGGCATGCCGGCGAAAGACCTCCAGCGCGGCCGCCATGTCCGCGACCTCGTCCTTGCCGCCGATCCCGATCTCCGCTTCCAGGTTGCCGCCGGCCATCTCCCGCATGCTTCCCGAAAGCGCCTCGAAGCGACGCACCAGCAGCCGGCCAACGAACAGCCAGGCAATGAAGACCGCACCGGCGATGCTGACGACGTTGAGCCCGATCAGAAGGGCGCGACCGGTACTGATCGCCTGGGACGCGGCCAGAGTGGCGATCTGCGTTCGGGTCTGGGAGTCCGCGACCAGTTCCTCCACGTCCGCGCCGAGTTCGATCGCCAGGTCCTGGTTCTCCTGTAGCAGCGCCTGCTGCCGGTCCAGTACATCAACCTCCTGTCGCCTCAGGTCGAAGGCGCTGCGGCTCTTCTCGAGCAGCTCCTCGAACAACGCTGTCAGCCGGTCTGAGGTCGCCGTTTCGTCGATCGCGCTGAGAGAACGTTCGATGCTCGTCGCGGCCGACTCGTACCGCTCCTCGACCGGTTCGATCCGGGGTCTGTCGCTCAACACGGCGAGGCTCTTCAGCAACTGATCGATGATCGTGACGTCCTGCTGGAGGCCGACCAGCACTCGGTAACGGTCGATCTCCGACTCCGAGAAGTGGACATCGTGGGACGCCGGCGGCTCGTTGAACGAACGGAACCCGGTCATCGCGTAGAACAGTTGATCGTCGAGAGCGGGCACGAGGAGCGTCGCGATCCGGCTCTGAAGCGAGTCCAGCTCCAACCTCAGAGCCTGGCTGTCCGCACCCAGTTCGAAGCCCTCGGCAACTGACCGCTGAATCGCCCCGATGTTCCCGATCAGCTCTTCACCCCGCGCCTGAATCTCACCGAATCGTCCCTCCTCGTGCAGCGAGTCCTCCGGACCCGCTTCCTGGCTCATCAACCGGCCAAGTTCGTCCTCGAAGGCGCGCCGGGCCGGTGCGATGATCTCTACGGACGCCCGGTCCAGCTCACTCTCCGTAGCCGACGCCGTCAGCCTCGGTCCAGCCGCCACGAGCGTTCCGCTGCCGCGGGCAACGCCGAACGCGGCTGCCAGCTCGGGCACCGTTCCCTCGTTGACCCGGCTCTGGGAATCGCCGACCTGGGCGAAGGCGAGCAACGCGACCAGACTGGCCGCGAGCGTCAGGGCCGCCGCGCCGCCAATGCCAACGTAGAGCTGGGTCGCGATCCTGAAGCGGCCCTCGGCCAGTTTGCGGAACCAGTCGATCACGGTCTGGCCGAGGCCTCCAGACGCGTCGCCGATCGATACCGGCCCCGTTCGTCGATCATGGTCAGGAAGACCGCGTCCGAGCCCTGGTTGTCCTCGGCGCCAAAGACAAGCTGGAAGCCGTTCAGGTCGATGGAGCCGGCGCTGCGGAGTACCTCGATGAAGCGGCCGCGATCTACAGCCGTACCGCACCGTTCGAGCGCTTCGATCACCAGACGCCCGGCGAGATACCCCTCGAACGACACGAAACCGGGTTCGGCCTCAGCGGTATGGGCGCGCAGCGCGCTCCGGTAGGCGGTCGCCACTCTCGAGGAGCGCGCAGTCGGAAAGGGCACGACCTGAGTGACGTAGACGCCGGCGCCGCGTGGACCGAGTTCTTCCGCCAGGGCGTTGCTGCCGACGAAGGACAGGGTCATGAACACCGGATCGAGGCCAATGTGCCGGGCCCAGGCGATCAGGCTGGCGACCGGCTGGTAGGCGCCCACGACGATCACGGCCTCCGGCCTCCCCGCCGCGATGTCGACGATGGCCGTCTTCACGGCGGTCGTGTTGCGCGGGTAGACCCCGATCCCGACCGCCTCCATGCCGCGCCTGTCGAAGGCGGCACGCACGCCGGCCAGCCCGGCGCGGCCAAACGAATCGTCCTGGATGACGACCGCGATCCGCTTGATATCCAGGTCCCTGGTCAGCCGCTCGACCATTTCCTCCGTCTCCTGCGCATAGGACGCCCGGAGATTGATCACGTGAGGCTCGCTGCGGAGAAAACCCGCGCCGGTGAACGGAGCGATGTATGGCACACCCGCCTCTTCGGCGACCGGAACCGCGGAACGGGACGTCGGCGTACCCACGCCGCCGACCAGGGCGAACACCCCCTCGTCCTCGATCAGTCGGCGGGTGTTGCGGATCGCGGCCTCCGGCTCGTAGCCGTCATCCACGGTGACCAGTTCCAGGCGCCGCCCATGCACGCCGCCGGCATCGTTGGCCTCCTTGAACGCCGCCTGAAGTCCCAGCCGCATGCCTCTGCCGAGCTCGGCTGCCGGGCCGCTGAACGCGGCGGACTGGCCGAACAGGACGCGATCAGGCGATACGCCCCGGACCTCCGCCGCCTGCGCCACGACAGGGGCCGACCCGAGAGCCATGATCGCGGCGCAGGCCGACGCCTTCAGGGCCCCCTGTGCACGAACGCGCATTCCGTGCCGCCGGGTTCAACTCCGGCGCTTGACCATGGTCACATGGTTGCGACCGCCCTCGCGGCGGTAGGACGCCTCGTCCATCAGGACCCGCACGAAGTGGACGCCGAGGCCACCGATCTCCCGGTCTTCCAGCGCGGCGTCCGTGTCCGGCTCGGGAGCGTCGTGGAAGGGGTCGAACGGCTTGCCGCTGTCACGGACCTCGACCCGCGCTTCCGTGTCCGTCGAGACGACTTCGATCTCGATCTCGCTGGTCCCTTCCTCGCCCCCGCCGTGACGGACGACGTTCGTCGCCACCTCCTCGAGCGCCAGCACCACGGCGTACGAGACGTCCGGCGTCCAGCCCTCCTCCTGCCCGAGCGTCTCCACCGCCTCCGATACGGCCGGAAGTTCCTCAACCCGGTTCGGGATTCGCAGTGTGAGATTGGCGCTCACTCGTCAGCAACACGCAGGGTCATGCAGGTCAGGTCGTCGAACTGCGGCGCCTCCCCGGCAAAGTCGCGTACCGCCTGCAGAATCATCTCCGCGGCCTCCCGGGCGTTCCGGGTCTGGCCATCCGCGAACAACGCCTGGACGGCTTCCAGGCCGAACTCTTCGTTCGCGATGTTGATCGCCTCGGTCACTCCGTCCGTGAAGAAGACGACCATGTCTCCGGGCCTGAGCTGAACGCTGGCCTGGCCGTACGCGAATTGCGGGATCGCGCCAAGGGCGATTCCGCCGGTCAGTTCGAGTTCCTCGGAGCTGCCGTCGGCGTGAACGACGAGAGGCGGATTGTGGCCGCCGTTGGAGAAGGTCAGCACCCTGGTCGAAGGGTCGTACACCCCGTAAAAGACGGTCACGAACATCGCCGCGTCGTTCGTCTCGTTCAACAGGTCGTTCACTTCCGACAGCACGGGGCCCGGATCACCGACGCCGACCGCCGCGCCCTTGAGCAGGGTGCGGCTCGACATCATGAACAGGGCCGCCGGAACGCCCTTGTCCGAAACGTCGGCAACGGCGAGTCCGAGGCAGCCCTTGTCCAGCTTGATCACGTCGAAGAAGTCGCCGCCGACGTTGCGGGCCGCTTCCATGCAGCCGAAGACCTCGCAACCGTCGGCGTGGGGGAACTTGTCCGGCAGGATCGACTGCTGGATCTTCGTCGCCACGTCCAGCTCGTTCTGGAGCGCAACCAGCTTGTCCCGCGACGCCAGGGCGGCGCGCCACTCGTCCAGGTGCTTGAGCGTGCGGTCAATCGTGACCTGGAGATCCGCGAAGTCGATCGGCTTGGTGACGAAGTCGAACGCGCCGCGGTTCATCGCGGTGCGGATGTTCTCCATGTCGCCGTACGCCGAGACGATGACCGAACGGATGTCCGCGTTCACCTCGGGGATCTGCTGCAACAGCGTCAGACCGTCCATCTTCGGCATGTTGATGTCCGAGAGAACGATGTCTATGTCGTCGACCTCGGCAAGCTTCTCGAGCGCTTCGATGCCGTTGCCGGCGAACTCGAAGGCATAGCGGCCCGAGCGGATGTGACGGCGCATGCGCTGTCTGACCAGACGCTCCAGGTCCGGCTCGTCGTCGACGACCAGGATCTTGTAGTCGGGATTGGCCGCACGGGCGGCCCGGGCGCTCGATCTGTCGGACATGCAGCGACGCCGGGGCGACCTACTTTCCGGCAGCGGCCAGGGCGTCGGCCTGGGTGTCGTAGATCTGGATGATGCGGTTGAAACCGCTGATCTCGAAGACCGACTGGACAGGATCGGAGAGCGAGCAGAGGGAGATACTCACGTTGCGTTGCCCAAGGGTCTTGGCCACCAGGAGGACGACTCTCAGGCCGGCGCTGCTGATGTACGCGAGCTGACCGAGATCCATTACGACGGCCCCTATGTCGTCACCGATGGCCGCCTGCAACTGGCGCTCGAAGTCCTGAGAGTTCGAGCTGTCGACGCGACCCTCGATTTTCGCAACAAGAACCCCGTCATGGTGCTCAGCCTGGACGTTCATCCTCTCTGCCTCCTGTTTCTTCCACTCACAGTTTCCCCTGATCCCAGGGGACCGACAGCATTCACTATCACATCGACCTTGATCTCCGCATCCCCGCTGCCCTGAAAGACGCCGCTCGTCGGTGAGACGTCGGCGTAATCCCGTCCAGTAGCCACGCGGATGTGGCGCTCATCTCCACACGTCGGGTTCGTCGGATCGAAGCCCACCCAACCCGCACCGGGCACCCTGCATTCAACCCAGGCATGGCTGCCCGTGGCCACCGTCTGCTCGCCCGGACGGCCGGTCGTGTGCAGGTAGCCGGATACGTAGCGGGACGGGACACCCCAGGAACGGGCGATGGCGATCATGACGTGGGCGAAATCCTGGCAGACGCCCCGACCGGCCTCCAACACATGCTCGATCGGGGAGTCGGCCGAAGTACTACCCGTCTGGTAGTCGAAGCAATCGTGGATCCTATCCGAAAGGTGCTGCAAGGTCGCCATGGGATCGTCGTCGGGCTGAAGTCGCTCCCGGCGCACGAAATCCTCCAGCGCCGCGGACGGACGGGCCAGCCGACTCGGCCGGAGGAAGTGCCAGTACTCCGGAAGCCGGCTCCAGGAACGGCCATCGTGACGCGGGGCTTCCGACCCGCGAGTCCGGGGGGGGTGCGTGTTCCGCTCCACCCGACACCGTGACGTGATCGTCAGTTCACGATGCCGCCGGTGGACGTTCAACACGTGCCGTCGATTCCCGAACGAGTCGCGCTCGGGACTCAGCGAGGCGGCCGGCTCCGTTTCGATCTGGAACTCCAGCACCCGCTGTCCAGACCCCGACTCCGGCTGGAGACAGAGCATCAACACGCAACCACTCGCGTTCCTCGCGTAGCTGTACCGCGTCCGGTGCTCGATCTCGTACTGCATCGCCCGCCCTATCGTCAACGCAGAGGAGCGTCCTGAACCCCATAGTCGACGAACGCATCCAGAATCGTGCCGTGGAGATCGCGCGTGCACCGGTCCACCCGCCGGAGGAGCTGCTCCCGGTCCCTGGCCTCGGGCCAGTCGTAGAGGATCAGGGCGCCGGCGCGACCCGCCAGCCGCCTCGCCGCCGCATCGGCCTCCACGTCCGGCCCCGTCTCGATGGCATCCAGTTCCGCTGCCGCCGCCCGGACCGAACAGAGCAGCGAAGCCGGCAACAGCGGATCACTCACCAAGAGATCCAGGACGCGGCTCCGCCGGATCTCGATCCCGTAGAGCCGGCTGTAGGCCTCGGAGGCATGGTGCATCCGGAGCATGCTGGGCCACCCCAGGGTACGCCTCTTCATGCGGCCACCGAGCTCCGTCTGGGCGAGGATCAGCGATACCGCAAGCTGGACCCGTTCGATCGCGCGACCGAGGCGCATGAACCGCCAGGCGGCCCCCCGGTACATCGTCGCCTCGGCGATGCCGACGAAGTTGTGGATCTCGTTGCAGGTCTGGGCATAGAAGGCCTCCGGCGTCCTCCAGATGTCGACGGTTTCCAGGTCCCGCACGCGCAGGTAGGCCAGGTTCAGACAGGTCCACATCTCGGCGCTGATGCAGTGCCGCATCTGCCGGGCGTTCTCGCGCCCCCGCTCCAGACTGCTCCAGACCGAATCGGGGTTCGACCGTTCGAAGGTCAGATCGTCCGCCAGGGTGAAGGAATCCGCCAACGCGAAGTCCTCGGCTTCCGGCAGCCACTCTTCCCCGGCCGGTGGCAGCCGCTTCATGGCCCAGTAGATGCGTCTCCAGCCAAAGTGGATCTCCTCGACCGACCGGTCGACCAGAGCCTGCACGTGTAGCTGGAGGAGGTGGCTCAGATGATGGGCGCGGGTGAGGTAGCGACCCATCCAGTACACGCCCTGGGCGCTGCGGGAAAGCATCAGCGGTCAGCCCTGGAGGTCCACGACCCAGAGGTCCTTGCCGCCGCCTCCCTGGCTCGAGTTGACGACCAGGCTCCCGCGGCGTAGCGCCACGCGGCAGAAAGCCCCGGGGACGATCCGGGTCTCCGCACCGGTGAGCACGAACGGTCGCAGGTCGACATGGCGCGGTTCCGCGCGGCCCTCGACCAGGCAGGGCGACCGCGACAGCGCCAGGGTCGGCTGCGAGATGTAGTCCGACGGCGTGGCCCTGAGCAGCTCCGTGAACTCGTCGCGCTCCTCGGGCGTCGAGTGCGGACCGACGAGCATTCCGTAGCCACCGGACTCCCCGACCCGCTTGACGACCAGATGCTCGAGGTTGTCCAGGGTGTACTCGAGGTCTTCGGGTCGCCTGCAGAGGCGTGTGTCGACGTTCGCGAGCAACGGCTCCTCGCCCAGGTAGTACCGCACCATGTCGGGCACGTAGGCGTAGACGCTCTTGTCGTCGGCGACGCCGGTTCCCGGCGCGTTGGCCAGGGTCACGTTGCCCCGCTTGAACGCGTTCAGCAGGCCCGGCACGCCGAGGAGGGAGTCCTCGCGGAAGACGAGGGGATCGAGAAAGTCGTCGTCCACGCGCCGGTAGATCACGTCGACCCGCCGCAGACCGGCCGTCGTGCGCATGTAGACGAAGCCGTCGTTGACCAGCAGGTCCTGTCCCTCGACGAGCTCCGCGCCGATCTCCTGGGCCAGGAACATGTGCTCGTAGAACGCGGAGTTGTAGGTTCCCGGCGTGAGCAGGGCCAGACTCGGATCCGGACGTCCGTCCGGCGCCAGCTCTGTCAGCGTCCGGCGCAGCAGGCTGCCGTAGTGCTCGACCTCCTGGACCCGGCACGTTCTATAGAGGCGTCGCAGACCGGCCTTGACCGCCTTGCGGTTGGCGATCATGTACGAGACGCCCGATGGCACCCGCAGGTTGTCCTCCAGCACCAGGAAGCCCTCGTGCGTGCGCACGATGTCCGTTCCGCAGACGGCCACCCAGGTGTTGTTCGGCACGGCCACGCCGCGCATCTCCGGCCGGTACTGAGGACAGTCGAGGACGACGTCGATGGGAATCACCCCGTCGCGAACGATCCGGCAATCTCCGTAGACATCGCCCAGGAAGAGGTTCAGCGCCGAGATGCGCTGCACCAGGCCGGTCTCCAGCTCGCGCCACTCGGCGAGCCTGAGCAGGCGCGGCACGCAGTCGATCGGAATGATCCGCTCCTCGGCCTCATCGTCGCCGTAGACCGTGAAGGTGATCCCCTCCTGCGAAAAGGAGCGGGTCACCCGCTCCTGAATCGTCTCCAACTCCTCCCGGGACACTCCCTGAAGCGCCTCGTACACGGCTCGGCAGTGATCGCGCGGCTCGCCCCGCCCGACGAACATCTCGTCGTAGATCGCGGGATCGAAGTCGTAGAAGTCGAAGTCCAAAGCTACCTCCAACTTGTCATCCGCCCGGGCAATCTACACCAGCGCCGGAGCCGTCGTCCTTCGCGCGATTCACTTGGACGTTCCGGGCCTCCGCCCCGTATCATCCTGTAAGCCGTCGCCGACACGCCCCGGCCAGGCACGGCAGAACCTCGAACGCACTCAAGGAGCACGAAGAAATGACCGGAGCGCGCTCCCACCGCCGCGAAGGCGGATTCACTCTGATCGAACTCCTGATCGTTGTGGCGATCATCGGCATCATCTCCGCGTTGCTGGTGCCGAACCTGATGACCGGACTACAGAACGCGAACCAGACGCGGACCCAGGCCGACATGAAGAGCGTCGGCACCGCCTGGATGCAGTGGCTCACCGACCAGGTCAGCGCCGCCGCGGCCGGCTCGAGCACGACCGCGACCTTCACCTGGAGCGAGTTCACGCACCCCGATTTCGCTCACGACGACCTGTCCGCCCTGCTCAGACCGTCGGACACCTTCTTCTACCTGCAGGACGTGCCCGAACGCGACGGCTGGAACAACCCCTACCGCTTCGGATTCGCGGGCTCGGACAAGCTGCTCAGCACCCAGGTGATCGGCATCTGGAGCGGCGGCCGCGACGGCTCCGCCAGCGCGCAGCCTGAGTCCAGCTACGAGATCGGCGCCTTCCGCGGCACCGAGTTCAACGAGGATCTGGTCTGGGCCGACGGCTACTGGGTACGCTGGCCGGGCAGCGGAGCGGAAGCCGACGCCGAGGAAGGCGACTAGGCCCTTAGATCTGCGAGAAAGCGGTCGGCCTGAGGAACACGTTCTCGATCCCCGAGACCGTGCCCTTGTACATCTCCATGTCCCGCATCCGGACCCAGTCCGGGTGCTCCAGGAACGCACGCCAGTGGTCCCGGTGCGATTCCATGTCCGGCGCCGACAGGATGTAGACGAGCGCCGGCACGTTGGCGCCGATCAGGAGTTCGCCGTACAGGAGCGGCGCCATGTCGACATCCCTCATGATGTCGATCTCGCCGTTGTCGAACATGTGGACCTTGCGGCGAGCCGTGTCCTCGTTGTGGCTCTCGTACAGGCGGAGTTCGAAGATCCGGTCCTCGCCGGCAGCCGTCTGCGGCGGCAACTCCATCACCGGCATGCCCTTGAAGGCGTGCAGGAACCAGCTCTCGACGCGTTCGTAGATCGGCTCCCGGGTCGGGGTGGCGTACATCGGCGCCGCGGCCTCCAGGTACGCCGCGTCGGCTTCCAGCGTGGACTTCAACCCCGTGAACTCGCCAACGCTCGGGAACGCGATGATCGCCCACAAGGACATCGCGTCCACGGGATCGAGGGGATCCGCCTCCTCGGACGGCGGTTCGACGGCGAAGACGCCCACCCGGTCGATTCCCGCACGGTTAAGCGCCGGCACCAGGGCGTTCTCCAGGTAGGCGAGGACGGTCTGCCGGCTGTCTTCGTCCGAAAGCCGGTAGCGGCGAATCTCGTAGTACTCGCGGGCGGGCCCGCTCGGCGCCGCCGCCTGCTCGCCCGCCGGTTCCGGCTCGGGGCCGTTCCCCGGTGCGCAGGCGAAGACCAGCGCGGCAACTACCGCGGTCATCGAGACGAACGACTTGCACCGTTGTGGCTGGATCATCGACATGGCTTCGACCTACCTCCCGAGCCTTCGCTCATTCCCTGGCCAGCAGCCAGGCCCGCATCGTCTTCGAGACGAGATCCGCCGCTTCCAACTGGACCCAATGGCCCACCGACGGCACGGTGACCAGCGTGTAGTCGCGGTCGATCCAGTCCCAGGTGTTCTTCAAACCGTCCTTGTCCACCGCCGTGTCCTTCAGGCCGTGGAACTGGAGGACGGGCATCTGCAGGTTCGGCATCTCGCCGCCGCCCGCTACCTGGCCGTAGTTCGCCCGGTAGTAGTTCAGCATGCCGTCCCAGTAGGAGCGCGAGAAACCCTCGCGATAGTGGCCCGCCACCTTCTCTCCCTCGCTGGCGTACCGGTTCAGGAGACCCTCCGGCACCGGGCTTTCGTCCGGCTTCGACGTCGCGAAGTTCCGCGCGTACTGCGTGTTCTGTCGCTGCGCCTCGGTGGCGTTGGCGATGACGTTCCCGTAGCCCCTGGGATGCGTCAGGTTGAGGATCACGAGACGCTCGATCTGCTCCGGATACTGCATGGCGTACCGCCAGGCGATCGCGCCGCCCCAGTCGTGCCCCACCAGCGTGATGGGCCCGCCCAGATCCTCGACGACTGCCGCCACGTCACCCAGGATCAACGGCATCTGGTAGTCCTCGACCCGTTTCGGCTGGCCGCTGCGGTTGTATCCGCGCAGGTCCATCGCCGCCGTCCGGAACTCGCCCTCGAGGGCCGCCATCTGGTGTCGCCAGGAGTACCAGAGGTCCGGGAAGCCGTGCAGGAACAGGACCGGCTTGCCCTCGCCCAGTGCAACGTAGTGGATGTCGATCTCGCCGCTCTTCACCGTGTGGTGCTCGACACGGTCCCACACGTCGGCGTTCGAATCGTCGCCGGCGGCCGCAAGCGGAACCAGCACGAAGGCGAGCAGGAGCGCCACGCAGCGAGGCGCTCGGCCTGCAGTCTTGATCAAGGTCACGTCCGTTCTCCCTGAAGTTGAGTCGGCGAGCGTAGCAGCGAGGCGACCGGCCGCCTGTTAGGGAATCCGCCCTTCTTCCGCAGGGGGGCTCGCCTCTGACGGCGGGTCGTCGAAGCGCTTGTAGTTCTTCCCGTAGTCGGGCCGGGTTCGTCTGTGGCACACCACGCAGGACATGTAGACCTGCTCGTTCAGGGCGATCAACGCCTCCAGATCGTGATCCAGGGCCGCCTCGTAGGCCGCCGCGCCGGCATCGAACATGAGCCGGGCATCCCGCATCCACTCGTCGCGGTCTCCCACCACGCGGCTCGGCATCATGATCAGGTTGGCCGACTCGGCCAGGATCAGGGCCTGCGCCTGCAACTCGTTCCACTCGACGTCGTTGGTCGGCGCCCGGCTCTCGACATACAGGATCGCGTCGGACGCCGGATACATCAGCTTGATCATCAGCTCGCTCATCGTGCCGATCGGCTGCGGCTCCGGCACCGCTCCGTCGTCCCGCGCGGCCGCAGCGCCAGCGAGGCCCACGACGACCACGGCAATTGCGATCTTTCCCGGCATGAGGTCTCTCCCTTAGGGGCTATCATGGCATGATCCCGCCGGCCAGGTAACGACCCGGAGATGAACCCCAGCCATGAAGCGAAACATCGTCTGTACCGCCGTCTGCTCGCTCGCTCTGGTCGCCTGCGCCGAACAGGACGGGCCCCTGCACCCTGGCGCCAACGACCACAAGACTCTGCAGGAGGCGTTGCTCGTCGCCGAGCCCGGCGCGGTCATCGAGCTCGCCGCGGGTCGGTTTGAGCTCGACGCCACCCTCTCGCTCGACGTCGAGGGAGTGACGCTGCGCGGCCAGGGAATGGACGAGACGATCCTGGACTTCGCCAGCCAGGCCCCGGGCACCGGGGGCGAGGGAGTGCTCGTGACGGCAGACGACTTCACGGTCGAAAGCCTCGCCGTCGAGAACTCGCTCGGCGACGGCATCAAGGTCGAGGGCACTACCGGCGCCGCCTTCCGCAGCGTGAGGGTCGAGTGGACGAACGGACCGGACACGAACAACGGCGCCTACGGCCTCTACCCGGTCCAGGTCACGAACGTGCTGATCGAGGACAGCCGCGTGCGCGGCGCCTCGGACGCCGGCATCTACGTGGGCCAGTCCGCCAACGTCGTCGTACGGCGCAACGAGGTCTGGGAGAACGTGGCCGGCATCGAGATCGAGAACACGACCGGTGCGGATGTGTACGAGAACCGGGCCCATGGCAACACCGGCGGTCTGCTCGTGTTCTCCCTGCCCGAGCTTCCGGTCAAGGACGGCCGCGACGCGCGCGTCTACGACAACGACATCGCGGACAACAACCTGCCCAACTTCGGCAAGGAAGGGGCGATCGTCTCCACGATTCCCGCCGGCTCGGGCGTCATCGTCATGGCCAGCGACAACGTCGAACTGTTCGGGAACCGGATCCACAACAACCAGAACTCCAACCTGGCGGTCATCTCGTACCTCTCGACCGGGCGCACCTACAACGACCCCGGCTACGACCCGTACACCGAAGGCGTCTACATCCACGACAACGAGTTCGTCGGCGGTGGCGAGGGTCCGAACGGCGCGTTCGCCGACGCGTTCGTCGCCCTGGCGGGAGGCGCCTTCCCGGACATCGTGTGGGACGGTGTCGTGAACCCGGACAAGCTGGTCGAGGGCACGGTGCCGGAAGAACTCCGACTCTACGTCGAGAACAACGGCGACGCGGACTTCGTGAACCTCGATCTCGGTTCCGTCTTCGCGGGCGGTCAACCGAACGTGAGCACGGATCTCGGCCCGCACCAGGGCTCGCTGCCGGCAGTTCCCCAGCCGGTCGATCTCGGCGCCGCGACAGGCGCCGGCAGTCCCTGATGAGGGCGCTG
The DNA here is from genome assembly GCA_965219675.1 of Candidatus Multivorans sp. Lineage (GTDB taxonomy): Bacteria > Acidobacteriota > Thermoanaerobaculia > Multivoradales > Multivoraceae > Multivorans. Next base: position 1,529,723 of record OZ244786.1, on the reverse strand, counting down.
CTCGTCCCGGCGGTCGCCCTCCTCGCGGCTGCCGGCTGTTCGAGCGCTGATTCAGACGCCGGTCCGTTCGCTCGTTACCCGGCGACGCTCTCGGCGTGGGGTCTCTTCGCCGGCGAAGCGACGGCGCAGATCCCTGCCGCCGGCGTCGAGCCCTACGACCTGAACACACCCCTCTTCTCCGACTACGCGTTGAAGCACCGCTTCGTCCGCCTGCCGGTCGGTCCCGGCGGCGCGGTCGAACCCGCCCTGTATCGGGAGAACGGACCATTCGAGTTCCCGGTCGGCACCGTGATCGCGAAGACCTTCTCCTACCCCGCCGACTTCCGCGCAGCGGACGAGAACCTGCGGCCCTTGGAGACGAGGTTGCTCGTTCACGAACCGGGCGGCTGGGTCGGGCTACCGTACATCTGGAACGAGGAGCAGACCGACGCCGAGCTGGAGATCGTCGGCGGCCCGCTGGACGTGAACTGGATCGACGGGACCGGCGCGAGGATCGAACACACCTACCAGGTGCCGAACGCGAATCAGTGCAAGACGTGTCACCGCACCGACGGCGAACGCGTGCTGCCGATCGGCCCGCGGGCCGCGCAGTTGAACCGGTCCTTCCGCTACACCGAGGTTGGCGGCGTCCGTACCGGGACCGACGGCTCCACGTTCGAGGAGAACCAGCTCGAACGCTGGCGGCGCATCGGCTTCCTCGAAGGCGGGCCGCCGGCCGACGAAGCGCCCCGGGCGCCGGTCTGGAACGCGTCGGCGACCGGAACGGTCGAGCACCGCGCCCGCACCTGGCTGGACATCAACTGCGCCCATTGCCACAACCTGAAGGGCAGTGGACGCACCTCAGGGCTCGATCTCCGGGCGGAGCACGAGGACCGGACCCGACTCGGCGTCTACAAGCACCCGGTCGCGGCCGGACAGGGCACCGGCGACCGCCTCTACGGCGTCGTGCCGGGCCGCCCGGACGAATCGATCCTGGTGTACCGAATCGAGTCGGTTCATCCCGGCGTGATGATGCCGGAAATCGGCCGCGGCCTGGTCGACACGGAAGCCGTCGCACTGGTCCGCGAGTGGATCGAGGCGATGGAACCCCGAACCGGGGCCTGACGCCCTACTCCGCCAGAATCTGCCGCGTGCGGTGGAAGACCTCGTCCAGCCCCACCGCGTCCGAGCCGTAGTAGCCGCGGATGCCGCCCGCGCGGTCGACGAGCACCAACCGCGTCGTGTGCGCCACATCGACCAGACCGCCGGCCAGATCGAGCCGTTCGCCCATCGGCAGGGCGAAGCCGTCAAGCACGACGGCGCGCATCGCCTCCTCGTCCCCCGTCACGAGACTCCACCGCTCGAGATGGAGACTGCGGCTACCGGCGTAGACGCGCAGACGCTCGGGCGTGTCATGTTCCGGGTCTACAGAAAAGCTGACCAGCCGCACGCTCTCGACGCCCTCCTCCCGGTACCGGCGTTCCAGGCGCCTGAGGTCCGCGGTCAGCCGCGGGCAGACCGTCGGGCAGCGGGTGAACAGGAAGGAAGCCACGTAGACGTCGCCCGCAAGGTCCGCGCTGCCGAAGCCCTCGCCGTCCTGGTCCACGAGGCGCCACTCGGGCAACTGCCGCAGAACCGGCGGAGGATCCGGCTCGATGCGGAGCAGGGGCCGCAGCGCCGGGATCAGGACCACGCCCGCGACCACCGCGAGAAACCAGGGATTGAACAGGCGGCGACGAGGCTGGATCCGCTCTCCGTTCGACCTCCCGGCATCCGCTTTCGCCACGGTCCGACACTATCCCGCCGCCGTCTCGCCCCTATCTCGGTTGGGGCCTTTGACCGCCTCGATACCACGCTGTACACTCCGCGCGATCTCGGAGGGGTGCAGGGCTTCATACCCTGCTTCGGGGCTAAGAAGTTTTGGCACAGATCTTCCCCAAGTGGACTCTCAAGGTACCGCTGTATGCGGCAGCAGCGCTGCCAATTGTGGGCGCGGCAGTGGTCGGCGGCATCTGGTACTACTTTTCGCCCGAGTACACGGATGTCGGCTATCGCCCGGCACAGCCGGTGCCCTACAGCCACGCCCTGCATGTGGGCGAGTTCGGCCTCGACTGCCGCTACTGCCACTCCTCGGTCGAGGAGTCGGCCGTGTCGACCATTCCCCCCACCCAGGTGTGCATGAACTGCCACCACGTCGCGTCGCGCGAGAGCGAACTCCTGGAGCCGATCCGCAAGAGCGCGGAGCAGGGCCGGCCGATGCGCTGGGTCCGCGTCCACAACCTGCCCGACTACGCGTTCTTCAATCACAGCGTCCATGTCGGCGCCGGCGTCGGCTGCAGGTCGTGCCACGGTCCCGTCCACGAAATGGAGGTCGTCGTCCAGGCCGAGCCCCTGAGCATGAGCTGGTGCCTCGACTGCCACCGTGATCCGGGGCCGCACCTGAGGCCTCTCGACGCGGTCACCGACATGGAGTGGGTGCCCACGGGCGATCACGACGCCTTCGCCGAACAGGCGATCGCGGAGCGCGCTCTCGCGCCGCCCGAAGACTGCACGGGGTGCCATCGATGAGCGCAGGCAACGGCCGTCCACCGGCGAGAACGTACTGGCGCAGCCTGGAACAGGTGCAGGGTGACGCGCGGACGACCGAGTTTCTCCACCGGGAGTTCCCGGAGGGCGCCTCGGAAGCACCGCCCGAACTGCTCCAGGAGGGCCTGAGCCGGCGCAGTGTCCTCGCGATGCTCGGCTCCACCGCTTCCCTGGCCGGCCTGGTCGGCTGCGACGTCGTCCGGCGTCCGGTGGAACACATCGTCCCCTACGTCGACGCGCCGGAAGGCATGGTTCCCGGCATTCCGCTGGCCTATGCCACGACGATGCCGTTTGGGAACCGTGCCCTCGGCGTGGTCATGGAGAGCCATGAGGGCAGACCCACGAAGGTCGAAGGGAACGAACTCCACCCGTCGTCGGGCGGTGCGTCGAGTGTCTGGGCGCAGTCCTCCATCCTCGACCTGTACGACCCGGACCGCTCCAAGACGGTGCGATTTGGTGATCAGGCGTCGTCCTGGGACGATCTCGTCGCCGCCTGGACCGAGGGCGACCTCGCTCCGGCCACGGACGGCGCCGGGTTGGCAGTCCTTGCCGAGCCGTCCTCTTCGCCGACCCTGGTCCGGCTCAAGTCCGCCCTGCTCGAGCGCTATCCCCAGGCGCGATGGGTGACCTGGCAACCCGTGAGCGACGAGAACGCCGACCGCGGTCTCGAGTCGGCGGCCGGCGAGCACTACCACGCTCTCCACCACCTGGGTCGGGCGCAGGTCCTGCTCACCCTGGACTCCGATCTCCTGTGTACGGAGGGCGACAGCGTCCGCAATCTGCGCGGCTACGCAAAGGCCCGGCGGGTCAGCGACAACGGCTCCTCGACGATCCTTCGCCACTATGCCGTCGACGGCGTCCACTCGCTCACAGCCGCGAACGCGGACCATCGCCTGCGCGTGCAGAGCGGTCGCGTGGCCGCCTTCGTGGCCCGGCTGGGACACGCCCTCGCCGCACACGGCCTGGAGTTGCCGCTCGAGGGCGACACGCCGGCCGCGGACATCGACGACGGCTGGGTGCAGGCGGTCGCGGCGGATCTGGCCAGTCACAAGGGCGCCGGCCTGATCGTCGCGGGCGATCGCCAGCCCCCGGAGGTCCATGCCGCGGTCTACGCCCTGAACTCGGCGCTCGGCAATGCCGGTGCGACGGTGACCTATCACCAGACCCCGGACAGCGGCACCTCGAGCGACGCCGATCTGACCGCCCTGGTAGCCGCGCTGAATGAAGGCGCCGTCGACCGGCTGCTCATTCTGGGAGCGAACCCGGTCTACAGCGCTCCCGCCGACCTCGACTTCGCCGGCGCGCTCGAGAACCTGAACGGCGCCGGCGCGCTCATCCACGTCGGCACCTATCGCGACGAGACGAGTCGCTACGCGCGCTGGCACGTGCCCCTCACCCACTACCTCGAGAGCTGGGGCGACGCCCGCGCCACCGACGGCACGGCCAGCGTCGTGCAGCCCCTGATCGAGCCCCTCTACGGCGCCAAGAGCGCGATCGAGGTTCTGGCGCTGGCCGCGCTCGGCGAGGCGCGGGACGGTCGCGACCTGGTTCGCGAGACCTGGTCCGGAATCCTCGGGTTGCCGCTCGAAGACGGCCTGGAGGCGGAGGCTCCGGTGGAGGCAACCGAGGAAACCGAGGCCGAGCAGGGAGGCGAGGAAGCCGACGCCCCGCCCGTCGATCCCATGTCGTTGCCGGTTCCCGTCGCCCTTTCCGAGTTCGAGATCGCCTGGCGCCGGGTGCTCCACGATGGCGTGCAGGAAGGCAGCGCCGCGCCCGCGGCGGAGCTGGCTACGGTCGCACCCGAGGACTGCGCCGCCGCCGTCGAGGCGGCCGGGAACGCCGCCGGTCCGGTCGCCATTGGCGAGGAACTGGAGGTCGTCTTCCGCTGCTCGGCGGCCCTTTACGACGGACGCTTCGCGAACAACGGCTGGCTCCAGGAACTCCCGGACCCGATGACCAAGCTGACCTGGGACAACGCCGCCCTGATCAGCCCGGCCACCGCCAGCTCGCTCGGCCTCGAGAACGAGGACCTGGTCACGGTCGCCTGCGGTGAGCGGGAGCTCGAACTGCCGGTGTGGCAGGTGCCTGGTCAGGCCGACCACAGCGTGACGATCGATCTCGGCTACGGCCGGGACTTCGGCGGCCGGATCGCCAGCACGGTGAACGACGAGGATCACACCCCCGGCAGGAACGCGTATCTGCTGCGCACCTCGGACGCCCTCCACGTCGGCCGCTGCTCACTCAGGGCGAGCGGCGGTACCTATCCCCTGGCGCAGACCCAGGACCACCACTCGATGGAAGGCCGGCCCCTGGTCAAGGAAGCCGACCTCGACTACTTCGAGGAGCACCCCGACTTCGCCACTGCCCACAGCGAGAAGCCGCACGAGAACTCGATGTGGGACGAGTGGACCTACGAGGACTCACCCCAGTGGGGCATGACGATCGATCTGAACGCCTGCACCGGCTGCAACGCCTGCGTCGTCGCCTGCCAGAGCGAGAACAACATCCCGATCGTCGGCAAGGACCAGGTCATGGAAGGCCGGGAGATGCACTGGCTGCGCATCGACCGCTACTTCTCCTCCGAGGGCGAACCCGGCGGCCTGTTCGATGGCCTCGTCGACGCCCTGCCCCACGACCCGCAGACGAACTTCCAGCCGGTGCCCTGCATGCAGTGCGAGAACGCGCCCTGCGAACAGGTCTGCCCCGTCGCGGCCACCGTCCACGACGAGGACGGGCTGAACGCGATGGTCTACAACCGCTGCATCGGCACCCGCTACTGCTCGAACAACTGCCCGTACAAGGTCCGGCGCTTCAACTACTTCAACTTCACCAAGGACACCCCCGAGGTGATGAAGCTGGGCAAGAACCCGGACGTGACGATCCGTTCTCGCGGCGTCATGGAGAAGTGCACCTACTGCGTGCAGCGGATCAGCCGCGCGAAGGTCGACGCGAAGCAGGAGGGCCGGCCCCTGGCCGACGGCGACGTGGTCACCGCCTGCCAGCAGGCCTGTCCCGCCGACGCGATCCGCTTCGGCGACATCACGGATGCAGGCAGCCAGGTAGTCGAGGCGAAGTCGAGCCCTCGCAACTACAACCTGCTCAACGATCTGCACACGAAGCCGCGGACCACCTACCTGGCGAAGATCCGGCATCCGAACCGGGACATCACTCCCGCCCCGGCGCCGGCCGAGGACCACGACGCGGGCGACGACGCCGGCCACGGCGAGGACGCACACTGATGCGCAGGGCGAGAGGATCCCGGCGCCTTGCCATGAGCTCCCGGAGGCAGTTGCATATCGCGGGCGCGACCGTGGCCGCGGCTCTCCTCGTGCTTGGCTGCCGGGGCATGCCCTCGCCGTATCCGCCCATCCACCTGAACCCGAACATGGACTACCAGGAGCGCTACGACCCGCAGGAGGCGAGCGCCTTCTTCTACGACGGGATGGCGATGCGCCAACCCGTCGCCGGGACCGTCGCGCGCGGCCAGCTCGACATCGACCACCGCCTGGCGTTCGGCCGCGACGACGAGGGGTACCTGCTCGAGGCCTCGCCGATCCCGGTCACGGACGACCTGCTGGCCCGCGGAGAGAGCCGCTACGCGATCTACTGTCAGCCCTGCCACGACGAACGGGGCACCGGCCAGGGCATCCTGTTCGAACGGGCCGACACGCCGACCGCCTCGCTCCACGACGAACTGCGCGCCGGCTACAGCGACGGCCGCCTCTACGACATCATCACGAACGGTTCCGGGCTGATGGCGGGCTACCGCTACCCCCTGGGAGTCGAGGATCGCTGGGCGATCGTCGCCTACGTCCGCGAGCTGCAGGAAGAACGCCGGACGATGCAGGCGGAGCGGGAAGCCCGCCAGTAACGCCCCGGAAGCGGAGAGCCAGTGAGCAGAAACAAGATCCTCTTCGGCATCGGCGTTCTCGCCTTCGTGTCGGTGATCGTCACGGTCCGCCTGGGTGGCTTCCTGGTGGACAACGAGTACCGGCAGCCGGAGCGCCAGGCCGCGGTCGAGGAGGCCCTGGGCGAAGCCGAACTCACGCCGCGCCAGCAGGGCATCGCCGACGAGCAGGCGACCGACGAAGCGGAGGCGAGAGCCAGGCCGTACGTGGAGGCCGAGTACCGCACCGTCCCCTTCGTCGGCAGCCGGGTCACCGTGTGGGTGCTGGCGCAACTCCACCTGCTGTTCGCGGCCTTCGTCCTCGCGGTGCCCCTCTTCGCCTTCATCATCGAGTTCATCGGCTACGTGAAGAAGGAAGAGCGCTACAACAAGCTCGCCTACGAGTTCACGAAGCTGCTCTCCGTCTCGTTCTCGATGACCGCCACCTTCGGTGCGTTCCTGACCTTCGGGCTGATCATCCTGTACCCGAAGTTCACGAACTACCTGATGCACATCTTCTCGCCGACCTTCCTGCCCTACGTCCTGCTGTTCTTCCTGGAGGCGCTGTTCCTCTACAGCTACTACTACGGCTGGGGCAAGTTCGGACCGAAGATGCACCTGTTCCTCGGCTTCATGCTGAACGTGGTCGGCACCGCGATCATGTTCATCGCCAACGCCTGGCTGACCTTCATGATGTCGCCCGGCAAGCGGGAGGACGTGGACGGCGACGGCGTACCGGACTTTGTCTCCGCCGTCTCGGAAAGCGGTGCGCTCCTGAGCCTTCAGGACGCCTTCTTCAACTTCACGTGGATGCCGATCAACATCCACCGGATCATCGCCAACGTCGCCTTCGGCGGCTCGATCGCCGCCGCCTACGCCGCCTTCCGCTACCTCCAGGCCAAGACCGACGAGGAAAAGGCCCACTTCGACTGGATGGGCTACATCGGCAACTTCGTCGCGATCATCGCGTTTCTGCCGCTGCCTTTCGCCGGCTACTACCTGGCGAGCGAGATCTACGCCTTCAGCCAGACCCTGGGCATCCAGATGATGGGCGGTACGTTCTCCTGGCTGTTCGTACTCCAGGCGGCGCTGATCGGCAATCTCTTCCTGGGTGCGAACTACTACCTGTGGCTCGGGATGGGGCGGATCGAAGGCACCGCCCACTTCCAGAAGTTCATCAAATGGCTCCTGATCGCGATAGCCCTCTGTTTCGCCATCTGGGCAACGCCGCGCTATGCCATAGCGTCCGTGTCCGAGATCGCCGCGATGGGCGGCAGCAGCCATCCGCAGCTCTCCTATCTGGGCCAGATGTCGGCCAAGAACACGGCGGTCAACATCCTGATCCTCTCGACCTACATGAGCTTCCTGCTCTACCGGCGGACCGGCAAGCAGTCGACACACCCCCAGAGGAAACTCCTGAGCCGCGCCCAGGTGACCGTGTTCGCAGCGACCGCGGCGCTGGTCATCTTCTACGGTATCTACGGCTACTACGTGGACGCCGCCACGCGCATCCGATTCGCGATACCCCAGGTCTACTCCGTACTCGCAGCGATGGCCGTGATCACGATCATCGATCTCCCGCTGTACCGCAATGCCCGACAACCCGGGGAGACGCAGTGGGGCAAGATCCCCGCGATCTCGCAGTACGCCCTGATCTTCATCGCGCTCAGCTTCACCTGGCTGATGGGGCTGATGGGCTACGTCCGCTCCGGCCTCCGCCAGGAGTGGCACGTCTACGGCGTGGTTCTCGACACGTCGCCCGACGCCTACACGCCCACTCTCGGCTTCGCCACCCAGGTCGTCTCGGTCACCGTACTCATCTTCTTCGGTCTGATCGGCGTCGTCTTCTGGCTCAGCAGCCTGGGCGGCAAGAAGGACTACGAGCCGAAGCCGGCCGCTGAGCTCGGAGGAGGGCCGGCGGCATGAAGCTGAACCTGCCGATGCCGGTCAAGATGGTCGGCGTGGTCCTGGGCACCACGGCGTTCTACATGTACCTTGGACAGATCGTGCCTCAGAAGGAAACTCATCCTCCGCCGCCGGTCCTGATCAGCGCGGAAATGACGACGGAAGAGCTCATCGAGGTCGGTCTTGAACTCGTGAATGGCAGGGGCATCTGCCTGAGCTGTCACAACGACGTCCGGGCCCCGGGGTTCGATGGCATCGGCTCACGCGCCGGCACTCGCATCGAGGGGATGTCCGACGTCGAGTACCTGGCGGAGTCCCTGTACGATCCGGACGCGTTCCTCGTTCCCGGCTTCGCCCAGGGAATGCAGAAGATGAACGAGCCCCCGATCAGCTTCTCGGATGACGAAATGAGGGCAGTCATCGTCTGGTTACAGAGTCAGGGCGGCACTCCCACGGTCACCCTGGACACCGACTTGGGCTACTGATCAATGGACGGATTCAACCTACCGGTTCTTCTCGCCCTGGCCGCGGTCGCCGGCGTGCTGGTCTGGCGCCGCGCGAACACCCTGATCTGGCTGCTCTTCAGTTGGGGCGCGCTCTGGGCCTTCTTCAAGTTCGGCTTCACCGTACCGATCCCCCAGTCGGTCGCGACGATCTACCTCGGCATCACGACTCTCGCCCTCCTCTGCTACGCCTCGTCGAGCCGCGAGCGGCTGGCGGAGGTCGCCTCACCGATCGTCCGCCTGATTCGCGAACCACGCTACCGGCTTCCGCTCGCCGCGCTTCTCGTCGCCCTGCCGGCGCTGGCCGCCTACAACGTCTATGCGGACATGAACGTCCCGCTCGAGGCGCCCGGTTTCGGACGGGAGGTGCACCCGTCGCCGCCGGCCACGATCACCGTTCACGACGAGACGCTCGACATGGCGACCGCGGACAACCCGTACACGCACCTGCACGAAGACGACCCTGAGGCCTACGAGGAGCACCTGGAGAACGGCCGCCGCGTCTACTACGAGAACTGCTTCTGGTGCCACGGCGACGGCATGGGCGGGGACGGCATGTTCGCCCACGGCCTGAATCCGGTGCCCAGCAACTTCAACGACAGCGGCACGCTGCCGATCCTGCAGGCGTCCTTCGTCCACTGGCGGATCGCCCTTGGCGGTCCCGGTCTCCCGGAAGGCGGCACGCCCTGGGACAGCGCGATGCCGGCCTGGGAGAAGTTCCTCACCACCGAGGAGATGTGGGACGTCAACCTGTTCATCTACGACTTCAACGGCTTCGAGCCTCGCGCTCTGGGGCAGCACTGATGGCCCGGCACAGGATCTCCGCCGTCACCCGCACCGCCACGGCGGTGGCTGCGGTCCTTGTCGTTTCGGCGCCGCTCGTTGCCCAGGTCGACCTCGGCACGGAGGAGCAGCGGGCGGCCGGCAAGGTCGTCTACGACAAGTACTGCGGCCAGTGCCATGGCGACACAGGCGACGGCAACGGCTATGCCACCCTGCGGGTCAAGCCGAAGCCTCGTGACTTCACTTCCGGCAAGTACAAGTTCCGCACCACGCCGAACGGCATGCTGCCCACGGACGACGATCTGCGCCGGGCGATCGAGATCGGGCTTCCCTACACCTCGATGCCCGGCTGGCCGAACCTGACGGGCACGGAAATCCAGAACGTCATCTACTACATCAAGTCCTTCTCGCCGGACTTCGAGAACCCGGACCGCTACGGCGAGCCGATCGACATTCCGGCGCCGCTCGAGTCGACCGACGAGTCGATTGCCAGGGGCCGGGTGGTCTACGAAGAACAGGGCTGCTCCGCCTGCCACGGCGAAGTCGGGCGCGGCGACGGCCCTTCGGCCCCGACGCTCGTCAACGACAAGGGCGATCCAATCAAGGTCGCCGACCTGACCCAGCGCTGGACCTACCGCGGCGGCCCGACCAAGGAGGACATCTACCGCACCTTCTCCACGGGTCTGAACGGTACGCCGATGCCGTCCTACGCGGACTCGCTCGAAGTCGAGGATCGCCAGCACCTGGTGAACTACGTCTACGCCCTCGGCGATGGCGACGACCCCGACTACGGCACCCTGATCACGGCGGTCTACTCCGAGGAGGCGCTCGACCTGCAAAACGGTGAGGCGCTCGACGCCCTGTTCGAGTCCGCGCCGGTGACCCGTTTCCCCCTCGTCGGACAGATCACCGAGCCCGGGCGCAACTTCTACCCCTCGGTCACGTCGATCGAAGCCCGGGCCGTCTACAACCGCGACGAGATCGCGTTCCGGGTGAGTTGGCACGACCTCCGCGCCGACACCGCCGGCCGGAACAACCCGAGCCTCGAAGTGCCGATGTGGGACGAGGACAACGGCATCGGCAGCGATGATGACGCGGGCGACGACGGCGGTTTCTTCGGCGACGAGGGCGGAGACCAGGACGACTTCTTCGGCGACAGCGGCGGCGACGATTTCTTCGGCGACAGCGGCGGCGATGACTTCTTCGGAGGCGGCGAAGACGACTTCTTTGGCGGCGGCGATTCCGGCGGCGGCGGCGCGGAGTTTTCGGACGCGGTGGCGCTCCAGTTCCCGGCGTCGCTCGCGGAGGCCGGCTCCCCCCTCAAGCCGTACTTCCTGTTCGGCGACAGCCAGAACCCGGTCGACCTGTGGTTCGTCAACCTGACCTATGGCGTCGCGGACACCTTCCGCGGCCGGGGAAGCGACCAGATAGAGCCCACCGAGGCCGACATCGTCGAAGCCGTGACCTCGTTCGACCAGGGCAAGTGGACGGTGACGTACAAGCGGCACCGTGCGTCGCGCGCCGGCGTCAGCTTCGCCGAGCAGCAGTACACACCGATCGCATTCAGCGTCTGGGACGGCTTCAACCGGGAGCGCGGCAACAAACGCGCCCTGTCGTCCTGGTTCTACGTCTACACCGAGCCGAGCGTGCAGCAGGCAGCGACCATCCCGATGCTGCGGGCCGCCTTTCTCGTGCTCGTGATCGAGCTGGTCGTCGTGTTCCTGGTCCGCCGCCGCGCGCGCCAGAGCGCGGCCGGCGAGGACACCACGGGCGAGGCCTTGACGGCCACCGAAGCCCCGGCGGTCTGACCGGCTCTCCATTCAGGCATCGACAAGTCCCCCAGATCAGAGACTCTGCTCGGAACACCTTCCGCAACCCAAGAGACACCACCATGTACAAGACGATCTACGTCCCCGTCGACAACTCGGACTACTCGAACCAGGCGATCGCCTCCGCGGTCGAGCTGGGCCGCAAGTTCGACTCCACGATGGTCGGCTGCCACGTGTACGCGGCCAGCATGCACGACTACCGCTTCAAGCAGATGGAGTACACCCTGCCGGACGAGTACCTCGAGGAGACGGAACTCGACCGCCAGCGGAAGATCCACGACTCGCTGATCACGATGGGTCTGGAGCTCATCTCGGAGAGCTACCTCGAGCCGATGAAGGCCGTCTGCGACGACGCCGGCCTCGAGTTCGAGCCGAAGATGATGGACGGCAAGCACCACGTCGAGATCGTCCGCGACATCCGCGAGTCGGGCTACGACCTGACCGTGCTCGGCGTGATGGGCATCGGCCGCGTCCGCGACACCCAGATAGGCTCCGTCTGCGAACGGGTCGCCCGCACCGCCGACAAGGACGTGCTGGTCGTCAAGAGCCTGCCGGCGAAGGCCGGGGCCACGAACGGCAACGGCAACGGTCACCACGCCGAGTCCGACGGCCGCGACACGATCCTGGTCGGCGTCGACGGCTCGCCCCAATCCTTCGGCGCGCTGATGACGGCGATCGACCTGGCGAAGACGTTCGGCAAGAAGGTCGAGGCGATCTCGGTCTACGACCCGTACCTGCACTACTCCGTGTTCAAGGGCGTGGTCAACGTGCTGACCGAGCGCGCGGCGAAGATCTTCCGCTTCGAGGAGCAGAACCAGCTCCACGAGGAGATCATCGACACCGGCCTGGCCCAGATCTACCAGTCCCATCTCGATGTCGCCGAGACGATGGCGACCGAGGTCGGCGTCGATCTGACGAAGACCCTGCTCGACGGCAAGGCGTTCCAGAAGGTCCTCGATCACGCCCGGAAGATCGACCCCTGGATGCTGGTCATCGGCCGGGTCGGCGTCCACAGCGACGAGGGCGAGACCGGCCTCGGCAGCAACGCGGAGAACCTGCTCCGCTCCTGTCCCTGCGACCTTCTGCTCACCACCCGCCTGGAGTACCCGGAACTCGACGTCAAGGCGGAAGAGAGCATCCGCTGGACGCCCGAGGCCGAAGAGCGCTTCGAGCGCGTCCCCGAGCAGGTGCGCGGCATCGCCCGCACCGCCCTCTACCGCCTGGCGGTCGAGCAGGGACACAGCGTGATCTCGAGCGACGTGCTCGACGAGGCGATGGACCGCTACATGCCGAAGTACACCGCCCGCGAGACGGAGGCACTGGCCGAGAAGATCGCCCTGCAGCTCGCGCGCAGCCGACCCACCTTCATTTGCCGCAAGTGCGGTGTCACATCCGCCGAGCCCGACCCGGTGCGCTGCGGTGTCTGCGGCAGCGACTCCTTCGAGCAGATCACCGAAGACATGCTGGAGCGGATCGCCGAGATGGAAGGCGGCCTCGAGGTCGAGACCACCTACGACGGCCGGAAGCTCAAGTGGACCGCGGACGCCCGCCTGGCCCTCAAGACGATCGAGGACGCCTACCGCCGCCGCCGCGCCAAGGCCCGCATCGAGAAGAAGGCGCGGATGAGCAAGTTGCCGACCGTCACCTTCGAGTTCGCCCGCGTGATGATCGAGGACGAGACCGGCGAGCCGGTGACGATCGAGGCCCGTGAGAAGGCCGCCGAAGCGAACGGCAACGGCGCCGAGTCGCCCGCGGAAGGGCCCGCGGACGAGCGGAAGCTGGTCGCCCGCGACGAGGACCGCGTGCCGCTGCTCTCGACCTTCGGCTGGACGGCCGAGGCCACCGAGCGGATCCTTCGGGTTCCCGCCGGCTTCATGCGCGATCGGACCCAGGAGCGCGTCGAACTCGTGGCCCGCGAGAAGCACGTCGCGGAGATCGGCATCAAGACGGTCGAGGATGGGATCGCACTCGGCCGCGAGCTGATGGAGCAGATGATCGCCGCCTACGAGATCGGAAAGACGGACGAGTCGCCGGCTGCCGACGTCGCCGAGGCCGAAGCGCAAGCCGCGACCGCGGCCGGCAGATGCCCCTTCTCCGCTCTCGCCGAAGCCGGCGCCAGCGAGGCGCAGGTGGAAGCGGCGAAGGACGCGAAGGCCGGCACGTATCTGAACGAGGTCGGCCTGATGTCGGCCCTCGACGAGAAGCGCAAGGGCGGCGAACCGGAAGCGTGACTTCCTCCTGAAGCGGGCCGGGCGGTGAAGGTTCCCCGGCGGTCGTGGCGTGGGTCGGCCGTGTGCCGCGGTCTCGTCGCCGTGCCGCTCCTCGCGGCGGCGGCCTGCGGAAGCAACGTCGAAGAGGTCTCGGACGTCGTGCTCGCGCGACACGTCCACACGGACCTCTACGACGCCTACCCGGGCATTCCGTCGCCTGCCGGCGACCGCGTCGTGTTCGCCGACTTTGCCGCGGGCGCCAGATCGCTGACGGTCTACGACGTCGCGACCGGGGTGGGCCGCGTGTTGACGACGACGCCGGCGGAACGGTTCCGGGTGACCTGGTCGCACGACGGATCGCGCGTGGTGTACGTCGACCGCCGTCCCGAGAGTCACGGGGTCTGGACCCTGGACCCGGCCACCGGCCAGGAGTCGCGCATCGTGGATCCCGGGGACGCACGGGTCGACCACCCGCGCTTGCTGCCGGACGGAACCGTGACCGCGCTTCGACGCGACCCCGCCGATGCCGAGGGGGGCGGCAATAGCGCGTGGGTCGCGTACGAGCCGGGACAAGGCCAGGCGGCGGTGCTCTTCGACGACGCCGACGGATGGGCCGCGCCCGTGCGCTCTCCCGACGGGCGATCCGTCGCGCACCTTCAGGTCGCGGCCGGGTACCGCGCGGACCTGGCCGTGACGGAGATCGCGACGGGCGAGACGCGCACGCTCGCCGCCGACTTCCGCTTCGGATGGGACAGCCGCGTGGAGTGGTCCCCCGGGGGAGACACGCTCTATCTCGCGGCGGCCGGGCCCGACGACTCGCACCTGTTCGGCTGGCGCGTGCCGCTGGACGGCAGCCCGGCCGAACGACTGACGCGCGACGGCCGCGACGTGCTCGCGGTGACGCCGTTGGCCGACGGCCGCGTCGCTCTCAGCGTGTACCACACGCGCACCGCCGTGGGCCTCGTTCCGGCGAGCGGTGGGGAACCCGTTGACGTAACGACGGCAAGCGGCGGGAGCACCTTCCTGCCTTCCTGGCGCCCTGACGGAAGGGCGCTTGGTTTCATCACGTTCTCCTGGCGGCGCCTCCGCATGCCCGTCGACTTCGACCTCGGCGTCCTGGACCTCGACGCGGAGGGCGCCCCGACCGGCACGGTCCGGACGCTCCTCTCGGAGGAGCACGAGGACTACGGCGCCGCGTGGTCGCCCGACGGCCGGTGGCTCGCCTTCCACGGGCACCTGGAGCAGAGCGACGACATATGGCTCGTTCCGGTTGACGCGAGCGAGCGACCCACACGACTCACGCGGTTCGGACCTGGCGCGGACACCGGAGAGCCGGACTGGAGCCCGGACGGGCGGACGCTCGCCTTCAGCAGTCACGGCCCGCCAGGCGAGGAGAACCCGGGGTCCGTGTACACGATCGCCGTCGAACCCGCCACAGGGCTCGCGGCCGCCGACCCCGTCCGCGTCCCGCTCGACGGCTTCGGGGGCTATGCCATGGGCGCCCGCTTCTCGCCGGACGGCGAGCGGCTGGCCTTCTACGGCCGCTCGTTCGAGGACGAACGCGTCACCGTCTACACCGTCCCGGCCGCGGGCGGCACCCCCACGGCTGTCCTCTCCTTCGCCAATGGCGAACCGTACAGCGCGCCCGAGTGGAGCGCCGACGGCGCGTCGCTCTTCTACTCGCGCAACGACCGCTTCGGGCCCTTCCAGGTCTGGCGAGTGGACATCTCGACCGGCGCGACGGAACAGGTGACGACCGGCGTGCTCGGCGCGCTCCAGCCGAGCGTGAGCCCCGACGGAAACACCCTCGCGGTTACGATGCGCGAGGCCGCCATCGAGGTCGTCGCACTCGCCGCCGCGAGGACAGACGCCAATCCGGATCCGGACCAGGAGCGAAGATGAGCAGACCCAGGGACATCGGCGTCGTCGACCTGTTCCTCGACATTCCTGCCGGCGGCGCCGGCATGGGCATGGAGGCCGTGCGCAGGCTCAGCCGCGACCGCGGGACGGAGGACTTCTCCCACCATCCGGCCCAGTACCTGTTCAAGGACGCCGGGCGGCGGATGGACAAGGCCTGGACGGCGGCGGACGTCGTGGCGATGATGGACGCCTTTGGCGTCCGGATCGCCCAGATCGGGGTCAGCGCCCAGAACCCGGAACCGGCGCTCAAGGTGTTCGAGGAGTTCCCCGGGCGCTTCTTCGGCGCCGTCGGCGTCGATCCGAACGCCGGAATGGACGGCGTCCGGGCGCTCGAAGCGACGGTCGCGCTCCACCCGGCCATCCGCGCCGCCTCCGCCGCGCCGTGCCTGGCGTATCCCCAGGTGCCGATCGACGACAAGCGCTTCTACCCGATCTACGCCAAGTGCATCGAGCTGGACATCCCGATCAACATGCTGGTCGGCGTGCCGGGCCCGCGAGTCCCCTACAAGTGCCAGCATCCCGGTCTGCTCGACGAAGTCGCCTGGTTCTTCCCCGAGCTCCGGGTCGTCATGCGGCACGGCGGCGACCCATGGACCGACCTCTGCGTCAAGCTGATGCTCAAGTGGCCGAACCTCTACTACTCGCCCTCGGCCTGGGCGCCCAAGCACTACCCCCGCAACGTGATCGAGTTCGCGAACAAGCGGGGACCGAACAAGTTCATGTACGCGGGCTACTTCCCCGGCCTCTCCTACGAGCGGATCTTCACCGAGATGGACGACCTGCCCCTGCGGGATCACGTCTGGCCGAAGTTCCTGCGCGAGAACGCGGCAACCGTCTTCAAGCTGGACGATCTGCTCGCCTAGGAAGCTTGCGGACGCCTCCCGCCAGCGCGGTCTTCCACGGCTGGAAGATCATCGGTGTCTCCTTCCTGGCGCTCTTCGTCTCGGTCGGCTTCGGCTTCTACTCCTTCGGCGCCTTTTTCGTCGCCCTGACCGCCGAGTTCGGCGGCGGCCGGACCGGCGTCGGAATCGGCCTCGCCGTCTTCGGCATCACGAACGGCCTCGTCGCGCCCTTCCTGGGCCACGCCCTGGACCACGGCCACGCCAGGCGCATCATGACGGCGGGTACCTGGTTGCTGGCGGCCGGCCTCCTGCTCACGGCGGTGGTCCAGAACCTGGTCCAGTTCTATCTCGTCCTCGGCACCTTCCTGGCCCTCGGGGCGGCCCTCGTGGGCGGCGTGACCGCGTCGACCCTGGTCGCCAACTGGTTCGTTCGCCGGCGCGCGATGGCTCTCGGCATCGCCACGATGGGGATTTCACTGTCCGGTGTCGTCATGGCGCCGGTCGCGACCCGTCTCATCGACTGGGTCGGCTGGCGCGGCACGTTCGTTCTCTACGGCGCGCTGACCCTGCTGTTCGTGCTGCCGGCGGTGCGGCGCTGGGTCGTCGACCGGCCGGAGGACTTAGGGCTTCACCCCGACGGCGACGCGACCTCGAACGTCCCGGAATGGACCCCGACTCCCGCTCCCGGTGAAGGCCCGGCCGGCGTGGAACCCGTGGCGCCGGCCCTGGCCGTTGCCGCCGCACCGCCCAGACGCCGGCGCCTCGACTGGATCGAGCCCCTCGCCAACCGGAACTTCTGGGTCATCACCCTGGTCGTTTCGATGAACTTCTGCTCGAACTCGGCGATTCTCACCCACGTCATCGCACACGCAACGGATCTGGGGTTCGCGCCCATGCGGGCCGCCTTCAGTCTCTCCGCCATCGCCGCGATGGGCGTGCTGGGGAAGGTCGTGTTCGGCTGGATCGGCGATCGCCTGAGCAGCCGAGGCGCGCTGTGGCTGGCGATCTCGCTGCAGGCCACCGGCACGACCGTCCTGCTTCGGGCTGAGAGCTACCCCGGGCTGATCGCCGCCGCGGCCGTCTTCGGACTCGGCATGGGCGGGATGATGCCCCTCTGGGGCACGCTGATCGGGGCCTGCTTCGGACGCCGATCGTTCGGCCGCGTGATGGGCCTGATGAGCCCGATGCTCCTGCCGATCCAGATCCTCGGCGTACCCTTCGCGGGGTACGTCTTCGACCGCTTCGGGAGCTACGACCTCGCGTTCACCGTCTTCCTCTCCATGTACGTTTCCGCCATCCTGATTCTCACTCTGCTGCGCCTGCCGGACCAGGAGCCGACCGGCATGGTTCCCGCTCCGGCCGCCGCCCCAGCGTCTGCCGGCCGGCCCGCGGAATAGGCCCCTGACCGAGTAGGCACTTGTCCGCGTACCGCTTCTGCCGCTCAGACGACGTTCCCCTGATCGTCGAGGCCTTCCACCGCTGCAACACAGGACCCGACGCCGTCCCGTGGCGGCTCACCGTGGACCACATGAAGCGGCTTTCGCGGGAGGTCAATCTCTGGACCAGCAGTTGCATGGTCGCGTTCGCCGGATCCGACCCGATCGGCGTCCTCATCGCGGCGAAGCGAGAGCCCACCGCCAATCTCGTGCTGCACGTCGCCGTCCATCCCGAGCACCGCCGGCAGGGGCATGCCCGCCACATGATGACCTCGCTCAGCCAGAAGATGGCCATCCTGGAGCCGACCCGCATACTCGTCGAGGTGCCGGCGACCGCGGTGGCCGCCCACCGCTTCCTCCGCGCCTGCGGTTTCACCGAGGGGGAAACCCTGACCGACTACGTCTACAGTGGGGGAGGTCCCGCGGCGGGCCCTTTTCTCGACCTGGTCGGGACCGTTTCACCATCGGAACTCGCCGCAGGCGACGACTTCCACGAAGCTCCGGAACAGGAGCGCTGCTGGCAACGCGCCGTGCAGACGATCCTCAACCTGCGCCAGGGAGCGCTGGGCATCGGCATCGCCACGGACCAGGGGATCGAGGCCTGGCTCATCTACCGGGGCCCCCAGCATGCGGACGACCCCCTGCCCTTCCTTGCCCGGCCGGTCGCTTCCCCGCCCGGCGACGGGCGGCCCCAGGCCCCCCCACCGTGCGAGATCCTCGCGATCGGCGGCAAGCGGCCGGTACCCGCGCTGATCGGGCCGCTCCTCGCCTTCGCGGCCAGAGAGTCCGGAAGGTCGCTCTACCTGCCGCGCGTGCATCCCGGCGAGCCACTTGCGGATCGGCTCGAAGATCACGGCTTCCAGGCGGCGGGAAAGACCCTCCGATACGAAAGCGACGCGGCGCGGTCGTGACTGTTACGCTGCCCGGCATGTCCGCCCGAGCCGGCACCACGGAGAAGTCACTCGGCGCTCAGTCCGAGGTTCCGCCCAAACGCGAGAAACTCGAGTTGCTTGATACGGCCCACGAACTCACGGACTTCCAGTCGTTCGCCGATCTGGGAGCGTGCTGGGGTGTCGACGGCGCCTACACGTTCCACGCCGCCTCACTGTGCGGGAGCGAGCTGGAGCGTGCGGTGATCGTCGACGGCAACCTGACCCACCTGACACGGGAACGAGCGAAGGAACATCCACGAGTCGAACTCGTCCAGGCCCTGCTCGGTTCGCAGCAGGCGCTCGACGCGGTCGGCGAGGTCGATGCCCTCATCATGTACGACATCCTCCTCCACCAGGTCAAGCCGGACTGGGACCGGTTTCTGCTGAACTGGCTGCCGCATACGAACGCCCTGATCGTGTTCAATCAGAACTGGCTGAAGACGCCGCGAACCATCCGGTTCGTGGATCGCGGCGTCGACTGGTACTACAGGAACGTCTACGTCTGGGAAGACGACTGGAACACCCGCGAACGGCTCGAATCGTGGTTCGCCAGGCACCACGAACGGGACGAGGACGGGAGGCTCGAACGGGACAACCACTGGTACTGGCAGTTCGGAATTCGTCCACTGGAGCTCATCAGCCTGCTGGCGAAGAACGGGTTCGAACTCGTCTACATGAAGAGACACCGTCACGCCTTCGGTCGCAGCCGCCCCTGGATCGTGAACGACGGGCTGATCTTCCAGCGCGCCGCCTATCCGGAGCTGGACATCCGTGGGCGGCTGCGCGCCAAAGCGCGTTCCCTGGCCGAACGAACCGGCCTTCTCGAACGGTTCCGGCGATCATGAAGACCTACTCCGACATCGCGGGCGACGGCGGTTCCGACGTTCTCGGGCAGGTTCTGCAGCAGCGGGAGCGCATCGATGAGGCGATGGCGGACATCGATCACGTCGTCGCGATCGGCTCCGGCAAGGGAGGCGTCGGCAAGAGCACCCTGACGATGCAGCTCGCCCTGGCACTCGGGCGAGCGGGGCGCCATTGCGCGATTCTCGACGCGGATCTGAACGGTCCCTGCCAGGCCCGTCTGGCCGGGCTGGAACAGGCGCCGCTCCTGCCCGGTGACCGGGGCATGGCCCTGCCCCGCACGTCTTGTGGTCTGGGCGTCGTGTCGTTGGGTTCCCTGGTACCCGAGTCGGAACACCTCGCGTTCGAGAGCGTAGCGACCGGCGACTCTCACGTATGGCGCGCGACCAGGGAGTTCAACCTGTTCCAGCAGTTGCTTGGCCTGGTCGATTGGGGTCGTCTCGACTTTCTGCTCGTCGACCTGCCGCCGGGCGCCGAACGTACGCTGCAGTACGCCGAGGTCCTCGGGCCGGCCGCGCGCTTCGTGCTCGTCACGATTCCGGCCGCACTGGCCCGCGGTGTCGTCGCACGCTCCGCGGCGGCTCTCGGCACGACACCGAACGAGGTCCTCGGCTACATCGAGAACATGAGCGGCTACTACTGCGGCACCTGCGACGGAGTGCGTCCCCTGTTCGATGGCGCGGCGGGTGAAGCGCCCGAGCTTGGACTCCCCTGCCTGGCTAGGGTACCGTTCGACCCGCGTCTGGCGACGGCCTCCGATGCAGGCGAAACGGACCTGCCGCCGGGACCGGTCATCCGCGCGATCGACGAGGCCGCCGCGGAGCTTCTGGGCTGCGTCGCCCGAACTACCTGATTCCGACTGACAGAGATCACAGATGAAGTTCCTCTGCGTACCCTGCGATGAGCAGATGAAGCTCAAGCACGCTCTGGGCCCCGATGGTGGTTCTGTCGCCCTGGTCTACGCCTGCCCCATCTGTTCGGCCGAGATGGCGATGATGACGAATCCGCATGAAACGCAGGTGGTCGGGGCCCTCGGCGTCCGCATCGGCCCCGAGATGGACGGCGAAGCCGGGGCGACGTCCTCGAAGTGTCCCTTCACGGGCATGCTGGCCGAGATGGGCATGTCGACCGCCCCGACCGGAGACGGCGCGGGAAACGGCGAGTCCGGGGGTATCCCCTGGACTGCCGAAGCGCAAGAGCGGCTGGCGAACATCCCGGACATCGTGCGTACTTCGGCGGTCGCGGGCATCGAGAAGTTCGCGCTCGACCATGGCTACGATGAGGTCGACGCGGCGGTCCTGGAGCGGGCCCGCTCCTTCTTCGGCATCGCCTGAACCTTCCGGCACAACATCGCGCACGAAGCCATCGCCATGACCCTGTCACCCCTCGACCGGCCGACGAGTGCAACGCCGGCGGCGTTCGCCCGCCCGTACGTCATCTCCTGGAACCTGACGTACCGCTGCAACCTGGCCTGCGAGCACTGCTACCTCGACGCGGGCGGCAAGCCGCTGGTCGAGACGGCCAACTTCGCCGATCGCTCGGAGCTTTCCACCGACGAGTGCCGGAAGGTGATCGACGACATCTGCGACTTCGCTCCCGAAGCCCTGGTCATCCTCACCGGCGGCGAGCCGCTGCTGCGGCGCGACATCCTCGACATCATCCGCTACGCCGCGAAGCGGGATCTGTGGGTCGTGGTCGGCAGCAACGGCGTCCGGATCACCGAGAACCTGGCCCGCATCCTGGCCGGCGAGGGAGTCCGCGGTCTCGCTCTGTCGCTCGACGCCCTGGACGCGTCCGTTCACGACGGCTTCCGCCGCGTGCGCGGCGCCTGGCAGAACACGGTCGATGGCGCCAAGCACCTGAGCTCCGCGGGTCTTCCGTTCATCATCCAGACCACCGCCGGGGCTCACAACCGCGGGGAACTGGAAGAGATCGCGGAGTTCGCCTACACCGAGCTCCAGGCCCGGGTCTGGAACCTCTACTTCCTGGTGCCGACGGGCCGCGGCCAGTTCGTGTCCGACCTCGCGCCGTCGGATTACGACGATGTGCTCGCCTCCCTGGAGCAGATCCAGCGCAGGTACCGCGGCCGCATGGTCGTCAACGCGAAGTGCGCGCCCCACTACGTCCGTCAACTGCTGGCTGGCGACCCCGATTCGCCCTTCCTCAAGGCCTTCGACGGCGGCGCGGGCGGCTGCCCGGCCGGAACCCACTACATGGGGATCCGCCCGAACGGCGACGTCACGCCGTGCCCGTACCTGCCGGTCTTCGGCGGCAACCTGAAGCGAAGGGCGCTGTCCGCGGTCTGGAACGACTCCGAACTGTTCCAGGACATCAGGCGGCGCAAGGACCTCGGCGGACGTTGCGGCTCCTGTGAACTCCAGTCGGTCTGCGGAGGCTGCCGCGCGCGCGCATACGGCATGACGGGCGATCTGATGGCCGAGGATCCGCTGTGCACCCACGACCCCGGGACCTTCTCGCCGCAGCAACTCGAAGCGCTCGGGGACCGAACCGGGCTCGCTTCCCTCTCCCGGTACGGCGAGGACAGTTCGACCAGCATCGCCTGGGAACCCGAGGCACAGGCGCGCATGAAGCGAGTGCCCGCCTTCGTCCGCGGCATGGTCGTCCGCTCCGTGGAATCCCACTGCCGCAAGAACGGCATTCCGACCGTCACCGTGAAGGAACTCGACGCGATTCGGGCCAGGATGCCAACCCCCAAGATCTTCGGTCGGCCGTCCTGACCAGGGCAGCGGCCGAGGCCAGCACAGTGCGGCGACCGCTGCCTCGCTCCTATGCTCACGTTCCGCGCACCATCCTGTGGCTGGTCCCGGGCGGCGAGATCGACCACGGCGGGCGCACGGTAACAGTCGAGCCCTTCTACCTCGGCAAGTGGCCCATCACGAACGAACAGTTCGAGGCCTTCGCCCCGGACTACCTGCGGTCGCCGATCTCTCCCGGCGATCGGGACCTGGCCACCGGCGTCAGCTTCGAGCAGGCCGACGCCTACTGCCGCTGGTACGCGGAGGTTTCGCGCAAGCCGATGCGACTGCCGACCGACGTCGAGTGGCGGTACGCCTGCCGGGGCACCGAGCGTGCCGACGAGCGGCCGTCGTGGTGCGCCACATCGGAGTTCGTCGACCGCAGTTGCTGGTACGCGGACAACTCCGAAGGTCGCGTGCAGCGGCCAGAGCAGAAAGCGGCGAACGGCTTCGGCCTCCACGGCATGCTCGGCAGTGTCTGGGAGTGGGTCGCCCCTGACGCCTTCGCCGGAGACCGCAGAACGCTCCGCGGCGGCTCCTTCCGACTTGCAGCCACCGAGCTTCACTGCGAAACGGCAAAGCGCGAGTCAGCCGACTTCGCCGACGACGACACCGGCTTTCGGGTCGCGCGCTCCTTCCGCACCCGGCCCGGTTAGCGCGTGCCGCGGACGACCGGCGTCGGCGGCTCCTCGCCGCGGTGAAGGGCCAGGATGTTCGAGGCGGCGAGGTCGGCCATCGCAAGGCGGGTCGGGATCGAGGCGCTCGCGATGTGCGGGAGCAGGACCGCGTTGTCCAGCTCGAGCAGGTCCGGGTGGACCTCCGGTTCGCGTTCGAAGACGTCGAGGCCTGCCGCCCAGATGGCGCCTGAGCGGAGGGCCGCGGCAAGCGCGGCTTCGTCGACGATCGGACCGCGGGCGGTGTTGACGAGCACCGCGGTCGGTTTCATCCGCGCGAGGCGTTCGGCGTCGATCAGACCGGTCGTGCCCTCGGTGAGCGGCAGGTGGATGGAGACGAAGTCGGAACCGCCGAGGAGCGTCTCGAGATCGGTCCTGCGAGCGCCGAGTTCCTGCTCCAGGTCAGGCCGACCCCGCTCGTCCCAGTACAGAAGTTCCATGCCGAAGCCGAGCCGCGCACGGCGGGCGACCGCCTCGCCGATGCGGCCCATGCCGAGGATGCCGAGCGTGCGGCCATGGACCTCCTGGCCGCAAAGGAGCATCGGTCCCCAGCGCTTGTACCTCCCGGCCCGCAGAAACCGCTCGGACTCCGGAAGACGCCGTGCGGTAGCCAGCAGCAGCGCCATCGCCAGGTCCGCGGTGGCGCCGTCGAGGACTCCCGGCGTGTTCGTGACCCAGATGCCCAGTTTCCGCGCGGCGTCGATGTCCACGTTGTCGAAGCCGACCGCCATGTTCGCCACCATGCGCAGGCGCGGCGACCGATCGAAGAGCTCCGCGTCCATGCGCTCCGTGAGCAGGGCCAGGATCACATCCGCTTGCGAGGCCGCCTCCAGGAGCACGGCGCGGTCCATTGCCGCGTCCTCGTCGAGGACCGTCGTCTCCACACCCGGCTCGGCGCGCAACCGCGCTTCCGCCTCTTCAGGAATCGGTCGGGTCACGAGCAGCTTCATCCATCGACCTCCCATTCGTGGGCGACCTCGAACAGGCTGGGCTCGAAGCGCTGCGCCTCGACTTCCAGCACGTTCGCCTGCACCTTGCGGTCGTAGACGTGCAGGGACTCCTCGTCCAGCAGGAACACGCAGGCGGAGTAGTCGCCCTTGGTCATCGGCAATCGCGGCACGCGGACCACGGCGCGGTGGCGGCCGACCCCCGTCATCGGTTCCAGTCCGGCGCGCTGGGTCGTGAACGCGCAGACCTGCACGCCGTCCGCGCTGTCGAGGCCGACCGCGAGGTGAAAGCCGAGGCGGTCGTCGCGACTCTCCCATTCGACCTCCAGGGCCCAGGGCGCCGAGGCCCGTCTGTGCGGCCCGCCGTCGAGCGGTCGGATCCCGAGGATCCGGGCCGGGGCCGCCGCCCGATCGTCGGCCACGCCGTCCGTCCCGGTGCTCTCGACCGTCTTCGCCATCAGGAACCGCTCGTACTCGCCGACCACGCCGAGCGCCGGCCCCTCAGCCGCCACCTGACCCTCGCGCAGCCACAGCGCCTGCTGGCAGAACGACGTGACGTAGTACATCGCGTGGGAACAGAACAGCAACGTGCCGCCGTCCGCCATGTACCTCTGGAGGCGGTCCATGCACTTCTTCTGGAAGTAGCCGTCGCCGACCGAGAGTGCCTCGTCGACGACCAGAATGTCCGGTTCGACCTGGACCGCGATGGAGAAACCGAGCCGCATCGTCATGCCGGTCGAGTACGAACGCACCGGCTGGTCGATCGCCGCGCCAAGTTCGCTGAACTCGACAATGTCCCGTGTCCGCTCACGAAGCTCCCGCTCGTCGAGACCGACGATCGCGGCGCTGAGCCGTATGTTCTGGCGGCCCGTGAACTCGTGGTGGAAACCCGACCCGAGCTCCAGGATCGAAGCGACACGCCCCCGGACCGAGAGTTCACCCGCAGTCGGCCGCGTCACCCCCGCTACGATCTTGAGCAGCGTGCTCTTGCCGGCCCCGTTCTCCCCCACCACACCGAGACCGTCGCCCGGCGGCAGTTCGAAGCTGACATCACGCAGAGCCTCGAACGGCCGGTGCGCGGGTCGTCTCAGGACCGCCTCCCGCAGGCGGCCCCAGGGCGTGTCGTAGATCCTGTAGACCTTGGTCAGACGGTCTGCCGTGACCGCGGAAGTGGCGGCCGTCATGCTCTCACCCGGCGTCGCCCTCGCCTGAGGCCGCGATCATCGCGGCCACCTGTTCGGGCTGCACGCGGGTGATCAAGGGCTCGAACGGCAGGATCTCATGATCCAGCAGGGGCGTGTGGACATCGTCCCAGACCAGGGGATCGATGCCCAGAAAGCTCTCCGCCCGGGCCGCGACGGTCGGCACGACGGGCTTGAGATAGACGATCAGTTGACGGAACAACTCGATGCCCGTCGTGCACACCTTCTGGACCTCGGCGGCGCGCTCCGGATCGCGCGCCAGTTCCCAGGGTCTCCGGTCGTCGATGTACCGGTTCGCGCTGTCCGCCAGACCGATGACCTGTCGTAGAGCCCGGTTGTAGTCGCGGCCCTCGTAGAGTGCCGCGATCTCCTCCGCCTGGGCGGCGGCCGCCGCCGCGAGTTCGGGGGAGTCGAGCGCCGCCGCCAGCCGGCCGGCCGATTGCCTGTGCAGGAACCCGGCGCAGCGACTGGCGATGTTGACCACCTTGCCGACCAGGTCCGAGTTGACGCGCAGAACGAAGTCCTCGAGATTGATGTCGATGTCGGCCAGGCCGTTGCTGAACTTGGCCGCGATGTAGTAGCGGAACGCCTCCGGATCAAGATGCTCGAGGTACGTGCGAGCCATCACGAAGGTACCGCGGGACTTGGACATCTTCGCGCCGTCGACGGTCAGGAAGCCATGAACGAACACCGACGACGGCGTCCGGTAGCCGCCACCGTGAAGCATCGCCGGCCAGAACAGGCAGTGGAAGTAGAGGATGTCCTTGCCGATGAAGTGGTACAGCTCGGCGTTGCTGTCCGGCCCCCAGAAGTCGTCGAAATCGACGTTCTCGCGATCGCAGAACTGGCGGAAACTCGCCATGTACCCGATCGGTGCGTCGACCCACACGTAGAAGTACTTGTTCGGCGAATCCGGGATCTCGAATCCGAAGTACGGTGCGTCGCGCGAGATGTCCCAGTCCCGCAGTCCGTCGTCGAACCACTCGCGGAGCTTGTTGACCACCTCGCTCTGCAGGCGACCGTCCCCGACCCACTCCTCGAGCAGCTCCCGGTAGTCGGACAGGCGCAGGAAGAGATGCTCGGACTCCCGCTCCACCGGCAACGCTCCGGTGACGATCGAGCGCGGGTCGATGAGTTCCGCCGGCGTGTAGGTCGAGCCGCACTCGTCGCAACTGTCGCCGTTCTGCTCCGTGGCCCCGCACCGCGGGCAGGTCCCCTTGATGAAGCGGTCCGGAAGGAACATCTCGCGCTCCGGGTCGTAGAACTGCCGCACCGTTCGGCGGTCGATCGAGCCCCGGTCGCGGAGCCGGCGGTAGATCCCCTCGACCAGGTCGCGGTTTTCCGGAGAGTGGGTCGTGTAGTAGTTGTCGAAGTGGATCTGGAACGCCCCGTAGTCCTCCAGGTGCTCGTCCGCCAGGCGGACGATCAGCTCCTCCGGCGTGATTCCCTCGCGCTCGGCGCGCAGCATGATCGGCGTGCCGTGCGCGTCCTCGGCGCACACGTAGTAGCACTCGTGCCCACGCATCCTCTGCACGCGGCACCAGATGTCCGTCTGAACCGCCTCCACCAGGTGACCCATGTGGATCGGTCCGTTGGCGTAAGGCAGGCCGCTGGTGACCAGGATACGTCGTCTCTCCGGCATGGCGATTCCCCCGGAGACGCCCTGCCCCCGAAGGACCGGGATTATGCAGCATGGAACCCTCATGACGCGGAACACGTCTTCCCTAGCAGACGCCGATGACGACTCCCCGACAACCTCCGGGCCCGAATCCCGACCTGTTCCTCGCGCGCCGCGCCGCTGCCGGACACGCCGACGCCTGGGCCGAGTTGATTGACCGCTACGGCCGCCGCATCTACAACATCGCCTTCCAGTTCGCCGGCCACACCGCGGAAGCCGAAGATCTGACCCAGGAGATCTTCCTCAAGCTCTATCGCAATCTTGGCCGCTACCGGGGCGACGTGCCCCTCGCCGGCTGGACGCTCCGGCTGTCACGCAACCTCTGCGTGGACCACTATCGCCGCACGCGGACCGAGCGGCGGACCACCGTGATCTCGGACGAGCTGTTGAAGCGCCACGCAGGCAACATGGACACTTCCGCACGCGCCGAACGTCGCGAGCGGCTTCGGATGGTCTACCAGACGCTGGAAGAGATGCCGGAGGCGTTCGCCGAGATCCTCATGCTGAGAGATCTCCAGGGCCTGAGCTACGCGGAAATCTGCGCTTTCCTCGACTTGCCCGAAGGCACGATGAAGTCTCGCCTGAGGCGCGCGCGCCTGGAACTCATCCGGCGGATCGACCGCAGACGCCAGGCCCTGGGCGATCGCACACCGACCCGCGGAGGGGCCTACAAGTGAGCCGCGGGGGTCAGCACGGGGGGATCCGTCCCGGAACTGCGAACCCGGAACGGCTTCCCGACCTCCGCGAGTTCGGCGCCGACTTGCCCATAGACGACGAGCTCCGCGCCGGGCTCCTTGAGATCGCGGTAGGGGCGGCCTGCGTCCGCGACGGAGAGGCGCGCGCCGTCGAGCTGGAGTCTCTGGTCGGGTACGAACTCGAGCCGTCACCAACCCTGTTGCAGCGACTGCGGAAGATCCCCGCACACGGCCCGCAAGGGCGACCCGCGGCCTTCGTCGCGCGTCCCGGAACCGCCACGGCACTCGCAGCCAGCTATCTGCTCGCGGCCGCCCTGACCCTCGTACTCGGCGACCCGGTCGCCGCCGGCCGCAGGGCCGCGACGAGCCTGGGGGCCGCGGCCGGCGAGCACCTGCTTGAACCGGCAGCGGACGCGGGCGCGTCGGTGCACGCGAACGTAAGCCGCCGCCTGGGCTCCCTCCAGGGACTCTGGCAACCGGCCGATCTCTTCACCGATCCTCTGGATCTGCCCACCAACCGCGTCAGGGACTGGTTCCGGAGCGCGGTCGACTCGTCGTCCGAGGCCGCCCGGGGACTGGGCGGCCTGTGGCCGGGGGGTACCTCCGGGGATGACGACCAACAACCGCCCACGACCGGAAACGACCCACAAACCAACCACCCGCAGACCAGGGGAGAGAGAAGCTCCGCATGAATACCGAACGCGAACACGATCCGTCGCAGACTGGCCACACGGACACCGCCGGCCATGAAGCACCTCCCGCGGCCGACCCTCCGCCGCCCCCGACCGGCACCGACCAGACACCTCCGCCACCACCGCCGCCGGCAGCCGCCCAGGGAGGACTCACCACCCGCCACGTAGTCAGCGTCATCCTCGCCCTCTTCCCCGGGCTCGGCCACATCTACAACGGCCTCTACCAGCGGGGAATCGTCCTCTTCCTCCTCGCCGTCGGCTCCATCTATCTCGCCACCGAGGAAGGCGTGATGGGCATGGTCGTGGCCTTCGTATGGCTCTTCAACATCATCGACGCCTACCGGCAGGCCACCCTGATCGAGCGCGGCTACGCCACGGATCTGGGGCTGCAGGACACTCCGAAACCGCCCGCCAACGGCCAGTTGGGCCTGCTGGCCGGCGCCGGCCTCTTCGTCATCGGCTTCCTGGCCCTGCTCGACTACACCTTCGGCTACGACATCGACCGCGTGTGGGAGTTCTGGCCGCTCGGCCTGCTCGCGGCGGGCGCGTGGCTGATGATCGGGGCCTATCGGCAGTGGCTGCGCAACCGCGACGAGGCGAGGGCGTCGGCCTCGGACTGAAGGCCGTCATCGAGCCGGGCCCTCTAACCCAGTTCGGCCCGTAGCTTGTCGTGCAGAGCGGCCGCGCCGTCGATCATCCCGTCGACGCTGCGAGCGCCGGCCAGGAACAGGCCGGTCAGGTTGAGAGCCACGCCGTCAAAGCCCAGATCGCCCAACTTCGCGGCAGCCGCGGCGACGCGGTCCGGTTCGGTGTAGAAGGTGCGGTCGCTCTCGTTCCCCGGCCGCGGCGGCGGCGAGACCTGAGCCTGAAACTCGAGGGCCTCCGGATCGCGACCCGCCCTGTCCGCGTAGCCGCGAATCGAGGCGATCGCCTGGTCGCCGTTCTCGAACAGCTCCTCCGAGGCGACGCCCATCCAACCGTCGGCAAACCGACCCGCGCGGCGGAAAGCCGCCTCGCTGTGGCCTCCGATCCAGATCGGGAGATCCGCTCCACGCGGCGGCTTCGGCTCCATCGCCATCGCCTCCACGCGGTAGAACTCACCTTCGAAGTCGATCGGGTCCTGACCCCAGCAGGCACGGAGCACGGCGATCGCTTCGTCCATGCGCCGCCCACGGTTGCGGAAGTCCTGCCCGAGCGCCTCGTACTCCGATTCCTGCCAACCGACACCGAGACCCAGGCGTAGACGTCCGCCGGAGAGGGTGTCCAGGGTTGACGCCTGCTTCGCGGTCAGAACCGGGTCGCGTTGCGGCAGCACCAGGACCTCGGTGCCGAGCCCGATCCGCGAAGTGCACGCCGCCATGTAGCCAAGCGTGGCGAACGCCTCCATGATCGGCATCTTCGCCGGGTACCGGTTCTTTTCCCGGCCCTCCGTGTCGTGGCCCATGACCACATGATCGAAGATGTCCAGCTGATCGAAACCGATCTCATCCATCGCCCCGGCGAGACGGGCGACGGCTTTCGGCCCCTCCCTGTAGACCACGCTAGGGAACTCCACGGCGAGCTTCATCGGCAAGACTCCTTCGACTTCGGCTGTGAGCCGCGCAGTATAGTTACCCCTTGGCCCGAGCGTCACGGAACCCAGCCGGTCGACCGAAACCTCCAGGGCGGGAAGCAATCAAGGAATGCTGAGAACCGTGCTCGCCGTACCCGCCGGCCTGATCGTCGGCGGCATCGTGATCAGCATCGTTCAGGTCGCCGCGATGGCCCTGCTCCCGCTGCCCCAGGGCGTGCCCGCCGACCGCGCGCTGATCGAACCGGGCGACATTCCGGCCGTGAACATGGCCTTCGTCCTCGTCGCCTGGGCCGCGGGCGCCTTCATGGGCGGCGGAACGGCGGCCCGCATCGCACGGCAGGCGAAGCGTCGGCTGGCCCTCATCGTCGGCGCCTTCTTCCTCATCGCCGGGGTCTACAACATGGCGACGATTCCGTCCCCGCTCTGGTTCTGGATCGTCGGCATCGTTCTCTTCCTGCCCAGCGCTCACCTGGGGGCGAAGATGATGGGCGGCTCGGAAGAGCAGTAGCCGCCGGTCCCGGCATCAGCGGCCGGCGACTCTAGGCGCCGGCCACGAACCGTTCCCGTAGCCGTCTCATCCCGTTCAGCCAACGGTCGTAGTCCGCCGTCTTGCGACGCATGTACTCCAGGACTTCGGGGTGCGGAAGGATCAGGAAGCGTTCCTGCTCGATCGCCCGCACGACGATCTCCGCCACCTCCTCCGCTTCGAGCATCCCGTCCACCCCGGCGACGCCGGCGCCCCGCGCGGTCATCGCCGTGCGTACCGCCTGTGGACAGAGCACGGATACCCTGATGCCCTCGTTGCCGTGGGTGATCGCGATCCACTCCGCGAGCGCGACCGCGGCGTGCTTCGTCACGGCATAGGGCGCCGAACCGATCTGCGACAGCAGTCCGGCCGCGGAGGACGTGCTGGCGATGTACCCCTCTCCCCGCGCGATCATCTTCGGCAGCACCGCGCGGGCCGCGTAGATGTGGGACACCACGTTGATCTCCCAGATGTTCTGCCAGCCCTCATCGCTCACCTCTACTCCGCCTCCGGTACCGATGCCCGCGTTGGAGAACATCAGATCGATGTCTCCGAACGCCGCCTCGGCCCGGGCAACGAGGTCCTGGACCTGCTTCTCGACCGCCACGTCGACGGTCACGGCGATCGCGCCGTCGCCGATCTCGTTCGCTACCGCCCTGGCTCCCTCGCCGTCGCGATCCGCGACCACGACGCCCCGGGCGCCATCGGCCGCGAACCGGCGGCAAAGCGCCCTGCCGATGCCACTCGCGCCGCCGGTGACGACGCAGTTTCTACCTTGGATCTCCATGCCGGCGATCGTAGCAACGCTCACGAGCCGCGTCCGTTGGGTAGAATCCCGGGCTCGGCGGCGACGTTTCCTTCCCGTCGCTAAGCCCTTGACCGATAGGCGGTTACCTGTGCCGCGCCTGAGTACCACATGACCGTCGACCATCGTCCGCCGCACCGTCAACTGCTGAAGGGCCTCGAGGAAGAGGTCTACACGGGCAGGCCCGACGGCCACGTGTTGCCGCTCTCCGCCCAGGTGAAGGAAGCTCTCGACGGCTACACGACGGAACCGGATGGTCGCAACGTCGAGTTCACGACCGCGCCCTACCGGAGCTACCAGGTGCTCATCGACCGCCTGATGGCGAAGCGCTGCGCCCTCCGGCGGTACCTGGAGGCGGAGCACGGCTGCACCCTGGTGCCGGGAGGCGCTCTGGCCCTTGCCAGCCGCGATTCGTTCTACATCTCGGACCCGGAGAACCCGTACTACCGCTACATCCGCGACACCTACGGGACCCGCGTGGTCACCGCCTCGACGCACATCAACCTGGGGGTCGACGACCCGGAGGAATTGCTGCGCGCATACCGCGTCCTGCGGCTCGAAGCGTCGATGTTCCTTGCGCTCACCGCGGCGTCACCCTTCCTCGCGGGCGAGGTGACCGGACAGCACTCGGCCCGCTGGCTGCGTTTTCCACTGACCCCTGAGCGGGTTCCCTTCTTCCCGGACGCCGCCTCGTTCGCTGCCTGGATGGACGAGCAGCTCGAGACCGGCGCCATGCAGAACCGACGGCACCTCTGGCTGGGCATCCGGCCGAACGGACCCGCGACGCCCAGAGTCTTGGACCGTCTGGAACTCCGCATCTGTGACCGGATCAGCGACCCGGACGTCCTGCAGGCTGTTACCGCGCTCTACGAGGCCCGCGTGTGGCAGGTCCTGGAGCGGCCGGAGCTCGATCCCCTGCGCGGACGATCGTCACGCGAACTGGAGGCAATCGCCGCCGCGAACGAACGCGCCGCGGGTACCGCGAGCCTCGAAGCGGAGGCCAAGAACTGGATCGACGGCAGCACCCTCACGTTTAGGGACTGGGCCGCATCGATGCTCGAGGGCGTCCGCGAGACGGCGGAACGCCACGGCTTCGCCTCCCTGCTCGATCCGATCGAGGGAATCCTCGAGGAAGGCAATCCGGCGATGCAGTGGTTGCGTCGCGTGGAACAGGGGGCGACACCGCAGCAGGTCATCCAGGAAGCAATTGTCGAACTGGCCGCGGTGGACAGGGAGTTCGACCCGAGTTGCCCCCTGGTCGCGTGACGGCTCTCAGTTCTGGAGGCGTCCGTACCGGCCGCCGTAGAACAACAGCGGCTCCGCGTCGCGCACCTGCTCGCCCGCGACCACGTCACCGATCACGATGATGTGGTCGCCACCGTCGAGGCGCTCCGTGAGCCGGCACTCGAGATGCGCGATCGCGTTCTCGATCAGCGGCGCGTCCAGCGTGCCGATCTTGTAGGCGACACCCTGCAAGGAGCCTTCCTCGGGCGCGGTCGTGCGTGCGAAGAGGTTCGAGATCTCCTCCTGGTCGGACGCCAGGATGCTGACTCCGAAGGCCTCCGCCTGCAACATCTGCTGGTAGCAGTTCGACTCCCTGTCGACACAGACGAGCAACTGCAGGGGATCGAGAGAAAGCGAACAGACAGCATTTGCGGTCATGCCGTGAAGCCGACCGCGAACGTTCGTCGTCACGACCGTTACGCCGGTCGCGAAGCGGCCGATCAGGCCTCTGTACGTGTCCCGGTCCATGGCTCGTGGGAGCTTGAGCGGCAGAAGACTCCTTGCGCCGGCCGTGGCACGGGCCTCATGGCCCGCGTACACGGCGTCCGGCGCGAAGCGCCGGCTTCTGGCACCTTCTGCCACGCTAGCGCCGCCCAACTTACTTCGGGGCGCTTCCGCGGCGCAAGCTCCTGGAAGGCCTCGGTGTCCATCCGGCCGTAACTCACACAACGCGCGTTGCGATCTTCTCTCTGCATACACTCCGTGCATGCTCGGTTCAGTCTCGCCACGCAAGAACCCGGCCGCCGTCATCGGTCTGGCACTGGGGGTCACCGCGACGGGTCTGGCGGCCCTCGGATGCGGCGGCAGCGACTCCTCGCCACGGCCCGACATCGTCCTCATCATGGCGGACGACATGGGCTTCTCCGACCTCGGCAGCTACGGCGGCGAGATCGACACGCCCAACCTCGACCGTCTGGCCTCGAACGGTCTCCGATTCAGCCACTTCTACAACACGGCCCGTTGCTGCCCGACCCGGGCGTCTCTTCTGACCGGCCTCTACGCGCACCAGGCCGGCGTCGGACACATGATGGGCGATGACGAACTGCCCGGCTACCGCGGCGACCTGGCGGCGAATGCGATCACGATCGCCGAGGCACTGGGTGCGGCAGGCTACGGCACCTACATGTCGGGCAAGTGGCATGTCACCCGCCACGTGGGGCACTGGAGCGGCAACGACGAACTGACCTCGACCCACAACTGGCCACGGCAACGCGGCTTCGACCGCTTCTACGGCACGATCCACGGCGCCGGCAGCTTCTACGACCCCGTCTCGCTTACGGAAGGCAACACGCCCGTCGAGCTGGAGCCTCCCGACGACCCCGACGCTCCGGTCTACTACTACACGGACGCGATATCGGAGCACGCCGCGCGCTTCGTGCGCGACCACGCGGCCGGCGACCGGAGCGGCGATCCGTTGTTTCTGTACGTGGCCCACACCGCGCCGCACTGGCCCCTCCACGCGCTGCCGGAGGACATCGCCCGCTACAGCGGACGCTACGCCGCCGGCTGGGACGCGATCCGTGAACGGCGACAGGAGCGGCTGGTCGAGCTGGGTCTGATCGACGAAGACTGGCTGCTCGCCGAGCGGGACTCCCGGGTGCCGGCGTGGGACGACGTGCCCGCCGAGGAACGGCCCTGGTTCGAGCGTGCGATGGAGGTCTACGCCGCCCAGATCGACCGCATGGATCGCGGTATCGGCGAGGTCGTCGCGGCTCTCGAGGAGACTGGCCGGCTCGACGACACGTTGATCCTCTTTCTGGCCGACAACGGCGGCTGTGCCGAAGTCCTGACCGACAGATGGGATGGGCTCGCCATCCCGAGGCGAGCGCTCGACGGCAGCCCCGTGGCGGTCGGCAACGACACGAGCGTCCTGCCGGGGCCGGAATCGAGCTACCAGAGCTACGGCCCGCACTGGGCGCACGTCAGCAACACGCCGTTTCGTCTGTACAAGCACTGGGTCCACGAGGGCGGGATCGCCTCGCCGCTCATCGTCCACTGGCCGGAGAGGATCGCCGAAGGTGGCGGCATCGTCGGCGAGACCGCTCATGTCGTCGATCTGATGGCGACGGCCCTGGATGCCGCCGGAGCGGAGCAGCCTTCCAGCCGGTCGGGACGGGACTCGATTCCCATCGAAGGCACCAGCCTGCTGCCGGCGTTTCACCGGCAACCGATGGACCGCGAAGCTGTGTTCTGGGAGCACGAAGGCAACCGGGCTGTCCGCTCCGGCAAGTGGAAGCTCGTGTCGCGGCATCCGGGACCGTGGGAACTCTACGACCTGGTCGCCGACCGCACCGAAGCGTATGATCTGGCCGCGGAGATGCCCGAGCGGGTCGACGAACTCGCCGCGCTGTGGGACGACTGGGCGGCGCGCACCGGAGTCGTCCCGTGGGCGGAACTCATCGAGCAGCGCAGAGCCTCGCGCGAAGGAAACCAGGCCTCTCGGCGCCCGCCTGCGTGATACCCTGCCGGCCATGCGAACCACGACTCTTCTCGCTGGCGCGGCCCTTGTCTGCGCTACCGTTTCTTCGGCTTCGGCCGCCGACGTACCGGCGTCGGCAGAGGACGTTCGGCCGCTTCTGGTCGGCAGTGCGGTACCGGACGTTCGACTCCCCACCACCGACGGCGGCGAGGTCGATCTGCTCGCCGAGGCGCAGGCCAGGCCGACGATCCTGATCTTCTACCGCGGCGGCTGGTGACCGTACTGCAATACGCAACTGGGCCAGTTGCAAGCGATAGAGCAGGATCTGATCAACCTCGGCTATCAGTTGTTCGCCATCTCGCCAGATGTCCCGGAGCAACTGCAGGCGACAGTCGACAAGAACGAGCTGAAGTACAGGCTGCTTTCGGATCGCGGCATGAAGGCATCGCAGGCCTTCGGGATCGCCTTCCGGGACGAGGAGATGGTCCGGAGATACCGGGAGTCCTACCGGCTCGACCTCGAAGCGTACGCCGGCGACGATCACCACATGCTGCCGGTGCCGGCGGTGTTCGTACTCGACACGGATGGTCGCATCGCGTTCCACTACGTGAACCCGGACTACGAGGTTCGTCTGCCGGAGACCGTTCTGCTCGAGGCCGCCAGGGCGGCAATCCAGTAGGCACCCGGGCCCGGTTGAGCCCGGCGCAGGCCTGAGTCACGCGCGATGGAAGCGAACCGGCAGGAGTTGGCGCGCAACGATCCAGCCGTCTGGGCGGCGATCGTCGGCGAGGAGGACCGTGAACGGCGCGGGGTGGAGCTGATTCCGTCCGAGAACTACACCTATCCCGAAGTGTTCGCGGCGAACGGCTCGGTGCTGACGAACAAGTACGCCGAGGGCTACCCCGGCCGCCGCTACTACGGCGGCCAGGAGTTCACCGATGCGGTCGAGAGGCTGGCGATCGAGCGCGCCTGCCGGGTGTTCCGATCCGAGCACGCGAACGTGCAGGCCCTGTCCGGCTCTCCGATGAACCAGGCCGCGTACTTCGCCTTCCTCGATCCCGGCGACACGGTGCTCGCGATGGACCTGTCACACGGCGGCCACCTGACCCATGGTGCGCCGGTGTCCCATATGGGGCGGATCTTCCACTTCATCCGCTACAAGACGGATCCGGACAACGACGGCGCGATCGACTTCGACGCCCTGCTCGCGCAGGCTCGCGAACACAGGCCGAAGATGATCCTCTGCGGCTACTCGTCCTACCCGCGGGACTACGACTACCGCGAGTTCAAGCGGATCGCGGACGACATCGGCGCGCTCACGATGGCCGACGTGTCGCACATCGGCGGCCTGATCGCCGGCAAGGCGATGTCCAACCCGATGGACCACGGCTTCGACGTGATGACGACGACCGGCCACAAGACCCTGCGCGGCCCGCGGAGCGGTCTGATCCTGTGCCGCGCCGAGCACCGCCGGAAGATCGACAAGGCAGTCTTCCCCGGTCTTCAGGGCGGACCCCACATGAACGCCGTCGCCGCGCTCGCGATCACCCTTGGCAAGGCCCTCGAGCCCGAGTTCGCGGTCTACGCCCGGCAAGTGCTGACCAACGCGAAGGTGCTGGCCGAGGAGCTGATGAACCGCGGAGCGGAACTCGTGACCGGCGGCACGGACAACCACATGATGGTGCTCGACACGCAGAAGAGCTTCGGCATCGATGGCCGGGTCGCCGAGGAAACCCTGGACAAGGTCTCCATCACGGTGAACAAGCAGTTGATCCCCGACGACCCCCGGCCGCCGCTTCGCCCCAGCGGCATCCGTCTCGGCAGTCCCGCGGCGACGACCCGCGGCATGGAAGAGCCCGAGATGAAGCTCCTCGGCGAGTGGATCATCGATGCACTCAGACGCCACAGCGACGACGAACGTCTGGACGCGATGCGGCAGGACATCGAGCGGTTCTGCCTCCGCTTCCCGGTGCCAGGCGTTTCAGCCGCATCCTGATCCGCGCGCACGCAACGACGGAAGAGAACCGACCGAACACCGACAGCAGGAACGACGAGATGCCCCAGGAAGCCGGCTACGAAGCCATCCGCCACGATGTCGAGGACGGCGTGCTTGTGATCACGCTCAACCGTCCCGAGCGCCTCAACGCCTTCAACGGCCAGATGATGCAAGAGATGATGGACGCCTTCGACCGCGCGGACGCGGACGACGACGTCCGCGCCATCATCGTCACCGGCGAAGGGCGGGGCTTCTGCGCAGGCGCCGATCTGTCCTCCGGCGGAGACACCTTCGCCCGTTCCAATGCGGACCTCGAGGCCTACCGGGACGGCGGTGGCGTGCTGTCGCTGCGGATCTACGCCCTTCGCAAGCCGATCATCGCGGCGATCAACGGCCCGGCGGTCGGCGTCGGCATCACGATGACCCTGCCGATGGACGTCCGCCTCGCCTCCACCGAAGCGCGGATGGGCTTCGTCTTCGTCCGCCGCGGGATGGTGCCCGAGGCATGCAGCAGCTACTTCCTGCCTCGCCTGGTCGGCATGGGCCGGGCCTCCGAGTGGACACTGACGGGCCGCGTGTTCCCGGCCACGGAAGCTCTTGAGGCCGGGCTCGTCAATCGGGTCCTGCCGCCGGAGGACTTGCTTCCCGCCGCCCGCGAGCTGGCGTCCGAGATCGCGGCCAACACGTCGCCCGTCTCAGTCGCCCTCACCAGGCACATGCTCTGGAAGGCCCTCGACGCCGAGTCGCCGATGGCCGCGCACCGGGTCGAATCGAAGGGCATCTACACTCGCGGCCGGAGCGCCGATGCCAGGGAGGGCGTCGTTTCCTTCCTCGAAAAGCGAGCGGCCGAGTTCCCCCTGAAGGTGAGTTCCGACATGCCTCCCTACTTTCCCTGGTGGGAGGACGAGAAGTTCTGAAGAGCGAGGTCAACGGATCGGGGCCCGCCCCGCGCCGCGGGGCGGTGGCGTCCTGGTGTCTCTACGACTGGGCCAACTCCGCCTTCACCACCCTGGTGGTGACCTTCGTCTACGCGACCTACTTCACGCAGACCTTCGCCGAGAACGCGGACCGGGGCACCGTCCTGTGGTCGCGCGGGATCACGATCAGTTCCCTGATCATCGCCCTGATCTCGCCGGTGCTGGGAGCGATGGCCGACCGCTCCGGCCAGCGGCGGCGCTTTCTGGCCGCCGCCACGCTGGTTTCCGTCGGCGCCACGATCTGGCTCACATTCATCGTTCCGGGAACCGGCAACGCGGTCCTCGCCGCTCTGGTGCTCTTCATCATCGGCAACGTCGGTTTCGAAGTCGGACTCGTCTTCTACAACGCCTTCCTGCCCAAGTTGTCGACTCCGGAGACGATCGGGCGCATCTCCGGCTACGCCTGGGCGCTCGGCTACGCGGGGGGTCTCGCCTGCCTCGTGCTGGCGCTGCTCGGGCTGATCGGCCTCGGCGACGCCGATCCATGGATCGCGCTCAGCACGGAGAACGGCTTCAACGTCCGGGCCTCCAACCTGCTGGTCGCGGTCTGGTTCCTGCTCTTCAGCCTGCCGGCGCTCCTTCTCCTGCGCGACGAGGTCGGGGCGCGAACGGTCGAAGGCGCCCGAGGCACGGCCGCAGCCATTCGCGGCGCCTTCCTGGAGTTCGGCCGCACTCTGACTCGAATCCGCGACTTCAGGGACATCGTCCGTTTCCTGGTCGCACGCCTCATCTACAACGACGGCCTGATCACTGTGTTCGCCTTCGGCGGCGTGTACGCCGCGGGCACCTTCGGCATGGACACGGCGGAGGTCATCGTGTTCGGCATCGCGCTGAACGTCGCCTCCGGGCTGGGCGCGTTTCTGTTTGGCCTCGTCGACGATCGCATAGGCGGACGCGCCACCATCCTGTGGAGCCTCGTCGGTCTGTTCGGCTGTTCCCTGGCCGCGGTGGCGGCGCCGAACAAGGCCTGGTTCTGGGGGGCAGCGATGGTGATGGGCCTGTTCATCGGCCCCAACCAATCCGCCAGCCGCTCGTTGATGGCCCGCTTCGCGCCCAGGCGCTACGAGTCCGAGTTCTTCGGCTTCTTCGCCTTCTCCGGGAAGGCGACCGCCTTCCTCGGACCGCTGCTGCTTGGCCTGATCACCGCCGGCTACGGACAACGCGCCGGTATCGCCGT
Organism: Candidatus Multivorans sp.; assembly: GCA_965219675.1. Taxonomy (GTDB): domain Bacteria; phylum Acidobacteriota; class Thermoanaerobaculia; order Multivoradales; family Multivoraceae; genus Multivorans. Next base: position 1,490,650 of record OZ244786.1, on the reverse strand, counting down.
CGTCCTGGTGTTCTTCCTGGTCGGCGGTCTCCTGCTGCTCCGCGTCGACGAGGTGCGGGGCATCGAGCGGGCCGCGCGCAGCGTCTAGCCGCCTCAACAATGGACTCCGAAACCACGTAGAAAAGAGAGGGAGGCGATGGAGGCAGTCAGCAACTGGTGGGGGTCCCTGGAGGGTGCGTATCGCGTCTTCTACGCGCTCGGCATCGTCTCCGCCCTGGCCCTCCTGATTCAGGTCGTCCTGACGGTCTTCGGGCTCGACGACATCTTCGACGCGGCCGAGGGCGAAGGCACCTCGCTGCTCTCGATGCGCACCGTGAGCGGCTTCCTTGCCGGCTTCGGCTGGACCGGCGTCGTGATGATGCGAGCCGGCTACTCCACTCTGGCCGCCTCGATCGGCGGCACCGTCGTCGGCCTCCTCTTCGCCGGCATCCTCTTCCTGATCATCCGCGTGATGATGGGCCTGCGCCACAGCGGCACGATCGACTACGGGAACGCGGTCGGCGTCGCCGGCAAGGTGTACGCGCCGATCGGCGGCAGTCTGAAGAAGCCCGGACAGGTCGAGGTCCTGGTCCAGGGCCGGCTGCGCACGGTCGCCGCGATGACGCGGCACGACCAGGATCTCCCGACTCTGACCCGCATCCGCGTGGTCGACACTCTCGATTCCAACACCCTGCTTGTCGCTCCGCTGGATGCGGAAGCCGACGACCCGAAAGAAACCAGGTAGTAGTCAGCTAGGAGAATCCTCACGTGGACCTGATCATCCTCATCCTGTCCGCCCTGGCGGCGGTGCTCATCCTCATCTTCTCGCTCTCGAGCCGCTACCGGCGCTGCCCGTCCGACCGCATCCTCGTGGTCTACGGAAAGATCGGCGGCACCGGCTCGGCGAAGTGCTACCACGGTGGCGCCGCCTTCATCATCCCGATCCTGCAGGCCCACCAGTTCCTCGATCTCGAGCCGATGACGATGGACATCAACCTGACTGGAGCCCTCTCGAAACAGAACATCCGCGTCAACTGTCCATCGACGTTCACGGTCGGCATCTCGACGGAGGCCGGGGTCATGGAGAACGCGGCCGAGCGCCTGCTGGGCATGCAGATGGAGCGCGTGTCGGCTCTTGCCCGCGACATCATCTTCGGTCAGATGCGCGTCGTCCTGGCGACGATGCCGATCGAGGAGATCAACGCCGACCGCGACAAGCTGATCGAGAACATCTCGAACGGCGTCGAGGTCGAGCTGAAGAAGGTCGGCCTGCGGCTGATCAACGTCAACATCCAGGACATCACGGACGAGTCCGGCTACATCGACGCGCTCGGCAAGGAGGCCGCGGCGCGGGCGATCAACGAGGCGAAGGTCAAGGTCGCCGACCAGGAGCGCGACGGTGAGATCGGCGCAGCGGCTGCGGAGCGAGACCGCCGGGTCCAGGTCGCTCAGGCGTTGGCAACCGCCCAGGAAGGCGAGAACGAGTCGGCGGTGCGGGTCGCCCAGTCCGACTCCCTTCGGAGAAAGAAAGAGGCCGAGGCCGAGCGCGACGCCTCCGCGGCCGAGAAGGTCAAGGCCGCCCAGGCGCTGCAGGAAGCCTACGCGGCGCAGCAGGAGTCCGAGGTCGCACGCGCGAGTCGCGAGCAGGCCACCCAGCGCGCCGACGTCGTCGTTCCCGCCGAGATCAAGAAGGAAGAGATCGCGACGCTCGCCGAGGCCGAGGCCGAGCGCAACCGCCGCCTGAAGCAGGGCGAAGCGGACGGCATCCGGTCCTTGACCGAGGCCGACGCGGACCGCATCCAGCGGCTCAAGGAAGCCGAGGCGGCTGGCATCGAGGCGGTGCTCAAGAAGAAGGCGGAGGGTTTCGACCAGATCGTCGAGGCGATCGGCGGCGCGGACAACGCGGCGTTGCTCCTGGCCACGGAACAGCTACCGAAGCTGGTCGAGGAGCAGGTGAAGGCGATCGCCAACCTCAAGATCGACAACGTGACCGTCTGGGACTCGGGCCGCGGCGAGAACGGCAAGACGGCCACCGCGGACTTCGTCTCCGGCCTCGTCGGCTCGCTGCCGCCGCTGCACGAGCTGACGAAGAACGTCGGCATCAAGCTGCCGGAATACCTGGGCAGCAGCGAGGAAGCCGGAGAGGCTTCGCCCGCGGAACCGGAGGCCGATCCCGAACCCTGAGACCTGCGCGAGGGGCGCTACGTGACGTCGCGGACGGTCAGACCGCGGCTCTTCAGGTAGGGCAACAGGCCCTTCTTGTCGATCGTCCGCAGAGCGCGCGTCGACACCTTGAGCTTGAGCGTCCGCTTCAGTTCAGGGACGTACAGCCGCTTGGTCTGGATGTTCGGCCGCTGCCACTTGTTCGTGACATTGTGCGCGTGCGAGATGTTATGGCCGCTGAGCGGCTTCTTGCCGGTGATCTGGCAGGTTCTGGGCATGTCGACTCCATCGCCCGGGTGGCCGCGTCGGGCGCCGTGGCTGTCTCGTTGGACGCGCGATACTAGCAGCGAATAGCGTCTCGCGTCGCGGCGCGGCCCCAGGCCCCCCTGCTACGCTGACGCAACGACATCCTGACGACAGGGAGGCTCTACCGTGAACGAACTGGTCTACCGCTTCCTCCGCAACGATCTCTCGCGCCGCGGGTTCATTCAGGCCCTGACCGCCCTGGGGCTCACCGGCACGATCGCCGAGTCCACGGCCAACGCGGCGGTCGCGGCGACGAACGCCGATCCCGAGTCGGGCAGCCGCACGGCCAACGGCACCGGCGGCGAGCTGATGGTCGAGCAGATGGAGGCGGCCGGCGTCCGCTTCCTGTTCACCAACCCGGGATCCTTCGAGGTCGGCCTGTTCGACGCCTTCCTGGACCGGCCGAAGATGCAGCTCATCATGGGTCTCCATGAGGGGATCGTCATCTCGATGGCCGACGGCTACCACAAGGCCTCCGGGGAACCCGCTCTCGTCAACGTCCATGTCATCGCCGGCACCGCGCAGTCCGCCGGCCAGCTCTACAACTCGAGCCGGGACGGCTCCGCTCTCATCGTGACCGCCGGCCTGCTCGACAACGAGATGCAGGACGACAACCTGCTGCTGGCGGCCCGTCCCGGCTTCGACCAGAAGGACGTGAACCGGCAGTTCACGAAGATGTCCTGGGAGACCCGGGATCCGGCGTCCATTCCGGTCATGCTCCGGCGCGCGTTCAAGGTCGCGACCACGGCGCCCGGAGGCCCGACCTACCTGGCCCTGGCCAACCACGCCCTGGAGGCGAAGGGGGTCAGCGCCGCCATCCACGACCGCCCCTCCTTCCTGATTCCCGACGACATTCCCGCGCGCACGGAGGACATCGAGGCAGTGGCGCGGATGCTGATCGAAGCCGAGTCGCCGATTATCCACGTCGGCGACGAGGTCAGCAAGGCCGGCGCCCAGCAGGCGGTGCTCGAACTCGCAGAGCTCCTGCAGATCCCAGTCGCCGACGTGAACTGGCCCTACCACAGCTTCCCACGCATGCACTCCCTGTTTGCCGGCGGCTACAACAGCCGCGGCCGAGACTTCGTGCTCCGCATCGGCGTTGGCGACATCGGCGGCACCGCCGCCGCCGGTCCCGATGCTGAGGGCTCCCGGAGCGCCTGGATCGGCCTGAACACCGGGGCGATCGGCGGCGACCGGCCGTTCGGCCGCGCCGTCGTCGCGAACACGAAGCTGGCTGCGGAAGCGCTCGTCGAGGCCGTCGAGTCGCTGACCACCGAGGAACGCCGGAAGAAGATCCGCGCCTCGAGGGCCGATTCCGCTCGCAGGCAGCCCCAACTCGACCCCGCAAACGTGGGCAACAGCCCGATTCACGCCGACGAGCTGGGCCATGTGCTCGAAACGGAGCTCGACCCGAACGCGATCATCGTCAGCGAGAACCTGAGCGGCTCGAACCAGTTCTTCTCCACCGGCCACCGGGACGGCGAGAAGACCTGGCTCGCCACCTCCGGCGCCGGCCTCGGCTGGGGCATCGGCGCCGCGACCGGCGCCAAGCTCGGCCAGCCCGACCGGCAAGTCGTCTGCAACATCGGCGACGGCTCGGTCATGTACAGCGCCGCCGGTTTCTGGTCCCAGGCTCGCTACGGCGTGCCGGTGCTGACCGTGGTCACGAACAACCGGAACTACCAGACCGTGCGCTTCGCGTACGCCCGCTACGACGGCAGGATGAAGGCGGCGAACCGTTACACCGGGATGCACCTCGGCGATCCGGACATCGACTTCGCCGGGCTCGCCCGAAGCCAGGGGGTCGACGGCGTGACGGTGGAGTCGGCGGCCGATCTCCGGCCCGCAATCCGTCGCGGTATCGAGGTCACCCGCGCCGGCGAGCCGTTCCTCGTCGACGTAGTCGTCGACCGCAAGGGCGACGGCGGCGACTCCACCTGGCACCAGGAGTTCAGCCTGGCCGACCAGCGGACGAAGACGGTCTAGGAGCTTGCGCCGCGCACACTGGGTGCGCCGGCCTTCCGGCCGGCTTCTGAGAGTCCCGCCGCAAAGCGGCGACCATACTGTGGCCGCGTTTCTGCTCGCCCTCGGACTCCTGCACTCTCCCGCAGCAGCACAGACGAGCACCAGCCCGCGTCCGACCGTCGAGGCGCTCCGCATCGACACACCGATCCGCGTCGACGGCCTGCTCGACGAGGCCGCCTGGGACCAGGCCGAAGTGGCCTCCGGTTTCACGGCCCGCGAGCCGGAGGACGACCGCCCGGCCGCGCAGCAGACCGAGTTCTCCGTCGTCTACACGGACACGGTCCTGTACTTCGGAATCCGCGCTTTCGACTCCCAGCCGGAGGCCATCGTCGCGAAGGAACTGCAGCGCGATTCGGACCACGGCCGCAACGACGACTCGCTGGCCATCGTGCTGGACACCTTCCACGACCAGCGCAACAGCGTCACCTTCGAGGTCAATCCCCTCGGCGCCCGCACGGACTCGCTGGTCACCGAGGAGGGCAAGGATCAGAACATCGAGTGGAACGGGGTCTGGAGGGCCACGGCCCGAAGGACGGCGGAGGGCTGGCAGGCCGAGGTCGCGATCCCCTTCTCTACCCTGCGATTCGACCCGGCGGCGAGCACATGGGGCCTCAACGTCCGCCGGGTAGTGCGCCGGACGAACGAAGAGAGCAACTGGGCGCCGATCGGACGGGAGATCGGCCCGCGCGCGGTCAGCCGCATGTATGCGGCGCACTGGGTCTCGCTGGCAGGCGACCTCACCGGGATCTCGGGTGTCGTGCCGGGAAGACGCCTGGATGTCAAACCGTTCGTGCTGGCATCCGCCGCGGAAACGCCGCGCGTTCCGGCGAGCGGGACGCTCGACGACATCGACGGCGGCATCGACCTGAAGTGGGGACTGACGAAGTCGCTGACGCTCGATCTCACCTACAACACCGACTTCGCGCAGGTGGAAGTCGACCAGCAGCAGGTCAACCTCACCCGCTTCTCGCTCTTCTTTCCCGAAAAACGGGAGTTCTTCCTGGAGAACGCGGGCATCTTCGAGTTCGGGCCGCCGAGTCCGGGAGGGGGAAACCAGCCGCCGCTGATGAAGGCCTTCTTCTCCAGGCGCATCGGCCTCGATCGCGGCGAGGAGGTTCCCATCGACCTCGGCGCCCGCCTCACCGGCCGAGCCGGTGCCTGGAACCTCGGCCTGCTGACCGTTGGCACCGAGGCCCTGGCGATGGGGAATCGGCCTGCAACGGCCGCCGCCCAACACAGCGTCTTCCGGCTCAAGCGCGATCTCGGCGAGCGGTCGAGCGTCGGCATGATCTACACCGAACTCGACCCGCGCGCCGGCGAAGGCAATCGGCTCTACGGCGTCGACCTCGACTACAAGCCGAACCGGCAGTCCCAGTTCTACCTGTTCGGCGCCGCCAGTGAGGACGAAGGTCGAAGCGGAGACACCGGCGCCCTCGGCACCGGCTGGGCCTACACGACGCGCACCGTGCGCGCCAGCGTCGATTTGACCGAAGCCCAGGGCGACTTCAACCCCGGTTCGGGTTTCCTCCTGCGCCGGGATTTCCGGCGCTACAACCCGAGGGTGCGCTGGGAACCGCGAGTGAACCGCGGTGTCGTCCGCAGCGTGTTGTTCGAAGCGGAACTCGACTACTTCGAGCGGGAGAGCCTGGGCAGCGTGGAGAGCCGCAGGCTCCTCCTGGCGCCCATCGGCATGCGCACCACCGGCGACGACCGGTTTCGCCTGGCCTTCGTCGACGAGATCGAGCAGCTCTTCGAGCCGTTCGAGATCCGTCCCGGCATCGTGATCCCGGCCGGCCTCTACCGCTTCAACTCGATCTTCCTGCGCGGCTTCTCCAACCAGGGCCGGCGCCTGGCCTGGCGCGGCAACATCAACGTTGGCGAGTTCTTCGGCGGCGACCGCCGCAGCTACATGTTGTCAAATTTCCTCCGCCTCTCGCGCCACCTGCTGACCGAGTTCCAGTGGAACTACAACGACATCACGCTGCCGCAGGGCGACTTCACCGCCACGATCTACACCGTACGCCTCGACGCAGCGTTCACCCCGGACCTGCGCCTCAACACGCTCGCCCAGTACAACGAAGCGGCGCAGCTCGCCGGGATCAACGTGCGCTTCAACTGGATCTACAAGCCCGGCGCCAACCTCTTCGTCGTCTACAACCACAACTGGGACGCTCCGACCTTCAGCGCCAGGCAGACGGCACGCCGCGAGCTGATCATCAAGTTCAACTACCTCTGGCAGCCGTAGCGCCCGGCCCCGCTGGGGCATTCCCGATCGGTCGTAGACTCGCGGGATGACACGCCGATCCCTCCGCTCCAGCCTTCCCTTCCTGCTCTCCGCCGGCCTGCTCCTGGCGCTCGCCGCCCTTCCGGCCCTCGCCGGCGACGACGACGCGACGTGGGACGTGAACGACCCGCCCGGGGACGAGGTCGAAGTCGAGATCGACACGACCGAAGGCACCTGGATCGGCCTCGACGTGTCGCCGGACGGCGAGCGGATCGTCTTCGACCTGCTGGGCGACCTCTACCTGCTGCCGATGGGAGGCGGCGAAGCCGAGGCGCTGACGAACGGCATGGCCTGGGACATGATGCCTCGCTTCAGCCCGGACGGCAGCCGGGTCGCCTTCATCAGCGACCGGAGCGGCGGCGACAACGTCTGGACGATCCCGGTTGCCGGCGGCGAGCCGAAGCAGATCAGCCGCGAGGACTTCCGTCTCGTCAACAACCCGGTCTGGAGCCCGGACGGCCGCTTCATCGCCGCCCGCAAGCACTTCGTGTCTACGCGTTCTATCGGCAGCGGCGAGATCTGGCTCTACCACGCGAGCGGCGAGGGCGCGGGCCTCCAGTTGAACGAGAAGCCGAACGAGCAGAAGGACCTCGGCGAACCGGCCTTCTCGCCGGACGGGCGCTACGTCTACTTCAGCCAGGACACGACGCCGGGCGGCGTCTACGAGTACGGCCGGAACGCGGCCATCGGCATCTACTCCATCCGCCGTATCGATCGCGAGACCGGGGAGATCGAGACGGTGATCTCGGGGCCCGGCGGCGCCGTCCGGCCGACTCCGTCACCCGACGGCAGGTACCTCGCCTTCGTGCGCCGGATCCGCTTCCAGAGCCACCTCTTCCTGCACGATCTGAGAAGCGGCGAGAACATCCCGATCCATGACGCGCTCGACCGGGACATGCAGGAGATCTGGGCTGTTCACGGCGTCTATCCGGGCATGGCCTGGACGCCGGACAGCCGCTCCGTCGTCTTCTGGGCGCGCGGCGGCCTCCACCGGATCGACATCGAGACCCGCGAGGTCAGCGGGATCCCGTTCCGCGTGCGCGCCACGCACCGGATGAAGGAGGCTCTCGCCTTCGACTTCGAGGCGGCGCCGGACACCTTCCGGACGAAGATGCTCCGCTGGATCCAGGTCTCCCCCGCCGGCGATCAGGTCGTCTTCCAGACCCTCGGGCGGCTATGGACCCGCGGCCGGGACCCCGAAACCGGCGAGATCGGCGAGGCACGGCGACTGACCGCCCAGGACGACCACTACGAGTTCTACCCGTCCTGGTCGCGCGACGGCAAGTCGATCGTCTACGTGAGCTGGCACGACGAGGACCTGGGCGCGGTGCGCATCGCGCCGGCCGCGGGTGGCGAGGGGCGGACGATCACGCCGGATCCCGGCCTCTACCTCGAGCCCGCCTTCTCGCCGGACGGCGGCACCATCGTGTACCGCAAGAGCCGGAGCGGCGGCATTCTGAGCCCGTTGTGGTCGAAAGACCCGGGGCTCTACCGGATCGACGCCGCCGGCGCAAGCACTCCAGTGCGGTTCGCCCGAGCCGGCGCCGGCCTTCATTTCGGCGCCGACCCGGATCGGGTCTACTTCACGGTCACCGAGAGATGGGACCGGCGCGTGCTTCGCAGCGTGCCGCTCGCAAGCAGCGGCGACACGCGGACGCGCGACCACGCCGGGAGCAAGGTCGCCACCGAGATGCGGGTCTCCCCCGATGGCCGCTGGCTGGCCTTCGCGGAGCGCTTCGACGCCCACGTCGTGCCGTTCACCCCGGCTTCGAAGGCGATCGAGGTTGGGCCGCGGACACCCGGCCTGCCGGTCAGAAACGTCTCGACCGACGACGGCGCCTACCTCCACTTCTCGGGCGACAGCTCAACCCTGTACTGGTCCCTGGGGCCCGAGCTGTTCGAGCGCCGGCTCGGGGACGCCTTCGCACCGGCAGGCGACGAGGCCGAGGACGGAGACGGCAACGAAACCGAGGAGCCCGCGACCGGCCTCGACCTCGGCTTCGAGGTGACCGCCCACCGTCCCGAGGGCCGGATCGCGATCACGAATGCGCGGCTGATCACGATGGCCGGCGAGGACAACATGGAGGTCATCCGCCGCGGCACGGTCCTCGTCGACGGCGACCGGATCGCGGCCATCGGCCCGTCACGCCAGGTCGACGTGCCGGCCGACGCGACGGTGATCGACGCCGCCGGCATGACCGTCATGCCCGGCCTGGTCGATGTCCACTGGCACGGGCCGCAGGGCAGCCAGGAGATCATCCCGCAGCAGAACTCCGAGCTCTACGCAACGCTCGCCTTCGGCGTGACGACGGCCCACGACCCCTCGACCGACACCAGCACCTTCTTCGCGGCCAGCGAGATGCAACAGGCCGGCGAGATCATCGGGCCCCGGCTGTTCGCCACCGGCACGATCCTCTACGGCGCCCTCGGCGCCTTCCGCGCGATCGTCGAGACGCCGGACGACGCGGTACAGCACGTACGCCGCCTGCAGAAGGCAGGCGCGATCAGCGTCAAGAGCTACAACCAGCCCCGGCGCGACCAGCGGCAGAAGATCGTCGCCGCCGCGCGCGACCTCGGCATGCTCGTCGTCAACGAGGGCGGCGCCCTGTTCCAGCACAACATGACGATGGTCGCCGACGGCCACACCGGCATCGAACACTCGCTCTCCGTGGGCGCGATCTACGACGACGTGATCCAGTTCTGGGGCAGCAGCCGCGTCGGCAACACGCCGACGCTGGGCGTCGCCTTCGGCGGCATCCAGGGCGAGGACTACTGGTACGAGCACACGGACGTCTGGGCCAACGAGCGGCTGCTGAACTACGTGCCGCAGGAGGTCATCGACGCCCGTGCCCGCCGCCGCCAGAAGGCGCCGGAAGGCGAGTACAACCACATCCTGGCCGCGCAGGTGGTCAACGACCTCGACCAGGCCGGCGTGCAGATCATGCTCGGCGCCCACGGCCAGCGCGAAGGCCTCGCCGCCCACTGGGAAATGTGGATGTTCGAGCAGGGTGGGATGTCACCCCACCGGGCCCTGATCGCCGGCACGATCAACGGCGCCCGCTACATCGGCATGGAGGCCGACCTCGGCTCCCTGGAAGCCGGCAAACTCGCCGACCTGATCGTCCTCGAAGAGAACCCGCTCGAGAACCTCCGCAACTCCGAATTGGTCCGCTACGTCATGGTCGGCGGCAGGCTGTTCGACGCCCTGTCGATGAACGAGATCGCCGGCGAGAAGCTGCAGCGGAAGCCGTTCTGGTTCCAGCGGTAGGGCGAGCTCTTCATGCAGCAGCTGGAGATCCGCGCCTACCGCGAGTCAGACGAAGACAACGTGGTCGCCCTGTGGCGGCGGTGTGGGCTCGTCGTTCCCTGGAACGATCCCGTGAAGGACATCCGGCGAAAGCTGCTGGTTCAACGGTGCCTCTTTCTCGTCGGGCTCCTCGACGACCGAGTAACAGCGACCACCATGGCCGGCTACGAGGGCCACCGCGGCTGGATCAACTATCTGGCGGTTGCCCCGGAGTTCAGGAGGCAGGGCTTCGGACAACTCATGATGGACGAGGCCGAATCACGGCTGCGGAAGATGGGTTGTCCCAAGGTCAACCTGCAAGTCAGGAGGTCGAACGCCAGGGCCGCGGAGTTCTACCGTTCGATCGGCTACGCGGAAGACGATGTCCTGAGCATGGGTAAGCGCTTGGTTGAAGACTGAGACGCTTGGAGCTGACAAGTGGTTGTCCTACGCGGCTAGCGAATCGAAGCCGACTCAGACTCGACGGAGCAGATCTGTGACCACGTCCTCTGTCGTAGCGCCGCCTCCACGATCAGGGGTTCGGGGACCGGCTTCGCGGTGCTCGGCGAGAGCCTCCTCGACTCGTCCGGCTTCGTCGGCGAGACCGACCCGCTCCAGGAGCAGCGCGGCCGCGGAGACGGCGGCGATCGGGTTCGCGATTCCCCGTCCGGCGATGTCCGGGGCACTGCCGTGCACCGGCTCGGCGAGGCAGAAACGTTCGCCGCAGTTGGCGGAGCCGACGATGCCCAGACCGCCGACCAGGGCGGCGCCGGCGTCACTCAGGATGTCGCCGTAGAGGTTCGGCGCGACGATCACGTCGTAGCGCTCCGGCTCGAGGATCATGCGGTAGGCCATCGAGTCGACGAGTTGCTCCTCGACTTCGATCTCCGGGAAGCCAGCCGCGACGTCGAGTGCGGTCTCTCGGAACAGGCCGTCGGTCATACGCAGGACGTTGGCCTTGTGGACGACGGTGAGCCGGGGCCGCTTTCCTCGCTGAGCGGCACGTGACTGCGCCAGTTCGCAGGCGAAGCGCGTGATCCGTTCCGTCGCCCTGCGGCTGATCACCCGCTCGGCGACGGCCACCTCGTCTTCCCGTTCCCAGCGTTCGCGGCCGGCGTAGAGGCCCTCCGTGTTCTCGCGAACGACGACGGCGTCGACGGCGCCGCCGCGGAGCGGACGCACGTTCGCGTAGAGGTCCAACCGTCGGCGAAGTTCGACGATCGGGCTGCAATAGCCATCGACCGCGTGGCTCGGCGAGGAAACGGCGCCGAACAGGGCTCCGGTGCAGCCCTCCAGTGCCTCGACGGTCGCCGCGGGCAGGGCGGTGCCGCTGCGCTCGAAGCTCCGCCAGCCCATCTCCGCCTCAATCCACGCGATCCGATCGCCACAGACCGCGTTGACGACCCGCACCGCGGCATCGACGACCTCGGGGCCGATGCCGTCGCCGCCGATCCAGGCGAGGCGGACCGGCGCCGCGGACTCGTCGTGGCTTCGGGTCACAGTGCGGCTACTCCGCCGCGAGTCGCCGCTTCGTCTGCTCGATCAGGCCACCCGCCGCGATCATCGACCGCACGGCCGGGCTGAAGGGCGAGAAACCGAAACTGGAACCGCCGCAACGGATCATCGATGCCTCGAGATCGACCTCCACCTGCCCGCCTTCCTCCAGAGAGTCGACCGCCTCCGGGCAAACGATCGCGAGTAGGCCGTTGTTCAGCGCATTGCGGTAGAAGATGCGCCCGAAACTCCGCGCGACCACCGCGCCGACGCCGGCATAGCGCAGGCAGACAGCCGCCTGCTCGCGGCTCGAACCGCAGCCCCAGTTCCAGCCGGCGACGATCACGTCACCCGACCGGACTCGCTCGACGAAGGTCGGGTCGAGATCCTCCAGAGCGTGCGGAGCGACCTCCTCCGGCCGGCTCTTCGTGTATGTGTAGCGGCCGGGGAAGATCACGTCCGTGTTCACGTGGTCGCCGTAGCGAAAGACCCGGCCCTGGAACGGCTGCGCGACGTCGACCGGACCGTTCATTCCACGACCTCCCGTGGGTGAACGATCCGTCCGGCGACCGCGCTTGCCGCCACGACCGCCGGTGAGGCGAGGTAGACCTCCGAGCCCCGGTCACCCATCCGGCCCTGGAAGTTCCGGTTCGCACTGGAGATGCAGACTTCGCCCGGCGCCAGGACGCCGAGATGGTTGCCCATGCAGGGGCCGCAGCCGGGCGTGCCGAAGACGGCGCCGGCCGCCGCGAGATCCGCGACCCAGCCGCGAGACAGAGCTTCACTCCAGACCTCGCTCGAGGCGGGCACGATGACCATTCGCGTACCCGGCGCCGTACGCCTTCCCGCCATCACGCGGTGGACCGCGCCGAGATCCTCGATCCGGCCGTTCGTGCAGGTGCCGATGAAGGCCTGATGGACCCGCACCGTTTCGAGTTCGCCGATGCCGACCGTGTCGTCGACCTGATGCGGGCGGGCTACACGAGGTTGGACACGGCTCAGATCCAGGCTGTGCCCGGCCGCGTAGCCGGCACCGGTATCCGGGTACAGCGCCCTTTCCTCGAGTCGCGCCGCCAGGTCCGCCGCGGTCTCGCCAGGCTCCGCCCCGCGACCTCCGCGACGCCCCGGACGCGCCAGCAACCGTTCCGCCAGGTACCGGAACACCTCGTCGTCCGGCGGCATGTACGCGTTCTTCGCCCCCATCTCCGCCATCATGTTGACCAGGGCCGCGCGCGAGTCGAGGCTCAGATCCTCGATCCCGGGACCGGCGAACTCGACGCTCCGGTAGAGCGCCCCGTCCGCCCCCAGATCGCCGATCAGGGTCAAGGCCACGTCCTTCGTCGTAACCCACTCGCCCAGAGCGCCTTCCAGCCGGATCCGGATCGACTCCGGCACCCGCAGCCAGAGCTCGCCGGTGGCCCAGATCACAGCCATCTCGCTGCGGCCGACGCCGGCGCCGAACGCGCCCAGCCAACCGAAGTGCGGCGTGTGGGAATCGGAACCGAGAATGGTGTCGCCCGGCAGCACGACGGCCTCCTCGCTCAGCACCTGGTGGCAGATGCCGCGGCCGACCTCGAAGAAGTGGCCGACGCCCTGCTCGGCGACGAAACCCCGGACCTCCGCGTGGTTCCGGGCGTGACGGACCGTCGGCGCCGGAACGGCGTGGTCGAGGGTCACCGCCATCCGCTCCGGGATCGCGACCCGCCCCTGTCCGAACTGCCGCCAGATCTCGGCGATCGGCGCCGTGTTGTCGTGGCTGAGGGCAATGTCCGGCCGCGCGTCGACGATCTGGCCGACCGCGACCGCCTCCTCGCCGGCGGCACGGGCCAGCGCCTTCTGCGCGAAGGTCCGGGCCATGTCGGTCGGCCGACCGACCTCGGTCACCCGGCAGCTCCCGCCACTGCAGGCAACAGCTCCGCCGTGTGGTAGTCGCGCAGCAGGGCGTCAACGTCCGACAGGCTGAGCGGCTTCTCATCGGCCAGCGCCTTGATGTGGGCCGTGATTTCCTTGACCTGCGCATCGCTCAGATCGAGTCGCAACTGCTCGACGCGGGACTTGATCGCGTTCCAGCCGGTGAGCCGATGCGCGACGTGGACGTAGCGGTCGAGCCCGAAGTCGGCCGGATCCAGGATCTCGTAGCTCGACGGGTCGTTGAGGATCGCCTTGGCGTGAATTCCCGCCTTGTGGGTGAACGCCGTGTAGCCCGTGATGTAGTTGTTGAAGGGCACATCGACCTCGACCAGGGAAGCGACGTAGTTCTCGATCTCGCGCAGGAGTGGCAGGTCGTAGCGGCTTCGGATGCTCTCGGGATCCTCGGCGTAGAGCCGCGCAACCAGGCCGCCGAGCGGCGTGATGCCATTCCGCTCGCCGATGCCGAGCACCGATGTGTCGACATGGGTAGCGCCCGCCTCCAGCGCGCAGAACGCGTTGGCGACCGCACAGCCGGTGTCATTGTGGCCGTGGAACTCGATGTCGCAGTCGACCTCTCGCCTCAGCCGCCGTACCAGCTCGTAAACCTGCCTGGGACTCGCGACGCCCACGGTATCCGCCACCCCCACCCGGTTGACGCCCACGGCGTTCACGGCGTGGTACGCGCGGATCAGATCGTCCAGATCGCTGCGGAACGAATCCTCCGTGCTGAAGCGGACCTCGACATCGTGCGACCGGATGTACTCGACCACCTCGACCGCCGTCTCGATCACCTGCTCCATGCTCTTGCCGTGGGAGTACTCCCGCAGGTAGCGGGAAGTGCCGAACACGACGTCGATGCCGTCGACGCCGGTCTCGAGCGCCAGCTTCGCGTCGTCCAGATGGCATCGCGTGTGGGTCAGTACCTTGGCGCGAAGACCGAGGTTCGCCACCCGCTCGCAATCGTCCCGGCTGCCTCGACTCGCAGCCGGCGAGGTCAGCTCGACGTACTCGACTCCGAACCCGTCCAGGAGGCGCGCGATCTCCACCTTCTGGTCGCTGTCGAAGAAGGCGTTGGCGAACTGCTCACCCTCGCGCAGGGTCGACTCGATGATGGCTGGATGGGAAGGCATGGAGGGATCCTCCGGATACAAGAAAGCCGGCGCACCCTTGAACTGGATGGCCGGCCGAGAAGGTCGCTGCGTCGGTCTTCAGGCTGTGGACACCCAGTCCTGGAGCCAGGGCTTCGCGCCCGGCTTGCTCAGCCGCTTGACCAGTGAGGCACTGAGTGTCATGTGTGTCATGAGGGGGGACGCGGATTCTGCGCGCTCTGGCAGACGAAAGTCAAGCCGCGCATGCCGTGGCGGCCGTACACGGCGCGGGATCGTAGCAAGGACATAGACTCCGGCACCGCTGGTTTGTACGAATGACCGACGCACAGCAGATCTGGACCGGCACGGTCCTGCCGGAGTGGATCGACCACAACGGTCACATGAACGCCGGCTACTACCTGGTCGTCTTCGACGACGCGACGGGGCCCTGGACCGCGTTCCTGGGCATCGACCGGACCTACCGCAGATCGAACCGGCGCTCCACGTTCTCGATCGACAGCCACCTCACCTGGCTGAGAGAACTGCCGGAGGGGGCGCCCATCGTGGTCGAAGCGGAACTCCTGAGCTTCGACGACAAGAAGTACCACACCTTCATGCGCATGCTGCATGCCGAGGACGGCTACGTCGCCGCGACGCACGAACTCCTGAGCATCCACATCGACCTGGACACGCGGCGGAGCACGCCCATGCCGGCCCAGATCCACGAGCGGATGAACGAAGTCCTCTCGAAGCAGCGTGCGATCGCCGAACCGGGCGACGTGGGACGCGTCATCCGCACCAAACCGTGGCCGCCGAACGCGGCGTCCTGACCGGGAAGCTCCCGCCGGGCTCGGGCCGTGGCGGCCCGCACCTGCTCGATCGCCGCCGTGCGCCGGTAGAAGTAGAGCAGCCGGTGGGTCGGCTACGATTCCTTCCATGACAACCCACGAAGACTCCAGCGACTCCGACACAGCGATGACCCGCCGTACCCTGATTGCCGGCTCAGCCGCCGGCGCCGCCGCCCTCGCCGCGAACTCCGGCGCCGCCGCGGCGGTTGAGCCCGACGACCCGGCCTGGCCCGAGCCGAAGTACGTCCGCACCAACGGCGGCCTCCGGATGGCCGTGTACGAAGCCGGCACCGAGGGCGTGCCCGTCGTGTTGAGCCACGGCTTCCCGGAGTTGGCCTACTCCTGGCGCCACCAGTTGTCGGCGCTGTCGGGGGCCGGCTTCCGGGTTCTGGCACCCGATCAGCGGGGCTACGGCAACACCCAGCGGCCCCTGGCGATCGAGGCCTACAACATGGGCGAACTCTGCGCCGACCTGGTCGGCCTGCTCGACGCCCGCGGCATCGAGAAGGCGGTGTTCGTAGGCCACGACTGGGGCGGTGGCGTGGTCTGGGCCATGCCGCGGCTGCACTCGGGCCGCGTGCTCGGGGTGGTCGGCGTGAACACACCGACCGGACCCCAGCCGCCCACGCCGCCGATCGAGCTTCTCCGCCGCATCCGCGGCGAGGACAACTACGTCGTCGCCTTCCAGGAGCCCTACAAGGCGGAGGAGGTGCTCGAGGCGAACACCGAGAAGTCCTTCCGCACCTTCATGCGGCGCGGCTCGTGGGATGCGGAGGAGTTCAACAAGCTCCCCGCAGACGCTCCGGAACGGAAGTTCCAGTTGCTCGAGATCATCAAGCACGGTACGGCGGACGACCTGCGCGGCGAGCTGCTGCTGACCGACGCGGAACTCGCCCACTTCGTCACCACCTACGAGCGCACGGGCTTCACCGGCGGCGTGAACTGGTACCGCAACATCGACCGCAACTGGGAGCTGATGAAGGACGTCGATCAGAAGATCGACCAGCCCTGCCTCTACATCGGCGCCGAGAACGACGTCGTGCTGCCACCATCTTCCGCCGATGGCATCGAGGCGCTGGTGCCCAACATCGACAAGCACACGATCAAGGATTGCGGCCACTGGACACAGCAGGAGAAGCCCGAGGAGTTCAACCGTGTCCTGATCGATTGGCTGGAAGCGACGTTCGCCTAGCGCGCGCCCGGCCGGCCGCGCCGGTACGGCCGCCTCGCCTCAACCTGCCATGAACATCACCGATATCCGTCGAGGGCTGGCGGCCCACGAACCGAGGATCCTGCCGCCGGCTGAATTCGAGGCGAGCGTAGCGATGGTGCTGCGCCCGTCGACGGTCGGACCGGAAGCACTGTTCATCGAGCGGTCGAAGAAGCCGCAGGACCCGTGGTCGGGCCAGATGGCGTTTCCCGGCGGCCGACACGACGACACGGACCGCGATCTGCGACAGACCGCGGAGCGCGAGACCGTCGAAGAAGTCGGTCTGTCCCTGGAAGACGCGCGTCTGATTGGCCGGCTCGACGATCAGGCGGGGCAGCGTGCCGGGCAGGGAAGGCGCCTCCGGATCGCGGCCTTCGTCTATGAGGTCGCCCGCGGGGCCGGCAACCACCTGGTCATGAACTACGAAGTCGCCGAGACGCTCTGGGTGCCGCTGACCTGGTTCGAGGATCCCGCCCGGGTCATCGACTACCGCCACCCTCCGTACCCCGAGATCAGCTTCCCCGGCGTCGTCGTGGGCGACCCGGAGAGACACATCGTCTGGGGTCTGACCTTCCGGTTCCTGGACGCCTTCTTCGAGATTCTCGGGCGCCGGTTCGCCGCGAATCCAGGCGGGGCGGCCCACGCCACCGGTGAACCTTCCACGCGCCAGTCATCGGGTGCGGGAAGGAGGGCATGAAGGCCTCAGCTCAATCGACGATCTCGACGTACTCCCGCCTCGACCAACCCCTCTGACCGTCCGGCAACTCGATGCGAACCCACTCCGGGCGCTGTTCGATGACCCGAACCTCCGTGCCGGCGTGCAGGCGAAACCGGACGACCGAGCCCTCGCCGGCGGCCGCGTGGAGGTCGATCTCCTGCGGCAGGACGACCGCGATGACCGTGTCGAACGCCGCGTGTGCTACGAGCGAGCCGCCCAGGGCAAGCCCAACCGCCAGCAGGCAAACGGCGAACCATCGGAGAACCTCCGAGGCCGGCCGATAGATCCGCAGGGCAAGCACGACCCAGAAGCCGAGACCGACCAGCGCCGCGCTCTTCAGGCTCTCATCCGGCGCCAGACTGTAGTGCCAGAACAGCACGGTTCGAAGTAGCACCGGCGGCTCCGGCGGCGCGATCTCATCGCGGGCGCTGCGCCGAGCGAACGCCAGATTCGCGTAGGCGTCCTCGTCCCGCGGCAGCAGCGCCAGCGAGCGCCGGTATGAGGCGATGGACAGTCCGAGTTCGCCGGAGCGCAGGTAGGCATTCCCAAGGTTGTAGTGCAGGTGGCCGTTGTCGACGCCCATCTCCTGCATTTCGCGATAAAGGGCAACCGCTCGCTCGAAGTCACCAGCCTCGTAGGCGGCGTTGCCGTTGACCCAGAGTTCGGCCGGTTCCGGGGCCGCCGGAGCCCCGTCTGCCGCCTGCGACTCGATGACCACAGGCAGCTCTTCGTCCTGGGAGAATCCCGGGACCGCGGCAACCGTTCCGAACACGACCACGAGGACGAGACGTCTCATGTCCCCCGCCCACGGACCTGCTTGTCGATCGTCTTGATCAGATAACTCAGGCCCTCGCTGCTGGTCTCCGCCGCCAGTCCACCGCCGCCGGCCACCGTGGTCAGGCCGTACTGAGCGACCTCCAGTCGTTCGAGTTGCTCCCGGCAGCGGCCCGCCAACTCGGTCTCCACGCCGGCCCGGACCATCGCGCTCTCCGCTTCCGAGGGCGTCAGGGCAGCGCCCTCCATGCCCAGCTTGTCCCCGATGTACTGGCGCACGATCCGGGAAGCCTCCGCCGCGGAATCGGGCCCCGCGCCGGAACGGAGTTTCCTGGCAGCCGACAGAGCGTCGCGCAGTGCTCGCTGCCGGCGGCGCAGCGTCGCGTCGGCGGCGTACCGACGTTCGCGCCGGTGGTGCGCCAGCAGGGTGAGATACATGAGCGGCGGCAACACACCGCTGGCGATCCACATCCACAGACGCCAGCCCCGGGGATCGGCCGAAACGATGCCGGCCGCGGCCCGGCGAATCGGCAGAACATCGTCGGCGAGGATCCGCACGGCGACCTTGCCCGTCGTCGGCGCCAGGGACTCGGTGAGCATCAACTCCTCCTCACCGTCGGCCGGAGTGATGTCCAGATCGATGCGGCCCGTGGACCGCGTCGCGTACTCGCCAAGCTCGGGATCGAAGTAGACGAGATCGATCGGCGGAATGTCGAGGGGTCCGGCAACCAGCGGGACCAGAGCCCTCCGAAAGACCTTGCGCCCGGTGAGCCGGCGTCCGGTGCGATCGATGCTCGCGTCCGGTTGGTCCGGGTAGACCTTGAAAGCCGGCAGTTCGGGAAAGCCGGGCTCGGTCAGGAGCTGAACGTTGCCGGCGCCTCCGACCTGCACCTCGAGAGTGGCCGACTGTCCCACCTGCAGCGCGCGTCTGCTCAACGACGCGCGGATATCGAACTCCCCGACCAGACCGTTCCAACCGTCCGGGGCCGGCGGTAGCGGCTTGACGTCGAGAGTCAGCGGCTCCGTGAGCAGGTACTTCGTCGTCCAGCGCCCGCCACGACCAAGAAGACTGTCGAAGTCGTCGAAGATCCCGCGCCGCCGGCTCTGCCGCCGCGGCTCCTCCACCAACACCTCGACGCCGAGCCGGGTCGGCGGCAGGACGATCTCGCCGGCGCGCTGCGGGAAGAGCGCCTTGCGCACTTCGTTCACCGAGTACTGGACGCCGTCGATGGCGGTCGTGAACTGGCGCACCTCACCCAGATCCTCGGCCACCACATCCACACCGAAGTCCATTTCCTCGATCGAGCCCTGACCGACCCGCACCCGGCTGTAGAAGCGCCACGTGTAGATCACCTGCTGCCCCTGCCATGGCTGATCCGTGGAGACGGAAGCGGCGACGAAGAGATCCCTGTTCTGCTCGGTGCCGGCGTCCTCGGCCCCGGTGACCTCGACCGTGAACGGTTGGCTCCTGACTTCCACGCCGCTGACCACCGCGACGGCCGCACCGATCTCGAAGATGCCGACCCGCACGGGAATCAGGAGGTAGTTGTACGAAGTGCTCGTGCTGGCCCGGCCGTTCATGAGCTGGAAGTCGCGCTGTTCACCGCGCGACACGACGCGAAAGTCCGGCAGCTCCGGCAGTCTCGGCGGTTGGTCGGGTGAGCCGTCGATGCGAATGGTCAGGTAGATCTGGTTTCCGAGAGTGACCTGGTTGCGGTCCACCGTGACCTGGATCTCTTCCTGTGCCTGGGCTTGTGCCGGTATCGCGCACGGAATGACCGCCAGCGACGCGCACAGGACCGCGGACCAGCCGAGAGCGGCAGAGCATCGCCCGCCAGGCCGATGGAGCGATCGTCTTTCCGGGTCCACCTGCTACCAGTCCTTCGCCTGACGGCTGTTTCGGCCGCGCTGACCACGCCGATTGGGGTCGAGGCGGCCCTCCTCGAGTGCCTGGAGGTAGCGCTCCGCCTCCTCCGCCGTCATGCCTGGCGGCTGCTCCTGAGGACCACCCTGGTTGGCGGGATCCCGGCCGTCGCCCTCGGGCGGCGCATCCTCCGTGTCGGGGATGCCGTCGCCGTCGCGATCGGAGTCATCGGAGCCGTCGCCATCTTCCGGCTCCTCGCCCTCCGACTGGTCCTGGTCCTGGTCCTGGTCCTGGGTGCCGTGATCCCCCTGCTGGTCTTCGGGGTGCTCGCCCCCACCCTGGTCCGAGTCCTCCGGCTGCTGCTCGGCGCCCTCCTGGCTCTCCTGTTCCTGGTCCTGACCGCTCTGGTTCTGCTCCTGTTGTTGCTTCTTCAGCTGCTCCCTCACGAACTCCAGGTTGAACTTCGTGTCCACGTCGTCCGGATTCGCCTCCAGCGAGGCCATGTAGAAGTCGATCGCGTCACCCAGCTTGCCCTGGCGGTACGCGCTGTTGCCAAGGTTGTAGAGAGCCTGCGCACGCAACTCGTCATCGCCGATTGCCGCGGCCCGGTAGAACTGCGCGTCGGCGGACGCGAAGTCGTTCAGCTTGTAGTGCGCCGCGCCGACGTTGAGACTCAAATCCGGATCATCGGGCCGCTCCGTCTGCCGGTCCACGAAGCCGTCGAGAGCCTGGGGATAGGCCCCTGCGTCGAACGCATCGTACGGGGAGGAGAACTCGACCGGCGGCGTCTCCGGCGACCCCTGTGTCGAAGCCGCATCCGGCTGCGCGACCGGCGGCTGTGCGGCCAGGGCGACCGGCAGCGCCAGAGCCCACGCAAAGAGGACCGCCGAGCGGGGGACGTCACACCGCGGTTGCATGGTCCCCTCCCTCGAACGTCCCGTTCCGGCGCCGCAACCGATCGCTGATCAGCGGTTCCAGCATCAGCGCGACCAGCGCGATGACAAGCAGCCACTGAAAACGCTCCTGCCAGCGCTGGCGGCGGCTGGAGCCGAGTTCCTGGTCTTCGAGCTGTGCCTTGATCCCCTGAGAGTAGATCTGTTCCAGGTCCACATCGCCGGTCACCGAACGGACATACCGACCGCCCGTGGTCAGTGCGATCCGCTGCAACGCCGCTTCATCCAGCCGGCTCAGGATGATCTCGCCCCGCCGGTCGGTGCGGAAACCGCCGCCAGCCCTTGGGATGGGCGCGCCTTCGTCCCGGCCGATGCCGATCGCGAACACGCGCACGCCGGCCGCGGCGGCGACCTCGGCGACCTCCTGCGCTTCGCCCAGATGATCCTCACCGTCGGTCATCAGGATCACGGCCCGCGATTGACGGGATCCGACCGACGCGACCCGGTCGAACGCATCGAGCGAGACCCGGAGCGCCTCACCGATCGCCGTGCCCTTGGTTGGAATCAGGTCCGGCTCCATGGCCTCCAGGAAGAGAGCCGCCGCCGAGTAGTCGAGCGTGAGCGGAAGTTCAAGAAAGGCCTCACCCGCAAAAGCCACCAGGGCGATGCGATCGCCCTCCAGACGCTGGAGCAAGTCGGCGATCTCCCGCTTGGCTCGTTCGAGGCGGCTGAGTTCGCCGCCAGCCTCCGCATCGTGCACGAGCATCGAGTCCGAGACGTCGAGCGCGACCACGATGTCGACTCCTTCGCGGTGGACCTCTTCCCAGACGAAGCCCCAGCGCGGCTGGGCAAGAGACGCCACCAGAGCAACCAGTGCAACCAGCACCAGAAACGCCTTCAGACGGCGTCGGGGCCGGCTGACCCCGGCGACCAGGGTCGGCAGCATCTCGCGCGATGCGAAGCGGCCAAGCAGCCGGGTCCGAG
The DNA here is from genome assembly GCA_965219675.1 of Candidatus Multivorans sp. Taxonomy (GTDB): domain Bacteria; phylum Acidobacteriota; class Thermoanaerobaculia; order Multivoradales; family Multivoraceae; genus Multivorans. The sequence continues at coordinate 1,468,823 of OZ244786.1, read as the reverse complement.
CGCGGAACGCGTACACGTAGAAGAGCAGCAGACCCGGTCCCAGCCACAGTAGCCAGAGCGCATCCGGTCGGCCGGTGCGAACCTCGCAGCCGAGCACGAGACACGCGACCGGCACCAGGAACGGCAAAGTTGGGTAGCGGTGCTCGCCACGGCTCCGGACCAAGCCGGATCCTCTTCCACCGGCCCTCACGGCAACTTCCTCAGACGGGTATCGAGCAGCACGACCTCGAGAAGGAGCAGGAACACGGCGGGTGTCACCAGCCACGCGAACCGCTCCTCGTACTCCATGTAGGACTCCTGGGTGATCTCGGTCTTCTCGAGCTCGTCGATCCGCTCGTAGATCTCTTCCAGGCCCGCGACGTCTTCCGCCCGGAAGTAGGCGCCGCCGGTCACCATCGCCATCTGCCGCAGGGTGTCCTCGTCGATTTCCACGTCTTCGTAGACCACGCGCGGACCGAACCGCGTCTCGACGACGATCGGAGCCTGACCGCGGGTGCCCACGCCGATCGTGTAGAGCTTGACGTCGAGCGCAGCAGCCGCCTCGGCAGCCCGCAGCGGCGTCAGGGCACCGGCGTTGCTCCGGCCATCCGTCAACAGGACCGCGACCTTCGATTCGGCCTCGGAGTCCTTCAGCCGCTTGGTCGCCACGCCGACCGCCGACCCGATGGCCGTGGCGTCGCCCGCCATGCCGATCTCCAACTGTTCGAGAAAGGTCGCGGCGATGCCGTGGTCGAGCGTCAGCGGACACTGCGTGAACGCCTCCTCCCCGAACACGACCAGGCCAATGCGGTCGTTCGGCCTCTGCTCGATGAACGTCTCGACCACCCCCTTCGCCACTTCCAGCCGGTCCCTGCGGCGACTGAGCGAGCGCTCGTGGGCATCGAGGTCGAGCGCCCTCATGGATCCCGAAGTGTCGATCACGAGCACGATGTCGATGCCCTCCGTGCTCACCTCGGTGAGCGCTCGGCCGGTCTGGGGACGCATCACGGCGAGCAGCACGAGGGCGACCACGACCAGACGGAGTGCCGACACCAGACGACGAACGGTCGGCGTCGCCGTACGCGCCGACTGACGCGCATGCACAAGGGAGGAGTACGCCAGCGCCGCTCGGCCGGACGCCTCACTCCTGCCCCCGAAACCACTCGACCTGGTCAGTTGCCGCAAGCGCGGACGAAGCCACCACAGCAGTGTCCAGATCACGTACAGCGGCAGGAGCACCCAGAGCCACCGGACATCGGCGAACAGGAGTTGCTCCGTCATGCCGCCTTCCCCGTGCGGTCGAGGTCAGGCGCGGGTTCCTCGCCGTCCTCACCGGGTTCCTCCACCGGCCGTGTAGCCTGAACGAAGCCCAGGGCCTGCTCGTAGGTGCGGCCGATCTCCTCCGTCAGAGGCAGGTGGGCCGCGAACTTGACCTGATCCGTGGCGACCAGGAACCGCTCCAGGCGCCTCGCCTGGTCCGGATCGAGCCGGATCAACGCCAATCGGCTCCGGATCTCCTCCGTCGTCAGATCGGTTGCGTTCAGACCGAAACGACCCTCGACGTACGCCCGAACGACCACCGAGATGGCGAAGTAGTACTGGCGCAGTTCCCGCAGGTTCGAGAAGTCGGTGCGACGCAACCGCTGCAGCTCCTGGATCGCCAGGTCGTAAGGCGGAATCACGGGCGTTTCCGAAGCCTCGTCCGCTCTCCGCCGTCTCTGGCGGCGCCACCACCACGACGCCAGCGCCAGAGCAAGAACGGCGACGGCAAGCCCGAGCCACAACAGCCACGGTCTGCCGGTCTCGACCCGCCGCAGGGGCTTGATGTCGCGGATGTCCGTTACTTCGGTGCCGTCCGCTGGCAGCACCGACTCGACCTCAACCGGGATCTCCGGTGTCTGGAGGTCTCCCGCGTCACCGCCGGGATCGCTGTACCCGGCGGAGAGGGCCGGCAGCATGTAGGAGCCGACGAGGTCGGCGCGGAGCTGGAACCAGCGGCGTTCCAGAATCCTGCCCGAAGCAAGCGTCTCCGGCGGATCCTGGCCGAGGTCGACGATCCGGAAGCCCGCGATGTCGACTCCGGGATCGGGTAGCTCGACGTTTACCTCCGGGTCGCGCTCAACTTCCACCTCATAGGTGATCAGGTCGCCCGTCGTGGCGGTGGCGCGGTCCACCGCGGCCCGCAGCTCGGCGGGCGGCTTCGGCGCCTCGGCGCTGCCAGCCTGCTCTTCGGCGCCGGCGCACGCGAGGAGGAGAGGCAGCAGCGAAACGGCCGCCGCGGGAACCGCCCGATCACGGAAGCGGCAACGGCGCTGAGCGTGGCAGCGGGGCTGAGGGCGGGAGTACACGGCCTCTCCGGCTCCTACACCCGCACAGTCTTTTCGCGCGCCCGCAGGTAGCGGACGATCGGATCGATCCACGGACGATCGGCCCAGACCTGGATCTCGCCGACGCCGGAGTGGCGAAACTGCTCGGATCGCCGTGCCAGATCCTCCCGGGCCAGGGCGGCGAAACTCTCCGACACTCGCCGGCTCGCCGTGTCGATGACGATCGTCTCCCCGGTCTCCGCGTCTTCGAGTTCGACGAGTCCCATCCTTGGCAGCCCGACCTCGCGCTGGTCGAGGACGCGGATCGCGGTCAGGTCGTGGCGGCGACCCGCCACCCGCAAACGCTCGGAGAAGCCCTCATCCAGGAAGTCCGAGATCACGAAGCCCACCGACCGACGCGGCACGACGCGGCCCAGGTAGTCCAGCGCGCCGTCGAGATCGGTGCCCTGGCCCGTGGGGCGGAAGCTCAGGACCTCTCGAATCACGCGCCAAACGTGAGAGCGGCCTTTCTTGGGCGGAATGAAGTGCTCGATCCGGTCCGAGAAGATGATCATCCCCACCCGATCGTTGTTCTGGATCGCGAGGTAGGCGAGCACGGCGGCGACCTCGGCGACGACCTCGCGCTTCTGCTTGCGGGCCGTGCCGAAGGCGCCCGACGAACTGACGTCGACGATCAGCATGACCGTCAGCTCCCGCTCCTCACGGTGCTCCTTGACGAAGGGGCTCGACATGCGCGCCGTCACGTTCCAGTCGATGTGGCGGATGTCGTCGCCCGGCGTGTACTCGCGCACCTGCTCGAACTCCATGCCCCGCCCCTTGAAAGCGCTGTGGTACTCCCCCGCGAGGGCGTCCGTCACGAGGCGTTGGGTGCGAAGCTGGATCGTCTTGATCCTCGCCAGCAGTTCAGGCGCGAGCAACTCGGATGAGCGCGCTGCCCCTTGCTGCTCCTGGTCCGCGGGTTCGTGACGCCGGAAGAACCACATCGATCGCCTCAGGGAACGTCGACCGTGCCCATGATCTCCTGGATCAGATCGTCCGCGCTGAGATCGCGAGCCTCCGCCTCGTACGACACCAGCACGCGGTGCCTCAGGACGTCGGCGCCCACCGTCTTCACGTCCTGCGGCGTCACATAGGGCCGGCCCGACATCAAGGCCTGCACGCGAGCCGCCGCGGCGAGGAAGATCGTCGCCCGCGGCGACGCCCCATACTCGATGAGGGGTTCCAGCCGTTCCAGTCCGACTTCCGCCGGCTCCCGGGTCGCGAACACGAGATCGACGATGTACTCCTCGACCTTGGGGTCCAGGTAGATCGCGTCCGCCACGTCCCGCGCCCGTCGGATGTCATCCGGCCTCACGACCGCTTCGACGACCGGACGCTCGCGCCGGGCCATCCGGCGCATGATCTCCCGCTCTTCTTCCCGGCTCGGGTAGTCCACGCGCAGCTTGAGCATGAACCGGTCGACTTGAGCTTCCGGTAGCGGATACGTGCCTTCCTGCTCGATCGGATTCTGCGTCGCCAGCACAAGGAACGGATCGGGGAGATCGAAGGTCTCATCGCCGAGCGTGACCTGACGTTCCTGCATCGCCTCGAGCAGCGCGCTCTGGACCTTCGCGGGAGCCCGGTTGATCTCGTCCGCGAGCAGCAGGTTCGTGAAGATCGGCCCCTGCTTGACCTGAAAGTCGTGCTGGTCCACGCGGTAGATCTGGGTGCCGAGGAGATCCGCGGGCAGGAGATCGGGCGTGAACTGAATGCGGGAGAACCCCGTCTCGACCGCCTGCGAGAGCGTCTTGATCGCGGTCGTCTTGGCCAGGCCCGGAATCCCCTCGATCAGAACGTGCCCGTCCGCGATCAGGGCCATCAGGAGGCGGTCGATCATGTAGGTCTGACCGACGATGACCTTTCCCACCTCCAGGCGAACGCGCTGCAGCAGGTCTGCCTGAGCGGCGATCTCACTCCGGAGCTCTTCGCTGACCCCGGCTACGGCGGGACCGGTCGGCGGCGCCACCTTGGGCGCCACAGCCTGGTCGGATGGAACGGTTTCGCTCAAGTCCACGGTCATCTCGAAGGGTTCGTCCTGGGTCGTTTCCTGGAGAAATGCCACCTGCAGACTTCCGGCTCGGGAACGGGCACAGCCGCAGCTTCGGGCACAGAGGCCCGGCTACGCAGACTGCAACCCGCCGTCGACCCCGGTTCTTCCCGAAGAGGCAGGAGAGCCGAACTCTATCCGAGCGTGGCGCCCGCCCGTCTCAGCCGGGTCGCAGCCGGGTCCGTCAGATGCCCGACATCTGGGCGCCGTCGGCGGTTACCGCGTCCAGGTGGTCGCAACAGTTGATTCGGGTCGCCCTCCACGGCGACCGAGCCTCGACATGCGTGACCGAGGTGTTGCCCCAGCGATCCGGCTGCTCCATGCCGCCTTGAATACTGAGGTGACGCAGCGCCAGCGAGTGGCAGACCAGGCCGTGAGTGACGAAGACGCTGTCGCCCTCCGCTTGCCCGGCGAGTTCCCGGATTCTGCTCCACGCCTGATCGACACGTCTGTGGAAAGACGGCCAATCCTCCCCCGACGGAGGTCTGTATCCAGGCTCCATGATGTCCACTCCGATGTCGGCATATGCCCGACCTCGCAAGTCGCCGAAGTTGCGCTCGGCGAGAAGCGGCTCGACGACGAGGGGCAGACCGAGGGCCTCCGCCACCGGCTCGGCCGTCATTTCGGCCCGCCGAAGATCGCTCGCCACGACCTGCCCGATCGGCCGTTGCCGGTGATGCTCCACCAGCCGCTTCGCCAACCGCGCCGCTTGAGCCACGCCTCGCTCGTTGAGCGGCGTCTCCGGCACCTGGACGATCCGGGCGGCGTTCGAGGCGGTTTCGCCGTGGCGGACGATCAGGAGCACGGGCGGGAGGGTATCAACGCGCACCGATAGCTAGGATCGGAGCAGCCGCCATGCCGCCGCAACTCTCCATCGTCGCGCCGGTCTTCAACGAGGCAGGCAATCTGGAACGTCTGGTGGCCGAAACCGCTGAGGCGATGGCCGCGACGGGCATCGACTACGAGTTGATCCTCGTCGACGACCGGAGTACCGACGGCAGCCCGGAGACACTTGCCGGGCTGGTCGAAACGGATACGAGCGTCCGGGCCTTCAGCCTCCGCCGGCACGGCGGCCAGTCAGCGGCCTTGCTGGCCGGGATTCGCGCCGCCCGGGCACCTCTGATCGTGACGATCGACGCCGACCTCCAGAACGATCCGGCCGACATTCCGGCCATCGTCGCTCTGCTCGAAAAGCACGACGTCGGCTCCGGAGTACGCGCCACCCGCCGCGATCCGCTCCCGCGGCGGCTTGCGAGCCGGATCTCGAACCGGGTCCGGCGATTCGTCCTTGGCGACCCCTGCACGGACATCGGTTGCGCCCTGAAGGGCTACCGCGCCGCCGTGCTCGACGATCTACCCGCGTTCAACGGTCTTCACCGCTTCCTGCCCGTGCTGGCGCTTCGGCACGGAGGAACATACGCTGAGATCGCGGTCGGACACCGTCCCCGCACCCACGGCAAGAGCAAGTACACGATCCGCGGCCGGTTCCTTCGCGGAGTCCTCGATCTGTTAGGCGTCGTCTGGTACCGCCGTCGCGCCGTCTCCGTCGCAACCCACCCACTGGAGAGTCCGCCATGCCATCACTCACACCGGAGAACATCTGGCTAGTCGTCGGCTACGGAGGTCAGGCCCTGTTCGGCTCCCGCTTCATCGTTCAGTGGATTGCCACGGAACGCCGCAAGCAGAGCATCGTCCCGATCGTGTTCTGGTACCTGAGCCTGGGCGGCGGCATGGCGTTACTGAGCTACGCCATCTGGATTCAGGAGTGGGTCTTCATTGTCGGCCAAAGCGGCGGCATTCTCGTCTACACCCGCAACCTCTGGTTCGTGCATCGGCAGAAAGCAGCCGGAGCAGACTGAGGGCGCGGCCTCTGCAGGCCGCCCCTCAGGCCCTTCGACAGGCGGGTGCTGCCACGAACGCGGCCTCAGAAGTTGTACTTGACGCCGAGCTGGACGATCCTTCCGTCGCCGTTCGTGGCGGTGATCACGCCGTAGTCCCGGTCGCCGACCCGGTTGCCCGGCTGGGCGAAGTTGACCCGGTCGAAGACGTTGAACGCCTCGATCCGAAGCTGCAGCGACCGGTCGTCGCCGCCTACCGGGATGTTCTTGATCAGCGACAGGTCGACGCGCTCGAAGTCCGGACCGCGGAGGATGTTGCGGTCCGCGTTGCCGCGGCGCGTCGCCGTTTCGGCCAGGCTCAGCGGCACGAAGCACTCCGTGTTGAACCACTGGTCAACCGTTCTGGGCGCGCCCTCGTTCGGGTCGCAGACCTGGTCCGGACGCGAGGTCAAACCCCGGATGTCGTCGCCACGGACCCGGATCGGGAACGGATAGCCGGTCTGGAACTGCAGGATGCCGTTCAACTGCCAGTTGCCGAACAGTCCGCGCGTGAAGGCGCTGCTGTTCTCAAACGACGGCAGGTCGTAGCCGAAGCTGAGCACCAGGCGGTGCCGGACATCGAACAGCGAAGGGCCGCGTTCACGCTCAAGCGCCTGTTCGATCGAGCTCAGCCGCTCCAGGTCGACCGGAATGATCGGCCGCTCCTCTCCGCCGATGTTGAGCCCCGAGACGTGGTCCTCCGATTCGCCGTAGGTGTACGAGAAGAGGAAGTTGAGACCGCGGGTAGGCCGCATCCGCACACTGGCCTGTATCGCGTCGTACCAGGACTTCGCCACGGTGAAGGTCGGCCGCACCAAGCTGAAGGCCGAGAACGTGCGCGGCCCCAGCGTGGTCTGGCCGGGCTCGACGACCCGTGGGTTGACCTCCATGAAGATGGGCAGGTTCCGGCCCCGCGACCCGACCCAGCCGACCTCGACGCCGATGCTCTGCCCGAGTTGACGCTGATACGTCACGTTGTAGTGCTGGTAGTTCGGAGTGGTGAAGTGCTCGCCCCAGCCGATGAAGATGATCCCCGGCGGGAACCTCGTCGGGCCGCCCGTGAGGTTCGCCAGCGGGTCCGCGAGGGTCACTTCGTTGGGTGGCGCGTTGAGCTGTACCAAGGGGTTGAACGGCGGCGCCAGGACCGAGTTCTGGAAGAAGTCACCCTGACCCGGCAGGCTGTCGAAGAACAGTCCCCAACCCAGACGGAGGCTCGAACGGCCGTTGCCCTCCGGGTCCCAGACCATCGCCAGCCGCGGCGCGAAGTTGTTCGAGTCCGTGTCGTACGTCCCCGCGGGCACCCCCGCATCGCCCGGGTACACGAGACCGGTCGGCGCATCGGGAAAGCGCGTCGATTGCTGGCCCGGCCGGAAGCTGTTCAGCCCGTCGCCGCTGTCCTCGAAGGGCTCAGCCAGTTCGTACCGGAGACCGAGGTTCAACGTCATCCGCGGTGTGACCCGGATTTCGTCCTGGATGTACCCGGAGTACAGCCAGCCGTCGCCCTCGTTGATCGAGTCGGCGCCCGGCACCGCGGTCCGGATGAAGGCGGGCAACCCGAGCAGAAAGTCGGCCGCGGCACTGCCGGTGTGCGTGCCCCTGAACACGAAGTCGCCGTTCGGCCGGTTGATGAAACCGATGAACATCTTCTCGTTGCGGACATCGATGCCGGTCTTGATCGTGTGGCTGCCGCGCAGGATCGTGAGGTCCTCCGTGAGCTGCTCGACCTCGTTCTCCCGCTTGACGAAGGGCTGATTGCGGTCGCCCAGGCTCGGGAAGCCCGAGATCGAGAACTGCGGCAGGCCGACGGCCAACGCGTTGATGTTCGGCAGGTTGATGCCGTACTCGGAGTTCGTGATGCCGCTGGTCACCACCGGCTCCGCGTCGATCGCACTCGTCATGTAGCGCACCTGGTTGAAAACGTTCGACCCCACCGTGGCGGTGTGGGACAGCATGTAGTCCTCGAGCGTCGACGCCGCGGTGTTGCCGATCGGCCGCACCGTGGGCGGCTCGAAGCGGTCCGAGGTGCTCCTGAGAGCGCGTAGCAGAACGTTCTGCGAGTCGGTGATCCGGTAGTCCAGGCGAAGCCCGAACTGGTCGCGGTCGTCCGTCACGTCCGGTGACGCGATGTACCGACCACCGGCGTTCGGAAGCGGCATGAAGTCGCTGATCAGCCTGGTCGCGATCGGGCTCAGCCGGTTGGCCGGGATCACGTTGCCCGGAAAGGGCTCGCCGGTCATCGGGTCGATGATCGTGCCGCCGCCCGAGAAATCGCCCATCCGCTCGGCGGCGGACATGACCGCGATGTTCTGGGTCGTGCCGCGGGTGTTGCGGAAGCCCTCGTAGTAGCCGAAGCCGAACAGCCGGTCCGTCATCATCGGACCGCCGATCGTGCCGCCGAACTGGTCCTGCGCGAGGGTCGGCTTCTCCTGGTCGGGCGGCGAGAAGTAGTTGCGCGACTCGAACGAATCGTCGCGGTTGAACTCCCAGACACTCCCCCGGAGGCTGTTGCCGCCCGACTTGGTCACCACGTTCACGATCGAACCGGCGTTGCGCCCGTACTCCGCCGTGTAGGAGTGAGTCAGGATCTTGAACTCCTCGATCGCGTCCGGCGGCGGACGGACGACGAAACCGGTGTTGAACGTGTCGTTGTTCGCGGCGCCGTCGAGCAGGAAGTTGTTCGACTGGCTGCGCACGCCGTTGACGCTGAAGCCGGCGGTCGCGGCGCCAAAGCCGTGAATCGCGGCGTCCGCGTCGCCGCGCGCCCCGCCCAGGCGCGCCGGAGGTTCGACCACGCCCGGGATCAACGTCCCCAACTGGGTGAAGTTCCGGCCGTTGAGAGGCAACTGGACGATCTTCGCCTCGTCGACGACGATGCCCAGGGTGGCGTTCGAGGTCTCGATCAGGGGCGTCTCGCCGGTGACCGTCATCGTCTCAGAGAACTCGCCGACCGCCAGCGACATGCTGATCCGGGCAGTTTCGGCGACGGTGACCCGCACGCCTTCCCGGCTCAACTGGACGAAGCCCTCGAGCGCCGCCGTCACGTTGTAGTCGCCCGGCGCCAGCAGCGGCGCCGCGAAGTAGCCGTCCTGTCCCGTCATCACGAGCCGGGACTGGTTCGTGGCGACGTTCGTCACGGTCACGCTGACGCCTGGCAGGGCGCCGCCTTCCTCATCCGTAACGAAGCCGCTCAACTGTCCGGTCGCCTGCGCCCATGCTCCCGTGGCGCAGAGTGCAAGGGCCGACGCAAGAAGCGCAACCGCCCGAGTCCAACCAACCAAATTCCTCATCAAGGCCTCCTTCCATCGCCCCATCTCGTGGGCACAACCGCGGGGCAACCAAACAAAAAAAACGCGGCGTTCGCCGCCGGAATCCAAGTCGGTGGGATCACTCCGCAGCATAGCACCGTCGTGGCCGCGAGACGGGACGGCGGCCCGCCATCTGCTACGATCCGCACGTTCCGGCACGGTTGTCCGCGGCCGGAGCAACTCATCGAGACCGGCTGAGGGATTAGGCCCGTTGACGCCGGGGCAACCACCGGGGGTTCGCATTCCCGGGAAGGTGCCAACTCCTACGGGAGTTCCGCCTCCGTTAGTGGCTGCGCGGGACTTGCCGAGAGATGAGTCAAGAGCCGCCTAAACGCGGTCTCGACGCCACCTCCGGTTCACTCTCCGTAGAAGTCTTCTCGAGAGAGCGTTGAACCCGTTCCGCGCAAGCGGGACCACCCAACCCCTTTCGACCGGAGACTCACATGACCTCGAACCACGACCCGGCAACCCGCGCCGTTCGCGCGGCGCTCGCCACCGACGAACACCACGGAGCCGTCGTTCCGCCGCTCCACCTGTCGGCCAACTTCACGTTCGCCGGCCTGGACAGCAAGCGTCCCTACGACTACACGCGCTCCGGCAATCCGACGCGTTCGGCGCTCGCGGCTGCGCTAGCCGAGGCCGAGGGCGGCCACGGCGCGGTGGTCACAGCCTCCGGCATGGCGGCGGTGACCCTCGTCTGCCAACTGCTGGACCCTGGGGATCGAATCGTCGCGGCCCACGACTGCTACGGCGGCACGTTCCGGCTCCTGGACCGTTACCAACAGCGTGGCCTGCTCGAAGTCGACTTCGTCGACCTGACGGACGCGGAGTCCATGGCCGCGGCGATCGCTTCCCGACCGAAGCTCGTCCTGGTCGAAACGCCCAGCAACCCGTTGCTCCGGATCACCGACCTGGAGGCCGCGTGCCGGCACGCGAAACGGGCCGGCGCGCTGGTCGTCGCGGACAACACGTTCATGTCGCCGGCGCTCCAGCGGCCCATCGAGTGGGGCGCCGACGTGGTGGTCCACTCGACGACGAAGTACCTGAACGGCCACAGCGACGTGATCGGCGGCGCGATTGTCGCGGCCACCGAGGAACTCCACGAGTTCTTCGAGGAGTGGGCGAACATGATGGGCGTGGCCGGCGCGCCGTTCGACAGCTACCTGACCCTCCGCGGCCTGCGCACCCTGCACAGTCGCCTGCGCTGCCACGAGGAGAACGCGCTGGCGGTGGTCGACATGCTCTCCGGACATCCCTCGGTGGCCAGGGTCTTCCACCCGAGCCTGCCCGACCATCCGGGCCACGAAATCGCCAGGCGCCAGCAGGATGGCTTCGGCGCCATGGCGAGCTTCGACCTCCGAGGCGACGCGGGCGACGTAGCCCACATGGTCTCGCACCTGACGTGCTTCTCCTTCGCCGAGTCCCTTGGCGGCGTCGAGAGCCTGATTTCCCATCCGGCCACGATGAGCCACGCCTCGATGACGGCGGAAGCCCGCGCCGCGGCCGGCATCGGCGACCAGCTTCTGCGACTCTCGATCGGAATCGAGCACGCGGACGACCTGGTGGCCGACCTGCGCGGGGCGCTCGACCGCGTCCTGCACCGGCCTCGGTCGGCGGCGGCCGGCTAATAGCCCACGCCGCAACGACTGGGTGCGCCGGCGTCCCCGCCGGCTGCCGCCGAAGGCGGCCAGAGACCCGCGCCGGCCGCAAGGCCGGCTCCGTTTTGCGGCTCTAACGATTCAGCGCCAGACCGATCATCCGCGCGCAGAGTTCCTCAAACGAGATCCCGAAGACCGCGGCAGATTGGGGGAGGAGGCTGGTCGGCGTCATGCCCGGCAGGGTGTTGACCTCGAGGCAACAGGGAGAGCCCGTCGCGTCGAGGCGGAAGTCGACGCGGGAGAAGTCGCGGAGAGCCAGGGCCTCGTGGGCAGCGAGGGCGAGTTCGAGGAAGCGGTTCTCGAGGTCTTCGTCGATCTCGGCCGGGAAGACCTCCTGGGCGCGGCCGGGGGTGTACTTGCTGTGGAAGTCGAAGATCACGTCAGGCGGGATGATCTCGCCGACGCCCAGGGCCTGGCCGCCCAGCACCCCTGCGGTGTACTCCCTTCCGGGAAGGAACCGTTCGAGGATCACCTGATCGTCGAAGGTCAGGGCCTTCCCCACCGCCGCGTCGAGCTCGCTCGGATCAGACATCAGAGAAAGGCCGACCGTCGATCCAACCCGAGAGGGCTTGACGATCAGAGGCAGGCCGAGTTCGCTGATCTCCGGTTGGCCTGCCGGCCAGCAGACCCAGTCCGGGGTCGGAACCCCGGCTTCGCGAAGTCGACGCTTGCTCTCGTCCTTGTCCATCGCCAGGCGGCTGCCGCGGGCGTCGCTACCCGTGAAAGCGATGCCGGCCGCTTCGAGCAGTTCCTGAACTTCGCCTCCCTCGCCCTGGCGGCCGTGGAGCACGAGGAAGACGGCGTCATGGCGGCCGAGGTCGCCGGCGACCAGCGCCGGCAGGTCTTCCCGCGCTTCCAGTTCGCGCAGTTCGGCCAGCGATGGTGGGCGGGTGCCAACGGCCCGGCCCAGGCGCTGTCGCTCCAGTTCCGGTTCCAGGGGTCCCGGTTCGATCGTGTCGAACACGGTGACTTCGTAGCCACGGGCGCGCAGGGCGGCCGAGACCTTGGCCGCCCCGGCCAGAGCTACCGTCCTCTCCGGAGTCGATCCTCCGGTCAGAACTGCGATTCGCGCCATGGGTCACCCACCGAGCCGGATGCTACTGCCGAACCGATGCCGCTGTTACTCTGAACGCCATGAGGATCAGCAGACGCATCCTGCGCACCGTCATCGTCGCGTTCACCATCCCGGCCATCGCGGTCTCCGCGATCACGGCCGACGACGCCGGTGAACCTCTCGCGCCCACGCTGGAGGGCCTGGGCGACCTCCACTACGCCATCACGACCTCGTCGGACGCGGCGCAACGCTTCTTCGACCAGGGCCTGCGACTCGTGTACGCGTTCAACCACGCGGAGGCCATTCGCGCCTTCGAGGAAGCCTCACGGCTCGACCCGCAAGCGCCGATGCCGTACTGGGGTAAGGCCCTGGCCCTGGGCCGCAATCTGAACGACGGCGTGACGCGCGAGCGCGAGCTTCAGGCGCTGGAGAGCCTGAAGCAGGCACAGGACCGGAGCGACAACGCCAGCGAGCGGGAACAGGCCCTGATCGACGCTCTGGCGAGCCGCTACTCCTCCAACGAAGAGGCCGACCGCTCGACCCTGGACGCCGCCTGGGTCGAGGCGATCGCGAAAGTGGCCGAACAGTTCCCCGACGACCCGGAGCCGGCCACCCTGCACGCCGCGGCGATCATGAACACGATGCCCTGGGACTACTGGCTCGGCGGCAAGCCGCAGCCGGGGACCCTGCAAGCGAAGGAACTCCTCGAGGGTGTGATCGCGGCGCATCCCGACCACCCCGGCGCGCACCACTACTACATCCACCTGATGGAAGCCCGGGAGCCGCAACTCGCCGAGCCGAGCGCGGACGCCCTCGGCAAGCTCATGCCGGCCGCCGGCCACCTGGTCCACATGCCGGCTCACATCTACATTCGCGTCGGTCGCTACGACGACGCCGTCACGTCGAACCAGCGCGCGATCGCCGCCGATCTCGACTACATCGCCCAGTGCAACGCCCAGGGGCTCTACCCCGTCGCCTACTACCCCCACAACATCCACTTCCTGTGGGCCTCAGCCACCTTCGGCGGCCGCGCGGAACTGGCGATCGAAAGCGCGGACGAGCTGGCCGAAGAGGTCCCCGCGGAGATGGCCTCCAGCCTCGCCTTCCTCCAGAACTACCTGGCTACGCCGCTGTTCGCCCGCGTTCGATTCGGCCGCTGGCAGGAAGTGCTCGAGACGCCGCGGCCTCCCGACGGCCAGGCCTTCCAGACCGCGATGTGGCACTACGCCCAGGGCCTGGCGCTGGCTGCAGGCGGCGACCCGCGCGACGCCAGACGGCACCTCAAGGCACTCGGCAAGCTGCGGCGGAGCCCCGAACTCTCGGACCTGCGCATCTCCTTCGCCACCGGTGCCGACCTCGTGCGCCTGACCGAGCACCTGCTCGCCGGCGAAATCCAGGCGGGCCGGGGCCGGTTGCCGCGGGCGATCGACGAGATGCGGGCGGCCGTGGCGCTACAGGACAGCTTCCGCTATGCCGAACCGCCGTCGTTCCACTACCCCGTGCGCCAGTCCCTCGGCGCGGTGCTGCTCGAAGCCGGGCGCGCCGGCGAGGCCGAAGCCGTCTACCGCCGCGACCTGGAACACAACCCGCACAACGGCTGGTCCCTGTTCGGGCTCGCGGAAGCGCTACGCGCGCAGGAGCGCGACGAAGAGGCGAACAAAGCCCAGCAGCGCTTCCAGGAAGCGTGGGGGAGCGCCGACGTGGAACTCGAGGCGTCCGTCTTCCGCTAGCGCGGCGGGACAAGCGGAAGCCGGCGCTTTGCGCCGGATGCCGGCGAGGACGCCGGCGCGCCCAGTTCCTGCCGCACAACCTGCTGGCGCGCGGGCAAACCCCACTCTGCGGCCAGACGATCGGCGCGGGCCATACCTTCGAGGGTCGGCTCCAGGCGGCGACCGCGAACGCGGAGCCAGCCCGCCTTCTCCCAGGCTTCGATCCGCTCGACATTGCCAGCAGCCGGGTCGATGCCGAAACGCCGCTCCAGGGCGGCGCAGTCGATACCGGATCGCTGGCGAAGTCCCATCATCACGGCTTCCAGCAACAACTGATCGTCCGTCAGCTCCTCGCGACCGGCCACCGGCGAGTCGCCGCTCGCCACCGCGACGCTCCACTCCTTCCACGGAGCAACGTTCCACCACCGGCTGCGACCGGCGAAGGAGTGCGACGAGGGTCCGAGACCCAGGTACGGCTGATGCCGCCAGTACTTCCGGTTGTGGCGACTGCGATCCGCCTCGCGCCGGGCGAAGTTCGAGACCTCGTAGCCCTCGTAACCGAGCTCCCCGAGGCGGCGGTGCGTGGCCACGAAGTTCGCGGCCCTCTCGTCTTCACCGGTTTCCCGCAGCCTGCCCGCGTCCCGCCGCCGACCGAACGGCGTCCCGTCGTGAATCGTCAGTTCGTAGCAGGAGATGTGGTCCGGCCCCAGCGCGGCCGTCTCCTCCAGCGTCCGCCGCCACCACCCGCCGTCGAATTCGGGCAGGGAGTAGATCAGGTCCACCGACAGCGACCGGAAGCCCGCCTCCCGCGCCAGTTCCACGCTCGCCCGCGCCTCCACCGCGTCGTGCCGACGGCCAAGAAAGCGCAGCGCCCTATCATCCAGCGCCTGCAGCCCCAGGCTAATCCGATCGAAACCGAGCTCTCGCCACCCCGCCAACGCCCCAGGCGAGGCATCCTCCGGGTTCACCTCGATCGTCCACTCGGCCTCCGCATCGATCGCGAACGTCCCGACCAGCCGCCGCCGAATCGACCCAAGCTGCTCCAGGCTCAGCGCCGACGGCGTGCCGCCGCCGAAGTACACCGTGTCGAACCGGCGGGTCCCGAAACCCTCAGCCTCGCCAGCCCGATGCCTCTTTCCTCCCCCGACGAGGTCGATCTCCTCGACCAGGGCCTCCACGAACCGCTCCCTCTCCGGCCCGCCACCACGCGCCACCGCGAAGTCACAGTACGGACAGATCGCCGAACAGAAGGGAATGTGGACATAGAGCCCGGCCGCCTCCGCCACGCCTAGCGCGGCTTCTCGCCGCCGACCCACCAGGGGCTCGACCAGGCGAGGTGACCGTCGATCTGCTCGACGCGGAGGTAGTACCAGTCCTCCTCGGTACCGAAGTCGGTGAAGCGGAAGGTCACGTCGTCGCGGAGCCCCTTGAGGAAGTCGACGCGGACGCTGTCGCGGTAGTCGCCTTCGTGGAAGACGTGCTCGTTGCCGCCACGGGCGCCGGCCGACGTGCCCGGCGCGGCGGGCAGGGCGAGCGTGAACTCCGCGGCAGCGAACCGCTGGGGCGTCCGCACCTGGGTCGGCGCGGTGCCGTACTCGACGGCTGCGGCCGTCTCGAGGTCGAGCCGGACCGCCGAGGGATCGCCCTCCAGCACCAGCGCGAAGGACCGGCGCGAGCCCCGGGTCGTGAAGTCGAAGCTGGCCGTTTGGCCATCGACCCCGAACCGATCCGCAGGCAGCGGCGTCCCGGTCAGACGACCGCCGACCAGTGTCGCGCCTTCCACCGTCACCGTGCCCTGCCACGGACGCTGCCCCCGCGGATTGTCCCGGATGTTGACCCAGGTCTCCGAGAAGAAGCTGACCAGCGCCTCGAACTGGCCCTCCGGCAGCGCCGACCCGCCCGCGCCGCGGGTGTCGAACGTGGCCACCACCTCGCCGTTGCGGATCAGGTCGACGCGGCGGATCGGCCCGGTACCGATCGCCCGTCCTTCCAGCACACGGCGGTCCGTCTGGTCCAGTTCGCTGCCCATCGGAGCGCCGTTCAGACGCGCGTCCAACACGATCCGCTGCGCTCCGGTCGTCGCATACGCCCGCCGCGACTTGAGCGCCCCGAACACGGCGTCCGTCGTCCGCGCCGGCGCCCAGGCCGCCGCCAGGCCGCCGAACTGGAAGATATTCGATCGCCGCCCGGACGCGCCGGCCTGGTGACCGGGCGAGTAGCCGGGGTGGCCCCGGTGGTCGTCCGACGCCGACACGAAGCCGACCCGGAAGCCCTGCTCCAGGTAGCGGCTGCCGAACCACTCGAAGGTGCCGTGGCCGGACATGATCTCGATCAGGTTCTCCATCTGGAAGTCGTTCTGCCGCCAGTCGCCGTTCTGGTGGGCATGGGGGATGATCAGCACGTCGTCCGTGTCGTACTCGGCGCGCAGTCCCCGGTAGAGCTCGGAGAGGTTCGGCGCCGCCTGCACGCCGACCCGCTGCATGCCGACGTTCCGGAAGAACACGTTGTGGTGACCGCCCCGCTGGCGCGGCGAGGTCCATTCGTAGCCGGCGAAGACGAGGAGCTCACCCTCGCGGTGAAACTCACGGACCGCCTCGTTCAACTCCTCCCACAGGCCGTCCGTCAGCCAGATGTCGTGCTCGCTCATCGTGATGAAGTCGAGGCGGGCATCGTCGCGAGCGAAGGAGAAGTAGCCCTCCGGCGTACCCTGCCCCTCCGCGAAGCCGGAGTGGCCGTGGGTCTCGCCCCAGTAGAGACGGTGTTCGGGGTCCGCCCGCACCCAGACCGGATTCGCGGCGCCCGTCACCTCGCCGTCCGGGCTGCGGAACGTGTACCGGTGGACGCCCTCCGCGCCGGCAACAAGCTCCACCAGGTGGATCGCCTGGCCGGCCGGCAGTTCGGCCACCTGCTCGCCGTCGAGCAGCACCTGCAGGCCCGGGATGTCCCGGGTCGCCCGGTTGTAGGCCCAATCCTCCGCGCGCACCGAGATGACGAACGGTTCGCCCGTGCCGACGATCGACGGGGCAAAACCGTGGACCCGCTCCGCCGCGCCGCCCACGACCTCGTACGTCGCCGGCGGCATCTCGTAGACCCTGCCGTCGCCCGGGTCGACGTGAATCGGCAGGGAGATCCGGTCGTTGCTGAATTCACCGATTCCGAGACCGCGGCCGCCGCCGCTCCTGTCTCCGTAGGTCAGCGTGATCGTGTCGCCCGGCGCGAGATCCCCGCCGCGAACCCGAAGGGTCGGGAAACCGGCCGGACCGCGGAAGCCGCCGTACGGACCCCAGATCGGGTGCGTATCCTGCTCCAGGCTGATGCCGTCCCGGCTCACCCGGGCGGACACGTAGTGATCGCCCGCGGAGTCGGTCGTCTGAAGCCGGCCGTAGCCGCCGGCGCCCTGCGTCGAGATGACGATTCCGCCGCCCTCCTGCATGCCGAGCGAACCGACCATGTAGACCACCTCGATGGTCACCCAACTGCGTGCCTCGAACGTCTCGGACCCGGTTCGCGTCACCGTGCCGAGAGCCTCCTCGTCATCCTCGAGCCAGGCAAGCTGCCGCACGTAGTCGTCGACCGCCTCGATCTGGGACGGCGACGGTTCCGAACCCGGCCGCGGAAACGGACCGTAGAACGCGACGAGAGGCAGGTTCTTCGGCACGAAGCCCCCCTGGAGCGAGACCGCGTTCGCCCACTCCCAGAGCACCGGCATGCGCTCGGCCACGTTCGAGGCGGTGGTCGGCGATCGCTCGACCTCCGCGATCAGGGCATCCACGCGAGCCCTGAGATCCGCGTCCAACCCCTGGCCGGCGGCCGGCGACGCCACCACCAGGCCACCCAGAGCGACAAGCACGAGTCCAGCGATCAGTTTCCGCACGACGACCTCCCTCGAAACCGAAAAACCCAAACAACGATAGTAGAACGAATAGTAGACTCTCGCGACACTGCTTGCGAGGAGGACCGATGAAGAAGCTCACGATGGTCGCGGCGCTGACCACCTTTTCCGCCTTCCTGATTGCCGCATGCGCTCCCAGCGAGGACGCTCCCGACGGAGGCGAAGCGGTGACGGCGGGCGACGCGGAAGGCCCGAACCCGACGAAGAACGCCTACTTCGGCGACCTCCACGTCCACACCCGCTACTCCTTCGACGCCTTCATCTTCGGCACGACGACCGATCCGAACGACGCCTACGAGTTCGCCAAGGGCGGGACGATCAAGCACCCGGCGGGCTTCGACATGAAGCTCGACCGGCCGCTCGACTTCCAGGGCGTGACCGACCACGGCATGTACCTCGGCATGCTCCCGGCGATGACCGAGGAGGGCTCGCCTGCCTATGACCACCCGATCGCCGCCGACATGCGCGTGGCCGAGGAGGCGGACGAGCGGCGGGGCATCTTCGTCGGCATGCGGCCCTACCTTGGCGCCAGGAAGGGCGAAGACGAGCATCTGAACATGGATGTCGTCCGGGGCGCCTGGTCCAAGATCATCGAGGCGGCCGAGGCGCACAACGATCCGGGGAACTTCACGGCCTTCATCGCCTACGAGTACACCTCGTCCGGCTACGAGCGGGACAACCTGCACCGCAACGTGGTCTTCCGCGGCTCCGAAGCCCCGGATGCGCCGTTCAGCCGGATCGACTCCCAGAACCCCGAGGACCTCTGGGCCACGATGGACGGGTGGCGGGAGCAGGGGATCGACGCACTCGCCATTCCCCACAACCCGAACGGCTCCGGCGGCCGGATGTTCGAGATGGAGAAGTTCTACGGCGACCCGCTCGACGAGGACTACGTCTCTGTCCGGATGCGCAACGAGCCGATCGTCGAGATGACCCAGGTCAAGGGCACCTCGGACACCCATCCGGCCCTGTCGCCCAACGACGAGTGGGCCGACTTCGAGATCATGCCGTACAAGATCGCAACGACGATCATCAGCGACCCGCCCGGCAGCTACGTCCGCGACGCGCTGATCCGGGGCATCCGGCTCGCCGACGGCGGCCTCGCGAACCCGTACAAGTTCGGCCTGATCGGCGCCAGCGACACCCATGTCTCCGCGGGCTCGTTCGAGGAGGACAACTACTGGTCGAAGGTCGGCATCCTGGACGCCGAAGCCCACCTTCGCGGCTCCGTACCCGGCGCCGGCGCGAACCAGACCCTGGGCGACGCGGCCCAGCAGTCCGACGCGGAAATGCGCACCGACGACGGCTCGGGTCGCACCTTCCGAGACACCTACTACTACACCTGGGGCGCCTCCGGACTCGCCGGCGTCTGGGCCGAGGAGAACACCCGCGAGGCGCTCTTCGACGCGATGCGGAACAAGGAGACGTTCGCCACCTCCGGCCCGCGCATGAAGGTCCGCCTCTTCGCCGGCGACTTCACGGACGGCGACCTCGACGACGCCGAGTTCCTGACCAGGGCCTACGCGGAAGGCGTGCCGATGGGCGGCGACCTGCTCGCTGCCGACGTCGGCGAAGCGCCGACCTTCGCGGTCATGGCGATGCGCGACGCGATGGCTGCACCGCTCGACCGCCTGCAGGTGATCAAGGGCTGGTCGAGTGACGGTGAAGGCGCCGAGATGGTCTACGACGTGGCCTGCTCCGACGGCGCCGAGGTCGATCCGGCGACACACCGCTGCCCCGACAACGGCGCCACGGTCGACCTCTCGACCTGCCGGATCAGCGACGACTCCGGCGCGGACGCGCTCGAAGCGGTCTGGACGGACCCCGACTTCGATGCCTCGAAGCGCGCCTTCTACTACGTCCGCGTGCTCGAGAACCCGACCTGCCGCTGGTCGACCTGGGACGCCCTCCGCGAAGGAGTCGATCCCCGCTACGACGTCTCGCCGACGATCCAGGAACGCGCCTGGTCGTCGCCGATCTGGTACACGCCTGAGTAGGCGTTCAGGCTGCGTACACTGCGCAGCCGCGATGGAGCTTGCCGTGAACCTTGCCGTCGAAGAGCACCTGGGCGCCGTAGAGCGTTCCGTCTCGTTGCTGGAACGCGACGGTCGCCCCGCCAGCGTGCTCTCTCTCCGCCGCAGCTTCCCCGTGACCCTCGAGGACCTGTGGGACGCCGTGACCAACGCTGAACGAATCCAGCGCTGGCTCCTGCCCATCAGCGGCGAACTCGAGCTCGGCGGCCGCTTCCAACTGAAGGGGAACGCCGGCGGCGAGATCACGGCCTGCGAGCGGCCCTCGCACCTCGCGTTGACGTGGGAGTTCGGCGGCGACGTCAGTTGGGTCGAGGTCCGCTGCTCGGCAGACGGAGCCGGCGCCGCCCGCCTCGAACTCATCCACACCGCTCTCCTGTCGCCGCACTGGGACGAGTACGGACCGGGAGCGGCCGGCGTCGGCTGGGAACTGGGGCTGCTTGGACTTGCCCTCCACCTGGAGCAGCCGGACGAACCACAACTCGACGAACACGCCTTCGCCGCCTCGCCGGAGGGCCGCGCTCTCATCACCGGCAGCAGCGAGGCATGGGGCGAAGCCGGAGTCGCGGCGGGAACGGCTCCAACCGCCGCCTGCGCCGCAGCACGGCTGACCACCGCCTTCTACACCGGCGAGCCCGCCTAGTCGTCGCTGCGCAGCACGGAAACGAAGGCCTCCTGCGGGATGTCGACGGAGCCGACCCGCTTCATCCGCTTCTTGCCTTCGCGCTGCTTCTCGAGGAGTTTCCGCTTGCGGGTGATGTCGCCGCCGTAACACTTGGCGGTGACGTCCTTGCGAAACGCGCCGATCGTGGTGCGGGCGATGATCTGGCCGCCGATCGCGCCCTGGATCGCGATCTTGAACTGCTGGCGCGGGATCGTGTCCTTGAGCCGCTCGCAGTAGCGGAGCGCGCGCCGCCGCGCCTTCTCGCGGTGAACGAGCTGGGACAGCGCGTCGACCCGCTCGCCGTTGACCAGGATGTCGACCTTGACGAGATCCGTCGGCCGCAGTCCGATCAGCTCGTAGTCGAACGAGCCGTAGCCCTGCGTCACCGTCTTCAGCTTGTCGTAGAAGTCGAAGAGCACCTCGGCCAGCGGCAGGTCGCAGGTCAGCTCGACTCGCCCCACCGCCAGGTAGTGGATGTTCGTCTTCCCGCCGCGCCGCTCGAGGCAGAGTTCCATCACTGCGCCGAGATAGCGCTCCGGGAGCATGATCGAGGCCTTGATGTAGGGCTCGGCGACGCTCTCGATCTCGGACGGGTCCGGGTAGGCGGCCGGGTTGTCGATCAGCCGTTCCGCACCGTCCGACATCGTCACCTCATACCGCACCGATGGCGCCGACAAAACGAGCGACAGCCCGTACTCCCGTTCCAGGCGCTCCTGGACGACATCCAGGTGCAGCAGGCCGAGGAAACCGCAGCGGAATCCGAACCCGAGCGCGGACGACGAGTCCTTCTCGTAGGTCAGCGAAGCGTCGTTCAGGGAGAGCTTCTCGAGCGCGCTGGTCAGATCCTCGTAGTCGTGGCTCGAGACCGGATAGATCGAGGAAAAGACGACCGGCTTCGCCTCACGGTAGCCGGGGATGGGCTCCGCGGCGCCATCCGGGACGGTCGTGATCGTGTCGCCGATGTCGATCTCGGAGATCTTCCTGATCCCGGCGATGACGTAGCCCACGGCGCCGGCTTCCAGCTCCTCGCGCTGTCTTCGCTTGAGCAGCAGGGTCCCGATCTCTTCCACTTCGTGCTCGCTGCCGGTGTGCATCAGGCGGATCTTCTGTTTCGGCCGGAGAGTGCCCTGGCGCACCCGGACCAGCATGACGACGCCGCGATACGGGTCGTACTGGGCGTCGAAGACCAGCGCCTGGAGCGGCGCCGACCCATCGCCTTCCGGCGGCGGCAGTCGCTCCACGATCGCGTCGAGCACGTCCTCGACGCCCTCTCCCGTCTTGGCCGAGCAAAGCACCGCCTCGAACGGATCGAGTCCCAGGTCGCTGTCGATCTCCTCCCGCACCCGGTCCACGTCGGCCGACGGCAGGTCGATCTTGTTGATTACCGGGATGATCGTCAGGTCGTACTCGAGCGCCAGGTAGAGATTCGCGACGGTCTGCGCCTCCACTCCCTGCGACGCATCGACCAGGAGCAACGCCCCTTCGCACGACATGAGCGACCGGCGCACTTCGTGGGAGAAGTCGACGTGACCCGGCGTGTCGATCAGATTGAGGCGGCAGAGCCGACCCTCCGCGTCCTGATGCCGGAGAGTCACCGTGTTGCTCTTGATCGTGATCCCCCGCTCCCGCTCGATGTCCATCGAGTCGAGGATCTGGTCACGGAAGTGGCGCTCCTCCACCGCGCCGCAGTGCTGGATCAGCCGGTCGGCGAGCGTCGACTTGCCGTGGTCGATGTGGGCGATGATGCAGAAGTTGCGGGCAGACATGACGAATCCGCATCCTATTGCGCCGGCGCTCGCCACCGGGTGCGCCGGCGGAACAGAGCCACCCACGAACTTGCTACCGTCACATCATGTCCACGCTCGCCGCAGCCCCCCAGACCACGATCCGCATCGTCGGCGCGCCGCTCGACCTCGGCCAGTCGCGCCGCGGCGTCGACCTGGGGCCGACCGCGCTGCGGTACGCGGGCCTCAAGTCGGCCCTGACCGGACTCGGCTACCGGGTCGAGGACCGCGGCAACATCGAGACCGTGGAACGGGACACGCTGGCGAATGGCCCCGGCCTCGACTTCCTCGAACCGGTCGTCGACGCATGCGAGCGCATCTACGAGGCAACCAGCCAGGCGGTGACCGACGGCTCCGTGCCGCTCGTTCTGGGCGGCGACCACTCGATCGCCATCGGCACGGTCGGCGGCGTCTCCCACCGGCACCGCACCGGCGTCCTCTGGATCGACGCCCACGGGGACTTCAACACGCCCGAGACATCGCCCACCGGCAACCTGCACGGCATGCCCCTGGCCGCCCTCTGCGGTCACGGCGCCCCGGAACTAGTCGACGTGGGGCGGCCCGGGGCCAAGCTCCGAACCGAAGACGTCGTCCTGTTCGGCGTGCGCGACCTGGACCCGGGCGAGCAGGAGCTGATCCAGCAGACCGGCATCACCGCCTACACGATGCGCCAGATCGACGAACGGGGCCTGGCACCGCTGGCCACGGAGGCCCTGGAACGCCTCGACCACGTGGACCTGCTCCATGTGAGCCTCGACATGGACTCGATCGATCCCCGCGAGGCGCCCGGGGTGGGCACACAGGTTCCCGGCGGCCTGAGCTACCGCGAGGGCCACCTGTTGATGGAATTGATCGCCGAGCACGGAGGCATCGGTTCCGTCGATGTCGTCGAAGTCAACCCGATTCTCGACACCCGCAACCAGACCGCGAAGCTGGCTCTCGGCCTGCTGAGCTCTCTCTTCGGCCGCAGCATCCTGTAGCCGGCCCGCACGACGACCAGGAGAACCCGATGTCCAACGACGAACGCCAGTACTGGCTCATGAAGAGCGAACCAGGCGAGTACTCCATCGACGATCTGGCCCGCGACGGGTCGACCTACTGGGACGGCGTGCGGAACTACCAGGCACGCAACCTGATGCGGGACCGGATGCGGATTGGCGATGGCGTCTTCTACTACCACTCGAACGCGAAACCGACGGCCGTCGTCGGCCTCGCCCGGGTGTGCAGCGAGTCGTACCCGGATCCGACCCAGTTCGACCCGGGCGACTCCCACTACGATCCGAAGTCGGATCCGGAGAACCCCCGGTGGTACCTCGTCGACATCGAGTTCGAGCGGAAGTTCGACGAGCCCGTCACGCTGGCCGAGCTACGTCAGCGCTCCGACCTGGAGGGGATGGCGCTGCTCCGCCGGGGCCAGCGGCTCTCCGTCCAGCCGGTCACCGCCCGTGAATGGCGGATCGTCTGCGAAATAGCCGGCGTCCCGTCGGACTAGTCCACGCTCGCGACGCGGACGCTGCCGGAACCGGTGTCGAGGATCACGTTCGCATCGCCGTCACCGGCAACGAAGCGCATCTCGCCCCGCGACTTGTGCAGCGTCTTCGCGATCGGCACGTCGACGTCGATGCCACCGCTGCCGATGTCGATGTCGAAGCGCGCGGAGAGGTCCTCGGGAACCAGCATGACGATACCGCCCGATCCCGTGTCGATCTCGAACCTGCCGTCACCCATCCGTTCCAGGGCCAGGTGCACTCTGCCGCTACCCGTGTCGATCACCGCGCCGTCGGCGCCCGCGGACTCGACCCGCACGCTGCCGCTGCCGGTGTCGATCGAGAACCGTTCAGCTTCGAGACCGTCGACCGTGACTCCGCCGCTGCCCGTGTCGATATCGATCGCCTCGGCCGCCACGTCCGTGACCTCCACCGGCCCGCTGCCGGTGTCGATCGACAGCACGGCACCCTCGAAACCGTCGAGACTTGCCTTGCCGCTGCCCGTGTCCATGACCAGCCGGCCGCGCACGTCCCGCACCGTCAAGCCGCCGCTGCCGACGCCGATCTTCACGTCGCCGTCGAGGCCGTCCGCTTCAGCCATGCCGGCTCTCGTCTTGAGTTCCAGATCAGCCGCGACTTCCGACACATCGATGTCCCCCGCTCCCAACTCGACCTTGAGCGACCGGCCTTCCGGCACCCGAATGCTCACATCGGCCCAGGCCTCGAAGCCGCTGCCCGACCTCTCGATCCGAATGCGGCGGCCCGACATGGAGCGCAGGATCTCTCCAATCAGACTGTCGGCGCTGCCCTGCCGGCGCGACCACAGGTGTGCCCGGCGACGGCTGAACTCCGGATAGAGGTAGCGCCTCTCCTCGTCAACCGGAAACTCGATAGCCAGCCGCGCCCGCGAACCGCGTGTCTCTTCGTCGAGTCTGATGTTCTGACGCGTGCCGTCTTCGCCGCGGACCGACACTCTCACCTCGAACTCGTCGCCGGTCGCCTGGCCGATCTCCACCTTGCCAATCAGACTGGAGACCGAAAGAGTATTCGCGTCGAAGCGGTAGCTCTCGTCGAACTCGGCGAACGCGGGCGTCGCCGCCGCCGCGGCGGCAAGCAAGGCAAGGAGGCCGAGTTGGCTGCCACGACGGCGCCGCGCAGGGGTGCGGCTTCGATGCCGGGAGTCGAGTAGGGGGTGCGGATGTCGAGTGGTCATCGCATTCTCCAGGTTCCAGGGGCCGAGGTTCGTGGGTCGTCCCTTCACCGCTACACAACGCACACGAGCAGGCAAGGTTTCACGGCGGCTCCCCGCCCCGCGTGGCTGCTATCGTCCCATTCACAGGTCCGCTGCCCCCAAGAGGACGGCCCCAGATCATGGCCAGCTACAACATGAACCAGGTCCGAACCGGACTCAAGGTGCTCGAGAGCGGCGAGCCGAACGTGATCATCGCCTGCGATTTCATCAAGCCCGGGAAGGGGCAGGCGTTCACCCGCGTCAAGATGCGCAACCTCCTGAGTGGCCGGGTCAACGAGAAGACCCTGAAGCCCGGAGATCTGCTCGACGGCGCGGACGTCGTCGACACGTCGATGCAGTACCTCTACTCCGACGGCGAACACTGGTTCTTCATGGATCCCGACACGTACGACCAGGTCGAAGCCGACGCGGGGGCCCTCGCCGGCACCGAACAGTGGATCAAGGAAGAGGACGTTTGCAACGTAACCCTCTGGAACGGTCATCCGATCCAGGTCAAGGCGCCGAACTTCGTGATCCGCGAGATCGTCGAGACGGACCCCGGTCTCAAGGGCGACACCTCGAGCGGCGGCAACAAGCCCGCCAGGCTTGAGACCGGCGCCACGGTCAAGGTTCCGCTGTTCATCCAGAACGGCGAGTCGATCCGGGTCGACACCCGCACCGGGGAGTACGTGTCGCGCGCCAAGACGTAGTGGCCCGGAGGGGGCGCCGCGTGACCGGAGACGGCACCGACTGGCGGCCCACCGGCACTCCTGAAGCCCTTCGCCGACGGGCGGGGATGCTGGCTGAGCTGCGGGCATTCTTCGCGGAACGGGAGGTCCTGGAGGTCGAGACTCCCCTGCTGAGCGCCGAGGCCGCGCTCGACCCGCACCTGGACAGCCTGGACTGCGAGGTGGAGGCGCCGGGACTGGCGAAGCGCCGGTTGTACCTCCAGACCTCGCCCGAACTCTCGATGAAGCGGCTCCTCGCCGCTGGCTCCGGCTCGATCTACCAGGTCTGCAAGGCGTTTCGGGGCGGCGAACGCGGCCGCTGGCACAACCCGGAGTTCACGATTCTCGAGTGGTACCGCGTTGGCTGGGATCACCACCAGTTGATGCGAGAGGTCGCCAGCCTGATCGAGACTCTCCTCGCGGAATCCCGGCGCCTGGAAGCGGCGGTCTTTGAGACCTACGCCGAGCTGATGAACCGCCACGGCGGAGTCGATCCACACGACACCCCGACCCCGGCTCTTCGCCAGGCTGTGGAGCGGGCCTCTTCAGCCGAGGAAGCCGCCGGTCTCAACCGGGACGACCTGCTGAGCCGGATCTTCGTCGAGCGGGTCGAGCCCCGCCTGGCGAGTGACCGCGTCACCGTGGTCTTCGACTATCCCGCATCCCAGGCCGCGATGGCCCGGCTGAACGCCGCCGACCCGCGCACGGCGGAGCGCTTCGAGGCCTTCGTCGGGAACATCGAGCTGGCCAACGGCTATGGCGAACTCAGGGATCCGGTCGAGCAGCGGCTACGACTCGAGCACGACCTGGCGTGCCGGCGGGAAGCGGGTCGACCCCAGCCGCCGATGCCGTCCCGGTTCCTCGCTGCCCTGGAGGCCGGGCTTCCCCGCTGTTCCGGAGTCGCGCTGGGCTTCGACCGGCTACTCGCGCTCGACCTCGAGGCGCGCCAGATCGACGCACTGATTGCCTTCCCGATCGAACGGGCCTGACGTCCCCGCTACGCCCGCCCAACCGCCGCGACGGCGTCCGGGCCGGGCGGCAACACTTCCAGCAACTCGACCGCCGGCTCCTCGTCGCAGAAGATCGTCGCCAGCCGTCCAAAGACCCTTGGCGCCTCGGCGACGTCCAACTCCGGAAGACCGAAGTGTCGCCGCATCTCCGCGTCCGGCTCGATCTCGAGCAGACTGTGGGTGCTGATCCGCCGTAGCCGGCGGTGCCGAATCAGGATGTGCCCGAGCGGCGTCCGCTCGCTCAGGATCTCGGCTCGCGCCTCGTTGCTCACAACTTGCAGGTCGAACAGCATGATCCCGAACTGGACAACCCGGGCCCTGGACCGCGGCGAAGCGTCACCCTCATCCGTGCGGCGACAAAGGAGGATCTTGCGCATGTAGCTGTCGCCGTGAACCACGCGGTCCAGAACGACGACATCCACCTCTCCGCCATGGTGCTCCTCGAGCGTCACCGTCATGTGCTTCTCGTGCGACAGGAGCCTCCGCTGGGGCTGCGGCGTGGCCTCTTCCGGCACGACGGTCGCCGCGGGCGCGTTCTGGCCGAACAGCCGGTACAGGTCGCCAATCGAGTGTGGCAACGAGTCCACCTGCCTCACGTCAGTCCTCGCCCCGACGCCTGCCGCGGCGGTTGCGGCGTCTTCCGGTCGTCTCCGACGTCGGGAGACCTACGCGCATCACCTCCGGCTCGAGTACCGATCGCCGCCAACCCTCGATCTCGGCAGGCCACACCCACTCGCCCCGATTCAGACTGCTCGCCGCCCACGCCTCCAGCGTTCGACGCGGCACCAGGGCCTCGGCCGGGAGTTCGAGGGCGCCGGCCACCCTCGCCACCAGGTCACGCAACCTCTCCGCGAGACGGCTCGACGACCGCCCGCCCGAGCGCTCCACCGGTTCCGGGAGTTCGCTTTCCGGAAGCGATGCCACCCGCCGCACCAGGTCACCAAGAACTGGTCCGTATCGCCGCGCCTGCTTCGAGCCGATGCCCTTCATCGAGGCCAGATCCCGACCGTTGCGCGGCAGCCGCCTCGCGATGTCGAGAACCGTCTCGTCCTTGAGCACGAAGCCGCGTGGAAGGTCGCGTCGCCGTGCACGCTCCTCGCGCCACTTGCAAACCGCTCGCAGCGCCGCCAGTTGACGCCCGGACATCCCGGAACGCCGCAGGCGGCGATAGGACCATTCCGGACGCAGCCGTACCGCGGATGCGTGCAACAGGCGATCGAACTCCTCCTCAGCCCATGCATCGCGCCCCAGTTCCTCGAGCTGCGCCTGCAACAGCTCATGGGCCGGCAGAAGGTAGGCCACATCGAGACCGGCATAGAGCACCTGCTCCTCGCTCAGGGGCCGCCGCAACCAGTTCGACCGCTGCGCGCCCTTGGCCAGGTTCACCTCGAACAGCCGGGAAACCAGGTGCACGTATCCGAGCGATCCCCCCATGCCGCACAAGGTCGCCGCAATCTGGCAGTCGAACATCCGCTCGGGAGCGAAACCGAACGCGTGGTGGAAGATCTCCAGATCCTCGCTCGGCGAGTGAAACACCTTGATCACGTTCGGCGAAGCGATCACCTCCACGAGCCCGGACCGATCGCGGACCGCCACCGTGTCGACCAGGTAGCACCCGGACGAATCGGCGACCTGAATCAGGCCGAGCCGCGGGTAGAACGTCCGTTCGCGGACGAACTCCGTGTCCAGGCCTACGGCGGGTTCTCGCAGCCAGCGGTCGGCGAGCTCGGCCAGGCGCTCATCTCGATCCACGACCTCGGGCGCCGGTGGCGGTGGAAGTCTCGTCATAGAATCTGGTCAGCCCTTAGGGAGAACTCGGATTCCGCCATGACCTCCAAGTCCGTACCTCTGATCGTACTCGGGGGCAGCGACCGCCGCCCGGCCTATATGCCGCCCGGCGGCCGTTCCAAGCATCCGCTCGCCGGCATCAAGGGCGTCGACGTGAAGATCGGCGACAGGCCGCTGATCGAGGTGGTCATCGACAAGATCCGCCAGGCGGACGCCTTCGACCCGATCTACGTTGCCGGGCCCGGACACGCCTACCGCTCGCTCTCGGACGGCGTCTCGATCGATACGGACGGCGGCTTCGGCCGCAACATCCAGGTCGGCGTCGAGACTGCCAGGCGACTCCATGGCGACGGTCCGCTGGCGATCGTCACCTGCGACATCGTTCCCGACCCGGTCGAGATGAAGGCCGTGGTCCACGACTTCTGGAACCACAGCCCACTGGACTTCTTCTTCCCCATGATCAAGGCGCCGAGAGACCCTGAACGACTCGGTGAGTCCGGATGGAAACCGCAATACCACGTGAAGCCCGAAGGAGCATCCGAACCGGTCCCGGTACTGCCGGGCCACCTGGCGATGTTCGACTCCGCGGCGCTCCGCTGGAAGTTCATCTACCGGTTGATGGACCTCGGCTACCGGACGCGCAACCGTCCCATCCAGTACCGCAACGCCTACATGGCGCGGCGCCTGCTGTGGATCATGCTGGTTCAGGACTTCATCCACCTCCTGAATCTCCGGCTGCCGACCTTTACCTGGGACACGCTGCTGTCGGGCACGCGCGCGGCTCGGCGCCTCAAGGAGAAGGTCATTCAGCAATCCGAACTGGAACTGGCTCTTCGCCGCATGTTCATCAAGCGACGCCACCGGCGCCGGCATCCCGACCGCAAGGTCAGGATGCCGGTCGTCGATGCGATGTCCCTGGCACGCGACATCGACACCCAGGAAGAAGCCCTGGCATTCGGGGCCGTGACTGCGTGAGCACGGGAGGCCGCCTACTCCGCACGACGTTCCTGGGGGTGCTGCTCAGCGCACCCCTCGCGGCCGATCCACACCTGGTCCTGCTCTCCGTAGACACTCTGCGCGCGGACGCCGTCGGCGTCTACGGAGCGGAGGACGCGAAGACACCCGCGATCGACGCCCTGGCCGCCGCGGGCATCCTGTTCGAGGACGCCCAGACGACGATCGGGAAGACCGGGCCCGCCTTCGCCTCGATCTTCACGTCGCTCTACCCGCCGACCCATGGCGCGCGCCGCAACGCGCAGAGGATGCGAACCGATATCCCGGTCCTGGCGGAGATCCTGGGTGAAGCCGGCTACGAGGCCGCCGCCTTCATCTCGAACTGGACGCTGCGGGCCGACCTGGTCGGTCTCGACCGGGGCTTCGACCACTACGACGAGGAGTTCAACCAGGCGCGGAACGCGGTCGGCGTCATGGAACGGCACGCCGACGACATAGCAAAGGCCGCGGAGCGCTGGCTGCGCCGCCGCGCCGGCGACGAGGAACGAAGCGGTCGGCCGCTGTTTCTATGGGTCCACTTTTCGGACCCCCACAGCCCCTACCTGGAACGCACCGGTTTCACGCCGCCTGCGCCGCCGAGGGAAAGGCGAACCTCGGGCTGGCAGAAACGCTGGCGCTACCAGTCGGAAGTGAACTACGTCGACCATTGGCTCGGCCGGCTGTCACAGGCGATCGAGGAACTGCTGCCAGGGCCCCGATTCACCCTGTTCCTCAGCGACCACGGCGAGAGCATGGGGGAACACAGCTACTGGGGACACGGCAAGAACGTCCACTGGCCGAACGCCCGTATCCCGATGATCCTCGCCGGCCCCGGCCTGCCGGCAGGTCTCGAGGTCCAGGCTCCTGTCGGCGTCGTCGACGTGCTGCCGACTGTCCTGGAGCTGCTTCGCGTCGAGGCGCCGCCTGACCTCGAGGGCCGGAGCCTGGTGCCGTTCCGAACCGGGGGTGACGGCAGCGATACGCCGCGCTACGTCATCGGCGACAAGCACAGCGCGCTGACCGCGAAGTCGCGCCGGAACGCTCCCTACGAGAATCCGCTCCAGATCAGCCTCGAGGTGAACGGCGCGAAGGTCCTCCACGACTTCTCGAAGCGGCGGACGACCTACTTCGATCTGACCGTTGATCCCCGCGAGGAGCGACCGCTCGACAAGCCGCCCGTCGACCTGGTGCCGCCCCTCGGCCGCCGCCTGGTGAACTGGTATCGGGACCTGGAGAAGTACGAGGCGAAGAGCGGAACCGTACTCAGCGAGGACGACATCAAGCAGCTCAAGAGCCTGGGCTACATCGACTAGCGCCGCAGGCACTGGGTGCGCCGGCGTCCCCGCCGGCTTCTGAAAGGATCGCGCCGCGAAGCGGCGGCCATCCTGCGGCGCTAGCCCGCGCCGACCAGGACGATGCAGTCGGCCAGCAGGCCGGTCGCGGTTTCGATCTCGTCCAGAGCCGGGAGCGTCGGCGCGATCCGGATGTTCCGGTCCTGCGGGTCGAGGCCGTAGGGGAACGTGGCGCCGGCCGGAGTCAGCTTGACCCCCGCGTTACCCGCCATCTCGACGACGGCCCTCGCGCAGCCGGGCTCGGTATCCAGGCTGACGAAGTAGCCGCCGCGGGGACGACTCCAGGCAGCTACGTCCAAACCGCCGAGGCGTTCGTCGAGCACGCGCAGCACGGTCTCGAACTTCGGCCGGATCAGATCCGCATGTCCCTTCATGTGATCCCGAACCGCGGAGAGGGAGCCGTCGAAGAAACGGGCGTGGGCGAGCTGGTTCAGCTTGTTCGGGCCGATCGTCTGGATCGAGCGGAAGCTCCGGATCCAGTCGCCGTTCGCTGGACTCGCCGCAACGGCAGCCAGACCCGAGCCACCGTACGTGACCTTGGAGAACGACGTGACGATGAGCGCCCGATCCTCGTTGCCATGGGCCGCGCAACGATCGTAGAGATTGGCCAGACGATCCGGTTCGCCCTCGAACGCGTGCAGCGCGTAGGCATCGTCCCAGATCACCCGAAAGTCCGGCGCCGCCGTCCTCATCGCGGCGATCGCCTCGACCACGTCGTCCGAGTAGGTAACGCCGGTCGGATTGCTGTAGCGCGGCACGCAGAACATCCCCTTGACGTTCCGGTCCTCGCCGGCGAGACGCGCGACCTCGTCGACGTCCGGGCCGTCGTCACCCATCCCGATCGCCAGCATCTCGATGCCGTAGCGCTCCAGCAGAGCGAAGTGACGGTCGTAGCCGGGACAGGGACAGAGGAACTTCACCGGCGTCTTGCGCTTCGGTCCGCCCCACGGGTCGCCGCCGGGGACGCCGACCAGCATGGCCTGGACCACCAGGTCGTGCATCCACTGCAGACTCGCGTTGCCGCCGACGAAGACCAGCTCCGGATCGATCTCGAGGATCTCGCCAAAGATCGCCCGCATCTCCGGCAGGCCGCGCGGATCGCCACCGTAGTTGCGGCAGTCGGTGCCGTCGCCGGCGGGGCTGTCCTCTCGTTCGACGGCAGCCAGGAGGCCGTGCGACCGGGCGAGTTGCTCCGGCGACGGCTTGCCCCGGGTCATGTCGAGGCTCAGACCGGCGGCGCAGGCCGCGTCGTAGCGGACTCGCGCCGCGTCGACGACGGCCGGATCGAGCGGAGGCATTCGTCTAGTGCCCGGCCGCCGCTGCCGCAGTTCCGTCGTAGACGATGCGGTAGATCACGCCCCGCATGTCGTCCGACACGAGGAGCGAACCGTCGGCCCGCTCCATCACGTCGACCGGCCGGCCCCACGAGTCTTCTCCCTGCAGCCAACCCGT
Source organism: Candidatus Multivorans sp. (assembly GCA_965219675.1). Taxonomy (GTDB): domain Bacteria; phylum Acidobacteriota; class Thermoanaerobaculia; order Multivoradales; family Multivoraceae; genus Multivorans. The sequence continues at coordinate 1,436,417 of OZ244786.1, read as the reverse complement.
GGCGAACTCCTCGTACTCCGCAGCCCGACCGTCCCGGTCGACATGAACGACCATGACCCGGTAGCCGATCTTGTTGCTGCGGTTCCAGGAACCGTGCTCCGCAATGAAGATCTGCCCGTGGTAGCGCTCAGGGAACGCGGCGCCCTGGTAGAAGCGCATGCCCACTGCCGCCACGTGCGGGTCGAGGTCGATGGCCGGCGGCACGAGTGCGTCGCAGGGACGCTGATCGCCGAACTCCGGGTCCGCGATGTCCTGGCCATGGCAGTACGGATAGCCGAAGTGCTGGCCGTCTTCCGTCAGCACGTTCAACTCGTCGGGCGGAACGTCGTCGCCCATCATGTCGCGTCCGTTGTCGGTGAACCAGAGTTCGCTCGTGCCCGGGCGCCAGTCGAAGCCGACGGTGTTCCGCACTCCACGGGCGACGACTTCGTAGTCGCCGGTCTCGTCCAGCCGGAGGATCGTCGCGAAGGGATCCCCTTCGTCACAGATGTTGCACGGGGCGCCCACCGGCACGTAGAGGCGTCCATCGGGACCGAAGCGGATGAACTTCCAGCCGTGATGAGTCTCTTCCGGCAGGTCGGCGGTGACCACGACCGGTTCGGGCGGGGAGTCGAGCCGGCTCTCGATCCCTTCGAAACGAAGCACGCGGCTGATCTCGGCAACGTACAGGTCGCCGTCGTGAAAGGCGACGCCGTTCGGCCAGTTCAGGTCGGAGCCGATGCGGTAGCGGTCGTCGGCCTTTCCGTCGCCGTCCGCGTCCAGGACTGCGTGAACGACTCCGCCGCCCCTGCGTCCGGTGCCGACGAAAACAGTCCCGGCCGGACTCTGGGCCAGCGAGCGAGCATTGTCGATCTCCGCGGCGAAAACGTCGATCGAGAAGCCGGCGGGCAGCTCGATCTCGTCCAGACGAAGCTCGTCGTCGGCCGCCGACGCGGTTCCCGCGGAAAGAGCGATGGCCATGAAGAAAAGCGATGAACGGAGCATGCTGCTGACTCCTGAGGTGGTTGACCTGCACGTCCCGGAACCTTGGCGCCGGGAGCCTGGAAGCGACGAGAGTATCGCTAGGGACAACTGTCCGGAAAGGCCCTGGCGTCGGTGATCCCGGCCGCCGGGCTCCGGGGCGCGTTCCGGTACTCCTTCACGTCGCCCGTCGCCGTGTCCGCCACGCGGATCGCGTAGCCGAGGTCCGTGGTGGAAGCGCCGTACACCCAGTAGTGGCCGTTGACCGCGCAGCCGTCCAGCACCTTGATCAGGATCTCCCAGTTGTCCGCATCGAAGAACCGGAACAGGCCGGAGTCCCGCGTCGCCTCCGCAGCCACCAGGGCCGAACCCGTCTCGCCGTCGCCGGTCCACCACTCGACCCGCGCCTCGAAGCGACCGTCGTGCAGGCAGAGAGTCTCCGCGCTCGGCTTGCAGGGACCGTCGGCCGGAGGCGGCGGCTCGGGGTCGGGCTCCGGGTCGGGGTCGGGGTCGGGGTCCGGATCAGGCGGAGGCGGGTCGGGTTCCTGGCTGCTCCCGGACTCGTGGACGATCCGATAGACCACTCCGAGCCGGTCGTCCGAGACGAGCAACGAACCGTCCTCGCGCACCATCACGTCGACCGGCCGGCCCCAGGCATTGCGGCCCTGAAGCCATCCGGTCGCGAACTCCTCGTACGCGATCGGCTGGCCGGCGGCGCCTAGTCGAACCACCATCACGCGGTAGCCGATCGGATCGCTGCGATTCCAGGAGCCATGTTCGGCGATGAAGATCTGGCCACGGTAGCGCTCCGGGAACATGGCTCCGGCGTAGAAGCGCATGCCCAGCGCCGCCACATGCGGTCCGAGTTCCTGGGCCGGGGGCCGGAACTCGGAGCAGGAACGGAGCGAGCCGAACTCCGGATCGGAGATGTTCCGACCGTGGCAGAAGGGATAGCCGAAGTGTTGGCCGTTCGCCGTCAGCACGTTCAGTTCGTCCGGCGGCCTGTTGTCGCCAAGCCAGTCGCGGCCGTTGTCGGTGAACCACAGGCGGCGCGTTCCGGGATGCCAGTCGAAGCCGACCGTGTTTCGCACTCCGCGCGCCACGACGTCGTAGCTGCCGTCCGCCGCGAGCCGCAGAATCGAATTGTACGGATCGGCCTCGTTGCAGATGTTGCAAGGAGCGCCGACAGGCACGTAGAGCCGCCCGTCCGGCCCGAAGCGGATGAACTTCCAGCCGTGGTGCGTGTCGGTCGGCAGCCGGTCCGTGACCACGACCGGCTGCGGCGGCGAGTCCAGCCGGTTCTCGATGCCGTCGTAGCGCAGAATCCGGCTGATCTCGGCAACGTAGAGGCTGCCGTCGCGGAAGGCCACGCCGTTCGGTGAGTTCAGACCCGAGGCGATCCGATAGCGCTCGTCCGCGGCGCCGTCGCCGTCCGAATCGACCAGCGCATGGATCAGGCCCGCCTGCCGTGTGCCGACGAACACCGTGCCCTTCGGGCTCTGCGCCAGCGACCGGGCGCCAGTGACTCCCTCAGCGAAGAAGCCGATCGAGAACCCGTCGGGCAACTCGATCTCGGACAGGCGCGAGACCTGGGCCTCCGCGCCGCCGGACCCGATCGCGAGGAGGCCCAGGACGGCCAGCAGGCAGGGCCGACAGGCGACCGGGAAACGGCTGGCCATCACCCGTCAACCTACCAGAGCATGACCGCCACACCCGTCGCGATCACCGCCACGCTCGACACCTTGCGCATCGTCAGGGGCTCGGCGAAGAACACGCGGCCGAGGACCAGGGCCAGCGACGACCCGATTCCCCGCTTGACCGTCTCCACGAAGCCCACCCAGGCGTGCTGGAGGGAGAGTAGCTGGAGTGCCTGCGCCACGGCGCCAAGGACGACCGCCGTCAGGAGCAGCGCCCACGTCCGGGCCCCCGGGCGATCCCGAGCGCTGCGACTCGCCGCCGGCGCCTGCCTGAGACCGCGAAGGGCGAGCGTCGCCACGGAGAGACCGACGCCAAGGTGCATCACCAGACCATGGAACGGCGCGTTCGATGCCTCGATGGCGAGTTTGTCGAGCGGCAGAGCGGACGCCCACAGGAAGGCGACCAGGATCATCCACCAGGCGCCGGCGCCCAACGCCCACGGACGTTGCACTCCAGGACCCTGCTCGCCGACCTGCAGCGCGAGGGCGCCGAGCACAACCATGGCGATGCCGAGCCACTCCCGGAGACCGGGCAACTCGCCCAGCAGCGGAATCGCCAGCAGTGACGTGAACACCGGAGTCAGGGACAGCAGCGGGATCACGGCACTCAAGCCCGAGAGACGGACGGACCGCAGGAAGCCGTAGTTCGCTCCCAGGTTGCACGCCACGGATGCGACACCCGGCCACAGGTATGCGCCACTCACGGCAACGGGCGGCTGCGCCGCAAGCCACACTCCGTAGAGCGGCACCGCGCCAAGCGCCAGCACCATGACCAGGAAGGCATCGCTCAGCCTTCCCGTGAGCTTCTTGCGCAGCAGGTCGAACAGCGAGAAGCAGAGCGTCGCGCCGACCACCAGCGCGATGCCGAGCAACGAAACCATGCGCGTGGAGCAGTCTACTCCGGTAGGTCGCGACCTCGTACCTCGACACCGCCAGCGGAGATAGCGGATGCAATGTACAATCCCGCCGCCCGTGGCCGCGCCCGAATCACCTCCCGCCGATTCCTCACCGGGATCGGCTGCCTCCGGCGGGCTGCTGGCCGGTCGCCGAGGCCTGGTCGTCGGCGTCGCGAACAAACGATCGCTGGCCTGGGGCATCGCCCGGCGAGCCCACGAGGAGGGCGCGGAACTCGCCTTCACGTTCCAGGGCGACGCGCTGGAGCGCCGGGTCCGGCCGCTGGCCGAGAGCATCGGCTCCACCATCGTCGAGCCGCTCGACGTGACCGACGACGGCCAGATCGACAACGTGTTCGCCACCCTCGCGGAGCGTTGGGGACGCCTCGACTTCCTCGTTCACTCGGTCGCCTTCGCGAACCGGGAGGACCTGCTGGGCCGGACCGTCGACACGTCGCGCCCCGGATTCGCCACCGCCCTCGACATCAGCTGCTACTCCCTGATCGCCCTCGCCCGCGCCGCCGAACCGTTGATGACCGCCGGCGGCAGCGTGATCGCGATGACCTACTACGGCGCGTCCAAGGCAACCCCGAACTACAACGTGATGGGCATCGCGAAGGCGGCTCTCGAGGCCTCGATCCGCTACCTGGCCGTCGACCTGGGACCGAAGAACATCCGCGTTCACGGGATTTCCGCCGGCCCGGTGAGAACCCTGGCGGCCTCGGGAGTATCCGGCATGCGAGGCATGCTGAAGGTCATGCCGGAACGGGCGCCGCTCGGCCGCAACATCACCGTCGACGATGTCGGCGCCACCGCCGCGTATCTGCTCTCCGACCTGAGCGCCGGAACCACCGGAGGCATTCACTTCGTCGACGCCGGATTCAACATCACCGCGATGCGGCATCCGGACCGGGACAAGAAGAGCGGCTAGACGACACCGCCGAGGGCGCAACCAGCTGGGGCGCCCGAAACCCTCCCCCTTCGCGTGCGTAAACCGAAGCAGAGGCGGAGCGGCGCTCCTCTTCGTGTGAAGTCAACTGACTACCTCCCCAGTGGACAGCAGCACGCCGCTCCGCCTCTCTTGAGCACCGCAAGCGCGCCGGCCCGAAACTTGCAGCCTCGTTTCTCCGCCCCTCATAGGAGAAACGATGACCAAGACACGCCGTCACCTGCTCAGGACACTACCCGTCGCCGCCTCAGTGGTCGCCCTGTTGACTGCGGCCGGCTCCGCCGCCTCGGCACAGAAGCCGCGCTTCGAGATCACGCCCTACTACGGCTACAGCTTTCTCGGTGGCTTCGAGATCGACGACTACGAGTTCGGCCGTCTCGATCTGGAACTCGACAACACGAACTTGAAGGGCCTGATCGTCGGTATCCCCGTGCGCCGGAATCTCCACCTCGAACTGCTCGTCAGCGAACAGGAGACGAGATTCGGGCTCGACGAAGGCCCCTTCCTGGGCGCCGCGGACCTGGGACCGATGGAGATCTCCTACTACCACGCAGGGGTCACATGGACGGCCCCGCTCGGCCAGGTGCGTCCATTCGCCTCGTTCAGCGCGGGTGTCACGAGGCTGGCGCCGGACAGCGACTTCTTTCCCGAGACTGAGAGCCGTTTCTCCGTCGGACTCGGAGGCGGTACGAAGATCTTCCTTACGGATCACATCGGCCTGCGACTCGACGCAAGGCTGCTGGTCACCAGCACCGGGGACGACGACCTGTGTTGCTACGAGTGTTGCTACGGAGGCGAACACGACGACCTCGTCCAGGCCATCGTGAGCGCGGGGTTCATCTTCGCGTTCTAGGAGCCGCCAGCTCCGACGACGCCCGCCGGGCAGCCGCCGCCAGCAGGGCGCCGCCCACGAAGATGGCCTCCTCGGCCGGCGCGAAGTACGGCGTGTGGGCGCCCACGACGGGATCACCCGAAAGCCGCGCGCCCACTCGGATGAAGCAGCCCGGGATCCGCTCCTGGTAGAAGGCAAAGTCCTCGCCGCCCATGTTCGCGGCCGGCAGCGGCCTGATCGCCTCCGCGCCGATCACGGAGGCCGCGGCGTCCCTGGCCCAACCGGCGGCACGCTCGTCGTTGAGCACAGCCGGTGTTCCCTGGAGCATCCGCACCCGGGTCTCGAGCCGGCAGGCCGCGCCGACGGACTCCGCGACGTGTCGCACCTCGTCCGCCAGCAACTTCCGGATGGCCGGGTCGAGCGACCGCATCGTGCCCTTGAGTACGGCACGCCCGGGAATCACGTTGTGAGCCGTCCCCGCCTCGATGGCGCCGACGGTCACGACCGCCGGCTGATCCGGCGGCACGCGCCGCGAGACGACCGTCTGCAGCGCCGAGACAACCTGCGCCGCGCCGACGATCGGATCGAGACCCTGGTGGGGTCTCGCGCCGTGCGCTCCCTTGCCTCTGAGCTCGACCTCGAAGCGGTCGGCAGCGGCGCCTACCGCGCCTGGCTGGATCATCGCCTGTCCGACCTCGAAGGTCAGGTCCACATGGGCGCCGAAGATCGCCTCCACCTCGTCCAGGGCACCGCTCGACAGCATGGCCGCCGCCCCCTCGCCGGTCTCTTCCGCCGGCTGCAGCACGAGCAGTACGTCGCCCTCCGCCGGATTGTCCCGTAGCAGGCGGGCAGCCGCGACGGTCCAGGAGGCGTGCACGTCGTGCCCGCAGGCGTGCATCACGCCCTCGTTGCGCGACGCGAACGGCAAGCCGGTGTCTTCCTGGATCGGCAACGCGTCGATGTCACCTCGGACCGCGACCGGCGGCGCCTTCCGGTCGCGGCCGGGTATCCGTCCGACGACGCCGGTGCCTGCCACGCGGGTCACGCCGTCGACGCCGAGCTCGTCCAGCGTCCGCTGAAGACGGGCGGACGTACGCTCCTCCTGGAGCGAGAGTTCGGGATCGGCGTGGAGCGTGCGCCGGAGGTCGACGAGTTCGGCCAGCGCGCTGGCGCTGTAGAGCCTCGCCACGACCTCCGGCAGCCGGAGCGAGGCGGAGGGATCGCCGCTCATTGGGGCGGTGCGAACAGCGGGATAGGCGCGCCGGTCAGGCCTACGCCGCAGCCGATCGGCGAACCGTCCGGGGCCCGCAGCGGGGCGGGCAGTTCCACCGCGCCCGGATCCTCGAGGAAGCGGCCGATCAGCCATCCCCCGTAGGTCCGATGGGCCCGCTCGGCAGGCTCGTCGGCCCCGCCCGGGTTCTCCGCCAGCCACTGCCCGAGAGCCGACAGTGCGGATCGGGCCTCGGCCCGCACCTGGAACGATCCCGACCGCGCCGGCGCGACCGGCCAGTCGAAGTTCGGCGGCGCGCTGACGGGGACGCCCGCCGCCAGCGCCATCAGCCGCCGCAGGGCGGCGAAGTCGACCGCCCTGCCGACTTCACCGGCAAGGCCCGGCGATGCGCTGGCACGCCAGGTCGCGGCCAGCACCCGATCGATCACGTCGCCAAGGGCCGGCTGCTCCACCGCCCGGGCATGGTGATCGACGAGACGGGCCGCCCGCTCGCCATCGAAGACCATGGCGAACGTCAAATCGGCCGCCATCTCGGCCGCGCCGACCGGATCGAACGTAAGGCCGGCACGCGATGGCAGGTGCTCCCGGCCCCTGCCCCGGCTCGGAGGGGGTGGCGGAATGAGGTCGAGTATCCGCCGCGGCAACGTGAGTTCGGCCGGGTCGACCGTCCGCAGCAGGGCGTCGAGCGCGTCGAACTGCATCGCCGGCGGCAGCAGGGACACCGGCGCCCTGCCGTCGCCCCGCACCGCGTAGCTGTAGTCGACGCCGCCGACGATCTTCGCGGCCGCCTCGATCTGGTAGCGGTGCAGCAGGTAGAGAGGCGTCAACACGTCCTCCAGTTCCGACAGCGGCGCACCGACTCGGATGCTCCGCTCGGAGAACCGCTCGAGCGCGGCCCGCCGTACCGCCAGGAGGCGGCGCAGTTCCTCCGCCGCGGAACGGCCGTTGTCCCAGAGGTGAGCCAGGGGATGAGCGCCGCCCACCGGCCGCGCGTCCTCGTCGCTGATGTAGTGGAGGCCGGCGTCGATCGTCCCCTGCAGAATGGCGTCGAGCTCCGCCGCCTCGTCCGCGCCATCGGGGAACTCGGCGTAGCCGTACAGGATCGCCCGCTTGTCCCATTCGCCGACGCCGACGTCGTAGGCGGCAGTCAGGTCGATCGTGCCGTCGTCGCCCAGGGTGGCCAGCGGGTGCGGATAGTCCATGACCGATTCGCGGCCATCCGGCCCGTCGACGCTGGAGGCGAAGTTGTGTGCCAGGCCGATCGTGTGGCCGACTTCGTGGGCCGAAAGCTGGCGTAGCCGGGCAAGCGCCATTTCGGTGAGCACCTCGGTGGACGAGTCCCCGTCCTCGTAGGGCGACAGGAGGCCCTGGGCGATCAGGAAGTCCTGCCGCACGCGCAGGGAACCGAGCGTCACGTGGCCCTTGATGATCTCGCCAGTTCGCGGGTCGGTCACGCCACCTCCGTAGGACCATCCGCGGGTCGAGCGGTGAACCCACTGGATCACGTTGTAGCGGACGTCGAGCAGATCGGCGCCCTCCGGCAGGAGTTCGACCCGGAACGCGTCGATGTAGCCGGCCGCTTCGAAGGCCTCGTTCCACCACCGGGCTCCGTCGAGCAACGCTGAGCGGATCGGCTCCGGCGCGCCCCGATCCAGGTAGTAGACGATCGGTTCGACCGGCTCGCTTCGCTCGGCGCCCGGGTCGCGCTTCTCGAGCCGGTGACGGTCGATGAAGCTGGTCTCGAGCGGCTGGTCGATCGGAGTCGCGTAATCGAAGTAGCTCGTCGTGTTGAAGCCGGACCTCGGATCCGCGCGGCGTGGCTTGTAACCGGGCTCGGGGAGCGCAACGAAGGAATGGCGGATGCGCACCGTGACTGCGTCCGGCGAGGGCGTGACCTGCCGCACCCAGGCGCCCGGACCGCGGTCGGTGGACCGCAGGGTGAAGGTCAGCGTGCCTTCGAGCTCCGTGTTGCGGGGAAACGCGGCGACGCGGGGACGATGAATCGCCGACCGCGAGGCGTCCAACTGGTAGCTCCCCTGCCCGCGCTGCTGGAGCCGCGCCACGACGCCGTGCGCGTCCCGAAGCACGAAGTCCGTTGCGTCCACCAGCAGCGCGCCGTCTTCGTCCTCGGCCGCGACCTCGAAGCCCCAGAGCACGGAACGGGCGAAGGCATCGGCCACCGCGCGGCGCTCGTCCTCGTTGTCGCTCACCGCCCGGAAGCGCGTGTTCTGCTGGACCAGCAGCACCTTGGGTCCGACCCGTTCGAACCTCGCCAGATGGGTGCCGCCAAGCTGCCCGCGATCGAGGCCGATGTCGTTCGAGCCGAGCCCCGCCGAGAGCGACTGGATGTAGAGCAGATCCGTGTCGAACGAGTCGATGCGCAGGAAGAGCCTGCCGCCCCGCCCGTCCCAAACCAGGTCCAGGAAACCGGGCAGATGCTCGAAGCCGCTCGTGGCTTCCGAGATCGACCGGGGTTCCTCCGGCTTCTCCTCGGCGGCCTGCGCCCGAAGTCCCTGAATCGAGAGGACCGACGCCAAGGCCCCGATCGCGATCGTGGCCCGGCTCGACGACCAGGCCCGGATCACGATGCGGCCCGCACCGGCACCGGCTCGGTCTTCTCGATCAGCGCCGTGAGCGACTCGTGGTCCGGGTTGGCGAGCTCCTTCACCCGATCCCGATTGACCGCGGCGACGATGATCTCGCCGACCTCGGTGTTCGCGCTCTCGAAGATGCCGAGGTCGATCATCCGCCGGGTCTGGTGCTGGTTGTCGTCCGTCGGACTGACGTAGTGCACCCAGACGCCGCCGTAGCGGTGGATCAGGAAGACGTGGATCAGCGCCATCAGCCGGCGGCGTCTCAGGTCAAGGTCGAACGTGTTCTGGTCACGCACCGAGAGGATCATCCGCTCGCGGCGATCCCGGATCGGAGCGAAGACGACGTTCGCAGCCTTCGCTTCCTCGCCGGCGCCTCGGGCCAGGACCCGGAGTTCCAGGAGGTCGGAGCCGGCAACGTGCGGCCGGAGCTCCACGCGCAGGGACTCCTCGATGTCGTACTTGTCCCGCCAGATGTCGAGCCACTCCTCGAGCAGCCGCGGCGGCACCTCCGTCTGCACCAGGTGCTGGACGTTGGTGGATCCCTTGCCCATCGCCTTGGTCGTCGCGGTATGGCCGGTCGAAGCGGACAGTGCGCCGTCGAGCCGGGCGCCGCCCACCAGGGCCTGCGGCGTGCGGTAGGGCGACCCCACCAGGCGCAACTTGCGCTGCAGCCGGGCCAGGGCCAGCATGCCGTCCTCCCGCAGCGCCGTGGCGAAGTCCTCGGCCGCCAGTCCGTCGACCTGGTGACCGCCGTAGGTGATGAAGTTGAACACGAAGCCGAGCTTGCCGAGCTCCTCGGGGAAGGCCCTCATCTCGTCGTCAGTCATCCCCGTCGTATCCCAGTTGAAGGACGGCGACAGGTTGTAGGCCAGCATCTGATCCGGGTAGACCGCGTGAATCGCCTCCGCGAACCGGCGGGCGTCGGCCAGGTTGGCCGTCTTCGTCTCCATCCAGAGCAGGTCCGCGTAGGGCGCCGCGTGGAGCGAGCGGGAGGTCGCGTACTCGATGCCGCCCCGGATCTGGTAGTAGCCCTCGGGCGTGCGGGCGAGCTCCGCGTTCCACACCAGGTTGATGCCCATCTTCCGGGCGCGCGCGGCAGCCTCTTCGACCGACACGGAGTGGGCGAACTCCAGCCACTCCTCGACCGAGAGCTCGAACACGGCGCCTTCCTCCTCCCGAAAGGCGATGACTTCCGCGACCGCCTGCGGGTACGTCTTGAGCCCCGCCTCCGACTGCCAGGCGTCCAGGAAGCGAGCCATCGCCGCATCGAGAACCGTCTCGGTATCCGACCCGCCGCTCGCGACCATCTTCTTGTAGTCGGCTTTGAGCTGCCCGTACACGCCGACGCCGTCGAGCCAGACGTCGGCGCGGTGGTAGGCGGCCTCGGACACCTGGTAGAGCTCGTGGCCACGGACCTCTTTCGCTCCGAGGGTGTTCAGCCGCCGCAGGATCGCCAGGGTCGCCGTCTTGCAGCTCGGCAGATCGAGATTCGTGGCGCCGAGAATGAAGGCCTGATCCCGCTCATCGCCGTTGCCGTCGATGAACGTCGCCGCCTCCGAGTCGGTGCGGGCGACGATGATCCCGGGCACCCCCATCACGTCCAACTGGAAGCGGGCCGCGTTGAGGCGCTTGTTCTGTTCGTCCTGGGCCACCAGAACCTTGCCCGCTTGGTGGCCGCACTTCTTGACTCCGGGCTTCTGGTCCTCGATGTGGTAGCCCGGCACGCCGACCTCGACGAAACGGCGGACCAGGTTGCGCACGTGCGCCTCGCCGCCGTGGCCGGTGTCCGCGTCGGCGATGATGAAGGGCCTGAAGTCGGTCGGCGGGTTCGCCTTTCTCTCCGCCTCGCTCATTCGGGATCGGATGAACGTCTGGTTCCGGTCCGCCGTGAGCAGCGCGCGGACGATCGGCGCGGCCTCGTCGGGCACCTGGCTCAACGGATAGCTCGCCAGATCCGGCCCTGGATCCTCGTTGATCGAGCCCTTGGCCGAGGTCGCCCAGCCACCGAGGTAGATGCCTTCGATACCGCGGCGCTTCATCGCGACAGCCTGACCCGGCGAATACGGACCGAAGGAGGTGATGGCCCGCCGCTGCTCGAACAGCTCGCGCAGCCGGTCGTAGAAGGCCCTGGCGGTGTCCCGCGCCACCGTGTAGTCCTGTGGAATCGTGCCGCGTTGCTCCGCGGCTTCCCGCGCCGTGTGAAGCCGCCTGATCTCCTCAAAGCGCTCGTCGGCGAAGAACTCCGCCGCCGACGCCGTCTCCCGATCCACTACCTCGTTCACCGTTTCACGCGTGTCCATGCCGTGTTCTCCATCCGGCTCATTGGGATTCCCCTGCAAGGGGGTTGCGAAAGAAGTCAACCGTAACACCGGAAGGGACACGTGGGCCACGTCGCCACGGCAGCCCGAAACGTTGGTGAACCGAGGCTGCTACCCTCCCCGTTCATGAGCGTGCCAGCGATCCGTCCCCAACACACACCCAAGCGCGGCGGAGACGTTCTGCTCGATGCCCTGACCGAGTACGGCGTCCCCTTCCTGTTCGGCAATCCGGGCACCACGGAAAGCCCCCTGATGGACCGCCTCGGCGACCATCCGGACCTGAACTACGTGCTTGCCCTGCACGAGTCCGTGGCCCTGGGCGCGGCCCACTACTACGCCCAGTCCACGGGCATTACCGGGGTCGTCAACCTGCACGTGGCGCCCGGCCTCGGCAACGGGCTCGGCATGCTCTACAACGCCTGGGAGGCCAACACACCGATGGTGATCACGGCCGGCCAGCAGGACACCCGCTCCAGACTGCGCGAACCCCTGCTCGGCCACGACCTGGTGGCGATGGCCGCGCCGCTGGTCAAGTGGAGCGTTCAGGTCGAGCACGCGGACGAGTTCGCGCCGGTGCTGCACCGCGCCTTCAAGATCGCGCACGATCCGCCGGCAGGCCCGGTGTTCGTCGCCCTGCCGATCAACGTCCTCGAGCAGGAGACGCTGGAGGAAGCCCGGCCCCTCGGCGACCTCTACCGGGCGCCGCAGCCCGAAGCCGCCGCCGTTGAGGCTCTGGCGGCTGCCCTCCTGCGAGCCGAACGTCCCGCGATCGTGGTCGGCGACGGCGTGGCGCGCTCGGGCGCCCAGGACGAACTGGTCGGGCTCGCCGAGTTCCTCGGCGCCGGGGTCTATCCCGAGGGCCTGATGCAGCGTGTGAACTTCCCCCAGAGCCATCCATGCTTCCGGCCGCGGATGCCGCTCAACCACGCCGGCATCCGCCACGCGCTCGGCGACGCGGACGCCGTCCTCCTTGTCGGTGGCTCCTTCTTCGAGGAGGTCTGGTTCGACCCCGACTCCCCGTTCCCGCCCGAGGCGACCGTGCTCCAGATCGAGGATGCCCCCAGCCGGCTCGCATTCAACTTCGCGGTCGACGCAGGCATGATCTCCGATCCCCGCGCCGGCCTGGCAGCTCTCCGCGAGGTGCTGGAGACCACGGCCAACACGGGCTCACGTACCGCGGCCGCCGAGCGGATGGACGCCCTGCGGGCCGGGGCAACGGGCGCTCAGGCCGCGCGCCAGAAGCGCCTCGCCGCCCACTTCGACGACGTTCCCATGTCGCCAGCCCGCCTCATGTCCGAAGTCGCCAAGGCCGTCCCGAACGACGCCGTGGTGGTCAACGAGTCGATCACGGCTGGCGGCGACCTGCTCGGATTCCTGCCCATCGACGACCCGGACCGCTACTGCGGCACGCGCGGCGGCGGCATCGGTCAGGGCCTCGTCGGCGGGATCGGCGCCTCGCTCGCCCACCCCGACCGGCCGGTCATCGTCTTCTCCGGCGACGGCTCGGCGATGTACTCGATCCAGGCACTGTGGACGGCGGCGCACTACGACATGCCGATCGTGTTCCTGATCCTGCACAACCGCGAGTACAAGATCCTGAAGATCAACATGGACATCTACCGCGAGCGCTTCGGCATCCCGGCAGAGCGTCCCTACCCGCACATGAACCTGACCGAGCCGGAGCTCGACTTCGTCGAGATGGCGGCCGGCATGGGGGTTCCGGGACGGCAGATCGAAGATCCGGCCGAAGTCGAGGGCGCCTTGCGGGAGGCCTTCGCCACCGGCGGACCGTACGTGCTCGACGTGATCATCGGCGGCAGGATCTAGGCCCTTGGCGGGCCAATCTCACCCCCGAAAGGCCGGTCGAATACCCGAAACGATGTTGTATGCTTCCCCGCACAAGCCGACGACAGCCCGCTGGCAGCAACATGGCAGCATGACTCCCCCAACGGAGGTTGGAGACCATGGATGAGTTGAGAGAAGACACCTTCCTGGAGGACGACCTGCTCGAGGAACTTCGGCAGGAGGACCAGGACATCGAGGAGGACGGCGCTGAGTCCGGCCTGTCGAACGTCAGCCGACGGACCTTCATACAGGGCACGGTAGCCACCGGCGCCGCCGTCTCCCTTGCCGGAGGCAACCTCCTGCAGCCCGAGGTCCTGCACGCCGCGACCGGGCCGGTCGGCAGCACGATCAGCCTGCGGGTGAACGGCGAGACCCACGAACTCGAAGTGGAGCCCCAGGACACGCTCGCCATGGTGCTCCGCTTCAAGCTGGACCTGACCGGTACCAAGCTCGGCTGCGACCGCGCCGAATGCGGCGCCTGCACCGTGCTGATCGACGACGTGCCCCACTATGGCTGCTCGATCCTGGTGCATCAGGTGCGCGGCCGAGAGGTCACGACGGTCGAAGGCCTGGAGCAGGACGGCGTGCTCCACCCGGTCCAGCAAGCGGTCATCGACGAGATGGGCTTCCAGTGCGCCTTCTGCGCCCCCGGCTTCATCATGAGCATGGCGGCCCTGGTGAAGGCGAACCCGAACGCGACCCGCGCGGACTGCCAGAAGTGGCTCGCCGGCCACATCTGCCGCTGCGGCGACTATAACAAGATCCTGAACACCGCCGAACGCGCGCTCGAAAACGCGCGCACCGCCTGAGCTGAGGAGCAAAGATGGCCAAGACACTCGTAGGCACCGACTACGCTCCACCCGACCTGATCGAGAAGATCACCGGACGCGCCAAGTACGCCGAAGACTGGCGTGAAGACGGCATGCTGTTCGCCAAGCAGTTGCTCTCGCCGATGCCCCATGCGCGGGTGCGCAACATCGACGCCTCGGCGGCGCTCGAGATGGAAGGCGTCGAAGCCGTGCTCACGGCGGACGACCTCGCCGAGTTCATGGGCGAGCCGGGGCCGCTGGACGAGCGCGGGCTGACCAACCATCCCAAGTACGAGGGCGAGCCGGTGCTCGCCGTCGCCGCGGTGAGCGAGAAGATCGCCGCGGATGCGATCGAGAAGATCCAGGTCGACTTCGAGCCTTTGCCGTTCGCGCTCGACCCGCTGGATTCGATCGCGCCGGGTGGCTCGGATTCCCTGCCCGACGGCAACAGCATCGTCCGCCAGCGCACGGACACCGGCGTCGAGACGGTGGTTCAGCGGGTCGAGTGGTCGGCCGAGGACCTGGCCACGGCGAAGGGTACGAACGACGAGAAGGGCAGGATGCCCGAAGGCGTCTTCCAGGACGAATGGACGAACGGCGACCTGGAGAAGGGTTTCGCCGACGCGGACTACATCATCGAAGAACCGCTGTTCTTCCAGTCGGTTACCCATCACCCCATGGAGCCGCGGAGCTGCATGGCGCACTGGGAAGGCGACATCTGTCACCTCTACCCGTCGACCCAGAGCGTTGCCTTCACGGTGCTCGCCGCTCAGGGAACGATCGGCGTGCCGCCGCAGAACCTGATCGTCCACGCCGAGTACACGGGCGGCGGTTTCGGCAGCAAGATCGTCGGTTCGAGCAACATGGCGGTACCGGTCTACCTGGCCAAGAAGACGGGCAAGCCGGTTCTGCACCGCGTGACCCGCTACGAGGAGAACTACATCGGCCGGGCCCGGCCGGGTTTCCAGGGTTGGGCCAAGATCGGCTTCAGGAACAACGGCCGCATCTCCGCCTTCGACTGGGCCGTGATCCAGGACAACGGTCCCTACGGGCGCCAGAGCGACATGGGCACCTCGGGCAACATGGTGTCGCTTACGTACCAGCCCGAGAACATGCGTCACCGCGGCCTCTCGATCGCCACGAACACGCCGCCGCGCGCACCGCAGCGCGCGCCGGGTGGAGTTCAGATGTCGGCCATGGTCGAGCCGCTGCTCGACCGCGCCGCGGATCACCTCGGCATCGACCGTCTGGAGATCCGCCGCATCAACATCGCGAAGAACGGCGCCAAGTTCGGCGCCCAGGAAGGCCGCAACGTGACCACGGCCTATGTCACGGAGGCGTGGCAGAAGCTGGACGAGATGGTCGACTGGAACGCCGCCAAGGCCCGCAGCGGCGAGGCGAACGGGTCGAAGGTCACCGGCGTTGGCCTCGCAAGCTCGACCTACACCGCCGGATCGAGCGGCTTCGACGGCCTGATGCTGATCACACCCGAGGGCCGGCTCGAGATCCATACCGGGATCGGGAATCTCGGCACCCACTCCTACTCCGACACGGCCCGCGTCGCCGCCGACCTGCTCGACGTGCCGTGGGAGAAGGTGGACATGGTCTGGGGGCAGACCGGTGAGGGCATACCCCACACCTGTGTCCAGGCCGGCAGCCAGACCACCCATGCGATCACGCGTGCAACCCACGCGGCAGCCACCGACATGAAGACGAAGCTCCAGGAGATCGCCGCCGCGACGCACGGGGGCTCGGCCTCGCAGTACGTCGTCGCCGGCGAGCGCGTCTACCGGCGGGGCAACCGGGCAGCCGGCCTGAGCCTCGCTCAGGCCGCCGAGAAGGCGCTCGAGATGGGCGGCCGCTACGACGGCACGGAGTTGAACGAGGGCCTGAGCCCGATCACTCTCGGCGGCGCCGCGATCCTCAAGGGAAAGGGTCTACTCGCCGCGGCCAAGGACAACTACGGCCGCGCCGGAGACGTCTACTCGTGGGTCGTCGCCTTCGCCGAGATCGAACTCGACAAGGAGACCGGCGTCATCGAACTCGTGGACTACAAGGCGGTCACCGACTGCGGCACGGTGCTCAATCCTCGCAGCCTCGGCGGCCAGCTCCACGGCGGCGCCGTGCAGGGCTTCGGCTGCGCGGTCGGTCAGAAGTGGGTCTACGACCCGCAGTGGGGCATCCCCTTCGCGAACCGCTTCTACACCGCCCGGCCGGCGACGATCCTCGACGTGCCGCTCTCGATGGACTGGGACGCGGTGGGCGAGCCGGATCCGAACAACCCGGTGGGAGCCAAGGGGATCGGCGAACCGCCGATGGGCGCCGGCTGCGCCGCGCTGCTCTGCGCCATCCAGGATGCCCTCGGGCAGGACACGGTGGCCTATCTGCCGCTCATGACCGACCACATCATCAACCAGCTCGAAGGCCGCGAACAGGACGCCGAGTTCCTGGCCGCGCACACCTGATCGGCTCGGATCGCCAAAGACCGGATCAACGCGATCTGACAGCACGATTCGCTCAGTACGAGGAGACCACAGCATGGCCGTCATCCACGACATGATTCCCGACTTCGAGCTTTACCAGCCCGAGAATCTGGCCGGTGCGCTCGAAGTCCTCGACCGTCACCGCGAGAAGGCCTGGGTGCTGGCCGGCGGGATGGACACCTTCGACTGGTTCAAGGACCGCGTGAAGCGTCCCGACGCCGTCGTCGACCTCGGCGGAATCCCGGAGCTCTCCGGGATCAGCGAAACCGAAGGCGGTATCGAGATCGGAGCGATGACCCCGCTCACCGAGGTCGTCCAGAACGAGCTGATCCGCGACCGCTACAGCCTGCTCGCTGAGGCCGCCGAGACGGTCGCGACGCCGCAGATCCGCAACCAGGGCACGCTGGGCGGAAACCTCGTTCAGGACACACGCTGCTGGTACTACCGGGCCGGCTGGCCGTGCTACCGGGCCGGCGGCAACATCTGCTACGCGGACACACCGGAGTCGATGAACCGCGAGCACTGCATCTTCGACGCCTCGCGATGCGTCGCGGTCACCCCCTCGGACACCGCACCCGCGCTGATCGCCCTGGACGCCGAGATGGTCATCCGCGGCCGTCGCGGCGAGCGGACGGTCTCGGCCGAGGACTTCTTCGTCGGACCCGCGATCGACATCACCCGGATGACGGTCCTGCAGCCGAACGAGATTCTCCAGACGGTCCGACTCCCCGACACCTGGGCCGGAGCGGACTTCTACTTCGAGAAAGTCCGAGATCGCAACGCCTGGGACTTCCCCCTCGTCAACGTCGCTTCGGCGATGCGCGTCGACGACGGCGTGGTCCAGGACTGCCGGCTCTCGGTCGGCGCCGTCTCGCCGGTGCCCCTCCGTATGGATCGCTGCGAGGAACTGCTCCGCGGCCAGAAGATCAGCGAGGACGTCGCCACGCGGATCGCCGAACTCGGCGTCATCGGCGCGGAGCCGCTCCGCCACAACGGCTACAAGGTGCCCCTGATGAGAAACCTGATCCGTCGCGCCATCCGCGGACAGGCGCCGGTCTAGGGCTCAGATGGAGTTCCTACAGAGGGCAACTAACCCTTGGGGGCAGGACATCCCCATCGGGATCGACTGGAGTCTCTTCTGGATCGCGCTGATAGCCGGCGGCGTCTTCCTGATCCTGCACCTGGCGCTGCGGCGGCGCTGGATCGGCGAAGAGAAGAAGGCCGCCGCGAACGCCCCTGACGATCCCGGCCTGCCGCAGAAGATCGAGCGCCACAGTCTGGCCGCCCGGCTCTTCCACGCCGTGATGGGGATCTCGATGATCCTGCTGCTGATCACGGGCTTCCTGCCCAAGGTCGGCCTGGAGTTCGCCTGGCTCGAGATCCACTGGATCACGGGCCTGATCCTGACCGCGTCGATCGTCTTCCACATCATCCACGCGACGTTCTTCCAGAGCCTGAAGAACGTCTGGGTCGGTGTGAAGGACCTCGGCGACATGATCCGCGAGATGCGCAAAGCGGTCACCGGCGGCGAACCGCCCGACAAGCCCGGCAAGTACCCGGCCGCTCAGAAGATGTTCCATCACGCCGCGACGCTGGCTGGCATGGCCGCGATCGTCACCGGCATCCTCATGATGTGGCGGATCGAGCAACCGCTCTGGGCCCAGAACGACTACGCGTTCTTCGGCGACGGCGGCTGGGGCTGGGTCTACGTCCTGCACGGCGTCGGCGGCGTCGTCTTGGTCACCCTGACCGTGGCCCACGTCTACTTCGCCATCCTGCCCGAGAAGCGCTGGATGACCTGGTCGATGATCCTCGGCTGGATCGACCGCAAGGACTATCTGAGGCACCACGACCCGGCCAAGTGGCCGGTTACCGGCGGCAAGTAGTCGCTCGCAGAGTTCTTGCTCGGGTCGCGGACGCCCCGGCCCGCCCTTGCTGGAATCCGCCAGCGTACTTGCAGAATGCTGTCTGAGATGTCATTCTCGCGTCATGCCGGTCCAACTGACGATTCGTGACGTCCCCGATCACGTACGCGACGAGCTCGCCGCCCGCGCCGCGCTCCAGCGCAAGTCCATGCAGGAGTTTCTGCGTGGCGAGCTGGAGAGAATCGCGTCGCGGCCCTCGCTCGAGGTCTGGCTCCAGACCGTGAGGGAGCGCAAGCACGCCGCCGGAACCCGCGTGAATGCAGCCACCATCCTCGCGGCGCGCGACACAGACCGGAAGTGACCGTTGTCATCGACGCCTCCGCGCTGGTTGCCGCCCTCGTGGACTCCGGGAGCGAAGGCGAGTGGGCGGATGAGGTCACGGCAAGCGGGCCACTGCTCGCGCCGGAGCTGATCCTCGTCGAGACGGCGAACACGCTACGCCGTCTCGAGGCCTCTGGCTCCATCTCGCGCCTGGAGGCAAACAGCGCGTTCCGGGATCTCATGCGCCTGGAACTGGACTTGCTCCCGTTCGCTCCCTTCGCCGAGCGAGTCTGGGAACTACGCGGGAGCCTGACGAGCTACGACGCCTGGTACGTGGCGGCTGCCGAGGCGTTCGAGTGTCCGCTCGCCACCTTGGACGGGAAACTGAGCCGGGCCCCGGGACCGGCCTGCGCGTTCCTTTCGCCGCAGGTCCGCTAAGTGGACACGGCGCAACAGTGCACTACTCCTCGATCTCGACTTCCGCTGCGCGGCGCCGTTCCGTCCACACGGTCCGGATCTGGTTCCCCCAGCGCAGGGTGTACTCACCCTCCGGCAGGTTGGAGATCGTCTCGCCGACCGAGTAGGCCGGCGCGCCTCCGAACCAGAGACGGAGCTTTCCGATGTCCCAGCCTCCGGGGCCCGTCACCTGCACCGCGGCGGTGGACGGGTCGCCCTCCAGGACGATCGAAGACTCGGACTCGAACGGATCGAAGTCGACGCCGCGCTCCAGGGCGCGTTCGAGGTCCTGCCAACCGGCGAGGATCCAGCGGCCGTCCGCCTGGCAGGCGATGCGGACGCGGTCGGTAAGCGGCGGAGGGAGCCTTACGGTCGCTACTCCACCGTCGATCCGGGGCACTCGCTGAGACGACCCTTCCATCTCGACGAAACAGAAGCCGCTGCCGCCGCCCGCGAGCCGGATCACAAGTTCGTCGTTTGGGGGATCCTCCCGGAGTTCGAGGTGGACCGTCTGCCGATCGTCGTAGTCCCGCAGCTCGACATCGACCAGGTCGGAACGATCGTGCTGGAAACGCGCCCGCAATTGGTAGGCGCCGGGTGCCAGTTCCCTGACCTGAAACCGGCCGTCGGGACCAGAAACAACGGCCGAGCGCTGTGGGAAGACGTCGATCGTCGCGTGCTGGACGGGCCCGCCCTCCGCATCCGTGACGATCCCTTCGATCGACACTCCGCCGTAGTCGAAGTCCAGGGTGATCTCGTCGCCGGGTCCTTCCGGGACGGTGATTTCGCGCTGCTCCTGCCAGGCGCCGTCCGAGGTGATCCAGCGGACCTTCCACTCCCCGGGTAGGACCGCATCCAGGAGGTAGCGCCCGTCCTGATCAAGCTCTGCCTCCAGTTCCTGCCATCCGCTGGGTCCTATCTCCACGGTTCTCGCCAACCCACCGAAGCCGCTTCTGATGAAGCCGCCCGGCGAATCGCTGTTCGCCTTGGCACTCCACAACAGGCTGCCGGCCGCGGGCTGCCCTGCCATCGTTGCCCGGCCCGTCACGGCGACCGCGCTCCCATCGCAAGTTACCGCTGCGTCGCCAGTCGCATCCTCCACGTCCTTCTCACACAGCGTCACGCCTTCGCTCGAAACCCGCACGACGAACGGGCCCTCGGGTACGAGATCGAGTACCGCCTCTCCTTCAACCAGATCGGCGCTGATCAGGTCCTGCAGCTGGCCCTTGCCGCCCGGGTCGAGTCCCACGACTCCCCGCCCGACATCGGAGCGCACGGTGACGCGGCGGCCGCGGGAGAGTTCCACGAACCCGGCGTCCACCCACTCGACCGCGAGCGCTTCGACCTCGAACTCGAGCGGAGCGTACTCCTCCGTCTCCACGCGCAGGGTCGCCGTTCCCAGCTCCAGACCGTGGAGCTCGAAGCGGCCATCGACGTCTGTCGTCACGGTGG
The DNA here is from genome assembly GCA_965219675.1 of Candidatus Multivorans sp. Taxonomy (GTDB): domain Bacteria; phylum Acidobacteriota; class Thermoanaerobaculia; order Multivoradales; family Multivoraceae; genus Multivorans. The sequence continues at coordinate 1,415,712 of OZ244786.1, read as the reverse complement.
CGACCCGGCCCAACGCCCGCGCCATCATCTGGCCGAACTCGGACGGTCGGGCGTAGGACACGGACGCTCCGCCGACCGGCGCGTAGTCCGGGTTGACCACGGTTCCCGAGACCCAGGCCGAGGCCGGCGCCACGACGAGGCCCAGGTCGCGGACCTCGCCCGGCGACCCCGAGACCTCCAGCGTTCTCCGACCGGCGTTCGCGGCCGACAGCTCCAGCGTGTAGGCCCCCGGCTCGAGGTCGATGGAGAAGGAACCGTCAGCGGCGACGGAGCCGAACCTGCTCGCGCTGCCATTGGCCATCGGTCGAGAGGCCTCCAGAGAGCCGCCGGCCGCGGCCGTCTGGCCGTCCGCCGCGACGTACACGCCCTCCACGGTGAAGGCAGGCTGCAGCCCGAGCAGCAGGGGTTCCCCTTCGGTGAGGCCGGCGCCTCCGGCGATCTCGAACTGCGCGTGCAGGTAACCCTTGGCGAAGATCATGACGGTGCGGCCGAAACGAGGCGAGACGCGCGCGATGCCGTGTTCGTCGGCCACCACGCGTTCCCCGTCGCCGAGCCGGACGGCTGCACCGGGGATCGGCGTTCCTCGGGTCGCATCGACGACCTGGACCCAGGCGCTGTCGGGCGCCACCAGGACGATGGGGCCCAGATCCACGGAATCCTCAAGATCAAAGCGCCTGGAGAACTCCAGATCGCCGCCGTCCGTTTGCAGCGACACTGCCCCCTTCGCGAATCCACCAAGCAGGAACCGGCCATCGGGACCGGAGACCCCCGTGAGCCGCTGCATCACCGGAATCTCGCCCGGTACCCAGGAAAGGCCCAGGAGCCGCGCCCCCGCGATCGGCTGCCCCTCCACATTGACCGCCTGGCCGCTCACGGAGAGACCTGGACCCAGTTCGACCACCGGTGGCACCTCGGAGAAGCGCTCGAAGGTCGCCGCCATCCGGCTCGTGCTGGAGACGATGACCGCCGAGCGCTCAGCCTCGGAGACGGTCAGCGCGAAACCGCCCGCCTCGTCCGTCATCTCGAATCCGAGGGGCTCGACCGGCAGACCGCGAACCCCGCGGTCCCGTGCGAGCCAGAGTCGCGCACCGGCCAGGGGGGCGTCGTCAGCGGTTACCCGGCCGGTGAACTCGGCGGCAGGCCGCAGTTCAAGGTCCACGGCGTCCTCGTCGGCCGGCACGTCCCGCCAGATCGAGGCGAGCCGATCGGAACGCGCCTGGACGCGCAACGGTTCACCGTTTCGCGGTAACGACAGGGCATCGGACATCGTTCGCGTTGTCGGCAGCAGGCGTCGGGGCACCTGGCGCCACATGGACGCAGGTGCCGCGGTCACCCGGAGTTCGTTCGCCGGGTCTTCGCCCGCCCCGGGGCCATCGGCGGAACCGCGAGGAGCGTCGACACGGATCGTCAGCGGGGTGAAGGAGTCGCCGGCCGAGCGGCAGGCGGCAGCCGCATCTTCCCCGGGGCCAAGCAGTCGCGGCGGACAGGCGTTGCTCCAGGCCCAGCAATCGGCCGGCGCTCGGACGCCCTGAACATCGGTACGACGTTCCCACCTCTCTTGCGGCGGCGCCATGATGGAACGGACGGAAACGCCGGCGGGTTCGCTCTCCCTCGAACAGACGAACTGGAACGAGTCGCCCACAGCCAGTTCGTCCTGTCCCGCCGCCGGGACCGCGGAAACGCCAAGCGCAACCCAGAGAAGGCAGATCGAAGACCGCACCGCCCTAGTCTCCCTTCCCGGCCGGCGGACGAATGCGGGCCTCGAACGCCTCGGCCGCCCGCACGTCGCCTCCGCGAAGGGCGCCGCCCCGGAGCAGGATGACCGCCCGGTCTCCCCGCAGGTCGGCCCGCAGCCGCGTATCGGCGTGCTCGGACTCGATCACGCACGGCTGCATGGAGGAGGCGCGGAGATGGTCCACGCGAGCGTGGACCAGGTCCCAGCACACCCTGCCGGTCGGCGGGGGCACGGACGCGACAATGCGGTCGCTGACCGTCTGCCGGGTCAGCATTCCCGCCCCCAGGCCCACTAGGACGGGTGCGGCGCCCAGCGCCCGCTCCCTGCGGCTCGGCACGGACGCGGCCGCCGGCCCATTCGCCCCGTAGCGGACGAAGAAGTAAACGTTGCCGGCCCCATCCGCGACCACCTCGTCGATCAGCCGGCGCGGAGCCAACCAATCGGCCCGAACGTACGCGTCAGACAGAGGCGACCTGCCCCACTCGTTCGGTTCGACATCGCAACCGCTTTCGGCAAAGAAGGTCGCCGCGTCCAGACTGTCGCGGATCGCACCGTCAAGGTCATAGACGAAGACACCGGCCTCGGCCCCCGGAATCACGAGCAGGCGATCATCCGAGATGAAACGGATCACCGAAAGCTCGGCGTCCCTGCACAGTTCCAGGGCACGCCCGCTGTCCCGCGTCGGCAACACGCCGCGCGGTGAACCACCACCATCTTCGATCAACCAGGCCGCGTAGGGCGCCCAGCCATCCGTGTCCTCGAGCATGAGGCCTACCGCCGCGGTGAGCGCCCCCTGCCGGTCGAGATCGCCCAGGAACTTGATGTCCACCGGGCCGTCGATCCCGCTGTCGTTCGCTACGAAGAGCCCGCCGAACATGTCCGCAAAGGCAAGTCCCTGCACCGAGACGCCAAGCCGGCCATAGTCCCGCTCGAACGTGTTGCGATTCACGACGGTCCTGCCGCCGATCTCGAAGACCTCAGGGGCGGGCGCCTCCAGGGCGACCTGGAGTTCGGCCCCGCTCTCGCCAGGCCGCCAGGTGTGAATGCCCTGCCCTATCGCACTGAGGACGACCTCGCCATCACGGATCCATCGCACATCGGCAGCTCGTAAGATCTGCTGCGGCAAGTCGAGGCGTTTCAAGTCCTCGAGTCGCGGCCCGTTTCCTGCCTCCTGGGCCGCCGACGATTCCGCCGCGGCGCTCAGCGCGGCGATCATCATCGGGACCCCTACCGTGAACGCGAGGCGATTGCCTCCTCGAAGCGGCCGGCGCACCATCCAAGCCTCCTCCCCCCTGCCTGAGCGTCTCAGGCTTCCGACATGTCATGAAGGTGTCGGGAAGGACAACGCCACTTAAGCCGGCAACCATTCCGAGATCGCCTGACCGATCTCGTCCGGGGAGTCCTCCTGGATGAAATGGGAGCCCTTGACCGTCACTTCCGTCTGGTTCGGCCAGGCGCGGCAGATCTCGCGCACGGCGCCGGTGAGGATGGCGCCGGGCTTCGCGTTGACGAACAGCTTGGGGACATCGGACTCCGCCAACCAGTCAGCGTAGGACTGGACGATGGCGACCACATCCTCCGGTTCGCCGGCGATCGGAATCTGGCGTGGCCAGGTCAGCGTCGGACGGCGCGACTCGCCTTCTTCCTCGAACGGACGCCGGTAGACCGCCATCTCCCCGTCCGTCATCTTCCGCAGCACGGACCCGGGCAGTACCCGCTCGACGAACACGTTCTTCACCAGCACCATGCCCTCGCCCGCGGGTGACCGGAAGCCCTGGAAGACCCCCCGGGCCGCCTCGGGCCAGGCGTCCCAGGTCGGGATCGGACTGACGATCGCCTCCATGTAGGCGATGCCGCGGACCGCGTCGCGGTGCCGGTTCGCCCAGTCGAAGCCGAGCGCGGATCCCCAGTCGTGGATCACGAAGACGACGTTTGAATCCACCCCGATCGCCTCGAGCAACCCGTCGAGGTAGTGCCGGTGCTCGACGAACCGGTAGCGGTCCGGCCCGCTGTCCGGCAGCTTCGCCGAGTCGCCCATCCCGATCAGATCCGGCGCCACCAGCCGGCCCCGGCCCTCCAGATGCGGCATCACATTGCGCCACAGGTAGGACGAAGTCGGATTGCCGTGCAGGAAGACAATCGGATCGCCCTCCCCATGCTCGATGTAGGCCATCTCATGGCCGTGAACCTCGATCCGCTTCTTCTCGTACCGCGCGTCGGCGGAGATCATCCAGGACTCCTCATCTGTTCCGTTGGTCGTGTGGTCTGCAGTCGGCGCAGACTACACGGCCGGCACGGCACCTGGGAGCCGTCCCTCCGGTCCCGGTGCCGGCGGCCCGCTCGCTACGGCCCCGACGCCTCGCCGTACCGGAAGCCGGTGCGGGACCGCACCTTGTACTTGCCGTCCCGGACCTTTACCTTGATGTTGCGGTAGCCCTGCGTGCCGGCTTCGTACTCGGAGCGGAAGCTCAAGAGGTAGTAGCCCTGGTTCTCCTCGGCCACCTGGCGCATCGGCGACATGATGTTCGTGAAGTTGGCGTAGTAGTGGCCGCCGGTCTCGTTCGAGATCAGGCTCAGCGAGTCGTTGAGCGATGCGGACGCGATCGATCGACGGGTGCTTCCCATCGTGTCGATCGTGTAGACCGCCACGTTGCCGGCGTTCAGCGCCTCGCGCATCGGCGGGTAGTAGCGTGCGTCGGGGGTGTAGCTCCCGAACTGGCCGATCTCACCGAAGCCGAGGCTGAACATGACCAGGTTCTTGCGGCCGGCGATTCCCGACGCCGCCTCTCCGAGCAACTCCAATGCCTGCTGGAGCTTGCGGCTCTGCCGTGCCAGTTCCTTGCCCTTCGGAAGGTTCACGATGAGCGACGGCGAGTTCGGGTCGAACTCGGGCTCGGAGCGCGTCGTCCAGGGCTCGAGGTCCCTCTTGCCCCGGGCGGCGGCATCCACCGCCGCGAGGATCTCGTCACGGTCGCGGCTGAAGTCCAGGTAGACCTTGAGCCGCGCCTGGTACGCGAACACGGCCACTTGATCGTTCGGCTGGAGTTCCTCCTCGATCCACCGCTTGAGCCAGCGCGCGTTGTCCATCTGGGGCGCCGCCAGGCGCGGCGCCTGCATGCGCTGGTCGTGGAACATGAGGATGAAGTAGCGGTCGGTCCGCGTCGTTCCGCCCTCGCCGGTTGCGGACAACTCGCTCGGCCCGCCGTAGAAGGAAGCGCTCGTCACTTCCTGTTCATCGCCATCGTGCAGGACCACGAAGTCCTCGGCGCCAAGGCCCTCGATCACGTTTCCCTTCCTGTCGGTCACGAGGACATCCAGCAACACTTCGGCCACGCGGATGCGCTCGTTCAGGCTGACGTCCGCGGGAGCCGTCCCCGCGGCGCGATTCACCGTCCTGTCCGGACCTGGAACACGATTCGCCTCGGGCGGCCGGCGCCCGGTCGTCGCCGGCGCGGGTTCAGGCGCCGGCGCCCTCAGCGCGGTTGCGGCCGGTTCGGCCTTCGGCTCGGCCTCGATCTGTTCGGTCGCTCTCGGCGCCCCGGCAGCTTCCGGAGCCGGAGCGGACACCGCCTGCGCGGCCGGAGCGAGTTCGGCCGCCGGCTCGTGAGTCACCGACGGCGCCGCGGAAGGCGCGGATGGTACGACGACCGCCCGCACCGTCTTGCCCCGCTGCCGTCGCTGTTTCTCCAGCCGCTTCTTTTCCTTCGCTTCGCGGGCCGCCCTCTTCTTCGCCGCCTTTCTCTCCGCCTTGCTCTTCTTCTCGTCGTCGGCTGAGTCGTTCCGTGCCGCCGCTGCGGCGCCCGCGGTTCCATCGGACGCAATCGCCAATCCGTGATCGACCGAGAACAAGACTCCGCCGACCAGGGCGACTGCCAGCCCCCATCGTCGTCCAACCGTCGCGATTCTCTTCACGCTCGAACCTCCTATGTTCCTGACTGCCTGGCTGCGAGCCACGGCTGCCGACCCGGGAACGACGCTCCCATCATCCTACCAACCGCATTCCCCGCGTGATTCGTCCAAGCACAGACCGTGCCAGTTGACGGAGCTGCGCAATGGACCGTCCGGCTGCTGGTTCGCACAAGTAGCATGCTGCCGCGATGACTCTGCCTGCCCCGAATCGCCACACAGCGGAACTCTCCGCCGCCTTCGTCGAACTGCGCACGGCGCTGGGCCGGGTCCTCATCGGTCAGGACGACGCGGCGACAGGGCTGACTCTGGCGCTCCTGGCCGAGCAGCACGCCTACCTCGAGGGACCGCCCGGATGCGGCAAGTCGGAGCTCGCGGCCGCGCTCGCGGCGCTGTCGGGGGCTCGCACCCACACGCTCGTCTTCCATCGCGACATCCGCGAGACCGACCTTCTCGGCGACGTGCTGCTGAGCCGGCATCGACACCGCGGCCATGAGCGCCTGCGCCGGGAGTTGATCCCGGGCCCCCTGCTTCAGGCGGAGGTCGCACTGCTCGAGGATCTGCCCCGGTCCCCAGGGGAGGCCCTGGGCCCCCTGCTGCGAATCCTCGCCGAACGGCACGCCCTGGGACAGGCGCTGCCGCTCGAGTCGGCCGTGGCCACCGGCCCGCTGGAACAGGTCGAAGCGCCGATCGACCCTCTGGAACCCGGCCAGCTCGACCGTTTCGCCGTGCAGCTCCGCCTGACCGGCCTGCTCACCGGCAAGCTGTTCGATGAGGCAGCCGTGCTGCTGGAGCGGACATCGGCTGGCCGTCCCGGGCCTCGCCCGGCGGCTCCAGACACCGCTCCGCGCGCGGCGGTCATGACCAGCGCCATCCGCAAGGCCGCACAGCGCACCGCCGCGGCCCTCAGCATCGAGCCACGCACACTCGACGCCTATCATCGTCTGCTGGAGCGGCTGCGCCAGCGCAGCGCCGACCAGTCGGCGTCGGGCGACCGCCTGATGTCCGACCGCTCATTCAGTTCCGCCGCGCTACGGCTGGTACGCGCCCACGCCTTCCTGCGCGGCGCGCCGGCCGCGGCGCCGCGTGACCTCGGCGCCATCCGCTACATGGTCGCCCACAGGCTGCCGGAAGAGGTGCAGGAGGACTTCGATCACCTCCTGGAGGAGTTGCTCGGCGACCCGCCGAACGTGACGATGACGGAGACCGGCGCTCAGATGCCCGGAGCACAGTCCCAAGGCGACGACTCGGATGGCGCCGCGGCGTCCGCGCCGGCGTCCGACTCGTGGATCGACGATCAGGCCGACCTCCCGGCACCCCCGACCCTGTTCGGGAAGCCGCCTCCACCTGCCCAGGTCGATCCGCTGCTGCGGGCACTTGTCGGCCGCATCGAGCGTGGACGCATCGACCCGGACACGGATCCGGGAGGCCAGCCTCGCGGCTACCGGCCACTGCGCGACCTGGACGAACTGATCGACGCCGACCTGATCGAAGCCCTGCTCTTCGCCGAGGGCCGCCTGCCGGGAGCGCCGCGGACCTTCGAGCGCAAGCGCAAGAGCGCCGGCGGCGCGGTGGCCGTGCTGCGGGACATCTCGGCCTCCATGGCCGGCCGCCTGACCGTGTGGTCGAGCCAGGTCGTGCTCGGCATCCTGCGTGTCGCGGCCCGCAGGCGGATGCGGGTCGGCTACGTGGAGTTCCACCACCGCGCGCTGCCTCACGAGGTCGGCGGCCGGCTGCTTCACCGCTCCTACTCGCGCCTCGCGGAACAGGCCGGGCAGGCCAAGGCGGTAGGCCAGACGAACTACGAGGCACCTCTTCGCACGGCGCTGGAGGGTCTGCGCGGCGGATCCGGACGCAACCGCCACATCGTGCTGCTCACCGATGGCCTGCCGATCATCGGCGACACGACCGTCCGCCGCGAGCGGCAGTTGGCGCGCCGGCTCGGGGTCGCCCTCCACACCGTCTTTCTGGGCAACGGTGACTGTCCGCCCGTCCTGGACGACATCTCACTCGAGACGGCCGGGCTGCGCTTCTACGGTCGACCGACCGCCGGAGGCGGCCTGCGACTGGAAGAGCGGTGACCGGAGTACGGATAGAGTCGCGCGTCCGATGAGCGACCTGAACCCCATGAACGATCTGACTCCATTGGGCGACCTGCTCGATCACCACGTCGTCGGCCACGATGAGGTGAAGACGGCCCTGCTCCTGGCGCTGATCACGCGGGAGCACATCTACGTCGAGGGGCCGCCAGGCACCGCCAAGACCCGGCTGGCCGAGGTCGCGGCCAAGGGCTCCGACCTCGACTTCTTCTTCTACCAGTTGCACCGCGACACCCGGCTCGCCGAGCTCGTCGGCGACATCGTCCTGGAGCGCCGCAAGGTCCGGACGGACGGCGCCGCGCCCGGAACGGCCGGCGAGGCGGAGCGGATCCACCAACGGATCGAGCCGGGCGGCCTGCTGACGGCCGAGGTCGCTGTCCTCGATGACATCTCCCGCGCACCTGGCGAGGCGCTGAACGTCCTGCTCCGGATCCTGAACGAGAGGCGCTTCGGCGCCGAACCGATTCCGCTGATGGCGGCCATCGCCACCGGCAACCCGATGGACGACGAGTACTACAACGAGCCGCTCGATCCCGCGAACCTGGACCGCTTCGCCCTTCAGTTGCGTGTCTCCGGCCTGATCCAGAGCGGCGCCGAGGATGCGCGGACCCTGATCGACCGCTTCGCCGCCGGGTCGGTAGTCGAGCAGCCCGACCCGGAGCCCGTCACCGACCGGGCCACGCTCGACGCCCTGAACCGGCATATGTACGAAGTCGAGGTGGGTCCCGTCGTGCGGGCCGCACTGCTCGACGTCCTGCGCACCCTCGTGCTCGAGTTCGAGTGCAACGAGACGAACTCCCTGCTCACCGACCGGACCTTCCTCGTCAAGGCGATCAAGATCCTCCGCGGCGCGGCGCTGTTGGCCGGCCGCAGCACCGTCGACCTTCCCGATCTCACCGCCCTGTCCTGGATGACGACCTTCCGGGTGCCGCCGGAGGCGCACGAAGCCCTGCCCCGGATCATCGGCCGGGTGAGCCGGCAGGTGCGGGCGGTGTAGAAGCGCGGAGTCGTCGCCGCTCCGCGGCGCGTCTTCCCCGGAAGCCGGCGGGGACGCCGGCGCACCCAGTGGTCTAGTGCTGGGAGATCTCGACGATCAGCCCGTCGGGGCCGCCCGTCCGAACGTAGGCCCAGTTCTTGCCGGGCTCGTGGAAGACGAGCTCGCCGCCGTTCTCGAGTAGTTCCGCCAGCGTGCTCTCCACATCATCCACCTCGAAGGCGATGTGGTGCATGCCGGGTCCCACGTCGTCGAGGTAGCGCGACTGGACGATTCGCCCTTCGACCGGCTGGATGATCTCGATCACCGTGTCACCGAGCTGCGCCCAGTACTCCTTCGCCTTCCAGGTGCGGCCCTTCGCGTCGACGCCGCCCATGTCGGCATTCAGCGTCCAGGGCCCGATCCCCAGGACCTTCTCCCAGGCCTGCATCACCTGGTCCGCGTCCTTGACCGCGAGACTCACGTGATGCAGCTTCTTCAGCTTCGCCTTCGCCACCTACGCACCTCCACGCGACCCGACACGCCGGGCCTGATCACGAACCGGACCGGCGACCCTACTCCTGGCCGCTACTCGACTGGCCCTTCTCGTACTCCGCCTCGAGCAGACGGGCACCGCGCAGCGTGTTGCCCGCCGCGTAGTTGCCCTCGTGGCAGGCGTACTCGTAGCTCTTCCCCGTCGTCTTCGCCCACGGCAGCTCGCCGCTGAACGGAGCCTCGTACTCGGGATTCTCGACGGTGAAGCTGTAGAGCAGGCTGTTCTCGTCGTTCGGGCTGAAGCGCTCGATGACCCGCACACCCTCGCCGCGCAGGTCGGGCATGTCGCGGAAGTTCGTCGTCTCGACGACCAGCGTGTCGCCTTCCCACCAGCCGATCGAGTCGCCGGCGAGCGAGGTGTACTCCGGCGGCATGTGCTCGCCGCCGATCCGAACGACCCGCGTCCAGTGCATCCACTCGATCATGATCATGAAGTGGTCTTCGGTCTGCACGATCGTCTTCACGTTGTTGTACGGCAGCGGACGGATCGCGACCGAAGCGCTCGGCTGGTACATGCAGCGGACGCCGACGATGTTCGTTTCCGGGCCGTCGTACGGGATGTCGCCCGTCTCGAGCCACCAGGCGTAGCCCTTGTTCGGCCACGCGAACTTGGGAGCGGCGGCCGCCCGGGCCTTGCCCTCCTCCGTCATGGCCGGCATCTGGCCGTTCGGGGGATCGGTGAGCACCGACGTCCGGTACTTGCCGTCGATCATGTAGTTCTGGCTGCCCCACTCGAACCAGAAGTTGTTGTAGGCGCCCACGTTGCCGCCTTCTTCGGGCGCCGCGCGCTCGGGATCGCTCGGCGCGTCCTGGGCGGCGTTCCTGTCGGCACGCGACTTCGCCCGAGCCTGCGCCTCCTCGACGGTCAGCGTCAGCTTGTCGCCGAACTCCTTCGGCCTCGCAAACGGCGTGATACTCGAGATGTCGTAGACGCCGGTGAAATCCGGCTTGCCGCTGGCGGTTCTCTTGATCTCGCCCTCGGCGGCAACGGCGGCGGGCGCCGCGGCTACGAGCCCAACCAGAACGGCGATAGCGATGAGCGACTTCCTCATGTCGGTCTCCTTAGCTTCAAAGGACTTCCGTTGTTGAATGCGGCGATCGTAGCAGCCCCCGCTGCGATACGCTTCCGCGCCACGACACCGTTCCTTGGGTAGGAGGTCCGATGCCACGATCCGTCCCTGTCGCCATCACCGTCAACGGCAGCAAAACCGAGCGGAAAGTCGAACCGCGCACGCTGCTGGTCCACTTCCTGCGCGAAGAACTCGACCTCACGGGTGTCCACATCGGCTGTGAGAGCACGCTCTGCGGCGCCTGCACCGTGCACCTGAACGGACGCGCCGTGAAGAGCTGCACCGTGCTGGCGGTCCAGGCCGACGGCCAGGAAGTGACGACGATCGAAGGGCTCGCCCCGGACGCTGACAACCTGCATCCGCTGCAGGTCGGATTCTGGGAAAAGCACGGCCTGCAATGCGGATACTGCACGCCCGGAATGATCATGGCGGCAAAGCAACTCCTGGACGACAACCCGAACCCCACCGACAACGAGATCCGGGAAGCGATCGACGGCAACATTTGCCGCTGCACCGGCTATCAGCAGATCGTCGACGCGGTCCTGCACGCGGCGGAAGTCGCGGGGGCATCCTGATGGCTGCGTTCAGGCCCAACTCCGTCGGCCAGGCCATCAAGCGGCGCGAGGATCCCCGCCTGATCCGGGGCCTCGGCACGTACACCGACGATGTGAAGCTGCCCCGGATGACGTATGCCGCCTTCGTGCGCAGCGACTTCGCGGCCGGCGCCATTCGATCCATCGACACCTCGGCGGCCGCCGCCCACCCCGGCGTCGTCGGCGTCTACACCTATGCCGACATGGACGGGCAGGTCGGTCCGAGTCCGGTCGGCGTGGAGCTGCCGGACATGGGCAAGGCGGATCACCCGTTGCTCGCCGACGGCCGCGTGCTCCATGTCGGTCAGCCGATCGCCGTCGTCGTTGCCGAGACTCCCTACGCGGCACGCGACGCCGCCGGACTCGTCGAAGCGGACATCGAGCCTCGCGAAGCCGTGGTCGATGTCGAGGCCGCGATGGCCCCCGCTGCACCCAGGGTCTACGAGGAACTCGACAGCAACATCTGCATCCACCTTCCGATCCCGAATCCCGAGGCCGACAAGCTCTTCGAACAGGCCGACCAGACCCTCTCGATGCGCCTGCTGAACCAGAAGGTGGCCCCCTTCCCGATGGAAGGTCGGGCCGTTTGCGCGCACTGGGAGGAGGGCCCCGGCAAATTGACGATCTGGACCTCGAACCAGGCCCCTCACTTCGTCAAGCAGCAGGTCGCGATGTGCCTGCGAATCCCCGAGATCCGGGTCCGCGCAATCGCGCCCGAGGTCGGTGGCGGCTTCGGAGCCAAGATCCCGACCTATCCGGAGGAACCGCTCCTGTGCTGGATCTCCCGTGAACTCTGCCGGCCGGTCAAGTGGGCCGAAACCCGCACCGAGAACCTCCTCGGCATGACCCACGGGCGCGGCCACGTCGAGAAGATCGAGGTCGCCTTCCAGAACGACGGATGCGTGCTGGCGCTCAAGGGGCAGACGATCTCCGATGTCGGCGCCTGGCGCTCCTTCTACGGTCCGTTCATCGCCATGTCCACCCACACGATGTCCTGTGGCTGCTACGCCATCAAGGCAGTCGCCTGGGACATCGCCACAGTGTTCACGAACACGATGGCAACCGAGGCATACCGGGGCGCCGGCCGGCCCGAGGCCGCCTACATCATCGAACGGGTGATGGACGAGGTGGCTGCGGCGACCGGCCTCGATCCGATCGATGTACGGCGCCGGAACTTCGTCGACAAGGGCGCCTTCCCCCACACCACGGCGTCGGGCGCCGTCTATGACAGCGGCGACTACGAGCTGACGCTCGACAGGATGGTTGAGCTGGCTGGCTACGACGAAGCTCGCGAGGCGCAGCGGCAGGCCCGGGAACAGGGCCGGCTGGTCGGAATCGGACTCGCCACCTTCACCGAGGTCTGCGGCATCGGTCCCTCGACCGGCACCGCCCCGCAGCAACGCATGGGCACCTGGGAGAGCGCGACCGTTCGGGTCGAGCCGAGCGGCAACGTCACCGTCTACACGGGCGTCTCGCCCCACGGTCAGGGCCAGGAGACCGCCTTCGCGCAGATGGTCTCGGACGCCTTCGGCGTCGGCCTCGACGACGTGGTCGTCGTCCACGGCGACACCGACCAGGTTCAGCACGGCGTCGGCACATTCGGCAGCCGCGGCATCGCGGTCGGCGGAGCCGCGCTGCACATGGCGCTGACGAAGGTCCACGCGAAGGCGACGCGCATCGCCGCCCATCACCTGGACGCTCCGGTCGACCAGATCGAGTACGAGGACGGCGAGTTCACCGTCAGCGGTACGGACCGGAAACTCACCTTCCGGGAGGTCGCCGAGATGGCGCACCTGTGGAACGTCAACGTACCCGGAGAGGAACCCGGTCTGGAGGCGGTCGCCCGCTTCGAGCCGCCTGGCACCACCTTTCCCTTCGGCGCTCATCTGTGCCAGGTCGAGGTCGACGCCGAGAGCGGCCAGATCGAGATCCAGCGCTATGTGGCGGTCGATGACTTCGGCGTCGTGATCAACCCGATGCTCGCGGACGGCCAACGCCTCGGCGGCATGGTCCAGGGCATCGGTCAGGCGATGTGGGAGGAGGTCCAGTACGACGACGGAGGGCAGCTCCTCTCCGGCACCCTGATGGACTACGCCGTGCCGCGCGCCAAGCACTTCCCGCGCATGGAGCTCGACAACACGGTTACGCCCACGGACATCAACCCGCTCGGCGCGAAGGGCATCGGGGAACTGGGAACGATCGGGTCCACACCTTGCATCGTCAACGCGATCGTCGACGCGCTCCGGCCACTCGGCATCACGAACATCGACATGCCGGCCAAGCCGGAGCGCATCTGGCAGGCGATCCAGGCGGCGGGAGCGGCCTAGTCACCTGTCGCTTCGCGGGACCGTCCTCGCTGCGGCCGCACTGCCGCTGGCGGCCGCGGCCTGGGCCGATGACCATCGGTTCGGGCCTCTGCCGGTGGCGGAAGCCTGGCTGGGCAGCGGTTCGGGCTTCCTGAGCCTCCCGATCGAGGCGCCGCCTGAAGTGCGGCCCGGGAAGGGACGCTGGCAGGTCACCGCATCCCTGGGGCTCTCCAGCTTCTGGCTGCGTTCGCCGTCCGTCTCCGAGATCATCGAAGCGCGCACCGAGCGCGGCCCGGTGACGATCGCGGAACTCGACGGCATCGCGCCCTGGCCCGGCTTCGAGGGAATCTACTTCGCCGACGCCGAAGTCCACCGGCTGACCGTCGACGCGCGGCGCCGGATCGGCAGAAGGCTCGAACTCGGCGTCAGCACCTCGGTCGTCGACGCCGGCGGCGGCGTGCTCGATCCCGTGATCGAGGGCTTTCACGATCTCTTCGGTTTTCGGCAGTCCGGGCGGCCGCAGTCGCTGCAGAACGGCTATGGGTTGTACTTACGCCGCGACGGTCCCGGAGGCTACGGGGACCGCCTGCGGTTCATCCGCTTCGACGATCCCGAGCTGAGCTTCGGCGAGACGGTCGCTTCCCTCAAATCCGGATTCGGCCGACAGTCGAGCACCTGGCGCCACGGTGTCCGGGTACAGATCAAACTGCCGACCGCCAGCGAGGACGACTTCTACGGCACTGGCTCAGTGGATGCAGCGGTCCAGTACCTGGCGTCTCGACCCTGGCGACGCTGGACCCTCCACGGCAACGCGGGCTTCACTCGCCTGGGCGAGCACGATCTGCTCACCCTCGCATCCCAGGAGATCTTCACTTTCGCCGTGGCCGGCGAACGGCCGCTAGGGCCGCGATCCTCGATCGTCTTCCAGCTCCGCCACCAGAAGAGCCCGTTTCGCCAGTTGAATCTCTCGATCCTCGGCGTGACCGCAACGCTGATCGACATCGGCTGGACTCGCAAACTCGCGCCAACCCGCGGCGGCCGCGACCGCGCCGCCTACGTCAGCATCACCAACAACACGAACAAGTACGGTTCCGCCGTCGACATCAGCCTGCACGCGGGCATCAGGCTTCGCCGCAACGAGTGAGACGCGCCGGCCCGCCCAGGCCCCGCAGCGCTAGCGTTCCGGCGCGTTGCGGTAGTCCAGCGGCGGCTCCTGGCCTTCCTCCAGTGCCGCCCGGTAGGGGCGGTCGGCCAGCCGTCGATCGAGCTCTTCCCGCGCCGCCGCGACGATCGACGGATCCTCGAACAGGTCCCATGCGGTCGCGGCGAGAACGCGGGCCGCCATCAACATGCCCTGGCGGCCGATCGTCGTTCCGCCAGCGGCCACCGCCTGCCAGGAATGGGCCGGCGTTCCCGGTACCCAGCACGCCGTCCGGATGCCGGTCGTCGGCGCCACCCAGGAGACGTCGCCGACATCGGTCGAGCCGAGGGTCGTGTTGCCGGTCTCGTCGCGCAGTTCGGACACGGAGGCAAGGGGCCGCGGCTTGAGCAGCGACTCCTGCAGCTTCACGGCCCAGCCCTTCTCCGCTTCCGTGTACCTCATGTCGATCAGGGCCTCGAAGTTGCGAAGCGAGACCTCGGACAGGGTGTCGTTCGGCAGCAGGTTGTGAATGCCGCCGAGGAACTCGATCTCCAGCTCCGTCTCCGTGGCATGGGCAGCGCCCTCGGCCACCAGCACCAGCCGGTCGTAGATCGAACGCGCCACGTCGATGTCCGGGTGGCGGACGTAGTAGTACGCCTCGGCGAACGCCGGCACGACGTTCGGCGCGTCGCCGCCGGCAGTGATCACGTGGTGGATACGGGTCCGGTCCGGCGTGTGCTCCCGAAGAAGCTCGGCGCCGTAGTTCAGGATCGCCACCGCGTCGAGCGCCGACCGGCCCGCCTCGGGCGACGCCGCGGCATGGGCGCTGCGGCCGCGGTAGCGGAACTTGGCCGCTACCCGCGCCAGGTTCGTCGGATCGCCGGCCGAGTTCCCGTCGCCTGGATGCCAGTGCAGCACCGCATCGACGTCGTCGAACAGCCCGGCCCGGGCCATGAACGCCTTGGCGCCGCCGCCCTCCTCGGCGGGCGTGCCGTAGAGGCGAACCGTTCCCTGGATCGCGCCGGCGCGAATGCCGTCGGCCACCGCGAGGGCAGCGCCCAGCGAGCCGGCGCCGAACAGGTGGTGGCCGCAGGCGTGACCCCAGTCGGGCCCTTCGCGCGGAGAACGGGTCGGAACGGCTTCCTGCGACAATCCCGGTAGGGCGTCGAACTCGGCCAGGATCGCGATCACGGGCTTCCCGGCGCCGAAGGAGGCGACGAAGCTCGTTGGGATTCCCGCGACGCCCCGCTCGACCTCGAAGCCCTCCTCCTCGACCAGCGAGGCGAGCAGGGCAGCGGACTTCGTCTCCTGGTAGCCGGGCTCTGCCCACTCCCAGACCTTGCGGGCCGCGTCCCAGAGCAGATCGGCGCGCTCCGCCACCGCGATCTCCAGGCCGCCCTTCTCCGCCACCCCGCCGGCCGCGCTCGGCGCCAGGGGCAGAAGAACAAGGGTCCAGGCAGCGGCGACGACGAGTATCGGCCTAGTCATCGAACACGATGACCTGGCGGGCCACCTCACCCGCCTTCAGGTTCTCAAGCGCTTCGTTGATCTGCGAGAACTCGATCCGGTCCGAGATCAGTTCGTCGAGCTTCAGCCGACCGCCCAGGTAGAACTCGACCAGGCGGGGCATGTCGATGCGGAAGCGGTTCGAGCCCATCGTGCAGCCCTGCAGGCACTTGGCCTGCAGCAGCTCGTGGCCCGGGATCTCGACCTTCTGGCCCATCGGCACCATGCCGATGACGGTGGCCGTACCGCCCGGCCGGAGCATCGCCCACGCCTGCTCCGCCGTCGCCTTGAGCCCGATCGCCTCGAACGCGTAGTGAACGCCCCCGCCGGTGAGATCCCGCACCTGCTCCACCGTGTCGCCGGCCGATGCGTCGATCGTGTCGGTGGCGCCGAACGCCCTGGCCAGATCGAGCTTCGACGACACCCGGTCGATGGCGATGATGCGCGAGGCCCCGGCCAGGTCGGCGCCGTTGATCGTCGACAGGCCGATGCCGCCGCAGCCGATGACCGCGACCGTCGACCCGGGCTCCACCGCCGCGGTCCGGAACGCCGCGCCCACGCCGGTGATCACGGCGCAGCCGATGACCGCCGCCCGGTCGAGCGGCATGTCCTTCCTGATCTTCACCACCGCGTTCTCATGCACCAGCATCTGCTCCGCGAACGAGGCCAGGTCGGCGAACTGAGAGATGGGGCGCGGAGATCCGCCGTTGCTCGGCGGCAGAGCCAGCCTCGGCTCGCTGCCTCGCGGCCGCCGGGTGGCCCGCTTGTCACAAAGGCTCGGCTCGCCGCTCATGCAGTACTCGCAGTAGCCGCAGAACACGGAGAGACAGGTGATCACGTGGTCGCCCGGCTCGACGTAGCGCACTTCCGAACCCACCTGCTCGACGACCCCCGACGCCTCGTGCCCGAGGATGACCGGCGTGCGGATCGGCCACAGCCCGTCCACGAAGTGCAGGTCGCTGTGGCATACCCCGACCACGGAGCTCCGGACCAGGATCTCGTGCGGTCCCGGCTTGCTGATCGCGACGTCGGTGATCTCGAGCGGTTGCCCGACTTCGTGGAAAACGGCTGCTTTCATGGAGCGGAGTCCTCGTAGCTTCAGGTGAGAAACCGGCAGGCTATCAGCGGCGACGGCTGCTTCCCGGCGACCTCGCAGCAGGGTCAGCCGCGCGCCGGCGATAAGCTGCCCCGATGACCACCACAACGGCCCCGGGTACCCGCGTTCGCGTTCTGACGCTCGCCGTCGCCGCCGTCACCGCCGCCGCTCCGGTCCTCGCCCAGCGCACCGTCAAGCCCGTGCTGCACGGACGCCACTGGGTGGCGGTGACCGGCAAACCGCTGGCCGCCACGGCCGGCGCCCTGATCTTCGCCCGCGGCGGCAACGCGGTGGATGCGACCTGCGCGATGCTCGCCGCGACCTCGACGATGTGGGACACGCTGGGCTGGGGCGGCGAGACGCAGGCACTGATCTTCGACCCGCGCGAGGGGGGAGAAGTGGTCGGAATCAACGCGCTCGGCGCCGCGCCGACCGGCGCGACCGTCGAGTTCTACCGCGAGAAGGGCCATGTGTACCCGCCGGAGTACGGGCCGCTCGCGGCGGTGACGCCGGGAACGCCGGGCGGCCTGATCGTCATGCTCGCGCACTACGGCACGATGAGCCTGGCCGAGGTCCTGGAACCCTCGATCCAGATGGCGGACGGCTACCCGATCGAGCGCGCCCAGGCCGACAACATGGAGCGCCGCAGGGAGATGCTCCAGCAGTGGCCGGACTCGGCGCGGGTCTTCCTGCCCCACCTGTCGGCGTCGGAGGACGGCGACGGACGCGCGGCGCCGAGGGCCGGCGAGATCTTCCGCCAACCCGACCTGCTCGACACGCTGCGCAAGCTGGTCGAGGCCGAGGCGGCGGCGTTGAAACAGGGCAAGACCCGCGAGCAGGCCCTGGCGGCCGCGTACGACCGCTTCTATCGCGGCGACATCGCCGAGGAGTTCGTCCGCGGCTCGCGGGAACTGGACGGTCTCATCACGATGGCCGATCTCGACCAGTGGCAGGTCCACATCGAGGAGCCGGTCCGCACGAACTACCGCGACGTCGACGTGTACAAGCTGACCTCCTGGGTCCAGGGCCCGGTCATGCTCCAGGCTCTGAACATCCTGGAGAACGCGGACCTCAGGTCGATGGGCTACAACTCGGCCCGGTACATCCACACCCTCTACCAGGCAATGAACCTGGCCTTCGCCGACCGCGACTTCTACTACGGCGATCCCTACTACCCGCCGGAGGAGCCGCTCGAGGGCCTGCTCTCGAAGGACTACGCCCGAGCCCGCTACGAGTCGATCGACTGGAAGAAGAACGACGAAGACGCCCGCCCGGGGAACCCCTACGACTTCCAGGGAGGCGACAACCCCTTCCTCGACCTCCTGGAACAGTGGACGCCGATCCCGCCGGCGGCGGACGCCGAGGGCGAGCAGGGCTTCCAGCAGGCGTCGGCCGGCCGACAGACCTTGCCCCGAATGACCTACGAGGAGGCCTTCACGGCCGGCACCACTTCCATCCAGGCCGCCGACGCCGAGGGCTGGGTCGTCTCCGTAACCCCCAGCGGCGCCTGGATCCCCGCGGTGATCGCCGGCCGCACCGGCATCGGAATGAGCCAGCGGATGCAGAGCTTCGTGCTCGATCCTGGGCTCAACCCGTACAACCTGCCTGAGCCCGGCAAGCGCCCCCGCGCCACCCTGACCCCGGGCATGGCCCTCAAGGACGGAAAGCCCTACCTCTCGTTCTCCGTCCAGGGTGGAGACACCCAGGACCAGAACCTGCTCCAGTTCTTCCTGAACGTGGTCGAGTTCGGCATGAACGTCCAGCAGGCCGCGGAGGCCGCGAACATCACCAGCCACCAGATGCAGAGTTCCTTCGGCGCTCACGAGTCGCGGCCCGGAGACATCGAGGTGCGCCGCGACGTGCCGCCCTGGGTGCGGGCGGATCTCCGCCGCATGGGCTACACCGTTCGCGCGCTGGACCGCACTTCGGGACCGATCACCGCGATCTGGTTCGACCGCGAGAACGGGACCATGTGGGGCGGCGCCAGCGACTATGGCGAGGACTACGGCATCGCCTGGTGATGGGCCGCTCCTGCGCTGAGGACAGCTACTTGGGGTGGTAGGGTTTCGTCGTCGAAAGCCCCGGTGAGACAGATGCAGTTGACGATCGAGACAGAACGCGAGGACGACGGTCGCTGGATCGCGGAGATAATGGAGTTGGCCGGCGTCATGGCTTACGGCACCACGCGGGAAGACGCCGTGAGCCGGGCCAAGGCACTTGCCCTCCGTGTTGTTGCGGAGCGCATGGAACAGGGTGAACCCGCAGCGAACGCAACCACCATCCGGTTCGCGGCTGCGTGAGTCGGTGGCCGGCCGTCAAGGCTCGGCGCGTTCTGGCCGCTCTGCTCCGAATCGGGTGGCGCGTCGAACGATCATCGGGCTCTCACAAGACACTCTCGCGTCCCGGATGGCCGAGGTACGTCTTCGCGTTTCGCGGCGGTGAAGAAATCGGGCCGCGCATGTTGTCTCGAATCGCCAAACGAACCGGGCTAGCGCCTGGCGATCTGTGAAGACTTCCGGACCCTTAGGAGAAACAAGTGAAACGTGTGCTCGGAATTGCCCTTGGCCTCTGTGTGCTTATCGCAGCCACCGCCTGTAGCGACTCGGTCGATACCGGCGGCTCGCCGTCGGATGTCGTCGACATCCCCTACACGAAGTACGTTCTCGACAACGGCCTGCGACTGATCGTCCATGAGGACCACAAGGCGCCGATCGTCGCCGTGAACGTCTGGTACGACGTCGGCGCGGGCGACGAGAAGATCGGCAAGACCGGCTTCGCTCACCTGTTCGAGCACCTGATGTTCAACGGCAGCGAGCACTTCAACGACGACTACTTCAAGCCCTTCGACCGGGTCGGGGCCACCGGCATGAACGGCACGACGAACCAGGACCGGACGAACTACTTCCAGGTCGTGCCGACGACGGCGCTCGACATGGCGCTCTGGATGGAGTCCGACCGCATGGGGCACATGCGGGCGGCCGTCGACCAGGCCCGGCTCGACGAGCAGCGCGGCGTCGTCCAGAACGAGAAGCGCCAGGGCGAGAACCAGCCCTACGGCAAGGTCTTCCTGACCATCTTCGAGAACACCTATCCCGACGGCCACCCCTACGACCACTCGACGATCGGCTCGATGGAGGACCTGAACGCCGCCTCGCTGGCCGACGTCCACGAGTGGTTCGACACCTGGTACGGCGCCGCGAACGCGGTGCTGGTCGTCGCCGGCGACGTCGAGGCCGAGGACGTGAAGGCCCGGGTCGAGAAGTACTTCGGCCACATCCCGTCCGGCCCGCCGCTGATCAAGCCGGACGTCTCGCTCGCCCGCCGCGGCGAACCGAGTCGGATCGTCCTGCAGGACCGCGTGCCGCAGGCGCGGGTCTACAAGGCGTGGAACGTCGCCACGGTGAGAGACGAATCGGTCGACCATCTCTCCCTGGCCAGCGACGTCCTGGCCGCCGGCAAGAGTTCACGGCTCTACAAGCGCCTCGTCTACGACGATCAGATCGCCACCGATGTCGGCGCCTTCGTCATGACCCGCCAGTTCGGCAGCCTGTTCCTGGTCTTGGCCACAGCCAAGCCCGGTCAGGACCTGGCCGAGGTCGAAGCCGTGCTCGAGGAGGAACTCGAGACCTTCCTCGCGTCCGGCCCGACCGCGGAAGAGCTCGCGCGGGCCCAGGCCAGCCAGCGGGCGAGCTTCATTCGCGGCGTCGAACGGATCGGCGGCTTCGGCGGCAAGTCGGACGTCCTGGCCGCGAGCGAGGTCTACCTCGGCAGCCCGGACGGCCACGAGCGGCAGCAGGAGAACCTCCTGACCGCCACCGTCGCCGATGTCCACGGCGCCGCCACCGAGTGGCTGGACGACGGCGTGCTGACGGTCGAGGTACGACCCTTCGCCACCTACACGACGACCGAGACGACGCTCGACCGCTCCTCCGGTCCGCCCGAAGTCACCGACTTCCCCTCCGCCTCGTTCCCGGCCCGGGAGTCCGCGGAACTCGACAACGGTCTGCGCGTCATCCTGGCTCACCGCGACGCGGTGCCCGTGGTCAACCTGACCATGATGCTCGACGCAGGCTACGCCTCGGACCAGTTCGCCCTTCCGGGCACCGCGCGGATGGCAATGGAGATGCTCGACGAGGGCACCACCTCCAGGGGCGCGCTCGAGATCTCGGACACGCTCGACAGCCTCGGCGCCAACCTCGGAGCGGGTTCGAACCTCGACGTGTCGACCGTCTCGATGAGCGCGCTCGTGGAGAACCTCGACGAGTCCCTCGACCTGTTCGCCGACGTCATCCTGAACCCCTCCTTCCCGGGGGACGAGTTCGAGCGCCAGCAGCAACAGCAGCTCGCCGGCATCGGCCGCGAGAAGGTGCAGCCCGTGGCGATGGGCCAGCGCGTCCTGCCCCGCATCCTCTACGGCGAGGGCCACGCCTACAGCAATCCTCTGACCGGCTCGGGAACAGAGGAGTCGGTGGGCGCGCTCGACGTCGACGCGCTGCGCACGTTCCACGACACCTGGTTCAGGCCGAACAACGCGACCTTGATCGCCGTCGGCGACATCGCGATGGACGAGCTCCTGCCCGCGATCGAAGCCCGCTTCGCGGCCTGGGAGGCCGGCGACGTGCCGGCCAAGAACCTCGCAGAGGTCGAACCTCAGCCCGAGACGGTCGTCTACCTGATCGACCGACCGGACTCGGCGCAGTCGATCATCTTCGCCGGACAGGTCGCGCCGCCGAAGGGCGATCCCGCGAACCTCCGGATCGAGGCGATGAACGACATCATCGGCGGCGGCTTCACCTCGCGCATCAACCTGAACCTGCGCGAAGACAAGGGCTGGTCGTACGGCGCCCGAGCCATCCTGCTCGACGCCGCCGGCCAGCGGCCCTACTACGCCTTCGCGCCTGTCCAGACGGACCGGACAGCCGAGTCGATGGCCGAGATCGACAAGGAGATCCGGGGCATCCGCAGCGGCGGCAGCCGACCGGCGACCGCGGACGAGCTGGCCAAGGTGACGGACCAGAACACGCTGACCCTGCCGGGACGGTGGGAGACCAACGGCGCCGTCATGGCGAGCCTGATCGAGCTGACCCGCTTCGACCTGCCGGACGACTACTGGGACACCTTCGCCGACGCGGTGCGGGAAGTCGGCCTCTCCGACGTGAGCGCCCAGGCCGACCGCGTGCTCCAGCCGGACAACCTGGTCTGGATCGTGGTCGGCGACCGGGTGCGGGTCGAGGAGAAGATCAGAGGTCTGGGGCTTGGCGAGATGCGGTTCCTCGACGCGGACGGGAATCCGGCGGAGGGGTAGCAGCAGATCCGGACCGGCGCTTCGCGCCGGATGCCGACGAGGACGTCGGCGCACCCAGTGTCAACCGTCGTCGGGCCAGTGCAGGGCCCGCCGGGCGCCGGCGAACTCCACCGTCCGGCAGTCCTTCGACACCGTGCGCAGCAGTGCGAAGCGAGGCGCGTCAGCAATCTCGACCAGCCCATGACGCGCCGACGACGCGAACAGCCGTTCCTCTTCGTCCAGACGGAGTGAATCGGGGTCGAGGGCGTCGGTGCGGCCGTTGTTCAGATCAGCGACGACTCCTCCCCCCGCAGCCCCGCCTTCCTCCCGCAGCTGCACCGCGACCAGCGGCGTGGTCGCGCAGTCGAGATAGCACTTGTCCCACCAGCCGTCGTTGACCCTGTACTCGATGAACCAGACGCCGAGCGCCGGTTCGAAGCCGATGTGCTGGACGAAGAAGCGCCGGATGCGATCGGCCACCGGGCCACCCTTCCACGACCAGCGCCGGTCCGCGTCGACGACGACCGGCGGGTAGTGGAACGACATCAGCGCGTCGTCGAAGGCGCGTCCACCGGCGACCGCACGGGCCAGCGGCACCGGAAAGTACGTGCCACGCTCCAGCCGGTCCAGGCGCTCCGGGAGTTCCTCGCCAACGACCGCCACGACCGCGGGATCCCTCGCCGCCGCCGAGTCGGCCAGAGCTTCCCGGTCCGCGGGCGACAGCGGATTGCGAAACCGGGCCTGGTGGGAGAGGAAGATCGAGATCCCCTGAGGCCAGAGCCGCTCACAGGCCCGCACCAGTTCGTCCATGACGCGAGGGGCCTGACCCGCTCTACCTGCCTCCGCCTCCGGGCTGCGGCGCCGGCTCCGGTTCGCCCGACTCGGGGCTCATCCCCACGAGCCAGCGCAGACCGCTCTTCAGGTCGTCGACCATCATGTAGGTGCAGGGCACGAGAATCAGGGCGATGCCGGTCACGAACAGGACGCCGAAGCCCAGGCTGAGCGCCATCGGCACGAGCCACTGGGCCTGGTTCGACCGCTCGAGAATGATCGGCATCAGGCCGAAGAACGTCGTCAGCGAGGTCAGGATGACCGGTCTCACACGCCGGGTCACGCCGCCGACGACTGAGTCGACCAGACTCCGGCCCTCGCTCCGCAACTGGTTCACCGCGTCGATCAGAACCAGCGAGTCGTTGACCACGACACCGGAAAGCGCGACGAGTCCGAAGATGCTGAGGAAACTCAGGTCGTAGCCCATGATCAGGTGGCCGACGACCGCCCCGAACATGCCGAAGGGCACCGCCGACAGGACGACGAGGGGCTGCAGATAGCTGCGGAAGGCGACCGCCATCAGGGCGTACATGGCGAACATGGCGACCAGCAGACTCCCCGTCAGGGAGTTGACCGCTTCGGCCTGCGCTTCCTGCTCGCCGCTGAAGTTGAAGGTCAGTCCGGGCGTGTCGACCACGACCTCCGGCAGAATGGTCCGGGCCAGGGCGGCGCGAATGTCGTTGCCGGTGGTGGCCGTCGGGTCGATGTCGGCAGTAACCGTGACGGTGCGGCGCCCGTCCACCCTCAGAATCTCGGTGAACGATCTACCGGGCCGCACGTACGCCGCCTGGTGGAGCGGAATCTCGCCGCCGCCCGGGGTACGGATCAGCAGGTTCTCGATCGCGTGAACGGAATCGCGCTCCTCCCGGGGCAGGCGGACGTAGACACGCAGTTCGTCGCGGCCCCGCTGCTGGCGGCTCGCTTCGGCGCCAAAGAAGGCGCCGCGGACCTGCGCCGCCAGGGCCCGTTCGGTGAGTCCCAGACCCTTGGCGGCCGGCTTGAGCACGAGGTCGAGCTGCGGCTTGCCGACCTTGAAGCCGTCGTCGACGTCGAACACGCCGTTGTAGGTCGCCAGCGACGCGGCCACACGCGCCGCCGCCGCCTCGAGCGGCGGCGTCTGCGTGTGCTCGAGCTGGACCGAGACCTTGGCTCCTGCCGAGGGACCGTCATTGAAGTCGAAGGACAGCCGGTCCACGCCCGAGACCTCGCCGACCTGATCGCGCCAGCGCGCCGTGAACTCCGCCGAGCCGAACTCGCGCTCCGCGTCGGGCACGAGGTGGACCGTCACCACGCCGACGTGCCCGCCGGTCGCGGCAAAGCCTTGGCCGGGTCCGAAGGCGCCGGTGTCCGCCGTGCCGATCTTGGCCTCGATCCCCCGGAAAACGGTGTCCGGCATCGTGCCGTCGCGACCCGGGCGCATCCGCCCTTCCGCCAGGAGTTCGGCGCCGACCTCCTCCGCGGCCCGGGTCATCAGGCGCGAAACCTCCCGGGTGTCCGCGACCGGCGCGCCGAACGGCAGTTCGATCACGCCGTTCGCGAACTCGCCCTCGATCCGCGGGAAGAAGTTGAACTTGATGTGCCCGCCGGCGACGATACTGACCGCCACGACCAGCCCAGAGAACATGACGGCCACCGTCAGGTAGCGGTCGCGCACCAGCCGCCGGATGATCGGTGGGACCTGCCCCGCGATCACGCGCTCCACCCACTCCGAGAAGCGGAGCTGAAGCGCGCCCAGCTTCTTGAACGGATTGAGCGCCGCCCGCCTCCGGCCCTTCCGCCCGCGCAGCTTCGTCCGCCCCACGTGCCGCAGGTGGGCCGGCAGGATGAATACGGATTCGATCAGGGACAGCAACAGGACGGGAATGACGATGAACGGGATGTTGCGGAAGAACTTGCCGGTGATGCCGGGGACGATGGCCAGGGGGATGAAGGCGATGATCGTCGTGATCACGGCGAAGGTGACCGGCGTCAGCACCTCGCGGGTGCCGACGATCGCAGCCTCGAGCCGGTTGTCGCCCCGGCGGTGGTAGAAGATCGCCTCGCCGACGACGACGGCGTCGTCCACCGCGATCCCGAGCACGAGGATGAACGCGAAGAGCGAGATCATGTTGAGCGACACGCCGAGGATCGGGATGAGGAAGAACGAGCCACAGAACGAGATGAAGATGCCCAGGCTGACCCAGAAGGCGACCGCCGGCCGCAGGAAAATGCCCAGCACGGTGACCACGAGCAGCAGTCCGATCAGGCCGTTCTTCCCGAGAATCGACAGCCGGGCCCGGTAGTCCTCCGACTCGTCGTTCACGATCGAGATTCCCACCGAGTCCGGCAGCGTGCCCCGGCGGCGCTCGACCAGGTCGTAGACCGCGGACGAGACCTGGAGCGGCACCTCCTCGCCGACCCGGTAGACCTGCAGGTCGATTGCCGGCTGCCCGTTGTAGTACAGCTCCTCGTCCGTCTCCCGGAAACCGTCGACCACGGTGGCGACATCGCGCAGCCGAACCCGCGTGCCGTCGGCCCGGGCAATCAGCGTGATGTCGCGGAACTCCTCGCCGAAGTCGCGCCGCTCCGTCGTGCGCACCAGGACCTCGCCCCCCTCGGTCTTGACCGAACCGCCGGGAAGGTCGATCGAGGCCGCTCGAACGGCCGTCGAGATCTGCGGCAGCGTCAGGCCGTAACGCCGCAGGTTGTCCGCAGGTACCTCGACGCTGATCTCGGGCGGCGGTATGCCCGCCTTCTCGACCAGTGTGATCCGCTCGTCCGAGAGCAGCTCGCTCCGGATCTCCTCGGCCAGCCGGTCGAGCGACTTCAGGTCCACGTCACCGTGGACCAGTAGCGACAGCACCTGCCTGCGGTTCGTCAACAGCGAAATGACCGGGCGTTCGGCGTCCTGCGGGAAGGAGGTGATCCGGTCCACCGTGCTCTTGATGTCGTTGTACGTCCGGTCCGGGTTCGCGCTGGTGAGAAGTTCGGCCATCACCGTGCCGACCCCCTCGACCGAAATCGAGTTGATCTTCTTGATGCCGTCGAGGCTGCTGATCTCGTCCTCGATCGCGAGGACGACTCCCTCCTCGACCTCCTGGGGCGACGCCCCGGGGTAGGCGACCACCACGGTCACCATGTCCATGTCAATCTCCGGGAAGACCTCCCGCTTGGTTCCCAACGCGAACAGGATGCCGCCGATGACCAGGACTCCCATCAGCAGGTTCGCCGCGACCGGATGCGCCGCCATCCAGCCGATCGGCCCCTTCCTGTCGACGGGACCGTGGTCGTGCGACATCAGGCTCATGGCGCCACTCCCGTCGGCACGGCGCCCCAGGCCGACACGTCCCAGCGGCTCGCGGCGGAAAGGAGCTCGGCCGCGACCGGCGGGGGCGCATCGGCGCCCAGGCGGAGCTTCATCCCCTCGATCGGAGTGGCGATGCGGCTGGTCACCACGAGTTCGCCCTCAGCCAGCCCCGAGTCGATGCAGACGCTGTCCTCGAACCGCCACGCCACGTCGACCGGTCGCCGTTCTAGCTGCTCCCCGCTGTACATCCAGAGGTGTCCGCCCTCCTGAAGCCATTCCCGGGGCACCTCGAACAGGTCGCGCACCGCGCCGCCCTCGAGCAGCAGGTCGACGTAGCTGTCCAAGAGCAGGAGTCCCCGTCCGGCGGAGCCGCCCGTCCCGCGCTCGAGTCCAAGCGGATCGTCGACTTCGACCAGAACCCGGGCCATCCGGCCCGCGGTGTCGAGATCACCCAGAAGCCGTACGACGCGGCCGGACAGGACGTCGTCCTGCTCCGGATCGAGCCGTACCAGAGCCCGCGAGCCCTCGACGTCCCCGTGCAGGACGGGTACCCGGAGCTGATCCAGTTCCTCGGTTCGGACAGCGGCCCGCACCCAGAACGTATCCGTACCAGCCAGGGTCACCGCCTGACTCTGGGGCGTCACCGTCTGTCCGACCTCGATCGACTCGGCAAGAACCACGGCGTTGAAGGGACTGCGCACCACGGTGCGCTCCAGGTCGAGGCGGGCCCGCGCGAGATTGGCGCGGGCCGTCTGGAGCGCGGACAGCCGTGAGCGCAACTGAGGCTCGCGCAGGGCCAACGAAGCCTCCATCTGCTCCGCGTCCAGTTCATCCTGGAACAGTTCCCACTCCCGCTCGGCCACACGCCCTCGCCCCTGCTCGAGTTCCAACTGGGCGACCGCTTCGGACACGGCCGCCGTCGCCCGCGCGACCGCGAGCTTGAAGTCCGCATCCTCGATCGCGAAGATCAGATCGCCCTCGCGGAGGATGGTCCCGGGAGCGAGGTCCGGCGTCACCGTGGCAATGCGACCGCTGACCTGAGGCTGTACGACGACCCGCTGGGCGGGCACGACCGTCCCCTGGGCCTCGACATCGATGCGCCGGGGCAGGCGATCCACCGCCGCCACTTCGACCAGTACACCCGAGTCGTCAGGGGGAGTCTGGACCGCCTCGGGCCGGGCGCGGATGATCGCCATGGCGGCGACGACGCCCACCACCAGTACCGCCGCGACGATTCCGATCCTGATCAGTGTGTCCTTCATACCGCTACGTCGTCAGGACGCTCCGCCGGCGGCCGTTGTTTCGGGAACCGCCGCGAGTCCCGCGGCCAACCGCTCCAGCGACGTGCCCGGCGCGAAGCCCAGCGCCCGGCAGAGTTGCAGGCGGCTCGCGAGCTGCTGCCGCCGAGCATCGATCAAGGCCTGCTCGAGGCCCTGCTGGGACAGCAGGGCAGTCAGCACGTTCAGGTAGTCCGTGGCGCCTTCCCGGTACGACTCGCTGGTCAGAAGCAGAACCCGGCGCGCTTCGTTCAGGCGCTCCTCCAGGTTCACCACCAGATCCCGGCGGCTCCGGCCTACGGCAAGCGCGGTCTGCACCTCTCCGACCGCGGTGACCAGGGATTGCGCGTAGGCGTAGAGGCTCTCCTCCGCCGCCGCGTACGCCTGGTCGATCCTCGCTCGCCGGCCGCCGGCGCCATAGAGGGCCTGCGAGGCGGTACCGCCGATCTGGCGTACGAGATCGTCCAGAACGTCGGCGACCTCCAGTGCCCGCCCGGTGATCAGGGCGGTCAGCGACAGCGAGGGCAGCCACTCCTTGACCGCGGCTGCCGCCCGCCGGTCCGCCGCCTCGACCCGCCTGCGAGCCGCCTGCAAGTCGGGCCGCCGCTCCAGCAACGCTGCCGGAAGACCGAGTTCGGGCTGTTGGGCTGCGTCCAGCAACGGGCCCAGGCCAGGTGCGTCGTCAGGGGTCAGCCGCTCGGCACTCCCCAGGAGAGTCGCGAGCTGGAACTCCAGCGACTCCAGCCGGCCGCGCGCGAGTCCGATCTGACCCTGAAGGCTCAGCAACTGCTCCCGCTGACGGCCTATATCCTGAGCCGGGCCCAGGCCCTGGCCGAACCGCAACAGGGTCAGTTCGAGGAATCGCTCCGAAGTCTGCTGCTGGCTCTCGAGAAGAGAGATCAGCTCTCTCTCCGCCACGATGCCGAACCAGACCTCGGCCAGCACCGACGACAGGCTGATTGCCAGGGAGCGCAGATCCTGGACGCTCGCTTCCGCATCCAGCAGAGCCGCCACTTCCCGATTCCGCAACCGGCCCCAGAGATCGATTTCGAAGCTGGCCGCCAGACTGGAGTCCCAGGCCGCCCCGGCGAGCAGGAACTGGTTCACGAGGCCACTGCCCGGGAAGGTGAGATCGTTCCCGGTGAGGGAAGCATCGAGTCTCGGCATGAGGTAGGCGCCGCTTTCCCGGGCCCGGGCATCGGCCGCCTCGACCCGACTCCAGGCCGCCTGAAGATCAAAGCTCTGGCCGGCCAGTTCGTCCTGCAGTTCCCGAAGGGTCTCGTCACCCAGAGCGCCGCAGGCGTCGGGTGCCTCGGCGACGGTTTCGAGATCGACGCCCCGGTCGAACTCCGCGGGGGGTTCCGCCACTTCCGGAATGCGATCGAGCACGCTCGTGTGCGCGCAGCCGAGCAGCACCACCCCGGCAGCGGCCGCTAGCGGAACGAACGCAACCGTGCTCAGCACCGTCCCGGACGGCCTGTGCATGTTCCTTGTTTCCATGGACAAACCGTGACTCTAGCCAATCTGCCGCCAGGCACGGTGCCGGCAACCCTCAGATACGGCATTCCGCGCCGAGAGTTCCGGCCGCTCAGTACTCGGTCCGGCTCAGAACCAGAGCGTCCGCGTCGTCGACATGCAGGCGCCAGCCCGGCTCGACCACGGCAATGCTGTGACGCTCCTGGACCAGACACGGCCCCGGGCGTTCGAAGCCGGAAGAGAGACGGTCCCGAAGTAGCAGGTCGACCTGCCTCCAGCCGTCGAACCAGGCGCTGCAGGTGCGAGGCGCGGGCTCGGAGGATCCGGGCGACGGGCCTCGGGTCAGGCGCGCAGCGGCCGGAGCCGTGGACGCCAGCACCCGGATCGACTCGACCTCGATCGGATGGGCCGGCGGCGGATAGCCGTAGATCGCACGGTAGCGGTCGGCGAAGAGAGCCGAGACAGCTCGCGCCGAACGCGCCTCCGCCACCGATGCCGGCTCGACCTCGAGCGCCGTTTCCTGCCCCTGCAACCGCAGCCGGACAATCCGCCGGCGCACAGCGGCGCCCTCCAGGTTCGCTCCTCGCTCGCCCACCAGTTGGGCCAGCGCCTCCCGCTCCAGCTCTTCGACGAGCGGGCCGACCGTAGCGGCGTCCAGTGGCTCGAGGACCTGGCGGTGCGCGAATCGCTCCAGCACCGCATGGCCCAGCCCGACCGCGCTCAGCAGGGATGTATCGCGCGGCACGATCACCGTGCGCATGCCAAGCTCGGTCGCGATGGCACACGCGTGCTGACCGCCGGCACCGCCGAAACTGACGAGTGCGTAGTCCGCCGGATCGTAGCCGCGCGAGATGGAGATCCGGCGGATTGCGTCCGCCATCCGCTCGTTGGCGACCTGCAGAAAGCCGCCGAGCAGTTCCTCCTCCTCACCGGACAGACCGGCCAGCACCTCCGCCGACCGGCGTTCGGCAGCGGCCACGTCGATGGGCAGGCCGAAGGCCGCCGGATCGATCCGACCGAGCAGCAGGTTGACGTCCGTGATCGTCAGTGGCCCGCCGGCGCCATAGCAGGCCGGTCCAGGTCGCGCTCCGGCGCTCTCGGGCCCGACCTTGAGCTGGCCGTGATCCACGGCGCAGATCGAGCCACCGCCGGCCGCCACCGTCTCGATCGCCAGTGCCGGCGCCACCACGGTCGCGTCGCCGACCCGGAACTCGAAGTTGTACTCGAAGTCGCCGTCGTAGCGGGAGACGTCGGTGCTCGTGCCGCCCATGTCGAAGCCGATCACCCGCTCCACGCCGCTCGCTCGGCCCGCCGCCGCCGCACCGACCACGCCGCCGGCCGGGCCCGACAGGAGGCTGTCCTTCGGCCGGTAGCTCGAGAAGCTCGCCAGGCCCCCGGCGCTCGTCATCACGCGCGGCGCCACGCGGCCCTTCTCTTCCGCCGAAACGCCCGAGAGCGCCGCACCGGTGGTTTCGAGGTAGCCGCCGACCGCGCGTCCCAGGTAGGCGTCGACGACCGCCGTGTGCGCCCGCGGCACGATCTTGATCAGGGGCGCCAGTTCCGCCGAACAGGAAACGGTCTCGAATCCTGCCGCTCGCAGGATGACCGCCGCACGCCGCTCGTGCGCCGGATTGCGGTAGCTGTGCATCAGGGCCACCGCGGCGGCCCGAAAGCCCTCGAGGGCGAGTGACCGCGCGGCCGCCGTCAGTCCTTCCTCGCCGAGCGGCACCAGTTCGCGACCTTCCGCGTCGAGGCGGCCGCCGACCTCGACCGCACGTTCGTACAGGGGCGCGGGTCGCTCGATGTTGAGCGCGAAGATGTCCGGCCGCGCCTGGTCTCCGATCAGCAGCAGATCGGCAAAGCCCTCGGTGACGAAGAGCGCCGTCCGCGAACCGGCCCTCTCGAGCAGGGCGTTCGTGCCCCGCGTCGTCGCGAGCCGGAGATCGCAGGCCGGTAGCGCCTTGCCCAGCGCCGTTGCAGTCGCGATGCGAGCAGCGAGGATGGGAGCGTTCTCGGGCGAGACGAGCTCCACCACGTTGTCCCGCTCGAAGCGGTTGGCCTTTCCGCTGCCGCTGCCCTCCTCCAGCCGGCAGGAACCGTCCGCCAGCCACTCCTTCACGCGGGCCGGAGCACCGCCGGACAGCGGCGCCAGATCGTAGCCCTCGAAGAAGCGGTCGGGAAGATCGAACGGCGTCTTGAGACGCAAGCCGTTCGCGCGCTCCGAAACGACCGTCGCCCGTACCGCGCCGGAACTCAGCACCTTGATGCACTGGACGGCGCCGTCCGGAGAGGTAGCCACGCAGTCGGTGAACGTACCGCCGGTGTCGATCCAGAGCTGCCAGAGGGGCGGCACGCCAGAATCCGTATGCAAACGGCTCGCGGCGCTCAGGCGCCCGCCAGCAGTCGCGCCAGGCGATCGATCCGCCGGTCGCCATCGGGCTGCAGCCGTTGCGCCCTGCGGAGGAGCTTCTCGGCCGCCCTCCGCTCGCCCCGGCGGAGCAGCACCTCGCCCAGCGCGGCAGCCGGAGCCGCTTCGTCGGGGCCCAGCCGCCGCGCGCGGTTGTAGAAGCGTTCCGCCTCGTCCAGGCGACCGTAGCGCAGACTCAGGTCGCCCAGGGCGATGTAGGTGAACGGGTTGCGGTTGCGAGTCGTTGCCGCCAGGCGGAGCAGCTCCTCGGACTCGTCAGTCCGTCCGTTCATCCGCAGCAGCACGGCCAGGTTCGCGAGCGCCGAACCGCCGCGCGGGTCGATCTCGAGCGCCCGCCGGTAACTCGCCTCGGCCGCCTCGGCGCGCCCGTTCCGCCGCTGCGCGACGCCCAGGTTGACCCAGGCGGAGGCGAGCTCGGGATCGATCCGGACCGCGTCCTCGAGCCAGGCCACCGCCTCGTCGAGGCGTCCCGCGCGCAGCGCCTCCGCGCCGCGGTTCGAGTAGAAGAGAGCCGTGGCCGTCAGGTCGCTGATCGGGTTGACCCTCCAGCCATCGTCTTCCTGACGCTCTCCGAAGTCGATGACCCGCATCGTGTGCCGCGGCCCGAACCCCACCGCAACGTGATCGGACACGACGATCAGATCCCCGGAGCGTTCGAAGCTCTCCACATGGGCCACCTCGACGAAGTACGCGGCCAGGTCCAGCTCCCGCGCCATGCCGACGAACATCTGCGTAAAGGCGAGGCAGTTCGCCGTCCTCTTCTCGAACACGTCGACCGCAGAGCCGGTGTGTCCCGTCTCGTACTGCACCCCGAGCAGCGCCGTGTCCATCACGACCTCGACCAGACGATCGAGTCGGTCTTCTCGCAGCGTCTCGGCGGCCGACTCGCGAGCCCACGCCGCCATCTCCTCGTTCAGCGCGAACGGCACGACGACATGGCTGACACCACGCCGCTCCAGTTCGCCCCGCAGCGCACGCTCGCCGGTCTCGCGCACACCGGTCGAAGCGCATCCCAGAGCCAGCGCGGCAAGCACCGCAGCTCCGGCCGGACGATCCATCCAGCGGCGCCCGATACGCGGTTCGATGTCCCCCGTCGTCACAGCGGCTACACCCTCCATCGGCGCCCGTGCCATTGTAACGCCGTTGATTCCTCAACCCGCGTGGTCCCCGCATGATTCCGGGAGCAGCCCGGCGCCGCCGGCACCGTCGTGGCGCGTGTTCCGGAATGGCGCCGGCGTCAGGAGTCGGCGGGTCGCGTCCTGAGCGCTCGCCGCCGCAGTAGCCGGGCACTGACAACGGCCACCAGCAGCAGCACGGCGGCCAGAGCGAACACGGGCATCGTGATCGCCAGCAGCGAAAGACCGGCGGCCGATCCGGCCTCTCCGGTGGACACCACGGGATTGCCGATCCCGGCTGTCATCACGCTCGACGCTCCACGCAGCAGGGTCGTGCCCGTCTGGACCACCGCCGCCGCCGTACCGCCCGCCACCGCGGCCAGGGCCCAGCCGACCAGCGGCGTCGCGGTCTCGATGTTCGCCGCCGCCACGACGATGCCCGCCGTAACGGCCGCCGGCATCGCGGCCACGTCGAGGACGTTGTCGAGCCAGGGGATGTAGTACGCGCCGACTTCACAGATCGCCGCGACGCCCAGGGCGAGCAGGGCCGGGGTCCCCGCCATCCAGTCGAATCCCTCGGCCAGGTCGAGTGCGCCGGCCCTGGCCGCTATGCCCATCACGAGGACGGGCAGAAAGACCCGGAAGCCGCAGGCCGCCGCCAGACCGACTCCAAGACCCACGCTGAGCAGAATCTCCATCGCCTACCTCCTGCCCCAGACTACGTCCCCTGGCGGCGCCAGGTTTCCGCGAGCCGGCGGAAGAGGGCCTGCGCCTCCCGCACCTTGAGCGCATTCGCAGCTACCAGATAGGTGGCGGCAAAGCCGAGCACGGGGACGGTGCCGGCAAACCACGGCGGGCCCGGAATCAGGGCCTGAGTCGCGGCCCAGGGTGCGAGACAGAGGAGCGCGAGCGGCAGATGCCGGCGCCAGGCTCGCCATGGCGCCCGTACCGCCACGCGGTTCCGCAGCCGCCGCAACAGCAACGCGAGTTCAACCCAACTGCCGACCGCCGAGGCGAGGGCCAGACCGACCGCCCCAAGCCGCAGCGTCTGGACAGTCCCGGGAGCGACCGGCCCAAGCCAGCCGGCCGCGGCGACCTCCGCCACCGGAATCCGGTCCAGCCAGGTCATCAGCACCGCTCCGAGTCCCGCCGCGACCATCAATCGCATCGCCGCGATCCGGGCGGGGCTCCGCGTGTCACCGAACGAGAAGAACACGCTCTGCAGCAGACGCGAGGAGCTCGAAGCGAGCAACCCCAGCGAGTACGCGCCAAGCACGAGGAACACGAGCCAGTTGTCGGCGATCCCGAACTCGCCGCGGCGATAGACCGCACCGACAATCCCCATGCCCAGCGCAAGGTAGCCGACCAGGGTCGGGGCCACCAGGAACGACATCGCAGCCAGTGAGCGCCGGGTCCGCGACGCGGCCGCTCTCGAGCGCTCCTCCACATCGCCGCGGAGCCGCGCCAGTTCGGGCAGTTCCGCCGCCGCCACCGAGACACCGAAGAGACCGATCGGAAGCAGGTACAACCGCTGGCCGAGAGTCAGGGCCCCCAGCGCACCCTCCACCAGAAAGGAGGCCAGCAGAAGATCGACGTAGGCGCCCAACTGGCCCACGCCGCGGCCCGCGATGGCCGGACCGAGGTTGGTCAGCGTGTTGCGCACACCGGGCGCCCGCAGATTGAGCGAAGGGCGCAGGCCAACCGTGACCCGGAGTACCGGCGGCAGTTGCACCGCGAACTGCAACAGACCGCCGAGGAGTCCGCCCCAGCAGACGGCGAGCACGAGCGACTCGATCCTCTCGGCTTCGCCGTCGAATGTCCGCGCCGCGACGAACCAGACGACGCCGATCACACTCGCGTTCCAGAAGCACGGCGCGAGGTACGGGAGCAGGAAGCGCCGGTGGCTGTTCAGGATCCCGAGGCACCATGCCGACAGCGTGATCGCCGCCACCATCGGGAAGCAGACGCGGACCGCCGTTGTCGTCAGGGCCAGCCGGTCGACGGTCGCCGTCCCGGTCGCCACCGCCTCGGCATCGCCGGCGAAGCCGGGGAACAGGAGCCGCACGAGCCAGGGCGCCAGGATGACTCCGAGCAGGCTGAGCACTCCCATCGCGGCGAACAGCAAGCCGAACATCGCGCCGGCCAGAGCACCGGCCTCCCGCCGCCTGCCCTCGGCGAGCATTCGGCTGTATGCCGGAATGAAGGAGGCCGAGAGCGCCTGGTCCCCCAGCAGGTTCTGCAGCACATTGGGCGCCCGGAAGGCCGCCGCCACGACATCCGTCAGAGCGCTGACCCCGGCGAGACTCGCGACCACGGCCTCCCGAACCAGGCCGAGAACCCGGCTCGCCAGCATACCGGCCGCGATTCGCGGCGCGCCGCCCGAAGCGCGCAGCTCGCTATCCCTTCCGGCGGGTTCGGCCTGGGTCAATCCGAGAGGTTGATGACGACCCGGGCGCCCCGGCGCTCGACGGTCGCCGCGATGTCGGAGGCGGTGAGGTCGAGCACGACGTGCAGGTTTCGGGTCGCCCCCCGGCCGTGAACTCCAGTACGGACCGCGCGCAGCCTGGGTCCCCTGACCGCGCTCGCGTCGTAGTCCTGCCCAACCCCGATCAACCGCACGACCAGGCGCGGCGGCGCTTCGAGCGGCATGACGTGGTGTCGCCTGAAGGGTGCGTTGCCGACGATCTCGATCACGGTCCGGTCACCTGCCGTCGATGCGGTGATCGATCGCAGGGCGGTCGCGCTGGCAGGCGGCGGCGATGCAGCGGGCGCCGGTGGTCGCGCCGGTGGCTGGCTCGCCGCGACAGGTTCGGCCGTTTCGGCGTCGCTCATTGCCTCCGCGTCGGCCGCCTGCTCCTCCAGAAGCACGTCGGCCGGCTGCTCCTCCAGAGGCGCGTCGGCCGGCTGCTCTTCCAGAGGCACGAGCAGCCGGCTCGTCGTGGACGACTCCTCGACTCCCTGCGGAGGCGCGGCGGCTTCCGCCCGAGGCGTCGAGATCTCGAAGCTCGGAGCTTCCGCCGGCGTACCCTCTTCGGGCGGAGCGCCTCCCAGGCCGACGAGGTTCATCAGCGGTCCCCGGAAAGCAATCAGCGCCACGAGGAGCACGGCCCCGCCGACCGCTGGCCACAGCCAGGGACGAGACCGCGACTCCGGTCTCATCCAGTCCTCGTCGCCGTCTTCCGCGAGATCACCGAACAGCTCCGCGTGCGTGGCCTCCACTTCGCCGGCACCGGCCGTGCCTTCCGCTGTATCGGCCGGATGGACAGGCGGCGGATCGTCGTCCGGTGGCTCCGGCGTCGTTTCGTCGGGCTCCGGCGGCGGCGCCGCTTCCGCCTCGACGATCTCCACCGCTTCGATCGCCTCAGGCGCTTCCGGCTGTTCGTCGATCGCGACCGTTTCCGTAGCGGTTTCGGCTTCGACGTCCGGGTCCCGCGCTTCCCCGGCCCCGGCCTCCTCCGCGTCGGCCTCCTCCACCTCGGCCTCTTCCATGTCCCGTGAGGGAGCCGACGGGATCACATCGTCCTCCCCCTGCCGCTCCGAGAACAGCGATGCAAGCCGCTCTTCTCCCGGCGCCTCGATGCGGCTGAACTGCATCCCCATTCCGGCCGGCTGATCGGCGCCGCCGGCCTCGGGGCGTACCCAGACGACCGTGGCCTCGCCCTCGACATCAGCCGGCTCCTCGTCCGAACCGAGCTGCAGCACGAAGTGCGCCGCGGTGCCGACGGGCATCGGCGCCTCCGTCGACACGAACATGCCGCCCGTCGCGATGTCGCGCGTCAACCCGGAGAGTTCACCATCTCCGCCGGGAACCGTGAGACGAACTGCGGCCTCGCGCAAGAGACGGCGCGACTCGCGGAAGCGGAAACTCTGACTGGCCGGGGACATAGGGCTGGGACCCTCACGGGGCAATGAGCGGCCAATACTACCCGTTCGGAACTCCCGTCAGGTCGCGGCTCCCTTGCGCGCAACGAGCAGGGCCATCTCGAGAGCCTGTTCGTAGTTCAGCCTCGGGTCGACCTGCGAACGGTACGCCCTCAGCAGCCCCTGCTCGTCGAGACCCCGGGCGCCGCCGACGCATTCCGTCACGTCTTCGCCGGTGAGTTCGAAGTGGACGCCGCCCAGGATCGTGCCGTTCGCGGCGTGGAGGTCGAAGGCCTGCTCCAGTTCCGACAGGATGTCGCTGAAGGCCCTGGTCTTCATCCCTTCCCGGGTGCCTTTCGTGTTCCCGTGCATCGGATCGCAGATCCAGAGCACCGGCTTGCCGGTCTCGCATACCGCTTGCAGGATCGGAGGCAACTCCTCGGCGATCCTCTCCGCGCCGCAACGGTGGATGAGCGCCAGCCGGCCCTCCTCGCCATCGGGATTCAGCACCTCGACCAGATGAGCGACATCGGCCGCGTCCATCCCGGTCCCGACCTTCACGCCGATGGGGTTGCGTATGCCGCGCGCGTACTCGATGTGGGCAGAGCCCCGGAACGCGGTGCGGAGGCCAATCCAGGGCAGGTGGGTCGAGAGGTTGTACCAGCCGTCCCGGCGCGGCACCGTCCGGGTCTGCGCCTGCTCGTAAACGAGGTGCAGGGCCTCGTGACTCGTGTAGAAGTCGACGCGGTCGATCTGCCCCACGTCGACACCGGCCAGCGTCTCCATGAACCTGAGCGAGTCGGCGATGGACTCGACCCGGCGCTGGTACTCCGCGGCGTTCTGGGAATGGTCGACGAAGTCCAGGTTCCAGTACTCGGGATGGTGGAGATCGGCGAAGCCGCCGTCGATCAGGCCGCGAATGAAGTTCAGGGTCAGGGCGGAGCGCTGGTAGCCGCGCAGGAGATTCAGCGGGTCGGGCTCCCTCGCCTCGGCGGTGAAGTCGAGCGAGTTCACCAGGTCGCCGCGGTACGAAGGCAGGGTCTCTCCGTTCCTCGTCTCCGTATCGGCCGAGCGGGGCTTCGCGTACTGGCCGGCGAAGCGGCCGACGCGGGTCACCCGCTTCTTCAGGCTATGGGTCAGCACCAGGCTCATCTGCAGGAGGATCTTCAGCTTCGAGGTGATCGAGTCGGAGGTGCACTCGGCGAAGCTCTCGGCGCAGTCGCCCCCCTGGAGAACGAAGCGCTCGCCGCGAGCCGCAGAGGCCAACTGCCCCTTCAGCGTCTCGACCTCCCAGGAGGTCACGAGCGGCGGCAGGACGGCGAGCCGGGAGGCGACGGACCGGACCGCCTCCGGATCGCCGTAGGTGGGTTGCTGGCGCACGTCCGCGCTCTGCCAGGAAGTGGGGTTCCAAGTGTCCATGGAGGGCGACGGATCCTACTTCAACCGTCTTCGATCTGGAGGTAGCGGCGTAGCCAGCGAGTGCCGAGGTAGAAAGGCAGGGTGTCCACGGCGGCCGCAGTGAACTTGAACACGTACGCCGTGCCGATGAACACCCACAACTGCGGCCATATCGGCTCGTCGCCCTCCACCGGGATCGCGCCGGCGGCGAAGTGCGTGATCGTGATCACGGAAAACGAGTCGACGAACTGACTGACCACCGTCGAGCCGTTGTTGCGAAGCCACAGGTGACGGCCGTTCGTGAGCCTCTTCCAGAAGTGGAACACGTACACGTCGCACAACTGGGCGCTCAGGTACGCGATCATCGACGCCGCGATCACGCCCAGCGTCATCGTCCGGATCTCGAAGAAGATCGGCATGCGACCGTCGGGGCCCGGCACCGGCGAGTCGAAACCCGGCAGAGCGCCGCCCAACCACAGAATCACGGCGAGCCAGAGGTTGACCAGAAAGCCGACCCATACGAGGAAGTTGGCCCGCTTGCGGCCGTAGATCTCGGAGATGAAGTCGGTGCAGAGGAAGGTCAGGGGATACGGCAACACGCCGATCGCCAGCGGCATTGGAATGCGCACGCCGAACACGGTGAAGCTCAGGTCCAGGAAGCGGGTCACGCCCAGGATGTTGAGCATCGTCATCGAGCCGAGGAACAGGCCCGCGAGGATGAGGAACACGCGCTCACGACGCGCGTGCAACTCACTCGCCTCGATTGGGTGGAGGTCCCCGGATGACTGCCTCGGGGAAGGGGCTTCGGTCATGCGACCCCTACCCTGCTCGTTCTCTCGCCCGCGTCCTGGCGGCGATGAAGTCCGCGTGCGGAACGTGAAGAAGCCGGGCGATCTTGCGAATCAGGAACTCCTCCTGGGCCTCCAGCACCCGATCCGCGAACGCGACCCGCCACAGCTCCTCGAGCAACCGACCCTTGCGCTCCGCGTCGAACGACTCGTGAATCAGGCGCGTGAACTCGTAGAGGCACACCGTACCTTCAGTCTCCGCCTCGGCCAGCGCCACGAGTTCAGCCGTTTCCTGCTCGGTGAGGCGCAAGTGGCGTCTGACCGCCGCGAGCACTTCCGCCTTCTCCGCCTCGGCGGCATCGAAGTCGGCGCGCATTACTTCCACCATCAACGCCGCGGCGGCCAGACGCAGGCGGGCCTCCGGGTCGCCGGCCCGCTCCGGGTCGATTCGTTCGCCGAAGAAGCTGCGGATGCGTTCAAGCACCGAGCCGCCGCCATGCCGCCTGGCGGCGGAGTTCCTTGGCCCGGGCCGCCACGCCGGCGCCGGACGTGGCGCGCCTCCAGGCCGCGGCGGCCCCTTCGTCCACCAGCTCCCAGTGCGCCGCATGCTCCTCGCGTATCCGCGCGGTCGCACGGGCAAGGGCCGCCACCCCAAGGTGGGCAGCCGGCTCGTCCAGCGGACCGAAGGCCAGGGCCTCCGCGGTCGCCAGCAACAGCAGCAGGTCCTCCACGGACGACCTCGGCCAGCCCGAGCGGCGAGCCAGCGCCAGGTTGTAGGCCGTCATCGCGGCACCGATGTAGAGGTCCTCGATGGTGCGGAAGGGCTTGATCGCATCGACGTAGCCATCCCCTCCCAGCAACTCGGCCGTCGCCACCGGCACGTCGTTCAGCTCGACCACCGCATGACGGACTTCAGGGTTCGCCGTGACCCGCCCGCCAAGGTCCATCGGAGCGATTCCGATGCCCCTCCTGTCGCTGGGCACGCACAGAGCCCGCAACCGGTTGCGGTCGCCCTCGCGGCCGACGGACGCGATGAGCAGAAGCGCGGCCGCGGACGGCGCCAGCGTGGCCCACCTCTTCTGGCCGTTGAGGCGGAACCCTCCCTCGGGCACAGCCGCCAGCGACGAGTGAACGGCACGCGGATGGGCCCCACCCTCCTCGCTGGCGCAGAACGCGACGATGCCGCCCTCCGGCATCAGGTCCAGCCCGCCGCACTCCCAGGCCAGGCGGCGGATCGCTCCCTGGTGTCCGGCCACCATCGCCCAGGCGGGCCGATCCGCGACGAAACCGCCCAGCAGACCGTGTCCGAACTGAGCCCGCCCGGCGGGCTCCGCTTCGCCCGGCGCCTCCCCGCTCCAGGATGCCAGCACCCGGTCGCTGAAGGCCCGGTACCAGCCGGCCGGACCGTCGCCTGCCGCAAGCGGTTCCGGCGCGGCGGACAGCAGGTGACTCAGCGCCGGGCCGAGGGTCACGAACCGCTCCCGACCGACGCTCCCGCCACCGGTAAGACTCGAATAAGCTCCATCGGCCGCGAATGATAGAGGAAGGAGCAACCACCACGGCGGGAACCCTCGCCGGTCCCGAAACGCCCGGTTTCCGGCGCGTGCCCCGGACCGGTGTGATCTACGTGATGCACCGGGCCGCGGCCGCCGGCCACGGACGCGACGGCCGGACCTGGTACAACCTCGGCCAGGGCTCGCCGGAGGTCGGACCGCTGCCGGGCGCGCCGCCGCGCCGCGACCAGCTCCACATCGACCCGCGCCGCCAGACCTACGCGCCCGTCGACGGAATAGACGAGTTGCGGGACCGCGTCGCCGACCTCTACAACTTCCTCTACCGGCAGGGCAGGAGCTCCCGGTACGCGCGCGAGAACGTGAGCATCGCTCCGGGCGGTCGACCGGCCATGACCCGCATCGCGGCCGCGATGGGCGAAATGAACCTGGGCCACTTCATCCCCGACTACACCGCCTACGAGGAACTGCTCAGCGCCTTCAAGGGCTTCATCCCGATCCCCATCCTGCTCGACGCCGCACACGGCTACACGGCCGCGCGCAAGCTGCTCCGGAAGGAGATCGTCGGGCGTGGCCTGTCCGCGCTCTGGTGCAGCAATCCCTGCAACCCCACCGGTCAGCTCGTCGAGGGCGAGGCGCTTGGGGAGTGGGTCGACGTGGCCCGCGCGAACGAATGCACCTTCATCCTCGACGAGTTCTACAGCCACTACATCTACACGCCGGCGCCGGACGACTGCACCCAGGTCGCCGACAGCGCGCGGACGGTCTCCGCGGCGGCTCACGTGGACGACGTGAACAGCGACCCGATCATCCTCGTCGACGGTCTGACCAAGAACTGGCGCTACCCCGGCTGGCGCGTATCCTGGATCGTCGGCCCACGTACGGTGATCGACCGTGTGACGAGCGCCGGTTCCTTTCTGGACGGTGGCGGCAACCACCCCTTCCAGGAGGCCGCCGTACCCCTTCTTGAGCCGGAGCTCGTTCTACAGGAGACACGGGCCATCCAGACGGAGTTCACACGCAAGCGCCGTTTTCTCGTCGACCGGCTCCGTGGACTCGGCCTCGAGGTCGAGCACGAGCCGCAGGGCGCCTTTTACGTCTGGGGAAACCTCGCGGATCTGCCGGCGCCGCTCAACGACGGCATCGAGTTCTTCAAGGCCCTGCTCCAGGTCCAGGTGATCACCGTCCCCGGCGTGTTCTTCGACGTGAACCCCGGCCAGCGGCGCCGCAACGCCCGCTACCACAGCTACTGCCGCCTCAGTTTCGGCCCCTCGATGGAAACGTTGGAACGGGGAACGGAGCGGATCGAGAAGCTCATCCGCTCGCACTCCTAGGCGAAGCCGACGAGACGCCGGAGTTCCGCCGCCTTCGGCTCCGCCACCGCCCGCGCGCGCTCCGCGCCGAGGGCCAGC
This sequence comes from Candidatus Multivorans sp., assembly GCA_965219675.1. Classification (GTDB taxonomy): domain Bacteria; phylum Acidobacteriota; class Thermoanaerobaculia; order Multivoradales; family Multivoraceae; genus Multivorans. Next base: position 1,374,065 of record OZ244786.1, on the reverse strand, counting down.
AAGCGGTCCAGCTCCTGAGGAGCGGACATCAACTCCTCGTATCGCTGCCGGATCGGCCCCACGACCCGGATCACGGCCTCCGCGACCGACGCCTTCAGATCGCCGTAGCCGCGGGCATCGGCGAAGTCGGCCAGGACTTCATCACGACCGCGGTCCGTGATCGCCTGGTAGATCACGAGCAGGTTGTTCACGCCGGCGCGCGCCGGATCGTCGCTGAACTCGATCTCACGCCCCGAGTCGGTGACCGCGCGCTTGAGGGAGCGCCGGATCTCGTCGTTCGAATCGGTCAGGCGCACCGCGTGGCCCCGACCCGCCGCCTCGCTCTTCGACATCTTCGCCGTCGGATCGTCCAGGGCCATCACCCGCGCACCGGCGGTCGGAATCACCGCCTCGGGCAGAACGAACGTATCGCCGTAGAGATGGTTGAAGCGGCCTGCGATGTCCCGCGCCAGTTCCACATGCTGCTTCTGGTCCTCTCCCACCGGAACCTCGTCCGCGTCGTACAGCAGGATGTCCGCGGCCTGGAGTATCGGGTAGGTGAACAGCCCGACGCCGATTCGCTCCCTGCCGCCCTGACGCTCCGACTTCGACTTGAACTGCGTCATCCTCTCCAACCAGCCGATCGGCGTGGCGCAGCCCAGAATCCAGGCCGCCTCCGCGTGGGCTCGAACATGGCTCTGCACGAACAGGGTCGTGCGTTCCGGATCGATGCCGCAGGCGAAGAGCATCGCGGTCAACTCGCGCGTGCCGGCGCGCAGTGTCTCCGGATCCTGGCGCACCGTGATCGCGTGAAGATCGACGACGCAGATGAAGTTCTCGCGATCGTCCTGGCGGGCCGCCCAGTGCTTCACCGCCCCAAGGTAGTTCCCCAGATGCAGCACTCCGGACGGCTGGATGCCGGAGAAGACCCGGCGCCTGCGGGCCGCCGCGGTCACGCCGGAACGCCGGAACGCCTCGGCGCGGGCCGTAGCAGGGTCCAGCCGATGCAGACCCCGTAGTTCAGGACCAGACCCCAGACGCCGGCGCCCACGCCCCAGGGACTGCGGGTCGCCCAGAGGTCGGCGACCACTCCGCACCAGATGACCAGCGTGAGGAGGGTGCCCAGCACCATGCCTGCCAGCACCGCCGAGGCGGGCATCCGCCGCCAGTAGACACCGAGCATGAAGACCGGCGAGAGCTGGACCATGAACTCGAGTTTCAGTTCGATCAGCACCCAGATCGAGCTCTCCGTCTCCAGCGAAACCCAGGCCATCAGAATGAGGATCGCCATGACGCCCCAGGCAAACGTCTTGCCCACGATCAGCATCTCGCGGGCGCCGGCCTCGCGGCGGAAGTAGTTCTTGTAGATGTCCTTGGTGAACATGGACCCGATGGACAGGAGCGCCGAGTCCGCGGTCGACATGATCGCCGCCACCACCGCGGCGAACACCATGACGATGAGCCAGTACATGACCGGCGAGCGGTCGATCAGGCCCCCGAGGACGTAGATCGTGACCTTGTCGCTCTCAAGCTGCGAGAGCCCGGGAAACCGGCTCAACGCGATGAAGCCGATGAGGAAGGCGAGCAGGGTCGTGCACAGCGGCATGAACGCCATCGCTCCCAGCGACCGCCGCAGACTGAACTCGTTCTTCGCCGCGAAGATCCGCTGAACGGCGTGCGGGTAGAGAGCCACGCCCAGACCGAGCATGAGGAGAGTGCTGACCCAGGTGCGCAGGCCCCGAGCGTCCGGCGCCTCGAGCTTCGCCGGGGCAGTGACGCGGACCTGATCGGCGGCCGCCGCGAGGCCACCGTCCGCGGTGATCAGCGTGTAGAGAATCACCGCGCAGCCGCACAGCAGAAGGGAGCCTTGCACCGCGTCGGTCCAGGCCACCGCGCGCATCCCGCCGAGCGACTCGTAGATCAGCATGACCCCGACCAGCAACAGCACACCCTGCATGAAGGTCATCCGGCCGCCGCTGATCGCCTCCACCCCGTGGCCCATCGCCACGAGCTGCTCGAGCACGTAGTTGGCGAGCCCCCAGCAGAGCAGCACGACGCAGAGGATCCGCAGCGGATGAGAGCCGAACCGGTGGTACACGAAGTCCGTCGGCGTGATGTAGCCGAAGCGTCGCGCCAGGCGGAACAGGCGCGGCGCATAGATCATGAACACCGTGATCACGAGGATCATGAACGTGATGCTGACGATGTAGGTCATCCCCTGCACGTAGGAACGGCCCGCGAAGCCGAGCAGGGTGTTGCCGCTGTACTGGGTGGCGAAGAGGGTCAGGAACAGGACCGCGAAACCGAAGGTCGAGCCGCCGAGGTAGAAGTCGCGAAGCGAGCGCTCCTTCTGCTTCAGGCGGCCGAGCAGGCCGAGGCCGAGCATGACAACGAGGTAGCCGCCCAGAACCGCGAGCGCGCCGGGACCGAAGGTCACGTCGGGGACGGAGCCGTTCACCGGTCGTCTCCGGATGGTCCGGCCGGCGCCTGTCCGCCCGCCTCGTCCGGCCTCTCGCCGCCGCCGTCCCGCCAGAGTCTGAGCGAGGCGAACGCCGTGACGACAGCCAGGGCGAAACCGCAGCCGATCGTGATCCAGGTCCACACCGGCAGCCCGGACACCAGCCGGCCGCCCACCGACTCCGGCAGATACCAGGGCACGCTGACGGCGAGGATCAGGACGACCGCCGGCAGGAACCAGCGATGGCGAAGGGGTTCGTCAGCGGGCCGGATCGCCTCCCAGAAGGCGTCCTGGTCGCGCTCGTTCCCGTACTCCGAGAGGCGGTTCATCTTGGTCACCGATCGCGGATTATGCCCCACTCGCGCCGGACACATCGACCGCGCGATCCTCCGCCGGGCTGCCGCATCGAACCTCCGCACCGCAGGCGCGCCTCCCGGTGCGTGATATCCTGCCGATTCTCGCCCCCGGCCGGTCCCCTCCAGGGAAGCCCACGAGCCCCGGGGCGCACCAACGCCGTGAGCGTCCTTCGACAGTCGGGACCGACCCTCTGGACGGCCGCCATAGCGCTCCTGGCACTCCACTGCGCAGGGTGCATGGTGTCCGGGCCGCCGGCCGACGAAACCAACGAGGAACCGCAGAACTTGAATCAGACAGACGGGCAAGAGGCCGAGGCTCCGATCTGGGCTCTGGCCATTCACGGCGGCGCCGGCAGCGCGAATCGCGCCACGACCGACGCCGAGGACTACTACGAGGCGCTGCGCACAGCCCTTGCTCTCGGCGCCGAGCAACTGGCCGCCGGCGAAGCCAGCGTTCAGGTGGTCGAGAACGTCGTCGCGGCGCTCGAGGACGACCCACGCTTCAACGCGGGCCGCGGCTCCGTCTTCACATCCATCGGAACTCACGAAATGGATGCCGCGATCATGGACGGACGCACTCTCGCCTGCGGCGCGGTGGCCGCGGTGAAGAACGTCCGCAACCCGATCAGGCTGGCGCGCCGCGTGATGGAGGACACGCCGCATGTCCTGCTCGGAGGCCCCGGAGCGGATGACTTCGGCGTCATCTCCGGCGTGGACCGGCGACCGCAGGCCTACTTCAACACCGAGCGGCAGTTGGAGAGGTTTCGGGAGATCCGGGCCCAACGCGGCTCCGCCCGGCAAGGGGTCGCCCGGCCAGGCAGCGGGGACACCGTCGCCAGCGCCCTGGGCGACTACACCGGCAACGCCGGCGCCCCGGGCAGCCTGGGCGGCGCCTCTCATCTGGGCACCGTCGGCGCCGTCGCGATGGACCGATACGGCAACCTGGCGGCCGCCACGTCGACCGGGGGCACGATGATGAAGCGGATCGGTCGGGTCGGCGACGTCCCGGTGATCGGCGCTGGCACCTACGCCAACAACGCCACCGCGGCCATCTCCTGTACCGGCCGGGGCGAGGAGTTCATCCGTCGCGCCGTGGCCTACGACGTTTCGGCACAGATCGAGTACGGCGGCCTCTCGCTCCAGGAAGCGGTCAACCGGGTGATCCGGGACAAGCTGAAGCCGGGCGACGGTGGCCTGATCGCGGTCGGTCCGGACGGCACGATCGTGATGGAGTTCAACACGAACGCCATGTTCCGGGGCGCAGCGACTTCGCTGGGCCGCTTCGAAGTCGGCATCTGGGACGAAGTCCGGAGCCGGCAGCCCGAAGCCGGACAGGCCCGGCAACCCGACGGCGACACGGCCCAGTAGCCGCGACCGCGACCCGGGCGGCCCGGAGGCGGCGGCTATCATCGCCGCCCGTGAGCACTCTCTACGAACGGACGCTCCACCGGGCCGGTACCGACCCGCAGGGATTCTGGGGCGAGGCCGCGGAGGAGGTGTCCTGGGTCAGCCGCTGGGACCGCGTACTCGACGACTCGAATCCGCCCTTCTACCGCTGGTTCGCGGGAGCGAGGGTGAACACCTGCTACAACGCCGTGGACCGCCATGTCGAGACCGGCCGGGGATCGCAGCCGGCCTTGATCTACGACAGTCCGGTCACCGGCACGACGGCGACCCTGACGTACGCCGATCTGCAGGAGCAGACGTCCCGTCTGGCCGGCGTGCTCAGGAAGCTCGGCGTACGGACCGGCGACCGGGTGCTGATCTATATGCCGATGATCCCGGAGGCCGCGGTCGCCATGCTGGCCTGCGCGCGGATCGGCGCGGTCCATTCGGTGGTGTTCGGGGGCTTCGCAGCGAAGGAACTCGCCACCCGGATCGACGACGCGAAGCCGCGGGTCGTGCTGACGGCCTCATGCGGTATCGAGATCGCACGCATCGTCGAGTACAAGCCGCTGCTCGACGAAGCCATCGCCCTGTCGACCCACAAGCCGGCCGCCACCGTCCTGCTTCAGCGGCCGCAACACGCCGCCGCCCTCGGCCCAGGCGATCACGACTGGCAGGAGGCGATGGCCGCCGCCGAACCAGCCGACTGTGTCCCGGTTCAGGCAACCGACCCCCTGTACATCCTGTACACGTCCGGTACGACGGGCGTGCCCAAGGGCGTCGTGCGCGACAACGGCGGCCACCTCGTGGCCCTCGACTGGAGCATGAAGAACGTCTACGGCGTTGCGCCAGGCGAGGTCTACTGGGCCGCGTCGGACATCGGCTGGGTGGTTGGCCACTCCTACATCGTCTACGCACCCCTGATTCACGGTTGCACTACGGTGCTCTACGAGGGCAAGCCGGTCGGGACGCCGAACGCCGGCGCCTTCTGGCGGGTGATCGCCGAACACGGCGTCTCCGTCCTGTTCACGGCGCCAACCGCATTCCGCGCGATCAAGCGCGAAGATCCGCAGGGCGATCTGATTCGCAAACACGACCTGAGCTCCCTTCGGACCCTGTTCCTGGCCGGCGAGCGCGCGGATCCGGACACCGTCCGTTGGGCCGAGCAGAAGCTCGGCGTACCGGTGATCGATCACTGGTGGCAAACGGAGACCGGCTGGCCGATCGTCGCAAACTGCGTCGGCCTCGGATCACTGCCGGTGAAACACGGCTCCCCCACCAGGGTCGTCCCCGGCTACGACGTGCGCATCCTCGAACACGAGGGGGGCTCCGCCTGCGCAAGCCGCGAACTTCCGGCCGGCGAGACCGGCGCCATCGCGCTGCGTCTTCCCCTGCCGCCCGGCTGCCTGCCGACCCTCTGGAGGAACGATGCCGGCTACGTCGACTCCTACCTTTCGGAGTTCGACGGCTACTACCAGACCGGCGACGCCGGGTTCGTCGACGAGGACGGCTACCTCTACATCATGAGCCGCACCGATGACCTGATCAACGTCGCCGGGCACCGCCTGTCCACGGGCGGCATGGAGGAGATCCTCTCGTCTCACCCGGACGTCGCCGAGTGCGCCGTGATCGGAATCGCCGATTCGCTCAAGGGGCAGGTGCCTCTCGGACTCGTGGTCCTCTACGCCGGTTCCGGCCGCACGGAAGCCGAGATCGTGCCGGAACTCGTCCAGGCGGTACGGGACCAGCTCGGACCGGTCGCGTCGTTCAAGGTCGCCGCGGTGGTCGATCGTCTTCCCAAGACCCGCTCCGGCAAGGTCCTGCGAGGCACCATGCGGCGGATCGCGGATGGCGAGCCCTACACGGTGCCGGCCACGATCGACGACGCCTCGATCCTGGACGAAATCGAGCAGACCCTGGCTCAGTTGGGGTTCCCTCGGGCCAGGTGACCCACCCGAAACCGCTCGCCGGGCTCAAGAGAGTCCGATATCCGCTCAGGAGTCCGCAGAATCTGCGGAAAACTCTGCGGAGAAGAACCATCCTCGAACCTTGTAAACTCTTTGTTCCCAGCAGTTTACGTCCGCTCCGCACCGGATCCCGTGCGCCCGCCTCTCGTGCTCTAAGTCACTCATGAGCAAGAGGTTAAGACGACCGAACGGCTGACCGGAATTGCCGGATACTTCGACTCGACTGTACAGTGACAGGCATGGATCCAAGTCAGGCAACGCGCGAGGTCTTCTGGAACATCCAGTACACATGGTTGGTGTACGTCCTGATGGTCCCGACCCTGGCCATCTTCGCCTGGGGCTTCTGGCTCAAGATCCGCCGTTGGCGCGCCGGTCAGCCGGCTGTCCGGTTCGACCGCATCGGCGAGCGGTTGAGGCTCTTCCTCCGGAACGCCGTGGGACAGGGCCGCACGATCAAGAGCCGCTACGCCGGCCTCTTCCACAGCCTCGTGTACACGGGCTTCATCGTCCTGTTCCTGGCGACCACCGTGGTGGCGATCCACCACGACACGCCCCTTCACATCATGAAGGGGCACTTCTATCTGATCTTCCAGTCCCTCATCGTCGACATCTTCGGCCTGTTCGTGCTCGTGGGCGTCGCGCTGGCCGCGCTGCGCCGCTGGGTGTCGAAACCGGCAAAGCTCGTCTACACGGACGAGGCGAGCTGGATCCTGGTCGCGATCTTCGTCATGGCCCTGACCGGCTTCATGGTCGAAGGCTGGCGAATCGCGGTGACCGACGATGTCTGGGCCGCCTGGTCGCCCGTCGGCAACCTGTTCGCGCGCGCCTCGGACCCGTTGATGAGCGACGCCGCGATGCAGACCGGCCACGTCGTCATCTGGTGGTTCCATCTTCTGATCGCTTTCGGCTTCATTGCCTGGGTGCCGTTCAGCAAGATGTCCCACGTGTTCACGGCGCCGCTCAACATCTTCACCGCGAACCTCGACGGCTACGGCGGCTCACTCAAGGCGATCGACTTCGAGACCGCCGAGCGCTTCGGCATCAACCACCTCGGCGACTTCACCTGGAAGGACCTTCTCGACTTCGACGCGTGCACCGAGTGCGGCCGCTGCACGGACGTCTGTCCCGCGAACACCGTCGGCAAGAGCCTGTCGCCGCGCGACATCATCCTCGACCTGCAGGCCCTGATGCACGAGCGCGGAGACAGCGTTCAGGCGAACGGCAACGGCAGTGGAGACGGCAGTGGAAACGGAAGCGACGACTCCGGGTTGCTGCCGATCATCGATCAGAAGACCGCCGTGTCGCCCGAGGCGCTGTTCTCCTGCACGACGTGCGCCGCCTGCATGGAGGCCTGCCCGGTCCACATCGAGCAGATGCCCAAGATCGTGGACGCCCGCCGCTACCTGGTCATGGAAGAGGCCGAGTTCCCGGAAGGCATGATGGACATGATGAACTCGCTCGAGTCGCGCCAGCATCCGTTCGCTGGAACCCAGTTCAACCGCGTCGACTGGACCGAGGGGCTCGACATCGACGTGATGGCCGACATGGATGACCCGGCCGAGGCGGAGGTCCTGATGTGGGTCGGCTGCGGCGGCGCCCTCGTGGAGCGCAACCGCAACACCGTCCGCGCCACCGCCAGGCTCCTGAAGAAAGCCGGGGTCAAGTTCGCGATCCTCGGCCGCGAGGAATCCTGCAGCGGCGACCCGGCCCGCCGCGTCGGCAACGAGTTCCTGTTCGAGATGCTGGCCAAGGGCAACGTCGAAACCCTGGACCGTTACGGCGTGCGCAAGGTCGTCACCTCCTGTCCGCACTGCTTCAACTCGTTCAGGAACGAGTACCCGCAGTTCGGCGGCAGCTACGAGGTGTACCACCACACTCAATTCCTCGATCAGCTCGTGGGCTCGGGGAAGCTGCGGGCGACCGACCCCGGTGCGCAGACAGGCAATGGCGAGACGGTCACGTTCCACGACCCCTGCTACCTCGGCCGCCACAACGGCGAGTACGACGCGCCCCGCAACCTGCTGGCGCAGGTCGGCGGCGCCCGGCAGGTCGAGATGCAGCGCAGCCGGAACACGAGCTTCTGCTGCGGAGGCGGCGGCGGCATGGCCTTCGTCGACGAACCGCCCGATCAGCGCGTCAACCAGGAGCGCGCCCAGGAAGCGGTCGACACCGGCGCGGATGTCGTCGCCGTTGGCTGTCCGTTCTGCGCCACGATGCTCGACGACGGCGTGAACGCCCGTCGCGGCGACCGTGACGTGAAGGTCAAGGACGTGGCGGAACTGCTCTGGGACGCGGTCGGCGAGACGGGCGAGACCGGCGAAACGGCCTCGTAGCGCTGGCTGGCGAGTTCCCAAGCGTTGCCAACCTACCGGGCGGTCGGTAGACTCCAGGACAGCCCCTTCGGGACATCGATCCGATGACAGCTCTAGACAGCCCCCTGCACGGAACCGGCCGCACCGCGACCGGCGAAAGCGACCCGGACCGCCGGGCCGAGATCTACCGCAACGCGGCGCGCATCTTCCACCGCAAGGGGTACCACGCCACCTCGATCAATGACATCGCGGCCGCCGTGGGACTGACCAAGGCCGGGCTCTACTACTACATCAAGGGCAAGCAGGACCTGCTGTTCGCGATCATGAGCTTCGCCATGGACCAGCTCGACGAGCAGGTCATCGAACCAGCGCGCCGCGAGCAGGATCCAAAGACCCGCCTGCAGACGATCGTCTCTCGGCACGCGCGACTGATCACTCAGGACTCGTCGGCGCTGACGATCCTGGTCAACGAACTCGAGGGTCTGCTGCCCGACGACCGGGCCGACATCATCGGCAGACAGCGGGACTACGTCGAGTTCATCGCCGATACCCTCGCCGCCCTGCGCGACGAAGGCAAGGTCCTCGGCCTCGACCCCACGATCGGCGCCTTCAGCCTGGTCGGCATGATCCTCTGGATCTCGCGCTGGTACCGGGCGGACGGCCGGCTGGACGCGGACGAGGTCGTGGCGGAAGTGACCCGGATGGCGGTGGCGGCCGTGTTGAACCGGAACGCCGGACAGGCGGAGGACAGCGAGCGGTAGGGGAAGCGACCCGACAGGAAGTGGCCCAACAAGAATGTGGCGCCGGGGAACGAAGCCTCGCCCACACCGAGAAGGAGATATCGAGAATGAGAGTGCTTGTCTGCCTGAAGCAGATCCTCGACCCGGACGTTCCGGCCCGGGACTTCGAGATCGACCCGGCGGCCAAGGCGGCCAAACGCGGCGGCGCGAACCTGGTCACGAACATCTTCTGCGAGAACGCGATCGAAACCGCGCTCCAGTTCCGGGAGGCTGCCGGCGACGTCAGGATCACCGCCCTCTGCTACGGCGAGTCGTCGGCCGAGGACTGCCTGCGCAAGGCGATGGCGATGACCGTCGACGAGGCCTGCCTCGTGGAGCGCGAAGGCTGCACGAATCCCGACTCCGCAGCCGTGGGGCAGGTCCTGGCGGCCGCCATCTCGCGCCTCGAGCAGGACGGCGGGCCCTTCGATGCCGTGCTCGTCGGCCGGGAATCGGGCGACTGGGGCACGGGTCAGACCGGCGGCGCACTGGCTGAGGAACTCGGCCGTCCCGCACTCGGTTTCGTCGAGAGCCTGAGTCCCGAGGGCGACGGCGTCACGCTTCGCCGCCAGACCGATATCGGAATCGAGGTCGCGGAAGCCGAGCCCCCGTTCGTCGTCACGATCACGAACAACGAGGACAACGTGCCGCGCATCCCGAAGACAAGGGACGTGATGATGTCCTACCGCAAGCCGCTCCAGAAGCTGAGCCTGGCCGACCTCGGACTGGACGACGACGGGATCCGGAACGGCTCCTCGAGCTTCGAAGTCGAGGAGATCTTCGTGCCGACGGACGAAGTCGATTGCGCGCTGGCCGAGGGCGACACCCTGGACGAGCGGGTCGATCAACTGGCGCAGAAGATCCACGAAGTCGTGGCCTCGATCGGCTGACACGGACCAGGAACCAGGTAGCGAAGGCAGAAGGAGAGAACGATGGCGAACGTTGCAGTCTGTGTTCTGGGAAGTCTCGGCTACGACCGTGCCGCGCAGGGCGCTGTCGGCGCCGGACGCGCCCTTGCCGGAAGTGTCGGCGGCGAGGTCCATGTGCTCGTGATCGGCCCGACCGACGACGACGCGGTCGCCGCCATGGCGGCCGTTGCGGACCGCGTCGTGCTTGGCGCCAACGAGGAACTCCGGGATGTCCAGCCAGAGCAGGCGCTGCAGGCAGCCGAGCAGCTCCACGCCGCGGGAAGCGGCGACTACGCCGCCGTCCTGCTGAGCAACGACACCTACAGCCAGGAGATCGCGCCCCGGCTCGCCCACCGACTCGGCGGCAGTTCGATGGCCGACACGGCGGCGATCCGCATGGACGGCGACCACCTGCTGGCCCAGCGCACCGCTTACGGCGGCAAGGCGATCTCGATCTACCGGCTGAAGAAGAGCCCGGCGGTCGTCTGGCTGCGAGCGCGCGGCTTCGAACCGGCCCCCGAACAGCCGTCATCAGGCGAGGTGACATCGCTCGACCTGAACCTCGACCCGCCGCGCATCCGGATCGTCGGCCGTGAAGTGGCCGCCCAGGAAGGCGTCCGGCTCGAGGACGCCCCCGTGATCGTCTCCGGCGGCCGCGGACTCGGAGGTCCGGAGCCCTTCCAGGAACTGAAGAGGCTCGCCGACACGATCGGCGCCGAGCAGGGCGCCTCACGCGCCGCCTGCGACGCCGGCTGGGTGCCCCCCAACTGGCAGGTCGGCCAGACCGGCAAGAAGGTCGCCCCCGAGCTCTACATCGCGATCGCGATATCCGGCGCCAGCCAGCACCTCCTCGGCATGGGCGACAGCAAGGTCGTCGCCGCGATCAACACGGACGCCGACGCGCCGATCTTCAAGCACTGCAGCTTCGGCATCGTCGAGGACTACAAGGCGGTCGTCCCGCTCCTGACCGAGAAGCTCCAGGCGCTGTCGGGGTAAACTCCTGAGAATGCTGACGATACGCCCGCTTCGGTCAAGCGGCCAACCGAGTCGCACCGAACGCTCGTAAGGGAACCGCCGGACAAAGGAACTGACGCCCTTGCACCGAATCTCCTGCTGCTGCGCTCTGGCCCTGGTCGCCCTTCCTTTCGGACCGGCCCGGGCGGCGGGACCAGCCGACTTCCCGGGCAACAGCGGAACGGAGCAGCGAGTAGAAGAGGCGGTCCTCGGCGGTTTCGCGCGCGGGATGCTGCTGGGCGCGACGGACACGGTCGTGCGACGGTTCGCAACGAGGCCGGACCGAAACCGCGTGAAGATGAAGTCGCTCGACCGCTGCGACGCCAGACGCCGGGACCGCCTCGACGTGGAGCGCATGGATCTGGAGAGAGGCCGGGCAGCAGGCCACGAGGTGTGCGCAACGCCCGGCATGGACTTCGACTTCGCGACCGACAGTTTCGAGTTCGTCCGTCGAGTGGAGCCGCTCGACGACGAACGCCCAACCGGAAAGCTGGCCCTCTGGGGTGCGGGCGTTCGTCGGTCCTTCCGCGGACGAACGGGCGGGAACGCGTACACGGTCGCGCCTGAACTGCCCTTCGTCGGCGTGGACTACACCGCCGGCCGTCTCATGTTCGGGACCGCCGTGTCCTGGTTCGACGCCACCGGGCGCTACCGGCTGGCGGACGCGGGCAGCGGCGCCGTGCGTCTGGACCTGGGCGGCGTCTACCCCTACGCCCGCTATGCATCGGGTTGCCGCGGGCCGTCCCGCAAGTCGTGCCGGACAGAGCTCTGGGCAGTGGGCGCAATGGGTCAGGGCGACCTCGTTCGAGGCACGGACGCGACGGCCGAAGCGCCGGCGTCCTCGGATGCTCGGATGCGGCTCGGCCTCGCCGGCTTCCGCCAGCGGGTGGCGAGAGCCGGGTCCCTCGAGTTCGCCCTGCGCGGCGACATCGGTTCCGCCGTCGTCGAAGGCGGCGAACACCTCGGCAGATCCACCGGGGACGGCAGTCTCGGTGGCGACGCGAGCAGGGGACGCATCGGTCTCGAAGGCTCCCTGACCCGCAAGGTCGGCGCGGTCGTCTTCCGCCCCTTCACCCAGGTCGCCCAGCGCTACGACGGCGGTTCCTCGACGAGTGGAACCGGAACGGAACTCGCCGGCGGCCTGGAACTGACCTCCGCCGACGGCCGGCTACGCGTCCACGCCACCGGCAGGACTCTGGTGACCCAGGGCCTGGCCCGCTACGAGGAAGAGAGCGTGGGCGCCACGATCGAGCTTCGTCCAGCGACAAAGGACGGCGAGGGACTATCCTTGCTGGTCGCCCAGCAGTTCGGTGGCACGGCGACCCGTGCGAGCGCCCTGTGGCGCTCCGACGCTCCCCGGTCGATCGGAATGTCTCCCGATGCGCTCGCAACCGCCTCCGCCCGGATGGATCCCGGGGCGTCGCACACCCGGGCCGAAGTCGCGTGGGGCATGGGAATCGGCGCATCCATGGTGACGCCCTTCGCGCAGGCCGTGGCCAAGTCGGCAACCGGGAAGGAACACCTTCGTCTCGGCGTGCGCCACTCGATGCGCAAGGGATCGCCTCACCGCGTGAACCTGGAAGTCACGGCCGAGCGACCGCAGGTCACGCTGAGCAACGACCTCGCGGACTACCAGCTCGGCGTCGCCGGTCAGGTCCGTTTCACGATCGGCTGACGGGCCCGGGAACGGGCGTCCTCACGACCGTCCGCCGACGATCACCTGGTGCGCCTTGAGCCGTAGCGCGTTCAGGCGGATGAAGCCGCGGGCGTCGGTCTGGTCGTAGCCGCCCTCCACATCCATCGACGACAGGTTCTGGTCGTAGAGCGAACTGGGGGACTCGCGGCCGAGGATGCTCACGCCGCCCTTGTAGAGGCGCAGGTGAACCGTGCCGTCGATGATCCGTTCGGCCTGGAGGAAGGCGGCGCGGATGAACTCCATCTCGGGCGAGAACCAGAAACCGTTGTAGATCAGTTCCGCAAACTTCGGCGACAGCCCGTCGCGCAGGCGTTGCACTTCCCGGTCCATCGCAACGCCTTCGAGGTCGCGCAGCGCATGGTGAAGGATCGTGCCGCCCGGTGTTTCGTAGACGCCGCGGGACTTGATGCCGACGAAGCGGTTCTCGACGATGTCGATCCGGCCAATTCCATTCCGGCCACCGAGTTCGTTCAGGTACTCGAACAGGCCCAGCGGATCCGAGTGCTCGACGTCGTTCGTCCGGTCGGCGACCCGCACCGGCCGCGCGTCCTTGAACTCGATCTCGATGTCGGTCGGCTCGTCCGGAGCGTCGAGCGGCGAGACGCTGAGCGAGAACATGTCCTCGGTCGGCGTCTTCATCGGGTCCTCGAGCAGGCCGGCCTCGTAGCTCTTGTGCATCAGGTTCTCGTCCATGCTGTACGGCTTCTCGGACGAGGCCTCGATCGGGATGCCCTGCTCCTCCGCATAGTTCAAGAGATCGCTGCGGCCCCGGAAACGCTTCAGGAACTCCGCGTCCTTCCACGGCGCGTAGACCTCGACGTGCGGCGCGAGGGCGGCGTAGGCGAACTCGAACCGAACCTGGTCGTTGCCCTTGCCGGTCGCGCCGTGGGAAAGGACATCGGCGTCCTCGCGGATCGCGATCTCCGCCTGACGGCGCGCGATCAGCGGTCGCGCCAGGGCGGTGCCCAGCAGGTAGCGGTTCTCGTAGACCGCGTTGCCGGCGATCGCCGGGTAGATGAAGTCGGTCACGAACTCGCGCCGTACGTCCTCGACGTAGACCTTCGACGCGCCGATCGCCTCGGCCCGGCGCGCCTGGGCAACGAAGTCCTCGCGCTGACCGACATCCACGATCACGGCGACCACGTCGAAGCCCCGTTCCTGCAGGGTGCGCAGAATGACGGAGGTGTCGAGACCGCCGCTGTAGGCGAGTACGGCCTTCTTCTTCGGAATGACTGGCTTGCTCGGCATGGCTGGTTGGACCTCCCTCAGGTCCGGAGACCGCTCCGGGCCGGCGGGAGACTATCCGGGCAACGGTCCGCGGTGAAGCTCCCGTCAATCGTCGTCCGCGACGTCGGCCGGAAGCAGGCCCACCGTGCTACTCCGCCAGAGCCGCCAGCGAACGCGAAACGCGAGGAAGATCGCCACGAAAACCAGCCCGAAGGTCAGGCCCCACCACACCCCGCTCGGGCCGAACCCTCTCTCGAATGTCAACCAGGCGCCGGCGGGCATGCCGATGACCCAGTACCCCACGAGCGCGACGCCCGCGGGAAATCGCGTATCGGCCGCTCCCCGCAAGACACCGGCGGCGGCTACCTGGAGGCCGTCGGCGACCTGGAACAGGCCGGCGATCGGAATCAGGGCGGCGGCCGCGGCGATCACGCCCGGCACGTCGCTGAACAGGCGCGCCAGAAGCTGGGGCAGCGAGAAGAAGACGAGGCCGAAGGCGATCATCACGCCGGCGCCGAGGCTGAGGCAGACCAGCGCCGAGCGACGGGCTCCGACCGGGTCCCGGCGCCCGATCGCGTTGCCGACGCGCGTGGTCGCCGCACCGGCGAACCCCAGGGGCACCATGAAGGAAATCGAGGCGAGACTGATCGCCACCTGGTGCCCGCTCAGCTCGGCCTCACCCAGCCGGCCGATGAGTACGGCCGCGAAACTGAACACGGTGACCTCGAGCGACACCTGAACCGCGATCGGCACCCCTACGAACAGGAAGGGACGCAACGCGGCCGCGCGCAGCCAGGACCACCGCCATCCGCCGACGTAGGGACGCAGGTAACGCCATCCGAACGCAGCCACCACGATCAGCATCACCCAGCGGGATCCGGACGTTGCGTAGGCGGACCCCCGTACACCGAGCGCCGGAAATCCGAGATGGCCGAAGATCAGCGCCCAGTTCGCGATCGCGTTGAACACGTTCGCGACGGCGATCGCGATCAGTGCCGGCCGCACGATGCTCATTGCCTGAAGCGTCTGCCGCAGACACATGAAGAGCAGGAAGGCAATGACGCCCGGACCGATGCCCCGAAGATAGGCGGCGGCCGGCTGGACGATGGCCTGCGGCTGACCCGTGAGCGGCAGGAGACGATCCAGGCCGAGCACGATCAGGGTGGCCGGCACGGACAGGAGGACCGCCATCGCCACACCCCGGCAAAGCACCCTGCTGATCCGCCGGTGGTCGCCGGCGCCGAACGCCTGCGCAGCCATCGGATCGATCGCCAGCAGGATGCCGATGAACGACCAGATCACGGCGATGCTGAGCGCGTTGCCGATCGAGCCGGCGGCCAGGTCGATCTCCGAGACCCGGCCCAGCATCATCGTGTCCACGGCGCCCATGAACACCATGCCGACCTGCACCAGGATGACGGGCGTCGCCAGGCGCACCACCGCACCCAGCTCCGTTCGCACACCCGCTGTTCTCGCACCCTTCAAGGGGCGGTATTGTAGGCAGCCTCACCCTGATCGAGATCGACCTTGTTCAGCTACATCCTCCGCAGGCTTGCGACCGGACTGGTCACCCTCTTCGGCATTTCGGTCATCTCGTTCTTCATCATCCAGCTCGTTCCGGGCGACCCCGCCCAGCTCCAGACCTCCCAGATCGCCGATGCCGCGGTCTCGGAACGCGTCTACCAGCAGTTGCGCGAGCTCTACGGCCTCGACAAGCCGATCCCGGTCCAGTACGCGAACTGGGCCAGCAAGCTCGTCGTCTTCGACCTCGGGTCGTCCTTCCACGACGGAAGGAGGGTGTCCGCCAAGATCGGCGAAGCGCTGTGGCCGACGCTGTCCGTCGCGCTCCTCTCCTTCATGCTGACCCTGATCATCTCGACACCGATCGGGATCTACAGCGCGCTCCGGCAGGGAGGCGGCTTCGACCGCTCGGTCAGCACCGGCCTCTACATGCTCTATTCCGTGCCGAACTACGTCGCCGGAATGCTCCTCATCCTGTACCTGGGCGTGAAGTGGGACCTGCTCCCCTTCCGCGGAATGCGATCGGACGGCTTCGACGACATGACGACCCTCGGCCAGATGTGGGATCTGGCTCAGCACTATGTCCTGATCACGTTCTGCTTCACCTTCGGCAACCTGGCCTACTACTCCCGCTTCATCCGACAGAACCTGCTCGAGGTCGTGCGCCAGGACTATGTCCGCACCGCGCGCGCCAAGGGACTCGGGGAGCGGAGCGTGGTGCTCAAGCACGCCTTCACGAACAGCCTGATCCCCCTTATCTCGCTGATCGGCCTGACCTTCCCCTTCGTGCTGAGCGGCAGCGTGATCCTCGAGTACATGTTCAACTGGCCGGGGCTTGGCCGCCTGTACTTCGAGTCCGTGCTGCAGCGCGACTACCCCACGATCATGGCGCTCAACTTCATCACCGCCCTGCTCGTGCTCGGCATCACCTTCATCGCCGACCTGACCTACGGTCTGGTCGATCCCCGGATCAGCTATGAGAAGTGACGATGAGCCCTGAAGCGACCAGCACCGGCGAGCCGGCGCGCTCCTACTGGCACATCACCTGGCGGCGCTTCCGCCGCCACCGACTCGGCATGGTCGGGCTGTGCGTCGTCGCGGCGCTGTTTCTGGTCTCGTTCCTGTCGCCCATGCTGGCCAACGACCAGCCGATCCTCTGCCGCTTCGACGGCAGCTTCTACTACCCGGCGGTGATCGACCTGATCCACCAGATACCGGGAAGCAAGCTGATCATCCAGAAGAAGCGGCCGTACCGTCTGGCGACCTTCGACTTCAAGCGCGAGTTCGACCCGGACCGCGGCGACTGGGCGCTGTGGACGCCGATGCGCTACGGCCCGCGCGAGATCGCCGCCGAACCCCTGGCCGGGCCCTCCAGCCGCCACTGGCTGGGCACGGACCAGTCCGGACGCGACGTGCTGTCACGCATGGTTCACGGCACCGTCGTGTCGATGAAGGTCGGTTTCCTGTCGATGGGCATCGCGGTCATCCTGGGCCTCGTGCTGGGTTGCGTCGCCGGATACGCCGGCGGCATCGCGGACCTCGTCATCTCGCGCTTCATCGAGGTCGTCATGTGCTTCCCGCCGTTCTTCCTGATCCTCGCGGTCCTGGCCTGGTTCCCGCCCAGCATCGAGAACGTGATGATCGTGATCGGGCTGACCCGTTGGGTCGGCATCGCGCGTTTCGCACGCGGCGAGATCCTGCGTATCCGGGAGACGGACTACGCGCTGGCGGCCCGCTCGCTGGGCGTCCGGCCGGCCCAGCTCGTGCTCCGCCACCTGCTGCCCAACGCCCTGGCTCCGGTGCTCGTCAGCGTCACCTTCGGCATCGCCGTTTCCATCCTGATCGAGGCCGGGCTCTCCTGGCTCGGTTTCGGCGTTCAGCCGCCGGACCCGTCCTGGGGCACGATCCTGCGCTCCGGCTACGAGAACCTGTTTACCGCCGGCCACATGATTCCGCCCGCCTGCGTCGCGATCTTCCTCGCCGTGCTGAGTTTCAACCTGGTCGGCGATACGCTGAGGGACGTGATCGACCCGCGCCTTCAGGCGGAGCGCGCTTGAGGCGAGGCTGGTAGCGTTCGATCGAGGAGGTAGGCAGCGATGAGCCAGCCAGAGCAGTTGCACAGCCTCTCTCTCGACTACGTCGAAGCCCTCCTGGCTCAGTACCGCCGGGACCCGGCGTCTCTCGACGAGCAGTGGCGACACTACTTCGACTCCATGGCCGCGGCCGGAGAACTCGGCGACGGAGCCCTGGAGCCTTCGCTCGAGCCGCCCGCGCTGTTCGGCGGCAACGGGGCGGCCGCGCCCGCGATCTCCGCACCGCCGGCGGCCGCGGCCGCTCCCCGAGCAACGCCTGAACCGGCGGGGGCAACCGAATCCCCCCGAACCGCGACTCCGACCCTGACGGCGGACGTCGAACTCCAGCGCCGCGTCGACGACATGATCCGCAACTACCGGATCCGCGGTCATCTCTTCGCGGATATCAACCCGCTACGCAATCCGCCGCTGCTCCCGGAGGAACTGGAACTCGAGGGCCTGGGCATCAAGGAAAGCGATCTCGACCGGACGGTGTCCACCGCCGGCATCCCCGGCGCCGATACGGCGACGGTGCGCGAAGTCTGGGAGCGGATGCGCGACACCTACTGCCAGTACATCAGCGTCGAGTTCATGCACATCGACGACCTGGAGGTGCGCAGCTGGCTCCAGGAGCGAATGGAGGTCAGCCGCAACCGGGTCCACCTCGACCGCCGCGAGCAGGTCCGGATCCTGAGAAAGCTGATCGACGCTGCCGTGTTCGAGGAGTTCATCCAGAGAAAGTACCTGGGCGCGAAGAGCTTCTCGCTGGAGGGCGCCGAGAGCCTGATTCCCCTGCTCGACCTGGCGATCGAGAAGGTCGCCGCCCAGGGCGCCGTGGAGATCGTCTTCGGCATGTCCCATCGGGGGCGTCTGAACGTGCTCGCGAACATCATCGGCAAACCGACGCGGGACATCTTCCGTGAATTCGAGGACCTCGACGCGGAGCAGTACACGGGCGGCGGCGACGTGAAGTACCACATGGGTCACTCCAGCGACTGGACGACGGACCAGGGCCGCAGGATCCACCTCTCCCTGTCGTTCAACCCGAGTCACCTCGAGTTCATCAACCCGGTGGCGATGGGACGCGTGAGGGCCAAGCAGGACCGGATCGGCAACGAACTCCGTGACCGCGCCGCGTTGTTCCTCATACACGGCGACGCCGCCTTCGCCGGCGAGGGGATCGTCCAGGAGTCACTCAACCTGTCGCAGCTTCCCGCCTACCACATCGGCGGTGCGGTCCACGTCGTCGTGAACAACCAGATCGGCTTCACCACGCCGCCGGAAAGCTCGCGCTCCAACACGTACTGCACCGACGTCGCGAAGATGCTCCAGGTACCCATCTTCCACGTGAACGGCGAGCAGCCGGAGGCAGCGGCCCAGGTCGTGAACGTCGCTCTCGACTTCCGCCAGCGCTACCAGCGGGACGTGATCATCGACCTCTACTGCTACCGGCGCCGCGGCCACAACGAGGGTGACGAACCCGCCTTCACCCAGCCGATGCTGTACGACGGCATCCGCGCGCGCGACCCGGTCCGGGTCCACTACCTCGAACACCTGCTCGAACTCGGCGAGATCAAGCCGGAGGAGGCCGAGATCCACATCGAGCGCGAGGAGAAGCGGCTCGAAGGAGCGCTCGCCACCGCCCGGAGAATGAACGAGAAGACGAGTCCGCAGGCCTACGACGGGGTCTGGAATGCGTTCGTCGGGGGCCGCACCGGGGACATCCCGGAACCGGACACCGGAGTTCCCGAAGCGAAGCTCCGCGACTATCTGAGGCGAATGGTCGAGTTGCCCGAGGGCTTCAACCTGCACCGCAACCTCCGCCGCTTCATCACCGCCCGCGCCGAGATGGCGGAAGGCAAGCGGCCGCTCGACTGGGCGGCTGCCGAGGCGCTCGCCTTCGCGGCGACGGCCGATTCCGGCCAGCGCGTGCGGCTGACCGGTCAGGACTGCGAGCGGGGAACCTTCAGCCAGCGCCACTCCGTGCTTCACGATCGCGTCACCGACGAGAACTACCGGCCGCTGATGAACGTGGCCGACAACCAGGAGCCGGTCGAGATCTACAACAGCCCGCTGTCCGAGGCCGGCGTACTCGGCTTCGAGTACGGCTTCAGCCTGGACTACCCGGACGGGCTGGTGCTCTGGGAAGCGCAGTTCGGCGACTTCGTCAATGCGGCGCAGGTGATCATCGACCAGTTCATCACCAGCGCCGAGGACAAGTGGAACCGGCTGAGCGGCCTCGTCATCCTGCTGCCCCACGGCTTCGAGGGCCAGGGGCCCGAGCACTCGAGCGCCCGAATCGAGCGCTGGCTCCTGCTGGCAGCCGAAGAGAATGTCCACATCGTCTATCCCTCGACGCCGGCGCAGTACTTCCACCTGCTCCGCCGGCAGGTCGAGCGGGCCCTGCGCAAGCCGCTGATCATGTTCACCCCGAAGAGCCTGCTCCGCCGCAAGGAAGTCGGTTCGGAGCTGGCCGAACTGGCTCTGGGCCGCTACCAGCCCGTGCTGGGCGACCCCGCCCTCCAAAGCGACGAAGAGCGGGCGAAGGTCCGCCGCATCCTGCTCTGCTCCGGCAAGGTCTTCTACGACCTCGACGCGCACCGCCGCGAGACCTCCGCCCACGATCACGCGATCCTGCGCATGGAGCAGTTCTACCCGGCGCCGAGAGAGGAACTCGACGCCGCTCTGGCCGCCTTCCCGGCCGACGCGAAGGTCCGCTGGGTGCAGGAGGAACCGCGCAACATGGGCGCCTGGTCCTACCTGCGGCTGAACTTCGGCTTCCTGATGGGCGGCCGGCCTCTCTCGGGCCTCTACCGACCGCAGTCGGCGAGCCCGGCTACCGGCTCCCCGAGCAGCCACAAGCTCGAACAGCGGGAACTGATCGAAGCGGCGTTCGCCGAGTCGCCGGAATCTGCGTGACAATCTCTCGAAGGCACCCTGGATGACGTACGAAGTCACGATCCCCGAGATCGGTGAATCGATCACCGAAGCGCTGATCCTGCGCTGGATCAGGAACCCCGGCGACCACGTCGGTCGGGACGAGCCCCTGGTGGAACTCGAGACGGACAAGGTGACCGTCGAGATGCCCTCGCCGGTAGCCGGAGTCGTCTCCGAGATCGTCGCCGCCGAGGGGGAAACGGTCCCGGTCGGGGGCGTGATCGCCCGGATCGAGGAGGGCGCCGCCGCCAGCGCGGGAGCGGCTGCGGGCGCCGCAGCGGCAACGCCGGCGGCTACCGCAACCGCCGGCGCGCAAGCGGACCTTCTGGCTGCGGCCGACACGGTTGCCACGCCCGCGCCCGCCGCGCCGCCTTCCGTGGACACGCCCGCGCCGACGGCCCCGGCGACTGCCGAAGCTCCGCGCATCATGCCCGCGGCGAAGCGCCTGATCGCGGAACATGGCCTGGACGCCTCGCTCATCCCTGCGACGGGCAAGGGTGGCCGGCTGCTCAAGAGCGACGTGGTCGCCTACGTCGCATCCCGCGAGGTGGAACCGCCAGCGCCGGCCGGGGAGCCTCCCGTCGCCGCACCGCCCCGGACCGCTGCCGCAGCGGCACCGCGGGCCGCACCAGCCGCCCCACCGCAACCGGCAGCCGCCGCGGGACCGACAGCCGGTCGCGCCGAAGAGCGCGTCGCCATGACGCCGATCCGCCGCCGCATCGCGGAGCGCCTGGTCAGCTCCCAGCAGCAGGCCGCGCTCCTGACCACGTTCAACGAGATCGACATGTCCGCGGTCAAGGACTTCCGGTCGCAGTACCGGAACGACTTCGAGAAACGCCACGACGTGCGCCTCGGCTTCCTGTCCTTCTTCGTCAAGGCGGCCGTGGACGCCCTGCGCCGCTTCCCGCGACTGAACGCCGAGATCGAAGGCTCCGACATCATCTACCGGAACTACTACGACATCGGCATCGCCGTCAGCACGGACCGGGGCCTGATGGTGCCGGTCCTCCGGAGCGCCGAGCGGATGTCCTTCGCCGAGATCGAGGGCCAGATCGCAGACTTCGCGGGTCGGGCCCGCACCGGCCGCATCCAACTCCAGGAACTGCAGGGCGGCACTTTCACGATCACGAACGGCGGCATCTTCGGTTCCCTGCTGTCCACGCCGATCATCAACCCGCCGCAGAGCGGCGTCCTTGGCCTGCACGCGATCCAGGACCGGCCCATGGTCGAGGGCGGCGAGATCGTCGTCCGGCCGATGATGTACGTCGCTTTGACCTACGACCACCGCATCGTCGACGGCCGCGAAGCGGTTTCCTTCCTGGTCCGGATCAAGGAGGCGATCGAGGAACCGGCCAGGATGCTGATCGAGGTCTAGGAGCAGGTCACTGTCGTCCCGGTCCACGACCGGGGTAGTGTCCACGGCCAGGATGGCGGACTCCTACGACCTTCTCATCATCGGCGCGGGGCCCGGCGGCTACGTCGCGGCGATCCGCGCGGCCCAACTCGGCTTCAGCACCGTCGTCGTGGACGAGCACCCGGCGGCCGGGGGCGTCTGCCTGCGGGTGGGTTGTATCCCGAGCAAGGCGCTCCTGGAGTCGAGCCAGCGACTCGTCGCGGCCCGCAGCGAGCTCGCCGCTCATGGCGGCGTCGCGGGCGAGATCGGCCTCGACCTGACGGCGATGATGAAACGCAAGGACCGGGTCGTGACGACCCTCACCCGCGGCGTCTCCTCCCTGCTCAGGAAGAACAAGGTCGACCACATCCAGGGCCGGGCGAGGCTCGGCGACCATGGCGGTGAGCACCGGAACATCCTGGTACAGACCGGGGACGGCGAGCGGGAGATCCAGGCCCGGAACGTGATCGTCGCCACGGGTTCCCGACCCGCCAACCTTCCCGGCATAGAACTCGACGACGACCGGATCGGGAGCAGCACGGAGGCGCTCGCGTACGGCGAGGTGCCGGAGCGCCTGGTCGTGATCGGCGCCGGCTACATCGGCCTCGAACTGGGAGCCGTCTGGAACCGGCTGGGCTCCAGGGTCATCGTGCTCGAGTATCTGGACCGCATCCTCCCCGGCGCCGACACGGAGATCGCCGTGGCGGCCGAGAAGATCTTCCGCCGCCAGGGACTCGACATCCGCCTGGGCAGCCGGGTTCTGGGAGCCTCCGTAGAGAGCGGCAAGGACGGCGACCGTTGCCTCGTCGAGGTCGAGGGAGCCGACCCGATCGAGTGCGACCGTGTCCTGGTCGCGGTCGGGCGAACGCCGATCAGCGACGGTCTGGGGCTCGAGGAAGCGGGCGTCGCCGTCGACGAGCGCGGCTTCATCGAGGTCAACGAGCGCTTCGCCACCTCCGCGCCCGGCGTGTTCGCGATCGGCGACGTGATCGGCGGCCCGCAACTGGCCCACAAGGCGGAGGAAGAGGGGATGGCCTGCGTCGAGGGCATCGCCGGCGGCTACGTGCACATCGACTACGACGCGATCCCGGGCATCGTCTACACGGAACCCGAAGTCGCCTCCGTCGGCAAGACGGAAGAACAACTGCTGGAAGCGGGAATCGCCTACCGGAAAGGCTCCTTTCCTTTCCGCGCCATCGGCCGGGCTCGCGCCACGGGAAGCCTGGAGGGCTTCGTCAAGATCCTCGCCGGCGCGGAGACGGACGAGGTACTCGGCGTCCACATCCTGGGCAGCCACGCCGGCGACCTGATCGCCGAGGCCGTGGCGGCGATCAGTTTCGGTGCGTCGGCAGAGGATCTGTTCCGCACCTCCCACGCTCACCCGACGCTGGCGGAAGCGATCAAGGAGGCCGCCCTGGCAGTGCACGGTCGACCGATCCACATGTAGCCGGCCGGACCGTCTTCCATATCCGCGTTCGGAGTGTTCCGCGGAGCCGTTGCTCCACGGCGCGCTGATAGACTGCGCCGGTTCTTCGCCCACCCGACCCCGCACTTTCCGGAGACCGAGCGCCGTGACCCTCTTCCGCACCCGTCCGCCGATCTGGTTGGCGCCAGTTCGGCTGACGTTTCTCGCCGCCCTGGTCCTGCTCGCCGCACTGCCGGCGACCGCCCAGGAACCCGCCGATGGACAACCGGAGGTCGAAGCCGACGACCAGGGCGAGACCGCCGACGACGGCGACGCCCGTGACGAAGAAGAAGAGGTGACGGTCCCACCGGGTGCGGAGCTCCAGGTGTCGCCAAGCGACCTGACCCTGGAGGTCGGCGACAAGGCGTCGCTCACCGCGACCGTCGTGGACGAGGACGGCGAACCGATCGAAGGCGTCGACGTGGTCTTCTTCTCGCGCAACCGCCGCCGCCTCGGGGTCAACCAGGCCGGCGAGGTCGAAGCGCACGGTCCGGGCGAGGTCACCGTCATCGCACTGGTGCCGAAGGAAGCCGAAGACGAGCCGCGACGGGCAGAAGCCCTGCTCCGTGTCGAGGTCGAGGTCACGATCCCGAATCCTCCGGTCGAGAGCGTCGAAATCGTGGATCTCCCCGGCGCCTTCTACGCCGGCACCCATCTGCCGCTTCACGCCCGTGTGGTCGACATCACCGACGTCGTCCGCGACAACGTCGACGTGAACTACTCGAGCTCCGACTCGGCCGTCGCCGCGCCGGACGGGTACGGGGGCCTCGACCTGCTGACGCCGGGCCGGGCCACCCTCACCGCGACCGCCGAAGACGCCACCTCCCAGGTCGAGATCACGGTCGCCCCGAACCCCACGCAGCGCCTGGAACTGACCGCTTCGGCCGATGAGGCGCGCACGGGCGACGTCGTCTGGTTCGAAGCCGTGGGCATGGACGGCGACGGGAACGCGGTCGGCGACCTGCCCGTGCGCTTCCTGGTCGCCGGCCAGTCGGCGACCGGGATCCTCGCGCCCGGCGCCACCGCCCAGATCGAGCAGGACGGCGCCTTCGTCGCCGAACGGTCCGGCATCTACACCGTGACCGCGCTGGCGGGCAGTCACTCCGCGAGCGTGCCGCTTCGCGTCACGCCGCGGCGCGTGAACAAGGAGATCGAGTTCGTCGGCCAGGGCAAGGTCAGCGACCGCCGCACGTCCGATCTCTGGGTGTGGGAAGGAACCGACGGGAACGACTACGCGATCACCGGCACCTGGGGCGCTGAGGGCCACGCCTACGTCTGGGACGTGACGAACCCGGAGAGCATCGTCCTCATCGACGCCGTACGGGTCGACGCCCGAACCGTGAACGACGTCAAGGTCTCCGAGGACGGCCGGGTCGCGGTGATCAGCCGCGAGGGCGCCTCGAACCGCAAGAACGGCTTCGTCGTCCTCGACGTCTCCGAGCCGCAGGTCGGCGTGCGCATCCTGTCCCGGTTCGACGATCAACTGCGGGGCGGAGTCCACAACGTGTTCATCCACGACGAACACGTCTACGCCCTATCGAACGGCCGGCGCTTCGACGTGATCAGCATCGAAGATCCGACTCAGCCCTACCGCGTCGGCCGCTTCGAGCTCGAGACGCCGGGCCACTCCATCCACGACGTCTGGATCGTCGACGGCGTCGCCTTCAGTTCGAACTGGGAGGACGGCGTGGTCGCGATCGACGTCGGCGGCGCCGGCATGGGCGGCGCACCGAACAACCCGGTGCAGCTCGGCAGCTACGCCTACCCCAGCGGCTGGAACCATGCCGCCTATCCCTACCGCAGCGAATCGACCGGCAAGTTCTACGTCTTCGCCGGCGACGAGGCGTTCCCCTACGGCGAGCTCGGGCGCGACCCGCGCGCCGCGCCACCCCGGGCTGCCGGCTGGATCCACGTCATTTCGTGGGACGACTGGGAGAACCCCCGCGAGGTCGCCCGCTACCAGGTGCCCGAGGCCGGCACCCACAACCTCTGGATCGAAGACGACATCATGTACGTCGCCTACTACAATGGCGGCCTGCGGGTCGTCGACGTCTCGGGCGAACTGCGCGGCGATCTCTACCGGCAGGGCCGTGAGATCGGCATGTTCATGCCCTTCGATCCGGACGCGCTGGTGCCGAACGCACCCTTCGTCTGGGGTCCCCAGCCCTACAAGGACCACATCTTCTTCTCGGACTGGCATTCCGGATTGTGGGCGGTCAAGCTGAAGGATCCCGAGGATCCGAACCGCATCATCGGAGAGCCGCACTAGCGGCATTCGGGGACAGCCGCATGCGCATTCCGAACTCCTGGCTGCCGCCGTGGGCAGCGCCGGCGGCCCTCGTTGCGGCCGCCGCGCTGGTTCCCGGGCCGGTCCGCGCCGAAACGGATCCCGTCCCCCCCTCCCGCAACTACTACGCCTACGTCTGCGCCGAGTCGGAGGACGAGGTGTCCCTGATCCGCTTCGGGCCTTCCGGCATCGAGGTGGCGAAGACGATTCCCGTGGGCAGCTTCCCGGCCGAGATCGAAGGCCCCCACGGCATCAACATCTCGGCCGGCGGTCGCTACTGGTACGTCTCGATCGCCCATGGCAACCCCTTCGGTTCGATCCACAAGTACGAAACCGGGACCGACGAGTGGCTGGGCGACGTGAAGGTCGGCATGTTCCCCGCGACCCTCGACATCGCCGCGACGACCGGCCTCCTGTTCGTCGTCAACTCGGACTTCTACGGCGACCACGTACCGAGCACGATCTCCGTCGTCGAGACGTCGACGATGACCGAGATCGAGCAGTTCGAGAGCGGGACGATGCCGCACGGAGCCAGGCTCAGCCGCGACGGCCGCAAGCTGTACAGCGTGAACATGATGGATGACGAACTCGTCGAGGTCGACGCGCTCCGCTTCGAGGTCGGCCGCCGCCTGAAGCTCGCCGCGGACGCCGGCATGGCTGCCGCCCACGGGGATCACGGCGACCACCAGGCCGCGGAGGGCCACGGCGCCGCCCACGCCGGCGGCGCGGTCGAACCCTCCTGGGTCACGCCGCCGACGGCCGACGGTCTCGTCTACATCACTGCTCTCTCGGGCAACGCGATCTACGAAGTCGACACCGGGAAGTGGAAGGTAGCGAGACGCTTCGACACGCCGGCCGGCCCCTACAACGCAGCGGTCGGGCCGGACGAACGCCTGCTCGTCGTCACCTACAAGAAGAGCGACCAGGTAGGTTTCTGGGATCTGGAAACCGGCAGCGAAGTGGCTCGCGCCTCGACCACCCGACGCATTCCGCACGGCGTCGCGATCACCTCGGACGGCCGTTTCAGCCTGGTCACGGTCGAGGGTATCGGCGGTGAGCCGGGCGTCGTCGAGGTCTACGACAACAGCGCATTGCGGCGGGTCGCGCAGATCGACATCGGCAAGCAGGCCGGGGGCATCGCGCTCTGGGAACCGAATTGAGCCCGCCCGAAGTCGATTCTCCTGCCGCGGGCCAGGCAGCGGCCGGCCTGCGCCGGGACCTTCTGCGCGGCCTCGCCGCCGTGGACTGGCGGCTCCGCTTCCGGCGCGCCCTGGCGGCCCTCGTCTGGCTCGCGCCCGCTTCCTGCCTTTGGCTTCTCTCGACGTGGCTGCTGCGCGCGGCGGCCGGCGGCGATGGCAGCGCCGCGGCGCTCTGGCCGTCGTGGGCCGGCGGGATCGTCCTGCTGGCGCTCGTCCTTCGCGAGGCCGTCGCGCTCGTGCGCGATCTTCCGGCCGCGGCTCGCGCAGTGGACCGGGCCGGCGACCTGCGCGACACGGTTGCCACCGCCCTGGAGATGCAGAAGCGTCTGGGCGGCCACGCGGGCGAGCGACCCGGCCCGACGAACGACACCGGAACAGGCCTGCCCCTGCCCTGGATCGCCCTCGTCCTCGAACGCGGAGTCGCGGGTCTGGACCGCGTCGGACCGCGTCAGGCGGCGCCCGGTCTCGTTCCCCGCGGCGCAGTCGCCTCCTCCATCCTGAGCGCGGTCCTCCTGGTACCGATCACCCTTCCCGGCTCTTTCGTCGGTGAGGCATTGGCTGCCGCCATGAGCAGTGGCGACGCGGAAGAGTCCTCTCGCAGCCTCGAGGCGGCGGCCCTGCTGGAGGAGGAACCCGGCCGCCGACCCGGAGTGCCGGAGTTCGATGTCCGACTCAGCGACCTGCCCTTCCTGAGCCTCCGGATCCGCGAGCCGGATGCCGCGGGCGACGCGCAGCGGGGTGCCGGAGACGCCTCCGAGGGCGCCGAAGGAAGCCTCGGCGACAACGCCGAGGCCCAGGCCACCGACGGCAACGCGGAGGGCAGCGAGGCCGCTGCAGGCGATTTCGCCGGCGAAGGGGAGGCCGAAAAGGGGGCCGACCTCATGCGGGAACTCGACACGGGCGAAGGAGCCGGCGAGGACGAACCCGGCGCGCCCGGCATGCCGGGCGAAGGCGAAGGCGCCGAGGCCGGCGCCGAGACCGCGACCGGCGAGGGCGCCGGAGGCCAGCCGACGGAAGACGGCGAAGGCTCGGGCAACGAGAGCGGTACGGCGGCCGCCGTCAGCGAAGAACCCGGTGCGAGCAGCGCCGAGGCCGACGGCGGCACTGCCGGCGTCGGCACCGGACCGCAGGACGAGATGGTCGATCCCTTCGGCGACCTTCTGACCCCGGCCCTCAGCCTCGAACAGGCACTCGAAACAGCCCTGCTCGAATCGCGGGAGGAGATCGAACGGCGGCCCCTGACCACGACGAGTGCGACGCAGTTCCGGGCCGCCGAAGTGGAAATGCGCGGCTCGGCCACCGTTGCCGGCGTCGCCGCCAACCCGACCGCCACGGACGGCGATCTGCCGCCCCCCCGGCACCCGATCGCCTGGCGCCACCGCGCTTCCGTGCGGCGCTACCTCGAGGCGCTGGAGGACGACTCCCGGGAGGACGGGGAGTGAACGACACCGCCGCACCCCGGACCGCGGCCGACGTGGCGCTCCAGTTGACCGAGTTCGCCGAGCGGTGCGAGACGCTCCGTAGCGAGATCGGCAAGGTGATCGTCGGCCAGGAGGAGGTGGTCGACGGCGTGATCATCGGTCTTCTCGCCGACGGCCACGTACTGCTCGAGGGAATCCCCGGCCTCGGCAAGACCAGACTGGTCCGCACCCTGGCCGAAGCCCTTCATCTCGAGTTCTCGCGCATCCAGTTCACGCCGGATCTGATGCCCGCCGACATCGTCGGCACCCACGTGCTGCGCGAGGACAGGACGGGAGGCCGTCGGCTCGTGTTCGAGCGCGGACCGATCTTCGCGAATCTGCTGCTGGCCGACGAGATCAACCGTGCTACCCCGAAAACCCAGTCGGCCCTGCTCGAGGCGATGCAGGAGACGACGGTCACGGTCGGTGGCGAGACGAACCCCCTCGGACCGCCCTTCTTCGTCCTCGCCACCCAGAACCCGCTGGAAATGGAGGGGACCTACCCTCTGCCCGAAGCGCAGCTCGACCGCTTCCTGTTCAAGTTGCGGATGTCCTACCCGGGGAGCGAGGAACTGCACACGATTCTCGACCGCACCACCTCGGGGAACACACCGAGCGCGGCCGCGCTGTGGACCGCGGAGCAGGTCATCGCGATGCGACGCGCCGCCCGCCTCGCACCCATCGCGCGGCCGGTCCAGGACTACGCGATACGGATCGGCATGGCGACCCGTCCGGAGGGAGAACGCCCCGCGGAGCCGGTCCGCCGCTACGTGCGCATCGGCGCCAGTCCCCGCGGCATCCAGGCGATGGTTCTGGGCGCCAAGGTCCACGCCCTGATTCGCGGCCGCGCCCACGTCGCCAGAGAGGACATCCGCGCGGTTGCCCTGCCCTCCCTGCGCCACCGGGTCCTGCTGAACTTCGAGGGTGAGGCGGAACGAATCGACCTGGACCATCTGCTTCAGGACCTGATCGACGCGGTGCCCGAGGGCTAGCGCCGCGGAGCCGCCGTGGCCGACCACTCCGCCTTCGCCTTCGAGCCGGCGTTCCTCGCCCGGCTCGAGCGCCTGCGGCTCCTGACCCGCCGCGTCCCCGCCGGCGGCTTCAAGGGGGAACACCGCGCCACCCACCTCGGCTCCGGAATCGAGTTCGCGGACTACCGCCCGTACGTCGAAGGCGACGACGTCCGCCACCTCGACTGGCGGGCGTACCTCCGGTTCGACCGCCTGCTGCTGCGGATGTTCGAGGAACACGGCGACCTCGCGGTCTACATCCTGCTCGACTGCAGCCGCTCCATGGCGCCCACGCCGGGCGACGCCGGCCGCCGCAAGTTCGACGCCGCCCGCCGGATCGCAGCGGCCCTGACCTACATCGCCCTCGCCACCCTCGACCGGGTCACGCTGGCGCCCTACTCGAACCACGCGCACCAGGTTCTCGGGCCGCTCCACGGCTCGCGACAGGTATGGCGCGCACTCGACTTTCTCGCCAATCTCGACACCGGCGGCGACACGCGCCTCGACGATGCGGTGCGACAGGTGTTCGCGGCCGGCCGCCGCCGCGGCCTGGTCATCCTGATCTCGGACCTGCTCTCGGACACGACCGAGGGCGGCCTCGACCTGCTCCTGCCGCTGCGCCACGACGTGGCCGTCCTCCAGGTCACCGACCACCAGGACCTGGAAGCGCCGCTTGACCGCGACACGACTCTGGTCGACAGCGAGACGGGCGACACGCTTCGCGTCCATGGCGCCCCCACCCTGCTCCACAAGCTGGAGAACGAGGCCGACGTCCACCGGGACGAGATCCGCTCCCGCTGCACCGCCCGCGGCTGGTCCTTCATCGAGGCGCCCGTCGAGATGCGCTTCGAGGAGCTGGCCCTCGGCGCGCTGCGCCGCGGCCTGCTGAGCCGGGGACGCTGACACCGCCATGCCCGTCTGGCTACCGCTCCTGCTTGCCGCCCTGGCGGTGCTTGCGATCTACCTGATCCGGCCTACCGCGCAGTCGTTGTCCGTGGCCTCCACGTTGCTGTGGCGGCGGCTGCTGGCGCATCGTCGGCGACGGCGTGACCGCCTCCGCTGGCTGCTCTCCCTGCTCCTCGCGATCACGGTGGCCGGCTGTCTGGCCCTGGCCGCGGGTCAGGCCGCCTGGCTCCAACCCGGAGGCGGCGACCGGATCGCCCTCGCCTTCGACTCCTCGCCCACGATGAACGCCAGCCTGCCGGACGGCTCGGGTACCCGGATGGACCTGGCCATCGCCGAAGCACGCCGGATCGTCACTGAAGCGGGAACCAGCAGCAGATTCACTCTCGGCGCCGATCCGACGCGGCTGACTGCCGCGGAGACTCTGCTCGCCCTCTCCGGTTCCTTTGAGACCGGCGAAGCGGAAGGCGATCCCGAACTTGCCGTTCCCGCCGCAGAAACCGCGTACCTCTTCACCGACGGCGTCTCCAACTGGAAGCCGATCACGGACCCCGCCACCGCGACCCACACCGTGTCCGTTCTCGCCCCGGCCCGGAACGCCGGCATCGTCCTCTTCGTCACCCGCCCGGCACCCAGCCACGAAGCGAAGCCTGAAGCCCTGGTCGAAGTCCTGGCGACCGACTCGGCCGGCGCCGCAGGCCTGGTGCCGACCGAGCTCACAATTGCCGATTCCGAGACGATCCGCATCCGCCGGCAACTCGAACTGGCACCCGGCGACCGCTTCACCGCCCTGATCGACATCGCCGGCTTCGCACCCGGCCCGGTGACGGCACGGCTTGAGACCCCCGGCGACGTCTTCCCGCCGGACGACCGGGCCATGTTGATCACCGCTCGGAGGACAGGTTCCGGCCGCGGAGTGCTTCCGAACGGCGAGCGCCGCCTGTTCGTCCAGACGCGCAGTCGCGCCTCCTTCGACGACTCTGCCGCCGCGCGGGCGTTCGAGGCGGACCCTTCAGTCCAAACCGTGGCTGTACTGGCCGAAGCGGACGACATCACTGCCCAGTCACCGGCAGCCGAGTCCAGCGACGGGGCCGCCTCCGTTGCCGCGGGGTCGGGCACAGCCAGAGCCGACATCGCCGTCTTCCACCGGACCGCCCCCACAACCGGCGTACGTCTTCCCAGCCTGTTCCTCGACCCCCCGGATGCCGCCGCTGCCGGAGGACTCTCGGCCGCCGATGGCTCACCGTCCGCCCGGCTCCGAATCAACCGCGTCGACGCCGACCACCCGATCCTGGCCGGCGTCTCGCTCCTCGGCCTCCCCGCAACGATCCCCGACCGCGAACTCGACTCCCGCTGCAAGCCCCTGGCCACCGCGGGCGACCTGACAGCGATCGCTGTATGCGATCCCGCCAACCCGGAACCCGTAGCGGCCTCCTCCCTCCCCGATCCGCCACCTCCCGACCTCACAGTTCGCTCTGTCGTCATCGCCTTCGACCTCGACCTCTCCCCCCTCTCTCAGCGCCCGGATCTCGTGGCCTTGCTCCAGAACGCCACCGAATGGCTCGTCGCCGGCGCCATCGACAACGGCGAACCGCCCGACACCGGCCTCCAGGACGAACGCGCCACGCGGATCAACGACTCCAACCTCGATCCCGTTGCCGCCGGCCGTTTCGCCGAACTCACCGAACAGACCCGCCGCCCCTGGTCCTGGCGCACTCTCGCACTGGCCGGCCTCCTCCTCGCCTCCCTCGAAGCCGTCACGTTCTTCCGCGGCATCACGGTTTGACCGGCATGAGTCCCCCGTCCTGCGTTTCGACGGCCGCCAGCCCGGACCGCCCCAGGCGGCTGGTACTCCACCCATGACCCTGCTCGAACCGTACTGGTTGCTCGCGGCGTTGCCGGTTGCGGTGCTGCTGTGGTCGCAGCGGAGCGACCGGCCCGACCGGCAGCGGCGGCGCCTGCTCTGGATGCGCGGCTCGCTGCTCGCGCTGGTCACGCTCGCGCTTGCCGAACCGGTCGTCACCTGGAGGACTCGTGATCTCGACGTCGCCATGCTGGTCGATGTATCCGCCAGCGTCGAGCCCGCGAGCCTGAGCCGGGCTCTTCAGGCGATCGACCGCGGCCTCGATCCGGAGGCGCCGGTGCGTCTGTTCGCCTACGCCGACCGCGCCGCGGCAGCGACCGGCGCCGCGGACCTGGGACGCCTGGAGGTCGCCGACTCCAGCACCGCGTCTGCTGGAAACGCCGCGCTCGATCGCGGCAGCACACGTCCGGAGACCGCCCTTCACCAGACCGCGGCCGCGCTCCGCGCCGATCGCGTCCGCCGCATTCTCCTCCTCTCGGACGGCCAGAACGCGAGCGGCATCGCCGGCAGAACCGCGGCTCTCTATCCGGAACTCCGCATCGACACGGTCGTCCTCGACCGGACAGCGCCACCGGTCTGGATCGAGTCCGTCGAGCTTGACGACAACGAGCGCCCCTTGCGCGCCGGGGAAGCCCACAACTGGATCTTCCGTCTCGGCAGCCGCGCAACCCTGCCCGAAGCCCCTCTGACCCTGCGCGGCGGCGGGGCCGAGGAGCGCCACACCATCCCGCTCGATCCCGGCGTCACCCAGGTCGAACTTCAGTGGACGTTCGCCGAGCCGGGACTCCAGACCCTCGAAGCCGTCCTCGGCGGCGGCGAAGGCGAGGCAGCCGCCCAGGGCGCGGTCTGGCGGGGCAGTCTGCGCGTGGAACCCCGACACCGCGTCCTGCTCCTGGCGCCAGGCGGTCATTCCGGCGATCTGGAGCGGCTGCTGGAAGGTCAGGGACTTCAGGTCACCCGGTCCACACCGAACCGGACCTCCCTCAATCCGGCAGCGCTCCTGCGGTACGACGCCGTCGTGCTGAGCAACGTCGCGGCCGACAACCTTCCCGAAGCGGCCCAAAGGGCGCTCGGGCAGTGGGTCGAGGAGGAGGGCGGCGGGCTCCTGTTCGTGGCCGGCGAGGCGACCTTCGGCGAGGAGGGATACCGCGACTCACCGCTCGAACGCGTGCTGCCGCTCGACTTCGAGATCGAGGAGGAGCGGAGCGAGGTCGCGCTGATGATCGCACTCGACAAGTCCTACAGCATGAAGGGCCCCAAGATGGACCTGGCCAAGGAAGCCGCCAAGGCCGCCCTCGGCATGCTGAACGAGCAACACCGGTTCGGCCTGGTGGCCTTCGACTGGCACACTCACGGGATCGTCCCGCTGCAGTTCGTGCGCGAGCAGGAGCGGCTCGCCGACCGCGTCGACCGGATCGAGGCGAGCGCCCAGACGAACTTCTATCCGGCGCTCGAGGCCTGCCTGGATCAGCTCTCGGCAGTCGAGTCCGAGGTCAAGCACGTGATCCTCGTTTCGGACGGCCGCACCTACCCCGACGAGTATGAGCGCCTGGTGCTCCGCATGAGGCAGGAAGAGATCACGGTCTCAACCGTCGCGATCGGCGTGGAGTCCGACCGCGAACTGCTCGCGGACATCGCCGACTGGGGCGACGGCAACGCGTACACGATCGAGGATCCCTCGTCCGTACAGAGCATCCTGATCGACGAGACGATGAACCAGTTGCCCGATTCGGCGCGGGAGGAGGAGATCCGGGTCGAGCAACGCGGCCAGTCCGAAGCCCTCACCGGAATCGACATCGGCGCAGCGCCCCAACTCTACGGCCGCATCGCCGCGGTGGCCAAGGACAGCGCCGAGGTCATTCTCGGCGCCGGTCCAAGAACCGGGGATGGCGGGGAACCGATTCTGGCCAGCCGCTACGTCGGTCTCGGCAAGACCTGGATGTTCACGACGGACCTTGAGCCTCGCTGGGCCAGCGACTGGCTGCGATGGCCCGAGCTGCCCCGCCTCGTGGCTCAGGTGGTGCGAGACGCCGCCGACCGCCGCGCGAGTGCCGAGTGGGAACTGCGTCTGGGCCGCAGGGACGGGATCCTCGAAGCGGAACTCAGCGCGATCGAGGATGGTGGGCTCTTCGCCAGCGATCTCTCACCCAGGCTCGTCGTCCTTCGCGGCGATCGCCGCCTCGAAGCGCCGATGCGACGAACCGGTCCCGGCCTCTACCGTCTCTCTCCCGACGAGAGCCTGCAACTCGCGCCAAGCCTCGAGCCCTACCGCGTCGAGGTCCACACCGGACCATCGGGCGCCGAACCGAATGTCGGGCCAGGGCGCACGATCTTCTTCCCGGCCCGCGACGAACTGCGGCCCGGCGCCCCTGACCTCGCCGCTCTCGCCGAACTCGCCGCGGCAACCGGCGGCCTGTTCCACGAGACCGTTGGCGGCGCCGTCGCCGCGATCACCGCCCCCGGCGCCCAGGCCGCGGTCCGCCGCTTCGAGCTCTGGTCCGTCCTGGCCACCGCAGCGGCCTTCCTCTTCCTGGCCGAACTCCTCCTGCGCCGTCGGCGGCGGCATGTGGCGACGGCCACGGCCACCGCGGCCCGCAGCGAGAACCGGCCGGCGGCGTAACCCGAGCGGTCGTCAGATTCGTACTAGCCGGAGCGCGTCGCGGCCCACACCAGCACGCCGGCCAGGCCGGCATCCGTACCCAGGGCCGCAGGCTCGACCCGCACACCGTCGGTCGGGAACACGCGAACGCGGTCGGCGATCGTCCGTCTGACGCCGTCGAACAGCACGTCGCCGAGACCGGCGACGCCGCCGCCGAGCACGATGAGCTCGGGGTGCAGGGTAACCACGACGTTGGCCGCGGCGATGCCGACGAGGCCCGCGATCCGCTCCAGTTCGCGTTTCACCGCATCGTCGCCGGCCGTCGCCGCTTCGCCCATCGTCTCGGCCGTCACTTCTCCGGCATCGCCGCCGGTGACGTCGAACAGCGCCGGCGCCTGTCCCGAGCGCAGCAGCCGGACTCCGGCGGCCGCGATCGCCGGACCGCTCGCCACCGCCTCCAGGCAGCCCCGGTTGCCGCAGCCGCAGAGGGGGCCGCCGGGTTCAACGATCTGGTGGCCGAGCTCGCCGGCCGAGCCGAGCGGCCCCAGGCGCAGCCTGCCGTCCACCACGACGCCGCCGCCGATGCCGGTGCCGAGCGCGAACAGGGCCATCGTCGATGTGCCGCGGCCGGCGCCGAACGTGAACTCCCCCAGCGTCGCCGCGCGGACGTCGTTCAGCAGGTGGACCGGCGCCGCCAGCCGCTCGCCAAGCAGGCGGGCCACCGGGACATCGCGCCACTGGCCCGGCAGGTTCGGCAGGAAGCGCGTCTCGCCCTGCTCCAGATCGACCCATCCCGGGCAGCCGACGCCGACCGCCGCCAGAGGTTCCCCGACCTCCCGCGCCAGCTCCAGAAGCCCCCCGGCGATCCGGTCGAGGACGAGCGGCCACTCGTCATAGCCGCCGCCTTCGAGGTCCCGGCGAGCGACGAGGCGGAACTCGCCGGCGGCGCCGTCGACAACGCCCAGGGCGAGACCGACATGGGAACCGCCGAGATCGACGGCGCCGTGGAGTGCCTCAATCGTCATGATCCGACCGCGCCATTCTCCCAGAGAGAAGCGGCCTCACAAAGAACAACGGCGCGCCCAACCGAATGGACGCGCCGCATGTTCAGGGGATCGCTAGGACGGAGCCGTTACTCGCCGCCGCCGGCCGCGGGCGTCGCGGCCGCCGTCGCCTCCTCGATCTCGGTGACGAGGTCGCCGCCCCGGTCCTCGGAGTAGTCGATGAAGCCGATCATCATCTCGTCCGTGGTCGGGCCGCCGAACTGGACGGCGCGGGTCGTGTCGAGCTCGAGCACCGTCTGCTCGTTCCGCTCCTCCGTGTTGACGTAGGTCATCAGCACGTCGATGCGGGTGCCGGCCGGAAGGTTCTTCGGCTCCTTGTAGATGTAGTTCGTCTGCCAGTTCCAGTCGTACTCCGGAACGTCGAGGAGAATCTCCTCCGTGCCGTCCGGGTAGTACGCGGTGTACCTGGCGTCCAGCCCGCGCAGGTGGGAGTGCGGCACGTAACCGTAGATCGTGGTCGGGTACTCGAAGACCTTCGAGGCGCCGATGATCCAGTTCTCATGGCCCGGCGGGATCTCGAAGTCGCTGTTGCCGACGCCTTCCCACTTGGCGACGCGGTCGATCTTCGCGTCCTTGGGATGGAACTTGAAGGCCATCTGGGAGCGGTCCCAGACGCCGCTGCCCTCGCCCGGCTCCTTGTTGTAGTGCATCGAGAAGTAGAGCTGCGTGCCCGGCACGAGCAGGCGGCCGACGCCTTCGGGCAGGTAGAACGGCTCGGTTCCCGGCGCGATGCCGCCGAGCAGGCCGGAAGCTCCCGGCGTCTCGGTCTCGGTAGCGACGCGTGAACCGACCACGTGGTGGACGACATCGCTGCCGGGGCGGAACTCGATCGCCTGGATCCAGCGCGGCTCGGGGAGCATCTCCTCCGTGATCATGACCGCCTTCAGGCTGATGTTCAGGTCCTTGACGTCGTCGTCGACCCAGAACGGCTCCGCCAGGTCGAGCACCAGGTCGGGCTCGCCAATCAGCCATCCCGTCGGCCACTCGAGCGCCTCCGGAGCGTTCGCCGGGTCGCCGCGGCGGGCGCCCGTCTTCGCCCAGCCGACGATCGTGTCGATCTCCTCGGCAGTCAGGATTCTCTCGTTCGTGAACTGGCCGTGCGTGTCGTCACTCGCGAACCACGGCGGCATCTCCTTCGACTCGACCTGCCGCGCGATGCTCCGCGCCCACGGACGGGTCTCCTCGTAGGTGGTCAGGCCCATCGGGGCCTTCATGCCGCCGTAGGCGACGCCCTCGGGGCGGTGGCAGCCCTGGCAGGAACGCTGCAGGATCGGCTCGACGTCCTCGTGGAACGTCACGACGTCCTTCGCGTCGACCTCGTTGGGTCCGGCGGCAAGAGCCGGAGCGGCAACGACAAGCAGCAAGGTGACAAGAGCGCAGCAGCGGGCACGGTTTGAGATCACGAGCGTCCTCCCGGGTCGAGGGTTGCTGGTTCGCGGTTCAGAATGTGGCGCCAATGTACCACGTCCGGTCCGGCCGGCTCAAATCGGACGGCTCTCGTCCGGCAGCACCGTCTCCAGCCGGTCGATCGCATGAACCGGCGCGCCATCCCCCTTCATCAGGGGCGCGACAGCACGCAGTACGAGCCGCTGGCGCGCCAGCCGGCCCTGACCGGCGAACGCAGTGGACTCCACGCGCAGGCTGAAGTGACTGCCCTCGCCCGTCACGTCGACGCGGGCGCCCGGCAGCGCCGCGGCCACGGCCTCCCGAATGCGCTCGGCCGTTTCCTGCGGCGACGGCTGTTCGGCGATCTCCATTCCACGAACCGTTCCGACCACGCGCCGATCGATCAGCCGGCGGCTTGGGCAGCCGGGATGTCGACATCCAGGCGCTGCCCGTGCTCGCTGTCCACCACCGTGATCGAGGCTCCCTGCGCACGCGCTGCCGAATCCCGGTCGAGCAGGAAGTGAAGATCACCTACCTGCACGCGGACCTCCGATCCCGCCGCCGGGCCAAAGCCGAGAAAGGGCTGGAACTTGGCATCGATACCGAAATGGAGCTCCGCCTGCTGCTGCTGTTGCGCATTGCGGAGGATCTGCTCCGCTTCGGCGCTGATCGAGATCGCCACCTGGTCACCGGTCAGCGCAGGACGCTCCACGCCCAGCGCATCGTGCAGTTCGCCGCTGTCGTACATCTCCTTGACGATGTCGCAGCCACCCATGAACTCGCCGCCGACGTAGAGCTGGGGGATCGTCGGCCAGTCGGAGAACTCCTTGACCCCTTCGCGCACCTCGGAGTCCGACAGCACATCGAAGGTCTGGTACTGGGGAAGCAGCCGGTTCAGCACCTGGACGACCTGGGCGGAGAAACCGCACTGGGGCGTGGCAGGATTGCCCTTCATGAAGAGGACGGTGGAGCCTGAATCCACGATCCCCTGGATGCGGGACTGAAGTTCGGGGGGAATGGGCATGGCGGAGTGACCTCCAGGAAGCCGACCGAGGCCGGAGAAGATGCCGCCAACATTACCAGCCCGAACGGCTATTGAGGAACGGCGCTCCGGCGGCCGGAGTCAGGGCAGGTCGAGAGCCGGGTTGCGGTCGAAGAAGTCGAAGGGACGCAGCTCGAAGCCGTGCCACATGACCGGCATCACCGGCCAGTCCTCGGCGCGGGGCAGATGGTGCATGCCCACGGTGTGCCAGACCACGATGTCCGTATCGCTGATCGGTCGGTCAGCCTTCGTCCACGTAGGCAGACCCATGTCCGGCTCGCTCAAGCTGGGATGATCGCCTGCGGCGTAGCGTTCGTCCGGCCGGTACGGCGTCACCCACAGGTGATGCTCGATGAAGCCGGCCCGCCGCGTCGAATAGTCCTCGGGCACGAGCAGGTTCGCCGTGTTCCTGCCGGGCAGCAGATGGTAGCTGGTCGGATAGCCGACGGCGTTGCGCCGGTTCGTGCTCTGCACACGCCACAGGGTGGGCCGCTCGAGGTTGATGTCGAGCCGGGCGTCGTGCTCGGTCGCCGCCGGGTGCGCTTCCTGGACCCACACACTCCGCCGCGGGTGGTCGTCGGGAAGCCGTTGCGTGACCAGACGGTCGGCGACGAAGCGGTTGGCGGTGCCGTCGACATCCAGGTCCAGCCGGTAGTTGAAGTAGTGGTCGTGGTTGACGCCCACGATGTTGCGGTCGACGAAGCGGCCGTGAGCGTCGGCCCTCCTCCCCGATTGAAGAGCATCGACAGCGGCCGTGTTGAGCGGCCCTGCCGTCGGCGCGGGCTGAGTTGCCGAAACGACGCTGGTCGCCTTGGCTTCCAGGATGCCGGTGGCGCCCACTCTGGCCTCGATCGAACCGTCCTGCCGGAAGATCCAGTCGAGCAGGTAATCGTAGTTGCCGAGAACGGCTCCAGTACGCACGACCAGGTCGCGGCTCCGGCGGCTGTCCGGCTGCTCATCCGCGTAGTGCCGCCAGGAGGGATCGCCGGTCTCCCTCTCGTAGATGCAGATCGTCCCCGGCACGGTCGCCGGATGACCGTTGGGCCCCGTGCGCAGCGAGTCGACGTAGATCGCGTGGTCCGGGCAGTCGCGACCCGGCAGCAGCGGCTTGCCCAGACCGCCGGCAACGAACTCGCCGGCATCGATGAAGTTGCGCCCGTACCAGGCGAACGAGGGGTCCATGTAGGGGACGTAGATCTCGGACAGTTCGCCCTGGTACATCACCGACCGGGGCGCCGCGTCGGGATCCTCCTGGTAGTTGACCAGGGAGAGCACCGCGCCGGTGCGCTGATCGGGCCGCAGGTGGAAACGCCACGCCTGCCAGCGCACCTGGTAGCCGTCCAGCTCGAACCCGGGCCCGAGCGGCCGGCGCACATCGAACGGTCCCGGAACCTCCCGCGGATCGTCGAGCGTCGTCCGGTCGAAGTCCGCGTCGGCGGTTGGAATGGGCGCGACGCCGTCGTCGACGACCTTCAGCACCTCGCCGGTACCGAGATCGACCACCGCGGTCAGACCCTCGACCTGCCGGGCCCAACTGTTGCGGGCGCCGCGAGGTTCCGAGCAACGGATGTGACCGAGTCGCCGCCCCTTCTCTTCGTCGGTACCAAAATAGCCGGGCGGGATCGTCATGCAGTCGAGGAAACTCGCATCGGCAATGCCACGAGCCTCGAGACCGGCTACGAAGTCGGGATGGGCAAGGGCCTCCCCGATCAGCGCTCCGTACTCCTCGAGGGTCCAACTGGGCTGCACGCCCTCAAGAGTCGACCAGGACGCGATCTCCCCGGCGGCCAGGTCAACGACCGCTTCGAAGGTCTCCGCCCCCTGACGCACGACCGCATGGGCGGCTCGCGGCATGTCGACGCCCGGGTGCCAGGCCAGAACTTCATCCTTGGCCGGTTCCTGGAGCGTCAGTTGAGAGAAGCGGGTTTCCCCGTCCAAACGGCCCTCGTCCCGCAGTATCTCCAGGACGCTCCAGACCTCCTGGTAGCTCAGCGGATCCAGCGGATGGTCCGCCGCCTGGAGAGACGGGACCGAGAGCAAAGCGGTGCAGACGAGAAAGCGGGAAGCAACTCTGAACATCATGGAACCTACTGATTCTCCGTCTCCTCCCCGAAGGCGGTGCTCCTGTACTCCCCATCTTCGGCCCATCGTTCCCAGATAGGCCGGTTGTCCGTACCGGTGACCAGCCAGCGGTCGTCGTACTTCCTGACGGTGTAGAACTGCTCCATGATCGCCTGGCGCCGCGGCCGGAAGTCGATGAAGACGCCGCGGACGACCGCCGTGTCGTCCACCCACCCCTCGAGATACATCGACTGCTTGTCGTAGCCCGTCGGAGGTCCGATGACGCCGGCCGCGTTGAAGATGTTCCGATACATGGCGACCCAGTCGGCCTTCGTCTGGCCGGAGTAGTCGCTGAAGTCCTCGGACCAGTAGCTCAGGTGCTCCTCGACCTGCTCCCACGTCCTCGCATCCCTCTGCGTGTCGAGCACCTTGTTGACCACCTCGAGCACCGCCGCCTCGTCTTCCGCCGTCGGCGTCCAGTCCGCGACCACGTCGCCGGCCGGGCCCTCCGCGGCGTCCGTCACCTGCTCGGGTGCGATCTCGAACACCGCGAGGTGCGCCTCGTCCTTGACGTACATCCGGGACCCCGCGACCGTCAGGTGGGTGAAGACCGGAGTGTCGGCGACGTCCCAGGAAGCAAGTTCCTGGTACTCGGAGGGATCGGCCGCCACCACCTTGATCTCGCCGTTGTCCGTGAGCACCAGAAGCCGGTCCTCACCGACGACGACGAAGGCCGCGTACCGCGCCACCTGGGGCGGGCCCTGCCAGCACTGCTGGCCGGTCCGCATGTCGATGCAGACCAGGGTTCCGAGCCTCTTGTGGGAACGGAAGTAGGCGTGATCGCCGACCAGCACGGGCGAGTCCATGTAGAGCTCGTGCCGCTTCGTCGCCCAGACGCTGTTGACGTCCCAGAGTCCGTCGCCGTCCGTGGGCTCCGGATCGAGCAGCGCGTTCCCCCAGTGGTACCCGCCGATCAGGATGTTGTCTTCGTAGAGGAGCGGCGTCGGGATGTTCTGCTCCATGAAGATCCGGAGCTCCTTCTTCCACAGCGTCTTGCCGTCGCTGACGCGAATGCCGACGACGTGGTTCTGGGTCGAGGTGACGATCTGCCGGACCCCGTCGATCGTGAAGGCCATGGGTGACGCGTAGCCCGGCGGCAGGTACTCGGTACGCCATACCTCCTCGCCGGTGTGCCGGTTGTAGGCCACGATCTCACCCAGGCTCTCGATCGACGGATCCGGCCAGGTCTGGCCGATCGGGACGATGACCAGGTCGCCCTCGACCAGCGGCGAGGCGCTGGTGCCGCACTCGGGAAACGGCTGCGCGTAGATGTCGTCGTAGCTCTTGTCCCAGAGCACGTCGCCCTGCTCCGCGTCGATCGCGTGCAGCCTCTCCGTGACGCCGAAGGTGTAGAGGGTGTCCCCGACCGCGGTCAGCGTCGACTTCGGGCCCGGTCCCCACGCCCAGGCGTGATTGACCGGCACGTAGGCGACCGGGTACGCGTAGCGCCAGATCTCCTCGCCCGTCTCCGGGTCGAGCGCCAGGACGACCTCCTCCTCGCCCTGCCGGACGTGGATGTAGAGCTTGCCCTGGTGGAGGATCGGCGCGGACTGCCCAAGGCCGACCTCGATCTTCCAGACCTGGTGCAGGGACGCCGGCAACGGACCGTGAAGCGCCGCGGCCAGCCTCTCGTTGCCGGCCACCGGCGCGTACCCGTCCCTGGCCGGCCCCCGCCACTGCGACCAGTCGCCTTCGGCGGCAAGGGTCGGGGCGGACCACGCAGTCGCCAGCAGAGCCAGGCAGAGAAGGAGCTTCAGCGCTCCGGTAAACCGTACGACTGTCGCTTTCCGCATCACGGTGATCTCCTCTGGTCGAGGTCAGTAGTCAAGCTGGACCGGCCGGCACGGCGCAAGCTCCTAGAAGTCGAAGCTGAGCCGCAGCATCAACCGACGCGGATACTGGTAAAGGGAAGGCACCAGATTACCGTCCCTGAACGCCGTGGCCTGCCACCAGTCCCAGGCGTCTTCGTTCAGGGCGTTCAGGACCTGCAGGTCGACGCCGAACGAGACGTCACCACCTAGCGTGAAGCTGCGCCCAAGGCCCAGGTCGAGCGTTGCGCTGCCCGGCATCCGCCGGTCGTCCTCCCGCGGGGTCAGGGCGACATCGACCTGGCCCTGAGCCAGTTGCACCCGCTGGAACAGCGCGTAGGGCCGGCCGTCCTGAACCTTCAGCACCGCGGCTCCCCGGAGCTGCCACGGCAGGTCGAACTGAACCTGGCTCGCGAAGACCCACGTTCGGTCTCCCTGCAGCAATGCATCGGAGTTGATGTGGTGGTTCGGATCCACGCCTTGCTGGGACGAGAAGAACGGCTCGGCCTGCCGCTGGTCCAGGTTCCGTGCAGTCCGTCCCTCGGACTCCGACCAGCCGAGCGATGCGTTCATCCCCCACCGGCCGACCTTGCGCTTGGTCAGAGTCACGAAGAGGCCCTGGTAATCCTGGTCGTACTTCGCGCCCGGCGGTGCATTCGCGCCCGGCCCCGGGCTGTTGCCCTTGCGCCGCGTCGGCTCCTCGACGATGCTGTAGAGCGTCATCGTCTCGCCAGTCTCCGGGTTCACGAACGGCACCTCCTCGTAGACGCCGTCATCGAGAATGTGCCAGCCGATCAGGTTCGTCGCCTTCTTGACGACGAGCTCGGCGCCAAGCGTCAGCGTCTCGCTGAGCTGCTGCTCGTAGCCGAGGGCGTACTGGTCGTACTCGGGCGCCTTCATGTTCGGGTCCGGCTGAATGAGATTCTCGTCGGCGACCGTCCGGTAGACGTACCAGGGGCCGTTCCGGTAGTAGC
The DNA here is from genome assembly GCA_965219675.1 of Candidatus Multivorans sp. GTDB lineage: Bacteria > Acidobacteriota > Thermoanaerobaculia > Multivoradales > Multivoraceae > Multivorans. The sequence continues at coordinate 1,330,878 of OZ244786.1, read as the reverse complement.
TGAAGGCGTACATCGAGGGCGGCCGGTCGGGGTGAGGGCCGTTCCACACGGCCGTGTTGTTCGCCTCGAAGTACTTGCCGTAGGAGACGCGCAGCACACCCTGCCGCTCGCCTTCGCCGACCTGGTGGGCGATCCCCAGCCGCGGCGAGATGTTCTTCCAGTCGACCAGGTCATCGTAGGCGGGGTAGAACTCACCGCTGAAGACGGCGTTCCCCTTGCCGCCTCCGTGGTCCAGCAGCACCTCGTAGGGTGGAATGCCGCCGTTGTCGTGGTCGTAGCGCACGCCGAGATTCAGGGTCGTCTTGCCGCCCAGGTTCCACGAGTCGTCCACGAAGAGCCCGAGAGAGGTCGAGTCGCTGCCGTAGTAGTGCTGCTGCCGGGTGTAGCGCCAGTAGAAGCTCTCGGCGAACTTCGCGTAGTAGAGACCGCCCGAACCCGGGTAGAGCTGCGGCGTCTTCGTCGTCGCGTCGGTGAACTGGACGCCGAACTTGAACTCATGACTGCCGGCGAGGTCGTCCGCGAAGTGGGTCAGCTTGGCGCTGGAGCGGATCATCCCGGGTCCATAGTCGTAGGGATACCTCGGTCCACCGACGGTCGTGGGCACCGGCTGGGTGTAGTCCACGAAGGGCGGTTCCGTGCTGCCGGTGACCGACGCCACGCGGTCGTAGTTGTCGAAGTCGGCAACGTTCACCTCGAAGAACGTCCGGTTCGAGAACACGGACTGCCAGCCGAGCCGGAAGGATGGCCGGATGCCGAACTCGTGCGTCTGCGCGTCCTGGGCGAGGAAGGGATCCGACGACGCCTGCCAGTCGTAGTCCTCGTACTGGGCGCTGAGCGTCAGCGTGTTCGAGGGGTTGAATGTCCAGTCGAGCTTCAGGGCGGAGCGCTCCCAGAGGTCCGGCCGCACGAACTCGCGAATCGAGCCCGGCTCGCCGAGCGCGTCCTCCTTGTACTCCAGCGACAGGAAGTACCACAGTTCGTCCTGGACCAACGCGCCGCCCAGCGCCAGGGTGTAGTTGTTGAACTTGTCCCGATAGAAGCCGGTCTCCTCACCGGTCAGCCCAGCGACCTTCGGCCCCTCGGCGGTCAGCGAGTCGAACTGGCCGTAGTAGTTCAGGCGGCCGTCGAACTCGTTCGTCCCGGACTTCGTGACGACGTTGATCGCACCGCCGGACATGCCTCCGTACTCCGCCGGGGCGCCGACGCCAAGCACCTGGACTTCCGAGATCGTGTCCGGGTTGATCCAGAACCAGACGCCGCCGTAGTCGTGCAGGGTGGAATTCAGGCCGTCCAGGTTCCAGGAGTTCGCCACCCCGCCGCTGCCGTAGACCGAGTACCTCCAGTCGCCGTAGGTCTGGTCGCGGCCCTGGAGGGTCACCCCCTTGGCCATGGCGGCGTAGTCCTGGAAGCTCCGCTTGGTCGGCAGGTCGTCGATGAAGTCCTCGGTGAGGTGGGTGCTGATCACGTTGCTCGTCACGTCGAGGATCGGCCGCTCCGACGTCACCGTGATCTCCTCCGAGGTCGCGGCGAGCTGGAGGACCATGTGCACGGTGCTGGTCTGCGAAATCGAGATCCGGACGTCTTCCACCGTCTCGTCCTCGAAGCCGTCGAGCGTTCCGGTGACGGAAACCGTGCCCGGAAGCAGCGCCGAGACGAGGAACTCGCCGTTCACCCCCGTCGTCGTCGAGCGGTCGCCGCGCACCAGCGGACCGTCGACTTCGATCATCACGCCCGGCAGCGGGTCGCCGTTCGCGTCGCGCACCTCGCCACGGACCGTGCCGACGTTCTGGGCCAGGGCCGGCGCCGCAATGAACACAAGAAGCAGAGAAGCAAACACGGCCATACGCATCTTCGACATGGTCACCTCCGGCTTCTGTTGACGACGTACCGCCGGTATCCTGACCTATCCGATAGTGTTCGATCCAGAACAAGACCTTAACTAAACTTAAACTTCCTGAACGAGCCACTCGGCTATCTCTCCGGCGACGATTTCCCCGTGCTTCCGTTCCATCCCTCCTCCGGTAACACACGCCTGTTCAAGCTCCCCGGCCCGGCGGTTCTCTTCGTTGTCACGCTGACGCTCTGCGCGCCGGCATTCGGCCAGATCGATGTCGATCTCACCGAGCGTCCCTCGATCGAGGCACTCGTCGTCGACCAGCCGATCGTCGTCGATGGCCGGCTCGACGAACCCGTCTGGCAACAGGCCGAGGTCGGCAGTGGCTTCCGCCAGCGCGAACCCCGGGAGGGGGCGCCCGCTTCCGAGCGCACGGAGTTCTCCATCGCCTACACCCAGTCGACGCTCTACGTAGCGCTGCGCGCGTTCGATCGAGAGCCCGAGAGGATCATCGCCAAGGAGATGGAGCGTGACGCCGAGCTCGCCTCCGACGACTCCTTCGTTCTGGTGTTCGACACCTTTCTCGACGGCAGGAACGCCTTCGCCTTCGCCACGAACCCGAATGGCGCTCGTCACGATGCGCTGATCACCGACGAGGGACGCGACGTGAACACGGAGTGGGACGGTGTGTGGACGGTCAGGGCGCGGCGAACGACGGAAGGCTGGACGGCGGAGATCGCGATTCCCTTCGCGACGCTCCGTTTCGATCCGGCGCTCGACCGCTGGGGGCTGAACGTCCAGCGGCTCATCCGCCGCAAGAGCGAGGAAGTGAACTGGGCGTATCTGCCGCGCTCCGCCCTGCCGATCACCACGTCCGGCGTATCCCACTACGCGGCCTACCGCGTTTCCCTGGCCGGCAGCCTGACGGGGCTCGCCGGGCTTCGGCGCTCGCGCAGCCTCGACGTCAAGCCCTACGTGATCGGTTCCGCCTCCGAAGAGCCTCCGACCCGCACCTCGGCGAACGACCTCGACGGCGGGCTCGACGTCAAGTGGGGACTGAGCAAGTCGATGGCGCTCGATCTGACCTACAACACGGACTTCGCCGAGGTCGAGGTCGACGATCTGCAGGTGAACCTGACGCGGTTCTCCCTCTTCTTCCCCGAGAAACGGGACTTCTTCCTGGAGAACGCCGGCATCTTCGAGTTCGGCCCTCCCCAGAGAGTGCCGTGGCTGCCGGCCCTGATGAAGGCCTTCTTTTCGCGCCGTATCGGGCTCGACGGCGGCGCGACGGTGCCGATGGACCTGGGGGCTCGCCTGACCGGCCGGCTCGGCGATTGGAACGTCGGCGTCCTCGGCGTCGGCACGGGAGAGGCCGACATCGGAGACCGCGCCGTGCCGCAGACCGCCTTCTCCGTCGCCCGGGTGAAGCGGAACATCGGCCAGCGCTCCAGCGTCGGCGCGATCTTCACGCAGCGCGATCCCGCCGACAGAGGGGCGCAGAACCTCTACGGCTTCGACATCGAGCTCAAGCCGACCCAGCTCCTTCAGCTCAACGGCTACTGGAGCCGCAGCGAACGTCCGGGTGTCGAGGGCGACGATGCCTCCTTCGGCGCCGGCGTCGGCTACCAGGGCTCCACGCTGACGACGTCGCTTGACTTCATCGAGTCGCAGCAGAACTTCGATCCTGGCGTGGGATTCCTGCTGCGCGAGAACTTCCGCCTCTTCAACCCGCGCTTCATCTGGCAGCCGCGGATCGAGCGGGCCGGCATCCGCTCCTGGTACGCCGAGGGCGCGCACCGCCGTTTCGAGCGCTCGAGCGATGGACGCCTGGAGACCGAGGAGACCATCGTGTATCCCATCGGCATGGTCTTCAAGACGAATGACTTCCTCGAGTTCGGCGCCGCCAGCACCAAGGAGCGACTGTTCGCGCCGTTCGAGATCTTCCCCGGCGTCGTGATCCCGCCGGGCCTGTTCGAGTTCGACAGTTGGGAACTGCTGATGCTCACCGACCTATCCAGATCCGTGTCCCTGCGAAGCTTCAACTACTGGGGCGAGTTCTACGACGGCGACTGGGTCTCCGTGCGGCAGCAGCTCAGTCTTCGCCTGTCACGCCTGGTTCGCGCCTCGACCACCTGGTCGCACCACGACGTGGACCTGCCGCAGGGCGCCTTCGAGATCAACCTCTGGAGCCAGGGCGTCGACCTCTCGTTCACACCCGATCTGCGACTGAACATGATCGCCCAGTACAACGACGCCGCCGAGGACCTCGGCGTCAACATCCGCTTTCACTGGATCTACCGGCCCGGCGCCGACATCTTCCTCGTCTACAACGAGAACTGGACGGCGCCGTCGCTCCGGGAACGGCGCACCGAGGGCCGGCAACTCATCCTCAAGGCCACCTACCTGTTCCAGCGCTAGGCGCGGCAGAGAAACCGGGTGCGCCGGCGTCCCCGCCGGCATCCGGCGCGAAGCGCCGGCTTCCGGGCCTTCTGCCGCGCCTAGCGCGACTGGATCTCCCGGCCGGACCGCACCGCCTCCATCGCCTCTGCTGTCCGGCCGAGGCGACTGAGAATGTCGGCCAGAACGAAGTAGCCGAGAGCACCCGCCTGGTGGGCTTCGTCCTGTTCCAGTCCCGCGCGCACCAGTTCCTCCGCCCGCTCGAGATCGCCTCCCTGGTCCATCAGCAGCTTCGCCAGCAGGTAGTGCCCCTCGATGAACTCCGGGTTCGCGTTCACCGAGGCCAGCCACAGCTCCTCCTGCTCCACGACGTCTCCCTCCAGGCCCAGCAACCGGCCGAGATTGAACAGCGTCCTGTAGTGCCACGGCATGCGGGCCAGAGCTTCCTTGTAGCGCTCGATCGCCCTCGCCGTTTCGCCACGCTCCTCGTAGAGCACGGCCAGGTTGAAGTGCGGCTGCACCGGGCGGTCGTTCACCTCGATGGCCAGTTCGAAGGCTCCCTCCGCCTCGTCGACGCGTCCGGCGAGTGCGAGTAGTTCGCCGTGCTGATTGTGAACCAGCGCCGGAGCGTGCTCGTACCGGGCAGCCGATTCCGCGACTTCCAGGGCCTCGGCCCGACGCCCGAGATTGACCAGGATCTCGGTGGAAGCGATCGCAGCCTTGCTGTCGTGCGGCGCGAGGCCACGGAGCCGTTCGAAACCGACCAGGGCGTCCTCCGGCCGGCCGAGCCAGAGATAGGAATCGGCCAGCCCCATCAGGGACGCCTGATGGTCCGGGTTGCGAGCCAGGGCGTTCTGGAAGTAGCCGATCGCGGCCTCGTAGTCGCCCTCGCGCTGGTGCAGGTTGCCCAGCATCTGCTGGGCGTCGACGACCCCGGGATCCAGCTCGATCGCCTCCAGCAGCCGCTCGCGCGCCGCCGCCGTCTCCCCCTGCCCGATGTCGCTCTGGGCGAGCATGATCGCGCGGTGAACCCCGATCTTGTCCTTCGGGTCCGCGAGACCGGAGAGGTCTTCGGGCGCTTCCGTGCGGCTGCCGCTGCCGGCGAGGTATCCGAGTGCCTGGAGCTGGGCCAGAGTCTCCTGGTCGAGATCCGGCCGCGCGCTCTCACCCGGCCCGGACCCTTCGAAGTCGCGGATCATCCCCAACAGACGGTCGCGAAGCTCCCGCGCCTCGACCCGTGTACCGCGCACGACGTTCTCCATCTCGCCCGGATCGTCCGCCAGCCGGTACAACTCCGGTCTCGGCGCGTCGATGAACTTGAACTCGCCGGTGTGGATGGCGCGCAGGGGCGCCCAGTCGTAGTGGTAGAGCGCGTAGTAGGACTCGACGTAGGCGGAGCGTTCGCCGTCGTCCAGGCTCAGCAGGAGCGGGAGCAGGCTGCGGCCGCCCTGCTGCGGAGGCGCCGCGGGCGCCTCGACACCGAGCGCGTCGAGAATCGTGGGCCGGAGATCGACATGACTCACCGCCGCCTCCACCCGGCGGCCGCCGAGTCGGGCTTCCGGCAACCGCACGATCAGCGGCACCCGGGCCGTGCTGTCGTAGACGAAGAAGCCGTGGAAGTACTCGCCGTGGTCGCCCAGCCCCTCCCCGTGGTCGCCGGTGATGACCAGCAGCGTCCTCTCGAGCAGTCCTCTGACCTCGAGGATCTCGCGGACCTGCCCGACCAGGGTGTCCGTGTAGGCAACCTCGGCGTCGTAGGGCCGCTTCGGATAGCGCGACGCGAAAGGCTCGGGCGCCTCGTAGGGGTCGTGCGGCTCGAACAGGTGCAGCCACATGAAGAAAGGCGAGCCCGACACCTCATCCAGCCAGGCCTCGGCCTGCCCGATCGTCTCCGGCCCCCCGCGCTGAACGGACGCCATGTTCAACATGCCCATGTCCTGGACCTTGAACTCGTCGTAGTAGTGGTCGAAGCCCCGGTCTATCCCCCACCTCCCGTCCAGCACGAAGGCGCTGATGAAGCCTCCGGTGCGGCGGCCCGTGGCGGACAGGTCCTCGGCCAGCGTCGGCAACCGCTCGTCCAGTGCATAGCCGACGTTCTCGCGAACGCCGTGAACCGGGGGATAGACGCCCGTCATGATGGAGCTGTGCGCAGGGAGAGTGAAAGGCACCGTCGTCATCGCGTTCTCGAACAGGATGCCCTCGCTCGCGAACCGGTCGAGCTGCGGCGTCTCGATCTCCCCGTAGCCATAGCAGCCAAGACGATCGGCGCGCAGCGTGTCGATCGTCACCAGCACGACGTTCCAGGTCTCGGGGGACAGGTCGCCGACCGCTTCCGTCCAGGCCGCAACCGTGCCAGGCCGGTCGGTCGCTTCACGAGTGTCAGAAAGTGCGGGGCGCTCCGGAACCGGGGCCGGCTCCCGCTGGCAGGCGAGCAACGAAGTGACCGCAAGTACCGAAGCCACGGCGCTCAGCCGCCTGCGCCGCAGCACGATTCGCTTCCTTGTCATATTGACCACTTGCCGGGCGCTCAGTACTATGAAAAGCCATCCTAACGGCAGAACGAAGCCTCCTGAGTTACCGAGACAAGGTCGATCGACACGCCTCCCCCAAGACACAGGAAGGCTCCGAACCGGTTCCTGAGCGTCTGCCGGAACCTTAGAATTTCTTAAATTTGTTGGGGGATGATGAGTTTCAAAGGGGAGATCGCGATGTTCACCAACTCTGTCAGGACCCCGATCGTGGCGTTGAGCGTTCTCGCTCTCGGCGCCGGCTTCCTTGCCTGCGCCCCAGCCGAAGAGGAAGCAGCGGAGGAAGCACCAGAGGAAGCGCCCGCCGTGCGGGAAGTGCCGGCGCCGGTCGACGAGATCGTCGTCATCCGGGCAGACAGCCGCGAGTTCCTTGAACTCACTCCGGGCAACCCCACGTTGATGGTGGCGACGGACGTCGGCGATCCCAACGCGGTCGGCACGGTGGCGGGCACCACGGCGATGAGCAGCGTCATCGCGCGCTACGAGAACTACCTCCTGGAGGACTGGGTCTACACCTACGACGAGTACATCTACGGCCTCGAGGGTGGAGTCCTGACGCTCGAAACGGAGGACGAGGTGTTCGAGGTCGGTCCGGGTGACGGCCTGTGGATTCCCAGGGGCACCGTGGCCAAGAGGCTCCAAGCCGACGAAATGGCCCCGAACCTGGTCGCCGTCTATCCCGTCGACTGGCTGCCCGCGGACGAGAACTGGTCGATGGAGGGCGAGCCGGAGCCGGTGGTCTTCGTCGCAGCCGCCGACCGTCAGATCGTCGAGTTCGGACCGGGCATCTACACCGGTTCCGACGTCGGACCCGCAAGCGCCCCCGGGGTGGTCGCGGTCAGCAACGAGCTCCACTGCGCGGTCACGGTCCTGGACAACTTCGATACCCAGGAACAGCGCCCGATGATGTTCGACGAGTACCTCTACGTCCTCGACGGAAGCCTGACGGTCCTGTCCGGCGAGGACGCCCACGAACTCGGACCCGGCGACGCCATCTGGATGCCGAAGGGCACGATGGTGCAGTACCAGTCCGAGCAGTCGACGCTCATGGCGATGATCTACCCCGCCAACTGGCAGGAACGAATGGCCGCGGCGCAGGAGGCCACAGGAGGCGAGGAAGCCGAGTAGCGACATCGCCCGCCGCACCGCGAACACAGGACGCAAGCGCGCCTCCCGAGGGAATTCCGCCTAGAATGTGCGCCGCGCGCGGGCCGCTGTCCGCTTCCCAAGACCCTGGCAAGGAGCCGAGATGAGGAATCGCATTCAGTTCTGTTCATTCCTGCCCCTTCTGGCGCTGGCCGCCGCATCGCTGCAGGCGGAGGAGTGGACCTCCTGGCGCGGGCCGTACCAGAACGGGTTTTCCCCCCAGACCGGCCTGATCGACACCTGGAGCCCGGAGGGCGAGAACCTGATCTGGCGTCAGGACTTCATCGCCCGCTCGACGCCGGTCGTGATGGGCGGCCGGGTGTTCGTCAACGGCCGCGCCGGCAACGGAATCGACGAGCAGGCCGTGATCGCGGCTTTCGACGCCGACACTGGCGAGCCGCTCTGGGAGCGGCGCTACAACCTGTACCTGACCACGGTGGCCTACAACCGGGTCGGCTGGGCTTCCCTGACCGGCGATCCCGAAACCGGCTACATCTACGCCCAACTGGTCAGCGGGCTATTCCTCTGTCACGACAGCGACGGCAATCTGGTCTGGTCGCGCTCCCTCAAGGAGGAACACGGCCGCTTCGAGGGATACGGCGGCCGAACCGCCTCCCCGGTGATCGACGAGGATCTGATCATCGTCAACATGAACAACGGGAGCTGGGGCGCCCAGGGGCCGCCGCGGCACCGCTACTACGCATTCGACAAGCGAACCGGCGCCGTGCAATGGATGTCGACGCCGGGCGGCGCCGTCTACGACCGGAACACGCAGTCGATCCCCATCGTGACCGTGATCGACAACCAGCGTTTGCTGATCACCGGCAACGCGGATGGGCGCATCTACGCTCTGCAGGCCCGCACCGGCAAGGAGGTCTGGGAGTTCAACCTCTCGAAACGCGGCATCAACGCCTCGCCCGTGGTCGACGACCAGGGCAGGGTCTTCATCTCCCACAGCGAGGAGAACATCGACGAAGGCACGCTCGGCCGCGTCATCGCCATCGACGGCACGCTGAGCGGCGACATCACGAACACCGGCGAACTGTGGCGGTGGAACCGGAACAAGGCCGGGTTCCCGTCGCCGACGATCCACGACGGCCGCCTCTACGTGGTCAACAACTCCGGCAACCTGGCCGCGGTCGATACGGCAACCGGCGAGGTCTACTGGGAGCTCAGCATCGGCACGGTCGGCAAGGCGTCGCCGGTATGGGCCGACGGCAAGATCTACGCGGGCGAGACGAACGGCCACTTCGCGATCATTCGGCCCGGAGACACGAGCGCCGAGATCCTCAGCCGGCACCAGCTGAAGGTTCCGGACGGCCGGTACGCCGAGTTGTACGGCTCAGCCGCCATCGCCTACGGCCGGATCTACTTCACGACCGAAGAGGGCGTCTACTGCCTGGGCGACAAGGACGCGCCGTTCGAGGTCACGGCTTCCCCTCTTCCCAGCCGCGGCGACGAGGGCGAACCAGAAGGGCCGCCGGCCACCCTGCTCGTGGTGCCCGCCGAGATCAGGGCCAACCCCGGCGAGAGTCACGACTTCGAGGTCTTCGCCTACGACGCCCTCGGCCGTCCGCTGGGCGCCGTCGAAGCGGAATGGTCCCTGAAGGGCATTCAGGGCGAACTCTCCGGCAACACCCTCAGCTTCGCCGGCGACTCGAGCTTCCAGGCCGGCACCCTGGTAGCCACGAGCGGCGGCCTCGAAGCCGAAGCCCGCGTTCGCGTCTTCCCGCCCCTGCCCTGGACGGAGGACTTCTCCGGCGGCAAGCAGGGCTACTGGATCGGCGGCGGACGCTACGACATCGCCGAGGAAGGCGGCGACAGCATCCTGGTCAAGCCGGTCGCCGAGCGCGGCCTGCTGCGCTCGCCGCTCCTGCTCGGGCCGCCCTCGCTGGGGAACTACACGATCCAGGCCGACGTCCGCAACTCGCAGAAGGGTCGGCGACGCTCCGACTCGGGCCTGATCAACTCCGGCTACATCCTCGACATGATGGGCATCCACCAGCGGCTGCAGATCCGCTCCTGGTCGGCCCAGTTGCGGGTCGAGCAGAAGGCGGACTACGAGTTCGAGATGGACCGCTGGTACACGATGAAGCTGGAGGTGGCAGCGCAGGGCGACACCGCCACGATCCGAGGCAAGGTGTGGCCGCGCGACGAGGAGGAGCCGGCCGAGTGGACGATCACGGCGGAGGATCCCCACCCGATCCGCAACGGTTCGCCGGGTCTCCTGGGCTACTCGCCGTCCGTCGTCTCCTACGACAACGTTCTGATCACGAGCAACTGAGCACCTGCAGTGCAACGGATGGGCATGGCTAGAGAGGGTACGACGATCCACTGAACCCGAGGAGCAGAGCATGAACAAGGGGACCGTTGTGGCAGCGTTCCTGATCTCGACGATCTCGACCGGAAGCGCCGCGGTGCTGGCGGAGGAGCCGCCGGCCATGTTCGGCCTGACCCCTTCCCGCAACATGGTGTCGACCGAAACCGGGGTCCCGACGGACTGGGACATCCTGTCCGGCAAGAACATCAAGTGGAAGCAGAAGCTCGGCTCCCAGACCTACGCCGGACCGATCATCTACGACGGCAAGGTCTTCGTGGGCACGAACAACGAGGGCGAACGGCGTCCCGGCATCGTAGGCGACAAGGGCATCCTGATCGCCTTCCGCGAGAGCGACGGCGAGCTGCTCTGGCAGGCCACGCACGACAAGCTGCCGGCCGGACGGGTCAACGACTGGCCGCTCCAGGGAATCTGCTCGACCCCCTACATCGAGGACGGCGTCGCCTACTACGTCTCCAACCGCGCGGAGTTCGTGGCCGTCGATGTCGACGGCTTCGCGGACGGCAACGACGGCATGCAGGACGAGCAGTACAGCGACGAGCAGGACGCGGACATCCTCTGGGTCTACGACACGATCGCCGAACTCGACGTCTTCCCCCACAACCTGGCAGCCGGTTCGCCGATGGTAGTCGGCGACGTGGTCGTCGCGACCACCGGCCAGGGCGTCGACGAGGGCCACATCAACATCCCCTCACCGCTCGGACCGAGCTTCGTCGCCCTGAACAAGCACACCGGCGAACTGGTCTGGGAGAGCGCCCACCCGATGGAGAAGATCCTCCACGGGACCTGGTCCAACCCGGCAGCCGGTGTCGCCGGCGGCCGCGAACAGATCGTCATCCCGGGCGGCGAGGGCGTCGTCTACTCTTTCGCGCCGGACACCGGCGAACTGATCTGGACCTTCGACGCGAACCCCAAGGAGTCCGTGTGGGAACTCGGCGGCAAGGGTACCCGCAACAACATCATCTCCACCCCGGTCTTCCACCACGACGTCGTCTACATCGGCGTCGGCCAGGATCCGGAGCACGGCGAGGGTCCCGGCCACTTCTACAAGATCGACGCCTCCGGAACCGGCGACATCACGGAGACGGGCACGATCTGGCACGTCGGCGGCGAGGACTTCCAGCGAACGATGTCGACCGCGGCCGTCCACGACGGCCTGGTCTACATCGCCGACCTCTCGGGCCACGTCTACTGCTTCGACGAGGAGACCGGCGAGCTCCAGTGGATGCACCACACCTACGCGGCGATCTGGGGTTCGACCTTCGTCGTGGACGGCAAGATCTACATCGGCGACGAGGACGGCGAGGTCGCGATCCTGGCTACCGGTCGCGAAGAGAATCTGATCAACGAGGTGTTCATGGAGGGGGCGGTCTACACGACGCCCTTCGCCAAGGACGGCGTGCTCTACGTGGCGACCCGCTCGGAGCTGTACGCGATCGAAGAAGGGGCCCAGTTGGCGTCGGCCGAGTAGCCCCAAACGCGCCTTCCTTTGCGGTACGCTCCCGGATCGCACGAACAGGGAGCGCGCGATGGAACGGAAGATCCGCATGGGGATGGTCGGCGGCGGCCAGGGCGCCTTCATCGGCGCCGTCCACCGCATGGCGGCCGGGTTGGACGGGCTGATCGAGCTCGTCTGCGGCGCCTTCAGCTCCGACCCTGAACGTTCACGCGCCTCCGGCGCCGAGCTCTTCCTGCCGCCCGAGCGCTGCTACGGCACCTACGAGGAGATGATGGCCCGCGAGGCCGCCCTCGACCCGGACGAGCGGATGGACTTCGTCTCCATCGTCACCCCGAATCACATGCACTTCCCGGTTGCGAAGGCTGCCCTCGAAGCCGGCTTCCACGTGATGAGCGACAAGCCGATGACGAAGTCGGCGGCCGAGGCGGAAGCCCTGCTCGAACTCGTCGAACAGACCGGGCTGGTCTTCGGCCTGACCCACAACTACACCGGCTACCCGATGGTCAAGGAAGCCCGCCACCGGGTCCGCAGCGGCCAACTCGGCAAGATACGCAAGGTCGTCGTCGAGTATCCCCAGGGCTGGCTCGCTACGCAGCTCGAGTCGGAGGGCCAGAAGCAGGCGGACTGGCGGACGGACCCGGAACGGGCCGGGATCTCCTGCTGCATCGGCGACATCGGTACCCACGCCGAGAATCTCGCCGAGGCGATCACCGGACTGCGCATCGAGTCGCTGTGCGCCGACCTGACCACCTTCGTCGACGGCCGGCCGCTGGAGGACGACGGCAACGTGCTGCTCCGCTTCGACAACGGGGCACGCGGAGTCCTGTATGCCTCCCAGATCTCGATCGACGAGGAGAACGCGCTGGCGATCCGGGTCTACGGTGAACTCGGCGGCCTGGAGTGGCGCCAGGAAGAGCCGAACACACTGATCCTCAAGTGGCTCGACCGGCCTCGCGAGATCCTGCGCACCTCCGGCCAGGGACTGAGCGACGACGCGGCGGCGCACACTCGCCTGCCGGCCGGCCACCCCGAGGGGTTCCTCGAAGCCTTCGCCAACCTGTACCGGAACTTCGCGCAGACGCTGGACTGCCGCCGTCGCGGGGTCGAGCCCGACGCGACGATGCTCGACTTCCCCACCGTGTACGACGGCCTGCGCGGGATGCAGTTCATCGAGACCGTCGTCGCCAGCAGCGAGAGCGATCAGAAGTGGCTACGGATGCCCGCCTGACCGCGGCACGGAAGCGCCGCCCCGCAACGAACGAAAGCAGCAACCTGTAGGAGACGCACCGTGGCCCGACCCGTAACCCTGTTCACCGGCCAGTGGGCCGATCTGCCCGTCGCCGACCTCTGTCCGCTGGCGCGAAGCCTCGGCTACGACGGCGTGGAACTCGCCTGCTGGGGCGATCACGTGGAGGTCGACCGCTGTGACGAGGCCTACGCCGCCGCGCGGCGCGAGCTCCTCGAGCAGCACGGGCTCGAACTCCACGCGATCAGCAACCACCTGGTCGGCCAGGCGGTCTGCGACCGGATCGACGCCCGGCACGAGGCGATCCTGCCGCCCCACGTCTGGGGCGACGGCAATCCGGAGGACGTCCGCAAGCGGGCAGCCGACGAGATGATCCGCACCGGCGAGGCGGCCAGGGCGCTCGGCCTTGAGATCGTCAACGGCTTCGTCGGCAGCTCGATCTGGCACCTGCTCTACTCCTTCCCGCCCGTGCCGCCGGCGATGATCGACGACGGATTCGCCGACTTCGCCGCTCGCTGGACTCCGATCCTCGACGTCTACCGGGAACTCGGCATCCGCTTCGGCCTTGAGGTCCACCCGACCGAGATCGCCTTCGACACGGTGAGCGCCGAGCGCGCCATCGAGGCCCTGGGAGGCCACCCCGCGTTCGGCTTCAACTACGACCCCAGCCATCTCGGCTACCAGGGGGTCGACTACGTGGATTTCATCCGGCAGTTCGCCGACCGCATCTTCCACGTCCACATCAAGGACGCATGGTGGTCCGACCAGCCCAAGCCGTGCGGCGTCTTCGGCGGCCACACGAACTTCGGAGATCACCGCCGGTTCTGGGACTTCCGCTCGCCCGGCCGGGGATCGGTCGACTTCGAGGAGATCATCCGGGCGCTGAACGACATCGGCTACCAGGGTCCGCTGTCGGTCGAATGGGAGGACTCCGGCATGGACCGCGAGCACGGCGCCGCCGAAGCCGCCGACTTCGTCAGGGCGCTCGACTTCGCGCCCTCGGAGATCGCCTTCGACGCCGCCTTCGAGGACAACTGAGGCCATCGCAGGGAGGCGCCAGCAGTTCGATGACCCCCTTCTTCCCCGAAGTCGCCCGGCCCGTCCCCTTCGAGGGACCGGACAGCCGCGAGCCGCTCGCCTTCAAGTACTACGACCGCAAGCGCCGGATCGGCCGGTCCACGATGGAACGTCATCTGAAGTTCGCGGTCGCCTACTGGCACACCTTCAAAGGCGGCGGTCAGGACCCGTTCGGCCCGGACGCCGTCTACGACCGGCCCTGGGACCAGGCCTCGACGCCGATGGAGGCCGCGCGCAACACGCTCGATGCCGCGTTCGAGTTCTTCACCAAGCTCGGCGTCCCGTACTACTGCTTCCACGACCGGGACATCGCCCCGGAGGGCAGCTCCATCGGCGAGAGCAACGCGTACCTGGACGAAATCGTCCAACTGGCGAAGACCAGACAGCGCGAAACCGGCGTCAAGCTGCTCTGGGGCACCGCGAACCTGTTCAGCCATCCGCGCTACACCCACGGCGCCGCGACGAACCCCGACCCCGGAGTCCTGGCCCACGCGGCGGCCCAGGTGCGCCGCGCGATCGACGCGACGATCGAGCTCGGAGGCACCGGCTACGTGTTCTGGGGCGGCCGCGAGGGCTACACATCGCTGATCAACACGGACATGGGCCGCGAACGCGAGCAGATGGCCGCGTTCCTCCGGCTCGCGGTCGACTACGCACGGCGCCAGGGGTTCCAGGGCAAGTTCTTCCTCGAGCCGAAGGCGAAGGAGCCGTCCGTTCACCAGTACGACTTCGACTGCGGGCACTGCCTGAACTTCCTCCGCGAGTTCGACCTGACGGACGACTTCATGCTGAACGTGGAAGCGAACCACGCGACGCTCGCCACCCACTCCTTCGAACACGAACTGGCGACCGCGGCGGGGGCCGGTTTGCTCGGCAGCGTCGACATCAACCGCGGCCTGGAAGGCGTCGGCTGGGACACGGACAACTTCGCGATGAGCCTGCGAGAGTGCGTCCTGGCGCTGCTCATCATCCAGGGCCAGGGCGGCCTGCGCTGGGGCGGCCTGAACTTCGACGCCAAGGTCCGGCGGGGCTCCTTCGACACGGTCGACCTGTTCTACGCTCACATCGCGTCGATGGACGTCTTCGCCAAGGCTCTCCTGATCGTCGATCGGATACGTAAGGACGGCGTCCTCGGCCTCGCCGGCAAACGGATCCGGCAACGCTACGCCGGCTACCGCCGCGGTCTCGGCCGCAAGCTCCTGGCCGGCGAGACCACCCTCGAGGAACTCGAGGATTGGGCCGGCAGCCTCGGCGAGCCGCCCAGGATCAGCGGCCGCCAGGAAGAGCTCGAGAGCATCCTGAACGACTACCTGTACAGCACGCGCATCGAATGACATGGGCATGGGCACGCACCCGCCCGACCCGGGAGCGGAGGGGGCTGCGTCCCAGCGATCGTTCGCGCTCAGTCGGTGAACGGGAGGTCGGCGCTCACTCCACTCCGCTCGCTCCGGTCGGGTGTCGCTTACCGTGCGGACTCGGCCGTCGCTCGCTCCGAGTCCGCTGGGGCGCAGCCCCCTCCGCTCCCGGGTCAGGCTGGAGGTCGGCGGCCTACCCGACCATCCCGTCCGCTGACTGGGTGCGCCTGCGTCCTCGCCGGCTTCCGGGATGAGACGCGCCGCGAAGCGGCGACCGCAGAGCGGCGGCGCCTTCTTCCTCGGCATCGACGCCGGCACCCAGAGCCTGAGCGCCATCCTGGTCGAGGTGCCGATCCAGGAAGGCAAACGAGAGGATCGGGCCGTCCGCATCGCCGCCCGCGCAAGTGTCCACTACGACACCGAACTGCCTGCGTATGGCACCGTCAACGGCCAGCTTCCGAACGATGATCCGGCGATCGGCCGGGTACCGCCGTGCATGTGGCTCGAAGCCCTGGATCTGGCATTCGAGAGGTTGGGTGCCGAGGCCTGCCAAGATATCCGCGGCGTATCGGTATCCGGCCAGCAGCACGGTTCCGTCTACCTCCGACCGGGCGCAGAGACTGTCCTTCAGTCCCTGACTCCGGAGCGGAGGCTTGCCGAGCAGATCGAGCCTCTCCTCGCCCACGTCGAAGCGCCGATTTGGACCGACTCGTCCACTACGCCGGAGTGCGGGGAGATCCGCTGCGCGCTGGGTGGCGCGAGCGCGACGGCGGAACTCACCGGCAGCGACACCTTCGAGCGCTTCACCGGTCCCCAGATCCGGCGTTTCGCTGAAAACGAGCCCGAAGCATGGTCGGAAACTGCCCAGGTTTGCCTGGTCAGTTCCTTCGTCACGTCGGTCCTGGCCGGGCGACTGACTCCCATCGACTACGGCGACGGCTCGGGCATGAACCTGCTTGACATACGCCGGAGAGAGTGGTCCGAGGCGGCGATGACCGCGACCGCCGCCGGGCTGGAGCACCGACTGCTGCCTTCCCAACCGCCCTGGACCATCGTTGGAGGGATCGCGCCCTACTTCGGCTCCCGATACGGATTCCCGTCGGACGCCCAAGTCGTCATCGGGTCCGGCGACAACCCTTGCTCCCTGGTCGGAGTCGGTGTCCGTGAACCCGGCGAAGCCGTGCTGAGCCTGGGAACGAGCGACACGTACTTCTGCCTGATGTCAGAGGTGGCCGTCGATCCCGCCGGTGGAGGCCATGTGTTCATCGCCCCGAGCGGGCATCCGATGAGCCTGATCTGTTTCCGCAACGGTTCGCTCGCGCGCGAGGCGGTGCGGGACCGCTACGGTCTCGACTGGGCGGGCTTCGAAGACGCGCTGCGCGAGACTCCGCCCGGCAACGACGGCATGATGATGATCCCGTGGTTCGAACCGGAGATCGTCCCGCGCGTCGCGTCGCCCGGGGTCGTTCGGCTGGGCGGCCTCGAGGACGCGCCCGAGCAGGCGGCCCGGAACTGCCGCGCCGTCGTCGAGGGGCAGTTCCTGTCCATGCGGCTCAACTCGGAGTGGATGGCGACCCGGCCCAGCCGGATCCTGGCGACCGGTGGCGGCTCCCGGAATCCGGAGCTCCTCCAGATCGCCGCGGACGTGATGGACTGCCCCGTGGAAGGGCACGAGGTCAGTGACGGAGCAGCGCTCGGCGCCGCTCTGCGCGCTACCGGACGCAGGCCCTACCCGCTGCCGCCGGCCGGCAAAGCCGGACCCTCCGCCTCACCCCGCCCGGAAGCGGTCGCGGTCTACGACCGGCAGCTTCCCCTGTATGCCGAAGCGCAACGCCGCGCCCTCGGCCGCCCAGGGCCGCGCTAGGGCAGCGCCGCGTAGAGCTCCCTGACCTTCGCGCGAACGCGGTCGCCGTTGTCCGGACCCAGGCGCAACAGGAGCTTCTGGGCCGGGCTCAACCCCTCGAGACCGGGATCGACGTACTCGAAGCTGATCACGCGTAGCCGGAGTTCCGGCGGCGCGTCCGGGATCGGTGTCGCCAGGAGCCTGGTCACGGCCCGTTCGAGGGTGTCGCCGAACTCGTTCGGGTAGCCAAGTTCATCGTGCGCCTGCTCGAACAGCGGTTCCAGACGTCCGTACGCGCGTGCGATGCCGGCGACGTCGATCGAATCGAAGATCTCGACCGCCAGGCTGTAGCGGCGAAAGCTCGTCTCGGCCGGGTAGAAGCGTTGTCCTCGCCGCACCACGCTGAAGCCCTCGTCGGGCCGCAGCGGTTCCAGGCTGGACTGCGGCGGCTCGTCGTAGGCGACGGCCGCGACCGCGCGCACGAAGTTCATCGCCAGTTCCTCGGGGACGAACCACGTCATCCACCGTGCATGCTCCGACAGGCCGGCCACGACGTCCCGTACGAGGGAATCGCTCTCGGACAGGGCCGGCGGCGGCGGTTCCGGGGCGGGTGGGTCGGCGGCCGGCGGCGGCGCGCTCGGCTCGGGAGCAGAAGACTCCCCGGCGACCGCGACGGCTGCGTCTGGATCCACCGGATCCGCGGAGCGACTGGACAGCCACCACCAGATCACCGCACCGCCGCCAACCAGAATGAGACCGGCGATCACGATGACCGCGATCGTCCCGGAGCGGTCCGGCGGCGACCCGGAGGCCGAATCGCCCGAGTCGCCAGAATGCTCTTCGCGGCTACCAGGTTCCCCGGGGGGCGCCTCCCGACTCAGGTTCAGCGGAAGATCGAAGACCGGATCGCTGCGATCGGGCTCGTTGCCGGACGAACCCAAGTCATCGGACGGGGTCGCCCCTGGCCGTTTCTCATCCATCTGGACAGTCTAACCCTGACCGCCAGCCGGCCATTCCGGAGCCATGGCGAACAGCGGGCACGCTCGTGCGTTCTGGTTCAGGCCGCGAGCGCGCGGTTCGGCCGGATGCCTCGCAGCACGTCGATGCCCTCGGTCAGGCCATCGATCGTCAACTCGAACATCGGGAAGACCTGCCGGATCAGGTGGATGGTCGGGGCGTTCCAGATACGCCTCGGCTCCGGGTTCAGCCAGATCGAGTTCGGACAGCGGTCGCGGAACTTGCGCAGCCAGTCGAGGCCGGTGACCTGGTTGCTGTGGTAGTAGTCGATCGCGCCGCCCGTGTGGGTCAGTTCGTACGGGCTCATCCAGGCATCGCCGACGAGGCACACGGACCAGGTGTGGTCGAGACGCTTGAGGATCCGGGAGGTCGGCTCTCCCTTCCAGCGGCTGATGTCCGTGTACAGGTTCTCGTACACGCAGTTGTGGAAGAACTTGAACTCGAACTTCTTGAAGTGGTTCGCCTTGTGAGCGGCGGAGAACAGCCGCTCGCAGAGCAGCGTGTGGGGATCCATCGACCCGCCCACATCGATCAGCAGCAGAAGCTTGATCCGGTTTCGCTTCGGCGGCCTGAACACGAGGTCGATCTCGCCGGCGTTGCGGGCGCTGCTGTCGATCGTCTCGTCGATATCCAGTTCCTCGGGCCCTTCGTCCTTGTCCAGCTTGCGAAGGCGGCGAAGCGCCAGGCCGATCTGCCGCGTGTCCAGGATGCGGTCCGAGCGGAGATTGCGGAAACGGCGATCCGTCGCGACCTGAACCGCGGAACGGCCGCCGCCCGAGCCGCCGATACGCACCCCCGTGGGATGTTCGCCACCGTGGCCGAAAGGAGACATGCCGCCGGTTCCGATCCAGCGATTGCCACCGTCGTGGCGCTCCTTCTGCTCGTCGAGCAGCTCCTTGAAGCGCTCGCGCAACTCGTCGAGATCGAGCGCCTGCAGCTTCGCGCGTTCCTCGTCGGTCAGTTCCCGCGGCAGCTTCGGATTCGACAACCACTCCAGCAGTTCGTCGCTGATGTCGAAGTGGTTCTCGACCCCCATGAAGAACGAGGCGAAGGCGCGATCGTAGTTGTCGAAGTCCGCCTCACGCTTGACCATCAGGCAGCGCGCCAGGTTGTAAAAGACGTGCAGGTCAGCGCGGCTGTAGCCGATCGCCAGCGCCCGCATGAGCGCCAGCCACTCCGTGATCGTCACCTTCAGGCCGTATCCCCTCAGGTGGTAGAAGAAATCGACGAACATGGCTGGGACTGCGTTCGAGTGGACTCAGGCTTCTGCCGGCGGCGTCAGGAGACGATCAGTTCACGCGGCCGCGGCGGTGTGCCGCCATCACGGCCTCCAGGTCGTTCTCCCGCTTCATCAGCACACCCAGGAAGGGTAGCTCACTCTCGATCACCTCCGTGCTGACGCCGCCGCGGCGCAGCGCGGCGATCCAGTCGATCAGCTCGCTGGTCGACGGCTTCTTGCGAATCTCGGGCAGATCGCGCAGCCAGTAGAAGCGCAGCAGGACCTGCTGCAGAAGTTCGGCCTCGACGTCCGGATGGTGGACGCGGATGATGTCCTCCATCTCGGCCTTGTCGGGGAAGGCGATGTAGTGGAAGACGCACCGGCGCAGGAACGCGTCCGGCAGCTCCTTCTCGTTGTTCGACGTGATGATCACGATAGGCCGGAACCTGGCGGTATGTTGCTTGCCCGTCTCGTGGACGAAGAAGCTCATCCGGTCCAGCTCGTGCAGCAGGTCGTTCGGGAACTCCATGTCCGCCTTGTCGATCTCGTCGATCAGCAGCACGACCCTCTGGTCCGCGCGGAAAGACTGTCCGAGAGGCCCGTACTTGATGTACTGGGAGATGTCCGTGATGTCCTTGTCTCCGAACCGGGCGTCGTTGAGCCGCTGAACCGTGTCGTAGACGTAGAGCCCTTCCTGGGCCTTGCTCGTCGACTTGATGTTCCAGGTCAGGAGTTCCATGACCAGGTTCTCGGCGATCGCCTCGGCGAGTACCGTCTTGCCTGTTCCGGGCTCGCCGCGGACCAGGAGAGGCTTCTCGAGCGCCGCGGAGACGTTCACCGAGTCCCGGAGCTCCGGTGCGGCGAGGTAGGTGTCTGTGCCGGTGAAGCTATGGAAAGACATACTGACTCTCTATCCTCCGGCAGTGCCGGTTCCATCCAACTGATATGCGGGCGGTCGGCAGTGTAACAGACCGACCGGTCGGTAGAGACCAGTCCGTAGACTGGGCCCCAACCCGTCCAACCATGGGGAGACCGCGATGAGCCAGATACAGGAACTCGAACGCCTGGTCCACGAAGCGAGCCGGATCGTGGCGTTCACGGGCGCGGGCATCAGTACGGAATCGGGCATCCCGGACTTCCGCAGCCCGGGCGGCATCTGGACGAAGTACAAGCCGATCGACTTCGGCGAATTCGTCGCCTCCGAGGAGGCCCGGCGCGAGTCCTGGCGGCGCAAGATCGGCAGCGACCGCACCATGTCCAGGGCCAGGCCGAACCGCGGCCACCTGGCTCTCGCCGAACTCCGCCGCCTCGGGAAGCTCCGCTCCGTGATCACCCAGAACGTGGATGGTCTGCACCAGGAATCCGGCATTCCCGACGAGGATGTGATCGAACTGCATGGCAATGCGACCTACGCCGCCTGCCTCGAGTGCCGGAAGCGCTACGAACTCGAACCCATCGTGACCGCGTTCCGCGAGCGGGAAGAACTGCCTGTCTGTTCACGGCAGAACCTGGCCGGCGACACCTGCGGCGGCATCATCAAGACAGCCACGATCTCATTCGGCCAGGCGATGCCCGAGCTCGCCATGCGACGCGCCCACGAGGCGACTCTGGCCGCCGATCTCTTCCTCGCGATCGGCAGCTCCCTCGTCGTCTACCCGGCCGCGGGCTTCCCCGCACTGGCCAAGCAGGTCGGCGCCCGGCTTGTCATCCTGAACCGCGAAGCGACTGACCTGGATGGCATCGCCGACCTGGTGCTCCACGCCGAGATCGGCCCGACTCTGGGCGCCGTCACCGGCGTCAGCCTGCCGAACTAGTGGACCGACACACGATCTGATATTCCTAGAATCAGGTGCTTGACATCTGCGCGTTCCTTACTCATAATCTGTGGTCGTCGGAGCCATAGAGCCAACCGACGAAGTTCAGAGATCAACGAACGGAGGATAAGAACCATGACTCGCAGCCTGATCCATCGCAGTCCCTTCCGCCGCCCCCTGATCGGGGCCTTCGAGCCGCTCTTCGACAAGACGATGCTCGACGACTTCTTCTCGCCCGGCCTGACCCGCTTCACGGGCCACGACGGCGCCGAGGCCGCCGCCGCGACCTGGTCGCCCGCCGCGGACCTCACGCAGACCGAGGATGCCTACACACTGACCGTCGATCTCCCCGGCCTGTCCCGGAAGGACATCGAACTGACGGTCGAGGATCACGTCCTCGCCCTCTCCGGTGAGCGCCACATGCAGCGAGACGCGAAGAGCGCGGACCGCATCGAGCGCGTCCACGGCCACTTCGCCAGGCGCTTCCACCTGCCCGCCGATGTCGACGCCTCGGCCGTCACCGCCGAGTTCGAGAACGGCGTGCTGAACGTCGTCATCCCGAGGGCCGAGGAGGCCAAGGCGAGGAAGATCGAGATCGCCTGATCCGACGGCCTGCAGGTCTCGAGACGTCCAGGGCTCCGCTTCGGCGGGGCCCTTTCTCGTTGCTCACGCGGTGGACATCCGTGCGGGCTGCTACAATCCGCTGTCCGGCCGCCTGCCGAACACGCGCCCCAACGCCGCGGCGCCTTCTTTCCTTCCCCACGACCATGACTGAGACGAACGATCCACCGCTCGCTCAGGCGTCGGCGGAGGGCGAGGCGCCCCCGGAACCGGCGCCGCCAGCAGGTCGGGAAGAAGCGCCCGTCGACAAGGTAGAGGCAGCCGCTGAGCCGAACGGCGGAGCCGCGGTCGAAACCGAAGCTCCAGCCGACACGGAACCGGTCGAGGTCCCAACCGAGGCCGAACCGGTACCCAAGGTCGAGTTGGCCGCCGCCGCGATTCCGTTCGCCGCCGCGCTCGCAGCGAAGAACCCGGTCGAGGGCAAGGTGATCGGCTGGAACAAGGGCGGCTTCCACATCGTCTCCGAAGGAGTCACAACGTTCTGTCCGCGGTCCCTGATGGAGCTCGGCAACCGCCCCAAACCCCCGGCCCAGTACGTGAACAACACGTACGTCTTTCATGTCCTCGAGATCAAGGAAGCCGGTCGCCGGATCGTGCTCACCAGGCGCCCGGCGATCCGCAGCGAACGCAAGCGCGCCCTGGACGAGATTCGCGCCAAGCAGGAGTCCCGGGAACCGGTCAGCGGCAAGGTGACCTCGGTCACCGACTTCGGCGCATTCGTCGATCTGGGAGGCGGCCTCGGCGGCCTCGTCCACCGAACGCAGATCTCGCGGACCCGCTCGGGTGAACCCGGTGACCTGCTCAAGGTCGGGCAGAGCGTAGATGCCGTCGTCACGAAGATCGAGAAGAAGAACGGCAAGCGCAGCGCTCGCATCTCGCTGTCCATGAAGGCCCTGGAGGCGGATCCATGGAAGGAGACCGCGAAGAAGTTCATCGCCGGCGAGAAGTTCAAGGGCAAGGTGGTGCGGCACAGTGAGTTCGGCCTGTTCGTCGAGCTCGCCCCCGGCCTCGACGGTCTCGTGCATACCTCCCAGCTTCCGATCGGCAAGCAGATGAGCGCTCCCGAGTTCGCGACCGGCGAGGAGATCGAGGGATGGGTTGTCGAAGTGGCGCCCAAACGTCGCCGGATCGCTCTGTCCCTGCGCGAGGTCCCGGCGAACGACCCCTGGAAGAACCTCGGCGAACAGTACGTGGAGGGCGCCGAGGTCGAGGGCCGTGTCGAGCAGGTGTCCCGGTTCGGCATCTTCGTTGAGCTCGAACCCGGCCTGACCGGCCTCCTGCCGATGTCCGCGGTCACCCTTCCCGACGGCAATCAGGCTCAGCGCGCCTATCCGCCCGGGCGCCAGCTCAAGGTCGTGATCGAGAGCGTCGACCGCAAGCGCCGCCGTCTGGGACTGGCGCCGCCGGGTTCGCAACTCGTCGGTACGAAGGCGGACTACAAGAACTACCGCAAGCGCCAGAAGAAACCAGCGGGCCTGAACGCCATGGCCGCCGCCTTCGCCAAACTCCAGCAGTCCAAGTGAAATCCGTGTCCGACGACCTGATCTACCGGGTGACGTTCCTGAGCCAGGGCGAGGTTTACGAGGTGTACGCGTGCTCGGTCGCCCAGGGCGGCCTGCTCGGCTTCGTCGAGATCGGCGAGCTCGTGTTCGGCGAGAAGACCCAGGTCGTCGTCGATCCCTCGGAGGAACGCCTGCAGCGCGAGTTCAGCGGCGTGAAGCGCACCTACCTGCCGATGCACTCCGTGCTGCGCATCGATCAGGTCACGAAGCAGGGCACCGCCCGCATCCGCGACTCAGGCAGGCGCGAGAGCCGGAAGGTCACGCCGTTTCCGATGCCGATCTACACCCCCGGTGGAGAGTCCCAATGACCCGTCGTCTCTCACTCTGTTCGCTCCCGTTCCTGTTGCTCGTCGCGGCGACGCCCTCCCTGTACGCCCAGCAGGCCGACACCGGCGCCGCTCGCGTCGCCATCATCAACGTGGAAGCCGTCGTCGCCGAAGCGCGGGAAGGCAAGGAGCTTGCGGCCTTCCTGCAGCAGGTCCAGGCCGAGACGAGGGCGGCGCTCGAAGCGAACGCCAGCCAGGAACAGAGCCTGCGCCAGAGCGCGGTCGGCAAGGGACCGGACGAACTCCGCAGCATCCAGCACCAGCTCGAGGACCTGCAACGGGAGTCGCAACGACTGGCCGACGATGCCCAGCGCCGGGCGTCGAAGCGCGAAGAGGAGACGCTGCGGCAGATCAACGAGCGCCTGCGTCCCATCGTCCAGCAGTTGATCGACGAGGGAGGCTACGACCTCATCCTGAACGCCAGCATCGGCGGCGTGCTCCACGCCAGCGCCCGGGTCGACCTGACCCCGCGTGTCGTCGGTCTGCTCCAGGCGCAGGAGCAGTCGGAGTCGAGCGAGGAACCGTAAGGCCCGCGGCCAGTCCCGAAGCTAGGGAGGCGCCGGGCGGCTGCCGTACAACTCGTACGACCGGCTGTGCCGATTCGCCAGGTCGACATCGCGACCACGGATGATCACGTGACGCACCGCGGTCCGCACTTCCAGTGGATCCCCGTCGGTGACGATGAGGTTCGCCCACTTGCCCGCGTCGATCGAACCCAGGCGGTCGTCGAGGCCGAGGATCTCGGCGGCGCCGAGTGTCAGGGCTCGTAGCGCGGCCTCCGGGTCGAGACCGAATGCGACGGCCGTGGCCACTTCGTAGGGCAGAACCCGGGCGCTCGACGAGTCGAAGGTGCCGAAAGCGATCCGCACGCCGGCCCGCTCGAGGTCGCCGGGCACCGTGAAGGGGCCGTCGTAGGCATCGTCTTCCTGGACCGGAAGCGCCTGGACGGCTCCCAGGATGACCGGCACTCCCTTCTCGGCGAGCAGCTCGGCCTCCTGCGACGCGTCGCGTCCCGAGGCGAGGACCAGGCGCAAGCCGTGCTGCCCGGCAAACGCGACCGCATCCCGGATCGCCCGGGCACGGTCAGCCAGGACGATCAGGGGCGACTCGCCCCGTGTGAGCTTCGCCACGGCTTCCAGAGCGTGGTTCCGCTCCACCGTCGCTCCGGATCCGGCAGCAGACCGCGCATGGTCGTACTGGCGCGCCGCGCCGATCCAGTCGCCAAGCTCGTTGATCGTCCGGTCGTAGTCCTTCTTCGCCTCGGAGAACTTCTTCTCCCGCACGCTGAAGGTCGAGAAGTCGAACTCGCGGGTTTCGAGACTGGGCCACTCGAGCACGACGCCGACGCCGGATTCGATCGCCATCTCCTCCACCGTCCATCCGTCGAGGAGAATCGCCGACGCCTGGCCCGCCCAGGGGCCGCCGCCGGGCGCCGACACGACGTGCGTGATGCCATTCGCTCGGGTCACCGGAATGATCTCGCTCGCCGGATGGACCGCCTCCAGGGCCCGAAGATGGGGTGTGTCGCCCAGCTCGCTGTTGTCCTGAGTGGCCGCGATCGAGTCGATCTCGACCAGACCGACCGCGGTGAAGGCGTTGAACAGGCCCGGATAGACGTGCAGCCCGGTGGCATCGATCACTTCGGCGCCAGACGGCGCCTCCACGCCGGCGCCTGCCGCTTCGATCAGGCCGTCGCGCACGACCACGGTGCCGGCATAGGACGGTCCCGAAACCGGATGCACCGTGCCTCCCTCGATCGACAGCGTCTGCGCCAGGGCCGTGTCGGAGACCCCCGTCGCCGCCAGGGTCAGCAGCCCCCCGATGACGACCGGTAGCGAGGACCGGCTCGCGCGCTTCACCGGTCGGCTCACGGCGCTTCTCCGCCCTCGTCGGCGTCCGCCAGAAGAAGCGACTGCTCCAGCGCCGCCAGGTGCTCCCGGCGGAGCCGATCAAGCTCGCGGTCGAAGTAGACCCTGCCGTCGACCAGGGTGGTCTGAACGACCGCGTAGGAACTCAGCGGATGCCGGTCGTAGATCACGAGATCGGCGTCCTTGCCGACCTCGATCGAACCGATGCGGTCCTCGATCCCGAACTGGCGAGCCGGATTGATCGTGACCAACGCGAGGGCCTGCTCGTCGCTCAACCCGCCCCACTTGACCGCCTTCGCCGCCTCGTGGTTCAGGTGGCGCATCTCCTCCGCGTCGTCCGAGTTGATCGACACCAGGACGCCGCGGTCCGTCATCAGGGCGGCGTTGTGGGGAATCGCCTCGTAGGCCTCGACCTTGTAGGCCCACCAGTCGGAGAAGGTCGAGGCGCCGGCGCCGTGAGCCGCGATCTCGTCCGCCACGCGGTAGCCCTCCAGCACATGCTGCAGCGTGGCGATCCGGAATCCGAGTTCCTCCGCCAGCCGCAGCAACTGGAGGATCTCGTCGGCCCGGTAGCTGTGGGCGTGCACCAGCCGCTCGCCGTCCAGAATCTCGACCAGCGGCTCGAGCTCCAGATCCCGCGCGGGCGGGCGGCTGCGCCGGCCGGCGGCTTCCGCCTCGCGGTGGCGCGTCCACGCGTCCCGGTACTCCTCGGCCCGCGTGAATGCCTCCCGGATGACGTCGAGGACGCCCATCCGGGTCGCCGGGTAGCGGCGCGGCCCCGCGCCGAAAGACCGTGATCGCTTCGGGTTCTCGCCGAGTGCGAACTTGATTCCCGAAGGCACGCCCTCGAAACGCAGACCGTCCGCATTCTCGCCCCAGCGGAGCTTCAAGAGCTGGTTCTGGCCACCGATCGGATTCGCGCTGCCGTGGAGCACGTTCACCGTCGTCACGCCGCCGGCGAGCGCCCGGTAGATCGCGATGTCGGTCGGATCGACCACGTCCTCGATCCGCGCCATCGAGGTCACCGCCAGGCTGCCCTCGTTGACGCCTCCCGCCGTGGAGATGTGCGAGTGGGCGTCGAAGATGCCCGGCGTGACGTAGCCGCCCCCGGCGTCGATCACGTGCGCCCCGCCCGGCGGCCTGACGCCGCTGCCGACCTCGGCGATGCGACCGTCCCGCACGACCACCGTGCCGTTCTCGATCGTCTCGCCGGCCATCGTCAGCACGGTCCCGCCGACGATCGCCAGCACGTCGTCCTCGCGGTAGGGACCGGTCATCGGGACCATCCCGTCGCCGCCGACTTCCGCGTACTTCTCCGCGACCTCGGCCAGCCGCATCGGCGCGGGCGCCTCGCTCGACCCGCTGCGACGGCCGCCAGGACCACCGGGACCGTGACGTCCCCGCGACCGCGCCTTGTCCGGCTCCTCGGCCAACTCGGCCTCCTGTGCGCCTTCGGCCCCTGTCTCGGAACTGTCGCCGTTCTCGCCCTCTTCACCGTCGGACACCGCGTACCGGACGCCGTCGATGAACACCGCCTCGACCCGCGTCGACTCCTGCCACGGGTAGCCATCGGCCAGCACGAGGTCCGCCGCCATTCCCGCGGCTACCGTGCCGATTCGATCATCCAGGCCGTGGACCGCCGCCGCGTCCCGGGTGAGCGCCGCCAGCGCCCGGGCCGGTTCGAGGCCTCCCTCGATCGCCCGGCGCACGCCGGCCAGAAAGTCGTCCGCGCCGTCCGCGCCGCCGGAACTCAGCGCGAAGCGAACGCCCACCTCGGCCAGCTCGGCCGGGGTCGTCGGCGCCAGCCGCTCGTGGAGGATCTCGCGGAGCGGCCGGTCCGCGTCCGGATCCCGGTCACGCTCCGGCAGCGGCTCCGGCCAGTCGACGTCGACCAGCACCGCCACGCCGGCATCCGCGAGCTCGCCGGCTCGCCGGTAACCCTCCTGACCGCCGTAGATCGTGAAGTCGAGACCGAATTCCTCGGCGAGCCGGAGCGCCCGGTCGATCTCGACCGCGCTCGATCCCGGCAGGAGGATCCGTTCCTCGCCCGACGCAACGGCCGCCAGAGGCGCCAGGGTTCGATCGAAGTCGGGCCGCCGCCAGCCTGCGGGATCGGCCTCGTAGGCGGCGACCGCGGCGGCGTAGTGAGCAGCGTCCAGCAGCAGTTGCCGGAAGTAGGCGACCCTGCCCATCAGCGACCCGGGGTAGGAGCCGAAGCCGCCGCCACTACTGAGCGTTGCCATCTGGGCCAGCGCTGGGGCGACCACCTGGTGTTCCGGATCGCGACCGGGAGCGCCGAGCCGAACCAGCGACAGCCGGCCCGGGAACAGCCCGTCGCCAGGCCTTGCCGCGATCGAAGTGAACCCCGCCTTGCGCCAGGCCTCGACCGCCTCCGCGTCCAGCGCCAGATCGTCAGCGGCCCGCTTCCAGGGAGTGGTCGACGGGCGGTCTTCCGGGCCGCGCGGCAGGGCCCGGTCGGGATCCGGCCGCCGCCGCTGGCCCCCCGGCCCCGGCGCTCCGGCCCCCGGCCCTCCGGGAGGCCGCCGCGGCTGCGGCAGACTCCCCATCGCGTCGATCAGGCCCGGGTAGACGCTAAGCCCCTCGCCTTCGATCACCCAGGTATGAGCCGGAATGGCCGCATCCTCGGCCACCGCCGTGATCGTCCCGTTCTCGATGACCACCGTCGCCCGCTCGAGTACCGTGCCGTCGCCAACCTCGACCCGCACGTTCTCGATCGCATAGAACGGCGGCGGCTCCGGCGGCGGGCCGGCTACGAGTGCTGTCGCGACCGCCAAGCACAACAGTGTGCACTGAAGCACCGGACCTACTGGATTCGCCGCCCTCATCTAGAGTCGCGGCAGCCTACTAGAGATCCGCCAACCCGTTGCGCGGACACCAGTCCGCCAGCGTGCAGTTCGCGCAGTCGGGCCGTCGCGCGGAGCAGACGCGGCGGCCGTGCCAGATGATCGCGTGGCCCATGAAGATCCACCTGTCCTGCGGCAGCCGGTTCATCAGGTCCCGCTCGACGCGGACCGGATCGGTCTCGGGGGTGATGCCCAGGCGTCGGGCCAGCCGGCCGATGTGCGTATCGACGACGACGCCTACCGGCTTCCTGAACCAGGTTCCCAGCACCACGTTCGCTGTCTTCCGCGCCACGCCTGGCAGGGTGATCAGGTCCTCCATCGTGTCCGGCACCTCGCCGCCGAAGTCCTCGGTGATCTTCCTGGCCGCACCGAGCACGCTCTTCGTCTTGTTGCGGAAGAAGCCGGTGCTCCGGATCTCCTGCTCGAAGGTGGCGGGGTCCGCGTTCGCGAAGTCCTCGGCGGTCCGGTAGCGCTCGAACAGCGTTGCCGTGACCTGGTTGACCCTCACATCGGTCGACTGGGCCGAGAGGATCGTCGCAATGAGGAGTTGAAGCGCGTTCTCGTGCCGGAGCTCGCAGTCGGCGTCCGGGTAGAGACGCTCGAGCTCGGCGAGCACCTCCTGAAGCGCCGACTCCGGGATCGGTTCGAACGGACCTTCCGGTCTGGGCACCGCTACGGCTGCAACAGGTCCAGCACGGCGAGCGTCATCGCCTCGACCCCGGCACGGATCGACGGCTCCGGTTCGATGCGGAAGAAGGGCGAGTGGTGGGACGGCACCGGCGGACCACCCGCCGCCTCCGCTTCCAGGTCGGCAGGGTCCGTGCCGCCGACGTTGAAGTAGGTGCCGGGAACCTTGTGCTCCGTCCGAACGAAGTACGCGAAGTCCTCGGCGCCCATTCCCGAGGGCGGCTCGCTGTGGAACACGTCCTCACCCATCCCGGCGGCGATCGCGGCCCGCACCCTGGCCGCAAGCTCCGGGTCGTTCACGGTGACCGGCGTCGATTCCTTCGTGCGCACCACCTTCGGCAGCAACGAGGCCGGAAGTCCGGCCGCCCTGCCGACCCCCTCCGCGATCCGCTCGATCGCCGAGAGCAACTGCTCCCGCGTTTCCTCGCTGTTCGCCCGCACCGTGAGCTGGAGCTCGACCCGGTCCGGGATCACGTTGTGCTTGAAGCCTCCGTGGATCGCGCCGACCGTCACGACGCCGGGCTCGAGCGGGTTGAGTTCACGGCTCACGATGCCCTGGAGCGCCACGACGAGTTGGGCCGCGATGTAGATCGGATCCTTGCCCCGGTGCGGCGACGCTCCGTGCGCGCCGACTCCGAACACCGTGATGTCGACGCTGTCCGAGGACGACGCGAGCAGGCCCGGCGGCACCTCGATCTTCCCCGCCGGCCTGCCAGCGGAAACGTGGAGAGCCAACGCGTAGTCCGGCACCCCGAAGCGCTCGTACAGACCGTCCTCGAGCATCTCGCGGGCACCCATGATCCGCTCTTCCGCCGGTTGGCCGACGAACATGACCGTACCCGACCACTCGTCGCGCATCGCCGCCAGCCGCCGCGCCACGCCGACCATCGTCGTGATGTGCATGTCGTGACCGCAGGCGTGCATGACCGGGACTTCCTCGCCCGAGAGGTCGACCTGCCTGGCCGTCGAAGCGTACGGAAGCTCCGACTGCTCCCGGACCGGCAGGCCGTCCATGTCGGCCCGCACGAGGACCAGCGGTCCCTCGCCGTTCTCCATCATGCCGACGATCCCGGTGCGCCCGATTCCCTCCGTGACCTCGACTCCCGACTTCCCGAGTTCCGCGGCCAGCCGCAGCGCCGTCTCGTGCTCCAGAAAAGAGAGTTCCGGATTACGGTGGAAGTGCTCGAAGAGGTCCTTCAGTTCGGTTCGGTAGTCCTCGGCAATCGAGTCGGCGAGGTCCTGCGCGGCCCCGGCGGCCGGCAGAGCAAGGACGGCCGCCAGAGCGAGAGCGAGGAGACGAGGGATGCGCAAGGAACGCCTTTCCAGGGGGACTTTCAACTGACTCAAACCTCCGATGCTCCCTCGACCGTCTCCTCGACCAACGAGACGAAGTCGTCGAGAAGACCGTTCGTTCTGGCCACGATCTCGCCCTGCTCGTCGAGCAGGATGTACGTGGGGAAGGAGTTTACGTCCAGGATCCGCGTCACGTCACTCTGCGTTCCAACGTACCAATGGGTGAATGGCATCGGTTCGGTCTCCATGAAGCTGGTCGCGGTCTCGAGTTGAGCGTCCACGCTGATCGCCAGGAGAACGAACCGTTCCTCCGGCAGGTCGGCCACCATCTGACGCAAGTCTGGTAGCGACGCGATGCACGGCTTGCACCAGGTCGCCCAGAAGTCGAGCAGCACCACTCTGCCCCGATAGTCGGACAACGCTTCCTGGGCGCCGTCGAGGCGGACGCCCACGACATCCGGCGGGGTGGCGCCCACGGTCGCGTGCCGGATGGTCTGGATCAGGTCGTCCTCGGCTTCCGCGAACGTTCGAACGCCCGAAGCCAGCATGAGGCTCTCGTCCTCTACGCCGGCGCTCAAGCCGGTTGCCGCTTCCAGGGCGCTCTCGCGTCTGGCGGCACGCTCCTCCGCGGACAGGGAGGCGGCGTTGAGGGAGTTCCTGAGGCCTGACGCCAGGTAGAGGCGTCCCGCTGCACGGTGGCTGGGATCCTCGGCGTCGGAGGCCAGTTCCTCGAAGAACCGGTCGATGGCCGGCCGGGTCGACTGCCCGTCCCCGCTGAATCTCCGCGACATGTCCATCTGGACCAGGAGCATCGGCCATCCCTGAACCTCGGCGTCGCCGTCGAACAGAGCCTTCGCCCCCCGGTAGGCGAGTTCGTCGCCCTCCGGGACCATGGGTCCGTCGATGACGAGAAACCGCGCCGCGGCGCCCCTCTTCTCGTGTCCTCCCTCGTGTTCGAGGATCGCGATCGCCGCGGCGGCAGCACGGCTGATGTCCGGCCGTTCCGATTCCACCTCCACCTCCGCACCGTCCGAAGCCTCTGCGTTCTCCTCTTGTGAACCGAGGCCCTCCAGGGCGCGCTTCATCCACTCCTCCCGGCTCTTCCGGTACTCCTCGACGACCTCCCAGTCGGGGCCGACTTCGGCGGCCAGCGCCGCCAGTTCGTCCTCGGACAGAGAGCCGCCCGTACGGTCCGAAACCGCAGCTTCGCAGGCGCCAAGAGACAGCGCCAGGGCCAGCGCCGCCAGGACCGCGGCGGTCCCACGCCACCGACCAGGCTCCATCTCACACCAGTTCCTCATTTCCCGACCTCCTGTTGTTCGCTTGCCGCCAGGAACGGCACGCGCGAGTTTCTCCGCTGACTCGTCAATTCTCAAACCCGATCGCTTCGATATTGCAGATCGAGTAGGCAAGGGGCGGTCGGCGACCCCACGCCGGCTCCACCGTGATGGAACGCCAGTCCTCGATGACAGCTTCGAGCGCCGCCACCTCCGTCGGTCGTTCAGCCGCGAGGTCGATCTGCTCCCGGACGTCGCTTGACAGATCGTAGAGGAAGCCGTTCGGCTCGTCCTGGTGCGGCTTGATCAGTTTCATGTCGCCGCTGCGGACGGCGACTGTCGGGTAGTTCCGCCACACGAGACGCTCCGTTCCGGTCCCTGCGGCCGAGCCGTCTAGAAGCGGCATCAGGTCTTGTCCGTCCAGTTCCAGATCCGCGGGCGCCGCGGCTCCCGCGGCCGCAAGGGCGGTCGGGAGGATGTCGAGCGTCGACACCGGCGCGTCGATCGTGGCGCCGGCCGCCACCTCAGCCGGCCAGCGAAGCAGGTACGGCACACGGACGCCGCCCTCGTAGTACGTCAACTTGCCGCCGGAGAGCGGCTCGCATGAACACAGACCCGGGAAGTAGCCGGCGCAGCCGTTGTCCGACAGGAAGACGACCAGCGTGTTGTCGGCGATCCCCGCTTCGTCCAGGGCGTCCAGGATGCGGCCGACCGCGTCGTCGAGCGCGGCGATCATGCCGAAGTAGATCCGCTGCAGTTCGTGCTCCGCGTCGGGGAAGCGGTTGTAGTACTCCTCGGTCACCTCGAACGGCGAGTGGGGCGCGTTGAAGGCCGAGTAGAGAAAGAACGGTTCCTCGGCGTGCCGGCGGATGAAGTCGACGGATTCGTCCCCGAACACGTCGGTGATGTAGGCCGGCTCCTCGATCACGGTCTTCTCGGGGCCACGCAGGATCCGGTTGCCTCGCCGGCGCGCAGGCGCCGAGGCGGGTTCGCTACCTCTGATCAGCAGGTCGGTCCGCGGATCATCCGCGGAGCGCCGCCGAAAGTCCTCGTCCGTCCGCATCGACAGCACACCCTCGGTCCTTCGGCTGATGAAGGACGTGGCGCCCGAAAGATGCCCGTAGAACTCGTCGAAGCCGCGGTTCGTCGGGTAGTGCTCGTCCTTGAAGCCCAGGTGCCACTTGCCGACGACCCCGGTCGCGTAGCCGGCCGCCCGCAGATGGTCGGCGATCGTCAGCTCGCCGGCGATGAGCCCGACGTCCGGCACCTCCGGCGCCTGGCGCGCGTTGTACTCGAAGCCGAACCGCTGCTGGTAGCGACCGGTGAGCAGCGCCGCCCGCGACGGCGAGCAGACCGGTGTCGTCACGTACCCCTGCGTGAACACGGCCCCCTCCCGGCCGATGCGGTCGATGTTCGGCGTCTGGAGCCGGTCGCCGTACGTCGAGACGTCCGCGTAGCCGAGGTCGTCGGCCAGGATGACGACAATGTTCGGCGGCGAACCGGCGGCGGGCGGTTCCTGCTGGTCGTCGTTCCGGTCCCCGGAACAGGCAGCCGCGAACGCCGCCAGGAGGAGCACCACTGCAAGCGGGACAAGTACTCGTCGGTCCATTCGAGATCTCCGTCGGTTTTGCGTCTCTGTCTGTAGCTGGACTCTACAGAAAGGACCATCTTGCTACAAAACGCTACAGTTGCTACGATCCGCCGCGTGCGAACGATCACTCAAAGACAGCTCCGCAACGACTCGGCGAAGGTGCTCCGGGCCGTTCAGGAGGGCCAGACCATGACGATCACCCGAAACGGAACTCCGGTGGCCGAACTGCGGCCCGTGGCCGCCCGCCGCTACGTATCCCGTGCCGTGCTCAGGGAGGCGGCGCGAACCGCTCCCAGGATCGACGCGCGCCGGTTTCGGGCCGACATCGATGCGGCCATCGATCCATGGCTGGACGATCAGCATGGCGGAAACCGCGGGACATGAGCTCCGCCGTACAGCCTCTTCATCAGGCGGCGCCCGAAGCCGGGCTGCAGGCGAGCCAGACGCTCGCCGGCGACAGCCACGGCCTGCTGGATACGTCCGTCATCATCGACTACGACCTGATCGACCCGTCGCAACTGCCGGATCTGTCCGCGGTGTCGGCCATCACGATGGCCGAACTCACCGTGGGTCCCCTGGCGGCCGGCCAGGACGACGAGGAACGAGCCCGCCGGCAGGACCGCCTGCAATGGGCCGCCGGCACCTGGGACCCCCTGCCCTTCGACAACGCGGCAGCACGCGCCTACGGCCGTATCTACTCCGCGCTCATGCGGCGCGGGCCCATCGGCCGCCGGCGCCTCGCCGACTTCCTGATCGCCGCCGTCGCGCTGGCCAACGACCTGCCCCTCTACACGAGGAACGCCGCCGACCTGCGCGGCCTGGAAGAGCTGCTCGCCGTCCGATCGATGTAGCGCCCCAATGCGTCAGTCGACGCGTCCCGCCAGCTTCCACGCGTAGTCCAGCGCGTGGCCGAGCGAGTCGGTGAACGCCTTCCCCTGCCAGGCGATGTCGAACGCCGTGCCGTGGTCGACGGAAGTCCGCACGATCGGCAGACCGATCGTCACGTTGACCCCGCGCTCGAAACCGTAGAGCTTCATCGGCGCGTGGCCCTGGTCGTGGTACATGCAGACGACCGCATCGTAGCGATCGAGGTGGATCGCCTGGCGGAAGATCGTGTCCGCCGGATGCGGGCCGGACACGTCGAGACCATCCGCCGCCGCCCGTTCGATCGTCGGCCGGATGATCTCCTCGTCCTCGGCGCCGAACAGGCCGTGCTCCCCAGCATGCGGGTTCAACCCGCAGACAGCGATCCGCGGCCGCTCGATGAAGCGGCACAGAGCCTCGCGGGTCAGGTCGATCACCTTGCGGATCCGCACGGGCTCCACACGCTCGATCGCCTCGCGCAGGCTGACGTGAGCGCTGACGTGAGTCACCGCGAGTTCCGGCACGGTCAACATCATCGCGAAGTCACGGGCGCCACACAGCCCGGCGATGAACTCGGTGTGCCCCTTGAAGTCCGGCCGCGACATCCGCGTCGCCTCCTTGTTCATCGGCAACGTCACGACTCCCGCCACCCTGCCCGCCAAAGCGTCGCGCGTCGCACTGTCGACGTAGGCCAGCGCCGCCGCACCAGCTTCTCGACTCAGGACGCCCGGCGTCACCTTCTCCGCACTCAACAGCCGCAGGTCACGGACGTTCAGCGAACCTTCGACCGCCTCCTCCGGCCCATCGAGCGAATGAACCGCCACGTCCAGGCGCAGCACTGCTGCCGCATGCGCCAGCACGGCCGCATCGCCGTACACCACGGCATCGCTGCACAGCCGCCCCTCGACAAACCGGCGCACGGCGATTTCGGGCCCAACGCCCGAAGCATCGCCCATCGTCACTGCCATCAGCCGGTCCCTCATGGCCGGAATCTACTCTGCTGCCTCTCAGTTCGATTGCGCCATCCGACAGCTCCTCAACCGTCGACGACTCCATCCCTCGGCAAGCGCCTCCCGGTTCGCCACCAGGGAACGGAACTCGGCGCCGGTCACGAGTTGCTGGTCGACGACCGCCAGCCTGGTGCGGTCCGGGGGAGGGAGTCCCAGCGAGCTTGAAGTGAGCGACGGCCAGCGCCCCGTCATCAGCCGATGCGGACCGGAGCGAACGGAATGCAGCGAGCCCAACCCTCCACTCCACTCAGAGAAGGCGAGCGTTCGCTGGGACCCCCTCCCCCGGACCGCACCAGGCGGGTGCCTCGAATCCCACGCCACGCCGTCGGGTAGATTCGCCGCCTCACAGGCAACCGAACCCGAGGAACGTCCATGGCCGAGTACATTCCAAGCCCGATCAAGTGGGTCCGCGACCAGGTGGAGCTCTACGAAGGCAGCGGCGGCACCGAGGGCGTCGGGCTACGGGAAACTGGCCTGCCGTGCATCATCGTGACCCACACGGGCAACAAGACCGGTTCGATCCGCAAGACGCCACTGATGCGCGTGAAGGACGGCGACAGCTACGTGCTCGTGGCCTCGAAGGGGGGCGCGCCGAAGAACCCCGAGTGGGTCTACAACCTGCGAACGGACCCGGATGTCGAACTCCGGGACGCCACGGAGGTCCAGGCGATGCGGGTACGGGAGGTCGCGGATGCCGACGAACGGGCTCGCGTCTGGGCGCTGGCCGTGGAGGCGTTTCCGCCGTACGAGGAGTACCGGAACAAGACGTCCCGGACCATCCCGGTGTTCATCGCGGAGCCGGCCTGACGGGCGGCTCTACCGGGAGGGATGCCCTCCCACCCAGACCGGGCTCGACCAGGCCATCGCGTCGTTCAACTGACGAACGCGGACGAAGTAGTAGTCGCCCTGACGCGGCGTTTCCGTGTCGGTGTAGCTGAAAGAGAGATCGCGCGGTCCGTCCGGCCGGACGCGCCGCAGGGTCACGGAATCGCTGGGGTAGTTCTCGATCGGCAGCAGCCTATCCAGCCGGCCGCCCTGGAGATCCGAAAGCGGCAGGCGCACCCGGGTGCCCGGAATCACGGAGCGCGAACGGTAGAACGGCGGCGCGGAGCCGGTCTCGGCCGCCTCCTCCAGTTCGAGCACGATCGCCGCTCCGGGCTGCACGTCGGTCACGGAGAGTCTCAGTGAACTCGTCTCGCCCCGCGTGTTCGTCCGGAACGTGGCGGCGTTGCCGTCCTGCTCCACGTGCTGGGTCGTCGGATTGGCGAAGTCCGTCCCTTCGATCGAGCGAAGCGTCGCGCCGGCCACGGTCAGTTGACCCCGCCAGTGCCGCCAGCCCCTCGGCGCATCGCCCATGTGGACCGGCGTCTCATCGGAGTAGAACGTGAGCAACAGGTCGGTGGGCGCTCCGGCGCCGGTGTCGAGCGAGTAGTCCTCGCTCCAGAGCTCCTCTTCGTTCTTGATCAACGCGATCGAGCCGATCGGCGCGGTGCCGATGACCCGTCCCGCGATCTCCCGCACGTCCGAGTACGGCGCCCGCGAGCCCATCATCGTGTCGTTCACCTTGAAGTCGAGGATGATCCGGTCGCCCGTCGTCGCGTAGGTGCGGCGCGCCTTCATCCCGTCGAAGATCGCGTCGCGCGACCTCTCCGGCGCCATCACCGCGCCCAAGCCGCCGCGCTGCGCCAGCGAAGTCCGGTTCGGCGCCGAGTATCCGGGATGGGAGAGATGGTCATCCGACGCCGCAACGACCCCGACCTGGTGCCCGCGCGACAGGTACTCCTGCATGAACCACTCGAAGGTCCCGTGCATCGACATCATCTCGACCAGGGGCTCCAGGCCCGGATGCGACTGGCGGAAGTCCCCCGGATTGTGGGCATGCGGGATGACGACCACGTCGCGGCGGTCGTTGCGGGAGTCGAGTTCCCGGTAGAGCTCGGACAGGGTCGGGAACTCCAGCACCGAAACCACCTCCCGGTCGTCGATCGTCCGGTAGAGAACGTTGTGGTGACCGCCCCCCTGGCGCGTGTGCCGGGTCCATTCCCAGCCGAGGTACGGAATGAACCGCCCCGGCTCGTCGTACTCGGCGCTCTTCTCGCGCATCAGTTCCCACTCGCCGGCGTCCAGCCAGATGTCGTGCTCCGAGTGCGTGACGAAGTCGAGTCGCGCGTCGTCGCGCGCGAACCGCATGAAGAAGTCGAGCGTGCCGATGCCCTCGGCGTAGCCCGAGTGGCCGTGGGTATCGCCCCAGTAGATGCCGTACTCGAGATCGTCGGTGACCAGGATCGGGTTCGCGTCGCCTGTAATCGACGGCCCCTCGCCCCGGGAGCGGATCACCGCCTGGTAGACGCCGGGCTCGTCGAGAGCAAGTTCGACGACCGTGATCGCCTCCGTCCCCGGCTCGGTCGACGCGCGATGCTCTCCGTTCAGCAGGACATCGAAGCCCGGAATGTCGCCGGTGGCCCGGTTGTAGAACCGGTCCTCGGCACGCACCGAGAAGTCGAAGGTCTCGCCGGTCCGCACCACGCTCGGAGCGAAGCCGTGGACTCCGGCTACCGTCGTGCCGACCACCGCGAACGGCAGGATCGGCTGCGGCCGCCACTCCCCGGAGCCGTCGAGGTCGACGTAGAGCGGGAACGGGATCCTGGCGCCCGTGGTCTGCGTCATCAGGATTCCGGGGCCGCCGCCGGAGGTGTCGCCGTAGGTGATCGTCACCGACTCGCCGGCGTCGAGCCGCCCCTCCGCGAGCCGGAATGCGAGCGCCGGTTCCGGGGCACGGAAGCCGCCGTGCGGCCCCGAGGCCATGTAGACGTCGGCCTCGAAGACGGCGTCGCCGTCACTCGTCTCCAGAGTGACGTAACCGGCGCCGGCCGGGTCGGAGGTCTGAAAGGCGCCGTAGTTCACGTTGAAGTGGCGAGCGACCCAGAACCCGCCGCCGGTCTCGACCGGCCGCGTGCCGGCGGTCCAGGTCTGACGAACCGTCGCGTACTGACGGGCCTCGAACGGTCCCGGTGTGTCGGTTGCCAGCGAACCGAGCGCGCCTTCCTCTTCCCGCAGCGTGAACTCGCGCACCAGCCGGTCGATCATGGCGCCCGCGCTGACGGCGGCCTCGCCGGTCGGGGGCAAGGTCGAGTTGAGACGCACCCGCGGCCCCTCCAGGCCCATCTCGTGGCCGGCGAGCGCCAGCGCGTCGGCCCAGTCGGCCGTTACCGCCGCCCGCGCGGCGATCGTCGACTCGTCCGTCGCCTGCGCCGCGACGTCCGCCTTGAGCTGCTCGGCCGCGGCGCCCAGATCGCGGTCGTAGACCGCGCCCGGGCCGGGTGCTTCACAGCCGAGAACGGCAAGGACGAGGGCGCCGCCCATGAAGAGCGGCGCCCGGCCCAAACCGTACCTCCCGCGCCGGATCAGAAGCTGAAGCCCACCTTCAGCCGGAACTCCCGCGGCCGCTGATACCAGGACACCAGCGCGTTCGGCCGTCCGGTCTGCGTGTTCATCGCGATCGGTTCCTGGTTGTCGGTCGCGTTCGCGAGGTCGAAGCCGATCTTTGCCCGCACGTTGCCCGCCATCGCGACCGAGTACATCAGGGACAGATCGACGGTCCAGGTGTCCGGGAGCCGGTTGCTGCCCGCCGGCTCACGGAAGGTCGACGTCGTGATCGGCTGACCCGATACCGGATGTCGCACCTGGGTCGAAACGTGGCTGGCCCACGGCGCCCCGGATGCGTAGTGGAGGAAGCCCCCCAGCACCAGGTCGTGCCTGCCGAAGACGAATCGCTTCATCCCGATCACGTTCGCCAGGTGCTCCCGGTCCTCGAGCAGCGGCCCGAACCAGTAGGGACTCGAGGTCGCGTTGGTCAGCCCGGTGCCCACCTCGATGCCTCCCAACCCCTCATTGAGGTTGAAGTTGTCGTTGAGCGAGTTGATGGTGCCCTTGGTCGAACTCAGGGTGTAGTTCGTGCGCAGGGTCCAATTGTCGCGGAACAGCCGGTTCGCCTCGATCTGCAGCCCCTGGTACTCACGACGCGCGTCCTCC
Source organism: Candidatus Multivorans sp. (assembly GCA_965219675.1). Taxonomy (GTDB): domain Bacteria; phylum Acidobacteriota; class Thermoanaerobaculia; order Multivoradales; family Multivoraceae; genus Multivorans. The sequence continues at coordinate 1,291,610 of OZ244786.1, read as the reverse complement.
CAGTTGCGGAGATCGCGCACCACCCGGCCGGCCTCGTCGTACTGGAGCGTGGCGTGGAAGATGTTGTCCGCCTCGCTCGCAATCAGCCGCGACTTGACGACCCATTTCTCGGACACCTGGAAGTCGGCGCCGAAGGAGATCTCGTCCTTGTAGTACGGGTCGATGTCCTGGATCGCCTGGTCGAACGTCGGCTCGACCCGGCGCTGGAACCGGTCGTAACGCAGCGTCTCGCGGTTCCATGCGAACTGCTCGTAGATGTTCTCGCCGTTGTTCTGGCGGGAAAACTCCTGGAGCACGATGCCCATGCCGATCGCGTGGTAGTAGCGCCCCAGGGTGCCGCGGAGCAGGATGCTGCCGTCGGCCTTCACGTCGTAGACGCCGCTGACCCTGGGTACCCACTCGGTGTACTCGTTGACCCGCTCGCCGATGTCGTTGTCGATCGTCTGCTGATCGCCGCGGACGCCCAGGGTCCAGACCCAGTTGTCGCCCACCTCGAAGCGGTCCTGGGCGAAGACCGCCAGGAAGTCGCTGGTTTCCGAGATCACGTTCGACGGGTCGAACACCCGCTTGTTGACCGGGGTCACGTAGCCGCCGGGCAAGTCGGGGTCGAAGTTGCGGCCGCGGAACTCGGTGATGATCGAGGTCAGGTTGGCGAACTCGATCGCCTGGGCGTCGACGCCGAACTTCCACTCGTGCCGGCCCCTGAAGCTGGTCAGGGACACGTTCGCCTGGTCTCGCGGGAAGTCGTTGAAGCCCTCGGCCAGGCGCACGGCCGGGCCGTTGTGCCTGAGGCCCGTCGCCAGGTCCCGATAGCGGAAGTTGTTCCCCCACGGGTCGTCCGGCGACGCGTTCGGATCGATCGGGTGCTGCTCGGCCGCGTGCCGGCCGACGAACTCCTCGCGGTTCGCGAGCTTGAACTCGAGGAAGTTCGAGCTGCCCAGACCCAGGCTCCAGTTCAACGTCTGCACCCGCCCGTTGAGCGGGAAGTTCATGATCGCGTACTGGTCACCCGGGTTGCCGGAAAGGCCGATCGCGTCCGACGGAGCATCGATCCCGGTGAAGGCGATCTGCTGATTGTCCGCGGGCTGGAAGTTCACCTTCCCGACCAGGGGATCCGCCTGACGGCTGAGATTGACAACGGTGCCGTCCCGCAAGCGATCGATCCGGTTGTCCGAGATCCGGCCATAGGACACGAAGAACCACGCCCGGTTGCGGGCGAGCGGACCGCCGACGCTCGTCTCGTAGCTGTTGATCTGGTCATCGGGACGCTCGAGCTCCAGGACGTCCGGCGCCCGCCACTTCGGGTTCTGGCCGACATAGAGCGCCTCGCCGTGAAACTCGTTCGTCCCCGTCTTGACGGTCGAGTTGATGATGCCGGACGTCGCCCGGCCGTACTCGGCGCCGAAACCGGTCGCCTCGAGCTTCGTCTCGGTCAGCGCGGTGCTGGGGATGAGCATGCGCATCTCGCCGCCGCGGCGGTGCATCGAGGTGTCCACGCCCTCGATGTAGACGCCGACCTCGGTCGAGATGCCGCCGTTCACCGATGGGCGGCTGTCCGCGTCACTCCGGTTGACGACGGACGGCAACTGCCGCACGGCCGCGTTGTAGGTGCGCGTGCCGAAGGCGACGTTCTCCGTGATCTCTTCGGGAATCGTTGCCGCAAGCGCCGTCTCGTACTTGCTGATCAGAGGTGCCTCGCCCGTGACCGTGATCTCCTCCTCGGTCGCGGACACGAGCGTCAGGTCGACGCCCCGCCGCTGGCCCGGATCGAGGTCGGTCGCCAGCTCGGCCGTGCCGAGCCCTTCGAGTTCCGCATTCACCGTGTAGCGCCCGGCCAGCAGCAGCGCGAAGCGGTAGACGCCGTCGGCGTCGGTGATGACCGTCCTCGTGTTCTGCGGTCCGGTCAGGGTTACGGTGACGCCGGGCAACGGCGCGCCCTGGGCATCCAGGACCCGTCCGTCGATCGTGCCGGTCTGCGGACCGTCCGCAAGCAGCGGGGTTACGCAGATCAGGGCGACGAGCCCTCCTAGCCAAACGCGACGTTGGTTCATGCAACTCTCCCTTCAGATCGCGGGTTCGACCGAGCCGGCGCAGACATTCCGCTACGGCCGGGCCGATCCCATGGGCTCCAAGTGTCAGCTAATCTAGCCTAACGCCGTTCGCACTTACAAACGCCGTTCAATCGAGCGGAACCGATCGCAAGGAGGACCCGATGACCCGCCGTACCCGCCGCGACTTCCTCCAGCAGTCCTCTCGCCTGCTCGCAGGCGGCGCGCTCGCCAGTCTCCACGGCTGCGGCGGGCCCGAGCCGCAGGTCGAGGCCGACGATCGTCCCAACCTGCTATTCTTCTTCCCCGACCAGCAGCGGCCCGACTGGCTCGGCCCGGGCAGCGGCGGTCTCGCCGCGCTGCGGACACCGAACATCGACCGCTTGGCCCGCGACGGCGTCAACTTCACCAACGCTCTGGTCCCGTCGCCCGTATGCGGTCCCTCCCGCGCCTGCCTGGCCTCCGGCCGCGAGTACGACCGCTGCGGCGTGAGCAGCAACCGGTTCGACTACCCGCTCGACCAGACGACCTTCTACGGGCGACTCCGCGACTCCGGCTACCACACGATGGCGGTCGGCAAGCTCGACATGTCGAAGAACAGCGGCAACTGGGGCATGGACGGAACGAACTTCGCCGATGACTGGGGCTTCTCGGCGCAGATCAACAACTGCGGCAAGGGTGACGGCATGGAGTCCTACCTGGAGGATCCGGAGGGGCCGAAGGATCCGTACTACACCTATCTCGACTCGCTCGAGCCGCCCCAGGGCCGCGCCTGCGCCACGGATTTCTGCCGCCGGCGCTCAGGCTTCCCGGACACCTGGTGGGGCGACGTGATCACCTCGCCGCTCGACCCCGAGGCCTACTGCGACAATTGGATCGCGCAGAACGGCCTGGACCTGATCGAGGCGGCCCCGAAGGACCACCCGTGGCACCTGGTCATCAACTTCGTCGGCCCGCATCCACCGGTCGACATCACCGCCGAGATGGAAGCGTGGGTCCGCGGCCGGGACGGCCTTGGCCAGCCCTATGCCTACCAGGGCGCCCTGACTCCCAACGACCACATGGCTACCCGGCAGAACTACGCCGCGATGATCGAGAACATCGACGCCTGGCTGGGCCGCTACATCGAGATGCTGGAAGAAACGGGCCAACTCGACAACACGATCATCGTCTACTCGAGCGACCACGGCGAGATGCTCGGCGACCACGCGCGCTGGGGTAAGTCGCTTCCCTACCAGGCCTCGGCAGGGGTGCCCCTGCTGGCCGCCGGCCCCGGCATCCGCGAGGGCTACGAGTGCCACCTGCCGACGACCGTGCTCGACCTCTCCGCCACCTTCCTCGACTACGCAGGCCTCGCCACGCCGGCCGACATGGACAGCCGATCCCTGCGGCCACTGCTGGAAGGCCGAACCGACAGCCACCGCGAAGTCGTCCTCTCCGGCCTCTTCGACTGGCGCCTCGCCTACGACGGTCGTCACAAGCTGGTCACCGGCTTTGGCGAGGAGGACATCCTGTGGGACCTGGAGGCCGACCCGATGGAGACGGAGAACCTGGCGGCGAAGCAGCCGGAGGTCGTGCGGCGGTTGCGGGAGCATCTGCCCGGCTGACCCACCGACCCACGCCAGCGTCCGAGACGGTTCTCGATCAACAATCGGGTCCCCGCAAGCTGGTCCTCACGCTCCTCCCTCTTCGCTCCATACTGCCAAGTCCCGCTTCGGCTCGCAACACTCGACGGGCGCTATCGTAATGGGACTACATACGAGAGTGCCGGGGCAGGGAGCCATACAGGTTGTTCGAAGAGCAGCCGTCACCTCACGGGCTCAGGAGTGCTGACGAGGTTGGAGTGAGGTAGCCAGGCTCATCGCGGCGGTCACGAGCGCAAGCGTGCCTCCACTGACTACGAAGCCGATGCTAGTGCGATTAGGCACCGGCCTGGTCACGAGGATGCAGTCACTTCCGCTGTGCTCGACGATTAGTACGCCACCAGACTCCGTCTCGATGGCGATCAACTGCGGCAATGCGACTAGCAACAAGCCGGCGCCTACAAGAGCCCAAACGACAAGCATGACCCACTTCATTGATGTTGGCTCCTCTTCTCAAGCAAAGCACCGATGGTCCTAGTCCGCGGACGAGACCTGCTCGGCGTGTTCAACGGATCTCCGGGTTCCCTTGCAACGACACCCCACTGGCACCAGCTTCGTGCGTGGACCACATCACGCTCTACTGCGGGAACGCATCCAGATCCTGGATCGTGCAGAACTGCCCTCCATCCTGGCTGCCGTACGTCCTCACCTCGCCCCCGAACGTGTCCTTCACCGTGATCGTGTAGTCCACGTCCGTGAGGCCAGTCGCAAACACCCAGTACGAGTCGTTGAACGCCCGGCCATCGAGAACCTTGATCGCCAGCTCGACGTTGTCGGGCGAGAAGAAGGTCATGTACCCGGTGTTGTCGGTGCCTAGGATCGGACGGCCGCTTCCGGCGAGTCCCGTGGCCGGATTCGTGTACTGCACGCTTGCTTCGAAGCGTCCGCCGGCCAGGCACAGTGCATCTCCGGGACAACCGAGTCCCGCTTGTACGGACCTGGCCCACGGCGTCGCCGTCCGGGCTGAGAAGAGGCCAATGGGCCCGAAGGCGCCTTTCGTTGCGGCCGAGGCGCTGTCCGCGCCGAACGCGGTCGTGTCACCGCCGCCGCAGGTGCTTCCTGGTTCGTTCCGGTAGCTCTTGACTTCGCCGGTCCGCGTATCGGTCACGGTCAGCGTGTAGCCCAGATCGGTCATTCCGCCGTAGAAGACCCAGTGGTTGCCGTTCGCCTCCGTGCCGTCGAGCACCTTGAACACGAGTTCCACGTTGTCGGCATCGAAGAACGTGGCCACGCCGGTGCTGTCCGTCAACCGGCGCATCTGGCCCGCGCCTCGGCGGCCATCGTGCTGGGACTCCCACGTTGCCTCGAACCGGAAGCGGCCGCCGCCCAGGCAGACAGCGCTGCCTTCGGCCGTAGATCCCACAGCTTCGCTACAACCGGAAGGGGGTTCCGAAGAGAGTTCGAGGCTGTCCGCGAGCGATTCGCCGGCAAGTTCGCGATTCGCGCCGCGGACTTCGAACGTGTACCGCTCCCCAGGAGTCAAGCCGTCCACGACGTGCGTAAGGCGGTCCGCCTCGCCGGGCATGGCTCGCCATCCGGTCCATCCGCTGCCGGCGTCCCTGGCACTCCGATACTCCCAACTCTCGACCCTGCCGCCAACGGTGGACGGTTCCCATCGAAGAACCGCGCTGCCCGACGATTGTTCCGAGGCCATCACAGTGCTCGGTACGGCTGGCGCGCGCAACGGAACGGCACCACCGAAGGTCTCCAGAATCCCCGGAAAGGACTCGTAGCCCATCCGCCGCGCAAAGGCCGGCAGCCGGTGGGCTTCGCGTCGACCGAGCTGTCGGCTCACCTCGTAACGCCAATAGGCTTCGTGGGTGCGGATCCAGGTCGTCAGCTCGACTGCACCGCCTTCGTGCGGGGGCGGCTGATGAACGGCCTGAATCCAGTACTGGTCCTCCAGCGCAAGCCCGTCGATCGCCACGACGTAGCCGCTCGGGGCAGGCCAGGAGCTGAGATCGGCCGGGTTCTGCATGGCGGTCTCGACGCGGTACCGTTTCGATCCGGGGAAGACCGGTCGGCACAGCTTGTACTCGACCGATCCCTCAGTCGGCTCGCCATCCGCGAACCAGCCGAACAGCATGGCCGTGCCGGAGATTGTCGCACCGGGAACCTCGTGCCACCTCGCCATCCAGACCTTGTCGTTGTGGGTTGTCGACGGCTCACCCAGTCGGTCATCCAGCGGGCATGGCGCCTCGAGTATGCGCGAGTCCGGACGAGGCGTTCCCACGACCTGCGTTGCGTCGCCTGCTCCCACCGAGTTGATCGCCCTAACTTCGAACGTGTAACGAGTTCCGGGCGTCAGACCCTCCAACGTGTGCCACCGGGCTTCCGGCCCTCCCGGAACGTCCGACCAGTCGCTCCAGCTCTCGCTCGCGACTTCCTTCGCTCGGACCTGGAACGACTCGACGAATCCGCCGCCGGCGAACGCCGACCAGTACACCGTGATCTCGTTCGACGCCATGCGTCGCGGGCCCCATAGGCCGGCCCCATGCACGTTGACCGGAGCCGGCGCCTGCAACGGTCCCTCGAGACGGAAGTGAATCCAGTTCGTCAAGGTCCGTTCACCTACAGGCGTCCCCTCTTCGTCAAAGACAATGCGAACGTAGGCGTACTTGACCCAGTAGTCGATATCCGAGGCCAACCCTCTGAGTACCATGGCTTCAGTCGACGCTTCGTGGTCCAGCCCCGCATACGGCACGAGTCCGTCGAAGACTGTCGTCAACGGCCAAACATGCCACCTGTCGAGCGCCACATAGGAGCTGGCCAATCCGGGCACCGTCGGCAAGCAGAGCACCCAGGAGTTGTACTGCTCGCCCAGGGGCCCCCAGTAGTCGAGGCCGTCTGCCGGCGTGTTCCAGGTGAACTCCACGGAGTCCGGCATTGTCGCGATCTCTACACGGTCATTCCACATGTCGAGCGACTCGATCGAGGTGGCGCACGAAGCAGGTGGCTCCGGCGGCGGCTGCGCTGCGGCCGCTGACGCGAACACCATGACCCACGTGGCAATCGCTACTGCCCCGCGTAGCACCGCACGCTGTGGATTCTGCACGCGAGAAAGCGCAATGTGGTCACTCCGGTCGACGCTCCAAACTCCACTCGAACTCGTCATCTGCCATCCTCCCGGTCGCGTGACTCCAACGGCATCTGCTCCTTCGGCATCAACCGAAACGCTGCTCGTCTCGGGCTACGAGGCCCACTTGCCAAGTCACGCTAGCCACGGGCAGGAGGCTTGTCGCCCTCAGAACTGAGGGGAAACCACGCAATTTCTTTGGGGCCTTCGCAGCGTCTTCGCTGCGCGAACATGCAGGAAGTACCGGCTCCCGACCGTCGTCGCGAGTTGCTTCCCCGTTCGGCGAGCCCGGATCTCAGGGCCTCGATTCAGGCCAGCTTACGGGACCCGCGCCACTTCCCTCTCCCGGGCAACCGCAGCCTCCAGATGCGGAGGCGGCCGCCACAGGGATTCCATGACGTAGCGAAGGTCCATCGGCCGACCATCCCAGGCGGGCATCGATTCCTTACCGGTGATCAGGATTCCCGCATCTTCGAGATGCTCGATCAGTTCTCGGGCAGCGTCATCGCCGACAGGAGGCAGCGCCGGGGTCTTCTCGATCGGCCGTCCGCGCGGATCGAAGAACTGCACGGCGCCGTCTTCGGCCATCCGTACGCTGAAGCCGCCCTCGTGGAGCAGGCGGTGGTGACGGCGGCAGAGGAGAACGAGGTTCGAGAGCTTCGTTTCGCCGCCGTCGGCCCAATGCTCGATGTGATGCGCATCGCAGTGCCGCGACGTACAGCCGGGGAAGCGACAGCCCTGGTCCCGAAACTCCAGGGCACGGCGGATGGGCGGCGGAATGGTCCGCGTCTTGCGACCAACGCTCAGAATCTGCCCCGGTCGCTCTCGCATGACGACCTTGCCCGCGTCACAGGCGATACGACGGGCCGTTTCCGCGGAAATGCGGATGTCGGAATCGCCGATCCAGGCGCCGGCGCCCCCTGACCTCGCCCGCCTCCGGCGTCAGACGCCCCCGGATGACGAACATGCCGTTCTCGTCGATGTGGGTCGTCACGCGGCAAGACGCATCACGCAACTCGTCGTCGCGCGCCTCGATCGTACGGTCGATCCTCCGCCACGCCCTGACGACCCGCTCGACCTGTGCCGCCGTTCCCGCCTTGCCGAGATCCAGTAGTTCCTTCTCCGTGTCTGGCCGGGCCACGCGGGTCAGGGCTCTTACCTTGGAGTAGGAGAGTTCGCCCCGCTTCATCGCCTCGCTGATCAGTGGTAACTCGCCCAGGGCTCTGGCCACCCTCACCCGCTCGCGAGCCGCGCCCGGGGCCAGACCGATGCGCCACGTGAGCCACTGGGCGCAGGTGAGGAAGCCGCAGTTCCAGCCTTCCTTCGCATCGAACTCCCGGATCAACACGAGCAGTTCGTACGTCGCGGCGTCGATGCGGGCAGCGAGCGCGGCGATCTCCTCGCCCATGCGCTCGCTGGATTCCATGCCGGTCTCTTTCACAACCATTTCGTCCTCCGCCACCCAGCGCGGGCGCGCCAACACGAGTGAAGACGTATCGGAGGCCACGAAGACCGGCCCGGCGAGGCCTCCGATGAACACGTTGCAAACCTATCATTGTCTCCTGTATAACTCAAACAAATCCAAATCCTTGAAGGACGATCGCAGTGATCGCACCTGGCTACGACCGGGATGTCTTCGACTGCTCGGGGCGACCTGAACCCGTCTAGTCCGGAAGCGCTACGGCGGTCGACAACACCAGCCGCACAACGTCCGCCTGGCGGTGGACGCCGAGCTTTGCGTGCAGGTTTCGCACGTGCCAGCGCACTGTGTTCTCCCGCCGGCCGGTGGATGCTGCGATCTCCCTGACCGTCAGGCCCTGCGCCAACTGCGCCGCCACACTGCACTCAGCGGGCGTCAAACCGTACTCCCGCGCCAGGTTCCTCAGATTGACGCGGGTGCCATCTCTCATGCTGACGACGTCTCGCCTGGGTTCTCAAGGGTGCAACGGGCTTCGATAACTCTGGCGCTCTTCACAGCCTCCTCCGTCAGGAGTCGGTCAACCGGCGGTCACGGCGGCCAGCGGTTGGACGAGAACGGGCGGCCCACGAACTCCTCCCTCCTGCAGTCTTGGGGCGAATGGCCTACCGTAGCGCCGGCCTACTCGGCCCGTCGCCACCAGAACTGAGGGGATCCAGCGGCACAGCTACCAGAAAACTGAGGGCCCTGCCGGCGTCAGGCCTCGAACCCGGGGCGCTACTCGGCCGGCGCCGCGGCGGCGGTCGACAGTACGAGGCGCACGAGGTCGGTCTGGCGGTGGACACCGAGCTTGGAGTGGAGGTTCCTCACGTGCCAGCGCACGGTGCTCTCCTTGCGGCCCGTGGACGCGACGATCTCACTGACCGTCCTGCCTTCCGCCAACAGCGCCGCGACCTTCGCCTCCGTCCGCGTCAGGCCATGGACGCTAGCGATGGGCCCAGGATCGATCGGGCCGCGGGCGCGCGGCTCGGTCAACAGGACCTTCGCAACTACGCCGCGCGTGTCCCAACTCCGCAGGTCGGGGGGCACCGGGCAGGCATGAAGCGTCAGCGGTCCGGCAATCGTGTCGTCAGCAGACGGTTGGACGGTCATCGATCCGCCTACGGCATCCCGGCAGCAGGCGCGGAGCAACCGGCCGAGCTTCGCATCGTCACCTGGCCAGCGAGCGCGCAGCCTGCCGCGATGCTCTCTCAAGCAATGTCCCGCTGCAAGCAGACGGCGTCCAGGCGCGTTTACCTCCAGCAAGCGACCCCGCGCATCGAGGAAGACCACGCCCAGGCCCGCCCGTTCGATCAACTCGGTCAGCGAAGCGTCTCGGGCATCCGCCTCCGCCAGCGCCTGGCGAACACGGACGAAGTGGGCCACATGAGGCAGCAGGCCTTCAAGGAAGGCCAAGTTCTCAGACATCCAGTCACTGGCTGTCTTTCGAGTCAGCACCCAGACGATGTCGCTGTCATTCCGGCCTGCCAACCGCACGTTCACCTGGTTATTCGTGCCGTAGCGGGGCAGGAAGCCTGCGTAGACGGGCGAGAGCCTCTGCTCCTGGTCCGTGTAGATCTCCGTGTTGTGGATCAGATGCGCGTACTGCAAACCGGGCAAGCGTGGCAAGCGCTCGTCTCTGGGGGCATACTCTTCGTTGAAAAGACGTTCGGTTTCGTCGTCAGGCTCCCCGCCTATGAGGAAGCGGCTGAACCGGAAGGGACACGTCTCCCCCTTGTCGGATAGCACGACGAGATGGCTGGCGTACGAGCCGCACGCGTCGTCGATGGCCGTTGCCACCGGCGTCCAGCCTTCTTCGTCGAAGGCAGCCTCCTGAAGCAAGGCAACGACACCTTCCATCCCGCCAGATCTGCCCGACCGGTTCACCGCCGGCTTGTCAGTCCCCACCGGAACCTTCTCCCTTCCTCGCCGTTGATTTGGGTCGTGCCAACGGTCGTCGCCAGCACGAGGCGAACGAGGTCGGTCTGGCGATGAACGCCGAGCTTGGAGTGGAGGTTCCGCACGTGCCAGCGCACCGTGCTCTCCTTCCGACCCGTCGAGGCCGCTATCTCGGCGACTGTCCGACCTTCCGCCAGCATCGCCGCGAGCTGGCTCTCGGTCCGTGTCAGGTCGTATGCCTTCGCCACGAGCCGGGGATCGACCTTGGGGCCGGATTCCGGCTCGGTCAGCAGCACCTGAGCGGCGATGCCGCGGGTGTCGAAACTGGTCAGGTCGGGCACGACGGGACAGGCATGAAGCACCAGCAGCCCGGGTCCGGCGCCGTTGCCGGCGGACCGGAGGTTCATCGTGCCGCCGACGCCGTCCTCGCAGCAGGCGGAAAGCAACCGGCCGAGCCGAGCGTCGTCAATGCGCCATGGCGCCCGCAACCGGCCGTCGCACTCCGCCAGAGGATGGCCTGCCGCGAGCAGGGCGCGGGCGCGACTGTTCACCTCCAGCACTCGGCCCTGCCGGTCCAGGAAGACCACGCCCAGGCCCGCCCTCTCGAGCAGCCCCGCGAGCGAGGAATCCCGGGCATCCGCCGCCGCCAACGCCTGACGGACACGGACGAAGTGAGCCACGTGCGGAAGGAGACGCTCCAGGAAGGCCCCCTGCTCCGAGGTCCAATCACGGCCGGGCGGCTTGGTGACGACCCAGACGATGTCGGTTTCGTGCAGGCCGTTGAGGCGCACGTTCAACTGGTTGTTGGAACCGACCCGGGGCAGGAAGCTGCAGTAGACAGCCGAGGTCCTGCGCTCCCGGGCCGTGTAGATCTCTCGGTTGTGTACGAAGCGTGCTTCCGGCAAGTCAGGGATTCGGGGCAGACGCTCATCCCGCAGCGAGTACTCTTCAACGTAGAGTCGCTCGATCTCCACCGCGGGTTCTCCCCGCAAGAGAGCTCGGCTGAACCGGAACTCCGGAACGGAAGGCCGTCCGGCCAGGACGGTCAGCTGGCTGCCGATGAGCCCGCAAGCTTCGTCGATGGATCGCGAAGCGGCCGCCCAGCGGTCCTCGTCGAACGCCGCCTCCTGCAGGGTGGTAACGCTCAACCCAAGTTGCGCGGCTACGCCAAGCGGATCCGCCATCCCTCTTCGTCACCGTTCGTCACGGCTTGGACTCGCTTTCGTCACTCTGGCCAAGTGTTTCGTGATTGTACCGTGACAACCACAGACCCACGCCCTCAAAACAGAGGGGAAGAGGCCCGCACGGCACCGCGCCGAGGAACAGCTACGATTGCCGCCATGCTGCATCGGTTTCGGCACATTCGGTCCTTGCTGGCTGCTGGGGGCCTCGTCATGGCGGCAGCCGGAACCCCTCCCGCAACCGCCCAGTCCGAGGCGACCACGGGCATCATCCGCGGTACCGTACGCGGCCCCGACGGCGCGGCGGTCGCTGGCGTCCAGGTGCTGATCCAGCACGCGGAAACGGGACTCGTGACCTCCGTCGAAACGACGGCCACCGGCACGTTCGCCCGCACCCTGCTGCCGCTCGGTTCCTATGAAGTGATCGCGACGAAGGACGCGGAGGGGCTGATGGAGCGGCTCTCCGGCCTCACGCTAGGGGTCGGCGAGAGCCTGAACCTCGACATCGCGCTGAAGGAGGTGGTGGCCGAGGAGATCACGGTCAGCGAGGACGCCTACCAGACACCAGCCACCGAAGACGTGACGACTTCCCAGCGGCTCTCCGACGAGGTGATCGAGGGCCTGCCCGTGAACGGCCGCAACTTCTTCGACCTGACTCTGCTGACCCCGGGCGCCTCGCTCTCCCAGGGGCCGGACGGCGACGAGCTGAACATCAGCGGTCAGCGCGGCATCTTCAACAACTTCATCGTCGACGGCGCCGATTTCAACAACTCGTTCTTCGGCGAGCAGCGCGGCGGGCAGCGTCCGGCCTTCACCTTCAACCAGGACGCGATTCAGGAGATGGTGGTCATCAACCAGGGCGCGACGGCCGAGTTCGGGCGCTCGGCCGGCGGCTTCGTCAACGTGATCACGAAGTCGGGGACGAACGAACTGGAAGGAACGATGCATACGTTCCGGCAATGGGACGGAATCTCGACCGAGCATCCGGCCGGCGAGGCGGCGAAGCCGGACTTCGAGCGCCTGCAGTACGGCTTCACGCTTGGCGGGCCGATCCGGCGCGAGCGGGTGTTCTTCTTCGGCGCCTACGACGAGCAGGACGCCTCCGAGACGAAGCAGATCGTGCGCAGCGTCGCCGGCCCATCCAACCTGGCGAGGCTCGACCGTTTCCTGCAGAGCCGCTGGGCCGGCCTCTTCGACGACGAGTTCGGCCCCATCGAGCGCACGGACGACAACCGCGCCCTGATCGCCAAGCTGGACTTCAACCTGAGCGAAAGCCACCAGGCGTCGGTCAAGTACAACTACACCTGGTCCGAGCAGGAGAACGGCACCTTCGACGTCGACTCCTGGGGCCTGTCCGCGAACGGCATCGAGCAGAACTACTCGCACGCGGTCAACCTCAGCCTGCGTTCCCTCCTCAGCAACCGGACCTCGAACGAGCTCCGCCTGCAATGGGCGCGCGAGCACCGGCCGCGGCGCTACGGCGGACCGCTGCAGCCGGGAGTCGAACCGCCTCCCCAGCCGCCCTACCAGGTTCTCGGCGGAAGGCCCTTCCCCGACATCGCGATGGACTTCGCCGACGGCTTCCGCATCGGCCTGCCGTTCTTCCTGCCGATCGGCGCGGACGCGGCGGACGACCGCCAGCAGCTCGTCGACAACGTCTCCACCCTGCTCGGCGCCCACCTGGTCAAGGCGGGAATCGAGGCGAACCGGACCGGCATCGCCCAGCAGTTCCTGGGCTTCGGCAACAGTCGTTACATCTTCGATTCGGTGGACGGCTTCATCCACTTCGTCGAGCATGGGAACCGCTACGTCACCTGCTCCGACGGCTCGAGCAGCGCCGCCGGCGTCTGCCCGGCGGGGGCGGAGATCACCGGGCCCGTGCTGCTCTACCTGCAGGCCGCGACGGTTCCCGGCATCCCGCCGGAGGACCTGGGCCGGCAGGCGTTCGACGTCGATGAGGTCGGTCTGTTCCTCCAGGACACCTGGCAGGCGACGGACCGGGTCCTCCTGAACCTCGGGCTGCGCTGGGAGGGAACCTGGAGCCCCGACCCGCTGATCGCGCCGCGGGACACCTGGTACGCCCCCTACCTCGACGATCCTCGCTTTCCATCCGACGGCACGATCCCGGACGATCTCGACAACTTCCAGCCGCGCCTTGGCCTGGTGTGGGACGCCTCTGGCGACGGCGCCAATGTCGTCCGGCTGAACGCGGGCTCCTACGTTTCCCGCATCCCGAGTCTCGTGCTGGTCGGCCCCCGCGTCACGAACGGCGCCTTCCAGCAGACCCTGTTCAGGAGCAGCGCCGCCTCGCCGGCGCTCGGCCCGGTGCCGCCAATCGACGAGCAGATCGACGGTTCGAACACCCTGCCCTTCCTGCCCGACATCACGGTCGCCGACCGGGATCTCGAACTGCCCGAGACCTGGTCCTTCGGCGCGGGCTTCGAGCGCCGGCTCGGCCGCGGCATGACCGCCGAACTCGCCTACCAGCATGCCCGTACCAACGAGCTGTTCCGCTTCGTCGACCGCAACCACCCGGCCTTCGGATCGCCCTTCGGCGTCGGCACGCATCCCGGCGGAGGCGGCATCAACGCGCTGAACAACACGGAGAGTTCGGCGCGCTCCCGCTACCACGGACTGACGGCCACCCTGCGCGGACGGGACGCCGTCGACGGACTGCTCACCTTCGAGATGAACTACACCCTGAGCCGCGATCGCTCGGACGACGACAACGAGCGCGATCCGTTCACGTTCCGCTACGCAGACCCCACGAACCTGGGGCCGGAATTCGGCTGGTCCGACCGCGACCGCCGGCACCAGGTCGCCGGCTACCTGCTCTTCGCCCTGCCCCGCGACATCCAGTTCAGCAACGTGTTCCGGTATCTATCCGCATCGCCGGTGTCCGAGTCCTGCGCCGACCGCGGTCAACGGGCCGCCCAGCCGTCCGACCGCGTCTGCGCCGACGGCAGCATCCTGCAACGCAACACACTGCGTCGAGAGAACGACTTCCTGACCTGGGACATCCGCCTGTCCAAACCCTTCACCCTCGGACGGGGCGTGACCCTCGAACCGGTCTTCGAGATCTTCAACGTCACGAACGCCGACAACCGCCTCGACGCCGCCCAGGGCTCCCTGCTGTTCAACTTCGACGGCACGATCCGAAGCGGCCTGGCCGACAGCCGCCGCGGCCAGGTCGGCCTCCACCTTCACTTCTAGGCGCCGAGGATACGCAGCTCCCGCGGTGACGACGTAAGCAACTCGCAGCCCTGCTCCGTGACCCGAACGTTGTCCTCGATCCGCACGCCGCCCCAACCGTTGAGGTAGAGGCCTGGTTCGATCGTGAAGACGGCGCCTTCTTCGACGGCGTCGCCGTTGCCGGCCATGACGGAGGGGGGCTCGTGGATCTCGAGGCCGAGACCGTGGCCGGTGCGGTGGGTCATGAACTCCTTGAAACGGGGGGCGTGGAGGTTGGCCTGGCAGTTCTTGTGGACGTAGTCGTAGGTGACTCCGGGGCGGGACGCGGCGACACCGCGGATGTTCGCCTGCAGGACCGCTTCGTAGACCTCTCGCATCCGGTCGGTGGGCGAACCGCTGACCACGAAGGTACGGGTGATGTCGCAGTGGTAGCCCTCGAAAGAGGTTCCGAAGTCAATCAGGAGGAACTCGCCTTCCTGCATCTCGCGATCGTCCGGTACGCCGTGCGGCAAGGCCGACTTGGGTCCGCTCAGGACGATCGGTCCGAACGAGATGCCGCCTCCGCCCCGCCGCAGCAGTTCGCTCGAGAGCTTGGACGCGATCTCGACCTCCTTGCGTCCGGGCTTCACGTCGCGCAGCGTGAACTCGAGCGCCGCCTCCGCGATCTTCGACGCCCTCTTCATCAGCGCCGCTTCCTCGTCGCTCTTCCTGAGCCGCAGTGCGGTCGCGACGCTCTCGGCGCTTTCGATCGTCGCATTCGGGAGTTCCCGCCGCAGGTGCCCGAACTCCATGTAGCGCAGGCTCAACGGCTCAACCGCGACCCGGGAAGCCTTGGCCAGGCATTTGAAGGCATCCGCGGCGGCCTTCTCCGGGCCGTCCGCATCGTCCCAGAGGTGAAGCGACTCGACGGACGGCGCAGCGCCACGGAAGTTCGCCTCTTCCAGGGCCGGAACGACGGCCACCGCCGCGTCGGACGTTGGAACGATCAGCAGGAAGAGCCGCTCGTGGGCCTCGAACTCGTGACCCAGGAGCCACGTCATCGTGGCTGCCGGAGTCAGGACCACCGCGTCGACGCCGGCCGCCGAGGCCGCCTGGCGCAACTGGTCCAGCCGGAGGGCGTCACGGCTGGACGGCGCCTGTTCGCTGGAGCCCTCTGCCTCTGCCTCTGCCGCCAAGTCCCCTTCTACCGTGTCGTCGCTCATTTCGCCCCCACCGCCGCTGTTCGTTGTCCGCCAGCTTACTCCGAATGCTCCGCGGCCCTGACGGGAGCGATCCGGCCGCGATAAAGTCGCGCCACCATGGATACATCGATCGGTTCCCAGTACGACGAACTCCGCGAGGAAGTTCGCTCCTTCTTCGCCGTCAACGAGAACGTCGCGGTCCCCGCCGGACCCGGCTTCGGCGGTGACGCCTCCGAGGTCCGCAATCGCGTCGTCGAGTGGCAGAAACGGCTCGTGACTGCCGGCTACGCCGGCCGCGAGATCCCGCAACGCTACGGCGGCGCCGGGCACGAGCCCGATGCCCTCGCCAGCCTGGTGATCGAGGAGGAATTCCAGAACGCCGGCATCTCCCTCGGCATGGAGAACCAGGGCATCAGCATGTTCGTCCCGACCCTGCTTCACTTCGGCCGCGAAGACCAGAAGCAGGAACTGATCCGGCCCACGATCCGCGGCGAGCTGATCTGGTGCCAGGGCTACAGCGAGCCGGGCTCCGGTTCGGACCTGGCGTCGTTACGGACGTCCGCGGTTCTGGACGGCGACGAGTACGTGATCAACGGCCAGAAGATCTGGACCAGCGGCGCCCGGGAAGCCGACATGATGTTCGCCCTGATCCGCACCGAAGCGGACGCCGGAAAGCACGGCGGCATCAGCTATCTCGTCCTGTCGATGGACACGCCCGGCCTCGACGTGCGGCCGTTGATGACGATGACCGGCGATGCCTCCTTCAACGAGGTCTTCTTCACCGACGTGCGCGTCCCCGCGACGAACGTGATCGGCCGCCCCGGCCAGGGCTGGGAGGTCGGCACGTACACCCTGCGCTTCGAGCGCAACATGCTCGGCCGCTCGAACGCGACGGAGAACTACCTGACCGGCTGTGTCGACATCCTCCGTGAGACTGGTCTGATCGATTCGCCCGTCTACCGCGACCGCCTGCTCAAGCTGGAGGGCCGGGTGCAGGCGATGAAGTACCACCAGTTGCGCCTCCTCACCGACCGGCTGAAGAAGCGGGACTCCGGCGCCGGCGGCCTGATCGTCAAGTTGAACAACTGCCAGTTGAACTACGACGTCTGCGCCCTGGCGATCGACGCGATGGCCGAGCGCGGAGTGCTCAAGCGCGGCTCGAAGCACGTCCGCGACTACGGCAACTGGCAGCGCAACTACATGTACGCCCTCGGCCTGATCATCGGCGGCGGCACCGCCCAGATCCAGAAGAACATCATCGGCGAGCGGGGACTTGGACTGCCGCGTGAGCCGAAGCCGGCCGCGGCCTAGAGCCGGCAGGCCAAGACATCAAGGAGTCCTCGACATGGACTTTGGACTGACGCAGCCGCAGGAGCTGCTCCGAGACTCGATCGCCCGCTTTCTGGCTCAGGACGTCGGCATCGAGCGCGTCCGCCGCGTGATGGACTCCGAGTCCGGGCAGGACGAGTCGATCCACGGACAGCTCGGAGACCAGGGGATCACCGGCCTCCTGGTCGACATGGACCTTGGCGGCTCGGGACTCGGCATGCAGGAGGCAGCGATCGCCTCACAGGAGATCGGCCGCGCCGCGACGCCGGTGAACTTCCACTCGTCCTACGTCCTGGCGCCGCTGCTGATCGCCGGCGCCGACCACAGCGACCGGCGGAACGGCCTGCTCGAGGGAATCGCCGAAGGGCGCACCCTGATCACGCCGATTCTCGATGCCCCGGTCCGGAACGGCCGCGTCGACGGAACAGTCCTCTACGTGCCCGACGCCGCCTGGTCCGACGCCTTTCTGCTCGAATCCGGGGGCAGCCTGCACCTGCTCGACGCAACCACGCCGGACATCGAGGTGGAGCCCCTCGAGACGGTCGACGACACCCGCCGGGTCGCCGAAGTCACCTTCTCCGGCGTCGACCTGAACGCCGCGGAAAGCCTCGGCGGCAGCGCCGACGGCACAAGGCGCGCCGTCCACGGCGCCCAGATCGCCCTTGCCGCCGACGCCCTCGGCGCCGCCCAGAAGGGGCTGCACATCGCCGTCGACTACGCCAAGGAGCGCAAGCAGTTCGAGCGCATCATCGGCTCCTTCCAGGCCGTGAAGCACATCTGCGCCGAGGTTCTCGCCGAAGTCGAGCCCGTCCAGTCCCTGCTCTGGCACACCGCCGACGCCTGGGACGAGGGCTCGGACGAAATCGACCACTTCGCCCCCCTGCTCAAGGCCCACGCCACGGACGTGGCGAGCCAGGCCGTCACGATGACCACCCAGGTCTTCGGCGGCATCGGCTTCACCCACGAGTGTGACATGCACATCTTCTACAAGCGCGCCGGCTACGACCGGCAGATGCTGGGAAACCCGACCGCGTTGCGGGAGCAGGCGGCGTCGGTGATGTACGCCTGAGCCGTACGCCCTGGCTAGTCGACGGCGCCGAACAACCGCATCATGCTCACGGTGACTCCGATGCCGTCAGCCTCCACCGTCGACGGCACGGTGACCCGGACGTCCGGGAAGTCGGCGATCCATGACTCGTCGCCGTACCGGCTGTAGGCCGCCTCGAACCTGAGGGAGATCCGGCGGGCGTACTCGCCGCTGCCGAACCGCTTCTCCAGGCCGAGGCCCAGGGTGGTGGCTATCGGATCCACGTCGCGGCCGTCGGTCCCCGAGACGTACTCGGACGACGAACACGGCTCAGCCGTCAGGCAGCCCTCGAAGGTCGTGCTGAAGCGCGCCTTGAAGAGCCGGACGCCGCCGAGCAGGTAGAGGCTCATGTCCCGGGACTGGAGCGATTCCGGCTGGAAGCCGAGCCGCAGAGTCAGGCCGTAGCTGCGCCTCTTGTCGAGGGACCAGGCGTCCGGCCAGCTCTCGCCCAGTTGCTTGCGTTCCGGCGACGTGCCCACGCCGGCGAGCTGGCCGTCCGGCTCGCCGCTGTGGAACAACACGTCGATCTCCGTGCTCAGGTAGGCGCCGCCGTCACCCAGAGGCGCGCGGTAGCCGGCCAGGAAGCCGGCCGCCAGGTCGACGGTGTCGGCCGAACTCGTGTCGTGGAACACCATGCCGCGCCGCGGTTCGGGCACCAGGGTGTCGGGATCCGTGTTGTCGACGCTCTTCGAGAAGGTGGCGTCGAACTGCTCGGCCGAGGCGGCGTAGCCCGCGTAGAAGCCGCGTTCCTGGGCGATAGAGGCTCCGGCCAGGATCAGCAGCGACGCGGCGGCAACGCCCGCGGCCCTCACCGGCGCTCTCGGTGGACGCCGAGGCGGTCGTCGGAGCTTGCTCATCTTCGTCTCCTCGCGCCTAGTCCACGATCGCCTGGTAGGTCAGCACCTCCATCGTCGGCCGCAGCGGATACGTGCCGGTAGGCAGCAACTGGGTCAGCACGATGGCGACGAGGTCCTCCTCGGGATCGACGAGGAAGTCGGTCGAGGCGGCGCCGCCCCAGCCGTAGGTGCCGGGCGAGGCCGGCAATCCGGTGAGCCCGGTGTCGGTGATCGAGTACCCGCCGAGGCCGTAGCCCATGCCCTCGCTCATTCCCATGTCGAGGTTCAGGCTCGACATGGGCGACGGCCCGTAGGCCGAGCCGAGGTGGTTGTCCATCATCAGGGCGACGGTCTGCGTGCCGAGGATGCGCACGCCGTCGAGTTCGCCGCCGTTCGCCAGCATCTGGGCGAAGCGCAGGTAGTCGCCGGCCGTGGCGACGAGGCCGGAGCCGCCCATCTCGACCTTCGGCGGCTTGCGGTACGCGCTGGTCTCAGGATCGTCCATGACCACGATGCCGCCCTCCGGCGTCGGCGCGTAGTTCACGGCCAGGCGATCGAGCTTCTCGTCCGGGACGTGGAAGGCCGTGTCGACCATGCCCAGCGGATCGAAAATGCGCTCCTTCAGGAACTCGCCAAAGGTCTGCCCGGAAGCGACCTCGACCACGCGGCCAGCGACCTCCAGGCCGACGCTGTAGTTCCAGGCGGTGCCGGGATGCGCGAGCAGGGGCTGCTTCGCCAGCTCCCGGACGTAGTGCGCCAGGTCGTCGTGGGGCACGGCGTCCGCCGAGCCCTTGAGGCCCGCGGCCGCGTAGCTGGCGGCCACCGGGCTGGGAATGAAGGTGTAGGTCAGGCCGGAGGTATGGGTCATCAGGTCGCGGACGACGATGGGCCGCCGCGGCGGCTCCGTCTCCATGTCGCCGCCGTCGCCGGAGACGTAGACCTCCGTGTCGGCGAACTCGGGGAGAATCGCGGACAACGGCGTCGAGAGCAGGAAGTGGCCCTCCTCCCAGAGCATCATCAGCGCCGCGGACGCGATCGGCTTGGTCATCGAGTACATGCGGAAGAGGGTGTCTTCCGTCATCGGTTCGCCGGCCTCGACGTCCTGGTGACCGCTGGCCTCGAAGTGAACGACCTGGCCGTCGCGCGCGACGACGGTAATCACGCCGGACAGCTTGCCCTCCGTCACGTAGCTCTCGAACGCCGGCCGGATGCGGTCGAGCCGCTCGCTCGACATACCCGCGCTCTCGGGCGTGGCGCGAGGGAGGCCGGCGAAGGTATCGCTAGCGCCCGTGCTGCCGGTGTCCTGGGGGGCACAGGCGGCGAGCAGGATGACTGCGGCGACGAGGACGACGACGGCGGGCAGGCGTATGCGCATGGAGGCTCTCCCGGTTGGTTGCGGAAGGAGCAAAGGTATCAGCGGCTCGAGCCTGGAGGACTCGGGCTCGCCGCTTCGCGGCGTCGCGCTTCAAGCCGGCGGGGACGCCGGCGCACCCAGTGGGGTCCTCAGTCGCTGCCCAGCAGCCAGGCCTCGTCGAAGCTGACGTGCTTGATGCTCTTGCCCTGGCCGCCGTCGTCCAGCGCGCCGGCGACGTGGTAGCTGTAGGTCACGTGGATGCGGCCGTCCCGGGCCTGGATGACGGACGGGTAGTGGTAGCGGCCGACGTCCTTCTCCTCGCGCTCGATGTAGCGCCGGCGCCTGAACGTCCTGCCCTCGTCCTCGGAGACCGACACGGCGAGCTGGTAGCGGCCGTCGGGAATGTCGTTGTGGACGACGATCCAACGGCCGCTCGCGAGCTTCAGCACTTCGAGCCCGGCGCCGGATTCGACGAGGTCCGGGTGGTCGCGGGCGATCGTCCACGTCGCTCCCAGGTCGCTCGACTCGGCGACGTGAGCGCGCTCGGGCGGCGGACCGTTGTCGCGCATGAACGCGAGCAGCGTGCCGTCGTCGCGCAACGCGAACGTGGGCTGGATGTTGCCGCCGCCGATGATCGGCTCGCTCATCGTCCAACTGTGGCCGCCGTCGTCACTGTACGTGGCGGAGGCGAAGCTGAAGCCGTCCGAGTAGAGCCCCAGGAGCAGTCGCTGGCCGCCCTCGGGCAGCGGCAGGACGACCGGATGGGCGCGGGTGAACCAGCCGAGGCGGCGGGTCAGCTTGTCCGCCGCCTGTTCCAGATTGCGCGCCGCCCAGTTACGCGTGCGTTCGGGCAGCGTCGGATCCCTGGCGTCGGCGAAACCCAGGCTCCGGAAGTACTCGTCCGTCCTCTCCGCCACCAGGTCGTGGAAGCCCTCGCCCGGCTTCATGTGGAGCACGTCCTGCCATTGCCACACCGGCGGCCCCGGGCCGTCGAAGTCGGTCGACACCTTGACCTTCATCAGGGCGCTCTCCCAGAGATTCGCCTGGATCGTCGGCCAGAACAGCCACAGCCGGTGGCCGCCGGCGCTTGTGGGCTCGAGCAGCAGCGTGCAGTTCGTGTCAGGGAAACCCGGTGTGTCCGCGAGCAGGAACGGCTCGCTCCACGTCCGGGCGCCGGCCCGCAGGCGGGCGCCCAGGATCCGCACGTCGTCCGACCTCCGTTCGCCCGAACCATGGAACCAGGCGGTCAGCAGGTCGCCGTTCGGAAGTTCGACGATGGAGGAACCGTGGTTGTGCCAGTGCTCCAGCGGGATGATGAGTTCGCCCGTCGGACCCGCCCCCTCGCGACCGCCGAGGTGCGGGGCCAGGAGATCCGTCCACAACCGGTAGCCGTGGTCGGACAGGTGCAGGCCGTCGGAGACGAAGAGCTCCGGCCGCGGCTGCCCGTCGGCGCCGATCATCGGCGTGTCGATGTCGAGGAAGGAGAGCCTCGGCTCGTCCTCCGCGGCAGCCGCGACCAGCGCGTTCGCCGCTCGCATCTCGGGTGCGAGGTGCCAGCGCGCCAGGCTCGGCTTGATCGCGACGTAGATCAGCCGCGTCTCGGGCCACTCCGCCCACACGCGGTCAGCCAGCTCGGCGAAGTCGGCGGCGACGGTCTGCGCCGACTTGCCGGCGGAGATGTCGTTGTCGCCGGCGTAGAAGACGATTCGAGCCGGCCGGTGCGGCGGGACGATGCGGTCGAAGAAGTACAGCGAATCGGCGATCGTCGAACCGCCGAAGCCGCGGTTGACGGCGCGCAGATCGGGGAAGCGACTCTTCGGGAACCACCGCTCCAGGTCCCAGAACACGATGCTCGACGAACCCAGGAACATCGTGCCGCCGGGCTGAGGCGGCTGCTCGCGGTCCTGGGCCTCGAAGGCGACGATCGCCCGCTCCCAGAACTCGGATGTCCTCTGGCCCGCGGCCGGCAGGCTCGCGAGAGCGAGCAGCAGAGCCCCGAGCGCGGCCCGGCGGCCGATCCGGGCCGATCTACTCCGCGGCAAGGGAGACACGGATGATCTCCTCGTCGTTCCGCGCAACGATGTGACGGTTGGCGTAGGCCGGGTGCGTCCAGTTCACCATCGCGTCGTAGAAGCGCCGCGGGCCGAAGCCGGAGCGCGTGGTCGGTTCGATCAGCCTGGCGCGGTCGATCTCCTCGTAGCCGTCCCGCGAGAAGCGGGCGATGATCAGGTCGCCGACGTCGTTGGTCACGAACCAGCGGTCACCGTGCCTGACCATGAAGGCCGCGCCCCAGCGGCCCTGCCGGGTCATCTTGTCGCTCTCCCAGAGCCGTGAGCCGTCCGACGCGTTCAGACCGCGAAGTTGGCCGTAGGAGCAAACCCCGTAGATCGTGTCGCCCTCGAGAATCGGCGTCGTGATCAGGGAGTGGAGGCCCTGGGTCTCTTCCGGCATCTCGCTGCGACTCTGACCGCGCCACAGTTCCTTGACCTCGGGCTTGTCCTCGGCGAGCTCGAGCAGCAGGGAACCGCGGTAGAACTGGCTGAAGAGCAGCCGGTTGCCGTCGATCACGGGGGTCGTCACGGTCATGCCCGACGCGACTTCCCAGGGAACGGTCCAGTAGACCTCGCCGGTCGCCGGGTCGAGTGAGTTGACCGCCTTCGGCTCCCAGACGATGAGCTGCTCCACGCCGCCGGCCTCGAAGATCATCGGCTGGCCGTAGCCCATCTCCCAGTCCGAGGACAGTGACCGCCAGACCTCTTCCCCCGTGTGCTTATTGAAGGCGATCACCTTGCCGTCCGGCTCGGCCCCGACGATCTGGATCAGCAGGTCGCCGTGGACCAGCGGCGACGTGGCGAAGCCCCAGATCGTGATGCTGGCGCCGCCCTGCTCCACCGAGTCGTAGCTCCAGATCACCTCGCCGGTCTCGGCTTCGAGCGCGAACAGATGGCCGACCGCGCCGATCACGTAGAGCCGGTCGCCGTCGACGGCCGGCGTCGAACGGGGACCGATCGCGTAGCTCTGCTGGAGCGCCGAGTAGTTCACGTCCCACTCGTGACTCCAGAGCTCCTCGCCGGTCTCCTCGTCGAGCGCCAGGATGCGCTCCTTCCCCGTGATAGCGCGTGTCCCTTCAATACGCTGCCAGTCCGTCACGAAGACCCGGCCGTCCGCGACCACCGGCCCCGAGTAACCGCCGCGAATCGGCTTGCGCCACACGACCTTCAGGCCGTCCTCCGGGAACCGCTCGAGGATGCCGTCCTCCTGCCACACGCCGGAGCGGTCGGCGCCCCGCCACTGCGGCCAATCGTCGGCGACGGCGGGCAGGCTTATCGTCAACCCCAGCACCACGCCAAGAGTGCGAATCGCTACGTCTTTCACGAAAGAAACCTCCTCCAGCGCCCGGCGCTCTTGATCAGGATTGGCGCGCAACGGTACCAGCTACCGTAGCGGCCGTTCCGCGCCGGGGTGACTAGGAGAGGACCCTGACCGAGCCTCTGGCGACCAGCTCGACGTCGTACATCGTGCGCCGGCGCGGTTCCCTGGGGTTCTCGATCCGGCGTGCCAGCATGCGCAGCGCCTCGACCCCCATCTCCTCACCCGGCACGTTGATACTCGAGAGCGGCGGACTCACAATCTCGCAAAGAGGCGTGTTGTCGAAACTGACAATCGACACGTCTTCGGGCACCGACACGCCAGCCTTTCCAAGCTCCTTCATGGCGCCAACGGCGATCAGATCGTTCCCCGCAATCACGCCCGTCACCCGCCCCTCCTTGAGTCGGTCGATCACCTTGGGCTCGAGATCCGTTGAGTAGGCGTTCGTCACATGCCAGACGAGCGTCGCTTCCGATCGCACCTCGTCGACGATGGTGCGGGTCCGTCGCCTCGAACTGGACGCCCCCTGAGGCCCGGAGATCACGCCGATCTTCTGGTGTCCCGCTTCCGTCAGCGTGCGGGCCGCCAAACGCCCCCCCTGCTCGAAATCGGCCGTTACGCTGTCGAATCCAGGAAGATCCCGATCCAGTACGACCGTAGGAACCTCGGCGAGAATCTCTCCGACAGTGTCCTCATCCGTGACCGGAAACCACACCAAGCCATCGACGCCGTGGCGGATCAACCCCGCCGCGATCCGGCGCTCCGTCTCCTTGGAGCCCTGGCTGTCGGTGACGAACACTCCGAGCCCGACTTCCCTCGCCGCAACGACGACGTTCTGCACGAGCGTCGGGAAGAAGGGGTTCGTCAGGTCCGGGAGAATCAGGCCAATCGTCCCGGTCCGTCCCGTTCGCATCGCCTTGGCGCTGAGATTCGGCTGGTAGCGCAACTCGTCGGCAACCTCGATGACGCGCCGCCGCGTGGCGTCACCCACCGAACCGCGACCGCTCAGAGCGTAGGAAGCGGTCGCGACCGACACTCCGGCCGCCCGCGCAACGTCCTTGAGCGTGGTCGCCACTAGTCCAGTTCCTGACCCGCCGCGTTGGCGGAATGCGGCCTCTACGTGTGTTTCGAGCCGTAGGCGAGGCGGCCGAATGTATCACCCGTGTTTCGGGGGTGGCCCGCGTCAGGCTGGCTCCCCGGTGCCGGCCAGCCAGGTCACGAGCTGATCCCAGAGCCGCGAGTAGCCCTCCCAATCAAGAAAGCCGGGCGGTGCCCAGTGGGGAGCCAGGTCGGACGCGAACGCGGCCACCCGGCCCGCTTCGAAAGCGCCGACGACGAGCAGAGGATCGTCGTCGCAGGAAGCGAGAACGCGCCCCTCGCTGCGCGCACGCACCTTGTTCCACCCGAGCAGCGGTGGCCAGCCCCCTTCCAGTCCGGCGCTCACCGAATGGCCCGGTCGACAGACCGGCGCAACTCCCTCCGGCCGCTCCACCCGATCGTCACCGGTTCCGATCTCAACCGGAAGGACATCGGCGAGTGGCGACCGACCGTAGCGGGCCTTGCCCTCGATGCCGCTGAAGGACATGTACCCGCCGACCATGAGAAGACCGCCGCCTCGGGCGACGAACTCCCGAATCGCGAGGAGTTTGTTGGGCGCCAGTTCAGAGCGATTGAAGGTTCGCGGCCCAAGGAGGAACGTGTTGGCGCCCACGTCGCTCAGCACCAGAACGTCTACGTCGCCCAGTTCCTCGGCCGTCCCGGGGAAGTCCGTCCCGACTTCGTGGGCCGCAACTCGAGCAACGGTGTGTCCCGCGTCCCGCAGGGCATCGCAGAATTCGAGGCCGGCCGTCACGTACTCCGACGTGACGAACGTGTCGAACCCCTTGTGATGGACCGAGTGGGTCATCCAGGTTTCTCCAGCCAGCAGTACCGAGACCATTGTTCCAGCCTCCTTGTCTGATGTTCGTTTCAGCCCGCTTCCCGCGGTTCCGCTATCCGGGCCAGCGGGTAGCGGGCCATACGCCGTCCATGGGCGGTGTCGAGGAGACGGGGCAGTCGTTCCCGAACCTCGTCGAGAATCTCCTGAGTTGAGACCGTCGACAGCTTCCGGTCTTCCATCAGGACCGAGCCATCGACGATCGTCGTCCTGACGTCCGAGGCCCGCATGCTGTAGACGATCGCGGCCGCGGGGTCATGCGGGGGCTGGCAGTGCGATCCAGAGAGATCGACCAGCACGATGTCCGCCCGATAGCCGGGCGCGAGCGCCCCGATCAGGCCATCGAGCCCGACGGCCGCCGCGCTGCCGGGACCCGCCAACTGCAGCGCCGTGTTCAAGGGCATCCACCTCGCATCGCGCTCCGCGTGCTTCTGGGTGAGCGCCATCAACCGGAGGCTCTCCGCGACATCCAGCGTGTTGCAGCCGGCGGCTCCGTCCGTGCCCAGCCCGACCGCCACGCCCCGCTCGAGCAGCGCCCGGATAGGTGTCAACGGCGCCAGTCCATGCTTCAGGTAGACCTTCGGGCAGTGGGCGAAGGCGACCTTGCCGCGTCTTGCCTCGAGCAGGGGAAGGTCGTCCTTGACGACACCACAGCCGTGCGCGATCAGAACGCCCGCCGTGAGGACGCCGGCGTTCTCCAGTTGCTGAATGGGAGTCATGCCCCGCTCCCGTACGGAAGCCTCGGTTTGCTCGAGGTGTTCGGCAGCGTGAATGTGAATCCGCACGCCAAGCCTCTCGGCGGCCGCCGCCGCCATCGAGAGCTGCCGGTCGTCGCAGGTGTAGGGAGCATGCGGCGCCACACTCGTCGTGATTCGCCCGCCTGCTCCGCCATTCCATTCCTCGCTGAAGGCGATCGATCGACCGAATCCCGCGTCCCCCTGGTTCGCCAGAAAGGTCAAGCCGAGATTGGCCCGCAGCCCTGACAGCTCGACTGCCGCGGCGACCTGGTCCGCGAAGAAGTAGTGGTCCGCGAATGTGGTCACCCCGCTTTCGATCATCTCGGCGCAGCCGAGCA
Organism: Candidatus Multivorans sp.; assembly: GCA_965219675.1. Lineage (GTDB taxonomy): Bacteria > Acidobacteriota > Thermoanaerobaculia > Multivoradales > Multivoraceae > Multivorans. The sequence continues at coordinate 1,264,948 of OZ244786.1, read as the reverse complement.
TGGCCCCGAGCCAGACATCTCGCGCCTCGAGATTCACTTCCATGGGCCAGACGTGGTCGTTGAACCAGGAATCCACAGCCACGTCCTCGACGGCCCCCCGAAAGAGGGTCATCGCGACGTGTGTGTGAGCGTTGATGAAACCCGGAAGCGCGTACAGGCCCCGGCCATCGATCCACCGTTCGGCTTCCTGGCCGGCTTTCGGGCAGCTTGGCCCGATCGCCGCGATCCGACCTTCCTTCACCTCGATGGTCACATCATCCTCGAAGCCCAGCCCCGATTCCCCTTGCACCAGTGCAGAACACCCGACGATTGCCAAGTCCACAGCTTGTTCCTTCATTAGCCTTCCTCCCTGAACTCAACTGGGGCGCCGAAGAGTTGCCCCGCGCTTCCAGACGGCCCAACCGGCGAAGAGCGCCAGTGCGGTCAACGTGACGAAGTACGGGAAGGCGTGGATGAGCTGGCTGGACACGCTGCTCGACAGGAGCTGCAGCGAGAACGCATCCGCGGCACCGAACAGCAACGCCGCGGCGGCGGTCGGCAGAGGGCGGCCGCGCCCCAGGATCGGGGCCGCCAAAGCGACGAATCCCCGTCCGGCGACGAAGTCTCTCTGGAAGATCGTCAGGTAGCCCATGCCGAGGAAGGCCCCTCCGAGACCTGCGAAAACGCCACTCCAGAGGAGGGCCAGGTAGCGAATCCGGCGGACGGCGACGCCGGCGACCGCGGCAGCTTCCGGGTTCTGACCGGTGGCCCGCACCCGTACACCGAAGCGGGTCCGGTAGAGCAGGACGCCGACCAGGAACGGACTCAGCAGCGCCGCCCAGGTCAGCAGGTTCTGGCTCCCCAGGACGGTGTGAAGGATCCCTCCGACGAACGGCACAGCCGCGAGCACCGGCAACTCGAGTGTCGGAACGGCAAGGCTGGCCAGGCCCGCGCTACTGCCCCGGTCGCCGGTCAACTCGAACAGCAGGGCCGCCGTGAGGCCGCTCGCCAGCAGGTTGATCGCCAGGCCGGCGATGATCAGGTCGGCCCGGAGCTGGCAGTGGACGAACGCGAGCAACAGTGCCAGACCTGAGGAGGCGGCGACGGCGGCGATCAGACCGACCCAGAGCGGTGCGCCGAACCCCGTCGTGACCACCCCGGCGAATGCCGCCGCCAGCATCATCCCCTCCAGTCCGACGTTGATCACTCCGGCCCGTTCCGCGAGCAGCGAGCCCATGGACGGCAGGAGCACCGGCGTCGAAACCCGCAGCATGGAACCCAGGAAGGCTCCGATCGCGGTCAGTTCAGCCATGGCTGGCTCTGACCTCCCCGCCGACCAGATCGCCGGCCGTCGCAACACGTTTCGAGAAACGCGAGCGCCTGAACCACTCGGCCGTGATCAGAAGCAGCACGACCGCCAGGACCGCCCGCACAAAGTCGTACGAGACATCGCTCTCTCGCTCGAGAATCTGCCCTCCCGTCCGGAGGTATCCGTAGAGGAGCGCGCAGAACGGCACGGCCCACGGCCGGTTCCTGGCCAGCAACGCCACGACGATTCCCTCGTAACCGAGACCGATCGACACGTTCAGGATGAGTCGGTCGTGAACGCCAAACACGAGGTGGGCCCCGGCCAGCCCCGCGATCGCGCCGCTCAGAGCCATCGAAAGCCAGACCACGCGACGCTCGTCGATACCGCCATACCGGGCGAACGCGGCGTTCGCACCGACCATGCGCGCCCGGTAGCCGGAAGTGGTCGACCCCAGGTACACGGTGAGCGCGATGGCCGCCAGCAGCACGAGGACGAGCCCGACCGTGATCGTGGTGTGGGACACCAGGTTGGGCAGGAGGCTGCCCCGCGGAAACTGCTCCGACTGAACGTAGCCGGCGCTCCGATCGAGGAGCGGACCGCTCAGCACGGCCTCGTACACGCGCAGAGCGATGACGTTGAGCATGAGTGTCGACACGACCTCGTTCGCGCCGAGGCGAGCCTTGAGCACTCCCGCAAGCCCGCCGAGCAGAAAACCGCCAAGTGCCGCCGCCGCAAGGACGACGAGCCAGTGAACGGAGCCGGGGAGCCCGATGCCGAAGGCGGCCAACGCTCCGAAGAGCGCGCCGGCGTGCAACTGTCCATCCGCTCCGAGGCTGATCTGGCGGGCCCGAAACACGATGACGAACGCGAAGCCGAGTAGTGCCAGGGTGATCGAATCCGTGATCCAGGTGCTCCAGCGGGTAGACCGCGTCAGGGGTCCGAGCAGCAGGGCCTCCAGCGCACCCAGCGGTTCATCGCTCACCAGGAAGACGATCGATATCGCGATCACGAGGCTCACCCCGATTGCCAGTAGCGGGGTCAGGCCATCCGTCCTGCCGAGACGGAAGTGAACGACCACGGCAGACGCCACAGCGACGTTGACCAGAATCACCGGAAACGCGTCCAACTGGCGAACCGGCGCCCAACTGAGTGCGACCACCAGCCCCGTGGCGACCGCCAACCAGACCGGGAGTCCCCATTTCAGCCGGAACCGGCTCATGCCGAAGCACCCTCGGAAGCCAGGCCGACCATGTAGCGGCCCAGGTCCGCTTCGCTGAGCGAGGACAGCTCATCCAGCGTCGCCGTGATGCGACCGTCGTAGAGCACCAGGATGCGATCCGAGAGGGCGAGCAGCTCCTCGGTGTCCGACGAAACGAGCAGGACTGATAGCCCGCGACTGCGCTCCGCGCGCAACCGCTTGCGGATGGCGCGTGTGCTTGCGGCATCCACCCCTCTCGTCGGCTGTTCCGCGACGAGGAGTTCCGGACGGGCGGACAGCTCGCGCGCGAGAATCAGCTTCTGCGCGTTCCCTCCCGAAAGCGAAGAGACCGGCGCTTCGACATCGGCCGCGACAATTCCGAACTCGTCCAACAGCCTTCCAGCGAGCGAACGGGCGGCACGGTGGTTCAGCCAGCCAAGTCGCGAAAACGGCGAGAACCGGTGTCGACTCACGATCAGGTTGTCGCTGATGCTCTCCGATTCGGCGACACCGTTCAGGCCCCGGTCGGCCGGAACGTAGCCAACGCCAAGTTCGCGGATCGCGCGTCGCGCCTTGCCGAGCAGGGACACGCCCCGCAGACGGATCGTCCCGCCAGCTGCCGGTCGGTCGCCCGTCAGGACGTCGACGAGTTCTCGCTGGCCGTTGCCTCCGACTCCGGCAAGACCCACGATCTCACCGTTGAAAAGCATGAACCCCACACCCCGAAGCGCGGCTCCCCCACCCTCGCGCGCGGCGCGGAGTTCCCGCACGGACAGCAGCGCGGGGCTGTCCGTATCTCGACCGCGGGTTGCCATGGAGTCCGCGGTGAAATCCCCGGGCGCTTCCCGCAACTTCGCGATCTCACCTTTATCCGCAAGCACATTCGTCACCCGGCCGGCGCGCATGAAGGCGACCCGATCGGCCATCCTGGAAACCTCGCGCATCTTGTGGGAGACGACAACCACGCTCGTGCCGTCCTTGATGACCGCCCTCAGTCCTTCCCGCAGCGACTCCCGTCCCGCCGTGCCAAGAGCCGAGAACGGCTCGTCCAGTATCAGGACCCTCACGTCGCGATGAACGGCGCGCAGGATCTCGACCCGCTGCCGGTCGCCGACCGAGAGCGTCGCCAGCCGCGCCCGGGGATTCAGACGCCAGCCGAAGCGGTCAGCCAACTCCTCGGTGCGGGCTTCGGCGCCCCGCACGTCGAACAGCCCCAGGCGATCGACGGGTTCGGCGCCCAGCACAACGTTCTCGGCGACCGACAGGTGCTCGGGTTGCCTGAGCTCCTGACGAACCATCGCGATTCCATCCGCCAGCGCATGGCGGGGTGTCGGATAGACGCGTCGCTCGCCCGCGCGGAAGATGGAGCCGGAATCCGGGCGCACCAGGCCGCATGCGACCTTCATCAAGGTCGTCTTGCCCGCGCCGTTGTCGCCAACGATGGCGTGGACTTCGCCACGGCACAGCGTGAAGTCGACACCGGCATTCGCACGCACCCCGCCCGGATAGCGTTTCTCGATCGCCCGGAGTTCAAGTGCCGGAGCCGGCTCCGGCTCGGCCGCACCGCTCCCTGCGTTCACTCCGCCGGCACTCCCGGTGCCCTGACGACGACAATCCGACCCTCCACGATGTCCCGGCTTGCGGCCTCGACCCGGGACATCACATCCGGCGGCGTCAGCGAGCGGAACTGCTCTCCGTCCGCCAGACCGACTCCTCCTTCCGCGAGGCCCAGACTCACGGAGGCGCCGTAGCGGAGACTGCCGTTCAGGTGCGCGTTGAGAGCATCGACCACGGCCCGATCGATGTTCTTGAGCACGGAAGTCAGCATCCGATCCGCCCCGGGCACCCTGGAGCTTCCCAGCAGCGCGGCCTGGTTCGAGTCGACGCCGATGACCCAGCGGTCACGTGCCCCGGCAGCCGACACGACACCGAGCCCGGAGCCCCCGGCCGCATGGAACACGACATCGACTCGACGATCGAAGAGTCCCAGGGCGACCTCCTTGCCGCGAGCCGGGTCGGTGAAGCTGCCCAGGTACTGCTGGAGCACCTCGACGCCCTCGACCGACGACGCCCCCTGCTCAAAACCGCCCAGGAAATCGGCGATCACCGGAATCTCGATGCCGCCAACGGCGCCCACGACCCGCTCGTGGTTCATGCCGTCAATCGGACGCGACGTCATCAGGCCCGCATAGAGACCCGCGAGGTAACCCCCTTCGTTCTGCCGAAAGAGGATCGAATGCACGTTAGAGCAACCGCACCGGTCCGAATCCACCTCGGCATCCATGCTGATGAACCGTCGATCCGGGTGCCTGCCCGCGATCGCCTCGAGAGCCTGCGCCATGACGTAGGTCAGCGTGATCAGGACGTCGTAGGCGTCATCGCCGGCCGCTACGTCGGCGAGCCCGGACGCCCACGTCGCCGGGTCGTGGCCGAGTTCGATGGTCGCCGCCTGGATCCCCAACTCGGCAACTGCCAGCTCCATACCTGCCTGGGCAGCGTCGAAGAAGGACCGATCGCCCAGCGTGCCGTTGAGCACCAGCACCACCCGCAGCGGCCGGGCAGCCGCCACCGTACCCCCGACCTCGCCTGCCGCACCCGGCCCTTCCTCACCGCCGCATCCGGCGAGGAGCAGTGGCAGGGCAACGGCTAGCGTGACCCGTCTCACGCCGCTAGAACTCGAACCGCGCCGACAACGTCACGGTGCGCGGCGCGCCGATGAAGTACCGGTCCAGCGTCCGGCCCGCGCCGCCTACCGCCCCGAACTCCGGAAGGGTGGCGGTAGCGCCGGAAACGGCGCTGACGTACTCCTCGTCGAGCAGGTTGTCGAGGTTCAACTGAAGCGAGAGGCCTTCGAGGACTGAACGGGCTTGGAAGTCATAGCGAGCGTGAAGTCCGAGCAGGATGTGCTCGTCGAGCGTCTCGATGCCAAGCGCCTGGAGGGCGTCAACACCGGCACCGCTCTCGTCGAAACAGAAGAACCGGTTGCAGAAGTCCGGCACGATCAGATGCGCGCCGACCCGTTCGCCGACGTACTTGGCAGTCGCCTGGAGCCGCAGACGCTCACCGGGCTCCAGACCGATCTCGGCGTACAGCGCGTGCTCGGGAATGTCCCGAATGCGCTCCCCGCCGATCACGCCCTGGGCAGCCAGGCTCAGCCGTTCCACGTCATTCGCGGCTCCCTTGTGCGTCGCGTCCTGCCAGGCGTAGGAGAGGTAGGCGTCCGCCATGCCGAAGTCCCTGAACCCCGAGACCTCGATGCCCACGGTCTCGCCGCCTCCGATGTTGCCCGCCTTGGTTGCCACGTTGCCACGGACGATGTCGTCCACGTCCTCCGGATCACCGGGATCCCTGGGCACGATGCCGATCAGGTTCTCCAGATCGACGACGTAGCCCTGAACGAGGAACGCCCAGTCGTCACCGACGAACCGCAAGCCGACGTCGAAGTTCTCCGTCTCGACCGGCTCGAGTTCGTCGACATCGATCGCCGCGGTCGAGCCCAGGAACGTGTCCTCCGGGATGCCGGCGAAGTTCTGAGCGTAGCCGGCGAACAACTCCGCTGCGTCCGTGAGCTCGAGTGAGAAACCGACCTTCGGGTTCAACCCGGAACTCTGGGACTCGTCCACGGCGACTCGATACTCGAGTGGAGACTCCGCCTGGTAGTCGATCCGGTGGTGCGTCAGCCCCACATCCACGGTCAGCCGGTCGTCAAGGAGCGACCACTCGTCCTGGATGTACAGCATCGTCGTATCCACGTTCGCGGTCCGCTCGTACTCCACGTACCTCAGGTCGTTGCGGTCCACCGCGATGCTCCGCCCCGGGTTGAGGATCGGGTAGAAGTTCCGAAACTCCGTCGCCTCGTTGTTCTCCCGCCAGAGGCCGACCCTCAGATCGCCGGCACGGTCGGATCCGTCGATCAGGAGTTCAGAGGTCAGTCCGACCCGGTCGCGGTCGCGGGGGGTGATCCTGAGGTCCGCCGGGCCGCCAACCGCGTTGCCGTCCCTGGCCTGCAGGACCGACGGCCGGATCGCACCTCCGTTCTCATCGTAGCCGAGCACGGCGCGCGGATCGTCCCCTTCGAGGTCCCGCTGGCGGTTCTGATACCGGAGCGATTCGCCTCGAAGCGAGTGAACGTAGGGGTTCACCTGCAGGAAGAGCCTGTCGGTGAGCTGGAAGTCACCGTTCACGTAGGCCAGCAGATCTTCTCGTAGTCCACCCAGGGCGCCGCCGAAGTCCGCGTCGACGTTCGGGATGCCGGTCAGGGCGTCCGTCGCGCGGTCGCTCCTGGGATCGTCCCTGTATTCATCCAGGGTGATGATGTTGAAGTCGTTGTCGTCGCGGTCGTTGTAGCTGACCCGAAAGCGCACGGTCGAGCGCTCGCCCTGCCTGCGGAGCTTCAGTTCCGCGTGCTCGCGGTCCGCCGATCTGTTCCGACGGCCGGTGAAGATCTCGTGGGTTTGCGTCGAAGCGCTGACGTAGCCGGTCCAACCAGCCCCGAAGTCGCCGAAGTCCGCCCGTGCGAACAGACGCCAGTACCCGAACTCGCCGTATCCCGACTCGATATCCACTCCCGCATCGCTTTCCGGGTCGACCGTCTCGAAGTTGACGAAGCCGCCGAGGGCAAACCGGGACGGAGAACCGATGTCTCCGGAGCTCTGGGAAACGACCACCTTGGCGACGTTGCTCGCCTCGAGGAACCGGTTCGGCGGCTGGCCGCCATTGAACCGCGTGTCGCCGGTCGGGATGCCATCCACGGAAAAGCCGACCTGCTCGTCCGTCAATCCACGCAGGTAGATCTCGTACGAGAAGCTCCCGCCCCGGGTATCTCCGGTCGACACCTGCACTCCCGGGATCTTGGCGAGACTCTGGGTGACTTCCGCGCCGAACGGCCGCTCTTCAATGTCCTCCGCCGACAGCGTGGAGGCGGCACGGGTCAGACCGCTACCCACCAGGTCGCCAATTACGACGATCGCCTCTTCAACGACCGGCTTCGTCTCCTCTTGGCCAGCGGCCGCCTCCGGTTCGTCTTCCTGGGCAGCAGCAAACCCGGGCAAGGCGACGACGGCAACCAGTACAACCAGCGTAATCCGACAGACAGACATTGGGCTTCCTCCTGAAGTTCGTCCTGATCTCCTTGGGCCAAGCGGACACGATGCGCCTCAGTGTAACGATTCAGTTCCAGTTGTTCAATAGGTATTGAAACGTCTCACTTCCCGCCCAAGAAAGAAGCCGGCCACGCGCTGAGAGCACGTGGCCGGCCGTGACGTCAGGCTCGGTGTGCCTAGATGTCGTAGTACAGCGCGAACTCGTGCGGGTGCGGCCGGAGCGCCACCTCCTGGCACTCGTTCTCACGCTTGTACGCGATGTGGTTCTCGATCACGTCCTCGTCGAACACGCCGCCCGCCGTGAGGAAGTCATGGTCCTCCTCGAGGGCGTCGAGCGCCTCGTCGAGCGTCGCCGGCGTGGTGGGAACCCCCTGGCTCTCTTCCGGCGACAGGTCGTAGATGTCCACGTCCAGCGAGCTGCCCGGGTCGATCTCGTTCTGGATGCCGTCGAGGGCCGCCATCAGGAGCGCCGCGAAGGCGAGATACGGGTTGCAGCTCGGATCGGGGCAGCGGAACTCGACCCTCTTCGCCTTCGGCGACGGCGAGTACATCGGGATCCGCACCGCGGCGCTCCGGTTGCGCTGGGAGTACACGAGGTTCACCGGCGCCTCGAAGCCCGGCACGAGTCGCTTGTAGCTGTTCGTCGTCGGGTTCGTGAAGGCGAGGAGCGCCGGCGCGTGCTTGAGCAGACCGCCGATCGCGTGCATCGCCATGTCGGACAGTCCGGCGTAGCCGTCGCCCGCGAAGAGAGGTACTCCGTCCTTCCACAGGGAAAGGTGCGTGTGCATGCCGCTGCCATTGTCCTCGAACAGGGGCTTCGGCATGAAGGTGACCGTCTTGCCGTACTTCGCGGCGGTGTTCTTGATGATGTACTTGTAGAGCATCATCGCGTCCGCCATCTCGACCAGCGGCGCGAACCGCAGGTCGATCTCGGCCTGCCCCCCGGTGCCCACTTCGTGGTGCTGGCATTCGGGGTTGAGACCGAGATCCTCCATCATGAGGATCATCTCGCTGCGCATGTCCTGGTGCTTGTCGGTCGGCGGCACCGGGAAGTAGCCCTCCTTGTACCGCGGCTTGTAGCCCAGGTTCGGGCCTTCGTCGGCGCCGCTGTTCCAGCGGCCCTCGATCGAGTCGACCTCGTAGAAACCGAAGTTCGGGCCGCCGTCGAAACGCACGTCGTCGAAGATGAAGAACTCGGCCTCAGGGCCGAAGTACGCAGTGTCGGCGAGGCCGGTCGACTGCACGTAGGCCTCCGCGGCCCGGGCGACGCCGCGCGGGTCGCGGCCGTAGCTCTCACGCGTGATCGGGTCGACGATATTACACGTCATGACCAGCGTCTTGTGCTCGAAGTACGGGTCGATGAACGCGGTGCCGGGCTCGGGAACGACCAGCATGTCCGATTCGTTGATCACCTGCCAACCGCGGATGCTCGATCCATCGAACCCGAGCCCATCCTCGAACGTGCTCTCGTCGACCTCGCTGGCCGGCACCGAGAAGTGCTGCCAAAGACCTGGGAAGTCCGTGAACCTGAAATCGACGATCTGGACGCCCTCGTCCCGGATCCGTCCGATGATCGACTGGGGGCTAGCCTCTGCCATGAAGTCCTCCTTTGCTGTTCCTTACCGCGGTCAAGCCGCGCCGAAGCTGAGTGGCCGAGCCGCCGACCCGACCGGTTTTCTGCATGCACGAAAAGCGCTTGGCCGCCTGTATCTATCAGCGAGTCCATCAACTGGCAACCCGTGGCGCCGGCGTTGTGGTTCTAGCGTTAGCAACCTCCGTGCCCGCGTGCGTTTTCGGCGTGGATGTCGGACCAGACCACCCCGACCTGCCGTGGCGAAAGGGCCAGGTCGAGCCGCGCTTCGCGACCGTCCCGACACCTGCCGCGATCGCACAGGCGTCAGGCCAACAACTCTGTCGCGAAAAGGTCCCCGGATCCGACGTTTCTGTAGCAAGGGCGGGGCGGCGAGCCTCCTAGCCCGTTTCCAGCCGGCCGAGCACCGCCGTGTCCTCGCGCCATCCGGGGTGCGTCCTGACCTGCAGCTCCAGGTACACCCGCCGTCCCAGGAAGTCCTCCAGGTCCCGGCGGGCCGCCGTGCCGATCTCCTTGATGCGTTTGCCGCCACGACCGATCACGATGCCCTTGTGGCTGTCCCGGTCCACCAGAATGTGCGCAAGCAGGTCGGTCCGCTTGTCACCATCCTCCCAGGCTTCGATGACGACCGCGGTCGTGAAGGGCAACTCGTCCCGCGTCTGCTCGAGCACTTTCTCCCGGACCAGTTCGGCAACGAGGAAGCGTTCCGTGTGCACGGTCAGAAGCTCCGGATCGTGTTGCGGCTCGCCTGCCGGAAGTTCTCGCCAGAGGAGTTCGAGGACCTGCTCCACGCCGTCCCCGGTGAGCGCCGAGATGGGAACGATCTCCTGGAACACCTCGCGGCCGGCATAGCGCTCGATCTCGGGCAGGAGCTTCGGCTTCGAGACCTGGTCGATCTTGTTCAGCAGGCACAGCATGGGACGCTCCGGGGCCGTTGCCGCCGCGCCGCCGACGAGATCGAGAGCGTAGGCGTCTCCCCTGCCGAACGGAACCGACGCGTCCCGAATCAGGCACACGATGTCGGCCTCCTTGAGCGCGGCAGAGGCCGCGTGGACCATGCGCCGGTTCAGCCGGTGCAGGGGACGGTGCAGGCCGGGCGTGTCGTGAAACACGATCTGTCCCCGCTCCGTGGTCAGAATGCCGATCAACCGGTGGCGCGTCGTCTGCGGCTTGTCCGAGACGATCGCCAGCTTCTCACCCAGCATCCGGTTCATCAGCGTCGATTTGCCCGCGTTCGGACGTCCGACGAGCGCCACGGTTCCCGTCTTGTACGGTCCCAGGAAGCGTGCTCGCAGCCGCTGCTCCAGGGCTTCCATCTCACCGTCGTCCGCCTCGTGGTCGTACCCAAGGCAGTGGAGGATTCCATGCAGTGCGAGCACCTGGAGTTCCCTCTCCACCGGAGCGCCGCCGCGCGCCAACGCCGTCTCGACCGAAATCACCACATCGCCCAGGTGCCGCCCTTCCGGGGTCGTCTCGCCCGGGAAGGAGAGCACATCCGTCGCCCTGTCGGCCGCCCGGTAGCGGTTGTTCAGATCCCGGATCTCGTCGTCGTCCACCAGGCGCACGGTGAGGCTTGCCGGGCCGGGCGCCAGTTCCGCGAGCAGGTTGCCGACCAGACGCCGGAGCCCGGGAAGGTGGGCGCGGCAGTCCGCCTCTACCGCGGCCGTGACCTGCAGGTCGATGGTACCCACGCTGGCTAGCCGGTCGGGGCGCTACTCGCCGCCGCCGCTGCCCGCGCCGCCCGGAAGAACGCGGAGCGAACCCCGACCCTCGCCACCCCACTCGAAACCGGGATACTCGACCCGGTGATGGTGGATCGTCTTGAGGACATTCTGCAGGGTGTAGCTCAGGCGGCGCAGGTCGGAGAGCGTCAGATCCGTCTGATCCAACTGGCCATCCTCGACGATGTCGTCCAGGAGACGCGTCACCAGTTCCCGAATCGACTCCTCGGAGAAATCCTCCAGGGTTCGGCTCGCTGCCTCGATCGTATCGGCGACCATCAGCACACCCATCGTCTTGTTCTGGGGCATGGGACCCGTGTAGCGGTACTGGTGCTCGTTGACCTTCTGCCCCGGCTCGGCCCGTTCCTTCGCGCGGGCGAGGAAGTAGCCGAGCGTGCGGGTGCCGTGGTGCTGTTCGATCGCGTCGACGATCGGCTGCGGTAGCCCCTGCTCCCGAGCGAGGACGACGCCTTCCTTCACATGATCGAGAAGGATCAGCGCCGACATGGACGGCGCGAGACTGTCGTGCGGATTGTCGCCGTCCCGCTGGTTCTCCACGAAGTACTGGGGCCGCAGCACCTTGCCGATGTCGTGGTAGAGGCCTCCCACATACGCCAGCGTCGGGTTCCCGCCCACCGCCTCGCAGCCCGCCTTGGCCAGATTGGCGACCATCAGCGAGTGCTGGAACGTCCCGGGCGCTTCGAAGGCAACCCGCCGCAGGAGCGGACCGTTCGTGTCCGAAAGCTCCATCAACTTCATGTCCGTGGTCAGGAACAGCACCGCCTCGAAGACGGGGATCGCGAAACCGACCGCGGCCGCGACCAGCAGACCGCCGAGAAGTCCGCAGAGCAGCTCAAAGCCCCAGCCGGCGACCGTGGCGCCGTTCTCGTCCAGCAGCACCACGACGGTCACCGAGGCCATGTTGACGAGTCCGACGAGCAGGCCCGCCCTGATCACCGCGGACCGTTGCTTCAACTGGTCGAGGGCGAACACGGCGGCAAGACTGCCGGTCAGGGCATAGAGCATCGTGCCGCCCGCCAGTCCAAGCGGTGAGGTGCCCGCCTCGGCCCATCCGAGACGCCCTACCAGCACGGAGAAGACGAGGCCGACAAGCAACCCGGCGCCGCGCCCGTAGAGGACCGACACCAGGAGCGCGACCGCGGCGAAGGGAATCGCGAAGCTGTAGCTCCGCGCTGAACTGAGCGCCTCGATCTCGAACGAGGCGGCGAGCGCGTCCGCCACCACGAAGCCGAAACGGGTCGCCAGCAGGCCCAGGACCAGAAGCAGCACGACGCTTCCGAAGGCGTGCGCCTCGACCGTGACCAGCCGCTTGCGGCGGAAGGCGACCCACAGGAAGGCCACCGCCAGCCCCAGCAAGAGGGCCGACGCGGCCGGCGATCGAAGCAGGGTCGACCGCCGCTCGCTGCCTGACATCTCCCGCAGCAGTTCGATCGCCTTCTGGTCGACCTCATCGCCCCTGCGCACAATGACCTGACCCGCCCGGATCTGGTTGAACGCCTGCCCGATCGCCTCCGCCGCCGCGTCCCGCCGCTCCTGGGTCTCATTCAGGTTCAGGTAGACGTTCGGAGTCAGGTTGACCATCAGGAAGTCGACGACCGTCTCCCGGTCGGCGCTGCTCCAGCCGCCCCAGCGGCCTACCTCCGCCTCGAGATAGCTCTGCACCTCATCCCAGCCGCGATAACGAAAGAGATCGAACTGGACCGCCTCCTCCCCGGTCTGGAGAATGCGCACCGTCACGCCCTCGAGCCGGTTCTGGAGCAGGGTCTCCTTGTTCTCCACGATCCCTTCCCGAAGCAGGAACCCGGCCAGACGGCCCAGGCGGCCCTCGAGCTCGGCGCCGTCATCCTCGCCGCCGACCTGGGCGGTCAGCAGGTCCGCGTGGCCTTCGTCGACTCGCAGATCGCTGCCCTCCCGCAGCCGTCGCAGGCGTTCGGCGGCCACCTCCTGCTCCTCCCCCTCGGGCAGAAGTTCGGCTGCCTCGTCGCTCCCGCGCTCGATCTCGAAGAGACGTCGGATCCGGTCTTCCATCTCGTCTGCCTGGGCGGCGTCGAAGTCGTACAGAGGCCGGACGTCGGAACGGGCCTGCTCCTTCAGCTCCTCCGACCTCGCCTCGTCGGGGATCAGGACATCGCGTGTCGCGTGATAGTCGCGGTTCGCGATGTCGCCCTCGCTCAGGTCCGGACCGAAGAAGAAGCCGGCCGGCGCCATGATCCAGGTCCCGGCCAGGACCAGGAGCACGATCCAGACGACATCGAGCTCCAGTACGTAGTGCCACAGGCCGGCGACGGTCAACCGCTCGCCGTGCCGGCGGAACAAGCTGCGCCGCAGCCGCTTGCGGGCTTCCCGCCGGCGATCGGCCCGTCGCCGCCGCGGCGTCTTCGCCGACGCGCTCACGGGCCCTCGTTCCGCCCCGAGTCGGAACCGAAGCGAGCCTCCCAGCGGTCGTAGGCGCCCACGATCCGCTGCACCAGCTCGTGCCGAACCACGTCGGATCTGCGGAACCGAACGAAAGCCATGCCCTCCTCGCCTCGCAGCACCTCCAGAGCATGCTTGAGACCGGACTGCTGGCCGGGCGGCAGGTCGACCTGCGTGATGTCCCCGTTGACCACCGCCTTCGAGTTGAAGCCGATGCGAGTCAGAAACATCTTCATCTGCTCGGGCGTCGTGTTCTGCGCCTCGTCGAGGATGATGAAGCTGTCATTGAGGGAGCGACCCCGCATGAAGGCGAGCGGCGCGACCTCGATCACCTCGCGTTCCATCATCCGCGAGACCTTGTCGAAGCCGATGATGTCGTAGAGAGCATCGTAGAGCGGCCGCAGATAGGGGTTCACCTTCTCCGCCAGGTCGCCGGGGAGAAACCCGAGCTTCTCGCCCGCTTCAACCGCCGGCCGGGCGAGCACGATGCGCTGCACCTTCTCCTGCTTGAGCGCGGACGCTGCTACCGCGACCGCCAGATAGGTCTTGCCCGTGCCCGCCGGCCCGGTCGAGATGACCAGATCATGGTCCAGCATAGCGCGCAGGTAGCGCTTCTGGTTCAGGCTGCGCGGAGCGACCAGGCGACGCGAAGCCTGGATCAATGCCCCCGTCCTGAAGAAGTCGACGAGCGAGGCCGCCGGCTCCTCGGCCACGACGCGCAGCGCGGTCTCCAGGTCGCCGCCGCTGAGCCGACGCCCGCTCGCGGCCAGCGCGCCGAGGTCGGTAAGCAGGCGTTCCGCCTGGCCAACGGCCTTCGCCGCACCCTGGATCTGAACCGCCGACCCGCGCACGCCGAGGGTCACGCGGAGCGCCTTCTCGACCCGCCGCAGGTTCTCGTCGTGCGCGCCGCAGATCGCCTGCACCGACCCTTCGGGCAGGACCAGTTGCGCCCTGGTCTGCGCTGGTTCAGCGGTAGTCAAAGAACCCCTTGCCGGTCTTGCGTCCCAGGTGTCCCGCCTGGACCAACTGCTTCAGCAAGGTCGGCGGCGCGAAGCGCGTCTCCCGGTACTCGTCGAACATGATGTTCGCGACGGAGTACATCGTGTCCAGACCGATGAAGTCGCTCAACGTGAACGGCCCCATCGGATGACCGCAGCCCAGCTTCATCGCGGTGTCGATGTCCTCCATGCTGCCGACGCCGTTCTCGTAGGCGCGGACAGCGTCCAGCAGGTACGGAACCAGCAGCCGGTTGACGATGAATCCTGAGTTGTCGCCGCAGGCCACCGGCGTCTTGCCCACCCGCTGGGCGAGGTTCCAGCAGGCGTCGTAGGCCTCGTCCGACGTCATCAGGGTACGGACGACCTCGACCAGACGCATCGCCGGTACCGGGTTGAAGAAGTGAAGCCCCACGAACCGGTCCGGCCTCGACGTCGAGGCGGCGAGTTGGGTGAGGGTCAGCGAGGAGGTGTTGCTCGCGAAGATCGTCTCGTCGCCAACGATGTCGTCCAGCGAAACGAAGAGCTCGCGCTTCGTCTCGAGATCCTCGACGATCGCCTCGACGACCAGATCGGAACCGGCGAGATCCGCAAGATCGACCGTGCCGCTCAGGTTCGAGATCGCCCGATCGTGCTCCTCGGTGTCGATACGCCGCTTTTCCAGACTCTTGGCCAGGGACCTGCGCACCGCGCCGAGCCCCGCATCGAGCACTTCCTGGTTGATCTCCCTCACGGTGACCGGGATCCCGGCCCGTGAACAGATCTCCGCGATGCCCCGGCCCATGAGACCGCAGCCGACGATGCCTACGCGTTCCACTTCCATCGATACCTTCTCTCTTCCCTGTTCTTTTCTGGGTTTTCCGGGATCCGCGGGGAATCCCCCCACGCCGGTGCCGGAGCGGGACTCTAGCAACCGTCGCCGCGGACCTCGATCCTCCGCTGGCCAGTTTCCCGACCGACCTCCAACCGAACTTCCATCGCCGGAACCCTGTAAGGCAGGCGGTCGGCCCACTCGACGACCTTGACGCCGTCACCCGCCAAAAGCTCATCCAAGCCGATTCCCTCGACCTCCTCCGGCTCGAGTCGGTAGAGGTCGACGTGGACCAGGCGCACCGGGCCGCGGTCGTACTCATGAACCAGCGTGTAGGTCGGCGACTGGATCAACCCCGCGTCCAGGCCCAGGCCCTCGGCTATCCCCTGGGTGAGAACGGTCTTGCCGGAACCCAGATCGCCGAAGAGGAGCGCCGTACCGCCCGGCTTCAGCCGCTCGGCGAGCTCGCACCCCAACTTCCGGGTCTCTCCGGCGTTCCCTGTCCTGACGATCATTCCGATTGCGCGAGCGACTTGAACGCCGATCCCAGCTCGTCGACCAGGTCGGCAGCGGCCATCGATGTCTCACCCCGGAGCGCGGCCGCCAGATCGCCCGCCAGACCATGAACATAGACACCCATCCTCGCCGCGGAAGGCGGCTCGAGCCCCTGGGCCAGGAGCGCCGCGATCACCCCGGTCAGCACGTCGCCGGTACCCCCCGTCGCCATGCCCGGATTGCCGGTCGGGTTAACCCAGGTACCGAGAACGGGATCGGAGATCAGCGTCTGGCGGCCCTTGAGGACGACCACCGCCCCGGTCTCCCGAGCGGCCGTTCGTGCGTACTCCCACCGGGCCTTCACGACCTCATCCGTCGCGACACCCAACAGCCGCGCCAGTTCGCCGGGATGAGGCGTGATCACGAGGTCGGCGTCGCGCGCCCGGAGCGCCCGGGCGTCACCGGCGAAGGCGGAGATGCCATCCGCATCGAGGACGACAGGGGCCGCGCTTCGTCCCAGCACCTGCCGGACTAGAACGCGGGCATCGTCGCTCAGACCCAGGCCCGGGCCCAGCGCCAGCGCACCCGGCGAAGCGCGCTCGGCGACCGCGCGCAGCAGCGGCTCGACGGCGTTCCGTGACCAGCCGCCCAATTCCGACGGCAGGCCCAGCGTCATGGACTCGATCGAACCGGAGTCGACGACGTTCACCAGATTCTCGGGCACCGCCGCCGTCACGAGCCCGGCGCCGCCGCGGACCGCGGCACGCGTCGCCAGGACCACGGCCCCGCTGTAGCCGCTCGCCCCGCCGGCAACGACAACGTGACCAAACGACCCCTTGTGCCCGTCCAGGGGACGCGCTGCGAGCCGGCCAACCAGATCCTCCCGGCGCGACCGGTAGAGAGCCTCGGGGCCCGGCGGCGGCTCGGGCAAGGGCACGCCGAGATCGCCGATCCGAAGACGTCCGCAGGCGTCGGCCGCCGGCGCCAGCACATTCGCCACCTTGGGGAAGCCGAAAGCCACGGTGAGATCGGCGACGACGTGCGGCCCCGGAGGTACGGCCGTGGACGCGTCGAGCCCCGTCGGCAGATCGACCGAGACCAGCGGAACGTCTCCCCGCCGTTTGCACAGCCATTCCACCCACCGGGCTACAGGGCCCTCCACCGGCCGATTCAGTCCCGTGCCCAGCAGCGCGTCGACCCAGAGGTCGAAGTCCGCGTCAACCAGGTCGGACTCCGCGGGTTCGGGCACCGAAGCCGGCGACAGGCCGAGCTGCTCGCAGGACACGAACTGCTGCGTCGCTTCCAGGCTGAGCCTGTCGAGCGATCCGGCGACGAACGCCGTCGCGTCGTACCCCCGCGTCGTCAGATCGCGCAGCAGGGCCAGACCGTCGCCACCGTTGTTGCCCCGGCCGCAGGCGATAGCG
Organism: Candidatus Multivorans sp.; assembly: GCA_965219675.1. Taxonomy (GTDB): domain Bacteria; phylum Acidobacteriota; class Thermoanaerobaculia; order Multivoradales; family Multivoraceae; genus Multivorans. The sequence continues at coordinate 1,247,887 of OZ244786.1, read as the reverse complement.
ACGCGGCGCGCCCGCGGATAGCAGGCGGCGATCGCGTCGGCGGTGGCGCGAGCAGCGTTCTCCATCAGCACGAGCGCCGGCACGCTCAGACTGTCGATCGCCGCGGCCTCGGCCGACCGCATCTCGTCGGTCGTAACGACTCTCAACCCCAACTCTCCGTTCCTGAAACACACTCCGACCAGGACGCGACCAGCTCGGCCGTTCGCGGGCACAGAGACCGCAACTCCGGCCGGCGGGCCAGGGCGTCCCGGAACCGGACCAGATCGTCCACCGTGTCGAGGTCTTCCTCTTCGGGAAGAAGGCCCACATCAAGCCCCAACCCGCGGCAGCGCGACAGCGTCTCGCGAAGCACCGCCGGTGTGCTCCACGCCACTCCATCGAACAGCCGACGATCTACGGCTTCGCGCCGCAGAGCGATCAGGTAGTAGCCGCCGTCCCGAGCCGGGCCGAGGACCACCTCGTTCCCGCGCGCGAGAAGCTCGAACGCCGCCTCCACTCGCGCCACCTCGAGGTCGGGCTGATCGCTGCCGACCGCCGCGACGTAGCCGGCGGCCGACGCCGCCCATGCCAGCCCGCGGAAGAGCCGCTCGCCCAGGTCGCGACCGCGCTGCCGCCGCCAGGGCACGGCGGCAGGCGCCACGTCAACCGGCGGATCACTATCTTCCGCCGAGGACCACATCAGAGTCAGCTCCCAACGGCCTGCTTCGAGCCGCCCGCTCAGGTCCGCAACCAGGGCGGCGTGGAGAGCTGCCGCCTGATCGGCGGTCAACCCGCCCGGAGCGATCAGCCGGGTTTTCACCTGGCCGGGCACCGGCTCCTTGGCGAAGAGCAGCAAGCGCCGGGTGCTCACCCCTTCCTGAACCGCCTGAGCGACCACGCGATCGCGATCCCGACCGCGCCCGCCGCGACAGGCAACACCCAGGCTGCCCCGACGCGGACTTTACCCACGCCGGTTCCGCCTACGTCTCCGAGGGCTCGGCGGACCTGCTCCACGGCCTCCTTCGTGTCGTCGCGCCGGCGCGCCAGCAGGGCCGCTCGCCTGCGCTCTTCCGAGCGGCGGCTCACGATCCACCCCCCGATGACTCGTCGGGGTCCCGATCCGAACCCGCGTCGCCAGGCCGCGTGGCCTCGTCCAGAACGCCCTGCCAGAACGCCAGGTGACTGCCGACACGGCGCCTCACGGTACCCACGGGCGACTCGAGGCGCCGCGCCCGAACGCGGACGATCCAGAGCAGGATCAGCGCCAGCGCCAGCAGGCCGGCCGCGACGGCCAGCGCGGCCGCCCAGAGCGGCAGCACGTGCGCGAGGCCGGCTCCGGCCGCGAACAGAAGCGCGCCGAGCGCCCAGAAGACGATGCCGAACACGAACCCGGCCAGCAGAACGAGGCCAAGGAAGCGGCGCCAGTTCTGAGCGAGGTCGAAGCGCAGTTGATCCACTTCCGCTTCGAGCAGGGCCGCGGCGGAACGTGCCAGGGCACCCCCGAGCCCACTCAGGGCGCTCAGCGACTCGACGATCTTCGTGGTCTTCACAGCGGCTCAGTCTCCAGGCAGGCCCCGGGTCGGCCCCGGAGAAGCCTACCCGCACTCCCCGGTCAGAGATGCGTCAGGCGCCGACCCGCAGGTTGCGGGTGATGAATGAAGTCTGGCCGGCCACCTCGTCCCGCACCGCGATCGTCAGGCGCTGGTCGCCCTCCTTCATGATCAACGGCAACGTGTAGGTGTAGTAGCTCTCCCGCGCCCGCTCGAGATCCGCGGCCGGAATCGTGAGCTCGAACGGCTCGACCTGGGGCTGCGAGATGTCGCCGTTCGACGCCAGCGCCTGCACCCAGACACGGGCCCGCAGCAGGTGATCCCCGACCGTGCCAACCGGAACCAGCGTCATCTCGCCGATCGGCACCCGTACGTCGAGGTGGACGGTGTAGAGCCCCTGCTCCTCGCGACGGATCTCGTCCGACTTGACCAGGCTGATGTCCAGGTCGTTCTTCTCGTAGCCGAGCTTCAGCGCCGCGAGGGTCCCCTCGGTCATCTCCGTATCGATCGACTTGTCGCGGTAGCTCAGGCGATGCCTCACGTTCCGGTCCCGCAAGTCAAGACGCCTCTTCGCCTCGTTCGTCAACTCGACGCGGAGCTTGTACTTCCTGCCGGTACCGGCATGACCGGGCTGGAAGCCGATCGAGTAGAAGCTGGTGAAGTCGAGGGCGATGCGGTTCAGGCCGTCGCGGAAGTTGTTCGTGTTGACGATGTACTGGCCGCCGGTTTCCTCGGCCATGTACATGACGGACGAGTGCATGTTGTCCCTGGCCACGGAGTCGATGTTCGACGAGAACGCCATGCCCTGCATGGAGGCGTCCCGCGAGTTGATGCCCATCGGCCCGGCGGCGACGACCGTGTAGAAGGAGACTTCGTTCGCGTTCGCCGTGTCGACCAGGTCGCTAAAGCGCCGGCTCGAGTCGTACTGGAGCGAGTCGAGGAAGAAGTTCTGGTTGTAGCTCAGGGAGTCGACAGCCCGGCCGCGTTCATCGAGCGCCTGCCACATGTCCGCGCCCGCCCGCATCGGCAGGCCGTCCGAGACGTACATGAAGGCCTTGCGCCCCGGCAGGCCGGCCAGCGAGATGACCGTGTCCTTCAGGCCGTCGAGGGTGAACTGCATGTCGTTGTAGATCGACTGCGAGTAGATTCGGACGCGGCCCTGGACGTACTCGTAGTGGCGGTCCTCCTCGCCGATGTCACGGATGATGTCCGCCCGGTCGGAGTCCCACTGCGTCCTGCCGCCAGTGTGCTTCTCGAGTTCGTAGAGGGCGTTCGCGATCATCTGCGGATCGCTGGTGAAGTCCCGTTCGACCTTGACGGAGCGGTTGTAGCTCAGCAGCATGACGCGGTCGTCCCGCGTGACGTCCTTGCGCAGGAACTCGCGCACGTACCGGAACACCCGATTGCGGTTCTGAGGCCGGATGTTCATGTGATCGATGTAGATCACCAGGTTGAGGCGTTCGTCCTCCGGCACGATGACACGTCGACGCTCCAGGCCGGGCCGATCCACGAAACGGACTTCCGGCTCCTCCGGCACCAGGCCGGGAACGTCGCTCACCTTGACCCGATCCTGGACCTCGTAGAAGTTCGTGATCGTGACCGGGTCCTTCTCCTCTCTCAGAATGAAGTCCTTCCTGGTCAGGCCGGTCACCGGATTCCCGTCCTTGTCCCGGACAAAGACCTGGACGTTGACGACCTTGACGTGGACGGACTCCTCGAAGATGGCTCGAGGCGTCTCGGAGGTCCTCTCCTGGGCCGAGATGGTGGCTGTCCCGATCAGCAGCAACCCCGCCAGCGACGACGCGGTGCATCGAAGCGGACTTCTGTGTGACACGTGTGGCGTTCGATCCATGGACTGCCGATTATAGGCGACCGCCTCGATGCCCCGCCATAGGATCGAGAGTGCCGTAGCGGCCGCTGCGGCCGAGGGGGTACGCCCCGCGCAAAGCCCTTTCGACGAAGGCGACCGCCCGCTGCACGGCCCGCTCGAGCGGCATGTGCCAGCCCAGACCCGCCGCGACGGCCGCGGACAGAGTGCAGCCCGTGCCGCGCCGCCACGGTGTCCGAATCCGCGGGTGGACGAAGGTCTCGAACCGATTCCCGTCGAAGAGGAGATCGGTCAGTTCGCCGCCGTTGCCGCAGTCGGCCGCTCCCGGGACGGCCGAGTAGCCGTGGCCTCCGGTGATCAGGACGCCCGGCCCCATCCGTTCGATGCGCCGCGCGGCGGCCCGGGCATCGTCCGGACCTCCGATCGCCATGCCGCTCAACCTCTCCGCCTCGAACAGATTCGGCGTCACCAGCAGCAATCTCGGCAGCAGCCTATCCACGACGAGAGGCAGAGCCTCGGCTGCCAGCAGTGCCGCACCCGACGTCGACCGGAACACCGGATCAAGCACTGCCGGCGTCGGCGGCAGCTCCTCCAACCAGTCGGCGACCACCTCGACCGTCGAGGCATCGGCGAGCATGCCGATCTTGATCGCGTCCAGACCGACCTCGGCGGCCGCCTCCAACTGCCGGCGCAGCAGATCGGTGTTCACGGGTTCGACCGCTCGCACTTCGCCCGCGGTCTGGGCGGTAACCGCCGTCAGAGCGCACAGGCCGTGAACACCGTACGCCGCGAACGTCCTCAGGTCCGCCGGCACTCCGGAGCAGCCGCCGGAGTCGGAGCCGGCGATGGTCAGTACGCGCGGCGGCGGCGCAGCCATAGCAGAGCAACAAGAAGCAGAAGGGCAGCCGCGATCAACTGCGCCACGGTCAACGCTCCGACGAAGCGATCGTCCTTGGCGCGCACGAACTCAACCAGGAAGCGTTCCAGGGAGAGCAGTCCGACGACCGGCAGCACGACCCCGCCGGGCCGTGTGCCCCGCGCCAGGAGTCTGCGGCCGAACCAGAAGATCAGCAGGGCAGTCAGGGTCTCGTAAATCTGGGTGGGATGCACCGCGACGAGCGCGTCCGCCGCCAGGTCGGCCGGGAGCTCGACGCCGAACTCCCGCTGCAGGGCGCCAGCCGTGGTTGGGATCGGCCCCTCGGGAAACGTCATTCCCCAGGGAAGGTCCGTGGGCGAGCCGTAGTCATCGCCGACGAGCAGGCAACCGATGCGGCCGATGCCGTAGCCCAGGGCGAGAGCCGGCGCCGCGGCGTCGGCGGTCGGCCATGCCGGCATCCCGCGCCGGCGGATGACGAACAGGACCGCCGCGGCACCGACCAGGAAGCCGCCGTACCAGACCAGACCGGCGCGGCTGTAGAGCAGGTGCCAGTCGCCGTAGAGCAACGCGTAGTAGGCCTTGCCGCCGACGATGCCGCCAAGGGCGGCCGCCAGCAGAATGGCCGCCGCGTCGTCCGCGGCCCGCGCGGAACTCGAACCCACGCGACGGAGGCCCCAACGCAACTGCAGATTGCCGGCGAACAGGGCGGCCACCAGCATCACGCCGAACGGCGACACGGACAGCGGGCCGATGCGGAACAGCTCCGAGATCATGGGCCCGATCCTACGCCGCCGCGGCGCTAGCATGATCGGGATGCTGAGCGAGCTGGCCCAGGACCGCTTCGCCACCTTCCGCAGCCACATGGACAGCACGGACCCGCGAGGTCGCTGGCTCATCCTGACCCACGACAATCCGGATCCCGACGCCCTGACCGCGGCGACCATTCTGGCGAAGGTCCTCCGTGCCGGATTCCAGCGCCATGCCACGGCCGCCTACCGGGGCATCATCGGTCGAGCCGAGAACCAGGAGATGGTCCGCTGCCTCGGAATGGAATTCAGCCAGGCCAGGCGGCTGAACTTCCGGGACTACCAGTATGTGGCGCTGGTCGACTGCCAGCCCGCGACCGGCAACAGCCCCCTGCCGGACGATCTGGCGCCCCAGGTCGTGATCGACCACCATCCGCGCCGCGAGCGCACGTCGGCGTCGGCCTTCAGCGACCTGCGAAACGACTACGCGGCCTCCGCCACGATCGCTGCCGAATACCTGCTGGCCGCCGGGATTCCGGCCACCCGCCGCGAAGCGACAGCCATCGTCTACGCGATACGAAGCGAGACCCTCGACTTCTCCCGTGCAGCCAACGAGGCGGACCGGCTGATCCACGATCACTTCAGCGCCCGCGCGCTCCCCCGCTTGCTCGGCCGGATTCAGAACCCCAGACTGCCGCTCAACTACTTCGAGACCCTGCGCGAGGCCCTGGCGAATCTTCGCGGAGTCGATACGTTGATCATGAGCCGGCTAGGCACCGTGCCCCAACCGGACATCGTGCCCGAGATCGCCGATCTGCTGCTGCGAATGGAGGGTCGCACCTGGTCGCTGTGCAGCGGGCTCTACGAGGATCGCATCTACTGCTCGATCCGCACGACGAACACCCGCGCGGACGCCTCCCGGATCATGCGGCGACTCGTCGGGCGTCGCGGCCGCGGCGGCGGCCACGGAATGATCGCCGGCGGCTGGATCCCGCTGGCCCGCGGCGGCGAAGCGGCCGTGCCGGGCCAGCAGAACCGCCTGGAGGGCCGGTTCGCGACCCTTCTGCGCAAGGACCCGAACCGGATCGCGCCGATCTCAGGGTCCTGAGCCTGGGCACCGCGACCGAAACGGCCGCCTGACTCCGGGCCCTCTACTCCCACTCGATCGTGCCGGGCGGCTTGCTGGTCAGGTCGTAGACGACTCGGTTGACGCCGGTGACCTCGTTCACGATCCGCCCCGCCACGCGACCCAGAAACTCGTGCGGCAACTGGCTCCAGTCGGCGGTCATGAAGTCCTCCGTCTCGACCGCCCGCAGGGCGACGACGTTCTCGTAACTGCGGCCGTCCCCCATCACGCCCACGCTGTGGACGGGCAGAAGGACCGCGAGCGCCTGGCTCACCCGGTCGTAGAACCCTGCCGCGCGCAACTCCTCGATGAAGATCGCGTCGGCCTCCTGCAGCACGGCCACCCGATCGGCGGTCACGCCGCCCAGAATCCGCACGCCGAGACCGGGACCGGGGAACGGATGCCGGCCCACGAACTCGGAACCGAGCCCGAGTTCGCGGCCGAGCTGGCGCACCTCGTCCTTGAACAGGTAGCGCAGCGGCTCGATCAGTTCGAAGCCCAGCCGCTCCGGCAGACCGCCGACGTTGTGGTGGCTCTTGATCATCGCGGACGGGCCGAAGGCGGAGACGGACTCGATCACGTCCGGGTAGAGGGTGCCCTGAACCAGAAAGCGGATCGCGGCCGATCCTTCGCTCGCTCGCTCCAGCCTCTGCGCCTCGCGCTGGAACACTTCGATGAAGACGCGGCCGATCGTCCGGCGCTTTTCTTCCGGATCGCTGACCCCGGCTAGCGCACCGAGAAACTCCGCCGCCGCGTCGACGACGACGAGCCTCAGGTCGAGTCCCTGGCGCAGGCTCCGCTCTACCTCGTCGCGTTCGTTCTTGCGCAGTAGTCCATTGTCGACGAACACGGCGGTCAGGCGTTCTCCTACCGCACGCTGGACCAGGCTCGCCGCCACGGCCGAGTCGACGCCACCCGAGAGGGCGCACAGAACCCGGTCGGACGGGCCCACCTGGGCGTCGATCGCGGCCGTCGCCTCGTCGGCGTAGGACGCCATGCGCCACTCGCCCGCGGCGCCGCAGGCGTCGTAGAGGAAGTTGCGGAGCATCCTGGTGCCGCTGTCGGTGTGCGTGACCTCGGGATGGAACTGAATACCGAAGAGGGCCCGTTCACCGTCCTCGGCAGCCACCACGGGCACCGTCGAGGTCGAAGCGGTCGCTTCGAAGCCGGGCGGCAGTTTCTCCACCCGGTCGCCGTGCGACATCCACACGTTCTGCTCCGACCCCAGTCCGCTGAAGAGATCGCCACCCTCGGCCAGCAACGTGATCCTGGTCCGGCCGTACTCCCGCAGGCCCGACGCCGCGACCCGACCGCCGAGGACCTGCGCCATCCACTGCATGCCATAGCAGATCCCGAGCACCGGGATGCCCAGCCGTACAACCTCCGGGTCGGCCTGCGGCGCGTCCTTCTCGTAGACGCTGTCCGGCCCTCCGGAGAGCACGATCCCGATCGGCCGCCGGGCCCTGATCCGGTCGACATCCAGGTCGAAGGGATGGATCTCGCAGTAGACCTGGAGTTCCCGGATACGCCGGGCGATCAATTGCGTGTACTGGCCCCCGAAGTCGAGCACCAGAACCGTCTCGTGCTCGCCTCTCCCCGCCGTCACAGGGCGGACTCTACCTTGAGCTCGCGCCGCATCAGATCCCGGATCGCGTCCGCCGGTTCCTTGCCCCGATAGAGGATCTCGACCATCTGCTCCGTGATCGGCAACTCGACCTTCTTCTCGGTCGCCAACTCGAGCAGGGCGAGTGAGTTGCGCACTCCTTCGGCGACCCCGGCCCGGTCCGCCTCGATCTCCTCGAGGGAACGGCCCCGGGCCAGCTCGAGGCCCGTGCTCCGGTTGCGCGAGAGGCCGCCGGTGCATGTCAGCACGAGATCGCCGAGGCCGCCGAGACCGGCGAACGTCGCCGGCCTGCCTCCACACGCCAGCCCGAGCCGCATCATCTCGTGCAGGCCGCGGGTGATCAGCGCCGCGCGCGTGTTCGATCCGTAGTGAAGGCCGTCGAGGACGCCGGCGGCGATCGCGATCACGTTCTTCGCCGCGGCGGCGATCTCCACGCCGATCACGTCGGTCGAGGTGTAGAGCCGCAACGCCCCGTCCGAGAGCAGTGACTGTATTCGCTCGGCCACCACCTCGGACTGCGACGCAACGACGCAGGCCGTCGGTAGCTCGGCCGCGAGCTCGGCAGCAAACGAGGGCCCGCTGATCGTTGCGAACACGGCGTCCGTGCCGGCCGCAACCGCCTCTTCCCGGCAGATGTCGCTCATGCAACGGAAGGCGCCGTGGTGGTCGGACTCGATGCCTTTCGCACCGGACACGAAGGTCACCCGCGCTGGCAACGGAGCGCCGTGGCCGAGCCCGTTCCGCGCCTCGAGAAACGACCGCACGACGGCACGGAAGCCGTGCGACGGCACAACGACGAGGACAGGGTCGCACACCGCGGCCTGCCGCAGATCCCAGGTCACGCGAAGCTCCGCCGGCAACTCCACGCCCGGCAGGTAACGCTCGTTCACCCGCTCCTCCGCCAGAACCGCGCCGAATTCCGGCGAACGGGCCCAGAGGGTGACCGGTGAACCCGCCCGGGCGGCATGGACCGCGAGCGCCGTGCCCCAGGCGCCCGCACCGAGCACGGCGAGGCCGCGATCCGCGGCCCCGTTTGTCACTCGGCAGCCTCGGGCGCCGGCGGCTTCCGTCCCAGCCGGGACTCCGTCCCTGCACGCAACCGGGCCAGGTTCGCCCGATGCTTGACGATCACCAGGAGAGCGATCGCGGATACGGCAGCCAGCAGTGCCGGTCCGTAGTCCAGGCCGTCCGCATCCCTGAAGGCGCCGCTCCACCAACGGACGCCAACCAGCACCGGCAGCGACGCCGCCGCCGAGATCGACCCCAGGGAGACGTAGCGCTTCCAGGCCACCAGCAGGATGAACACAGCGAGGGCGCCGAGCCCGGCCCAGGGTACGAGCACCGCCAGCACGCCGGCCGCGGTGGCGACACCCTTGCCGCCGCGAAAGGCGAGAAACAGCGGGAACACATGCCCCGCCACCGCCGCGACCGCGGCCGCCCCGAGCCACCAGCTCCCCACGTCGGACCTTCCCGCCAGGACGACCGCCGCCGCGCCCTTCGCCACATCGAGCAGCAACGCAAGCAGCGCCGCCCCCTTTCCCGACGCGCGCAGCACGTTCGTGGCGCCGGCGCTTCGGCTGCCGATCGTGCGCACGTCGATTCCCCGGTTAATCCGCACGATCAGATAGCTGAACGGGATGGACCCCAGGAGGTACGCCAGCAGGACGGCGATCGGACCGGCCGCGGTCACGCGGCCCCCTCTCCGCGCGGCGCCGCCCAGGGAAGCAGGTCTCGCCCGGACTCGCCCGGCAGCAGCATCCGCCGCAGCAACTCGAGCGCGAACTGGGTCGAGAGTTGCCGCACCCGGGCCCGGTCGCCGGGGAAGCGCGCCTCGAAGTGCGAACGAGCGCCCGCCGGTCCGGCGACCGCGATGTGGACGGTACCCACCGGTCGCTTCCTGGAGCCACCGCCGGGGCCCGCAACACCCGTGATCCCGATGCCGTAGTCGCTGCCGCAGCCTTCCCGGGCTCCCGCGGCCATCGCCAGCGCCGTCGGCTTCGACACCGCGCCATGTTCCACGAGTGTGTCGCGCGGAACGCCGAGCAGGCGCATCTTCAACCGGTTCGAGTAGGTCAGAAAGCCGCCCACGAAGTACGCGCTGCTGCCCGCGGTGGCCGTGAACCGCTGGCCCAGCAAACCACCCGTACAGGACTCGGCGACCGCCACCGTCTCGCCGCGTTTCGCCAGCAGATCGCCGACCGCGGCCTCGAACTCGATGCCGTCCTCGATCGCGCCGACGTAGAAGACGGCCTCGCCCAAAGCCACCCGGACCGCCGATTCCATCTCCGCGAGACGCGGCGCGCGGCCCGTGACGGGTCCGCCGGCTCGAAGCCGGAGGCGGATCTCACCCGGTCGCGCCAGCACGGACACGTCCTCGTCGCCGAAACGCTCGTACACCTGCGCGATCCGCTCCTCGACCACAGACTCCGGCAGGCAGGCGACCCGAACCTCAACCTGATCGAACCCCGAGCCGTCCTCGGCCCGCGTCGCCAGCCACGGATCCAGGGCGTCGTCCACAAGAGCCTTGAGCTCCCGCGGCACGCCGGGAAACAGAAAGTACGTGGTGCCCCGGGGCGAAGGCGCGGCATCCTCGATCCGCTGGCCGGGCGCCACGCCGGCGCGGTTCGGCAGCATTTCCGCTCCCTCGACCCGCTCCGCCTGCTTGCGGTTGACCCGCGGTATGCGCCGCCCGAGCTTGCGAAACCCGCGCTCGATCTGATCCCACAACGCCTCATCCACGGCCACCGACCGCCCCAGCAACCGAGCCAGCCCCTCCCGCGTCAGATCGTCCCGCGTAGGGCCCAATCCGCCGGTCACGAGCAGCAGCTCCGCCCGCTCGCGAAGCGCCTCGAGGCTCTCCGCGATCTCGGCCACGTCGTCGCCGACGACCGCCTTCGAAACCAGGTCCACTCCCCGCCGCCTCAGCACCTCGGTCAGCACCAGGGAGTTCGTATCGAGCCGGTCCGTACCGAGCAGCTCGCCGCCCACCGCGAGAATCGAAGCCTTCACGGGCCGCAGTGTAGCGAGGCGGAGGTCCTTCGGCCCTCCCTACTCACCCACCGCAGGCGGCGACTCAATCTCCTCTCCGATCACGAGCGCGGCCGCGATCTCGTTTCGCAGAACCTCCGCGTCGCGGCGGACATAGAGCCGGGCGAGTTCCTGGCCGCGCTCGACCTTCTGTCCGAGGCGGACGTCGTAGCGTAGGGCGACGGAGTAGTCGATCTTCGTCGGGTCGCGATCCGGGCGGCAGGCATCCGCAAAGGCGTTGCCGATCCGGCGGCAATCGACGGCTGAGAGGAAGCCCGCCTCGGAGGCCGTGACCACGGCCTCGACCGGAGCGAGGTCCAGAGCCTCCGTCCAGCCCGGTTCGGCCCCCTGGGCATCGGCCCAGTCGATCAGCTTCTGGCGGGCGGCGCCGGCTCCGATCACGGCCTCGATGTCCTTCAGCGCTACATCCCGGCCGACCAGACGGGCTGCTTTCCGGCAGACCGCGGCGACCACTTCAAAGAGCCGCGGGTCGCCGTCTCCGTCCAGGAAATCCAGTGCCTCCCGCACTTCGGCGGCGTGGCCGACCCAGCGGCCCAATGGCTGACTCATGTCGCTCAGAACACAGTCCGCCGGCGTGCCGCAGGCGGCGCTGATCTCCACCAGGCCGGACGCCAGCTTGCGGGTGTCCTCGGTGTCGGGAAAGAAGCCGCCGTTGCCGGTCTTCACGTCGAACACGATTCCGGAAGCGCCCAGGGCGAGCTTCTTCGAGAGGATGCTGCCGACGACGAGCGGGATGGAACTCACGGTTGAGGTCCGGTCCCTCAGGCCGTAGAGGCGCTTGTCGGCCGGCGCGATCCCCGCGGTCGCGATGCCGATCGCCATGCCGAAGCGCTCGAGCAGGCCGAGGGTCCTTCCCCGGTCGAGCTCCAGCCGCAGGCCGTGGATGCTCTCCAGCTTGTCCGCGGTGCCGCCGCTGTGTCCGAGCGAGCGGCCGGTGAGCTTGGCCGCGGGCACGCCGCACGAGGCGAGCACGGGCAAAGCGATCAGGCTGACCGTGTCGCCGACCCCACCGGTCGAGTGTTTGTCGACAAGCGGGCCGAACTCCTCGGCAAGCCCCCAGCGGTCGCCGGACTCGAGCATCGCCAGGGTCAGCTCCCGCGTCTCGTCGGGGTCGAGGCCCCTCATCGCGGCGGCCATCAGGAAGGCCGCAAGGTGCACGTCCGACCAGCTCCCGTCGGCCGCTCCCGCGACGACGGACCAAACCTCGTCGCGAGTCAGCGTCCGCCCCTGACGCATCCGGTTCAGAATGCCGTAGGGCGTAGCCATGGGGCGGGATACCGGTGGCGCCCTATGAGCGTGCGCCAGAGAACATCGGGCCCGCCGTCTCCCTGCCGCGCATGCTGCTAACCGCCGAAGCTGAACGGACTCGCGGCGACGGGTTCCGGCCCGAGTTGCTGCCGGGCCCTGATCGCGTAGCCGCTGTCCGGGTACTCGTCGACGATGCGCTGAAAGGCCTCCTGAGCGCCCTCCTCGTCGCCGAGTTGTTCCAGGGTCGAAGCGAGTTCGAACAGCAGGGCGTCCTTCGGCAGAGTGGAGGTTTCCGTCGCCACCGCGCCGCGGAGTTCGGCGGCAAGCTGCTCCCCGCGGCCCTCGGCTCGGTCGAGGCTGTAGAGGTTCAACTGGAGGCTCACGGCGAGCGCATGGTCGCCACCGTTCGTCTCGAGATACTCGGTCCAAAGCTCGCGCGCCGTCGCGGTATCGCCCTCGGCTGCGGCAATCTGGCCCAGATAGACCGAAGCCAGTCGACCCGAGGCGGTTGAGCCGTAGCTCTCCTGCACCGCTTCGAGCGCCGCGCGCGCGCCGGCACGCCGTTCCGCCTCGGACGCGAAACTCGGGCCTCCACCTTCGTCGCCCTCTTCCATTGCCGGGTCTTCCAGTTGCGCGTCGCCGTCCTCGACCGGGGCGCTGTCCGGCGGTGTACCGAAGAGGTCGTCGATGGGGTCCGTCTCCGGCGCGTCGATCTCCGCCCGGTAGACCTTGAGGGCTTCACTGAGCTGGAAGCTCGCCTCTGCTTCCCGGCGGTCCTGGTAGTTCAGGAACAGCACGACACCCAGGACAACGGCGATCACGGCCGCGATCCCCATCAGAATCTGCCGAATGTGCTCGGCGAACCAGGCGGAAGCGGAGAAGACCGCTTCGCGCACCTCGTCGCGCCGAATCTCCTCTCGTGTCAGACGGCTCATCGCAACACCCTCCTCAAGCGGCGCAAACCATAGCAGCCCATGGCTGCCGCCGACCGCCTGGACCGGCGCCAGGCGCGTTGCTGTGGCAGACTTGCCATCAGACGGCGGCCGAGGCGACAGGAGTCATCCGGCGACGCCACTCAACCACCTGGAGCACCCACGATGCCGACCCTGGGATTTGGCGAACTGCTGATCGTCTTCGCGATCATCGTCCTGGTCTTCGGAGCCAGCCGGATTCCCAAGCTGGCCGGCGGCCTGGGTTCCGGCATCCGGAACTTCAAGCGCGGCCTCAACGAGCCCGGCGAAGACGAGGCCGAGGACAAGCCGAAGCGCGAGATCGAAGAGTAGTCGAAGAGTAGTGGTGCGCCTGGAGGGTGGTGCGCCTGGAGGGACTCGAACCCCCTTGCCTGTTGATTGGGAATCCCTGCCGCGCAATCCACTGAGATGGAGGATGGTGCGCCTGGAGGGACTCGAACCCCCGACCTGTGGATTAGGAATCCACCGCTCTATCCTGCTGAGCTACAGGCGCCAGGCGGCCCCTAGCCGCCAAGGATCTCAGTAACGGACCAGCGATTCAACCAGGTCGTACTCCTCGAGCCGCCTCCTGCCTTCGAGGTACGTCAGTTCGACGACGAATCCGACGGCCTCGACGCGGGCTCCGACCGACTCCACGAGGTCAGCCGCCGCTCTCGCCGTGCCGCCGGTCGCCAGCAGATCATCGACCAGGGCCACCCGGTCGCCCGAGGCGAGACCGTCGACATGCATCTCGAGCGTGTCGCTGCCGTACTCGAGTTCGTAGGTTCGGGCCGCCGTCTCCGCGGGCAGCTTCCCGGGCTTCCTGACCGGCACGAAGCCGGCGTTCAGTCGATACGCCACCAGGGGCGCGAAGATGAAGCCACGCGCTTCGATCCCGACGACCTGATCGATGGGGCGGTCCGAGAAGCGCTCCGCCAGGAGATCGGCTGCCTCTCGGAGCGCAACCGGGTCCTTGAGCAGCGTCGTGATGTCCTTGAACAGGATGCCCGGCTTCGGGAAGTCCGGCACCTCGCGAATCCAGTTCTTCAGGCGGCTCGCGTTCTCTGGTTTCATCGCAGCCTTCTCCCGGTCAGGACGTAGCCTCGGCTTCCAGCCGTGCCGGCCGATCAGGGGCACGAAGCGAACCGGCTCGCCCGCCTCCCGAGTGACCACGCCGTTCTCGTGCTTCCGGTAGTTGATCAGGCGCTGCTCGCTCTGGTCTCCCTCCGGAATGACCAGGCGGCCACCCGGCGCCAGTTGATCGAGAAGCGCTTCCGGAACCCGTGGCGCCGCCGCGGCGACCAGGATGCGGTCGAACGGCGCGGCGCTGCTCCAGCCAACCGTGCCGTCGAACACCTGTATCTTCACGTTGGGCAGCCCAAGTGCCTGAATCCTGCCGATCGCCTGCCGGGCCAACTGCCCCACCCTCTCGATGCTGTAGACGCGGCGCGCGAGCGTCGCCAGGATCGCCGTCTGGTAGCCCGATCCGGTGCCGATCTCGAGCACCGAGTCCTCGTCCCTCACCTCCAGCTCCGCCGTCATCCGTGCAACGATGTAGGGCTGGGAGATCGTCTGCTCGCAACCGATCGGCAACGCACGATCACTGTAGGCGTCGTTGACCAGGTGCTCCGGCACGAACAGGTGCCGCGGAACGCGCTCCAGAGCCGCGAGCACCCGCTCATCCCGCAGGCCGTACTGCTTGACCAGTTTCGTGACCATGCGCCCGCGGGGAAAGCGATAGGCGCCGTCCGCCCGGCCTTCAGCCGTCTTCAACGGAGCGCTCCCGCGAGGCGCGGCAACACGCCATCGCCACCCTCGATCGCCGCCCGGTCGGTCAGGTCAGCGCTGAGCGGCGTGATCGCGATGTACCCGTCGCGAACCGCCGCGGCGTCCGTGTCGTCGAGTCGTTCGGGCTCCGGCTTCCCCACCAGCCAGTACATCAAGCCGCCCCGCGGATCGTCCTGTTCCACCACCGCGTTGCGATACGGACGGCGACCGAGCCTCGCGACTCTGACGCCGCGCGGGGGATCGAACGGGAAGTTCACGTTGAGGAGCAGGCGGTCTGGAATGCCCCGCTCGAGCAGGGACACGATCGCGCGCGCGGCCAGCTCCGCGGCGCGTTCCATGTCCGCGGGCTGGGCCTTGCGATACTCCTGCGAGAAGGCAATCGCCGGAATCCCGAGCAGTCTGCCCTCAAGCGCGGCGCCGACCGTACCGCTGTGGGCCACGTCGTCACCCAGGTTGACTCCGTAGTTGATCCCCGACACGAGCAGATCGGGCCGCCGGTCCAGCAGCGAATGGACGCCCAGGTTGACGCAGTCGGACGGCGTGCCGTCGACCGAGAACCAGCCCTCCCGCACCGGCCTGACACGGAGCGGCCGGAACAGCGTCAGCGCTTGTCCGCACCCGCTCTGCTCGTGCAGCGGCGCCACCACGCGGTACTCGATCGGCCCCTCGGCCGTCGAGGCCCTGTCCAGCGCCGCCGCCAGACAGGTCAGGCCCGCAGCACCCACACCGTCGTCGTTCGTCAGCAGCAATCGCGTCACGCCGGTCTCCAATCCCCGCCGGTCAAGTGAGGTCATCGCGGCGCAGCCGCCTGCCCACGATCGGATCCAGGTCGCGCCGCACGGAGGCCGGAATCAGCGACGGATCGGTGATCAGCGCGTGTTCCAGCGCATTGACGCACGGGCACGCACCCTCCGGCCGTTCGTCCGGCAGCGCCGCGACGATCCGGGCCACCGCGTCCTGGGCCGTGAGCGCGTTCTGTTGCAACACGGCGAGGACGGCGTCCACCGTGACGTCCTCTTCCTCCTCGTGCCAGCAGTCGTAGTCCGTGATCAGGGCGAGCGTGGAGTAACAGATCTCCGCCTCGCGCGCGAGCTTGGCCTCCTGGAGGTTCGTCATGCCGATCACGTCCGCGTCCCAGCCGCGGTGCATGAACGACTCGGCGCGGGTCGAGAACTGTGGGCCCTCCATGCACACGTACGTGCCGCCGCGGTGGACCACGGCCCCGGCCGCGGCCGACTGCTCGGCGCAGATCTCCATCAACACGGGACAGATCGGGTCGGCGAAGGTCACATGGGCCGCCAGGCCGTTGCCGAAGAAGGTGTCCGGGCGGTGCCGCGTCCGGTCGATGAACTGGTCCGGCACCACGATGTGGGTGGGCTGGTAGCGGCGCCGGAGCGAGCCGACGGCCGACAGCGAGATCAGCCTCTCGGCGCCCAGCGTCTTGAAGGCATAGATGTTGGCGCGAAAGTTCAACTCGCTCGGCAGGACGCGGTGGCCGCGGCCGTGGCGGGCCAGGAAAGCGACCCGCCGGCCGCTCAACTCCCCCAGCACAAAGACCTCGGAGGGGCTACCGAACGGCGTGTTGACCGCGCGTTCCTCGTGCACATCGAGCTCCGCCATGCCGTAGAGCCCCGAGCCACCGATGATGCCCGTCCGGTACGCGTCCGAGCTCATCTTTCGCTTCCGGCGATCGTCGAGTTGACCTGCAGCGCCGTCTTGAGCGCCCGCCGGCCGGCCTCGCCGTCGACGAACGGTGCCTGACGGCCGGCGCAGCGGTCGAGAAACGCCTCGAGCTCCCGGCGCAGTGGCTCGCCGCGCTCCACATCGAGGTCTGCCGGCACGATGCGCCCGGCCGGTCCGCCCGCCGCGTCAGACGAGGCCGCGGCCGGCGTGCCGGGAGCTTCGCCCCCCACTCTGCGGAACCCCCGCACCGTCTGCTCCTGGTAGTCAAGCGAGCAGTACCGGTCCTCGAAGAACACGCGCAACTGCCTGACCCGCTCCGCGGACACCCGCGACGCAGTCAGGTTCGCGACACACCCCGAATCGAGTTCTATCCGGGCGTCGGCGATGTCGACCCGGTCCGAAAGGACGTCGATCCCGACCGCCCGCACTTCGCGGACGGGACTCGGATCGAGAGCATGGAGGATCTGCAGGTCGTGAATCATCAGGTCCAGCACCACGTCCACATCGAGGCTGCGAGGACTGAAGGGCGACAGCCGTTCGACTTCGACGAAGCGCGGCCTGTGGCCCGAAGCCAGAAGTTCCTGAACGGCAGGATTGTAGAACTCGACATGGCCTACCGCCAGAACGACTCCCCGCGCCGCCGCGGTCGCGACGAGCGCGTCGGCCTGGGCGAGGTCGACCGCGATCGGCTTCTCCACCAGGACGTGGACTCCCGCTTCCATCAGCCGCTTCGCCACGTCCAGATGATCGACCGTCGGCACGGCGACCACGGCCGCGTCGACGGTCCGCGCCAGCTCCACCAGTCCGCCGGCCACCGCCGCGCCGTGATCGCTCGCGACGCTTCCGGCCCGGGCTGCATCCGCGTCGAGCACGAACACCGACCCGGAACCCAGCAGGTCCGCAAGGAGCCGTACGTGATGGCGACCCATCGCGCCGGCGCCCACCACGCCCGCCCGGCACCCTGCCGCAGTTCGGGCGAACCGACCTCGATCGGGGACTGCCGCGGTCACGATGGACTCACGCGCTAGGAGGCCGCGCCCCGCGAACCGCGGCGGGCCGAGCGGATGAAGCCTCTGGTGGAACTGCGAACGAACGCGATCAGCGCGTCCACGTCGGGGTGTCCGGCATGCCCGGCGTCGAGTTCCTCCAGGGCCTGGGTCCTGTTCCGTCTGGAACGCGTGACGACCCTCACCGCACGCCCGATCGCGCGGATGTCCTCCGGCGACTTCCCCTTGCGCTCCAGACCGATGCGGTTCACGCCCATGCACGCCGGCTTGATCCCGACCGTGATGCAGAACGGCAGCGCGTCCATCGTGATCACGGAGTAGCCGCCGATGTAGGCGTGCCTGCCAACCCGGCAGAACTGGTGAACGGCCGAGAAGGCGCCAATCACCGCGTCGTCCTCGACCACGACGTGTCCGGCGAGGGTGCCGGCATTCGTGAACACGGTGCGGTTGCCGACCTGGCTGTCGTGGCCGACATGGCTCTGGGCCATGAACAGGTTGTCGTCGCCGATGCGGGTCTCGCCGCCGCCGAACGCCGTCCCCCGGTTGATCGTGCAGAACTCGCGGAACTGGTTCCGGTCGCCGATCACCAGCCGGCTGCTCTCCCCCTCGTACTTCAGGTCCTGCGGATCGAAGCCGATCGCCGCGTGAGGGAAGACGGTGTTCTCCCGACCGAGGACTGTTTCGCCGTAGATCGTTGCGTGGGCGCCGACCTTCGTGCCGTCGCCGACCCGCACGCCCGCTCCGATCACCGCATAGGGACCCACGACGACATCGTCGCCCAACTCGGCGTCCCGGTCGACGATGGCCGTCGGGTGGAGTTCGGCCGTCATGGTCGGCGCCCCGGCATCGGTAACCGCCGGGCGTTCAAGCCGGAGCCATCGCGGACGTGCAGATCGCCTCCACCGCCAGCTCGCCGTCCACGGTCGCGCGGCCCCTGAAGCGTGAATGGTAGGTCCGCAGGCGCAACGACTCCACCTCCATCCGGAGCTGGTCGCCGGGGACAACGGGCCTGCGGAAACGAGCCTTCTCGATGCCGGAGAAGAAGAGCACCTTCTGATCCCGATCCTCGATCTCGTGCAGCAGCAGCAAGGCCGCCGTCTGGGCCATCGCCTCGATCACCAGAACGCCCGGCATGATCGGATTCCCGGGGAAGTGACCGTCGAAGAAGGGCTCGTTGCGGG
Source organism: Candidatus Multivorans sp. (assembly GCA_965219675.1). Taxonomy (GTDB): domain Bacteria; phylum Acidobacteriota; class Thermoanaerobaculia; order Multivoradales; family Multivoraceae; genus Multivorans. The sequence goes on along the minus strand of OZ244786.1, from coordinate 1,229,252 downwards.
TCACGTTCTTGACCGCCACGACCCGCTGGCCCGGCACCATCTCCAGCACCCGGTCGACCAGTAACAGGGGATAGCGGTGCGGCAGCACGCTCGCTATCCAGCGCGAGTCGAACGGGCCCAGGGGGGCCCCGCTCCCACTTCGCTCTTCGCTCACGTCTACTCTCCCCCGTCCGTATCCGGATCCACCGCCGTAGCCGATCCAGCCGCCGAAGCGCCGCCCGCTGCTTCCAATTCCTGGACGCGGCGCTCAAGGCCGCGCAACGCGGCGCGCATCGCCGGCAGGCGGGACTGTAACGCGTTCCGGCGACGCCAGGCGGCGATCGGCGCAGCGGGAATCCCGGCCACCCGCTGGCCCGGAGGCACCTCCTGGAACACCGCCGACTTCGCCGCGACCTGGACCCCGTCTCCGATCTCGAAGTGACCCGCAACCCCGGCCTGACCCGCGAGCAGCACGCGGTCGCCGATACGGCTGCTGCCCGAAACCCCGGCCTGACCGCAGAGGATGCACCCCTCGCCGATCTGCGCGTTGTGACCGATCTGGACCAGGTTGTCGATCTTCGTGCCGCGACCGACGCGGGTGGTGTCGAACGTGGCCCGGTCGATGGCCGAGTTCGCGCCGATCTCCACATCGTTCTCGATGACGACGACGCCGACCTGGGGCAACTTGACCTGCGCCGCCGCTTCTCCTTCGGCGAAACCGAATCCGTCGGCTCCGAGCACGACGCCCGAATGGACGATCACCCGATCGCCAATCCGGCTGCCGTCGTACACCACGACATGCGGGTGAAGAACTGTGCCGGCGCCGATCCGGCAGCCGCGGCCGACCACGCTGTGGGCGCCGACGATCGCGCCAGCCGCCACCGTCGACCCGGCGCCGACCACGGCGAAGGCATCGATCCGGGCGGCCAGGTCGACGTGGGCCGTCCCATCGACGGACGCCGTCTCGTGGACGCCCGGCTCGACCTCGGCTACCGGAAACAACGCGGTCATCAGGTCGGCGAGAGCGCGATAGGCATCGTCGCAAACCACCAGGTCGGCCCGCAGACCGTCCAATGTGTCGGGCGAGATGTCCCTGGACACCAGGATCGCGCCGGCCTCCGAAGACCGCGCCTGGTCCCGGTACCGGGGGTTGGTCAGGAAGGAGAGATCCCTCTCGCCGGCGGCCTCCAGCGTGGCGACACCGTCGATGGGCCGTTCCGGATCGCCCACGAGGTCGGCGCCGACCATCGCGGCGAGATCGGCCAGACGGTGGGTCACGAAAACGAGCCTACCGGAACGGCAGGGCGCCAAGGACCTATCGGGATACGATGCGGCCCCCAGCCTTCAGCCCGACACGCCCTGGCACCCGAAACACTTGGAACACTTGGGAGCTCCACCTGCGATGAACACTACGACTCCGGTCCGACTTCGCCGCCGCACCCGCCTCGCCGTTGCCTCGCTAGCACTCGCCTGCGCGGCCGTCGGCGTCACTGCCGCGGCCCACGCATCCGACAACTGGCCCCAGTTCCGAGGCCCCGGGGCGAACCCGGCGGTCGAGGACAATCCGAACCTGCCGGACCGCTGGAGCCAGACGGAGAACGTGGAGTGGGTGACCGAGATCCCGGGTCTCGGCTGGTCGAGTCCGATCGTCTGGGGGAACCGGGTCTTCCTGACCGCCGCGGTCTCCGAAGGCGACTTCGAACGCCCGCAGGCCGGGCTCTACGCCGCGCGCGGCCGCAGCGAACCGCCCCAGGCCAGCCACGACTGGCGGGTCTACTGCCTGGATCTCGCGACCGGCGAGATCGCCTGGAGCCGTTCCGTCAAGACGGGGATCCCCGACTTCCCGCGTCATCAGAAGCAGACCTACGCTTCCGAGACTCCCGCCACCGACGGCGAGCGGGTCTACGTCCGTTTCGGCGACCTCGGGGTCTTCGCCTTCACGATGGACGGAGCCTCCGTATGGAGCTTCGAAACTCCCTACCGGCAGACGATGTACGACTACGGTTCCGCCTCCTCGCCCGTCGTGCATGGCGATCAGGTGATCATCCTCTACGACAATGAAGAGGAATCCTGGATCGCCGCTCTCGACAAGACGACCGGGGAACAGCGGTGGCGTACCGATCGTGACGAGGTCTCGAGCTGGGCCACGCCGCTCATCTGGACCAACGAGGCCCGCACCGAGGTCGTGACCAACGGCAAGAACCGCATCCGCTCCTACAGTCTCGACGGCGAACTGCTCTGGGAGATGGACGGCCGCATGTCATGGGCCGCGATCGCGACTCCCTTTGCCGCCCACGACATGGTCTACGTGAACTCCGGCTACTTCCAGGACCAGCGCCGGCCGGTGTTCGCGATCCGCCCTGGCGCGCTGGGCGACATCACCCTCGAGGAGGACGCGACCGAGAGCGAGTTCGTCGCCTGGCACCAGCCGAAGGCCGGCAACTACAACACGTCGCCCCTGGTCTACAAGGGCATCTACTACAGCCTCCTGGACCGCGGATTCTTCGAGGCCTACGACGCGTTGACGGGCGAGCCGGTGTACGGCCGCCAGCGGGTCGCGCCGCGAGGCGGCGCCAGCTTTACCTCATCGCCCTGGGCCTACAACGATCGCGTGTTCGCGTTGAGCGAGCAGGGCGACACCTACGTCATCCGGGCCGGCGCCGAATACGAGGTGCTGCACATGAACAGCCTCGACGAGATGGCCATGGCGTCTCCCGCAGTCGCCGGCGACCGGCTGCTGATCCGCACCCGATCGAAGCTCTACAGCATCAGGAACGCTGACTAAGGCGGCAACTGGGTGCGCCGGCGTCCCCGCCGGCTTCTGGGGAAGACGCGCCGCGGAGCGGCGACTGTCTTGCCGCTCTACTCGCCGGGCGTCGCGGGATGGGCGGCGTTGTAGCGCTCGATGATCAGGTTCGTGATGTCGGCGGCATCCGCGGAGTACAGCAGTCCCCCCTGGAACTTGTTGAAGATCGCCGTGTAGCCAAACTCCCGGCCGACCTGGGCGATGATCGGCAGGACGGCCTGCTCGATCGCGCCGAACATCTCCGTCTGCATCTTCTGCATCTCGCGGTTCGCGTCGTCCTGGGAACGCTGCAACGCGATGGTCATGTCCTCGAGCTGCTTCTCCATCTCCGCCAGGCGATCCTCCGCCAGGGTCAGGCGGCCGTCGTTGTACTGCTTCTGCAGTGCCGCCAACTGTTCCTGCTGACCCTGAAGCCGAGCCTGCATCTCGTCCCTGAGCCTGGTCAGTTCCTGGACGGCGGTCTGGCCACGGCCCGACTCCTGGAGCAGCCGCTCGACCTCGATCACCGCGATCTTGCTCTGGGCGAGGACCGGTCCCGACGTCAGCGCCCCCAGGAGGACGGCTCCCGCGACGAACGCGACGCGGGTACTGGGTGTCTTGGCTTTCATGCGGTGTTCTCCGTTGAGGCTGGGGACCCTAGAAGCTGGTCCCGATGCTGAAGTCGAAGCTGTCGAAACGCTCGCGATCGTAACCGCCGAGGTCGTCGAGCGGATTGAGGTTCGTAGCGTAGATGAACCGGAGCGGCGCGCCAAGAATCGGCACGTTCACGCGCAACTCGATTCCGGCGGACATCCTCATGTGGTTGAAGTCGACGTCCTGATCGTCACCGTACACGTTACCGGCGTCGAGGAAGGCGACCACGCGGAACGGGCCGTTGACCAGCGTGTGGTGTTCCAGGTTGATCACGACGCTCTTGTTGCCGCCCTGCGGGAAGCCGTTCTGGTCGAGCAGCGTTCGACCGGTTTCCGGATCGCGCACCCAGATCGACCGGAAGGCGAAGCCCCGGAGGCTGTTCTCGCCGCCGAGCAGATAGCGGTCGAGGAAGAAGAGTTGACGGAGGTTCCCCTGGCCGTCGTTGCCGAAGGGCTCGATGTACCCGAGTTGAATGTTCGCCCTGCCCACCGAACGCCACGCCCCGCGCGTCAACGGCACGGTGATCGCGGCCGTCAGTGACGGCCGGATGAAGAACGACTCGCCGCCGAGCGGGCCGCCGGCGTACTCGAGCGAGGCGATCAGCCGCTTGCCCTGCGTCGGTTCCAGCCGGTGGTTGTGGCTGTCGAACTGGTAGGTCGCCGTGATCGATCGCCGGTTGAACTGAAACGCCTGCTCGATCGTGTCGCTCATCGTCGCGTCCTGTTCCTCCGGGTTATCGAAGAAGAAGAACGTCTGCGACTGGTAACTCTCGATGTCCATGTTGCTGTAGGCCAACTGGACCAGTTCCCAGCGCCGGAACGACCGGCCGAAGGAGACGACGCCCCCGGCCTCCTTGCTGCGATAGCGCTGATCGACGAGCAGATCGAAGTCCGTGTCGCGGTTGAACAACTGGATGCCGATGTTCTGCGGTCGATCCTTGACCCAGGGCATGTAGTACGAGACGTCGAAGATGTCGCGGTAGCGACCGGTCTGAATCGACACGCCGACCGTCTCGCCGCGGCCGAGGAAGTTGCGGGTACGGAGTGCCGACTGGACGAAGAAGCCGTCCAGTTCGCTGTATCCGCCGCCGAACTGGACCTCGGTCTGCCCCGTTTCCGTGCCCTTGACGACGAGATCGACCTTCTGGTTGTCGCTGTCGTACTTCACCTCGACGGGATCGTCCTCGTTCACCACGTAGTACTCGAGCTGACTGAGGCGCAACAGGCTCGTCCGGAGCATGCCCGAGTTGAAGACATCGCCCTCCCTGAGGAGCATCTGGCGCCGGAGGACGCGGTCCCGGGTACGGTCGTTGCCGGTGAACTCGAGCCGCCCGACCCGGAACTGGTCGTTCTCCTCGATCGTCACCAGCAGGTCCGCCACGAGATCGTCGCGTTCGATGATCTCCATCTTCACGTCCGCGAAGATGTAGCCGCTGTTGCGGTATAGCTCGCCGACCTGCTCAACCCCCTCGTCGATCACGTCGGAGCGCAGCCAACCGCCCTGCGGGTCCTTGAACATCTGGCGCAGCAGCCCTTCCGGCAACACGTCGGCGCCTTCGATTGCGATCTCGCCGAGCTTCCAGCGCGGCCCCTCCTCGATCGGCACGACCAGGGCGAGCTGCCTCTTGCGATCCTCGAGCCGCTCCGCGTTCGGCTTGCGCTCGATCACGTCGAGTTCCGGCTCGCCGACCTCGACATCCTTGTAGCCGAACTTGCGGTAGAGGCCCTTGACCTTGTCGAGATCCTCCTCGACCGTGGCCGAGTTGAAGACGTCGCGCTTGCGTATCCGCGTCAGCAGGTTCGACTTCTTCGTCTTCTCCATCTGGCGGCGAAGCTTGCCCGCCGAGAACACCTCGTTGCCCTCGAAGTCGACCTGGCCGATCTTGACCCGGCCGCCCTCGTCGACGGTGACCAGAACCCGCTTCTCGCCCAGGCCCGCGTCCAGCACTTCCACATGGATACCGGCAAAGCGGAAGCCCCGCTCTTCGTAGAGCTTCTTGATCGCCTGTTCCAGGCGCGCCAGTTCGCCGAGGTCGAGCGGCAGACCCTCGTAGACGGAAATGCGCTCCCGGTCGGTCATGTCGCCGATGTCGCTGCGCTTGAGCTTCTTCAAACCGTCGTAGTCGAGCGAGGTCAGAAGCGGCCGCTCGACGACCGTCACCCGCACCCCCACGCCTTCGCCCTCGGCCTCGGCCCTGATCTCGATGTCGTCGATCAGTTCACGCTCCCAGAGTTCCTTGATCCGGTCGTTCAGACGGCCCGGATCCCAGGGCTTCCCCGGCTCGAGGTCGAGGTAGTAGCTCAGGCTCTCTTCGCTCAGCGTCTCCACGCCCGCGTACTCGACCGACGCGATCGGCCGACCGACCAGAAGCTGTGCCGCCGCCGGCGACAACACGAGAAGCGCGGTCAGTAGGGCGGCCATCCGCACCGGCAGGCGGCCCATCAGAAAAGAGAAGCGGCTTCGATCAGGTTTCCGCAAGAGCAGGTTCCTCCTCGTGCGCTGCCGGAGGTTCGCCGGCAGCGGGTTGCTCTTCATCGACCGGCGTCACCTCGAGAACCAGGCCTGCGCCGTCCGTGCCCTGCCCTTCGCCCGGCGCCAGATCGACCCGGATCCTGCGGATTTCCACTCCGGTGCGCTGGATCAACAGGTCGGACACCGCATCCTGAACGTGGCGCTGAATCGTCCGGCGGAGCGGCCGGGCGCCGGTCGACGGATCGATCCCCGCCTGCTCGAGCAGCCAGTCCCGGGCCGACGGAGTCACGTCGACCGCCAGACCACGTTCAGCGAGCGTCTCGTTCACGTCCGACAGAAGCAGACCCGTGATCGCTCGCAGTTCCTCCCGGCCCAGCGGATTGAACACGATCGTCTGGTCGATCCGGTTGATGAACTCGGGACTGAAGGAACGCCGGAGTTCGGACTCGATCTCCTCGCGTATCCGGGTGAAGTCGTTGTCCGATGAAACGCCGCCGAAACCCATCCGTCCCCCCTTGAGGACCAGTTGGCTGCCCAGGTTCGAGGTCAGGAGCACGAGGGAATGGCGGAAGTCGACATGGTTGCCGTAGGCGTCCGTCAGCGTCCCCTCCTCCAGGATCTGCAGCAACAGACTCGAGATGTCCGGATGGGCCTTCTCGATCTCGTCGAACAGGATCAGCGAGTAGGGCTGGCGGCGCACGCGCTCGGTGAGCTGGCCGCCCTCCTCATAGCCGACATAGCCCGGCGGAGACCCGATCAGCTTGGACGCCGCGTGTTTTTCCATGTACTCGCTCATGTCGAACCGCACCAGGGCGTTCTGGCTGCCGAAGAGGAACTCGGCGAGCCGCCGCGCGACCTCCGTCTTGCCGACACCGCTCGGCCCCAGGAAGATGAAGGAGCCGACCGGACGCCGGGGGTCGGAAACCCCAAGCCGCGACCTGCGAATGGCCCGGCTGATCGCACGGATGGCCCGTTCCTGGCCCACGATCCGCTGGCGCAGCACGTCCTCCATGTTCATCAGGCGCTGCGCCTCGTCGTTGCGCAAGGCAGCCACGGGCACGCCGGTCCAGGAGGCGATCACCTCCTCCACGTCCTGGGCAGTCACGACTTGATCTCCAAGGCCTCGGTCGTGCAACCGCTCCATGCTCTCCAGATCTTCCCGAAGCTCGATTTCGCGCTCCCGGTAGCGGACCGCGCAGTCGAAGTCCTTGTCCGAGATCGCCGCCTTCATCTCCGCAACGACCTGCCGGATCTCGGTCTCGATCCGTCGGGTCTGCGTGGTGTCTCTCACGCGGCGCAGCTTGACCCTCGCTCCGGCCTCGTCCATCACATCGATCGACTTGTCCGGCTGGAAACGGTCGGGAATGTAGCGGTTCGACCCGGCGACCGCGGCCCGGAGGGCGGCGTCGTCGTAGGCCACCTTGTGGAAGCCCTGGTAACGCTTCTTGAGCCCCACCAGGATGTCGTACGTCTCATCGGCGGTCGGCGGATCGACCTGGATCGCCTGGAAGCGCCGCAGCAGTGAACGGTCCTTCTCGATGTAGCGCCGGTACTCGCGTCCAGTCGTGGCGCCGATGCAGGCGATGTCGCCCCGCGACAGGGCCGGTTTGAGGATGTTCGCCGCGTCGAGAGAGCCCTCGGCCGAGCCCGCCCCGACCAGCGCGTGAATCTCGTCGATGAAGACGAGCACGTCCTCGCCCTCCTCCAGCTCCTTGAGGATGCCCTTCAGGCGCTCCTCGAACTGGCCCCGGTACTTCGTCCCCGCGACGATGAGCGACAGGTCGAGGGCGATGACGCGTTTGTCCGCCAGGAACCGCGGCACCCGGCCCAGCACCACGCGCTGAGCCAGCCCCTCGACGATCGCCGTCTTCCCTACCCCCGGTTCGCCGAGCAGGATCGGATTGTTCTTCGTGCGCCGGGCGAGAATCTGGACGATCCGGCCGACCTCCTCCTCGCGACCTATCAGCGGGTCGAACTGGTCCTGCTGGGCGAGCGCGGTCAGGTCGCGGCCGAACTCGCGAAGATAGGGCAGTTCCTGCTTATCGCGCCGGTTGGCGCGCTCTCGCGCGACCTGCGCAACCTCTTCGCGCACTCCCGCGACCTCGAACCCGTACTGCACCAGGATGCGCTGGGCCAGACAGCCCTCGACGCGAAGCACGCCGATCAACAGGTGTTCCGAACCGACCGAGGAGTGGACCATGCTCTCCGCCTCGTGCGAGGCGTACGCGAGGATCTTCTTCGACTCCTCGGAGAGCGGCAACTCTGCGGTCGACGAGATGCGCTCGACGAACACCCGCTCTCCCTCGATCTCGCGCCGCAGGTCCTCCGGTTTGACCTCGAGGCGTTGGAGCAGTTCGATGATCGAGTCCTCCCCCTCCCTCAGAATGCCGAGCAGGATGTGCTCCGACTCGATCACCCGGCTGCCCAGCTTGCTCGCCTCGTAACGGGCGAAGAAGAGCGCGCGGCGCGCTTTCTCGTTGTACTTCTCGAACACGACGTATGTGAGACCAGGGTCCTGGGCCCTGGAAGCGCCCCGGGTCTGCTCCTGGCCCCAGTCTATCGACGCTGCGGGTCCGGCGGGGGTACCGGCGCCAGCCGTCCTCCGTCAAGCCGAAGGACCCTGCCGCAACGACTGGCGACCTCGGGGTTGTGCGTGACCAGCACCATCGTGGTTCCACGCCTCCGCTGAAGGTCATTCAGCAACTGCAACACCTGCGCTCCGCTGGCGGCGTCCAGATTGCCGGTCGGTTCGTCGGCAAGCAGCACGGGCGGCTCGAGCATCAGCGCACGGCAGATCGCCACCCGCTGGCGCTCTCCTCCGGATAGTTGCTGGGGAAAGTCGCCGGCACGGTCCGCGAGTCCGACCTGTCCGAGCAGTTCCAGCCCGTGAGCGTTGAGGGACGCCGCGGAGCGGCCCGCGATCCGTCCCGGCATGAGCACGTTCTCGAGCGCGGTGAAGTCCGGCAGCAACTGGTGAAACTGGAAAACGAAGCCGATGGAACGGTTGCGGAACCCGGCCAGCGCCGCCGGTCTGGAGGCCGACAGTTCGACCCCGTCGATACGCACCGTGCCGGCGTCGGGGGTGTCGAGGGCTCCCAGGATGTTCAGCAGGGTCGACTTCCCCGAACCCGAAGGCCCAACGATGGCGGCCGTGTCGCCGCGGCCGACTTCGAGATCGACACCGCGCAGCACCTCGCGGCGGACCTCGCCGTCCCGGTACGCCTTGGTCACTCCGGTGACGGAGATCACGTCCGGGCGCTCCGCATCGCCTCGACCGGGTCCAGTCGGCTCGCCTTGCGCGCGCTGAGCAGCGAGGCCGCGCCCGTGAACATGACGGTCAACACGACCACGACGAGCACGTCCCTGCCCCGGACCAGGAACGGCACGTAGTCCACGACGTACACGTCCGACGGCAGCGAAAGGACCCGGAAGCGGTCCAGAAGCGCCGCCACGGCGGCGCCCACCGCGGCACCGCAACCCGCACCTCCAACGGACAGCAACGCGCCGAGCACGAGGAAGAGCCGCTGCAGGCGGGCCGGCGGCGCTCCCATCGCCGCGAGAACGCCTACCTCGGAACGCTTGCTGGACAGCACCAGGGACAGCGCGGCGAGCAGCGCGAAAGCCGCCACCGCGACGATCAGCGCCACCGCAGAGAACACCAGGCCCTTCTCCAGCCGCAGGACGAACAGCAATGCCCGATTGGCCTGCCGCCAGGTCGTCACCGTGCCTCCGGCCGCGGCAACCGCCGGGCTCAGGTCGGCGGCCACGCCTTCCGGATCGACGCCCGGGGCCAGGGTCAGATCGAGCCGCCGGTCACCGCCCGCGAAGAGCGCGACCGCCTGCTCCAGGGGCAGCAGCACCGGCAGTTCCTCGTACTCCGCGCGTCCGGAGTCGTAAATCGCCGCCACCGGAAGCGTCCGCATACGGGGCCGCGGTCCTACCGGCGTCAGTCCGGCCCGGGGCGACACGACCCTTGCCGAGCCACCCACCTTCAGCCCCATCCGCAGGGCAACGGAGAGCGGCACGATCAGGCCGGGGGCCGCGGCGCCTTCCACCGGAATCCACGCCGGCGGCGCCTTCTCGTAGCCCACCACGTCGACCGACAGCACTCCCGTCCTGTCGACCAGCCAGCCGCGGGCGTAGAGCAACTCCTGGGCCGCCACGACGCCTTCCGTGGCCGTCACCCCGTCGATCAGCGAGGCAACGGACGCAGCCGCAGCGTTCGCGGGTTCTGCTCGACCTCCGAGTTTCACCTGCAAGGTCGGTGTGTGCTGCGCAAGGTCCTCCAGCAGATGGTTCTGAAAGCCCGAGAGCGCCGCCAGGGCGAGAACCAGGGCGGCTGTGCCCACCGCCAGACCGCCGGCCGTCAGCGAAGACAGAACACGAATGTGCGCGTCCGCGCGGGTCGAGCGAAAGTACCTCAGCGCGACATGCCAGACGAAGCCCACAACGCCGCGAGGCTACTCCGTTTCCACGTCCCCCTCGTCGAGCACCCCGATGTAGGGAAGGTTGCGATAGCGGTCATCGTAGTCGAGCCCGTAGCCGACCACGAACTCGTCGCCCACCTCGAAGCCGCGATAGTGAATGTGGACCGGCGTCTCCCGCTTGCACGCCTTGTCGAGCAGTACGCAGAGCCGCACCGACCGCGCGCCGCGGAACCCCATCAGGGCCATGATCGTGCGCATCGTGTAGCCGGTGTCCACGATGTCCTCGATCAGCAGGACATCGCGGCCGGCCAGGGAATGGTCGAGATCGCGGCGGATCCGCACTTCTCCCGGCGCCGTCGTCTCGCCGCGGTAGCTCGAGGTCTGGAAGAAATCGACGACGAGCGGCCGCGAAAGACGCTGGAGGAGGTCGGACATGAAGAACACCGAGCCCTTCAGCACGCCGACGCAGAGCAGTTCCTCGCTGTCGGCGTAGTCGCGCTCGATCTCCGCGGCAAGTTCGTCGACGCGGCGGTCGAGCGCCTCCCTCGAGATCAACTCCCGCGGCATTCCGTCTTCGGCCATCGAATCTCCTCACGCGCCGCCGGTCGAGCGACGGTCCGGTCGTGTATCGTCTCCCGCACTCCGAACCCGGAGTCTGCAACCGCGGGACCAGAACTGTGAAACAACGCGAGGATACCGGGCCGGACACGGGTCTCGCAGCCGAACTCGACGAGAGCCGGCGGCGCTGGCTCGAGGCCGGAACTCCCACGCCCGATACGCTGCTCGTCACCGGCTCCGGCCTGAACCTCGACCTGGGCGAACCGGTCGCCGGACCATGGCCGCTGGCCGACCTGCTGCCGTTCGACATCGAGGCGGTCGAAGGGCACGCCCTGACGGCCGAACTCGTCGCGACAGGCAACGGCGGCCGCGTCCTGTACAGCCGCGGCCGGCTCCACGCCTACCAGGGCTACACGCCGGCGCAGGTCGTCTTTCTGGTGCGGCTCGGCGCCCTGCTCGGCGCCCGCTCGCTCGTCATCACGAACGCCGCCGGTTCGCTGCGGGCGGACATGCCGCCCGGCACGGTCGCGGCCATCTCCGACCACATCAACCTGACCGGCCTGAACCCGCTCCGGGGCCGGCTGCCGGCAGCCTGGGGCCCGCGATTCCCCGATCTCGCCGACGCCTACGACCCCGCGCTGCGCGGGCGTTTCGCGGAGCTCGGCCGAGCGAATGGAATCCGGGTCGGCGAGGGCGTCTACCTCGGCCTGCTCGGGCCGTCCTACGAAACTCCCGCCGAGATCCGCGCGTACCGGGCCCTGGGCGCCGACCTGGTCGGCATGTCCACGGTGCTTGAAGTGATCGCGGCCCGCCAGATGGGCCTTCGCGTGCTCGGCTTCTCCCTGGTCACGAACATGGGCGTCGGCCTCGTGGACGAACCGGTGGACCACCAGGACGTGCTGCGCGTCGGCGACCGCGCCGGCGGCGGGATCGCCCGCCTGATCTCCGACCTGTTCGCGGACGAGTCGCTCCGGAACGGCGAGCCAGACTGAGCCATGTCCGAACTCGAAGCACAGATCGAGAATCGCCGCGCGAAGCGCGACCGCCTTCGCGAGCGGGGCGTCGATCCCTACCCGACCCGCGCCGCCTACGACCTCGAACCGAGCGCGGTCTGCGAGCGCTACGGCGACTGGACCGCCGAGCAACTCGAGGAAGCCGCGTTACCCCTCCGCGTACCCGGCCGCGTCCGCGCTCACCGGACCCATGGCAAGGCGGCCTTTCTCGACATCTCCGACCAGGCCGGACTCAAGGTCCAGGTCCTGCTACGCCGCAATCAGATCGGCGAGGACGCCTGGTGGCTTCTCTCCCAGCTCGACATCGGCGACTACGTGCTCGCCTCCGGCACCCTGATCCGCACCCGCACGGGCGAACTGACCGTCATGGCGGACCGCCTGGACCTCCTCGCCAAGGCAACCCGGCCCCCGCCCGAAAAGTGGCACGGCCTGGCCGATCGGGAGGAGCGCTACCGCCGGCGCTACCTCGACCTGTTGAATTCGCCCGAGTCCCGGCGGCGGTTCGTCGTCCGCTCGCGCGCGATCGCCGCTCTCCGCCGCTTCCTCCTCGACCTGGATTTTCTGGAGGTCGAGACGCCGATGATGCAGGCGATCCCCGGCGGCGCCGTGGCACGTCCCTTCGTGACCCACCACAACGCCCTCGACATGGACCTCTACCTGCGCATCGCGCCGGAGCTGTACCTCAAGCGGTTGCTCGTCGGCGGAATGCACCGGGTGTTCGAGATCAACCGCAGCTTCCGCAACGAGGGCATCTCGACCCAGCACAACCCCGAGTTCACGATGCTCGAGTTCTACTGGGCCTACTCCGACTACGAGCACCTGATGGACGTCACGGAACAGATGCTCGGCGCCGTTACCTCGGAAGCGAACGAGGGGGAGGCAACCTGCAGTTTCCGCGGCAACGAGATCGACCTGGCCCCGACCTGGCCCCGCTACAGCGTGCGGGACTCCCTGATCGAGATCGGCGGTCTCGACGCCGGCACCGTGGAGGACGAAGCCGCCCTCGCCGCCGAACTGGCGAAGCACGACCAGGCGGAGCCCCGGAACCCCGCCTACGGCAACCTGCTCATGGAACTCTTCGATCTTCTCGTGGAACCGAAGCTCATCCAGCCGACCTTCATCCACAGCTATCCGGTCGAGGTCTCCCCTTTCGCCAAGCTGTCGCCCGACGACCCGCGCTTCACCGAGCGCTTCGAGCTCTTCATCGGCGGCATGGAGATCGCCAACGCCTTCACCGAACTGAACGACCCGGACGCCCAGGCCGACCGCTTCCGCCAGCAGCTCCGCGCACGCGAAGGCGGCGATGACGAGGCACACCGCTTCGACCGCGACTACGTCGAGGCCCTCCAGTACGGCATGCCCCCCGCCGGCGGTCTGGGCCTCGGCATCGACCGCCTCGTCATGCTTCTGACCGATGCGTCTTCGATCCGGGACGTGATCCTGTTTCCGTTGTTGCGGCCGCGGTAGGAACGGTCAGGGTCAACGCCCTGTCGAGGGACTCCCGGTCCAGGAAGTCGTCGAAGCGGGTGCTGTGCTCCACGTCCGGGCCGATGCCGATGAAATGCCACCCCAACCGGCGGCTGGCTTCCCGATCCCAAGGCCGGTTACCGAAGTAGGCCTTCCGGCCGACTGATCTGCCCGACAGCGTGCGCTCGGCAGCGATCCGCATGATCTCGACGCGGCTTGCAGCGTCTGAACCCGAGGCAAGGTTCAGCGGGTCCGGGTCGAGGCCGATGGCCCGCAGCTTCATCAGCGCGGTTTCCTTCCAGCCGCCGGTGGCGATGCCAACCGCGACATCCGGTCGGACGGCTAGCCGGTTGACGAAGGCGCGGGCGCCGGGGACTTCCGGCAGCCGGTCGCCGCGGCCAGCCAGGTAGCCGGTCACGAGGGTGACGAACTCCTTCTTGACGGAGGCGTGAGCCTGGGATCGATCGTCTTCGATTCTGTTCCGATCCAAGACCTCGTTCAGGATGCCGCCGTCCGTCTGGTGCCGATACCCGGACCAGTCCTCGTCGACATCGATCTTCAACACGTTCCTGATCGCCTTGGCGTAGAGGATGCCGTCGAAGTCCTCGGACTGGACCAGGGTTCCATCCACGTCGAAGACGACCAGGTGCATGGGTCAGTCTCCGGGCCGCGCGGTCAACCACCGCTCCACCGCTTGCTTCGCCGGTTGCTCCAACCACGGCAGAACACCGAGGTTGCCTTCGCGAGCGGCGGCTTCGATGTCGACTTCGCCGCGGTCGAGGAAGCGGGCAGCACGGTAGTAGGCGTCGCCTTCCGCACCGGCGGCGTCCCCGAGTTCGATCAGGTGGCCCGTGAGTTGACGGGCGCGACGGAGCCGGGGCGGCAACGGTAAGGCCGGCAGGGGCCTGGGTAGCCGCGACTCAAGGCCTGCTGCCTCGGCAGCGCACCGAAAGGCTGCGGAGTCCGCGGGCGAGTCGTCGCCGTGAAACAGGGCGTCGAACGCCTCAGGCCAGGAGGACTGCAGCCGTTCGGCGAGCAGTCGCCGTTCCCGGGCATCGAGCTGCATGGCGCGAGGCACTACACGGCAGGCACCAGCCGCTGAGAGTCGGGCCATCGCCGACTCCAGCAGACGCGGCTGGTCAGTCCAATCGGCGACGAGCGGCCAGACGACCGTCATGCCTAGGAGCGGCGCCGGCTCGAAGGGCAGGCTCGGCTGCCGGCGCTCTTCGAGGTCGTCCTTCAGAGCGGCTGCGTGGCGGACGAGTGCGTCGAGGACATCGACCGCGACGACGTGGTTCGGGGGCAGGTCGGCGGGCCCGGGGGCGGCCAGCTCACGCAGACTCGACGCGCCGACCGGGATGTTCCCCACAACCTGAATCAGGAGCGGCGCTCCCACTTCGGCGGCCGCTTCGATGATGCGCGTGCGGAGGCGCCCGTGTTCGGCCGGCAGCGGCGGAACGTAGACCACGTCAGTCACGGAACCCAGCACTCCGGCGACCTCGGCGGCAGACGGCGACGGGCCGGCGGTTGCCGGCGGCAGCCCGCCGGTGGCGAGGTCGCACCAGAGGCCTGCGCCGCCACCCGCGGGCCAACGGGAGATGCTGTACCGGATCCAGAAGTTCGCCGGTTCGGCGACCTCTTCACGAAGTGTGGGCGGGCGGGGCGTCAACGCTTCGACGAGCCAAGTGCGGCCGCGACGGCGGCCGCGACCGACTTCTGTACGTACCTGGCGAGAATGTCGCCTTCGACGTTGACCCGGTCGCCGGGCTTCAGTTCCGAGAGAGTGGTGACCTCCAGGGTGTGCGGAATGAGGGCCACATCGAAGGTCTCGGCGTCCAGAGCCGCGATCGTCAGGCTAACGCCATCGATCGTCACGCTGCCTTTTTCCACCATCCCCGATGCCAGGTCCTGAGGCACCACGAAGCTGATGACGCTGTTCTCTGCCAGTTCCTCGACCCTGGCAACCCGGGTCGTCGTGTCCACGTGTCCCTGGACCAGGTGGCCTCCAAGAGGATCCCCGGCAGCAAGCGGCGCCTCCAGGTTCACCTCGTCGCCATCCTGAAGCGCGCCGAGCGTCGTTCGGCTCAGGGTTTCTGGAGACAGGTCGAAGGCGGACCAGGCCGGGAAAGCGGTCCCCGTGCCCGTGGCCGAAGCGCCATTCTCGCAGCCCTGCGCCACCACCGTCAGGCAGACCCCGGCTACGGACAGGCTCGCGCCCAGATCCAGCCGCGAGCCGAGGTCCTTCGAGTGCCCGACCACGATCCGGGCCCCTCCGCCGTCCGACGGCTTGGGCGCCTCGACTACCCGGCCACGCTCCTGGACAATTCCGGTAAACATCCCTGCCTGTAGCCTACGAGAATCACATCCGGTCCGCGGCGGCGCACACGCAGCCGGTCCAGACGCCACGCATCCGCGAGCCTCTCGGCGCCAGCGCCGCCGAGCGGACCCGGGGCCAGAGTACCGCCGATCAGGACGGGCGCGCAGCAGACGGCGGCCCGATCCCAGATGCCGGAGGAAACGAACGCCTCCAGGACTCCGGCGCCGCCCTCCACCAGCACGTTCGAGACATCACGCCCGGCCAGGTCCGCCAGCACGGCCGCCGGCTCCACGGCCTCGAGCGCGACGACGTCGGCGCCCGCCTCACGCAGACGATCCCGTCGACCGGCCCATTCCGGCGCGGCGTCCCCTGGGCCGCCCTCCGGCTCCTGCGTGTAGACGACGACCGGTCCAGCGACCTCGAACATGCGCGCCTGCGGAGACAGCCGCAGCCGCCGATCGAGCACCACCCGCACGATCGGCCCCTCCGCCCGGTCGAGCCTGCGGTTGAGACGCGGGTCGTCGGCAAGGGCGGTGCCGCTGCCCACCACGATCGCCTGGTGCTCTTCGCGCAGTTCCAGGGCCCATTGCCGGCCACGCGGCGACGAGATCCACTGGCTGTCTCCGCTGGCCGTCGCGATCCGGCCGTCCAGGCTCATCGCCCACTTCAGCGTCACCGCCGGACGACGATGCAGGACCCCGGTCAGAAAGGCCACGTTCATCTCGATCGCCTGCTCCGCCAGGAGCCCGCTCTCGACGCGGAGACCGGCGGCCCGCAAACGCTCGCCGCCGCCGCCGATCACCTCCGGGTTCGGATCGCCGTGCGCGAAGACGACCCGCTCCACCCCGGCCTCCAGAACGGCACGCGCGCAGGGTGGCGTGCGACCGTGATGGTTGCAGGGCTCCAGGGTCACGTAGACGGTCGCACCGACCGCGAGGTCGCCCGCCGCGGCGAGAGCGATCGCCTCGGCATGCTCGCCGCCGGCCCGGCGGTGCCAGCCCGACCCGACGATCTCGCCGTCCCGCACGACCACCGCCCCGACCATGGGGTTCGGCGCCGCGGTAAAGCGGCCGCGGCGCGCCAGGGCCAGCGCGCGGGCCATCGCCGTTCGATCCGCCTCGTCGAAGCGATCGACCGCGCTGGCCGCCTCGTTGCTCACCCGAACAGGGCGGCCGCAAAGGGCCGCGGCTTGTAGTCGACGATGTCCTCCACTCCCTCGCCCACACCCAGGTAGGCGACCGGCAGGCGCAGATCGCGGGCGATGGCCACCGCCATGCCGCCCTTGGCCGTGCCGTCGAGCTTGGCCAGGAAGACGGCGTCGATCGGGACCGCCGCCCCGAACTCACGCGCCTGCACCAGCGCGTTGTGGCCGTTGCCGGCGTCGACCACGAGGAGGGTGAACACGTTCCAGGCCTCGCCGGCCGCCCGTCGAGCAACACGATGAACCTTCGACAGTTCGTCCATCAGTTGACCGCGGGTGTGGAGGCGGCCCGCCGTATCGACGATCAGGTGGTCCGTGCCGCGCGCCGAAGCCGCCTGCACGGCATCGAACACGAGCGCCGCCGGGTCGCCGCCCGACGGGCGACGGACGACCTCGATCCCCAACCGCTCGCCCCACACTTCGAGCTGCTCCGCCGCCGCGGCCCGAAAGGTGTCGCCGGCCGCGAAGAGAACCTCCTCACTCCGGTCCTGGGACGCCCGCGCCAGCTTGGCGGCGGAGGTCGTCTTGCCGGAGCCGTTCACGCCCACCATCAGCGTGATGCGCGGTGTCGCCGGCAGCACCGCGGGCGGCGCGTCGAGCAGCAGCACGGCCACCTCGTCGATGAGGAGTTGCCGCAAGGCGAACTCGTCCCCGGCGGCGATCGGCCCCGAATCTCCCGCCTGACGCAACCGCTCAACGAGTTCGAGCGAGGTCTCGACGCCGAGATCCGACTCGATCAGGGTCTCCTCGAGCCGTTCCAGCACCTCCTCATCGATCCGCGCGGCGCCTCCGAGCGCGGTGCTGATCCGGCCGGCCAGCCCCTTTCGCGTACGACCCAGTCCCCGCCGCAGACGGTTCCACAAGCCACCTCTTGCCGATTCCCGCGATTCGCGCGACTCGTCCTCGACGGCCGGCACGGCCGTGCCGAGGCCCCCGTTCGCCCCGCTCACGGCGCGACCCCGGACGACGCGGCACGGGAGTCTTCGAGAAAGGCCAGGAGTTCCGTCCGCACGGCAGCCGGATCGAGATCGGCCACGATCTCGCCGCGCCCCGGTGCCGCCGGGAGGATCCAGACCAGGCCGCTCTCGCGCGCCTTCTTGTCCCGACCCATCGCGGCCATGAGACGGTCGACTTCGAGGCGGACCCCCATGTCCCGCTCCACGGCAGCGAGATCAGGCGGCCCCATCCGCTCGATCAGCCGCTTGAAGCGTTCCGCGAACTCCGGGTCCAGGCCTCGCCCTAACGCCAGACGCAACACGAACCTCATGCCGTGGGCCACCGCGTCGCCGTGACGCAGACCCCGGTAGCCGAACTCCGCTTCGATCGCGTGGCCCAGGGTGTGGCCGAAGTTGAGCAGCCGCCGGCGGTCTCCCTCTTCCAGGTCGGCCTCGACGACGTCCAGCTTGGCCTGGATCGACGCCGCGACAACCGGCGTCAGAGCGTCCGCGTCGCCCGCGAGCAGCGGCACGAGTGACTCCTCCACCGAATCCAGCAGATCGAGATCGAGCAGCGCCGCCATCTTGACCACCTCGAACAGCCCGGCCCGCAGTTCGCCGACCGGAAGCGTCCGCAAGCTGTCGATGTCGGCAAGAACGAAGCGCGGATGGTGGAAGGCGCCGACCGTGTTCTTGCCGCCGGGCAGGTCGACCCCCGTCTTGCCGCCGACCGAGGCGTCGACCTGGGCGAGCAGCGTCGTGGGAATCTGGATGTAGTCGATGCCGCGCAGGAAGGAGGCGGCGACGAAGCCTCCAAGATCGCCCACCGAACCCCCGCCAAGCGTGACGAGCCGACTGTCCCGTTTGCCGCCCCGCTCAAGCATCTCCCGCCAGACCGAGGCGGCGCACTCGACCGTCTTCGCCGCCTCGCCGTCAGGCACCTCGATCGTCTCGATCCGGGCCGCTCCGGCGGTCTCAAGCAACCGCCTTGCCGCGGCGCCGCAGTGACGCTCAGGCACGTCACTCGTGACCAGGAAGACGACCCGGCCCCGGCACCACTCCGTCACGTCACCGAGAGCACCCGTACCTCCCGCGGCGAGCAAGCCCGGGCCGACGAGGATCTCGCTCACGCCCCGCGGATGGGCGAGGGTCAGGCGGTGCGGGTCGTCCGCGGCGTGCCGGGCCAAGGCAGCCTCACGTCCCCGCTCGCGGGCGCATGCGTAGTCCCAGGTCGAGCAACTGCTCCTGGTCGACCGTCGATGGCGCTTCGGTCATCAGACAGACCGCCGACGCGGTCTTCGGGAAGGCGATCACGTCGCGCAACGATCCGGCGCCGGCCATCAGCATGACGATCCGGTCGACGCCGAGGGCCACGCCGCCATGCGGCGGGGCGCCGTAGCTCAGCGCCTCGAAGAGGAAGCCGAAACGCCGCTCCGCTTCCTCCTCGTCGATCCCGAGCAGGGCGAGTACCCGCTTCTGCAGTTCCCGATCGTGGATCCGGATCGAGCCTCCGCCGATCTCGTTGCCGTTGAGCACGACGTCGTAGGCGCGCGAGCGCACCGACCCCGGGTCGCTCTCCAGCCGGTCGAGGTCGGCCATGCGGGGCGAGGTGAACGGATGGTGCGTCGCGTTCCAGCGTCCCTCGTCGCCATTCCACTCGACCAGGGGGAAGTCGTGCACCCAAAGGAACTCGTGTGCGTCCTCGCGCATGTGGCCGAAGCGACGGCCGACTTCCTCGCGCAAGGCGCCGAGCGCGGCCGCCGCGGTGGGCGCAGGCGCCGCGACGAGGAGCGCCATGCCGCCCTCCTCGACGCCGAGACGATCGGCCAGGGTCTCGACCTGCGCCGTGGTCAGCGCGTTCTTGACCAGGAACGACGGCACGCCGTTCTCCCGCTTGACCCAGAGCACGCCCTGGGCGCCCTGGCGGCGGGCGATGTCGGCGTACTCGTCGACCTGCCGCCGGCTCGACCCGGCGGCGCCGGGAATGTGAACGCCACGCACCACGCCGCCGGCGCCGATCGCCGCCTGGAAGGCGCGGAACTCCGTTTCCCGCAGGCAATCCGTCACGTCCGTGATCTCGATCCCCACCCGCAGGTCCGGCCGGTCCGAGCCGTAGCGCCGCATCGCCTCGTCGTAGGAGAGCCGCGGATAGGAGGCCGGCGGCGTGATCCCGGCCAGCGGGAACACGCGGGAGAACAGACCCTCGACGAGGCCGTACACATCCTCCTCTGAAACGAAGGACATCTCGACGTCGATCTGGGTGAACTCGGGCTGCCGGTCGGCCCGCAGATCCTCATCGCGGAAGCAACGCGCGAACTGGACGTAGCGCTCCAGGCCGCTGACCATCAGGATCTGCTTGAACAACTGCGGCGACTGCGGGAGAGCGTAGAAACTGCCGTGGTTCAGGCGACTCGGCACCAGGTAGTCGCGGGCCCCCTCCGGCGTCGAACGGGTCAGGATCGGCGTCTCGACGTTCACGAAGCCCTGCTCGCGGAAGTAGGCGAGGGACTCGATCGTGAAGTCGGATCGCAGCCGCAGGTTGCGCTGCAGGCCTTCCCGCCGCAGGTCGAGGAATCGGTACTTGAGACGGGTTTCCTCGCTCGCATCCTGCGCGCCCTCCATCGCGAAGGGCATCGGCTCCGAGCGCGCCAGAATCCTCCCCTCCCGGACCTTCACCTCGAGTTCGCCCGTCGCCATCTTCGGGTTGACCTTGTCCGGGTCGCGCCGTACGACTTCGCCCTCGACCTCGACGACGTACTCGAGACGCGCGGGCTGAAGGGCCTCGGCCGCCTCTGGCGTGCTCTCCGGGTGGACCACCGCCTGGACGACGCCGCTCCGGTCGCGCACGTCGAGAAAGATCACGCCTCCGTGATCGCGCCGGCGGTGCACCCACCCCTGGAGCTTCGCCTGCTCGCCGACCTGGTCAGTGGTCAGCGTTCCTGCCTTGGTTCTGTTCACGTTCCTGTTCCCGGTTCGGAGCCCTTCGGGCTCAAACCGCCGATCCTCGCACAACTCAGGCGGAAATTCTCGCCTTCACCGTGGCGACGAACTCGTCGCGCCGGATGGTCTCCTGAGTGCTGTTCTCGAAGTCGCGCAGGACGACGGTTCCCGCAGCGATCTCGTCCTCGCCGATGAGCGCGACCCACCGGCAGCCTCGACGGCTGGCCTTGCGCAGTCCGGCCTTCAGGCTCCCGGCAGCGAGCTCCGCTATCGCCGGCACGCTCGCGGCTCGCAACTCCTCCGCCAGTTCCCGCGCGGCGTCCTGGGAAGCCGCGCCGACCGCGATGACACACACGGGAGCCGTCCACCCGGCACGAACCGGGGACGAGTCCGGCAGGACGTCGACCAGCCGGTCCTGCCCGATCGCGAAGCCGATGCCGGGTACGGCCGGGCCACCGAGTTCGCCGATCAGGCCGTCGTAGCGACCGCCGCCGAGGATCGCATCCTGCGCGCCCAGGGCCCCGGACGTGATCTCGAACACGGTCCGCGTGTAGTAGTCGAGGCCACGCACCAGCTTGTCGTCGATTCTGTAGGTGACGCCGAACCGTTCGAGTTGCTCGCAGACGACCTCGAAGTGCTCACGTGCCGGGTCGCCCAGCACTTCGCGCAGTTGCGGCGCGTTCTCCAGAAGCCGCCTCTCGCCCGGCGCCTTGGTGTCGAGAATGCGGAGCGGATTCGTTTCCAGACGCCGCCGGCTATCGGCTCCAAGGGCGTCGCGGTGCGGTTCGAGGAACTCGCGCAGTCGCCGCGAGTAGCGCCGCCGGCACTCCGGATCGCCGACGGAGTTGAGGCCCACTTCCAGGTCCTCGAACCCGAGTGCCTCCAGGAACCGAAGCAGCATGACGAGCAGCTCGACATCGCTGTACGGCCCCGGATCGCCGATCACCTCCGCGCCGATCTGGCTGAACTGACGGTAGCGGCCAGCCTGGGGGCGTTCGTACCGGAAGTACGGCCCCATGTAGAAGACCTTGACCGGCTGAGGCCACGAAGCCATGTCGTGCTGCAGGTAGGCGCGCGCCACCGGCGCCGTGCCCTCCGGGCGAAGAGTCAGACTGCGGCCCTTCTTGTCGTCGAAGGTGTACATCTGCTTGCCGACGATCTCGCTTCCCTCGCCCACGCCGCGCACGAAGAGATCCGTGTCCTCCACCACCGGAGTCCGTACCTCGCGATAGCCGTAGAGCGAGAACACGCGGCGAGCCGTCTCCTCCACCTTCGCGAACGCATCGGCCTCGCCCGGGAGCAGGTCCCGCATCCCCTTGACGTTCCGGAATCGCCCCTTCGCCGCCATGGCGCGATGGTATCTAGCCGAGCGGGCCGGGGTGGCCAGAGTCGGTGGTAGCGTCCCGCCGGGACGAACCAGGTGCCGATCGAACTCTCCGAACGCCAGCGCGCCACGGTCGCCGCCGCGGCGACGATCGCAGCGGCCGCCGTCATCCTGGCCGCGGTCGTCGCCCTGTTCTGGGCGATCGGCTCCTTCTTCGCCGCCTTCTCGAACGTCTTCCTGCCGCTCGCGGTCGCCGCGGTGCTCGCGTTCGTGCTCAGGCCCTACTACGAACTGCTGAACGAGCGGCTGCGGTTCCCGAAGGTCCTTGCGGTGGCCACCGTGATGCTGTCGCTGCTCCTCCCCGTCGCCGGCTTCGCCTGGTTCTTCGGCGCCCTGGCAGCATCGCAGATCACCGGCCTTCTCGACGCCCTGCCCGACGCCAGGGATCGCGTGATGACCTGGGTGTCGGAGAGCCTGCCGGCGCTCAACGAGTTCATGGAGACCAACGAGTTCGCGGGCCGAGTCCGGGAAGCGGTCGAGGAGATCGACCTGACGAGTCTTCTCCCCGGCTTTGGCATCGTCGGCGACACCGCCCTGGACGTTCTCCAGAGCATCGGCGCCGCCGTCGGATCCCTCTTCGCCTGGGCGGTGCTCCCCGTCTACCTCTGCTTCTTTCTGATCGTCGAGCCGGACCGGTTCCGCAAGCTGGACCACCTCTTCCCGTTCCTCAAGCCGAGGACCCGGGAGGACGTCGTCTACCTGATCCAGGAGTTCATCGACATCCTCGTGGCCTTCTTCCGCGGCCAGCTCGTCATCGCCTTCCTCCAGGGAGCACTGTTCGCCATCGGCTTCCAGATCGCCGGCCTGCGCTACGGCCTCGTCCTGGGACTGATGCTCGGTTTCCTCAACATCATTCCGTACCTGGGCAGCATCGTCGGCCTGGCGGTCGCCCTGCCGATCGCCTACTGGCAGGAGGGCGGCGGCATCCAGCTCGTCATCTGGGTCGTGGTCGTCTTCGCCCTCGTCCAACTCATCGAGGCCTACGTGCTGACCCCACGGATCATGGGCGACCGCACCGGGTTGCACCCGATGGCGATCATCGTCGCCGTCTTCTTCTGGGGCTCGGCGCTCAACGGCATCGCCGGCATGATCCTGGCGATCCCGTTGACGGCGTTCCTGGTCGTCTTCTGGCGGCTGGCGCGGGAGCGCTACATCGGCGAGGTGCTGTAGGTCCGGCTAAAGCAGTACCAGCCGGCCGGACGCCGGCGCGCCGGTCAGCTGCTGTAGCGCATAGCAGTACCAGCGGACCTGGCGGCGGTAGCGGTCGCCCCAGGTGGCTCCGTTCCCGGCGGAGTCGCCACCGACCGGCGCGTCGAGATCGCCGAGATCCGTCTTCCAGTCAACGACAGCCCACCTACCGTCGCTATCGACGTAGGCGAGGTCGATCACGCCCTCGACGATCCGCTGCTCCGCGTCTCCTTCCAAAGGCAGAAGAAAGGGCGTCTCGCGCAGCACTCGTTGCGACGTCCGGGCGGCTTCCGCCGCGGGGCTGGCCAGGGCCTCCGCCACCACGGTCTCCGCCGCCGCCACCTCCGCCGCCGTCGAGCCGATCAGGGCGCCGTGAAGCCGCGCCAGCTCGCCGATCCGCGCTGCTTCGCCTGACAGCGGCGCGTCGCGCAGCACGGTGTGGACCAGGCTGCCGAAGCGCTTCCCGCCGGGCCGGTCGCCCGAGCGCGCCAGTTGCTCGATTGCGACCTCAACGGACTCTCCCGGCGGCTCGCTGTCGAGCTCGGTGACCGCGACCGGTCGGGCGCTCGGCTCCTTGCCCCGGGCAACCAGATCTTCACCGTGCCGCCGCCAGCGTTCGAAGCGTTCGCGGTTCGCGTCGTCTCCGGTCTCGATCAGCAGGTCCTCGCCCAGCAGGCCGTAGCTGGCCGGCGGCTTCTCGTCGAGCAGCTCGGCGTCCCACCAGACGACGTCGTAGCCGTCGTCGCCGACCTCGCCGCCAGGGACCGCCCGAGCCTCGGCGGCGCCAACCTCTTCGGCGCCACTGGTCGCCGCCCCCCTGCCAGGAAAGCGGTGGCGGCCCGGCCGGACCGACGTCTCCGGCTGGGGTTGGTGGTCGAGGTCGCCCGGTCGTCTCGCCACGGACCGCTCGCCGAACGCCGGGCAGCCCTCCGCCGGCTCGGACTGCCGCCAACTCTCCGCCGGCGGATAGACCGCGTCGTTCATGCACTGGATCCAGCCCTTCCGCGCGGCATCGCCGACCGCGGGGACCACGAGCAGGTCGCGGGCGCGGGTCGCCGCCACGTAGGCGACCCGCACGCCCTCCGCCTCCTCGCGCCGGTCCTCGATCTCTTTCGCGTCCAGCAACTCCTGAGGCGAAAGGCCGAGGAGCTTCATCGCGCACAGACCGTCCTCCGGTCGCACGGTCCGCTCGGCGCCGCGCGACAGGCCGGCCGTCATGTCGGCGAGGATGACGACCGGAAACTCCAGCCCCTTCGCGGTGTGGACCGTCATGATCCTCACGCCCTCGGCGTCCTCCTCAACCACCGGCGCCTGGGTGCTTGCCGGCCGCTCGGCCTCCTCGTCCAACTGCTCGACGAAGCCGCGGAAAGAACGGCCGCCCGCCAGCTCGTAGCGGCGGGCGAGATCGCACACCCGCTGCGCGTTGCCCAGCACCTGGTTGCCGGCCGGCCGCAGCGCCATGGACGCCTGGGCGCGGGGCTTGGCCAGCACCTCCTGCACCGTAGCGACGATCGGCCGGTAGTTCCGGCGGCGGTGGAGTTCGGCGAGGAAGTCCAGCACGTCGACCAGCGACGCGAACTCAGGCGGCGGCTCGCCGCCGTCGGCCCGAGCGCGCCGCGCCGCCCGGAACGGATGCCAACCGCCGTAGCGGGCCCTGAAACGAAGCAGCGTTTCGTCGTCGAACGCGAACAGACCGCCGCGCAGTGTCGCGTAGACGGAGAGGTCGTCGTCCGGCCACTCCACCGCCTTGAGCGCCGACCGCAGCGCCTCCACCTCTTCCCGCTCGTGGAAGGAGCGGGCGCCCAGCAGGAGATGGGGAACGCCCACCGCCTCCAGCCCTCGCACGTACTCCCGGGACGTGTCCCGATTCCAGCTCAGGAAGCGGCGGAAGAGAAGGCAGACGTCCCGCGGCCGGACCGGCGAGCGCATGCGCCGGCCGGGGCGTTCCGGGTCCGGGACCTCGACTTCGAAGCCGCTTTCCTCGATCAACCAGCGAACGAACTCGACCGTGGCGTAGGGCTGGCACGCCTCGATCTCCACGTTGCTCAGGTTGCGGCGGCCGTAGGGCCTGGGCGGCGGCAGCGCGACCACCGCGGGCTGGCCCGGGACAGGCGGGCGATGCTCACCCAGGGCGATGTAGTCCGCGCTGCCCGCGACATGGTCGCCGGTCATCAGCGGAGCGAAGGCCGCGTTGACCAGCCGCTGGATCGGCGCCACCGAGCGGAAGCTCGTCGTCAGGTGGAGGATCCGGACGCCGCGCTCGGCGAGCAGATCCTTCACGTCGTGGTAGAGGACGACGTCGGCGCGGCGGAAGCGGTAGATCGACTGCTTCGGATCGCCGACCACGAAGAGCTTGCCCGGCGCCGGCCGCACCCGCCTCCAGTGGTCCTCGTCAGCGTCGTCGGCCGAGAGCAGCAGCAGGATCTCCGCCTGGAGCGGGTCCGTGTCCTGGAACTCGTCGATGAACAGGTGGCTGTAGCGCCGCTGCAGGTGGGCGCGCACCGCGGCGTCCGAGCGCAGCAGGTCGCGGGCCTTGATCAGCAGGTCGTGGAAGTCCAGCTTGCCGAGAGCGTTCTTCGCCTCCTCGTAGCGCTCGACCGCTCCGCCGAGTTCGTCCCGAAGCAGCGCCACGAGTTCCGCGTTGGCCGCCTCCGCGAACTCCTCCAGGCGCTCGGCCAACCGCTTCCAGAGCTCCCACACTTGGTCTCGGCCGACGCCCTCCGCGAAACCGCCGCGACCCTTGCGCGGCGACCTGAAGCCACTCGTGTTGCGCAAGAGGACGACGAGCCGCGCTTCCAACTGGTCACGGAACGCCTCGCCGCCGTCCTCCGCGTGGCTGCCCGTCCGATTCGCGCTGCCAAGCTCCCGCGCACGAGCCACCCAGTCCCCCAGTTCAAGGACAGGCCTGAGGCCCCGACGAAGGATGTCTCCGGTCCGGCCGTGGCGCAGGAGATCGCTCAGCCGCTCCACCCGCGCCGCGAGATCCGTGATCTGGGCCTCGCGGTCGAAGTCCGGCCGCCGCCAGCTCGTCGGAAAGTCGCGCCACTCCACCAGGCGCCAGGCGGTGTCGCGCAACTGGTCGAGCGGCGGCCGCTGCGGCGACCACGGCCCGACGGTGAGCCGCGCGAGCTCCCGCCGGAGCCCCGGCGGCATGGATTGGAGCTGCTCCTCGATCCAGCGCCGGAAGGCGCGGTCGAAGAGCCGCGGCGCTTCGTCCTCGGCCAGTTCGCCGAAACCCGGGTCGACGCCGGCTTCGACCGGCCGTTCCCTGAGGATCTCCGCGCACAGCGAGTGGATCGTGCCGATGGACGCTTCCTCCAGGCGGGAGATCGCGGCCTCCAGGTTGTCCGTGCGTTCATCCACCTCGCCCGCGGCCCGTAACTTCAGCAGGCGCTTGTCCAGCTCCTCCCGCAGGCGCAGCTTCAGCTCGCCGGCCGCCTTCCGCGTGAACGTGACGGCCGCCAGGCCGTCGACCGTGCCGAGGCCCTGTTCCAGGATCGCCACCAGGCGCTCGACCAGCACGGTCGTCTTCCCGGTGCCGGCCGCCGCTTCGACCAACTGGCTCTCCTTCAGGGCCTCCCGAATCCTCCTCCGGGCGGCTTCGTCGGCAAGCGGCAGCGCGTCCCCGTTCGTCACGGCTCGAGCCTCAGTTCATGAAGCGGCTCCAGGCGGCGCCTCTGCTTGCGGGCAACGCGCAGATCCTCGTACGGACCGCAGACCGGGCGATAGTCGCAGTAGCGGCACTCGTCCTTGCCCGGCGCGGCGGGAAGAAACCCCTCCTCCAGGGCACCGTCGACGGTGTCGAGCATCCTGCGGGCCGCCCCGCGGCTGCGCTCGTCGAGCGGTACGGAGACGACGCGGTAGCCGCCGCGCTGGGTGCAGTAGGAGAGCCGGCCGGAGACGACCTCCCGCTCGAGCACGGCCTCGGCCGCCAGGCTGTAGAGCACCGGCTGGAGCACCTTGCCTCCGCCAATCACCAGGCCCGTCCCGGCGTGGCGCGCACCGCCCGTCTTGTGGTCGGTCACCCTGAGGCGGCCGGCGGCGTCCGCTTCGACCAGGTCGATCGAGCCCCTGAGCCGCGCGCCGCCCTGTACCTCGGCCGGCTCCGGGACGCTCTTCGGGTCCCGCTCGCCGGGCCGCGAGAGCCCGAACCCGAGCTCGGCGTGAACCGGCGTCCAGCCTCCCCCCTCGTCCGCCACCTGGCGGAGCCACCCGCGCAGATCGCCGCGCAACCCCTCGAACTCGGCACTCCATACGCGTTCGATCGGCGGCGCCAACCGGTCCCGGTAGTCGCGCTCGGCCCCCTCGAGGACAACGTCGAGCACGCTGAACACCTCATCGAGCCGCGCGTGCGTCACCGGCAGGAGTTCGGCCTCCCGGAGGACGCCGAACAGCCGGAATTGGATCTCGTGGAAGATGCCGCCCCGGGTCATCGGGTCCAACTGCTCGAGCTGCACGAGTTCGTCGCGCGGCCGCAGGTAGAGCACCGCCTGAAGGAAGAACCGGTAGGGGCAGGCGGCGAAGTTCTGGAGCGCGGTCGGCGAGTAGGAGCGCTCCCCGATGCGGTGCCGCGAGAGGTACTCCCGGGCCTCGTCGCCGGCGTCGACCAGGCCGTCCACCGGGAACCAGCCCTTGCGCCAGCGCCGGGCCCGGGCGCGCAGGGCCCGCGCGAGGTGCTCGTTCGAAGAGAGCAGGAATCGCGCCCGGCCCTGGCGCTCCGCCGCAGGCAATGCGCCTCCGAGCAGCGGCTGGAGCATGGCGAGGTCGAACTCCGCCTCGTCGATCGCCTCGTCCGGGTCGGCGGGGGCCGGCCAGCCGACGACCGCGGCGCCGGCGGCCGCGGCCCGCCGCCCCAGCGTGTCGAGGTCCGGCAGCCGGCCTTCCGCGGCGCGCAGCAGGTCCAGGGCGTAGAGCGACGGCACGCGGGCCCGGCCCTGCACCAGGTCGACCCGCGGGTAGGAAGCGTCGAGCCGGCCGCTGGCCGCGCCGGCCGCGAGCCGCAGGAGAAGCTGCTCGCGACGCGTCCGGTCGATGTCGACCGTCAGGCGGTAACCCGCCCCGGCCAGAGCGCGGCGCCGCTCGTCGAGTAGAAGAGCGTCCTCCCCCGAGCGCCGCGGAAAGACCCCTTCGGCCAGCCCCGGCACGAAGACGAGATCGAAGGAGCGACCGGCCGCCTCCTCCACTCCGCCGACGAAGACGCGTCCGTAGCGGCGCTTCGGGGGTTCGCGGCGGCTGAATCTGAGGCGCTCCGCAAGCACCCGCTCGACTTCTGCCAGGCCGACCTCGTCGACCTCCGAGAGCGGCCGCAACTCCGCCAGGACCTCCAGCACGGACTCCGGGCGCCTCAGCGACATCGTCGCCAGGCGGCCGAGGCGGTCGAGCCAGACCCCCCAGTCGGCGCTTTCCGGCAGATCGTCCAGGAACTCCACGAGCGGCAGCGCGAAGCTCCTGAGTGTGTCGAGACGCGCGATCTGGCGCTCCAGGTAGCCTCGGCGGCCCTCGTTCTCGTCGGCGGCTTCGCGGAGTTGCAGCCGGAACTCGGCGTCGAGCCCCTCGAGGCGCTTCCGCCAGCGGTCGGCGCCGCCGACCACGGCCGCGTCCACCAGCAGTCGCTCCCACTGCGCGGGGGCGCGGAGCGCGCCGGCCGGGGCAGCGTCTTCCCGAGAATCGTCCGCTTCCTCCGTCTCGACGTCGGCAGCCGCGGACTCCGGGCTCTTCGGCGCTGATTCAGGAGGCTCCGCCGACTTGAGCACGAGTTGCTCGCCGGCCGGTTCCACCCAGGGGACAGCCTCGACCTTCGGCGGCGCACCATCGGCCGCGGGCCTCGGTGTCTGGCCGAGCGAGAGGTACTCCGCGAACCGGCTCGCCGAGAGCCGCTCCCCGGCGCAGGCGAGCAGGGCCAGGAAGGCCCGACCGGCCGGGTTGGGTCGCAGCGAACCGCGCGTGACATAGGCCGGGATCCCCGCGCGGCCGAGAGCGTCCTCGATCAGGGGCAGGTAGGCCGTAGGCTGGCGCGCCAGGATCGCGATCCGGTCGAAAGGAAGTCCCCCGGCAGCGGCGGCCCGGATGCGGCGCGCGATCTCGACGCATTCCTGGCCCTCGCCCGCGGCTGAGAAGAGGTCGACCGACGTGGTCGTTTCGGTGGCGGCGGGTCTCCCGGCCGCGTCCGCTCCCGTCTCGAACACGAAGCGCTGCACGCGGTGGAGCGCGGTCTCCGCCTCGCCGTCCGGGTCGAGATCGACGCTGGTCCGGGCCCCGTCGCCGAATACAGAGGTCAGCCACTCCAGCGACTCGCCGTCACCGGCGGCGACGGTCGCCACGACCTCCCGGCTGCGTGCGGCAAGAGCCGACAACACGTCGGCCTGAGCACGCGTGCGCACGGAGAGATCGAGCCAGATCGAGCGCGGCGGCGCGATCGCCCGCCGCTCGGCTAGAGCCTCCGCGGCAAGCCTGAGCACGGCGGGCCGGTCAGCCAGACCGAACCGCTGCATCTCGTCGGCGAAACGCTGGAGCAGGCGGCCCAGGTCCCGCGTGCCGTCGTCGTCCATGAGCGCCGACGCCGGAACGCCGGCCGCCCGCAGTTCACCGATTGTCGTTGCCAGCGAGCGGGCGAAGCCCGGCATGCCGGCGACCGGGGAAAGGCGCTCCAGTTCGCCGTCCGCTTCCGCCAGCCGAGCCGCGCGGGCGGCGATGGCCTCCGTTCCGAGGGGAGTGATCGGGCGCAGGCCGCGGGCAGCGAGGTCGAGCGCGGCGGCCTGGAGTGTCCATTGCCCGAGCGACATCGCATGAACGCCCAGCACGCCTCCGCCGCGGGTCGAAAGGCCGCGCAGCAGGTCGTCCGCGGCGCCTCGGGATGGCGCGAGCAGCAGGACCTCGTCGCCGCCCCGGAGGAACTCACGCAACCGACTCCCGGCCTCCGCCAGCCTCGTCCGGGCGGAGGCCGAAACCAGGATCGACGCGGTGGCCTGGTCCGTCACGGCGCCGGCGACGGGATGAGTTCCAGGGCGGCCAGCCGGTTCCGTCCGCGCACGTAGAGCACGCCGTGGGCGAGTACCGGCGCCGCCCAGGCCGGGTAGCGCAGCAGGTCGATCGTGCGGCCGTCCACCTCGGCCTGGAGGCGGAGGTGACCGACCTGCTGGTAGCTCTCCGCCGTCGCGCGGATGAGCAGCAGGTCGCCGACTTCGCTGTGGACCACGAAGTGACCATCGACGTAGAGCAACTGCGTCCGGGCGAGGCGGGCCTGACTCCAGTGGACTTCGCCGGTTGCCCAGTCGACCGCGCGGAGCTCCGCGTTCGGCGACTTCTCGCCGCTCGAGACGTAGACCACGCCCTCGTGGTGGACGGGCGTGTTCCAGTGGGCGGCGATCGCCTGGTTGCGCGGGCCGTCCTGCCAGACAGGGCGGAAGCCGCTCGCGCCGTCCTTCGTGCCGCCGTCGTACTCGAGCAGCACAGCGCCCTTCTCATAGGACTCGGTCAGCAGCACCTGGTTGTCGACGACGACCGGGTTCGCCGCGTTCACGCTGGTCAGCCGGCGCGCGCGCCAGTTGAAGCCGTCGATCTCGCGGCCATTCTTCGGGTCGAAGAGGATGAGGCCGGAGCGGGCGAAGTGGAAGCCGCGCCGCTTGCCTGCGAAGTCGACCACGACCGGACTCGCGTAGCTCGCCAGGTCGTCGCCCAGGCGATACCGCTCCTCGCCGGTCCGTTTGTCGAAGGCAACGAGGGCGGTGCCGTTCGGCTCGACCCGGCCGCTGTGGATGTTCGGCGCGCCGGCCGGACTGCCGCCGACCGCGACGATCAGCATGTCGCCCTCGATCCAGGGTGCACTGGCGACGCCGAAGAAGTTCTGCCGGACGCCGTACTCGACGTGCACGTCACGCTCCCAGAGAACGGCGCCGTCGAGCACCCGGTGGCAGCGGAGCACGCCGTCGGCGCCGACCGCGTAGACGCGGGCGCCGTCGACGAGAGGCGTCGTGCGCGGGCCGCCGTCGTAGCCGTAGTAGTCCTCGTAATCCGTGCGGTACGCCGAACGCCAGAGTTCCTCGCCGGTGTCGGCGCGAACGGCGACCAGGCGCGCCCGGTCACCGAAGCGGGTGAAGTAGAAGAGCCGCCCCCGGGCGACCGAAGGCGCCGCGTACCCCTCGCCGAGTTCGAGGTGCCAGAGCAGCGGCGGCGGATCGGCCGCCCAGTCGGTACGGATGCCGGTCTCGGGCGACTTCGAATCGCGGTTCGGTCCGAGGAAGCCCGGCCAGTCGATGCCGTCCGTGCGGGTACGGAGGTCGAGCGGCAGGATGTCGTCGCCAGCGGCCGAGGCGGCCGAGGCCGCGAGCGCGGCCAGGAGGACGAGGCAAACGCGTCCCGGCACCGGCGCTCAGACCAGATCGATCCGGTCCGGCCGGTTCGGCACCAGGCAGAGGAACTCGAAGGGCGCCTCGATCACTTCGTAGGAGTGCGGCAGGCCGGCCGGAATGAGCAGCACGTCGTCGGCGCCGACTTCGACCGTCTCGTCGCCCAGCACGATCCGCGCACGGCCCCGGAGCACGTACTGCTCGTGCTCCACCTGGTTCGTGTGCAGAGGCATCCCGCCGCCGTCCTCCATGCGGAACCGGCGCATCGCGAAGTGCGGCGCGTCGTCGTCAGCGCCGAGCAGCACCTGGGTGGTCGTCGCCGTGCCGAGTTCGACCCGGTTTGCCGGTGCATCGTCGGCGCGGCGGACGACGGCGGCCTGGGGCTGCTCGGGAGGCTTCGGCTTCATCGACCTGACTCTACCGCCGCCGGCCTCGTCCGGAACCTGCCGTTGGTCAACGCCCGCGGTAACGGGGAGGCTCCGGCCCGTCCGGTGTCTTCGAGAAGAGCTTGACCAGCAGGCCGGCCCCCAGCGCGATGTCGTAGATCACACCCAGGACCAGGACGGCGACGAGGAGAGCAACCAGCAGCACGACGAAGTGGCCTCAGGGAGATGGAGCGATGCTGGAACCCGCCCGGATTGCCCACTTGCCGTCTTCTTCCGTGACCAGGTAGATCGTGTCGAACGTGTGGATTCTGGCGCCACCTTCGCCGTAGCGCGTGATCCGGACCGCGACGTTCACGCCTCTGGCGCCGACCTGGACCGCCTCCATGGAGTCCGCTTCGGACCGCACCCAGCCGATCCGCTCGGCGAACGCGTCGAAGTCGAACCCCTCCATGTACTCGGCGGCGGACTCCCGAACGCTGGCTCTTCCGAGTCCCACGCGAACGTGCGGGAAGTGGAGGGCCGCAACCATCGCCTCCTCGTCCCGGGCATTGAAGGCCGCGAGGTAACGCTCGACGGCGGCGATGGCGGTCGAGGCAGTCGCCTCACGGTCGACCTGGGACAGCTCATCGAAGCCAGCCGCAAGCCTCGCCTGGATGCCAATCGATCCGTCGTTCTCCGTCACCACGTAGAGGACCTGGTTGCTGAAGATGGCGGAACCGTCGGCGCGCAGCCGTGTGTACCGCCCCGCGACGTGGACCTGACCTTCTCCAGCCTGGACGACGGTTGCCGAGTCGAGCCTGCTCCGATCCCAGCCCGTCGCCAGCACCTGACCGAAGTCGATCGTCGCCGCGTAGGCGGAGGCGTCGGCGAAGACGCGGCCGCCGAAGTCAGCCGTGGGCCGCACGTGCGGGTACTGGAGCGTCGCGGCGAAGGCCGCCGGATCGCGTGTGTTCCAGGCCTCGATGAAGCGGCGGACGGCCTGCCTCGCTTCGTCCTCGGTCAACGCGGAAGCGGGGCCGTCCCAGGCGACGGGAAGAAGGAGCAGGCAGAGGAGGAGAGGAAGGCGCGTGGTCACGGTGAGCCGAATCTACCGTGCGTCCCACTTCGAGCCCGCTACCATGAATCGGCCATGCTAGGAACTCGACACCAGACCGTTCTTGTCGCCCGCACTGTCTTCGGGATCTGGCTCGCCGGCATCGCAGCGGCCTGGGCTTCGGCCTCTGCCCAGCACGACGCCCCGAACGTCCTGTTCGCGATCGCCGATGACTGGGGTTACCCGCACGCCTCGGCCTACGGCGACCCGGTCGTCGAGACGCCGGCTTTCGATCGCATCGCACGCGAGGGCGCCCTGGCGCACCACGCCTACGTCTCTTCGCCTTCGTGCACACCGTCGCGCGGGGCGATCCTCACCGGCCAGTGGCACTGGCGGCTCGAAGGCGCGGCGAATCTGTGGAGCGTCTTCCCGGATCGATTCGAGACGTACCAGGAGTTGCTCAGGGCGGCCGGCTACCGGACGGGCATGACCGGCAAGGGTTGGGGGCCGGGACGGACAGAAACGGAGGGCCGGGAACTCGCCGGGAGGCGCTTCGAGAGCTTCGAGACGTTCCTTGCCGGGCTGGGAGAGGCTCAGCCGTTCGCGTTCTGGCTCGGGACCTCCGATCCACACCGGCCTTTCCGGCCCGGGTCGGGCGAGGAGAGCGGCATGGACCTGGACGCGATCCGGCTTCCCGCCGCCTTTCCCGATCACCCGGACACGCGCGGCGACGTGGCCGACTACCACTGGGAGGTGCAGCGGTTCGACGCCCTGGTCGGCAACGCGCTCCGGCTGCTCGACGAACAGGGTCTCGCCGAGACGACGATCGTCGTCATGACGAGCGACCACGGGATGCCCTTCCCGCGCTGCAAGAGCAACCTCTACGACTGCGGATCCCGGGTGCCGCTGGCGATCCGCTGGCCCGAGCGGCTGGAGGCCGGCGTCGAGATCGACGCCTTCGTCAGCCTGACGGACCTGGCGGCGACGTTCCTGGAAGCCGCGGGTCTTCCGGAACCCGCAGCCATGACCGGGCGCAGCCTGATCGCACTACTCGAGGCAGGGAACGACGAGGCCGCGGTCGAGACGGTGGTCGAGGTCGACGGACGCGACTTCGTGCTGACCGGCAAGGAGCGGCACGTACCGGCGCAGGAGGCGCCCGACGTGGGCGGCTACCCCGGCCGGGCCATCCGCACCCATGACTTCCTCTACATCCGCAACTTCCGGCCCGACCGCTGGCCGAACGGCACGCCGAACCACGAGCAGGCCGCCTACCCCGGCGCCTGGTACGCGGACACGGACAACGGGCCGACCAAGACCTACATGATCGAGAATCGCGACCGGGACGCCGAGCACCGGCGGCTCTACGAACTGGCGTTCGGAAAGCGGCCGGCGGTCGAGCTCTACGACCTGCGAAGCGATCCGGACCAGCAGGTCAACGTCGCCGGCGATCCGGAGTACGAGGCGACCCGGGACGAGCTCGGCGAGCGCCTGATGGAGCGACTGCGCCCAACCGGCGACCCCCGCGCCACCGGCGACGGCGACGTCTTCGACGAGTACCCGTACCTGGGCGGCGCGCCGCGCCACCCGAGCCTGCCGCGGTCGCCGCCGGGAGCACTCCAGCCTCCCGCTGACCAGCCGTGAAGCGGCGAGGCAGGCGGCGGTAGTCCGCATGCGTCAACGCCGGCTGATCGGGATCGTCGGCGGCCTGGGGCCGTTCGCCCACATCGACTTCGAGCGGAAGCTCCTGGACGCGGCGGCCGAGCTGATCGGCGCCCGGCGGGACCAGGACTTCCCGCAGTGGGTGCTGTCGAGCATTCCGCAAACGCCCGACCGGACGGAGGCGTACTTCGGGGAGGCGGAGGATCCGACGCCGTCGCTGAGTCGGAGCCTGGAGAGGTTGCGAGGCGCCGGGGCCGACTTCGCGGTCGTCGCCTGCAACACGGCGCATCTGTTCCTGGAGCGGCTGCGGGACGAGAGTCCCCTGCCGATCATCAGCCTGATCGAGACGACCGCGGACGAGGCGGCGCGGCTTGCGCCGGCCGGCGCGGTCGGCCTGCTTGCCACGTCCGGAACGCTCCGCTCGCGGCTGTACCACGACCCGTTGGAGTCGAGAGGGCTTGTAGCGGCGAGTCCACTCGATCTGGAGGACGGCGAGGAGTTGCAGCTTCGCTGCGTGATGGAACCGATCTACGGGCCCTGGGTCGACGGGCGGCACCAGGGCGGCGGGCTCAAGACGGACGGCGGGTCGCCGCGGGCGCGGGCGCTGCTGGAGCAGGCGGCGGGTCGGCTGGCCGAGGAAGGGGGTGCCGACGTGCTGGTGGCGGGGTGTACGGAGATTCCGCTGGCGCTGGAGGGGGCAGAGGTGGCGGGGCGGCCGTTGCTGGATCCGGCGGCGTTGCTGGCTGCGGCGACGATCAGACGCGCATATGACCTCTGACGCACCCAACTCGGGCTCGCCGCTTCGTGGCATCGCGCTTGATGCGGGTCAGAGGACCCGCGCACCCAGCAGAAGCAGAACCGCCGGCGGCCTTGCGGCGCGCCGGCGGTTCGCTTGAACGGACTGGACCGGGGGTTACTCCCCGCCGGCGGCGCCGGCAGCGGCGGCCTCGGCCTTCTCCCGCTGCTCGGCCATCTGCTTGAGGAAGGCGTTGGCGGCCTTCGCCTCCTCCATGTCGACGGCGCCGTCCTTGTTCTGGTCCATCATCTCGAAGTACTGCTTGACTCCGCCGGGGGCCTCGTCGAGCTGCATCTTGCCGTCGCGGCTCTCGTCCGAGAACGCGACGACCGCCGTCAGGTCGAGGCCGTCGCCGTCCTGGAAGGCGCCGCGGCCCTTGTTCTCCTCGTTGATGTAGGACACGAAGCCGTAGCTCATCTCGTCCGTCGTCGGCTCGCCCCAGCGGACCGTCACGTTCGGGTCCGGGTTGGCCGGGTTGTTCTCCGAGTTGTCGAACACCGTGGTCAGGACCAGCTTCGTACCTTCCGGCACCTTCTTGCGGTCCTTGTACTTGTAGGTGGTCTGCCAGTTGAAGTCGTAGTTCGGCACGTCGAGCAGGACTTCATGGCTGCCGTCCGGGTAGTAGGCCTCGTACTTCGCCGCCTTGCCGCGCAGGTGCATGTGCGGCAGGTAGCCGACGATCTCGGAGTCCGACGGGAAGGTCCACTCGGTCTGGATCGTGTAGTCCGACTCGCCCGGCGGAACGGCGAAGTCGTACTTGCCCATGTCCGCGTTGAAGACCTCGTACTTCACGTCCTCGTCGCTGTCGTAGAACTTGAGCGCGACCGAGGACTGGTCCCAGACGCCAGTGCCCTCGCCGGGCTCCTTGTGGTAGTGCATCTGCCACTGCAGATTGCGGCCCGCCTTCAGCACGTCGGCCATGCCGTCGGTGTGGATCACCGGGTCGTTGCCCGGAGCGATGCCGCCCAGGCCGGGGACGATGATGTGGTGGACCGCCGAGCTGCCGGGACGGAACTCGATCGCCTTGACGTAGCGATCCTCGGGGATCATGTCCTCGGTGACCGTCGTCTGGAAGTAGATGTAGAGATCGTCGACATCGTCCTCGACGAAGTAGGGCTCGTCGAACTGGAGGACGAGATCCGGCTCGCCGATCAGCCAGCCGTCGCTGCTCGGCCAGTCGATCGGTTCCGGGGCGTCCGCCGGATTGCCGGCCGGGGCGCCGGACTCGGCCCAGCGGACCAGCAGGTCGATCTCTTCCTGGGTCAGCGTGCGCTCGTTGGCGAACACGCCGTTGTGCTCCGGCGCGGCGTCCCACGGAGGCATCGCGCGCGACGCGACCTGGCGGGCGATCGAGCGGGCCCAGGGCCGCGTCTCTTCGTAGGTCGTCAGCGCCATCGGCGCGACCATGCCGCCGAGATTGGCGCCGTTGGGACGGTGGCAGACCTGGCACTCCTGCTGCAGCACGGCCGCCACGTCGCCATAGAAGGTGACCGGCTCGGGGTCGACAGCCGCCGCCGAGGCGGCACCGGCCAGCGCCAGGGAAACGAGGGCTCCGAGGCCGATCAGTCGGGTCACGGACGGGATCTTGGTACGGGTCATTCGAGGTCTCCGTGCGGTGTGGTGTCCAGCGTTGTTGACGGGCGCAGCGCTCCCGCTCTGCGCGACATACTATACGACTACTCAGTTTACGCGGGTGAACGCGATCGGGTTTCGCCGAACCGGCAACCGATACCGTAGGCGTTGCGCGATAACCGGTAGGCGCGAGTAAACCAAGCCCCGCCGACAACCGTATAGACACCCGAGGAGGAGAGCATCGTGAGCACGACTGTCGACGTGCAGGGTCTTCGGCATGTCTACAAGGGCGGCACGGTCGCCCTCGACGGGGTCGATCTGACGATCGGCGCGGGCCTGTTCGGCCTGCTCGGCCCGAACGGCGCCGGCAAGAGCACGTTGATGCGGATCGTCTGCACCCTGCTCAAGCCGTCCACCGGCATCGTGACCGTCTTCGGCCACGACGCGGTCAAGGAGCGCCGCGCCGTCCGCGCCCACCTGGGCTACCTGCCGCAGGAGTTCGGCGCCTGGCGCCTGCACCGGGTGGAAGAGGTGCTCGACACCCTCGCCGATCTCTCCGGTCTGGACGATCGCGCCGCGCGGCGCGATCGCGTCGATACCGTGCTCGACAACGTCGGCCTGGGCGATGTCGCCCATCGCAAGGTGAAGAAGCTCTCCGGCGGCATGAGGCGCCGCCTGGGCATCGCGCAGGCCCTGATTCACCAGCCCCGCCTGCTCGTGGTCGACGAACCCACCGTCGGCCTCGACCCGGAGGAGCGCATCCGGTTCCGCCAGTTGATGGCGACCCTGGGGCGCGAGCGGACGATCATCCTCTCGACCCACATCGTCGCCGACCTGGGAACCGGCTGCAATGACCTCGCCCTTCTCGACGCCGGCAAGATCGTCTTCCGCGGCTCGCCGACACAGTTGCTCGAACGGGCCGAGGGCCAGGTCTTCGAACTCGCCCTGCCGCTCTCCGCGCCGCAGCCCGAGGGCGACTTCGAGATCGTCTCGCGCACCGACAGCCTGAACGAGGCCACGTACCGCGCCGTCGCCGCGCCAGGCGGCGTTCCGGAAGGCGCCCGAATCGCCGCCTCGCCGACGCTGGAGGAGGGCTACCTCGCCTTCATGGTCGCGCGCGGCCGCGCCGACGCCATCGTGAGCGACGAGCACTTCGGGGAGCACGACGAGATCGACCTCGCCGAAGTCCCGGCCGCGGCGGACGCCACCGGAGAGGAGGCACGACCTTGATCTCGTTTTCCAACGTCTGGTCGCTCGCCAGGGCGGAGATGCGCACGATCCGCCGGCTGTTCCGCTTCTGGCTGTTCGCGGTCATCGCGCTCTTCTTCTGCCTGTTCCAGTACGGCTACTTCTGGGTCATCCACGGCCTGTTCTCCGGTTTCTCGGCCTCCGCCGGCTCCTTCAGCCCCAAGTTCCTGCTCAGCCAGACCGCCCTCTGGCAGACGCTGGTCCTCGGCGTCGGCGTCGTCTTCCTCGCCTTCGACCTGCGCGCCCGCGACCGGCGCGACCGGGTCATCGAAGTGCTCGACAGCCGGCCCTACACGAACGCCGAACTCGTGTTCGGGCGCTTCTTCGGCGCCCTGTTCATGGTCTGGGGCGTGGCGATCGTCGCCATGATCATCATCCAGGGCTTCGGCCACGCGGGCATGGCCTTCGGCTGGTGGGTCGGCGAACCGGCGATCTGGAGTTCCGTGTGGGCCTACCTCCTGATCGAGGCGCTGCCCGCGCTCGCCGTCTACGTCGCCTTCGTGCAGGTCGTCTCCCTGGTCAGCAACAACCGCCTGATCGCCGCCCTGGCGGGCGTCGGCCTGGCCGTGGGAACCACCTACCTGAGTTTCCAGGTGCCCGTCTACGTCCTGCCTTCGCTGGCGCTTGGCGGCGGTTTCGTCAGCAGCATCTCCGACCTGGCGCCCCAGATCTGGACCGGCATCAGCCTGCTGAATCGGGGCAGCTTCGCCCTGCTCGGCGCGGGCCTGCTGGCGACCGCGGTCGCCGTCCATCCGCGTCTCGACGACACGAAGCGGCGGACGTGGGCCATGGCCGGCGGCGCCGGGTTGCTGGCCGGCGCCGCTCTCATCCTGACGACGGTCACGTGGAGCACGAACCAGCTCAACGAGCGCGACGCGTGGCGCGCGGCCCATGAGCAACGCCGCGCCGAGGCCGTCGTCGACCTTCAGGCGATCCGCGGCTCGGTCGACGTCGAGCGCGGCGGGCGCCTGACCCTCGACCTCGAAGTCCACTTCGTGCCCGCGGACGCCGCGGCCCCCATGTTCAGCCTGAATCCGGGTCTCGAGGTGGACGGCGTCTGGGACGCGAGCGGCGCGGCGCTGAACTTCAGCCACGACAACGGCCTGCTCGACTTCGACCCCGTGTCGACGACGCCGTCCGGGCAGGCCACGGGCGTCCGGATACGCGCCCAGGGGCGACCCGACCTCCGTTTCGCCTATCTCGACGCGGCGGTCGACTTCAACAAGATCGAGTGGCAGGACGCCCAGATCGTCATCCTGGGCAACCTGAACGGCTTCACCGAACGCAACTTCGTCGCGCTCCCCGCCTCTCTCGCGTGGCTCCCGCGCCCCGGAGCGGCGGTCGGCGTCGACGATCCCCGGCTGCGTCCCCGTGACTTCTTCGAACTCGACCTGGAGGTCAGAACCCCCTCCGGATGGACGGTCGCGGGGCCGGGCAAGGCCCAGCCGAGCGGCGACGGCGAACGCTTCGCGCCTGCGGGTTCGGTGCCCGAGGTCATGCTCGTCGCCGGCAGATTCGACCGCTGGACAACGGAGATCGAGGGCACGGAGGTCGAACTCCTGTTCCACCCAAGCCACCTGCGGAACCTGGAGTTCTTTGCCGACGCCAGGGAGGAGATCGAAGCCGTGGCCGCCGAGCGCTTCACCACCGCCCGCGAACTCGGACTGCCCTACCCCTACCGTCAACTGACCCTGGTCGAAGTGCCGTGGACGCTACGCGCCTATGGCGGCGGCTGGCGCATGGACACCGAGCGGGCGCCGCCCGGCATGCTGCTGCTCAGCGAGAGCGGTCTGCCGACCTCCCGCTTCGAGTTCCGGTTCCGCAACCCGGAGCGCTACGAGGACCAGGAGGGCGGACTGGCCCGGGCAAAGACCAACGGACTGCAGCAGTTCTTCCGCACCGACTTCACAGGCGGCAACGTGGAGG
The DNA here is from genome assembly GCA_965219675.1 of Candidatus Multivorans sp. Classification (GTDB taxonomy): domain Bacteria; phylum Acidobacteriota; class Thermoanaerobaculia; order Multivoradales; family Multivoraceae; genus Multivorans. Next base: position 1,188,967 of record OZ244786.1, on the reverse strand, counting down.
TCGGCGGCGTTCGCAACCTGTTCCTCTACCAGACCGGCGCCCGCGGCCCCGAGGCCCTGGCGCTGGAGGCCCTGTGCCACAACCTCGTGAACCGGCTGATCAACGGTGGCGAATCGTACTTCTCGGCCCACCTGTTCGACCGGGAGTTCGGCTGGACGATCGGGAGCGTGATGCAGGCCGGGTTCTCGGGCCAGTTCGGGAGCGGCGGCGGCACGATGGCCAGCGGCATCGTCAGGGGCATCACGGACCGCCCCGGCGTCTGGGACGCGGTGCTCGCGAGCTCCCTCACCGACCTCGACGTAGAGGAAGATCCGAAGCGCGCCGTGAACGCTCTCTACCTCAAGACCTCCGCCCTGGCCACCGCCATTCTCGACGGCGCCGGTCGGGAGCGAGCCGCCGCCATGATGGCCAACCTCCTCCGCGACCATCGGGGGACGACGTTCACCGCGGCCGACCTCGACCGCGCCGCCCAGGAGGCGGGCGTGGATCTGGCCGGTCTGGTGGGCGACTTCCTGCACCAGACCGATCTGCCGGGGTTCATCGTCTCGCCGGCCGAGCTCGAACGGCTGCCCGACGACGACCAGGGTACGCCGCAGTACCAGACCCGCCTGTTCGTCCGCAACGGCGAGGAGGCACCCGGGCTGTTCCGGCTCCGCTACGCGGTGCGCGCCCCGGGCGGAGCGCGTTGGGACTCGAGCGAACCCGTCCTCATCCCCGGACATACGAGCGTCGAGTTCGGTCTCGTCACCTCCCGGCCGCCCGGGACGATGCTCGGGTCGCCATACCTCTCCCTGAACCGCCGCGAGTTCCCCGTCGAACTGCCACGGGTCGACGACGAGACGATCACGGACAGCGAGCCGCTGCGCGGCACCCGACCGGCCGACTGGATGCCGGCGTTCCTCGACACCGGTACGGACACGATCGTCGTCGACGATCTGGACCCCGGTTTCTCGGTCGCGACGGACGAGGCCGAAGCCGGGGGCTTCAGACTTCAGGGCGGCCTTGCCGGCTTCTTCGCACCCGCGGTCGAAACCGACCAGGGGCTGCCGGTCTACAACATCTTCACCGGCATTCCAGCCACCTGGTCGCGGTACGAACAGCCGCTGAGCTGGGGACGGTACCGCCGGACCACCGCGCTCGTCCCCAAGGGTGACGGAAGCCGCCGCGTCACCTACACCGCGGAACTGCCCGAAGCCGGCCGCTGGCGGGTCGAGCTGCACGTGCCGTCGCTGTCGCCCGTGCCCGGAGGAGGCGAGATCCGGCGCGAAGTACGGATCGGCGGCGGGGACGGCGGCCCGCCCGGCGACGACGCCCGCGGCGCCCAGGTCAACGTCTCGTTCGGCCTGAACCTGGGCACTTACGACCTGGAGCTTCGCAACGCCGGCAGTTCGCGTCCGATCGACTTCGACGCCGAAGGGGCAGGCATCGGCTGGGCGGTACTCGGCGACTTCGATCTTGCCCCGGGAACGGTGGAACTCGAACTGAGCGACGACACGACCGGCAACGTCGTGGCCGCCGACGCGGTGCGCTTCGTGCGCCTCGACAACGGCGCCGGCGCCGACACGACCGGCGGGGGTGCGCCGTGAGCGCCCGCCGCGCCCCCTCTTCGACCCCAGCGGGGTTGCGACTGCTCGCCGCGGCCGCGACCTGCGCCGCGATCGCCGGCTGCCAGGCCGCGGGCACGACGGACACCGTCGACTTCCTGGTTCCGGTGAGCGCCACCGAAGTGGCGACCGGCAACGTGGAGGACCTGATCGTCGCCACCGGCACGCTGCGGACCGCGGAGAGCATCGTGCTGCAGGTGGAGACGCCCGGCCGGCTGCTGATCGGCCGCAACGGAGACGGCAGCAGGCTGGCCGAAGGCGACGCCGTGGTGCCCGACCAGATGATCGCCGAGGTCACTGGCGAAGACGCGCGGCTCGCGGCGCGGGTCGAAGCCACCCACCAGGCGTACCAGGGCGCGCTCGCCGAGCGGGATGCCCGCGCGAGGCTGTTCGAACAGGAGCTGATCGCCGCTGAGGAACTGCGCCGGGCAGAGACCGCGCTCGAAGACGCCAAGGCGACCTGGGAGCAGAGCCTGCTGACGGAGGACCGCGCCAGGATGCTGACTCCGATCGGCGGCGTGCTGATGGAGCTCGCCCGCGACGCGAGGGGCATGCCGATCGCCGATGGCCAGCTCGTTTCGCAGGGCTTCCAGGTCGCACGGATCGCTCCCGTCGACTCGCTGGTAGCCGACATCGACCTGGTGGGTCCGGAGCTGGCGCGCGTCCACCCCGGCCAGAAGGGGCGTCTCCGCCACTTCGCCTGGGAGGACATCACGTTCGAGGGCGCCGTCGTCCGCCTATCCCCCGAAGTCGACCCGACGACGCACACGTTCCGCGCCGAGGTCGCGATCAACAACCCCGGAGGCCTGCTCCGGCCCGGAATGTTCGTCGAGGTCACCCTGGTCGTCGAACAGCGGACCGACGTGCCGGTGATTCCCCGCGAGGCGGTCACCGAGCGCGGCGGCCGGCGGGTGGTGTTCGTGCTCGACGGCCAGCGCGCCGTGCGCCGCGAGGTCGTCCTCGGCCTCGGCGACGACGAGATCGCCGAGGTCCGCCAGGGGCTCGAGGTCGGCGAGCGCATCGTCGTCCGCGGACTTGAGACACTGACCGACGGCACGCGCGTCCGGGTCTCCGGCTAGCGCCGCCCACCAGGAAGGTCGGGCAACCGTGATCGCTGCTCCTGGTGAAGGCTCCGGCCCGGCGCGACTCGCCGCCCGGCGGCCCGTAGCCGTCACGGTCACGGCCCTGGCATGCGCCCTGGTTGGCTGGATGTCGTGGCGCGAACTGCCGATCGACCTACTCCCCGACCTGCGGTCGCCGACGATCGTCGTCGCCGTGCGCTCCGGCGACCGGCCGCCGACGGAGATGGAGCGGCTCTACGGCGAGCAGGTCGAGCAGCGTCTGTTCACGGTGCGCGGCATCCGCGAGGTGCAGCAGGTCGCCCGCACGGGCCGCCTGATCGCGACCGTCCGCTTCGACTGGGAAGCCGACATGGACCTGGCCCTGATCGAGGTTCAGAAGTCGATCAATCCGGTCGCGGCCGACCCGGAGGTCGACGAGGTCCTCGTCCGCCAACTGGACCCAAGGCAATCCCCGGTCATGACCCTGGGCCTGGCCGCCGAGCCGGACGGTCCCGATCTCGCCGAACTCAGGCGCCTGGCCCGCCGGCAGGTCGCGCCCGCCATGGAGCAGCTCGCCGACGTCGCCGAGGTGCGGGTGCTCGGCGGACGGGAGCTGGAAGTGCGCGTGCGGGTCGACCGCTACCGCATGCAGGCGTTCGGCGTCACCCTGGGTCAACTCGAGCAGCGGCTCGTGGCCGAGAACGTCGACATCGACGCCGGCACCCTGGAGGACCGCGGACAGGTCTTCCTGGTCCGCGGCATCTCGCGTTTCCGCAATCCGCGCGACGTCGAGCGCGTCGTCATCCGGTACCGAACGCAGGCGGGCGCCGCGGGCCAGGAGACCCGCCAGCCGATCCGGGTATCCGATGTCGCGGAGGTCGAAGTCGCCAACGCCGAGATCGACCACCTGGTGCGCGTGAACGGCCGCGAGGGCGTCGGCCTGCAGGTGTTCAAGGAGGCCGGCGCGAACACGGTCGAAGTCTCGCGCACCGTCAGATCGGCGCTTGAGGACCTCGAACTCGACCTGCCCCGGGTCGAGGTGTCCATGGTGAACGACGACGCCGCCCTGGTCGAAGACGCGATGGCGGACCTGCAGAACGCCGCGCTGGTCGGCATCGCGCTCGCGATCGTCGTGCTGGTCCTGTTCCTGCGCTCCTTCGGCCCGACCGTCGTCGTCGCTTCCGCGGTGCCCGTGTCCCTCTTCGTCGCCCTGTTCGCGATGCGCCTCTGGGACCACTCGCTGAACATCATCACCCTGGCGGGCCTCGCCCTCGGCGCAGGAATGCTGGTGGACAACGCGATCGTCGTCGTCGAGAGCATCCACCGGCGCCACCGGCCCGGTGTGTCCGCGGCCGAGAGCGCTGCCCGCGGCACCGGCGAGGTCGCCGGCGCGATCGCCGCATCGACGCTGACCACCTGTGTCGTCTTCCTGCCCGTCCTCTTCGTGCAGGGGCTGGCCGCGCGTCTGATCGAGGGAATCGCTTTCACGGTCACCGCGTCGCTGGCCGCTTCGCTCGCCGTCGCGATGATGTTGATTCCGGCCCTGTCGCGCTGGTTCCTGCCGCGCGCGAAACCCGTGGCCGGCGCCGGCGAAGACGAAGCGGCAGCCGAAGCCGCCGGCGCAGCGCCGGCCGAACCGGACGACGCGGAGGCGCGTCCCCTCGGCTGGGCCTTCGGCGCGCTGGAGCGGCTGGTGCTCTTCCTCCTGCGCCTGCGCTGGGTCGTCGTCGGAGCGGCCGTCGTCGCCGCCGCGGTCGCGGTGAACGTCCTGCTCGGCCTCGGCAGCGAACTGCTGCCGCCGGCCGACCCGCGGCAGTTCTCCGTCCGCATGGTCGGACCGCCGGGCCAGCGGGTCGAAGCGACGGCGGCCGCCGTATCCACCCTCGAGGAGGCGGTCCGCCAGGCCGCCGGCGAGCACCTGGAAGCGATCCAGGCCGAAGTCGGCCGCTTGCCCGAGGACGACCGGCTCGTGACGACCGAACTGACCGAGGAGAACACGGCCCGACTCCTGGTGCGGATGTCGGCCGAGGGTCCCACCGGGAGCCAGATCGTCGGCGCCCTGTCTCCGAGCTTCGCCGATCTGCCTGGCACGGAGATCGAATGGGAAGTCGGCACCTCCGCGCTGGCCGAGGCGCTGGGTTCGTCGGGCCCGCCGATCGTGGTCGAGATCGCCGGCCAGTCCCTGCCCGATCTGCGCGCCGCGGCGACCAGCCTGCGCGACGCCCTCGCTACCCGCGAGGCACTCTGGAACGTCCGTTCGTCCTTCGAGGGCGGCCCGCCCGAACTGCGGATCGAACTCGACCGGGCGATGGCCGACGGTCTGGGCGTCGACCTGGAGACGATCGCCCGCGTGCTCCAGTCGGCTCTCGACGGACGCAAGGTCACGCTGCTCTCGGTGGGCGACGAGGAGCGCCACGTCATCCTCTCGTTGCCCCAGCCCCGGCCGGAAGAACTCGCCGGGCTGCGCTTCACGAGCAGTGACGGGGCCGACCTCGTCCTCGGCCAGGTGGCCCGTTTCGTGCCCACCGAAGGGGCGCGCGAGGTCTTCCGCCGCGATCAGCGCCGCGTGGCGCAGGTGACGGCCCGCATCACCGAGGGCAGCGACTACCCCAGGGCGATCGCCGCCGCGAACGACGCCATCTCGTCCACCGAGTTGCCCCCCGGCCTGATCGTCCGGCTCGCCGGGGAGGAGGAGGAACGGGAGCGCGCCACCTCGGAACTGCGCCTCGCCGGCCTGCTGGCGATCGTCCTCGTGCTGATGGTCCTGGCGGGGACGTTCGAGTCCCTGCTGCAGCCGCTTACCGTGCTGTTCGCCATTCCGCTAGCCCTCGTCGGCGTCGCCTGCACCCTGGGACCGCTTGGGCGGCCGGTCGGGGTCATGGCCCTGCTCGGCCTGATCGTGCTCGCCGGCGTAGCAGTCAACGACGCGGTCCTGCTGATCGCCGCCGCGCGGAGGCTGATGGCCGCCGGCATCGAGCGGCGGACCGCCCTGGCCCGCGCCGCGGCGATCCGGCTGCGGCCGATCCTCATGACGACGCTCACCACGGTGCTGGTCCTCGTGCCGCTCGCCGCCGGCGCCGGGGAGGCGGCTGAACTGCGGAGCCCGATGGCCTACACGATCATCGGCGGCATCCTGACCTCCACGGTCGGATCGCTGCTCGTGCTGCCCTGCCTGTACCTCATCCTGGCCGGCCGCGGCGGCAGGCGACGCACGAAAGCCGAAGCCTGACCGGGAACGCGCCGTGAAAGCAGGTCTCGACACGCTCGCCATCCGCCGTCCGGTCGCGGTGTCGATGTTCTTCGTCGGCCTCGTCCTGCTGGGGGGCTTCGCGTGGCAACGGCTGCCGGTGGAGCTCTTCCCCGCGCTGACCGGCGATTCGCTCTACGTCAGTTTCTTCCGCCCGGGCAGCGAGCCGGAGACGGTCGAACGCGAGATCCTGATGCCGCTTGAAGCCAGGGTGCGAACCCTGCCCCGGGTGGCCGAGACCTGGGGCGAGGTCACCGGCTCCTCCGGCAGCTTCACCGTCCGCTTCGAACGGGGCGTCGATCTCAAGGTGCGGGAACTCGAGATGCGCCGCATCGCCGCGGATCTGGCCCGCACCCAGCCGCGCGACGCCTTCCTCGACGTGCAGTCCGACGACACGAGCGTGTTCTCGAGCTTCGCCATGATCCTGCAGGCGACCGGTTCGGACGACGAGGACGCGCTGCACGACCTGGTCGAGGAACTGATCACGCCCCGGCTTGCCGCGGTGCCCGGGGTCAGCCAGGCAATGGTGGGCGGCGGCGCCGCGCGGCAATTGACCGTGTGGGTCGACCCGAACCGCTGCGCGGCGCTCGGTGTGACGACGGAGGAGGTGACCGCGGCCGTACGCGGCGCGGCCGGACGGCTTCGCTACCTCGGTAGCCTGGAGGACGAGGCCGGACGGACCGCGGTGATGCTCGACGGCCGTCCCGTCGGCACCGTGTCGATGGGCGAAGTCCGCGTGGTCCCCGACCGTCCGGTGCTGGTCCGGCACGTCGCCGACGTCGAGATCGGTTCCGGGCGTCGCCAGATGCTCTACCGCGTGAACGGCGAGCCGTCCGTCGGCCTCCTCGTGTTCCAGGAGGAAGGCGCGAACCTGGTCCGCCTCGGCCGCGACCTGCGCCGCCGTATCGAGGAGATCAACGAGGAGTTCACCCCGCTCGGGATTCGCCTGCTCGTCAGCTTCGACGCCGCCGAACTGGTCGAAACGCAGATCGACCGGTTGCGGAACCTCGGCCTGTCGGGTTTCGCGATCGCTCTCCTCGTCCTGTTCCTCTTCCTTCGCCAGTGGCGCGCCGTGGCCGTGGTCGCGGTCGCCGTACCGGTCAGCCTGGCCGTCGCCCTTTCCTTCCTCTACGTGGCCGGCCTGTCGCTCAACCTCTTCACTCTGTTCGGTCTCGCCGTTGGCATCGGACTCATCGTGGACAACAGCGTCGTCGTGTACGAGTCCGTCCAGCGGCGCCTGGAACGCGGCAGGAGCCCCGACGACGCCGCCGCGGGCGGCATTCGCCGCACCGGCCGCGCCATTGTCGCCGCTTCCGTCACGACCGGGATCGTCTTCCTGCCCGCAGTCATCGTCGACCTGGAGTCGTCGCTGGTCCAGAACCTGATCGGGCTCCTGTCACTCGCCATCCTGCTGCCCCTGTTCGGCTCGCTGCTCGTGGCAATCGGCCTGGTGCCCCTGCTGGCGCGCCATCTCGCCGCACCGGCGGCGATCCGCCGGTTGAACAAGCTGCGCCAACGTCGCGAGCGCTTCGGCGGCAAGGCGCCGCCGGACCCCACCCGAATCCTGTTCGCGGGCGTGCTCGCATCCGCGCTGCGCCGGCCGGCGAGCTGGATCACCGGAGTCGTAACCGCCGTCGTCCTGAGCGTCATCGCCGCCCTGTTCCTCGTCGCCTCCAGCGGACCGGGCCAGGCGCCGATCGCCGACCAGGTCCAGCTCTCCGTGCGCCTGCCGGAGGGACGCGGCAGCCTCGAGTCGGCGGTCCGGGCCTTCGAACGTCTCGAAACGGTCCAGGAGGTGGACGGCGTCGACCGCGTGGAGAGCATGATCCGGGAAGAGGGAGGATCGCTGACCGTCCACCTCGTGGACGAAGATGAACGGCCCGAGGACCTGACGGCAGCCTTCGTCCGTCGACTCCTGCGGCCGCCGGCTCGCCGCGCCGGCGTCGAACTCCTGAACCCGGGCGAAGGCGAAGGGCCGGGAGGCCGCGGCGGGGGAGGCGGAGGAGGCGGGGGCGCCCAGGAACTGCTCGGCGGCGGCCCGTCCCGAGTCGTGCTCTCCGGCAACGACAACGAGCAGTTGACCGACCTCGCGGCCCAGGTCACGGAGCGTCTGCGGGAGATCGAGGGCATCGCAAGCGCCTACCCGGCGGTGCGCCCGGGGCCCGATGAGCTCCACGTGAGCCCGAACCGCCGGGCCTTCGACACCTTCGGCGTGCTGCTGGACGAGGTGTTGCCCATGCTCAATCTGGCCGGCCGGGAAGGCACCCGGATCGCCACCGGCTTCCCGCTGGCCAGCGGACGGGAGCTCCCGATCGTCGTGCAACGGCAGGAGAGCCAGCGCGACGAAGCGCAGTTGATGGACGGCAGCAGCTTCAACCGCGACGTCTCGCTCAGCGGCCTGCAGCGGCTCCGCGTCTCGACCGGGATCGGCGTGCTGCCGGTCGCCGCCCTGGCGCAGGTGCGGCAGGCGCCTCCCTCCCCGGTCATCACCCACCATAACGGGGTCCGCGAACGCGAGGTGCTGTACACGTTGTCGCAGGACGTGCCGCGGCGGGGCCCGGCCCGCGACGCGTTCGACCGGAGTCTGGACGAAGCGATCGCCAGCATTCACCGGCCCGCGGGCACGACGATCGCGCTCGACCGCTCCGAGGAAAGCACGAACTGGTTCCGGCGCATCGCGATGCCGGTCGTTCTTCTCGTTTTCCTCGTGCTGGCCGTGACGTTCGAGTCGATGACCCTGCCGATCCTCGTCCTCATCGCGCTTCCGCTCGCCCTGCTCGGTTCCGTGTGGGCGCTGGTCGTGACCGGCATGGGGTTCGAGGCGATGGCTCTCCTGGGCGCACTCGTCCTGCTGGGACTCGCGATCAACCCGGCCGTCCTGCTCGTCGACCGGATGCAGCAGCACACGCTGGGCGCCGGCTGGAGCGCCGGCGCGGCTGCACTCGCCGCGGTCCGCGAGCGGGCCCGTCCCGTGTTGATGACGTCCGCCACGACGATCGCCGCCCTGGCGCCCCTCTCCATCTCCACCGGCCGCGAGAACGAACTCTGGCCACCCTTCGCCACGCTCGTGATCGGCGGCCTTCTGACCGCGACCGTGCTGACGCTGCTCGTCATCCCCGTCGGCTTCGTCTTCCTCCGACGGCTCGACGAGCTGTTCAGTCGCGTGGGCCCCTGGGTGGTGCTCACCTGGCTCGGCGCCGTCATCGCGATCACGGCGCCCCTGTTCGCGTTCGGCGTGATCGAGTCGCTGTTCTGGCAGGTCACGACGACCGTGCTCATCGCCGGCGCGCTGCTGGGTCTCACCGTCTGGCTGCTACCGAAACCGGCGACACCGGAGCCGGAAGCGGTCGGCGGTCCTCCCAGGCTCGTCGTTCGTCACCTGCGCAAGACATACGGTCTTCCCGGCCCCGTGCGCCGGGCGCTGCGGGCTTCCACCGAGTTCGCCAGGCGCGTCGCCGCCGCAGGCGGCCAGGCGTTCCATCCGGCCGACGCACGCGACCGGCTCCTGCCCCTGCTGCTGCTCCTGGCCGGTGCGATCACCCTCGCCGTGCGCATCCGCACCGGCCTGGTGATCCTCGGCATCTGGATCGCGATCCTGTACCTCGGCTCCAGCCTGCTGCGTGAGATCCGGCGAGCCCGCGGCCACGCCGACGCGCTGGGGCGCGTGAAGCCGGGCGGCATCGAGGGTGTGCTGACGGCCCTGCTGCCCTGGGGAATCCTCGCGTGGCTGGTCGGCCCGGAGATGGTCGCCGACCCGGAGATCGCCGGCTTCGTCGCCCTGGCCATCGTTTCCGCGATCATCCTGCTGATCCAGCTCGGGCGGCGTACGGCGCGCGTGGAGACGATGCGCCGGGACCAGAGGACGTCCCGGCGCCGCCGCGCCCGGGGCCTGCGCGGCCAGCTCCTCCGTCTCTGGCGCGCCGCCGCGACCAAGCTCTTCGGCCTCGACCTGCCCATCGACACGGTCAAGGCCCTGGCCGCGGTCAGCTTCGAGGTCGACCGCGGCATGGTCGGCGTGCTCGGCCCGAACGGCGCCGGCAAGACGACCCTGCTGCGGCAGTTGACCGGCATCCTGGACTCGACCCGGGGCCGCGTCACGCTGGGCGGGGTACCACTGCTCAGCGTCCGCAAGCGCCTCGCGCGCTACGTCGGCTACCTGCCCCAGGACGCCGGCCTGCCCCCCCGTCTGACCGCCCGCCAGTACCTCGAGTACTACGCGGCGCTCTACCAGATCGACGCCTCCGAGCGGGCCGAGCGCATCTCGACCCTGCTGCGGGAGGTCGGACTCGACGAGCGGGCCGACGAGCAGATCGGCGGCTACTCCGGCGGCATGCGGCAGCGCGTCGCGGTGGCGCGCACGCTGCTCCGGCTGCCGCCGATCATCGTCGTCGACGAGCCCACGGTCGGCCTCGATCCCCGGGAGCGGGTCCGCTTCCGCAACCTGCTCTCGCGCCTGGCCAAGGACCGGATCGTCCTGTTCTCCACGCACGTCGTCGAGGACGTCGCGGTGGCCTGCGAGCGGGTCCTCGTGCTGACGCGCGGCCGCATGGTCTTCGACGGCCATCCGGCGGCGTTGTCGCGGGAAGCGGAGGGCCGGGTGTGGTCGTGGCGGACGGCGGACGGCGACGAGGCGCCGGAACTGCCGGAAGGCGCGGTGCTGGCCGACCAGAAGCCGGAAGCCGACGGCACGAGCAGCCTGCGCGTGCTCGCCGCGGACCGTCCCGATCAACGGGCCGAGCCGGTCGAGCCGACCCTCGAGGACGGCTACCTCTGGCTCGCCCGGTCGGTGCGTGGAGAGGCGCCGGCATGATCACCGTGCTGCGGACTTCCGCGGTCCTGCTCGCCGGGCGCAGGTACTGGTTGCTGCCGTTCCTGCCCCTCGTCTGGCTGGGCATCCAGGCCGTCATGTTGCTGGCCGGGATGCGGCCCAGCGTCGAGCCGGTGGCCGCGCAGAACGCCCTGATCGGCGTGCCGGTGGCGGTTCTCGCCATCTTTCTGGGCGGGCGCACCATCACCGGCGAACTCGACCAGCACAGCCTGGAGATCGCCTACACCGTGCCCGGAGGCGCCCACCGCGTCTGGCTCGGCAAGCTCGCCGCCGCGATCCTGATGCTGCTCACCAGCCTGGTTCTCCTGGCCGCCGTCACCTATGCCTTCTTCACCGACTTCCCGGTCCTGTCGAGCCTGTACGGCGCCACCCAGGGAGTCGTCTTCTACCTCGCCGCCGCGATGGGCTTCGGAACGCTGTTCCGCAGCGAGGTCGCCGGGTCCCTGGCCACCGTCGGCCTCCTCGGCCTGAACAGCCTGCTCAGTGCGCTCCGCATCTCACCGTTCTGGAATCCGCTCACCGTGGAAGAAGCCGACGCGGCGCAGATGCTCGCGCTGAACGTTCAGAACCGCATTGGCGTCGCTCTCGCGATCGCGGCGATCGTCGCCCTGACCTTCACCCGCGCCGAGCGCAGGGAAAAGATGCTCTCCGGCTGAACGCAGCCTTCGTACTCGATCCGACACGCAGCCACTGCCACCCCCGCCCCGCTCAGGTCAGGTCAGGTCATTCCACCGCAAGCGCGCTCCGTTTTCCGTCTAGATCCATAGGCGGTCCACCGCCGCTGCAGCGCCCACGGCGTTGCGGCGCACCGGACCTGTGGAGGTCCTCCGCCCGCGGAGAACTCCCGCCGATCCCATGTCGGCCGTCTGCCCGAACCGGGCCGACGGCAACACGAGACCTATGGAACGAAAGGAACGAGTCATGACGAAGAAGATCCTGCCAGTCGCAGTGGCAACGCTGGTGCTTGTGCTGAGTGCCGGCGGTGCGTTCGCAGAGCCACCGAAGCCGGCCGATCCAAGAAACACATCCGACATCGACTACGACCAGCTCCAACGACTCCAGGACACCGAGATGGCGACAGTCACCGGAGGAGCCTGGTGGTCGGGAGCGTGCACTGGCGCCATTCACGCGGCCGGTGCAAGCCTGGTCGTCGCGGGCTACATGTATCGGAACGGCCTCATGAAGGGTGCCGGGCTCTTCGCTCTGAGGCTCGAGTGCGTGTAGCCGGAGCGACGGCATCCATCGGGAAAGGGCGGTTCAACGCTTCCCGGTGGAGGTCCGTAGCTCCGCACGGGCGACCAAAGACGGCGACCCTATAGAGACTCGATGGCGACGTTCGTCCCGAGCTGCCGTTCGCGGCTGGAGATCGGCGTTCTTGCGCCACCGATCACGAGCAGGCTGTGGTCGGGCGGCTTCCGGCGACGTTCGTCGCCCTCGCGTCCTTCTCAGCCTTCCGGACCGACAGCGTGATCGTCATCATTCGGCTCTCCGCAGTGCTGCTGGCGGGACCGCGGTTCTGGCTGCTGCTTCTGCTGCCGCTCGCCTGGCTGGCAGTCCAGGCCATGCTGCTGATCAGCGGCCGACTACCCACCTTCGAACCGGCCGCAGCGCAGAACACACTGATCGGCATACCAGTTGCCGTTCTCGCCACAATTCTGGGAAGCCGGATCATCGCCGGCGAACTGGACCAGCGCACCTTGGAGATCGCCTACACCGTACCTGGGGGCGCCCACCGAGTCTGGTTGGGGCAGCTCGCCGCGGCAAGCCTGATTCTGCTCGCCAGCTTGAGCCTGACCGCGCTGCTGACGTTTGCCTTCTTTACGTCCTTCCCGGTCATCCAGACCCTCTACGGCGCGGCGCAAGGGGCCGCCTTCTGCCTGGCGATGACCATGGGCTGCGCCACACTGTTGCGCAGTGGAGCTTCTGGCGCACTCGCCACCATTGGGGCAATCGGCCTCGCGAACAGAATCAGGCGCCTGATCCCGATCCCGCCCCGCACTTCGCCGTTCTGGAACCCGCTCAGGGAACCCGGAGCAGACGCCGATCAGTTGCTCGCGATGGCCGTCCAGAACCGGATCGGCATCGCGCTCGTCATCGTCGCGATCATCGCGCTCTCGTTCGCCCGCGCCGAGCGGCGCGAGAAGATGCTCAGCGGCTGAGGCTTTGGCGGCGCCCCGGACCGATCAGAACTCGCAGGTCAGTCCCGGGTAGCGGAACACGACGCCCGGATCGAGCTGCTTCGGCTTGTTCGCCGCCTCTTCGGCGCGGGCGCCGGCGAGCATTCCCTCCATCCCGTAGTTGCCCTCGTGACAGGCGTACTCGTAGATCGCGTCCTCGGTGCGCTTGAGGGGAATCGACGCCGTCCAGGGCTTCGTCCACGTCCCCGGATCGTTCACCGTGACCTCCCATTCCAGGGTCTCCGGGTCCGTCAGGGTGAACCGCTCGGTGATCGTGAGCTGCTCGGAGGAGCCCATGAAGTCGTTCTTCTCGGAGTAGTTCGAGGTCTTGACGACCAGCGTGTCGCCGTCCCAGTGGCCGCGGGAGTCGCCGTTCCAGAGGCGGACGTCCTCGTTGAGAGCGGACTCGTCGTCCAGCCGGATGACGCGGGCGTCGTGGATCATCTCCTGGTGAATGACGACGTGGTCCGGGCTCTGGAAGAACTGGTGGTAGCCGTTGTAGCCGGGGAAGATGAAGGGGGCGCCGTAGCTGATGCAGCGCTCGGGAATCGGCCGGTCGAGCCAGGAGTCGGCCGGATGCTCCATCAGGTGCTTCACCCGCTTGCAGAGACGCTTCTTCGCCGGTTCGGTAAAAGGCGGGATCAGGCCGTCCGGCGGATCGACGACGAGCGAAGTGCGCTTCGTGAAGTACCGGTCGGCGATCCAGAACTGGTTGTAGTTGCCGGTCGTCGGGTCGTATGAGGTCGCCTTGGTCCGCTCGATCGCCGCCAGGACGAGCTGGTCGCCGAACAGGGCGTCGGCGCCCGGGTTCGTCGCCTCGGCGACGGCCGCCATCAGCTCCTGGAACTCCCCGTCCGTCAGGCGCTCCTTCCCGGCCCAGGCGGCGGGACGCTGCAACGGGGTGCCGTTGTTGTTGGCCCAGACGCCCTGGAGGTCGGGATGGCCGTAGGCGGTGCGGGGGATCTTCCAGTCCGCGTCCTTCGCGTTGTTGTTCGCTGCCGGAACCGCGCCGGCGGCCAGCCCGAGCAACAGGGCCATCGCGCCAATCGTCGCCACGGCTCTCAACCGTTCGTTCTTCCTCATCCGACTACCCTCCAGGACAGGTGAACATCGCGTCCTTCGATCATAGCCGCCGCTCCACGGCGGTCAGCGTCACGTCCAGCCCCAGGCCTTCGCTTCGTCATCCCACAACGCCAGACACTCGGTCGCCAGACCAGCGTCGAGAACCCAGTGAGGCATGTCGGTCATGGGCCGCCCGGTGGGCCCCTCCCAGACCGTGATCGGGCGGCCGTTCGCACTCCAGCCCGACAGCACGTGACCCAGCACCTGCGCCCCCTCGCCTTCTCCGGACTCCACCTCGAGCGAGTCGATCCGCACCCGCCACTCGACATCCTCGCCCGAGCCGTCGGGGCGCACGAAGCGAACATCGTCGCCGTCGGCTTCGAAGTCCGCCACCAGGTCGATCGATTCGATCTGCGCGATGAAGGACGCGCGCAGCGTGTCCACCTCCGGCTGAGGTTCCGACGGACCGCAGGCCGCGATCGCTCCGACGAGAGCCAGGGACAACAGAACGACGCCGGGAAGCCGGCCGGCGGCGCGAGGACGCGCCGCGGACCGACCTGACTGCCGTGTTTCGACGATGTGGAGCATGGCGTCAACTCTAACGCCTGGCCCACGTACTACTCTCGCGACGCTCCAGTACCTCGCCGGCATTCCAGGCCCGGGGACGGCGATTCCGCGCTCTCTTTCGCGGCAACCCCACCGGCGGAGCCGGTCCACACCATGACCACGCCTCATCCAAGCGCGCAACCCCGCCGCCAGGCCGGCGTCGGCTTCATCTTCGCCGTGATCCTGCTCGACATGCTGGGGGTCGGCCTGATCATCCCCGTCTTCCCCGAACTCGTCGAGCAGTTCCGGGGCGGCGACACGTCTTCCGCCGCCGTTGCCGTGGGCGCCATCGCCGCCTGCTATGCCGTGGCGCAGTTCGTCTTCGCCCCGATCCTCGGCGCCCTCTCCGATCGCTTCGGACGCCGCCGCGTCCTCCTGCTCTCCATGTTCGGCCTGGGCGTGGATTACGTGATCATGGGTTTCGCGCCATCGCTCGGCTGGCTGTTCGCCGGCCGGATCGTCGCCGGCGTGATGGGCGCCAGCATCACGACGGCGAACGCCTACATCGCCGACATCTCGACGGCGGAGACCCGGGCCCGGAACTACGGGCTCGTCAACGTCGCCTTCGGCGTCGGCTTCATCCTCGGACCGGTCTTCGGCGGCCTGCTCGGCGGCATCGACCTGCGCCTGCCCTTCTTCGTCGCGGCCGGCCTCTGCCTACTGAACTCCCTCTACGGCTTCCTCGTGCTGCCCGAGTCGCTGGCGCCGGAGAACCGGAGCGCCTTCTCGCTCCGCAACGCGAATCCGGTGTCGAGCATCGTTCATCTCCGCACCTACCCCCTGGTCGCCAGCCTGGCCGTCGCCTTCCTGCTGCTGGCCCTCGCCCAACGCGGCCTCGAAACCTCCTGGGTGCTCTACACGGGCTATCGCTACGGCTGGAACGAGTTCCAGAACGGCCTCGCGCTGGCGGCCGTCGGCGTTGCGGCGGCCCTGGTCCAGGGTTTCCTGGTGCGACCCGCGGTCACCTGGCTGGGCGAGCGCCGGGCCGTGCTGGTCGGCTTCGGCATCGGCACGCTGGCCTTCGCCGGCTACGGCCTCGCGCCGAACGGCCTGGTCCTCGTGACGGTGATCTTCGCGGGATCGCTGGGCGGCATCGCCGGCCCAGCGGTCCAGGCGATCATCGCGGGCACGGTGGCGCCCACCGAGCAGGGGAAGATCCAGGGGGCGCTCACGTCGCTGATGAGCCTGTCGGCGATCGTGGCGCCGCTCGTCTTCACCAGCGGCGTGTTCAGCTACTTCACCTCCGACGCCGCCCCGTTCGAGCTGCCCGGCGCGCCCCTCCTGGGCGGATCGTTGCTGATGGCCGTAGCCATGCTGCTGCTGGTCCGCGCGTTCCGGCGACACTGACGACTCAGGCACCCGCCAACCAGCCGGCGGAGGTACAATCGGCCTCTCAAGGAGGTCCACGATGCCGTTCGACAACTCGTCGCTGCCGATACGACTCTTCACCGCTTCCCACGAGCGTTCCTGGAACCCCGCCGACATCGACTTCTCGCAGGAGCGCTCCGACTGGCTGTCGTTCTCGGACGACGAGCGGAACCTGCTGATCCGCCTCGTCTCCGGCTTCCGGGTCGGCGAGCGGGGCGTGACCCACGAACTCGCGCCGCTCCAGTTCCGCTTCCGCCAGCAGGGTCGGCTCGAAGAGGAGATGTACGTCACCGCGCAGTTGTACGAGGAGGCCCGCCACGTCCAGTTCTTCGAGACCTGGCTGATCGAGGCGCTGCCGGGCCGCTTCGGCGTCGACATCCCGTATCCCAACCTGCAGGGCGACATGTTCGCCACTCGCCTGCCGGCGACGATGCGCGCGCTGCTCACGGACGACAGCCCCGAGGCGATGCTCAGGGCGATCATGCTGTACCACTTCTACGTCGAGGGTGTGGGCGCGGAAGCCAGCTACCCGATCTACTACAAGATCTTCGAGCGCACAGGCAAGCTGCCCGCGCTCAACCGCGGCATTCGCCTGATCCAGCGCGACGAGGCGCGCCACATCGGGTTCGGCGTGTACGTCCTGCAGGGGCTGCTGGCCGAACATCCCCACCTGGTCGACCTGTTCGAGGAGCAGGTCGAGGCGATGCGCCCCTTCGCCGAGGACGGTCCGAACCAGACCTTCGCCGGCTTCGAACCTGGCAATGCGCCGTTCGGTCTCGACTATGACGAGTACCGGCAGCTCTACCTCGACAAGCTGGAAGAGATGCGGCAGAGCATCTACGACGGCCGACTCGCGGCCGCGGTGTAGGCGCCCTGGAAGTGAGGCCGCTATCCACGAGTGACTGTCTCTCGAACGGGCTGTTCCGCCTCCTCGCCGGCGCTGCAGCCGGCTTCTGCGTCCTCCTCCTGGCTGCCACCCCAATGGCGGCGCAGCCCCGGGCGGACCACGTCGTCCTCGTCTCGGTCGACGGCTTCCGGCCGGACTTCTACCTCCCCGGCTCGTCCTGGCCGGCGCCGAACATCCAGCAGATGGCCCGCGACGGGGCACATGCCGAGGGCGTGCGCGGGGTGTTCCCCACGGTCACCTATCCGTCGCACACGACGATCGTCACTGGCGCGCTGCCCGCCCGGCACGGCGTCTACTACAACCGGCCGTTCGAACCGGAGGGACAGACCGGCGAGTGGTACTGGTTCGAGTCCTCGATTCAGGTCGACACGCTCTGGGACGCGGTGCGCGCTGCCGGCAAGCAGACGGCGGCGATCTCGTGGCCGGTCACGGTCGGCGCACCGATCGACCGCTTCGTGCCCGAGACCTACTCCCTCGACCCGAACAGCGACCGCCTGGCCCCGATGCGTGACGGCACGACTCCCGGCCTGTGGCAGGAACTCGAGCGGGAGACGACGGGCCGTCTCAGCCTGCGCAACTACGGCTCCGCCCACATCACCCGCGACGACACGACCGGCGTCATGGCCGCGTACATCCTGGAAACCCACCGGCCGGCTCTCATCGCGCTCCACCTGATCACGACCGATTCCGCCCAGCACGCCCATGGCCGGGAGTCTGACCGCGCCCGGCGCGCCGTCGCCGCCGCTGACCGGGCGATCGGCGCCGTCCGCGACGCAGCCGCACGCGCCGGCATCCTCGACCGTACCGCCTTCGTCGTCACCGGCGACCACGGCTTCGTGGACCTCCACACCCAGGTCATGCCCAACGTCTGGCTGGCCGAAGCCGGGCTGCACGGTACCGAGCCCGACCGCGGCGAGTGGCGGGCCACCTTCCACCCGACGGGCGGTGCGACCTTTCTGCACCTGCGCGACGAGGCCGACGCCGAAGCCATGAGCGCGGTCCGGGGCATTCTGGCCGATCTGCCCGAGACAGTGCGCCGCCTGTTCCGCGTCGTCGAGCGCGACGCACTCGACCAGGCCGGCGCCGCCCCCGAGGCCCGCCTCGCCCTCGCCGGAAACCTCGGCGTCAGCTTCGGGTCAGACGCCTCCGGAGACGCCATCCGGCCCACCGACGGCGGCGCGCACGGCCACTTCCCGACCGACTTCCCGGAGATCCTGACCGGCTTCGTCGGCTGGGGTTCGGGCTTCGAAGCCGGCCGTACCGTCCACCGGATGGAGTTGACCGACATCGCCGACCTCGTCGCGATGCTGCTCGACGTCGACTTCGAGAGTCCGGACGGGGCGCCGCCGCTGGGTGTTCTGACCCGCTGAGCGGCTCGATTCGCTACGCCGTCAGCCCGCGATACACCTTCGGCAACTGGCTCGGCAGGGCGGCGATCTCGTCGATGACGAGGTAGCGGCGTTCGGGGCACATCTCGCGCAGGTAGTCGTGGCCGGCGGGATCGACGGTGATGCAGAACGTCGAGATGCCCTGGCGCTCCGTCTCCCGGAGGGCGACCATCGTGTCGCGGATGCCATAGACGCGGGAGGCGCGGTCGCTGCCGTAGTCGAAGTCCTGGGGGTAGCCGTCCGAGAGGATGAGCAGGACCTTGACCTTCGCCTCGCGCTCGGCGAGCTTGGCGGCGGCATGGCGGATCGCCGGTCCCATCCGGGTGCTGCGCTTCGGCTCCATCGCCGCGATCCGGTCTTCGGCCTCCCGGTCGAGGTCGTCGTCGAACTCCTTGGCGACGAAGAACTCGACCTCCTTGCGGCCGAAGCCGGAGAAACCGTAGATCGCGTAGTCGTCGCCCAGGGTCTCGAGCGCGTCGGCCATCAGAACCAGGGACTCCTTCTCGATGTCGATCACCCGGCGGCCCGGCGGCAACGGCTGAGGATTGTCGAGCCAGTCGAAGTCGTCGAAGACACCGACGTACTCGGGTTCCGGCGTCTTGCCCGCGGGCGCCTCGGGCTCGTCCACCGGCGCCTCCGCGTCGGTCGAGGCGCTCATGTCGAGCAGGAAGGCGGCGGCCACGTCCCGGTGCTGGCGGCGGCGGCTCATGTACACGGCGCCATCCGGCGGCCGGCCGGCGCGGCGGTCGACGTGGGTCTCGACCACCCGGTCGAGGTCGAGCTCCTCTCCCTCGATCAGCCGCCGCATCCGCCGGAACTCCTCCGGCTTGAGCAACTCGAACTGCTTCCTGACCCGCCGCAGCAGATCGGCATGGAGGCGTCTCGTCTCGTCGACGAACCGGTCCGGAGGGGCTGCGGCACCGTTCGCGGTCGGTCCGGGCGGCTCGATCGGTTTCTCGCGCAGGTGGCACCAGCGCCGGCGATAGCCGGCCAGTTCGTGGTCCCATTCGTCGTAGTAGTAGACCTGCTCCCGGTCGAGCCCCGCCTCCGCCAGCTCCCGCTCCAGCCGCTTCGACAGTTCCTCGAGGCGGGCCGCCAGCTCCTCGGGATCGAGTTCGATCGGCGTTCCCTCCTCGTCACCCCCTTCGGCCTCGATCGCACCCGTGACGTCGAGGTCGGTCAGCGGCAGGCCGGCGGTGCCCGAGAGATCGCCGTCCTGCAGGCTGAGCACGCCCAGCTCGTCGACCTGCAACTGCTCCATCAGGCCGGCGGCGATCGGGCCCGGTTCCACGTCGTCCCGCACTTCGACCTCGGATGCGAGCTCCTGCCACTCCCGGCGCAACTCGACGCGCTCCGGTGCGGGGTCGCCGTGGTGTGCCGGCGCAGGCACGTCGAGGGATTGGGCTTCGGCCCCGGGATCCGGGTCGCCGTTCCCATCCCGCGGTCGGCCGTCGTGCGTAGCGGCCTCGGCGCCGGCAGCGCCGAGAGTCGAGCGCAGGGCGGCGAACTCGGGATAGAGCGCCCGGACCGCGCGCAGGGTGTGATCGACGGTGACGCCGGGATTCAGCAGCGTCGCCGCTTCTTCGAACCGCACCGACGGCCAGCTTGCCGATTCGTCACTACCCCTGATCGCCAGCAGTCGGGACCGCTGCTCGAGCAGGAGTGCACGCGCCAGGTCGAACAGGGCCGCTTCCCGCGGTTGCCGGCGCCCCGCCGGCCGCTGCGGCGGGCCCAGCGACGAATCGAGCGCGTCGTCGATCAGCCGAAGCAGATCGCGGCCCACCCCCCGGAACACGCGCGCGAGAGCAGCGTCGATGCGCGCACCCTCGAGCCGCGCGAACAGCGCCCGAGCGAGGCCCGGCTCGTCGAAAGCGGCAAAGAAGTCGGCGAACCGGACCGGACCGCGGCGATAGGTGCCGAACAGCACGCCGCCCAACTGGTGCAGCACCGCCATCCGGTAGACCATGAAGTTGCCATGGCTGTCCGGCAACCGGTCCATCCGCTCCGGCAGGTAGAAAGCCGCGCCGTCCGTGGTCGGCCGGCCCGCGGCCGCCGCGCCTTCCAGGTCGAGATGCCCCGCGCGCGACCTGTCCCCGGCTTCAAGATCGGCGAGCGGCCGGACCTCGGCCGGTCGCGCCAGCATCGCCTCGACGTAGATCTCGAGGACGCGGGCTACGTCGTCGAGTTCGACCGCGTTCAAGGCAGCAGCGTCGACGCCACCCTGCTCAACGCGGGCCATCGCCGACTGAGTGGATCAAGGCAACAGCGTCGTTGCGACTTCGGTCACCGCGCGCTGGACCTCGTCGTCGTCGGTGATCGCCCGGCAGATCGCGGCGACGCAGGCTTCGCGCACGCCGATGCCGCCGGCGATCAACTGCGCCGTGTAGATGAGCAGGCGGGTGCTGACGCCTTCGTCGAAGCCGCGGTGGTGCAGGTTGCGGATGCGCTTGCCGAGTTCGGCCAGGTCGCGGGCCAGCGTCAAGTCGATGTCCGCCTCGTGCGCGATGATTTCGGCTTCGATCTCCGGCGGCGGATAGTCGAACTCGAGCGCCACGAAGCGCTGGCGCGTGCTCGGCTTCAGATCTTTCGCCACGCTCTGGTAGCCCGGGTTGTACGACAGCACGAGCAGGAAGTCCGGGTGGGCGGGCAGGATCTCGCCGCGCTTCTCGATCGGCAGGATGCGGCGGTGGTCCGTCAGCGCGTGGATCAGGACCGTCGTGTCCTTGCGCGCTTCGACGATCTCGTCCAGGTAGCAGATCGACCCGTCGCGCACCGCCCGGGTCAGCGGACCGTCCATCCACACGGTGTCGTCGCCTTCGAGCAGGTAGCGGCCGACCAGGTCGGTCGCGGTCAGGTCTTCGTGGCAGGCGACGGTGACGAGGGGCGTTTCGATACCGGCGCGGGCCCCCGCCTCGCCTCCACGGTAGAGACGATGCGTCATGTGCTCCAGGAACCGGGTCTTGCCGCAGCCCGTCGGCCCCTTCAGCAGCGCCGGCATGCGCGCCCGGTGGGAGGCGAGGAACAACTCCACCTCGTCGCCGACCGGCAGGTAGTAGGGCGCCTCCGGCTCGGGCCGCGGCGGCGCCGCTTGCAGAGGCTGAGTCATGTGCCGCGAAGGTGGAGAATCACGAGTGGTCGATCGCCCGAGCGAGTGCGAAGTCCTTCTCCGTCACGCCGCCGGCCGAATGAGTGCTGAGCGTCAGCCGGACCCGGTTGTAGCGAACATCGATGTCCGGGTGGTGATCCGCCGCTTCGGCAAGTTCCGCCACGAAGTCGACGAAGCGCACCGCCGCGAGGAAAGTCGGGAACTGGTACTCCCTCGAAATCGACGGAGCCTCCAGATCGGCCTCCCAACCGTTCAACTCACCGCACGCGCTCCGAATCTCGTCCGCCGTCATCGCCGCCATGGCCGGTTACCTCCGCCGCGCGACCCTAGCAGCCGCCGGCCGGAAGGCCAGCGCACCGGCACTCTCCGCAGTGGTACTGTCGGCGGCCTATGAAATTCGGCATCTTCTACGAGCATCAGCTACCGAAACCGTGGGGGCCGGACTCGGAGCACCGGCTGCTTCAGAACTCGCTGGAGCAGATCGAACTGGCGGACCGGCTCGGGTACGACTACGCCTGGGAGGTGGAGCACCACTTCCTGGAGGAGTACTCCCACAGTTCGGCGCCCGAAGTGTTCCTGGCGGCGGCGTCGCAGCGGACCAAGAACATCCGCCTCGGCCACGGCATCGTCCAGTTGACGACGAACCATCCGGCGCGGGTCGCGGAACGGGTATCGACGCTCGACCTGGTTTCGAACGGCCGTGTCGAGCTCGGCCTCGGCGAAGGCTCCAGCGTCACCGAGCTCCATCCCTTCGGCCGCAGCTTCCGCGACAAGCGGATCGTCTGGGAGGAGGCGGTCCAGGCCTGCCTGCCGATGTTCTGGAACGAGGGCTGGGAGTACCACGGCCACTACTTCGACTTCCCGCTTCGCAACGTGATCCCGAAACCGCTGCAGCGGCCTCACCCGCCGCTCTGGGTCGCCTGTTCGCAACTCGACACGATCCGCTACGCCGCGCACCGCGGCATGGGCGCGCTGTGCTTCAAGTTCGCCGACCTCGACTCCGCCCGGGCCTGGGTCAACGCGTACTACAACACGTTCACGCAGGACCAGCGCAAGCTCTGCGACTACCAGACGAACCCGAACCTGGCGACGGTCAGCGGCTTCATGTGCGCGCCCACCGACGAAGAGGCGCAACAGAAGGCCGACGGCTGGACCTTCTTCCAGTTCGCCCTCCAGCTCTACAACAAGGAGGGGCCGTTCGAGCCGAAGTCGAACAACTTCTGGGAGCGCTACCAGGAGTGGAAGCAGACCCCCGAGGGCCGGCGTCGCTCCGACAGCGAGTTGATCGGCTCGCCGGAGACGATCCGCGAGCGCCTGCGGGAACTCGAACGGGCCCGCGTGGACCAGGTCATCCTGCTCAACCAGGCCGGCAAGAACACCCACGAGGACATCATGAGCAGCCTGGAGCTGTTCGCCCGCGAGGTGATGCCCGAGTTCCAGGAGCGCGAGGACGAGCAGCAGGCGTGGAAGCGGGCGGTCCTTGCCGGCGAACAGCAACTCGACGAGATCGACACGGAGCCGTTCAACGTCACCGCGCGCCTTAAGCCCACCCTGCCGCCGTCAGAGGAGGCCCTGGCCGCGGCCCGGAAGTGGGCCAGCTAGCTCATCCACCGGCGACCGCAACCGAATCATCGCTTCTGCGTAGTCAGGTACGACTGCCACGCAACCCAACACAGGAGACTCTTCATGTCCCTTCTCTTCCAGCGCCGCCGGCCTGTCTCGCTAGCCGGCTGCACCCTGCTCCTGGCAGCCGCGTTCTCCGCCGCGCCGCTCCTCGCCGACGATGAACTGCCGTCGCCCGAGGAGATCGTCGCCCGCTACATCGACGCCATCGGCGGTGAGGCCGCTGTGCGCTCGCACACGTCTTCGACCATCAAGGCGGCGTTCGAGATGCCGGCGATGGGAATGTCCGGCGAGACGACGATCTACCAGATGGCGCCCGACAAGTACCTCGAGTCGACCGACATGGCCGGCTTGGGCGAGACGCTACGGGTTTTCAACGGGGAGATCGGCTGGGCCAGCGATCCAATGCAGGGCACGCGTGTCCTGGATGGCCAGATGCTGAGGGACATTGCGCGCGAGGCGCGGTTCTACGCCGAGCTGGAGTACGCCAAGATCTACCCCGAGCAGACCACGGTCGGGGAAACCGATTGGAATGGCCAGACGACCTACCAAGTCGATTTGGTTGACGAGGACGGGAACGAATCGTCGCACTACTTCGCCAAGGAAACGGGCCTCCTGATTGGCATCGAGACGACGCAGACGAGCGAGATGGGCACGGCCGACATCACCATCAGCTCAAGCGACTACAAGGAGTTCGGTGATCTGATGGCACCGAGCCGTTTGGTCATCAGTTTCATGGGGATGGATGTAACCCAGACCATCGAGTCCGTCGCCTGGGACGACGTGGACCCCAGCGTCTTCGAGCCCTCCGAGGCGATCAAGGCGCTGCTGCCGGAGTAGAAACTCGCGTTTGAAGGCGGGGCGCACCTCCCCGGCGTCGCGGAGGTTCCAGCTCGGGAGATTGAGGAGCCTAGGGGCGAGGACCTCTGAAGCCGTCGGCCGGCCGGGGGGTGCTTTCCTGAGGTGGTCCCGGTTCGGCGGACAGTTTCCGCGCCTTGGGAGGGTGTAGTCCGTCAGTTGATCATGCCGCAGCCGCCGTCGCCGGAGGCTGCTGAGAACGCGGTGAAGCTCTCGGGAATCCGCGGCGTCGTGCCAGTTCGCTTCTCGGCTGACCCAGGCGCAGTTGGCGGCCGTGAGTGCGTTCTTCAGCCCGTCAAGGGAGCGCTACGTCGCTCCTTCGACGACCTTCGCCCCACCGTTGTTCCCCCAAGCTCCCCGCAGGCGCTCGACTGTGCGTTGCGCGACCCATCGACCAGAGCCGGTCGCCTCGCGGCGCGGTCACGCTGCATGCGAGTGAAGGACAAGGAGGGGATGCTGGTGGCGGCGGTCGAGCACGCAGCGAGCTGGCCTGCGGTCAGGAGGTCCCGCGACGGCGTCGAAGGCGAGATTGTCGGCGTGCGCACGTTTGCTGTGCCGCCCCGACATCGAGGAGCGCGTCGTGACGCGCGACGCCCCAGGCCGGCACTTGCGCGCCCCGGAGAGTGCGGCTAACGTAGTCCTCGCCCCACGCAACGCCCCAGGACGGGGAGAAAGGCTTCACGATGAAGCGAAACTACGTCCTAGCCGCCGTGGCCCTGACGCTGACCGCAGGCATCCTCACGCCCGCCTACGCGCAGAACCGAACCGAGGATCAACCCGACGCCTTCGAGCTTCGCCGTGCCTTGCTGGACCGCATCGAGGCTGCCTACACAGAGGGAGACACCGCAACGCTGCAACGCATGGAGGCAGCCGAACGCCGACTTGAGCTGCCGGTCGACATGTCGACCCAACTGCGCGACCTCGCCGACTTGTTCGAGATGGAAGCGACGCAGAGCAGGCCCGGCAAGCCAGCTTTCGACGGACTCAACAACGTCTGTTCCGCGGTGCATGACCACTGGGCCGGGTGTGACGTTCAGTACGACTCGTGCATGTCGTCGATCGGAGAGATAATGGTCGGCATGATGCCGGGGAGTTTCCTCTGCGGCATACAGTACTTCTTCTGTTACGGCCCGTACGGCCCTGATGGCATCGACCCGCCTTGGTTGTCGAACGACGACGATGACGACGGCGACTAGTCCCCTTCTAGGTGTCTGACGCGACCACAGCCCGGAGCCTTTGGACCGCGACCAATCCGGGCGCGAGCGGATGCCTGCCGCAAAGGTGCGGAAGACGCACTGAACCAGAGCCGCGGCGATAGAAGCCCCCAGCAAGCCCGAACTTGGCGCAAGCTGGCGGAGTCCCACGGCCGCTCTGCCGCTCACCGTGCTCGCTGAACGCCAACTGAGGGAAGCCCTCCATCCCCGAGCGTCTTCGAGCCCTCCGACGCGATCAAGGCGCTGCTGGAGTAGAGGCTCGGCCCGTTCGAGACAGATCCTTCCCCGGTGCGGCCGTGTCGGCGCGGTCGCACCGGCGCTCTTCGTCGCCGCGGCGACACTGCTCGCCGCCGCGGCACCGGCCGAAGCCCAGGGAAGCCGCCGGCCGCAGGCGCGCCTGACGGACTTCTACGAGCAGTGGCTCGTGGAGGCGGAGCCGCTACTTGGCGAGAAAGAGCGCCGGGCCTTCGAGCGGCTGGGAGGCCCGGGCGCGCGCGAACGCTTTCTCCGCGCCTTCTGGGCGGCGCGGCCCGAGCGCCTGCTCGAGCGCTGGCAGGAGAACCGCGAGGCCCGCGATCAGCTCCGGGAACGCTCACCCGCGATGGAGCGCGCCGTCCTCCTGGCCGGCAAGCCCGCGTTCCGGCAGCGGATTGAACCCTGCGAGTCGGAACTCCGGCGGATCGAGACCTGGACCTTCGACGGCTGGCGGCTCGAACATCAGCTCGGTCGTCCGCCGCCGCCAGGTGAAGACGAAATCGTCCTGGCGTTCGTGCAGCAGGTGAACTTCGACCCGCGGTCCATGCGGCTGTGGTCGCCGGCCTCGGGCGTCGATCTGGCCTTCGAACCGGAACAGCCGGCCGGCGCGGACGACGACTCCGAGGCACAGCCGGCCGGCGCTCTCCGGGTGCTGGACCAGGCGGAACGGCGGCGCTGCCTGACCCCGACCGAGCGCCGCCGCCTGGAGCGGCGGCTCGGCCGCGCCGTCAGTTGGAAGGAGGTCATCGACCGGCTGGGCTGGGCCGGCGCTGCGCCCGACGGCGGCTGGGTGGACCGCTTCCTTCGCGTCGAAGCAGTGCTCGACGTCGACGTCATGGCGCTGCCGGGCGTTGCGCTCGACCTCGAACCCCTCGGCAGCGAGAACCGGCGCACGGCGATTCGCGGCCGGCTGCGGCTGCCACCCGACCACCTCGCCGCGATCGGCGCCGGCCAGATCCTCGATCGCGTGACGATCACCGGCGATGTCTTCCTGCGCGACCGCCTGGCCGACGCCTTCGTCGTCACCCATCACGTGAGCGGCGGAAGCGCGGACATCGCCCTTGACTTCTACCGGCGGCTGCCGGCCGGCGACTACCGGCTCGAGCTTCGCGCCGAGGATCGCCTGGGCCGCGGCCTGCTCCGCATGAGCCGCACGCTCGAGGTGCCCGGGCTCGACGTGCCGCCCGGCATCCCGGGCCTCGGCCTCCTGAGCCGCCGCGAGACGATCGTGCTCAACCAGATGCCGAGCGTCGAGTTGCTGGCGCCCGAAGGCCGCGTCCTCGGTTCGACCTTCACCGCCCGTGTCGTCGCCAGCCCGGCGGTCGCCCAGGTCGTCTTCCTGCGCGACGGCGAGACGGTCGCACACGCCTCTGCCCCTCCCTTCGTGCGAGACCTCGATCTGCCGAGTCGCCGCCACCGGATCGAGATCCGGGGACAGGACGCCGCGGGTGTGCTCCTGGCCCGTCACGCACTGGAGATCGAGCGGGAAGAACATCCGTTCTCCATCGCGCTCGAGCGCCCGGACCCGGCCTTCGTCGAGGAGGCGCTCGACCTGTCCGTGCGCGTCGACGTCCCGTCCGGCCGCGAGCTCGACCGCGTCGACTGCCATCTGGACGCCACTCTCCTCGAGAGCAAGACGGCGCCGCCCTTCCGATGCCGGGTTCCGGCCGGACTGCGCCTTCCTCTGAGCTTCGTTCGCGTCGCCGCAGCGCTCCGCACGGGCGAAACGGTCGAAGACCTCGTCTTCCTCGGTTCGAGAGCACCGGAAGAGATCGAGGTACGCCTCGTCGACCTGCTGGTCTCGGTCGGAGGCCGGCAGGCCGGGCCGGCAACGGGACTCGGCGCGGCCGACTTCCGTGTCCTGCACCGGGGCGTCGAGGCACGGATTCGCGACTTCCGGAACCTCGCCGACCGACCGCTCACCGTGGCCCTGCTGATGGACATCTCGAGTTCGATGGGCCGCGGCGTCCGCGTCGCCTCGACCAGTGCACAACGTTTCTTCGAGGGCATCCTCACCGATCGAGACGCCGCCAGCCTCATCGTCTTCAACCACGACCTGGACCGTCTGGCGCCCTTCTCGGGCGACACGCGCCTGCTCCGCTACGCCGCCGAGGGCCTGCGGGCATGGGGTTCCACCCGGCTCTACGACGGGATCTCCTATGCCGTTTCGTCGTTCGCGGGCCGTCCGGACCGGCGCGCCCTGGTCGTGCTCAGCGACGGCGCCGACACGGACAGCAACCTCGACTTCGAGCGCGTGCTGGCGCAGGTCGAGCTGGCCGGCGTGGTCGTCTATCCGATCGCCCTGCGGATCAACGACCCGGACACCGCCGAGGCTTTGGAACGCCTCGCGGATCGCAGCGGCGGGCGCTACCACGTCGCCGCTTCGGTCGAGGACCTGGACCGTATCTACCGCGAGATCGAGCGCGATCTCCGCTCCCAGTACCTGATCGCGTTTGAACCGCCGCCCGGAGTCGAGGCGCGCGCCGACGGGCTGCGGGACATCGAAGTCGAGGTGGCGCGAGCGGGGCTGACGGTGACGGGCGTGCGGAGCCGGGGGAGGTAAGGCTCCGCGGATTGACGGATTCCTCCTACGACGGATGCCGGCCAGAGGGCCGGCGCACCGACGCGCGTAGACTGCCGGGATGAGCGGGGCGGGAGCGGCGATGAGGGTGATCGAGCGCGCCCTGATCCGGCCGTGCCGCGAGGCGGAGGGCGGCGCGGGCTTCTGGCTCTTCGTGAGCCATCTCGTCACGACGTTCGGCATCGCGCTGTCGAACTTCCTCCTCTTCTTCACCCTGATCTGGGCCGCCGTCCGGCGAAAGCGGCTCCACTTCGCGAACGGCGACGCGGACCGGCGACGACGGCGCCGGCTCCTGCTCCCCCTCGCCGCCTACTCCGGCTGCTTCGTGCTCTCGGCCGTCTTCTCCTACGGGCCGGCGACCAGCCTGGGCGAACTGTCGACGCTCTTCTCCGTCCTGACCCTGCCGCTGGCCCTGCTGCTCGTCCGGGGCGAACGGCAGGTGCGGGTCGCGATCGTCTCGCTGGTCGGGATCTCGGCCGTACTCGCCGTCTACGGCCTGGCCCAGTTCGCCTTCACCGACTACGGCCCCCTCCACCAGCGGATCCCCGGACCGTTCTCGCACTACATGACCTTCTCCGGCGTCCTGCTGCTCGGCCTCGCCCTGATCGCCGCCCGGCTGAGCCGCGCGGGCGGCTGGCGCTCACGCGTCAACTGGGTCGGCCTGGCGCTCGTCGGCGGCGCGCTCGTCCTGACCCTCACCCGCAGCGCCTGGCTCGGCGCTTTCGCTCTCGCGGTTGCGGCGATGGCACTTCAACGCCGGCGCGTCTTCCTGGGTTTCGCCGTCGCGCTGGTCCTGGCCGCCGTCTCGCTGGCCGCCGTGGCGCCGACCCTGTGGCCGACCTACTGGCAGCGGGCGACCTCGATGGCGGAAGTCCGCTATCCCTCGAACTACGACCGATTGTGCATGCTCTGGGCTGGCGGCCAGATGATCGCCGACCGGCCCCTTACCGGCATCGGCCCGGCCATGGTCCGCGAGTGGTACCCGGTCTACCGGCATCCGACGTCGGTTCGGCCGCGGGTGAAACACCTGCACAACACGTTCGTCCACATGGCGGCCAGCCGCGGCATTCCGTCCCTGGTCGCCTACCTGTGGCTGATGGCGGCGGCGGCGGCGATCGCGTTCGAGGGCTATCGCCGCGAGGGCGGCCGAGCCGGTCCGCGCGCCGACCTCTACCTGGGCGTCCTGTTCGCCCTGCTGGCGCTGAACGTGGCCGGCCTGTTCGAAGCGAACTGGCGTGACACGGAGATTCAACGCTGGACGCTGTTCCTGCTGGCCCTGCCGGTTATCCTCCGCGCTCCAGACGACCAGCCCGGAGACTCGGCATGCACCTCGACCGCCTCAGCCTGATCCAGCTCCTCGACCTTCTGTCGGCCAGGGAGATCTCCTGCGCCGAGTTGATGAACGCCACGCTGGATCGCATCGAGTCCACGCACCCGAAGCTCAACGCCGTCGTCACCCAGCGTCCACGCGAAGAGCTGCTGGCGGACGCCGAAGCGGCCGACGCGCGACGCACCGCAGGCGACGCCCGGCCCCTCGAGGGCGTGCCCCTCGGCGTCAAGGACCTCGAGGACGTGGCCGGCATGGTGACGTCCATGGGTTCGCGGGTGTTCCGCGATCAGGTGGCCGAGGCCGATTCGACCCAGGTGGCGCGGCTGCGAGGCGCCGGCGCGATCGTCGTCGGCAAGACGAACACTCCCGAGTTCGGCTTCACCGCGATCACGAAGAACCCCCTGTTCGGCGTCACCCGCTCGCCCTGGAACCCGGAGCGCACGCCGGGCGGATCGAGCGGCGGTTCTTCCGCTGTGCTGGCGGGCGGCGTGCTGCCTCTCGTCACCTCTTCGGACGGCGGCGGCTCGATCCGGATCCCGGCGAGCTTCACCGGCGCGTTCGGCCTGAAGCCGAGCCAGGGCCGGATTCCGCGGGGGCCGATGAAGGCCTGGGACTACGGCAGCACCGCGGTCTACGGTCCACTCACCCGCACGGTGGAGGATGGCGCGCTGTTCCTCGACCTGGTCGCGGGCCCATCGCCCTGCGACCCCGGCTCGCTGCCCCATCCCGGCCTGAGCTACCGCGAGGTGCTCGATTCGGGGCTCCCCGCTTCCCTCCGCATTGCCTGGTCGCCGGACCTCGGATACGCCAGGGTCCAGGCCGACGTCGCCCGGGTGGCCGCGGAGGCGGCGGCCGTGTTCGATCAGGCCGGTCTCTCCGTCGAACCGCTCGAGGAGCACGTGCCGGGCGGTCCGCCGATGCTCACCGCCGCCTGGGGCTCGCTGGGCAACTTCCTGATCGCCGGCCAGATCCACGAGGCGCTTCGGAGCCAGCGCCAGGACATGACGCACTCGTTCGCGGAGGCGCTGGAACGCTCCTGGGAGATGACGCCCGAGACGTTCGGCGACGCGGCGCGCGAGCGCGGCCGGCTGAACCTCTGGTGCGGCGAGGTCTTCGACCGCTTCGATCTGCTGCTGACGCCGACCGTTCCCTACGATCCGCCGCCCGCCCGCGGTCCCTTCCCCACCCATACGGAGGGCCGGGAGCAAGTGCCGGCGGGCGTCGCGGCCTTCACGATTCCGTTCAATATGTCCGGCCACCCGGCGGCGACGGTCCGCGCCGGCCTCTCCGACGCCGGCCTGCCGGTCGGCCTGCAGATCGTCGGACCGCGCCACCGGGACGATCTGGTGATGCGGGCCGCACGGCTGTTCGAACGGGCGCGCCCCTGGCACCCCGACTGGCCGGAGGTCTGACCGCAGCCGGCTCCCCGGCTTCAGGGGATGACGGTGACCTTGACCGCACCACTTCCCTTGTCGCCCGCGATCTCGAAGGCGCGCTCGAACTCCGCCAGCGGCACCTCGTGGGTGAGCAGGCCCGAGTAGGCGCCGCCATTCGCCGCCAGGATACGCACCGCCTCGGCGAAGTCGGCCTCGCCGGGGCGCCGGGCGTAGCAGTTGGACCACTGCAGGCGGGCCTCCTTGCCAAGCAACATGAGCGGATCGAGCGTCAGCGGACCCATGAAGACGCCCAGGACACAGACCGTGCCCCCGGGGGCGAGTGCGATGGCCGCGGCCGTCATCGTGTCAGCCTGAGCCCCTACGGTTTCGACAACGAGATCGGCGTCGTAGCCGGTCAGGTCTTCCGCGGCGTCTTCGGCGATGACCCGATGGGCGCCGAGCCGTCTCGCCAGCTCGGCCTGATGGGGATACCGGGCCGTGATGGCCACGTCGCCGAAACCCCAGGCCCGGGCAACAGCGACGACCGCGAGCCCGATCGAGCCGGCGCCCAGGATCAGCAGACGATCCGGCGGCCTGGCCCAGTCCGCACCGCATAGCCGGAGCCCGTGAACCGCGACGGCGAAGGGCTCGGCGAGGGCGGCCAGCGACGGAGGAACCGCTTCCGGAACCCGGTACAGGCGGTGTGCCGGCACGACCACCGCGTCGGCGAAGCCGCCCGGCCGGCGCATGCCGTAGAGCTCGAGGCTTCGGCAGATCGAATCGCGGCCCCTGCGGCACGGTTCGCAGTCACCGCACGAGGCCAGAGGTTCGACCACGACCGCCTCGCCGGCAGCAAAGCCGGAGACACCCGCGCCAAGGTCATCGACGACGCCGGCCATCTCGTGGCCCATGATCGAGCCCGGTTCGATGATCGGTCTCGGACTGTGAACCAGATGCAGGTCCGTCCCGCACAAGCCGCAGGCGGTGATCCGAAGCCGAACCTCGCCAGGGCCCGGCTCGGGAAACGGACGCTCGGCGAGCGCCACTTCACCTGGGCCGCGATAGACGCCCGCGCGCATTGCGCGGACCCTAACTCAGAAGCCTAGCTCTGAGCAGTCCGCCGCGGCGCCGTTCACGGTGCAGGCGCAGTCGCCGCCGGTGCAATCGACGTTCACCTCGCACTCGCCCGAGTCGCCGCAGGCCGAGGCCGCGAACTCGAAGGAGTTCCCGTTGTCCAGATCGACCGTGCAGTCCTCGCCGTCCTCGCAGGCGACCTTGACCTCGATCACGCGGGCCTGGCCATCGCCCGCGGACGCGACCGCGTGGACCGACGGCGCGATCGCCATCGCGACCTCGCGCTGCCGCTCCTCGAGCGTGGCGTCCATCTTCCGCACCTGGCCGTCGCGCCAGACTTCGAGCACGACCGTGTCGCCGTCCTCGTGGCCGCGGATGGCCCGCGACAGGGCGGACGCGGAAGCCACGGGCTTGTCGCCGACGGCGGTCACGATGTCGCCGACCTCCAGGCCAGCGCGAAGCGCCGGACTGTCGTCCACGACCTTGCCGACCATGACGCCGGCGTCGTCGGGCACGCCGAAGTGGGCGCGCAGTTCCGGCGTCAACTCCGAGAGCTGTACGCCCAGGAAAGCGCCGCCGCCGTGCCGCCCGTGAAGACGCGCGCCGGCATCGCCGAGCCGCTTCATCACCCGGTGCATGTGTCGCCGAACCCTCTCACCGACCTCTCCGTCGCCACTCTCGTGGTCCTCGATCAGGATCACGTCGTGGCCGTCGGCCTCGAGGATCCGAACGTTGTCCTCGGAGACCCACTCGTGGTCGCCGTCGTGAAGCACCCGGACGTCGCCGTCGTCACCGACGAAGACCATGCGGCTTACCCGCTCTTCGCAGTCCTCGCCGTCCGCGCAGTCCACCGTCTTCTTGATCTGGATCTTGCGGACCTTCTTCTCTTCACCGTCCTCCGCGAGAGCCGGCGCCACAACCGCCAGCGCCAGCGCCACTACCAACCAGACTTTCATTCTCGACATCGTTCGATCCTTCTCCTGTTCGCTCCGCATTCTAGTCGGCGCGCCACCGGCACGCCTCTGTAGTGAGAACGCTCCCTGGCCCGATTCGTTCCCGCGGAGAGGAAGCCCGCTCAGGAGTCCTCCATCGACGCCCGCACCGTGCGCAGATCCTGGAGCGCCGCCTTGGCCATCGAACCGCCGTCGCGCGCGACCTCGACGAACCGGAAACCCTGCCTGATCCGCTTGGGCGCCTCCTTGACCGTGCCGGCGACTCCGGCGAACAGGCCGTGGCGCTTGCAGCCATCGAGGATCGTGTCGATCGCCGCGGTGAACTTCTCGTCCTCCTGGTCGGCCGCCGGCCGGAGCCCCAGGGACACGCTGAGGTCGCTTGGACCGACGTAGACGCCGTCGAGGCCCGGCACGGAGAGGATGTCGTCCAGGTTGTCGAGCGCCTGCTGGGTCTCGATCATCGGGATGCAGTAGATCTGCTCGTTCGCCTCCTCGAGGTAGTTCCCGCCGTAGAGCAAGCCCGCCCGGAAGGGACCGAAGCTGCGCTTCCCACGCGGCGGGTAGCGGCAGGCGGCCGCCGCGGCTTCCGCCTCGGCGCGGCTGTTCACCATCGGAATGATGATCCCATGGGCCCCTGCATCGAGCATCTTGCCGATGATTCCGGGCTCGTTCCACGGCACCCGGACGATCGGCGTCGTGTCGGAGGCGGTCATCGCCTGCAGCATCTCGGTCGCCCGCTGGTAGTCGACCAGACCATGCTGCATGTCGATCGTCGCCCAGTCGAAACCGAGCCGCGACATGAGCTCGGCGCTGTGCGTGTCCGGGAACGCGAGCCAGGCGCCGAGCGCCGCCTCTCCGTTGTCGATCTTGTCGCGAAGACGGTTCTTCATCGGCATGGCCTTGACTCCTCCTTCAAGCTCTGCGGGAAACGTGGCGGCGGAGGTTAGCAGCCAACCTGCCTATGGGATCAGGGACTCGTCGGGCGTCAGGGACGCCGCGAAGCCGGCCAGCAGATCGGCGGAGTGATCGATGTCGTCCAGCGAGATCGTCTCCACCGCGCTGTGCATGTAGCGGTTCGGCACGCTGATCAGTCCGGTCGCCACGCCCGCGCGCGTGATCTGGATCGAGTTCGCGTCGTTCGGCGCCGCCCGCCCGAGCGCCGCCAACTGGAACGGGATCTCCTGTTCTTCCGCGACCGCCTCGAGCCGGTCGCTGACTCTCGGGTTCATGTTCGGACCGCGCACGATGACCGGGCCGCCCCCCAGGCGAAGATCGCCTTCCTGTCGCTTGCTGATCGTCGGACAGTCCGTCGCGTGGGTCACGTCCACCGCGATGCCGACGTCGGGGTCGACGCCGTGGGTGCTGGTGCGGGCGCCGCGCAGGCCGATCTCCTCGCACACCGTCGAGACCGCGTACACCGCGACCTTCGGGTGGTTCCTTGCAACGCGCCGCAAGGCCTCGATGACCACCCACAGGCCGGTCATGTTGTCCATCTTCGGTGCGTTCGCCAGGCCGTTGCGCATTTCGCGGAAACCCAGATCGAGCGTCACCGGATCGCCGACCCGCACCACCGTCTTCGCGTCGTCTCCGTCCTTCGCGCCGATGTCGAGCCAGAGGTTCTCCATCTTGACCGCGCGGCGACGTTCCTCGGTATCCAGCAGGTGGATCGGTTTGCGTGCAATGACTGCCGGGACCGGACCGTCCTTCGCCCACACGGTCATCCGCTGGCCGATGAGTTGCTGCGGATCCCAGCCGCCGATCGGCTGTACCCACAGGAAGCCCTTGTCGTCGACGTAGCTCACCAGGAGACCGATCTGGTCGCAGTGGCCGGCGAACAGCACCCTTCGACCGTCCGGCTTCTCACCGGCTTCGACATTCACCGCCGCGATCACGTTGCCGTGAATGTCGGTGGTCACACTGTCGGCGAACTTGCCCGCGTAGGCGCGAACGACTTCCTGTACCGGTTCCTCGTGGCCCGAGGGACTCGGCGTGGCCAACAGATCGATCAGGAACTTCCTGGCTGTCTTGTTCACTTGCTACTCCCAGCCGCTACTCTGCCCGACCACAGTTCGTAGTCGGGCGACCACCGCGGCTGTCCTGTCTGTTTCGTGTCTTCGGGCTTCAACGTCCTCTGCGACGCTGGCGGCTGCTGTATGACCGCAAGGCTCGCAGGAGGTCGATCTTACGCAGAGCGGGCCAGTGCGTGTCGCAGAAGTAGTACTCGGAGTAGGTGCTCTGCCAGAGCAGGAAGCCGCTCAGGCGAACCTCGCCGCTGGTTCGGAGGATCAGGTCGGGCTCGGGTTGGCCGGAGGTGTAGAGGTACCTCTCGATCGACGATGAAGTGAACTCGTCGACGACCTCGTCTAGAGACTTGCCGACCGCCGAGTTGTCGAGCAGGTAGTTGCGGAAGGCGCTGGCGATCTCCTCGCGGCCGCCGTAAGCCATCGCGATGTTCAGTCGATACCGGTCGTAGCCGCTGGTGGCGGCCTCCGCCTCCCGGATCGCGGTCTGGAGGCTCTCCGGCAGGAGCTCGATCTGTCCCAGGAAACGCACCCGGATGCCTTTCTGATGAACATCGTCGTGGTTCGTGAGTTCCCGGGTCTTCTCCTCGAAGAGATCGAAGAGGGCCTGCACCTCCTTCGCGGAGCGATTGAAGTTGTCGAGCGACATGCTCCACACGGTGACCGTCGAAACCTGCGCCTCGTAGCACCAGTTGAGTACTTCCCAGAGCTTCTCGGCGCCCCGGAAATGCCCGGCACTGACGTTGCCCAGCCGCTGCTGTCGCGCGTAGCGGCGGTTCCCGTCCATGATCAGCCCGATGTGCCGGGGCAGTCGCCAGGTCCGCACCTTGGACTCGAGCCGTCGCTGGTAGACGACGTAGAACGGCCACTTGATCAGCGCCTTGACACGCCGCCAGAGTTCGCTCTCGGGACGCGCTTCGCGCGCAGGCACGGTGCCGGCCTTGGCCGAATCGAAAACGCTCACCGGGACTCGGGCCTCCGGTCCGTGGGCTGGTCACGAGGAAGCCTGTTCACGCCTGCAACTCTCTCTCTTCGCTGTGTTACTTTTCGCCGGCGACCATCTGCCGCCGTTCGCCCAACCACCGCAAGCCGCCACGAGGCCACGCCACCGATGACACCGCGAGACTCTTGGGAGTCGACCCGGCATCATAGCGACGTTGGAGGAACCCGAAGCGAGGCGTTGCGAAAGCCGGTCCGAGATGGACAACGCCGCGCCTGGCGCCTGATCTTCCCGTTTCTGTCACTGTTCGCTCTCGGCGGCCTGACGGGACCCGCGGCGGCCGCGCCGGCGCTCGAGACCACGGAGGGCACGGAGGCGCTGCGCCTGTTCCTGGACTGCGACTGGGGCTGCGACTTCACCTTCCAGCGCAGCCAGATCACCTATGTCAACTGGGTGCGCGATCGCCAGGACGCGGAGGTCCACGTCCTCGTGACCATCCAGTCCGGCGGCAACTCCCGCGAGTACACCTTCAACTTCATCGGCCTGGAACGCTTCGAGGGAGTGGATCAGAGGCTGGTCCACGCGTCCTCGTTCACCGACACGGACGACGAGCGCCGCCGCGGCATCCAGCGCATCCTGGAACTGGGCCTGGTTCGCTACGTGCTCGAGACCCCGCAGGCCGAGGGACTCGTCGTCGACTTCGAGAACGGCGATGAACAGGGCGAGCCGCACCGCGATCACTTCCATCCCGCGCCGAACACGGTGGTCGCCGACCCGGAGGACGACCCCTGGAACTACTGGGTGTACCGCCTTCGCCTGAACACCGACTTCCGAAGCGAGGACCGCAGAGACTCGCAGTCCTACCAGGCAAGCGCTTCGGCGGGACGCACCACGGATATGTGGCGCACGGGAATGGGCGTCTTCTACTCCTACCGGGAGAGCAACTTCGAGTTCGAGGACGGCAGCACTTTCAAGAACGTCTCGCGGAGCACGAACTACTTCGGCCAGGTGATCCGCACCCTGGCCCCGCACTGGGGAGTAGGCGTCGGCGCCAGCAGCCGGGAGTCGACCTTCCTCAACCTGGAGAACTCCTACCGCGCGGCGGCCGCGATCGAGTACAACTACTTTCCTTACAGCGAGTCGTCCGAACGCGAGTTCACGTTCGCCTACTTCATCGGCGGCACGAGCCTCGACTACGAAGAGATCACCGTCTTCGACAAACTGGAGGAGACCTTCACCGACCAGGGCGCGTACATCGCCTTCGGCATGGAGAGGCCCTGGGGCGAAGCCCACTTCGACCTCCAGTACAGCCACTTCATCGACGACTTCGATCGCAGCCGGATCGAGTTCAGCACCGACATCGAGTACCACATCGTGCGCGGCTTGAGCTTCGACGTCTACGCCGGCATCTCGAGGATCCGGGACCAGATCTACCTCCCGAAGGGCGGCGCGACCGACGCGGAGGTTCTCGTCGCCAGGCGCCAGTTGGAGACGGACCTCTCCTTCCGCGGCGGCGTCCAGCTCCGTTACACCTTCGGTTCGATCTACAACAACGTCGTGAACTCCCGGCTCTCCAGCGAGAGCGGCGGTTT
Source organism: Candidatus Multivorans sp. (assembly GCA_965219675.1). GTDB lineage: Bacteria > Acidobacteriota > Thermoanaerobaculia > Multivoradales > Multivoraceae > Multivorans. Next base: position 1,151,796 of record OZ244786.1, on the reverse strand, counting down.
CTCCCGCATCTTCTAGGAGCACACCGGGCGAACGACGGAACGCGCCCGGAACGCCGCTCCGGTATCGTGCCCATGTGACTGTCGTCATCGCCGGTGGCGGCGACATCGCCTACCGTCTCGCGTCGTCCCTGGCGCGCGAGGAGGACGTGTTCGTCGTACTGCCGTCCGAAACGGACCGCGGCCGGTTCGAGCACCTGGACCTCCAGATCACGGTCGGCCCGGCGGCCAGCCGGTCGACGCTCGAGCAGGTCGGCCTCGGTGACCGGGACACGTTCGTCGCCTGCGCGGACTCGGACGAACGCAACATCATCGCCTGCCTCGCGGCCCGCGGCCGGTCGAGGGCCACGACGTACTGCTTCATCTCACAGGACGAGCACCACGAGAGCTTCAACGACCCGGAGCAGACGACCCTCGAAGAGGTGATCGACCACCTGATCTGGCCCCAGTGGTCGCTCGCCAGGGAGATCGCGCGGATCGTCCTGGAGCCGCGCGCCCTCGACGTGGAGAACTTCCACCGCGGCCGGATCTGGCTGATGGAGTACCGGTTGCCGGCGGACTCTCCCCTCTGCGGGAAGACGCTCGCCCAGGCGCCTCTGCCGCAGAACTCCCTGGTCGTCAGCCGAGTGAGCGACGGCGAGTTGATCGTTCCACGGGGGCAGGATCGCCTGGAGGCCGGCGACAAGGTCCTGTTCATGGGTCGGCGCAGCGCGCTGCGGCAGGTCGCGAAGCAGTTCTTCGCCGCGCCCGAGACCGTCGTGCGCAGCGTGACGATCATCGGCGGCGGCCGTACCGGCAGACTCCTGGCGCAGGAGCTGACGCAGGGTCTGTGGCCGGAGGTACGGGTCATCGAGGTCTCGCGACGGCGCTGCGAGGACATCGCCGGCCAGGTCGGCCGCGCGATCGTCTTCTGCGGCGACGGCACGGATCTGAACGTCCTGGAGGAGGTCGGCGTCGCGCGCAGCGACGCTCTGGTCGCGATGGCCGGCGACGACCAGACGAATCTCCTCTGCTCGCTGATCGCCAAACAGCTCGGAATCCCGAAGGTCGTGACCGGCGTCAGCCAGGACACGAGCAGCGCCCTGTTCGAGCGGGTCGGCATCGACGTGACCCTGAACGCCCGCGCCGCCGCGATCGCCGAGGTTCTACACCAGATTCAGGCGCCGCGGCTGCAGTACCGGGCCACGCTCGAAGCCGGCCGCGCGGAAGTCGTCGAAGTCGCCGTGCCGGCGGACTTCGAGACGACGCGGCTGCGCGAAATGAACATGCCGACCGGCGTCATCGTCGGCGCCGTCCTGCGGCAATACAACACGATCGTCCCCGGCGGCGACGATGAAGTGCGGGCCGGCGACCGCCTGCTGGTCGTCGCCACGCCCGAGGGCGCGGAAACCGTCGGTCCCGCCTTCGGCCTGGCGCCGGACGCCTCGTAGCGCCGCCCGTGCGCGTCTCCCTGGTCCTCCGCACGACCCTGGCCCTCGTCGGCTGCTTCGGGGCTGTCCTGCTGGCGCCGTCGGCGGTCGAGGCGGCCTACGGACACGGCCGCAGCGCGATCGCCTTTCTCGGCGCCGCCCTGCTCGCCATCGTGCTGGGGCTGGCTTCCAGGCTCCTGCCGGGCCGGGGGCTCGAGATGCGGAGGATGGAAGGTCTGGCAACCGTGGCCGTGGCCTGGTTGCTCCTGGTCCTGATCGGCGCCATCCCTTACTCCGCGAACGGATTCACCCAGGCCGACGCGCTCTTCGAGTCCATGTCGGGCCTGACCGGCACCGGCGCCACGATCCTCACCGACTTCGACGCTGTGAGCGAGGGCATCTTCCTGTGGCGCAGCCTGAGCGAGTGGGTGGGCAGCATGGGCATCATCGCCCTCTTCATCGCCGTACTGCCCGCGCTGCGCATCGCCGGCCGCCAGATGTTCTTCGCCGAAGCGCCGGGGCCCACGGAGGAGCGCCTCACGCCCCGGATCCGCAACACGGCGCTCTACCTGTACACGCTCTACGTCGGCCTGACCGCTCTCGAGATCGGCCTCCTCATCCGGTTCGGCATGCCGGCCTTCGACGCAGTCTGCAACTCCCTCTCCACCGTGTCGGCCGGCGGCTTCTCTCCCAACCCGAGCAGCATCGGCGGCTACGGCAGCAGCCTGATCGAGTGGACCGTCATGGCGTTCATGCTCCTGGCCGGAGCGAACTACGCGTTCCAGTTCCAGGTCGTTCGGGGTCGGCCGCTCACGTTGTTGAGAAGCGAAGAGTTCCGGCTCTACATCCTGATCGTGCTCTGCGCGACCCTGCTGCTCGCCTGCACGCTGAAGGGCGACGACGTACCGCTGTGGGAGTGGGTCGCCACGGACGCCCTGTCGGAGGACACCCTGAGGCGCGCCGGCTTCCAGGCACTGGCGATCATCACGACGACCGGATTCGCGACCGAGGACTTCGCGCTCTGGGCCCAGGCGAGCCAGACGATCCTCCTGCTGCTCATGTTCTGCGGCGGCTGCGGCGGTTCAGCAGCCGGCGGCCCGAAGCTCGTGCGGGTATGGCTGATCGCAAAGTCGACCCTGCTCGAACTGTTCCAGACCGTCTTCCCGCGGGCCGTGCGGCCGCTGCGCCTGGATGGCCGCCGAGTGCCCGACGACGTGATCCGCGCCGTCGTGTCCTTCCTGCTCCTCTACCTCGTGCTGTTCGCGCTGAGCGTCGGCGTGGTGGGGCTGGCCGGCACGGACATGCCCACCGCGGTGACCGCCAGCATCGCGACGCTGGGCAACATCGGCCCGGGCCTGGGAGAAGTCGGTCCGTTCGGCAACTACGCCCACTTTCCCGATGCGATCAAGGTCTATCTGTCGCTCAACATGTGGATCGGCCGTCTCGAGATCATCACCGTCCTGATCTTCCTGCACCCGGCCGCCTGGTTGGGCGTTCGCTGGCGGTAGCGCCACGGAGTGGCACTGCTACAGTCCGCGCCCCATGGAACTCCTCGCCTCCGGCTACACGCTGATCGAGGGCCCTCGCGTCGACGCGAAGGATCGCCTCTACTTCAGCGACGTCCACAACGGCGGGGTCTACCGTCGCAGTCCTGACGGCGAGATCGACACCGTCGTGCCCAAGCGCCGCGGCGTGGGCGGCATCGCGCTCCACGCCGATGGCGGCATCGTCTGCTCCGGCCGGAACATCTGTCACGTCAGGGACGGCGTGACGCGCGTCCTCTTCGACCCGCCCGACACGCCCGGCTTCAATGACTTGTTCGTCGACTCGCAGGGCCGCGTGATCACCGGCACGATGCGCACGAACCCCTTCGGCGGGGCCACGGAACGGACTCCCGGCGAGTGCTGGCGCGTCGACGCGGAAGACCAAGCTACCGAGCTCTACGGCGACATCAGCCTGACCAACGGCATCGGCTTCTCCCCGGACGGCCGCACCCTGTACCACGCCGACACCGCCCGCAATCACGTCGTCGCCCACGACGTCGAGGACGACGGGCGTTGCGTCAACCGACGCGGCATCGCCGAACCCGACCGCGGCCGCCCCGACGGGCTCGCCGTCGACGAAGAGGGCTGCCTCTGGGTCGCCTGCTTCGCCGGCGGCTGCGTGACCCGCTTCGATCCCACGGGTCGGATCCTCAGCCACCTGGAAGTTCCCGCCAGGAACATCACTAGCGTCTGCTTCGGCGGCAGCGACCGCCGCGACATCTACGTCGTCACCGCCGGCGACCCGGACGATCCCGAGAGCAGTGGCTCGATATTCAGGACGCGCGCGCCCGTGGCCGGGCTGCCGGTGCCGGTGGCGACGATCTGACGAACTACGAACCCAACCGCTCAACCTCGTAGACCACCCGGCCAAACACGTCGCGGTGCCGCAGGACGATCCGCGGCCGGTCGCCGACCCAGTCGACATCGACACTGAGGAATCCGCCGCCGACGCGGTGGAAGCGGTGGACCTCGGGGTCTTCACCCGGGGTGCCGCCGGCGTGGGCGTCGCTGGCCGGGCCGACGGAGAACTCGTGGAGGCCGGTCTCGGGGTGGACCGAGTGGTACTGCCAGTGGCGGTCGCCGACGATGACGAGGAAGCGGTCGTCCATGTTCACCTGGAACCACTCGCGAATCGCGTCGCCTTCGTGGCTGAAGGCGGCGTTCGCGTGGTTGTCCGCCTTGTTGGCCCGGTCCGGGCCGACGATCGGCGTCGGCGAGATGAGGACCTTCCAGTCCGCGTCGCTGGCGAGCAGGGAGTCCTGGAGCCACCGCCACTGCTCGGCGCCCCAGATCGTCTTGCCGGGCCCGTCCGGCATGTCGTTGGGCGAACGGAAGTCACGGCCCTCGACCAGCCAGAGCTGCACGCCCCTGCCCCAGCGGACCGTCCGAAACGGGCGTTCCGGCGCCGGGTTCTGCTCCGCGAAGACCGCCAACCCCTCCTCGAATGTCAACGGGGCGGAGATGCCGGGTTCGATCCGCGGCCAGGAGTCGTTCAGGAGCAGGTCGTGGTCGTCCTTGAGCCAGTAGCCGGGGACCGAACGCAGGAAGGACGCGATCGCCGGCAGGGTGAACATCCGCTGCCAGTGGTAGCGCGCCAGCTCCACCGACGTGGCGCGAGGCGACTCGCTGTCCAGGTAGACGTTGTCGCCGATCGACAGGTAGAAGTCGGGCCTGCGGGCGGCCATCGAAGGATAGATCTGGAAGCCGTCCGGCCGATCGCGCCGGCCGTAGAACTGACAGGTCATCGCGGTGAAGCGAATCGGCCGCCGCTGGTCAGGCGCCGGCGCGGTGCGGAAACTCGCCGTCTCGATGGCGCTCGTTGTGCCGCCCGCAGTCGGACGCGCGTCGACGGTGACCAGGTAGCCGGTATCAGGCGTCAACTCGTCGAAGGCCACCTGACGAGTGAAGTCGCCGTCCGAATCCGTCGGCAGCCAGCCGGAGACACGCACCGAATTCGCACCGTCGTTGGTGCCGATCGGCTCGGCGCCACGGAGCGTGACCCTGACCTCCCCGTCCGCACCCGGGACGGCGCCCTCGAGCGACGAGACGTCCACCCCCGCCGCGAGGGTGACGACGGGCCGGCCCGAGATCTCCCGCCCGGCCCGCCGCCGCGGTTCGGCCGTGGTCCGGGTCCAGACCACCGCAGAGGTCGCGGTCACCTCCCCCACCCGGACGCCGCTGGCGAGGAACACCGCGTCCGCCGCGTCGGCGGCCGGCTGCGCCGCCGCCGCGCCGGCCAACAGGACGAGCGCGATGAGAGAGCGAATCAACCGCAGCCCAGCACTCCGCCGTCGACGGTGAAGGTCTGGCCCGTGGTCCACGAGCCGGCCCGCGACGCGAGGTAGACCGCGATGCCCGCGCAGTCGACCGGCTCGCCGAGGCGCCGCAGCGGTGTCCTCCCGGCGACCGCCTGCTCCCGCTGCGGGTCCTCCCACAGGGCGCGGGCGAAGTTCGTCTTGACCAGGCCGGGGCAGACGGCGTTGACGCGGATGTTGTCGGGACCGAACTCCGCCGCCAGGTTCCGCGCGAGCTGCATGTCCGCCGCCTTGGAGATCGCGTAGGCGCCGAGCATCGAGTTGCCGCGGAAGCCGCCGACCGAGGACACGATGACGATCGACCCGTCCTTGCGCTCCTGCATCTCGGGAATCACCATCTGGCACAGCCAGTGGACGCTCTTGATGTTGACCTCCATCACCTTGTCGAACGCCGAGTCCGGAATGCCCAGGCTCGAGCCGAAGTACGGATTGACCGCGGCGTTGACGACCAGATTGTCGATCTTGCCCCAGCGCTCCCGGGTCGCCGCGACCAGCCGTTCCAACTGGTCCTTGTGGCCGACGTGGCAGGGGTGCGCCACCGCCTCGCCGCCGCTCTCGTTGATCGATGCCGCGACCGCGTCGCAGGCATCCGCCTTGCGGCTCGAGATGACCACCTTCGAACCAAAGGCGGCCAGGGCTTCGGCCATCGCCTTGCCGATACCCTTCGTCGATCCGGTGATGACGCTCACCTTGCCAGTGAGATCGAAGAGATCCTTCATCGTGCGCTTCTCCTTGTACGAAGGTTGAGGGCCGCAGAGGGTAGCAGCCTGCGGCCGCTGCTACAGTCCCCGCCGCGATGACAGACGCCCAAGGCACAGGCGGCCCACCCGCGAACCCGATTCCCATGCGAGTCGGCATGACCGCTCCTGAAGCGTTCCCGGCCGCGGAGATGGCCGAGGCGGCCGGCCGCGCGATCCTCGACATCGGGAAGGACTTCGCCTTCTACCCCGGCGATCTCGGCCATGCCGGCCTGCGCGAGGTGCTCGCCCGGCGCGAAGCGGATCGCGAAGGCGTGGAGTTCGACGCCGACGAGATCGCTCTGACCAACGGCTCCATGCAGGCAGTGACCCTGGTGGGCAGGGTGCTGATGGAAAGGCCCGGCGACATCGTGATCACGGAGGAGACGACCTACTCGGGCACGCTCGGCGCCTACCGGGGGCTCGGCTATCGCCTGGTCGGCGTGCCGGTCGACGAACAGGGCATGGACATCGGCGCCCTGCGCCGGACACTCGCGAGCCATGCGGCGGACGGTCACAAGCCGCGCTTCATCTACACGCTGCCGACCTACCACAACCCGACCGGCGCCGTGATGCCCCGCGAGCGCCGACTCGGGATGATCGAGGCCGCACGCGAGTTCGACGTACTCCTGATCGAGGACAACTGCTACGCCGACGTCCACTACGACGACGCGCCGCGGCCGCCGCGGAGCCTCTACACGCTGGCGAACGGCGAGGGCGTCGTCTACATCGGCTCCCTGTCCAAGATCCTCGGCGCCGGAGTCCGGATCGGCTATTTCCTGGCCAGGCAGCCGCTCCAGCAGCGCTTTCTCGACCGGCGCTTCGACGCCGGCCAGAGCACGCTGTCATCCAGCATCGTCGCGGAACTGCTGCGCGGCCGCCTGCCCGCGCAGATCGCGCGCAACAACGCCGCCCTGCTGCCGAAGCGCGACGCGCTGCTCGCGGCCCTCGCCGAGCAGCTCGGCGGCGTCTGCACCTGGCGCAAGCCGGCCGGCGCCATGTTCCTGTGGGTCGGCCTGCCCGAAGAAGTCGACCGCGAAGCGCTGTTCGCGGTGTGCGAGCAGCGCGGCCTCGACTACGGCTACGGCGCCGCCTACCACGCCGGAGGCGACGACGTGCCGTTCCTGCGCCTCGCCTACGCGTGCCCCTCCGCCGACCGGATCCGCGAAGGAGTGGAGCTGCTGGCGGAGTGCCTGCGGGAAGTGGCGCCGGAGAGTTTCGCTCAGTCCACGTAGCCCAGCGCCCTGAGACGCCGGCGCACGTCCTCGTCGAGCTGGTCGTCCTCGATCTCTTTGGCGGAGACGATCTCACCGGCCAGGTTGCGCTCCGCCAGCAGGGCGAGCATCCGCTCGACGATGTCCGGCCGGTCGGCGGCCAGGTCCTTCAACTCGCCCGGATCCGCATCCAGGTCGAAGAGCATCGGCGCCGTCCCCTGCGAGGGCGACTGCGGCAGCACCAGCTTGTAGGGGCCGCGGATCACGGAGGCGGCCCGGTGGCCGTCCACGTCGAGGTGGGTGTAGACGTCCAGGGGTGCGTCGCCGCGGCGCCGAGGCGCCAGCAGGTCGCGTCCGTCCGTGGGCGGCGCCTCGATGCCCAGGTAAGCGAGCAGCGTCGGCAGGACGTCGACGTGCTGCGCCGGCTCTTCCACGCGCCGCGGCGGCACCCCGGGCAGGCGCATGACCAGCGGGACCCGTAGCACCTCCTCGTAGAGCGACAGGCCGTGCTCCCAGCGCCCGTGCTCCGCGAACTCCTCGCCGTGGTCGGAGAGATAGATCACCGCCGTGTCCTCGACCAGGCCGCGCGCCTCCAGTTCGTCGAGCAACTCGCCGAAGGCGCGGTCGTTCTGCGCCACCTCCGCGTCGTAGAGCCGTGAGAGCGCCTCTGCGGTGCCCTCGTCAGGCTCGACTTCGCCCCGGTTCAACTCCAGCAGGTACCGGACGGTCCGGTAGTGCGCGGGTGCATCGCCGGCGTCGAACATCTGTTCGAACTCCGGCGCCGGGTCGTAGGGTCCGTGCGGATCGATCGCATGAAGATAGAGGAAGAACGGCCCTTCCCCGCTCTGCCGCGCATCGAGCCACAAGCGAACACGGTCCAGCATCGTCTCGTCCCTGTCGCGGTCCTCGGAACGGAAACGACTGAACCCCTGGGCAAAGCCGAAAGTCCGGCCGACGTTCGGGTTGCGGACCAGGCCCATCCCCTCGTAGCCGTTGGCGGTCAGGATCTCGGCCAGCGTCACAGCCTCCTCGGGGAGCACGGAACGGCGGCCGACCGTTCGGTGCGCGGGCGGCAGAAGGCCCGTGAACAGGGACGCCATGGCGGGCCGGGTCCAGGACGACTGGGCGTAGGCGTTCTCGAACACCAGGGCGCTCGCCGCGAAGGCATCGAGTCGCGGTGAGGTCGGCTTGCCGTAGCCGTAGACGCCCAGCCGGTCCGCGCGGAGGGTATCCACGACGTAGAGAACGATGTTCGGCCGCCGGACGGCCGAGTCCGCTCGCGGTTCGCCGTCGCAACCGGCCAGCGTACCCGCCAGCGCGATCACGGGGACGAGGCGCGCGATCGCAGCAAGGCCCGACGACCGCGATGCCGCGCGCGATGGCGGGGTCGACCGCCCGGCGAGGCGAATCGCGGCTCCGGCTGCGTCGTCTTCAGGCACGGCGACCGAACCGTAGCAGCGCCGCTCCTGCTACCCTCCGCCGCGATGAACTCCCTGTCCGCCCTCGCTTCTCCGCTGATTTCGGCGGCGGCGCTCGTGGTCGGGCTGATCGGCGTCCTCGAGGCCCGGTTCGGCCTGATTTCGCCCCTCCTCGGTTTCGCCCTGTTCTCGGTCCTGATGCCGCTGGGCCTGCTGCTCGGCCTGCTCCTGGGGCTCGTCGGCCTGCTTCGGACCCGCCGCAACCAGCGTCGCGGCGGAGCTTCCCAGGCCTCGGCAGGCGTGCTCCTCCCCGTGGCGGTGCTGGCCTGGCTGCTCGTGCTCAGCTACGAGACCGTGCAGGCGCCGGCGATCCACGACATCACGACGGACATCGACGACCCGCCGGTCTTCGAGGCCGCGGCCGCCGAGGACAGCCGCGGCGCCGGCTTCGCCTATCCGAGCGGTGGAGATGCGGTGCCCGATCAGCAGCGGCAGGCCTACCCCGAGCTCGACACGCTCCATCTCGACATCTCCCGGGACGAAGCGGTGTGGCGGGTCCGGCACACGGCGGAGGACCTCGGCTGGACGCCGATCCTCGAAGACCCGGAGAACGGACGCTTCGAGTTCTCGGACGCCACGCCCTGGTTCCGTTTCATCGACTTCGTCGCCGTCCGCGTCCGCGCCGAAGACGCGGGCACGGCCGTCGACGTGCGCTCCGTGTCCCAGGTCGGGGCCGGCGACCTGGGCGAAAACGCGGCCCGCATCCGGCGGTTCCTGGACGTGCTTGGACACGGCCACTGAGCGGCTACGATACCGGCCCGTTCCACCAACGATCTTCACGTCAACGCACCGGCGCACGCCGCGCCAGGAGACACCACCGATATGACTGCACTCACCGACATGGTCGACTACGAGGTCCGCGGCGAAGTCGCCCTGATCGTGATCGACAATCCTCCCGTCAACGCGCTCAGCCACGGCGTGCGCGCCGGCATGGTCGAGGGACTGGCGAAGGCCGAAGCCGACGACGATGTAGCCGCCGTCCTCCTGGTCTGCAAGGGGCGCACGTTCATCGCCGGCGCCGACATCACCGAGTTCGGCAAGCCGATGAAGGAGCCGGGACTCAACGAGGCGATCGAGGCGATGGAGCAGGCGACCAAGCCCGTCGTGGCGGCTATCCACGGCACCGCTCTCGGCGGCGGCCTGGAGACCGCGATGGCCTGCCACTACCGGGTCGGCGTCTCCTCGGCCCGGTTCGGCCAGCCCGAGGTCAAGCTGGGGATTCTGCCGGGCGCGGGCGGCACGCAGCGGCTGCCCCGGCTGGTCGGCTACCCGAAGGCCCTCGAAATGTGCGTCATGGGCAACCCGATCGGCGCCGCGGAGGCGCTCGAGGGCGGCCTGATCGACGAGATCGTCGACGACGTGTTCGAGGGCGGCGTCGCCTTCGCCGAGAAGGTGGTCGCCGAGGACCGGCCGCTCAAGAAGATCCGCGACCTGAATGAGAAGGTCGACGAGGCGCGGGCCAACCGCGAGGAGATCTTCGACGGCTTCCGGCGCAAGATCGCCCGCCGCACCCGCGGCTTCGAGGCGCCGGAGGCGAACGTCCGGGCGATCGAGGCAGGCCTCGACATGTCCTTCGACGACGCACTCGACAACGAGCGGCGCCTGTTCGGGGAGCTGATGGCGGGCAAGCAGTCCATCGCGCAGCGCTACTACTTCTTCGCCGAGCGCGAGGCCGCCAAGGTGCCCGACGTACCGCGCGACACCCCGATGCGGAAGATCGAGAAGGTCGGAGTCCTCGGCTGCGGCACGATGGGCGGCGGCATCTCGATGAACTTCGCCAACCGCGGCATCGGCGTGACGATCGTCGAGGCCGAGCAGAGCCGGCTCGACCACGGTTTCGGCGTGATCCGCAAGAACTACGAACGGACCGCCAGCCGCGGCCGGATGACGATGGAACAGGTCGACGACTGCATGGGCCTGCTCAACGGCGTGACCGACCGCGAGGCCCTCGCCGACTGCGACCTGGTGATCGAGGCGGTGTTCGAGAACATGGATCTCAAGAAGGAGATCTTCGCGAGCCTCGACCGGATCGTGAAGCCGGGCGCCATCCTCGCCACGAACACCTCCGCGCTCGACGTGAACGAGATCGCCGCGGCCACCAGCCGGCCCGAGGACGTGATCGGCATGCACTTCTTCTCGCCGGCCAACATCATGCGGCTGCTCGAGGTCGTGCGCGGCGAGAAGACGGCGAAGGACGTGATCCACACCTCGATGACGATCTCCAAGCAGATCGGCAAGGTGCCGGTGCTGGTCGGCGTCTGCCGCGGCTTCGTCGGCAACCGGATCCTGTTCCAGCGCCAGGCGCAGGCGCAGCAGATCATCCTGGAGGGCGCGAAGTACTACGACGTGGACCGTGTCCTCTACGACTTCGGCTTCCCGATGGGCCCGTTCGCGATGAGCGACCTCGCGGGCCTCGACATCGGCTGGAACGAGAAGACGTCGGCGTCCCGCGACATCCGCGAGATCCTCTGCGAATCCGGCCGTCGCGGCCAGAAGAACGGTCGTGGCTACTACGTCTACGACCCGGAGACGCGCGCCTCCGCGCCCGATCCGGAAGTCGAGAAGATCATCAGCGACTTCGGCACCGCGCTGGGGATCGAGCAGCGCGAGGTCGGCGAGGAGGAGATCCTCGAGCGCTGCCTCTACCCGATGGTCAACGAGGGCGCGAAGATCCTGGAGGAAGGGATTGCGATCCGCCCGTCGGACATCGACGTGATCTGGGTCAACGGCTATGGCTGGCCCGTCTACCGGGGCGGCCCGATGCACTGGGGCGACAGCGTGGGCCTGGCGAAGATCGCCGGCCGCATGCGGGAGCTCGCGGACGAAAGCGGCAGCCTGTTCTGGCGGCCGTCGGCGCTGCTGGCGGAGCTGGCCGACGCCGGCAATAGCTTCAGCGACTGGAGAGCCGGCTGACGGAGACGCGCATCGAGATCGGGCTGACGCCCTGGGTCGACTACCTGGGCGACGAGGCGGCGCGGGTCGCCGACCAGGCCGAGTTCGCCGACCGGCTCGGCTTCCACTCGCTGTTCCTGCCGGAGAGCCACTTCACCGGCGCCGCTTCCTGCCCGTCGCCGCTCGTGGTCCTCGCCGCGGCAGCGGCGAGAACCACTCGCCTGCGGCTCGGCACGACCTCGTACCTCCTGCCGGTGCGAAACGCCTTCCAGGCAGCGGAAGAGGTCGCGGTCCTCGACAGGATCTCGGGCGGCAGGGTGATCCTCGGCCTGGGCCGCGGCTTCCGACCGGCGCTCTTCGCCGCCTTCGGAGTGGACCCGCGGACGAAGCGCCAGCGATTCTCCGAGTCCCTCGACCTGATGAAGCGCGCCTGGGCGGGCGAGGCGATCGAGGTGGGCGAAGGGGAAGCGCGCACCCGCATCCGCCTGTCCCCACTACCGGTGCAGCAACCGCATCCCGAACTCTGGGTCGCCGCGTTCGGCCCGCTGGCCCTCAAGCAGGCCGGCAAGCTCGGCCTGCCCTACCTGTCGTCGCCGCTCGAGACGATCCAGCGCCTGGAAGCGAACCACGAGGTCCACCGCGATGCCCTGCCCGCCGGCGTCCCACGGCCCATCGTGCCCCTCATGCGCACCGTCTTCGTGTCGGACGATCCCGAGGCGTGCGACCGCGTCCGGTCCGGCCTGATCGCCCAGGCGGTGCGCATGGCGCGCTCAGGCAGCCGCCTGGTCAGCGAGGATCAGCTCCTGGACATCGAGAACTGGGCGCTCGTCGGCGATCTCGCGCAGGTCCGGAGCGGTATCGACCGCTACAGCGCGCTGATCGGCATGACGCACCTGATCGCGCGCTGCGGTGTCCCGGATGCCGCGCCACGGGAGATCGAGGAATCACTCCGACTGTTGGCGCGGCTGCACGACGGAGTCTCGCCGCAAAGGCCCACACGCGAGAGCAAGGCCCTGGCGCCGGCGGCCGTCAGGACGCGCAGGCGTCCGGAAAGGCGTCGGAAGCCGTGAGAGCCGGATGTCCCTTCGCGAGGACATTCGCCTCATAGTCCTCATCCGACTCATCGGGCATTTGCGCCCGCCGGCTGTGGGGCGGGAACTCGTAGGTTCTTGAGTTCACGAGCATCCGGCCATCGGCATCGTGGTCCGGGAGGACCGTATCCCGTACGACCAACTTCATTCCGACATCGCTGGCCACGGCGGCGTAGACCCAGTGACTCTTGATCTGCGTGCCGCAGCCATTCAGCACCTTGACCAGCACTTCCCAGTTCGTAGGGTCGAAGAAGTAGAACAGGCCCGAGTCGCTCGTTCGCGGCCTTGCCACCCTGGCCGCGCCCGTCTCGCCGTCCGCCGTCTCCCACTCCAGCGTCACCGCGTAGCGGCCATCCAGAAGGCAGATGACGGTGTCGCTCTCGACGCAACCCTCCTCGTCCGCTTCGCTCTCCAGATCGAGAGAGGCCACGTTCTCGATCGCGCGCGGCGCTTCAGTTGCCGGCGCCCCGGACTCCTCCGCCTGGACGGGGCCGGCCAGCACGAACAGGAAGATGGCAGGAAAGGCCATGTGGAATCGCCGAAGCCCCGAATCCAGTCGCCGCAGCATCCGCGTCACGTCTCTCTGACGTTCCGGCATCAAAACGCTCTCCTACACCAGGGGTCCAGAACCTGCGGTGCACCTCTCTCGGGTCCGCCCGACAACTATAGCTGTCGGGAGCAACCTGTAGCGCTCCAACGCCCTGTGGGTTCCCGGAATCGGTTGTAGGATGCGCCATTCGGCACCAGAACAACCACGATCAAGACTGGCGGACCTCGACTCCCGAGACACCGCCCCCAGGCATCGAGAGGGAGACTTCATGACCATTCGCCGCTTCCGAACCGTCGTTTCCCTCCTCGCCGCGGCGGCCATGCTCGGCGTGGCCCTCGCGCCGACATCGAGCGTGAGCGCAGCCGAAGGCAGCGCCGCCACCGTCCAGCTCGACACGGGTTCGCTACGCGGCGAAGTCCTCGACGAGGCGAGCGGCCTGACCGTCTATCGCGGGATTCCCTACGCGGCGGCTCCCGAGGGCGAGTTGCGCTGGAAGGCGCCGCAACCCACGCCGAAATGGAACGGGGTGCGCGCCGCGACGGAGTTCGGCGCGATCTGTCCCCAGAGCCCGGCCCTGGCCATGATGACCGGCGAAGGCCTGCCGGAGAGTTCCGAAGACTGCCTGTACCTCAACGTCTGGACCACCGCTGGCGACGGCGACGATCCGCGGCCGGTGATGGTCTGGATCCACGGCGGCGGCCTGAGTCTCGGCTGGAGCAACCAGGTCGGCTACGACGGCTCCGCTTTCGCCACCAGGGGCGTGGTCCTCGTCTCGATCAACTACCGGCTCGGACCGCTCGGCTACGTCGCACACCCGGCGCTGTCGAAGGAATCCGGCGGCGAGTCCGGCAACTACGGCTTCCTGGACCAGATCGCGGCGCTTGAGTGGGTCAACCGGAACATCGACCGTTTCGGCGGTGACCCGGACAACGTGACGATCTTCGGCGAATCCGCGGGCGGCACCAGCGTCCACGCGCTGATGGCGAGCCCGCAGGCGGCCGGTCTGATTCACCGTGCGATCGCGGAGAGCCCCTGGGTCACGGACACGAACATCCGCCCGCTGCGTGAAGCCACGGGGCGACTTGCCAGCGCCGAGGACGTCGGCGTCGCCTGGGCCACGGCGATGCTCGGCGACGGTGCGGAGCAGACCGCAAAGGCTCTGAGGGCCCTCGACGCCGGCTCGATCATCACGAGGACCGCCCAGGGCGGCGCGCTCGGCAGCTACGAGCCGCACGTCACCTACGGCACGGCCTTCATGCCCGAGTCGAGTGAGGACCGCTACGCCGACGGCAAGCAGAACGACATCCCCCTGATCGCGGGCACGAACCGCAACGAGGGCACGATGTTCATGGCCTTCCAGCCGCTCACGAAACGGCCGCAGTTCCTCGAGCTACTCGAGGGACTGTACGGCGAAGCAGCCAAGAAGGTCGCCGCGCTCTACCCGTCGTCGAACGCCGAGGAACTCAAGGTGCAACACGACCGCTTCCTCACCGACACCTGGTTCCTGCGCGGCACGCGCAGGATGCTGCTCGGCATGGACAAGGTCTCCTCGCCAGCGTTCCAGTACTTCTTCACCCGCGTGAACCCGGAGAACCCGGCCTGGGGCGCGCACCATGCAGCCGAACTGGGCTACGTCTTCAACACGCTCCAGGGCGAGAACTACGACGATACGGACGACGCTCTGGCCGCACTGATGATCGACTACTGGGTCCAGTTCGCCCGCACCGGAGACCCGAACGTAGGCGGCCGCCCGGCCTGGCCGGAGTTCGATGGCGACAAACAGGCGTATCTCGAACTCGGCGACGAGGTGAAGACGGGCACTGCTCTCGAACGGGAGATCAACGACCGGCTGGAAGCGATTCGCGGGCAGTAGGCGGCTACAGCGGAACTCACCAGACGGAACCACGAGGACGCGGGAATGACGAACAGCCCGCCGCCCCGCTTCCTCGGCTGGAGAATGATCGGGCTCGGCTCGGCCTGCTATGGCCTGGCCATCTCGCCCATGTACTACTCCTGGGGCTTCTTTCTGCCCGAGATGCAGCGGGATCTCGGTATGAGCGACACGCAGGGGGGCCTGATCTTCAGCGTGTTCAGTTGGATCTACCACGGACTCGGGCCGGTCGCCGGCATCGCGATCGCACGCTTGGGAATTCGTCTGATGATGAGCCTCGGCGCCGTCGTCGGCGCGTTCGCCTTCTGGCTCATGAACCGGGCCGACTCCTTCGCGGAGGCCATGTTCGCCTACGCCGTCCTGGGCGGCATCGCGATCGGTTTCGGCACGATCCTGGCGGCTCAGGCCCTGGCTTCGAACTGGTTCATCCGCTACCGCTCACGAGCCATGGCCCTGATTCTGGGCGGCGGCGCCGTGGTCGGCTATCTGACCCTGAAGTACTTTGCTCCGGGCATGCTCGAGTTCTTCGATTGGCGCACGGGCTGGCTGGTGATCGCCGGTATCTCGGCTCTGGTCGCCGTGCTGGCCGGGCTGTTCATGCGTGGCGAGCCTGAGCGAATCGGGCAGGAGCCGGATGGCGGAGTCCAGGCCGACAGCGACGGCCCGTCCGGCCCAACCGGCCAGGGCGAATGGACCGCGCCGCTCGCCCTGCGCACGTCCCAGTTCTACGTCCTGATCGGTCTGTCGATCGCCTACGGCGTGCCCTGGGGCATCATCGCCGTCTTCGGACGCCACCATCTCGATGCTCTCGGCTTCACCACGGCCATGGCGGGTTCGATCCTGGGCGCCCGCGTGCTGGTCAGCCTGTTCGGCCGTCTCAGCGCCTTCGCGGGCGACTTCATGACGCCGCAACGGCTGCTCGGCATCGTCCTGATTCTGGAGGGCGTCGGCTGCGCGCTGTTCATCGTCGCGAACACCGCGTTGATCGCTTACCTGTCCATGGTGCTGGTCGGACTCGGTTTCGGAGCGGCCTACGTCTGTATCCCGGTCGTCTACTCGGCTTTCTACGGCCGCCGCGCATTCGCTACGACGGTCGGCATCCGGTTTGCGATCACAGGTGTGATCGCCCCGGCCGCCCCAACCGTGGCCGGCATGCTCTCCGACTGGTCGGGCTCGCACATACTCACCCTGTCCGTCTTGTCCGGACTCTGCTTCGTCGGATCCCTCGTCGCCTTCGGCCTGCGCGCGCCGGTTCTGGGAGCCCGACCGATCAGGACGCCGGCCACGGGATAGGCATGCGCAAACTGGAGCCCGTGATTGCCGACCAGGCCGACGTCGGCTGGGAAGACTGGGACGATCCGGCCAATCTCGCCCCAGACGCCATTCGCTGGAAGCTGCTGATCAGCCGTGAGCGCACTCCGAGCGGTGGGCTCGTCACCGGTGTGGCCCGGATCGAACCGGGCGCCAAGCTCTCGCGACACCACCACGAGCCGGAGGAGACCTACTACGTGCTCAGCGGCAGCGGTCTCATCGAGATCGAGGACACACGACGGGAGATTGGCCCGGGAACGGCCATCTACATTCCGCCCAACGCCACACACGCCCTTCGTTGCACCGGCCCCGAACCGCTGGTGTTCATCTTCACGTTCCCACGCGACCGATTCGAGGACATCGACTACCACCTGGACGGGTAGCGCCCGCGCTCCGCGGCGGTCCGACGAGCCCTTCTAGCCGGCGGCGGCGACGGTCGTCCGCCAGCGGTGCTCGCCCCAGGACAGCTCGAGGGCGCCCGGCGAGTCACCGTCGGGCGGTTCGATCTCGATCGTCATCTGCCGCTTCGCGTCCTCCACGGTGGAGTGCTCCAGCGGGGTCTCGCCCAGGTCCTTCGCCGGATCGTGCATCGTGCCCCAGATGTCGGGTTCGTGGTTCACGATCAGTGTCCACTGTCCGTCCTCGCCCAGGTGCAGCCAGAGGCTGTAGAGACCGGCGAAGCCGGGAGACACGTTCCCGGCCGCCACGGGAAGCTCGCCGACGACGATGTCGGCCTCCGTGCGCAGCTTGATCGCCGCGAAGGTCTCGAACTCGAGCAACCCCTGTTCGTGCTCCACAAACGACAACCAGTCGACACCGAGGAGCGGAACCCTGCCGGCGTTGACCTCGACGGTTCCGCCGCCGATCTCGGCCCGGTCGATCGAACGGGTCGCGTTGACCAGCAGCGCGAAGGCGTTCGTCAGGCCCGAGGCGTCCAGCTTGCGGCCCTCGCCCTCCTTCGAGGACTTCTCGATGACCTCGTCGGTTTCGGCGAACTGGCCCGACACCGGGGCCGCGGCCACGAGAAGCAGGAGAAGGGCGGCGACCTGAGTCAGCCGCCGCCCGCTCGAACCGATCATCGCCGTCTTCCTACTCCCCGCCGGTGCTCTGCACCGTCGCGAGGCCGAGCTGCAGCTTGATCGGATCGACCGGCTCCACCGGGGCCCAGGCGACGAAGCCGAGCATCATCTCGTCGGTCGTGGCCGTGCCGTTGATCACGTTGTCCGCCGGATCGAAGCCGCGCTCTTCGCCGCGCTCGGGCGTGTTCTCGAACCACATCGAGACCTCGACCCGGGTGCCGGCGGGAATCGTCTTCGGCTTCTTGTACTGGTACGTCGTCTGCCACTCCTGGTCGTAGTTCGGCACGTCGAGCAGGACCTCCGTCGTGCCGTCCGGGTAGTACGCGTCGTAGCGCACCGCGACCGACCGCAGGTGGGCGTGGGGCCACAGGGCCAGGATGTCCGTCTCGACCGGGAACACCCGCGCCGCACCGACCTTCCAGCGCTCGTGGCCGGGCGGAATCTCGAAGGTCAGGTTGCCGATCGAGTCGAACTTGACCTCGCGCAGCTCGCTCTCCGGCACATCCGCGAACACGAAGCCGATCTCTGAGAGATCGCTGAAGCCGCTGCCCTCGCCGGCCTCCTTGTTGTAGTGCATGGAGAACTCGATCGTCGAACCGGGCTCGAGCTTCATCGCGTAGCCCGGCTCCATCAGGTGGCTCTCGGCGCCGAGGGCGATGCAGCCCAGCGAACTGTCGCTGAACTTGCCGAGAGCGGTCTCCGCGCCGGGAGGCCGGATGCTGGCGCACATGTGGTGAACGTCGCTGCCGCCGACCTTGAACTCCACGCCGCGCACCCAGACGGGCTCGGGCAGCATCTCTTCGGTCAGCTCGGTCTCGAAGTTGATGTTGATGTCCGCGATGTCGTCGGCCACCCAGTACTCCTCGGGCATCTGCACGACCAGGTCGGGACGGCCGAGCGACCAGCCGCCGGAGCCTTCCTCGACGAACGTCTTCGGCGGCGGAGCGGCCGCCGCGTCGCCGGCCGGAGCGCCGCCGCGGGCCCAGGCCATGACCGTCTCGATCTCGTCCTCGGTCATCACCCGCTCGTGGTGGAACTGCCCGCGGGTCGCCTCGGTGGCGAACCACGGCGGCATCGAGCGGTTCTCTACCGCGCGCGCGATGGAGCGCGCCCAGGGGCGCGTCTGCTGATACGTCATCAGCGGCATCGGCGCGATCATGCCGCCGATGTTCTCGCCCTCGCCGTCCGGCCGGTGGCAGGTCTGGCAGTTCTCCTGGAGAACCGGCAGGACGTCGGCGTAGAAGGTGGGCGTGTCCGCGTCGGCCGCCAGACCAGTACCCGGCAGGGCAACGACGGCGGCCAGAACAAGGAGGACGCTTCCGGAGTTGGCGATCTTCATGTTGTCTCCCAACTGTCGCGGTCCGCAACCTCTTCAAAGGGCGTCCGCAGGTTCGCAGCGATTCATGCTGACTGCTGCGCCAGCAAGTGTAACCTAGTCATCGACTCAAGAAGTGGAGGATCTCAAGATGCCGAAGTCGTCCAACGCGCCATCCAGGACCGCCGTGACCTTCCTCCTGCTCGCCCTCTGCGGCGTCTCGGGAGCGACCGCAGACGAAGCCGACCGCCGGGCGCTGTTCGGCGATCTGCACGTCCACACGCGCTACTCCTTCGACGCCTTCATCTTCGGCACGAGGAGCACCCCCGACGACGCGTACGAGTTCGCCAAGGGCGCTCCGATCGAGCACGTGGGGGGCTTCGAACTCCAGCTCGACCGGCCGCTCGACTTTCTCGCCGTGACCGACCACGCGAACTACCTCGGCATGCTGGAGGCAATGTCCCAGCCCGACCACCCGCTGTCCCAACTCGACCGGGCGGCGGACTTCACCCAGGCGCGAACGATCGCCGAGAAACGGCGTGCGTTCCGGAGCGGCGTCTACATTCGCGAGCATCGCGACATCGACGTCATCCGCTCGGCATGGAAACGGACCGTGGAGGCTGCCGAGCGGCACAACGACCCGGGCAGCTTCACCACCTTCCCGGCCTACGAGTACACGTCGAGCCGTTACGGCGGCAACCTCCACCGCAACGTGATCTTCCGTGGCGACGCCGTGCCGGACTACCCGTACGGCCGCCTCGACTCGATCAACCCGGAGGACCTCTGGGCCTGGATGGACGACCTGCGGTCGCAGGGGATCGAAGCCCTGGCGATCCCCCACAACTCGAACGGCTCCGACGGCCACATGTTCCAGCTCGTGGACTTCGCCGGCGAGCCGATCGACGCCGCCTACGCCGAGACCAGGATGCGGAACGAACCCCTGGTCGAGGTCACCCAGGTCAAGGGCACCTCGGACACCCATCCCTTCCTGTCGCCGAATGACGAGTGGGCCGACTTCGAGATCATGCCCTACCGGATCGCGCAGTGGAACAAGTCGAGGCCGCGCGGCTCCTACGTGCGCGACGCCTACCAGCGCGGCCTGAAGCTCCAGGCCGAACGGGGCGTCAACCCGTACCGATTCGGACTCGTCGGCGCGAGCGACACGCACAACGGCGGCGCCTCGCTCGACGAATCGAACTTCGTCGCCAAGGTCGGCGTCCTGGACGCGACCGCGGAACTCCGCGGCTCGGTACCCATCGTCTCGGACGATGGGGTCACGGCCTACAACGACACGTACTACAAGACCTGGAGCGCCTCCGGCCTCGCCGGCGTCTGGGCCGAGGAGAACACCCGCGAGTCGATCTACGGAGCGTTCCGCCGCAAGGAGACCTTCGCCACCAGCGGCTCGCGGATCGTGGTCCGCTTCTTCGCCGGCGACTATCCCGACGATCTGGCCGGCCGCGACGACGCGGTCGAGGTGGCCTACGCGAACGGCGTGCCGATGGGCGGCGAACTGCCCGCGGGCTCCGAGAACGCGGCGTCTCCGCGGTTCCTCGTCTGGGCGCTCCAGGATCCGCTCGGCACGCCCCTGCAGCGGGTCCAGGTAATCAAGGGCTGGAGCGAGGAGGGACAGGCAAGGGAACAGGTGTTCGACGTCGCCTGCTCGGACGGCCTGGCGCCCGACCCCGAGACCTACCGTTGCCCCGACAACGGCGCGGACGTCGATCTGAGCGACTGCAGCATCACGCCGGACAAGGGCGCCGCGGAGCTCGTGGCCGTGTGGCGGGACCCGACCTACGCAACCGGCCAGCACGCCTTCTACTACCTCCGGGCGCTGGAGAACCCGACCTGCCGCTGGTCGACCTGGGACGCGGTCAAGGCCGGCGTGGAGCCGAGGCCCCAACTGCCCGCCACGATCCAGGAACGCGCCTGGTCGTCGCCGATCTGGGTCGGCGGCCCGCCGACGCAGTGATGCGGTCGCAGCGCCGGGAGGTCCCGCCGCCAACCGGCCTGTATACTCCCGTCGCGCTCAGGCAACCCCCAGTCTCCGCTCCCCGAGTACCGAACCAGATCATGCACAAGTGTCTGATTTCGCTTGCGCTGGCGGCCGCCGCCGGTGCTTTGCCAGGCTTTGCTCAAGGCGAAGACGAGAGCGCGGCCGGCGAGCCTTCAACCTTCGGACAGGCGGTGCGCGACGCGGACGTCTCCGTCGGTCTCCGCTACCGCGTCGAGCAGTCCGACGACGACGCCTTCGACGACACGGCGCTCGCCTCGACGTTGCGCACCACGCTGAAGCTGCAGACGAAGGCCTTCCGCGGCTTCTCCTTCCTGCTCGAGGTGGAGGACGTGACGCCGGTCGGCAGCGACACTACCTACCGTAATCTGGGCTACGGCGGCCTCGACAACGGCGTTCGCGACCGGCCGGTCATCGCTGACCCGGCGCTCACGGCGATCAACCAGGCGGCCGCGAAGCTGGAGCGCGGGCCGGTGGCGTTCACGCTCGGACGGACGGAGCTCCTGATCGGCGACCAGCGTTTCGTCGGCGCGGTCGGCTGGCGTCAGCATCACCAGGCTTTCGACGCGGCCGCCCTCGACGCGAAGCTCGCAGCCGACTGGACCCTCCGCTACGCCTTTCTCGATCGCGCCCACCGGATCACCGGCGCCGAGGAGGCGATGGGCTCTCACGTGATCCACGTGTCGGGCCCGGCGGGCCCCGGCGAGCTGGCGCTGTTCGGTTACCTGCTCGACTACGAACGGCCCGGCGCCGCGGCCAACTCGACATCCAACTGGGGCGCCAGCTACAACGGTTCGCACGATGCCGGCGCGGCCTCCGTTCTCTGGGAACTCCAGTACGCCGTGCAGTCGGACTGGGCGGATAATCCCGGCAGCGTCGACGTGGACTACCAAAAGACCGGGATCGGGTTTACCCGCGGCGACATCAGTGTGCGGGCCGTCCGCGAGGCTCTGGACGGTGACGGCACCTACGCATTCCGCACACCGCTGGCCACGCTCCACGGCTTCAACGGCTGGACCGACAAGTTCCTGGGCACCCCTGCAAACGGCCTGGTCGACGTCTACCTGCGCCTGGACCACGCTCTTGACACGTGGAACTGGACCGTTCGCTGGCACCAGTTCCGCTCGGCGGTCGGCAGCATGGACTACGGCTCCGAGATCGACGCGATGGCGGTGTGGAACACCCCCTGGAAGCAGGACTTCGGCATCAAGCTGGCGCAGTACAACGCGGACGAGTGGAGCACGGACACATTCAAGGTCTGGGTCTGGACCTCCTGGAACGTCAGCCTGCGAGCCGCAGGCGGCCGCTGACGTCGACCGAGGCTTCGGCTCCTTCCGGCAGGGCCTCCCAGTCCGCCGCTTCGAGCAGGATCACCGGCGGCGACTTCTCGTAGAGTTCACTGGCGACCGCGGCGCCCAGCGCCAGAATGCCGTCGAGCTCCCGCAGCACGACCGCCGCCGGCGCCGTGCCCAGGCGCACCCCCTCCAGGAGCACCGAACTCGAGCTGCTAGAGCCCCGTCCGTACGGCATGACGAGGACACGGCCGGCGACGCTTTCACCGCAGCGCGGATGACGCCGGTCGATGATCCGTCCGGTCACCGGATCGACGCCGCCCCAGAACGACAGCGGCTCCTCCAGCCGGAGAACCGGCCCGGCACCCGTGCCGCCGACGAGGACCCGTCCCTCGAGCTCCTCTCCCATCACGGCCACAACTCCGCGTCGCGCCGCAGCCGGCCGGCATGGGCTGAACGAACGCACTCGGCCAAACTCCCGAAGACGACGTCGAAGCCCACGTTGCCCGGAGCGTAGTGCGCGAACTTGCCCGAGTTCGTCATCAGGACGCCGCCGGCGGACGTGCGCAGGATCGGAGCGACGACGACGCATGTGTCGACGACCACGCGCACGCCGAGAGAACGCAAGCGGTCCAGGCTCCCTCTCCGCTCCAGCTCGTCGAGGGAAAGCCGGTTCGTGCAGACGACGAACTCGACACTGCCGGCCGGCGGATGGCGCTCGACCAGGGGCAGAAGCTCCACGAACTCGCGCGGCGAGAAGTGGGGACTGCCAAGCGCCACGACGTCGATCGCCAGGTCGACGCCTTCCCCGGCGCCGGCTTCGGCCGCTCCCGGGGCCGTGGACAGGCTTTCCAGGCCGGCGCGCAGGTCGGACACGTCGATCTCGATCCACTCCTCCGCTTCCCTATCGCCCAGCGCCGCCTCCAGAGTCGGCGCCTCGGGCGTGATGCCGACCGCGTGGAACAGCGCGACCGCACCCGAGGACGCCGCGGCAGCCCCCAGAGCCTTCAGGCCGTCTTCGTCCGCCTCTTCCAGGCCGAGCAGCACGGGCACCCGGTTGCCGCAGCGCTCGCCCACCAGGTAGCCGATCGCCGGCAGCAGCCAGGACGCACTCCGGAGAGCGAGCGGCAGCGACCGCAGGTCGAAGACGACCTGGCCGCGGCGGTTCTGCTCCAGGTGGAGCCCCACCGCCGGCGCCCGGCCGGTGATCGCGGCGCAGATGTCGATGAAGTCCCCGTAGCGGTGGGTACGCGCACCGAGAACCGAGTTCGCGAACACGATCGCGTTGCTCTCCGCCCAGGCGACCTGCTGGCCGAACGCCGGCCGGGGCGTCGTCTGGTAGGGCGCGCAGGTCCAGATCGTCCGGCAGCCCATCCCCTCGTAGCACTCCATCAACCGGAGGGCCTTCGCCCTGCGTTCCGCCGTGCCGGCGAACTCCTCCGGGTGGAGCAGATCGAGGCCGCCGACGTTCAGCGTCGTCGGCACGCGGACACGGGCGCCGCCCGCGACCAGGAGCTCCGCGAAGTCGACGCCCGAGTCGCCGTGGTACAGGCAACCGTCGATGTGGGCGCCCTCGATGTCGAGCAGCCGCTCCGCGCCGTAGACCCCGGCCATCGTGACCAGGATGCGCATCGCGACCGCCGCGGCCTCCCCACGGTCGCCGTCGAGCATCGCGCGGTCACAGTCGGTCAGTTCGACGGACCCGGGCATGTCCGCTGCGAGCATCGGCGGCCAGTGTAGCGAGCACCGGGTGCGCCGGAGTCCGAGACCACACCTCGTTGCGTTTCTGCGGCGCAAGCTCCTAGACTCGCCAACTCGCGAACTAGGCAGGTAATGACACAGACGGCGCCGGCCTCGTCCGGCGCCCGCGGAGAGGGCCCGCATGGCGATCGACCCAGCACTGCAGGAACGACTCATGGCCGTCGCGCCTTACGGCATGGGCGTCGCGCTTCACGCGGACGAAGCCCCCGACCGGATGGCCGTGGTGTCGAAGTTCGGCGGCCGCACGCTCGCAGAACTGAATGCCAACGCGAACCGCCTGGCCCGGGTGCTGCGGGCGCACGGCGTCGGTCCCGACGTGGGAGTCGCGTTGCTGTGCCGGAACCGGCCCGAGTTCATCGAGACGGTCGTGGCCTGCCAGCGCACCGGCGGACGGATGACGCCGATCAACTGGCACCTCTCGCCACCCGAAGTCGCCTACATCGTCGACAACTGCGAGGCTCGCGTGCTGATCGCGGACGAGGCCTTCGCTCCGGCCGTCGCCGCGGCGCGGGCCGGATCGGAGCACTTGCGGCTGACTCTCGCCGTCGGCGGCGAGATCGAAGGCGCCGAGTCCTACGACGAAGCGCTCGCCGCCGAGGACGGCTCGAACATCGACAAGCCGGTTCTCGGCACGCCGATGCTCTACACGTCCGGCACCACCGGCCACCCCAAGGGCGTCTACCGCAAGGCGAACGCGACGCCGACGCCATTCCTGCTGGCCGTCCGCGAGGCGGCCGACTTCGAGCCGGACACGGACTGCTCGCTCGTCACGGGACCGCTCTACCACGCCGCGCCACTGGGCATCAATCTGGCGATCCCGATGGCCGTCGGCGTCGGCTCCGTGCTGATGGACAGGTGGGACGCCGAGGAGACTCTCGCCCTGATCGACAGACACCGGGCGACCCACAGCCACATGGTGGCGACGATGTTCCACCGCATGCTGGCGCTGCCGCGGGCAGTTCGGGAACGCTACGACGTCTCCTCGATGCGCTGGCTCGTCCACGGCGCGGCGCCGACGCCGGTCCATGTGAAGCACAAGATCATCGACTGGTTCGGTCCGGTGGTCTGGGAGTACTACGCGGCGACCGAAGGCGGCACCTTCTGGGTCGACTCGAAAGAGTGGCTCGAGAAGCCCGGCAGCGTCGGCCGCACCGTAGAGGGAACGAAGTACAAGGTGCTCGACGACGACGGCGAACCGGTGCCGGCGGGAACCACCGGCACGGTCTACTTCGAGGCCAGCGAGAACCGTTTCGAGTACTTCAAGGCGCCCGACAAGACGGACGACGCCTACCTGGACGACTACTTCACGATGGGCGACATGGGCTACGTCGACGAGGACGGCTACCTGTTCCTGACCGGCCGGTCGGCGGAGACGATCATCGCCGGCGGGGTCAACATCTATCCCCAGGAGATCGACGACGTGATCCAGCAACACCCAGCCGTGTACGAGGTCTGCACCGTAGGCGTGCCCCACGAGGAGTGGGGCGAGAGCGTCAAGTCGGTGGTCGAGGTCGGCGACGGCTACGAAGCCGGCGAGGAACTCGCCGAGGAGCTGCTGGCCTGGTGCCGCGAGCAGTTGCCCGACTTCAAGCGTCCGCGCTCGATCGACTTCGCGACCGACCTGCCCCGGATGCCCACCGGCAAGATCCAGCGCGGCCTGGTCCGGGCGCCGTACTGGAAGGGCCGCGAGCGGCAGATCTGACCTACGATTTCCAACCCACACCACGCGAGGCGAGAGCATGAAGGCAGTCGTTTGCAGTGAGTTCGGTCCCCCGGAGAACCTGACGATCGAGGAACTCCCCGATCCGGCCCCCGGCTCGGGCGAGGTCGTCGTCGATATCCACGCGGCGGCGATCACCTGGCCCGACACGCTGATCATCGAGAACCGGTACCAGTTCCGGGGAGAGCCGCCCTTCGTCGTCGGCGGCGAAGTCGGCGGCAGGATCGCGGCCGTCGGGCCGGACGTCGACGGCCTTGCGGTCGGCGACGACGTGGTCGGCGGCGGCGGCACCGGCGGCTTCGCGGAGCAGGTACTGCTCAAGGCGTCCCAGGTGCGCAAGTTGCCGTCGGGGCTCGGCCACGCGGAGGCCACGGGATACGGCTACGCCTACGGCACGGGCCACTACGCCCTGAAGTACCGCGGTAACGTGAAGCCGGGCGAGACGCTGCTCGTGCTCGGCGCCGCCGGCGGCGTCGGCCTGGCGGCCCTGGAGCTCGGCAAGGTGATGGGCGCCCGGGTGATCGCCGCCGCTTCGAGCGCGGAGAAGCTGGCGCTCTGCCGCGAACGAGGCGCGGACGAGACGATCAACTACTCCGAAGAGGATCTGAAGAACCGGGCCAAGGAACTGACCGGCGGCAAGGGCGTCGACGTCGTCTACGACGCGGTCGGCGGCGAGTACGCGGAGGCGGCGCTGCGGGCCACGAACTGGCGCGGCCGGTTCCTGGTGATCGGCTTCACCGCCGGCATCCCGCGCATGCCGCTCAACCTGACCCTGCTCAAGGGTTGCGACATCGTCGGCGTGTTCTGGGGCGCTTCCCGGATGCGCGAGCCGGAGATCTTCGAGGCGACGCGGGTCGAAACGGAAGCGCTCGCCGCGGAGGGCAAGATCCAGCCCTACATCTCGCGCCGCTATCCCCTGGAAGAGGTGCCGCAGGCGCTACGGGACATGATGGACCGCAAGATCATCGGCAAGATGGTGATGGAGCGCACCGGCTGAGTCCCGGGAAGGACGCGACGGTGAGGTTCGGCCAGAAGGTAATGCAACGCGGCGCCTAGCCGTGAATCGGGACAAGGGAGAACGAGCATGAAGTTCGGCGCGCAGGTCACCGTCTATCGCAACACCTGGGACAGCGTGCGGGAAGTGGCGGAGCTGCTCGACCGGGGCCCCTGGGACAGCATCTGGTACGCGGATCACTACCTGCCGCCGCCCGGCATCAAGGAAGAGGAACACCTCGCGGCGCAGGAAGCCTTCACCGTCGCCGCCGCCACGGCGAGCATCACGAAGAACCTGAGGATCGGCCACCTGGTGCTCGGCAACACGTACCGGAATCCCGGCCTGGTCGCCAAGATGGCGGGCACTCTGGACCACATCTCCCACGGTCGCTTCGTCCTCGGCATCGGCGCCGCCTGGTTCAAGCGGGAGCACGAGGCCTACGGCTGGACCTTCCCGTCGATGAAGGAGCGGCAGGACCGCTTCGAAGAGGCCGTAGAGCTGATCCGGGCCCTGTTCCGGGCCGACGAGCCGGTCGACTTCCAGGGCGAGTACTACCGGCTCGACTCCGCGCCGCTCTCCCCCGGCTGCTACGACGCAGCCATCCCGATCCTGATCGGCGGCACCGGCGAGAAGCGAACGCTGCGCACGCTGGCGCGGCACGGCGACGTGATGAACCTGGACGGCTGGGCGCGCGGACCGATGACCCGGGAGTACTTCCAGCACAAGGTCTCCGTCGTCAACCGGCACTGCGAGGACGCCGGCCGCGACCCGGGCGAGATCCGGCACACGGTGCTCATGCCAACCTTCGTGACGGACGACGAGGCGGCGGCCAGGCGATTCGTCGATGCCCGCGGCCTGGGCGAGGGCACCGCGTCCGGCCCGAAGAGCTACGTGATCGACCGGATCGGCGAGATGATCGACGCCGGCGCCCACGAGATCATGATCGGCGGCATCCCGACCCAGAAGCTCGACCACTACCGGATGGTCGCGGAAGAGATCATTCCCGCCTTCGACTGAGGCGGATGTCCGGCGGGGCTCAGTCGGCAACAGCGGCGCTCCTTGGCGCCGCACTTCTGCTGGCGAGCTCTACCCAGACTCGGGCACAGGACACGGACTGGCCGACGATCACCGGCGGCAACGACGCGGGCCGCTATGCCGCGCTCGACCAGATCGACGCCTCGAACTTCGCACGCCTCGAACCGGCCTGGCGCTGGCGGCTGCCGGACAACGACCTGATGGCGAACGACCCGCGCTTCGAAGACGCGTCGATGAAGCAGCGCACGCACGTGACGACGCCGATCAAGGTCGGCGACCGGCTGTACGTGGTCACGGGCTACGGCATCGCCGCCGCCGTCGATCCGGCAACGGGCGCCACGGTTTGGCAGCACGATCCGCAGAGCTACGGCCACGGCCGGCCGACGAACCACGGCTTCACCCACAAGGGACCCAGCTTCTGGCGCGACTCCGAGCGACCCGACGCTCCCGGCCGTTTGATCTACGCCAGCACGGACGCCATCCTGCGCGCCGTCTACGCCGACGAGGGCACGGCAGTGCGCTCCTTCGGCAACCACGGCGGCGTCGATCTGACCGCCGGCCTGCACCGGGCGGTCGAACGCCGCAAGTACACCGTCAGCTCGCCGGCCACCATCTGTCGCGATGTCGCGATCGTCGGCTCGTCCATCTCGGACGGACCGCTCGGCCCCGACGACGGACCGCCCGGCGACGTCCGCGGCTTTGACGTGCGCACCGGCAGGCAGCTCTGGACCTTCCACACCGTGCCCCGGGAAGGCGAGCACGGCACGGACACCTGGGAGGACGACTCCTGGCGGATCGCCGGCGGCGCGAACGTGTGGGGCCTGATGAGCGCCGACGAGGAACTCGGCCTCGCCTACCTGCCGACGAGCACGCCGACGAACGACTGGTACGGTGGCCACCGCCGCGGCGACAACCTGTACGCGGAGAGCCTGGTCGCGGTCGACTGCGAGACCGGCGAGCGCCGCTGGCACTTCCAGGCCGTCCACCACGGCCTCTGGGACTACGACTTCGCCGCGCCGGCCGTGCTGGGCGACATCGTCGTCGACGGGCGCACGGTGAAGGCGGCGATGCTGCCGAGCAAGCAGGCCTTCCTCTACGTCTTCAACCGGGAAACCGGCGAACCCGTGTGGCCGATCGAGGAACGGCAGGTCCCCCAGACCGGCATCCCCGGCGAGCAGACCTCGCCCACCCAGCCCTTCCCCACCCGGCCGCCGCCATTCGACCGCCAGGGCATGCGGCTCGTCGACGTCGTCGACTTCACACCCGAGATCCGCGCCGAGGCGGAACGCATCCTGACTTCGCACCAGTACGGGCCGATGTACACGCCGCCCAGCGAGCGCGGAACCGTCGCCATGCCCGGCTTCGAGGGCGGCGCGAGCTGGCCCGGCGGCGCCTTCGACCCGGACACCGGCCAGCTCTACGTGCCGTCCTTCACGGCGCCGATCCTGATCACGCTGCGGCGGCCCGACCCGAACCGCTCCTCCTTCGACTTCGTCGCCCGGGTGTCGGCGTTTCACGGTCCCTTCGACCTGCCGATCTCGAAGCCGCCCTGGTCGCGGGTCACCGCCTACGACATGAGCCGCGGCGACATCGCCTGGCAGATCCCGCTCGGCGAGGGGCCGCGTCGCCACCCGCGGCTCGCCGGCCTCGACCTGCCGCTCCTGGGCTCCGGGGTTCGCGGCCACGCCCTGCTGACGAAGACGCTGCTCATCGTCAGCTCAGGCCACTCACGCTCCTTCCGCTCCCAGGAGGCGAAGGCGGAACGGGAGTGGAGCGAACAGCCCGAGGAAGTGACCGGCGGCCTCGCCTGGACCAATCCGCAATCGGCGGCCCGCGAGGACTGGCGCTACACCGTTCCCGCTGTCCGCGCCTTCGACAAGGCGACCGGCGACCTCGTCGCCGAAGTCGAGCTGCCGGCCCACTCCGATGGCAGCCCGATCACCTACCTGCACCGCGGCGTGCAGTACCTCGTCGTCTCCATCGGCGGCCGCGGCGAGCCGTTCGAACTGATCGCCTACCGGCTCCCGGGCTAGCCAGACGGCCGGATGCCGGTGCGCCGGCCTTCTGGCCGGCTTCTGGGGAAGCCGTGCCGCGAAGCGGCGCCCGGATGCCGGCCAGAAGGCCGGCGCACCGACAATCGACGCAACGATGCCGTAACTACTCAGCCGGCCAGGGCGTCCCCAGGTCCTCCTCCGGCACCGGCTGCATGCCCATGTTCACGAACTTCTGCAGCCGCTTCCCCTCGTAGGTCTCCGTCGTGTAGATGTTGCCCTTCGAGTCCGTGGCGATGCTGTGGACGGCGAAGAACTGGCCGGGCTGGCGGCCGCCGTCGCCGAAGGCGTAGAGCACCTCCATGCTCGCACGCTCAATCACGTGGACCTTCATGTTCTGGCCGTCGGCCAGGTAGAGAAACTTCTGTTCGTCGTCGGGCGAGAAGGCGACGTCCCAGGTCGAACCCTGGGAGAGCGTCTCCGGCGCGATGAAGACTTCTTCGACGTACGTGCCGTCGGCCTGGAAGACCTGAATGCGGTCGGCGGCCCGGTCGCAGACGTAGAGGAGGCCGTCGGCGGAGATGTCGGCGCAATGGACCGGACCGCGGAACTGGGTCGCCGGCGGATCCCCGGGGGCGTACTGCCCGAGGTCCAGCTCGTCGTCCGGCGCCTCGCCGTAGGCGCCCCAGAAGCGTTTGAACTCGCCGGTGTCGGCATCGATCACGACCACGCGCCGGTTGAAGTAGCCGTCGGCGACGTAGACCTCGTTCGCCGCCGGGTCGACCGAGAGCTTCGCCACGCGGCCGAAGTTCTCCATGTCGTGGCTGTTGCGGACGAACCGGGGCTCATCCTCGCCGGCCCCTTCGTTGACGAGGGCGTTCGCCTTGCCCACCTGCATCAGGAACTGGCCGTCGCGGGTGAACTTCAGCGCGTGGGAGTCGCCGCCGCCGTTGCCGCCGATCCACACGTTGTCCATGTGGTCGACGAGGATGCCGTGGTTGGATGTCGGCCATTCGTACTCGCCCGTCTCGCTGGGACCGCCCCAGTGGCCGACGAGGTTGCCGTCCGGATCGAACTCGAGCACCGGCGGCGCCGGGATGCAGCACTCGGAGAGAGGCGGATCCTGCGCCGCGCCGATCTCGTTGATGGCGCCGAAGGCGCCCGGCGTGTTCCGGTGGACGATCCAGACGTGGTCGCGGGAATCGACCGTGACGCCGATCGCCGGGCCGAGAATCCAGTGGTTCGGCAGCGGCTGCGGCCAGAACGGATCGACCTCGAAGCGCGGCGCCATCGGTCCGTCTTCGGCCACATCCTCGGCCTCGGAACCCCCGTTGCCGCCACAGCCGCCGAGAAGGAGAGCGAGGGCTGCCGCACAGCCAAGAGCACAAAGGAGACGCTTCGATGTCATCGTCGGCCCATCCAGTCGTCGGAATCCGTCGTTTTTCCGCGGTGTTCCGCGGGTTCCTGCAGCACCAGGGAGGTGGCGTCAGTGTACAACGGTGCTCACGGGGTGCGCCGGCCGCTAGCATTCGCCCCCTGAACCGCCTCCGCTCCAACGCGTCTTTCAGACTCCGCCTCGGCGGCGCCGTCCTCGCCGCGGCGCCGCTGCTCCTCACCGCCGACTCCGCCGCGGCCCACGAGGTCCCGGGCAGCGTCACTGTCCAGGTCCTCGTGCGCCAGCAGGACGACCGGCTGCAGGTCCTCGTCCGCACACCGCTCGAAGCGATGCAGGAGATGCAGTTTCCGGTCGATGTCCGGGGCATCCTCGACCTCGAGGAGGTCCGGTCGAGCGGCCTCCTGACCGAGTCGGCCAATCGCTGGATCGCACCGAACCTCGATCTGTTCGCCGGCGACGTCAAGCTGCCGCTCCTGAGCGTTCGCGCCGCCCGCCTGTCCATCCCTTCCGACCGCTCGTTCACCGACGCGGCCCGCGCCCTGGAGCACCTCCAGGGACCAACGCTGCCGGCGACCACACAGCTCGTGTGGAGGCAGGCGTTCCTCGACGTGCTGCTCGAGACACCGCTCGAAACCGCAGGTACACGGGAACGGCCACGGTTCTCGATCGACCCCCGCTTCGGTCGACTCGGCCTGCGCGTCCTTACCGTGATCCGCTACGAGTCACCGGACGGCGATTCGCGGGTGCTTCAACTCGCCGCCGAACCCGGGCGAGTCCGCCTCGACCCGAACTGGGCGCAGGCCTCGATCCACTTCGTGGCGATGGGCTTCGAGCACATCCTCGGCGGTCTCGACCACCTGCTGTTCCTGGTCTGCCTGGTAGCCCCGCTCCGCAAGCTCCGCCAACTGGTTCTCGTCGTCACCTCGTTCACCGTGGCCCACTCGATCACGCTGATCGCGTCCGCCGCCGGTCTGGCGCCGCGGGCGCTCTGGTTCCCGACGCTGGTCGAAGTGCTGATCGCGCTGTCGATCGTCTACATGGCGTTCGAGAACATCCTGGGGATCGGCCAGGACCGCCGCTGGACCGCCGCTTTCGGCTTCGGCCTCGTCCACGGCTTCGGCTTCTCCTTCGCCCTCAGCGAGTCGCTCCAGTTCGCCGGCTCGCACCTCGTGACCTCGCTCCTCGCCTTCAACGTCGGCGTCGAACTCGGGCAACTCCTGGTCCTGCTGCTGCTCATTCCCCTGATGGACTTCGTCTTCCGCCGCCTGCCCAACGAGCGCCTGGGGATCATCCTCGTCTCGGCCCTGATCGTCCACACCGCGTGGCACTGGACGGGCGAGCGGGGTTCCGACCTGATGGCCTACCGGCCTCTGGCGCCGCTCTTCAACGGGATCCCGGAGGGTGCTCTGCCGTGGCTTCTCGTAGCTGTCGCTCTTGCCATCCCCGGCGGGCGCTGGCTGCTCCGGACGCGGGCTGGAAAGCCCGCACACGCGGAGAGGCGAACCGAAGCGAACGAGGCTTAGCGAACTGCGTCGGCGAGCGCCGAGACCATGGCCGATCGGTGCTGGCTGTACTCGGGGTTCGTAGCGTACGGCCAGGCGCTGTGGGTGACGATCACGGTGTTGGACGACGGGTCCATCCACAGGTACTGGCCGAAGATGCCGATGCCGGCGAAGACGCCGTCGTCGGAGAGCCACCAGAGGTAACCGTAGCCGTCGTAGCCGGGGCTAGGGCTCGTGGAATCGGCCATCCAGCCCTCCGGCAGCACGCGGCTGCCATCCCGAAGCATGCCGCCGTTCATCGCGAAGATGCCGATCCGTGCGTAGTCGCGGAGCGTCGCGCTGATGCAGCAGCCGCCGAGCTCGCCGCCGCCGGGCTCGTGGATAACCCAGTTCGCGTCGGCCTCCATGCCGAACGGGCCCCAGATCTTGTGCTCGAGGTACGTCGAGAGGTTGTTGCCGATGGCAGCTCGAAGAACGGCGCCGGCCATGTTCGTCTCACCCGTGTTGTAGTGGAACACCTCACCGGCGGGATGAAGCCGTTCGAGACCCGCCATGTAGCGGGCCTGTTGCACCACCGGAGACGGCAGCGTCGCCACGTCGGACTCGGGATCCGCGTAGTCCTCGTTCCAGTCAACGCCCGAGGCCATCCGCAGCACATGCTGGATCGTCACGCCGTCGTAGCCGCCGCCGGAAAGCAGCGGCAGGTACTTCGTCACCGGCTCGTCGACGCTGGCGATGTAACCGTCGACGATCGCGGCGCCGTAGAGCATCGAGACGACGGACTTGGCGATCGAAAACGAGATCCAGCGGGAGTTCTCGTCGTTGCCCAGGCCATACCGCTCGAAAACGACCGAATCGTCCTTGACGACCAGAAGACCGGCAATGCGACGGTCCCGAATGTAGTCCTCGACGGTGTACATCTCGCCTTCGACCTCGTAGGTCACGGACGACAGGTCCTGCGGCGCCGACCCGAGCGGATGCGGATCGTCCGATGCCCCGATCCACCGCGTCTCGCCGATCTGGTCGATGTTCCGGTAGCCGGCGACCTGCTGCTCCGGCGTCCAGAACAGGATCTCACCGCGCTCACCGAAGTTCTCCCTGTCGGGGTTCACAGGTTCGGCGGCGCCGGCGGCCTCCACGTCCACCGCGGGTCCGGCGCAGGCAGCGAACGTCAGCATCGAAGCAGCGAGTGCCATGCCCGCGTACCTGGAGGACACTCCGGATGTAGTCGAACTCCTGCCCACTCGCTCTTGCGTCATCAGATCGTCCTCCACTGGTTGAACGCTCCGATCGTAACGCCGATCGGCCCGCGGTAGGCTGACCCCTGTTTCAGATGAACGACGACAGACCCGCTGCCGAACCCGCGCCCGCCCCCTTTGCCTCGGCGCACTCCGTCGACAGCCAGGATGCCGTTCACGAACTCTTCGAGTCCCGCGGCTGGACCGACGGCCTCCCCATCACGCCGCCTACGCCCGCACGCGTGGAGGCCGCTCTCGAAGCAGCGTTCATCGAGCCGGCGCAGGTGCTCGGCGTCGAGGCGGTGAGGGGACGCCCGATCACCGCCGAGAAGGCGGCAATCAACGCGGTGATGGCCGGCTGCCGCCCGCGCGACTTCGCCGTCGTCGCCGCGGCGGTCGAGGCGATGTGCGATCCCACCTTCCTTCTTCACGGCGCCACCTCGAGCACCGGCGGCTGCGCGGTCCTCGTGATCGTCAACGGTCCGATCCGCCAGGAACTCGAGATGACCGGGACGTTCAACGTACTGGGCGGCGCCGACCGGGCGTCGCTCGCGATCGGGAGGGCGCTTCGGCTCATCCTCCGCAACCTGCTCGGCGTCCGGCCCGGCGAACTGGATCGGGCCACGCTGGGACATCCGGGCAAGTTGAGCTACTGCCTGGCCGAGGACGAAGAAGGCTCTCCCTGGCCCTCGCTGGCAACGGAGCGCGGAGCGCCCGCGGGCAGTTCGACCGTGACCGTGTTCGCAGCCGGGGCGCCACGGCAGATCATGAACGAATGGACGACGGAACCCGAGGCGATCCTCGGCACGGTCGCTGCCGAGATGCGCGCCAACCTTCTCCACTACTCGATCTGGGCCGGCCACCACTGCCTCGTCCTGCCGCCCCAGTTGCGTGAGCGCCTGACCGACGCGGGCTGGAGCAAGACGGACATCCGGAGCTACCTGTACGAGCAGGCCCGCGTGCGGCGCGGCGACTGGGAGCGGGTCGGCAAGGCGGCAGTGGTCACCGACGCGAACCGGGACCAGGAGTACGGAGCGCTCCAGTCGCCGGACGATCTGCTCGTCGTCGCCGCGGGCGGTCCGGCGGGCGGCTTCGCGGCGGTGATCCCACCGTGGTTCGGCAACAAGTCGCGGGCAGTGACCGCCGGTGTCGGGTTCTGCCTGGAGTGCTGAGGCTCAGGGGTCGCAGGTAGCGCCGAGCAGCTCGTCCAGCGCGCTCCTCGACACGCGGCCGCGGTAGCGACTGCACACCGCGTCGGCCTCCAGCCGCACGACGAAGACCGCGTCGGCGCGGTCCTCGTCTTCGCCGTTCGATCCGGCTAGGCTCCGCCAGGCCTCCGCGCCTTCCTCGACGACCAGGAACGAGTCGTGTCGCGAGGCCGGAACGTCGCCGCGCAACGCCCGCACCACCAGCCGGCGGACGAACTCGGGCGCGCCTTCGAGCACGACGA
The DNA here is from genome assembly GCA_965219675.1 of Candidatus Multivorans sp. Lineage (GTDB taxonomy): Bacteria > Acidobacteriota > Thermoanaerobaculia > Multivoradales > Multivoraceae > Multivorans. Next base: position 1,116,580 of record OZ244786.1, on the reverse strand, counting down.
CGTTGTAGACCGACCAACCCTCCGTCTGCGGATCGCCGTCGATAAGGCTGCGCCATTCCCGCGCGCCCGTGTTCGCGGCGCGGCGGAAACTCAGGACGAGAATCGACCGCGATCCCAGGTCCTCCGGCGCCGCGATCTCGTTCCCGGCCAGAGTGACCGCTCGCGGGATCTCGCCGGACGCACCGGCAGCAGCAACCGTCAGGACCAGAAGCAGTCCCACCGCGCTAGCGCTCCGCCTGGACATCCGTCTACGACGAACTCCGGAAGCGCATCACGCGATAGCGCCTGGTGCGCTCGAAGACCTCCGGATCGAGCAGCCGGTCAAGCCGGTCCAGGCGGCGGCTCACCGGTCCCGCCAGACGCCAGGCGGCGCCGGCCAGGCGAGGGAACCGCTGCACGGAGGCCTCGCGCGCGAGGCTCACGACCCCGCGGCCGTACCGCTCCACGATCGCCTGCCCCAGGCGAAGCGTCGGCAGCACCGAACGGGTCACGTCCTCGTCCATCTCGAGCACGAGCCCGGCCGGCCCTGCCCGGTCCAGAAACTCATCCAGCGGATGACCGCTCTTCGACCCGCCCGTTCCACCGGAATCGACCGTGAAGTAGTCGCAGAGCAGCACGCTGCCTCCCGGCACCAGCGACCGCCGGACCGCGTCGAAGAACTCGTCGAGCCACACGTACTGCGCCGACTCGCACAGGAACAGGACGTCGTACCGGCGGTCCGGCTCGAACTCCTGGAAGCGGCCCAGGTGGAAGCGTCGATCCGGCAGCCGCTCCCTGAACAGCTTGCCGTGGTAGGGATCGGGCGACAGGCCTTCGACGTCGTAGCCGAGCGCGAGCAACCGTTCGCTGATGACGCCGGTGCCGCAGCCGACGTCGAGCACGGAGGACGCTCCGGCCGGCAGCAGTTCGAAGAGACGCGCCACCAGGCGTTCCTGGGCACGGCGCAGGCCGGCCACATCGAGAGGATCGTCCTCGCTCCAGATCCCGAAGTTCAGGAGGTCCAGGCCGACGATCCGGTGCAGGAACTGGAGCGCGAAGCTCGTCTTCACCTGCCGCGGGCTGTTCCCGTCCGCGGGCCGCCGGAACAACTGCCGTCCCTGCGGTCCCGGCCAACGGCGTGGCGCCGCTGGAATCGGAGCCGCTTCGTGCGCCACCCTGGGGCGCGCAGGTGGCGGGACGATGCGTAAACTCACTGGTTGGAGAGTCTACCGCCCACGGCGCCCGGGATGGGGTCACCTCATCGACTGGAAGAGCCATCGCGCCGGCCGGCGCATCGTCCACTGCAGCTCTACCGCTAGCTCTACCGCAGACCGACTCGACCTCGACCGCCTCGCGGGGTACGATCTGTCCGATGACGTTCGACACCCTCGCCGCCGCCCGGACCCTGGAGGACGCCGGTCTGACTTCCAAGCAAGCCGAAGCGGTGACGACTACGATCCGCGTAGCGATCGCCGAAGGCACCGCCACGAAGGAAGACATCACCCGCCTGGAGGCGAGACTCGCGGAACTCGAAACGCGCCTGACTTGGCGGATGTTCGCCGTTGTCGGCGGGCTGCTGGCCTTGGTGACGGCGCTCGACCGGCTGATCGGCTAGGACTTCGGATCTGAGGCGGCGCTCCGGGGTCGCTCAAGGACGCCAATTGACAATGCCACTGGTAGATGGCAGATCAATCGCCCTGCCCTACGGAATCGAGATTCGCGACCGGAGCGTACGGGTCTTCAACCGCGAGTACGGCATCCTCGCCGGGTTCACTCTCCGGCGGCGGCCGGCGCACTCGATACTCGCAGCAATGAGCCACGACGGCGAGGTACGGACCGCTGACGGCGCAACCACGATCTTCTTCTACGACGACGCTTGCATACCGTTCCAGGAGGTGCGAGCCGCTACCGGCGCGTACCTTGAGCGGCTGGGACGGTTTGCCCGCCTGAAAGCCGCAGAGCGCCCGCGACCGTACCCCGACCACACATCGAATTGAGCAGTGCTGCGGCGGGGCAGGGCCGACGCTTCATTCGAGCAGACTGCGCCAAGCGTCCACAACGTCGCGGTAGGCAGCGATTGCTTCATCGACGCGGGCCTCGGCGGTCTCCATCGCCTGCTTGGCGCGGTCCGCGGCTTCGCGTTCGGCGATCCCTGCCTCCACGACCGGGTCGACGAGACTCGCGGCCTTGGACTCCAGTCCTTCAACCTCCTGCGGCGTGGGCGTCTTGTCGCCGAATCGCCTCTTGATCTGAGGCAATGTAGGCCTCCACTCCGATCCAGCGGCGGTAGCCCGAATGCGGCGGACCAGCAGGATCTCTTCATCGAAGGCGGTCCGTGCGGCGGTGCGAGCGCGGTCCAGTTCATCGGAGGCGGCGTTCAGGGCGACGCGGGCACGGTCCAGGTCTCCGCCTCGGTCCATAATGCGGTTCCGTGTTGCGAGTGCGGCCCGCCAAGCGTCATCGGCGGTGGCTTCCCGTGATCTGGCTTGGGCCTGCGCGGCTTCGGCCGCTTCGAGTGCGCGCAGGTCCCGGCTGATCCGGGCATCGGCCCTGGCGTCAGCCAGCTTCGCGGATGCACCGGCGAAGTGGTCACGGGCGGAGGCGTAGTCGTCCCGCGCTTCAAGGGCCAGGACCAGGGCGTCGCCCAGGCGTTCGGCGGCATCGGCCGCTTCAAGGCTGCCGGCGAACGCGGCGGCCGTCGACACGGGCGCCGAGTCGCGGGCTTGACGGGCGGCCACCAGGGCCTCGCGGGTTGCATTGCGGAAGGCGTCGCGGACGCCGGCAGCGTCGGGGTCGTCAACAGCTTGAAGATCGTCGATCGCATCGGCTGCGGCTGCGGCGGTAAGGGCCGCCAAGCGAACTGCGGCGGGATCCGGATTGGCGGGTCCCGTACAGGCGAGAGCCGTCGAAGCGACGATTAGCAGACGGCTGCCGATGTCTTGAGTAGTGGCCAAGGAAACGAACCGGACTCTCTTCGGGGAACATCTCTTCCCAGGAAGTCTGAACCCGGCAGCGATTCTGACCCGCCGGATCCGGGGGAAACCTCGCCATAGCAGGAGCCGCGCGGATCTAGGATCTCCGTGGAAGCGCACGTCGTCTTCAACCAACCTCGTCCTTCCCACCGACGAAGCCCCGCGTCGCCAACCGGTGGGTGACCTGGTGCAAGAGGTCGCGGAGTTCATCGTTCAGCGGCCGCATGGACTCCGCTCCCTCCAGCAGTTCTTGGATTTGGCTACTGAGCTGCGCTGTTGGCTCAGAACTCTCAATCCCTCCGCCGAAGTCCAGGTGGGTCGCGGCCTCCCAGCCCACGAAGGCGTCCAGAAACTCCTTGCTGGCGATAACCAGCCTCGCGGTTGCTTCTCGCGCCGTCTTTGCGTCTGTCGTCATTGGCCCTAAGTCCTTCCTCTCCCGTCGCCAGCGGGTGGGCCAGTCTAGCCGCTCAACTTGGCCACTCGTCTTCCGTCGCCGAAGTGAGCCCGCGTCAAACGCTCAACCAACGTCTCACACAAACACAGCGCGGCACGGCTTCGAGCTCCGCCCGTTCGATTTCTTCGACCGCAACCCGGCGCTCGACCTGCCCTGACCGCTAGACTGCGGGCACGCAGTCCTGGAGCCACCGACACGGCCTCTCCCATCCGAGGACCTCAAGGGGAGCAACCATGCGCAAACCGATCGTCCGCCTGACTCTCTGTCTTCTCGTGACAGCCGCGATCCCCGCGGCGGCGAACCACCCGCTCGATCAGCTCAGCTACCAGGAAGTCTGGCGTGTGCTCGAGATCCTCCGCGACGCCGGGCGGCTCGACGCTGAAACGACCTTCTCGCAACTCACGCTGAGCGAGCCGGACAAGGATGTCGTCCGCGCCTGGCGGGAGGGCGACGACATGCCGAGGGCCGCCTACGCTCTCGTGCGCCAGGGCGACGAGACGTTCGAGGCGACGGTCGACCTCATCGCCGGAGAGGTCTCCGCCTGGACCCAGCTCACCGGGGTTCAGCCGAACTGGAGCCTCGGCGAGTTCGGCGCGGTGGTCGGCAAGGTGCTCGAACATCCCGACTTCATCGCCGGGCTCGAGAAGCGGGGCATCACCGACACGAGCTTCCTGGACTGCACGACGATCCCGCCCGGCTACTTCGGTACCGAGGAGGAGAAGGGGCGCCGGCTCGGACACGTCCGCTGCTCGGAGGCTCGCGGCGCCAGGAACACCTGGGCGCGCCAGGTCGAGGGCCTGACCGCCGTGGTCGACCTGACGGCTGGCGAAGTGCTCAGGGTCGTCGACGACGGCGTGGCGCCGATCCCGGACGTGGACGCCGACTACGACCGGACCACGCTCGACGATCCGCGCGAGATCGCGGGCCCCTTCGAACTGGACCTGCCCGAGGGCGTCGGCTTCGACATGAACGGCTACCAGGTGAGCTGGCAGAACTGGAGCTTCCACCTGCGGCCCGACCAGCGCACCGGCCTCGTCGTATCCCTCGTCGACTACCGCGAGAGCTCCGACGCCAATCCGCGCCCGGTCATGTACCAGGGCCAGTTGTCCGAGATCTACGTGCCCTACATGGACCCGGCGTTCGCCTGGTACGCCCGCAACTTCATCGATGCCGGCGAGTTCCCGGCGGGCGGCCTGGCCAAGCCGCTGCTGCGCGGCCGGGACTGCCCGGACCACGCCGTCTACATCGACTCGATCAACACGAGCGCGCAGGGCCGGCCGGGCACGGTGCCCCGGACCACCTGCATCTACGAGCGGGAGACGGGAGACCCGTCCTGGAGGCACTACGAGGACGAACAGCCGGACAGCCGCAAGAGCCGCGACCTCGTCGTGCGCACCGCCGCCGTGGTCGGCAACTACGACTACCTGCTCGACTGGATCTTCCGCCAGGACGGCTCGATCGAAGCCCGCGTCGGCGCCACCGGCCTCCTAGAGGTCAAGGCGACGAGCGCCGTGTCGGCCATCCCGGCGACTCCGGCGGCCGGCCCCGTGAACGCAACCGCCGTCGACGCCCTCCAGGCCGGGACGGCCGCCGACGCCTACGGCCGCCTTCTCGACCGCAACATCATCGGCGTGAACCACGACCACTACTTCAGCTACCGCCTCGACCTCGACGTCGACGGGGCGGACAACCGCTTCGTGGCGGACCGCCTGGTCACGCGGGAGCTGCCGGCCGACCATCCCCGCCGCAGCATCTGGGTTCAGGAGCCCCACGCCGCGCAGACCGAGCAGGACGCCCAGCTCGACATCAACCTCGCGCAGCCGGCGCTGTGGCGGATCCTGAGCTCGAGCCGCCGGAACGCGGTCGGCTATCCCACGAGCTACCAGTTGATGCCGGGGCGCAACGCCAACCACCTGTTCGTGGCCGACGACTACTCGCTCCGGCGCGCCGGCTTCATCGATCACCACCTCTGGGTGACGCCGTACGATCCGGACGAACGGTTCGCCGCCGGCGACCACCCGACCCTGAGCGAACCGGGCATGGGTCTCCCCGCCTGGACGAAGGCCGACCGTTCGATCCAGGACGAGGACCTCGTGCTCTGGCACACGGTCGGAATGCACCACCTTCCTCGAGCCGAGGACTGGCCCGTCATGCCGGTCATGTGGCACGGCTTCGAACTGCGGCCGTTCGACTTCTTCGACCGCAACCCGGCACTCGATCTGCCCTGAGGCCGGCCCCGGCCGACTTACAGTTCTGTCGCACGCCCCAGTGGGGCCGAACAGGAATGTTCGGCCGGCAAGGCGGGACGGCAGCCTGACTCGGGATCGACAGGCACATTCGAAGCTCGCCGCCGCTCCCCCAATCCGCCGCTAACCCTCTTCCGCGCGCGGTTTTGCGGTCGTTTCCGCGGTCCCGAGCCGGCACCTTCCGACACGCCTCACGCGCCTCCGCGCACTTGGCACGGTTCTGGATATGAGAGCGGGCAAGCCTGGGCGTCAGTTCCGGAACCTGACCTCGTCCGCTCCCCAGAGACGGAACGGATCGAGACGATCAGCCAGGCGGATCAAACGAAGAGGAGGGACTCGTATGAGCTTCAGAAGTCGCGGTCGAACCATCGGTCTGGGTTCGGCCCTGGGACTCACTTTGTTGCTGGCGCTGTTCGGCGCCGCACCCGCGGCGGCGCAGGAAGGCGTGGACAGCGGCGACACCGCATGGATGCTGACTGCCAGCGCCTTCGTGCTGCTGATGACGCCGGGACTCGCGTTCTTCTATGGCGGACTCGTCCGGCGCAAGAACGTCCTGTCGATCCTCATGCAGTGCTTCCTCTGCATGGGACTGATGACCGTGCTCTGGGTCGTCATTGGCTTCAGCCTGGCCTTCGGCTCCGACGCTCTCGGCGGCGTGATCGGCGGCGGCGACTACTTCCTGCTGGCCAACCTGGGCTACGACGCCTGGGACGGCACCGGCATTCCGGCGCCGCTCTTCATGATCTTCCAGGGCATGTTCGCGATCATCACGCCCGCTCTCATGATCGGTGCCTTCGCGGAACGGATGAAGTTCAGCGCCATCTGCCTGTTCATGAGCGCCTGGCTGCTCGTGGTCTACGCCCCGGTCTGCCACTGGGTCTGGGGCGGCTCCGAGGGCTTCTTCGGCCTCGGCGGTGACGGCGCCCTCGACTTTGCCGGCGGTACCGTCGTCCACATCAACGCCGGCGTATCGGCGCTGGTCGCGGCGCTCGTCCTCGGCCGCCGCAAGGGCTACCCGAGCCACACATCGCCGCCGCACAACCTGCCCTTCGCCGTTCTCGGTACCGGCCTGCTCTGGTTCGGATGGTTCGGTTTCAACGCCGGCAGCGCCGTGGCAGCGAACGGCTCGGCCGCCAACGCCTTCGTCGTCACCCAGGTCGCGACTGCGGCAGCGGCTGCCACCTGGGGCCTGATCGACTGGTTCCGCGACTCGAAGCCGACGCTCCTGGGCGTCATCACCGGCGCCGTGGCCGGACTCGTGGCGATTACTCCGGCCTGCGGCTCCGTCAGCGCGATCGGCGCGCTCGGCGTCGGCGCAGGCGCTTCCCTTTTCGCCTACCTTGCGGTGACCTGGTTCAAGGCGAAGCTCGGCTACGACGACTCACTGGACGTCTTCGGCGTCCACGGCGTCGCGGGCATGTGGGGTGCGGTCGCCGCCGGCCTCTGGGCCACCGACATGGTGCCAGGCAACGACACGAACGGCCTCTTCTACGGCAATGCCGGACAGGTCGCCATTCAGCTCAAGGCCGTTCTCTTCACCATCGTGTGGGCCGCGGTCGTGTCGTTCGTTCTACTCAAGATCGTCGACCTGATCGTCGGCCTCCGCGTCAGCGACGACGAGGAGCGGATCGGCCTCGATCTCACCGACCACCGCGAAAACGCTTACACCCTGGTCGACTAGGGCAGAAGGAGGAATGACATGAAGTACATCGTGGCCATCGTTCAGCCCGACCGGATGCAGGAGGTCCTCGATCTCCTGGAAGAGAAGGAGATCCACCTGCTGACCGTATCCAACGTGATGGGGCGCGGTCGCCAGCGAGGCGTCGCCGAGGTCTACCGCGGCAACAAGGAAGCGGGCGCCCTGCTGCGCAAGCTCAAGCTGGAAATCGCGGTCAACGACGACTACGTCGACGTCGTGATCGACGCGATCACACGGGGCGCCCAGACCGGCAACGTCGGTGACGGGAAGATCTTCGTCCTGCCGCTCGACGAGACCATCCGCATTCGCACGGGCGAAACCGGAAACGTGGCGATCGGCTAGTTCCGCCACATCACGTCTGCCAGGAGCGCGCCGCGGGAGCCCCGGCTCCCCGGCGCGCTTCTTCGTCGGTCGACTCTCAGCCGGACAGGCCGTCGAACAGCCGCTCCAAACCGCGCATCCTCTCGGCGATCAGGTCCCAGGCGCCCTCCTCGTCCGGCAACTGACCCAGGCTGTACAGGCGCCGCGCCAGGAACTGGAACTCGCTCGTCCCCCGTTCGGGAATGACCAGGTCCTTGCTGTGGCCACGGACGATGCGCAGGCAGTTGATCACCGCCCGCAGCAGCCGGTAGCCCGCCTCCACCTGCTCGAACTCCTCGCGCGTGATGTGGCCGCGCTTGTATAGAGCGCGGACCGCTTCCTCCGTGTTCGTCTGACGCACTTCGGGGTCGTCCGCGCCGGCCGCGATCTGTCTCACCTGCACGAAGTACTCCGCGTCGAGAAGGCCGCCGGCGCTGAACTTCGCGTTCGTCGTGCCGCGCGTTACGAGTTCCGACCGTTGACGGCTGCGCAGATGCTGGATGCGCGCCAGGTCGTGAGGCCGCGGGTCGAACACGTAGGCCGCCCGGTGTGCTTCGGTCCGGGCGCACAGATCGGGGTCGCCGGCGACCGTGCGGAGCCGAACCAGGGCCTGGCGTTCGTAGGGGTCCGCCCCGCCGTCGAAACTGTAGTAAGAGGAGAAGCGCTGGAATGACGCCGAAAGCGGCGCGGACGAACCACCCGGACGCAAGCGCCAGTCGAGTTCGAAGATCCCGTCCCGTTTGGCGCGGATCAGCCGCGCCAGGCGCATCGCCGCCCGCTCGTAGAGTTCCCCGGCGCGCACCTGCTCCGGCCCTTCCGCATCCCAGACGAACATGAGTTCGATGTCCGAGGCGTAACCGAGATCGCGGCCGCCCCACTTGCCGAGCGCGCAGAGGGACCACGCCCCAGGCGCCGGATCGCCACCCGAGACCTCAGCCACCGCTTCCGCCGTACCTCGGGTCAGCACGACGTCGGAGAGGGTCGAGAGTTCGGCGCCGAAGTCGCTGAAGTGCTCGATTCTGCGCGTCAGATGACGCATGTCGATCCGTCCGATCTCGTCGTCCTTGAACCGGTTCAGAGCGTCGTCCGGCTCGTCCCGGCCTTCGAGCGCCGCGTCCAGCCGGCGCTCCAGTTCATTTCCGTCGGCACCGAGGTCGAGGTCGGCCATGTTGCCGAGCAGCGGCATCAGGTTCTCGTGCTGCCGTCGCAGGAACTCCTCCCAGAGATAGGTGCCGGCTCCAAGAACCCGCGCCAGCTCGTCCAGGGACGACGCGAGGGCCTGCGTCGGATCGGACACCTGTTCGCAGGCAGCATCGATCAGCGCCCCGAACTGCCGCAGAGCAAGGTGCGGGTTCGGCGCCACTGCCAGCCGTCGCGCGAACTGCTTCATCAGCGTCACCGTGACGCGCAGGTTGTCCACGCCTACGCGATCTTCGATCTTGCCGCCCCGCCGGGTGGTCACGAACAACCGATCGCGCACCTCGCCGTCCACCGTGTCGAACTCGACCTTGTCGATCCAGTAGTCCCGGGTCGAGAGGACGTTCGCGAACTCGAACAGGAACATGAAGCTGTCCGGACTCCGGATTTCCAGAATCGTGCAGTGCTCGTCCGATTCGTTGTCGATCGAAATGGCTATCGGCGGCATGACCTCTTCCCGATCGGCGCCGAGGCCCATCCGGCGCGCCGCCTCCATGACGCGCAGAGTCAACTCCTCGTTCGCGCGGCGTTCTTCGCCCTTCTCCAACAGGGTCAGCAACCGGTTCAGATCCCGCTCGAACTCGGTCCAGGAGAACACCTGATTCGCGTGTCCCGGCGCCGGTTGAACCTCGGCCGAGAACACGATCCGCGTCGGGCCCTGCTTCTTCCGCGGCCGGGGCGCGACCTTCCGCCGACGACCCCGCCGATTCGGGCGCCGCCGCGTCGCCCGCTCGGGGCGACGGTAGAACTCGAGTTCCCCCACGTCGTGGTACGTGTACGAGCGGCCGCTCAGGATCGACTGGCCGTAAGCGGAAAGCAGGCCGCAGATCTTCGCGAACTCACCCTGGTAGTCGTTGGCGACCACGGTCACGCGTCGCCTCGAGCCGACGTGCCGCACGTCGACCCGGCACAGTCGTTCGGCGTCGAGTTCGTGGATCATCTCCACGTGGTGCGCCACTTCGCCGACGGTGTAGGACAGGAAGTACGCACTCTCCATGCGTCTGAAGTGCCCGTCGATGAGTTCGGCGGGCAGATCCGGACAGAGTTCCCGCACGCGGTGCTTCCGCTCGAGGAACTCGATCGTCTCGTCGAAGAACTCGCCGAAGGTGCGGCGCACCTCGGCCGCCGTCTCCTCATAGCGCTCGGCGAGGTAGAGCGTGCTAACGGGCTGGCCCAGGGCGAAAGCCACCCGCCACTCGAAAATCGCCCACTGCTTCCGCTCGCGCGGAAGCTGGCGCACCGGCAAATCGCGCTCCAACTGCAGCACATGCTCGACCACCCGCAGGAAGATGTACGCCTCGCGCAGGCGGTCGTACTCGTCCCGGGTGATCACGCGGTGCGCCCGCAACCGCGACATGGCGCGCAGCGTGTTCGGCGAACGGAGGCTGTCGTTGGACGCGCCGTGGTAAAGCTGCAGCAACTGGACGATGAACTCGATGTCGCGGATGCTGCCGGCGCCGAGCTTCACGTTGCCGATCTCGGTGCCCTTCGAGCGGAGAGACTTCTCGATCATCTGCTTCATCTCGAAGACCTCGCGCAGCAGGGTCTCCGGCGATCTCTCCGGGTCGAAGACGAAGCGCCTCGTACCGTCGATCAACGCCCTGGCGGCGTCCGCGTCGCCCCCGGCGAAGCGCGCCTTGATCAGCGCCTGGAACGTCCAGTTCATCCCGTAGCGCTCGTAGAAGCGGAGGTACTGGCTCACCGTCCGTACCAGGGGCCCCATCTTCCCCTCGGGGCGCAGCCGCATGTCGACCCGGAAGACGAACCCGTCGCCCGTGTTGTCGGAGATCAGGCGGATGAACTGAGGCGCCTGCCGCTGCAAGCGGTGCAGGGCTTCCTGGTCTACGTCGTCCGAGGCCACGAACAGGGCGTCGATGTCCGAGCTGTAGTTGACCTCCAACCCGCCCCACTTCCCCATCGCGATCACCGCGAACGGCTCCTTGTCGAGGCCGGTCGCATCGAGCGCGCGCTGGACGCAGACATCCGCGACCTGGGAGATCTTCTGCGTCGTCGCGGCGAAGTCGTCGAGGCCGCTGAAGTCGGCGACCGCGACCCTGATCAGTTCCCGGTAGCGGAGGACCCGGAGCCAGCGCCGAATGTCCTCCTCCGGTTCCGGCCGAAGCGCCGCCATGCGCTCGCGCTGCTCGTCCACCGACTCCCGCTCGACGGGAAACAGCCCGTCGTCCGCCTCCGGGTGCGCGTCGAGCCACCGGGCGTAGGCAGGCGCGTACTCCCGCAGGATGTCGCGCTGCGAGAGCGCGATCGTCTCCCGCGGATCCTCGGCGTCCTCGATGTCCATGGCCGCGAAGGCCTCGATCGCTTGCTCAAGGCGCGAGTTCACTGCGGTCTCCTCCTCGTCGCTGGCCCGCCGACAGCGGCGGAGGCAGGATGCTAGCGAACGATGCGCCTCTTCAGGTGAAGTCCCGTCCCCCGCGCAGAAGGTCGACCGCTGCCGCGTCAAACCGACTGTCGTCCTCCGGTCAACGAGGCCGTCCACGGCGTCCCGATAACCGGGCCAAGTGTCGAGGCAGGCACCCAGCCGGTCGAGACGGCTTCTCAGAAACGTAGTGTCGATGCCGACTGAACGACGCGCACCGGGCCTTCTTCTACGCCGTAGCGGCCAACCCGACCTCCACTTCCACGGACGAGGCCTGCGGAGACGGAATCGGGTCGCCATCCTCGCGCAGACCTTCGAGGTGAAGAGCAAGCGCCTCGCGCATGAGTTGGATGACTTCGGAACGTTGTTCCAAGTACCCGGCGGTACCTCCACGCTGAGGCGGCCTGTGGAACGCATCGATCCACGATCACTCCTAGTCCCCGAATCGCTCTCACACGGCCACCCACGGACTGACGACATCGACGCCCAGGTCTTCGAAGTCGGACACGTTCCTGGTCGCGACCGCGAGATCGTGGACGGACGCCGTTCCGGCGATCAGCGCATCGGCCACCCCTGCGGCCCGGCCACCGCGGCGGGCCTGAGCGCGCAGTCTCGCCGCGTGCCGAGCCTCACGGCGTCCCACAGGAAGGAGCCGGTGCTCATGCTCCGTCACGATGGCGGTCAGCGCGCCCTCGAGCTGGCGCCGGCGCCGCCCCACCGGCAGCAGTCGCAATCCGAAGTCGAGTTCGTAGGTCACGACTGTCGAGAGCCAGAGGTCGTCCCTGGCGTTCAGAAACGCCACGACCTGGAGGTCAGGCGCCCGCTTTGCCAACTCCGAGACGACATTCGTGTCGAGCAGGAACCCTCTCAATCCCAGTCCCACTCGTCGGTCTGGAACGGAATCTCCCGCTCCGGCTCGTTCTTCCGGTCGGGAAGCTCAAGCTCTCCAACGCGCGGCATGTTCTCGACCAGCCACTGCCCCAACGGCTTCTTCGGCGCCACGCGCCGGTCCCATTCCCGCTTCGGCACGACGACGAAGGTGTTGCGCTTGCCGATCTGCTGGGGCCCCTCCTCCTCGGCGAGGCGGAGAATCTCCGACAGCCGCGCCTTCGCCTCGGCTACTGTCCAGGCTCGCTGCGAATCGGTCTGCTCAATGGTCACGGCGCCTCCCTCCTCGGGACATGGTCCAACATAGACCACATCAAGAACGAGAGTCAAGCAGGCATGCCGTTGCACTGGTTCGGTCCCGACAGCGGCGGTATCGTCCACGAAGTCCAGCCTGAGGAGTTCGCCATGAGATCAGCAATCGCCAGCGCCTGCCTTCTACTCGCTGCCGGCCTCGCCGGCGCGGCCGCGGCACAGTCCCACCCAGGCTCCGCCGGCGGCTATCTCGCGCCGCCGCAGGACATCGTCGACATTCTCGACGCGCCGCCGACACCGTCCGTTCTGGTCGGGCCGAACCGCGACATCATCGTGCTGATGGAGAGCCGGAGCATGCCGCCGATCTCGTGGCAGGCGCGGCCGCTGGAGCGCCTCGCCGGCTACCGGATCGATCCGCGCAACAGCGGGCCGTGGCGGGCGCCGGAGACCGCGGCGCTGACCATCCGCCGGCTTGACGACGACTCGGACGACGGCGGCTTCCGTATCGAGGCGCCACAGGGTACAACGCTGGGCTGGCCGCAGTTCTCGCCCGACGGTTCCCACCTCTCCTACGCCGTCCTCCGCGACACGGGGATTGAACTCTGGGTCGTCGACCTGACAGGCGGCAAGCGCCGGGCGCTGACGTCGGCCTCGCTCAACGCCACCTGGCGCAATCCCTGCGAGTGGCTGTTCGACTCGAGCGGCGTGCTGTGCCGGTTCCGCGCACCGGCCCGGGGCGCGCCGCCGTCGCCGCCGCGCCAGCCGGACGGCCCGAACGTCCAGGAACACGACGGGCGCCTGGCGCCGGTTCGCACCTACCAGGACCTGCTCGCGAACGCGCACGACGAGGCGCTCTTCGAGTACCACTTCACGAGCCGGATCGAGACCGTCGACCTGGCCACCGGGACGCGGACCGCGATCGGCGACCCGGGGCTGTACGCCCGCGTCTCGGGCGCTCCGGACAGCCGGCACCTGCTCGTCGAGAGGGTCGAGCGGCCCTTCTCCTGGCTTCACCCGGCGAGCCGCTTCCCGCGTTCGGTCGAGGTCTGGAGCCGCGACGCAGGCAAGGTAGAGACAGTGGCGACGCTGCCGCTGGCCGACGCGGTGCCCATCGGCGGAGTTCCGACCGGACCGCGCGGCCACCGCTGGAACGCGACCGCGCCGGCCACGCTGGTCTGGAGCGAGGCCCAGGACGGCGGCGACCCGAAGGCCGAAGCGCCGCATCGCGACTACGTCTTCACGCTGGACGCGCCGTTCGACAGCGAACCGCGTGAACTGACGCGAACCGAGTTCAGGTTCGCAGGGATCGCCTGGACGGAAGACGGCACGGCCCTCGTCAACTCGTACGACCGCGAGACGCGCTGGACCCGCACCGCGCTGCTCGACGTCGGCGGCGACGAGCCGAGGCCGCTGTTCGACCGCAGCGCCGAGGACCGCTACGGCGACCCGGGCTTCCCCTGGCAACGGCCCGGCGGCGGCACGGCCGGCGCGACCATCCTCCAGGACGGCGACGACATCTACCTCGTGGGCCGCGGCGCCTCGCCGGAAGGCGATCTGCCCTTCGTTGACCGCCTGAATCTCGACACGCTGGCGACGAACCGCCTGTTCCGCAGCGAGCCCGGTACCTACGAGACGGTCGTCGCCGTGCTCGGGACCGGCGGCTCGCTCCTGACCCGCCGCGAGACCGCGACGGAACCGCCGAACTACTTCATCACGAACGCTTCTAGCGGGAACCGGAACGCGCTGACCGACTTCAGCGATCCGGCGCCGATCCTTCGCCAGGTCGAGAAGCGGCTCCTGACCTACGAGCGGAAGGACGGCGTCGGCCTCTCGGCGACGCTATACCTGCCGCCCGGCTACCGGGAGGGCGACCGCCCGCCGATGCTGCTCTGGGCCTATCCCCGGGAGTACACGAACCCCAACGCCGCGAGCCAGGTCACCGGCTCGCCACACCGCTTCACCACCCTGCGCGGCTCTTCACACCTGCTGCTGCTCACCCAGGGCTACGCGATCCTGGACGGGCCGACGATGCCGATCGTCGGCGAGGGCGAGACGGCGAACGACACCTACGTTGAGCAACTCGTTTCGAGCGCCGCGGCGGCGATCGACAAGGTCGTCGAACTCGGCATCGCCGACCGCGACCGGATCGCCGTCGGCGGGCACAGCTACGGCGCCTTCATGACCGCGAACCTGCTCGCCCACTCCGACCTCTTCGCCGCCGGCATCGCCCGCAGCGGCGCCTACAACCGCTCGCTCACGCCGTTCGGCTTCCAGAACGAGCGCCGCACCTTCTGGGAAGCGCAGCACATCTACGCCGCGATGTCGCCCTTCTTCCACGCCGAGAAGGTGAACGAGCCGATCCTCCTCACCCACGGCGAGATCGACAACAACTCCGGCACCTTCCCGATCCAGTCCGAACGCTTCTACCAGGCGCTGAAGGGCCACGGCGCCACGGTGCGCTACGTCACCATGCCCCACGAGTCCCACGGCTACGCGGCCCGGGAGTCCGTGCTCCACGTCGTCGCGGAGATGCTGAACTGGTGCAACCGCTACCTGGGTGAGGGGCGGAAGGCGAGGACCTCGAAGTAGCGCACCAGCACCTGCGGCGCTGGTGCGCGGCGGAAAGCGTGGCTCTAGCGTCCTGCGGGTTCCTCGACGATGCGCTCGAGTTCCGGCAGAACCGTCTCCTCGTCCGACGGCGGCGCAACGTCGCCCGTGGTCACGAAGTCGAGCAACCGGCCGTCCTCGTCGAAGGCGCGAAAGACCGCACCTTCGCTCGACAGCTCGGCCATCCAGAAGTGCGGCTCACTGGCCGAGCGTTCGATGTACCACCGTTCCACCGGATCGACGGTGCGGGCGTCCATTCCCATGCAGCCGTCGCCGAGGTAGAGCACGCCTTCCCCTGCTTCGACGACTTCGCCGAGCCGGATCGGGTGGCTGCGCTTGAGCACATGGTCGTGGTTCTCGAACGCCGCGGTCAGCCGACCGTGGTGGAAGACCTCCTCCCAGGCGTCCCGACCCTCGGCCGAAGCCTCGTACGAGCGATGTGCCGGGTAGAGGGGAACGTGGTACAGGCCGAGCCGGTTCGGCAGCTCGGCGTCGGCCTCCATATGCGCCGCCAGCCAGGGGGCCTGGTCCTCATGGGACACCAGGTGCCCGCTGTCCAGCACGTAGAGAACGCCGACCGAGCCCAGGCCGCGCCGGAAGTACGTTGCCTCACCGTCCTCCGGCGCGCCTCCGCCGCCCTGATTCTGGGCGAACAGGGCGAAGTAGAAGGGCGCCTTCTGCTCGGGCGGCGAGGACGCGGGAACGCCGCCCTCACGGCCCACGTTTACTTCGTGGTTGCCGATCGAGAGCACCAGAGGAACCGTATGGCCCTCGGGCGTGACCAACGCCTCCGTGACGTACTCGAGCCATGTCCGCCAACGCGGCCACCTCGAGACGAGGCCGTTGGCGTAGGCGAGGTCGCCGCCGATGGCCAGCAAGTCAGGCGACCGCTGCGCCGCCTCGGTCAGCAGTGCGAGCGAGAGCGGTTCGGCGCCCACGTCGCCGCCTGCCGCCAGCCGCACCGAACCCTCCTCGGGCACGGTGCGGAAGCTGCGCACGGGCCCGGCCGACCGCCCATCCAGCAGGATGTCGAAGTCGTACCGACCGCCCGGCTCCAGGCCACTCAACGGAAAGCGGTACACGCGGACGTCCGGAACCCCGCCGATCTCGAGCGGTTCACCCCGGATCGTCCGCGGCTCGCCCTCCGACCCCGACGATCGCCACTCGACGCTTGCCGACCGGGGCAGCCGTTCGCCGACTCCATCTGCCTCGACGACCAGGTTGACGGTCATCGTCGTCGAGGTGTCGCCCTGCCAGGTCAAGTGGACCGAGTGCCACGGCGCCTCCGCCGCCGGGCCGGAGCATCCCCCGAGGAAGAGAATCGCGAGGGCAACTGCCGCTGCGCACCCAGTGCGTCGCGTCGGAGTTCTATCTGGCCTAAGGTGCGGCATCGAGAAGCTGGTTCATCACCGTCTGCGCGTTTTCCGGCCGGCCGAGGTGCAACCCCATGCCCGGCATCGGCGCCACCGGCACGAGAACGCGGGCGACCCCGAGTTCGGCGAGCGAGCGCAGGCTGGACAGGTCCTCGCCGATGCCGGTCGTGATTTCGAGAACCTCCGGGTCCCGGCCGTGTTCGGCTGCCACATCGCGCGCCAACCGGATCAGCTCGGCGGAAGCGCCGCGGGCTGGAAAGAAGCCGTCCCCCAGCCGTCCGGCGCGACGCGCCGCCGGCTTGGAGTGGCCGCCGACGATGATCGGCACGCTGCCGTTGACCGGCTGCGGGCGGCAGTACGCGGCGTCGAAGTGAACGTGCTCGCCGTGGTACGTCGGCCGCTCGGCGCCCCAGAGTTCCCGCATGGCCTCGACGTACTCGTCGGTGCGGCGGCCGCGGTCGGCAAAGGGCGCGCCGATCGCGTCGAACTCCTCCTTGAGCCAGCCGACGCCGATCCCCAGCAGGAGACGGCCACCGGTCAGATGATCGAGAGTCGCGATCTGCTTGGCCGCGACCACCGGATTGTGCTGGGGCACGATGAGGATCCCGGTCCCGAAGCGGATCCGCTGCGTCTGCGAGGCGACGAACGCCATCCAGATCAACGGGTCGGGCAGGTCGAAGTCGTCCCTGCCGCCGGCCATCTTGCCGTCCGGCGAGTAGGGATAGGCCGACTCGTAGCCGCCGGGAACGACCGTGTGTTCAACCGTCCAGATCGACTCGAAGCCAGCTTCGTCCGCCGCCTGGGCCAGCTCGACCGCCAACCCCGGATCGACGTAGCGGCCCGTGTTGCAGTAGCGAAGTCCGAACTTCATAGGTCGCGCAGTGTACCGGTACCCCGGTAGGCGCGGACCGGCCCTCCCTTCGCTACGATGCCGCCGTGCAGGAGGCCGCAGGCAAGACCAGGCTCAGCGACATCGACTGGTCCTCCTGGCGCGCAGTCGACCGGGCCACCCTGACCTTCGTCCTCGAAGACGGCCAGGTACTCCTGATCCGCAAGAAGCGCGGTCTGGGCGCCGGCAAGGTCAACGGCCCCGGCGGCCGCCTCGAGCCCGGCGAGAAGCCGATCGACTGCGCCACCCGCGAAGTCGAGGAAGAACTCGGCATCACCCCTCAGGGACTCGAGTACCGGGGAGAGAACCTGTTCCAGTTCGTCGACGGCTACTCGATCCACGTCTACGCCTTCGTCGCCTCGGGCTACCAAGGCAAGGTTCGCGAAACCGACGAGGCCACGCCACTCTGGACCGACCTCGACGCCATCCCCTACGACGAGATGTGGGAAGACGACCGGCTCTGGCTACCCCACGCCCTGAACGGCCTTACCCCCCAGGGCCGCTACATCTTCAGCGGCGACCGCATGCTGGACTGGGAACTCGAAGTCGCCGGCCGCCGCTACGGCCCCCAACCGCCCGGGTAAGCACGCCAGCCGTCTCGGCCCACCCAGGGATCGGGACGGGCCGGCCATCACTCAGCCCGACCCCGCCAGCCTGGTCGCCTGTCCAACCAAGCCCTCAAACCCGTACCGGACGCGATCGCCCAGCCCGACGCCATCCAGCCTGCCCACGGATCGGAGGGGAGGGTCCCAGCGAGGCTGTCGGCAAGCGACGGCCTACGACCTCCCATCAACCGACGACCGACCCGAGCGCAGCCGACCGCAGCGAGCGCCTACCCTTCAGTCACTCAGAGAGCGCGAGCGGCCGCTGGGACCCTCCCCTCCGGTCCCGACCGGGCAGGCGGGTGCTACTCGCCGCCGCCGGTCGATCCGGCGGCGCCGGCCGCCAGGATCGCCGCCGCATCATCCGGCTCGACATAGGTCCAGGCCAGGAAGGGCGCCATCATCTCGTCCGTGCTCTGGGCGCCCCAGTCGACCGCGCGGCCGATGTCCAGGAAGGGGTACTCGTCGAGCTTGGTCTCGGAGTTGTCGTAGACGGCTTCGATCTCGACCCGCGTGCCGGCCGGCAGCACCTTGGGCTCCCGGTAGATGTAGTTCGTCTGCCAACTGTAGTCGTACTCGGGCACGTCGAGCAGCACCTCGGTGCCGCCGCCGGGGTAGTACGCCGTGTACTTCATGCTCTGGCCGCGGAAGTGCATGTGCGGGTGAAGCGACAGCAGCACCGTGTCCTTCTCGAAGATTCGGGACGATCCGACGCGCCAGCCTCCGTGGCCGGGCGGGATCTCGAAGGCACCGGCGCCGATCGTGTTCCAGGTCACCTTGTGCCTGACCTCGGTGCCGACCGGGTGGAACCGGAAGGCAACCGCCGAACGGTCGTAGCCCCCGCTGCCCGGACCGGGTTCCTTGTGGTAGTGGACGTTGAGGCGCACCACCATGCCGGCCTGCAGCAGGTTGCCGAAGCCCGGCGGGTAGATCGTCGGATCCTCGCCGGCCGCGATCGAACCGAGCGAGAAGGTGTTCTCGCTCAGCACGTCGACTTCACCGTCCTCGTTCGGGGTCAAGGCCCGACCGGTGATGTGATGGACGAACTCGGCGTCCGGCTGGTATTCGATCGCCTGAAGCCAGCGCGGCTCGGGGAGCATCTCTTCGGTCAGCGTGATGTAGAAGTTGGGCTGCTCGTCCTCCACGTCGTCGCCGACATGGTACGGCTCCTCCATGTAGACGATGAGGTCCGGCTTGCCGATCAGGAAGCCGCCCGTGTCCTCCCACTCACGCGGCGCCGGGCCCCCGGCCGGGTCGCCCTTGGGAGCGCCACCCTTGACCCAGGCCACGACCGTGTCGATCTCCGGCTGGGTGAGGGTCCGCTCGTTGAGGAAGACACCGGCGGTGTGGTCCGTCGCGTCCCAGGGCGGCATCTCGCGGCTCTGCACCAGGCGGGCGATGGACCTTGCCCACGGCCGCACCTCCTCGTAGGTCATCAGGGACATCGGCGCCACCATGCCGGCCACGTTGTCGCCACCCGGGCGATGGCAGGTCTGGCAGTTCTCCTGGAAGATGGCCAGCACGTCCTCGTGGAAGGTGACGGCTTCCCCGCTGTCGGCGGCGACCGCCACGGAAGCGAGTCCCAGCGTCCCGAGAACGAGAAGTGCAGCGATCGAGCGGTTCATGCGCGCCTCCAGCTTCCAACCAGTTGTCCGACTCGGCAGGCGGACTCTAGCAGCTAGCTCAGTCCCAGACGCCCTCGGGGATCGGCTTCGCCTCGACGATCTCCACCGCCACCTTGTCCGGCCCCATGACGAAGAAGCTCCGCATGTCGAGTTCCGGCCGGTAGGTGATCGGCTCGACGATCTCGACGCCGGAAACCTTCAGCCGCTCGAAGACCGGTTCGATGTCGCGGTAGGAAAGGGCGAAGTGGTCGATTGCCCGGCCCCGTTGGGGCTCCACCTCCAGCAGGGGCGAGGCGTCCTCCGGCCACCAGGGCGCCAACGGCTCGTAGTCCGGCAGGTTGTAGACGATGAAGGTCACGTTGTCGGCGCGGAAGGCATTGGACCAGGCCCGGTGGTCCCGATGAAACTCCTCCCAGGTTCCGAATTCCGCATCCGGACCGACCGGCCGGGGATTGCCCTCGGCGGTGCGCCGCGCCGGCAGTCCGAAGTGGCGTTCGTACCACGACGCCGTCTCGTTCACGTCCGCCGCGAACAGGTGAACGTGGGCGAAGCGGTGGTGGCCCATCGTGTTCACTTCGATCATCTCGCGGTCCGGTCCGTTGACGTAGATCACGTGCCCGCGGCCCAGACGGTAGATCGGCGTGTGAATGTCGACTCCCCGCGACACCAGCCAGCGGTACTGGCTGGGAAGGTCGACGCCGCCCCAGCCAAAATGCCAGATGCCGCTCCGCTGGCTCCCGTCCGGCGGCTCCTCGACCTCGTTCAGAAGGATGAAGGAGCGCTCCGTGAACAGTGCGTCCGCAACGCCCCGGAACTCGATCGGCAGCGCGCCGAACGTGGTCCGGTAGAAGTCGACCGAACGCCCGGTGTCCGTCACGTTCAGGTGGATGTGGTGGAATCTGGCCGGTTCGACGGCCTCCCGCGGTTCCTGCGCCACGAGCGGCACGCCCACGGACACCGCCACGATTGCACAAAGCGGCGCCCGCCAGGAGCCCAGGCGCCGGCTCCCGGCCGGCGTCAAGGAGTTCCTCCCTCCAGCAACTCGACCAGTTCGATCTTCGTGCCGTTCGGCCCTTCGATGAAGGCGATCCGGTGTCCGGCGTCCAGCACCCGCGGCTCTTCGACGAACTTCACACCGCCAGCACGCAACCGCTCGAGCCAGGGATCGTACTCAGTAGTGTGCCAGCCGATGTGATCGACGACCGTGCCGTCCGTCCCGGTGCGGTCGCCCGGTACCTGGTTGACGATCAGCCAGGTCTCGTCGCCGCGGTTGTCGTAGAGGATGGAATGCAGCGGAGGCAGTCCCTTGAACGGGACGACGTCGCCGCCGAACTGCTCGGCGTACCAGGCAGCGGTCGCGACCGCGTCGTCCGAGAACACGTGGACGTGGTGCAGCCCCGGCGCGCCGCCGTGGTCCATGTCGTCGATCACCTCGATGCGGGTGCCCCAGGGGTCCTCGCAGAAGCCGAAGGTGAAACCGGCCGCCTCGACATGGCGCGCGGCGCCGACGACCTTGCCGCCCGCGGCCTCGCACTGCTGCAGCGTCGCCGCCACGTCGGGAACCGAGAAGCCGATGTGGTCGAGGGCAGTGGCGCCGCTGCCGCTGCTCGGTTCCCCCTCCCTGACCTTCAGGATGTCGTTGCCGTAGTACACGGCGTCGAACGGACCGCTCTTGCCGAGCCGGCCGCCGAAGAGCTCCTGGTACCACGTCGCCGCCTCCAGCATGTCGGGCGCGGTCAGGTGGACGTGGTCGAAGTCCTCCGCGATCAGCGACGGGGCAACAACGAAGGCGAAGCCCAGGGCCGCCAACGGGGCAACGAGACCTGGGACGGAGACTCTTCGGGAATCGGAGCGCATGTTCGATCGGACCTCCAGGCGGAGCGAACCGCCGCCGGCTGTATGATTTCTCAGGGAGATTATGCCGGATAGTGCCCGCTCCTTAGGAATCTCCGCGATGCTCGTCCTGAGCCTGGCGAGCGTCGACTGCCGCGGAATCGGCGCGGACGGCGCCGAAGGACGGACGGAAGCGTCGGGAACCGCCTCGCCATTCCGCAGCGAAACGGCACCGACCACGCGTGTCCGTCGCGGCGAGGTCGATGCCCTGGTGACCGCTTCGGGCTCCGTCGTCGCGCCGCGCCTCACCGAACTCGGGCCGGAGGTCTCGGGACGGCTATCCGCCGTCTACTTCGACGTCGGGGATCAGGTCGCGGCAGGCGATGTCGTTCTGCAACTCGATCCGGTCCCGTTCCGGACCGACCTTCAACGCGCCCGCGCCGGTCTGGCCCTGGCCCAGGCCGAAGCCGCGCAGGCCCTGCAGGAACTCGCGCGGGTGGAGCGTCTCGCCGAACAGGAAGTCGCCCCGCCCCAGCACCTCGACCAGCAACGAACCCTGCTTGCCGTGGCCAAGGCCCGCGTCGAGCAGGAACTCGCCGCCGTGCAGAGCGCCGAGCAGGATCTGTCGCGGACCGCCGCGATCAGCCCCTACGACGCCCACGTGGTCGAACGCCAGCTTCACGAGGGCGCGATCGTCGGCCCCGGTTCCGTCGTCGTCACGATCCAGGAGCAGACCGGCTTCGCGGCCGAACTCGACGTACCGGCCGCGGCGGCGGCGCCGGTCCAGGTCGGCGATCCGGCCCTCCTGATCGTCGAGGGCGCCGCCGCGCCGTTCGAGTCGACGATCGCTTCGGTCAACGCCAGGATCGACCCCGACACGCGCACCTACCGGGTACGGTCACCCGTCCCCGGCGAGATACCCGGAGCCAAGGCGGGCGCCTTCGTCCGCGCCGAGATCAGGCCGCGGACTCGCGGCGCGACGATCGTCGAACGGGCCGCGGTGCTCAACCGCGATGGCCGCGCCTACGTCTTCAGCGCCCAGTCCGGCCGCGCGCGCCAGATCGAGGTCACGGTCGGCGCCACCGGCGCCCGCTGGGTCGAGATCAGGAGCGGCGCCGAACCCGGCGACGCGGTGATCGTCGGCCCGGTGATCGAACGGCTAGCCGACGGCGCGCCGATCGACGCGCCCGAACCACCGCCCGCGGGTAGCGGCCCGAACTCGCCTTCCGCCTTACTCCCCAACGCGCCTTGAGGCCGCGTTCCCGCCGATGCTGAACCTGCCGCTCATCTCGATCCGCAGGCCCGTCTTCGCCCTGATGCTGAACGTGGCCCTGGTCGCGCTGGGCCTGGTGTCCCTGAACCGGCTCAACGTCGACCTGAACCCGGATGTCGAGGTTCCCTTCCTCACCGTGACCACGGTCCTCGAAGGGGCTTCGCCGGAGACCGTAGAGACCGAAGTCACGGACATCCTCGAAGAGCAGATCAACACGATCGAGGGCATCCGCGATCTGAGTTCGGTCTCCTCGGAGGGAGTCTCCCAGGTCTTCGTCGAGTTCGAGACGAACTACGACGTGGACGTGAAGGCGCAGCAGGTGCGCGAGAAGGTCGCGCCCGTGCGCGCGGACCTGCCGCTCGACGCCGAGGATCCAGTGGTCACCCAGCTCGACCCGGACGCGACGCCCATCCTGTCCGTCATGCTGGGCGGCCCGGTATCGGTCCGCGAGCTGTCCGAGATCGCCGAGAACATGGTCAAGGACCGGCTCGAGCGCCTGCCAGGCGTCGGCAGCATCGAGATCATCGGCTCGCGCCGCCGCGAGGTGCGGATCTGGCTCGACCCCGTGCGGCTCGCCGGCTACGGACTGTCGATCGACGACGTCCGCTCCGCCCTCCTGCTGGAGAACGCAGAAACCGCCGGCGGACGCGTCGAGGGGCGCGAACGGGAGTGGACCGTGACCACGTCGGGCCGGGTCAAGCGGGTCGAGGACTTCGGCGCCCTGATCGCCGCCGAACGCGGAGGCCGGCTGGTCTACCTCCGCGACGTGGCCAAGATCGAGGACGGCCTGGCGGAGGAGCGGTCTCTCGCCCGCTTCAACGGTCAACGCGGGGTCTCGCTCGAAGTGAGGCGGCGAAGCGGCGCGAACACCGTCTCCGTCGCCGAGGCCGTCCGTGCCGAAGTCGAAGCGCTACGACCGAACCTGCCGCCCGGGATGCAGGTCCTGATCACGCGCGACATGGCCGTGTTCATCGAGGACTCGATCTACTCCGTGTTCTCCAACATGCTCTGGGGCGGCCTCCTGGTCGTCGCGGTCGTTCTCCTGTTCCTGCGCAACCCGAGGTCGACCCTCATCTCGGCGCTCGCGATCCCCTCCTCCGTGATCGCGTCGTTCACGTTCTTCTACCTGGCCGACTTCACGCTGAACGTGATGACGCTGATGGCTCTCTCCCTGGCGATCGGCGTCGTGATCGACGACGCGATCGTCGTCCTGGAGGTGATCTACCGCCGGATCGAGCAGGGCCTGGGCCGCCGCGAGGCGGCAGAGACCGGCGCCAGCCAGGTGACGCTGGCCGTCATCTCGACCACTCTCGCCCTGTGCGCGGTGTTCGTGCCGATCGCCTTTCTGACCGGCACGGTGGGACAGTGGTTCTACGAGTTCGGGATGGTCATGGCGATCGCCGTCTGCGTGTCCAGCGTGTTCGCGCTGACCTTCACCCCGATGCTCGGCAGCCGCGTCCTCACGGCGAACCAGGGAAGGGACCCGGTAAGCCGCGGCCTGGGCGTGGCCCTCGACGGCCTGGACCGCTTCTACCAGGCGGTTCTCCGTCGCGCCCTCGGCCACCGCCTGATCACCCTGATCGTCGCGGTGCTGGCGATGGCAGGTGGTGTCCTGGTCGCCCGCACGCTGCCGTTCGACCTGTTCGTGGCCGAAGATCGCAGCGAGTTCAACGTCGATCTGAAGATGCCGATCGGCACGCCCCTCGCCGTCACCGCGGAGGCGGCGCGCCGCGTCGACCAGGTGCTCGAAGCCGACCCGGAGGTCCGGAACCGCTTCGCGACGATCGGCGGCGGCAGCCGGAAGGAGCCCCACCGCGCTTCGATCTACGTCCAGTTGACGAACAAGCGGGAGCGCGACCTCAGCCAGGCGGCGATCATGGACCGGGTCCGGGAGCAACTGCTGGTGCGGGTTCCCCAGGCCGAGGAGATCGCCGTCTCGCCGATCAACTGGATCGCCGGCAGCGACGACCAGTTGGGTGCGCGCGCCGTGACCTACAGCCTGCGGGGGCCGTCGATGGAGGAGCTCGAGTTCTACTCGGAGCGGCTGGTGAGGCTGATGCGATCCGACCCCGCCTTCGTCGACGTCGGAACGAGTTGGGAGACCGGCAAGCCCGAGATCGAGATCGACGTGGACCGCGACCGCGCCGCCGACCTCGGGGTGCAGGCGACGGTTATCGGCCGGACGATCCGCACCCTGCTCGCGGGCGAGGAACTGGGCTCCTTCGAAGAGGGCGGGGAGCGCTACGACGTCCGGGTCCAGGTCCTGCCCGAGTACCGGGACACTCCGGAGAAGCTGGACCTGATCCAGATCCGCACCGCCTCCGGTCAACTGACCCCGATCACCAACGTCGCCGACATCCGACTCGGCGAAGGCGCCGTCCAGATCAGCCGGCGGAACCGCTCCCGGGAGATCACGATCGCAGCGAACGCCGCTGAGGGCACGGCACAGTCCGAACTGGCCGCCCGCGTGGAGGAGTACGGCCGGCAGATCGGCCTCGCCGCGCCGAACGAGCTCGTGCCCAGCGGCATGACGGTCGTCATGCGGGAGACAGGTCTCTCGCTGCTCTTCGCCTTCGTGCTGGCCATCGCGGCCATCTACATGGTCCTCGCGTCGCTCTTCAACTCCCTCGTCCACCCGGTCACGATCATGATGTCGGCGCCCCTCTCCTTCATCGGCGCCTTCCTGGCCCTGAAGCTCTCGGGCAAGCCGCTCGACATGATGAGCGGCATCGGCCTTCTCGTGCTGATGGGTCTGGTGATGAAGAACGGCATCCTGCTGATCGACTACATCAACCGGCTCCGCCAGGATGGCCGGTCGCGCCGCGAGGCCATTCTCGAGGCCGGGCCCGCGCGGCTCCGGCCGGTCCTGATGACCGCACTTTCCCTGATCTGCGGTCTGCTGCCGGTCGCGTTCTCCACCGCGTCGGGCTCCGAGGCACGAGCGGCGATCGCGGTGCTGACGATGGGCGGCATGGCCACCTCCACCCTGCTCACCCTGCTCGTCGTCCCCGTCATCTACGACCTGGTCGACCGCGGCGTCGACAAGGTGACCGCGTGGAGCCGGGTCGCGTGGGATTGGATGGTGAACCTCAGCCGCCAGCCCGCCGCACAGCCCGCCCACGTCGCGCGGCCGCGTCGGCGCCGCCGGCGCCGGCGGAGGAAGCGCAAGCGCCGCTAGGAGGCCGCTGCCGGCACCGCGTGCACCGGCGCACCCCGGAGCGCGACGGAGCGGCAGGCCTCGAAGAGGGCAGGCACGAACAGGTGTGGCCTCGCCACGCAGGCGTAGTGGTCGGCATCGACCGGATGGACCGAGGCACCGGGAATCTGCGCCGCCATCAGCGCCTGGTACTTGGGCGGAATGTGCCCGTCCTGCTCCGTCAGAACCACGGCGGTGGGCACGTCGACCTCACCGAGCCATGGACTCGAGTCGAACCGGCCAAGCGCGGCGGCGGCTTCGATCACGGAGACCGGATCGGTCGGTCCGATCTGCTCCTTCAAGGTCTGCTGCAGGTCGGGTTCCTGAACGTTCGCGAGCATTCGCTCGCCCATGCTGTCCCATAGCGTCTGAGGCGCCACCCGCGCCGCGAGCGATAGCAGGGGACCCAGCGTGGACGCGGCGCGCTCGGCCCGAGGGCCACCGAAGCGGGAGCCCGTAGCGCAGAGCACCAGACCGGCGGTGCGGTCGCGGTGGCGACGCCAGAACAACTGCGCCACCGCGCCGCCCATCGAGTAGCCGACCGGGATCACCCGCTCCAGGCCCAGCCGGTCGGCCAGCGCCGCCGCGTCGTCGGCGCAGTCCTCGAGCTTGAATGCGCCGATCCGACGGATGCCGCGGCCATGGCCACGATGGTCCAGGGCGACGACCCGGAAGCCGCGGCCGAGAGTCGCGAAGCTGGTAGCCCAGTTCAGGAGCGCCGTGGCTGCCAGTCCGTGCATGAGCAGCAGCACCGGCGCCCCGGGGGGTCCCTGGACCTCATGCACCCAGGTCGCGCCATGGCCGGTCAGATCGACCCGGCGGCCTTTCGCTGCCGTCTCCACGCCGCCGGCCCTCAGGCGTACCGTCCGGTCCGTTGCGTGCGGGCGTAGACGTCGTCCACGACCCAGTGGAAGAGGCAGACGTGGACACTCTCGACCATGCCCATGTCGTCCAGATCGACGTGAACGCCGTCCTGCTGGAGCTGCTTCAGCTTGCCGCCGTCGAACCCGGTCAAGCCGAAGGTCCGAAGGCCGTGACGGTTCGCCCAGTCCACCGCGGCGAGAACGTTGGGACTGTTGCCCGAACCGCTGAACGCCATCAGGGCGTCGCCGGCGACGGCCGCATTCATCAGTTGCTGGACGAAGACCTGGTCATAGTCCAGGTCGTTCGCGACCGCGGTGATCCAGGGCACGTTGTCCGTCAGGCTGACAACCCGCAGCCGCCGATGCGACTCGTCCTGCAAGTTGTCCGCGGCGACCGTACCCTTGCCCAGATCGACGCTGAGGTGGCTCGCAGCCGCCGCCGAACCGCCATTCCCGATCAGGTAGAGCGTGCTCCCCCGGGTCCAAACGTCGAACACCAGGTCCGCCCATCGTCCCACCGCGGCCGCGTCGATCCTCTCCAGCTCGTCGCGCAGGCGGTCGAGATACGCCGAGGCATCGAGCGTCCTGCCGAGCATGACGGCATCGTACCCCGGGGTCAGCCCGGCTCAGTAGGGCTCGCGCGTCACGCGGTCCGGCGGCACGTGGCAGATACGTTTCATCCGGTGACTGCCGGCCTGGGGATGCGTCCAGCGCAGCACGTCGCCCTCCATCCACCGCTCGACCCGGATCCAGGGAATGCCGTAGCCATCCATCTCCAGCACCCCGTCCCGGTAGCGCGTCCGGTTGCGGATCCGCGTGCAGCTCGGGTTCACGTCGTTGGCGCCGTGCCGGAGAGTACCGTCCGCTCGCATGTCGTGGATCAGGCCGACCGTCGTCACGAC
This sequence comes from Candidatus Multivorans sp., assembly GCA_965219675.1. Taxonomy (GTDB): domain Bacteria; phylum Acidobacteriota; class Thermoanaerobaculia; order Multivoradales; family Multivoraceae; genus Multivorans. The sequence continues at coordinate 1,088,993 of OZ244786.1, read as the reverse complement.
CACCCGATCGCCGCACTGTTCAACGCGTTCAAGGTGTCCGCTGTCGTCGTCCAGCCACAGGCCGCGCAGGTCCGGCGCTCCGGCCAGGAGGGGCTCGGTGCACGCGGCCAGCACCGGCAGCGGCCACTCCGTCCAGCCTTCGCACCCAGGCGTGTAGGCCACCGGTATCTCGTCGGCGGTCAGGCCTGAGCCGTCGAGGACCGGCAGGTCGCAGTGGTCGACGTCGCCGCCGCCGCCGGCGAGCAGCCTCGCTTCCGTCGTGTCCGGCGGCCGCGGAGCGGAGCGCAGGTACACCCTGGCAGCCGCGACCGCCGCTCCGGCCAGCGCGACGGCTGCCACGAGCGCGATCAGCCCGCGCCGCAGCAAGCGGCGACGTCGCAACCGGTGCCGGTGGACGTCCACCACGTCCTACCCGCCCACCGGCGTCCGTTCGATGAAGTCCGCGACGGTCGTGGCCAGCTCCACGCCCCGGCCCTCCTGTAGGAAGTGCCCGCCGCCCTCGATCGTCGCGTGGGCCAGCCCCTTCGCGCCGGGAACCCTCTCCTCGAACGGCCTCCGGGCGGCGCCCGTCACCGGATCGTTGTCCGAGAAGGCGCAGAGGAACGGCTTCGTCCACTCCGAGAACACCTTCCAGGCTTCGACCTGGGCCGGCACGGAGGGGTCGTTCGGCAGCATCGGCACCCGGCTGGGCATGGCCCGGATCCCGGCCTTGTAGGACGGGTCGGGGAAGGGCGCGTCGTAGGCCGCGATCTCTTCGGGCGTGAGTTTCACGCCGTTGGCCATGCCACCAAGCAGCATCCCGACGGGAATGTCCTCGGTCTCCCAGGTCCACTTCTGCCAGTACGCGAACTTCACCGCCGGATCGGTTCCCATCTGCGAGACTTGCTGCTGCATTTCCATCATGGTCGGCGTCGGCGCCTCGGCCCGGAACTTCGCGATCTTCTCCATCGTCTCCTCCGACACGTTCATCGGCAGGGGAAGACCGGTGTTCGCGGCGACGACGCGGTCGAACCGGGCCGGGTCGAGCGCCACCATCCGCAACCCGATCAAGCCTCCCCAGTCCTGGCCGACGAGCGTCGCGTGCTCGACGCCGTTCCCGCGCAGCCAGGCGCTCAACCAGTCGACCTGGCGCTGGTAGGTGTAGTCATCGCGCTCGGTCGGCTTGTCGGAGCGGCCGTAGCCGACGAGATCCGGCGCCATCACGCGCAGCCCGCGCTCCGCCAGCACCGGAATCATGCGCCGGTAGAGGAAGCTCCAGGTCGGCTGGCCATGCATCAGGAGCACGATGGGACCGTCGCCCGGCCCCGCCTCCACGTGATGGATCCGTAGACCCTCCGCTTCGCCGTCGCCTCTCGGCACGACCGTGTAGTGCGGCTCGTAGTCGAAGTCGGGCAGGTTGGCGAAGCGTTCGGCGGGAGTGCGAAGGACCTTCATGGCGATGGGGCTTCTCCGGCTTGTGGTGGGGAGCGGCGACTAGCGAGGGCGTAGGATAGCGGCCCTTCGGGCAAAGAGACACGTTCCAATGAAGTTGCTCATCGCCAACCGCGGCGAGATCGCGGTCCGCATCGCCCGCGCAGCGGCGGAACTCGACATCCGCACCGTGGCGGTGTTCTCCGAGGACGACGCCGCGTCGCTTCACGTCCGCAGGGCAGACGAAATCGCGCCGCTCAGCGGTTCCGGTCCCGCGGCCTACCTCGACGGAGAGCAACTGCTGCGGGCCGCCGCCGAGCACGAATGCGACGCGGTCCATCCGGGCTACGGCTTCCTGAGCGAGAACGCCGGCTTCGCCCGTGCCTGCCTGGACGCGGGCATCCGCTTCGTCGGTCCGACCCCCGAAGCCCTGGAGCTGTTCGGCGACAAGGCGAAGGCACGGGCTCTCGCGCAGCAGCGAGGCGTTCCGATCGTCCCCGGGCTCTCCGAACCGGTCGCCCTGGACCAGGCGCGCTCGTTCATGGACGACCTGCCCCCGGGCTCCTCGATGCTGATCAAGGCAGTCGGGGGCGGCGGCGGCCGCGGCATGCGGATCGTGACCCGCGAAGACGAACTCGAGGAGGCGTACCGCCGGGCGGTCTCCGAGGCCGGAGCCGCATTCGACAACGACGGCGTCTTCGTCGAGGAGCTGCTGACGGCTGTTCGCCACGTGGAGGTCCAGGTCGCCGCCGACGAGCACGGAACCGTCGTTCACTTCGGCGACCGCGACTGCAGCTTCCAGCGACGCCACCAGAAGCTGATCGAGATCGCGCCCGCGCCCTGCCTGCCGGCCGTGCTGCGGGAGGCGATCCGCGATGCGGCGCTCGCCCTCGCCTCCGCCGCGGCCTACCGCAACCTCGGCACCTTCGAGTTCCTGGTCGAAACCGGCGACGGACATGGTGCGGAGCCGCGTTTCTTCTTCATCGAGGCGAACGCGCGCCTGCAGGTCGAGCACACGGTGACCGAAGAGGTCTTCGGCGTCGACCTGGTCCACCTCCAGCTCGAGCTGGCCAGGGGCCGCCGGCTGGCCGAACTGGGTTTTTCGCCACAGAACGGCGCGGAACCGCGCGGCACCGCCGTGCAGGCCCGGGTCAACATGGAGAAGATGGCTGCCGGCGGCGCGGTCTTGCCGACAGGCGGCCTCCTCACCGCATTCGAGCCCCCCAGCGGCCCCGGACTGCGCACGGACACCTTCGGGTACACGGGCTACCAGACGAATCCCCGCTTCGACTCCCTGCTGGCGAAGGTCGTCGGCCGCGTGCCGCAGGCGGACCATGGCGCCGCCCTGGCCCGAACCGCCCGCGCACTCGGCGACTTCCGGATCGAGGGCATCGAAACGAACGCTTCCTTCCTGCGCGCGCTGCTTGAGCGTCGGGAGGCCGAGACGTGGAATGTCCACACGCGCTTCGTCGACGAGCGGCTGGCTGAACTCGTCGAGGCTGCGGCCGCGTTCGCGGACCCCACTCCCCACGATGATGCCGCGGGCCCGGAGCGCGGCCTGGCCGGCGTGAAGGTCGACGCCGTCGACCCGCTCGCCGTGCTGGATCACGGCAAGTCGGGCGCACCCGCGGTCAGCGCGCCGGCCGCGGCACCCCCTCCGGTCGAACAGGCGCCGGTCCCCGAAGGTCTCACCGCCGTCCGCGCCCCGATGCAGGGCACCGTCCTCAGCCACGAGGCGCAACCCGGCCAGGAGGTCGCTCCCGGGCAACTCCTCATCGTCATGGAAGCGATGAAGATGGAGCACGAGATCCGTACGGAGGTGGGTGGCGTGCTCCGCGACCTCCGAACCGCCGTCGGCGACGCGGTCTGGGAAGGCCACGTCCTGGCGCTGATCGAGGAGCGGGACGTCGAGGTCTCGGGTGACGAGCTGGAAACCGACATCGACCTCGACGCGGTACGACCCGACCTCGCCGACGTGCTCGAGCGCCACCGCGTGACCCTGGACGAGGCCCGGCCCGACGCGGTCCGGAAGCGGCGGAACACGAAGCAGCAGACGGCGCGGGAGAACATCGATCAGTTGTGCGACGAGGGCAGCTTCGTCGAGCACGGACAGCTCGTGCTGACCCCGGGCACCGGCCTCCCGAAGGAAGAGGTCATCCGCAAGTTCCCGACCGACGGGATGGTCACCGGGATCGGCTCGATCAACGGCGACCTCTTCCCCGACGATCGGAACCGCTGCGTCGTGATGGCCTACGACTACACCGTGCTCGCCGGCACCCAGGGTGCGCTCAACCACCCGAAGACGGACCGCATGGTCGAGCTGGCCCACCGCTGGAGGCGGCCGGTCGTGCTGTTCGCCGAGGGAGGAGGCGGCCGCGCCGGCACCGGCGGCAAGCGGAAAGGCGGCGCGTCGACGACCAAGGCCGGCCAGGGCCGCAGCGACGAGACCTACCGGCCCCTCGACACGCCGACCTTCACCTCCTTCGCGCGGCTGAGCGGCCTCGTGCCGATCGTCGGTATCACTTCACGCTTCTGCTTCGCCGGCAACGCGGCGCTGCTCGGCTGCTGCGACGTGATCATCGCCACGGCCGACTCGAGCATCGGCATGGGCGGCCCCGCACTCATCGAGGGCGGCGGCCTGGGCGTGTTCCGGCCCGAGGAAGTCGGTCCGATGGACGTGCAGGTACCGAACGGCGTCGTCGACATCGCGGTCGACGACGAGATCGAGGCGGTGTCCGTGGCGCAAAAATACCTCTCGTACTTCCAGGGCCGGGTCGACGACTGGGACTGCCCCGACCAACGGCTGCTGCGCCGGATCGTGCCCGAGAACCGCCTGCGCGTGTACGACATCCGGGAAGTGATCCACACGCTGGCCGATACCGGCAGCGTGCTCGAGCTGCGGCCCGAGTTCGGCCTCGGCATGGTGACGGCCCTGGTCCGGATCGAGGGCCGGCCGCTGGGCATCCTCGCCAACAACCCCGAATTCCTCTCCGGCGCCATCGACAGCGACGGCTCGGACAAGGGCGCCCGCTTCCTGCAGCTCTGCGACGCCTTCGACATCCCGGTCCTCGTCCTCTGCGACACGCCCGGCATGATGGTCGGCCCGGAGATCGAACGCACCGCCCTGGTGCGGCACTGCTGCCGCCTGTTCGTGGTCGGCGCGAACATCACGGTTCCGTCCCTGACGATCGTGCTGCGCAAGGCATACGGGCTCGGCGCCCAGGCGATGGCCGGCGGCGACCTGAAGGAGCCCTTCTTCACCGTCGCCTGGCCGACCGCGGAGTTCGGCGGCATGGGCCTCGAAGGCCAGGTCAAGCTCGGCTTCCGCAACGAACTCGCGGCGATCGACGACCCCGATGAGCGGCGCGTCCGCTACGAGGAACTCGTCGCCGCGGCCTACGAGCGCGGCAGCGCCCTGACCGCCGGTGCGTCCTTCGCCGTCGACGACGTGATCGATCCCGCCGACTCCCGCCGCTGGATCGCCCGCACTCTGGACTCCGTGCCGCCGCCCTCGAGCCGCAACGGCAAGAAGCGCCGCAACATCGACACCTGGTAGGTGTCGTCTACTCGCCGCCCGCCGGCTCGATCACGCCGTACATCAACCCCCCGTACGGTCCGTGGTCCCACGTCCCGGCGTAGCGCTCGTCGTAGAACAGCACCCGCGCCCCGAACTGCTCACCCAGTCCCGGAATCGCGAAGTCCGTGATGCTGACCATCGGCGTATCGCCAGCCCAGACCATCGGCACAACAACCGGCAACGTGACGTCGACCGTCATGTAGACGACCCGGACGTCGAAGCGCCAGCGGTCGCCCTCCCCCTCGAGCTTCGAAACGCTGGCGATCTCGTAGCGCTCCGGGTTCTTGTCGCGGCTGACGCCCTCGACCTCTTCGAGTCCTTCGATGTTCCCGATCGTGAAGTGTCCCACCAGGTCGACGTTCTGCATCCGTTCGGCGAACGCACGCTCCCGCTCCGAGAGTTCCTCCAGGGGAACGGTGCGCCCGACACCGGTCACGCCGGTAACCCAGCCGATGCCATAGCCAAGGCCGAGCAGCACGAGACCAGCTACGGCGGCGACGATCCAGAGTGTTGTCTTCTTCATGGTGCGCGTGAACGTAGCCTCCACCGGCTCCCGCGTCAACCGGCGGCTAGAATCCTCCGGCCCGATGCCGCATCTACCCGCCGCCGGCCTGACGGTCGCCGCCCTGCTGCTCGCCGCCGGCGCCAGCGCCCAGGAACCCGGTCGGCGCGATTCCGCGCCGACCGTGAACCAGTCCGTGCGCACGTCAGCGGGCGCACGGATGGCAACCGGCAAACCCTGGTCCGACATGGACTACGGGCCGTACAAGGTCCACTCCTACATCGTCGAGGCGGGCAACAACGCGAACAAGGGCATCGCGATCAGGGTCGACGAGGGTCCGGGCGGTGTCGCCAGGGGCTCCGAGTTCCTGCTCTTCGACACGGACACCCTGCGATGGGCCGCGGGCTGGACCGGGCCCGGCTTCATGGACTGGAACTCGATCAACTACAACGGCAGGCACGTGGTGGAGCCGGCGATCGTGGGCGACCTGGTGTTCACGAACCCGGACGCACCGGGCTGGTCCCGGGGCGGCGACGACTTCCGGGACACGCGCATCGTGGGCCGCGGCGGGCGGCGCTTCGGGCCGCAGGACCGAGCCATCGCGCGCTGGCTGGGGCACTACCTGCACGGGAACCAGGTCGTGTTGCACTATCGGGTGGGCAGAACGGAAGTGCTGGAACTCGGCGCCTCGGAAGGCGGCGGACTCTTCAGCCGAACCCTGAACGTCGGGCCGCGAAGCACGGATTTCCTCGTGCAGGTCGCGCACCAGAGGAACGGAGGGGTCTGGACCAACGGCGAAGCCGCGGGCTTCCGCGAGCCACGCCCGGATGACCCGGCCACAGGCGAACAGAGCGGCCCCACTGTCGCCGTTCTCGTCGGAGCGCCGGCAGCCGCCCGGTGGGTCGAGGGCGACGGCGACGACGTCCGCCTCCTCGTTCCGGCCGGCGACGAAGCGGTCCGCTTCAAGATCGTGATCGGGCGCCGCGGCCGGTCGAACGCCGGATTCGTGGCGAGGGCGAACGCTGTCGAACCGGCCGCCGATCTCGAAGCGCTGACCCGCGGCGGTCCGGCGCACTGGAAGGACACGATCACGACCGAGAGCCGGATCCTTGGCCGGCGAGGCGGACCTTTCGAACTCGAAGCGATCACCACGCCACTCGACAACCCCTACCGTTCCTGGATGCGCCTGGGCGGCTTCGACTTCCTGGACGGCGGCCGCCGCGCGGTGGTCGCCACGTGGATGGGCGACGTCTGGATCGTCGACGGCCTGGGTGGCGAGGAGATCGGAGCGGTCACCTGGAAGCGATTCGCCACGGGACTCTACGAGCCGCTTGGCGTGAACACGCGCGGAGGCGAGATCTTCGTCACATCGCGCGACCAGATCACCCGCCTCCACGACCTGAACGGCGATGGCGAGGCGGACCGCTACGAGGCCTTCAATCACGACGCCCAGGCCTCGGCCCACTTCCACGAGTTCGCCGTGGGCCTGGAAACGGACGCGGACGGCAACTTCTACTACGCCAAGGGCACGGGACACGACTTCGACGCCCGCGTTCCCCAGCACGGGACGATCCTCAAGGTCGCAGCCGACGGCGCCTCGACCCGGATCGTCGCCAACGGTTTCCGGGCGCCAAACGGCCTCGTGGTCAATCCGGACGGAAGCGTGATCGTCACCGACCAGGAAGGGCACTGGACGCCGGAGAACCGGATCAACTGGGTCGAGCCGGGGACCTTCCACGGCTACATGCGGGCCTGGCGCGAGCCCGACCGGGACCCGGACGACTTCGTGCAGCCCATCACCTGGATCCACCATGACGTGGACCGCTCACCCTCGGCGCCGGTGTGGGTGCGGAGCGAACGCTGGGGGGAGTTGGACGGGTCGCTGATCTACCTGTCCTACGGCAACGGCAAGATGTTCTCGGTGCTCGTCGACCAAGCCTTTCCGCGAGCCTCCCGGGCCGGCGACGGTCCGCCGCGGCAGGCAGCCGTGGTGGAATTGCCGGTCGCCGCCGCGCCCACTGGCCTGGTCCGCGGGCGCTTCAACCAGGCCGACGACCACCTCTACGTCTGCGGGCTGTTCGCCTGGGCGGGCGACCGGACCCAGTCAGGCGGCTTCTACCGCGTGCGGCGCACGGATCAGCCGCTGCGCATTCCCGTGGCCTACGAAACAGCGAGCAACGGCATCGTCGTCCGTTTCAGCACGGCACTCGATCCGGAGGCCGCCGCCGACCCCGGCAACTACTCGATGCGGATCTGGCAGTACCTGCGCCAGGCGAGCTACGGCTCCGAGGACTACCGGGTACTCGGCGAAGGGGTGGGCAAGGACGTTCTGGAGATTCGCTCCGCCACTCTCTCCGCCGACGGCCGCTCGGTCTTCGTCGAGATCCCGGACATCCTCCCCGTGCAGCAGTACCACCTGGAGATGAACCTCCGAAGCGCCGGCGGCGAGCGGATTCGCGAGTTCGTCCACGGCACGATCCACGAAACGGGATCCCGCACCGGCGCCGAGATCCTCGCGGGCTCCGACTGACACTGCGGTGAGGTCGTCTTGCGCACTCGCTGGCTGGCGCCCTGCGCTGCGGTAACGCTCCTGGCCCTGGCGTGGGCGGCCTCGACCGCGGGCCAGCCTGAGCCACGGGACGCGGCGGCCGACCTCGACCAACCCGGCCTGGCGTTCGTCCTCCGTTCGGCCGACACCGCCACGACCGACGCGCGGATCGCGCGTCTCCCCGCTCTCTACGTCCCCGAAGGCCAGACCGCGAGCCCCTTCCTCGACACCGGGCCGTTCGAGGCCACGTTCCGGGGCGCGATCGAACTGGACCTGAACGACTCGTATCGCTTCAGCGTGCGCGGCTCCGGTGCCGTGCGGCTGAGCATCGCCGGCAAAGTGGTCATCGAGCAACAGGAGTTGCCCGCTGGAGAGGCCCCTCTGTCCACCGACCGCGAGGTGCATCTCCGCAAGGGCCTCAATCCGATCGAACTCGCCTACCGCAGCCCGGCGGCCGGCGACGCCTCCCTTCGCCTGACCTGGGCCAGTGACTACCTGCCAGAGGAGCCTCTGCCGCCCGGCTTGCTCCAGCACGCCGACTCGCCGGCTCTCGAGCTCGGCCTGGCACGGCGAGCTGCCCGTGATCTCGTAGCCGACTCGATGTGCCTCCGCTGCCACGCCCACGAGAATGCGCAGTACGCACCGATGGACGCCATGCCGGAACTCCAGGCGAAGGGACCCGATCTCGACGGCATTGGCTCCCGCCTCCGACCGCGGTGGATCGAACGCTGGCTGCTCGACCCGAAGGCGCTCCGGCCACAGGCCCGGATGCCCCGAATGCTCTCGACGGATGCCGCTGAGGCCCGCCAGCAAGCCGCGGACCTCGCCGAGTACCTCGCGACCGTCGGCAACGACGGCTCCGCTACGGAAACAGCACGGGCGACGTCCGCCGGCAACGTCCCGGACGGCCGGCGCCTGTACGCGGAGGTCGGCTGCGCGGCCTGCCACGGCGATGCGACGTCCACCCCTGCCCTTCACGCCGCACCGCGCCTCGTCGCACGAACGGAGATCCCCGGCGGCTCCGGCGGAAACGATCCGGCGCTCCGACTCGGGGACAAGTGGCAACCGACTGCTCTGGCCGGCTACCTGATCGAACCGGCCAGGTTCGATCCGTGGAGCCGAATGCCGGGAACGGCGCTGGGCGCTGTCGAAGCCGACTCGCTCGCTCTCTATCTGCTCACTCCGGTTCCAGACGGCGGCGCCGCGCCGGCCGAGCCCAGCCCGCCGCCTCCGCGGGCCACGGTCCCAGGCGCCATCCAGGGCAACGCCGAACGAGGCCGGCAACTCGCCGATGAACTCCGTTGCCGCAGTTGCCATGCACTGCCAGGAGGCGACCCGCCACCGCCCGCCGCACCGGTCAACGAACTTGCCGGTCGCGTCACGACCTGGACCGCCGACGGCGACACGACCAACCACCCGCTGTACGACCTGGACGCGGCGAAGGTCGAGACGATCGAACGGTTCCTGACCGAAGACGTCACCTCCCTCTCGCGGGCCATTCCGGCTGAGTTCGCGGAACGCCAGATCCGTTCGGCCGGCTGCCTCGCATGCCACGGCCGTGACGGCGTTGCAGCAACCTGGTCGCCACCTTCCGGAAACACGCGGCCATCCTCAGCCGAAGACACGGCCCAGGACGACTTCGCGGCCTCGGCCGACGAGGAAAGCGGCCCCGACGTGCTGCCCCCGGATCTGACATGGACAGGCGAGAAGCTCCGCAGCGGTTGGCTCGCCGACTTCGTGGCCGGTCGCACGGCCGACCGTCCGCGACCGCATCTGGCGGTTCTCATGCCCACGTTCCCCTCCAGCGCGGACGAACTCGCCGCCGGCCTGCATCACCAGCACGGTCTTCCAGCAACGCAGCCGGACGACGAGCCGGTCGACTCCGAACTGGCAGCAATCGGCCGCGACCTTATCCGGGGCGACCGTCTCGGTTGCCACTCCTGCCACGCCCTGGGCGAAGATCCCGCACTGGGCGGCGAAGGCTCCGAGGAGACGATCAACTTCGACCTGGTGCGCCGGCGACTGAGACGCGCCTGGTTCGACCGCTTCCTGAGGGATCCCCAGCGCATCCTGCCGGGCAGCAAGATGCCCCAGTTCGTCGACGAGGACGGCTACACCGCGCTCTACGACGTCTTCGACGGCGAGGCCGCGCGCCAGTTCGAGGCCATCTGGCACTACCTGGGCACCCTCGACTGAGGTCCCTCGCGGCACGATTCGCCCCTTCGGTTACCCTGCCGGGATGAAGCAAGGCCCCGTTCTCGCACTCGCGCTCGTCCTCCCTGCAGCGGTCGCCGCACAGGAGGCGGCCCCCGCCTTCGAATCGCCTTCGACGGTCGAGGAGAACCTCCGCCAGCACCGCGGCCTGCCGGATCCGGCCGACGAGGTCTGGTGGGCCGAGACCGGCGAGGCAATGGCCTGGCGAAACCGCAACCTCCACCAGATCGTGCCCTCCGTCAACGTCTACCGGGCCGGACAGGTCAGCGATCTCAAAGCCCGGCCCATGGCGGAGATCGCCGACTTTCGGGTCACGACGCCGGCAGGCGAGGTGACCTTCGACGCCTACCTGCACGGGCAGCACTCGACGACGATGGGCATCGTCATCCTCCACCGCGGTGACATCGTCTTCGAGCGCTATCCGCGCATGCAGCCCTACGAGAAGCCGATCTGGTGGTCGGTCACCAAGGTTCTCCCAGCCACCCTCGTCGCCATCCTCGAGGACCGCGGCCAGGTCGACACGGCCCAGCCCGTCGACCGCTACGTGCCGGCGCTCAAGGGCTCGGACTTCGAGGGCGTGACGGTGCGCAACGTGCTCGACATGGCGTCGGGCGTCGACTGCCCGGACGGCGACTACTCCGACCGCAGCACCTGCTACTACCAGTTCGAAGCCTCGCTCGGCGACGGCGTGCGGAGCGCGAAGACGCCTGACGACGCGTACACGATGCTCTCCAACCTGAATGTGGGCCGCTGGGCCGAGCAGGGCAAGGGCTTCGACTACAGCGGCACGAACACCTTCGTCGTCGGCTGGCTGGTCGAGGAAGTCACCGGAATGCCGTTCCAGGACGCGCTGAGCCGCGAGGTCTGGTCGCGGATCGGCGCCGAGGCGGACGCCTCGATCTACGCCGGGCGCTACGGGATCCCGCTGACGTCGGGCGGCATGCTGGCGCGGCCCAGGGACATGGCCCGGTTCGGACTCCTCTTCACGCCGAGCTTCGGCAAGGTCTCAACCCAGCGGATCGTGCCCGAGGAGCACGTCCAGACCCTGCTTCACGGCGGGCGGCCGCAACTGCTCGAGAACGCCCGCTACGGAGGCCGGTCGCCTGATGTCAAGCACAACGTGTACCAGTGGGATCTCGTGTTCACGAACCACGACATCTACAAGGGCGGCTGGGCCGGCCAGGGCCTGCTCGTCAACCCGGACCGGGATGTCGTCGCCGTCTGGGTCGGCTACACGGCGGCCGACTCGGACCCCGACACGTATCCCCTGCTGCCCCGCGTGCGAACGGTGCTCGACGGCGTGTTCGGCGACCGGTAGCCGCTAGGCGCGTACCAGCCGGTTCCCCCCGCGGCTCCTGGCCCTGCCCCGCCGGCCGACACCGGACGTCCGGCTCATCGGCTTCCGCCGCCGGCGCATATGGGCCTGACGCTTGACACGGCGCCGGGCCGTCGCGAACGACTGGTTGATGGCGATCGGGAGCGCGCCCACGGTCGACCTGTGGACGACCACGTCCGGCCCCGGCAGCGCGACCTTCACGACGACGTCGAACGACAGTCCGTTGCGCCGGTTCCGGGCCGGGCCGCTGATGGCCACCTCACAGTCCACGATCCGCGAGTTGAACCGCTCCAGGCCCTGGGCCTCGAACTCGATCGTGCGTTTCAGGTCCTCGTTCAATCGGATTCCCTGGGTGCGGATCCTGACGGGAAAACTCGGATTCGATCTCACCTTCGTTTGCCTCCTCCTGGTTGTTCCCCGGGTGGTCCGGCAACGAGGTCCGACCGCTCTTCGCGGCTTCCCGCTCGATGCGGGGCTCGTCCAGCCACCCTCATCGATGCTTCACCATCGTACAACGCGCCGGCCGCGCCGGGATTCCGGTCCGGTCCTCCGCTGCTAGGCGCTCCGCTCCATCCCGACGGTGCCCCGCAGATAGACGTCGATCAACCGCGGCAGGGCTTCCACGTCGTACCCGCCTTCCAGCACGGAGACCAGCCGACCCTCGCAGACGTCTTCGGCGAGGTCGGCCAGATCGACGCCGAACCGGTGGAAGGCCTCTTCCGTCAGCTTCATTCCCGCGATCGGGTCGTTCCGCCAGGCATCGAAACCGGCCGAGACGAGCAGCACATCCGGTGAGAAGGCGCGCACCGCCGGAAGCAGCAGTTCGCGCATGACCTCGCCGTAGACGTCGTCGCCGCTGCCCGCCGCCAGCGGCGCGTTGACCGTCGTGCCCTCGCCCTCACCGATGCCCCGCTCGTTCGCCGCCCCGGTACCGGGATAGAACGGGTACTGGTGAGCGCTCAGGTAGGCAACGTCCGCGCGGTGGTCGAACAGGTGCTGGGTGCCGTTGCCGTGATGGACATCGAAGTCGAGAACGGCCACCCGCTCCACGCCGTGCACGTCGATCAGGCCCTGCGCCAGGATCGCGATCTGGTTCAGGTAGCAGAAGCCCATCGCCCGATCCCGCTCGCAGTGGTGCCCGGGCGGCCGGGTGACGGTCATCGCGCGGTGACCGGCGCCGAGCATCGCGTGGTCGCCGGCTGCGAGAGCGGCATCGACCGCCGCCCAGGCGGCGTCGGCCGTCCCCGGCGACAACGGGTTGTCGTTCGTGTCGAGCATCGGGGTCGGTCGTTGGGGAAAGTCGCCCTCCGCCGCCGCGGCGGCGACTGCGGCGACGGCCGTCTCCATCCGTTCGACGTAGTCCGGATCGTGGACCAGAGCCGCCAGCCGGCGGGCCTGGCCCGCCATGCCGCCCGACGGCCCGTCCGGACCAGCCTCCACCAGGTCCCAGCCCCGCTCCCTCAGGTACGGCAGTGTCAACTGCAGGCGCTCCGGCCGCTCCGGGAAGCCTCTGGGCACGGTGTGCACCTCACAGCGCGGATCCCAGAAGACGCTCATCGGTGAACTCATGTCGCTGTCCCCATAAACTCTGTTCCCGTGTCGACGTACGCTTGAGAATGATCCAAGATACTCCAGTCATGAAGACGCGACACGCCTCGCCGAAGACCCGGCGCCTCCTGGTCGCGACGGCCCTGGCGGTCTCGATGGCCCAGATCGCGGCCGCATCGGACAACTGGCCGTCCTTCCGCGGCGAGGCCGCGGACGGCAACGGCACGGGAACGCCGCCGGCCACCTGGAACGTCGAGACCGGCGAGAACATCCTGTTCCGGGTCGCGGTTCCCGGACTCGGCCATTCGAGTCCGGTGATCTGGGGCGAAAGCCTGTTCGTGACCTCCTCGGTGCCCGAGGGCGAGGAGGCGTCGCTCAAGGTCGGCCTGTACGGCGACATCGCGCCGGTCGTCGGCGAGCCGCCGCAGCGCTACGTGGTCCTGGCCTACGACAAGCGGAGCGGCGAACTCCTCTGGCAGCGGACGGCCTTCGAGGGGACGCCCGCGGTCAAGCGCCACACGAAGGCGTCGCACACGAACTCGACGCCGGCGACCGACGGCGAGGTGCTCGTCGTCTTCTTCGGCTCCGAGGGGCTCCACGCGTACGACCTGGACGGCAAGCCGCTGTGGGACCGGCAGTTCGGATTGCTCGACTCCGGCTACTTCGTGGTCAAGACGGCGCAGTGGGGGTTCGCCAGTTCACCCCTGATCCACGACGGCCGCGTGATCATCCAGGTCGACGTGCAGGGCGATTCCTTCCTCGCGGCGCTGGACGCGGCCACCGGAGAGGACATCTGGCGCACCGAGCGCGACGAGATTCCGACCTGGAGCACCCCCGCCGTGTTCCCAAGAAGCGACGGCGGCCGCCAGATCGTCGTGAACGGATACCAGCACATCGGCGGCTACGACCTCGACACCGGGGAGGAACTCTGGCGTCTCGAGGGCGGCGGCGACATCCCGGTGCCGACGCCGATCCGGGCCGGCGACGACGGTCCGATCCTCATCACCAGCGCCCACGGCCGGATGCGGCCGATCTACGCGATCGATCCGGACGCCGCGGGCGGGATCGATCCCGAACACGAGGCGATGGCCTGGTTCCAGGAACGACTCGGGAACTACATGCAGACGCCGATCGTCGTCGGCGACCTGGCCTACTTCGGCTTCGACAACGGTGTCGTGACAGTGTTCGACTGGAAGAGCGGCGAGCGGGTCGGGCAGAAGCGCCTGGGGCGCGGCGCCTCGGGCTTCACCGCCTCGCCCGTCGCCGCCGGCGGCAGCATCTACATGAACAGCGAGGACGGCGACGTCTACGTGATCGAGGCGGGTGCGGAGTTGAACGAGATCGCGGTCAACGAACTCGGCGAGACCCTGATGGCGACGCCGGCGATCTCGGACGGCGTCATCTACTTCCGGGCGCGCCGTCACCTGATCGCGGTCGGCGGCGGTTCGTAGCGCACGATGGGCATCTGCTCCAAGGCGAAGGTCGCCACCGTGATCGCCACGTTCGCGCTCGCGGCGGCGACGGCCGCCCCTCTCGCCGCCTCGGACAACTGGCCTTCCTTCCGCGGCAACGGGGCGGACGGCGCCGGCACCGGATCGCCGCCCGCGACCTGGAACGTGGAGACCGGCGAGAACATCCTGTTTCGAACACCGGTTCCCGGCCTGGGCCATTCAAGCCCGGTCATCTGGGAGGACCGCCTGTTCCTGACCACGGCAGTATCCGAAGGCGCCGAGGCGTCGCTCAAGGTCGGGCTCTACGGCGACGGGACGCCGGTCGAGGGCGAGCCGCCCCAGCGCTTCCAGGTGCTGGCCTTCGACAAGCGGACCGGCGAACTCCTGTGGGAGCAAACGGCATTCCAGGGGACGCCCGCGATCAAGCGGCACATGAAGGCCTCGCACACGAACTCGACGCCCGCGACCGACGGCAACGTCCTCGTCGCCTTCTTCGGCTCCGAGGGGCTGCACGCCTACGACCGGGACGGCAACCCGCTCTGGAACCGGCAGTTCGGCGTCCTCGACTCGGGGCCCTACGACTTCCCCACCTACGAGTGGGGCTTCGCCAGCTCACCAATCGTTCACGACGGCCGGGTGATCATCCAGGCTGACATCCTCAGTCAGTCCTTCGTCGCCGTTCTGGATGCGGCTACCGGCGAGGACGTCTGGCGGAAACCGCGCGAGGAAGTGGCCACCTGGAGCACGCCGGCCGTCTTCCCGCGCAAAGACGGCCGGAGCCAGGTCGTACTGAACGGCTACCGGCACATCGGCGGCTATGACTTCGACACCGGCGAGGAGCTGTGGCGGCTCGAAGGCGGCGGAGACATCCCTGTGCCGACACCGATCCGGGCCGGCGACGGTCCGATCCTGATCACGAACGCCCACGGCCGGCTGAAGCCGATCTACGCGATCGATCCGGAGGCCGAAGGCACTCTCGATCCCGACCACGACGCAATGGTCTGGTTCCACGAGCGGCTCGGGAACTACATGCAGACGCCGCTCGTCGTCGGCGACCTCGCCTACTTCTGCTACGACAACGGCGTCGTGACCGTCGTCGACTGGACGACCGGCGAACGCCTGACCCAGAAACGCCTGGGCCGGGGCGCCTCCGGTTTCAGCGCGTCAGCGGTCGCCGCCGGCGGCCGCATCTACTTCAACAGCGAGGTCGGCGACGTCTACGTGATCGAGCCGGGCCCCGAGTTGAACGAAATCGCCGTCAACGAAACCGGCGAGACCCTGATGGCGACGCCGGCCATCTCGGACGGCGTCATCTACTTCCGCGCCCGGCGACACCTGATCGCCGTGGGCTCCGACTCATAGCGCCCGCCGGGCGCTTCGAATCAGCTCGTTCAGGCCTTGCGCCGCAGGACGGCGCTGAAGCTCTCCCGATGCTGGTGGGCAATGTAGAGGCCCAGGACCAGGATCACGATCCCGATGACGGAGCCCTCCGGCGCCAGGAAGACGTGGAACAGCAGGATGTTCAGGGCGATCGGAGCGAGCACGACGAGCGCCAGCGGCACGAACATGCCGAGGATCAGCAGCACGCCACAGACGATCTCGGAGACCTTGATGACCGGCCACAGATAGCCGGTGTCCATGATCGCGCCCATGAACGCACCCGCCTCCTCGCTCATCTCCGGTTGCGGTCCCAGCTCGAACAGGCCGATGACGCCGAAGACCGCGAAGATCAGCCCCAGCACCACGCGCGCGAGCATTGGAAGATGCTTCATCGTCTAGCCTCCTTGTGTCGTGAGTGTCACAAACAGCCTAGCGCCGCGCCTCGGCCTTTGAGGAAAACAACGTGACCGATCGGGAGATTCTCTGGCGGCCTTCGGCGGAGCAGGTCGACGTCTGCAACCTGACTCGCTATCTGCGCTGGCTCGAGTCCGAGCGCGGCCTGCGGTTCTCCGACTACGACGAACTCTGGCGCTGGTCGACAACCGACCTCGAGGGCTTCTGGAGTTCGATCGCCGAGTACTTCGGCGTGCGCTTCCACGCCCCCGCCAGACGCGTGATCGACAGCACTTCCATGCCCGGCGCCAAGTGGTTCCCCGGGGCGACCCTGAACTACGCGGAACATGCCCTGGCGCACCGCGGTGCGGAACCGGCTCTCGTCTGCCGGAGCGAAGCGGGGCCGCGGCGTGAACTGAGCCGGGACGAACTGCGCCGGGAAGTCGCGTCCGCCCGCGCCGGGCTTCTCCGCCTCGGTGTCGGCCGTGGAGATCGCGTCGTCGCCTACCTGCCGAACGGCGCCGAAGCCGTGATCGCCTTCCTCGCCACCGCCAGCCTGGGCGCGATCTGGTCGAGCTGTCCGCCGGAGTTCGGCGTGGACAGCGTGCTCGACCGCTTCCGCCAGATCGAGCCCAAGGTTCTGATCGGCGTCGATCGCTACGACTACAACGGCCGCGTGTACGACCGCGGCCCCGACCTGGACCGGGTCATCGGCTCGCTGCCGACTCTCACCGCGGCGGTCGTCGTGCGAGCGGCCGGCGGCACATCCGCCAACACGAACGGCTCCCCGCGAGGCCTGTCCTGGAACGAGCTGACCGCCGAACCGGGAGAACTCGCCTTCGAGCCGGTGCCCTTCGACCACCCACTCTGGATCCTCTATTCCTCGGGCACGACCGGACTGCCGAAGGCGATCGTCCAGGGCCACGGCGGCATCCTCGTCGAGCACCTGAAGCAACTGGCGCTGCACACCGACCTCGGACCTGGCGACCGCTTCTTCTGGTACACGACGACCGGCTGGATGATGTGGAACTACCTCATCTCGGGGTTGCTGCTGGGTGCGACCGTCGTGCTCTACGACGGCTCGCCCGGCTGGCCCGACCTGAACGCTCTGTACCGCCTCGCCGACGAGGAGGCGGTGACCTGCTTCGGCGTCAGCGCGCCCTTCCTGATGGCCTGCCGGGCGGCCGGTCTCGAACCCGGCAGGCAGTTCGACTTCGAGGCCCTGCGGGCCATCGGTTCGACCGGTGCGCCGTTGCCGGCCGAGGGCTTCGACTGGGTCTACGAGCAGGTGAAGTCCGACGTCTGGCTCGGTTCGCTCTCCGGCGGCACGGACGTATGCACCGGCTTCGTCGGCCCGAATCCGCTCCAGCCGGTTCGCCGCGGCCGCATCCAGTGCCGCTCGCTCGGCGCGAAGGTCGAGGCGTTCGATGAGAGCGGCCGCGGAGTCACCGGGCAGGTCGGCGAACTCGTCATCACCGAGCCGCTGCCCTCCATGCCGCTCTTCTTCTGGAACGACGGGTCGGGCGAGCGCTACCGGGACAGCTACTTCGACCACTGGCCTGGCGTCTGGCGCCACGGCGACTGGATCGAGTTCGACCAGGACGGCCGCTCCGTGATCTACGGCCGCTCCGACTCGACGCTCAACCGCGGCGGAGTGCGGATGGGCACCTCCGAGTTCTACCGGGCAGCCGCCGAGCTGCCGGAGATCGACGACTGCGTGATCGTCGACACGGGAAGCCTGGACCGCGAAGGCCAGCTCTGGCTGTTCGTCGTGCTGGCGGACGGTGCGGAACTCGATGCGCCGCTCGCCGCGCGCATTCGCCACCACCTGCGGTCACGCCTCTCACCTAGGCACGGTCCGGACGAGATCCGGGCCATCCCCGAAGTCCCGACGACGCTCTCCGGCAAGAAGCTCGAGGTGCCGATCAAGCGCATCCTCGCCGGCGAGCCCGTTGAAACGGCGGTCAACATCGGGACACTGCAGAACCCGGAGTCGATCGCCGCGCTCGTGGCCACCCTGTAGCTAGCCACTGGGTGCGCCGGCGTCCCCGCCGGCTCGCCGCCGGAGGCGGCTGAAGAGCGCGCCGGCCGAAGGCCGGCTCCACTCTGCAGGCGCTACTGATTCAGCTTGTTCGCGAAGTCCCCACCCCGGAAGATCGAGATGCCATCAAGCGAGATGGCCCTCCGCAGCGCCGCGTTGACTTCGTCGAGGGTCATCTCCGCGATCGCCCGCTCCTGGGCCGCCGTGAACGCCATCGTCCGGCCGGTGAACAGGTTGTTGTTCAGCATCGCCGCAAGGGCCTGGTCCCGGGATCGGCCGTTCTGTTGCGCGTCCAGATAGCCGCGCCTTGCCGGTTCGAACTCCTCCTCGGTGAAGCCCTCCTCCAGCGCCTTGCTGATCTCGTCCCGGAAGGCGGCGACCACCTTGTCGGCGTTCTCGGGCGCGAAGATCGCGAAGGTCAGGAAGAGAGCGCCGTCATCGATCGGCGGTGCGGCGATCTGCGAACCGACGCCGTACGACAAGCCCTCCTCCTGACGAATCCTCGTCGGCAGCCGCGAACTCAGAAAGCCGCCGCCGAGCATGTAGTTCGCCATGACCAGGGCCGGGTAGTCCTCGTCGTCGTCGCGCATGGCGAACGTCGTCACCGCCATCATCATCGCGTTCGTCTTGTCCGGCGTCTCAAGGTCGACGCTTACCGTCTCGACCGCGCGATAGGGATCGGCGACCCGCTCGTACGGCTCGGCCGCCTCCCAGTCCCCGAACAAGGTCTCGAGTTCACCTGCGACCTGATCCGGGTCGAAGTCCCCGACCACCGCGATCGTGCCGCCCTGCGCTCCGTAGAAGGAGGACCAGAACGCCCTGGCCTCCTCTACCGTGACCGCATTGAGGCGCTCGATCTGTTCGTCGAAGGTCGGCGAGTAGCGCGGGTGATCGACCGGCCACTGGTTGAAGTGCCTGTTCATCGCCTGCGGCACCTGAGCCATCGGCTCCGAGCGCTGGGACTCGATGGCCGCCAGACGCTCCTCGCGCAGCAGGTCGAACTCCTTCGCGTCGAACGCGGGCTCGCGGAGGATCTCCGCGGCCAGGCGCAGAACCGGCACGAGGTTCTCCCGCACCGTGGTCAGGGAGCCGTTCGAGGCGAGCACGCTGCCACTGACGCGACCCTGGGCCTTGAGGCGATCCAGTTCGTCGCTGATCTCCTGGCGCGATCGGTTCTTCGTCCCGCGCATCAGCAGCGAGCCGGCCAGATCCCCCGCCATCGCGTGGCCCGTCAGCCCCTCCTCCGTGCCATGGCGGAAGGCGAACTGCACGTTGACCGCTTCGCCGCGATTCTGCTTCGGCAACAAGGCGACCTTGGCGCCGGAGGACAGGGTCAGGCGTCGCGTGCGGCTATCGATGTTCACCGGGGTCGGGTCGAAGGCCTCGCCCTCAGCGACCGCCTCGCGCCCGGTGTAGTCGGCCACCAGCGCGGCGATGTCCGGCGGCTCGGGAATCTCGGCCCGCTCCGGCGTTTCGTCCGTCGGATGGAAGTAGCCGACGGTCCGGTTCGAGTCCCGCAGGTACGTCTGCGCGACTTCGTGAACCCCCTCCGCCGTGACCTGCTCCAGGCGGTCACGGTGCAGGAAGAACAGCCGCCAGTCGCCCATCGAGGCCCACTCGCTGAGCTGAAGCGCGATGCCCTGCGGGTTGTTGAACGAGAGCTCGATCCGTGAGAGATAGTCGGTCTTGGCGCGCTCGACCTCCTCTTCGGTGGGCGGCTCGGCGGCGATCTCCTCGAGTGTCGCGAACAGCGCCTCGGCCGCGTCCTCCAGCGAATCTTCCTGGCGGACCATGATGCCGGCCATCAGGACGCCCGGCTCGTTGAGCTGGAGGCTGGAGGTGAGCACCGACGCGGCAAGCCCCGGCTCGACCAGGTTCTTGTACAGACGCCCGGCCGGTTCGACGCCAAGAATGTGGCTGAGCACTTCCACCGCCGCGTACTGCTCGTGAGCGCCCGGCGGCACGTGGTACACGGCCATCGCGAGCTGCGTGTCTCCCACCCGCCGCAGGGTCACCGTCCGCTCGCCGTCCTGTGCCGGCTCCGCGGTGTAGGTCTCGAACAGCCTGTTCGCACCGGTCCGATCGGGCCGCGGGATCGCGCCGAACTTCTCGGCGACGAGTTCCAGCGCACGGTCGACCTCGAACCGGCCGGCGACGACCAGGATCGCGTTGTCCGGCTGGTAGTACTTCCGGTAGAACGCCTGCAGGCGCTCGATCGGCACGTTCTCCAGGTCGGACCGCGCGCCGATCGTCGAGTTGCCGTAGTTGTGCCAGTCGAATGCGGCCGACATGACCCGCTTGCGCAGCACGCCCATCGGCTGGTTCTCGCCGCTTTCCCACTCGTTCCGCACCACGGTCATCTCGGACTCGAGGTCCTCCGCCGAGATGAAGGAGTTCACCATCCGGTCCGCCTCCAGGTCGAGCGCCCAGACGAGGTTCTCGTCCGTCGCGGGAAACGTCTCGAAGTAGTTCGTCCGGTCGAACCACGTCGTTCCGTTGGGAAAGGCGCCGTGCTCGGTCAACTCGGCCGGAATGTCGGGGTGGTTCGGCGTGCCCTTGAAGACCAGATGTTCCAGCAGGTGCGCCATCCCGGTCTCGCCGTAGCCTTCGTGCCGTGAGCCGACCAGGTACGTGATGTTCACGGTGATCTGCTGTTTGCTCTGGTCCGGGAACAGCAGGAACCGGAGTCCGTTCTCCAACTGGTACTCCGTGATCCCCTCCACCGACGCCACCCTGGTGACGCCGTCCGGCAGGTCCTGGGCCGCAAGGGGCAGCGTCGTCGCCAACCAGACGACCACAACGCACAGGGCAAGGGCATTCTTCGTCTTTCGCTTCATGGTGTACCTCCCGGAAGCCGGCTCGACCGAACTCCCGTGTCCAATGTGCAGCAATCAGGTTCTACCGTAGAAACGCGATCGCGGCCCGTTTATTGCCATCCGGTTCCGGTCAGTCCGCAGCCGCACTGAGGCGGTCCTTCGCCTTCAGGTCTTCCTTCACGTACTTCGCCGCCAGCATGAACAGGACCAGCGCCACCAGCTTGGCCATCCCAACCCAGAGGAGCGAGTAGCGGATCGACTCGATGCCGTAGAGCGGCGCCAGCCTGTCGTTCAGGAAGCCGACCATCTGGGGTCCGAGCCCCATGCCGATCAGGTTCAGCACGAACAGCAGGACGGAGGACGCGAGCGCCCGCATGCGGACCGTGACAAGGGCATGCGTCATCGCGATCGCCGGCCCGAGGTAGACCGCGCCCAGGGCGAGCACGACGAAGTAGGAGAGGATCGCCGGAACCGCCTGGTCGAGAAGCAGGAAGGCGATCATGAAGGGGAAGTAGACGGCGATCGTCAGGGCGCCGATCCAGAGGTACCACCGCGGATCGCGCTTCGCCAGCCGGTCGGCGACGAGGCCTGTGATCACCATCCCGAGGACGCCGCCGACGCCGGTCTCGATGCCCATCCAGGTGCCGATCTCGCCGCTGCCCATGCCGTGTACCCGGCCCAGGAACGGCGGCACCCAGGCGCCGAAGCCGTAGGCGGTAAGCGAAGCGATGCCGGAGGCAACCGCGAGCAGCACGAAGGAGCGGAGCGACGCGAGAAACCGGACCACCTCGCCCAGCGAGTAGGACTCCGTGTCGGCGCCGGCCGCCTCGGACATGCCGCGAGGCGGTTCGCGAACGGTCAACCGCATGACGACCGCCAGCAGGACGCCGGGAATGCCGACGACGAAGAAGGCGGCCCGCCAGTCGAAGAACTCGACCATCCAGCCGCCGGCCAGGTAGCCGAGCGCCACGCCCACCGGAATACCGATGCTGTAGATCGAGAGCGCGGCGGCGCGCCGCTCCGGCGGGAAGTAGTCGGAGATCAGGGAGTGAGCGGGCGGACTGCCCGCCGCCTCGCCGATACCGACGCCGATGCGCGCGAGGGCGAGATGGAGGAAGCTCTGCGCCAGGCCGCAGAGCGCCGTCATCACGCTCCAGACGGTCAGGCCAATCGCGATGATCGACCGGCGCACGCCCCGGTCCGCCCAGCGGGCGATCGGGATGCCGAACCCCGTGTAGAAGATGGCGAAGGCGAAACCGGTCAGGAACCCCATCTGGGTGTCCGACGCGCCGAGCTCCTCCTTGATCGGGTCGATCAGGATCGAGAGGATCTGCCGATCGACGAAGTTGAAGACGTAGACCAGAAACAGCACTCCCAGCACGTAGCGGGAGTAGCCCGGACTGAACTCGGCTGACGCGGCCTGCGGCTTCGACTGTTCGGACAAGGCGGCTGACCGTAGCAGAGGGTCGGTCGGCGCTACCGGCCGGCCCGCGTATCCAGGCTGACACTCTTGAGCAGCGCGAAGACCGGCGAACCGACGCTCAGGCCGAGCTCGGCCGCCGACGCCCGCGTGATCCGCGCCCGCAGCCGGTGCGAGCCGAGATCGACCGTCGCTTCGGCGAAGGCGGTCGACTCGTCCTGATGCAGCGACACGAGGACTCCGGACAGCACGTTGCGGATGCTGGTCGGTGACGGACGTTCCGTGGCGAGCGAGACGTCCCGGGAGCGCACCAGCAACCGCGCCGATTCGCCGACCGCGAGGTGGTCGATCCGCGCCACGCTGAGGCGCTGGCCGTCCAGGTCGAGCCAGGTCAGACGGTACTCGTCGTCGTGCGCGCCGACCGTCGCTTCGAGCACGGCCGCGGCCTGGAAGCGCTCGGTGAGCGGCGCCAGGTCGAGCTGTTCGAGCACCTCCACGGTGCCACCGAACGCCTGCGTCCGGCCGTCGGCCAGGACCAGCACGCGGTCGGCGAGCAACGCCACCTCGTCGACCGCGTGGCTGACGTAGAGGGTCGGGATGCCGAAGCGCGGATGCAGCGCCAGCAGGTACGGCATGATCTCCGCCTTCCGGCGCCGGTCGAGGGCCGACAGGGGCTCGTCGAGCAGCAGCAGGCGCGGCCGGCTGAGCAGCGCCCGGCCCAGGGCCGCCCGCTGGCGCTCACCGCCGGAAAGCGTGCCGGGCCGCCGGTCGAGCAGCGGTCCGAGATCCAGCGCATCGACGACGTCGTCGCGGGTGATCGACGCCGCGATGCCGGGCGCCGGGGTGCTCCGCCGATCCGCGTAGCCGAGGTTGCCCTCGACGTCGAGGTGCGGGAACAGGCGGCCGTCCTGGAAGGTGCAGCCGACGGGTCGACGGTGCGGCGGCACGGCGACCCCGTCTTCGCTGTCGAGCCAGACGTCGCCGTTCAGGGCGATGCGGCCGCGGCTTCGCGTCTCGAACCCGAGCAGCGACCTCAGAAGGGTCGTCTTGCCGCTCCCCGAAGGACCGAACACCGCGGTCACTCCGGCCGCCGGAATCGCCTGCTCGACCTGGAGATCGAAGCCGTCGAAGGCGACCTGAACGTCGACTTCGAGCCGGGCTTCCAGTGCCGGCGAGGCGGCGGAACCGCTGCCGGCAGTCGTCATGCCCTTGGCATCAGCTTCAGGCGACATGAACCGGCAGCCTCCGGTTGAAGACGTAGACGAACACCAGCACGACGAACGCGAACAGCAACAGGCCGGCGGCGAGCGTGTGCGCCTCCCCGTAGCGAAGCGTCTCCACGTGCTCGTAGATGGCGATCGAGATGACCCGTGTCTTGCCCGGGATGTTCCCGCCCACCATGAGGACGACACCGAACTCGCCGATCGTGTGGGCGAAGGTCAGGACCGCCGCGGTCAGGAAGCCGCGCAGCGAGAGTGGCGCCGCGACCGTCAGGAAGGCGTCCAGAGGCGAGGCGCGGAGCGCCGCCGCGGCCTCCAGGGGACCGCGCCCCAACGACTCGAAGGCGGCCTGGAGCGGCTGCACCATGAACGGCAGCGAGTAGACGACGGAGGCAATCAGGAGGCCCGTGAACGAGAACGTGAGCGTCGTGTCCGTGACCTCGACCCAGAGCCCGCCGAGCCATGACCGGGGACTCATCAGCAACAGCAGGTAGAAGCCGAGCACCGTCGGCGGCAGGACGAGCGGCAACGCCGTCACCGCCTCGATCACCGGCTTGATCCGCGATCGGGTACCGGACAACCACCAGGCGAGCGGCGTTCCGAGAACCAGGAGCACCGCGGTCGCTGAAGCCGCGAGCTGCAGGCTGAGCCACAGCGGGCCGAGTTCGGGCAGATTCATCGCGAGCCCCGGCCGGCGACGAAGCCGAACGACTCGATGATCCTCAGCGCCGCCGGAGTCTCCAGAAACTCGTGGAAGTCGCGGGCGGCCGGATTGTCCCGGGCGCGGTCGAGCAGCGCCGAGTCCTGGCGGATTCGCGTGTGGAGATGCTCTGGAACCTCCCAGTAGCTTCCCTCATGTCCGTTGCGCGGACTGAGCACCGAGGCCAGCGACACGAAGCCCAGCTCCGCGTTCCCCGAAGCCGCCATGGCGAAGGCCTGCCCCACGTTCTCGCCGAGGACGATCTTCGGCCGCAGGCTCTCCCACAGGCCGAGTTCGCGCAGCGTCTCCCGGGCCGCGGCGCCGTAGGGCGCCAGGTCCGGGTTCGCGATCGCGAGCCGGCGGAAGGAACCGCCCTTCAGCAGGTCTTCGCCGATCGCCATTGCAGCATCCGGGCTCCAGAGCACGAGCCGCCCGATCGCATAGGTCCGCCGGGAGCCCTCGACAGCCAGCCCCTGTCCCACCAGCAACCGCGGACGCTCCTGGTCGGCCGCCAGGAACAAGTCGAAAGGCGCACCGTGGAGGATCTGGGCGTAGAGCTTCCCCGTCGAGCCGACCGTCACGGTGACCCGATGACCGGTCTGCCGCTCGAAGTCGGCTGCGAGCGTCTCGACGACCTCCGCGGCGTTGGCGGCCACCGCCACCGTCGTTTCTCCGGCGAAGGCGCCCCCGGCGGCCAGGAGCAACGCCGTGACGACCCCCGGGACCGCCCTCAAACGGCGACCGCCTGCGCCGTCCGCCTCGGATCGCCGCAGGCGATGGCGCCATCCTCCTCGATCAGGACGCCCTCGAAGGAGCCGCAGAGCCAGTTCCACGGGTTGACGACCTCGACGGTCTGGCCCGCTTCCTCGAGCAGCCGCACCGGATCGCCCGGCAGGTCGGCTTCCACGATCAGCGCACCGGGCACCCCCATCGACGAACCGCCGAATCGCGGCTTGTGGACCGAGCTCTCCAGGTCGAGGCCGAAGTCGAGGAGGTTCACCGAGTTCTGGACGATGTTCTCGGTCAGCGACACGCTCGGCGAGCCGGAGGCAAGTACTGGCTTCCCGTCACGCGTGAAGATGTTCGGGCAGATGCGCGCGTGCGCCCGTCCTCCCGGCTCGACCGGACCGGAGCCGAGGTGGACGCCGGAGGCGCAGGCGTACACGCCGTCGACGTAGATACCGGTCCTGAACGGCATCGACATGACGGAGTGCAGCACGGTGGCGACATTGCCCTCGGCGTCGACCACCGTGACGTGGTTCGAGCCCGGCGGGGGCGGCGGCACGACGCCCAGCGCCTCGTAGCGATCGTTGGGGCTGGCCGGCCTGCCGTCGAGCGCGGCGAAGCGCTCCGCCGCGTACTCCTTCGAGATCGCCCGCTCCACCCCGGGCAAGGTGCCGTCGAAACGGCCTCCCACCGCGTCGGCGTACACCCGGCCGATGATCTGCATCATCCTTAGCGTCGTCTCGCCGGACTCGAACGCCGGGCCCGTCTGCTGGAGGTCGAGCAGCTCGACCATGTTCATGATCTCGACCAGGGCCTGGCCGCCGAAGTCCGGCGCCGGCGAACCGACGACGCCGTAGTCGCGGTACGTGCCATGGACCGGCTCGTCCCAGAACGCCTCGTAGGCCGCCATGTCCTCGGCCGTGATCAGGCCGCCCCTGGCCTGCACCGTCTCGGCGTACCGGCGGCCGAACTCGCCCCGGTAGAAGTGGTCGCCGCCGTCTTCGGCGAGCCGGTCCAGCGTGTCGGCCAGTTCGCTCTGCACGAGCTTGTCGCCGATGTCGCGGAGCGTGCTGCCGTTGAAGTAGATCTCGCGGCTGAAGGGCTCCCGGCCCAGCACCGCCGACTCGACGAACATCTCGCCCCACAGGAAGGGGTGGATCTCGAAGCCCTCGCGGGCGTAGTGGATCGCCGGCGCCATCACGGTGGCCCGCGGCAGCCGGCCGTGGCGGTCGAGGCCGGCCTCGAAACCGCCCCAGAAGCCCGGCACGAAGCAGAGAGTGCCGTCCGTCTTCGTCATCAGCGCCCCGAACTCGGCCACGTCCATGTTCCGCACGTCCGGCACCGCCTGCGGCGCCGCCATCATCCCGTTGACGTAGCTGTACTCGCCCGAAGCGGCGTCGTAGTAGAGCATCGAAAGGCAGCCCGACAGGGTCGTCATGTGCGGCTCGACGACGGCCTGGGCGATGCTTGCGGCCATCACCCCGTCGCAGGCGTTGCCGCCCAGCGCGAGCATGTCGGCCGCGGCGGCCGACGCCAGCGGATGGGTGCAGATGGCGATTCCGTTCGCGCTCCGGACGGCCTGCTTGGGTCCGAAGCGCGCCGTCGACACGAGTGCCCGCCGCGCCTCGTCGTCCGGCGGCGTCCAGCCGTTGACGGCCGCTGGCGCGGAACCCTCCGGTTCCGACCCCGGGGCGCAGCCGATCGCCATCGCCGCGCCGCCGGCCGCGGCGGCGAGCAGGGTCCGGCGATTCAGAGTCAGGTCCGTCCCCTCAACGAGTCCTCTTCCCATCGCTGCCTCCCTCGCGCAAGTAGGGGGAAGAGGTTACCGCGTAAGATGCCCCACCCGTTCCACCAACAAGGAGAGTTTCGAGCAATGACCGAGCCGGTTCTTCTCGTCGACAAGTCCGACGGCGTCGCCACCCTCACGTTGAACCGCCCGGGCGTGCTGAACGCCCTTTCGGAGGAGCTGCGCAACGACCTCGCCGAGGCGATCGAAGACCTCCATCACGACGAGGAAGTCGGCGTGGTCATCCTGACCGGCGCCGGCCGCGCCTTCTGCGCCGGCCTGGACCTGAAGGAGATGAGCGATCCGAACCGGAAACGCTGGGCGATCGCCGATCCGCCGAAGCTGCTCCGGTCGCTCCACCAGCCCGTGATCGGCGCGATCAACGGCATCGCGGTGACGGGCGGCTTCGAGATCGCCCTCTCCTGCGACCTGTTGATCGCGGCACCGGAGGCGCGCTTCGCCGACACCCATGCCCGCGTCGGCCTGCTCTCCGGCTGGGGCCTCTCGGCGCGTCTGTCGCGGGCCATCGGCCCCGGCCGGGCCAAGGAACTCTCGTTGACCGGCAACTACCTGTCGGCCGAGCGAGCCTGTGAGTGGGGCCTGGTCAACCGGATCGTGCCGCGAGACGAGCTGCTCCCCACCTGCCGCGCCCTGGCCACGGACATGCTGACCTGCCAACGCGACGTGATGTTCCAGTACAAGCGGATGATCGACCGCGGCTTCGACCTGACCCTCGGCGACGCAATGGACTACGAGGTCGAAGTCAACCGCATGTACCGGGGCCCCAAGCCCGAAGAAGTCGGCGAACGCCTCGCCGGCATCCGCGCCCGCGGCCGCGCCCAGGCCGAAGACGCCCGCTGAAACAATGCGCACCCGCCCGGGAGGGGCCTGCAGGGTGGAAGGCGTCGGTTCACACTGGGTGCGCCGGCGTCCTCGCCGGCTTGCCGCCGCAGGCGGCTGAAGAACCGCGCCGCGAAGCGGCGACCATCGGGCCGCGCTCGACTACTCCTCGGTAGCGATCGGATCGAAGTACTTCTCCACGATCCAGTCGGGCTGCCAGCGGTCGGGTTCACGCTCTGTGCCTGTGAGGTCACGATGCAACGGGACCGGATCGGGGACCGACAGCGGCACGGTGTCGCCCATGGCGGTTTGCCAGCCTTCAAGGAGGGCTTCGAGGCGGACTGCGGTTTCTGTTTGTTCGGGATCGGACATGAGGTTCTCGAGTTCGTCCGGATCGTTCACCAAATCGAACAACTGGCGGTGATTCACGTTGGGGTACACGATCAGCTTGTAGCGGTCGTCGCGCACGGCGCGCATGACGTCCCGGTAGGGAAGAAACACGCTCTTCCGCCAGGTCGAGTCGCCGCCGGACCAGAGGGGAGTCAGGTCCCGACCGTCGATGCCGGGCGGCGCCTCGACGGCGCCCTGTGCGAGCAGGGTCGGGAAGAGGTCGTAGAGGTAGGTGAAGGCGTCGGTCGTTCCGTGCGGGACGCCCGGGCCGCGGATGATCAGCGGGCAGCGCATGGAATGCTCGTACAGGTTCTGCTTGCCCAGGAGGCCGTGGCTGCCGACCGACAGGCCGTGGTCGGCGGCGTAGACGACGATCGTGTTCTCCGCCTGGCCGTTCGCCTCCAGGGCGGCGAGGATCCGCCCCACCTGGTCGTCGAGGTGGGTGATCAGGCCGTAGTACTCGGCGAGCTGGTCGCGGATCACGTTTTCGGTGCGCGGCCAGGCGGCCAGGTTCTCGTCGCGGAGGATGAGGGCGCCGTTGTCGAACGGGTGCTGCGGCTTGTAGTTCGCCGGCAGCGGCAGATTGCGCTCGTAGTAGCGCTGGCGGTACTCGGGCGGCGGCTGGCGCGGATCGTGTGGGGCCGTGAACGGCACGTAGGCGAAGAACGGCTGCTCCGGTTCGTCGCTCGCCTCCGCCGCGGCCTGCTCGTCGAGGAACTCGATCACGGCGTCGGCGAAGAGCTCGCTGGAGAAGGTCTCCCCCACCCGCCGCCGAACCATCCCGCCGTCCTCGATGTCCTGGACCTCGGTCTGCGTGTGATCCGCCATGCCGCCCAGGTAGATCGCCTTACCGCGGTCGAAGGCGCGCAGAAGCGCCTCCTCGCCGTTGTGCCACTTGCCAGTGATGAAGGTGCGGTAGCCAGCCGACTCGAGCAACCGGGGCAGGGTCGGCACGCCCTCCATCCTGTTCGGCGAGCGCATCCAGCTTCGTCCGGTCAGCACCATCGCCCGGCTCGGCACGCAGACGGCGCCGCTGTTCGAGCCGAAGACGTAGTTACGCCGGAAGCTCCAGCCCTCGGCCACCAGGCGATCCAGGTGCGGGGTGTCGATCAGGTCGTTGCCCCAGGCGCCGATCGTGTCGGCCCGCTGGTCGTCCGCGAAGAGGAACAGGATGTTCGGTTGGGTCACCTGGGGTTCGGCGGCGCCGGCAGGCTCTTCGGGCACCGGCGCCGTGCAACCGAGCGCCAGGAGCGCCAGCACGGCAGCCGGACCGAGTGGAGCCGGCCTTCGGCCGGCACGTCCGATGGCCGCCTCCGGCGGCAGCCGGCGGGGACGCCGGCGCACCCAGTTCGAAGCCTGTTGCCGGACGAGGACGTTCACGAGCCGGCCGCCGCGACGCCGGCGATCGCGTCGAGCTTCTCCACCACCTCGGGATCGATCTCTTCCTGCGGCACGAACTCCGCGAGGCGGTGGAAGTTCGCCTTCGCCATCAGGTTCGGTCCGTCCAGGTTCGCGGCAAAGATCTCGAACAGCGGCGCCAGGAACTCGGAGCTCGCCTTCGCCTCGCCACTCCAGGGAGACGGCTGGCCACGATCGGCCATCGTCTTCTCCACCTCCGCCACCGACTCCCGCATCGCCTCCACGTGCCGATCGGCCTCCGACTCCTCGAACAGCGGACCCGACGCCTCCTGTCGGGCGAAGTCGGCGGCGTAGCGCTCGAAGGCCGCCCGGGAGCACAGGTAGTTCTCGATCTCCCGTTTCCGCCATGCATGCCGCTCCAGGCCGTCGTCCGCCCCCACCTTCTCCGGCAGCTTGTCGAGCAGCGCGATGCCCCGAAGTCCGGGACAGGCCTCGCGGAGACCGTGGAAGTGCAGTTCGGCGCTCGAGAGTCGGTCACCTACATACTGAACGAAGGGCCGGTCGAGCGCCTTCGCCGCCGCCTCGTGCCCCACTCGGGCCGCGAAGGCCTTGAGGATCGCCAGGTCCGTCGAACCCTCGAGGTAGAGCACCCAGCCGGTCAGTTCGGCCTGCAGGTACTGGTTGAAGCCGATCCGGGTCAGGGCCTTGGCGACCTGGCTGCCCCCGTCGTCGATCCGGTGCGGCTTGCCCACGAACGCGATCACGGTGTCCGTCCCGGCCGCCTCCCCGAGCAGCACCTCGGAGTGGCTGGCCACCACGATCTGGCTGTGGCTCTCCGCCGCGACCTCCCGGATCAGGGAGTACACCTCGCGCTGGCGGAGGATCTCCAGGTGCGCGTCCGGCTCGTCGAGGAGGAGGACGGCGCCCGGATGCGCGTACATGTACGCCAGGATGAGCAGCGTCTGCTGCAGGCCGCGGCCGCTCGACGAGAGGTCGAGCCAGATCCCGCGCTCGCGGTAGCGCATCGAGATCTCGCCGCGTTCTTCCACGTACACGGGCGGGTCGAGCTCGACGCCGAAGAGGCGTTCGATCCGCTCAGACATCCGTTCCCAGGACTCCGCGTCCCCTTCATGAACACGGAAACAGAGATTGCGCAGCACCTCGGCCGTACGCCCTTCGCCGATGCGGACGTTCACCGCGCCCGGATCTAGGCGCGTCTCGGCCGAGGCCAGACCCGACATCGGCGGCAGGTAGGCCACGTCGACGGCCATGGCGGGCTCCGGGATCGGCATCCGCTCCGCGGGACGACCAGGACCGATGCGCAGGGGTCTGCAGTAGAAGGACTCGTGGTTCGCGTAGTCGAACTCGAGGCCGCACTGCCAGGCTTCCCCGCCGCTCGTTCCCTCTACCAACACATCGATGCAGATGTTGTCCGTCCGCTGGCGACCGTCCACCACGCGAACGTGCCTCGTGTGGAGTTCACGCCACAGCAGGTTCGCGTTCGGTACCGGGATGGCGACCAGGTCGCGCCGGTTCACCGTCACCCCGGGGCGCTTCTCCGGCGCGCTGCCGCCCGCCCGTCTCTCGCGCCAGCGCCTGAGGCCGATGTCCCAGAGAGCCAGGGCCTGCATCGCCGACGTCTTGCCCGAGTTGTTCGGGCCGATCAGGACGACCGGGTTCCCCAGCTCGATCTCCACCTCCTCGAAGCGCTTGAAGTTGCGGATCGTGAGCTTGGTGAGCATCTTCTGCGGCCGCCGGGTAACCCGGCTACGTTAGCGCAGGCCCGCCCGGCGCGGCTCCCCCTCGGAGACTTGGAAGAGCGACTGGAAGGGGCGCCGTTCGTCGGAGGTCGAGTCGGCGGCTGCTGCAGGCCCCTGGCCACGGCCCTCGGTGAGCATACGCGCATAAAGGAAACCGCCGCCCCCGGATGAAACCGGAGGCGGCGGAAGAAAGGGGCGGTGGCGACGAGGGAAGTCTATGGAGGCTTTTGGTTTGGACCGACGGCCTTCATTTCGTTTACCTCTGCCGCCACCGCCGGCGACACTGAGCAAGGAGAGGGGAACTGATGAGGAAACCCCGTGTTCGAACTCAGCATCACGTTCTTACCTGGCTACTAGCCGCCTGGCGGGCACATGACGGTCAGCGTCGTCGCCGCAGTCACACCCCTCGCTCCCGAGATTTCGGGAACGATGTCCGAGTTCTGCGCCACTGCCGTGGCTAGAGGAGCGGAGATGTTCAGCTTCACCGGGTGGTTGGCCGTCCGCGAGCAGTGAGCCGTCGAGGCGCTGATCGTGATGCCACCAGTGGCCACCGTCGTTGTCGGCATCCCTGCCTCCATCTCGCAGACGACCACCGGGACAGACGTCATAGTGTCGCCAGAGCCCACGCCGTCCGCGTCGACATCAATCCTGGCAATCAGGCGATCGGAGTCGGCAGGGCCGTTCCACTGGCCAATCCAGGTGTTCTGCTCGGTGTAGCTGCTGGTGTTGGCCAAGGTGGGAGTAGCCGTTCCTTCACTGGGAGTACCCTCCTCAGCGGTGGCGTCGCCATCCGGGTCCACCAGAATGATGGACCCTCCTACTACTCCTGCGAAGTGGAGCAGCATGTTGCCAGCGTCATGGCTGACTGCCTGCCTGCAGTACATGGCCGTGCCGTCAACCATGCCCCAACCGTTCTCGATTCGGGCGTCGTCAGCTGCCGCGGTAATGGGAGGAGTAGGAGTGGAGTCACCGTCGCCTTCGGGATCCGGTTGTACGCCGTCCGTGGCGTCGACGCCGTCCGTTCCAGGGACCACCTGCATCGGCGTGGACCTCTCCAGTGTGGTGCCGTCCGTCTTCTCGATTTCCGCGTCACTAAGGCTCGAGTTAGGCGAGTCCGCGATCGTCACGTTGAAGTCGGAAACGAAGGGAGTCGGCATGTGCCCGGCAGCCGCCGATATGTTCCAGCCCTTCAGCGCGGCGGCACTACCCGACGCCGTCGTGATGTGACCTGAGCCGTTGCCCCAAAGTCCGAACGTCACGGACGTCGTGCTGTTCGCAACGGTGGGGCGGTACACCACACCGCCGCTGGGAACCGTCGTCCGGCGACCGGTTAGCGTATCCGCAGGCCCGGTCATCACGATCATCGTTCCCCCGTCGCCCATCATGCAGCCGCTGTCCAGGCTGTAGTAGCTCCTGGTCGGAGCCCAGTACCTGGCACCGCAGACAGCCGCAGGCTCGGGCGCGTCCTTCATGGGTTCAGGCAGGACGTGGTGAAGGATGCCGATACGGCCGGTGCTCGCCTGCTTGACGATGCTCGTGGCGCCACCCTTCATCGACTCCAACGTGATGTCGGACGAACCCGGATCCGCTGGCATGACCATGTCGTTGCCGAGCGTGTCCTTGGCCACGAGAGAGGCAACCGCGGAGTTCATCGCGTCGTTGATCCAGTACCAGCCGCCGTCTTTCAGACCGTGGATCTCGACCTTGCCGCCATCGGCACAGGCCAGACCGTTGGCCATGCTCAGGAGCTTGGACGCCACGCCGCCGCTGACGTCAGCCATGGCTGAAGTCTGGACCGAACCGCAGTCGACGACGAAGTTCACCTCGTCGAACCCATCGGCCAGTTCGCCGATGAACCCGCCCTCGCCCTTGAAAAACGGGGCGACATGGCACTCGTCGTCCGGGCAGGCGATCTCGACCTTCGCCGAATCGACGACAACGCCGAACTGACCGAAGGCCATCGAAGCAGTCGCGCAAGTCAGAAGCGCGAACATCAAATAGTTCTTCAACTCATTCTCCTTTGGCCGGCGCATCCGCGCCGACACAAATCTGGGACGGGTCTTCCGCCCCGGTTCAAGTTGGCGAGGGCCAAAGAGCCCACGCCGTTTCCGTCTCTAGGAACCAACCGGCGGTTCGTCCGCCGGTGAGCCTCGCCTGCCTCGCATCACCTCCAGGAGAAAGAGTGTCGTAGTCCCCAAATACCGAGTTCGTTCATGCAGGAAGCGGCCGTTCTCGATAGCCGGCCTGAGAAGATCAACCGCCACTCCGGCGACTCCGGACGACCGTTTGCCCCTTGGACTGTTCCCTGCGATTCAGGACGTTACTGCTTGACTATGTGTGTTATGTACGACTAACTCCGTGGCTGGAAACGCCTCCTACGCGTTTACCGTCAGGAGTGATTAACGAAATCAAATTGCCCCGCGCACGGACGACGCTCGAGCCGTCGGTCCGCGAAGGAGTGAAGTGCAGGTGGCAAACAGAAAGAGACGGGTTCTCGATACCGCGGACGGCGTCAGCGATGCGCTCCGGACGTCGCTGTCCGCGAACACGCGCAACGCCTACCGGGCCGGCTGGCTGAGGTTCGCCGACTACTGCGAGAAGGTCGGCAGGAACCCGATGGACGCGACGCCGGACGACGTGGCGGGTTTTCTCGTCAGGATGGCCTCTCAGCCCCGGTCACCACGAGCCACGACCAGGAAGGGCTCGCCTCTCGCCATGGGAACGATCCGGGTCGCGCTAGCCGCGATCAACCGGAAGTACCGCGAGCACAACCGGAACTCGCCGGCCGGCGACGTGAGAGTGGCCGACGTCTTCCGCGGACTCAGACGCCGCTCGGCTCAGCGGCAGCGGCAGGTCAAGGCGCTGGGGGCCGGGGAGATGGCCCGCATTCTGGCCTGCTGCGACGAGCAGGCGGCTCGCGCCCGCCGGGGGCTTATCGCGGTACGGGATGCGGCGGTCATGGCGCTCGGCTTCGCGGCGGCGCTCCGGCGCTCGGAACTCTGCGCTCTGCGAGTCGCCGACGTTGAGTTCCTCGACGGGCCGGATGAAGGGTCGGGGATCTTCCTGCACATCCGGCGGTCAAAGACGGACCAACTCGGACGGGGCCAGAGGATCGCCGTGCCGGAGGGCCGTCTGCTCCGCCCGATCGCCAGGCTGCGCCGGTGGCTCGTCCTCTCCGGCATCGCAGAGGGGCCGCTCTTCCAGACGATGCGGCGGGGCGGCCACGTCCAGGGGCGGCCGATGCACCCGACCGACGTCGCCCGACTGGTGAAGCGCTACACGAGAGCTATCGGCCTGGACCCTGCCGACTACTCGGGCCACTCCTTGAGGGCGGGCTTCGTGACCAGTGCGGCGGCGCACCGGGCGCGGCTCGACAAGATCATGGAGGTCACGCGGCACGCCACCCCGAACATGGTGCTCCGCTACATCCGGCAAGCGGACGCGTTCGAGGATCACGCCGGAGCCGCGTTCCTGTAGCCAGAGGCCCGCAGGCCTGCCGCCCGGGGCGCTATAGTCGCCCCGGCGCTGCCGAAGCGTCTCTGCCCCAAAGACTTACGCCACTGGGACCCGGCGAAAGCCGGTTCGCCCAAAGGGCTTGACAACACACATTATGAGGCGCCTTTCAGGCGATGAGCGGACCAGGCGTGGGCATCCCGGGCCGCCTACCGGCTTTCTTCCGGCGCCGTCGATTCGGCATCTCCTCGAACAGTCTTCGGCGGAGGTCTATTCCAGCCGTCAGGTCAGGCCCGCGGTGTAGTCAGCCGTGGACGCGGAGAACCCGAGAAGACACGCCAGGGGAGGAGCCATCTCCGTCAAGGACGCGCTCCGAACGTCCCTGGCAGAGAACACGCGCGCCGCGTACCGGCTGGGCTGGAACCGCTTCGCAGCGCACTGCGAGGAGATCGGACGGGACCCGATGGCCGCCACACCAGACGATGTGGCCGGCTTTCTGGTCCGGATGGCGTCGGCGCCGCGCTCGCCCCGGGCGACGACGAAACGCGAAGAGCCGCTTGCGCTGGGCACGATCAGGATCAGCCTGGCGGCGATCAACCGCAAGTTCAGGGAACACGATCGTGACTCTCCCGCGGACCACGCGACGGTGAGCAGCGTCCTCCGCGGTCTCGGACGCCTCGCGAACGGGCCGCAGCGCCGCGTCAGAGCGCTTCGTGAGCACGAAGTCGCGGCCATTCTCGGGTACTGCGACCAGCTAGGGAAGAAGGCGGCGTACCGGCTCATCGCGATGCGCAACGCGGCCGTCATCGCGGTCGGCTTCGCGGGGGCGCTGCGACGCTCCGAGATCTGTGCACTCGGAGTCGACGACGTCAAGTTCGTGGGCGAGGCCGGCGAAGAGCACGGCATGTTCCTGGTTATCCGAAGTTCGAAGACGGACCAGCTCGGCCGGGGCCAGAGGATCGCGATTCCGGACGGTTCGTCCATCCGGCCGGTCAAACGGCTGCGGTTGTGGCTGACCCTCTCCGGCATCGATCGGGGTCCGGCGTTCCAGACCATGCGGCGTGGCGGCCGGCTGCAGGGCCGGGCGCTCAGTCCGTCCGACATCCCCCGCCTGGTCAAGCAGTCCGTCCGCGCCATCGGACTCGATCCGGCCAAGTACTCGAGCCACTCCCTGAGAGCCGGTTTCGTGACCAGTGCGGCCGTTCACCGCGCCAGGCTCGACAAGATCATGGAAGTCACCAGGCACAGGAACGCGAACATGCTGCTTCGCTACATCCGGCAGGCGGACGCCTTCGAGGACCACGCCGGCGAGGCGTTCCTGTAACTCCGACAAGCCGACCGCGCGCGATCCTGCCAGAGACCCGCTGTGCAAGCTACACTGACGGCCCGCCCCCGGCGCAACGACGGCCCCGAAAGGAACACGTCCCCTCAGATGACCCAGCGCACTCCCGTTCTGGTCGGCATCGCCCAGGTGCTCCAGCGCGCCGACGATCCCGCCGAGGCCAGAGCGCCCATCGAGCTGATGGTCGAGGCCGTGGACAACGCCCTCGAAGACGCGGAAGCGGGCGACCTGCGCCGGCGAATCGACTCCGTGCGGGCGATGAAGGGCGTCTGGGGCTACCGGAACCCCGCGCTCATGGTCATCGAGGCGCTGGACATGCCCGGCGCCGAGACCGGGCTCTCCGTGGTCAGCGGCAACCAGGTGCAGGCGGTGCTCAACGAGAGCGCGCTCGACATCCAGAGCGGCCGTCGCGAAGCGATCGTGCTCTGCTCCGCCGAATGCGGCCGCACGATGGGCCGAGCCGCGAAAGCGGGACTGGAACTCGACTGGCTCCAGGACGACGATCCGGTGAAGCTGCCGGACGCCAGCTACGGCGACACCCGCTGGACCCGGCACGAGATGGAGATGGCGCGGGGCATCCAGCAGGCCGTGCAGTACTACTCCCTGTTCGAGATCGCGCTGCGGCGCCGGAACGGCGAGACCGTGGAGGGTCACCGCACCAGAATCGCCGAGCTCTGGGCCGGTTTCAACCGGGTGGCGCAAGGCAACCCGAACGCCTGGATCAGGAAGCCGCTGACGGCCGCGGACATCGGCACGGTGTCGCCCGCGAACCGCGCGGTGACCTATCCCTACACGAAGCTGATGAACGCGAACATGCGGGTCGACATGGCGGCCGCGGTCGTCCTCTGTTCGCTCGATCTCGCACGGTCGCTCGGCGTGCCGGAATCGAAGATGGTCTTCCCCCTGAGCGGTACGGACGCCGTCGACCACTATTTCGTCTCCGAGCGCAACGACCTCCACTCGTCGCCGGCGATCCGGCTGGCTGGCCGGAGGGCCCTCGAACTCGCCGGGGTCGAGATCGCGGACCTCGACTTCGTCGATCTCTACAGTTGCTTCCCCAGCGCCGTGCAGGTCGCCGCCCGGGAACTCGGCCTCGATCTGGAGCGCCCGCTCTCCGTCACCGGCGGCCTGACGTTCGGCGGCGGGCCGCTCAACAGCTACGTGATGCACTCGATCGCGCGGACCGCGGAGTTGCTGCGGGAGACGGACGGCGGCCGCGCCCTGGTGACCGCGAACGGCGGCATGCTGACCAAACACTCCTTCGGCGTCTACTCCACGGACGAGCCGGCCACGCCCTACCGCCACGAGGACCTGACCGCGGAGGTCCACGCGCTGCCGAAGCGCGAGGCCGTGGCCGACTACGCCGGCCCGGCGGAGATCGAGTCCTACGCGGTTATGTTCGGCGGCGGCGCCGCGAAGGCGACGAAGTCGTTCCGCTCGGTATACGGCAAGCGCGCCGCCCCGACCACCGAACCGTCCGTGGCCCACCTGGCCTGCCGGCTGCCGGACGGCCGGAGGGCCTGGGCCAACGTGGACGACGCCGACACGCTGACCGCCATGTGCGAACAGGAGTTCTGCGGCCGACCCGTCCAGCTCGACGGCGGCGGCGGCGCCGAGTGCGTGTGATCGCCCGGCTCGGCATCGCCGCACTCGGGGCGTCGGCCTCCCTGCTGCTGACGGGCTGCCTGGGCCATCCCGCCGCGCCGGCCAGAAGCGCGATGTTCGACTACGACCCGGGCGCGGATCCGGTCACCAACCCGGATTCGCTGTTCGCGCCGTTCGACCCGGAGTTGGCCGACACCGAGGCCACGATCAACCGCTACTCGCTCGACCAGCCGACGTCGCTCAACCCGCTCTTCATCCGCGCCTGGACGGACGGCTTCCTCTACCGCCTGCTGTTTGACCCGATCGCGCACCGCGCCCCGGACCTCACCGCGGAGTGGAACCCGGCGATGGTGGACGAGGTCGAAGAGCTGGAGGGCGGCCTCGTCCACCGCATCAAGCTTCACGCCGGCATGCGTTGGCACGACGGCGCGCCGGTCACCTCCGAGGACGTCCGCTTCACCTGGGAGGCGATCGCCGACGACAACGTGCCGGCGGTCGACTACAAGTACAAGGCCGCCGAGATCGAGGACATCCGGATCATCGACGACATCACCTTCGATGTCGTCCACCGCCAGGTCTCGGCGCTCCGCATCGACAACCTCTACTTCCCCATCGTTCCCGCCCACATCCTGAACAACCCGGAGGAGCGCGCGGCCGATCCGACGCTGCGCACCAGCCCCTACTACAACCGATACCTCCGGGAACTCGGCATCGGCAACGGGCCCTTCCGCTTCGTCGAGTGGATCCATGCCGACCGCGTCATCGTCGAGCGCTGGGAGGACTACCACCACGAGAAGCCGCCGATCCGCCGCCAGGCGATCACGACCCACAGCGACCGCAACGCCGCCCTGCTCCAGTTCCGCAAGGGACAGCTCGACGACATCTGGCTGACCGTCCAGCAGCACGGCAGCCAAACGAACGACGAGGACTTTCACGCCGCCGGCGTCAAGGCCTGGGGGCCGCGCTGGATGCAGGCCTACATCGGCTGGCAGCAGGGCGGCAACAACCACTTCTTCGGCGACGTCCGGGTGAGGCGGGCCATGGCCCACGCCTACGACGCCGAGCGCGTGCTGCGGCAGGTGAGCTGGAACGTCTACACCCGCTCCAACGGGATGTTCCCGCCCAGCCACTGGAGCCACAATCCCGACGTCAAGCCGCTCGAGTACGACCTCGAGAAGGCCGCCGCGCTGCTCGACGAGGCCGGCTGGCTGACCAGCCCCGACGACGGCTGGCGTTACAAGGAGATCGACGGCGAGCAGGTCCGCTTCCACTTCATGATGAACCTGCCCCAGTCCTTCGTCGACGCCCGCCGCATGGTCGACATCTACCGCGACGACCTGCGCCGCATCGGCGTCTCCTTCGACACGGAGATCCAGGAGAACGCGAGCCGCTCGCCGCTCCTGATCCAGCACGAGATGATCGCCCACGTCGACACCTACCAGGTCTTCGCCGATCCCGACATCTGGCGCAACTTCTTCCACAGCGAAGCGATCGACAACGGCCGCAACTACGACAGCTACAGCAACCCCAAGGTCGACGAGCTGTTCGACCGCTCCCGCGTGGAACTCGATCCCGAGCGCCGCGCCGAACTGCTGCGGGAACTGCAGGCCCATGTCCAGGCCGACCAGCCGGCCCTGTTCCTGTGGAACTACAGCACCACCTGGGGCTTCAGCAAGCGGATGCGCGGCGTCGAGCTGGGGCCGTCGGGGGTCACGGCGTTCGTGCCGGGTACGCGGGCGTGGTGGGTCGCGAAGGAAGAGTAGACGCTTACCGCCCCGAGGAGAGCTGAAGCATGGTGTTGCTGGTTCGGAACCGCGTCAAGGACATCGACCACTGGAAGCGCGTCTTCGACGAGCAGGAGGCCGCCGGCCTGGCGGCCGGACTGACCGTCGAGCGCGTCTGGCGCTCGGCCGACACGGAAGACGAGGTGTTCTTCATCCTCGGCGTCGAGGACCGGGAGCGGGCCGAGGCGTACATGGCGACGCCCGAGGCGGCCGCCGTCGGCGAGGAGGCAGGGGCGCTTGACGGCGAGTTCTGGTTTCTGGAGGAGTTCCCGGCGTCCGGGGACGGATGACCGTCGCACGCCCTCGGCGATCAGAGACTCGCGGACTGCCGAGTCGCTAGGCACCCTCTCTGTAGAGAGGCTGATCGACCCACTGGCCGTACAGATCCTCGACCGAGGTGCCCAGGAGTTCCGCTGCACGGTTGGCGGTAACGTGACCCTCGGAGAGAGCTCGAAGGCAGAGAGTACGGAATCGCCCGGGGGGTTCCGGCTTCGACACGCCCGGCTCCTCATACGGAGGCCGACTCCAGCCCCGCCGCACGAACTCCCGCTGTAGCTGCCGGGCCAGCGGCACGCCAAAGATCCCCAGTTCTCGACAACGGAACGTGAGGGCTTGCAGGCTTACTCCGAACAGGCGCTTGAGCGTGATGAGCTCTTCCCACGTCACGGACGTGCGCCCGGTACCGAGCCGTTCCCGCAATGCCAACTCAGGCATCAGGAGGACGCCGGCAAACCGGTGGGCCGCTTGCTCCGATTCCCGGTCCTCCCCGTCACCCATCAGCAGATGGTGCAGTTCGTGCGCCACCGTGAACCGGCGGCGTTCGCCGTCCTTCTTCCTCTCGTTCACCACGATGACCGAGAGCTCCTCTCCGTCGGCACGTCGCGCAGTGGCCATGAACCCATCCAGCCTTCCGGCGCCAAGGTCCAGGGAGAGGACCCGAACCCCCTTTTCTTCGACCAAACCGACCATGCTGCGAATGGGACCGTCACCCAAGCTCCAGCACTCCCTTACCCGCTCAGCGACTTCGTCCGCGTCCGGCGGTGCACTTAGCCCAGCAAGGCAGCCAAACGGAGCCTTCCAACGCGGGTTTGGGACTCCCAGAATGTCCTCAACCGCGATGTACCGCTCGAGGGCGTCCACCGCTTGGGCCTCGATCCTGGCGAATTGGCGCTTCCCCAAGCGACCCTTGCGTCGAAACTCAACCGAGGAAATCTGGAGCGAATCTTCCTCGAACAGGTAGTCCACCGCAACGTCAAGGGCATCCGCCAAGGCCTCCAGAACACGCGGCCGGGGCGACGACTCGCCGCGCTCGTACTTGCCGATCGCCTGCGCGGTGACCAGCCGGTCTATCCGCGCCTCCAGGCCCCGAAGCGACAAACCCGCCCTCGTGCGGGCCAGCTTCAGGCGCGTTCCGATCATGGCGTCAGGGCCGAGTAGCCGACGGGGAAAGCCGACAAAGTCCCTCCAGTCTAGGGCCTAAAGTACTGACAGTCAAACACTTACGCTGCCGTTCCGAATGCCGAGATCCTCGTCCGAGGGCTCCTCCGGGAACGCGCCAGCAGATTCTGGGGGTGACGAATCACCCTATCATATTCCCATTTGTAAACTCCCTCGTGTATACTTCCTCGTCGGCCAGCGCCAGAACGCGCAACGGATGATCGTACTCTCGGGAGGACCACTAGTGACAGACCGCGACACTCCGCTCCGAACAACGTCGGCCCCCGACCTCGTCGGACAAGGGCTCGCCGACACCCTGCTCGCCGATATCGCAATCAGGGTCCAGCTCAGCCCAACCTTGCATCGACTGGCGACCGACAGGTACCAAACGCTGGATCACTGGATCCAGCGTGAAGGCAGTCCCTTGTACGGCCTCGTCGAGACGACCTACGCACAAGGATCGATGAGGATCGGAGCGACAATCAACTCCCGCGTCACGAACGACGAGTTTGACATCGATGCCGTGACTCAACTGAGGCTCGCTATCGCCACGGCACCTAGCCATGTCCTCGACATCTTGTTCGACGCTGTTCGCAGCGAACCGGGGTCACGCTACTTCGGATGTACACGTCGCCGGAGTCGTTGCGTGACGATCAGCTACAAGGGCGGAATGCACGTCGACCTCACGCCCGCCATTCTCCAAATCGGAACACCTCCCCGACAGAGCTGGATCTTCGAGCACGAGTCGCACGGCCCATTCGACGCTGGCAGGAGCCTGATTGCCAACCCGTACGGCTTTGGCGAGTGGTTCAAGCAGCGTATGCCTGACGACAACGACTTCTCCCGTTGGTTCCTGGGCCGCACCCAGACCTACGAGGAGCGGATTCTGGCCGCCGAACCCGTGCCTGCACCGGTACCGGTTGGGCAGAAGTCCCGAGTGATCGTTGCGCTCCAACTGTTCAAGCGTTGGCGCAACGTGCAGTACGACACGCGAACTGGTCGCCGACCCCCATCCGTCGTGCTGTCGAAGCTCGTCGCTGACGCAGCCACTGACGCAGCGATGAGCGGCCCAGGCCTGCTGCACGTCCTACTTCAACTGGCCCAGAGTCTCCTTGACGAGTTCCAGCGCTGCGAATCGAACTCCCTACTGATCAGAGTCGCGAACCCAGTCTGCCCCGACGACGTACTCACGGATCGGTGGCCAGGGAACCTGGGGGCGCAAGCGACGTTCATCGCCGATCTGCGGAACCTCATCGCCGACCTCCTCAAGCTCCAACGAACCTCCAACATCGATGACATTAGGCGGATCCTGGTCAGTCTCTTCGGCGAAGCCCCCGCCTTGAAAGCAATCGAGCCCCACCTCAAGACACTCCCACACGGCCCGATGAGCGTGACTTCGACCGGCGGCGTGATCGCCGGTACTGCGGTTGCAGGATCTAGCGTCGCCAGAACCGTGCCCCGTCACACGTTCCACGGCGACGGAGAGGACGGGCTTTGACCCTCTCGACCTACGAACAGCAGCGGCGCATGCGGCTGCGCTGGAGCAACTTCAAGGTTCTGGACAGGAACAAGACCAGGATCCACTGGGAAGGGGAGCTTACGCCTGACAGCCAGCCCTACAGAATCGAGATCCTCCACCGGTTGAACCGCCGAAGTCCGAACCAGTCCCCCATGCCCGAAGTGACCGTGACTGACCCGTTGCTACATCGGCGTCCATTGCAACCGGAGCAGCCGATCCCCCACGTCTATGCGAA
Organism: Candidatus Multivorans sp.; assembly: GCA_965219675.1. Lineage (GTDB taxonomy): Bacteria > Acidobacteriota > Thermoanaerobaculia > Multivoradales > Multivoraceae > Multivorans. Next base: position 1,046,201 of record OZ244786.1, on the reverse strand, counting down.
CCGCCGTCTTCCCCACCTGCCGCTGCTCTGCCTCTACGACGACGCTAGCGACGAATGGCATCCCGGACTCTCTATCGCCGACAAGATCGTGCCGTGGACCGCCGAGTGGCTCTGGCGCTACGAGTTCTGGCAGAGAACCGGCATCTGGCCGGAACCCGACTGAAGTGGCGGCCACAGGACCGGCCCCACGGTCGGCGGGTTCGCTCAAGCGGAGGCGAAAGCGGCTCCCGTGGCCTAAGAATCGCGAGTTCCGCATCCTCGCCATCGACGGCGGCGGCATCAAAGGGGTCTTTCCGGCCGCCTTCCTCGCCGGGCTTGAAGAACGGTACCTGGGCGGTAAGCCTGTCACCCGTTACTTCGACCTGATCGCTGGCACGTCAACCGGGGGGATCATCGCGCTGGGTCTCGGAGCCGGCCTGCCTGCAGCGAGGCTGCGAAACTTCTACATCAACCGTGGCGGGGAGGTGTTCCCGCCGGCCCGTCTTGGGCGCCTTGGCGTACTTGGCCGGGGTGCCATGAGCTACGTGCTCTACCGTTACAACCGCGCAGCCTTGAGCCGCCTCTTGCTGGAGTCGTTCGGTAGTCTGCGACTCAGCCAGTCGAGCGCACGGCTCTGCGTGCCCGCCATGGAAGGGCTGTATGGCGAGGTCTTCGTCTACAAGACGCCTCACCATCCGGACTACCACCTCGACGGTGCGAAGCTGATGGCGACGGTCGGTGAAGCCACATCAGCTGCGCCAACGTTCTTCCAGCCGCTCCGCGACGGAAGCGGCTATGTGCTCGTCGATGGAGGCGTTTGGGCCAACAACCCAACGATGATCGCGCTGACCGAGGCACTGTCCTGCTTCGACGTCTCTCGCGACCAAGTCCGCATCCTCGGACTGGGCTGCGGCACGGCCCGCCGACGAATTGGCAGGTGGAAGATCCGATTGGGCGGCAAGCTCATCTGGTGGGACCTTATCCTCGCGGCCATGGACCTTCAGTCTCAGAACGCCAACGGTCAAGCTGGGTTGCTTATTGGCGCCGACCGCCTCCGTCGCATCGAGCCTCCGGCCAACGCCGAGCCAATCGCGCTCGACGACTGGCGCAGAGCATCTGCCGAACTGCCAGCGGCTGCGGAAGCGGCTCTGGACGCCCGTGGGGAGGAGGTGGCACAGCAGTTCCTGGACCGCCGAGCGCTCCCCTACGACACCGCCGACGACGCGGGGCTGTAGGCGCTATCCTACCGCCGAAGTGGCCGCCCCAACGATCTTCGAGGCCTGCCGCCCACGCGAGGACATCCTCCGCGGAGCGGTGGCCGACGCCGACTTCGCCGCCGATCTCGCCTCGGTTCTCAGCGGTACCGCCAGTCCGGCCTACGTCGATCCCGCGCAGTTCTTCGCCAACACCTACCCCACCCGGGGCCTGCGGGACCTTCTGACCAACGTCTGCCGGCGACTCAGCGGCGCTGGCGGCGAAGCAGCGGCGATCTTCCGCCTCGACACGTCCTACGGCGGCGGCAAGACCCACGGACTGATCGCGCTGGTCCACGCGGCGCGCGGGATGGAGGGCGTTGTCGACACCTCCGAGTTCCTCGACCCGGCCCTGCTGCCCGCCGGAAGGGTGCGCGTCGCGGCGTTCGACGGCGAGAACGCCGACCCGGCCAACGGCCGGGCGCTCGGCGGTGGCATTCTCGCCTACACGCCATGGGGCGAGATCGCCTACGCGCTCGCTGGTACCACCGGCTACGAGCGTGTACGCAACAGCGACGAGATGCGAGCAGCACCCGGTGCAGGAACCCTGCAGGAGCTGTTCGGTGGGGAACCGACCCTCATCCTGCTCGACGAACTCTCCGTCTATCTGCGCAAGGTTCGTCGTGTCGACGACGCGAGGGACCAGTTAACCGCCTTCCTGACCTCCCTGTTCAAGGCGATCGAGAACACGCCGAACGCGGCTCTCGTCTATACGCTGGCGATCGGCAAGGGAGACGCCGGCGCACCGGACGCCTACAGTGAGGAGAATCGCTTCATCGCCGATCAGATGGCCGAAGCCGAGAGCGTCTCAGCTCGCAAGGCCACTCTGCTCAACCCGACCGCGGACGACGAGACGATCCAGGTGCTGCGTCGGCGCCTGTTCGAGAGCATCGATGCGGGCGCGAGGGCCGATGTCGCCAACGACTACCGCGGACTCTGGTCCGCTCATGCCGACTCGCTCCCCGCTTCGGCCAACCACTCCGAGACCGTGGAAGCCCTTCGCGCCAGCTACCCCCTGCATCCAGAAGTACTGGAGACCCTGACCGGCAAGACGGCAACGCTCGCCACGTTCCAGCGGGTCCGCGGCATGCTTCGGCTGCTGGCGCGCACTGTCGGCCAACTCTGGGCCGAACGACCCGGCGACGCAACGGCGATCCACCTCCACCACATCGACCCGGGTCACGAGCCGATCCGCCAGGAGATCCTCACGCGCCTGGGCCAGGACCGCTACGCGCCGGCCATTGCCAACGACGTCGCCGGTCCGGCCGGCAGGAAGTCGCTCGCCCAGGAAATCGACGCCGCCCACCACGGTGGCCTGCCTCCGTACGCGGAGTACGCGGCGCGCACCATCTTCATGCATACGCTGGCATTCAACGACCCCCTCAAGGGGCTGGCGCCCGACCGGCTGCGCTACTCGATGCTGGGGCCGGCCCTCGACATCAGCTTCATCGAGGACGCGCGCAAGAAGTTCGTCGCCGAATCCGCCTACCTGGACGACCGCCCCGCCGCTCCGCTGCGCTTCCTGGCCGAAGCGAACCTGAGCCAGATCATCCGGCGGGAGGAACAGCACGTCGACGGCGGCGAGGCCCGCGCCGAACTAAACGACCGCATCCGCCGGATCTTCTCCGGCCCCGTCTTCGACGCGATCAGCTTCCCCGGAGGACCGTTCGACGTGCCGGACGAAGTGGGCGACGGAAAGCCCAAGCTCGTCGTCCTTTCCTACGACGCCGTGTCGGTAGGGCCGACGGTCGAGGAGGCGCCCGACCCGATCGAACGCATCTTCTCGCGCAAGGGCGCCGAAAGTGCCGCGCTCAGAGCCCTGCGCAATCACCTCGTGTTCGTCGCGGCCGAGGAAGCCCGCAAATCGAACATGCAGGACCGGAGCCGTCGGCGTCTGGCGCTGCGTGAGCTGAAGAAGGCCGAGCGTCTGGCCGAGCTGGCCGAACACCAGCAGGATCAGGTGCGCGAACAGCACCGGCGTTCCGAGCAGGAGCTGGCGGTCGCCATCCAGCAGGCATACCGGCACGTCTTCTACCCCTCCCGCAACCGCCTCGGAAGCCGCCTCGTGGACCTTGCGCACACGGCCATCGACATGCAGTCGTCCTCGGAGAGCCCCGGCGCCGGCCAGCGGTAGGTCGTCCGCGCGTTGCGGGACCTCGGCAAGCTCCGCCTGTCGGAAGACCAGCCCGACTCCCCCGCCTACGTCCGCGACCGGACGCCGCTCAAGAAGGGACAGATCTCGACCGGCGCGCTGCGCGACGAGTTCCGGCGCGATCCTGGACTTCCCATGCTCTCGGGCGACGACGTCTTCGTGCGCGGGATCCGCCGGGGCGTGGAACTCGGCGAGTACGTCTACCAGCGCGGCGATCTCCTGTTCGGCCCCGGCGATCCGGCGCCGACGATCGAGATCGACGAGCAGTCGATGATCTTCACCATGGCCTATGCCAAGAACGAACTGATCTGGCCCCGGCCGAGCAAGGAGGAACCGGAACAAGGCACGCTCAGAGAAGTCCCCGAGGCGCCCGCCGGCGGAGAGACCTGGCTCAAGCCAGCCCCGACCGGACCGACCGCGCCAGCCGAGTTCTCCGCCGAGGGACCGTTCGGCGAGGCGCTGATCAAGCTCTGGGAGCAGGCACGGGACCGACGGGCCGACGCGCTCGCAACCCTGACGATCCAGATGTTCGAGGCGCGGGACGCCTTCCCCATGGTGAACGCGGTCAACGCGGTGGCCGGGGCGACCAAGACGATCCGCTTCGAAGGCGGCTACGAGACCCGCGAAGACGGTTCCTTCGAGCTGGCGTTCAGGGGTCCGCCCTCCGACGCACAACCGGTCCGCGAGTTCCTCCAGCCGCAGTTCCGGGACGCCGCCACGTCGACGATCGAAGCCTCGTTCACTCTGGAGTTCGCAGACGGCCTGCCGCTGGACGGCGACGAGCCTGAGCAACTCGCCGACCAACTCACCCGGTTTGCTGGAGGCGCCGCGCACGTCTCGGCATCGGCCCAGGCCAAGCCGGCGAACCCGCCACCGGCAAGCGATGGACCTGAGACCGGCGGAGACGCGGAATGACGCCGCATCCGCAACACACGGCCAAGGTCCAGACAATCGACCCGCGACGCGCAGCGCCCAGCTACGAGTTACGGGTCCGCAGGCTGGGCGCGGCCCTCTCGCTGTACGAAGTCTGGCAACTTCCGGCCGCCGCAACGCCGCACATCGCCGCGCCAACCCGCGTCGCCGGCCTCAAGGGCCGCAACCTGGAACTGGTCGAGCACCGCGTCCTCCGCCGACTGGCCCAGGCCGGCGTCAAACTCGCCCGCCCCGCGGGCGAACCGATGCCTGGCCTGCCCCTGAGCGAAGATCTCGCCCTCCACCTGGGTCTCACGTTCCGCGCACTCGCCCCCATGCGAAGCCGGGAACGGATGCGCGCCGTCGCCGAAGGCATCGAACGCATGGACCGTGAGGAGGCCGCCTACTGGCTGGGCATGGCGATGCACCGGCGACGGCCTAGACGGGTTCTGGCGGCTCTGCGGGTACTGTTGACGGAGCCACGAGCGTGAGCGCCGCATGCCCGCCTAGAACGAGCCTCTCTCCAGCCCTGAACGAGCGGGGGGTGCGACTCCCAGCGGCGCTCGGAAGAGCGTCGTAGCGCCGCTGCCTCGGGCTGCGGACGGACGCCGGTGCCTAGGTCCTCCCGCCAAACCTCCAACGCGATCAGTGCGGTAGGCTTCCACCAATGTCGGACAGCGAACCGTCAGGCTCCCAGGATCGCCCTACGCCGGCGGCACCCACGGAAGAAGCAGGAACGACGTCGAGTCCCGACCGGAACTCCGCATCCGAGGCCCAACGGGACGCCCAAACCCGAGCCGCTCCCGCCGACGAGAAGGCCTCGGCACGCCGTGCGTCAGCAGACGAAGAGATCGAGGGCATCGACGAGCATGGCGCTCCGTGGGGCGACTATCCGATCGACTCTCTCCTGATTCGACACGAGCACCGGACGGTCCACGATGTGGTGCGCAGGATCGAACGCGGCACCTACATTCTGAACCCGGACTTTCAGCGCGATTTTCTTTGGGATATGGCCACGCAAAGCAAATTGATCGAGTCCATCGTCATGCGGATTCCTCTTCCCGTTCTCTACCTCGCTGAGAACGATGACGGAAAGGTGGTCGTCGTTGACGGTCTTCAGCGCCTCCGGACGTTCCAACGCTTCCTGGCAGATGAGTTGAAGCTACGCCTTCCTGACCGGCCGGATCTGGACGGCAAGCGGTTCTCAGACCTCTCCGAAAAACTCCAGAACCGCGTCGAGGACTGCAGCCTGACTCTCTACTCCATCGACTCGAAGGTACCGGAGCGGGCGAGACTCGACATCTTCGACCGCGTGAACAGCGGCGTTGCACTGACGCGACAGCAGATGAGGAACTGCCTCTACATGGGGCCGGCCACCCAGTTCTTGGCCCAAGAAGCCAGCACAGACCTGTTCAAGAAGGCCACGGGTAGGAGTCTCAAGCACCGTACGATGCGCGACCGGGAGTTCGTGAACCGCTTCTGCGCCTTCCATCTCCTGCCCATCGAGGAGTATGACGGGGACATGGATCGCTTTCTCGCCGGAGCGCTCGGCCGCATGAATCGAGCAGGTGATGGGGCGCTCGACGAAGTTCGCCGGGCCTTCCACCGGACATTGACGAACAACCATATGCTGTTCCAGAAGCAAGCCTTCCGGAAGCATGAGCCGAACCAGGACCGGAGAGGTATCATCAACGCGTCCCTGTGGGACGTGATGACGACCGGTCTGGCCCCCTACGACGTGATGCACGTGCTGAAGCGAGCCGAGGTTTTCAGAGCCGCCTTCTTCGAACTCCTCAAGGACGAACAGTTCAACGAAGCAATCACGTACGGCCCAAACGACGCCCGAAAGGTCCGCCGTCGGTTCAGAATGGCCCGACGGATGTTCCGAGAGACGTTGGATGCTGACGCAGATTGAACTCCGGCACTTCAAGTGCTTCGAGTTGCTCAAGCTCCCGTTGGCGCCCCTGACACTGCTCGCTGGCGCCAACGCATCCGGCAAGAGCACGGTTCTCCAGGCACTTGGGCTCCTTCATCAGTCGGTGAAGGTCTCGTTCTTGTCGAACCGACTGCTGCTCAACGGGCCCGTTCTGCGGCTGGGACGGACCGTCGATGTCATCGACCAGGTTCACGGAAGACGATCCTGCTCCATCACTCTCCTGGACTCCGTCGTTGGGGAGGCCGGCACTGGACCGGCCGGGCAACACGCTCCAGAAGGAGCGAAAGAGGTTCTCTATGCTTGGGACTTCGAGGGTGAGCCGGCAGACCGCTCGCTGAAGCTCGTCTCAGCCCGCCTCGAAGACGAAGTCGCGAGCCAGGCACTGGGCCACGAGCAACTGATGCCAAACGAGATGCTGGCTGGTTCAATACCCTTCCGGTTGGAGGACTTGCGCTACCTGACCGCCGAGCGGTTGGGACCGCGCGATTCCTATCGACTCAGGGACTCCGAGGAGGACTCGGCCATTGGCCCAGCCGGCGAGAACGCCGCCGCGCTCTTGGAAGCAGGCGGAAGTAGAAATGTGATCCCGGATCTGGTCCTGGCCGGAGAGCCACCTACTTGGTTGCTGCAGGCCCAGGCGCGGATGGCGTCGTTCTTTCCCGGCTGCGTCCTGGACTTGCAACAGGTTCCCGCCGCAGGCGTCGTGACGCTTGGAATCAGGACTTCGGACGACACCCCCTTCCACCGTCCCGTTCACACGGGCTTTGGGTTGACACAGGTGTTCCCGATCGTCGTGGCCGCCCTTTCCGCGAAGTACGACGATCTTCTGCTGATCGAGAACCCCGAGGTCCACCTTCATCCCGCGGGCCAGGCCCAGATGGGCGTCTTTCTGGCTGAGGTCGCGGCGGCCGGCATTCAGGTGCTCGTAGAAACCCATAGCGACCACGTTCTGAACGGCATCCGGCGCGCCGTCAAGGCAGGAATTCTGGAACCGGAAGCCGCGGCCCTTCACTTCTTCTCGGCCCGCACCGAAGACGCGCCCCAAGTGCAGACGCCAACGCTCGACGCGGAGGGTGGGGTCGATTTCTGGCCCGCTGGCTTCTTCGACCAGTTCGACAGGGATCTGAGCGTCCTAGCGGGTTGGAGTTGACCGCCGTGGACCTTCTGGCCAACGAACTCTCGGTGCATCGGCAGTTTCCCGACAATCCATCCTTTTACAGCGCAGTCGAACGTCTCCTGCGCATGCGGGCAGTCGCCCGACGCTACGGTGAGGAGATCTACTGCGCGCGCGGTTTTCGCGATGTCGAACCTCGGCAAGGAGTCCGTCTCGAATCCGCTCTAAAGCACTTTCCCAGAGACAAACAACGTCAGTTTCTCTCGTGGTTGAGCCTTGGCGGTCCCTTTTGGGATGACTCCCGCCGCCACGGCCCGGACGACTGGCTGGAGTGTTGCGGGGAGGTGGTCACGGATTCATCCGTGGGCGAAGCGGCCTTCCGAAAGCTCACCGGTTTCAGTTGCGGGCTGGTCAGCCTGACGCCCTCCGAATGGGACTACACGCCCGTCCAAGTCTTCCTGCGACGCGGCGAAGAAGCGGCAGCAACAGAGAAGGTTGACCTGCCAAACTGGAAACATGCGGAGGTTCTAGAGCAAGGCCTTCGAGAATCACGGCCCAACGTCCGAGCATGGCGGGATCTGCGACGGGAGATCGCCCGTTTCCCGAATCTGCGCTTCGCACCCGACTGCCTGGCCCCTCTTGACGGTGTCCCGTTCAGCGATGGCGCCGTCCGCGAGATACTAAGGCGACTTGATGTTCTCAACCACTTCGTCGGCCTCCGCGGCGCGACGGGCACGCCCGCTCAGGAAAGGCGCAGGCTTCACCAGGAGCACTTCCGCGGCAAGGAGGCATGGTTCTCCGACTCGTCCGACGAAGAGAAGAGGAAGTTCCGCGCCAAGATGGAGTTTCGTCACCCGGAAAGGACCGGCGAACGCCTTTTCTGCCCCTGGCACGGGAAGGTCCAGATCCAGCATCTTCGCATTCACTTCTCCTGGCCCGAACCGCCCCTCTACGTCGTGTACATCGGCCAGAAGATCACCCGTCGGTGAGGCGCAAGCAACCGTGAAACTCGCCACCATCGAGATCGAGAACTACCGGGCGATCGAGAGCCTGGAACTGATGCCGGACCCGGCGCTTACGGTGCTGTTCGGCACGAACGGGTGCGGCAAGACGAGCGTCCTCAGTGGTATAGCGCTCGGCTTGGGCAGCATTCAGAACTTCTTTTTCAAGGATCGGAAGGTCGGTTTCGTCAGAACGGACCGGCGACGAGGCGTCGGGCCAGTTCGAATCGCTTTGGCGACGAAGAATGGCGTTTCCTGGCAGCGAGAAGAGACCGGACGACATTTCGCTCGAATTTCCGAGAAGAGGCGGTCGGCGGCCAAGGAACCGCAAAGGTGGCTGAGAAAGCTCGCGGAAAGCGAGGATGGCGCTGCCGAACTGCCGATCGTCGCCTACTACGACACCGATCGCGTCGTACTCGACATACCGCAGCGGCGGCGCGGCTTCCAACAGGAGTTCCACCGGTTCGACGCACTTGATGGAGCGCTTTCGGCACAAACCGACTTTCGCCAGTTCTTCCAGTGGTTCTACGCTAGAGAGAACGCGGAACTGAGAGCACTAAGGAAGCTGAGGGGCCGGGACATCGAGCACGACAACAAGAACTGGCGTGATCTGGACGCCGTCCGAACGGCGATCTCCAGCATGGTCGGCGGCGTCCAAGAGCCCCGGATCGAGGTTGATCCTCCGCGGTTCCTCGTGTCGGTGGAACTGGCAGCGGGCGGATTCGAGGATCTCGAGGTCAACCAACTCAGCGGCGGTTACCGAGCCGTTCTCACTCTAGCGGCTGACCTCGCCCGGCGAATGGCGCAGGGCAATCCACACCTCGAAGATCCGCTGCAATCCGAAGCGGTCGTCCTGATCGACGAGGTTGAACTGCACCTCCACCCCTCTTGGCAGCAGCGGATCCTGAGCGACCTTCGCCGGACGTTCCCCAACGCGCAGTTCATCGTCTCCACACACAGTCCCCAGGTGCTGACGACCGTCGCGCCCGAACACATCCGCGAACTGGTCTACGAAGAGGGCGGCGTGACGCTTCAGGCACCGTCGGCCCACACGTTCGGCGCCGAAGCCGGCGACGTCCTGGACGCCGTGATGGGGGTCGACGAACGCCCGCCGCGCAACGAGTTCGTCGAGGTTCTGAACCGTTACACGCGGCTAGTGGACGACGGCGACGGCGAGTCGCCCGACGCTCTCGCGCTGCGCACGGAACTCGAACGTCTGTCGCCCGCGGATCCTGCGCTCCATGAGGCCGACCTCGAGATCAGGCGCCAGAAGGCGCTCGCCTCGATGGCGGACTCCTCGTGAAGCCGATCAACTCCTTGAATGCCGCAACTCCCGGCCTCGCCGACTACCTCCAGAGTGAAGGGGACGCCGGCGACTGGCCGGGCTTTCGCGATCACAGGGCCGGGGAGTCCTATCGCGAACTCGTGGAAGCGCTCATCGCTCTCCAGCACGGCCTGTGCTGCTACTGCGAAATCGCATTGCGCGGATCCGACCGCCAAGTAGAGCATGTCGTGCCGCGCAGCGCGGCCGACGTCGGCAAGGCGAAAAGCCTCCAACCCGCGAACCTCGCCGCCTGCTGCAAGGGCGGTTCAGCCCGCTCGTTCGCCGCCAACGGCCTCGCCGACGAGGACAGGTACGCGAAGCCCGTCGCAAGGAATCTCAGTTGCGGCCAAGCCAAGGCCGACAGGACCCACTCCGGCTTCCTCGACCCCCGCGACCTGCCCGAATCCGCACCGCTGTTCCGTGTGCGCCGCGACGGCAGACTCGATCCCGACCCCGGGGCATGCAGGTCCGCCGGGATCTCCGTTGCTCAGGCCGAGCAGACAATCGAGATCCTCGGCCTGAACGTGCGCCGCCTGCGCCGCGCCCGCCGAAGGGCGTGGCGGAAACTCGGCGAGGATTGGGCGGACCAAGTCGGCGACGCGGATCTGGCGGCCATCGCGGCCCGGCACGTTCTCCTGCCAGACGAGGACGGGCTCTTGACCTCGTTCTTCACGACTAGCCGTACCTGGTTCGGTCCCATCGGCGAACGCGTGCTTGCCGAACGGCCGCGACGCTGGATCTGAACGATGGCCGACACGCGCCTGATCGAGCGGTGGCTGCCGATCACCGAACTGGGGATCGAGAGCCTCCGGGAACGGACGCCGATGACGCCGTTCCCTGCGCCGAACCGCCTGCACGTGTGGTGGGCCCGGCGGCCGCTGGTCGCTTCGCGGGCAGCGATACTCGGTTCCATGCTGCCGCAGGATGCGGACCGGGACCGGTTCCTTCATGTGTTGGGGATTCACGGCGATCCGGTGGCGGCGAGGTCGAAGATCGACAACGCCCGGAGAACCGGCGTTCGCGTCAAGGATCCATACGGCTACGACCGCGCCTTCAAGTACGTTCCCGGTCCGGCTGACGTCGAGTGGTTCGCAGCCGAGTGTTTGGCCAACTTCGACGATCCCGTCGTGCTCGATCCCACCGCCGGCGGTGGGAGCATTCCGTTCGAGACAGCTCGGCTCGGCCTTCCGGCCCTGGCGAACGACCTGAACCCCGTAGCGGCCCTGGTCATGAAAGCGACAGTGGACTGGCCGGCAGCGTGGTCTTCAGGCATCGGCGCCATGTTCGAGGAGCTGGCGCAGCGCTGGCGGCTGCAGCTCGAAGAACGACTGTCCGACCTCTTCGTGCAGCGCGACTCTCCGGAACGCGTAGACGTCACGTACCTCTGGGCCCGCACCGTTTCCTGCCCCTACTGCGACGGTCTCGTGCCGCTGTCGCCGAACTGGCGGCTCGCGCCCGGCGGAACGGGCGTGCGGCTGCGGCCAGAAGTCGGCGACGGCCCTGGAACCGCCGGCCGGGTCTGTTCGTTCGAGATCGTGGACTCAGCCGGCGAACAGTCCGCCGGAACAGTCGCGCGAGGCGACGGAACGTGCCCGTTCCCCGACTGCGGCCGGGTGATCGACGGGGACGAGATCAAGAGGCAGGCGCAGGCCGGCCGTATGGGCGAGCAGCTCTATGCCGTCGTCTTCAAGCAGCGGACCGAGACGCGGACGAAGACCGGGAAGATCCGCGAGAAGTGGGTGCGCGGCTACCGGGCGCCGCGGCCCGAAGACGACAACTCGGCGGAGATCGCCAGCCGTCTGGCAGAGAAGATCCCGGTGTGGGAGGCGTTCGACATCGTGCCGAACGAACGGATCCCCGACGGAGTCAAGACAGCCGAACCTCAGCGATACGGTATGAGACGATGGCGCGACCTGTTCTCGCCGCGGCAACTGCTTTGCCACGGCACGAGCGTCGATGTGTTCCGGGAGATGGTCGAAGCGGATCGCTCGGCCCAGTCCCTCGACGAGAACCAGAAAAGAGCCTACGGCTACTTGGCTTTGACGCTCGACACGCTGCTGAACTACAACAACCGGGCCGGGCGCTGGGACAACACGACTGGCCGAGTGCGTTCGATTTTCGACCGGCATGACTTCGCCTTCGTCTGGTCCTACGCAGAGATGGCACCGCTGGTCGCCGGCGTCGGCTACGACTGGGCCATCGAGAAGACGGCCAAGTGCATCAGGGAACTGGTCCAACTAGTCGATTCGGACCACAGTTCGGAACATGGCCCCCTGTTCGCCCGCCAGTCGTTCCCTGCGGCCAATGCCGAGAAAGAACCCCCGCCAACCACGATCACCTGCAAACCGGCCGACAGCCTCGACCACATCGAGGACCAGTCCATCGACGTCGTCGTCATGGATCCGCCTTACTACGACAACGTGATGTACGCCGAGCTTTCCGACTTCTTCTACGTCTGGCTCAAGCGCACCGCCGGCCACGTGTTCCCGGAGTTGTTTCGCCGCCAACTGACGGACAAGGACAACGAGGCGGTCGCCAATCCGTCGCGGTTCCAGGGCCGGAAGGGCGCGAAGGCCCTCGCCGGTCGCGACTACCAGGAGCGGATGGCGGCGATCTTCAAGGAATGCCGGCGAGTTCTGAAGCCGGACGGCATCATGACTCTGATGTTCACGCACAAGGCGACCGGCGCCTGGGACGCCTTGACCACCGGTCTGATGACGGCCGGCTTTCGGATCACGGCGTCCTGGCCTATCAACACGGAAGCCGGCGGCAGCCTGCACATCAAGGACAAGGCGGCCGCCAAGAGCACCATCTTCCTCGTCTGCCGGCCGCCCGACGACCGGCAAGCGGCGGAACTCCGCGACGGCGCCACGTACTGGGAAGACGTGGAACCCGAAGTCGCCAAGGCGGTTCGCGCCCGCGTCGGCGAGTTTCAGGAGGCCGGCATCGGCGGCGTCGACCTGTACCTCGCCTGCTTCGGCCCGGCACTGCAGCGGTTCTCCGAACACTGGCCGCTGCGGCGAGGCACGCCCCGGGAAGAGCCCGCCAGCGCCAGGCGGCGAGGGCGCCAGGCAACGCTCCAACTGGAAGAACTCGACCCCTACGCCGTGACGCCCGAGGACGCGCTCGACGTCGCCCGGCGCGAAGTGAAGCGGTGGCGGCTGGAGCAGTTGACCCATCTGAAAGCGAACGTCGACCTCGACCCGGCGACCGCCTTCTTCGTTCTGGCCTGGGACGCCTTCAAGGCCCCGGTGTTCTCCTACGACGAGGCCCTGCGGCTTGCCCGCGCCACCGGCGCCGACCTCGACCGTGAGATCGTGGGCCGGCTGACGCTGAAGAAGGGCGCCAACGTTCAACTCTGGGACAGCGAGCAGCGCGCGGCTCGTGGCGCTCTGGGACCTGCGGACGGCACCCTGGGAATGATCGACGCTCTTCACCACGCCGCCCACATGGCCCGGAACCGGTCGTTGGAAGAGGCCCGCGACCTGTTGGCGCGAGCTCAGGTCGACGACGATCCGCTCTTCCTAGCCGCGTTCGAGGCCGTGCTCGAGGTGCTCCCGGTTTCCACGACCTTCACCGGCGTCGCGCTGAAGGGCGAGATCGCTGCGTCCAGCAACGATTTCGAGGCCCTCTACAATCCCCGGCGGTTCGCCTTCGCGGATCGCATCGACGAACCGGAACAGATCGCGATCTGGCAGCAAGACGCCGACTGAGACAAGACCGAGAACGCACCCGACACCTGCGCGGCTATACTCCCCCGGTGACTCATCCTGAACCGGTTTCTGGACAAACGGATGCCCCTGCCCAGCCCCGGGAGGCGTCGACACGTACCGTAGTCTCCCCGACCGCTCTGCTGGAGAACTTCGACGAGGTCAGCCGAGTCGTTGAAGACGGGGGGTTGCGCATCGCCATCCGCGAGGACGGCAGGACGATTGCCGGATTGGTCTCAGGAAGCGACCTGAAAGCCCTCGACGCGCTCGAAGATCTGCTGGACGAGTTGGACGCCCGCGATGCGCTCGCGGACTATCGCGCGAACGGCGGCGTCAGCTCGAGGAGGTCAGGTCCGAGCACGGATTCTGAGGTAACCGATCGAGCGCCGCCGCCGGGCTGGAGCCGGCGGGTTCCCCCGATGTTGAGCGAGCACGACTGGCGGCTGAAGTACACGCCGGAGGACGGCGACCTTGTTCGCGTCTTCTACGTCCCCGCGCTTGAGGACGCGGCCTGTTACGACCGCCTGACCGGCTACTTCAAGGCTGGCGCGCTGACCCTGGCGGCGCGAGGCATCGAGGGGCTCGTCCGCAATGCCGGGCGCATGAGGCTGCTCGTGGGCTGCACCCTCGATCCGCCCGAGATCGAGGCGATCGAACGCGGCGAGACCCTGCGCGACGCGGTCGAACGGCGTCTCGGCGGTATCCCGCTCGAGCCGACTGACCAGGAGTCGGCCGATGCCCTCGAACTCCTCGCCTGGATGGTCGCGGGCGGCCACCTTGAAGTGAAGGTGGCGGTTCCCTGCGATGCCAACCGGCGGCCGATCCCGGCCGACGGCATCTTCCACGAGAAGTCGGGTGTGATCGAGGACCGGGTGGGCGACCGGGTCGCCTGGACCGGCAGCCTCAACGAAACCGCAGCGGGTTGGCGCCAGAACTGGGAGAGCATCAGCGTTTACAAGAGCTGGGGCGAAGGCTCGGAGCCTGACCGGGTACGACGGGAGCAAGCGAACTTCGACCGCCTGTGGGCCGACGAATCGCCCCATGTCGTAGTGCTGGAGGCGCCGGAGGCCGCACGCCGGGATCTGCTTCGGTTCATGCCCGAGAGCGACAAGCCGGCCCGGTTGAAGCGCGCCGAGGCGGTGGCGCCGCCCGAGGAGCCGCCGCCTGCTCCCGCCACCGAAGAGCCGGCGCCGCCGACCCAACCGACACCGGACCTGCGGGACCGCGTGTGGTCGTTCATCGAGCAGGCGCCCTCCCTGCCCGCCGGCGGCCGGCGGGTCGGCGAAGCCACGGCGGCGGTGACCCCCTGGCCGCATCAGGTGCGGGCCTTCGAGAGGCTCTACGCCGACTGGCCTCCGCGCCTGCTGATCGCCGACGAGGTGGGGCTCGGCAAGACGATCCAAGCCGGCATGCTGCTCCGACAGGCTTGGCTGGCCGGGCGCGCGAAGCGCATCCTCATCCTCACGCCCAAGGCCGTGTGCCGACAGTGGCAGATCGAGCTGCGGGAGAAGTTCAACCTGAACTGGCCGATCTACGACGGGCGACGGATGGTGCGCTACCCCTCGCCGGCGCTTCGGGGCGCGAACGTGCGCGAGGTCGGCCGAAACGACTGGCACCGGGAACCAGCCGTCATCGTGTCGAGCCATCTGGCGCGCCGGAGCGACCGTGCGCGGAACCTGCTCGAAGATGCCGAGCGGTGGGACATGGTCGTTGTGGACGAGGCCCACCACGCTCGCCGCCGCGAGGTCGGAAGCAGCCAGGGGAGGCAGCGTCCGAACGCCATGCTCCGCTTGCTCCAGGGCATCGCGCCGAAGACCGAAGGCTTGGTCCTGCTGACCGCCACGCCGATGCAGGTGCATCCTGTGGAGGTCTGGGACTTGCTGTCTCTCCTCGGCCTGCCGCCGGAATGGACGCAGGAGCGGTTCCTGAAGTTCTTCGAGGACGTCGAAGCGCCGAATCCGTCGCACGAGGCTCTGAACCGGATCGCGGAAATGTTCCGGGCGGTCGAAGCTCGCTACGGCACCACCGACAAGGCCGCGGCAGAGCGCGCTTCCGGCCTTCGTTCGCTCGCCGCCGGCAAGGTGCTGAGAGCCCTGAGGAGTCCCTCCTCCATCGCCCGACGGCGGCTGGAAGCGCCGGAGCGAAGAGCCGCCGTGGCCGTCGCCCGAGCGAACACGCCCATCCGGCACAGAGTCTCGCGCCACACCCGCAAGCTGCTGCGGAAGTACAGGGAACGCGGCATGGTCGACGCGGCGATCGCCGACCGGCGCGTCGAGGACCGCATGGTATCGATGAGCGCCGAGGAGCGAGAGCTCTACGAAGCCGTCGGGGAGTACATCTCCAGCACCTACAACCGGGCCGAAGCTCGCGACCGGAACGCGGTCGGCTTCGTGATGACCACCTATCGCCGCCGTCTGGCGAGCAGCTTCCAGGCACTCAGCAACACGCTCGAGGATCGGTTGGCGGCCTCGCGAGACACCGGCCGCGAACGTCAGACCAGCCTGGACGAGGACGCCTTCGAGGACGAGATCCGGGCCGAGAACTGGGACGCCGACGAGTTGGCCGAGAAGGAGCGCGCCGTCCTGCAAGCCGAGGAACAAGGCGCCATCGCGGACCTTCTCCGCAGGACGCGGCGACTCCCGCCCGACAGCAAGCTCGCGGCTCTCAAGGCCGAACTCGGCCGCCTCCGCGACGAGGGCTTCGCGCAGGTCATGGTGTTCACCCAGTACACCGACACGATGGACTTCCTGCGCGAATCGCTCGGCGCCGACCGGGGCGCGGCCAGGCTGATGTGTTACTCGGGCCGCGGCGGCGAAGCGCCAACCGGCGGCGGCGACTGGCGCACCATCGACCGCGACGAAGTCAAGCGACGCTTCCGGGACGGCGACGCGGACATCCTGCTATGCACCGACGCGGCATCCGAGGGTCTCAACTTCCAGTTCTGCGGCGCACTCGTGAACTACGACATGCCGTGGAACCCGATGCGAGTGGAGCAGCGAATCGGCCGCATCGACCGGCTGGGCCAGCGGAGCGCGACCATCCAGATCGTCAACCTGCACTACGAAGACACGGTGGAAACCGACGTCTACCAGGCGCTGCGGGACCGTATCGGCCTCTTTGAGGCAATCGTCGGCCGCCTGCAACCGATCCTGGCGGAACTGCCGCGCACGATCACGGGGGAAGTGCTCGCCGGCCGCGACGCATCCCAGTCTCTCCCCAACCGACTCCAGCACGGCGTAGAGGAGGCCAAGAGCGCCGGCTTCGATCTCGACGAGGTACTCGACGAGGACTTGGAGATGCCCGTGCTTCCAGAGTCGCCCGTGACTATGACCGACCTCGACCGCGTCCTCTCACGCCCCGACCTGATGCCGCCCGGCGTCGAGGTCGGCACCATGGGCGCCCGCGAGTACAGCCTGCTCGCGCCGGGCATGGAGGAAGCGCTCCGGGTGACGACCGACCCGGCGTACTACGAGGAGCACTCCGAGAGCGTGGAACTGTGGTCGCCGGGGAACCCGCTGTTCCGAGAACCAGAGCATCAAGTGAAGGAGGACATGCGCGGATTCGGTCTCGGGAACTCCAATTCACTTCGAGACCTGCTTGACTAGCCCGGAGAAGCCGCTCGTCCGCGATCCGAACGCTCTTCCTCTTCCGGCGCCGCGGGCCTTGCCACGAAACCGGTCGTGGCTTCCGCCACACCCGCGCCAAGTTCATCGGGAGAGCCGTCAGCAGGATCCTCGAGCTCCGCCCGGAGATCCTCGAGCCTATCGTCCATGACCCTCTTTGCCGCTCCAAGGAACTCCTTCTGCCGGCGCACGAGTTCCTTTACATCATCTATGTCGAAGTTAGACGTGAAGTACCGTGCAACTTCTCCACTTAACTCCTCCAACTCGCGCCTGTCGCCGTCAGTAAGGTCCGACTTGATCTCCTCGAACACGTTCCTACATGCACTGTAGTGCCTAACTTTCTCCCGAAAGAACCTGCTGACGTCCTGTACGCGAGTAGTCTCGTCACCGGTGTCCGTGACTCCCGGAACGCTCACGAAACTGTTGAAACTCCTGAGGAACTTCCCTCGATCTCGATTGATCCGACTGATTCGGTCTCTTGTACTATGGAATCGCCGTTGGATCTCGTTCTGTGTAGACTGGAATCTCCTGTTCAGGCTGTCCTGAGAGCGCCTAAACTGCTTCTGTTTTTCTGCGGCACTCCGCGCTTCTTCTCTGGCTCGTTCCGTTGACCACCAAGTGTAGGCCCCGAGCAAGACGGCTGCACCTACACTCCACCAACCGGGCTCCTGATACCAAGGACCGAGAGTCGCAAGAAGTTCTGAAGCAACGGAGAATCTAGACACAGGCACTCCTCTCGTTCGCGCCCCGATGATCGACGAAGTCGTCATCAAGAGTGACGGCGAGCACGTTGGAGTCTCTACTTACCGATTCACCCTACGCTACCAAGCCGCCAAGGACATGTCTTCACGTCCAAGGCTAGACTCCGCTTTCGTGGCTCTCGCCGCGGCTTCCGACGGTGGCTACCGGGGCTCGCCCCACTTCTCCCTCTCGCGGTCGATGACGTCGACTTCGGCCTCGAACCCTTGGATCGGCGCAAATTGGAATCCGCCGACGCAGGATCCGGCAAGCTGGAGAGACGGACCACTCGGCTCGCGCACTTAGCCATCGTGTGCAGCCGAGAACGACCCGACGACGCCGGTCAGACGCCCCGACTCTCCCGCACCGCGGCCCACAGGCCGACCCAGATGCTGTAGCACATGGCCAGCAGCACCAGGGTGAACGGCAGGCCCGTCGAGACGGTCATCGCCCGCAGGGCGTCAAGCGCTCCCGTGCCGCCGACGAGGAGCAGGACCGCGGCGACGACGCCTTCGAGCGTGGCCCAGAAGACACGCTGGCTGGTGGGCACGTCTTCCTTGCCGCCCGCGGTGATCGTGTCCACGACGAGCGAGCCGGAGTCGGACGACGTGACGAAGAACACGAGCACGAGCACGATGCCGGCGAGTGACAGCACCGGGCTGAGCGGGAACTGCTCGACCATCCGGAAGAGCATGACCTCCTGGGCCGCGGACGCCACCGGCGCCGTGCGGTCCGCGATCGTCTGGGAGATCGCCGTGCCCCCAAAGGCCGCCATCCAGACGATCGACAGCAGCGTCGGGATGAGAATCACGCAGACGACGAACTCGCGCACGGTCCGGCCGCGGGAGACCCGGGCGATGAACAGGCCGACGAACGGCGACCAGGACACCCACCAGGCCCAGTAGAAGGTGGTCCAGTCATGCGAGAAGCCCGTATCCTCGCGGCCAAGCGGCGTCGCCAGCGGCACGAGGTTCGCGCCGTAGGCCACCGCTCCCCTGGCGGCGGTGACCAGAATCTCGCCGGTCGGGCCCACCGCGATGACCGCGAGCAGCAGGACCAGGGCGAGGGTCATGTTGACCCCCGACAGCACCTTGATGCCGCGGTCGAGGCCGCGCACCACCGAAACGACGGCGAGCAACGTGATGACGCCGATCAGCACCACCGCGGCCAGGCCGCCCGTACCCCAGCCGTAGAGCAGGTTGAACCCGGCCAGGGCCTGGGTCGTTCCCAGCCCAAGCGACGTCGCCAGGCCGAACAGAGTGGCGAACACGGCGAGGACGTCGATCAGGTGTCCCCACCAGCCGCGCACGCGGTCGCCGAGAATCGGGTAGAAGGCCGAGCGCAGTGTCAGCGGCAGGCCGTGGTTGTAGGCGAAGAACGCCAGCGCCAGGGCGACGACCGCGTAGATCGCCCAAGGGTGCAGGCCCCAGTGGTAGATCGTCGCCGCCATCGCGAGGTCGCGGGCGGCCATCGCGTCACCGGCGGCGCCTCCCAGCGGCGCGGCGTCGCTGCGCAGGCCGTCGCCATCCGTCACCGGCCCGTCCAGGGCGGCGCCGAAGTGGGACAGCGGTTCCGAAACGCCGAAGTACATCAGGCCGATCCCCATGCCGGCGGCGAACAGCATCCCGAACCAGCCCAGGTACGAGAACTCCGGTCTGGCGTCCGGGCCACCCAGCCGCACCCTGCCGACCGGCAGGAACACGAGCAGCAGGGCGAAGAGAACGAAGACGTTGCCGGCAGACAGGAAGAACCAGTCGAAGGTGCCGATGATCGCCGGGAGCAGCCAACTGAAGAACCGCGCGGCCTGGCTCTGGAAGACCAGCGTGCCGAGAACGAACAGGACGATCACGGCACTCGAGACGACGAACACCGGGTGGTGAATGTCGAGCCCGAACGGGGAGATGTTGTCCTGCCCGACGCGGAGCTGGGGGCGCCGACTCAGTTGAACTGTTCGCGCAGCAACCGCTTCAGGATCTTCCCGGACGGGTTGCGCGGCAACTGGTCGATGAAGTGGACGGCGACCGGTTGCTTGAAGCGGGCCAGCTTGTCCTGGCAGAACTCGAGGATCTCCTCGCCTTCGACGTTCTCGTCGGAGCGGACGACGATCGCGACCGGGGACTCGCCCCACTTCTCGCTCTCGCGGCCGATGACGCCGACTTCGAGCACCTTGGGGTGGCGGCCGATGACCTCTTCGAGCTCCGCGGGATAGACGTTCTCGCCGCCGGAGATGATCATGTCCTTCAGGCGGTCCTGGATGTAGACGAAGCCGTCCTCGTCCATCACCGCGCCGTCGCCGGTGTAGAACCAGCCGTCCACGAGACTCTCGGCGGTGGCCTCGGGCCGGTTCCAGTACTCCTTCATCAGGTGGCGGCCGGCAACCAGGACCTCGCCCGCCTCGCCGGGGGCGCAGTCGTTGCCGTCGCCATCGACGACGCGCACGGAGGTGTGGAAGAAGGCCTTGCCGGTCGAGCCGGCCTTGCGGATGGCGTCCTCGGGCGAGATGAGGCAGGCCGGTCCGCAGGTCTCGGTCAGGCCGTAGACCTGGTGGATCTCGATGCCCAGCTTGTCGTAGGCCTCGATCAGGTTCACCGGCACCGGCGCCGCGCCGCTCATGCACCAGCGGAGCCGCTCGTGCTTGCAGCGCTCGGGATCGTAGACCTGCAGCATGAAGTTGAGCATCGCCGGCACCTTGAGCATGACGTCGATCTTCTCCTCGTCGATCAACTGCCAGGTGCGCACCGGGTCGAAGGCGCGCAGCACGACGCTGGTGCTGCCGCGGTGGACGTTGCCGGTGGCCGGGGTCAGCGCGCCGACGTGGAACAGCGGCAGCGAGACGAGGTAGCGGTCGCCGTAGCGGGTGTCGGCGCTGGCCATGATCGTCAGGCCCGCCCACAGCGCGGACGCGTGGGTGTGAACGGCGCCCTTGGGCAGGCCGGTCGTGCCCGAGGTGTACATGATGTAGAGCAGGTCGTCGTCCAGGGCCCCGATCTCGGGCTCGGCATCGCTCGCCGCCGACGTCGCGTCCAGGTAGGACAGACAACCGTCGGGCCGCTGCTCGTCCGGGCCGACATGGACCCACTTGGTGACGTTCGTGCCGTTCTCGCCGCCGCCGCGCGCGATGAGGTCGAGCACCTGAGCCTGGAACTCATCGCCGAAGACGAGCGTCTCGGCGCCCGCGTCGCGGATGATGAAGGAGAGCTCCTCGGGCGTCAGCCGCCAGTTGAGCGGCACGCAGACCGCGCCGATCTTGGCAATCGCGAAGAACGTCTCCATGTACTCCACGCTGTTCATCAGCAGCAGCGCCACGCGGTCGCCCTTGCCGACGCCGAGTTCGCGGAGCGCGTTGGCGGTCCGGTTCGAGCGGAGGTTCCACTCGGCAAAGGTGAAGCGGCGCTTCGTCTCGACGTCGACGAAGCCCTCCATGTCCGGCGACAGGGAGGCGCGCTTGGTCAGGATGAGTCCGACGTTGTCTCGCATGGGTTCCTTCTCCTCTTCAGTCGCTCTCGCCCGCGGTCTCGCCGACGCCGTAGCTCTCGAGCGTGGAATGGAAGGCGACCACGTCGAGTCCCATGACCAGGAGGTCGTGCTTCTCTCCGGAGAGGTCGCGCACGTGGTTGCGCATCAGACCCTCGGGGCGGAAGCCCAGTCCCTCGAAGGCCGCGACCGCGCCCTTCTGGTCCGGCGTCATCCGGGCCACGAGCTTCTCGATTCCCGACGCCACCGCCGCCTGGAAGGCCTGCTCCACCAGCAGCCGCCCCAGGCCCTTGCCTCGCGCCGCCTCGGAGATGACGACCCGGATCTCGGCCACGTGGGAGGACCACTGCAACTGGCTGCGGTCGATCGAGCCGTAACCGAGCAGTTCGTCGTCCGCGAAAGCCAACAGGGTCACCATCCGGCCCGACTCGATCTCGGAGGCCCACTCGTCGACGACCTCGGTGTCCCGGATGTCGCGGCGCAGGAACAGCAGATCGTGGTCCGGCAGGCCGTCCGCGAACGCCAGCACCGCGGCGCGGTCGTCCGCATCCATTGGGCGGACGGTGAGATCGATGGCGCCGAGCCTGCTCGCCACGCGACCGGTGGGAGAGATGGAGCCGGGTCCCGTCATCGCGACCAGGCGCCCTACACCGACCGCTCGGCCAGCCACTCCTCGAGTCGCGGCCAGAGACGGCGCACCGCGTTGCGTCCCGCGACCAGACTGACGTGCCCGCCCTTCAGCATGATCTCCTCCCGATCCTCGGAGCCAACCATACCCACGAGATCCCGCGCCGCCTCGTACGGCACGATGTGATCGTGCTCCGCCACGACATGAACGAAGGGGACGCGGATGTTGGACAGATCGACGACGCGGCCACCAAGCTGGAACTCGCCCTTCATCAGGAGGTTCTGCTGCTGCAGCTCCTTCGTCGTCTGGCGGAAGCACTCCCCCGGGAACGGAATCTGATCCGCCGCCCACTTCTGGAGCCGGCGGTAGGACGTCACGAACTCGTCGTTCCACAAGTTGTCCCAGAGGCGCACCCGGCCGGCGGCCTGGGAAGCCGGCCGAAGCAGGTTGAACGAGGCGTAGAGCATCTGCGGTGGGACGTTGCCCAGCCGGTCGACGATCCGGTCCACGTCGAAGTGGGCCGGGTCGGTCCAGGTCCTGAACAGGCCCATGCCGTCGTAGTTCACCGGCGTGGTGAAGCAGGCCAGGTTGCGGAGCCGGCCGCCGGACGTCGCGTCCGGATGAAGGGCCGCGTAGAGCACCGCCAGCAGGCCGCCCATGCAGTAGCCGGCGATCGACACGTCGGGCTCGCCGCTGCGCTCGTGAACTTTTTCCACGCACTCCGGGATGAAGTCGAGCACATAGTCCTCGAGCCGGAGCCGTTTGTCCTCCGGCCTCGGCGTGCCCCAGTCGATCATGTACACGTCGAAACCGCGGTCGAGCAGGAACTCGACCAGGCTCTGCCCCGGCGCCAGGTCGAGGATGTACGGCTTGCTGATCAGGGACATGACCAGCAGCACCGGCGTCCGGTAGACCTCGTCCACCCGGGCACGGTAGTGGTAGAGGCGCAGGGTGCCGCGGCTGTGGACGACGTCCTTCGCCGTCAGGCCAACGCCCGGATCGCCCGTCGAGATGTACTCCAGGCCCTTCACGCTGCGCCGGAACGTGCGCTCCACTTCGCGTCGAACGCTCTTGCCAACGCCAGCCATGTTCAGGGTCACCGGGTTCACCCGCCGAGGCGGCTGCTCCCTGGACGTCGCCGCGGCGGGTGGAGCGGCGGTCGCGGTCGTCATTTCTCTTCCCTCTGTTCCGAAGGCGGACGGCGGGTCCGGGCCGGGCGGGCAACCCGATCCTGTACGTCTCTGCGACCTACGGCGGCCGCGAGCAGAGCCTCGATCCGCTGCAACCGCTCCTCCAGCGCCGTCAGCCGCTCGGCAAGCTCGCTGACGTCCGTCCGTGTCGGCACGCCCGCCATCTCGAAGTAGCGCTGGGCGTTCTCGTTCATCGTCTGCTGGAACATGGTCATCGCTTCGATCCAGCTTCCGGACGCACGGGCGAACTCCTCCGTCCCCATCATGTCGTTGAACACCTTGTTCATCTGGTGTTCCGACTGGGTCACCCATTCGCGCCACATGGCGAATGGATCCGGCGGCGGGGCCGGAGGCTTGGCGGTGGGGCGGTCGTCGGGCATGGCGGGGCGATACTACGACTCCTCGGTCGTCTGCGGAGCGAGCGAGTCGAGGTAGCTGTTGGCCAGGCCGAAGCTCGAGTCCATCGCGGCGCGGTACGAACTGCGGCCATCCTGGAACAGCCGGGTCCACTCCTGCACCAGGCTCTTCGCCTCGGCGGGGAACCGCTCGGACTTCTCGACCCAGTTGATGATCGCCTCTTCGCGGCGCTCCTGCATCTGCGCCACCATGTCGAAGGTGGTGTCGAAGGCCCGCTTCTGGAAGTCGAGCACCCGGCGGTTGGCGTCGATCATCGATCCGCTCCAGGCCTGGGTGGGAATCTTCGTCGTGCTGGCTGCTGTACTCGTCGTCATTCTGAAGTCTCCTGAGTGGTACGATCCCTGGTCGGAAACGTCCATGTGGTTTCGGCTCGTCTGGCTTGTTTTGACGGTGCACCGAGGACGGTGGCGTCAGGTGACAGCGCCCGTCTTGTGCAGTGCAGCATGAATCCTGCACACTATGCTGCACTGTGTCAACCCCCCGGGCAACGACCGATCCCATCGCGGCCTGACCTCCTCACTCGTGACATGAACGCCCCCCGCTAGATGCCCGACCCCATCGTCATCAAGAAGTACGAGAACCGGCGGCTCTACGACACGAAGGGCAGCCGCTACGTGAACCTCGACGGCGTCGCCGAGATGGTGCGGAGCGGCGAGGACATCCAGGTCGTCGACTCGAAGACAGGCGAGGACGTGACCCGCCACGTGCTGACCCAGATCATCGTCGATGGGGCCAAGGACCCGGACCGGGGACCGCCGCTCGAGTTCCTGCGCGACCTGGTACGCGCTCGCGACCAGGCCGGCCGCGACTTCTTCCAGTGGTACCTCAAGAGCGCCGGCGAGGTCTACGAGCGCGTGAGCGAGACGATGCGAAGCAGCCCCTTCGCGCCCGACCCGTCGTGGATGCGGCTCTGGGATCCACGGACGATCGCCGAGCAGATGCACGAAGCGTCGCAGCAGGACGATCGTGGCGACAGCGCCCGAGCCGAACTCGACGAGTTGAAGAACCGGCTCCAGGACCTGGAGCGGCGTCTCGGCGGCGCGACCGACTAAGCCCGCTACCCGGAGAGCCAACGATGCCGATCTCCACCGCTGCCGCCGGCAGCGAACTGCCCGCGGAAACGCGCCGGATCTCCGTGCGTGACGCGCTCGCCTACGCGGCAGGCATCGGCGACACCCGCGAGCCCGTGTTCGACGACGCACGCGGCGAGGGCATCGCGGCGCCGCCCACCTACTGCGTTTCCCTGGAGTGGCCCGTCGTCAGCAACGGTCGAGGCCGCCAGCTCCTCGGCGCCGACGCGGACGAACTCGTGCGGGGCGTCCATGCAAGCCAGGACTCCCACTTCCACCGGCCGATCCGGCCCGGCGACTCGCTCACCACCCGCGGCCGCTATGCGGGCGTCCGGACCACCCGCGCCGGCGCCCTGCTGACCACCTGCCTGGAAACGGTGGACGGCGACGGCCGGCCCGTGGTCACCTCATGGTCACGTTCGATCTTCCGCGGCGTCGGCACGGAGGGCGCCAACGCCGAGGTCGAACCGGCGCCCAGGGTGCCGCGCGTCCGCTTGAACGGAACCGGCGCGAGCCGGAGCGAGATCTTCGTGCCGCGCGAAATGCCCCACGTCTACACGGAGTGCGCCAGGATCTGGAATCCGATCCACACCGAGCGCGAGGTCGCGCTGCGGGCCGGGCTGCCGGACATCATCCTCCACGGCACCGCCACCTGGGCTCTCGCCGCGCGCGAGGTGTTGTGGACCTACGGCGACGGCGACCCTGCCCGGCTGAAGCGCCTGCACGGCCGGTTCACCGCGATGGTCATTCCCGGCACGTCGATCACCGTGGAGCACGCTCCGGCCGGCCAGGAAGGCGGAGCGCGTCAGATCGCCTTCCGGGTGCTGAACGCGGAGGGCCAGGAAGCGGTGAGCCAGGGCGTCGCCGTGGTCGCGTAAAGTACCGGCCCCGCCACTACAGGACCAACAGACGGAGACAGCAAGACATGGGAATCCTCGACGGCAGAACGGCAATCGTCACCGGCGCCGGACGCGGCATCGGCAAGGGCATCGCAATCAAGTTCGCCGAGGAGGGCGCGAACGTCGTGGTCAACGATCTCGGGGGCGCGACCGACGGCACTGGCGGTTCGCGGATCGCCGACGAAGTGGTCGAGGAGATCCGGAGCGCCGGCGGTTCGGCCGTTCCGAACTACGACTCGGTCGCCACGATCGAAGGCGGACAGAACATCTTCCAGACCGCGATCGACGAGTTCGGCGCTCTCGACATCCTGGTGAACAACGCGGGCATCCTGCGCGACCGGACGATCTTCAACCTGGAAGAGGCGGACTGGGACGCGGTGCTCGACGTCCACCTCAAGGGCCACTACTGCTGCAGCCGGCCGTTCGCCCGCTACATCCGGGAGACGAACCGCCCGGACTGCCGGATCATCAACTTCTCCTCGGTATCCGGCCTCTACGGCAACTTCGGCCAGTCCAACTACGCCGCCGCCAAAGCCGGCATCGCCGGTCTGTCCCGGGTGCTGGCGCTGGAGCTGGTCAAGTACCGCTGCACCGTGAACACGATCTCGCCGGGCGCCACGACGCGCATGACGGCCGAACTGCGAGCCGGCCGCGGCATGGAGATCGACGAAGACGCGCCCGAGCAGAGCCCGAATCAGATCGCCCCGGTCTGCGCCTGGCTCGCTTCCGACGCGGGCGCGGACATGACCGCCCAGATCATCGACGTGATGCGCGGTTGGGTCGGCATCATGCAGCAGCCCAAGGTGATCCGGAAGTTCAGCAAGGACGGCATGTGGAGCAACCGCGAGATCGACTTCATCATGCCGCAACTACTCAAGGCGAAGCAGGAGCACGACGAGGCCGTCGACGCCAAGGCCGAGCCGACGCCGGTCTAGGTTAGCCAGCGGACGTACCACGGCGTACCGTCCGCCTTCTGCTGCTCCTTGAAGCGCTGGCGTTCCAGCTTTCGCAGGAACGCCTCGCCCTTGTTGAAGCAACAGTCCTTGTACTTCTTGCCGCTCCCGCAGGGGCAGGGTTCGTTGCGCTGCACCTTCGAGAAGCTCCGCGGCGCCGTGACTACCGACTTCCGGGTCGCTATCGCGTTGCTCAGCCGCCTTCCACGCTTCATTGACTCACCCCGGTCTCATCGGCCCTTCTGTCTCCCGAAACGACACGCTCAACCCACTGTTATATAACAGCGCAGGTGAGGATTTGCGTCGTCGGTTCCGGCTACGTCGGTCTGGTTACGGGCGCATGCTTGGCCGACTTCGGCATGGATGTCGTCTGCGTCGACCAGGACGAGGCGAAGATCGCCCAGTTGCAGGCGGGCAGGATCCCGATCTACGAGCCCGGGCTGGCCACCCTGGTCGCAAAGAACGAGGAAGCCGGACGGCTTGGCTTCACGACGGAACTGGGGCCGGCGCTGGAGAGCGCGGCGGCGGTGTTTATCGCGGTCGGCACGCCACCCCGCGAGGACGGCTCCTCGGACCTCCGCTACGTGCGCGAAGTCGCCCAGGCGATCGGCGGAAGGCTCAACAGCTACAAGGCGATCGTCACGAAGAGCACGGTGCCCGTGGGCACCGGCCGCATGATCGAGCAGATCATCGGCCACGGCCGCACGTTCTCCGTGGTCAGCAACCCCGAGTTCCTGCGCGAGGGCTCGGCCATCGAGGACTTCATGCGGCCCGACCGCCTCGTCATCGGCAGCCGCGACCAGCGCGCCACGGACATCATGCTCGAGATCTACTCTCCGCTGCGCGCCCGCGGCGTGCCGATCGTCGTCACCGACGTCGAGACCGCGGAGATGATCAAGTACGCCTCGAACAGCTTTCTCGCAACCCGGATCTCCTTCATCAACGAAGTGGCCGAGCTCTGCGAGCGAACCGGCGCCGACGTGCAGGTGGTCGCCCACGGCATGGGCCTGGACCGCCGGATCGGGCCGCTGTTCCTGCGTCCGGGACCGGGCTTCGGCGGTTCCTGTTTTCCCAAGGACACGCGGGCCATGGTCTCCATGGCGCGGGACGCCGGAGCCCGGGCCGAGATCGTCGAGGCGACGCTACAGGTCAACCACCGGATCCAGGAACGGATGCTCGCCAAGATCGAGTCCGTGCTCGGCGATCCGCGGGGCCGTACCGTGGCGCTGCTCGGGTTGTCCTTCAAGCCCAACACGGACGACATCCGCGAGTCACCGGCGATGTTCGTGCTCGAGAGCCTGCTGTCGCGGGGCGCCTCGGTCCGGGTCTACGATCCGGCGGCGATGGACAACGCCAGCCGCGTCCGCGCCGAGCCCGTCTACTGCCAGGACCCGTACGAAGCCGCCGACGGTGCCGACGTGCTGGTCATCCTGACCGAGTGGAACCAGTTTCGCGCCCTCGAGTTCGACCGGCTGCGGCAGTTGCTGCGCCAACCGCGGATCGTCGATCTGCGGAATCTGTACGAGCCCGAGCGTGTGGCCGCCGCGGGCCTCAGCTACTCCTCGCTCGGACGCGCCGACGCCGCTCCCGTCGACGAGCCGCGTAGTGTTCCGTCCACAGCGCTTGCCGGAGTGAAGGCCTCGTGACCGGACCGCTCTCCGTCGTCACCGGCGGCGCCGGCTTCATCGGCTCCCACCTGTGCTCACGGCTGCTCGCCGAGGGCCACCAGGTCTACTGCGTCGACAACTTCATCACCGGCAGCCCCGCGAACATCGAGCACTTGCTCGACAACGAGTCCTTCACCCTGATCGAGCACGACGTGAGCAAGCCGGTCTACGTCGGACCCCACGTCGACAACGTCCTCCACTTCGCCTCGCCGGCGAGCCCCGTCGACTACCTGGAACTGCCCATCCAGACCCTGAAAGTCGGATCGCTCGGCACCCACAACTCCCTGGGGCTGGCCAAGCACCACGGCGCCCGCTACCTCCTCGCCTCGACGTCGGAGGTCTACGGCGACCCGCTGGTCCATCCGCAACCGGAGTCGTACTGGGGCAACGTGAACCCCGTCGGTCCGCGTGGGGTCTATGACGAGGCCAAGCGTTTCGCCGAGGCGATGGTCATGGCCTACCACCGGTTCCACGGTCTCGACACGCGCATCGTGCGCATCTTCAACACCTACGGTCCGCGCATGCGTTTGCGCGACGGCCGCGTCGTCCCGAATTTCATCCGCCAGGCTCTCTCAGGCAGAGCCTTGACCGTGTATGGAGACGGTCAGCAGACCCGTTCGTTCTGCTACATCGACGACCTGGTCGAGGGCGTCTGGCGCCTGCTCAACTCGTCCGAGACCGACCCGGTCAACCTCGGGAACCCGCATGAGATGACCGTGCTCCAGTTCGCCGAGGTCATCCAGCGCCTGACCGAGAGCGGCAGCGAGATCAAGTTCCAGCCTCTGCCGGTCGACGACCCGAAGACACGCCAACCCGACATCGGCCGTGCCACCAGCTTGCTCGACTGGCAGCCCCAGGTCGACCTGGAGACCGGCCTCGAGAAGACGATCCGCTACTTCGCGGAGCTGCTTGGCGGCTAGAGGGCCGGTCGGGGTTTGTAGAATCAGGAGATCTCCCGCACCAGCATTCGAGATGGACAGAGCCGACCCTGAGGAGATGTCCATGAATCCGATCGCCTCCAGACCTTCCATCGCGTCCCATGATTCCCGGTCCCGCAACCCGGTTCACCCGGTCCGCGTCAACGGCCCCGCCTTCGCCGCCATCCTTGGCAGCCTTCTCGTCGCGGCAGTGCTCGACGCGGCGCCCGCCGCGGCCCAGGACGAGCGTCTCGTCGGCACCTGGCAGAAGGACTACTCGCGCAGCGACGCGCCCTGGCCCGGCCGCCAAGACCGACCACAGGTAAACGCCGCCGATATCGAAATCGAGATCCGCCTGGACGGCGAGGACATCGCGTTGCTTCAGACCAGCCGCCGGCCTACGTGGCCCAGCCCCCGGACCGTGGAGGTGACCTACATCACGAACAACAAGCCCCACGCGGCGCGTGATCTGGGCAGCGGCAGTCTGCTCGAAGTACGCGCCAGGTGGCGCAAGAAGAAGCTGAGCGTCTCCTATACGGTCAAGCTCCCCGGCTTCGAAGCCGATGTACAGCAGATCTGGGAGATCACGAAGGACGGCGATCTCCTCCAGACCATCTTCGGGCGCGGCGACGCAGGGCGCCCCGATATCCGGAGGAACTACTACGTTCCGGCAACGGCCGTCCAGTAGACGACCCCCAGTTCATCAGAGCCAGCAAGGATGGAGGCGGCTTCGAACATCGCCGATACCGCCGCCAGCAAGGAGACACTCATGAGAAGACCAGTCCACGCCCACCCCAAGGCAACCGGCCGTCTGCCTCGAGCGGCCAGCGCGTTCGCGGCG
Organism: Candidatus Multivorans sp.; assembly: GCA_965219675.1. Lineage (GTDB taxonomy): Bacteria > Acidobacteriota > Thermoanaerobaculia > Multivoradales > Multivoraceae > Multivorans. The sequence goes on along the minus strand of OZ244786.1, from coordinate 1,016,403 downwards.
CCCCTCGTCGCCGCCTCGCTGGTGATCGCGATGTTCGCGGCCGCGCCGCTCTTGGCCGCGAACCCCGACTTCGCGGGAATCTGGCAGCTCGACAACGAACGTAGCGACTCTCTGGCCCCCGGCCGCGCCGGCCGCGAACGGCCGAACACGCTCGACCTCGAGCTCGACATCGCCGTAAACGGGGAAGACCTGGTCATGAACTACACGATGCGGAACGAGAACCTGCCGGGCCCGGTCCAGTTCACGCAGCACCTGATCACCGACGGGAAGCCCGCGGAGATGCCCGATTTCCAGGGCGGCACGCGCACGGCCCGCGTGAAGTGGCGCAAGAACAAGCTCTCCGTCTCGTACACGAGAGTCACACCGTTCGGCGACCTCGACATCACGGAGACCTGGCAACTCTCCAGGGACGGCAGCGAACTGCAGGTGAAGCTCCACACCCGAACTCAGTCCCCCCGTCCGGATATCCGCAATCTGGTCTATGTTCGCGCCACGAACGTTCAATAGAGCCAGACCTGGAACAAGGAGAAGGAACAGATGCGGACAGCGATCGGCATAGGCAGCGCCTACGCCTCCGGAACGAACTGGAAGGCGCTCACGGAGTACGTCGTCGAGGCGGACCGCCTGGGCGTGGACGACGTCTGGTCGGCCGAGGCCTGGGGCACCGACGCGGTGACCCCGCTTGCCTACCTGGCAGCGCGCACGGAGCGCGTTCGACTCGGTACCGGCATCATGCAGATCTCGGCGAGAGCGCCGTCGATGACCGCGATGACCGCGATGTCACTCGCCTCGATGTCGAACGACCGGTTCGTCCTCGGCCTCGGCGTCAGCGGCCCCCAGGTAGTCGAGGGGTTGCACGGCGCGGCCTTCGCGAAGCCACTGGGCCGCCTCCGGGAGTACATCGACATCCTGAAGATCGCTCTTTCCGGCGAGAAGATCGCCTACGACGGCGAGCACTACACCCTGCCGCGGCCGGGCGGCGAGGGCAAGGCGATCCGCATGTCGCAGCCTCCGCGGCCGAAACTGCCGATCTACCTGGCAACGCTCGGACCGAAGTCGCTCGAATTCACCGGTGAGGTGGCCGACGGCTGGCTGGGCACGTCATTCATTCCGGAACACGGAGACGCCTTCTTTCCCGCGATGCGCGCCGGCGCCGAGCGTGCCGGCCGCAGTCTCGACGACATCGACATCCAGGTCGGCGGCGACGTCGAGTTCGGCGACGACCTGGAGCGCCTGGCCGCCCGCCGCAAACCGGCCATGGCCTTCACTCTGGGCGCGATGGGTTCCGCGCAGACCAACTTCTACAACGACGCGTATCGCCGGGCCGGCTTCGTCGAGGTGGCACGGGAGGTCCAGGCGCTGTGGATCGCCCGCAAGCGGGAGGAAGCCGCCGCTCGCGTGCCCGACGAGATGGTGCTCGGCAACAATCTGGTCGGCGACGAGGCGCGGATCCGCAACCGCATCCGGGCGTACCGGGACGCCGGCGTGACCACGCTCCGCCTGAGCCCTGCCGGCAGCACGGTGGCGGAACGCCTCGACACCCTCGGCCGGGTCATCGAACTGATCCGCGACGAGGCGCCGTAACCGCGGTGGTCTCTCCAAGGTGAGCTTTCCGGCGCGGCACGGCCCGGAACTCCAGGCCCGGGTCGTGCGGAACCTGGAGCGCTTCGAGCAACGCGAGCTCGATCCGGAGGCCGCCGCGGCGAGGGTCGCGGAGGCATCCGGCCGCACCGGAGCAACTCCGGCCAACGCCCACGCGGCGGTGGCCATCACGCTGCTGCCGGACAAGGGCGGACGCGGCTGCTTTCTGCTCACCCGCCGTTCGCTCCGCCTGCGCCGTCATCGAGGCCAGTGGGCGCTCCCCGGCGGTCGGATCGACGAATCGGAGACCCCCGAACAGGCGGCCCTGCGCGAACTCCATGAAGAGGTCGGCCTGGACCTCGAACCGCGAGCCGTCCTGGGCCGGCTCGACGACTTCGGCACCCGCTCCGGGTTCGTCATCACGCCGGTCGTGTTCTGGTGTGACGACTATCGCGAACTGGAGCCGAACCCGGACGAGGTCTACCGGGCCTACCGCATCCCGCTGATCGATCTCGACCGGCCGGACGTCCCGGTGTTGCGGGAGATTCCCGAGAGCGAGAACCCGGTGCTCTCGATGCCGATCCGGGGCGGCCTGGTCCATGCGCCGACGGCGGCGATCGTCTACCAGATGCTCGAAGTCCTCCTGCGCGGCAACGACGTCCGCGTGGCCCACTACGAGCAGCCCGTGTTCGCCTGGCGATGACCTCCCGCCGCCCACTCGACGGCCTGCTCGTGGTGGCCATCGAGCAGGCGGTGGCGGCGCCGCTGGCGACCTGCCGGCTGGCCGACGCCGGCGCCCGGGTGATCAAGGTCGAGCGGGACGGCGGAGACTTCGCCCGCGGCTACGACGGCACCGGCGGCGTCTCGGCCTACTTCGCCTGGCTGAATCGCGGCAAGGAGTCCATCGTTCTCGACATCAAGGACGCGGAGGACCGGACCCTGCTCGAACGGATGGTCGAGCGCGCGGACGTATTCATCCAGAACCTCGCCCCGGGCGCCGCGGCGCGCGCCGGCTTCGGGTCGAAGGACCTCCGGGAACGCCATCCGCGCCTGATCACCTGCGACATCTCGGGCTACGGCGAGGGCGGTCCCTACCGGTCGATGCGCGCCTACGACCTCCTGGTCCAGGCCGAGAGCGGCGTCGCGTCGATCACCGGTTCGCCGTCGGAGCCCGGTCGGGTCGGCGTGTCGATCTGCGACTTCGCCACCGGGATCTACGCGTACTCCGCCATCCTCGAGGCCCTGATCGAGCGCGGCAGCACCGGCGTCGGCTGCAACGTCGAGGCCACCCTCTTCCACACGATGGCGGACTGGATGGCGGTTCCCCTGCTGCGCTTCGAACAGCAGGGCCTCGACTGGCCGCGCGTGGGCCTAGGCCATCCGACGATCGTGCCCTACGGCCTGTTCCGGCTCGGTGACGGCGATGCCGTCCTGATCGGAGTCCAGAACGACCGCGAGTTCGTGCGGTTGTGCAACGAGGTGCTCGACGAACCGGAACTGGCCGAGACCTACCCGCGGAACGCGGACCGCGCGGACGGCCGCGCCGCCGTCGAAGCCGCGGTCGCCGATGTCTTCCTGCGCCATGACCGGACGTCGATCCGGACGGTCCTCGATCGCGCCCGCATCGCCTACGGCTTCCTGAACGACGTCGCCGCCCTGTCGCGCCATCCACAACTCCGCCGGGCCCGGCAACCTCTCCCCGACGGCACCGAGATCGACATGGTCGCGCCCGCCGCAACGCCGCACGAACCCGGACGCCGCCTGCCGCCGGTTCCCGAACTCGATGAGCACGGCTCAGCGATCCGGGCCGAGTTCCATCCGTGCGCCCGCTGACGGGCACACGGACTGGTTCGCGTCTTGCTCGTCTCCTCGCAAGACGGGTGCCATCCGTGCGTCCGTTGACATCTGATGCGTGATGCGTGATGCTCTCGTCATGCGCACCACATTGAACCTTGACGAAGATGTTCTCCTGGCCGCCCGGGAACTCGCCGCGCTGCGGGGCGGCACCATGGGTCAGATCGTCTCGGAGCTGGCCAGGAAGGGGCTCAAACCAACGGCCAAACCCACCGCCACGAGAAACGGCGTTCCTCTCCTACCGCCGCGTGACGACGCCCGGCCGGTCTCACTAGCCGCGGTCAACGCCCTCCGAGACGACGAACCTTGACCGTGCTGCTCGATGTCAACGTGCTGATCGCCCTGTTCGACGCGGAACACATCCACTACGAAACGGCACATGAATGGTTCGGAAGCCCGTCGCGCGGTCCCTGGTCCACATGCCCGTTGACTGAGAACGGCTTCGTGCGGATCGTGGCGAACCCCGGCTATCCCGGTCGCCGGACCACCGTGGCCGATGCGGCAGAGCGCTTGCGGATCTTCCGCCAGAACGAGGATCACGTCTTCTGGCCCGACTCTCTCTCGCTTCTCGATCGCGAGCGCATTACCGCCGGTTCAATCCGGGGCTACCGACAGATCACCGACGTCTACCTTCTGGCCTTGGCCGTCCACAACAGCGGCGTACTCGCCACGTTCGACGATTCGATTCCGATCGCATCCGTTCCAGGCGCCGACGAGGCCAGCATCGTCCTGCTGAAGTAGCCCGCTACAGGGTCGCGTGGCCGGCGACGAGGGCGATCCAGATCAGGGGCAGCACGACAAGGGAACCAAGGAAGAGACTGCGGGCGCGGACGGGGTTGCGGTCGAGGGCGAAGCGGGCGGCGAGCAGGGCGAAGACCGCGCTGAAGGCGGCCGCCGCGACCGCGAAGACCCAGGAAGTCAGCCCGACCGGCGCGGCGAGCAGGCTCAGGCCGGCAAGCGCGGCGGCCCAGAACACGGACTCCAGACCGGTCCGGCGGCCGTTCGGGTCGACGACGGCCAGGACCCTGAAGCCGGCGCGAGCGTAGTCGTCGCGGTGGAGCCAGGCCAGGGAGTGGAAGTGCGGGAGCTGCCAGGCGAAGACGATGCCGAAGAGAAGCCAGGCCTCCAAGGTCAGGGCGCCGGTTGCCCCGGCCCAGCCGATCACTGGCGGCAGAGCGCCCGGCACCGCGCCGACGAGAACGGCCCATGGAGTGCGCCGTTTGAGCGGCGTGTAGACCCAGGCGTAACTGACAAGAGTTGCGAGCGCGACGGCAGCCGCGAGCAGGTTCGCGCCCACGGCGAGCACGATCAGGCCGGCGACACTCAGGACGGTGGCGAACACCTGACCGGCCGCCGGCGAGATGCCGCCCAGGGGCAGCGGCCGGGACCGGGTGCGGGTCATCAGGGCGTCGAGATCGCGCTCGGCGACCTGGTTGAAGGCGGCGCCGCCCGCGGCGACCAGACCGGAGCCGGCCAGGACGGAGAGGAGGACTCCCACGTCGAGCGTGCCCGCGCCGAGGTAGTGGCCGATGCCGACCGTCGCGACGGCCAGGGCATTGAGCCGAGGCTTGGCGAGTGCGAGCCACAGGGAGGCGCGACTGGGCCGTGCCGCTTCCGCGGCGAGGAGCGTCACGCTGGAGCCCGTCCGGGCGTGCCGCCGGTGCTCGGCGCGAAGCGGGTCGGCCGGATCGTCGAGGCGTCGCCGAACCAGGCGCGGTGCACCCGCAGCCCCAGCGCCACCGAGACGACCCACAGCAGACCGCCGGTCGCCACGTGCGCCGTGTTGATGTGCGGCTGCAGGCCGCTCCAGACGGTCCAGGCGCCGAGGCCGATCTGGGCGACGAGCACGGTGCCGAGCAGCTGCGCCGGGCGGGCGAGTTCCGGGCGGTGACGATGAACCCTGAGGATCCGCAGGATCAGGGCCACCGCCGCGATGGTCACAGCGACGGCGCCCAGGCGATGCGCGAAGTGGAGGGCAATGCCCAGGCTCCACTCGGGCGGGAGCAGCCGGCCGAAGGCCAGCGGGAAGTCCGGGATGGCGAGCCCGGCGTCGTTATGACGCATCGTCGCGCCGAGGACGATCTGGACGTAGACGAGAGCCGGAACCGCCAGCGCGAGCCGCGCCAGCAGTGCGTCGTCCAGAGGCTCCGCGCGCCCGAAGCCAGCTCGCCAACCGGGCGACGTGAAGATGCCCAGGCTCACGACGAGGGCAAAGAAGAGCTGGGCCAGTCCTGCATGGCTGATCGAGATCGGCTTCGGCAGCAGGTAGATCACCGTGATCCCGCCGAGCAGCCCCTGGGCGACGACCGCTCCCAGCGCGATCCAGGCCAGCCGGCGCACCCAGGCGCGAGCCTCGACCCGCCAGGCCCACACGGCAAGTCCGATCGTCATCAGACCCACAACGCTCGCGATCAGGCGGTGGCCATGCTCGTAGAGGATGCCGCCCACCATCTTCGAGAACGGGAAGGCGAACATGAAGTAGCCGTAGGTGTTCGGCCAGTCCGGAACCGCCAGCCCCGAGTCGGTGCTCGTGACCAGTCCGCCCGCCGCGATCAGCAGCAGGGACGCCGCGGCCAGCAGCCGGAGGTAGTAGTGCAGCCAGCGCACGACCGGCGCACTCTATCCCCGCCGGCCAGCCCCTTCCACCCTTCCGGCCGCCCGTGAACGGCTGCCCGGGGCGCCTCAGCCGACGATCTTCTGGCGGCGCAACTCGTCGATCTCGGCGACCGTCAAGCCGAGGCCGCCCAGCAGGTCGTCGGCGCCCTCGCCCAGAGCCGGCGATGCCGCCGCAGGTTCCGGCGGTGTGCCGGAGAACTTCGCCGCCGCGCGCGGCAGGCGCATGCGGCCGACCTGGGGATGGTCGAGCTCCCGCAGCAACTCGTTGCGGACCACCTGCGGGTCGGTCAGGACCTCGTTGCGCGTGAGGATCCTCGCGCAGGGGACGTCCTCCGCCTCGAGCGCCGCGATCCACTCCGCGGAAGTCCGCTGGCGCAACACGTCGCCGACCATCCCGAGACGCTGGTCGGCGTTCGAGATCCTGCCGGCCGCCGTGTTGTAGCGCTCGTCCTCCAACCACTCCAGGTGGCCCGTGGCGCGCGCCATACCCTCCCACTCGTCATCCGAGATCGTCGAGGCCGTGATGTAGCCGTCCGCGGTGCGGTAGATCAGGTCGCTGGTCGATCCGGGGCGGCCGTGGGCGACCTCCCCACCGACGAGGATCTGGCGGACGAACCCCTCCGGCCAGATGAACGAGATCGTCGCGTCCAGCATCGCGAGCTCCAGGTACTGACCCTCCCCGGTTCGCTCGCGCGCCAGCAGCGCCGCCGTGATCGCCTGGGCGGCGGTCAGTCCGGTGACCTTGTCGGGGATGATCGTGCGCACCATCTTCGGCTCGCCCGTCTGCCGGTCGGCCTGAATGTCGGCGAAGCCGGACAGCGCCTGGATGATCGGGTCGTAGACGCGCTTCTGGGCGTACGGCCCTTCCTGCCCGAATCCGCTGATCGACACGTAGACCAACTGCGGGTTGAGCTCGCGCAGCCGGTCGGAGCCGAGCCCCAGGCGGTCCGCGACTCCGGGCCGGAAGTTCTGGATGAAGACGTCGGCCGTTTCCACGAGGTCGTGGAGGATCCCGATGCCTCGCTCATGCTTCAGGTCGAGCGCCAGGGACCGCTTGCCCCGGTTGATCGTCGCGAAGCCGGCCGTGACGCCCCCGCGTTGCGGCCCCAGCCGACGCATGATGTCCCCGTGAGGCGGCGCCTCGACCTTGATTACCTCGGCGCCCTGATCCGCCAGCAGCATCGTCGCGATCGGCGCCGACACCATCGTCGCCAGTTCGATCACGCGGAAGCCGTCAAGCGGGCCGGACATGGCGGCGCAGGGTAGCAGCTACTGCCGTACGGACCGGGGAACCGGCGCCGACGCTCCCGGTCGCAGCGACTCCAGGTCCAGCTCCGGCACCCGCAGGGTTACCGTCAGCGGAGCGGACGAACTCACGACCGCCTCGACGGAGGCGGTCGCCAGGTGCCCGCCGAGACCCTTCGGATGCGCCGAGATCCGGATCCAGCCGGCCGGCACGCCCCGAGCCGAGAAGGTGCCGTCGTCGCCGGCGCGGGACTCATGAACGATCCTCTCGTCCGCGGTCTCGAACCGAACCATCGCTCCGGCCGCCGGCGCCCCGGTCCCCACGAACACGACGCGTCCATCGACCACGGTGTCCGTGAGTTCCAGCGTCAGCGGCTCGTTCACCGGCACATCGACGTCGTGGAAGGACTGCGCGACATCGTGTTCCGGCGACGCGACGTCGACCCGCCAGTCCTCCCGCTCGGGCAACGCACCCCGGAACCACCCATCCTCCTCCATCCTGAAGGTCAGCTCCGGCGACGCGCCGCGGCCGCCGAAGAACACGTAGCCCCCCAGCGGAACACCGTCCAGGGTGACCTGACCAACCACGGGCACGAGTTCCAGTTGGACCACCGTGGATCGATCGCCCACTACTTCCAGGTAGTCCACCTCACCGAACCGCCCACCGATCGCATCCAGGACCTCCACGGAGAACGCGCCGTCGCCGGGAACATGAAACCGGGCGTGGCCGCCCACGACGGCTGCAGTCTGCTGCGGATACTGCCTCCTCAGATCGCGGAACGGGAAGTCCGGCGAGTCGTGCTCCCTGATCTGCCTGAGGCGGGCAATCCAATGGCTGCCATAGGGCGGATCGCCCGGCTCGACGAACACGTCCAGGAGATGACTCGAGGCCAACCGCACCCGCTTGCGCGGGAAGGTCTCGGCGTTCTCCAGCAGCTCGTACGGTCCGGACCGCGCCGCGACCCGGCCGTCGCAATCCACCTGAATCCACCGCTTGCCGGGATCCAGGCCCGCCACCTGGAAGAAGCCGTCCTCGGCCACCGCGACGGTCGCGACGACCGACTCGAGATCGGTCGTCCACATGGCCGGATCGCCCGTCGCGACGTGCACGGAACAGTGGTCGACGAAGCCCTGGAAGTCGGGACCCGGAGCGACAAAGCCGGCAAGACTCGCGCCCGGAACGAGCTCCTGATCGCCCAGATGGAGCGTCCGCCTGCCGTGCAGAGGCGTGTTCCACCGGTAGTCCGGGGAATGTCCCGGCCGCCAGAACACAAGGTGAACGAGCGTGGCCGGCAACTCGCACGACCAACGGCCGTCGCCGCCGACCGGGCACCGGACCACGACGCGCTGGACGTGAAACCGCGGATCCGTGTTCCCGGGATCCACGTCGCCAAGCACGACCCGGAGCGTGCCCCCCGGACGGGCCGCGCCCACCAGACGGCCGCTGACGTTCACGGCCGGATAGGCCGGCACCTCGAACACCGGAACGACTTCCGGCTGCACCTCCGTTTCATCCCGCACCGAGGTGACGGTGTCGCTGGCCGCCGTACCGGGATCGATCAGGGTCTCGCGGCCCCAGTAGCCGCTGCCCGGCGCCGGACGAACCAGCCACGGTCCCGGCTCGAACAGAAACACCTCGTAGCGCTGATCGCTGGTCACGGGCAGTTCCTGCTCGACACCTTCCGCGTTCCTCGCGAGCAGCGTCACGTCGCCGGCGCCCTGCCGATGAACGACCACCTGCAGGAAGACCCGCGCGAGCCCCTCCGCGAGCCCCGGCTCGGCGGACCGCGGCGCCTGGGCGGTCGCCACCGAACCGGCAAGCAGGCCGCACGTGACACAGAGAGCCGCGACCTTCCACTGCTGCCGTGTCATCGCAGGCTCACTCGCTCTTACGGGAGCGTCATCACGAGTGGCTTCTTGCGGGTGACGACGATCGTGTGCTCGAACTGGACCGTCGTCGTGCCGGGCTCGTTCAGCAGGGTCCAGCCGTCCTTCGCGGTCAGCGCCTGCTCGCGGCCGTTGGTCAGGAACGGCTCGATGGTCAGCACGAGCCCGTCGTGCAGGAAACGGTCATCGTCCGGATCGTCGAAGCCGGGCACGAACTTCGGTTCCTCGTGGAGCGAGCGGCCGATGCCGTGCGATCCCAGGTTGCGGATCAGGCCGAAGCCGGCCCTGGTCGCGGTGTCCTCGATCGCGCGACCGATGCCGCGCAGCCTCCGGCCGTGGCGGGTCTGCTGCATCGCCGCCCGCAGCGCACGCCGGGTGGCGGAGATCATGCGCCGCCGCTCTTCGCTCACCGGCGGCACCGGGAAGGCCGCGCCGGTGTCGCTGAAGTAGCCGTCCAGCTCGAGCGAGACGTCGATGTGGACCAGGTCGCCGGCGTCGATCCGCCGCTCGCCGGCGATGCCGTGCGCGACCTCCTCGTTGACGCTGATGCACGTCGCGGCGGGGAAGTCGTAACTCAGTTCGGGGGCCGACCGCGCTCCCCGACTCTCCATGTACTCCCGGCCGATCCGGTCCAGTTCGCCCGTCGTGATGCCGGGCTCGACCATCTCACCCATCCTCGCCAGGCACCGGGCCGCCACGCGACCCGCCCGGCGAAGGCCCTCCAGATCCTCCCGGCCGCCGATCGTCACCGGTTGGCACGATAGCGCACGGTCGTCCCGTAACTCATACCAGCAGCGGGTCGGCAACGATCTCGACGGTTGCCGGCCCCTCGTAGTCGAGTGCCCGCCGCAGGGCGCCATCGAGATCGGCCGCGTCCTCGACGCGGATGCCGAGACCGCCGCAACTCGTCACGAAGTTGGCGAAGTCGGGATTCGTCAGGTCGGTCATCCAGACCGGCAGCTCGATCGCCCGCTGTTCCTTCGAGATCTTGCCAAGCTCGCTGTTGTTCAGCAGCACATGGGTGATGTTCATCCGGTGATGAACGGCGGTCGTCACCTCGCCCAGGTACTGGCCGAAACCGCCGTCGCCGGTGACGGCCACCACCGGCCGGCCGGCAAAGCGCGAATCGTCCGTCTGCGTGGCCGCCCAGGCGCCCATGGCGGCCGGATAGCCGAAACCGATCGATCCGAGATAGCCCGACATGAGCACGGCCTGGCGCCGGCACTCGAAGTAGCGGCCGAAGGAATACGTGTTGTTGCCGACGTCGACGGCGATGATCGCGTCCTCCGGGATGCGCCGGTTCAGCGCCGCGAAGGCGGCCGCGGAGCTGATGCCCGCATCGCCCGTATCGGCGAGGCGGCGCTCCTTCTCCTCGCGCCAGATCCTCCAGCGCTCGGCCACTTCCGGCCGCTGATCGACCGTCTCGACCCCGCCCAGCTCCAGAGCCTCCGCGAACAGGCGCGCGGTGACGCCGATCTCACCCCAGACCGGCACGTCGACGGCGTGGAACTTGCCCAGGGCCATCGCCTCGAAATCGACCTGAATGAGCGGCTTGTATGTCGTGATCCCGGTGTGATTCGAGAACGACGCGCCAAACACGATGAGCAGGTCGCTCTCGTTCATGAACCAGCTCGCCACCGGCGTGCCGCTCCGCCCCAACACGCCGCACCCCAGTGGATGATCGTCGGAGATCAGTCCCTTCGCCTTGAACGTGGTCACGACCGGCGCGTTCAGCCGTTCTGCGAGCGCGATCACGCCCTCCATCTGGAACCGGGCGCCGTGGCCGACGACGATCACCGGCCGCCGCGCCGCGCGGATCAGGGCCAGCGCCTGCTCGACCGCGGCCGGCGGGGGCGTGATCTCCGAAGGCGTGAGTCGGCCGTCAGGAGACCCGGCCGAGGCTTCGGAAGGCAGGGTCTGCACTTCGTCGGGGAAGATCAGGTGCGCCACGTCCCGCTTGAGGATCGCGTTCTTGCACGCCAGGTTCGCCAGTTCGACGTGCCGGCTGTCGCGGTACACGGCGTGGCTCATCGCGGCGACGCCGGCGAAGGCGGCCGAGAGATCGACTTCCTGGAAGGCGCCCGGCCCCAGTACCTGGGTGTCGACCTGGCCGGTGAGCGCCAGGATCGGAGAACGATCCATCCGCGCGTCCCACATCCCGGTGAGAAGGTTCGTCGCGCCGGGCCCCGCGATTGTCAGACAGGCCGCCGGCCGCCCGGTCAGTTTGCCGTAGGCCGAGGCAGCGAACGCCGCCGCGCCCTCGTGCCGCACCCCGACGTACTGGAGCGCTCCGGCCTCGCACTGGCTGCGAATCGCATCGGCGAGACCGAGGTTCGAGTGGCCGACCATGCCGAACACGTGAGTGACTCCCCAGTTGACGAACGTCTCGACCATCGCGTCGCTGACCGTTCGCTCCCGTTCGACGTCCGGCTCGATGCCTACATAGATGCCGTCGGTCCGTACCTCGATCGCGTAGGTCGGCACCTTCTCGTCATACCCCGCCGGTGACTTGCCGCTGAGCGGACAGTAGTCCCAGCCGTGCCACGGGCAACGCAACCAACCCTCTTCGATCGACCCTTCGCCCAGAGGACCACCCTGGTGCGGGCAGCGGTTGTCCAGCGCGCCGTACTGGCCGTCGTAGTGAGTCAGACAGATCGAACGGCTGCCTGCCGCGACCGTCTTGACCCGGTTCTCTGGCAGCTCATCCGGTTCGGCGACCTTGAACCACCGCAGACGTGCGGCCCCGCCCGGATCGTCCATCAGTCAGGCAGGACGAGGATGCGCAGGTTGCGGAACCAGATCTCGTTGCCGTGGTCCTGGAGCGCGATGTGGCCGGTCTTCATCATGCCGTAGCCGGGCATCGAGGCGAACTTGCTGGCCGCGACGAGTTCTTTCCACTCGTCGTCCCAGAGGGTGTACTCCACGACCTTCTCGCCGTTCAGCCAGTGGGTGACTGCCGCGCCCTCGACCCGCAACGCACTCGTGTTGAACTCGCCCAGCGGCATCAGTTCGCCGCCCTGGCGGGCGTGAAGGGCGTAGTTCGAAGCTGCCGAGGTTTCCATGCGCCGACCGTCCCGGTGCCCTCCGTCGTCCAGGATCTGGAACTCGGGTCCCGTCGAGTAGGACGCGTGGGCATCCTCGGAAACGTGGAACATCACGCCGCTATTTCCCCCCGGCGTCACGGCCCAGTCGAACCTGAACTCGAAGTTCCGGTACTCCTCACGGGTCATCAGATCGGCCCGCGGACCGGCGGCGTCGCCAGTAGGAGGCACAAAGTGAATCACGCCGTCCGCCACCGCCCAGCCGGCCGGTACCTGGTCGAGCTTGAAGCCCCGCCAATGATCGAGCGACTCGCCGTCGAAGAGGGACTGGAAGCCCGCCTCGGCATCGTCGGCCGCAAGCTGGTTGAGTCCCGGCGCCAGCCAGATCACGACAAGCAACGTCAACATCCGCTTCATCTGTTCATCCTCCTAGTGGCCATAGCGAACCCCGATCCGCACAGACCGTTCGGGGCCGGGGAATCCGACCTGGGTTTCGTACGACTCGTCGAACGCGTTGTCCGCGCGCAGGCTGATCCGCCACCGCTCCGCCGCCTGCCAGGCGAGCGACAGGCCAACCACTTCCCGGCCGGCAACCGAGGTCTGGAACGGCGCGGGGACCTGCTCGTCGAGATAGGAGCCGGTATGCCGGGCCTCGACACCGAGACGGACCGCCTCGCTCAGGTCGACGCGCAGGCCGATGCCGCCGAACAGGTCCGGCCGGCGGCGCAGCGTCCGCCCGGTGGCGAGGTCCTCGGTGTCCTGCGAGGTCACGCGCACATCGAAGCCGACGCGGGAAGACGGGTTCCATACCAGGAACGCCTCGACGCCCTGTGCATCCACCTTGCTCCGGTTCACGATCTGGAAGGTGTCGAAGTCGAAGTCGATCAGGTTCTCGAAGCGGTTCGAGAACAGCGTCAGGCCGCCACGGGCCGAACCGTCCGCAGTGCTCACCTCGAAGCCAAGGTCCGCGCCGGCACTCGTCTCGGCCTCGAGGTTCGGGTTGCCGCCGATCGCCCGGGGCGTCGCCAGGGCGTACAGGCTCGGCAGCTTGAACGCCTCGCCCGCCGATCCCCGCACGGACCAGGAACCGCCCTCGGGCGCGTAGCGCAAGCCGACGCGCGGACTGAACTCGTTGCCCTCCCCCTCGAAGAAATCGGCGCGGCCGCCGATCTCGGCGACGAAGCCGCCGCGGCCCCACCGCCACTCCCCGAAGACGCCGGCCCGATCCCGTTCGATCAGGTAGTCGCCCTGGAGCGGTCCGCCGAAGAAGGGCGGCAGGAGGAGCAGGCTCCGGTTCCGCCCCTCCTCCGTCAGGCCCTCGACGCCGAAGCTGAACTCGTAGGGCACACCGCCGGCCGGCGAGAGCGCGCCCGTCCAGGCGAGCCGCAGGTCGCTGAACTCCGTCGACTCGGTGATCGGCGGTACGAGCGGAATGATGGGAGGACTGCTCCGGTCGAGCGTGTGCTCGTAGAAGCTCGACCGCAGCGTGTGGCTCCAGGCGCCACCGGCGCCGATGTCGACCGTCGCCGCCAGCCCAAGATCGCCGTGGTCGGAGTTCCGCAAGTCACCGCTGCCGAAGACCGGGCCGCCCGAACCGTCGCCGTAGTCGTCGGCCTGCCAGTCGGCCAGGCGCGCGGACAGCCGGAGTGACGACGCTTCGCCCAGGCCGAAGCGCAGCCGACCGCTCACCGTCTGCTGCTCCAGCGCGTCGTCGCCGATCCGACCCGCCTCCTCGCGGAACGACGCACTGATCGAACCGTCCGACGACTCGCCGGTGCGGCCCCAGGAGAGCCGCCCGCTGCGGTGATCGTGGTCGCCCACGTCGGCGCTTGCACCCAGGAACGGCGCTTCGCCACGCGGAGCCGCGGTGATCACCTGAATCGCGCCCGCAAGCGAACTCGATCCGTAGAACGAGGACAGCGGACCGCGCACGACCTCCAGCCGTTCGATCTCCGCCGCGCCGACGCTACCGAGCGGGAAGGCGCCGCCGTACTGGTCCGTGCTGTCGGCCATCGGCACGCCGTCGATCAGAACCAGCGTGAAGTTCGCGTCGCCTCCGCGCAGAGACGCTCCGGCCAGGGCGGCGCTCGAGTCGTTGCCCAGCACCCAGGCGCCGGGGACGAGTCGCAGCGCATCGGCCGCATCGCGCACCGCCAGCTGCTCCAGGTCATCGGCTTCCACGACCTGCACCGATGCCGTCGCCAGGTCGAGGGCACGAGCCCGCACCGTGGCCGTCTCGTAGTAGACCGCCGCGGGGGCCTCGTCTCCGTCCTCGCCCGCCGTCTTCGCCGACTCGCCTTCGTCCTCCTGCGCAACGAGCGCCACCGGCCCCAGGAAGAACAGTGCCGTCAGGGTGCCGCAGCGGAGTACGGCAGCCAGACTGGAGCGTGTACGCATAGCGCGAGAGCTTAGCCGAGAGGCACGTTGTATCGTGCCCGTTCGTCCATGCCCAAGCTGCGCCAGACGGCTCCCGCGATCGCCCTGTTCCTCGCCGCGACGACGGCGGCCCAGGACATGGACACGACCCGTTTCCAGGTGCCCGGGCTCGAGGCGCCGGTCGAGATCCTGGTCGATCGCTGGGGCGTGGCGCACGTCTTCGCCGGCGCTCAGGACGATCTGTTCTTCGCCCAGGGCTGGAACGCGGCCCGCGACCGCCTGTGGCAGATCGACCTCTGGCGACGGCGCGGCGAGGGGACGCTGTCCGAGGTCTTCGGGCCCCGCTTCGTCGAGCAGGACCGGGCCGCCCGGCTGCTGCTCTACCGCGGCGACATGCACGCCGAGTGGCTCGCCTACGCCTCGGACACGAAGCGCATCGTCACCGCGTGGACGCGCGGCGTGAACGCATATGTCGACCTGGTGCTGGAGCGGCCCGAGCTGATGCCGCCCGAGTTCGAGGCGCTGGGCTACGAGCCGTCCCACTGGACCCCGGAGGCGGTGACGCGGATCCGCAGTCATGGCCTGCTGCGGAACGCAAGCAGCGAGTTCAGGCGGGCGAGGTTCCTGGCGGACCACGGGGCTGAAGCCCTGGCGCTGCGCGACCGCTACCAGCCGGAGCACCGGCTCACGGTGCCCGACGGCCTCGATCTCGCTGTCCTCCAGACCGCGCCCGAGGCGCTCGATCCTTACCGGCTCGGCACGCGCGGCGTCAGCTTCAACAATCTCGAGTCTGGCTTCCAGGACGCCGTCGATCCGGCATCCCAGGGCAGCAACAACTGGGCGATCTCGCCGCGGCGCACCGCCACCGGCCGGCCCCTGCTGGCCAACGATCCGCACCGCACCCAGGCCGTGCCGTCGCTCCGCTACATCGTCCACCTCAGCTCGCCGGGGCTCGACCTGATCGGCGCGGGGGAGCCCGCCCTGCCCGGCATCTCGATCGGGCACAACGGCACGATCGCCTTCGGGCTGACCATCTTCAGCATCGACCAGGAAGACCTCTACATCTACAGGACGAAGCCCGGCGAACCCGACTTCTACGAACACCGGGGGAACTGGCTGCCGATGGAGACCATCGAGGAGACGATCCCGGTTCGGGGCGGCGACGCCCGCACCGTGGAACTCCGCTTCACCCGTCACGGCCCCGTCCTCTACCAGGATCCGGACCGGGATCTCGCGATCGGCCTGCGCGCAGCCTGGCTAGAACCCGGCATGGCGCCCTACCTGGGGTCGATCGAGTACATCCGCGCGCGGAACTGGGATCAGTTCCTGGCCGCGATGAACCGCTGGGGAACGCCGTCCGAGAACCAGGTCTACGCGGACACGAGCGGCAACATCGGCTGGAAGCCGGGCGGCCTCGCGCCCGTCCGCCCCAACTGGGACGGTCTGCTGCCGGTGCCGGGCGACGGCCGCTACGAATGGAGCGGCTACCGGGACATGGACGAACTGCCGGTCGAGTTCAACCCGGACCGCGGCTGGGTGGCCACCGCCAACGAGATGAACCTGCCGGCCGGTTACGACGTGCCCCTGGGCTGGGAGTGGGCGGGACCCTACCGGCGCCAGCGGATCGGGGAGGTGCTGAACGCCGCCGACGCGATGACCGTCGAGGGCGCGGTACGGCTGCAGACGGACTACGTCTCGATTCCGGCGCGCCGCCTTCACGCGCTGCTGGGACGGGCAAGCCCGACGCCGGAGGCCGGGCCGGCGCTCGAGCTCCTCGGCGGCTGGAACGCGGAGCTCGCCGCGGACAGCGCCGCGGCCACCCTCTTCGAGGTCTGGTGGCGACGGCATCTCGAGGCCGAGGTCGGCCGGCGGATGGCGGCGGCGCTCGAGGCGGGCGAAGACACCTTGCCCGTCCAGGACGAGAACCTGCTCCGGATACTCGAGGAGGTCGACCCGCGGCTCGGCGATCGGCCGCGGCGAGCGCGCGACGAGGCGCTCCTCGACAGCCTGGCGTCCGCCTTCGCCGACGTTAGCGAGCGCCTCGGCCCGGATCCCACCGCCTGGCGCTGGGGCGACCTGCACCAGATCGAACTGCGGCATCCGCTGTCGGCGCACCTTCCGGACGACATCCGCCCGCTGGCCGATGTCGGGCCCGCGTCCCGCGGCGGCTCCGGCGACACGGTCGGCAACACGAGCTACAACTCGGAGTTCCACCAGAGATCCGGCGCCTCCTTCCGGATGGTGATCGATGTCGGCAATTGGGACGCCTCGGTGGCGATGAACAACCCCGGCCAGTCCGGCGACCCCCGGAGTCCGCACTACAAGGACCTGTTCGAGCCCTGGGCCGCGGACCAGGCGTTCCCGCTGCTCTACACCCGCCCCGCCATCCTCGAGGCCGCGGAGGCCCGGATCGAACTGATTCCCGCTCCTGCGGACTAGCCGAAGCCTGCGCGGCAGGCACTGGGTGCGCCGGCGTCCCCGCCGGCATGCGGCGCGAAGCGCCGGCCCCTGGAGCTCTGCCGCACCAGGAGCCGGCGCGGTTACACTGTCCGGGCCACCACGATGAAAGTTGCCACAAGAGTCTTGCGCCTTGCGACAGTCCTGTCGCTCGGCCTGACCGCGGCCGCGGCCGGCCAGTCCGAAGCGTCCCAGGATGCCGGCCAGTCAGACGATCCGGCAGTAGCCGCCGTCAACCCGACGCCGCACACCGAGGCCGCCGAGAAGAGGGGTCGCACCCACTACCTGCGGCACTGCCAGATCTGCCACGGCTTCGACGGCCGCGCGCTCGAGAACATCGACTTCGAGGCCACCGACCTCACCGACCCCGAACGCTGGCGGTTCGGGACCACCGATGGCGAGCTCTTCCGCTCCACCAAGTTCGGCGCAGGCCTCGACATGCCGCCGTTCGAAGCCGAACTCGATGACGCGGAGATCTGGGAACTCGTCCACTACCTGCGCAGCATCGGCCCCGAGGAGTACCGCGCGGCGGCTGAACCGGAGAATCGACCATGAGCAAACCGCAACGCCCGTCCCGTACGTCCTCTCCGGCGCAAGACGCCGCGGACCCTGCCGGCGCCAGGGCCGATTCCGGCGTCTCCCGCCGCAGCTTCGTCGCGACCGGCGCCGCCGGCGTCGGTGCCGCCGCGCTCTTCGCGCAGCAGGCCAGGGCCGCCGCCGCCGACCGCGAGGAACGGCCGATCGCGATTCCCGAGGACATCCCGCGCACCCGGAACGAGGCGCCCGACCCGGCCGAGTTCCCGATGAACGGCGCCCAGGTCTTCGCCCGCGCCTGCGCCCAGGAGGGGCTCAAGGCGCTGTTCTGCGCGCCCGGCAACTACCAGGTGATCAACGCGATCGCCGCCGAGGGCATCCCCACCTACGGCGGCCGCACCGAGGGCGGCATGTGCGCCGCCGCCGACGGCTTCACCCGGGTCACCGGCGAGGTCGCGGCGTGCTCGGGCACGGAGGGGCCCGGATTCACGAACATGATCATGAACATCGGCGCCGCAAACGCCGCCCGCACTCCGCTCCTGGTCCTGGCCAGCAACATGACGGTCGGCGGCGACGACACGGAGCGCGGCATCCAGCGCGGCTACCAGCAGCCGACCACGGTCGGCATGAAGAAGTACGGCAAGCGGCTGATCACGCCGAACCGGGTCTACGAGTACGCCGCCTACGCCTTCCGGCACCTGCGGTCCGGCGTGCCGCGGCCGGTTCATCTCGACTTCACCGGCGAGGTCGCCCGGGCCCGGTTCGAGACGCCGGACGACCTGCTCTACTACCACGACAAGAGCACCTACCGCACGGACTCCCACCCCTACCCGTCCAAGGCGGACACGGCGAAGGCGGTCGAGATGATCCAGAAGGCCGAACGGCCGATCATCGTCGCATCGACCGGCGTCTTCTATGACCGCGCGTGGGACGTGCTGAGGACGGTGGCCGAGCGTGCCGACATCGCGGTCGTCGAGTCGGGGCCCATGCGCGGCCACTTCCCCGACAGCCACCCTCTCTCGGTGAGCACCGGGCCCGACGCCCTGCTGTCGGCGGACCTCGTCATTTTCGCCGGCCAGTACTCGATGCCGGGCGTCGGCGAGGTCGCCTTCGACCCGGACGCCAGGGTGATCCGGATCGATCAGGACGCCGCCGACATCGGCCGCAACCTGCCGGTCGATCTCGGTCTGGTCGCCAGCGCCCGCGGCGGCCTGGAGGCTCTTGCGGAGGCACTGCCCAAGGCGTCGCGGCCCGCCTGGCGCGCCGAACTGGCGTCCGCCCGCGACGCGTTCGAGAAGCAGAACGCCGAGTGGTACGAACTCGGGCTGAAGCACAGCGCGGCCACGGACACGATCCATCCTGCCGTTATCGCACAGGAGCTTTCGTCCTTCCTCTACTCCGGCGATCTGCCGAAGGAGCAGACGACGGTGGTTTCCGGCGGCTACGGAATCGCCCGCTACACCAGACGATGGCTGCGCGCCCACCGGCCGGGCCAGATCCTGAACGGCGCCTATCAGTACGGCGCGATCGGCCCGGATGTCGGCTACACGGTCGGCGCCGGCGCCGCGGTGATGAACGGCGTTGGCCCGCAGGAGCCCTACCGCGGGTCGCCGGTGTTCGGCATCACCGGCGACGCCGGCATGGGCTACTCCGGCATGGAGTTCGAGACCCTGGCGAAGTACCGCATCCCGGCGGTCGTCCTCGTCTACAACAACAACGCCTGGGGCGTCTTCGGTTCGGCGCGACGAGCCACCCGTTCGATGCACATGTACCTCTTCCAGGAGAACCTCCGCTACGACAAGATCGCCGAAGGCCTCGGCGCCCGAGGCGAGTACGTCACCTCCCCCGAGCAACTCCGGGAAGCCCTCCCGCGCAGCTACGAGATGGCCGCGAACGACGGCGTCTCCACGCTCATCAACTGCCAGGCCATCAAGGAGTTCTGGACCAACGAGTACCCACCCGGCCTCCCCCGCAAGGTCGAACCGGGCTGCATGGCGTACTACCACTGAGTGGAAATCCCGCGCGAGACGGTGCTCGGCTGCTTGCAGAAGTACGCCGATCGGGGAATCTTTCGAGGCTTCGGGGCAATCGTTGACCGGAACGGGCACCTGGAGTGCCGGTTTCTGTGGCATGCCCCCGAGCCGCATCGGTTGCGGTTCGACCCGCGGCGCAGGGCGTTGGTGTTCGTCGATCTCTTGCCCGGTGTTCCCTATCCGTCGGCCATGGATCGGGCGCTTCGGACCTACGTGGCGGGACGCAGTGGCGAGGATCTGCCGGAGCACCGGCGCCTCGATCCGGCGAAGGCGAATGTCGGCTGCCGCAACCGGGCCGGCTCCGTTTCGATCGAGGTGCGCTGCCTCGACGGCGATTTCGAGTACGTCACCGCCAGGGCCGTCAAGCTGGTCAACGAGATCTTTCTCGACTTCCTCGCGGGCCCCTACGACGGCTACATGATCGAGCACTTCGGCGCGCCGGAGGAGTGAGCCGGCCATCGTTGTCCGGATCCAGGCGCTACACTGGTCCGACAAGAAAACGGCAGAAAGGAGTGTTCACATGCATCTCGCCGACCTGAACTGGCTCGCCGTGATCGTGTCCGCCGCCGCCTTCTACGCCTTCGGCGCTCTCTGGTACTCCGTCCTCGTCGGCAAGGCCTGGGCAGCCGAGCAGGGGATCGACATGGAGAATCCGCCCGAGGTGAACATGGTCAAGACGATGGGCGGCACCTTCGTCCTCGAGCTGATCGCCGCGATCGTCGTCGGCATGCTGCTGATGGACATGGGCGGCGGCTACATGGTCGGAATCCACGTCGGTCTGCTTCTCGGCCTCGGCATCGCCTCGGTGATGATGGGAGTGAACTACCTGCATGAGCAGCGTTCGCTCAAGCTCTGGCTGATCAACGCGGCCCACCTGACGATCGGATTCGCGATCGTCGGCGCCATCCAGGGGGCCTGGCAATAGACGACGACTTCGCCCGCGCCGCCTGACGGCGGTCGTCGAACGCACGACCCGGCGCCCTCAGTGAGACAGAATCGGGTGATGCGGGCACCAGGCCAGGGTTCTTGGCTGCGGTTCGGACTTCTCGGCGTCCTGGCGACCAGTTGCTCGCCGGCTACCGACACCGAAACGCGGCAGCCCACCGCCTCCGTGGCCACGGACCCGGCCTCGAGCCGGGGCGCCCGCTTCGTCGACGTGACGGCCGAGATCGGCATCGACTTCCTTCTGCCGAGCGGCACGGACTCGACGTACCCGATGCCCGCCGTGATGGGCGGCGGCATGGCGGTGTTCGACGCGGAAGGCGACGGCGACCTCGATCTCTTCGTCGTCGCCCCGGCCGCCGGCGGCAATCGCTTCTACCTCCAGCAGGCCGACGGCCGCCTCACCGACGCCACGCGAGCCGCCGGCCTCGACGGAGACGGCATGGGCGCCGCCGCTGGCGACCTGGACAACGACGGCGATGTCGACGTCTACCTCACCCGCGTCGGGCCGGACCGCCTGCTGCTCAATAACGGGACAGGCGTATTCGTGGACCGCACGGAAGCCTGGAGCGCGGCGACCCCCGGCTGGTCCTCCTCGGCCGCGCTGCTCGACGTCGACCGCGACGGCTACCTGGACATCTACGTCGCCCGCTACGTCGCCTTCGACCCGGAGCGGGTCTGCTCCCAGCACGGCGGTCGGCGGGACTTCTGCGGTCCGACCGAGTTCGAGGGACTGAGCGACGTCCTGCTGCGCAACCTGGGTGGCCGCGGATTCGAGGACGTGAGCGCTGCCGCCGGGATCACGGCGGTCGAGGATGCCGGGCTCGGCGTCCTCGCCGCCGACTTCGACCATGACGGCGAGATGGACATCTACGTCGCCAACGACGCCGACCCGAACAACCTGTGGATCCACCAGGGCGGCGGCCGATTCGTCGACGACGCCGTCCTCCAGGGGTCGGCCTTCAACCGCTGGGGCAACAGCGAAGCCGGGATGGGGATCGCCGCCGGAGACGCGGATCTCGACCTGGACCTCGATCTCTTCGTGACCCACCTGATCACCGAGACGAACACCTACTACCGGAACCTCATGCTGCCCGGCTTCGAGGACGCGACGATCGAGTCAGACCTCGCCGCCGCGAGCCTCGACCTGACCGGCTTCGGCACCGCCTTCTTCGACGCCGACAACGACGGGGACCTGGACCTCGCGGTGGCGAACGGGGCGGTCAAACGACGGCCGTCGGCGCTGGCGCCGCCCGACGACGCTCGCGCCCCGCCGGCGTTCTGGTCCGAGTACGCCGAACCGAATCTGCTCCTGGTCAACGAGGAAGGCCGGTTCGCCGACGCCTCGGCCCGGGCCCCATGGGTCGAACTCGGCCTCAGTCGGGCCCTCGTGCCCGCCGACCTGGACCGGGACGGCGACCTCGACCTGGTGATCGCGAACCTGGACGGAGCGCCGCAGATTCTCCGCAACCTGACGATCGACACGGGCTCCGTCAGCGACGGACCGAAGGCCGCGAATTGGCTGCGGATCCGGGCGTTCGACCCCCGCCTCAACCGGGAGGCGATCGGCGCCCGCATCACCGTCCGTACGCCGGACGGTCCACGGCTCCTGCACGCATTGCCACCCGGCAGCTACCTCTCCGCCGGCCCCGCGGCGGCGCATCTCGGCCTCGGAGCGGCCCAAGCCGTCGAGGGCTTCGACGTCGCATGGCCAGACGGTCTCTCGGAGAGCTTCGACGGCGTCGCCGCCAATCAGGTCGTCGAACTCGTCCGCGGCGAGGGGAATGCGCAGTGAGCGCTTCGCCCCAAAGGAACTCGGCCTACGGCCTCGCGCGTTCTCCCGGGAAAGCCGACGAGGACGTCGGCGCACCCAGTCGTCTCGCGGCCGTCCTGTTCGCGCTCACAGCCACCACCCTCATCGCCCAGGAAGTCCCCGAACCCCGGCTCGACGGCGCCGAACCCGCAGTCCGCCAGCGCATCGCCTCGCTCCAGGCGGACCTCCGCGCCGACTCGCGGAACGGCGACGCCTGGGGCCGGTACGGCATGGTCCTCGAGGCGCACACCTTCACCGACGAGGCGATCGCCGCCTACGGGCGAGCCCACGAGCTCTCGCCCCGGACGTTCCGCTGGCCCTACCTGCTCGCCGCCCTCGTCGACGAGCGCTCGGCCGCCGAGAGCCTGCCGCTCTACCGCGCAGCGCTAGACCTCGACCCCGACTACGCTCCCGGCCACGTCCGCTACGCCGACGCCCTGGAACGGGCCGGGCGGTTCGACGACGCCGCCACCGAGTACGAGCGGGCGGCCCGGCTCATGCCGGCCAACGCCCACGCCCACGCCGGCCTCGGCCGCCTCGCACTCGCTGCCGGCGATCCCGGCGTCGCCGTCCGGCACCTGTCCCGGGCCCGCGACCTGGCGCCCGAGAACCGATCGTTCGCCGTCACCCTCGCGCAGGCGCACGCCCGGGCCGGCAACCGCGAGCGCGGGCAAGAGATCGCCGCTGCCGCGCGCTCGCTGGGTCGCATCAACTACCGCAACGATCCCGTCCGCTCCAGCGTCCACGACCTCGCGCTCGATGTCCGGAGCTATCTGCGGCGCGCGAACGCTCATCGCGTCCATGGCGAGCTTGACCTCGCGCGGCGCGAACTCGAAGCCGGCATCGCCGTCGACGACTCACGGCCCGAACTCCACTTCGCCCTCGCCGAAGTCCTCGCGGCCTCAGGAGACCAGCCGGGCTCGCTAGCGGCCGCCCGCCGGGCACACGACCTGCACCCGGAACTCGAAGGCATCACGGCGTTTCTGGCCCGCGCCCTCTTCCAGAACGGCGACCTGAACGGCGCCCTCGCCATGGCCGAAGAAGCCCTGGAACTCGACGCCCCCCGCGACGTGAGCATCATGCTCCTCGTCGCCCTGATCAGCGCCGAGCGGGGCGACGTCGGCCGCACCGTTGAGAGCCTCGACAGCGCCTACCAGGCTCGTCCCCAGGACTCCCCGACCCGGAATGCCCTGATCCAGCTGCTCACGAACGTAGGCGAAGCGATGGCGACGAGCGGCCTGCCGGACGCCGCCGCCGGACAGTTCGAGAAGGCGCTCGACCTCGCAGAGGAAGCGGGCAACCCCGAGGCGGCCGAGCTCCGCCGGCGGCTTGCCCAGGTGCGCACCGAGGCCCCTCGCTGAATGCGAGTTCTGGCACGGGTGTTGCTGCTCAGTACACTGTCTTGACCCACGAGACAGCCAGGAGGATTCGATGAAGCTGGGTTCGGCGGCCGCTGTCACTTTCTGCGTCGTAGCCGTCCCCGTCTGGGGACAGGAGAGCCCCCTGCCGGACCTGTTCTCCGACGTGATCGACGTCCGCGTCGTGAACGTCGAGGTCGTCGTCACCGACAGGAAGGGGAACAGGATTCGGGGACTCCAGCCGAGCGACTTCGAACTCCTCGTGGACGGCGTACCCGAGCGGATCGACTACTTCACCGAGATAGCCGAGGGGCGGGCTCTGGCCCTGTCCGACAAGGGCGTCGGCAACATGCCATCGCTGGCGCCGGACGAGCCGGCCGGCACGAGCTACCTGATCTTCGTCGACGATCTGTTCGCCATCCAGCAGCGCAGAAACCGGGTGCTCAAACGCCTCGAACAGGATCTGGCCCAACTCGGGCCGGCCGATCGGGTGGCGCTCGTGGCCTACGACGGCCGCGACCTCACACTGATCACGGACTGGACCGGTTCGCCTGACCGGATCGAAGACGCGTTGCGGCAGGCCAGAAGGCGCAAGGCACGCGGCCATCTGTACGCGTACGGCATGGGCACAGGCCGTGGCGAAAAGACGCGACGATCCGTCATGGCCGCCGCGGGCACCCTGCGTAGTTTCGCCAACGCGCCCGGCCGGAAGGTCATGCTGCTGCTGATCGAAGGATGGGCCACCGTGTCGGACTCCTTTGACTTCAGGTCGTCCTTCGCGGCGGCGTCGGCCGGCGTATCGTTGGACCGGCTCTATGGACCTCTGGTCAACGCCGCGAACCTGGTCGGCTACAGCCTCTACCCGATCGACCTGCCCGGCCTGCGCGGCCGGGATATCCGGATCAGCGGCTTCGGCACGGTAGGCACGGTGCCGCCCTTCGCGGGGCCCATAGGAGGGTACGCAATGTGGATGGGGTCGCCCGAGGGCCGGTTTCACGACGTCCTCAGGTTCCTGGCCGACGAGACCGGAGGCCTGGCGATGATCAACTCCTTCAGCAACAAGGCGCTCGCCGAGACCGCAGAGGACACCCGCTCCTACTACTGGCTCGGATTCGAACCTCCCCGCGGCGAAGACGACAGGCTTCACGCCATCAGGGTCCGCCTGCCGGGACACCGCGGCCTGCGGGTCCGGACCCGGGAGAACTACCTGGACATGTCCAGGGCGACTGAGATCTCCATGCTGGTCGAGGGCGCGCTCCTGCTCGGCGGCTCACCCGGGACCGATTCCCTCGAGGTGAGCTTCGGCACACCGCGCAAGGCCGGCTTCAGAAAGCTCTTCGTCCCGATGAAGGTGACGGTCCCGCTGGACGACGTGGAGCTGCTGCCGGTGAACGGCCAATGGAGGAACGACCTGGAGTTCCGGATGCGACTCATGGACAGGTTCGGCGACATGGCAGTGCCGCCGGTCGCGAAGCTCCACGTGGTCGTCCCCAACGAGCCCATGCCGGGCGATCGGTTCGTCTTCGAGACGGATCTGCGGATCCGCAAGCGCAAGCACCGGTATGTGGCGGCTGTCTACGACCCGCTCACCGGCGAACTCCTGTCGTCGCGGGGCGACGTCGAAACGAGGTAGCCGGGAGCTGACCAATGGCGAGAGAACGTCCCATTCGCTCATTCCTGCCGGCTGCCGCGGCCCTGCTGCTCCTGGCCCCCCTCCCCGCCCTCGCCCAGGAGAGTCCCCTGCCGGACCTGTTCTCCGACGTGATCGACGTCCGGGTCGTCAACGTGGAGGTCGTTGTGACCGATCGGAAGGGAAGCCGCATCCAGGGACTCGAGCCCGGCGACTTCGAGCTTCTCGTGGACGGCACGCCGACGCCGATCTCCTACTTCACCGAGGTCGACGACGGGCGCGCGCGGGCAACGGTCGACGACCGGATCGGCAGCGTCCCGGCGCTGGCGCCGGAGGAGCCGGCGGGCACGAACTACCTCATCTTCATCGACGACCTGTTCGCGATAGAGCAGCGGCGGAACCGCGTTCTGGATCACCTGGCGAACGACCTGAGCCGGCTCGGACCGGCGGACCGCGTGGCGGTGGTGGCCTTCGACGGACGGAACCTCAACCGTCTCACGGACTGGACGAGCTCCCGGGACGAGATCGAGAACGCGCTGGCGCGAGCCAGGGAACGCAAGGCGCTCGGCCTGGAGAACAAGTTCGGGCTGGGGCTTCAGACCCGACGGTCGGTCATGGCGGCCGCCGGCACCGTGCGCAGTTTCGCCGACGCGCCCGGCCGCAAGGTAATGCTGCTGCTGGCGGACGGTTGGGACACACTGATCGATCTCTGGAACCCGCGGTCCATCTGGGTCACGAGGTTTCAGGGCGACATCGCGACGGGCCTGACCGACCTCTACGGACCCCTCGTCCACGCCGCGAATCTGGTCGGGTACAGCCTCTACCCGATCGATGCCGCCGGGCTGCGTCCCGGGTGCGCGAACCGCATCGGCCCCATTCGCCGATCGGATTCTCTTCGAGACAGATCAGGGCCGTGGTCGACACGGGAAGACGCCGTCCGGGCGAACGAGCCGAGCGTCGACCAGGGGAATGGCTGCCAACAGGAAGCGGGGTTCGACACGTTCGCGGGAACACCGGAGAACCTGCCCCCCTCGGAGCGGAGATGGCACGACGTGCTCCAGTTCCTTGCCGGTGAAACCGGCGGACTGCCGATGATCAACTCCTTCAGCAACAAGGCCCTGGCGGAGACGGCAGCGGACACGAGGTCCTACTACTGGCTCGGCTTCGAACCGCCCCGCAACGAGGACGACGAACTGCACGACATCGAGGTCCGCGTCACCGGGCGGCACGGTCTCAGGGCTCGCGCCCGGGAGCACTACCTCGACATGTCGAAGGCGACCGAGACGACGATGCTGGTTGAAGGCTCGCTCCTGTTCGGCGGCTCCCCAGGCATTCAGTCCGTCGAGGTGCGCTTCGGGGCGCCGCGCAAGGCCGGCTTCCGGAAGCTCTTCGTGCCGATGGAAGTGACCGTTCCGCTGGAAGACCTGGATCTGCTGCCACTGGATGGCCGCTGGAGGAATGAACTGGAGTTCCAGATCACCCTGATGAACGAGTCTGGAGACCTCACCAGCCCGCCGGCCCGGAAGATCCCGGTCGTCGCAGCCCGCGAACCGGCTGCCGGCGAGGTGTTCGTCTATGAGACAGAACTGCGGATCGCCACGGGCGTGCACCGTTACGTCGCGGCCTTCGTCGACCCCCTCTCGGGGGCAATCCTGTCGACGAGTGGAACGGTCGGTCGCTAGCGGGGCGGCGCCAACTAGTCGTTCCGGGCGGTCAACGACTCGATTTCCCTCTGCGGCAAGGCGAGCCCGGACCGGCGCTGCTCGAGGCGATCGCCACCGTACACCATATAGCCGGGGTGACTCCCTTCGCCTGCCACTTCGCGAAACCGCGCCACTCCCCTAAAGAAGTCTCTCGCCACTGTCCGGCCCGACCTGCTCTCTGCGGGCAGGAGCCGCGGACCGCGGTCCAGAACAAGATCGACGCCCGTTCCCCGGCGATCGCGCCAGAAGTAGAGGTTCGAGGTCAAACCGCGATTCGCCCGGCCCTTGAGCGGTTCCGAGACGACCCAGGTCTCGAAGAGGGGGCCGCCCTGGGCATGGTGAAGGATTCTGCAACTTCGGCAAGCGCCTCTGACGTCCGTTCCACGTAAGGTCCTGGCCGAAGAGACCGGTGGACTCCCGATGATCAACACCTTCAGCAAGAAGGCCCTCGCCGAGACGGCCGAGGACACCGGCTCCTACTACTGGCTCGGTTTCGAACCTCCCCGCAACGAAGACGACCGGCTCCACGACATCGCGGTGCGGCAGCCGGGGCATCCCGACCTTCGCGTCCGAACGCGGGAGCACTACCTGGACATGTCCAGGGCGGCTGAGGGCGGAGTGCTTGTCGAGGGCGCGCTGCTGCTCGGAGGCACCCCGCGCGCCGAGTCGCTAGAGGTGGGCTTCGACGAGCCGAGGTAGGCAGGTTTCCGGCCGGCTCGACGTGCCGATGAGGTTGACGGTTCCCCTCGACCCCATGGAACTGATGCCGGTGGACGGCCAGTGGCCGCACCACCTGGAGTTCAGGAGCCGGCTGATTAGAACCACCGCTCGGTCGCGACCGTCTACGACCCGCTCACTGGCGACTTGCTACCGGCGAGAGGCATCATCGGCGGGCCGAGGTTGCCGTCTCGGCCAGAAGGCTGCACCACACAAAAGCCGGCCAACCCGCCGGCCGTGGCTGCCGCAACTTCAGCAGGGCAGTGGGTAAACACATTGCGGGCGCGGAGGCGGAGCGTTAGATGGGCACTGCGTGCATTCATCCATCTTGGCGTTCGCCTCGCCCAAGGCACGCGCCTGAGCTTCGCACCCGCTAGGTCCCCTGAGAGCCACGCACGAATCGTAAGCTTCTCTCGCGAATCGCACCTCCAAGTCCGCCATGATGCAGACTTCCATGCAGATCGGAAGTGCCGGAATGCCACCTGGCAAGCCGAAGTGGGACACAACGCTCTGCAACCCTCTGTGGCCCAAGCTCGGCCAGCGCGGGACATCAGTTTCCACTTCCCTCACCTCGCCCACACGGCTCGGCACTTCCCTTTCCCCGAACTCCCGCTCTTCACGGGAAGCCGCCCCTCGTTCTTCTTCCTCTACCGGACTCACCGCAGACAGCGGCACGAACACAAGGACGACAACCATGAATAGTCTCTTCATCTGCTCCTCCCAGTTTCTAGAAGCTCAACGTGGTCGACACGGCCACTCTACGTGGTCGCTGGTAACAAATATACCGAGACGTACAGAACTCGCCCTCGTCGGTGACTCGCTGGCCCTCCTGGTTGTTCGTCACGTTACTTACGTTGAGAACCAGACTGCCTTGCAGATCTCCGCGAATGCGAAAGCCCCACGAAGCTCGCAGGTCGACATTCCAGATCGGATTGTGCGGGCTCCGATTCCCGCGCGGCTCGAGGTAGATTGCGGTACTGCGACCGATGATCGACTGCGTCGGATCGCAGCCTTCGAACGTGCTGTTGCAACCACCCAGGAAACCGCCTGTCTGTGGCTGCCAGGGCTTTCCGGAACGCCACGAGAACGACCCGCCCAGCGTGAGGTGGTGGCCCGTGTTGGCCAGGTTCCAGGTCTTCCAGCCGAAACTGTTCCACACGAATTCATTGTTCTCATGCACCGTGCCGTAGCGGTTGATCGTCGACACCGGCTGACCGAGGAACGGCGAGAGCAACGTCTCGCAGTCGACCGGATAGGGCCTGACGATCTGGTTGCCATTGGAGTCGAACACCGGCTGGCCGTCGTTCAGGACCAACTGGTCGGCAGCGCACGAGTCGATGTGGAACTGCTGCAGGACGACATCGAGATTCCGGCCGTAGTCCGAGTTCGTGTTGTTGAACAGGCCGCCCCAGAAGTGCCCCTGCGCATCCGCGTACGTCAGGTTGTTGTAGAGGGCCCAGTTGTCCCGGAAGTTCCGGTTCAACTGAAGCTGCAGAGACTTGTAGGTGCGCTTGCCCTCATCGAAGTTCGCCATGACTTCCGGATCGACTACGCCCAGGGCACCCAGGACTTGCTCATAGTTCTTGTAGTTCTCCGTGAAACGGAAGTAGTTGCCGTCGGGAAGGCGCTGCAGAGTCGTGCCGATCGAGTTCTTGAAGGTCCAGTAGATCGCGCTGCCCTGGAAGTACCACCTGGGGTTCAGGGACCAACGCAGGCTGAGATCGAACTCGTCCTTGTAGTACGGATCGATGTCTACCTGCGGGATCACGCCCGCGTCGATCTGCTGCCACATCACGCCTGGCCGCAGCGTCCCGATCAACCCCGTGTAGCCCACGCCCCTGCAGACGTGCCGCAGGAAGAACGCGGCATAGTCGTCGCAGTAGATGAAGCGATCCCAGGCGTTCGTGCCGTTCCAGCCCTCGAGCAGATAGTTATTCGAGAGATCCTGCGGCAGGTGCTGAAACGCGCGCCCCAGACTCAGGCTGAGCAGGGTCCGGCCGTCGCCACGGAAGTCGTACGCGCCAAAGAGCCTCGGCGAGAAATCCGTCGAGTCGATCACCCTGCGCCCTACGTCGTTGTCGTGGACCTGGTCCTCGTAACGGAGACCGATGTTGAAGGTCCAGTGGTTCCCCACGGAGAAGCGGTCCTGAGCGAAGAGGGCCGTGTTGGAGGAGGTCGTACCGTGGCGAATCGGTTCGCCTTCGAAGTCGGCCGGCGTGTAGTCCTCCAGGTAGCAGAGCCGGTAGCCCAGCCGAATGATGCTGCAACTGTCGAATCCGGACGGGCTCGACACGTCGAAGACGTTGCCTACGTAGAGGTTGTTCTTCTGCAGATCCTGCTCCCAGGCGACGCTCTGCCAGTCGAAGCCGAAGAGAGCTTCGTGGTTCTCGTTGGCGAACCAGGTCACGCGCGCGTTCGCCTGATCACGCGGGTAGTCGTTCCGCCCGAAGCCGTTGTCCAGCAGCCAGCCATTCCACCAGTGCTGTTGCCCGCCCCGGTAGCCGATGTAGGCATTGAAGTTGTTGCCCGGGCTGTGGGGACCAAGGTTGTTCGGCGGATAGCGCGGATCCTGCTGCTTCTCCGCCAGGGCGGACTCGAGGTCGTAGCCGTCGCCGGCGGCGAGCGGCTTGTGCTCGCTCGAATCGTGTGCGGCCAGCTTGAACTCCAGGAAGACGTCCGGGCTCGCAGCCCAGTTCCAACTGCCCGTCACCAGTTCGCCGCCGAAGATGTGCGGTGTGGCGGTGTATCGGTCCGCGGGCAGGTCACCCAGGATGAAGGTCACGTCCAGTGGCGACGAGTTGTAGTTGGCGATCAGCGAGTGGGCCGGGCTCGGCTGGAAGTTCAGCTTGGCGTTCCGGCTGCCCACATAGGCGGAGTTGTCGACGATGTCGCCGCTGTAGGTCTCCTGGCTGCTGAACGTGTTCGTGTCCGCCGCGGCGACGAAGAACCAGGCCTTGTTGCGAGCAATCGGACCACCGAGAGAGCCCTGAAGCGTGAGGTCGGAGTAGTCCTTCTCGCGCTCGTTCCGGTGGAAGAAGTCCGCGTCGCACGACGGCCGGAGGTAGTTGTTCTGGGGTTGGACCGCGTTCTGTCGCCGACACCACCATCGAGTGGCAAGTTCGGGATGGGACTTGTACTCGGAAACCCAGTCGCCCTGCTGGCGGTGGGCGAAGTAGTCACCGTGGAACCGGTTCGTCCCCGACTTGGTGACCACGTTCGTGACACCGCCGACCGCCCGACCGTACTCAGCGCCACCGGTCGTCGATTGCAGCGTCGTGGACGCGACGGTGATGTGCGGCAGGTACATGCGCGACCCGCCGCGACGGCTGTAGGTGGTGTCCACGCCGTCCACGAAGACGGCGCCCTCCTGCCACCTCGCGCCGTTCGAGCCCGGGTACTCGTCGGCGAGGTCACCGTCCGAGGTGACGCCCGGCAGCAGTGCCAAACCGCTGTAGTAGTTCGAGTTGACCGAAAGCACATTGGCAGCCACGTCCGCTGAGATCGTGCCGGCGGAGGTCGATTCGAAGCGGTTGATGACCGGGGCCTCCGCCGTCACGGTGATCTCGCCCTCCGCTTCGAGCGCCATCGTCAACTCGATTTCCGAGCGAGCGCCCGGCGCGACGTTGACTGTCGCCTCTGCCGTCCGGTAGTTGTCCAGCGTCCCTCGAACCGTGTACGCGTCCGGAATCAGGAGCGCGAACCGGTAGCCGCCCTCGGCGCCGGTGATCGCGACCCTCTCGCCACGTTCACCGGTGATCGTCACCGTCACTCCTGGCATGGGGTCTCCGTTCGAGTCGACCGCCCGTCCGAGGACGACCCCGGTCTCGGGGCTGTCCGCCGCGACGGGCACGGCGAGGATGAGAAGCGAGATGCTCCCGAGTAGTGTCAAGACGCGCTTCATGATCCGATCCTCCTTTTCTGGCTAGCCAGCCACTAAGAGTGGGAGTTCATGCGATTCCCCGGGGCGCGTCAGCCGGAGGAATCGGAGGACTCAAGGTAACGGATGCTCCTCAGGATCACCCGAACCCGGCTGCCACGATCGGAGACAGCTATCTGTCACTTAACTGAGACCGGTCACTATAACAGTGTTACAAGGAGCTCCAAGAATCGGGGGCCAGGATCCAAACGGTCGGATCCGCCTGCGACGGATGCCGGCCAGAAGGCCGGCGCACCCAGTGCTGCGCTCTACGCGCCGGCTGAACCGACCGGCGCTCGCCGCCTCGGAGCCAGGGCCCCTGCGAGCGTACGGCTCACCGCGGCCCGGCCGTCCTCGATCAGGGTGTAGAAGACGGGCACCGCGAGTAGCGTCAGCAGGGTCGCCGCGGCCATGCCTCCGATCAGGGTCAACGCGAAGCTCTTGTAGCTCAGGCCCATTTGCGTCGGTTGTCCGAACAGCAGAGGCACCATGCCGCCGATCGTGGTCAGCGCGGTCATCATGATCGGCCGGAAGCGCCGGTCGGCCGCTTCGAGCAGGGCCTTGCCCCGCTCCATGCCGCCCGCGCGGAGGCGATTCACCGAGTCGAGCAGCACGATGCCGTTGTTCACGACGACGCCGATCAGGATGATCAGCCCCACGAGGCCCAGGAAGTCCAGATCGCGTCCGGCGAAGAGGTGGATCCAGGTCACCCCCATGCTTGCCAGCGGGATCGTGATCAGGATGGCCAGCGGCAGCAGGAAGCTCTCGAACAGGAAGCCCATCAGCAGATAGACGAAGGCGACCGACATGAGAGCCGCGAGCATCAGGTTCCGCGTCTCCTCCGCGGCCACGTTGCGCACGAGCCGCGCCCAGGCCACGCCCTCGGGCAGCTCCGTCTGCGCCGCGACCGCCCGCACCGCCCTCCGCGCCTCGCTTTCCCGGCCTTCTTCGAGCTCCACCGTGATCCGGCGCGCGGTCTGCTTGTCCCGCCGCGAGATGCGTGTCGCGGCCGGCTGCTGGCGAACATCGACGAGCGTGCCGATGGCAAGGGTCTCGCCGCTGCCTGACGGCACCGAGAAGTCGCGCAGCTCCGCGAGACTCTGGCGATCCTCCTCCTCGAAGCGGATCCGAACCGGGATGTCCTGACCGCCGTAGTAGATCCGCGGCAGCGCCTGGCCGCGCAGGGCGTAGCCGACCATCACCGCGAGGGTCCTGGGATTGACCTGCTGGCGCATCGCGCGGTCCCGGTCGAGGACCAGGGCGAGTTCGTTCGGCGCCTCGTCGGCCGCCTTCTTCACCGCCAGCACGCCCGGAACCCGGACCAGGCGGTCCTCGATCCCGCTCGCGACCTCCTCGAGCACGTCCGCGTCCTCACCGAAGAGCGTCAGCGTTTCGAGGGCCTTGTCCGTCGTTTCCTGTTCCGATGCGAAGCCGGTGTGGAAGCGAACCCCGGGCATCTCGGGCATCAGGTCGAGCACCCGCTGCGTCACCTCCCGCTGTTTCAGCCCGGTGTCCGTGGCCATGATCCCCTGGACCTGGCCCCAGGTCCGCTCGTGGAAGAACACGAGGTACTCCAGACCGAGCTCGTCGCGCAGGCCGTCGATCTTCTCCTCCGCGCGCGCGAAGTACTCGATCGTCTCCTCGAACGACAGGTTGCGCGGCAACCGGACCTCGATGTTGAAGAACGCCTGGTCGTCCTCCGACATCGGCACGACTTCGACACGGCCACTGGCGGCGAACTGGGTCAGCGCGAGCGCCGCCACGAGGGCGAGCACAACGTCGAGCCGCCGCCGCAGGCCGTAAGCCAGCATGCCGCTGTAGGCACGGTTCAGCAGGCCGAACGTCGCCTCGTACGCCCGGCGCAGGACCACGTTCGAGGCGTCGCGAACCTGGCGCAGGGCGCCCTTCTCCGCCGCCCCTCGCGAGGGCAGGGTGACGTAGACCATCAGCGGCACGACGACCAGCGCCACGACCAGCGAGGCAAGCAGGGAGACCGTGATCGGGATGACCAGGCGCAGCAGCATGAACTGCCCCTGGCCGTCGACCAGGGAAACGGGCAGGAAGACGATCACCGTGGTCAGCGTGGCGGTCGTGATCGCGAGCGCGATCTCGCCCGCGCCCTGGAGCGCCGCCTGGCGCCGGGGCACGCCGCTCTGGTGCAACCGGTGGATGTTCTCGGCCACGACCACGGAGTTGTCCACCAGCAGCCCGACCGAGATCATCAGGCCGAGCAGCGAGATCACGTTGAAGGTCTCGCCGAAGAAGTACATCGCGACCACCGCGGCGACCATGGAAAGCGGGATCGAGCCGGCGATGATCAGCGACATCCGCAGCCGGCGCAGGAAGAAGAAGAGGACGATCATCGCGAACAGGGCGCCGATGCGGCCACTCGACAGCAACACGCCCATCGACTCGCGGATGATCTCGCCCGAACTCATGATCACGTCCGCATCGATCGCTGCCAGGCGCGGACTCGCGGCCAGCTCCCTGACCAGGCTCTCGACCTCGCCGGCCACCTCCAGCGCGTTCGCCTCACCCTCCTTCTGCACCTGGATCGCGTAGGCGGGAAGACCGTTCACGCGCACCCGGAACTCGTCGTCCGGCACGTCGTAGCGCACCGACGCGATGTCGCCGAGCTTCACCGTGTCGGTGATCAACATGTCGCGGACGTTCTGCGGCGCCGGATATCTCGCCACCGACCGCAGGAGCAGCTTGCGATCCCCGGCCCGCACGTTGCCCGAGGCCAGGGTGAAGTAGTCCGACTGAAGGTCCTGGGCGATCTCGAAGATGTTGAGGCCCGCCGCCTCGACCCGCTGCCGGTCGAGCTCGATCAGCACCTCGCGCTCCATCAGACCCTGGGCGTCGACCGATGCCACGCCGGGAACCCGCTCCAGCTTCAGGATGATCTCGTTCTGGATCAGGTTGTAGACGTCCGCCGTGTCTTCCTCGACGATCACGCCGACCATGGCCACCGGCATCCTCGTGTCGTCGTCCTTGCGGATGAGCACCTGCTCGACGTCCTCGGGCATGCGGGCTCGGGCGCGCTCGATCCGGTCGCGGACCTCCCGGTAGGCCACGTCCATGTCCGTGCCGTGCGCGAAGCTCAGGAAGACCTGGGTGAAGCCGACGGCGCAGAACGAGAACTGGTTCTCCAGCCCGCGGACCGTAGCCAGCTCCTCCTCGAGCGGAATCGTGATCTTGTCCAGCAGCTCCTGGGGCGGCGCGTCCCGCCACGGCACCGTGACGCGCAGGAAGGGCGAGCTGTAGCCGGACGGGACGAGTTCGATCGGCAGGGAGAGCGCGGCTACCAGGCCCATGACCAGGACCGCGCCGACCACCACGACGACGCCGATCCGCCGCTCCAGCGAAAGCCGCGGCAGGGAGACGCCAAGGGAGGCAAAGCCGCGAGAGGTCTTCCTGTCTTCCCCGTCGGTACGGCGCAAGTCGCTCAACTTCAGGTCCTCTCCGGAGCCGCGGCCGCGGGCGCGGGCACGCCGCCGCTTGCCGGCGCATCTCGACCGGCACGCAGGCGCGAGAAGGACAGCGCCTCCCGCATTCGCTCGACGAGTTCATAGATCACCGGCACGACGATCAGCGTCAGCACGGTCGACGTGGCGAGGCCGCCGATCACGGCCAGCGCCATCGGAGTGCGGATCTCGGCGCCCTGGCCCAGACCCAGAGCCATCGGCAGAAGACCGAGAGTAGTGGTGGCCGTCGTCATCAGGATCGGGCGCAGCCGCACCACGCCGGCGCCCACGATCGCCCGCTGGCGCGGGAAGCCGCGACCACGCAGCCTGTTGATGTAGTCGACGAGGACGATCGCGTTGTTCACCACGATCCCCGCCAGCATGATCATGCCCAGGAAGACGACGATCGACAGGTTGACGTCCAGCAGGTAGAGCGTGAGCAACGTGCCGAAGAACGCGAGCGGGATGGAGAACATGATGACCAGCGGGTGCAGCAGGGACTCGAACTGGGCCGCCATGATCACGTAGACCAGGAACACGGACAGCCCCAGCGCCAGCCACAGGCTCGCGCTGGACCGCTGCCATTCCTGGCTCTGGCCGCCGACCAGGAAGCTCATGTCCGCCGGCCACTCGATCTCGCGCGCCAGGACCTCCTCGATCCGTTCGACCGCGCGGCCGAGCGACGCCTCGCCGAGGTTCGCCTGGACCACGGCCACCCGCTTGCCGTCGATCCGCCGGACCTCGGACGGCCCCTCGCCCACCGCCACGGACGCCACCGCGTGCAGCGGAATCGGCCGCTCGCCGGCCGGGTTGACCACGAGGCCGTTCAACTGGTCCGTGGTCCGGCGATCCTCCTCCGCCAGCCGCACGATGATCGGGATGCGCCGGTCCTTCAGGTTGTAGAGGGTGGCCTCGAAGCCTTCGATCTGGTTGCGAACCATCTGCGCCACGACCGAGGTCTGGAGTTCGTAGCGGTTCAGGATCGCGCGGTCGTAGACGATCTGGACTTCCGGCGCGCCCCTCTTGAGCGTCGTCTCGACGTCCGCGAGTTCCGGCATCGCCGCCATCAGATCCCGC
This sequence comes from Candidatus Multivorans sp., assembly GCA_965219675.1. Lineage (GTDB taxonomy): Bacteria > Acidobacteriota > Thermoanaerobaculia > Multivoradales > Multivoraceae > Multivorans. The sequence goes on along the minus strand of OZ244786.1, from coordinate 980,156 downwards.
ACCCGGTCGCCGTACTCCTGCAAGCGGCCGAGATCCTCGCCGTGGACCTCCACTTCGATCGGCGTCTTGAAGCTGAACAGGACCGGCCGCGTGACGCGGGACGTGGCGTCAGGGACGTCGGCGAACCGCCGGCGCAGGCGCTCCACGACGTCGTCCTCCACGGACGCCTGAACCGGTTCGAGCAGAACCTTGAACCGCGCCGTGTGCTCGCCCTCGTCCGACGCTTGAGTGTTCGTCACGTCGTAGCCGAACGTGACCAGCAGCCGTTCGATGTAGCGCTCTTCCTCGAGGATCGCGTTCTCCACCGCGGCCAGCGTGCGCTCGGTCTCGGCCAGCGGCGTGCCGACCGGCAACGACACCTCGATCGTGAACTCGCCCTGGCGCACCTCGGGCAGCAGTTCGCTGTCCAGGCGTCCAAGCAGCCACCAGCAGCTCCACAGCGTCACCGCGACCAGCGCCACGACCGCGACCGGGTAGCGCACCGCGCCCTGCAACACGACCGGGTAGACGCGGTTCAGCCAGTCGAGAAGCCGCCTGACCAGGATGAGCGGCCCGCGGCTGAGCAGCCCGAACACCTTGATCAGGAGGGGCGCGGCGAGGCGGACGACGAAGAACGCCAGACCGCTCAGGCCCAGCAGGACCAGCTTCGCGACGAGTTCGAGCACCGTTCCCACGACCAGCCGCAGGCTGATGAACAGGAAGGCCGGCACGAGACCCGGCCAGGAGACGATCGGGTTCCGCGAGCGCGACCACGCAAGCAGCGTCGCCGCGTCGCGCCGGAAGACCCCCAGGGCCGCGTACCGCAGCAGCCGGGAGATGACGCCGCCGCGTTCCGGCAGCTTCCAGCCGCGGCGGCTGGCCAGCATCGGGATGAAGCCCAGCGCCACCGCCAGCGAAGCCAGGAGAGAGATGACCACGGCCAAGCCGAGGTCGCCGAACGCCTGCCCGGCAATCCCCTCCACGAAGACCATCGGCAGGAAGACGGCGATCGAGGTCAGGATCGAAGCGACGACCGCCGACCGCACCTCCCGGGTGCCCCGGATCGCCGACGCGACGAGGTCGTCCCCCTCCTCGCGGCACCGGAAGATGGACTCCAGCACGACGATCGAGGAGTCGACCAGCATGCCGATGCCGAGCGCCAGTCCGCCCAGGGACATGATGTTCAGCGATACCGAAGCGGCCGAGAGCGGCGCGAACGTGATCAGGAGCGAGATCGGAATCGAGACCGCGACGATCAACGTCGTGACCAGGTTGCGCAGGAACAGGTAGAGCACGATCACGGCCAGGAGCCCGCCCAGGATCGCCGTGTTGCGGACCTCCGCGATGCTGCCCTCGATGAACTCGGAGCGATCAGAGACCACGGTCAGCACCGCGCCCTCCGAGCGGTAGAGCTCCGCCGAAAGAGTGGCGCTGCCGAGCGACGGGCTACGCCCGCCGCCGCCCGACCCGCCGACAAGACGCTGGAGCAGGTTTCGCGGCTGCTCCACCGACTCGCCGCGGGCCCGCGCGCGTTCCCGCTCCAGGTCCAGTTCGCCGACCCGGGACCGCACCCGGTCCGCCAGGGCGACCATGTTCGCGTCGGCTTCCTTGTACACGTCGAGCTGGACGCTCTCCTGGCCGCCGGTGCGGGTCTGGATCTCGCGGTCTTTGTTCGAGCGCCGGACCTCGCCCAGGTCGCCGACGCGGACCTCGCGGCCCTCCACCGATGCGACGACCGTGTTCCGGATCTGCTCCAGGTTCACGTACTCGTTCACCGTGCGCACCATGTACTCGGTGCGCCCCTCCTTCAGCGTGCCGCCGGCGACGTTGATGTTCTCCTGGCCCAGCCGGTCGATCACCTGCTGCACGGAGAGCCGCGACCGCTGCAGGTCCTGGGCGTCCAGCAGGACGTGGATCTCCTCTTCGAGACCGCCCCGCACCCGCACCGCGGCCACGCCGTCGATCGGTTCGAGCGCGCGCTTGACCTGGAGTTCGGCCAGACGGCGGAGCCGCCGCAGCCCCTCTTCGCCCGCGAAGCGCGCGTCCTCGCCCGAGAGCGAGAGTTCGAGGACCGGGTCCAGGCCGGGGTCGAAGCGCAGGATCAGGGGACGTTCCGCCGCATCCGGCAGCAGAACGAGGTCGAGCTTCTCCAGGGTCTCCTGGACTGCGTCGGACATCGGCGTGTCCCAGGAGAACTCGAGCACCACGTCGGAGACGCCGGCGCGGCTGACGCTGCTCATCCGCCGCAGACCGCCGACCACGCCGAGCTGCTCCTCGATGCGGCGGGAGATGTCGTTCTCGACCTCCTCGGGCGCCGCGCCCGGGTACTCCGTGCGCACGGTGAGCGTCGGATAGGACAGCTCCGGCATCAGGGTCACCGGCAGCCCCTGGTACGACAGCAGGCCGAAGACGACGGCGGCCAGGAAGACCATGGAGACCGCCACCGGCCGGTGGGTAAGGAAGGACTTAGCAGCCTTCATGCGGCGCTCCTCAGTCTCTCTGCGGTGGAGGGGGTCAGCTCGCGGGCTGGTAGGTCGGCGCCGACGCGGCGCCCAACTCGGCCACCGAGCCCAGCGCCTCGGCCGGATCGAGCAGCCTGACCCGGGCGCCGTCCTTCAGTCCGGCCTGCCCGGCCACGATCAGGCGCTGGCCCTCGACCAGATCGCCGTCCAGGTGAACCACATCCTCACTCTCGATCAGGATGTTCACCAGCAGACGCTCGGCGCGGGGGCCCTCGGCATCTTCCGCCACCCGGAAGACGAAGACCTGCTCCTGGTCGTAGACCAGAGCCCGTTTCGGCGCCAGCAAGGCGTCTTCCTTTACCGCGGCCACCAGGTCGACCTCGACGTACATGCCGGGAAGCAGACCCTGGTTGCCGGGAATGTCGAGCGTCACCTTCACCGTGCCGCTCTGCGGATCGACGACCGGCGAGATGCGCTCGATCGCCGCCTGGCGCGAACCCTCGAGCGACTGCGCCAGCACTCGCGCCGGCTGGCCGACGAACAGGCCGCTCAACTGACGCTCGGGAACGAACACTCGCGCCACGATCGAGTCGAAGTCGACGATCTGGAACAGCTTCGTGTGGTTCTCCACGTGGTCGCCGATGTTCACGACGCGCTCCGTGATCACGCCGGAAATGGGCGCCGTGACCGTCGCGTAGCTCAGCTCCCGCTCGGCGTCCTCGAGCGCCAGCTCGAGCTGCTCCGTGTCGTAGCGCGCCTGGTTGTAGGTCTGCTCGCTGATCAGGTCCTGCTCGAACAGACGCGCCTGGCGTTCGTACTCCAGCCGCGAACGGTCGAGCTGGCTCTCGACCCGCCTGAGGGCCGTGCGCTGCGCCTCGTCCTCGAGCAGCAGGAGGGTCTGGCCGGCGCGCACCGCGTCGCCCTCCTCGACGAGGAGCTCGGTCACGTGCCGCTCGGCCTCCGAGAGCACGTCGACCCGGTTCTCCGCCTCGAGATTCGTCGAGAAGCGGAGCACGGACTCGATGCGGCCGCGGAACATGGGGAGCGCCGCGACGGGGATGGCCTCATCCGCCGCCGCGGTCGAAGAGTCGGCCGGCGGCGGCTCGCCGGCCACACCGCTGTCGAACGCGCAACCGGCGACGAAGGGGAGAAACAGGAGAATCGTCGCCGCGAGGGCCTGAGCGGTCGAGATCCTGAGGGTATGTGCGAAGTTCATGCCTTTTCTTCCGGTCTTGGAGGGCAACGCCTTTCCGGTTCTTGGAGGGGAACGCGGGCGGCGGCCAACTCCTTCGGAGAGAGTATTTGAGAAAGCGGGGCCCGTTCATCCGGCCAACCGCCCGCGTCATCAGGGAATACGCCGCGGGCGTCGCGTTTGTTTCCGCTAACTCCTAGGAGAGCTGACTTTCCGCCAGACGAGCCCAGTACTTGGCGCCGATGGTCAGCAGCGCGTCGTTGAAGTCGTACCTCGGCGTGTGCAGCATCTCGCTGTCGCCGTTGCCGATCATCATGAAGGACCCCGGCCGCTCCTCGGCCAGGAACGCGAAGTCGTCGGAGCCCATCAGCGGCTCCATCTGCTCGTCGACAACCCAACCCATGCTGCGCGCCGCGGCGGTCATCTCCTCCGTCTCGCGGGGCGCGTTGACCGTCGCCGGGTAGTAGCGCTCGTAGTCCACCTTGGCCGAGGCGCCGTGGGCGGCGCAGACGCCGTGGACGATGCGCTCCAGCCCCAGCTCGAGGAGGTCCTGCACCTCGCGCAGGAAGGAACGCACGCCGCCGGCGAGGTACGCGGTCTCGGGGATCACGTTGAACGCCTCGCCGGCATGGCTCATCGTCACGGACACCACGGCCCGGCGCCGGGGATCCACGTTGCGGGACACGAGGGTCTGGAGCCCCAGCACGACCTGGGACGCGGCGACGATCGGGTCGATGCCGCTGTGAGGCCAGGCGCCGTGCGTTCCGCGGCCCCGGATCTCGATCTCGAACTGGTCGATCGCGGCCATGAACGGGCCGCTGTTCGTCGCGAAGGCGCCGGTCGGCACACCGGGGAAGTTGTGCAGGCCGAACACCTTGTCCGCCGGGAAGCGCTCGAACAGCCCCTCCCGCACCATGACCCCGGCGCCGCCGTCCTTCTCCTCCGCCGGCTGGAAGATGAGCTGTACCCTGCCGTCGAAGTTCCGGGTCTCCGCGAGGTAGCGGGCGGCACCCAGCAGCATCGCGGTGTGGCCGTCGTGCCCGCAGGCGTGCATCTTCCCCGGCGCGGTCGAGCAGTGGCCGAACTGGTTCTGTTCGTGAATCGGCAACGCGTCCATGTCCGCGCGCAGCGCCACGGAGCGATCCGAACTGCCGGCGCGGATCGTCGCGACGACTCCGGTCTTCGCGATGCCGTGATGCACATCCTCGATGCCGAACGACCGCAGCCGCTCCGTCACGATCTGCGACGTCCGCTCCTCCTCGAAGGCGAGTTCCGGGTGCCGGTGGAAGTCGCGCCGCCACTCGGTCAACTGGTCGCGCCAGCCGTCGATCCGGCCGTAGTCGTCGGAGGCCATGGGGAACGGGAGTCTATCGCCGGAGTAGCGGTCGACGCTTCGCGGCGCGGCGCCTCCCGGAAAGCCGGCCAGAAGGCCGGCGCACCCAGTAGCACGCGGCCGCACCCAGTCGTTGCGGTGTAGTTTTCACGGCCAGCGATGAAGTTCGAAGCGACGCCGCTCACCGAGGCTCACGGCGCAATCCTCGGCCACAACGTCTACGACGGCGAGGGCCGCCGCGTGCTGCGGAAGGGCCGCGCGCTCGGCGACGCGGAGCTGGAGCTGCTGGCCGGTCTCGGCCGCGACCGGGTCTTCGCGGCACGACTGGAAGCCGGCGACGTCGACGAGAACGAGGCCGCCCGCCGGGTCAGCGAGGCGGTTGCCGGAACGGGTCTCGACCTGCGCGGGCCGACGACCGGCCGCGTCAACCTGCACGCGCAGAGGCTGGGCGTGCTGCGCGTCGACGCCGCGGCGCTCGACCGGATCAACGAGCACGACGGCGTCACCCTGGCCACCCTGCCCAACCACAGCGTGGCTCGCGCCGGCAAGATGGTCGGGACGACGAAGATCCTCCCCTACGCCCTGTCCGAAGAGACGGTGGCCGCGGCCGAGGGCGTGGCCGCGAGCCCGCTGATCCGGCTTGACGCGCTGCCGGCGAGCACCGCCGGGTTGATCGTCTCCGGGACCGTCGCCGCCGGCCGGTCGGCCGGCCGCGAACGGCTGGTGGCCGGCTTCGAGAAGGCGTTCCGGCAGCGGCTCGGCGCCCTCGGCGCCGAACTCACCCGGGTGCGCTTCGTGCCGATCGACCGGGAGCAGGAAACGGAGGAACTCGCGGCGGAAGCAGCCGGTCTCGCCCCGGACGTCGATCTCCTGATCCTCGCCGGCGAAACGGCGATCCAGGACCGCCACGACCTCGCACCGAGCGCCATCGAGGCCGCTGGCGGCTCCGTCATCTGCTACGGCGCGCCGGTCGATCCCGGCAACCTGCTGCTGCTGGCCGAACTCGAAGGCACCCCGGTCCTCGGCGCTCCCGGCTGCGCCCGCAGCCCGAAACGGAACATCGTCGACCTCGTGCTGCCGCGCCTGCTCATCGGCGACCGGCTGACGCGCCGCGACATCACTTCGCTCGGCCACGGCGGTCTGCTGGAGGACGTACCGGAGCGGCCGTTGCCGAGGCGGCGAATCGAAACCCCCTAAGGTCCAAACTGGGTGCGTCGGCGTCCCCGCCGGCATCGGCGCGAAGCGCCGGCTTCTGGACGCGGCGACCGTCGACTCCGCTACACTCCGCCCATCCAATCGACATCGGAGGACACAACATGAACGTCCGAGTCCCCGCGGCGCTGGTCACCATCCTCGCGCTTCTGATCGCGGCCCCCGCGCTGGTCGCCCAGAGCGACGTCAAGCGCGCCGCCAACGGCAAGCCCGACCTGACCGGCACCTTCGACGCCGGCACCCTGACGCCGCTCCAGCGGCCCGAGAAGTACGGCGAGAACCTCTTCCTGAGCCCCGAGGACGCGGCGAAGATCGAGGCGGACGCGGCCAAGTACGCCGCCGACCGCCACCAGGTCTCCGACCCGAACCGCAACCCGCCGCCAGTCGGCGGCGACGGGACGTCGGGCGGCGCCGGCAACGTCGGCGGCTACAACCGGTTCTGGGTCGAGACCGGGACCGAGGCGTTCGCCGTAGACGGCAAGTTCCGCACCTCGATCATCTTCGATCCGCCGAACGGCCGCATGCCCGAGATGACCGAGGCCGGCAAGGCGAGGTCCGCCGAACGCCGCCGGCTGCGCCGGCCGAACGACGGCTCCGCCTGGTGGCTCGACATCGACGGACACGGCCCGTACGACGGTCCGGAGACGCTGCCGGTGACCGAGCGCTGCATCGTCGGCTTCACCGGCGCCACGCCGACCTTCCCGAGCCTCTACAACAACTTCAAGCGCGTGGTTCAGACCGAAGACCACATCATGATCCTGATCGAGATGGTCCACGACGCCCGCATCGTGCGCCTGAACGCGGAGCATCCGAGCCCCGAAGAGCGGAAGTGGCTCGGCCACTCGATCGGCTGGTGGGAAGGCGACACTCTGGTCATCGACTCGCGGAACTTCCACCCGAAGGCCGTCCTGCGCGGCGCCACCCAGGAATCCCACGTCACGGAGCGCCTCACGCTGCAGCCGAACGGCGACATCCTCTACCGGTTCACGGTCGAGGATCCGGCGACCTGGGACGTCCCCTGGTCCGGCGAGTACATCTGGAAGCGCAGCTCCGTGGACGTCTACGAGTACGCCTGCCACGAGGGGAACTACTCGATGGGCGGCACGCTGCGCGGCGCGCGGGTGCTCGAGGCGGACGCGCTGGCCGCGAAGGCCGCCGCCACCGGCGCCGGCAGCGGCGACTGATCGAACCCGGAGGACCAGGAATGAGAAACGGAATCCCCGCGGCCCTGACCGCCATCGTCCTGCTGCTGGGCACGGCGCCCATGGCCGGCGCCCAGGACGACATCAAGCGCATGCCCGACGGCCGCCCCGACCTGCACGGCAACTACGACGCCGCCACGCTGACGCCGCTCCAGCGGCCCGAGGAGTACGGCGAGAACCTTTACCTCACCCGGGAGGAAGCCGAGAAGATCAAGGCCGACGCGGCCAAGGCCCGCGCCGACCGCCACCAGGTCAGCGACCCGGACCGCGAGCCCCCGCCGGCCGGCGGCGACGGCTCCGGAGGCGGGGCCGGCAACGTCGGCGGCTACAACTTCTTCTGGCTCGACTTCGGCACCGAGGCCTTCTCCGTGGACGGCAAGTTCCGGACGTCGATCATCGTCGACCCGCCGAACGGCCGCATGCCGGAGACGACCCCCGCCGCCAAGGAGAGAAGGGCGGCGCGCGACAAGCTGCGCCGGCCGAACGACGGCTCCGCCTGGTGGCTCGACATCGACGGCCCCGGCCCCTACGACGGCCCCGAGTCGCTGCCGATCACGGAGCGCTGCATCGTCGGCTTCACCGGCGCCACGCCGACCCTGCCGAGCGCGTACAACAACTACAAGCGGGTGGTCCAGACCGAAGACCACATCATGATCCTGATCGAGATGAACCACGACGCCCGCATCGTCCGCCTGAACGACGAACACCCCAGCCCCGAAGAGCGCAAGTGGCTCGGCGACTCCATCGGCTGGTGGGAAGGCGACACCCTGGTCATCGACTCGGTGAACTTCAACCCCAGGACCTTCCTGCGCGGATCGACCCAGGAGCTCCACGTCACGGAGCGGCTGACCCTCCAGCCGAACGGCGACATCCTCTACCAGTTCACGATGGACGATCCGGCCACCTGGGAGACCCCCTGGTCCGGCGAGTACATCTGGAGGAACCGCCCGGAACTCGTCTACGAGTACGCCTGCCACGAGGGCAACTACGCGATGGGGAACACGCTGCGTGGCGCCAGGGTTCTCGAGGCGGACGCGGCTGCGGCGGAGGTTGGGAGTACCGGCGGCGGCAGCGGGGATTAGCGGCGGCCTGCCCGTCGACCATCACGGGTGGCCAGACGGATCCAGCGTCGCGAACAGCGCTGGGTCGATCGGGTCGTTGAGCTCGACGTGGTCGACCTCCAGGGTCACGACTTCGCCCGTCGCCACGGTGCGCGTCGAGATCCGGGTCGGGAACCTCAAGCCGTCCCGGACAACGAAGTTCCCGTACTCGGCAACCGCATCCGAGCGCTCCATCCGCACGACATCCCCCGTCTCCCTGTCGATCCAGAAGACGGTCCCGGTCTGAGCGATCTTCAGATGATCCTCGCTCGCCGGTACGGTTGATTCGTCCTCGACGAGATTCGCCGGTTCCGGCGTGAGCGAAGGCAGCAAACTCCAGAAGGACCGCTCGATCGAACCCCTCGCGTCGCTCGTCGAGATGCGTGTGGCGTTCCCGTCCGGGTCGATCGTGTACCTGTGAAGAACGCCGTCCTTTTCCATTTCGACCAGAACGGCGCCACCCAGATGAAGCCTCTGGAGGTAGTTCGCGCCGTCGAAGTACAACTCGATGCGACCGTCAGCCTTCGTGCCATCGAGGTCGACATTGCCGAAGCGGAGTTCCAGATGGGCGGTCCGGATCGCGGCGTTTCGCTCTTCCAGCCGCAACCGGATGGAGCGGACCTCGTCCGCCGCCTGGGCGAGGGCCGCCGCTTGGGTCGGCAGCGCCATCGGCGCTGTCGGAACCCAAAGCGCGAGCATGGCGAGCCGGTTGGCTAGTCGAGACACGCGCCTCACTCTGGCACACGACTCTAGCTCCCCTCCGCTACACTCCCGCCATCCAGTCGAAACAGGAGGAGGAAGAATGAGAGTCCCAACTCGGGGCGACGTAAATCCTTATTCTGCAATGGTTTAGCAAACCGCCACACTCTCGGGTCCCACACTCTGGCCCAACCTCCGGAGGCCATGCCCGGGCCAGACCACGAGAGAACGGCGGCGGCCCGAGCGGGAGGGTCTCAGGGGGCCGCAGAGGGTCTCAGGGGCGCTCAGCCCCTGCCCACCGTCGCGACGGCCGCGCCGGAGAGACGGCCGGAACGAACCTCGGATTCCCGCCCGCCCCGGCGTAGAGCCACCGGATCAAGGGCTCAAGGCACGGGCTCGACTCCGAGATCCGCGCAGATCTTCCGCGCCAGTATCCGGTTGATCTCGGTATGCCGCGGAATCGCGCTGCGACGATCACCAGCATCGTTCCGCCACCAGGAATGTCGTCGCCCCTCGCGCACCAGTTCGCAGCCCTGTCTTCGAAGATGCCGCAGGAGGGCTCTGCGCTTCATGTAGCGACGACGACCTTCTCCAGCGTGTAGCCGTCACCCGCCGCAGCTAGCGCGGCCTGCCGATTGAACTCCAGCGCCTCACCCAGGGTGATGGTCAAGGTCTCCAGCAACTCCTCGCGGCTCCGTTCCTGGCAGTTGACGCCCGGCAGCTCTTCGATCCAGCCGATCCACCAGTCGCCAGCACGTTTGACGATCGCGGTGTACTCCTGCATCTTGCTCCGGCTCCTCTCTCGAAGACCTCTGCGGCCGGTGCCCGGCCAGCCAGGCAACCCATAAACTCTATCCTCATGCCCCCTCCCGTGGTCGACCTCTTCCGCATGGACCGGGACGCGGCGGGCAGTGCGGTTCCTGGCGCGCTAACCTCGCGGATCATGAAGCCTAGACACCTTACCGCCGCCTTCGTTCTCGCAGCAGCCCTCGGCGCCTGCTCGGGATGGACGCCCAGAGCCGCAGTGAGCGCGACGGCCGCCGCCGAAGCCGCCGAAGCCGCCGCCGATGCCTGGGAGCACGCCGGACGGCTGGCTCGCGCAGCCCTGACGCGCGACCATGCCGACGCGCTCCTGCAAGGCGTCTACATCGACGCCCTAGATGCGACGACTGCCGCCGTCCGAGCGAGTGCCGCTGCGACGGCCGCGAGCACCGCAGCACTGGAAGCAGCGCCGCTACTTTCTCCGGCCCTGTCAATCAGCATGGCCTACGAGGAAGTGCACCGCCTGCTCCCATCCGATGCTACTGCGGATGCGGCCATCCTGTTTGACCGCGGCCGGCGCGACGAAGCCCTCGCGCTGATTCGCGATCACCTACGGACAGTGGAACGGCAAGAGAGCGCCATCACCATCGCGTACGTCCGCCTAGCCGCGCACTGGCGAGCCTACGCCGCCGACCGCCCATGAAGGAGGCGAAAAAACGTCGGTAGGAGCCCTACTGTTGGGCGAGGCACTCGGTCCCAGCGAGGAACTCCTGGACTGCCGAACTGTCGGGCACGAACCGGAAGATCTGCTCCATGATCTCCCCTGACTTCGTGGCCTCGAAGGCAAACGCCCCCTTGTCTGTCCACGAACCGTCGGAAGAGGTGAACAGCGCGCGAGTGGTGTCTTCACCCTCAACAACAACGACTTCATCACCGACCATGAACCGAGAAACTGTGAACAGAGGAGCTACGCGTACTCGGCCGCTACACCACACACTCACATAGCTTGTCTCCAACCCGAAGGTCGTTATGCACGTAGCGAGAAGTCGGGCCTCGCTCTCAGGAGCAACGAGCCCTGTCACGTCTAGTAGCGACGACCAGCAGTCCGAGGCGCTAGGAGTCCAACCGACGGGCAAGTAGTAGGGCGATGTCAGCCAACACGCTTCCGTCTCGCCCGTCAGATCGTCTTGACTACAGGTGACGTGCCAGTCCTGTGGGGTGGCCTCTTCCACCAAGTCCAACATGTACGGAGCAACAGGGACGGGATGGAACAACTCTGTCAGCATCTCGACCGCCGCCCCATAGGCAGTCTTGCTTCGTGGCAGATCGGACGGTTGCACGGCCGATGTAGGCCCGGCCAGCAGGCAGGCGATCACCGTCAGTGCTCCGACGAACTGTGATCCAGTCACCCAAGTTGCTCGCGGCATGGCCTAGAGCCTAGCCTCCGTCGCGCTCGCATCAACGAACGACAGCGGGTCAGCGACTCCAATCCAACTCGGGAGTGCCTCGGTCATCCCTGCCGCTCCGCCGGAGCAAGCTCACCGTCCGCTCGACGCCTGGACGATTGCGTTCATGTCGGATTCGAGCCGTGTGTACGCGGTCGCCAACTTCTCGTACTCGCCCACGAGCTGCCGATAGTCGGTCAGCAAAGCGTCGACCCGACCGTTCAACTCGTCGACCGATGCGCTCAACCGCGAGACGGATGCGGCGTGCTCTTCGTCGAGCCGCTTCAAGGATGCGGCGAGCAAGCGTTCCAGTTCGGTCATCGTCTACTCCTGATTCAGTTCGCTCCGCGTCTGCCGGGCCTCGTCGATCTCCTGCTGGATGCGGACTAGCAGTCTGACGTTCTCGTCGATTTCGCGCTGCTGCGACTGCCGCTCCTCCTCGAACTGGCTCTGGTGCCACCGCCCCATCGCCCAGAGACCGGACCAGATGGCCATGAAGACTCCGAACCCGATCAGCGCGGTCCGGAGCCACAGCATCCCGAGCAGCCGAGCGGTCTGCCGATGGTCGGCTCGGATAGCGCTCGCGGTTCGCTTCAGTTCGTCGGCGGCATATCGCGTCGAGCTCTCCCCAAGCTCGCGCGCCAGCTCGCGCATCTCCTCCTTCGCCGTGTCCGCGACCTGTCGTCGGTAGTCCCGAAGCGCCTCCTCGTCCCGCGTCGTCTTCTCGTTCAATCTGTCGGCGAAGCTCTGCGGCCTGGAAGTCTTGCTCATAGAGGGTTCCTTTCAGCCGCACCCGTTGCCCGGTCTCCGGGTGGGCCACGGTGACGTAGTTCTTGCCCTGGCGCGGCACCTCGTAGCCGGCTTCCTCGAACGCGGCAACCACGCCGGCGCGGTCGTGGACGAGACCCGCGGCGACCCGCTGGCGGAGGTAGCCGTCGATGGCGTCGCGGTCGGCTTTGTCGGCCGGAAACCGGCCCGGCCGGGTGGTGCGAGCGCGGTCGGGATCGTCCGGCCGCGCCCAGCCGTACTCGTGGTTCAGCGCCCGCTCCAGCGTGCCGTAGGTCATCTCCCAGCCGGGCGGCGCGATGTTGTGGCTCTTGCCCGTCTCGAGCTCCACGCGGGCGGCCAGTACGTGCACGTGCGCGCCGCCGTCCTCGTCGCGGTGGAGCACCGCCGCCCAGGCGTAGCGGTCCGATTCGAGGTTGGCCCAGGAGACCCGCTCGAACTCATCGAGCGCGTCCTCGATCTGGTCGTTGTCCGGGCGGTCCTCGGGCGCCCAGGCGATCACGGCGCTGCGGTAGCGGTGCTCGAAGTCGAGGGAGTCGGCGACCTCGGCGACCAGCCGCGCGTCCCCGCGCAGCTGCGTGACCTCGGCCCGCCTCTTGCCGGCGTGGTCGCGGTCGGCGAGAAGGTAGTCGGCCGCCGCCGCCGCGCTGCCCTGGCCGTGCTTGGCGAAGCTGATCAGCACGGACCCTCCTCCTCGCGCGGCGGCAGGTTCGGGTCGCGGGTCAGCAGCAGTTCGCGGACCTCGCGATCGAGGGCGACCAGGTGGGCGACCACCTGGGCCGCGTCGGCCGCCCCGCGGTAGCGGTTCGCCCAGCGGGCGATCTGGTTCAGGTTGTTCCCGATGCGGGCAACCTGACGGGTGCGCTCGCGCACCGCCGCGGAGTCCTCGTAACCACTCGTACCGCAAACCATTGTACCGACTACACTTAGCTGCCAAGACGAGCTGCGGGTCCCACGTGTTGGGGGCAACTGTAAATCTCCCATTCGTGGCAGCCGAAAACTGCACAGTCTGCGGTTTGCGGTAGCCGCTCCGTCGGTCGATGCTGTTGGCTTCGCCAACGGCAATGGAGCGACGGATGGATGTACGGATGGGAGATCAGGATGCAGTTGAGGCACTACCTGGAGCGAGGCGTCTCGAAGGCCGAGTTGTCCAGGCGGTTCGGCGTCAGTCGGCGGACGATCCACGCGTGGATCGAGTCGGGCCAGTTGGACCGGGACCTGTCGTCGGGCGGGTCTCGGTACTCGCCGCGGCCTCGGGTCGCTCACAAGCTGGACCCGTACAAGGAGTTGATCGAGGTCCGGCTCGAGGAGTTTCCCAAACTGTCGGCGATGCGCCTGTTCGACGAGGTGCGTGCGGCCGGCTACGACGGCGGCTACAGCCGGGTCAGGGACTACGTTCGGGAGGTTCGGCCGCGGGCGCCCCAGGAGGCTCCGGTGCGGTTCGAGACCCCGGCGGGCCATCAGGGCCAGGTGGACTTCGGGACATTCAGGCTGCCCTGGGGACGTCGGCATGCCCTGTTGGTGGTGCTCGGCTACTCGCGCCTTCTGTGGCTGCGTTTCTACTCCCGGCAGACGATGGCCGTGCTCCATGCGGGACTCGAGAGCGCCTTCTGTCGCTTCGGCGGCGTACCGCGAGAGCTCCTCTTTGACCAGATGCGCGCCGTGGTGCTGTCGGACGACCGCGCTTCGGGCGGCGGGCTGGCGCTCAATGCGGAGTTTCTGCGCTTCGCCGCGCACTGGGGTTTCGCGCCGCGGTCCTGCCGGCCTTACCGGGCGCAGACCAAGGGCAAGGTGGAGCGGCCGATCCGGTACGTGCGGGAGAGCTTCTTCTACGGCCGGCCGTTCGCAAACGACGCCGACCTGAATGAGCAGGCCTCGTCTTGGCTGGAGGGCACCGCCAATGTGCGTCGGCATGGCACGACGGGGGAGCGCCCGGTGGATCGTTTCGAGCGCGACGAGCGCCAGGCGCTCGGTCCCCTGGCCAGCCATCCTTGCCGATCTCTGGGCGCTCGGCAGCCCGAGGCGGCGGCCCGGCGCCGGTTCGCGGCGCCTGCGGTACAGGTGCAGCGGCGGTCTTTGCGGGAGTACTCGGAGGCAGTCCGATGAGGGCTCCGGCGGGCGATCGGCGGGCTCGGCTGCGAGAGATGCTGGCGGACTTGAAAATGCCCGGAGCACTGGAAGCCGTGGACGGCATCCTGGCCCAAGCCGACAGCGGCGCGGTGACCGCCTCGGAGGCCATCGAGGAGTTGCTCAAGGCCCAGATCGTGCTGCGCAACGATCGCCGACTGGAAGCGGCGATGCGCTCGTCGCGCCTGCCGGCGGTCAAGACGCTCGACCAGTTCGACTTCAGCTTCCAGCCCAGCATCAAGCGGGAGCAGATCGAGAGCCTCCACGAGCTGGGCTTCCTGGAGCGCGCCGAGAATGTGATCCTGCTCGGTCCGCCAGGAGTGGGCAAGACGCATCTCGCGATCAGTCTGGCGATCACCGCCGCCGAGTCGGGGCGCAAGGTCTACTACGGCACGCTGGCGGACCTCATCGAGTCGCTGACCGAGGCGAAGGCCGCGGGCAACCTTCAGCGCCGGCTCCGCGTACTGACCCACCCCGCCCTGCTGGTCGTGGACGAGATCGGCTACCTGCCGATCAGCCAGGACGGCGCCGTGCTCTTCTTCCAGTTGATCAACGCCCGCCACGAGCGGGCCTCCACCGTGCTCACCTCCAACAAGGGCTTCGAGGAATGGGGAGGCGTGCTCGGCGACGAGATCATGGCCGCTGCGCTCATCGATCGCCTCCTGCATCACTGCCACATCGTCAACATCCGGGGCAACAGCTATCGGATGAGAGCGCACCAGGACCTCTTCCGCCCCGCTCACGACGAGCGGCGCCAGGAGGACGGCTCGTGATCAGCCGCCAACCCCCTGGCCTCGTCGCGCCTCCGGTGTCGGCCTCCGGTCGCTCCGCTCCCTACGGCCGACACCGGATCCCTGGGCCGCTACTCCGGACGCCTACTCAGGACCCTGCCGCCCCCGAAGAAGTGTGCAGTTTTCAGTTGCCACAAGTGTGCAGTTTTCAGTTGCCATTGACAGTCGGTAGGTCGCCAAGGCCTGACCTGCGAGACGATCCTGCGCTGCGCGGTGCTCAAGCACTTGTGGCAGCAGGGTTACAGGGAGTTGGCGTTCACGCTTCGGGACTCTCTGACGGCACAGCGCTTCGCCCGTCTTGGCAGCGGCCGGGCGCCTGGCAAGTCGGCGTTGCAGGCCCTGATCAGTGCGATTCGGCCGGCGACCTGGGAGCGGATCAACCGTCATCTGTTGCGGTTCGCGCAAACCGTGGGGATCGAAACGGGCGAGACGGTGCGGATCGACAGCACGGTGACGGAGACTCACATTCTGTCGCCGGAGGACAGTCGTCTGCTGCTGGACGGGGTTCGCGTGCTGACGCGGTTGCTCAAGGAGGCGCGCAAGCACTTGGGGACGGCGGTGGTGTTTCACGACCACCGCCGTGCCTGCAAGCGGCGGGCGCTGGAGGTCCGTTCGCGGCGCGGGGCCAAGCGTCGGGCACAGACGTACCGCCGATTGTTGAGGCTGGTCGCCCGGACGACCAGCTACGTGAAGGCGGCCAAGCCGCAGGTAGGAGCCACTCGGGAGCCTTGGGCGCGATCCTGGGAGAGTCGTGCGGAGTACTGCCTGGAGCTGCTCGAGCGCGTGGTGGATCAGACCAGGCGGCGAGTGTTGCAGGGCGAAACCGTACCGGCGCCGGAGAAGGTGGCGAGCCTGTTCGAGCCCCACACGGACATCATTCGCAAGGGCGGTCGCAGGACGTACTACGGACACAAGATCAATCTGGCCACGGGCAAGAGCGGACTGGTGCTCGACGTGGTGGTCGAGAGCGGTAATCCGGCCGACAGCGAGCGCTGCCTGCCGATGCTCAAGCGCCACGTCGCGCACTACGGCTCGGCGCCGGAGCGCGCCGCCCTCGACGGCGGCTACGGCTCCAAGAGCAATCTCGAAGAGGCGAAGGCCCTGGGCGTCGTCGATGTCGTCTTCCACAAGAAGGGCGGCCTCAAGGCGCACCAGATGGCCCGGTCCTCCTGGATCTACGGACAGTTGAAACGCTTCCGAGCGGGGATCGAAGCCGGTATCTCCTACCTGAAACGCTGCTTCGGACTGGCACGCTGCAACTGGAAAGGCCTGACCCGCTTTCGGGCCTACGTGCACTCGGCGGTGCTTGCTCACAACCTGATCCGGCTCGCCCGTCTGCAACCCGGGTCGACCTGACCAACCGACGCCTTCGTCGCCCGACACCCGGTCACAAACCAACCGGAAGCTCCCCCCGTGGGCGACATTTCGCGGAGGTGGCCAAACCCCGCCGACCGCCGGCGGTTCACTCCCTGGCACCGCCGCTACCGCCTGAAACAGGCTCTGAAGACGCTCAACCAGCCTGCGATCTCGCCTTCCTGAAGCGCAGAAAACCGCGTTTCTGGACGAGAACTAGCTAGACCGCCACGTCGACCTGGGCCGCCGTGGTTTGAGCACCGGGTCGCCGTCGCGGCGCAAGCCCTCGATGTGGAGCTCGATGGCTTCGCGCATCAACTCGACGACTTCGGCGCGCGTGTCTGCCGCCGCTACGCTGCCGGGCAGATCGGGCGCATAGGCAGAGTAGTTGTTCGGTGCCTTCTCGACAACGATCGTGTACTTCACGGGGGTTCACACACCGAGTCAATCTTGCCCATGCAGATCGTCGAGGAGGTCCTCGACGCTGCCGAACCGGGGAAGTCCGCCTCGACGGGCTTCCTTCATCGCCTCGACGGTAACGGAGTTAGGCACCAGCGGCGTGAACGGCGGCGCGCCAGTCGATGTCTCGCTGGCGCTTCGGTTCATCGGTTCCGCGCCGAGGCCCGCCTCACGTTCTTCCGGCCATTGTCGGTCGCCGTCCGAGGGAAGCGGCTCCGCACTCGTGTTGCTCGCTAGCGCCATCGCTGTCACTGTACCCAACACCGCTCCCATCGGCGGCCAACGCGAGCCTCGCGAAGTGATCCTGAGCCGCCTCGAAGTCGCTTCCGGGTGTACACTCACTCCCGGTCAGACAGTGGATGCCCGCGCTGTCCGCCGTGGAGGACGGGAGCAATGAACGAGACGCTCTCGGAACAGCTGCCGGAGATCACCACGAAGATTGGGGAGATGGTGCGCGCCACCTTTCCGGACGTTCGCTTCACAAACATCTGGGTGCGGCCGGGCACATCTTCATGGTTCGGGGACGCGATCGTCGACATCTGGGCGATCTACGACGGTGAAGTCGACGATCTCCACAAGGTCCCCGACAAGCTCTCGCTCGGTACCCGGGTCCAGGACATGCTCTGGGATCGCGGCCTCGACATGCTGCCCAAGACACACTTCGTCACGAAGGCCGACGCGGGAGACTGGCGCCCTGAAGGCAGCTGACTTCCTGGTCCCCGCGCCCGGCGGGAAGCCACCGGGTCAAGGGCTCAGGGGACCGGCTCGACCCCGAGATCGGCACAGGTTTTCCGTGGCCAGTACCCGCTTGATCTCGGTGTGCCGTGGAATCGCGCTACGACGATCGTCAGCGCGGTTCCGCCACCAGGAATGACGTCGCCCCTCGTGCACCAACTCGCAGCCCTGTCTTCGAAGATGCCGCAGAAGGGCTCTGCGCTTCATGTGGCGACGACGACCTTCTCCAACGAGTAACCCTCACCCGCCGCGGCCAGCGCTGCCTGCCGATTGAACTCCAGCGCCTCGCCCAGGGTGATGGTCAAGGTCTCCAGCAACTCCTCACGGCTCCGTTCCTGGCAGTTCACGCCCGGCACTTCTTCGATCCAGCCGATCCACCAGTCGCCGGCCCGTTTGACGATCGCGGTGTACTCCTGCATTCCTTCGGCTTCTCTCTCGACGAAACCTATGCCCTGTGCCCGAGCAGCCAAGCAGCGCGCAGAGCAACTCTAACGCGCGCACCGGCCCTAGTTGCCGCGAGACTTCCCCGGGGCCGGCCGGCCGCGTCACCGCCATCCGATCGCCCCGACAAGGAGCTCGTCGGCCGCCATCGTGGGAAGGACGATCAGGCAGCCTCGCTGACAGTCACGGGCGGCCAGACGGATCTGCCCTGGCGAACAGCGCCGAGTCGACCGCTCCGTTGAACTCGACATGGTCGACCTCCAGGGTCACGACTTCGGCCGTCGCGGACTTCCTCAAAGCCAAGTGTGGCGAGGGTCCGAATGGTCACGAGCGCCTCCAGGACGGGAATCGATGGCACGCGTCCTCTAGGCGACGACGACGACCTGGGTGCCGACGAACTCTCCCGCCATTGGAGGCGGGCCATCCTCAAGGATCAGATTGATCACCTCACGGAGATTCGCGTCGAGCCCCTCAAGTGTCTCGGCCTGGCTGTGGGCCCCCGGCAGCCCTGGTACGTAGCCAACGTAGAAACCGGTGTCGGCGCAGCGCTCCAGGACGGCAGTGTAGGCGGAGTATCGGCTGGCGCGACGACGTTCCGCCATGGAACCGATGGTACACCTGACTACCGATGACGAGGGCCTAATCGCGACCACCGACCACCACCTCCGCATGCGCCGCGACCGCTCCAGCACGGCCACGGCGGCTGCGCGTTGGGCCGGTTGGCAGGGCGCTCACTCTTGCCCAGCGGACTTCCCGGTCACTCAGAGCCTGGTCCTCCGGCGCGAAGTACATCGAGAAAGCGCTTGGCGGCCGGTGCGACGGACGCCACGGCATCGGGATCGACTACGCCGAGGATCGCGAAACTGTGCGCCCCCTTGTCATAGCTCCCTTTTGTGGTGCTCCTGGTGGCCACCTTGAGCCCACGCAGTACGTCCTCCTTCCTGATCTCCTCGACCCTGAGGTTCCCAGGAAGTGAGCTCTCGCGGAAGCCGTGGCCGTAGAACTCCGCCAACGCCGTCCTGTCGGCCAGAAACCACGATTCCATCACTTGCACCATCAGATGGCAGTGCTCGCCCCTCGCACCATCCGGCCGACCCCAACCGTCCCGGTCCGAGAGGTGCTGCCACGAATCAGACATGGTCACCGGCTCCTCCGCGTCAACGAGGAGCATCGGGACTATTGCGCCATCCTCCAACGCAGTCTTGAACTTCTCGTACGCCCTCTCCCGACCGCCGCACGCCACAATCCGCGGCATCCGGCCCGAAAGACCGGACTTCTCGATGAACTTCCTGAAGCCTCTTCGACACTGGATTTTGAGGTGCTTGGAATCACCACCACCCTCAACGTAGAGCCTGACGCTCACCAACGGGTTCCCCCGATCTCCCCTTGAGTCCACAAGTCCCCGAGCCGGTACTTCCCAAGCCATGGTTTGAGCCTCTCGGAATCGAGGCGCTCCAGCCGCGTACACCCACCCTTCTTCTCGCAAACGACGACGGTCTCGGGCCTGTCCGTAAGCGCATCCACCAGAATGTCCGAGTGCGTGGTCACGACAAGCTGAGTGCGTTCGCTCGCCTCGAGCAGGAGGTTCGCCAGCTGTCCATGAATGTCGGGGTGCAAGCCCAACTCCGGTTCCTCAATGGCGATGAGAGGCGGCGGTTGCGGATCCACCAGAATCGCGATGAGACAGAGAAAACGGAGCGTTCCGTCCGATACGCGCCGGGCCGGAACGGACGAGTCGCCCTCGGTAATGTACAGCGTCAGGGCGCCGCCTTCTGGAACGACCTCGAAGTCAGTGAATCCCGGCGCCAGTTCACCGATCAGGTCGAGAAGCCGGCGCTTGACCAAGGGCCTGCCCTTGAGGACGGCAAGCCGCGCTGGCAGGTTATCGAAGCTCTCGGATAGATAATCGGATCGCACATCCGCCTGGCAGGCCCTTCTGACGTTCGCATCCGGACCGAATTGCCAAGATCGGTAGACCCGGATCTGTCCTAAGACGTCCGCCACTTTGCTCAATTCCGGGTAGGCGTCGGGATCCCTTCGCTGGGACAGAATGGACTGAGTCATGTCCAGATCCTCCCTCCGAAGTTCTCTCTGAGCACCATCCTGAACATTCAGCATCGGACGGCCGTTCTCATAGCCGAAGTAGAAGTACGGCTTGTCTTTTTCAGCTTGCTTCTTGGCATCCTCCAACCGCTCGTCCAACACTGTGAACGAATCGCCTGCCGCGCCGAAGATCAATCGATACCGAACGGCTGGTCGGGTATGGTGTTGCGCTACGTGACCCTCCGTAAACACGACCTCGATGCGAGCGCAAGGAGCCTCGGATAGGCCTCCCTCTGTGTCTGGAGCGCCGGGCGTCCAAAGCCAATCTCGCACCCGTCCACCCTCTCGTATCGGTCGCGGAAGGTCTCGCGGCACGGCACGCAGGATGGACAAGGCTTCAACGAGATTGGACTTGCCGGACCCATTCGGACCGATGACGACGTTCAACGGCTCCAGTGGGAAGCCCTCGGTGCCATGGCCAAAGGACAGGAAGCCCTCAAGAGAGATCGCCTTCAGAAGGGGATGCATCGGTGCGGCCATTGGCGCCCTCCTCCGATGTAGTGTCGCCGGACCCGGCCTGAGCCAGAAGGAGAGGGCCTTCTGGTCATGGCCCGCAGTCCGAGGGGCTGTTCTTCGGCTGCGCTCATTGGTACTTCTCGCTCCTCGGCCATCGGCGGTGCGCGACTTCATGGTCAGCGACCAGCCCGGAGTCTACGAGATCGCGATGGGCGTCCCGGGCCACGGAAGCTCTCGTCCCGCGGCGGCCGCGCTTGCAAGCGAGACGCACGAGACCTGAGCCGTCGTCCTCGCCGGCTCCGAGTCGCGTCACTCCGCTACACTCTCGCCATCCAGTCGAAACAGGAGGACGCAGAATGAGACTCCGATTCCACACGGCCCTGGTCGCCATCCTCGTGCTGTTGATCGCGGCGCCGGCCCTGGCGGCCGACGGCGAGATCAAGCGCGCCGCGAACGGCAAGCCGGACCTGACCGGCACCTACGACGCCGCCACGCTGACGCCGCTGCAGCGGCCGGAAGAGTACGGCGAGAACCTGTACCTGACGCCGGAGGAAGCCCAGAAGATCGCGGCGGACGCAGCGAAAGCACGGGCCGACCGCCACCAGATCTCCGACCCGGACCGCGAGGCGCCGCCGGAGGGCGGTGACGGCTCGCCCGGCGCGGCGGGCAACGTGGGCGGCTACAACAGCTTCTGGCTGGACCGCGGCACGGACACGTTCGCGGTGGACGGGAAGTTCCGGACCTCGATCATCATCGATCCGCCGAACGGCCGCATGCCGGAGACGACCGATGCGGCAAAGGCGAGGTTCGCCGAACGCGCCAAGCTGCGCCGCCCGAACGAGGGCGTCGCCTGGTGGCTCGAACTCGACGGGCCGGGCCCGTACGACGGCCCCGAATCGCTGCCGATCAGCGAGCGCTGCATCCTCGGCTTCACGGGCGCCACGCCAACCTTCCCGAGCGGCTACAACAACTACAAGCGGGTCGTGCAGACCGAAGACCACATCATGATCCTGATCGAGATGGTCCACGACGCCCGGATCATCCGCCTGAACGACGAGCACCCGAGCCCCGAGGAGCGGCGGTGGCTGGGCGACTCGGTCGGCTGGTGGGAAGGCGACACCCTGGTCATCGACTCGGTGCACTTCCGGCCCGATGGCTTCCTGCGCGGCGCGACGAAGGACCTCCACGTCACGGAGCGGCTGACGCTGCAGCCGGACGGGAACATCCTGTACAACTTCACGATGGACGACCCGGCCACCTGGGAAGCCCCCTGGTCCGGCGAGTACATCTGGAAGCGCGACCAGGAACGCGTCTACGAGTACGCCTGCCACGAGGGCAACTACTCGATGGGCGGCACGCTCCGCGGCGCGCGCATCCTCGAGGACGACTGGCGCGCCGGCAAGGCGGCGAGCACCGGCGGCTAGCACCGCGGAATGGTCGCCGCTTCGCGGCGCGTCTTCCTCAGAAGCCGGCGGGGACGCCGGCGCACCCAGTTCCGGAGGCACACCGACAGGACAGGCGTTGGGCTACTCGTCTCGGCGGTTCGCGCCGATGGCGATCTCGGTGATGTGGAGACTGAGACCCTCGCCGGCGCTTAGACCGATCAGGCCCTCCAGGCTGAGGTCGGCGGAGGGGAGTTCGGCGACGGGCTCGCCGGCTATGTAAAAGATCGTCTGTTCGCCCCGGACGTCGACTTCCAGCACGTTCTCGGCGGGCGACGTGGCCGGATCGGCGAGGACCTTGACGCTGTCGTGGGCCTTCCACGGGACGAGCGTGTTGATCTTGTCGCCAGTGTGTTCGGCTATGCGGAAGCGGCCGGCGTTGTCGATCTGGAAAGAGACGTAGGTTGGCTCGTTCCCTTCGAGGTCGCGGCCGCCCAGGAAGAGACCGAAGGGCGTGTCGACGCGGATCGACCCGGAGCGTTCGGGATCGCCTTCGGGGAACAGGTAGATCGTGGACTTGACGGCGTAGTTGCCCGAGGCGAAGCTGCCCGGGTCCCAGATCAGGCCGCCGGGGCCGGCGTAGACGTGCCAGCCGGGGCGCATGACGACGAAGTTCCGTTCGGCCGCTTCGTCGGAGCCGTCGTAGCGGACCTTCCAGTGTTCGGGACGCTCCAGGTTGTGTCCTGACTGGGCCGACACGGTTGCCGGCGCCACCATCGCCGCTGCTGCGACCGCGGCGGCGCACCACACCCTTCGAAGTTCGCGCATCGACTCTCCTCTGCCCCTACTCCGGCTCATAGACCAATCGCATCTCGGAAACGACGTTCTCGCCGCCGTCGGCGAGCAGCTCGTCGCGGGCGAACCAGCTCGGTTTCATCGCGCCGGGCGAGAAGAGCTTCTCGGCCTGGTCGCGGTAGTGCGGAGAGTCGGGCCGGTCGCTCTGGCCGATCGGGGGCTGGGTGTAGCTGCGGATCGGGTTGCTCAGGATGACGACTTCGGTGGAGGTCTGGCCGCGGTTTCCCCACCGGCGGCCGTCAGCGCGCGGCGGGCTGAAGCCGACGGCACGCATGGTCGCCATGCCGGCCTCGCCGAGGGAGCCGCCGCCGACCGGCCAGGACACCTCGTCGTCCGAGTCCTGGCGGCCGACGCGGAACACGTCGCCGAAGGCCGCGTCGAAGCCGCCCGGGCCGGAGCGCAGCGCTTCCGCCGCGGTAGAGGCGGCCTCGACCAGGGCCGGCAACTCTTCATCCTTGAGACCGGGCGGTTCCGGCGCCTCGCGGAACAGTTCCAGGTAGTCATTGACCCGGCTGGTCATGTTTCGCATTCGTTCGTTTCCGACCAGGTTCCGCAGCGCCTCGCGCCAGCGGAAGTAGGCGAGCGCGCCTTGGGAATCGGCTTCGGAGACGCCGTTCCACTCCCCGATCCGGCGGACGACCTCGGCGTGGTCCTTCGAGCGCTTGCCGGGGACCGCCGCCTCCGCCCGCAGCAGCTCCGCCACCCAGCGTTCGACCTGGTAGACGGAGCGGTTGAGCGCCAGTTCGACGATCTCCTCCTCGCTCCACTTGCCGCCGGCTTCCCGCTTCGCTTCCAGCAGGGAAACGGCGGCCGCGCCCCGCTGATGGGTGTAGAGGGCCGGCTGGTTGTAGAGATACGCCGGATAGCGCTCCGGCACGAGCGGCGAGCCGACCAGCATCGTGTCCGGGCCGATGTTGTTGTTCTGCATGTAGCCGCGCTCCGGATTGAGCAGGGACATCAGCTCGGACGCCGGGTGGATGCCCAGCCACTCCGTCTCGGAGGTCGAGCCGTCCACGGGACGGCTCCAGTCGTAGCCGTCCGGGCGGATCGGGACGCGACCGGTCCGCTGGTAGTAGATGTTGCCGCCGGTGTCGGCGATCATCACGTTCTGCGGCATGATCTGGCGCACGTCCAGTGCCGCGGCGGCGCCTTCGTAGTCCTCGGCCACCATGAACCAGTACTTGGACTCCAGGTAGCCGATCTCCTCCTCGTAGGCGAGAGCCGCGGCGTACGCGCGGTCGCCGCGGCGCGCCACGATCGGGCCATGGTGCGAGTACCAGAAGGTCGCCTCGCGGGTCTTCGCCTCGCCGGCGACGGCAACCTCGACCGTTCGCCTCGTCATCTGCCGCCATTCGCCGTCGTAGAGGTAGCGGC
This sequence comes from Candidatus Multivorans sp., assembly GCA_965219675.1. Classification (GTDB taxonomy): domain Bacteria; phylum Acidobacteriota; class Thermoanaerobaculia; order Multivoradales; family Multivoraceae; genus Multivorans. The sequence continues at coordinate 955,908 of OZ244786.1, read as the reverse complement.
CCGGATCGTCCGGATCGAGGGTGAGCTCGTAGACGTCGGCCGTGTCGGGACCGCCGGTCGTGTGGGCCCAGGCGACGTGCTTGTTGTGGCCCAGGTTGACGTAGGGAAAGCCGGACGTGGCAAAGCCGCTGATGTGGATGTCGCCGGCGTGGAGCCGCAGTTCCCAGTAGCGGTGGCGGCCGAGCCAGGAGAGGTGCGGATCGATGACGAGCGCCGCCGCGCCGAAGGTCGTCTGCTCCGGCGCCAGCGCGATCTGGTTCGAGGCGCGCAGATCGACGTCGAAGCTCGGCTCGATGCCGACGGCCCGCAGGTCGGAGCGCGCCTGCCCCGCCGGCCAGCTCCAGATGAACTGGCGGCTGAAGGCGACCGGCATGTAGACGTCGACCGGGCGGTCGCCCCACCAGTCCGGCACCTCCTCGGGATGCGCGTCGAGGTAGTCGTTGATGCCGGCAATGAACGCCGCGAGGTGCCGGCGGAGTTCCGGGTTGAGCTTCGCCTCGTAGTGGCGCTTCGCGGTGCCGTAGTGGTCCCACCTCCGCGACTCGAGATCGGACCGCACCCAGGCGTCGTTTTTGCCGGGGCCGAAGGCGGCGGCGTATTCGCCGAGCCCGAAGAGGTAGTTCTCGAGCAGTTGCGACAGACGATCCTCCGCCATCGCCCAGCCGGAGGCGTAGAGCCCGGCCTCGGCGGACTCGGCGTAGATGTGGGGAACGCCCCAGGTGTCCCGGTAGACGGTCGCTTCCTCGCCGTCTCCGCCGGGCGGTGCACAGGCTGTGACCAGCGTCAGCAGCAGTACGGCGAGAAGCCCGCGGCAGACTCCCCGCGGCCCCGTTGCACTCACCCTGCCACGCCTCATCCTCAGTTGCCCGGCTTCTTCGCCGACTTCGGCCGGAACGCCTTGATCCGCGCCTCGTTCGTCGTCAGATACGGCCCGCCGATCAGGTCGACGCAGTACGGGATCGCCGGGAACACCGCGTCCAGGCACTCGCCGATCGCCTTCGGCTGCCCCGGCAGGTTGACGATCAGCGACGATCCGCGGATCCCCGCCGTCTGCCGCGAGAGGATCGCGGTCGGCACCGCCAGAAGCGATACCTGTCGCATCAACTCTCCGAAGCCGGGCATCTCCTTCTCGCACACGGCCAGCGTCGCCTCGGGCGTCACGTCGCGCGCGGCCGGGCCAGTGCCGCCGGTCGTCACGACCAGGCAGCAGCCCTCTTCGTCGCAGAGTGCGCGGAGCGCCGCCGCGATCTGCTCGACTTCGTCCTCGACGACGCGGGCGCACGGCTCCCAGGGCGAAGTCAGTACCTCCGCCAGGTAGTTGCGGATCGCCGGCCCGCCGCGGTCCTCGTAGACCCCGCGGGACGCGCGGTCCGAGACGGTCACGATGCCGATGCGGGCCGGAGCGCCTGACGTGCCTCGATCCACCACGCGCGACAGCCTATCCCTGCTGCTCGTTGATACCCTCTCCGGCCGTGCCGGACTCGAAGAACGACCCCCGTCTGCACGAGCTGAAGGCCCTGCTCCAGGAGCGGAGCATCGCCAAGGGAGACTTCGTCCTGACCTCCGGTGCGCGCTCGCACTACTACTGCGACACGAAGGCGACGGTGCTGTCGCCCCGGGGCTCTCGGCTGATCGGCGAAGCACTCTGCGAGCAGCTCCGGCCCTTCGGAGTCGACGCGGTGGGCGGACCCGAGGTCGGCGGCGCCTACCTGGCGACGGCGGCATCGGTGGCCAGCGACCTCGACGGCATTCCGCTCTTCGGCTTCCTCGTCCGCAACAAGGCGAAGGGCCACGGCACGAGCGCCCGGATCGACGCCTCGTACCACCCGGACGGCCGCAAGCTGATCGTCGCGGGCCGCCGGGTGGCCGTGGTCGACGATGTCGTTACCTCGGCCGGCTCGATCATCCGGGCAATCGAGGCAGTCGAGGCCGAGGGCTGTGAAGTCGCCGCGGTCTCGGCGGTCGTCGACCGACAGGAAGGCGGCGGCGACCGCCTGCGCAGCCTCGGCTACGACTTCCGGCCCCTGTTTGTCGCCGACAACGAAGGCGACCTGACGCTCTACTCCGGGGACGGACGATGAGACGCGGCCGGCGCTTCGCAGCCGCCGCGGCCACCGTCGCGCTGGCCGCCCTGACCCTGACCGGGATCGCCACCGATCCGGCCCCTGCCCATGTGCGGATCACGACCGACATCAACTTCGCCGACGACGTCCGCCCGATCCTGCGCCGCTACTGCATGCCCTGCCACAACCCGAAGGGATCGGCGCCGAACTACATCGACCTGACGACCTACGGCAACGACGCGAAACCCGGCGCCCGCGCCTGGGCGGTGGCGATCGAAGAAGAACTGATGACCGGCCGCATGCCGCCGTGGACCGCCGACGCCCGCTACGACCACTTCCGGAACTCGCGGCGGATGAGCCAGCAGGAAATCGACATCGTCGTCGCCTGGGTCCAGGGCGGCGGGCCCCAGGGGCCCCGGCGCAACCTGCCGCCGCCGCTGGAGTTCACGGAGGAAGAGTGGGAGCTCGGCTACCCCGACGTGGTGCTCGAGCCTTCGGCCGAAACGGTCGTCGAACCCGGCCAGCAGACCGCCTCGCACCGCGAGGTGCTCGCCGTCGAGCTCGAGGAGGACGTCTGGATCACGGGCTACGAGTTCCGGCCCCAGCACCCTGGCGTCGTCTACCGGATGGCGGCCTGGGTGCACGAGCCCGACGACGCGGAGCCCGAGCAGCTCGAAGTCGAGGTCCAGGTGCCCTACGACCCCTTCCGCGACGAGGACGAACCCGAGCCGACCCGGATGCGCACCGCGACCGCCGGCCCGCAGTTCCTCGGCCAGTGGCTGCGCGGTGACGACCCGGTGCTGCTCCCGGACGGCGCCGGCAAGCGGCTCCGGACCGGCTCGAAGGTCGAACTCGTCGTCGAGTACCGTCGACGTCCGAACGACGACTCGCGGACCCTTGTCCGCGACCGCTCCAGCCTGGGTCTGTTCCTGGCCCAGACCGAGGACGAGGTCGAGCTCTGGGTGGAGAGCGCGCGGGCCGGCGGCGAGATCACGCTGAAGGGCCGCCGGGCCGCACGGCCGCAGACCGTGAGCATCTCCCTGGCCGAACGCGCCCGCCTGATCGGGCTCCACCCGCACGTCGGCGACCGGCTCGAGGCGATGGAGGTCCGCGTCCACTTCCCGGACCAGCGGGTGCAGACCGTTCTCTACGTCCCCGAATACGACCCCGAGTTTCCGGCCAGCTACCTGTTCGAGGAGGCGATCCACGCGCCGCCCGGCACCCGGGTCGAACTGATCGGGTCGTTCGACGTCGGCAGGGCGAAGAACCCCGTCGTCCAGCCTTTCGCGCTCCACGTCGACTACGAGCTCGATGATCACCTCGTCCTGCCCGAGATCTTCGTGCCGCGCGACGAGCCCCAGTCCCGCGGCGGCATGCTGGCCGCCGGATTCGGCGGCGCCGATCTGCCCGCCGGCGGCGAAGGTGGCGGCGCGCCGGGGCTCGCGCCCAATCCCGCCGACCCGAACGCCGCCGCCCACATGGACCACAACCCGCTCCACGGCGGTCAGTTCTTCATGGCGGCGAACAACTACCACCACCTGGAAGGAGCGCTGCCGAACGAGGGCGAGTTCCGCCTCTACGTCTACGACGACTTCAAGCAGCCGGTCGATCCGCGGAACTTCGGCGGCGACGTCGTGTTCGAGGCCTGGAACGAGGAGACGGAGAGCTGGGACGAGACCCGCTACCCGATGGCGCCGGCGATCGGCAGCGACTACCTGATCTCCGAGATCCCCGGCGAACTTCCCGCCGAGTTCTTCGCCCGCGTCTGGCTCGCCGGCGAGCAGCAGCGCTACGACTTCTACTTCGAGGAGACGACGGTGGAGCCGCCCGGCGGCGCCTCCCGCGGCGGCGGCGCGATCCGCGCCGGGCCGCACAGCCACGAGCGGCCGCCGATGACGATCCCCGAGTATCCGGTCGCGATCACCGCCCTGATGGCGCTCAAGCGGGATCGTGTCCGCAGCCAGATCGAGAACGGCGAGTGGCTCACGCTCTACGTGCCCGCCTTCGACGCGAGGGACCTCGCCGAAGCGCTGCTCGACCGGCTCGAGGGCTTAAGCGCGCGCGAGCGGGGACGGGCGCGCCAGGCGATCGGACGCGTCATGCAGAGCGCCGCCGAACTCGACCGCAGCGGCGACCTGGCCGACCGGGCTCGCGCGCAGCGAGCCTTCGAGCGCTTCGACGCCGGTGTCCGGGAGCTGGAGGATCTGATCAGTCCGTGACCGCCTGAGCCCGGCGCCGCAAAGCTCCTAGCTGAAGTTCAACGCCATCCGCATCTCCATCGGCACGCCGTGCTCGTGCGGGATCGGCGCGACGACCTCGGCGAGGCAGTGCATGCCCAGGGATCGGTAGAAACCGACCGCATCCGCGTCCGAGAGGACGTCGAGGTGGAGGCCTCGCAAGCCGGCCCGCTTGCTCCGCTCGATCGCATGGTGCACGAGCTTCGTGCCGATCCCCTTTCCGCGTAGCGGCTCCTCTACCGCCAGCGCGCAGATGTAGTACACGCTCGACGGGATCACCGCGTTCAGGTACTTGCACTGGTAGGCCCGCTCGGCGAGCAGGTTCAGCCGGTCCATCGTGACCTCGCCCGACTCGAGCATCGGGCCCCAGAGACCGCCCAGCGCCTTCTTGCGCGCCGCGAACTCTGGACCGCTGTAACCGAGTTCGAGCCCGAGCAGTTCGTCGCCGTCCAGAGCGAGCGTCGTGCGGTCGTACGAGTACAGCGTGTCCGGCACCCGCCAGGCGGCATGGACCATCAGGTCGAACAGCTCGCGGCCGTCGAACTGGTAGCCGTAGGACGCGGGGCCGGTTTCCCAGACCAGATCGGTGAACTGATCCGCGTACCGGTCGAGGTGCTCCTCCGTCGCCTGAACGATCTCCATTGCTTGTACTCCTTCCCCGGAAGCAGTCTCCCGCAGGCTTGAACCACGACAGCTTAGTACGATGGAAACCGGCAGGTAACCAGAACTTCATCTCCAACCGGAGGCTCCAGGACTTGCGCTCGATTCCCTGGACGGTCGGCTCGCGATTCCTCGTCTTCTGCGCGGCTGCGCTGGTCGGCTGCGCTCCGGGAGATGACCGCCGGGAAGCGCCGGAGCCCGCCCTCGAGGTCGAACGGGAACCTCTCCCGACCTGGGCGGAACTGGCCGGCGAGGTCGACACCGACCGGCTGAACGTCATCCTCGTCACGATCGACACGCTGCGCGCCGACCGCCTCTCCAGCTACGGCTCGGAGGAGGTCTCGACACCCCACATGGACAGGCTCGCCGGGGAGGGCATCCGCTTCTCGAACGCCGCCACGGCGGTGCCGTTCACCCTGCCGGCTCACTCTTCCATCATGACCGGCACCTACCCGCCGTTCCACGGTGTTCGGGAAAACGTGGGCTACTCACTGGACGAAACGCTGCCGACGCTCGCCGAAGAACTGTCGGCCGGCGGATGGGGCACGGCGGGATTCGTCAGCGCCTTCGTGCTCGACTCGCGCTGGGGAATCGGCCGCGGCTTCGACCGCTACCGCGACGACTTCCAACTCGACCCGAGGAAGCCCTCCGTCAACGTCGGCCAGGTGCAGCACGAGGGGACGGACACGATCGAGCACGCCCTGGCCTGGCTTGACGAGCCCAGGGATGCCCCCTTCTTCCTGTGGGTCCATCTGTTCGAGCCCCACGACCCCTATACCCCGCCCGAGCCCTACCGGTCCCAGTATCCCGACCGGCCCTACGACGCGGAGGTGGCCTACGCCGACTCGCTCGTCGGTCTGCTGCGCGAAGGTCTGGAGAGCCGCGGCGTCCTGGACGACTCGGTGTTCGTTCTCACGTCCGACCACGGCGAGGGCCTCGGTCAGCACGGCGAGGGATTCCACGGCTACTTCATCTACGACTCGACCGTCCACGTTCCGCTCCTCCTGCGCCTGCCGTTCGGGGACTTCAAGGGGCGGGTCGTGGGCGAAGCGGTCAGCCACGTCGACATCCTGCCGACCGTCCTCTCGATCGTCAGCCGGCAAGTGCCCTCCCAGGTGCAGGGCATCGATCTGTTGCCGCTGATCCTCGGCCGGGAGCCGGAATCGCCGCGGGAGGTCTACACGGAGTCGTACTACTCCCTCTACCACTACAACTGGGCGCCCCTGCGCTCGATCCGTACCGAGTCCGAGAAGTTCATCGAGACGACGAACCCGGAGCTCTACCTGCTGCGGGAGGACGCCGGCGAAGAGAGCAACGTGTTGCTCCAGAACCGGGATCTGGCGCGCTCGCTGCGCGACCGCCTGCTCGCCTACTCCCGCCACCTCAAGTCGTCGGGCGAGCGGCCGGGCGGGCGCCCCGACCTCGACACGGAGACGCTGGCCCAACTGCGCGCCCTGGGCTACCTGGCCGGCCGTACCAGCGGCGGCGTCGACGAGGATGACGGAGTCGAGCGAACGGATCCGAAGGACAGGATCGCGGTCCACCGGGCGATCATGGAGGCGCAGAGCTTCATCGGCCGCGGCGACGAGCAGGGAGCCGAGGAGTACCTGCGTGCGGCCCTGGAACTCGACGCAAGGATCGTCGACGCGAATCAGATGCTTGGCGGCATCGTCGGAAGGCGTGCCGACGAGGCTTCGCGGAACGGAGATGACGCAGCTTCGGCAGAGCTCAACGGTCAGGCGCTGGAGCTCTACCAGCGGGCGCTCGCGCTGAACCCGGAGCACCAGGCCTCTCTGCTCGGACTCGCCACCAGTTACTGGCGGCTCGGCCGGCTCGAGGAGGCCCTGGTCGGCTTTCACCGGCTGGTGGAACTCGCTCCGTACGAGTCGAACGCGGCGATCGCGATGAGCGACATCTACGCCGATCTGGACCGCCTTCCCGAGGCGCTCCGCGTCGTCGAGACTGCCGCCGCCGAAGAGGTGGCGCCGGCGTGGATCCACAATCAGCACGGCGAGCTCCTGGCCCTCCTGGGCCGGAGCCGGGAATCGGCCGTTCACTTCGAGAAGGCGATCGACAAGAACCCGGAGATCGGCCAGCCGTACTTCAACCTCGCGCTGACTCACGAGGAGGCCGGCCGGCCGGAGGCGGCAATGGCGGCATACGAGCAGGCGATCAGGCACGCGCCGTACCACTTCCGCGCCCAGTTCAACCTGGGACACCTGTACGGCCGGCTCGGCCGGCCCGAGGATCACCTGGAGATGTGGCGCGCGACGATCCGCTCGAACCCGGAGTTCGTGCTCGGCTACTACCACCTGGGCAAGCTCCACATGGATCGCGGCGACGACCTGGGCCGCGCCGAGCTGCTGGTCCGGGAGGGGTTGCGCCGCGATCCGGAGGGCGCCTTCGGGCCCTTCGGCTACTTCGTGCTGGCCGACATCCTCAACCGCCAGGGCCGCCTGGGCGAGGCGAGGGAAGCGGTCGAGAGCGGTCGCCGCCTGCAGGCCGGGGGCTAGCGCCGCAGAATGGTCGCCGCTTCGCGGCGCGACCCTCTCAGAAGCCGGCGGGGACGCCGGCGCACCCAGTCCTGCGGCGCAAGCTCCTACGCCGGCAGGTCGCCGACCAGCTCGAACCAGACCTGCACCTTGCCGTCGTGGACGAGGTACATAGCCGTGATGTTCGAGGTCGTGGGACCGTTCTCGGTGGTGAAGCTCTCCTCCCGCTCGTGGATCACGAGGTGCCCGAGCACCCGCTCCCGGGTGATCATCAGGTTGGGATCGGTCAGGCCGCCCATCAACTGCTTCATGTTCTCAAGGATCACCTCGCCGCCTTCGGTCATCGACCGCGCCCACGCTCCTTCTGCGGCGTGAGTGATGAACCGGGCGTCGTCGGCCACGACGCTGGCGAACGACTCCCAGTCGCTCGTCTCGAGCGCCTTGACGAAGTCGCGGGCGGTCTGCCGGTGCGCGATTTCCGCCTCCGTCAGACCGGCGTCGTCACCCGCCGAAGCGGACTGATCCGCCGCCGGAGCGGCTTCTTCCTCTGCGGCCCCGGCTTCCTCCGCCGGAGCGCAGGCCGCCGCCATGATGCCGAGCGGAGCCGCGGCCAGCAAAGCACGGCGATCAAACGGGAACGGCGTCTTGGGTTTCGTCGTCATCTCAGCAACCCCCCTTTCAGGAGCTGTTCTAGAAATCGAGGCCCAGGCGTACCGCCACCCGTCGCGGCAGGAAGTACTGCGACGGCACCAGCTCGGCCGGGTAGCGGCCGTAGCTGCCCCAGTAGTAGTGGCCATCGTCGTCCAGGAGGTTGAGCGCCTGCAGGTCGACGTTCAAGCCGACACGGTCGCCGAGCGTGAACCGGCGCGACAGACCGATGTCGATCTGCTTGCGAGCAGGCATCCGGCGGTCGCCGGTCTGCGCCTCCAGTGGAATCGTGACGTTGCCCTGGTTCAGGCGCACACGCGCCATGTGGCGGTACGGGCGGCCGTCCTCATAGTTCAGGATCGTGACCAGCCGGAGGTCCCAGGGCAGATCGAAGGTCGCCTGGGTCCGGAACGTCCACGGCCGGTCGCTCTGGCCCAACTCGCCGCCGAACAGGTGATGGTTCGGGTCGGATCCCTGGTTGCCGATGTAGAAGGCGTTGTTCTGGCTCTGCTGGAGCGCGTCGGGCTGGTGCCCCTTCGACTCCGACCAGCCGAGCGATGCGTTCAGCGACCAGCGGCCGGTGTGGCGCTTGCCAAAGGTCAGGAAGGCGCCCTGGTACTTCTGGTGGTACTTGGTCCCCCGCGGCGCGTTCGCCGCGTCTCCGGGGCGGTTGCCCTTCTGGAGCGTCGGCTGCACGATCATGTTCTTCAGCATGATCGTCTCGCCCGTCAGCGGGTTGACGTACGGCATGTCCTCGTACTCGCCGTCGTCGGCGATCTGCCAGCCGATCATGTCCGTCGTCTCGTGCGTGATGACCTGGACACCGACGACGTACTCCCCGAGCTGCTTCTCGTACCCCACCGCGTACTGATCCGTCTGGGGCCGCTTGAGGTCCTTCCTCGGCAGCCCGAAGGTGCCGTCGCCCACCTCGGCGAAATAGACAAAAGGACCGTGCCGGTTCGCGCTGTAGCCAAACCGCGCGACGGGCCGGTCGGGGTGGGGCTGCTGCCAGTTCGAGACGACGTTCATCTCGTGGTACCTGCCGGCGGACAACCGAAGCACCGCCTGCCGGTCGCCGTCGCCGATCCGGTAGGCCAGCCCCAGCCGGGGGTCGACGCTCGAGTAGTCCACGACATCCGAGTACTTGGGAGAGAAGTCTCCGGTCTTCACGCCGCAGTTCAGCTCGTCGCAGAGGTAGGACTCCAGGATCGGATAGGGGGGAATGTAGCCTCCATCCGAGTCGGTCCGTATGCCGAGGTTCAGCGTCAGACGGTCGTTGACGCGCCAGGAGTCGTCCACGTAGAGCCCGTACGCTTCAGTCTCCGCGCCGTAGTAGTGCTCCTTGCGCGAGTACACGTAGTAGTTGGCCCCGTACTTGTAGTAGTACTTGCCGGTGAAGCCGGGATAGACGGCCGCCGCCTTCTCGCCGCTGCTGCTGTACTGGAATCCGAACTTGAACTCGTGGCTACCGGCGAGATCCTCGGCGAAGTGGGTCACCTTGGCGTGGCCGCGGTTCCACCACACGGGGTACATGTAGGGGTAGGTCTTGCCGCCGCTCATCGTCTGGGGACTCGTGTTGTAGTCGATGAAGGGCGGTTCCAGGCTGCCGGTCGCCGAGACGTTCCGGTTCTTGTTGTGGATATCGTTCCAGTTCAGTTCGAGGATCGTGTTGCTGCCGAGTATCCCCTGGTAGCCGAGGCGAGTGTAGGGAACCACGACGTACTCCGTGCCCACCGCGGCCGGATTCGTGATCACGCGGCTGCTGTTGCCGTAGGAGCGCGCGTAGTCCTCGAACTGGAAGGCGCCCGTCAGCGTGTGCGAAGAGTTGAGCGACCAGTCGAGCTTCAGGTTGTAGTGGTCGAACGTGCTCACCGGGATGTTGATGCTGGGCGTCGCTCCCGGCTCGAGCAGCAGATCCTCCTTGAGGCCGACCGCGGCAAAGAAGTACAGCTTGTCTCTCTTGATCGGGCCGCCCGCCGACATGGTCCAACTGTTGTAGGTCTCTCTGACGAAACCGCGCTCGACCCCCGCCGCGTCTTCCACCTGGGGACCGGCTGAGGTCAGGCCGTCGGTTTCGCCCGTGTAGGCCACTCGTCCCTGGAACGTGTTCGTGCCGGACTTGGTAACCACATTGACCGCGGCGCCGGTCATGTTCCCGTACTCGGCAGGCGCTCCGACGCCGAGCACCTGCACCTCGGCGATCGTGTCCGGGTCGGCCCAGGCGCCCCAGATGTTGCCGGTATCCGGGAAGCTGATGTCCAGGCCGTCGACGTTCCAGGCCACGGACCCCTCGTCGCGGCCATAGGCGGAGACGAACCCCGCGTAGACGCCGACCGACCCGACGCGGCCGTTCGAGGCCACGCCGGGCGCCATTAGGGCGAGTTCCTGGAAGTTGCGCTGGGTCGTCGGCTTGGCGTCGATCAACTCGGCCTGGAAGCTGGTGCTGGCCGAGGAACTCGTCACGTCGAGGACCGGCGCCTCGGACGTCACGGTGATTGCCTCCTCGACGCCTGCGACCCGCATCGAGAAGTCCACGACGGCGACGCCTGAGATCGAGACGCGGACTCCCTCCACCGTCTCGGTTTCCAGTCCCTCGAGCGTCGCGGTCAGGGTCACCACGCCAGGCGGAAGTCCGGGAATCAGCCAATCACCGTTGACACCCGACATGGATGTGCGTTCGCCGCGCACGATGTCGCCCGTGGCCTGCACGAGCACTCCGGGCAGCGGTTCGCCGTCCGCCGAGCGGACCGTGCCGCGTACGGAGCCAACGTTCTGGGCGTAGACCGCCGTCGACACAAGGAGTAGGAGGACACCGAAGACGACGAGGATCCTCGGCGAGAAACTGGGGGAAGGCATCATCTGAACCTCCTTGCTCTGGTACGTGGCATCGTCAGCTTTGCGCCGGTCCCATCAGTAGTCAAGGAACTTTTCTTAGCGGATCTGAGCGAACCTGAAATGCCCGAATTCGCCTTGACTTGCAGCACCTTCTCGGTCACAGTGATTCGACCTGAATACAGTCGAGAAGGCGGCCCCGGACACCGGCGGACAGCGCCTTCGGGAGGAGAACGACATGGGTTTCACGCGACTTCTCGCATGCGGATCCGTAACGGTCACGCTCCTTGCCCCCGCCACGGCCGCAGCCGACTCCAGCGAAGCGGCGAATCCGGCGTGCAAGGCCGCTCACCACCTGGTCGGCGAATGGGAAGTCCACACCGGCGAGGGCGCGCTGATGGCCGAGGTCGTCTGGGAGCTGGGGCCTGAGGGCTGCTACCTCGTCGAAGAGTGGATGACCCGCATGGAGGGCATACGGGACTTCTTCTGCGTACTCGTCTACAGCGACACGCGCGACAACTGGAGCTACCTGTCCGCCTCCGGAAAGCCGGGCGGACAGCGGATGCGGTTCGAGAACGGGAACATGGTGGACAACGAGTTCCGGTTCGAGACGGCCGACCTGGACGAAGGGACGATGGGCCGGTTCAGCTTCTTCACGATGCCGGACGGCCGGCTGCGCGAGCTCTCCGTGCTCTCGACCGACGGCGGCAAGACGTGGGAGACCGAGTACGAGCTGTTCTGGACCCGAAAGGAGTAGGCATGACGAGGAAGTTCTTCGCGCTGGTGCTCGCCGCCTCGATCGGTTTCGCCGCCGTTCCTGTTGCGGCCCAGATCGATCCGGCATCGCTGCCGCAGCCGCTCACCACTGCGACGCTCCCGGACAAACCGGACGGCGCCCACTGGGTCTGGATCGCAGCCTTCCCCAACTACGCGCACGCGGACCTGATCGACGCCGACAGCGGCACCCTTCTCGGCACGATCGAGCTGGGCTACCAGGGCCTCCTGCCCCAACTGCCCCGCTCGGGCGACGAGTTCTACAACCATGCCGTCTACATGACGCGCGGCTACCACGGCGACCTCGTCGAAGTGGTCGAGATCTTCGATGCCAGGACGCTCGAGATCAAGGGCGAAATCCCGATCGACCCGCCGAAGGCGATGCGAGGGCTGGCGAGCATCAACCTCACCACCCTGACGGACGACGATCGCTTCCTCATCCAGTCCTTCTTCACGCCTGCCCTGAGCTTCGGGGTCGTCGACCTGGAGAAGCGGAAGTACGTCGGTGAGATCGAAACCGGTGGCTGCGCACACACGATGGCGGCCGGCTCGCGCCGGTTCCTGTCGCTGTGCGGCGACGGCTCGGTGCTGGCGGTCGACCTCGATGACAACGGCGCCGAGAGCGCGAGAACGAGCCATCCCGGCTTCTTCGACGCGGAAGGGGATCCCCTCCATCCGACGGGTACGAGGTCGGGGGACGTGTGGTACTTCGCCTCGGTGCGGGGCGTGATGCACGCCGTGGACACGAGCGGCGGCGGAATCTCCTTCCAGGAACCCTGGACGTTCCGTGAAGAGGACGACGCGGGGGTCTGGGTACCAGCCGCGCCGAACCAGCACATGGCCGCCCACGACGCCTCCGGCCGCCTCTTCATGCTGATGTCCGCGGTGCCGGATCTCGAGCGGAAGCCGGGCGGCTACGACTTTCACCGCGGTTTCGGCGCTGAAGTCTGGGTGTTCGACATCGAGAGCCGCGAACGGCTCGGCAGGTACACGATGGAACGCGGCGCAGCCGCGATCGCGGTGAGCCAGGACGACTCGCCCCTCCTCTACGCGACGAACTACGCGGACGTCGACATCTACGACGCGGGCACGGGCGAACTGACCCGCGGGCTGTCCGGTGGCCAGGAAGTGCGCGGCACGGTCGTCATGATTCAACCTTGGGACTGAGTGCGCCATGAGCCTCGGCATCGACCCGGTCGTACAGATCGGCGCGCGAGTCCTCCTCACGCTGCTGTTCCTCGGCACCGCGTTCCACAAGCTGCGTGAGCCGCGCACGACCGCGGCGATCACGTCCCGCTACCTGCGGAGCTTCGGCCTGCCCGGTTCACCCGTGCTGGCCGCCGTCGCCACGGCGGGACTCATCGGAGCGGAACTGGCCGCCGCCGGTCTCTGTGCCATCTATCCCTCGGGAACCGCGGCCGCTGGCCTGGTTGCCGGGCTGCTCGGCCTGTACGCGCTCGGCATGGCCGTGAGCATCGCGCGCGGCACCGCGCCCGAGGATTGCGGCTGCTCCTGGGGCGGAACCACCGGGCAGCCAGCGGGATGGGCTCTGGTGCTGAGGAACCTCGTGCTGATCGCCGTCGCCCTGTTGCTGGCCGCGCCGGAGGCCGCCCGGCCCCTCAAGTTCGCAGACTACGCCGCCGCCTTCTCGCTCGGCGCCTTCGCGATCGCCATGTACGCTACGGCGGACGTGCTCATCGCGAACCACGGTTTGCTCCGGGAGGGAACGTCTTGACGACCTCCGTCGGCATCCTGTTCGCGATCATGGGCTTCGCGATCCTCTGCCTCGCCGTGGTCGCCTTCGCGCTCGCGCGCCAGATCGGCGTGATCCACCAGCGGATCGGCCCGGTCGGCGCGCTGGCCCTGAGCAAGACGGTGCGCGTCGGCGAGAAGTCGCCGGAGTTCCGGCTCGACACCCTGGACGGCGAGGCGGTCGTCCTGGGCGCGGCCGATCCGGATGGCAGGAGCACGTTGATCACGTTCCTGACGCCCAAGTGTCCCGTGTGCGCCCAGCTCCTTCCGGCGCTCCGATCCATCGCGCGGAAGGAGTCGAGCTGGCTACGACTCGTCTTCGCGAGCGACGGCGACCCGGCGCAGCACGCGGAGTTTCGAACCAGGAGCCGGTTAGACGACTTCGCCTACGTGCTCTCTCCCGAACTCGGCATGACCTATGAGATCGGCAAGCTCCCCTACGGCGTGCTGCTCGACGAGCGCGGGTTCGTCGCGGCCCAGGGGCTCACGAACAGCAGGGAGCACGTGGAGAGCCTGTTCGAGGCGAAGCGGCTGGGCGTCAGTTCAATCCAGGAGTTTCTGGAGCACCAGGAAGAAGGCCGGGTGCTCATTGCAGGAGGTTCACAACAACCATCGTGAGGTTTGCCATGAACTGGTTCGACAACATCTCGATTCGCGCGGCGACCCGTCTGGCCGACAGGACCTCCCGACGATCGGTGCTCGGTTCCATCGGTAGCGCCATCGCGGGCGGCGTCCTGCTGCCGCTGCTGCCGGTGGACCGGACTTTCGCACAGGAAGGCGCGGACGACGCGGCCGAACCCATGCAGGATCCCATGCAGTGCGACTACTGGGCGTACTGCTCGGTCGACGGCTGGCTGTGCGGATGCTGCGGCGGTTCGACGAGTTCCTGCCCGCCGGGGTCCAAGGCGGCGCCGATCACCTGGACCGGCACCTGCCTGAATCCGGCGGACGGCAAGAGCTACGTCGTCGCCTACCACGACTGCTGCGGCGCCTTCCCCTGCCAGCGCTGCTACTGCAACACGAACGAGGGCGACACCGCGCGCTACCAGCCACAGCGCTCGAACTCCGTCCTCTGGTGCGGAAACGGCGGTGCTCCGTTCGGCTATCACTGCACGATGTCCCGTATTCTCGCTGTCGCCGAGTAGGGAACCATGTTCAAGCGAGCGGAACTGCCGGCCGCGGCGGCCCTCGTCATGCTCGGTTTCGCGTGGGTCGCCCCGGCCGCCGGCGAGAAGGCCGAGACCGACCGCCTCGCCCACCTCGACTACATGCTGCACTGCCAGGGCTGCCACATGGCGGACGGCTCCGGCCTGGAAGGCACCGTCCCCTCGCTGCGCGACCAGGTGGGCCTCTTCCTGGCGACTCCCGAGGGGAGGGCCTATCTGGTTCAGGTGCCCGGGGCCTCCCAGGCCCTCATCGACGACGCGGCTCTGGCCAGGTTGACGAACTGGATGGTGAGGCAGTTCGACCCGGAGAACACGAAGGACTTCGAGCCCTACGCAGCGGCCGAGGTCGGACGACTGCGGCGCAATCCGGTGACCAACCCGGTCGCGGCGCGCCGGCGCATCGTGGCCGAGCTTCCGCGACCACCTCAGGACGCCAGCGGCGAGAATCGTCACTAGACAACCCACCAACGTCGTCCGACGGAATGCTAGGCTCTGACCCCTTCGAGTCACCGGCATCTGTCGGGCCCTCTAAGTTGCGTCCGGTGCAGCCCTTGGTCCGGGTCCTCTTCGGGCAGTGAGCGGCCGCATCGGGTAGTGGATCGCGAGGTGGCGGTGCCAACGAACTCGCGCCCCCCTCTGCTCGGCCGTGTCTTTCCCGCCCAATCGTCGCTCCCACGCCTTCGGCCCCTACCTGCTCGATGTCGGGCAGCGGCGGCTACTGCGCAACGGGAAGACGGTGCCGCTCCGGCCGAAGATCTTCGACACCCTGCAGGTACTCGTCGAGAACCATGACCGCCTCCTCTCCAAGGAGGAACTGATGGTGATGGTCTGGCCCGACACGGCGGTCGATGAGAGCAACCTTGCGCACAACCTCTCCGTTCTCCGGAAGATCCTGGGACAGAACGAGAAGACGACGTACATCGCGACGCTTCCGGGTCGTGGCTACCGGTTCATCGTGCCGGTGGAGGCTGCCTTGGACGGCTCGATCGCGGTCCGTCCCTTCTCCAACATGAGCCCGGACCCTGAACAGGACTTCTTCTGCGACGGCGTGGCGGAAGAACTCATCGACGCGCTGGCACGCGTCGACGGGCTCCGGGTCGTCGGCAGAACGTCGTCCTTCGACCACCGGCTCAGGGACCGCAGCAGCTCGGACGTCGGCCACAAGCTCGGTGTATCGGCCATCCTGGAGGGCAGCGTGCGGAAGGCGGGCGAGCGTCTCCGGATCTCGGCGCACCTGATCCGGACATCAGACGGCACCCAGCTCTGGTCCGAGCACTACGACCGGGAACTCGGGGATGTCTTCGAGATCCAGGAGGACATCGCGCAGGCGATCGTCGACCGTCTGCGATGGAAGCTCCTGGGACCGCACACCGGTCCCGTTGTCAAGCGTCCGACGGAGAGTCAGGAGGTGTACCAGCTCTATCTGGAGGCGCGATACCACCTGGGCACGCAAAAGGGCGACCGCCTGAAGCAGGCGATCGCTCTCCTGGACAGGGCGCTCGAAATGCAACCGGACTTCGCGCAGGGCCATGCCGTGCTCGCTCTCTGCTACGGGGTGCTCGCAGTGGACGGCTTCCTGCAGGTCGAAGAGGCGGCGGCCAAGGCCGAGGACGCGGTGAACAAGGCGCTGGAACTGAACGATACGACCGCCATCGCCTACCGGGCATGCGGTCTTCTGCGCGCCGCACTCCAGTGGGACTGGCCGGCGGCGCAGCGGGCGTATCTGCGCGCGCTGCAACTCGACCCTGGGAACCCCAACGCCCGGTTCTCCTACGGGCACTACTTCCTGGCGCCGGTCGGCCGCCTGGACGAAGCGGAACAGGAACTGAGGGCCGCCACGCACCTGGATCCCCTCGCCCCGATGCTGCGTCGAAGCCTGTCCTTCGTCTACTACCTGTCGCGTCGCTATGAGGAGGCACTCGCCGAGGCTCGTCGAACTCTCGCCATCGACAGCACGTACCCAGCGACGAGATCGCTGGCGGCAGCGTGCTACATGGCCATGGACCGCCCGGAAGAGGCGGTCGGTGAGCGCCAGATCTATCTACGGAACGCCGGTCGTCCGGATGACGCCGACACGATCGGAAGCGTCTTCGAGAACGAGGGCGAGCCGGGAGTACTGCGCTGGACCGCGGCGCGTCTGCTGAAGCCCGTCGCCGGACAGAATGCCCACTACGACTCGCTGGCGATCCTGTACGCCTGGCTGGGCGAACCGGAAACTGCCCTGCGCTGGCTCGAAGAAGCGATCAGGGTCAAGCGCGGAGTGGCCATGTGGGCGAAGGTGCACCCGGCGTTCGACGAGCTCCGCTCCGAGTCCCGCTTCCAGGAGTTGCTCGACGGCATGGGGGTCACCGACCCCAGCGTTGCGACGCCCGGCGCCGCCGCATAGTCACGCAGGCCCCTCTCAGGGGTCAGCGCGGAATCCGGGGTCCCTCCGGGACCACCTCCTCGAAACGCTTGATCGCTCGCGCCTCGTCGTAGCGCCCCAGTTCCTCGAGGGTCCGGGCGAGTTCGAACAGGAGAACGTCCTCGGGCAGCCGGCTGCCTCCGCCCTCGATCAGGTTCTCCAGTCTGTCCGCCAGCTCCTCGAGTCGACCCTGCTCGCGGTCCAGGCGGATCAGGTCCATCTCCGCGGCTGCCGCGAGATCGTTCGGGCCCCTTTCGGCAAGCCCCTGCCAGAGCCTTCGCGCCTCCTCGAATTGGCGATCCGCGGCCCGCAGCTCAGCCAGGCGCGCGGTGGCAGCCCAGGCCGCCGGGCTGCCACGGTAGTCGTCAATCAGCCTCTCCAGCCGCCGCCCGGTTTCATGAGCCCGGCCAGGCAGCCGGCCCGCCACCAGGACGTCGGCCAGGACCGCCTGCGCCCGATGGTCACGAATCGCCCGGGTTGTCAGCACTCCCGCGGCCGCCAGGACGACCACGACCAGGACCACGCTGCTCGGCCGCCAGCGACGCCGGCGCGGTCTCGCCTTCGATCGCATCGTTCTCCTCCGGAACCCGGTTGACGCACTCGCGCGCCGACCGTGAACCATCCGTGCGTCCGTCATCGGGCGCACGGATGGAACACCAATGCTTGCGGTCTGGCAGTGACTATAGTGTCAAAGGGGAAGAGGTTGCGATTGGCCAACGTCAGGGAAATCCAGCGGTTGCCGCCGGTCTGGTGGCTGCCCGCGTCCTTCACTCTCCTGTTGCTTGCCTTCTCGCTGCTTCCACAGTTCCGCGCAAGCAGCGAGTTGACCTGGTCTCTCTGGGGCGCCTGTGGCGTGCTCGCTCTCCTGCAGGGTCGCCTGCTCGCCGACTCCGGCCAGGGCGGCCGCGAGCTGAAGCTCAAGGTCTCCCTGATCCCCTCGCACTACGTGCAGGCCTTCGTTCAGACCTGCATCTACGTCTACTGGGGCCTGTACTGGGAACAGATGCGTCACCAGGTGGCGCTCATTGCAGCCCAGATCATCTTCGCCTACGCCTTCGACATGCTCGTGGGCTGGTCGCGACGGAAGACCTGGCACCTCGGCTTCGGGCAGTTTCCGATCATTCTGAGTACGAACTTCTTCCTCTGCTTCAAGCAGGAGTGGTTCTACCTGCAGTTCGCGATGATCGCCGTCGGCATCCTCGGCAAGGAGTACTTCCGGTGGAACCGGGACGGCCGCAAGCGGCACATCTTCAATCCGTCGGGCTTCGCCCTCTCCGTCTTCTCCCTCGGCCTGATCCTCTCCGGAATGACCAACCTCACCTGGGGCGCCGAGATCGCGACCACCCTGGCCAACGCGCCACACATGTACGTCGCGATCTTCATGGCCGGCCTGGTCGTCCAGTTCTTCTTCTCCGTGACGATCGTGACCCTTTTCGCGGCGGCCTCCCTGGTGGTGGCCAATCTCGTCTACTCCAGCGTCACCGGCGTCCACTTCTTCGTCGACGCGAGCATTCCCATCGCGGTCTTCCTCGGCCTTCATCTCCTCGTCACCGATCCATCGACTTCTCCGCGCAGCCGGTTGGGAAGCGCGGTGTTCGGGATGCTCTACGGCCTCAGCGTCTTCGGTCTGTTCGAGTTCCTTCGCCAGGTCGATGTCCCGCTCTTCTACGACAAGCTCCTCTTCGTCCCGGTGCTCAACCTGTGCGTACCGCTGCTGGACCGGCTCGGGAAGTCGCGCCGGGTGGAGGGTCTTCGCCTCTCGGTCCTGCTCAAGGCAACGAAGCCGCGCCGCGTGAACTACGCCTTCATGGTCGTCTGGATCGGGCTCTTCGGGTGGATGCTGGCGTCGAACTTCGTTGGCCGGACCCACGAGGGCGACGACTTCAAGTACTGGCAGCAGGCGTGCGACGAGGGCAAGCGTTTCGGCTGCGAGAACCTGATCACGAAACTCCAGCTCACGTGCAACAACGGCGGCGGCGAAGAGTGCAACATGCTGGGAGTGCTGTTCAATCGGGGAGAAGTCGTGCCGCTCGACCCCCTCGAGGGCGTCTCCTACTTCGACCAGGCCTGTCGCAACGGTTTCCACAAGGGTTGCCAGAACGTCGTCATCCAGGCCCTCTTCGACGGCACGGTGACGGTCTCTTCCGGTGGAGTTTCCGATGCGATCGCCCAGCTTCCGGGCGGCTGCGAAGAAAAGGAGAGCATGAGCTGTTTCCTGCTCGGCTACGCCCATGTGCACGGGCACGGCGTGCCGAAGGACATTCCCCTGGCCCAGGACCTCCTCTCCACCGCCTGCAACATGGGCGAAGCCGCTGCCTGCGCGGAGCTGGAGAGAGGCCTCGGAACTCTCTTCTTCCCCCCCGGCAGCAGGCCGAACCGCCCGTAGAGAGGATCCGCGGGCTCAGAAATCGAGCGACATCCGCATCTCCATGGGAATGCCGTGCTCGTGCGGTATGGGCGCCACCGTTTCGGTCAGGCACTCCATTCCCAGGGAGTTGTAGAAGCCGACCGCGGGGGTGCCGGAAAGGACGTCGAGGTGCACGCCGCGCAGCCCGTCGCTCTTCGAATCGTCGATCGCCCTCTGCATCAACTGCTTCCCGATCCCCTCACCGCGACGCGACTCCACGACGGCGAGAGCGTGGACGTAGTAGACGGCGGACGGAATCGCGACGTTCAGGTAGCTGGCGAGGTAGGCGGCCCGTCCGATCTCGCCGAGCTGCTCCCTCGTCACCCGGCCCGACTCGATCAGGGGCGCCCACAGGGGGCCCAGCGTCTTCTTGCGCGTGGCGAACTCCGGGCCGCGAAAGCCGATCTCGATCGCGAGGAGCTCGTCGCCCTCGACCGCGATCGTCGTGCAGTCGTAGCCGAACAGCGTGCCCGCTCTGGACCACGAGGCCTTGACGATCTCGTCGTAGTACTCCCGGCCGCCGAACTGGTACTCGTAGGTCGTCGGACCTGTCTCATAGACCAGGTCGGCGACTTCGTCCGCCCACTTCTGGGCATGTGCCTCGGTTGCCTGCATGATCTCCATCGCTGCGCTCCCTTCCCTGGTTGTCAGATCCTCAATTCGTTGTGATGCCGGAGATTGCGCGCAAACGCCGCCGACGCGATAACTTCGGTCGTGGTGATTCACTACCGCCCGATGACGATGTCCGACCTCGGCAACGTCCCCATCGACTGCCAGGGGTCGGAGGCCGCGATCCGTAGCCGAATCGCCGACCTCGGAGCGAGCGCGATCCTCGCCTTCGACGGCGAGCAGCACGTTGGCCAACTCCAGTTCCGCCGCTACGACCAGGCATTACGTTCCACCGACGGCATCATGGATCCGTCCTACTGGGGCGACTTCGGCCAGGCCAGTCCGCCGTTCCTGCCAGGGGGAACGTTGAACCTGTTCTGCTATCACGTCGGCCAGTTGGCGGCCGGCACCGCCCGCGATCCCCACTACCACGGGCGCGGCATCGGCGAGGCCCTTCTCAGGGAGTTCCTGCGCTGGGCCGACGCAACCGGCGTCAAGGCCACCGTCGCCAAGGCTCTGGCGCCCTTCCGTCCGCTGGCTGTACTCATGGGTGGCCACCCGGCCTCGGTCTACGAGGATCACGGGTTCGAGGTCGCCGCCCGCTGGTGCGACCGTGACCTGCGCGACCGGCTTCCCAACGTTCTTGCCGGCGAACATGGTGATCGCGTCGCAAGGGCACTCCGGGATCTCCGCGACCATGGACTCACCCTGGACGCGCTTGCCGAAGTGTCGATGGTCGTGCGGCGGCGCCCTTAGAGGACCCGCGGACCGAGGACGACCAGGTCCGCCCATCGCTACTCCTGGCCATGGATGCGCCTGGAGTCGAAGTCCATCCAGGTGACGAGCCACTTTCCGTCGCGCTTGTTCACCAGCATCTCGAGACCGAAGTCCAGCCCGGTGGACGTGATCCACCGGGTCCCGGTGACCTTGGCCGTGCCGTTCTCCCACTCGACCACCATCTCGTCGCTCGGCGTCTCGCTCCCGGCGGTCGACCCGAGGTAGTCACGGAAGACGTCCTTGTCCGCGCCGCTGTAGGACCTGAAGTCCTCGCCCAGATAGCTCCACATCAGGTCCATGTCGCCCGCCGCCATGGCCTTCAGCATCGCGCGAACCGCCACCTTGACGGCTTCGGTGTCCTCGCCGGACCCGGCGGCCACGTCGCCAGGTGCGGGCGCGGTCCCGCTGGACCGGTCTCCCTTTTCCGTGACCCGCGTTGCCAGATCGAAGACCGCCAGGTGCTCCTCGTCCTTCACGAAGACCCGGGATCCGGAGAGCGCAACATGCGCCCAGGTCGTGCTGTCGGCCACTTCCCAGGAAGCGAGTTCCCTGTAGCCCGACGGATCCGCCGCGATCACCTTGAGCTCGGCCTCGTCCGTCAGCACGAGGAGACGCTCGTCTACCGCGATCACCGACGCATACGCGGCCCACCGCCCGGGCCCTTGCCAGACGATCTCCCCGGTGGCGGGGTCCAGGCAGACGAAAGTGCCGGCCCTCTTGTTCGAGCGGAAGTAGAGATGGTCGCCGACCAGCACGGGGGAGTCCATGTAGAGCTCCGCGGCGTCGGTCCTCCAGACCTCGCGCACCTTCCAGGCGCCGTCCGGCTCAGCGGGCGGCTCGACCTTGATCGCGGCGGTCCCCCACTGGTAGCCCGAGAGGATGAAGTTGCCGTCGTAGCGCACCGTGGTGGGCGTGTTCTGCTGGAAGGCCGTCGTGAAATCGAGCGACCACAACGGGTCGCCATCCGTCGCTCCGACTCCAAAGAAGGACACGTCGTCCAGCGTCACGATCTGGCGCACCCCGCCATGGTCGAACGCGACGGGCGAGGCATAGGCCGGCGGCCCGTCGACGCGCCACACTTCCTCGCCGGTCGTCTTGTCGTAGGCGACCAGAGCGCCCTCATCTCCCTGTTGCTCGTTGCCCGTGGTGCCGATGGGGACGATCAGCAGATTCCCCTCGATCAGAGGCGACGAAGCGGTTCCCCAGATCGGGTACGGCTCCTCGTAGAGGTCATCAAAGGTCTTCTCCCACCGCACCTTGCCCGAGTCGGCGTCCAGGGCCAGGAGGCGTTCCCGGATGCCGAAGCTGTAGACCGAGTCGCCCTCGGCGAGCATCGTCGATTTCGGGCCCGGGCCGTACTGAATTGCCGCGTTTCTGGGCGCGTACGAGGCACCGTAGCCGTGTCGCCACAGTTCTTCCCCGGTCGCCGCGGACAGGGCGAGCACGACCTCCTCCTCACCCTGTCGCGCGTGCACGAAGACCCGGTCGCCAACGATGATCGGCGAAGACTGGCCCACTCCCACGTAGACCTTCCAGAGTTGATGGAGCGTCGCCGGCAGGACGGCCGGGAGTTCTGCTCCGGGCGCGGTGCCGTCGCGATTGGGCCCTCTCCACTGCGGCCAGTCGCCGGCCTGCGCGAAAGGGGCGAATGCAAGAGCTACCAGGACGAACGCCGCTGCGTTCTTCCCGAGACGTCCGGATTCCGATTCGTGTCGCATGGACCTCACCTCCCGTCGAGTCGACGACAGCAACCCTTGCCTCCGTCGAAGAAGACACGTTCTCCCACTCCTGGCCGACGGTCAAGGGAGTTTCCTTAGCAAAGTTGAGCGAATGTTTGCGGCGACCGGAGCGGGAGACGCCAGAGCCGAAACCTGCTAGGGTAGCCACCTCCTGCGCCCGGACGAACCGGCCCCG
Source organism: Candidatus Multivorans sp. (assembly GCA_965219675.1). Classification (GTDB taxonomy): domain Bacteria; phylum Acidobacteriota; class Thermoanaerobaculia; order Multivoradales; family Multivoraceae; genus Multivorans. The sequence continues at coordinate 933,173 of OZ244786.1, read as the reverse complement.
GCGCGGAGAAGAGCCCGCAAGCCAGCAACGCGAAGGAAGACAGCAGATATGGCCACCAAGGCATCGATCGCCAAGAACGAGCGCCGCAAGAAGATCGTCGAGAGGTACCGCGAACGCCGCGAGGAGTTGCGCGCACTGGTCAGGGATGAACGCCTGCCTCCCGAGCAGCGCTTTCAGGCGCAACTCCTGCTGAACAAACTGCCTCGCGACGCCAGCCCGGTCCGGGTCCGCAACCGTTGCGCCGTCACCGGCAGGCCGCGGGGCTACTACCGCAAGTTCGGCCTGTCGCGCATCGCCCTGCGGGACCTCGCCCTGCGCGGCGAGCTTCCTGGCGTGATCAAGGCGAGCTGGTAAACCTCAGCCGCCCAGCGCGGCGGCGAGTTCGCTGAGCATCCGCCGCTCCTCGCGAGACACGCTGCCGAGCCCCAGGAACCCTCCGGCCGCTTCCGCGACCGCCTGCGCGCGGGTCATGATGTCGTCGCGCACCGCCGTGGCGTCCTCGTCTCCAAGTTCCGCGACCAGCGCCGCCGCGTAGCCCTTCCAGGCTTCGAGCAGTTCAGCTCCCGGCCGCCGGTCGAGCCAGGCCATGAGCAGCCCGGCGGCGGTCGATCCCCGCGTCACGCCGGCCTCCCTCGCCGCCTTCATGATGGCGTCCCGTTCACCGGCGTCCATCGCGTGGTCGGCCCAGGCGACCTCGATCAGCGGCACGAGACCCACCGCCACCAGCGCCTCGCCGTGCATTCCGGCGTCCAGCAGGGCGCCGAGGACTTCCCGGTGCGCGATCCCCGACGCCGCGGCCAGCTCGTCGATCTGCTGCTCGCGTTCTTTCTTTGCCCGCAGCTCCTCGATCAGCTTGCGGTCCATGTCGCGAAAGAAGGCTTCCTCCAGGGAATCGCCCCGTTCACGGAGGGCATCGGTGGTCATCTAACGCGTTCCTCTTGGTTCGGGAGGTGGGATCTCGGGGCCCGAAGCGGCGGCATCGTAACACCCTCCGCACCTGCTGCCCGGTGCTACGATCGGCCTTCTCTCCATCCAGCTTCGGTCGATACGCAACAGCTTCTGCACAGGAGACCACGACGATGTTCGATCTTCGCTCGCCGGGTCGGGGACGGGTTCTGCTCGGCCTCCTCATCATCTCGCTGGCGACCGCACCGGTCGCCGCCCAGAACGTCACCGTCTGCATGCCGACGTTCTTCCTCGAGGGCCTTTCGGACCTGGGAGAGGAGCACGAGAACCTGCGTCTGGCGGGGGTCGACGACGACCTGGATCCGAGCGACTGCGACGGCCTGATTGCCGGCTACCGCGGTATCGAGAACTTCCTGGTCGCCGACAGCAAGCTGCGCTGGATCCAGAGCAACTCGGCCGGCGTCGAGGGCTTCCTCAGCATTCCCGACCTGCGGGACAGCGACATCGTGCTGACCAACGCGAAGATCATCCAGGGGCCCGAGATCGCCGATCACGCCTTCGCCCTGTTGCTGAACTTCACCCGCAACATCAAGGCGTTCAACGCCCAGATGCCGGAAGGCTGGAACACGGACCGCGCACTGCCGATGATCGAACTCAGGGGCAAGACGGCCCTGGTCATCGGCCTCGGCGGTATCGGCACCCAGATCGCGCAGCGGGCCGCCGCCTTCGGCATGACCGTGATCGCGGTCGATCCGAAGGACATCCCGATCCACCGCGACGTCGCCTACGTCGGCAAACCGGACGAACTCGACGATCTCTTGCCCCGGGCCGACGTCGTCTTCTCCTCCGTGCCGCACACGCCGGCCACGGAGGGCCTGATCGGCGCCCGGCAGTTCGAGCTGATGAAGCAGGACGTCTACTTCATCAACATTTCGCGCGGGAAGATCGTCGACACGGACGCCCTGGTCGCGGCACTCGAGAGCGGCAAGGTCCGCGCCGCCGGCCTCGACGTCACGGATCCCGAACCGCTGCCGTCCGATCACCCGCTGTGGACCATGTCGAACGTGACGATCACGCCGCACCTGGCGACGATCTCGGATCGGCTGGAGGAGCGGAGAACGCAGTTGCTGCGCGACAACATCACCCGGTTCGCCACCGGCAGGCCGCTCCGCAACGTGATCGACAAGCAGGCCGGCTACTAGGAGGTTGCGCCACAGAGCGTTCCTCGCCCTCCTGCTCTGCGCCGCCTCCGCGGCGGCCCAACCACCGGCGGACGAATCGCCGGGGCTTCTCGACGCGTTCGCCTTCCGCCACATCGGACCGATCGGCAACCGGGTTTCCGCGGTCGCCGGCGTTCCCGGGGCGAGCAACGTCTACTACGCCGGCGCAGCCTCGGGCGGGCTCTGGCGCAGCAACGACGGCGGCGTCTCATGGGAGCCCATCTTCGACCGCCAGGAGGCGGCTTCGATCGGCTCGATCGCGGTCGCCCCGTCCGACCGGAACGTGGTCTGGGTCGGCACCGGCGAGAGCTTCATCCGCAGCAACATCTCGATCGGCGACGGGGTCTACCGCTCCACCGACCGCGGCGACAGCTTCGAACACCTGGGGCTTGAAGCCAGCGGCAGGATCGGCCGCATCCTGGCCCACCCGGACGATCCCGACACCGCCCTCGTCGCCGCCCTCGGCCACGCCTACGGGCCGCAGGAGCAGTCCGAAGCGGCCCGCGGCGTTTTCCGCACGAGCGACGGCGGCGCGACGTGGGAGCACGTCCTGTTCGTCGACGCGGACACCGGCGTCGTCGACCTCGCCTTCGCGCCCGACAACCCGCGGTTCGTCTACGCCGCGGCCTGGCAGATCGAGATCCGCACGTCCGGCCGTACCAGCGGCGGCCCGGGCAGCGGCATCTACCGCTCGAGGGACGGTGGCGACACCTGGGTGCGTCTCGAGGGAGCGGGCCTGCCCGAGCCGCCGCTCGGCAAGATCGGGCTCGCCGTGTCGGCCGACGACCCGGACCGGGTCTACGCCCTGATCGAGACGAGCTCGAACCGCGACTTCGCCCCTTCCGATCCGTTCGCCGGCGTCCTCTGGCGCTCGGACGACCGCGGCGACTCGTGGCGGCTGGTCAGCCGCGACCTGAACCTGATCACCCGGCCGCTCTACTACACGCGGATGGCCGCGGCGCCCGACCGCGCGGACGAGGTCACCTTCGTCGCCACCCGGCAGTCCGTCTCGCTCGACGGCGGCCGCACGGTCGAGGCCGAGGGCTTCGAACAGCCCGGCTGGGACCACCACGACATCTGGATCGATCCGGTCGACGCCGACCGCCGGATCGTCGGCCACGACGGTGGCGTCAGCATCACGAACGACCGCGGGCGCTCCTGGTACCGGCCCCAGCTACCGATCGCCCAGATGTACCACGTCTCGACTGACGACCGAGTGCCTTACTACGTCTACAGCAACCGCCAGGACGGTCCCTCGATGCGCGGGCCGAGCCGCGTCCTCTACGGAGGACGCACCCAGGGCATCCCGGTCGGCGAGTGGCACTCCGTCGGCGGCTGCGAGGTCGGCTTCTCGATGGTTCACCGCGCCGACCCGGACCTGGTGTGGACCGGCTGCTACGACGGACAGCTCGAGCTCTACGACCTGCGTTCCGGTCAGTCCCGCGACGTCAGCGTCTGGCCGCTGGCCATCGAGAGCTCCCCGGCCTCGGCGCTCGAGTACCGCTTCCAGTGGACCGCTCCATTCGCCACATCGCCGCACGATCCGGAGGCCGTCTACGCCGGCAGCCAGTACGTCCACCGGAGCCGCGACCGAGGCCAGAGCTGGGAACGGATCTCGCCTGATCTCACGACCGCCGACCTGGCGCTCATGCGCCGCACCGGCGGCCTGACCCTCGACGACGCCGGACCGACGATCGCGCCGGTCGTGTTCGCGATCGCCGAGAGCCCGCTTGAGCCCGGACTGATCTGGGCCGGCACGAACGACGGCCAGGTCCAGTTGACCCGGGACGGCGGCGAGACGTGGACCAACGTGACCGCGAACCTCCCCGGCCTGCCGCCCCTCGGCACGGTGCGCAACATCGACCCGTCGGACTTCGCCGCCGGCGCCGCCTATGTCGCGGTCGACCGCCACCAGGAGGGCGACACGACGCCCTACGTGTTCCGGACGAACGACTACGGGGCAACCTGGACCGATCTCGCGGCCGGCCTGCCGCGCGGACCGCTCGCGAACGTCCACGCCGTCCGCGAGGATCCGGAGCAGGCCGGGCTCCTCTTCCTGGGCACCGAGAACGCGCTCCACGTCTCCTTCGACGATGGCGCGAACTGGCGGAGCCTCTCCCGGCGCAGCGACGGCGCGGCGAACCTTGCTCCGGCGCCTGTCCACTGGATCGAGGTTCAGAAGCACTTCGACGACCTGGTGGTCGCCACCTACGGCCGCGGTATCTGGATCCTGGACGACCTGACGCCGCTGCGCGAAATCGCCCGTGGGCTGACCGCCCGCGGCCCGACGCTGCTGGTGCCGCGGATCACCTACCGCTTCCGCACCCGCGGCGCGCCGATGGCCCAGCCGGACGTGCCGGCGACCGGCACGAACCCGCCCTACGGCGCGCTGCTCCACTACTGGATCCCGGAGCCGGGCGCCGATGGTGCAACGGCGGCGGAAGGCGTCGGCAGGCACGCGACAATCCGCCTCCGCGACGGCGAAGGCGACCTGGTCCGCACCCTGGACGACTTGCCCGCGGCGCCGGGCCTCCACCGCGTGACCTGGGACCTGCGCTACGACGCGACCACTCAGGTCCGGCTGCGCACCAGGCCAGATGAGCGGCCCGACTGGGAGATGCCGGAGCAGGGGTTCCGGCCCCTGCCCGACGGCGGACGCTTCTCGATGCTGGCGGCGCCCGGCAGCTACCGGATCGAGCTGGTGCTTGCTGGCGACGGCGACGGCGACGCGGAGGACGAGAGCGAGTCGATCTCGACGGTCGACATGGACGTCCTTCTCGACCCGGACTCCACCGCCTCCCCCGGCGACCTGGCCGCGCAGCAAGCCCTGCTCGTCCAGATCCGCGACGGCATCGAACGGGCCGCCTACCTCATCAACGAGGCCGAGCGTCTCCGCCACGACCTGCGGCAACTCGAGAATCGCCTGTCGGAGCGCGGGGGCGACGTGGACGTCTTCGAAGCGACCAACCAGGCCGGCTCGCTGCGAGAGGAACTCCGGGCGATCGAGAGCGCCTTCTTCGACCTCCGCATGACCGGCACCGGCCAGGACGCGCTGCGCTGGCCACGCCGCCTCTACGCGCGCCTCACCTACCTCGCCCGGTCGGGCGGCCAGGCCGACGCCCGGCCAACGGACCAGCAGGCGGCGGTGTGGGAGATGCTGAGCAGCCAGCTCGCCGAGCAGGAAGACCGTTTCGACGCTACTCTTGCCGGCCCGCTGGCGGACCTGAACCGGACGCTCGCCGACAGCGGTTTCCCGCTGGTGGACACTCGTTGACCGTAGCCGCACCCTACCTTCCTCGTCGCCTTGAATCGGCTGCGTTCCGCCGGCGCCGCATCGAGGCCAGCGGCACCCAGCTCGAGGTCTACGAGTGGGGCCATGCCGATGGTCCCGCGATCCTGCTGGCTCACGGCATCCAGGACTTCGCGCTGACGCTCACGCCGGTCGCCGAGGCGTTCGCGGTCGACCACCGGGTCGTCGCCTACGACCTGCGCGGCCACGGCGAGAGCGCGCATCCCGGCATCTACACGATGGCCCACCACATCGCCGACCTGCACGCCGTGTTCCTCGACTGCGAAGTCGAGCAGCCCGTCGTCATCGGCCACAGCCTCGGAGGCCAGGTCGTCGCCCAGTGGGCCGGCATCTTCGCCGAGCTGCCGCGCGCCGTCGTGCTGATCGAGGGCCTCGGGCCGCCCTACGCACTGAACCGTTTCCCCGAAGAGGTCAAGCAGAAGCGGGCCAGGACGGGGATCGAGGCGCTCACCCATCCGCGACAGCACCGGCTGGTCGCCTCGAAGGAGCACGCCTGGGACCTCCTGAAGCGGGTGCATCCCCGTCTCGACCCGGAGCGCGCCCGCGAGTTCGTCGAACTGGGCACGCGGCCCCTGCCCGGCGGCGGCCTGGAGTGGAAGTGGGATCCCCAGGTGGTGACGACCTGGATGTCCAACGTGCCGGAAGCCTCCGAAGAACGATGGAGCTGGGTCACCTGCCCCACCCTCATCCTCACCGCCGCCCTCGCCAACGAGTTCTGGAGCGGCCGCCGCGGCGTCGACGACCAGCACGCCACCCCTGAACCCGAAGAGATCGCCCGCCGTGTCGCCCTCTTCCGCCGCGGCCAGCACGAGGAGATCGAAGGCGCCGGCCACATGGTCCACTACGACACCCCGGATCGACTCGTCGAATCGATCCGGGGGTTCATGGAGCGCCTGCCCCCGGACGACTAGGAGCCGCTGCTTCCGATCTCGACGTGCACCGACCACCAGGCGAAGCTCTGGCCCGTCGCGTCGAGTTCGACGTCCAGCATCTCGCCGGCCGCCAGAGTCACGTTCGGCGTCGGTCCCAGCTCCGTTCCGTTCGACAGATGGATCTCGACGCGGACATTCGCGATGGAGCTGCCGGTCATGTTCGTCATCGTGCCCTCGAACCTGTCGCTCGGCCCGTAGTGGGACATCACGAGGTCGACGCCCGAGCGGCTCTCGTAGGCCGTGTCTCCGGGGTTGTAGCGGGTTCCGGACTCGCCCAACTCTCCGCCACCGCCTTCACCATCCTCGCCTCCTTCGCCTCCTTCGCTGTGTCCGCTCCCTTCCGCCCCCTCGCCCACGTCGGTGGGGCTACGGAAGCTGTCGCAGGCGGCCAGAGCCAGGATCAGGAACACCGGCATGATCACTCTCTTCACTATGGGTCTCCTCCCATTGTTCATTCATGGTGAACAACTCGTTCATCCTGAACAAACGGAAGATGCAACCGATATGCCAGAGCCTTGCTCCGGCCCCACCGCCGGACAAACCGGCGGCCGAACGTCAGTCAGCGGGCCCCGTCGGCGCCGAACATCTCGCGGAGCAGATCGGCGAGGCGGTAGCCGGCCAGGGCGGCGCGCCGGAGGGAGGTTTCGTAGGCCAGGTCCGTATAGGCGGGTGACGGCGCCTCGCCGCGGGTCAAGTCGGGGGGATAGAGAGACCTACGGACGATCCGGTTCGATTCGACGGCCCAGGCCTCGAAGTCGCCAGACTTCAGGTTGGCGCGGATGCTCTCATCGAGGGGATGGTGGGCGCGGGCCTCGGCGGCGACCCGGTCCTTGAGCGCCTCGTACTCGCGATCGCGGAGTTCTCCGAACGCAGCCCAGAACCGTTCGGGGGACGGCGGCTGACTCGACTCGCTGGTGAGGCGGGCGAGCACGCGCCGCCGGATTCCGGCCCGGAGCGGGCCGTCCAGGGCGCCGTCCCAGAAGGCATGGAGGTTGCGGTTCCAGTCGTCGAGACCGAAACCGTTGCCGCCGCGGTCGCCTTCCCGTTCGTCGCGGCGCTCCGTGACCCGCGACGCGGCATGAAGAGGCTGGTGGATGTCGCCGACCAGGTGGAAGATCCAGGCGAGGTGGATCGCGCGCTTGTCCGGCCGGCCGGAGCTATCGGCGACGGAGCGCGCAAGTTCGACCAACTGGCTCACGGCGTTCGGCTCGGGCACGGGCAGGTCCGTGTCGTGAGCGCTGCCATCGGCACCCTGGCGCCAGGTCCAGCCGATGTAGTGCCAGGTCGGGCGGTTGTACTTGTCGAGCTGGCGCGCGAGATCGGGCCAGTACGCGGCCCGCTCAAACAGGATGCGGTCGCCGTCTTCGGCGGTCTCGGCGTCCCCCAGGCGATACGCGAACCGACCGCAGCCCCGACGGCGATCCTGGTTCAGATCGAGGCAGTGCATCAGGCTGTCCCGGGGTGCTTCCCGAAACAGGGCCAGGACGCGGCTGCGAACCTCCGGCTCGAGTTCCTGCCAGGCGATCCGGGCAATGAGTTCATGGCCGAAGTCGTTCCAGGCGTGGGCGGGGGCAGCGAGCGGGAGGAGCAGCAGCGCAAGCCCGGCGAGTGAATGGCGGCGGCGTGTGGGCATGGTGGGAAGTGTAGCGGCGGAAGCCGTTGATAAAGTGCCCGCCGGTCCGATCCCCGGCGAAGCCTGCTCCACCGTGTCCAGCGTCCAGAACTTCACGCTCTACGACGTTCTCGTCCGCAACCAGGCGGCGTTCGGCGACCGGCTCGCCCTAGTCACCGAGGACGGCGAGGAGCGGAGCTTCGCCGAACTGCGAGACCGCGTGGACGCGTTGGCAGCGGGCCTCGACGGTTGCGGTCTCGCGGCCGGCGACCGGCTCGCCGTCCTGGCACAGAACTCCGCGGCGTACGTCGAGCTCTACTTCGCCTGTGCACGCCAGGGGATCGTGGTCTACCCGGTCAACTGGCGGCTGCAGCCGAGCGAGATCGAGCTCCTGATCCGCGAACGGGCGAAGCCGAGAGCCTTCGTGGTCGGCCCGGACTTCCTGGACTCCGTACCGGGCGGACCCGGCGACGATGCGATTCCCCACTGGTTCCAGTTCGGCGACGATCCGGCATCGGGCTACGCCTCCCTCGACTCGCTGTACGCCGACGGAGAAGCGGACGGCAAGTTGCCGCGCCCCGGGGTGGCGGCCGACGAACCGTTCGCGGTCATCGCGACCGCGGCCGTCGACGTGATTCCGCGAGGCGCCCTGCTCAGCCACTCGAACCTGGTCTGGGCCAACCTGCAGGAGATCGCGTCCCTCGGGCTCGATGGTTCGGATCGCAACCTGGTCGCCCTGCCGCTCTTTCACATCGCGGCGCTCGGCCACCTGCTGAGCGTCCTGCACGCCGGCGGCGCGAACGTGATCACGGCAAAGTACGACCCTGCCCAGGCCGTCGAACTGATCGACCGTCACCGGATCACGATGATCAGCGACTTTCCGCCGGTCCTCACCACTCTGCTCGACGCGGCGGCCGAGGCCGGCAGCCGCCTGCCCAGCCTGCGGCACGTGACCGGCCTCGACGCGCCGGCCACGATGGAGCGGCTGCACGAGGAGACGGACGCCACGTTCTGGGCCGGCTTCGGGCAATGCGAGACGAGCGGCTTCGTGACGATCCAGAACGCCCGCGAGCGCCTGGGCTGCGCCGGGAAGGCGGCCGAGCTGTGCAGCGTACGCCTCGTCGACGACAACGAGCGTGAAGTGCCCGCCGGCGAGGACGGTGAGATCGTGGTACGCGGACCGCTCGTGTTCCTGGGCTACGACGGCCAACCCGACGTCACGGCCCACACCTTCCGTGGCGGCTGGCACCACACCGGCGACATCGGCCGTTTCGATGAGGAGGGCAACCTCTTCTACGTCGCCCGCAAGCCCGAGAAGGAGCTGATCAAGCCCGGCGGCGAGAACGTCTATCCAGCCGAGGTCGAAGCGGCGATCCTCGAGCTGGACGCCGTCCGCGCCACCTGCGTGTTCGGGGTCAGCGACGACCGCTGGGGCGAGGCGATCCGGGCCGTCGTCGAAGCGGATCCGGAAGCCGGTCTCGACCAGGAAGCCGTGCGGGAGCACGTCGGCTCGAGCATCGCCAGGTTCAAGCGTCCTCGCGACGTGATCTTCACCAGCGAACTGCCCCGCTCGGACAACGGCGAGGTCGACCGGGCCGCGGTCAAGGAACGCTGGGGAGACGCCTAGACGGTCGTGGCGGAATCGCCGCGGCCCGCCACCGACGCCGGCCTGGAGGTCACAGGGATCGAGAACGCGATCCTGGACCTGCTGGTGCGGGTCGAGGATCGGCACCTGGACGAGATGGGCCTCGACAAGGGGATCATGAAGCTCGTCACCGCGGACGAGCAGGAGGCGATCCTCAATCACGTCCTCCATCGCGACGGCGAAGTCCTTCAGCCAGAGATCGAGGCCGGCGGCTCATGCGCCAACGTGCTGAGGGCCGCGTCCCTGCTCGGCGTGGAGGCGAGCTACAGTTCCGCGGTCGCCGACGACGACACGGGGCGGCTGTTCGAGCACGGCCTCGAGGCGAGCCGGGTTCGCAACCGCCTGGCCCGCATCGACGGCGTGACCGGGACCTCGGTCGTCCTGGTCACGCCCGACGGCGAGCGGACGATGAACACCCACCTCGGCGTCTGCCGCCGGTACCGCGCCGCTCACGTGCCCGAGGACGACATCCGCCGGTCGCGCATCTTCTTCACGACGGGCTACATCTGGGACACGCCGAACCAGATCGACGCGATCGAGCACGCGATCGAGGTAGCCCGGGAGGCCGGCGTCAGGCTGGCGATCGACCTGGCCGATCCCTTCGCCGTCGGCCGGTCGAGAGACCACCTGCTGCGCCACAAGGAACACGGATTCGACATCCTGTTCGCGAACGCCGAGGAGGCGCGCATGATGACCGGCCTGGAGCCCGAAGCCGCGGCCCGCGAACTCAGCGAAACGATCGAGGTGGTCGCCGTGAAGGACGGCGTTCGCGGGGCCTGGGTGCGCCGGGGAGAGGAAGTCCACCACGTGCCCGCCCACCGGGTCGAGGTGGTCGACACGACGGGCGCCGGCGACTGCTTCGCTGCCGGCTTCCTGTACGGCCTGCTACGCGAACTGCCGGTCCGCACCTGCTGCGAGATCGGTATCGCGATGGCCGCCGATACGATCACTCACCTGGGCGTCAAGCTGTCGCCGGACATTCGGGAACGGCTGACCGCAATCGGACACGAACAGTCACTGCAAGCCGCCCACTGACAGGAGAACTCAAATGAACCGGCATACCGCTTGCGTGGAACACGGGATCGTTCCCGGCACGCCAGGGTGGCGTTCTGTCGCTGTCGCCGTCGTGGCGCTCCTGCTGCCGGCCGTCTCGGCCGCCCAGGGAACGAACACGATCGAACCGCACCACGTAGCGACGCTCCAGAACGTCGGTGCGGTCGAGCTCTCGCCCGACGGCAGCCTCGCCGCATACCTCCTGGCCGTGCCGCGGCGGCCGCTCGACGGGGACAGCGGTTCGTCCTGGACCGAACTGCACGTCCTAGACATGAGCGAACCCGGCTCGTCGCGTCCCTACATCACGGGCGAGGTGAACATCGGGCGGCCAACCTTCCGCGGCAACGACGAGATCCTGTACACGGCCCGCCGGGCCCAGGCCAAGACGTCCGCCCTCTACGGCATCCCCATCGGCGGCGGCGAGAGCCGCAAGCTGGTCGAGCACGCGGTCGGCATCGGCTCGTACGTCCTGTCGCCGGACGGAAGCCGGGTCGCCTTCCTCGCTCGCGAGGAGACGGACGGGGACACGAAGAAGCTCCGCGACCAGGGGTTCAACCAGGAGATCTACGAGGAAGACCGTCCGCTGACCCGGCTCTGGGTCGCGGACGTCCCCGCCCTCGACGCCGACCCGCGCGACGACGCGGCGAAGCCCGTTCTGGCCGAGACAGTCGAGGGGTCCGTGCTCTCCGTGGTCTGGAGTCCGACCGGTGACCGCCTGGCCGCGGTGACCACTCCGACCTCTCTCATCGACGACTCCTACACCAGCAAGAGCGTCGTGGTCGTCGACGCCCCGGCCGGCGGCGAGCTTTCCGTCGCCGGTTCCTTCCGCGCGATCGGCAAGCTCGGCTCGGTCGCGTTCAGCCCGGACGGCGAACGGATCGCCGCGGTCTCCGCCGCCGACGTGAACGACCCCGCGGCAGGCCGGCTGATGGTCCTGGAGGCCATCGAGGGCGAGCCGACCGACCTGCTGCCCGACCTCCAGGGACACGTCGCCGACTTCGCGTGGGAAGACGACGAGCACCTGCTCTACACCGCTTCCGTCGGCGTCTGGACCACCTTCGGCAGGGTCTCGGTCGACGGTCAGGCGACGACGCTGATCGAGCCGGGCGGACCGATCAGCCTCAGCTTCAGCCGAGCCACGGGCGGCGGCGCGCTGGCCCTGGTCTCGGAAGGCCCCGATCATCCGCGCGAGATCTACCGCTACGACCCGGAGGACCCGCAGACGGCGCCGGTGCGGATGACGAACTCGAACCCCTGGCTCGACGACCTCAGCCTCGCCCGCCAGGAGCCCATCAGGCACGGCACGCCGGACGGTCTCGAACTCGAGGGCCTGCTGATCTACCCGCTCGACTACGAAGAGGGCAAGCGCTACCCGTTGATCCTCATCGTGCACGGCGGTCCGGAGAGCCACTACAGCAACGGCTGGTTGACCAGCTACTCGAATCTTGGCCAACTCGCCGCGGCGCGCGGTTTCGCCGCCTTCTACCCGAACTACCGGGGCAGCACGGGACGCGGCGTCGAGTTCTCCAAGCACGGCCAGGCCGCGGCGGCCGGCAAGGAGTTCGAGGACCTGGTCACGGCCGTCGACCACCTGATCGACATCGGCCTGATCGACCGCGACCGGGTCGGCATCACGGGAGGGTCCTACGGCGGCTACGCCTCGGCCTGGGGCACGACCTTCTACTCGGAGCGGTTTGCCGCCGCGATCCCCTTCGTCGGCATCTCGAACAACATCTCGAAGATGGGCACGACGGACATCCCCGAGGAGATGCACCTCGTCCACCACCGCAAGCGCCTGTGGGACGACTGGGACTACTTCGCGAAGAGCAGTCCGATCTACTACATCGAGCGCAACCGCACGCCGACCCTGATCCTGCACGGCAAGGAGGATCCGCGGGTCCACCCCAGCCAGTCGATGGAGCTGTACCGGCACCTGAAGACACTCGACCAGGCCCCGGTGCGGCTTGTCTTCTATCCCGGCGAAGGGCACGGCAACCGCCGTTCGGCGGCGCGCTTCGACTACATGCTGCGCACGCTGCGGTGGATGGAGCACTACCTGAACGGCCCCGGCGGCGAACCGCCGCCGCGGGAGATCGACTACGCGGCCCACCTGCCGTGGGCAGAACAGGCGGACGAGGACGAGGAAGCCCTCGAAACCGAGTCGACCGGCGGCGACGAGTGAGCTTGCAAAGCCCCCACGGTCCGGCTCTCCGAGCCATGCGCTGCTGCGCGCTCGGCAGTTGCCTGTTCCTGATGGCGGCGGCATGCAGCCAGGAGGTTCCCGAGGTCGTCGAACCGCCGGCCGCCGTGGAGCGGCCGACCTGGAAGCCGCCCGCGCCGCCGCCGCGGCCGAAGAGCTGCGGCGTCGGCTGCCTGGAGGGCAAGGGAAACGCCGTCGTCAGGTTCCAGATGGACGGCGGCGAGTACACCGCGTCCGTCAGCGTCGAAGACAACGAGGGAGTCTTCTCGATCGGGCCTCCGGTCGACATCTCCCGGAACACAGCGAACTGGTCCGGCATCGAAACGTTCTTCAACCCCGAAACCGGCGTCTATCCGCTCGAGATCCGGGCCACGGGCAAGTGGACGCTGAGCATCTCGAAGGGGAAGCAGTCCTATGTGGATGGCTAGCCAGCCATGAGGTGGGGCGTGCTCCTGCTCCTGTTTGCCGCCTGGCTGTCCTGGTCTGGCAGCTACACGTTCGACGAGTGGATGATCGCGGTCTTCGGGCTGGCCTCCTGCCTCTTCGTATGGCGGCTCTACCTGGCGCTTGACCGGGAGGCGGGGGGAGACTCCGAGTTCTTTCGTCCCTCGGCCTGGCTGCGGCTGCCGCGTTTCCTCATCGTCTTCGTTTACAGGGTCGCGATGGCGAACTTCCATGTCGTGCGGCTGATCTTCGCGCCGAAGAGCGCCCTCCACCCGCGGCTCCGCCGCGTTCCCGCCAGCCAGAAGACAGCCTTCGGCCAGGTCCTGTACGCGAACTTCATCACCCTGACTCCGGGCACGATCACGCTCGACCTGCGCAACGACGAGCTGCTCGTCTACGCGCTCGACGCGGAGAGCGAAGCGGACGTCGTGGACGGTTCGATGGACCGCGACGTGCTCCGCCTGGAAGGACGGTCGAACTGATGGCCGCACCGATGTACCTGGCCGCGATGGCCGCGATCGTGGTCACGATGTTCCTGGCCCTCGCACGCGCCGCGATCGGCCCCACGGTCTTCGACCGCATCCTGGCGGTGAACATGTTCGGCACCAAGACGGTGCTGCTCATCGCGGTCAGCGGCTTCCTCATGGGCCGGCCCGAGTGGCTCGATCTCGCACTCGTCTACACCCTGGTCAACTTCACCGGCACGCTCGCCGTCCTGCGCTTCGCGCGCTTCGGGAACCTCGCTCGGGACGACCGCAGCCTCTCCGCCGACGACCGGAAGGCGGACGCGCGATGAACGGCGCCCTCGATGTCGTGACGGCGGCCCTGCTGGTGATCGGCGGGCTGTTCTGCATCGTCGGCGGCATCGGCCTCCACCGGTTCTCGGACTTCTACCAACGAACCCACGCCGCGTCGGTGACGGACACCGCCGGCGCGGGCCTGATCCTCCTCGGCCTGATGTTCCAGGGCGGCGTATCCCTGGTCACGGTGAAGCTCATCCTGGTGCTCGCCTTCCTGCTGTTCACGAGTCCCGCCATCGCCCACGCGCTGGTCAAGGCGGCTCACGGCCACGGTCTGGCGCTCGAACTCGAGGTCCCGGACGACGACGCGAGTCCAGCAACCTCCGGCGAATCCGGCGGCGGGGAGTAGGCATGCCCCCGGTCGAACTCCTGCTCCTGCTGCTGTTGCTCGCGACGGTCGTCGTCGTGGCGAGACTGAAGGACCTGTTCGCCGCCGCGATGTTGACCGGGATCGCCAGCCTGCTGGCGGCCGGTCTGTTCGTGCTGATGGACGCCGTCGACGTCGCCTTCACCGAGGCCGCCGTCGGCGCCGGGATCTCGACCGTCCTCCTCCTCGGCGCCCTGAGCCTCACCTCGAGACGCGAGAAGCAGGAGCGGACGCGCATCCTGCCCCTGGTCATCGTCGCGGCCACCGGAGCAGCGCTCATCTACGGCACCTGGGACATGCCGGCCTACGGCGATCCGGACGCGGTGATCCACCACCACCTGGCGCCGGACCTCATCGCGCAGACCGAGGAGAAGATACACATCCCGAACATCGTCACCGCGATCCTGGCCAGCTTCCGCGGCTACGACACCCTGGGCGAAGTCGTCGTCATCTTCACCGCGGGCGTCGGAGTCGCGCTTCTCCTGGGCGGACTGACGCGACGCTCTCAGGGAAGTCACCGGGAGGGGGAACCGTGAGAAGGTCCCGGGTCCGCGAGATGCCGATCCTGCGGGTGGTCGCCCGCGCGCTTGTGCCGCTGGTCCTCCTGTTCGGCCTCTATGTGCAGTTCCACGGCGACTTCGGCCCCGGCGGCGGCTTCCAGGCCGGCGTGATCTTCGCCGCCGGCCTGATCATCTACGCCCTGATCTTCGGCCTGGACGCGCTCCGGCGGGTCGTACCGCCGATCCTCACCGAGCGGCTGATGGCGGCCGGCGTGCTGCTCTACGCCGGCGTCGGCGTGGTGGCGATGTTCCTGGGCGGCGAGTTCCTGAACTACTCGGCGCTCGATCCGCTGACCACGGGGCACTACGGCCAGCATCTGGGGATCATCGTGATCGAGCTCGGCGTCGGCATCGCCGTCGCGGCGACCATGATGCGGGTCTACTACGGTTTCGTGAACAGCCGCCTGGCAGGCGGCGAAGGCGACGCGTCGTGACCTCCGCGGCGTCGTTCAGCGAGGCCGTCTCCGGACTGTGGGCCTACTGGCTGATCATCGTGTTGATGATGGTCGGGCTCTACATCGTCATCGCGCGGGACAACCTGGTCAAGAAGGTGATGGGCCTCAACATCTTCCAGGCCGCGGCGATCCTCTTCTACGTGTCGATGGCCAAGGTCGAGGGCGGAACGGCGCCAATCGTCCCCGAGGACGCGGGCCATGGCGCGGGGCACGGCGGCCACGAGGTCCTCTACTCGAATCCTCTGCCCCACGTGCTGATGCTGACCGCGATCGTGGTAGGGGTCGCCACGACCGCCCTCGCACTGGCACTGGCCGTCCGCATCCACCGCGAGTACGGCACCTCCGAGGAGGACGAGGCGGTGGCGTGGGACATGGAGCACGGCTGAGTTGTCCGCCTTGACCGACCACATCGTCGTCCTCCAGGTCGTCCTGCCGCTGCTGGCGGCGCCGGCGTGCGTGTTGCTGCGCAACCCGCGCATCACCCGCCTGTTCAGCCTCGGCGTCATCGCTGCGTGCTTCGCGATCGCCGTGGCGCTCCTGATCCAGGTGCGCGGCGGCGGCGTCATCTCCTACCAGCTCGGCGGCTGGCCGCCGCCGCTCGGCATCGAGTACCGGGTCTCGACGGTCAACGCCTACCTCCTGACCCTGGTCACGGCGATGGCCCTGGTCGTGATGAGTTTCGACTCGCGGGGCGGCCCAACGCGGGTGCCGGAGTCGCGCCGCCATCTCTACTACGCGGTGTTCCTGCTCTGCATCTGCGGCCTGCTGGGAATCACGATCACCGGCGACGCCTTCAACATCTTCGTCTTCCTCGAAATCTCGTCGCTCTCGTCCTACATCCTCGTCAGCCTCGGCGGCCACCGGCGCGCCTTGATGTCGGCCTTCTACTACCTGGTGATGGGCACGATCGGCGGTGTCTTCTTCATGCTCGGCGTCGGCCTGCTCTACCAGGCAACGGGAACGCTGAACCTGCGCGACATCGCCGAGCGGCTCGACCCGTCGCTCGAAGCCCGCGGCACGGTCCTGGCGCTGGCGCTGCTCGTGGTCGGCATCTCGATCAAGCTGGCCGTCTTCCCCCTGCACCACTGGCTCCCGAACGCCTACTCCTTCGCGCCGCCCAAGGTGAGCGCCTTCCTGGCCGCGACCGCCACGAAGGTCTCCTTCTACCTGCTGGCGATGATCCTGTTCACGATCTTCGGCGCGCCTTTCGTGTTCGAAGAACTCCAGCTTCACGTGGTGCTGCTGCCGCTCTCGATCCTCGCCATGTTCCTCGCCTCGGGTGCGGCGATCTTCCAGACCGACCTGCGGCGGTTGCTGGCCTACTCGAGCGTCGCCCAGATCGGCTACATGACCCTGGGCCTTTCGACCGCGAACGCCACGGGCCTGGCGGGCGGCCTGGTCCACCTGTTCAACCACGCGGTGATGAAGGGCGGGCTCTTTCTGGTCGTGGCGTGCCTCCTCTACCGCGTCGGCTCCGTCCACTTCGACGCCCTGGCCGGCGTCGGCCGCCGCATGCCGCTCACGGGGGCGGCGCTGGTCATCGGAGGCCTGAGCCTGATCGGGGTTCCGGGCACCGTCGGTTTCGTGAGCAAGTGGTACCTGGTGTCCGGCGTGCTGGAGCGCGGCTGGACCGCGGCGGCCGTCCTCATCCTGTTGAGCTCGTTGCTCGCCGTCGTCTACGTAGGTCGGGTCGTCGAAGCCCTGTACTTCCGCCAGCCGGCCGCCGACCACGTGCGGCCGGGGCTGCGCGAGGCGCCGTTCGCCATGCTGGCGCCGACCTGGATTCTCATCGCGGCCGCGGTCGTGTTCGGCCTGACGACGGACTGGACCTACGGCGTCGCCGCGGAGGCAGCCGAGCTCCTGCTTCAGGGCGGCATCTGAGGCAGGGACGATGAGCGCCGAGACGACGATCCTGGTCGCGTTGCTGCTGCCGCTGGCGGCGGCGGTCTCCTGTCAGGTCTTCGGTCGCCTCGGGCATCCGAACCTGCGGGATCTCCTGACGCCGCTGATCGGCGTCGCCACCTTCTACGCCGTCTGGCAGCTCGGCGCCGCCGTTCTTCGCGGCGGCCGACCGGAACTCGTCCTGCTGGAGGTGCTTCCGGGAGTCGAGCTGGCGTTTCAGGTCGAGCCGCTCGGCCTGCTCTACGGACTCGTCGCCAGCGGCCTCTGGATCGCCACGTCGATCTACGCCGTCGGCTACATGCGCGGTCACCACGAGAAGAACCAGACGCGGTTCTTTACCTTCTTCGCGCTCTCGATCTTCGCCGCGCTGGGCATCGCGTTCGCGCGCAACCTGTTCACCCTGTTCCTGTTCTACGAAGCGCTGACCCTGCTCACCTTCCCGCTCGTCACGCACCACGGCACCTCCGAGGCGCGGCGCGCGGGGCGGATCTACCTTGGCATCCTGCTGTTCACCTCGATCACCTTCCTCCTGTTCGCGATCCTGTTCACCTGGCGGCTCACCGGGACGGTCGAGTTCACGCCCGGCGGCATCCTGGCCGCGGACACGAGTTCGGGCATGGTCACGGTGCTCCTGCTGCTCTACGCCTTCGGCGCCGGCAAGGCGGCGCTCATGCCGCTCCACCGCTGGCTGCCCAACGCGATGGTCGCGCCGACCCCGGTCAGCGCGCTGCTCCACGCGGTGGCGGTGGTCAAGGCAGGGGTGTTCACAATCCTCAAGGTCGTCGTCTACGTCTTCGGCCTCGACCTGCTCCGGGGCAGCACCGCCTCGCTGACTCTGATGACGATCGCCTCCTTCACCATGCTGATGGCGGCGGTGGTAGCGATCCGCCAGGACAACCTGAAGGCACGCCTCGCCTACTCGACGATCAGCCAGCTCGCCTACATCGTGCTCGGCGCCGCGATGGCGACCGCCACCGGGGTTTTGGCCGGCGGCATGCAGATCGCGATGCACGCGGCGGGCAAGATCACCCTCTTCTTCTGCGCCGGCGCGATCCTGGTCGCCACCCACAAGAAGAAGGTCAGCGAGCTCGACGGCCTCGGCCGGAGGATGCCCTGGACCTTCGCCGCCTTCTTCCTGGCCTCGCTCTCGATCATCGGCATTCCGCCGCTCGGGGGGTCATGGGCCAAGTGGTACTTGATGACCGGCGCGCTCGAGACCGGCTTCCCGGCCCAGGCCGCGTTCCTCGGCGTGTTGATGCTGAGTTCGTTGCTGGCCGTCTTCTACCTGATGCCGGTTGTGGTCCGGGGCTTCTTCGCCGCGCCGCCGGGCGGCGACGGCCGCCCCTCGAAGATCGCGGAAGCGCCATTCCTGTGCGTGCTGCCGCTCGTGCTGACCGCTCTACTCTCGCTGGCGCTGTTCTTCGCCGCCCCGGACCTGGTCGACCTGCTCAGGTTCTAAGAATCACGGGGTGCGCCGCACCCACCGGCCATGCCGCAACCGCTCCTCGGCCGGCACGAGCCCCAGCCATCGCGCGAACCTCCGCCGGTCCGCGAACCGGGACACCTCCGCCAGCCGGACCTCGACCGGCAGGAACTTCAGCGCCGCCACTGCCTCCTGGTCCTCCCCGGCTTCCTCGGGCGCGAACCGCAGCAGCAGGCGACGCTCCAGCCGCTCGAACTCGGCCTCCAGTTGATGCTCGACCCGCAGGGCCGCGCCGCAGGACGCGACCGCCGCCTGACGGAGCGGCGCGTACCGCGGCTCGACATAGAAGTCGAAGCTGCTCGCCGGGAGTCCCCGCAGTCGGCTGGGGTCGCCCCCCGATGGCGGCATCTTGACCCCGGGGGTCAACGCCTTCCACTGTTCGAAGCTGAGCGGCCTCGGCTGGGCGAGGTCCGGGTCGGGCGTGGGCACATGGAGCGCCATCGCGACCACGATCCAGCCATGCGCGGCAAGGCCTGCCGCCAGGTCGCCGGCCGCCCGGACGCCGGCGTCGTCCACCGCGGGGAACCCATCGCTGAGCCAGAACAGGAAGCACGGCGGATCGCCGCAGCGGGGCAGCGCCTCGGCCAGCAGGCGGTCGGCTGATCCCCGCATCACGTCGACGTAGGTCGGCAGGCCGGCGGGCCGGTTCCCGGACTCGAAGTACGCATCCCGGCCCAGCCCCTCGCCGGCGATCTTCTCGAGCGCCGCCGCCACGGCTCGCGAAGCGGTGGAGGGCGCCAATCGCACGTCGGCGCCACCGGGAAACCCAACGTCCACGACGATCTCTACCGGGCCCAGCGCGGTCAGCGGCCTTGCCAGCCGCGCCAGCGCGCCGGCGCTGACGCGAACCGTCTCGGGCTTCGAGAGAAGAGCATCGACGTAGACGAGCACGGGCCGCGGATTCGCCTTCAGGTCGAGCACCGATACGCCAGTCACGCGGCGTCGTTCGAATCCCACCTCGACGACGAAATCACCCGGTTCGAACTCCTCCGGAGACACTTTCCCGAGCCGCGGCAGTTCGATGACTACCGACGCCTCCGCCACGTCGACCTCGTCCGTGAAGATCCGGTCGGCGGGCGGCTGGGCGGGCAGAGCCGCGGCAAACAGGACCAACGAACCGGCGGCGATCTTCATGACCGGGCCAGAATAGCGGGGCGCGAAGCAACCAGGAGCGCGCCACGGCTATAGTCCCAGGTTCGAATGGCGCACCACACCACGCGACGTACGTTCCTTGGGGCGGTCGGTGCGGCCGGCGGCGTGTCCGTCGCATGCAGCTCGGGCCTTTCCGTAGGCGTACCGGAGCCCGCCTTGAGTCACGAAGCGATCCCTCTCGACGTTCCGATCCCGGTCGAGAATGTGCCGACGCCGGCGCTGCTCATCGACGTCGCCACGATGGAGCTGAACCTGGCGAAGATGGCCGCGCATGCCGAGGAGCAGGGAATCTCGCTCCGTCCCCACACGAAGACCCACAAGTGCCCGCTCCTGGCGAAGCGCCAGATGGAGATGGGGGCGGTCGGCGTCTGCTGCGCGAAGGTCGGCGAAGCGGAGGTCATGGTCGAAGCGGGGATCGAGGAGGTTCTGATCACCTCGCCGGTCGTGACGAACGACAAGATCGGGCGGGTCGTCGCCCTCTCGAAGAAGAGCTCCCAGGTCGCCCTGGTGGTCGACAACCAGCCTGCCGCCGAGCGCCTGGCGGACGCGGCCGCAGCCGCGGGCGTCACGCAGCGGGTTCTCATCGACCTGGATGTCGGCACGCGCCGCACGGGTATCGCGGTGGGCGAACCGGCCCTCGAGCTGGCGCGAACGATCGACGGTCTGCCGAGCCTCGATCTTCAGGGCCTGCAGGCCTACGCCGGACACCTGATGCACGTCCACGGCCACGCCGAGCGGCAGACCCGTTCGCTCGCCGCGCTGGAGACCGCGGTGGAAACGAAGCGGCTGATCGAGGACGAAGGCATCGAACTCAGTGTCCTCACCGGCGGCGGCACGGGAACCTGGGACATCGACTCGGCTGTCGACGGGATGACCGATCTCCAGGTCGGCTCCTACCTGTTCATGGACGAGCAATACCGCCGGATCGGCAGCCGCGACGGCGAGGTCTTCGACGACTTCGAAACGTCGCTCTTCGTCGTCGTCACCGCGATCAGCCAGCCGGTGCCGGAGATGATCACGACGGACGGGGGCTACAAGGCGTTCGCATCGGACGCCGACCGGCCCCAGCTCGCCGACCTCGCGGGTGTGGTCTACGGCTGGGGCGGCGACGAGCACGGCATGCTGCGAATCACAGACGCGCCCCGCCCGCCGCAACTCGGCGACCGGCTCTGGTGCGTCACACCGCACTGCGACCCGACGGTCAACCTCTACGACGTCTACTACCCGGTGCGGGACGGCCGGGTGGAGGAACTGTGGCCCATCAGCGCTCGGGGCAAGTCCCAGTAGTCGAGCGGCGCCCCATCGTCGGCGTGATGGGTTCTGGAGCCGAAAGCCACGAGGACCTGGCCGCGCCCCTGGGACGCGCGATCGCCGAGAACGGCTGGCATCTGCTGACCGGCGGCGGCCGCGGCACCATGACGGCCGCAAGCCGCGCCTTCGCCGAGACCGGGAAGCGGGAGGGACTGTGCCTAGGAGTCGTTCCGAGCCAGCGGGAGGGCGACGGCTCGCCGGACGGCTACCCGAACCCGTGGGTCGAGGTCACCATTCGCACCCATCTGCCGCTGTCCGGCGCCGCCGGAACGGGACCCGACTCGCGCAATCACATCAACGTCCTCAGTGCCGACGCCGTCGTCGCGCTGCCGGGCAGCGCCGGCACGTGGAGCGAGATCGAGCTCGCGCTCCGCTACGGGCGGCCGCTCGCCCTCTACGACCGGCCACCCGGCGACAGTGAACAGTCGACGGCCGCGGCCGCGGCAGGCGCAGCCGTGTTCGCGGACCTCGACGATCTGCTCGACTGGCTGCACCGCACGCTCTGAGTCGTCCCTCCGTGCGGCCAGCTCAGCGGGTACCATCCGCTCTCCGATGAACGGCGCGGTCCAGGAGATGATCGACCTGCTGCAGATGGAGCAGATCGAGGAGAACCTGTTCCGGGCCCAGAACGGGCCGGGCAACCACGTCTTCGGAGGCCAGGTGCTGGGCCAGGCGATCGTCGCCGCCTCGAAGACGGTCGGCGACCGCCATCTGCATTCCATCCACGCCTACTTCCTTCGCCGCGGGGACCCGGAGCGTCCGATCCTCTTCGACGTCGACCGCATCCGGGACGGCAGGAGCTTCACCACGCGGCGGGTCGTCGGCATCCAGCACGGCCGGGCGATCTTCAACATGTCCTCGTCCTTCCAGGTCGAGGAGGGCGGTCTGGAGCACCAGTCCGACATGCCGGACGTGCCGCCGCCCGACGACCTGCCCTCCGACGGCGACATCTACCGGAAGATGGCGAAGGACGACCCCTCCTACGAGCGTTTCGCGCACCGATTCGAGGTGATCGACAGCCGCCAGGTCGAGGGCATCCAGATGCTGCCGCGCGGCGACCGCCCGGCCACCGAGCCGCGCAAGAACACCTGGCTGCGCTGCCGCGAGTCTCTCCCGAACGACCGCATCGTCCACCTCTCCTTCCTCGCCTACATGTCGGACCTGGACTTCATGGCCGTGTCCATGCAACCGCACGGTCCGTCGATGAAGGGATACCGAATCCAGGGCGCCAGCCTGGACCACGCGCTCTGGTTCCACCGCCCCTTCCGTGCCGACGAGTGGCTCCTGTTCAGCAAGGAGAGCCCGACCGCCGCCCGCGCCCGCGGCTTCGTTAGGGGGCATGTATTCAACCAGGACGGCGAACTGGTCGCCTCGGCGAACCAGGAGTGTCTGATCCGGCTGCGGGAGCGGGAGCACAGCGTCGCCGGGTGACGGTCGTCTCTGGTCCACACCGTGCCATAGCCGCCCGGCGCCAACCTGCTGCCGAACCTCGAGGACCGGCCAGAGCGGTATGATCCGCCGTCGCGTTCAGCGCTCTCCCAATCACGTCCCATCCGCCCTCATGAACGATTCCGAACCTGGCACCAGCGCCGCCCTGATCGCCGCACTCCGCGACGCTCTAGGGGATGACGGCGTCCTCCTTGGCGACGAGGTAACAGCGCGGGCCGGCGACGGTTCGGGCACCGTTCCCTGCGCGGCCCGGGCGGTGATACGGCCACGCACCACGGAGCAGCTCTCGGCGGCTCTCGCGGCCTGCCACGGCGCCAACCAGCCGGTCGTGCCGCAGGGCGGGCTGACCGGTCTCGTCGGCGGCGGCGTCGCCGGTGATCTCGAAGTCGCCATCACCCTGGAGCGAATGACCGCGATCGAGGAGATCGATCCGGTGGGCCGGACGATGACGGTTCAGGCCGGCGCCGCGCTGCAGAGCATCCAGGAGGCGGCGGAGGCCGAGGGCCTGCTCTTCCCGCTCGACCTCGGTGCCCGCGGCTCCTGCACGATCGGCGGCAACGTGGCGACGAACGCCGGCGGCAACCGGACGATCCGCTACGGCATGACCCGCGATTCGGTGCTCGGCCTGGAGGCCGTGCTGGCCGATGGCACGGTGCTCTCCAGCCTGAACAAGATGGTCAAGAACAACGCGGGCTACGACCTGAAGCACCTGTTCGTGGGCTCCGAGGGCACGCTCGGCATCGTCACCCGGGTCGTGCTGCGGCTGGAGCGCCGTCCCCGCAGCCACAACTGCGCGCTGCTGGCCGTGCCCGGCTTCGCCGAGGTGACCTCCCTGCTGCGCAAGCTGGAGGAGGAGCTGGGCGGCTCGATGAGCGCGTTCGAGGTCATGTGGCGCGAGTTCTACGAACTGGTCACCGGCCCGCAGGCGAGGACGGCGCCCCCGATACCGCACGGAGACCCCTACTATGTGCTGGTCGAGGCGTTAGGCGCCCGTCAGGAGGAGGACGCGGCGCAGTTCGAGGAAGCGCTCGGCGACTGCATGGAGGACGGCCTGATCGGCGACGCCGTGCTCGGAAAGTCGAAAGCGGAGCGGGACGAGATCTGGGCGCTGCGCGACGACGTCGAGCAGCTCAACCACCTGGCGCCCATCTTCACGTTCGATGTCAGCCTGCGGATCGCCGACATGGAAAGTTACGTGGGCGAGATCAAGGCTGCTCTGAGCGAGCGCTGGGCCGGAAGCGACTGCGTCGTCTTCGGCCATCTCGGAGACGGCAACCTGCACGTGGTCGTCGGCGTGGGGGACGGTTCGCCGGAGGCCCGGAGCGCGGTCGAGGGCATCGTCTACGGCCGCCTCGAGCCGATCGCCGGCTCGGTGTCGGCGGAGCACGGAATCGGCTTCGAGAAGCGGGCTCACCTGGGGCGCAGCCGGACCCCGGAGGAGATCGCCCTGATGAAGACGCTCAAGCGGACCCTCGATCCGAGGGGCATCCTCAACCCTGGGCGCGTGTTCGAGGCGGAGGGGGCCCCGCCGACCGGCTCGCACGCGGACGCCAGCGTGCGGTTGCCGGCGTAGAGAGTTCGGGCTCGCCGCTTCGCGGCTCGCGCTCAATGCCGGCGGGGACGCCGGCGCACCCAGTGGACGGGACTTCAGGCGTACTCTGGCGCGAGTTCGTCGCGCAGGCGCTCGAGGAGTTCCTTCGTCTTGACGATCCCTTCGTCGGCCGCCAACCGGCCCTCGAACTCGATGCCGACCCAGCCGCGGTAGCCCGCGTCGAGGACGATTCGCATCATCCGCTCGTAGTCGGTCGCCGTCTCGTCGCCGTTCTCGTCGAAGTCGTAGCTCTTTGCGCTGACGGCCCGGGCGTAAGGCATCAGTTCGGTGACGCCCTGGTAGCGGTCGTACCACTCTTCCGGTTCGTACGACGTCCGGAAGTTGCCGAAGTCGGGCAGGGTGCCGGCCCGCGGATGCTCCACCATCGCGATCGTGCCGGCGAGCCACTGGCCGTTGCTGGAAAGATAACCGTGGTTCTCCACCAGGACGTCCACGTCGTAGCCGTCGGCGTACTCGCACAACTGGCGCAGGCCGTCCGCAGCCAGCTTCTGCTGCTCCTCGAAGGACCCGGCGCTGGCCGCGTTCACACGCACCGCGTGGCAGCCGAGGAAGGCCGCCGCCTCGACCCACTTGTGGTGGTTCTCCACCGACTGCGCGCGGGCCGCCGCATCGGGAGCCCCGATGTCGCCCTCCGCGTCGCACATGATGAGCAGACTCGTCACCCCCTCCCCGTCACAGCGTGACTTGAGGTCCGCCAGGTACGCCTCGTCGCGGGCGCGGTCGAAGAAGAACGTGTTGACGTACTCGACCGCCTCGATCCCGTGACTGCGGGCGCGCGCCGGGAAGTCCAGGTGATCCAGTTCACCCTGGTAGAGCACGCTCGGGTCGTCCCGGAAGGAGCCGTCTCCCAACGCGCTGATGCCCGGCCCGAACAGCTCGCGGAAGTAGGACCATTCGGCCAGGGAGATGCGGTAGAGCGGCTCTTCGGGCGCATCGCCGGGCATGCACCCGGTGGCCGCCGCGGCGCCCAGGAGAGCGCCGGCTTCAAGGAAACGTCTGCGGTCGATCTTCGCGGTCTTCATATGCGGAGAGTCTAGCTTCCCGATGTCGTCGTCGCTTCGCGACGCGTTCCTTCCCGGAAGCCGGCCAGAAGGCCGGCGCACCGACACTCCGAGCCGTGCAACGCCGAGCCGGAACCACGAAACCTCAGCGCCTCATCCTCGTAGTGCAGAGGAAGGAGGAGTACAACGAGAAATGGAAGTTCTGACCATCCTGACCCTTGGCGTGATCGCCCTCGGGCTGCTCGCCGTCTTTGCCGCGGTCGCTTTCGTCGTGAAGATCGCCTTCAAGCTGGTGCTTCTGCCCTTCAAGATCATCGGCTTCATCGCCGCGACGCTTCTGGCCGCCATCCTGATCCCGATCGCGATCATCGCGCTTCCCGTGACGATCGCCGTCGGCGTCGTCCTGCTCGTCGTCGGCGGACTGGTAGCCGTGGTCTGCGCGGGATTCGGCCTGCTGAGCGCGATCTTCTGAGGCCTTCTCAGCGGACCAGGTGCCACTCGGTCTGGCGGCCGGCGAGGTAGTAGACCTTCTCGCCGTCGTAGACGGCGCTCTGCTCCAGCTTGATCTGGACGTCCTGGCCGCCCCACATCCGGAGCTCGACCTTCACGTTGCCCTCGATCGCGTAGGCGGTGTCCGGGTAGAGCAGCCAGTCGCCGCGAATCGGCGTCGCTCCCTGGTTGTCCCACATGCCGATCGTCGGGCCCGGGGCGTGGCCGAACACGCCGAGCGGGTGGGTGTAGGTGCTGGAACGCAGGCCCTCGTCCGTGGCGAGCGAGATCGTCCCGGCGAGGATCTCGTTGCCGGTGCGGCCGGTTCTGAACTCGCCGGTCAGGATGTCCTGCCAGCGGTTGCCGGCGGCCAGCGCCTCCTGGAGCTCGGCCGGGGCCTCGCTCTCGCCGAGGCGGAGCACGTAGCCCATCTCCTGGGTATCCGTGCAGAGACCGATGTAGCAGATGCCCACGTCGGTGTGCAGCACGTCGCCGCGCTGGATCACGAACGCGCCGCTGCCGCCGCAGAAGGGTTCGTCGGCGCCACAGCCGCTGTCTTCGCCCCCCGCCCGGCGCTGGGCGTTGACCGACGGCAGGAACCAGATGTCGAGGCCCAGATCCTCGAAGCGCTGGGCGATGTACCAGACGACGTCGTCCGTGGTCGTGGCGCCGGGAGTGATCACGCGTTCCGAGAACGCCTCCGCGATCACGCCGCGGGCCAGTGAGACGATCTGCGGATAGGCCTCCATCTGCAAGGGACTCCGCGTCTCGATCCAGCGCACGACGAGGTCCTCGGCGCTGGTCATCCTCTCCTCGAGCTCGGGCGTCAGCACCTCCAGCAGCCGCTCGTGGAGCGCCGCCGAGAGACCGTCCGCTACCGGCCAGTGGCGCGAGACGTTCACACCGATCCGCTTCGGATCTCGCGCGGCGATCACTTCGCCCAGCCCCTGCCACTGTTCCTCCAGGTCGCCGCCCTCCCAGGCCGACTCGTACAGCGCGCCATACGGATAGCGGTTGACCGTCAGCAGCTCGACGCCGCCGTTCTCCGGCCCGCGGTCGAAGAAGACCAGCATCGTCGTCCGCCTGGCGGCAAACACCGGCCGCGGCACGAGGCTGAAGAACACCGGGTCCTCGTTGTACTCGCGGTTGATCACCAACCACATGTCGATCCCGGTTTCCCGCATCAGCCGCGGCAACAGCGTCTCCAGGCGCTCTTCGAGCATCCGGTTGAAGGGCTCGACCCGCTCCCGGTGCGGCAGCACATGGCCGGGACCGTCGAGTACACGCCCCTGGTCGAAACCGGAACCCTGCGCGAACGCGGGAATCACCGACGAGGCGACCAGGCCGATCGCCGCGGTCAGGGTACGGACAACGTGTCGCTTCATGTCTCCAGAACCTCCATGCGGCCGTCCGTGACCGCCGCCCGGGCCACGTCCAGCAACGCGCACCTGGAACCTGCCTCGACGGTGAGGGGAAGCTGAGCACCGCCGATCAGACGGCGAACCAGCTCCGCACCGGCATAGCGGGCGACCAGCGCGGCGACCTCCTCAGGCTCGACGGAGTCCGGATCCTCGCGATCTTCCTCCCCTTCCGGCGGAGCCCACGCCGCCACCAGGAAGGCTCTCACGGTCTCATCCGGCTGCTGCGAGAGCAACAGATGGGCCAGGCCGGTGCCGATGTCGAACTCCGCGTCGCCCCAACCCCCGAACTGCGGATCGACGACTCGCACGCCACCGTCCGCCAGCAACAGCCAGTTGCCCGGATGGAAGGCTCCGTGAACCAGGCAGGCCCCAGCGTCGAGGAAGCGCCGGCCGAGTGCGGCCGTCGCTTCGCGGAAGGCGCTATCGGCCCGCAACGCGGCCGCGGCCACACCCAGGCCGGGCTCGATCTCTTCCAAAGCGGACCTGTCGAGCCCCGGTCCGTCGGGACCGAGACCCTCGGCGCCGGCCGCAGGGGATGCGAACGGCGCCTCGAACACGAGTCGCTGGTTCAACGTCCTCATGCCGGTGTAGGCCGGCTCCGGATCCCGTCCGCCGCGGCTTCCAGCATGCAGCGCCCGCAGGAAGGAGCCCAGGGCACTCGCGGCGTCCTCATCGAGCGAACCGCCCCCGTAGAGCGACGTGAGGTCAGCAGCGCCCCGGAAGTCCTCCAGCAGGAGCACGGACCTCGTCTCGTCGCCTCCGAGCAGCCGCGGCATCCTTGCCGCGACCTCCGGCAAGCGGGTCACGCGACGATAGAACCGCAGTTCCGCACTCCCCCGATCGACTGGCATGGCGACCGACTCGTCCCGCTGCAGCCACGGCAGGGCCTGCTTCAAGACGGCCGTCCGCCAGCCGCCTCGCAGCTCCTGCAACTCCACCCGCATCACGGTGCTCGAGTCGCCGCTGAGGGCACGGCACGTCGTCACCTGCTCTTCGTCGCCCAGCCAGCCCAGAGCGCCCATCACGAGGTCCACCCGGCCCGCCTGGTCGGCCGACAGGATGTGGACTTCGGGGTGCTCCGCCTCGAACTCAGCCCGCCGGCTCATCGGCGCAAGCTATCACCGCGATCTTCGCTTCTCGACACCTTCACTTCAGGCGAGCCCACGACGGTTCCATCTCCCTGGAACGCCGTATGCTTGGCGGCACGCCATGCACCCGAACCACCGCGAACGATTCGAGGCCACCGGCCTGGTCAAGCTGCCCGGCCTGCTCCCGGACCAGTTGACGGGGCGGTTGCTGGACCTCGTCCACGAGAAACTGGAGCAGGCCGGCGTCCGCGAGAACGGCGGCTGGCGCGGCCAGCCGCTGGCGGACGAATCCGCCCAGCGGCTCGGCGCGAAGCTGCTCGAGGAGATACGGCACGCGGAGGAACTCGCCGAACTGGTCACACCGGAGCTCGAGGCGGCGGTGGAGACGGCGGCCGGAGGACCGGTCAGGTCGATGATGAAGTGGCCGCAACTCCTCTTCACGTTCCCCGAGCGAGGCGCCTGGTCCCTTCCGCATGACCTCTGGCACGTCGACCTGCCGAAACTGGCCAACCGGCGGACAATCCCCGGCGTCCAGACCTTCGCGATACTCGACACGGTGAATCCCGGCGGTGGCGGCACGGTCGTCGTCCAGGGCGCTCACAGGTTCCTGTACGACATTCCGTTCCTCGGCTCGAAGCAGATCGTGGACCGCCTTCGGCGCGAACCGTACTTCCGCGCATTGATGTCGAAGCAGGCGAGCGGCCGCGATCGATTCCTGCGCGAAACGGTCCGCAAGGGCGACACGAACCTGCGGGTCGTCGAGTTGACGGGCCGGCGCGGCGACGTGTACCTGATGGACATGCGCCTACTCCATTCGCGGACCCCAAACGTGGCGGGGACGCCGAGGCTCATGTGGACCCAGCGGTTTCTCACCGAGACGACGCACACCGATCTGGCTGCGGTGTACGCGCAGATGAGGGCCCGGCGCGGAGCGGCCGCCGCGTCCGGGGCATCCTGATCCGGGCGCGGAGAGATGACCGGCATTCTCAACACGAGTCCAGCCGCACGGTCGGAGGACGTGCTCCGAATCGCCATGTGGTCCGGGCCGCGGAACATCTCGACCGCGATGCTGCGCGCCTGGGGGAACCGCGACGATACGTTCGTCTGCGACGAGCCGCTCTATGCGAACTACCTGCTCGAGCATGGTCTCGACCATCCCGGCCGGGACGAGATTCTCGCTCACCACGACAGTGACCTCGAGCGGGTGACCAGGTGGCTGACGGAGGACGCGCCCCGGGAGCGGCCGATCTTCTACCAGAAGCACATGGCGCATCACCTGCTGCCGGGGGACCGGTCATGGGTCAGCCGGCTCACCAACGTGTTCCTGATCCGCGACCCCGCCGAGATGCTGACCTCGCTGATCCGCATCCTTCCGCGGCCGACCCTGGCCGACACCGGCCTTCCCCAGCAGCGGGAGATCTTCGACCTGGAATGCGAGCGCCTCGGCGCTCCCGCGGCTGTAGTCGACTCGGCCGACGTGCTCCGCAACCCGCACGCGGGCATGATCAGCCTCTGCCGGGCGGTCGGTGCCGAGTTCGACGAGGCGATGCTCCACTGGCCGCCGGGGCCCCGCGACACGGACGGGATCTGGGCGCCGCACTGGTACGGCGCCGTCGAGAAGAGCACCGGCTTCGCTCCCTACCGGCCCAAGAACGAACCGGTCCCCGGCTTCCTCAGCGAGGTCCTCGACGAGTGCCAGCGGCACTACGATCATCTCGCGGCCCACCGACTCACCTTCTGACGGACCGAGGCGCCGACTCTCATGCTGCAAGAGGCCGATCCGAGGAACGCCGACCTGCGGGTCAACATCAACGGCGAACTGATCCACCGCGACCGCGCCGGGATCAGCCCATTCGACTCCGCCGTCCAGGGTGGCGACGCTGTCTGGGAGGGGCTGCGCCTCTACGACGGCCGCATCTTCAAGCTCGAACGGCATCTGGACCGCCTCCGCCACTCGGCGCTGGCTCTGGCCTTCGCGGAGATCCCGTCGCACCAGAAGATCATCGACGAGATCCGCCGCACCCTGGAGGCGAACGGGATGCGGGACAACGTCCACATCCGCCTGACCCTGACCCGCGGCGTCAAGATCACCTCCGGCATGGACCCGCGGCTCAACACCGCCGGCCCCACCCTGATCGTCCTCGCTGAGCACAAGGCGCCGGTGTATGGCTCGCAGCCGA
This sequence comes from Candidatus Multivorans sp., assembly GCA_965219675.1. Classification (GTDB taxonomy): domain Bacteria; phylum Acidobacteriota; class Thermoanaerobaculia; order Multivoradales; family Multivoraceae; genus Multivorans. The sequence continues at coordinate 902,581 of OZ244786.1, read as the reverse complement.
TCCGGTTGATGACCTCGTCGATCCGCCGCTTTCCGCCCGACTGCATGGATCCGAAGATCCACCACAACAACCTGATCCAATCCATCATGGCCAAGATCGAGGCGAACGCGGCCGGCGCCGACGACGCCCTGATGCTCGACCGCCAGGGCTTCGTCGCGGAAACGAACGCCACCCACGTCTTCCTCGTGCGTGGCGGCGTCGTGGTGACCAGCCATTGCCATGCGTGTCCCGAGGGCGTGACGCGCTCGACCGTGCTCGAACTCTGCATGGAGAACGGCATTCCTCACCAGGTCACGGACTATTCGCAGGCCGAGCTCTACCGGGCCGACGAGGCATTCTGCACCGGCACGATGGGCGAACTCGTCGCGGTGTCCGAGGTCGACGGCCGGCCGATCGGCAGCGGGGAACGGCCGGTGCTCTGCCGGCTGCAGGAGCTGTTTCGGGCGCTGACCGCCCGTTCCGGCTACCAGATCCTGGCCTGACGTCGTGACCGCGGTTCACGCGAACCCGGCGGTTTCCCCACACCCGGCCGGCGTCCCTCCCGCGACCTCCCGCGTCCAGGCGTGGCTGCTCGGACTACTCCTGCTGTGGGCGTTCGCCGTCCGCCTCGTCTTCAGTTGGCCCGACCCGACGATGAACCGGATCTGGGACGAGCGTTACAACGCCGGCAACGTCGCGGCCTTCCTTGCCGAAGGTCAGTTGCGCCCGGTCCGCGCCCACTATCCGACCCTCTCGTATCTTCCCCACGCGCTCGTCCTCAAGGGCTGGGAGACCGCTCGCGCCCTCCCCGGGCTGCGCGAAGCGCCGGCCTCCTTCGCCGTTGCGCCCAATGGCAGGCCCTTCCTGACGCCCCTTGGCGTCCGTACCTGCCGCGCGATTCAGGCTCTCGTGGGCACCGCCTCCCTCTGGGTTCTGTTCCTGATCGGCCGGCGCCTGTTCGGATCGTCCGCCGGGCTCCTCGGAGCATTGCTCCTCTCCGTGGTCCCGTGGCACCTGCGTCAGTCGGTCGCTTTCAAGCCCGACATCATGCTCGTGCTGACGGCCACCGTCGCGCTCTACGCGATGCTGGCAGCCAGGCGGAACGGCAGTCTGCGCAGCTACGCCGTAGCCGGCGCCATGGTCGGCGCGACCGCGGCCTCGAAATGGAACGGGGGCGCCCTCCTCGTTCCCCTCCTCGCAGCGATCGCCCTGGGCGGAATCGAGGGCAGAAGCATCGGCCCCCTCGTGCGCCGAACGCTGGCCGCGGGAACGGCCGCGGCGGGCCTCCTGCTGCTACTGAATCCGTGGCTGGTGCTCGACCCGGACCTCTATCGCCGCCACCTCGGCTCCACGGTCAACCAGTACCAGGAGCGGCTCGTGAACGCCGACTCGGCGTGGTTCGACCAGCCCCTGAACCTGGTCATCAGCCTGGTCGGAAGCATCTACTTCGGCCCGGTGCTCGGCGCTGGCGTTCTCGCCGGCCTGGCCGGCCTGCTCGTCGTGGCTCTGCGCCACCGTCGGGGGCCCGCTTCCCTACCGGGTACCGGCGGCACGTTGACGACCGGCGACGCCTGGATCGTTCTGGCGTTCTTCGGCGGTTACGTCGCCGCCCTCTGGCTGGCCACCCGCTACCCGAAACCCCCCAACTGGCTGATCGTCGCTCCCGTCGCCGCCCTCGCCGGCGCCTGGCTGATCGTCCGCCTGGCAGGGGCCGCTCGAAGGACCGGCCCCGCCTGGTGGCGCCGGGTGGCCGCGCCGGTGCTCGTCCTGCTCGTCGCCACGGCTGTCGCGGCGAAGGTCCAGTCCGTTCATCGCACCGTCTACGACGAGAACGTCCCCTTGACCACCGACGAGGCGGCGCGCGTCGCCGGCGCACGAAAACCGCTCCGTGGTCGAACGTTCGTGAGCGAACTGCCGCTCGGCGCCCAGGCCTTCGACCCCAGAACCTGGGAGAGCGCCTTCGTTCCCACCGTGATCCGGATCGAAGACATCGCGACCCAACTGGGCGCCGAGGCGGAAACCGCCGACGTGCTGCTCTTCGCCGGCTCCCGACTCGGGCCGGATCAGGATCCGGCGTACAGGGAGCTCGCGGCGGGTGCCGGAGCGACGGAGCAGCACTTCGAACCGGGCCTGTTCCGACTTCGCGGCGAGCCCGTGGTCCTGGTCCGGCGGCGGTTCGATTCGATCGGTCCGCCGTCGCAGGCGCCCTTCGAGGCCACCGCGGAAGGCCGCTATGAGATCGACTCCAGGGCGGCCGGCGGCAGCGCCGGGAGTCCCGAACCGTCGCTCGTGTCGATGGAGATCGCGATCCGGACTCCGTCACGGGATGCGGTCGAAGTCGCAGTCGATGCCGGCAGCGGTCGCCTCCCCTGCCGGCTGACGCAGAAGGGGAGGCAACGCCGACGCTGCCTGACTCCCCGTTTTCTCGAGCCAAAGCAGCCTGTTCGCGTGATCGTGGAACCCGCCCGCGAGGTCGTCGACGCTACGGTCTTCCGCTGGCGACGCCACGACTGAACCGAAGTCGGCAGCGCACCGCACCGCTTCCCCTTGCCGTTCGGCCGGTTCTGTGTAACGATGCCTCTGCTGCGGTGCAGCAAGCAGTGCAGCAATCCGCCCTGACCTCCCCCAGATCCGCCGTCTTCTGGAGAACCCGATGGCCCCGGAACTGAACCGTTTTCTCAGCCCCCTCGACGCCGCCTTCCTCTACGTGGAGCGCCCCAACGAGACCATGCACATCGGTGGCTGCATGGTCTACGAGGGCGAGTTCTCCAGAGAGCACATGATCGAGCAGGTCGGCGCCCGCATGCACCTGCTGCCCCGATACCGGCAACGCGTCGTGTTCCCGCCGTTCCTCGTCTCCCACCCGCTGTGGGTCGACGACCCGAACTTCGACATCGAGAAGCACATCGACGAAGTCCAGCTTCCGGCCGACAGCAACGAGCAGGTGCTCGGCCGCGTCGCTGCCGAGGCCTACAGCGGCATGCTCGATCGCGACCGGCCGCTGTGGAAGGGCATCGTGCTGCGCGGCATCCCCGGACACACGGCCGTGGTCTGGAAGATCCACCACGCGATGGTCGACGGCGTTTCAGGCGTCGACCTGACCATGGTTCTGAGCGACTTCTCGCCGAGCGACGAGCTGCCGGAGCCTCCGGCCGAGGGCTGGGCGCCGCAGCCGATGCCCGATTCCCTGAGCCTGCTCCAGGAAGCAACGCAGCATCGCCTGGGCGAACTGAACCGAACCTGGACCGAAGCCGCCTTCGATGCCCTGCGCCCGAACATCGTTGCGGAACGCGCGCGCGAGATGATGTCCGCCAGCAGCGCCACCCTGCCGGTCGGCGCCACTCCGGCGCCACGAACCGTCTTCAACCGGCCGGTCGGCGGAGACCGCGGTTTCGCCTGGGCCCAGTTCGCGTTCCCGACGACGCGGGCAGTCAAGTCGGCCCTGGGCGGCACGGTGAACGACGTCGTGCTCACCGTGCTCGCCGGCGGCCTCGGCCGCTACCTGCGCGCCCGGGGTCAGAACACGAAGGGACTCGAGCTCCGCGCCATGTGTCCGGTCAGCATGCGTCAGGCCGACGAACGCGGTCAGCTCGGCAACCTGGTGTCGAACATGATCGCCCCGCTCTTCGTCGGCGTCGACGATCCGGTCGAACGCCTCGGCAAGGAGCGCGAAGGGATGAACCGGCTGAAGGAGGCCGGTCAGGCCAAGGCCTTCTACCAGATGAGCCAATTCGGCGTCCGCGTACCGCCACTGATGGCAGCGATGGGCGCGGCGATGCCGTTCTCACAGACGCTTTTCAACACCGTGTCGACGAACGTGCCCGGCCCGATGATCCCCCTCTACTTCGGGCGGCACAAGCTCGTCGACTGGTTGCCGCTCGGTATCGTGTCGAACAATATCGGGCTGTTCGTCGCCATCCTGACCTACAACCAGCGCATCACTCTCGGCATCACCGTGGACTCCAGGCTGATTCCCGATCCGTGGTTCCTGTCTCAGTGCCTCGAGGAGTCCTACGCCGAACTGCGGGAGGCCGCCGGCGTCGAGGAAGACGAAGCGACCGGAGCGCGCTGCTTCGCCGTCGCCGCGGACGAGACGGACGAGGACCCTTCGAAGCCGGCCACGGGACCCGGGGCCGTTGCCGCCTCCGAACCGGCCACCGCCGGAGCCGCCCGTATCCCGGCGGATCAGGACGGACCCCTTCAGGGAGTCGCATAGTGCGAAACACCGAGCGAACGGCAGCGCTGGAGGTCGCCCGGTGACATCGACTCCACGGCGGCAGGCAAACCCGATCTGGAGCGTCAATCCGCGGCTGCTGCGGGACACCGTTCCGGCCGCCCTGCCCCTGTGGCGCGAGGGCTTCGCGATCGCCGAGTTTTCCCTTCTGCCCATGACACCCGTTTTCCACGGCGTCGGCGTACCCCGAGGCGACGGCGCCGCGGTCGTCGTCGTACCAGGGTTTACCGGTACCGACGGCTACTTGGCGCCGATGCGGAGTTGGCTTTCGCGCATCGGCTATCGCCCGTACGGTTCGGGCATCGGACACAACGCGAACTGCCTGGAACGCCTGGGACACCGGCTGACGGACACGCTCGAGACCGCTGTCGCGGAAACCGGCCGCCGCGCACACGTGGTGGGCCACAGTCTGGGCGGCGTGCTCGCCCGCGGTGTCGCCTGCCTGCGTCCTGATCTGGTCGCCTCGGTCACCACGATGGGAACGCCGATCCAGGGCGTCCGCTCGCACCCTCTCGTCATGCGGTTGGCGGACGTGGTCCGGCGTCGCGCCGTCGAGGAGAGCGAAGGCCGCGATCCCCGGTGCTTTTCGGGCGACTGCCGGTGCGACATCGTGCGCGCGGTTCAGGGTGTCTTCCCGCAGGAGACTCCGCAGCTTGCGATCTACACGCGGCGCGACGGCGTCGTTGCCTGGCGCTACACCCGCCTCCACGATCCTTCAAGGAACAGGGAGGTTCCCGGCACTCACAGCGGGCTCGCCGCGAACCCGTTCGCCTACCGTCACCTCGCTCGCTTCCTGAGCCGCCATCCCGCGGCGGCCGAATCCGCGACATGACGACCGCCAACGAAGCCCTGGCGGCCGACCGCGCCTTCCTCTGGAACCTGGAGCGCCAGAGTCCCGGACTGCACATTGCCGGCCTGGCACGGATCGAAGGCCGAATCGAACGCGACGAAGCCCTGCGACAGGTTGAACGTCTGCGCGGACTGCCCCGGTTCGGGCTCCGGGTGGAGACATCGCCCCTTGGCGCCCCCCCAAGGTGGCGCTCGGCGCCCTTCGAACCGGAACGGCACGTGCACGTCGCCACCGGGAGCGACCCCGCCGCCGCCCTCCACGGCGCTCTCGAGAAGCCGCTCGATCCGAAGCGGCCGCTCTGGGAAGCGCACGTCCTGCCCGCGTACCACGACGGCGGAGACGCGTTGCTCCTCAAGACGCATCTCGCCGCGGTGGACGGCCTGGGCACGAACGACCTGTTCGAAGTCCTGTTCGACAGCGTTGCCGCGGGCTCGGACGAGAATCCGCCGGAAGCCGCCGCGAACGGCGGTGGCGGGAACGAACCGTTCCGGTCCCGAGCCGCCTCGGACAGGCGAATCGCGGAGTGGGTCGAGAACTGGGCCGGGGCCGGGCAGAACCTGGTCGAAGGCGCCATGCAACTTGCATCCGAGGAAGTACGTACCGCACTGCTGACCCTGAACGAAGTGATGCCCGACGCCGCGCTGCCGCCCCTGCCTCTGCCCTTCAACCGGTCCGTGCCTGGACGCCGGCGCCTGATCCACTGCGAACTCTCCTACGCCGACATCCGCACCATCCGCAGCCGCTTGGGCGGGGCGCTCTCGGATGTCGTCCTGGCCGTGGTCGGCGGCGCGCTCGATCGCTATCTGGTCACCAGGGGCATTTCGACCGCCGGCCGCAGCCTGAGGATCGCCCAGGCCACCGACGTCCCCGATCGCGGCCGCAAGCGCCGCAGCCTGCTCCCGGTCGACGTTCCGCTGGACGTGGACGCCGCACATCGATTGCGTGCCGTTCACCAGCTCACCCGCCTGTTGCGCGCGGCTCACGTCCCGGACGTCATGGCAAGCCTGGTTCGGGTCCAGGGGGTCGCCGGTCCGCTGGCGGCCGTCGCCAGCGCGATGACGTCAAGAGTCCGACCGCCCTTCCACCTCACCGTGGCCAACGCGACCGGCCCCCAGATTCCCATGTTCCTGGCCGGCCGACCGGTCTTGAGCTACACCCCGTCCTGGCCGGTCGGCATCGGCCAGGGCCTCTCCTGCGCGTTCTTCGCCTACAACCAACTGCTGCACGTCGGCATCACAGTGAACGAACGAGCCTGTCCGGGCGGCGCGGTGCTGCCGGAGTTGCTTGCCGAGTCACTCGGCGAACTCCGCGAAGCGGCCGGCAGCGCCCCGCGCCCGCCGGTCCGCGACGCTCCGTTCCCACCCTCATCGCATGCAGATCAGACCCTGGAGACCTAGATGAACCAACCCACCATTCCCAAGCAGGTGCTCGACTACCAGAAGCAGGTGCTCGAGTTTCAGAAGGCGGCCTTCGAGAACGGCTACAACGCGATCGTCGCACTGCAGGAACGGCAACTCGAACTCGCCGACCGAATGATCGGCCAGGTCCCGAACATGCCGGACGAAGCCCGCGCTCTGATGCAGACGTGGCGCGACGCCGCCGAGGAGGGTCAGCGGCAGTTCAAGAACACGGTGGACGGTTCCTTCGCCGCCGTCACCACCTACCTTGACCGACTCGCGGACGACCCGCCCGCCGAGGATTCCAAGGGCGAAACGGAGGCAGCCGAGTGAACGACATGGCAAACGAGTACCCGCGCACGGTCCACCTGAAGGGCAAGCGCTTCGAGTTCAGGCTCCTGGGTCAAGGCGACAACGATGAAATGCTGGCCTTCGCACGCGCCCTGCCGGAGGAGGACCTCCGGTTCCTGCGCGTCGACCTGACCGATCCGAAGGTCGTTGACAACTGGATCGACGGCGTGAGCGCAGGGCTGCGGATCGCCGTCGTCGCCCACCTCGACGGCCGACTCGTGGGCTACGGAAGCCTGAATCGCCGCGAGTCGTCCTGGATGCGGCACCTCGGCGAGATCCGGATCATGGTGCTGCCGGAAGTCCGGCAGGTCGGTCTTGGCGGCCACCTGGCGCACGACGTCTTCCAGCTCGCCCAGCAGATCGGTCTGACCAAGATCGTCGCCCAGATGGCACGCGAGCAGCGCGGCGCCCGGCAGATGTTCCACAAGCTGGGCTTCTCGATCGAGGCCCTGCTCGCCGATTGGGTGATCGACCCCAACGACTCCACCCACGACCTGATCCTCATGTCGTACGACGTGACCGGGCTCGAGGCCGGAGCGGGAGCGTAAAGGCGGGCTGGCCCAGGCCAGCGATGCCGGGGGAAGCTACGGGGCGGAGTCCGGAGGGCGCAGCTCGATGCGACCGACAGCGACGCCGAGCCTCCGATCGTCGTGCGTCGACGGAACGTGCGTATCGCTCAGCAGTTCGATCTCGAGCTCCGGCGGCGCCAGCGGGCAGCCTGCGAGTTCGAACGTGGCGCTCCAGCCTTCATTGATCGTCTCATCGAAGAGCACACATCCGTCGACGACGATCCTGAACTGCTTCGGCTTGCCGGTCATCAGGACTTCGACCGCCAATGAGTGAGGCAACATCTCGGGATCAAGCGGCACGACCAGCCGCGCGTTCCCGCGCGTCCAGCGAAACGGCCTGACGCCCTCCCACTCCGGGTCGTGGAAGCCCGAAGACTGCCCGCCGAACTGCTGGAGTTCCTCCTCCCGAGCAAGGTCCGGCAGTCGGTCGGCGGCCCAGTCGCCACGGGTCGCCGCCAGGGCGACGGACGCGCCGCCGTCTTCCTCGCGAACCTCGAGTACCTCCAGCGTGTTGAACCCCGGAACGAGCCGGCCTGGATGGATGATCGCCTCCCATGCGTCGTGGCGTCCGGCCACCGGGAAGGAGTACGGCCGCGTCACCGCCGCCACCGTCCCGTTGAGCACGATAGCCAGCGTCGGCGCCGGCGCACCATCGGCAAGGCCTGCCACGGCGCCCGTGACATGGGCAGGCAGGAAGTCGGCATGCGGGTCCACGTCCCGCATCGCCGGCTGCACGTCCACGACCACCTCGAAGTCCGCACGGCGCCCCGCCACCAAAGGTCCGGCAGCGCTCCCGATCAGGTCCTTGTACCGGTCGTCCGGAGTGGGAGCTTCCAGCAGGTCGCCCGGCTCGTACCATTCGAACTTGCGGGCAGCACTCTCGATCAGGGCAAGGCCCTGGTCGCCCGGGACCTCCATCTTCCTTCTGGCGTCGTCCAACAACACGATCTTCGTGGGCCGCGGCGGCCGCGCCGGGTCGAGGACGTCCATGCCGTCCGCCGCCCACGGCAACTCGATTCCGAGATGGGCAGCCAGCGTCGGGACGACATCAATCACCTCGACATTCGAGTCGACCACCTCTCCCCGGCGTTGGGCAGGACGCTTGATGAGCAGCGGCACCCCGGCCACATCCATGAACGAGGATGCCGACGGCAGTCTTGCGTGCTGGCCGGGCTGCAGGCTGAGTCCATGATCGGCTGTGACGACGATCAGCGCGTCATCGTAGATTCCCACCTCGCGCAGGCGCGTCAACAGCCTGCCGAGGAGGGTGTCGACATAGGCCACCTGCAGGAGGTAACGGTGGGAGGTGAGCGCCGCCGCCCACCGGTCCTCGCTCCACCTAGAGTCCCGCAGGCCGACCAGGTCGCGGTGAAACGTGAACTGCTGTCCCGTCGGCAGGTACAGGAACGGCTCATGCGGCAAGAGTGCGTGCATGAAGTGCAGCGTCGGCTCCGCGCCGGCGTCGATGCCCGCGATGAAGCCGTCGACGGACTCGCGGCGGTCGTCGAGCCGCGCCGCCAGCCAGCGGTCTCCGACCGACCCAAGCCCCTGATTCGCCGCGAAGTCCTTCCAGTTCTGGTCCACCGGCGGAAGCGGCCCAGCCAGATCGTCAGGCAGCAGAACGGTCAGGTACACGATCGCGAGATCGCGAATGACGCCGAAGAACCCGGCGCCGCCGAATGGAACGCGCGTGGGCGAAATGCGGGCAGGCGGGCAGAGCGTCTCCGGGCAGAGACCGGTCAGCGGCTCGAGGACGTGCATCCCGTAGCGGCCGCCAAGCAGCGTGAAGAGATTCGCCGGATGCGCGGCAGCCACCGGCAGACGGCCTTCGGAGGGGCGCATTCCCGTCAGCACGGCGGGCATCGCGTACGTGGTCAGTGCCGCCACCGCGGTCGCGTTCCGAAACCACGTGGCATCGTCGGCAAGCTCCGCGAAGTTGGGGAAGGCCGCCCGGTCGATGTTGCCGTCCCGGTCGAGCAGCGCCGCGAGCTGAAGCTGGTCGAACACGACGACCACCACGGGCGGCGTGGTCTCGAAGGTGACGCCGTCGAGGGCCGCTACAGCGCTTTGCGGCGCCAGCAGGCGGCTGGTGTTCGAGTTCAACAGGAACACTGCCGGCACAACGAGCACGGCCGGGGCCAGAAACGTGGCAAACGTCCTGACGGCGGCGAACCGGCTGTAGCCGACCGCCGCGGCGACGCCGGCAAGCACGGCCAGCGCGACAAGCAAGCCGCCATTCGCGCCCGAAAGCGGCTTGAGGGCCGCGAGCGCGACGGCCGCGACAAGGCCGGCAACTACCGTGGTCACCGCACGCCCGCGCCAGCGGGCTCCACCGGCAAGCTCCGCGAGACGGACGATCAGCAGGCACACGGCCGGACCGCCCAGGCAGAGCAGGACCACGAGCGTCAGCAGATCTCCCGGCCGGGCGTCGTGGGCGATGAAGAACTCGGGGCTGCGCCCGACGACATCGAAGACGGGCTGCGCGACGGCAAGGCACCAGAGACCGACGATCCGCAGCGCCTGCATGCGGCGTTCCGACGCGGTTTCGGAGTTCGGCGGCCGCGACCGCGGACGCAGGGCCGCCAGAAACACTTGCCAGCCAGACCGGCCGGAATCCGATGCGGTCGCCCGGTTCATCGGGTCCTCGGGAAGCAGTGGTACAGCGTCGGATCAGTCGGCGTCGCGATTCGCTCTGCTCGCCTTGGCGGGGGGCCGCAAGCCGGTTCCCAAACCGCCGAACCAGAGTTTGAACATCTCCTGCGGGTCGGCGTACTTCAGGTTGGCGGCCATGCGATCCCGGAACTTCTCCAGCATCTCGTTCTGGATCCCCGCCAGATCGGGGAGGCCGAGAAAGGCGCGCGCCTCTTCGGGTGTGCAGTCGATATCCAGCTTGATCTTCAAGTGTCTCTCCTTCGTCCGAGCTGTTTCGGCCAACGGGCCGGCCACGGTCGCTAGCATACGACCGGCTGGAGTCTTTTCGTCCAGAGTCGAGCGGAACCGAGCATGACTGAACCCCTGCAACGCGTATGCCTGGCCGCGCTCCTGATCGCCAGCCAACTCGCCATCGGCGCGGTCTGTACGCCCAGTCGCCTGCAACCGTGATCCAGGGCGCCCGCGTGTTTACCGGAGACGACGTGCTCGACAGCGCCACCGTCGTGATCCGCGGCCGCTCGATCGAGTCCGTCACGCCCGGCGACGACATTCCGGCGGCCGCCGGCGCCGACGCGCAGATCGTCAACGGCGCCGGGTTGACCCTGCTGCCGGGGCTGATCGACAGCCACACGCACAACTTCGGGCCAGCGCTCGAACAGGCGCTGAACTTCGGCGTCACAACGGTTCTCGACATGCTCACGGCCGAGAGCATGGCGGAGCAGTGGCGGCGGCAACAGGCCGCGGGCGCGGTCCCGGACCGGGCCGACGTCTTCGCCGGCGGCCCCGTCACCGTCGCGGGCGGGCACGGCACGCAGTTCGGAATCGCTCTGCCCACCCTGGACGATCCGGAACAGACGGAGGCCTTCATTGGCGACCGGGTAGCCGCGGGCGCCGACTTCATCAAGGTGATCTACGAAGCCGGATCCGACGAGCGCCCGCTTCCGACTTTCGACGTTTCGACCCTGCAGCGAATCGTGGCTGCCACGCACAGTCACGACCGGCTTGCCGTCTTCCATATCAGCACCGCGAAAGATGCCGGGGAGGTCATCGCCTCCGGCGCCGACGGCCTGGTCCACATGTACTTCGAAGGTACGGGAGGCCCGGAGTTCGTCGAAGCGGCTCGCGAGGCCGGGATCTTCCTCGTTCCGACGCTCGCGGTGCTCGAGACGATCGCCGGGACGGGAGGCGGTCTGGAGCTGGCCGCCGATCCGCTGATCGCTCCCTTCCTCACGCCGGAGCAACGAGGCGGTCTCGGCCAGGACTTCGGCCGGAACCCGGATCCCGAGCTGATGGCGAACATCCTGGCCGGTGTCGGCGAACTGCACGCCGCGGGAGTGCCGATCCTCGCCGGCTCGGACGCACCGAATCCTGGAACGACCCACGGCGCGAGCATCCACCGGGAACTCGAACTCCTGGTGCGCGCCGGTCTGACCCCGGTCGAGGCCCTGCGGGCGGCCACCGCCGCGGCCGCCGACGCCTTCGACCTGGGCGACCGCGGCCGGATCGCCGCCGGCCTCAAGGCCGACCTCGTTCTGGTCCAGGGCGATGCAACCGCCGACGTGCGCGCAACCCGCAACATCGTCACGATCTGGAAGGACGGTACGCCCTTCGAGCGCCGAACCGCCGAACCCGCGACCGGCCGACCGCGCCTCGAGCCCACCCTTCTGACCGGCTTCGAGGACGTTGACGGCAGTACCCTGCCACCCAGGTGGTCCGACTCGACCGACGCGTTCGCCGGCGGCAAGTCGACGGTCACAACCACTGCCGTGCCACGGAACGGCGGCGGCAAGGCGCTGCGGATCGAGGGCGAAATCAAGGAGGGCTTCGCCTTCCCGTGGTCCGGGATCATGGTCCTCCTCGGTTCCCGGTTGGGCGATCCCGTCGACGCCGGCGGCATTCGCGCCCTGGCTTTCGACGCGCGCGGAGAAGGAGCGATCTACCAGGCGATGGCGTTCGGCGAGAGCCTGGGAATGCGGCCGGCCGCCGCCTCGTTCGGGGCCGGAGAGGACTGGGGCCGCGTCGAGATCCCGCTGTCGTCCTTCCGCGGTCTCGACCCCTCGGGCGCGTGGGCGTTCTTCATCGGCGGCCCCGCCGAGCTCGGCGCCTTTTCGCTCGAGATCGACAACGTCGAGTTGGTCGAGTAGCTAAGATCGCCCGAATGCCTGACGGGCCCACGCCAGACCCACGCCCTCATGGCCCGCTCAACGGCATCCGGGTCCTCGACTTCACGAGCTTCATCGCCGGCTCGTACGGCGCCATGCTGCTCGGCGACCTGGGCGCCGAGGTCCTGAAGATCGAATCGCCCGGCGGCGACAACGCCCGCCACTGGGGACCCTTCATCGAGGGCGAGAGCCGGATGTTCCAGGCCTGGAACCGGAACAAGCGCGGCATCTCCGTCAACCTGAAGACGGAGCAGGGCAGGCAGGTCGTCTACGACCTGGCCCGGACCGCCGACGTGGCGATGGAGAACTTCCGTCCGGGCGTCGCCGCGAGGCTGGGCATCGACTACGACGCCCTCAGCCGGCACAACCCGGCGATCGTCTACGCCTCGTCCAGCGCCTTCGGCGGCAGCGGACCGTACGCCCAGCGCCCCGGATACGACCCGGTACTCCAGTCGATGGCCGGCGCCGCGCACCTGCAGGAGCAGATGAACGGGGTCGCCGCGATCTGTCCGGTGGCCGTGTCGGACTACATGGCGGCCGTGCTGCTCGTCTGCTCGATCAACGCGGCGCTTCTTCACCGCGAGCGCACGGGCGAGGGCCAGTACATCGAGACGTCCCTGCTCCAGGCGATCATGAGCGCGCAGGCCCAGTCCTATCTGCTGCCGCTCGACGCGGAGATCACCGGTCCACCGGGCATCTTCCCCTACCGCATGTTCGCGGCCGCCGACGGACCGATCTTCATCGCCGCCGGCACGGACAAGTTCTGGAAGCTGTTCTGCGAAGCGATCGGCCGCGACGACCTGGGCAACGATCCGCGCTACGCGACGAATCCACAGAGGGTGAGTCAGGCCAGCGAGCTCAGCGCGGTAATCGACCCGATCGTCGCCTCCAGGCCCTCACGCGAGCTGGAGGCCGCCCTTGTCGCGGTCGGCGTTCCCTGCGCCGCCGTCCGCTCGGCAACCGAGTTCTTCGACGATCCACAGGTTGAGGCGATGGCGATGAGCCAGGTCGTCCAGCACTCGAAAATCGGCGGCCTGCGCATGGCGGGTGTGCCGTGGCGCTTTTCCCGCTCGCCGGCTTCGATTCGGCGGCCGGCGCCTGAGCTCGGCGAGCACACGGAGGAGGTGCTCGCCGAACTCGGCTACGACACCGAACGGATCGCGGCTCTGCTGAACTCGCGCGCCGTCAGCGGATCGGAAGAGGCCGGGGGCGGCTAGATGGTGCGCTTCGTCTGGGCGGACTGGTGACCGCAACGACGTCCAGTCCGGACCGGGAGTTCGGCGTAGCCAGGTCGGCGCCCGATCCGCCCATACGGGTCGTCCTCGTCGGCGCCGGGCACACTCACATCCAGGTACTGCGCCACTGGATCATGCGGCCGAACCCGGCCGTCGAAGCGACTCTCGTGGTCGACACGCCGATCGCTGTCTACTCCGGGATGGCGCCCGGCCTGGTAGCCGGCCAGTACGAACGCCACGAGCTGGAGATCGACGCGGTGCCGCTGGCGCGCAGGGCCGGAGTCCGCGTCGTGATCTCTCCGTGCACCGGAGTCGAGGCAGCGGCCCGGCGGCTGCTGGTCGATGGTCGCGAACCCCTGCCCTTCGACCTGGCCTCGTTTGACGTGGGCTCGACCGTGGCGGCACTCGACCTCCCCGGGGTTCGCGAACACGCGGTACCCACGCGGCCCATCAACCGTCTGGCCGCGGCGGTCGACGGTCGCCTGGATGCCCTCACGAACGCGGAACCGCGGGTCGTCGTCGTCGGCAGCGGCGCCGGTGGAATCGAACTCGCCTTCTGCATCGACGCGCGGCTGCGAGGCCGCGGTCTCGAGCCCGGAACGACGATCGTCGAGGCGGGCGACGGGATCCTGCCCGGCTACCACCCGTCCCTGGCGCGACGGATCGCGGCCGCGGCCCGCGCGCGCGGCATCGAGACGATGTTCGGCGCCAAGGTCGAGGCGGTCGAAGCGGACTCGGTCCGACTCGAAGGCGGTGGCCAGCTCGACGCCGACCTGACGTTCTGGGTCACGGGCGCCGCGGCGCTACCAATCTTCCGCAACTCGGACCTGCCGCTCGACGACGCCGGCTTCGTGCGCACGCGATCGACCCTGCAGGTCGAGGGGCATGACGACATCTTCGCGGTCGGCGACTGCGCGACCCTGACCGACCACCCGGGGCGCGCGCGCGCCGGCGTCTACGCGGTGCGCATGGGGCCCTACCTCATCGAGAACCTGGAGCGGCGCCTCGGCGGGCGGCCGCTGCGGCGCTACACGCCGCAAGGTGACTTCCTTTCGCTGCTCAATCTCGGCGACGGAACGGCGGTGGGCGCCAAGTGGGGACGCACGTTCGAGGGCCGTTGGGTCATGCGCCTGAAGGACCGGATCGACCGGCGGTTCATGGAGCGCTTCCAGGCCCTCGATCCGGACGGAGCGCCGCGACCCTGGCTCGCCGACATGACGCCCGAGCAAGACGGCGACGCGGACGATGCCGGGCGAATGGGCCACGCGGGCGGAACCCAGGCGGCCATGTTCTGCGGCGGCTGCGCCGCCAAGGTCGGGCCCGACCGCCTTGGCAGGGCGCTCGCGCGGGCAGGCCTGGACCGAACGACCGGCCGGAGCGCCGAGGTGATTCTGGACACAGCCACGCCCGACGACGCCGTGGCATACCGGACACCGTCGGGCGACCGGGTCGTCGCTTCCCTCGACGCGTTTCCCGCCTTCACCGACGATCCATGGCTTGTCGGTCGTGTGGCCGCGGTCAACGCCTGCTCCGATCTCTACGCCACGGGCGTGGCGCCCCGGATCGCGCAGGCTCTGGTCACTTTGCCCCAGACCGCGGACGGCGAGGCGGCCGAGGAGCTCCTGTTCCAGGTCCTGGCCGGCGCGCGCGCGGCGCTGGATGCCGAAGACGTGCTCCTGCTCGGCGGCCACACGAACACGGGGCCCGAGCTGGTCGTCGGCTTTCACGTCGAAGGAGTCGCAACGAACGGCCCGGGCCTCCTGCTCAAGGGCGCGGTGCAGCCCGGCGACGAACTCGTCCTGACCAAGCCGCTGGGCTCCGGCGTCCTGCTTGCCGCCGACCGGATGGGACACTGCCCGGGTCGCTCCGTCCGTGCCGTCTTCTCCTCGATGCAGACCAGCAACCGCGGCGCGCTCGAGGCAGCGCGGCGAGCCGGGACCCGTGCGGCAACCGACATCAGCGGCTTCGGTCTCGCTGGCCACGTCGGCGAGATGGCCCTGGCCAGCGGCATCGACATCGAGGTCGAGGTCGACGCTCTCCCCGCCCTGGCCGGCGCCCTTGAACTGCTGGAACGTGGCGAACGCAGTACGAGCCACCACCAGAACACGCGCCTGCCGCTGCCCGTGAAGCGGCAGGCACCGCCGGGGCCGCGGCTGGAGCTCGCCTTCGACCCCCAGACCGCGGGCGGCCTGGTGCTGGCGGTCGCACCGGACCGGAGCGAGAGCCTGGTCGACGATCTGCGCGCGCGCGGCCTCGACGCGGCACGCGTGATCGCGTTCGCCCGCGCAAGGCGCTCACAGCGCCCGCAGTTGATCCTCCGCTGACCTGACCTCCATTGAGGGCCTCGGACTCTGCGTGAGAGAACGCAAACAAGGCGTAAATCGTGGTAACCTCCTTCCGGTGACCGCTCCCGTCACAACGCCGTCCGAGAGCCCGCTTTCCGGCTCCGCACGGCCGGCCAAAGCGCCGGACGGCGCACTCAGGGGCCGCGGCGCCGCCGCCAACCCGCGCAACCGTTTCGAGCGCATCGATGTCGACTTCGAGCCCGGAGAGAGCCGGGCGGAACGCGGCGACGTCCCGGCGACTGAGCTGTTCCGCGACGACTCGAAGACGGTCCTGTCACGAAACGACTCCCCGGATCTCGGCTTCCGGTACAGCCTGAATCCCTACCGCGGCTGCGAGCACGGCTGCATCTACTGCTATGCGCGGCCCACGCACGAGTACCTCGGTTTCTCGGCGGGACTCGACTTCGAGAGCAGGATCCTGGTCAAGGAACGAGCCCCCGAACTGCTGCGCCAGGCGCTGGAGAACCCTCGCTGGACGCCCCAGGTCATCATGCTCTCGGGCGTCACCGACCCCTACCAGCCGATCGAGCGGCGGCTTCGCGTCACCCGCCGTTGCCTGGAGGTGCTGGCCGAGTTCCGCAACCCGGTCGCGATCGTGACGAAGAATCACCTCGTGACCCGTGACCTCGACCTGCTCCTGGAACTCAACCGCTTCCAAGCCTGCGGGGTCTACCTCTCAATCACGTCCGTGTCTCCGTCGCTTTCGGCTCGCATGGAGCCCAGGGCCTCGAGTCCAAGGCGACGACTGGAAGCGCTGCGTGCACTGAGCGAGGCCGGCATCCCCTGCGGCGTGATGGCGGCGCCCATCATCCCCGGTCTGAACGACGACCAGATCCCGGCCATCCTCGAGGCAGCCGCCGAGGCCGGCGCCGGGCGCGCGGGCTACATCCTCGTTCGCCTGCCGCACGGTCTGCGGAAGCTCTTCGCCGACTGGCTCGGCACGCACTTTCCGGACCGGCGGGATCGGGTTCTGAACCGGCTGCGAGAGGCTCGCGACGGCGACCTGAACGACCCCCGCTTCCATCACCGGATGAAAGGTGGTGGAGAGTACGCCGAACAGATCGGCCGCCTGTTCGAGACCGTCCGCCGCCGCGTGGGGCTCGAGGGCGGCCGGACCGGTCGAACAGGAAGCCCGTCGGCCGCTGCGTTCCGGCGCCGGACCGCGCAACGGACCCTGTTCCATCCGTGAGCCCGATGACGGGCGCACGGACTGGTTCACGGGCGGCGCGGATCGCGCCACCCGGGTTCCATCGGTGACAGAGACCGTGAGGGTACGGACCCGTCGCCCACTTGGGTCTGCAACGGCCCGCTGCTACAATGCGCGTCCGCTCGACGGCGGCAGCAAAGCCCCTTAGGAACAGTTGAAGCGATAGGTGCGCCGGTCGGACACCGACTCTCGGCACGCCGATCGGCTCGTTGCCTCCACGTCCGTCGATCGGCAAGGCAAAACAGGACATCGGAGACACAGGTGAAATTCAACGGGCCCAAGGTCAAGCTCTCGCGAAAGCTGGGCGTCGCGCTCACGTCCAAGGCAGCGCGTTACATGGAAAAGAAGAGCCACCCGCCAGGCATGCACGGCCTGAAGCGGCGCCGGCGCCAGAGCAACTACGGAAGGCAGTTGCTCGAGAAGCAGCGGCTCCGCTTCCAGTACAACGTCAGCGAGCGCCAGCTCCGCAACTACTACAAGCGCGCGACCCGCATGAAGGGCGTCACCGGCGACAACCTGGTCGGACTGCTCGAAACCCGGCTTGATGCCGTGGTCCATCGCGCCTTCGCCCCCAGCGTGTTCGCCGCCCGCCAGTTCGTCGGCCACGGCCACATCCTGGTCAACGGCCGCCGCGTGGACATTCCGTCCTTCCGCGTCAAGGAAGGCGATGTCGTCGAGGTACGCGAGAAGAGCCGGAAGCTGCGCTGCTTCAACGAGCCGCGCGGCGTCACCGTGCCCACCTACGTCGAAACGGACGAGACGGGGTACCAGGCGACTCTCCGCAACACGCCAGTTCGGGACGAAGTGCCGATCGTGTGCGAAGTGCCCCTCGTCATCGAGTACTACTCCCGCTAGGCAGCAAACGGAGAGCAGGACATGTCGCGCATCGCTCTTGACCCACCGCGTATCTCGCTTCCGGCTGCGATCGTCGCGGTCGCCTCTCTTCTCGCGGTCGCCGTTCCGGCGGCCGCCGCGGACTTCAGTATCAGCGGCACGGTGACCTACGAAGGCGAACCGCTGAAGCGGTTTCCGCTCCGCATGGACGCCGACCCGAACTGCGCTGCGATCTACGAGGGCAAGCGAGTCCTCTCCCGGGACAGTCTGATCGGGGAGGGCGGCGCCGTCGAGAACGTCTTCGTCTACCTGAAGGAGGCCCCGGAGGGAAGCGTCGGCGAAACACCGGCGGAGGCGGTACGGCTCGAGCAGCGAGGCTGCCTCTATACACCCCGGGTCATCGGCGCCCGCGTCCAGCAGGACATCGAGATCGTCAACGACGATCCCACGCTTCACAACGTCCGGGCCCTGGCCAAGGCGAACCGGCCGTTCAACATCGGCCAGCCGGCGCGAGGTACGAGAATCAAGTCGTTCAGGGCGCCCGAGAAACCGATCAAGGTCAAGTGCGACGTCCACCCCTGGATGGCCGCCTACGTGTTCGTCATGGAGCATTCCTTCCACTCCACCACCGAGAGCGACGGCGCCTTCCTCATCGACGGTCTGCCCGCCGGTTCCTACGAGCTCGTCTTCTGGCATGAGAAGCTGGGCGAGCAGGTGATCGAGGTAAACGTAAGCGGCAACGTCGAGGGCCTCGACGTCACCTTCGAAGGCGGCGAGTAGGCGCACGGGCGGATGGCATACGGTGTCCGGAAGATCGCAGGGATAGGTCCGGTCGTCGCCAGGAAGCTCGCCACCGCTGACATCCGCACTACCGACGCACTCCTCGCGGCCTGCAACGGCCGCAGGGAACGTCGCCTGCTCTCCGAGCGCACCGGCCTGCCCGAACGGCAGCTTCAGAGGTTCGTCAACATGGCCGACCTGATGCGCATCCGGGGAATCGGCGGAGATTTCGCCGAACTGCTCGGCGCTTCCGGGGTGCGTACGGTCCGTGACCTGAGCCGGCGGCGCTCCGTCAACCTGGCCGCCAAGATGAGCACCGTGAACACGGATCGGAACCTCAGCCGCCGCGCGCCCTCCGCCTCCATGGTGGAGCGCTGGATCGCCCAGGCCCGGGAACTGAGGGAGACGTAGGGGTGTCAGCCCGCCGTCCCCTCGGCATCGGTTTCGTAGGCAGCGGTTTCATCACCCGCTTTCACATCCGTTCCTGGACCGCGGTCCGGGGCGCGGACATCCGGGGCGTCTGGAGCCCGAACCGGGCCAGCGCGGAGTCCGCGGCGGCCCTGGCGAACGATCTGGACGTCGGCGAGGCCCGGGCCTGCGAATCCATCGCCGAGATGGTCGAGGATGAGGGGATAGACGCGATCTGGATCTGCGGCCGCAACGACCACCGGGTCGCGAACATGGAGGAGATCGCCAGCGTGGTGAGCCGCGACCGTGGCCATCTCGTCGGCGTCGCCTGCGAGAAGCCGCTCGCGCGCAACGCCGCCGAGGCGTTGCGAATGGTCGAACTCGCACGCGAGATCGACGTCCTGGACGGCTACCTCGAAAACCAGGTCTTCAGTCCCGCCGTGGTCCGTGGCCGCGAACTCGCCTGGGAACGCGGAGCCCGCGCCGCCGGCCGCCCCTACCTGGCCCGCGCAGCCGAGGAGCACTCCGGCCCGCACAACGCCTGGTTCTGGCAGGGCGACCTGCAGGGCGGCGGCGTGCTGAACGACATGATGTGCCACTCCGTCGAAGCGGCGCGCTTCCTCCTCACCGACCCGCACAAACCGCGCTCCAGCCTGACGCCGAAGCGGGTCCACGCGCAGATCCACTGCCTGAAGTGGCAGCGGCCCGAGTACGCCGCGCGTCTGCGCCGGCAGTACGGCGACGCGGTGGACTACGCCCGCCGGCCGGCGGAGGACTTCGCGCGCGCCATGGTCGAGTACGAGGACGACGCCGGCACGCCCCTCGTCGTCGAAGCGACGACCTCCTGGAGTTACGTGGGCGCCGGCCTGCGGCTATCCATGGAGCTGCTCGGCCCCGAGTACTCGATGCGGGCCAACAGCCTCGACACGGACCTCGAGCTCTTCTTCAGCCGCGATCTGACACAGCGCACCGGCGAGGATCTGGTCGAGAAGCAGAACGCCGAGATGGGACTCATGCCGGTCCTCCCCAACGAGCCGGTGGCGTACGGCTACGACGCCGAGAACCGGCACATGGTCGAGAGCTTCCGCCGCGGCGAGCGACCCGGGGAGACGTTCGAGGACGGTCTGGAAGTGACCCGCCTGCTGATGGCCGCCTACATGAGCGCCGAACAGAACCGGGCCATCGACTACCCGCCCGACGGTCTCGACGACTTCGTGCCCGCCGTCGCCCGCGGCGAATGGAATCCGGCTCAGTCCACCTCGTAGTAGTCCACGAAGCCGATCATCATCTCGTCCGTCGTCTCCCGGCCCCAGGAGACGTCGCGGGTCGGATCCGGGTTGCTCGGATTGCCGTCGCTGTTGTCGTAGGTGGCGACGCAACGGAGCTTCGTGCCGGCCGGCATCGGCCTGGGCTCGGCCAGGCGGTAGGTCGTCTGCCAGTTGAAGTCGTAACCGTCGACGCGCAACAGGATCTCGGACCGGCCGTCCGGATACTCAGCCCGGAACTCGAACGTGTCGCCACGCAGGTGCATGTGCGGCCGCAGCGACAGCAAGCGACTCTCGCGCGGGAACACGAGTTCCGCCTCGAAAAGCACATCGCTCTCCCCCGCCGGTATCCACAGGAAGGGAGTCGAACACAGAGCCGTTCGCGACTCGTAGCGCGGCGGCTCGGCTGCGACCACGAGGCCGATCCGGCTGCGGTCGGTCTCGACCCGGCCGGTCGGCGTGTAGTGCATCTGGAAGTCGATCACCGCGCCGGCCGGCAGCCGGCGGCCGACGCCGGAAGGCATGACCAGCGGACCGGTGCCCGGCGCGTAGCCACCCAGGTCGCCCGTGGTACGCGGGTCGACTCCGGCCGGCGTCGACGCCCCGGGACCCGGGAACGCCTGCACGATCACGTGGTGAACGACGGCGGCGTTCCCCGGCTGCGTCTCCGCCGCCTGAATCCACACGTCCTCGGGCAACTTCGTCTCCACGCGGTAGCCGTGGTAGGGAACCTCGCCGGCGGCCGGAATCGTGACCTCTTGCGGGAGCTCGTACACGAGGTCAGGAACGCCGATTCCCCAGCTCCCCGGGCGCTCCGGGGCAGAGGCGGGCGCCATCGCCGCGGCGCCGTCGCCGCGGCGGCTGCCGCCGTCGATCCAGGCCAGGAGCTTCTCCTTCTCCGCCGCCGGCAGGCGACGGTCGTTGGCGAACTCACCGTAGCGCGGGTCGGCGTGCCACGGCGGCATCTGTCCCGACGCGACGGCCCGCCGGATAGAGGACGACCAGGCACGCGCCTGCTCGAAGGTCTCGAGCGCGAACGGCGCGGGTCCTCCCTGTTGGTGGCAGCCGGCGCAGCGGAGGCGGAACACCTCCGCTACGTCATCGAAGTCGACCGCGAACGCGGGGAAGGCGAAGGCTGAGAACGCCGCCCAGGCCGCCACGGCCCTCGCCACTTCGCGCTTTCCGGTCAGGGTCCGGCCGACGCTCCCTGGTTCGTCATCCGGTAGAGCTTGCTGCGGGTGCGGATGAACAGGCTGCCGTCGGCAATGGCCGGCGTCGACATGCACATCTCGTCGAGCGAGTTCTTGCCGACGACCTTGAACTCGTCGCCGGCTTCGATGACGAACGTGTCGCCGTCCTCGCTGAGCACGAAGATCTTTCCGTTGTATGCCCAGGGCGAGGCAGTGAAGGCGCCGGAACCGCGCTCGATGCGCTGCTTGCCGTAGACCTCGGCGCCGGTCTTCGGATCGTGCGCGGTGAAGAAGCCGCGGTCGAGCAGGGTGTAGAACCGGTCACGGTAGATCAGCGGCGTCGGGTTGTAGGAGCCTGCCTGGGGCTGATACCAGACCACCCAGCGGTTGCTCTGCTGATCCTCTTCGAGGGTGATGTCGCCTTCCGCGCCAGGCTTGATCGCGTAGACCGGGCGGATCTGGTCGCCGATGTAACCCGAGGACACGTAGAGCAGTCCGTACTCCGAGAACGGCTGCGGGATGGCGATCGACGACATGCCGCCGAAGTGCCAAAGGAGGTTGCCCTGCTTGTCGTACGACCGCACCTGGTCGGTTCCGACCGTGATCACCTCGGTGCGCAGTTCGTTCTCCCACACGAAGGGCGTAGCCCAGTTGCTGCCCTCGTCGCGGGGATCGCGCCAGAGTTCCTCGCCGGTCGCGGCGTCGAGCGCCACCATGTAGGACTGGTCCTCGTTGTCGTTCACGATGTAGAGCTGTCCGTCGTGGACGATCGGCGACGCGGCGGTACCCCAGCCGTAGCGGGTCGGAACGGCCTCGAAGCGGCGCTCCCACACGGGTTCGCCGTCCAGGGTGAAGGCGAACACGCCGACGTTGCCGAAGTACGCGTACACGCGCTCTCCGTCCGTGACCGGGGTCTCCGATGCGTAGGTGTTCTTCAGGTGACGCGGGAAGTCCGGCGCGCCGGTCAGCACCTCCCGTTCCCAGCACTTCTCGCCCGTCTCGACCGAGAAGCAGTACACCGTCCAGTGGTGGGCGTCCGCGGAGGGCTGCATCCGGTTCCCGCCCAGGTAGAGGCCCTTCTTCGGTTCTTCGACTTCGCCCTCGCTCCACACCGTGGTGACGAACACGCGGTCTCCCAGGACGATCGGCGAAGACCACCCGAGACCCGGCACGTCCACGGACCAGACCACGTTCTCCTCCGCGCTCCAGGAGTCCGGCAGGCGGGGGTCGTCATCCGCGACGCTCATCGCGTCCGCGCCGCGGAACGAAGGCCAGTTGTCGGTGGACGGCGGCGCGGCAAGGGCGGCGCCTGCGAAGAGAAGAGCGGCTGCGGCCGCCATGAACCCGAGTCGAAATGTGCGCATCGGAGTCTCCAAGCGGGGTGGCTGTGGCGATGAAAGTGCGTTCGTGAACGCGCGCGAGCTTAGCACCGGCGACCCAGTGCCGCTCACGACGCGAACCGAAGTCGATGCGCCTCGCACCAACCGAGTGTAGGTGCGCCGGCCTTCTGGCCGGCCTCTTGCCACTGGGTGCGCCGGCGTCCCCGCCGGCTGCCGCCGCAGGCGGCTAGGAAGCCGCGCCGCGAAGCGGCGACCGACCCGCCACGCTACGTCCCGGCCACGCAGCGTTCCATGTCGAGCAGCGCCTGCTTCGTCGGCAGGCCACCGCCGTAACCCCCGAGCTTCCCGTCGTGGCTGATCACCCGATGGCAAGGCACGACGATCGGCAGCCTGTTTGCTCCGTTGGCCTGGCCGACCGCACGCGAGCCCGACGGTCGACCGATCCTCGCCGCGAGCTCGCCGTAGGAGATCGTTTCGCCGAACGGGATGCGCTGCAGTTCCGCCCAGACCCGACGCTGGAACTGTGTACCGCCAGCGCCAAGCGGCAGGTCGAAGTCCTGGCGCGTGCCGTCGAAGTACTCGCCGAGCTGCCGCTTCGCCTCCCGCAGTGCCGCCGGAAGGGCTCCGTTCGAGCGTTCCCAAGCTGGATCCGGCGGCTCGGCCGCCCGGTTCGGCAGGTCGATGCAGTCGACTGAGCTCTCGTCGCCCACCAGACGGAGGGTGCCGATCGGAGTGTCGAGGTCGAGGTAGGTGACGGTCATTCAGGTTCTCCAGGCGGCGGTGGGCAGAGTGAGCCCCATCCTACGCGAAGCCCAAGAAGGAAGACACCCAGCACCTACGGCCGATTACTCTCTTGAATAAATCTACTCAGCGTCATACACTGATCCGTGCGATGGAGTTTGAGCGCGAGCAGGTCGCCATCCTGAAACGACGTCTGGAGGAACCTCCACGGACGATCCAGACATTGTTCGGACCGCGGCAAAGCGGCAAGACGACGATCGTCAAGCAGACACTGCGAACTCTAGCCGGCCCCTGGCGCTACTACGCAGTCGACTCCCCCGACAACGACGCGACAAGCCGCCAGATAAGCCAGCCGACGGCTCGACGGCGGTCACCTGCGGCGCCTCGGGACACGAACTGGCTGACCGAAGTCTGGGGGCTGGCAAGAGCGGACGCCGCCAAGCACGGAGGAAGCGTGCTGGTGTTCGACGAGCTTCAGTACATCCCCGACTGGTCCAGCACCGTCAAGGGCCTCTGGGACAAGGACAGGTGGGACGAGCTTCCGTTGCACGTCGTGATCCTCGGCTCGGCGCCCATGTCCATTCAGTCGAGCCTGAACGAGAGCATGGCTGGCCGGTTCGAGGTCATCGACGTCCGCCACTGGTCATTCGGAGAAATGAAGACGGCCTTCGGGCTCGATCTGGACCAATACGTCTACTTCGGCGGCAACCCGGGGGCCATGCGCCTGACGGAGACGTGGCCGCCGCACTGGCGGGACTACGAGCCAAGATGGCGCAGGTACGTCACGACGTCTTTGATCGAACCCGCGATCGAGAAGGATGTGCTTGCCATGACCAGGGTGGACAAACCCGCCCTGATCCGACGCCTGTTTGAACTCGGCGCGGCCTACTCGGGCCAGATTCTCCCTCTCCACAGGATGCTGGGCGAACTGCAGGACGCCGGCAACGCCACCACCCTCGCCCGCTATCTCGACCTGCTCTCCCGCATCGGGCTCCTCACCGGGCTGCAGAAGTACTCGCCGAGCACGCTTCGGATTCGCAACTCGCCGCCGAAGTTCAACGTGCTGGACACCGCGCTGATGTCCGTGGGGTCGAACCGCTCCTTCGAGGACGCGAAAGCGGACAGGAGCTTCTGGGGGCGCCTGGTCGAAAGCGCGGTCGGCGCCCATCTCCTGAACACCTGCAACCCTGCGACCCGGGTGCTCTACTGGCGCGAGGCCAGTGACGAGGTCGACTTCGTCCTGCAATCGGGGCTCCGGAGCGTGGCAATCGAGGTCAAGACCGGTTCAAGAGTGCGATCCTCCCGCGGGATGAGGATCTTCAAGGAGCGGTTCCGCCCCCACCGCACGCTGCTGGTGACCGGGAGCGGCGAACCGCACGGGAGCATCCCGCTGGAGATCTTCCTGTCGCGCCCCGCCTCGGCCTGGTTCCGGAGCGAGTTCGTACAGAGAAGCTGCACCGAGATCGGCGAAGGGCAGGGGCGGGAAGAGGCCAGCAAGCCCCTCTCCGATTTCGACTCGGCGCCCGCCTACGTGCTGCTCGGGGACCCCGGCATGGGCAAGACGACATCCTTCCGGGAGGCCTGCCGGAATCTGGGCGAACAGGCTCACTTCATCTCGGCCCGCGACTTCATCACCCTCGACTCCGCTCACCACCCGGAGTGGCGGCGGAAGACACTCTTCATCGACGGTCTGGACGAGATCCGAGCCGGGAGCGACGACGCCCGCACACCGCTGGACGACGTGAGAAGGCAACTGGACCGGCTCGGGCAACCCCGGTTCCGGCTTTCCTGCCGCGAAGCGGACTGGCTGGGCACGAACGACCGGGAACGCCTTGAGGCAGTAGCCCCCGACGGCGAGGTGGCGGTGCTCCGCCTGCATCCACTGACCGACCAGGAAGTCGTTAAGGTCGCGGAGTCGCGTTTGTTCGTTAAGGACGGACACCGCTTCCTCGACACAGCGAAGCAGCGAGGGATCGGCGGTCTGATTCGCAATCCTCAGAGTCTCGAACTGCTGGCCGCCAGCGTCCAGGCGGGAGAGTGGCCCGAGAACCGGGCCGAGCTATTCGAGTTCGCTTGCCGCCACCTCGTATCCGAGCCCAACGAGGAGCATCTCAACGCCGGCGTCCGGCGCGGCGCCCCCGACCAGCTCCTGGAAGCCGCGGGCCGCATCTGCTCGCTTCTGTTGCTCTCAGGAACGGCCGGCGTCCGTCTGCCATCCGCCGCAGCCGACACTACCGCCGGGTACAAGCCGACTGACCTGGTCGATCCGCCGCCGCCCGCCGCCTCGGCCGGGGAGGCCGAAGTCTGGCGCCGACAGCAACGCGCCGCGCTCTCAACCAGGCTGTTCCGCGCCGCGGCGGAAGCGCCGCCCGCGGAGCGGTGCTTCGAGCCGGCCCACCGGCATATCGCCGAGTTCCTTGCCGGTCGCTATCTGGCTCGGCAAGTCGAACACGGCCTCCCGGCAGCACGTGTTGTCTCCATCGTCACCGCAGGAGACGGTGGCGTAGTCACCGAGCACCGTGGGCTCTCCGCCTGGCTGGCCGCCCACTCGCAACCGGCACGGTCGGAACTGATCGAGCGCGACCCAATCGGCATCGGTCTGTACGGCGATGTCAGCAGCTTCTCGGCCGGAGAAAAGCGAGGACTTCTGCGCGAACTACTGACGCAGGGCCCCAAACTGAAGGACCTCCACTGGCGGAGTGTCCGCGCCTTCGTTCCGCTTGCCACCGATGCTTCGGCGGAGGAGATTCACGGCAAGCTGACGATCCCGCCACGGGAAAAGGACGACCAGCACTCGACGGAGTTCCTCCTCCTGCTGCTCCGTTACGCCGACCCGATCCCGACTCTCGCGGAACCGATTCTCGCGATTCTGCGCGGGTCCGGCTGGTGGCCTCGGGTCAGGCACTGGGCACTCGACGCCTTCCTTCGCCACTGCCCGGACAGGGCCCAGAGCGTCGCCCACCTCGAACGACTCCTGTCGGATGTCCACGACGGTCGACTGGAAGACCCCGACAACCGGATCGCCGGAGCGGCACTGGAACAGCTCTATCCGGGCATGGTCGGCCCAGCGGATGTCTGGGGCTGCCTCACGCGGACGCGACCCTCGAACCACTTCGGAACGCATCACCAGTTCTGGAGTGGCCTGGCCGAACCGGAGCGGTCCTCCGACACCGAGGTCACGATCCTTCTGGATACCTTGCCGAAGTACATATCCGACCTGCGCGCCGTCCTCGACGACTTCCTACTAACCAGAGTCGCCGCGGAACTCCTCGTCCGCGGTCTGGAAACGACCGGGACGGACCTGACTCCGACCCGATTGTATGACTGGCTCAGCGCTCCGGTGGACTGTCAGCCTGACGCCGGCAGCCTGGAAACCGGGGACGCCCGGACCGGGATTTCCTCCTGGCTGGAAGGCCACCCCGATGCCTACAAGGAGGCGTTCCGCGAGGGCCTGCGACGAGCGGGCGACAACGAGCCTCCCGACAATGTCGTTCACGCCATCGAGCAACGGCTGTACGAGGCAGAACCGCCGGACGACTTCGGTTCCTGGTGCTTCGACGAGGCCGAAGCACTCGCCGATTCCCGGCCCGCCCTTGCTCGGTGGCTGTTCATGTATGCCTGGAGGCGATTCCGGCAAGGCGAGTACGGCCTCTCGCAGGCCCGATTGGACGAGTGCGTTCAGCGCTATCCCTCCTGGCGACCGGCACTCGAAGATCCGAACGCGGAAGAGAAGTTCCGAGACCGGATGCGGAAGCTGAAAGCGTCCAGGAGGACCGTTGAAGAGGAACGCGAGCAAAAGCGGAGGCAGTGGCTGGCTGCCGTTCGCCAGGAAGTTCCGGCGCTCCGCGAGAACCGGGGCGCCCCTTGGCTGCTGGAACGCCTCGCCGGGAAGTGGTTCAAGAATGCGGAAAGCGCAGAGACCACATACGAGGCTTGGCTTGGTGGGGAATCGAAGCCGCGCCATCCCAAAGAGCCAGACCAACCGCGGCCCCAGTTGAGGGACTGGCTGCGCGAGGAGTTCGACCCCGACGAGGATTTAGCCACCGCGGCGCTTCAAGGCCTGCGGGGCGTCCTGGACCGAGCCGACATGCCTGAACCCGAGGAGATTCTCCGCCTCCACTCGGAGTCACGACGCCACCGGCTGTCGCTCCCCTTTCTGGCGGCGCTTCACGACCGCCATCAAGAAGCGCCTGGCTTCGTCGAGAACCTGACCGAACGCCAAAGACGCCAAGCCCTGGCGGTCCACTACTGCGTGCCGCCGGTCTGGGGCCGTCGCCCCGCTTGGCGCCGCGCCCTGATCCGGCAGCACCCCGAGGTTGCGGCCTCCGTTCTGCTGCCTTTCGCGCGAGCCGAACTCCGGGGCGGCAGCAATCGCGTCGCCGGCGTCCCGGTTGCCGGGCTAGAGGAACTCGCTCACGATCCGGATCACGCCGAGCTGGCGGCGCTGGTGAGCCTGCCCCTCCTGCGCGGCTTCCCGGTCCGGAGCCGCGCAACGCAACTGACCGACCTGAACCGCTTGCTCTGGGCCGCCCTGCAGTACGCCGACGGGGAGGAACTAAGCGCGGTCGTCGCGGCAAAACTGGCGGCCCGGAGCATGACCGTCGCCCAAAGAGTCGTCTGGTTGGGAGCGGCCGTCATCGTGGACCCACACGCCTACGCGGGACCTCTGGAGGAGTTCGTCGACGGAATCGAACAGCGCGCAAGCCGGCTTGCGAAGTTCGTCTGGTTCGACTTCACCCTGAAACCGAAGAATCTGCCTCCGAGAGCGCTGGAGGCGCTCATTCGGCAGTTCGGAAGAGCGGGCATCTACCGGAACGAACTTCCACACTCTCCCGACCCGTCCCCTGGACGCCTGGGCGGCCTGATCGAACTCCTGGCGGCCGCTCGGGACGCAGAAGCGGCCGAGGCGCTTGATCGGCTTGCGAACGACGAGTCCCTCTCGGAATGGCAACCCAACCTGCGGCTCGCCATCGATCGTCAAACCGACGTGCACCGGGACGCCTCCTACGAGCGCCCCGAGC
This sequence comes from Candidatus Multivorans sp., assembly GCA_965219675.1. Taxonomy (GTDB): domain Bacteria; phylum Acidobacteriota; class Thermoanaerobaculia; order Multivoradales; family Multivoraceae; genus Multivorans. The sequence continues at coordinate 874,021 of OZ244786.1, read as the reverse complement.
TCGACCGGATCCGTGCAACGCTGAACAACGCGGCGCCCGCCAACGCAGCCGACCTTGCCGCCCTGGCACTTGACCGGCTCGACGATCTCTCCAGGACGATCCGTTACGCGAACACGAACGACTGGCGTCAGTTCTGGAACGAGGACGAGTACGGTCGCCCCACCCGCCCGAAACGCGAGGAATCCTGCCGAGACGCTCTCCTGTCACACCTGGAGCGACTCCTCCCCGCGGAAGTCGAAGCCCAACCCGAGGGCCGCTACGCCGCCGACCGCCGAGCCGACATTCGCCTGTCGTGCGCCGGCTTCCACGTCCCCATCGAAATCAAGAAGCAGTCCCACCCCGCCCTGTACCGCGCGGCGCGCGACCAGCTTGTCGCCAGGTACGCACAAGATCCGGCCACGGGCGGTCACGGCATCCTTCTCGCGCTCTGGTTCGGCGATCCCGAGAAGGCGGCTCCGGACGACACCGGCACGCGCCCCGTGACTCCCGAGGAGCTCCGGCAACGGCTGGAAGGCTGCCTCGCCAAGCAACTGCCACCGGAGCAACTTCGCAAGATCGCCGTCCGCGTAATCGACGTCGGCAAACCCTGACCGCCCCTCGCGGCGTCGGCAAGCCGCGCCGCCAGGACCCATCCCCCGCGAAACGTTTGCAGGACGTCCGAGACAGATCAGCGAAGGCCGCGAGCGCGACGGAGAAAGTCCTCCGCGTCCCGGCACTGGAGCGCGACTTCCATCAACACCGCCGCATCGTCGCCCCGCCTGACCTCGTCGAGCCACGCTTGGAGTTGCGGCGTCACTGGGAGTCCTCGCGCCGCGAACGCCCGCGGCACCATGGCGCGGAGCATCTCCAGTTGCGCTTCGGCCCTTCCCTCGGCGCGCCCTCGGGCTGTCGCCTCGTCCCGTACTTCGGCCAGTTCCCGGCCGAGAAATGGGTCATCGGCCGCGCTCGTTCCCTCGGTCGCGCCGAGTGCGGCGCCGACCCGCCGGAGCACGTCGACGCTCTCGAACGAGGCCTCCGGTTCGTTCAGGGCGACATGGATCTCTTCGGCGGTCCAACCGGGGAAAGCCCGGCTGACTGCCGCTTCCACGTAGCGGCCCGCTTCCAGCACGTGAATCGTCAGCGCGGAGCGACGCGACTTCGGGCGGTAGCTCCAACTCGCGTCGGGCACTTCCACCCAGACCTCCGGGAAGCCCCAGGCCTCGTAGATGCGGAGCTTTCGCCGACGGACGTCGGTGCTGTAGTCCACCTCCAGGACGACATCCGGCAGCGTGTCGACGCCGTACTCGATGTCGCGGCCGCTCGGTCTCGCCTCGGCCGGATGAACGTAGACGACCTGATCCGCCGACATGACGCGTTCCTTTCTGCCGTCCGGCCCTCGCACGACGAGAGCCGCCGCTCCGATCAGGTCGATCGGCGCGCCCCGTTTGGCGGCAATCAGCGTGACGCAGCTCGCGAGCCGCATGGCGCCCCACTCGTGATGGGTGGTCGGGTTCTCCGCCACCATCGCGATCTCCGTCCGGGCGTCCCAGTACTCGAAGCGACGGTCGCCGTAGTCCTCGAGTTCCTCGCGCCGCACGCGGACCGGCCGGCAGCCCGGGAACTCCACGGCCGTCGGCGCGGGGCCGTCGTCGGGCGGCGCCGGGCGCGCCTCGGGAATCGGTTCGACCATGCCCGGAGCTTACTCCCAAATCCTGCCCGGAAGGGCTGCCGCGCGGCAACGCACCAGCAGCGCGGTTCAACGCAGGATCAGCCGTCACCCGCCCGGCGCCACAACAGCACCGCCGCGTAGGCGCGCAACGGCCGCCAGCCTTCCGCCATCGCCTCCAACTCCGCCGCGCTCGGCGGCGCCGCCTTGTCGATCGCCCTGCGCAGTCCGAGATCGCTCGACGGAAACGCGTCGCGGTCGCCGAGAGCGCGCATCGCGACGTACTCGACGGTCCAGGGACCGATGCCCTCGACCGCGAGTAATCGCCGCCTGACCTCCTGTGGATCGGCGTCGAACCGCAGTTCGCCGCTGGCGACCCGGGACGCCAGGTCCCCGAGCGCCCGCGCCCGGGACGCGGGCAGGCCGATCGTGCGCAGGTCGAACGATGCGACCCGACCCGGGTTCGGGAACGTCCGCTCCAGCCCGTCCACCCGCAACGCGGCCGGGAGCTCCGCACCCAGCGCCGCGACGAGACGGCCGGCCAACGTACGGGCGCCGGCCACGGAGATCTGCTGGCCCAGCACCGCCCGCACCGCGGTCTCGAAGCCGCTCCAGGCGCCTGGAATCCGTACGCCGGCGACAGGGCGGCCGCCTGTCGCCAGCTCCGTTACACCACCGAGGCTCGAAACGATGGCATCCGGGTTCGCGTCCAGGTCGAACAGCCGGCGAACCCGACGGGAGAGTGCCTTCCTTTCCGCCCGGCCGATGGTCCGCTCACTGTTGGGGCGTACCTGGACCCGGACGTGGCGGTCCGCACCGAAGTCAGCCTGCAAGACCGCGTGGCGGGATCCAGCGCGATCGCCGGTCTCGGCACCGACCGTCGCCAGGTCGATCGTCCGCCGATAAAGCAGGTGTTCCGGATCGACCGACTCGACACCCGGCAGGGCGCGAACGGCAAGAAACTCCAGCAGGCCCCGAACGTCGAACGGACGCCGGCAGGACTCCTCGAACGGAAGCGCGGGATCCGGCATCGGTGGAGCATAGAGTTGCCGCCCACCAACGAGGAAGGAACCCATGACCGAACTCCCCGCCGACGGACTCGCTCTCCACTCCACGATCCGCGCGAACGACGCCGGCGGCGGCACCGTCGAACTCGCGCTGCTCAGGGTCCCGGTGCCCCAGCCGGGACCGGACGAGGTCGTCATCCGGGTCGAGGCGTCGCCAATCAACCCCTCCGACCTGGGCGTGCTGTTCGGGCCGGCCGATGTCTCCACGATTCGGGCGGCGGATGGCGACCACGGCCCGGCAGCTGTTGCCGACATCCCCAAGGGGTTCGCGCGGCAGGTCGCCGGCCGTCTCGACCGGACCATCCCCACCGGCAACGAGGGCGCCGGCGTGGTCGTCGCCGCCGGTTCGTCAGCGGCCGCCCAGGAACTGATCGGCCGCACGGTCGCCGTCCTCGGCGGCTCGATGTACGCGGAGTACCGCCTGGCCGAGGCCAGGCGCTGCCTGGCGCTGCCCGAGGGCACGGCGCCGGCCGAAGGCGCCTCCTGCTTCGTCAACCCCCTGACCGCCCTCGGCATGGTCGAGACGATGCGGCTCGAGGGCCACACGGCCCTGGTCCACACCGCCGCCGCCTCGAACCTCGGCCAGATGCTCCAGAAGATCTGCACCGCGGACGGCGTGCCTCTGGTCAACATCGTTCGGCGGACCGAACACGAGGATCTGCTCCGCGGAATCGGCGCCACCCACGTCGTGAACTCGAGTTCCGAGAGCTTCATGGCCGACCTGATCGCCGCCCTCGCCGACACCGGCGCCACCCTCGGATTCGACGCCACCGGCGGCGGCAAACTGGCGGGCCAGATCCTGACCGCGATGGAGGCGGCGCTCTCCGCCACCGCCCCCGAGTACAACCGCTACGGCTCCGCGACCCTCAAGCAGGTCTACATCTACGGCGGCCTCGACCGCAGCCAGACCGTCCTGACACGCAACTTCGGCATGGCCTGGGGGCTCGGCGGCTGGCTGCTGCCCCACTTCCTGCAGCGGATCGGCTACGAGGCCTCGGAACAGCTCCGGCAGCGGGTCGCCGCCGAGATCAGGACGACGTTCGCGTCAGGCTACGCAAAGACCGTTACCCTGCGGGAGGCGCTCGATCCGGCGTCGATCGCGGTCTACGCTAAGCAGGCAACCGGCGAGAAGTACCTGGTGACGCCGCACGCCCGGTAGACCCTCGCGACAGCTTCTTCGTGCGTGGGAGAGGCGCCGTAGTACTCTCATGCCGGAAGCGCTGAGCTGCGGAAGGGGCGTTCCGCCGCAGACCTGTCGGCACATGGCCTCCACGGACCGCCTCAACCCGGCTTCTCCCCCGTTCCGCAAGAACATCCGAAGAGCCCGACGCCGAAGTCGAATCAGGAGAGCAGTGCCGCGATGGCAGAGAGCAACGCCAATACGGAGACACTTGTCGGATGGTTCTGGTCTCCGGAAGAACCCACGGGGAAGCTCCCCGGGAGGCTCGCCGCGGAGCCCAGCGGAGAAATGAGACTTGAGATCATCAACCAGGTCGACTCGCTCGACAGCCAAATCGAGATGGCGCGGATGGATCGCATGCCTATCGGCGGCGTGTCCGTCTCGTGGCACCTCGGCGGACGACACAGTCGTCTGGTCGGGGTGGTCTCAGGGAAGACCGTCTCCGGCCGCACCGTTACGGATATCGAGATTACTCTCGACGACTGCCTCCTCCTCACCTCCGGCTGGTTCAGACAGCCGCGGCACATCGCCTTCATCGTCAACAGCGCCTACATAGGAGTGGCCCTGGAACCTGACGAGGAACTTCAGTGCAGCAGTGCCAGTTGGATCGCCGACGGCGTGGAGGGATGGCTGAATCCGGCCGGCCCCGTAGCTGCCAAGTACGAGAAGTCTGATCTACCCACAGTATCCGTCGACACGGTAGCGGATATCGAGTGCCTGGGAAGGACCGAGATAGCGATGGGCCTGCTTGGAGGCTTCAGCAGCGAAAAAGGAAACATCTACGAGATAACGGAGTCCGGATACGTCACACTGAAACTCGATCGGAAAGTGCCGTGGGAAAGGGCAAGCGAGGCGGTCTACCATGCCCACCGCTTTCTGCGTTTCGCGCTGAACAGACTCTGCTCCGTCAAGCAACTGATGGTCTACGCGAACGGTCGAAGCGTAGAGGTCGTTGAGCAAACGATGCGGACCGGGGACGAAATGCCCTACAGGCCCGGCCAAGTTCGCTTCGATGCAATGTTCACGGCGGACCCGAGAGAGGGGGGCGTCGTCGGAGACGCTAGGAATGCTCTTCGCAAGTGGCTGCAGCTTCCCCGTGCAGCGCAAGGCACTTTGATTCGTCTCCACGGCCTGATGCAGAAAGACCAGTTCGTGGACAGTCAAGCCGTCTCCGCTTGCGGCGCGGCAGAGCTCTGGTACACCCAAGTGCTGAGCGTCACCGACGACGCCGACTCGTCCACGGTTGGTCCGCTTCCTGAAGCGGTCAAGGAGAAGATCGCCCGTCTGCTCGGCGACAACGGCTGGGCGGATCTCTATGCGGGCCGGATCAAGCCCCTGCTGGATGCTCCCGATCAGCTATCGACGGGGGAGAAGGTGCGGCGCACGTTCGACGCCATCGAACGCGAAGTGATGAGTTTGAGCGACAAGGAGAAGTGCGGGGTGTCCGCCGGAATGCTCCGAGTGCGCCACCCCTGGAGTCACGGCGACGTTTCCGCGGGCGAGAACCTGGACAGCGTGGCCAAGCTTGTCCGAAAGGCCCGCGCCATTCTCAAGCTTCGGGTACTGGAGTACCTCGGTGTGGATTGGCGGACAGTGGCAAAGTACAACAAGACGCTCCGGTGGGAACTTGAACTGGATGAAGGATGGCATTCGGTGCCATACCCGGTCTACGAGGGTGAGCCCACGCTCGACGCGTGCTTGAACTACCTGCGCCGCGCAGCGGGATGGAAGACGCTCCAGGAGATCGCCGATGCTCTCACAGGCGGCGGATGGAAAGCCGCCGCCGGCAAGCCCGAGCGCGTCGTGTCGCACAAACTGACCACCTTCATGAAGAGCGGCGGCGCCATAGAGCGCACCCGGTCACGGGGAAAGGTGCATTGGAGAATCCCGGAAGGAGAAGGAGGATGAAGGCCAGCGGCTTCGAGTGGGCGGTGACTGTCGAGGTAGAGGTACACAAGGAAGGCGACGTGTGGCTCGCCGCCTGTCGCGGCCTCCATGTCGGCAGCCACGGAAAGACGGAAGCGGACGCCCGGGCGATGCTGCGGGAGGCGCTTACCGGCTTCTTCGAGTGCTGCGCCGAGATGGGGACGTTTCAGGATGCAATCAGGCAACCCGGAGTGATCAGCGCCTTCCCGGTAGCCGACGCCGTCGCGGGAGGGATCTCCTCGACAGACCGCGTTCCCGAATGGGAGAGACTTCCGATCAACACGTGGCCGCCCCGCCTCATCAGTGCCGTCGCGCCCCAAGCTCCCGTCCACTAGGCCGAGGAACGTCAAGCGCGCTCTGGAAGGGGACGGCTGGCAGGAGTGGAGGCGGAAGGGCTCTCACGCCATCATGAGGAAACCCGGAATGAGGTTCCCCGTTCCGATCCCCATGCACGGCAAGGACATGCCGAAGGGGACGCTCAAGGACGTTCTGCGCAGAGCGGAGATCACCACGGAGAGGTTCCTTGAGCTGCTGAAGCGGTAGGTGCCCGAATCCGCTCACGCGGAACCTCTCTGCCCTGTCGGAGTCCCCGGTCCGGGTCCCACGGCGCCGCCAAGCACCCTCCTGCTTTTCAAGGCGCCCCGGCGGGGCACGTAGAGCTCCAGAGGGCCCTCGACTCCGAAGCCGCAGAGCCAGGATCCTCCGCAGGACCTTGACGCCGCCGCCCGGAACGACGATTCTCTAGGGACGATGCCGCGCCTCCACTTCAAGGGCCGCAACCTGGTCGAGAACCACCATCTCACGGTGCCCTTCCACGAGCTACGCGCCGTCCCGGCCGCGGGCTGTCCGAGACTCCCAGCCTCCACGACAACCTCGTCATCCACGGAGACAATCTCGCCGCCCTGAAGGCCCTCCAGCCGACCCTGTATCGGCAGGTCAAGTGCATCTGCATCGACCCGCCGTACAACACCGGCAACGAGGACTGGGTCTACAACGACAACGTGAACTCGCCGATGATGCGGGACTGGCTGGGCAAGGCGGTCGACCGGGAGGATCTGACGCGCCACGACAAGTGGTGCTGCATGATGATGCCTCGCCTGAAACTGCTGCGAGAGCTGCTTCGCGACGATGGCGCGATCTTCATCACGATCGACGACAACGAAGTACACCATCTGCGTGCGCTGATGGACGAGGTCTTCGGCGAAGACAACTTCGTGGCAACCGTGATTTGGCAGAAGATCTTCTCACCGAAGAACACGGCCCGCCACTTCTCCCAGGACCATGACTTCATCCTGGTCTACGCGCGCGATGCGGAGCGCTGGACCCCGAACAGGCTGAAGCGCAGCGAGAGCGCCAGGAGGCGCTACAAGAATCCCGACGGCGATCCCCGCGGACCGTGGGCGTCGAGCGACCTGACCGCACGGAACTACTACAGCAAGGGCACCTACGAGGTCACCAGCCCGTCCGGCAAGACGTTCAAGCCGTCTATCGGCAACTACTTCCGGGTTTCGCCCGAGAACTTCTCGGAGCTTGAGAAGGACGAATCTGGTGGGGCGCAAAGGGACAGAGCATGCCCCGGCTGAAGCGGTTCCTCTCCGAAGTCCAGGAAGGCGTGGTTCCCCAGACGCTCTGGCCCTGGAGAGACGTGGGACACACCCAGGCGGCGAAGAAGGAACTGGTCGCCCTTGCGGACTTCGAGCGTTCCGAGGACGTGTTCGACACGGTCAAACCGACGACGCTCATCCGACGCATCCTGGAGCTCGCCACCGACGAGAACTCCATCGTGCTCGACTCCTTCGCAGGTTCAGGCACGACGGCGCACGCGGTGCTCGCGCAAAACAAGGAGGACGGCGGCAATCGCCGCTTCGTGCTCATCGAGTGCGAGGACTACGCAGACACCTTGACCGCGGAACGGATCCGCCGGGTCGCGCAGGGCCTACCGGACGCCAAGGACGAGGCTCTCCGAGAAGGCATGGGAGGCACCTTCAGCTACCTCGAGCTCGGCGGACCGATGCGCGAGGAATCGCTCCTCGACGCCGGAGCACTCCCCACCTACGACGCACTGGCCGGCTACATCTTCTTCACCGCAACGGGCGAGGAGTTGAGACCCCGCGAAATGGACCGCGACCGCTGGTTGATCGGCAGCACGGCCTCCACCGACGTGTTCCTGGTCTACGAGCCCGACGCGGAGCGCTTGAAGGTGCTCGCTCTCGACTTGGCGTTCGCCAAGGCGCTGCCGCCGGCGAACGGGCGAAAGCGGGTCGTGTTCGCGCCCACGAAGCATCTCGACGAGTGCTTCCTGAACCAGTACGAAGTCGAGTTCTGCCAGCTTCCGTTCGAGATCTACCGCGTGGTCGCGGATTCCTGAGCTGCGGCGCGCCATGATCCTGAAGGACTACCAGCGCCGTACCCTGGCGGCGACCGGCGGGCTCTTCGACCATCTCGCCCACTACCGTGCCGAGGACGCGAAGGCTCGGGCCCAGAATCCGGAATGGGGCTTCGACTGGGTCCGCCGGGCATGGGAGAAGTCCGTTCCGGCGCGTCCGAAGTACACGGACCGCACGGACGGCGCGGGCAGGCCGCTACCCGCCTTCTGCCTGAAGATCCCGACCGGCGGCGGCAAGACGCTGCTGGCCCTCCATGTCATCGACCAGGTCGCCACGAAGTTCCGGCGAAGCCAGACCGGACTCGTGCTCTGGATCGTCCCGAGCACCCAGATCTACCGACAGACCCTGACCGCGCTGAAAGACCGCGACCACTACTACCGCCAGCGCCTGGACCTTGCCTCCGCGGGCCGCACCTTGATTCTGGAGAAGAAGAACGGGTTCGGCCCGCGGGATGTGGCCGAGAACCTGTGCGTCCTCCTCCTCATGCTCCCGTCCGCCAACCGCAAGACCAAGGAACAACTCCGCATGTTTCGCGACAGCGGAGGATTCGACCGGTTCTTTCCGGACGACGGGGACCTGAGAGCCCACGCGGAGCTTCTGCGCGAGGTTCCCAACCTCGACACGTTCGACGAGACCCATGGGCTGTGGGGACCGCAGATCAAGACCTCCCTCGGCAACACGCTCCGGCTGCTTCGGCCCCTGATCGTCCTCGACGAAGGGCACAAGGCGTACAGCCGCAACGCGCGGGCGACTCTCGAAGGCTTCAATCCCTGCGCGATCGTCGAACTCTCGGCGACGCCGCCGCGCGAAGCGAACGTGCTGGTCGAGATCCTCGGCCGCGATCTGCTGGCCGAAGAAATGGTCAAGCTCGACCTGCACATCAGTTGCCGGCCGAACGCCTCCTGGCAGGACACCTTGCTGGCCGCCATCGAACACCGGGAGCGGCTGGAAGAAGAGGCTCGGAAGCTGCGCGCCGAGGACGGCACCTACATTCGCCCAATCTGCCTCGTTCAGGTCGAACGCACGGGAAGGGACCAGCGCGAGTCCGGACTGGTTCACGCGGAGGACGTGCGCGAGTATCTGCACCAGCATGGGCGTATCGCGCCCGCCGAAGTAGCGGTCAAGACGAGCCAGAAGGACGAGTTGAAGGAAGTCGACGACGTTGGAGGTTTGCTGTCCCGCGACTGCCCGATTCGCTACATCATCACCAAGCAGGCGCTGCAGGAGGGATGGGACTGCTCCTTCGCCTACGTGCTGACGATCCTCACCCGCCCCAGCTCGAAGACCGGTTTGACGCAACTGGTCGGACGCATCCTCCGGCAGCCGTACGCACACAAGACGCACAACGCCGCACTCGACGAGAGCTACGTGTTCTGTTTCCAGCGCCGGGGGGCCGACCTGCTCGCCCAGGTTCGCAAGGGCTTCGGCCTGGAGGGCCTGAGCGACCTCGAAGGACGAATCGTCGACGACGGCGGCGAGACCACCGGCCTTGTACGCAAGCTCACCGTCAAACGGCAGCGCGAAGACTTCCGCGTCGCGGCACGGGATCTCGTGCTGCCGGCCTTCATGATCCGCGACGACCGCAGCTGGCGGCCCGTCCGCTACGAGACGGACCTGCTCTCCCGGGTCGATTGGTCGCGAGCGGACGTCGACAAGCTCTTCGGCCTCCCGCTGGACGACACGCCGCCCGGCGGGGCCGATTTTCGAGTCGGTCTCGACGCCGAGGAGAGGGACCGGGCCGCGAACGGCCGGAACGGCGGGTCGGCCGAGTTGAGCTACGCCCTCGCCTCGCGCCACCTGCTGGAAGTCGTCCCCAACCCCTGGCACGGGCATGATCTCGCCCAGCGCGTGTTCTCGGAACTCCTGGAACGCCACCCGCCGCCGCGGGTTCGGACCAACTTCGTCTACGTCCTGGAAGAACTCCGGCGCCATCTGCACGTCGAGCGCGACCGCATGGCGAGAGACGCCTTCCGCCGGATGCTCGACAGCGGCGAGATGCGGTTCATCGTCGTCGCCGACGAGCTTGGCTTCAACCGCCTCCCGGAGACCATCGAATCGCGCTCGGGCAGGCAGGCGAACCGCGAAGACGGCGGCCAGTACCTCCTGAACCTCTTCGACCGCACCGACGAAGACGACCTGAACGGACTGGAGAACAAGGTCGCGACCTACCTCGACCAGCAGGAGCGCCTGTTCTTCTGGTACCGCAACCGGGCCCGCAAGGACTACTACGTTCAGGGATGGAAAAGGGGCCGCATCTACGCCGACTTCGTCCTCACGCTCAAGCCCGACGAACCGAACGTGGACGACGCGTTCCACCGCGTCTTCGTGGTCGAGACGAAGGGCCTCCACCTGGAGCAAGCGGCCGACACGACGTACAAGCGTTCCGTCTTCGACCTCTGCAACGAGCACGCGAAGCGTGCCGACTGGGCGGACTTCGTACCGGCCATGCGCGGCAGGTCTACGAGCTTCAAGGTCGTCGACGAGGCAGAGTGGCGGCAGAGCCTGGCCACACTACTGGCATAGAACTGAACGACGCCGCTCGTCCTCTGGCGGCGCCCCCGGATTCCGCCTGCGGCGGATGCGGACCAGAAGGTCCGCGCACCCAGAGAACGGGCGTCGGGCAGCGGGATTCTCTACTGCAACGGGACGGTCCCGTGCGACACCGCAGCGGAAACCGCCGTGGACGCTTGCATGAGGCCGCGCGCCGGCCCGCGGGCCTACACCCGCCTGTAGGCGAGATCCCCCTCCATGTACGTCAGATAGAAGCGGGCCGGCTCGACCGTGCCGTTCGGGCTGCGGAACCACAGCGGACGCCGGTAGAAGACGTCGCCTCCCAGCGACTCGGCCGCGCGCAGCAGGCTCTCCTCGGTGGTCAGTACGGTCGCTTCGGCGCAGCCCTCACGGCGAAGCCGGTCGAGGATCGCCGCCAGAACCGGCCCGGCGCCCTCGGCGAGACAGGGCATGTGAACGACCCGGCCGGTGGGCGGGTCGTTCGCCCGGTTGACGTAGAGGAGAACCGGGCCCAGCGCCTCGCCCGACCGTTCCAGGGTGAACAGCAAGGCGTCGTGCTCCGGACAGGCCGCCAGCCACGAAAGATGGTCCGGCTCGGCGAGGTTGACCAGCGTATCGTCAGGAGCAGCCGGGCCGGCTGCTGCCGGGTCGTACTCGCGCAGGGACACTCCGGCGCACTCCGCCGCGGTGGAGGCCGTCGCCGTGCCCAGACGCACTTCCAGCGCCTCGCCGACCTCGCGAAAGCCGCGCATCACCAGCATGGCCTTCGTGGCGGCGGTCCCCCCGAGCACCACCTCGAAGTCCGTGTCCGGGTGCCGTCCCGCCAGCGGAACGCCGGCCCGTCCCCTCGACTCCGCCTCGACCATCCACAGCATGCGGTGGGCGCCGGACACCGTGCCGCCATGAAGTCGATAGCGGCACTCAAGCGACGACACGTGGCCAACGACCCGGCCCCGGCGCTCAGCGACAAGGGACTCGACCTCCGGCCCCCCCGAACTGAAGAGCAGCCAGCGGAGGACGTCCGACTCGCGGCGGACGCCGTAGACGATCTCGGTCAGGTCGGAGAGGCGTTCGAGTTCGTTCTCGGTGCTCGGACGCAGGAGCACGTCCCGAACGGTCCGTACCGGATTCGGCCGTTCACGCTGATCCATCGACAACGATCCCGCCACGCCGGTCCGAAGGCTACTTCTTCCGGGCGGACCGAAACGCGGCGTCGCGCTCGGCGCGGAGGCGCAGCCCCTCCCGGAAGCGCTCGATGTTCGCCTCCGCGCGGCGCCTCAGCCGGCGGTACTTGAACTCGGCCTCGAGCAACAGCAACTCGTCCCAACCCAGCCCTTCCTCCGTCCAGTGGTACTCGTGGGTGAGGAGCTGGATCTGGTCGTACCGGTCGAGCAGGGACGTCACCACGCCCTCGCGCCAGGTCTGGGTGCTGTCGGAGACGTACTTGATCCGCTCGAAGTAGAGCGGGTCGTACGCGTCGACGATGCCGGGAATCCGCAGCGTCCGCCCCGATCGCATCGGCATGTGGGGGCTCGCGGCCCGGATCTCCACCCCGAAGAACCCTTCCATCAGGCCGATCGCGCGCCGCGCCAGTTCGACTGGATCGCCACCCGAGCGCTCGAACAGAGCCAGGTCGTAGTGGAAGCCCAGGTCGTGCCCCAGATCCAGGATCTTCGCCACGGCCGCGGCGCCGTCGGCCTCGAACAGGTTGTAATCGGAACCGATCTGGACGAAGAAGGTCGAGCGGACGCCGGCGTCGTGGTCGGCTCGCGCCAGGTTCAGCGCGGCGTCGAGACTGAACTCGACGTCGTGGCGCATCAGAACGAAGCGCTCCACGTCGAGCAGCGCCTCCCCCATCGGCGGCGCCTCGCCGAAGGAGAGAGTGCGGTGAGTCGAGGTGATCCGCGCCAGGATCTCCCGGTAGTGGTCGAGCGTGAAGTCGACGTCGGGGTCGGCGGGGCGAGCCGGCTGGCGTGCGTTCATCTCGGCTGCCAAGAGATTTCTCTCCAGATCTCGGTCGCCAGGTCCTCGACCGGACGCACGGCCCCCTCATCGATCCACTCGATCAGGCGGCCCGTCACGTCAGGGTAGTTCATTGGCGCCGGCTCCGGAGTACGGGTCCAGGACTCGACGGCGTCAACGGTCAGCCGCTCGACCACGGTGCCCAGGCCAAGCGCCACCAGGGCCCGGCCGTTGAGAAACTGCTCCGGGTGACGGCCGATGGGCTGCACGAGCAGACGGCGGCCGAGATGCAGCGCCTCACTGATCAGCGAGAAGCCCGCGTTCGTGATCACACCCGAGCAGGCGACCAGGTCGGCCACGAACGCCTCGCGGTCATAGGGACGGATCGAGACGTTGCCGCGCTCGACCGGCTCGGGTACCGGCCGGTAGGCGACGAACCGGCGGTGCGGCAGACGCCCGAGCAGCGCCGTGATGCTCTCCTCGCTCTCCGCTGGCAGGTAGACCAGGAAGAACTCGCCGGCGTCCGGCGGCCGGCCGGCCCTGGCCGCCGACACGAGGTCGGGACTGATCGTGGGCGGCAGATTGGCGCCGCCGAAGCGATGCCAGTGCAGACCGACCGCGGTCCGTACCGGCGTGTAGACCGGGGCGAAAAGGCGCAGCATCCACCGGGCCGGCCCGGTCCGCCCCGGCAGCCGCAGGCGCCGGTGGAACGCGTAGAGGTGGCCGACGCCGATACTGGGCCGCCTGCAGCGGCGAGCGATCCACGCGGAAACCGGCTCGTAGTCCGTCAGCACGAGATCGAAGCCGGACGCATCGAAGCCGCGCACGTCGCGCAGGAAGCGGACCACGCGTAGCTCCCGAATGGTCTGGAGCAGCCGCACCCGCCCGCCGGTAGCTCGGCCGGTGAATCCCTCGAGCAGCGTGTGACTGGCCCGGATCTCCGGGTCGGCGAACGCCGCGGAAGATCGTCCGGTGAGCAGGCAGTGGACCTCGTGGCCCCGGCTCCGCAACCCGGCCACCATCGCCGCGGACCGCACCAGGTGCCCGTGGCCCGTGCCCTGAACGCCGTACAGAATCCTCATGACCGAGCCCGTCGAGTTATGCCGGACCAGAGCACCCGGGCGGAAGGTAGCACCCGCCGACTCGCCGTCGCAAGCACCCGCCGCTGTTAGACTGACCGTCCGACTGAACTTCCTCGTTTCTTTGCCGGTTCTTTCCCGTTGCGTACCAGGGAGCGCGGTCTGATCCCCGCGTTGCAATCAGCAGGGGGGTGACATCACGCGCGTTCTCATCGCAGGCATCGACGGCTACCTCGGCTGGCCGTTGGCGCAGTACCTGACTGCTCGAGGTCACCAGGTTGCCGGCATCGATGCCGGCTTCCGCCGCGAATGGGTCGCCGAGATGGGCGGCCGCTCGGCCCTGCCCGTCGCCTCCGTCGAAGCACGCCTCGACGCCTTCAAGTCCGCCTGCGGCACGCGCCCCCACGTCGTTCAGGGTGATCTGACCGACAGGGACATCGTCTACCGGCTCTTCGAAGAGGCCCGGCCGGAGGCGATCGTCCACCTGGGCGAGTGCCCCTCGGCGCCGTACTCGATGATCGACGCGGACCACGCGATCTGGGTGCAGCGCAACAACATCGAGGGCACGATGAACGTGCTCTACGCGATGCGCGACCTGGCGCCCGAGGCGCACCTGGTCAAGCTCGGCACGATGGGCGAGTACGGCACGCCGAACCTGGACATCCCCGAGGGCTTCTTCGAGATCGAGTACCGCGGCCGCCGCGACCGCCTGCCCTTCCCGCGGCAGGCCGGCTCCTGGTACCACTGGAGCAAGGTCCACGACAGCAACAACGTGATGTTCGCCTGCCGCATCTTCGGGCTCCGGGCGACCGACGTGATGCAGGGCGTCGTCTACGGCACCCGCTTCTTCGGCAGCTCCGCCGACCACCCCGCCGACCCCGCGCTCCACACCCGGCTGGACTTCGACCAGGCCTTCGGCACGGCGCTCAACCGCTTCTGCTGCCAGTCCGTGATCGGCGAGCCGCTGACCCTGTTCGGCCTCGGCAACCAGCGCCGCGGCTTCCTGCCGATCTGCGACTCGATGCAGTGCCTGACCCTGGCCGTCGACAACCCGCCCGAGGCGGGCGACTACCGCGTGTTCAACCAGTTCGAGGAGACCTACACGATCTCGGAGCTCGCCTCCAAGGTCGCCGCCGTCGCATCCGACATGGGCCTCGATCCGCGAATCCGGCGCATCGAGAACCCCCGCAAGGAAATGGAAGAGCACCACTACAACCCGGACCACGACCATCTGCTCGCCCTGGGCTACCAGCCGACCCGCGACATGGACTCGGAGGTCCGCGCGATGCTCGAGGATCTCCTGCCGCACCACGACCGCATCGCGGCGAAGCGGGACGTGCTCCTCCCCGACATCCGCTGGGACGGCAGCCGGCGGACGTCCGGTTTCCTCGACCTCGCGAGCGGATCAGCGAGCGAAACGTCGGACCACGACCAGCCGGGCAAGGTCGAATCGATGATCGATCCGGTACTCGCAGGGGCTCGGTAGCCCGCTTGGGCCGCAGACGCCGGCGTTGACGCCCATCACGTTCTCCGCCGCGCCGACCGTCTCGCCGAAGTCCATCCGCATCGCTTCGAGCCTGAGCGTCCACACGTTGCCGAATGGCATCTCGAGGCCGGCGCCGGCGACCCATCCCACCCGCGTCGACCTCTCGGCGAAGGAGTCGTCCCGATCGACGTGCATGCGCCCGTCCAGACCCCGATCGAGGTCCGTGAACGAAGCGGATACACCGGCGGCGGCCACACCGCCGCTGAGGAACGCGGCGGCCCGGCCCAGAGATCGCCGGACTCCGACCCGCGCCGTCGCCGCCCAGCGCAACTCGGATGCCGCTGTCTCGTCCATGCCCACCGGATCCACCTGGCGGGCCGCCGCCGGCAAGCCGCCGAAGAGCCCATCCAGCTCGACCCGGACCGCCGTGCGTCGCGGCATGTACTCCCAGCCCGCGAGGACGCCGACCGGCGACCCGTCGGCGTCGTAGGCGAAGATCTGGCGCGGGCTGCTGTCCGACGCGGTGAAGCCGTCCTCGTCGAGCATCCGGACGTCCAGAACACCCCAACCGGCAAAGGCGCCGACATAGGCGGCCGACCGACCGGCTGCCGCATCGCGATCTTCGGCCGTCGCGGAACCGGCGCCGGCGACCGTCGCGAAGAAGGCCAGCGTCCAGACGACGGCCAGCGACCCGCGGCCGCCCGACCCCGCACCGCTCCCCATCGTCAATCGACGAGCCGGAAGCGCGTGCCGCAGATGTGGATCACACCGTCGTCGGCCAGGCAGCCCCGCTCACGCGCGGCTGAACGGGCCCGGTCCGCGTCGACCGCGCGCACGTCGATGCCGCCCAGGCCCTCGGGCCGGCCGTCCGTCGGCAGCACGAAGCGCAGGTCGGCGTTCTCGAACGGAATCGTCGGCACACCGCCGTCGTCGCGCGCCGGAATCTCGGCGATCTCGCTCCATCGCGCCGCGAGTTCCACCGGCCTTGGAGTCTGAATCTCCGCAGCCATGATCGCGTCGATCACATCCGTCCGGCGGCAGCGCTGCCAGTTCTCCCCGGCCGGTTCCCACGGTCCGTCCGGCTCCAACCCGTTGGTCTGGCAGTCGATCTCGAAGAAGGTGCCGCCGGTGTCCTTTGGATGGAGCTGCATGTTCTGGAAGCCGTGGCGCTCGAAGTCGTTGACCAGGCGGATGCCCAGCTCCTCGACCCGCCGGCGCCGCGGAGCGTGGTCGTCGCACTGGGTGATGAACATGTAGCCGCCGTCGCCGCCGCGCTTCTCCAGGTAGCGGCCGCCGGCCGTGTTCTCCTCGACTGGCGCGACCACCTCGAGTAGCTGATTGCCGATCGGCAGCAGGGCGTTTTCCAGGCCGAACCGGCCGACGCCCGGGTCGTTGTAGCAAACCTCGATGTCGAACACGGCCTCCAGGTCGTCGACGACCGGGGCGAGTTTCTCGGCTACCAGACAGATCTGTCGCAAACGCAACCACATGACGAATCCTCCTCTGTGTAACGAGTGCTACGACTCGGGCCAGGAACCCCGCCCCTCCAGCAGGAACGTCAGGTGCGGGTGGTACAGCGCCGGTTCCAGCAGGAACGAGTCATGCCCCTTGTCGGAGTGGACGATGATCCTCATGCAACTCACGCCGGCTTCCTCGAGCGTCGCCATCAGTTCGCCCTGCTCCTCGGGGTAATAGCAGACGTCCGAGTTGATCGAGAAGATGAGGAAGCGCTGGTGCCGGCAGCGCTCGAAGGCTTCCTGGAGAGAACCTGCACCGGCGGCCGCTACGAGATCGAACTGGCTCCAGGCGTCCAGGATCCGCAAGTAGGAGTTCGCGTCGAACCGGGCCGCGAACTTCCGGCCCTGGTGCCGCATGTAGGACTCGATCGGATGGTTCACGCCGTACCAGGGCACCCCCGACGCCTCGGCCACCGTGTTCCGCGCCCGCCGCCGCAACGTGCGCAGCGAGACGAAGGTCTTGTGGTTGATCTGGCGGGCGATCTTCATCCCTTCGAGTTCGGTGCCCGGCTCGTAGTGCCCGCGGTCGAACCGCGGATCGTTCGCGATCGCCTGGATCTGCTCGAAGTTGTGAATCCGCTGCAGCGGCGTCACCTCCATGCCGGCGGCGACGACAACCACGTTCCGCACCCGCTCCGGGAACATGACCGCGAGGTCGAGCACCGCCATGCCGCCGGTCGAAGGTCCGATCCCGGCGTGCAGCACCTCGATTCCCAGCCGGTCGACCAGGCGCATCGCGGCGCGTACCGAGTCGGAGAAACGCACCCGGGGAAAGGTCGGGCCCCAGCGCTCGCCGGTGGCCGGGTCGATCGACAGGGGACCGGTCGACCCGTAGCAACCACCGATGTAGTTCACGCAGATGACACAGAAGCGATCCGTGTCGATCGCCCGTCCCGGGCCAATGAACTCGTGCCACCAGCCGAGCACCATCTCGTCGGTCCAGGCCTCGCCAAGTCCGGGAACGCCGTGGTTCGTGCCGGCCGCGTGGTGGCTCCCCGTCAGGGCATGGAACAACAACACCGCATTGTCGCGCGCCGCGTTCAGCTCCCCGTACTGCTCCCAGGCGAGGGTGAACCCGGACAGGGTGTCGCCGCACTTGAGCTCGAGCGGTTCGTCGAAACGCTCCAGCCGCGTCTCGACGACGCCGATGCCGGAGGCGGCGTGCCTCGGCTCCAAATCGCGGATCGACTCCATGGGGCCGACACTATGAGCTTGCGCCGAAGAACGCTACGGCGGCGCGGCCACGCCGCGGGGCACGAGCACCCAGTAGCGGCCCCGGTGCGCCATGCGGCCGGCAATCGCCCGGGCCCGTTCGCCCGCGCCCCAGAACACGTCCCCGCGCACCGAACCGCGGATCGCACCGCCCGTATCCTGGGCCACCAGCAACCACTGACGGCGCTCGTCCGGGTCCTCGGCCGCGGCGGCCGGCGTCATCGCATCGAGCCAGACGGGGACGCCGAGGGGAACGTGCTGCCGATCCACCGCCAGCGAGCGTTCCGGAGTCAGCGCGACGCCCTGGGCTCCGATCGGTCCCTCGCCTCGAATCTGCCGGAAGAAGACGTAGGAGTCGTTCGTCGCCATGACCTCGTCCGCGCGGTCCGCGTGCGCCCGTAGCCAGGCGTCGATCGACTGCAGCGACACTTCGTCCAGCGTCAGTTCGCCCCAGTCCACCAGGGTCCGGCCGATCGCGTGGTACGGGTGGCCGTTCTGGGCCGCGTAGCCCACCCGGAAGATCGAGCCGTCGTCGAGTTCGACCCGTCCCGATCCCTGGATGTGAAGGAAGAACGCATCGATCGCATCGTCCACCCAGATCAGCTCCAGGCCGCGGCCCGCAAGCGAACCCGAAGCGATCGCCTCCCGATCGTCGTAGGGCTCGAGGCTCCGGTCCCGAACCTTCCCGGCCACCCGGCGGCCCCGCAGATCGTCGCGGAACCGGCCCAGGTCGACCATGACGAGGTCTGACGGCTGCGTGTACAGGGGAACGCCGTACCGTTCCGTGCGGCGCCGGCTGCCATGGAGCAGTGGCTCGAAGTAGCCCGTGAACAGTCCGATCCGCCGTGACCATCCCGAGTCCTCGCCGGGTCGGCCGTCGACCGGCACATCGGCGCGCGAAAGCGGCACCGCGACCAGATCGCGCTCGATGACCGCGCGAACCTCATCCCCGGCGGCATCGCCCAGACCGCGCAGGGCGCCGCAGAACGGACGCCAGTCGCCGGGCGTGCCGCCCAGCTCGGCCGGCTCCAGCGGCCGGTCCGCGGGCTGCGCCAGCAGACGATCACAGCTCCTGAGCAAGGGCGGCAAGGCCTCCGATAGGTCGTCACCGGCCCAGCCCGGCAGCGCCGCGACCTCGACCGGCGGCCCGTAGACCGGGATCGCGGCGGCCTCGAGCCGATCCGGCGCCCCGGCTTCCCAAGGCGCACCCAGCCAGCCCGCGATACGTTCCGGCCCGATCGCCAGAACGGTCGCCACCAGCGCCCAACCCACGGCCGCGAGCAGAGCGATCCGCATCCCCCGGGCCCGGGAGACGCCTCCCTGCTTCGACTGCCGCGCCATGCAGCCGAGACGCTAGCAGTCCGTCCGACCTGGCGCGGCGGGAAGCGGGTGGCGGGTACGCTCTCAGCGATGACCCAACGCCCACTGCGCTGGCTGTTCTTCTACGATTGCATCTACCCGGAGTCGCTCGGCGGCGTCGAGCACCGGAACCACGAGCTGGCTCGGGAGCTGGGCCGACTCGGACACGAGGCCGTGCTGTCGGGATGGGCCAACGCGCCCGGCGCGCCCCACCGCAACGTCCGTATCGAGCCGGTGGCCAAAGCGAGCCGCCGCTACCTGGCGCGCGGCCGACGATCCGGCCTGGACGCTCTGACACTCGCTTCCCAGGTGCACCGGATTCCGCTGGACGGCATCGACATCGTCGAGACCGCGAACATCCCCTACCTGCATCTGCCCCTCCTCGCGAGGCGTTGCCGCGGGCGGCGCATCCCGCTGCTCGTCACCTGGCACGAGCACTGGGGCAGGTACTGGCGCCAGCACCGACCGCCGGGGCGGTTCGGCCCCGGCATGTGGCGCTTCTACGCCCTCTGCGAACGCCTGTCGCTTCGCTTCGGCACGCAGGCGGTCGCGGTCAGCAGGCTCACCGCTGATCGGGTCTCCCAGATCCGCGGCGAGACGGTCGACGTCGTCCCCAACGGCATCCCGTTCGAGAGAATCCGCGCCCTGGCGTCGGAATCGGACGTAAACGCTCCGCCCCTGGTCTACGCCGGCCGGCTGATCCCGGAGAAGCGGGTCGACCTGCTGCTCGACGCCGTCGCAAGACTGGCGGCCACCGAGACCGGCCGCAGGCTCGTCGCGGAACGCGGCGCTCTGCTCCGGATCATCGGCGGCGGCCCGGCGGGGAGCGACCTCCGCGCCCAGATCGAGCGGGAGAATCTCGCCGCCATCGTCGACTTCGCCGGCCGGCTGCCCGAGAACGAGGACGTGTGGCGCGCCGTGGCCGGCGCCGACCTCGCGGTACAGCCCTCGGCCCGCGAGGGCTTCGGACTCTTCCCGCTGGAGGCGATGGCCGCAGGCGTGCCGGTGGTCCACTGCCGGTCCCCGAACAGCGCGGTCTCCGAACTCGTCCGCGACGGCCGGGAAGGATGGGCCTCCTCCGCGGACGCCCGTGAACTGGCCCGACTGCTCGAACGCCTGCTTGGCGCACCCGCGGAAGTCGCCGCCGCCTCCCGCGCGGCCCTGGAGCGCGCGGCCGGCTACGACTGGCGGCAGGTCGCGGACCGGGTGATCGAAACCGGAACCGAACTGGTCCGGCGCGCGCGCGCCTGAAACCGCACTCCGGACAAACCGGGACTGCTGTAAGGTCTCCGCCGTTGTGGGGACCGTGCTGCAGGTCGAGGTGTCGCCGGGCGAACTGATCGACAAGATCACGATCCTCGAGATCAAGGCCGATCGGATCGCCGATCCGGACAAGCTCGCGAACGTCCACCGCGAGCTGCGGAGCCTGACCGCGACCCGGGAGGAGGCGGTGGACACGTCGCCGGAACTCGACGGGTTCACAGCGGAACTCCGCCGGATCAACGAGCGCCTCTGGGAAATCGAGGACGACATCCGCGACTGCGAGCGGAACAGCGACTTCGGCGAACGCTTCATCGAACTCGCGCGTGCGGTCTACCGCACGAACGACCGCCGCGCCGCCGCGAAACGGAGCATCAACGAGCTGCTGGGCTCCGAACTGGTCGAAGAGAAGGACTACGCCGACTACTGAGCGCCTACCGGCCTCGCTACCAGGTCCCTTCGTTCGGCATGGAGGCCCACGGTTCCTCGACCGCCAGAGAGCCGCCCGCCTGCAGGAGTTCGATCGAGATCCCGTCCGGAGACCGAATGAACGCCATGCGGCCGTCCCGCGGCGGCCGGTTGATCGTCACCCCCTGCTCCTGCAGCGAGCGGCAGGTGCCGTAGATGTCCTCGACCTCGAAGGCGAGATGACCGAAGTTCCGGCCCCCGGTGTAGTCCTCCGGATCCCAGTTGTACGTCAACTCGAGCAACGGCGCCGTCCGTTCGCGGGCGAGTTCGACGTCCGCGGGCGCGGCCAGGAAGACGAGCGTGAACCGTCCCTGCTCGCTGTCGAAACGACGCAGTTCGACCATCCCCAGCTTGCCGCAGTAGAAATCGAGCGCCTCCTCCAGGCTGTGGACCCGGACCATCGTGTGCAGGTACTTCATCCTTCGTCATCCTCCATTCCCGGGCAACTTCGCGGCCGCCGCCGAATCGATCCGGTAGCTTACGCCCCCAAATGCGCATCAGGGAGGTAGTGCATCGGGTGATCGACTCGCCGATCACCCAGGTCGGACGCTGGAAGGAAGCGGCCGCTCCGGAGTTGCCCCTCATCGACGTCTCCCAGGCGGCGCCGACCTATCCGCCCGCCCAGGAACTGCGCGACCACATCGCCGCCCAGGCGCTGAGCACAGCCACGGCGACCTACACCGACCAGCAGGGAATCCTCCCGCTCCGCGAGGCGCTGGCCCACACACTGACCACCGACTACGACGCTCCGGTCGCCGCCTCCCAGGTCGCCGTCACGGCCGGCTGCAACCAGGCCTTCTGCCTCGCGATGATGGCGCTGACCGACCCGGGCGACGAAGTGATCGTTCCCCTGCCGTCCTACTTCAACCACGACATGTGGCTACGCTCCCAGGACGTCGCCCCCGTGTACCTGGAGCCCGGCGCCGACATGCTCCCGGACCCCGCCGCCGCCGAGGATGCGGTGTCCCCGGCTACCCGCGCAATCGTCCTCGTGACGCCGAACAACCCGACCGGCGCCGTCTACCCGCCGGCCCTGATCGACAGCTTCTTCGAACTCGCCAGGGACCGCGGACTGGCCCTCGTCATCGACGAGACCTACCGCGAGTTCCGCTCTCACACCGACCCACCGCACCGCCTGTTCGCCCGCGCCGACTGGAGCGACACCCTGATCCATCTGTACAGCTTCTCCAAGGCCTACTGCATGGCGGGCTACCGCATCGGCTCCATGGCCACGAACCCCGCGTTGCTGCGCGAAACCCTCAAGATCGCCGACTGCGTCGCCCTCTGCCCCTCCCACATCGGCCAATTGGCGGCCCAGTTCTGCCTTGACCACCTCGACGACTGGAAGCGCGAGTACCGTCGCACCGTCCGGGACCGCGTCGCCTACGCCGCCAGGTGTATCCACGACGCAAACACCGGCTTCGAAGTCGTTTCCTCCGGCGGCTACTTCGTCTATCTGCGCCACCCCTTCGACGACCGCACGTCAGTCGACGTCGGCCGCAGCCTCGCACACGATCACGGCATCCTCTGCCTCGCCGGCTCCATGTTCGGCCCCGACCAGGACCGCTACCTCCGCCTGGCCTTCGCCAACGTCGACCTGCCCGTCATCGACGAGCTGGTGGAGCGGCTCGAGAGCCTGGGTGCGGCTGGCTAGCGGACGGGCGTCGGCGGCACCCGCCTGCCGAGGGGTGCGAGGGGGCAGCCTCCAGGTGCCGTTCGCGCTCTTTCAGAAGATGGAAGGGGGTGCGCTCACTGCACTCCACTCGCTCCGGTGCGATCTCGGACGCCGTCAGGACCTCGGGAGTCGCTCGTTCCGAGCCACCTGGAGGCTGCCCCCTCGCACCCCTCGGCAGGCTGGAGATCGTCGGGCAAGCCCAATGTGCAGCAGCTACATTTGGTGAGCGGTAGCCACTTCGGAAACGGTCCGTCAGTGTCGCACCGGAGTGCAGCCGACCGCAGCGAGCGCCAACCGCCCGCTTTCTCAGAAAGCGCGAGCGGCCGCGGGGACCCTCTCCTCCGGCCCCAGCGGGCGGGTGACACCGACGCCATCACGCCGGCCCACGCCCACCGACTACGGTGGTCCGCCACCCGCTGGCGACCGGATCTCGAACTCGACTGATCCCGTCTCAGCGTCCGCTTCAATCACCAGCGAGCGGCCCTGGAACCAGGGACCGGGGTTGACGACGCGGGTGGGGCCGATCGCGTCGGAGCCGATCGCTTCGTGGATGTGGCCGGAGAAGACGAGGTCGGGTTCGTGTTGTTCGACGGCGGTGCGGAGGGAACGCGAGCCGACGTGCTGGCCGCGGGCGAGGTCGCAAGCGGTGCCGTGGGGCGGCTGGTGGGAGACGAGGATCGTGGGCTGGCCATCAACCTCCGCGGCGCGTTCGAAGGCATCGGCAGCGACGCGTTCGTAGTCTTCCTCGGTGCGTTCGTACGGGAGGTCGCCGAACGGCAGGCCGCCGGACAGGCCGATGAAGCGGACGCCGTCGACCACGCGGGCGCGGCAGTCCAGGTCGATGTCGATGTCCTGGAAGTAACTCTCGACGGCGGGCTGGTCGCAGTTGCCGCAGACCGCCAGGACCGGAACGCCGGACGCCCGAAGCGGTTCGACGATCCTGCGGGCATGGTCCGGGCCCAGAAAGTTGGTCAGATCGCCGGCGAGAACGACGAGGTCGAAGCCAGTCGGGTCCGGCAGGCGGGGCGGCCTCTTGCCGGACCAGTGGATGTCCACGACGCCGAGAATCCGCAGAGTCAAACCGAGTCTCTAGCCGCTTGGCCGCAGGTCGAACTCCGCGGCACCGGCGTCAGTGAACGAGCGTCGGAACGGCATGCGCCGATTCCTGCGGCTCGTCTTCCAGGCCATGGGACATGACGAAGACCCAGGCCGCCATGCGTTCCCGTTCCGTCTCGCAGATCAACTCGAAGACGTACTCGTTCTCCTGGTCGCCCTGGAACGACTGCACGTAGGCGACCCGTTCGCGGTCGATCAGGATCTCCCCCACCAACCGCTTGCCGTAGACGAGCTGCGCGATGAGGAGGTTCTCGTTCTCTGACACGAACTGCCAATGGAAGTCCTCGTCGTCGCACAGCAGCGCGTCCACCGATCCGGCCCGGACGACGCAGTTCGGGTGCAGGACGAGCCAGTTCCAGAACGCATCCAGGTCGAGCGTGGCCCGGGAACGCTCGGCCGCGGTAGGGGCTGTCATCGCGCAATCGTATCTACGGCGGAGGGGTTTGGCTAAAGTGCGCTCATGCCCAACGCATCGCCCTGGACCGGACTCGGAAGTCCCCGCTTCGCCTTCGAACGCGGCCTCCACGACCTCGGCAACGGATCCTTCGCCTGGCTGCAGCCGGACGGCGGCTGGGGCTGGAGCAACGCGGGGCTGATCGTGAGCGGCGACGAGTCGCTGCTCGTCGACACGCTGTTCGACTTGGCCAACACGCGCGAGATGCTCGACGCGATGAAAAAGGCGCACACGGCCGCCGCGGACATCGACCGCCTGGTGAACACGCACTCCAACGGCGATCACACCCACGGCAACGAACTCGTCGCCGGTGCCGAGATCGTCGCCTCGAAGACCGCCGCCGCCGAGATGGAAGCGACGACGCCGGAGGCGCTCGCGGCGCTGATGCGCGGCGCCCGCGCGAACGGCGGCCTTGTCGGCGACTTCCTGGTCGAGTGCTTCGGCAGCTTCGAGTTCGAGGGGATTGCCCACACGCCCCCGACGAGGACGTTCGAGGGCGGGCTGAGCCTTCAGGTCGGCGAGACGGCAGTGGAATTGGTCGAGGTCGGCCCTGCCCACACCGGCGGCGACATCATGGTCCACGTGCCGGATGATCGGAGCGCGTTTACGGGCGACATCCTGTTCATCGAGGGCGCTCCGATCATCTGGGCGGGACCGGTCCAGAACTGGATCGACGCCTGCGACCTGCTGCTGAGCTGGGACCTCGAAACGATCGTGCCGGGCCACGGCCCGATCACCGACAACCGCGGCGTGGAGGCGATGCGGGCCTATCTCGTCTACATCCGCGACGAGGCCAGGAAGCGGTTCGACGCCGGGCTCAGCGCCCGCGACGCCGCATACGACATCGCCCTCGGCGACTTCGAATCCTGGGGCGACAGCGAACGGATCGCGATCAACGTCGATTCGCTGTACCGCGAGTTCAGTGGCGGCGCGGGCGACCGTACGCACATGCAGGAGCTCTTCACCCGGATGGCCGAGCTCGCCCGGGACCGCAGGCGCTAGCACCGCGACGGCGCCAGGCCGCCGCCACACCTCAAGAAACCGGCAACCAAGGGGAGAAGCAAAGATGGATCTGGGAATCCAGGGCAGGAAGGCGGCCGTGGCCGCGGCATCGACGGGACTCGGCTTCGGCTGCGCGAAGGCACTGATCGAGGACGGCGTCCAGGTGGCGGTCTGCAGCCGCAGCCAGGAGCGGATCAAGGAAGCCGCCGAACAGTTGGGCCCAGGCGCAGTACCGATCGTCGCGGACATGTCGACCGAGGACGGCGCGCGCTCGTTCGTCGAGCAGGCGATCCGGGAAATAGGCCAGGTCGACATCCTGGTCGCCAACGCCGGCGGTCCGCCGCCCGGTTCCCCGGCCACCACGTCGATCGACGGCTACCGCGAAGCGATCGACCTCAACCTGCTATCGACCATCGTCATGTGCCAGGCGGCTCTGCCCGGCATGCGCGAGCGTGGCTGGGGGCGGATCGTGGCGATCACCTCGATCGGCGCCCGCCAGCCGATCGGCAACCTCGCCGCGTCCTCGGTCGCCCGCGCCGGTGTGAGCAGCTTCCTCAAGACGCTGTCCGCTGAGGTCGCGCGCGACGGGGTGACGGTCAACTCGGCGCAGCCCGGCATCCACGCCACCGACCGGATCAAGTCGCTCGGCAACACGGACGTCGTGGCGCAGCGCGTACCGACCGGCACGCTCGGCACCGCCGAGGACTTCGGCAAGGCGGTCGCCTTCCTGTGCTCCGAGCCGGCGAAGTTCATCACCGGCACGAGCGTCCTGCTCGACGGAGGCGCCTACCAGGGACTGATCTAGGAGACACGCATGAGAACATCCGTGGCCGCGGTCCTGCTACTCGCCTTCGGCTCCTGCATGCCCTCGGCCGATCCGCCCGTCCGGCACAACGTCCTGTTCATCGTCGCCGACGACCTGAACGTCGCGCTCGGCAGCTACGGCGCCTACGCGACCGCGAGGACGCCGAACCTCGACCGTCTGGCCGCGGAGGGCGTCCGCTTCGACCGCGCCTACGCCCAGCATCCGGTCTGCAATCCCTCCCGGGCGTCCTTTCTGAGCGGCCTGCGGCCCGAGACGACGCAGGTCCTTCACAACTTCCTGGCGCCGCGCCACGCGGTCGGCGATGCCGTCATGCTGCCCGAGTACTTCCGGGATCACGGCTACTTCACGGCGCGGGTCGGCAAGGTGGCGCACGGCCGCTACGAGGACTCGGTGGCCTGGGACATCTCCGAGAACGCCTTGCGGAGGGACCCGGACAACTACCTTCCCGCTGTCGACCACTCGGAGGTCCGCGACAACTCCTGGAGCGAAGGCTCGGAAGACGGCATGTCGCGCGCCGAGGTTTTCGAACCCCACGGCCGCACTGGCGGTCTGCCGCTCACCTGGCGAGCGACCGACGAGCGCGAAGAGGACACGCCCGACGGCCGGACAACGCGCCGAGTCATCGAGATCCTGAGGGAACAGGACGGCGCCGAACCCTTCTTCATCGCCGCCGGCTTCCACAAGCCTCACCAGCCCTGGGTGGCGCCCGCCAGCTTCTTCGAGCAGCACCCGCTTTCGGAGACCGCCCTGCCGGACGAGCCCGCCGACGACCGCGACGACATTCCGGCTCCGGCGATCGTCGGCTACCCGGACGACGCCCTGCACACCGACGACCAGCAGCGTCAGGCGATCGCCGCCTACCACGCCACGGTGACCCTGATCGACCACCAGGTCGGCCTGCTGCTCGACTCGCTCAGCGAACTCGGGCTCGAGGATTCGACGATCGTCGTCTTCGTCAGCGACCACGGCTTCCACCTCGGTGAGCACGGCGGCATGTGGCGCAAGCAGAGCCAGTTCGAGGAGTCGACCCGCGTGCCCCTGATCGTACGCGCGCCAGGGTTCACCGGCGGCGCGACGACGACGGGGCTGGTCGAACTGGTCGACCTCTATCCGACGCTGGCCGACCTTTCCGGTCTGCCCGCGCCTGTTGGTCTCGAGGGAACGAGCTTCCGACCACTACTTGAAGACCCGGCCCGGGACTGGAAGAGCGCGATCTTCTCGCGTTCCGATCGCTTCACGCGGCCCGACCGGCAGCATCTCACCGCCGGGCTCAGCGTCCGAACCGCCCGCTACCGCTACACCGAATGGACCCCGGTCGAAGGCGGCGAGGTGGAAAGGGAACTCTACGATCTGGAGACGGATCCGAGGGAGTTCGAGAACCTCAGCAAGGATCCCGCCCACGCCGCCTTGAGAGACGATCTCGCGCGCGCCCTCGCGGCCGGCTGGAAGGCTGCACTCCCTTGAGGAACCCGGGCGCGGTCGTGATGCCGGACAGCCCCGGCCTGCGATCGATCAGACAGCGGCAGATTCGACCGCGGCATCGATAGCGGCGAGCCGACTCTGGCTCTCCAGCATCTCCCGTTCGAGTCGGGGACGCGCCGCGTCCGTTGCAGCCGCCTGCAGGCACAGGCTCACGAAGTACCCGACCCGCGCCGCCGTTTCCTCGGCATCGACGACCCGGCGCGCCCACAGCGGCAACCAGACATGGGCGTGACCGAGCATGACCAGGGCCAACTGCTCGATGTCGACCGAAGGAATCAGGTCGCCGTCGGCAGCGGCTTGTCGCAGCTCAGCTTCCAGGTGCACCCTCGCGACCCCTTCGATCGGGCCATTCCCTGGGCGACGCCGTGGTCCAGGTTGATTGATGGGCCTCGCCAGAGCGCGTGGTGACTCCCTTACACCCAGCATCAGGTCGACAATCGCCCGGATTCGATCGATAGGCTCCGTCTCCTCGAGAGAGCCGATCCGCCGTTCCAGCTTGCGGGCCCCGGACCTGCGCAGGGCCTCCAGGATCTCCTCCTTCGAACCGTAGTAGTTGTAGAGCGTGGTGACGTCGAGTCGAGCCTTGCGCGCCAGTGCGCGCATGGTGCAGGCCTCGATGCCTCCGTCGGAGATCAGCTTGGTCGCCGCCTCCAGAATCCGTCGCTTGCGACGGCGCATGTTGAGTTCTCTCCGACCAGCCAAGTGTTCTCCTCGGTGAAGTCCTCAGGCGAGGCGTCAGCGTGACAGGGGCAAACTACTACCCTGTGGCGGCGCAACGAAAGCCTGGGCAGCCTATCCCGGATCGAGAGAACTTCCAACCTTGTTTGCGCCCCCGGAGAGCGTCCTCGCCGAGGTGGCTCGACCAGATTACCGGGCTTCACGAACGTAGCCCTTGCCAGCTCCCCAGAGTGCGACACAGCCGAGCCAGGACATCACCGCGCCAAGGGCGTACGCGCCCCGATAGCCGCCCGCCAGATCGTGAGCCCAGCCCATCAGAAGCGGACCAAGCGCCACCCCCACCGACGCGCACAGCGTGCTCACCGAGTAGATCCGCGCGTAGCTCCTTGTGCCGAAGGCCTCGGCAAGCAGCAAGGGCTGCATCATGAGGAAGCTGCCGATCGTGAGTCCGAACGCAACGGAAGCCATCAGGAGGCCTGACGCGCCCGTGGTCGAGCCAAGGATCAGCAGGGTGAATCCCTGGAGCACAAGCAACACGAGGCTGAAGCCCCGGTACGGAAGACGCTCGAGCAGCGCGCCGGAGGCCAGCCGTCCCACCACGCTTGCCGCTGCGAGAATCGAGACCGCCAGGCTGGCAACACCCGGTTGGTGGACGCTGACCAGCTTGAACTGATGGGCAATGCCGCCGACCTGCGCCATCAGCCCGAAGAAGAACGTCGCGGCAACGCCAGCGAAGTAGCGGGAACGGAACGCCTCGCGTGCGCCCACTCCCGGATCCTCGCCGCCATCGAACTCCCCGGCGACGTCCCGAGCGTCCCGCGGCCGCGGCAGCAGGCGCCAGAGAGCCAGGGGCAGGATGCCCACGACGTAGGTCGCCGCCAGAATCTCCGTGCCGCGCCCGAGACCACGCCCGGCAACGATCCAGGCGGCAAAGGGCGCGACGAGAATGCCTCCCGCCGAGAGGCCGGTGAACACGATCGAAAGAGCGAACGCCCGTCGCCGGGCAAACCATCGGGTAACCACGGTGCTCGCCGTGAGCATGCTCGTGCAGGAGAAACCGACGCCGAACACGGCGAACGCGGCGTACACGTGCAGGGTCTCCTCGACCCGGCCGATCGCGACCAGCGATGCCGCACAGATCGCGACGCCCACGGCAACCGACCAGCGGGCATCGACCCGTTCGATCACGCTGGCGACGGCCAGGCCGGCGAACCCTGAAGTCGCAAAGAAGACTGTCGAGGCGAGCGACGCCGCGGCAACCGAGAACCCACGCTCGCGAGTAAGCGCCTCGAGCAGCACCGACTGGTTGTAGAAACCAAGCCCCGACGAGAACATCATCATGCCGAACAGCGCAGCGACGATCTGCCAGCGAGTGGAGAGGCGCGCCATCAGGAACCATCACGCAGCGAGTCGATCGGCGGCCTGCGCAGCGCGCCCGCGCTCGCCAGGAGCCCGGTTGCCAGCGCGAGCAGGCTGCCTGCCGAAAGCGCCCCGAACACCGCCACGGGGCGGAAGGACCATGTGAGTTCGAGCTCGCGGGTAACCAGCCACCAGGCCGCCGACAGGCCAAGCAAAGCCGCCACGACCGCCGCGGACAAGCCGATCAGCGCGTACTCCGCCGCGAACGCACGCAGGACATCGAAGCGGGTCGAGCCGATCGTCTTGAGCAGCGCCGCCTCCCGGCCGCGCCGCAACGAACCGGCGGCGACCGCACCGGCAAGCGTCAGCAGCGCGGCCGCCACGGTGAAGCTGCCGAGCACCCGCACGCCGACCTGCAGGTCGCCGACCAGGTCGACCACCTTCTGCAGCACCTCCCGAATCCGGACCACGGCGACGCCGGGATAGGCCCGGTAGACCGCGTCCTGGATTCCCTGTTCCCTTTCGCCTGGCATCCAGGCGGCCGCGAGACGGGTCTGCGGCGCCCAGTCCACGGCCGCAGGCTCAACCACGAGGAAGAAGTTGATCCCGAAGCCCTCCCAGTCCACGCGCCTGAGACTGGTCACCCTGACCGTTGCTCGCCGGTTCCCCACGTCCAGGACGATCGTCGAGCCGACACCCACCCCGATCGTCTCCGCGAAGTCCTCCTCGACGCTGACTTCAAGGGCCCCTGGATCGACCCACGGCTCCTCCAACGCCGCCGGCCCGGCCGCTTCGAGGATCACGTTGTCCGACGGCAATGCATCCAGGTAGGTCAAGCGCAACTGCCGCCTCAGCGCCCAGCGGTTCCCCTCGGTGGTCCGCTCCGCGACCGGAACACCGTCGATCGTCACGAAGCGCGCCATGACCACCGGCGCCGACTGCACCCTCCGGGCACCCTCGCGCTCGAGAAGTTCGGCCAGCTCGTCCCAACCGGTCTGCGGCACGTTCAAAAGGAAGGCGCTCGGCGCGTCCTCGGGAAGTCCGGCAGCCAGTTCATCGTGAAGATGGCCCTGGACGACGAACATCGCGAGCAGCACCATCAGCCCCATTCCCAGGGCGACCGAGGCCGCCAGCGTGCCGGATTCGGGCCGCGCCAGCGCCGCGACGCCGTACCGTAGCCAAAAGGAGCGACACCTCGGCGCGAGCCATCGGGCCAGCGAACGGAGTACCAGGGCGGCAAGGATCAGGGCCGCGACCGCCGCCCCCACCGCGCCCAGGAACCGGAGGGCGAGCCACAGCGACCCCGCCTGGAGCGCGGCCGAACCGGCGACGCCGGCCGCGACGGCGATCAGCGACAGCGCGCTCGCTAGCCACGAGCCCGGCAGCGGCTCCGCGCCACGACGAAAGACCCGCACCGGCGGCGCCCGCAGCACGACCAGCAGCGCCGGCGCGGAGAACGCGGTCGATACTCCGATGCCAAGCGCCACTCCACGAAGGAAGGCCCAGGGCTGCCAGATCGAAACCGCTTCCACCGGCAGCACACCGCCCAGGATCGCCGGCACGAGGAGCATCGAGACCAGGCCGACGGCGCCGCCGATCACCCCCGCCACCAGACCGAGCAACACCGCCTGAACGAGGTACGTGCGAAGGAGATCGCGAGGCCGGGCCCCGAGGCACTTCAAAACGGCGAGGGCATCGAGACGCCCCGTCAGCCACGCGCGAATTCCCTGCGCCACGCCGACACCGCCGACCAGCAGCGACAGCAACGCGACCAGCCCCAGGTAGCGCGAGAGGCGTTCCAGGTCTTCGCGAATGCCGGGCTGCGCGTCGGCGTACGTCTCAACCCGTACCGCCGCGGAGTTCTCGATCTCGTCGCGGAACGCCTCGGCCTGAAGCTCCAGCTCCTCGAGCGAACGTTCACCCGGCAACCGCACCAGCACTCGATAACCGCCGAAGCCGGCAAACGGGAAGATCCCCGCCGCCTCCTGGGCAGCGACACCCACGATGACGCGCGGTCCGAACGCGAACCCGGTCGGCAGCCGGTCGGGTTCCGCTTCCAGCGCGCCGGCGATCCTCAGCGTCCGCCTGCCGACGCGCAGTTCGTCGCCGACTTCAAGTTCCAGACGGGACAGGGCTTCCGGCGAAACCAGCGCCGAATGATCGCCGAGCACTTCGGCCGGACTGATCCCCGCCGGCAACGGCGGCCGCGCCAGCAGGTCGCCATAGAAGGGATAGCCGCCCGAGATCGCCTTCAACTCGACCAGCAGGCTCGCCGGACGCTGCTCATCCGCCTCGGGGACCTGCGTCCTACCCACCATCGCGGCCAGTTCGCGGACCTCGGCCCTGGTGGCTCCCGGCACGGAGTCGACGGCCTCGAGAACCCGCTCCGGGATCGGAGCCCGCGACCGGAATGCCAGATCGGCGGCCAGGAGTTTCCTGGCTTCTCCGCGAATCGCCCCGTCCACGCTCGAAGCGAGCCCCGCCACCGAGACCACGGCTCCAACTCCAACCGAGAGGCAGAGCACCCAGACGAGGACCCGGCCCACCGAGCCGCGGAACTCGCGCAGCGAGTACCGGAACCCCACGCCCGCGCGCACCGTCAGCGTCCTTCCGAAAAGCGGCCGTCCACCATGACCAACTCACGGTCGGCGCGCGCGGCAACGGCCGGATCGTGGGTGACCAGCACCAGAGTCGATCCGAAGCGATCCCGGAGTGCCATCATCACGTCCAGAACCGCCGCCCCGGTAACCGAGTCCAGGTTGCCGGTCGGCTCGTCACCGAGCAGGATCAGCGGCTCGGCGGCGAACGCCCTCGCCAGGGCCACACGCTGCTGTTCGCCGCCCGAGAGCTGCGACGGATAGTGGTGAACGCGCTCGGCGAGACCAACGTCGGCCAGCAGGGCCTCGGCGCGCTGCCGCGAGCGCCGGCGCCCGAGCAGGTCGAGCGGAAACTGGACGTTCTCGCGCGCGGTCAGGTTGCCGAGCAACTGAAAGGACTGGAAGACGAAACCGATCTTCTCGCGCCGCAGGAGGGCCAGCTCATCCTCACTCAGACCTTCCAGCGCCCGGCCGTCGATCATCACGCTGCCAGCGGTCGGGCGATCGAGCCCCGCGAGCAGCGCCAGTAGCGTCGACTTGCCCGCTCCCGAAGGGCCGCGGATGGAGACGCACTCGCCGGCCGCCACCTCGAGATCGATGTCGTCCACGACGACCAGGGTGCGCTCGCCGGAGCGCAACTCGCGCCGCAAGCTGCGGGTCTCGATCCGCGGAGGAGTTCGCCGCACCGCGACATCGGCGGGCGAAGCGCTTCGGCCCTCGCTCAGAAGATCCCCATCATCGCTCGCCACTGTTCCAGGCTGCTCGGTCGGAGGTAGGCGTTCCACTGCAGTTCACGGCCGATCGTCGAACTGGACTCAGGGCCGTAGTCGTGGCCGGGGTAGATCGCGAGGTCCGGCGGCAGGGCCTTCAGCCGCTGTAGCGAGTGGTACATCGCGTCGACATCGCTGTGCGGCAGGTCGATCCGGCCGATCCCCTGCACGAACAGCGTGTCCGCGGTCAGGACGTGGCTGCCGGTTCGGAAGCAGCAGCTTCCCGGTGAATGACCGGGCGTGTGCAGCACTTCGACCCGCAGGTCGCCGAGCTCGAGGATGTCGCCGTCGTGGAACGCCTCGACCCTGTCGGGGGGGCAACCCGCCATCTCGGCGCCGCGTTCCGCCT
Organism: Candidatus Multivorans sp.; assembly: GCA_965219675.1. Classification (GTDB taxonomy): domain Bacteria; phylum Acidobacteriota; class Thermoanaerobaculia; order Multivoradales; family Multivoraceae; genus Multivorans. The sequence goes on along the minus strand of OZ244786.1, from coordinate 840,654 downwards.
CGGCCTCGTGAATCAACATCGGCACGTCGAACTCGGCGCGCAGTTCGCGCACCCCAGGAACGTGCTGGCCGAAGATGTCGCCGCCGATGTGATCCTGGTGGAAGTGCGTCGCAAGGACGCCGACGACCTCGTAACCCTGCTCCTGGGCGATTCTGACGACAGCGAGCGGCTCCCAGGCCGGGTCCACGACCCAGGCCTTGCGGGTGGCGGAGTCGGCCAGCACGTAGACGAAGTTGGCCATCGGGCCTGCCTGAATCTGGACGAGACGGGGCTCGGCGCCGGCCTCCGCGTCGGCAGCGTCGGACACAGCAAGCGGTGGAGAATCGGTCATCGTCAGCGGAATCTACCCCGGCGTGCAAGCAGTTGTTAGCCTCCGGCCCATGACCAATCGGGTGGACAACCGTGTTTTCGACCTTTCCGGCCGCACCGCGCTCGTCACCGGCGGGAGCCGCGGACTGGGCCGTGCGATGTCGCTCGCCTTCGCCGCCGCCGGCGCCGATGTCGTCGTCACGAGCCGGAAGATCGACTCCTGCCGCGAGGTCGTGGCGGAGATCGAGTCGATAGGCCGGCAAGGGCTCGCCCACGCCTGCCATGTCGGCCACTGGGACGATGTCGATCGGTTGATCGACGCTGCCTACGAGCGGTTCGGCAAGGTCGACGTGCTGGTGAACAACGCCGGCATGTCGCCGCTCTACCCGAGCCTGTCCGAGGTCGGCGAGGCGCTCTTCGACAAGGTGATCGGAGTCAACCTGAAGGGGCCATTCCGGCTGGCCGCGGTGATCGGCCAGCGGATGGCCGAAGGCAACGGCGGCAGCATCATCAACGTGACGAGCACCGCCGCGATTCACCCCAGCGCGAACGCGGAGCCCTACGGAGCGGCCAAGGCCGGCCTGAACTCGTTGACGGAGTCCCTGGCCCACGCTTACGGCCCCAGCGTACGCGTCAACGCGATCATGCCGGGCCCCTTCCTGACCGACATCTCGAAGGCCTGGGACCTCGAGGCGTTCAACAAGCGGGCGCAGACGTCCATCGCGCTCCGCCGAGGCGGCGAACCGGACGAAATCGTCGGGGCCGCGCTCTACCTGGCCTCCGACGCCTCCAGCTACACGACGGGCGCCGTGCTGCGCATCGACGGCGGCAGCCGGTGACGGGACCCACACGGCGGACTCCGCGAACGAAGAGTCATCTCGGCGCGATAGCCCGCCTCCTCCCATTCGTTCTCGTCCCGGCGTTTCTCGCGTGCGGCGGGGAAGCACCGCACGCTACTCGGACGGACCTGGCTCAGGCGCTCGATCTGGCCACGGTGACGGCCGAAACGGCAGAGGTTCAACCCGGAAACTACGAGCAGCGCGATGAACTCCTGAGCGGTTGGTCCGCCCCCGAGGAAACCGAGGAAGGCGCCTTCGCCAGGAACGCCGGCCCAGAAGCCAGACTACGCTGGCAACTGGCCTGGCCGCGCGCACTGGAACTCGTCCTCAACGGGCGGAACCTGACAGCCGGCACGAACCAACCGGTCACTGTCCGCGTGTCCTGGAACGACGAGACCCTGGGCGAGTTCGATCTGTCGGCCGGCGCCGGGATGGAAGAACACCGCCTGCAACTGCCGGCCGCCGTCCAAAGAACGGGCGCCAACGAAGTCGAGTTGCACCATTTCGCCCACGCGGGGCCCAGCGCCGTCGAGCCCAGGGTCGCCTGGAGTCGCCTTCGGATCGAGGGCGCCGGCGCAGGCGCACGGCCGGCCGTGTCGGCCGACGGCTCGCTGAGGCTTCCCTTCCACAGCGCGGTCGACTACTACGTCCTGCTCCCTGAGGGCGGAACACTCGAGTTGAACACCGAACTCTACGGCCCTCAGGGCGCTTGGCGGAACGCCGAGCCGGCGCCAGGTCTGAGGGCATCCGCCTACCGCTCTTCGACGGGACCGCCGAGCGTCACGAAGACGCTGACGGGGGGCCGCGGCCGACTGACCCTGCCTGCAAACGAAAGCCCACTTCGGATTCGTCTGGAACCGAGCACGGGAGCCCGGGTGCCGGAGGCGGAAGCGGGTCTCCTGGTGTCCGCATTCCTGCACAGCACGAGCCCGATCTGGCCCCACGCCGGCTTCCTGCCCGAGTCGGGACGAGATGAGAACGAGTCCACACCGCGGGACGGGGCACCTGAAGCAAGCGCGGCAACGCCCGGGAAACTGCCTCACATCCTCATCTTCCTCGTGGACACGCTGCGCGCCGACCACCTGGGCTGCTACGGCTACGAGCGCCCGACCTCACCGAACATCGACCGCTTCGCCGCAGACGCCGTGCTCTTCGAACATCCGGTGGCCCAGTCGTCGTGGACCCGCCCGGCGACGGCGAGCATCCTCACCGGCCTCTACCCCCAGAACCACGGCGCCCGCACACGGAACCAGAAACTCGGCGAGGACATCCCGTACCTTCCGGAGGTCTTGCAGTCGCTCGGCTACCGGGCCCTCGGCGTAACCACGAATGGCAACGCCGGCCCCCGGTTCGGCTTCCGCCGCGGCTTCAGTCACTTCAAGCACATGCAGGAGCGTGCCTCGCGGCCCGGCATTCACGTTCCGGTATGGAGGGCGGTCGACGAGACACTGGAGTGGCTGCTGCGGATCGGGCCGGAGGACTCGTTCTTCGTCTTTCTCCACGTCACGGATCCCCACGCTCCCTACCTGCCACCCGAGCGCCTGCGGCGGCAGTTCGCACCCGATGCTCCGCCCGGACCCGGCATTCTCAACACGAAGAACCCGGCTGACGCCAGCCACTCGACCAGGGACCTGAAGGACCTCTACGACGCCGAGATCGCCCTCGTCGACGAGCACTTCGGGCGCATGCTCGAGGAACTCGACCGGCGAGGCTTCCTGGACGACACGCTCGTCGTCTTCGTCGCTGACCACGGCGAGGAGTTCCAGGACCACGGCCAGCACGGTCACGGAGCAACGCTCTACCAGGAACAGATCCACGTGCCGCTCATCGTTCGGCTGCCCGGTGGGCTGCGCCGGCCCGAGGACCGCTCCGCGGTGGAGGCGCAGGTGCAACAGATCGACATCGTTCCTACGATTCTCGACTCGATCGGGCACGCCGGGTTGATCGAGACGGATGGCAAGTCTCTCCTTCCTCTCATCCGCTCAGGGAGCGACCTCCGCCCCTCGCCAGTCGCCATGGCCGAACTCCGTCTCGACGGACTCGCCATGGACGCGGTGCTGCTTGACGGAACCGACCGCCGCCACAAGCTGATCGACCACAAGACCCTCTCCGGTTCGGCTCGGGAACTGTTCGACACCAGCCGCGATCGCGCCGAGTTGAACGACCTCGGGCAGGAGTCACTCTGGGCCGGCTATCTGGCCACGATCGGCAAGCTCCTGCAGCGAGGCTCCGGGCCACTCACGGCCGGCGTCGAACCGGCGATGCCGGCCGAGCAGCGCGAGGCGCTGAAGGCTCTCGGCTATCTGGACTGAACTCGGCCGGCCGCGTCAGGCTCGCCGAACGGTCAGCCCCCCGTCCACCGGCAACGCGACGCCGGTGATGAAGGACGAGGCCGGCAGGCAGAGATGCAGCGTGCCGTGCGCCACCTCCTCGGGGTCGCCGTAGCGCCGCAGCGCGGTGCGCCGGCGGGCGTAGATCTGCTTGTGCTCCTCGGGGATCCGCTCCGTCATCCCGGTGCGGATCGGGCCGGGGCAGATGCAGTTCACCGTGATGCCCTCCTTGCCGAGCTCCACGGCCAGACCCCGGGTCAAGCCGATGACGCCGGTCTTCGCCGCCGAGTAGGCGCTGTTCATGGCCGTCGCACCTAGGCCCTCGGTCGAAGCGATGTTGACGATCCGCGGCGAATCGGACTTGCGGAGATAGGGCAGCGCGGCCCGAATCGTCCGCTGGTGGGCGGTGAGGAGAACGTTGACCGTCTCCTGCCAGCGCGTCTCGTACTCCTCCGCGTCGATCGGCCCGCCGCGTGAGATGCCCGCGTTATTCACCAGGATGTCCAGCCCGCCGTAGCGCGCCGCCACTTCGTCGACGACGCGGCGGATCGCCTCCGGGTCGCCCACGTCCAGAGTCCAGGCGGTCGCTTCCCGGCCGGCGGCCTGAATCTCGCCGACCGTCGCCCGGACGCCGTCCACGTTGATGTCCGTCGCCGCGACCTTCGCGCCTTCGGCCGCGAACAGCTTCGCCGTCGCGCGGCCCATGCCCGAAGCACAGCCCGTGATCAGCGCGGTCCTGCCCTCGACGGACCGGCTCAGCGTGCTCAGTTCCGCCATCAGGACGCTCCTCCGCCCGCCTCGACCCAGGCCAGCGTCTCGTCCAGGGCGCGGCCGAAGCGCTCCAGGATCTCGTCGATGTCCGACTCCGTGACGATCAAGGGCGGGCAGAAGGCCACCGTGTCGCCGAGCGCCCGCAGGATCAGGCCGTGATCCAGGCAGCGCTGCATGCAGTACGTTCCCACTCCGCGCTGAATCGGAAAGGCCTCACGACTTTGCCTGTCCGCCACGAGTTCGCAGGCGCCGAGCAGTCCCTTGCCTCGCACTTCACCGACCAACGGATGGTCGGCGAAGCGCCGTAGCCCGGCCTGGAAGTAGCGGCCGACCCGATCGGCGTGAGCGAAGAGCCTCCGTTCCTCCATCAGCTCCAGCGCCTTGAGTGCTACCGCGGCGCAGACCGGATGCCCCGTGTAAGTGAAACCGTGGCCGAAGACGCCCCAGCGCTCGCCCGCCTCGACGAACACGTCGACCATCTCGTCCGGCACGAGCACCGCGCTGATCGGCAGGTAGGCGGATGACAGGGCTTTCGCGACCGAGGCCGTGTCGGGCCTCATCCCCATCGCCTCCGCGCCGAACGGCGTGCCGAGCCGCCCGAAACCGCAGATCACCTCGTCGTCGATCAGCAGCACGTCGTGCTCGTCCAGGACCGCCTGGATCGCCGGGTAGTAGCCCTCGGGCGGCACGACGACGCCGCCGGCGCCCAGCACAGGCTCGGCGATGAAGGCCGCGACGGTTTCGGGGCCTTCGGCGCGGATCAACGCGTCGAGTTCGGCCGCCAGCCGGGCCGTGAACTCCGCTTCTGTTTCGCCCGGCTCGCCCTCCCGGTAGTGGTGCGGGCAGGTCACGTGGCGAAACTGCGGCAACGGCAGGTCGAAGCTCTTGTGGAACGGGGGCAGCCCGGTCATGCTGCCGGCGGCCAGCGAAACCCCGTGGTAGCCGCGGCGGCGGCTGATGATCTTCTTCTTCTCAGGCCGACCGAGCGCGTTGTTGTAGTACCAGACGAGCTTGACCTGCGTATCGTTCGCGTCCGAGCCGGACGTGCCGAAGAACGCCTTCGCGTTCGCGACCGGTCCGATCTCGCGCAGCTTCTCGGCCAGTGCAACCGCCGGCTCGTGGCTCCGGCCGGCGAAGAGGTGGGAGAAAGAGAGCTTCCGGATCTGCTCGGCCGCCGCTTCCGCGAGTTCCTCCACGCCGTAGCCCAACGCCGTGCACCAGAGGCCCGCCAACCCCTCGATGTACTCCTTGCCGTCCTCGTCCCAGACCCGGATGCCCTGCCCCCGTTCGATCACGAGGGGCCCGTCGCGGCGGAGAGCGGGAAGGTCCGTCGTCGGATGGAGGACGGACAGGTGGTCGCGATCTGACGTCGAAGAGGCGAAAACAGTCGCCTCGGCGGGTAGGCTCATCGAGACTCCGGATGGAACAGGTTCAACGTACGAAGCAGGAGCAGTCTATGCCGCATCGATCAACCGTCGCACGCCTTCTGATCGCCTTGGCCGTCGTCGCCGCCACCGCCGGGGCCGCCTCGGCGCTCGAGCTCCACTTCCTCGACGAAGCCTGGAACGGCGAGACCGTGCCCGAAGGCAGCCAGTGCCAGAAGTTCGGCGGCGAAGCGGGGTCTCCCGCCATCCACGTCGCGGGCATTCCTGAGCGAGCGAACGCCCTGATCATCGAGTTCAGCGACCGGGACTTCCCGCCGATGGACAACGGCGGCCACGGCAAGTTCGGTCTGAAGATCGAGCCCGGCACGGCCAGCATCGACGTCGGTTCCGTGCCCGGTCATACGACCGACCTGCCGGCCGGCTTCTTCGTCGTCGAAGAGCACAAGGCACCGACGTGGGACAAGGCCGGCGCCTACCTGCCGCCCTGCTCCGGAGGCCGCGGCAACAGCTACTACCTGACCGTCAAGGCCGTCCACCGCATGGGCGACGAAACCCATGAACTCGCGTCCGGGACGCTGGAGATGGGCAAGTACTAGCGAAGGAGGATTCTAGAGATCGGTGTCGTCCCGAAGTAGCTGGCGAACGATCGCGCCGGCTGCGGGCTCGTTCAGAGGTCCAGGTCGCCGCGAAGCAGTTGCCTCACGATCATCCGGTTCATGATCTCGTTCGAGCCGTCGGCCACGTTCACGACGCGCAGCGCCTTCCACGCCTCCGTGAGACCGAGTTCATTCGTGAAGCCCAGCGCGCCGTGGGTCTGCATCGCGCGGTCCACGGCGCGCAGTCCCGCCTGTACCGAGTAGGCCTTCGTCATGCTCAGCTCCTTGATCGCGCGGCTGCCGCCATCGAGCAGCCGGGAGGCGTTTCGGCCCATGAGGTGCGCGGCATGGAGTTCCGTCGCCGACTCGGCCAGGGGGAAGGTCACGCCCTGGTACTCGGCGATCGGGGCGCCGAAGGCTTCGCGCTTCCGGGCGTAGGCAAGCGCCGTCTCGATCGCCCAGCGACCGGTGCCCACCGCCCGCGCCGAGTTGTAGACCCGGCCGAGCGAGACACCGTAGAGCGCCGCGGCCAGGCCGCGGTCGACTTCGCCGATGACCTGCCACGGCTCGACGTAGAGGCCTTCGAGCGCGATCTCGGCTTCGTCGCCGCCGATGTCGCCGAAGAGCTCCACGACCCGCACGCGCCTGAAGCCCTCGGCCCCGGTCGGAACGATGAAGGCCGTGATCCCCCGCTCGCCGGTGCGGGCGAAGAGCACGCAGTAGTCGGCGATCGGCCCGTGTGTCGTCCAGATCTTCCGGCCGTTGATCCGCCAGCCGTCGCCGTCCCGCTCGGCGCGGGTCGACAACGCCGAGAGATCGGAACCTGCCCCCGGCTCTGAGAGTCCGAAGCACATGATCTTCGAGCCGTCCATCAGCCCCGGCAGGAAGCGCTCTCTCGCCTTCTCCGAGAGCTGCGACAGGAGCCGGCTGGGGCCGAACGCCCAGTGCGCCATCACGTGAAGGAGAAGCCACGGCCGCGGTCCCAGCCGGTGAAAGAGCGTCTGCCAACCGGCGTAGTAGGCGAGATGGCCATGGCCGCCGCCGCCGAGTTCCTCGGGGACGCACGCGGTGAAGAGCCCTTCGCGGGCCGACGCCGTGCGGACCTCCCGAATGAGCTCGACGACCTCGGGCCGCAGCCGGCCGGCCGGGTCGTAGCGTGCGCGGGGGTCGTCCAGCAGCTCAGCGTGATCCGCGTGACGCGGCAATACCTCGCGATCGGCGAAGTCGAGCACCCGGTCGCGGAAGTCCTCGATTCCCGAGGGCAGCGGCTCGGCGATCGCGGTCATCCGCCGCCCAGGGCCACGTCCAGGGCGTCCAGCTTCTCTCTCAGCACACCCGACTCGATACTCACCGCGTCGCCGACGACGAGCGCCTGGTCGGTCTCGGGCTCGTAACGCGGCCAGTCGGGCAGCCCCTCGCCGTTCGGGTCGCCGGTCTTCGCAAAGTTGGTCCAGTAGCTCGACAGCAGCCCGGCGATCTCGTGGTCCCAGTCCTCCCAGTTGATCCCCACCAGGTCCGTGTTGCCGAAGACGTAGGCCAGATCGCCGGAATGGTAGGCGCCCATGTGCCGCGAACCGCCATCGCCGCCCAGGTCCGGCCGGTCCGGGAGGTAGAGCCGGAACACCGGCGGCGCGTGCGGGATGTAGTAGAGCCAGGCGTCGCCGCCGGCGGCCGCGGCGTGGCGGACCCAGGTCCGGCTGCCCCAGCCGAAGATCGTGTCGGAGAAGATCAGGCTCGGCACCGCGCCCGGCGCCGTCTCCGCCTCGGCCGCGTAGGCGGCCAGGAGCCCGCCGGACGCCTCCCCGTACTGCTCCTCCAGTTGCCGTTCGAGGGCCGGGCGTTCGAGCGGCGGACCGGGCGCGAACAGCGCGCGCGACTCGTCGCCCATGAAGCCGACCATCATCGGCACCCGGTTGTGCTCCCCGCGAGCGTAGATCGCCGACGGCTGATCCGGCAGGTACCAGCCGTCGACCACCGTCTTCGCTCCGTCGGACCACCCGGAACTGCCGGCCCCGGCCAGCACGTCCTCGGCCGGCGCAGCCCGCATCGCAGCGGCGATTTCAGCAGGGTTGGCATCCTCAGCCGTGCCCAGCTCGCCGGCGAGCAGCACGCCGCGCTCCTCCGCCTGCTCCAGGGTCTCCAGCGGCGTGAAGCAGCCCGCCGACTGACCGATCGCGCGGTGGAACAGACCGGCCGCCAGCGGCGACGCGACCAGGCTGCAGACGCTCATCGAGCCCGCCGACTGGCCGAAGATGGTCACTCGCCCCGGATCGCCGCCGAACGCGGCCGCGTTGTCCCGCACCCACTCGAGCGCCGCGACCTTGTCGAGCAGGCCGTAGTTGCCCGACGACCCGTGCTCCGACTCGGCGGTCAGCGCCTCGTGGGCCAGGAAGCCGAACGAGCCCAGCCGGTAGTTGATCGACACGAGGACGACGCCCTTGCGGGCAAGGGCCGCGCCGTCGAAGATGAGCGAGGACCCATGCCCCACCTCGTGGCTGCCGCCGTGGAACCAGACCATGACCGGCCGCGGACCCGCGTCGTCAGCGACCGCCGTCCAAAGATCGAGATAGAGGCAGTCCTCGCTGCGGTCGAGTTCGCCGCGGCTCCAGATGGATGTGTCGGGACTGATCCTCTGCCAGCACGGCGCACCGGACTCCAGGGCCGGCCGCACACCGTCCCAGGAAGCGGGCGGTTGCGGCGGCCGCCAGCGCAGGTCGCCCACCGGCGGCGCGGCGTAGGGAATGCCGCGGAAGGCGAGCACCTCGCCGGTGGGACCGCGGCCGTCGTCGACCGGCGCGCCTTCCACCGTGCCGTAGGAGGTCTCGACGCGACCCGGACCGCCGGTCTCGGGATCGGCAGCCGGCTCGCACCCGGCGATGGCGATAGCTATCGGACACAGAATCACGGCGAACGGCAACTGCCATCGACGTCTCATTTCCGTTCTCCTTCGCAGCCCCACCGTCAACCGCGGAGCAGCAGTTGTTGAACTTCCTCGGACAGGGTCAACGGCCGGCCGGCCCGCGTGTCCAGCAACACCCAGCGGTGGGTGAACCTGGCGATCTCGCGGCCGTCGGCAGAGGAGAGAACCTCGAAGTCCTGATCGAACCCGCGCTCCGTCGCCTCCGTCGTGCTGACGCGGATCCGCGCTCCCTCCTGCCAGCGGAGCGGCGAGAAGTAGGTCGCCGTCGTCGACCGCTGCACCGCGTAGACATGCTCGGGCTTCAGGCCGGCATCGATGCCGCAGTGCTGCTCGAACCGCGCGTAGGCCATCTCGGTCAGCGCCAGCAGCACGCCGGCGTGCACGAAGCCGGTGGCGGCGAAGCAGTCGCTGTGTCTGGTCTCGAACTCGGTCTCGAAGGTCACCCGGGACGCCTCACGCGGAGGCGGCGACGAACTCCCGCGCCTCGGCGAGCTCCTTCGGCTCGGTCGCGCCTGCCCACATCTCGAGCAGACTCCGATACGTCGCGGAGGCGGCCGCCCTGTCGCCCGCCGCGGCCTGCGCGCGGGCCAGTCCCAGCAGAGTACGCGGCCGGTTCGGGGTGTAGAGCAACTGATCCTCGAACTGCGCGATCGCGTCCTCCGGGCGTTCGATCTGCAGCAGCACTTCGCCGTAGAGCTCCCGAATCGGCTTGATCGGCGACGCGGCGCCTCGCGGCGGCCCCATCGTCGAGGCGATCGCCAGCCCCTTGTCGAACAGTTCGACGGCGCCGTCGGCGTCACCCTCGGCGAGCCGGATCAGGCCGGCCACCTCGTGGTGCATGACCTGGGCGGGCTTGGGACCGCGCTGGAAGGTCGAGCTGTCGCCGCTTTGCCGCTCGCCCGCCTTCCTGAGCCGCGCGGCGGCTTCACGGGCCAGGTCGAGTTCGCCGGTGTGAACCGCCGAGATCCCGGTCGCCAGCAACTCCGAACTGGAGGTCTCGTCCGTGATCTCGCGCGTCTCCCACTCCTCCGTCTCCACGATGTAGCGGGCCCGCACCAGGGGTACCGTGCTCTTCCCGCGGCCCTCGTCGCCGGTGCGCTCCACCAGGTCGTCGAGTTCAGCGATCCACTCGCGGGCCTTGGCATAGTCGCCGCGCTGCAGGTCGCCGTACTGTCCCCAGTCCAGGGAATGGACCATGTCGCCGACTCGCTCGCCCGGATCCCAGAGCGCTACCGCGGCCTCGTAGGCGGAGTCGTTCGACTTCGACACACGGTCCCACATGCCGCGCTGGATGAAGATGTGCGACGGCATGTGCCGGGCGTGGGAAACGGCGGCCGCGATGTCGGCGAAGCGATAGGCCGCCGGCAGCGCCAGCGGCGCGTGCACCGGATCGTCGAAGGCGTGGATGATGTAGTGGGCCGCGCCGGGGTGGTACGGATTGCGCTCGAAGACGCCGAGCGCGATGGATCCGGCCAGGACGTTCAGCCGGAAGGAGTCGTCGCCGAGCGGGCCCACCGCCTGCAGCAGGGACAGGGCGTAGAACGCGGCCACCTCGTCGTCGTCCGCATGCTGCCCGTAGAGCCGCTCCATCGCTTCCATGTAGGCGATCCGGCGCTCCTTGAGCTCGCCCTCGCCGAACAGTTCCTCCACCGCGTTCAGGAAGCCCAGTTCACGCTCGTCGCCAGCCTTGGCCGCCCGCTCCTCGCGCGTCTCGCCGAGCCGCGCCAGGGCTTCCCGCGGCGACTCCAGGTCCCGTTCCGGCAGCAGCGGGTGGTTGTAGGTCAGGGTTTCGCCCCAGTAGGCGAGGGCGAAGTCGGGCTCGATCTCCTGGGCGGCAAGGAACTGCTCGCGCGCCTGCTCGTAGCCGAAGCTGTGAAGAATCGCGACGCCGCGGATGAAGCGCTTCTGCGCCTCTTCGCCTGCCGAGGTCGGGAAAGCGATCGATCCGACATCGACCGAGGCGTCGAAGTCGGACGAGCCGGCGGGATCGGCTGCCGCTTCCGAACCGACGGAGACGGCGCAACCCCACGACGCCAGACAGAGAACCGGAACGGCGAGCAACGAGGCGGTGAACGGTGGACGAGACATCTTGAACTCCCTCCTGCCGCGGCAAGAACCGCCTTCAACGGCGGGCTCTGGTGGAACGATCTTCGCGCAAGAACTAAGGATAGCGGCACTACTCTGGTCTGTAATCCCCGGCGCGTCCGCCCGCTTGTGGCAGAGTGAAGCTGGCGCCTCGGACCGGGCAGGTGCGGGCAGCCCGGTTTCAGATCTCCACGATGAAGGACCTCATCCTCAGAGTGACCGTAGCGGCGCTACTCGTCGGTAGCGTCCCGGCGCCGGGGAAGGCGCAGGAGCCCGCGGACATCGGCGACGGCTGGTTTCGCTCCGTTCCCACCCATCAGGGCCTCGACAACGCGATCGTCCAGGAGATCTTCAACCGGGTGCGCTCGCAATCCGACTACCGGACGGTACGCGGGGTCGTCATCGTCCGCCACGGCACCCTGGTCGCGGAGGCGTACTTCGGCGGCTACACGAACACAGCCCTGAAGAACGTCCATTCGGTCAGCAAGAGCGTGACCTCGCTGGCGGTCGGCATCGCGATGGACCGGGGCCTGCTACCGGGCCTCAACACCCGGCTCCTCCACCTTCTGCCGAACTACGCCCACCGCCTGAGGGAGCCGCCGAAGAACGGGATCACGCTGCGCCACGCGCTGACGATGACCGCCGGACTGGCATGGGATGACACCGACCAGGCGTTCTGGAACAACCCTGACAGCGTCGACTATGTGCTGACCCGGGAAGTGGTGGCTCAGCCCGGTGCCGAGTTCAGCTACTCGAGCGGGCTCTCGCACGTCATCGCCGAGGTGAACAATCGCGCGTCCGGCCTCAGCCACCTGGCATTCGTCCAGGAGCATCTGTTCGGGCCGCTCGGAATCGGCACGGCCACCTGGGATCCCGATCTGAGCGGCCGCCACTGGGGCGGCACCGGGCTACGGATCCGGCCGCGCGACATGGCGAAGATCGGCCAGCTCACCCTGCAGGAGGGCTTGTGGGAAGGACGCCGGCTGGTGTCACGCGAGTGGATCGCCGAGTCAACCCGAGGTCAGACCGCCGGTATCGCCGAGGCTCCGAACTACGGCTACCAGTGGTGGATCCGGCCCCAGGGCCGCTACCTGGCCCACGGCTACAACGGGCAGTACATCGGCGTCGATCCCGAGGCCGACATCGTGATGACGATGATCACCCTCTCGGAGCAGTCGCCGCGCCCGCAGGAGACCTACCGCTACTACTTCGAGCAACTTCAGGATCTGGCCCGCGAGGCGATCAGGCCGGAGCGGCGGGGGCGGCTGGTGGCCACCGCGGTGACGCCGGAGGCGGGCTCCGATCCAGGTGAGATCACGATCGAGGTCAAGCGCACAGGCGGCAGCGACGGCGCGGTGACCCTGGCCTACGGAACGCGCAACGGCAGCGCTCGGGCCAGCCGCGAGTTCCGCCGTACCGAAGGGGAGCTGCGCTGGGAGCACGGAGACAGTTCGACGCGCAGGGTGCGGATACCACTGCTCCCCAGCGCAGGCGGCGACACTGGCAGTGATTTCCGCTTCGAGTTCGAGTCGATGAGCGGCGGCATCGAGGCGCCGGATCGGCTTCGGCTCGAAATCGGTCCCCGCGGGCCGGCCGTCAACCCAGCCGGCTCGATCGAGTTCACGGGCCCGGCGTTCCCGGGTCACGAGGGCGACGAGGCAACGATCTCGGTCGAACGCAGGGGCGGCACGCGGGGGGAGATCGCCGTCAGCTACCGGACGATGCCCCGTTCCGCCGCCGCCGCCGACTTCAGGGCCGTCGAGGGTCGGCTCGTATGGAAGGACGGGGAATCAGGCGCGCGTCTGATCCACGTCCCGCTGATGGCTGACGACGAGATCGAACGTAGCGAGCTGTTCGACCTCGTCCTGAGCGACGTTTCCGGCGGCGCCGACCTGCCCGAGCGCCGAGCCGTGGGCGTGATCCAGGACATGACTGCCGGCCCGGGCTGCAGGGACCACGATGGCGCGCTCTGCCTGTCCGGCGGCCGCTTCCGCGTCGAAGTCGAGTGGCAGTCGCACAACGGCGAACGCGGCACCGGCGCCCTGGAACGCCTGAGCGACGAAACCGGCATCGCGACGTTCTTCTCGCCGGAAAACGTGGAACTCATCTTCAAGCTACTCGATGGCCGAACCATCAACGACCACCACTGGGTCTACTACGGCGCCCTCTCCGACGTCGAGTACTGGCTCACCGTCACCGACACGCTGCACGACCGGGTCGTCGTCTACCGCAATCCGCCTGGCGAGATCTGCGGACGCGGCGACTCGAGGGCATTCGCCGATCTTGCCGGCGCGACCGCGATGTCCAGCCCGGCTGTCTCGGCCGCTCCCGTCGCCCAGACCGAGGGCACTTGCCGCCCGGGAGTTCTCTGTCTGCTGGACGGCCGCTTCGAAGTGACCGCGGAGTGGACGAAGGCCGAAGGCGAGAGCGGCGTCGCTACCCCGCTGCCCGGAGCCCACGCCACTGGCTACATGTGGTTCTTCTCGCCCGGGAACATCGAGCTCGCGGTCAAGGCTCTTGACGGCACGCGGACCAACAACGCCTTCTGGATCTTCGCCGCCGGGCTGACCGACGTCGACTACGAGTTGACCGTCACCGACACCGTGGCCGGCCTCTCGAAGACGTACTCCAACCCGAGCCGCCCCTTCTGCGGCCTGGGCGACACGTCGGCGTTTCCGCAGTAGTTTCGGCCGCATGGAACGGTTCCGTGGTCACGGCCGAGCCGTGTGCGCCCTGGCGGCAGTCGCATTGGCGACAGCGATGGCGACTTCTGCCGCCGCCCAGGTCAACACCGAGAAGATGCGGGTCGGCGCCAACGAACCGGGATGGGGCGGGACCTTCGACATCAACGCTTCGCTTCAGCGGGGCAACACGGAGCGCGAGATCCTCGGCGGCGGCGTCCGCCTGCAGTACGCATGGCCCCGGCTCGACGCGGCCACCACGGGCGGGGCGGAAACAGACGACGTCGAAACAGAAGCTCCTGCCAACGTCATCTTCCTGGTCTCCAACTACTCCTTCAGCCGCGCGAACGACAACCGTTACGTCAACAACGCCCAAGGGCATCTTCGGTTCATCCGGCAGCACAGCCAGAAGATCTCCTTCGAGATCTTCGGCCAGTACCAGTTCAACGAGTTCATCCGTCTCGAGGATCGTTTCCTCGCCGGCGGCGGCGGCCGCTTCGGCCTGATTCAGGCCGAACGCACCGAGGTCTTCGCAGGTATCGGCTACATGCTCGAGCAGGAGACGCTCGACCTGCCGGTCGCCCTGCCCGATGGGACGAACAGCGAGCACCACCGGTCGACGAACTACGTCACCGTCCGTTACAACAGCGAGGATGAACGCCTGCGCCTCGTCCAGACCCTCTACGCCCAGCCCCGCCTCGACCGCCTGCAGGACTTCCGGCTGCTCTCGGAGACGTCCTTCGAAATCCAGCTCTTTCGCCAGTTGGCCCTGGCGATCAACCTGAACGTCATGCACGACAGCGAGCCGCCGGCCGGGGTCGACGAGACGGACGTCGTGCTGTCGAACTCGCTCCGGTACTCGTTCTAGGAGTCGCTCCGTCCGCGAGACGCCCCACGACTCGACAGCCACGCGATCAGGTAGGAGAAGAAACCGGAACTGATGAGCAGCAGCACGGCTGCCCGCCGCTCGAGAACATGAAGCGATCCGCCTTCGCGGACGGACCAGAAGACGGCGTAGAGGTACAGCGCCGCTCCAGCGATCCCCGAACCGAAGGCCGCGAAAGCGAACCATGCGGGGTACCCGCCGGTTCCCCGTGACCGCGAAGTCGAGCGTTCCCAGTCTTCGCGTCTACCCCACCTGGCCTGGATGACCGCCACGGCGACCAACGCCAGAACGCAGACCGCGAGGGTGAACAGCGGACGTCTGGCCTCTCCCCAGGGGGCCGCGTCGGGGCCTTCCGGGAAGCCGGCGAAGAACATCTCGACGACAACCATCAAGGAGACGATGACGGCCCAAAGCTGGTGTCTGCGCTCCTCCACGGTACGCACCGGACGATTCGACTCGTGTGTCGGCTCCGGATCGTTGACAGTCACCGGTCGAGTCTAGCTATCGCCAGCGAGCGCGCGCCAACCGCCCAGAACGCAAGACGGCCGGCCCCGAAGGACCGGCCGCCAAACTGCGTCCGAGCCGAGTCGCCTACTCGCCGCCGCCCGAGGAGATCATCAGCACCGAGCCCTGACGGTGCTCGGCGTGACGCGACGGAGCGTTCGAGTTCGTGGTCCAGGCGTTGCCGGCCTCGTCGAACTCGATCTCGCGGGTGTAGGTGACCTGCATCGGCATCCGATACTCAACGAACTCCTCCGTCTTCGGATCGAAGCGCAGCATCGAGTCGGTGCCGGTGCCGGTGATCCAGATCTCGCCGTTCGTCGGGTTGATGTTCAGCGCGTAGGGCATCGAGTTCGGACCGTGCGGCAGGTCGTAGACCTTCCACTCTTCCGTCTCCTCGTTGAACGACGCGATGTCGCCCGAGGCCCAGCCCGGCACCCAGACGATGCCGTCGGGGGCCACGTGCAGGCGGCGCGGACCGTGCACCGGCGGTTTCCACTCGACGACCTGCTCGGGATCGTCGGCGTCGAGCTCCGGACGGATGCGGCCGACACGCTGGCCGTTCAGCTTGCTGTAGAACACGTGGCCGTTCGGCGCCACGTCGATGCCATAGGGGGTTACGCCGCGCGACTCGCCGCGGGCGCCGCCGCCTCGAACCTGGTCGGCCGTCGGCAGCTTGTACTCGGTGACTTCCCAGCGCTTGCCGTCCCAGGTGTCGGGATCGAGCGAGAGCACGCCGACGCCACTCGGGCTGCCGGCGTCGGTCCACCAGAGGATGCCGTTCGGCGCAAACCGAAGGGTGTGCGGATAGCCGCCGCGCGGACGCGGAGCGGCGCGGCCGGGGCCGAGCCGCCACTCCTTCGTCTCGACATCGAACTCGCCCATCTGGCCCGAGTAGGCCAGGGTGACCCACATGTTGCCGTCCTCGGCCTTCTCGATCGAGTGGATGCCGCTCGTGACGCTGGCCGGCGAGAGGTAGTCCTTGCCGCCGGGCACGGTGTAGAAAGCGCGGTCGCCGGTCACCGGGTCAAGCGTCTCGATCACGTCCTGAGCCATGTCGACCGTGTAGACCAGGCCGTCGTCGCCCAGCTCGAGGTCGTGGATCACGGCGCCGGCCTGGTCGCCCATCAGCCATTCCCGAACCTCGCCGCTGAGCGCCTCGCCCTTCGGTGGTTCCGGCGGCACGAAGTCCGGCCACTCTTCCTCGGCCTCGCGGCCGTAGATGTCGACGATCTTGTCGACGAGCACGTCCTGGGTGTGCTTGTACAGACCCTGGAAACCGTCCATCCGGGTGAGCATGACTTCCCAGTCCACCGGCTCCTCGGGCGAACGGAAACCGACCGTTCCGACCTGGTGGCAGTAGGCGCACATCATGCGGAAGTTCAGGGCGTCCTTCTCGTCTTCCCACTCCATCATGTTCATCAGGTTGTGAGCCGGTCGCTGTGACTGCAGTGCCCAGCCCTCGGCCTTGCGCAGGCGTACCTGGATCGGCGTCGGTTCGGTCGTCTCCTTGAGGTCCTTCCACTCGTCGAGCCAGCCCATCAGGCGGACACGGAGCTTGTACTTGCCGGCGGGAACGGCCGGCAGCTTGTACGTGCCGTCCGGCTGGCTGTACACCGAGATGCTGCGCTGTTCATCGGTCGAGAACAGCGACACGGTGGCGCCGCGGACCGGCGTGCCGTCGTTGCCGACGATCGTGCCGGTGTAGACGGTGAGCGGAGCGTCGAGATTGTTCGCGTTCGGGGCCGCCGCGGCAGTCGCCGAGGCGGCGAGTGCGAGGACGGCGAGGCTGGCGAGCGTGACCAGCGCCTTTGACGGACTGAGTCGAGACATGGGACCTCCTGTGCCTGCTAGGGATGGCTTGGGGTGCAGTTGGGCCGGACTATACAGCAACGAGCGCGCCCGCGAGCAATCTCCGCCGGCCCACCCCGCGGGGTAACCTCCGCCGATGCAGGAGCGACCCGGGGCCGATCGCCTCGACCGTTTCGTCGCGAACCCGCGGCGCGCACTCTGGCTGCTGGCGATGCCGATCCTGATCGGCATGTCGATCCAGACGCTCTACATGATCGTCGACATGTTCTTCGTCGGCCGGGTGAGCCCGGAGGCGTTGACCGCCCTCGCCTTCAACATGCCGCTCGTGTTCCTGGCGATGGGCGTGACCTTCGGCCTCGGCACCGGAATCACCGCGGTCATCGCGCAGGCAATCGGCGCGCGGGACCGCGTGCGCGCCGACTGCGCGGCTGAACACGCCGTCTTGATCGGCGCCCTGGTCGCCGCGCTGACGACGGGTTCCGCGCTGGTCTTCGGCGTTCCCCTGCTCCACGCGCTCGGTGTCCCGGACGAACTCGTGCCGCAGGCCTGGAGCTACTTCCGTGTGCTTGCCTGCGGCTACCCCTTCATGGTGCTGGCCGTCTTCTTCCGCTCGATTCTCTCCGGCGAGGGCAACGTGAAGACGCCGGTCATGATCCAGGGCGCGGCGACGCTGCTCAACATCGCCCTCGATCCCCTGTTCATCTTCACCTTCGGGATGGGCGTTGCCGGCGCCGCCCTGGCCACGATCGTCAGTCAGGCGGTCGCCGCCCTGGCCTTCATCTACCTGCTGTTCATCGCCAAGCTCTCCTACGTACGGTTCAACCTCCGCAACTTCCGTTACGACTCCGCGATCGCACGCAGCATCTGCGTCATCGGCCTGCCGGCGTCGCTGTCCTTCCTCGTTATGTCGATGGGCGGCGGCGTGCTCAACCGCATCCTGGTCGAGCACACGCCCGACGCCGTGGCGGCGCTTCAGATCGGCAGCCGGCTCGACCACGTCGTGATCCTCCCCCAGGTCGCCGTGGCCTCCGGTCTGGTCACCCTGGTCGGCATGTTCTACGGCGCCCGGCGGGGCGACCTGCTGCGGGAGATTGTCCGCTACGCGATCGCCCGAACGATCCTGCTCAGCCTCGCGATCGCCGCCGCGTTCTACGTGCTGGCCCCCGCACTCGTCGCCTTCTTCACGGACAGCCCGGGCATCCGCAGCCTGGGCGTCGGCTACCTGCGGGTGGTCGTGTTCGCCTACCCCTTCATCGGCATCTCGATCCTGACCGGCCGCACCCTGCAGGGTCTGGGCCGTGGGTCCCCGGAACTGTGGCTGTCCCTGCTGCGGGTCATCCTGATCAGTGCGCCGCTTGCCTGGGCCGTGACCTTCTGGCTGCGCCTGCCCGTCCAGTGGGTCTGGTACTCGTCGCTGGCGGGCACCGTGATCTCGGCTTCCATCGCGCTCCTGTGGCTGACCCTCGGCGTCCGCACCGCGATCCGCACGATCGCCGAAGGCGCACCGCATCCCGGCGACCAGGCCGGCGGCAGCGCGCTGGCGGTCGAGACCACAGCCGAGGCCGCGGAGCCGGCATGAGCCGCTCGGCGTCGGGCCGTGTCGTCGTCGTCCTGTGCGCCGCTCTGGCCGCGGGCCCCGTCGGCGCCAGGAAATGCCCCGGCCCCGTGCCGCACGCCCTCTTCCCTCAGGACATCTACGTCCTGCGCGGCTTCGTGACCGAGGTCGCCGCGCTGCCAGCCGAAGACGACGGCGCCTACCAGCTCGAGGTCCAGGTCGAGGGCTCGGTCCACCTGCCCACACCCAGGTCGCGCTACGCGGTCACCGTCGAGATCACCGAGGACGACTGCACGGCCCGACCGATGACGGCGCCGGAAATGCGCGACCGCTTCGCCGTGGGCGACGAGGTGAAGATCGTGGCCCATGCGGTGCCGGGTTCACAGCGATCTCTCGTCGCTCCCTTCGAACGGGTGGCCCTGGTCATGGCCGAGGCCGGGGAGAGCAGGTACCTCAAGAACGACTTCGACTACTACGACGCCCTGCTGGAACTCGACGCACGCTTCCACGACAACGACAAGTTCTCCCTGCTCTCGCAGATGGGCCGCTACCTGGACTCGCGGGACGACTTCAGGCGACTACTCGAGGAACAGATTCAGCAGCGTCGTCTCAGACGCCAGTTGCTCGATCTGTACGACGTCCTGAGAGAACAGTAGGTGCTGGAAGCCAGCCGTGCGACCTGAGCCGGCGGCGCCTAGCGAACGGTCGGATCGCGCTCCATCACCAGGAAGTGGCACGGGCGAAGCGGCCTTCTCGTTGGCGGCGGATTCACCGCCTCGAACGGTTCGGTGCGCACCAGCCGGTATCCCATCCGTCCGTACCAGTCGGAGAGTTCGGGCCGCGTGCTGAGTACCCAGAGCTGGTAGACGGCGCATCCGGCCTCACGCAACCAACTCTCGGCCGCCGCCATCAGATCGCGGCCCAGCCCGATGCTCTGCCGCGCCGTCGCCACGGAGACCAGGCCCAGATAGCCGGTCTCGCCGCGGCGCTCGACGTACACGCAGCCATCCAGACCACCGCCCTCGGCATCGCAGACGAGAAAGGCGCCGCGCTCGAGGCGATCCCTGACCTCCCGGATCCCGATCCGGTCGCCGGTGAGCATGTCCGCCTCGATCTGAAAGGCGTCGTTGACCAGGACGACCAGGGCTTCCGCGTCGGCGGACGTCGCGTTGCGGCAGGTGAAGGGCATGAAGAAGGGTACGAACTCGGTTGAACGGGGCCGCCACAGGAAGCGGCGAATCTTAGCGCCGCCCCTGTATCCTCCCGTCCTTCATCGAACAACGGGGTCAATCCATGCCGCAACTCGAACGGGTCCTGATCAGCAACCGCGGCGAGATCGCCATTCGCATCGTCAAGGCCGCCTCGGCGCTCGGCATGGAGTCCGTCGGTGTCTATCCGGCCGCCGACTCCCTGTCGCTTCACACCCGGCTCGCGACCTCGGCCGTGGAGATCGGAAACGGCGCTCCCGACGATCCCGTGGCCGCTTACCTCGACGCGGAGGCGCTGGTGGCGGCGGCGCAGCGGACCGGCTGCGACTGCGTCCACCCGGGCTACGGATTCCTGGCCGAGAACGCGGACTTCGCCGAGCGATGCGCGGCGGCCGGCCTCGTCTTCGTCGGCCCGCCGCCGGCCGTCCTCTCCCTGTTCGGCGACAAGGTGCGGGCGCGCCAGCTCGCGGCTTCCCTTGATATCCCGGTCGTTCCCGGCAGCGACGGACCGGTCGCGTCGGCGGACGAAGCGCGGGAACTCAGCGGTCTGCTCGGCTATCCCGTGATGCTCAAGGCGGCAGCCGGCGGCGGCGGCCGCGGCATGCGCACCGTGCGGTCCGCCGAGTCGATGAGCGAGGCGTTCGAGCGCTGCCGAAGCGAGGCCGAGGCAGCGTTCGGCGACGACTCGGTGTTCGTCGAGAAGCTGATCGAGCGGCCGCGGCACATCGAGGTCCAGGTCCTCGCCGACGAGAACGGCAACGCCGTTCACCTGCACGAACGGGACTGCTCGGTCCAGTTGCGCAACCAGAAGGTGATCGAGACGGCCCCCGCGCCCGGCCTGGACGGCGATCTGCGCACGCGCCTCCTCGCCGAGGCGGTCAGGCTGATGGAGGCGGCCGCCTACGTGAATGCCGGCACGGTCGAGTTCCTTGTCGTCCCCGAGACCGGCGAGCACTTCTTCATCGAGTGCAACGCACGCATCCAGGTCGAGCACACGGTGACCGAGCAGGTCACCGGCTTCGACCTCGTGGAGGCGCAGTTCCGGGTCGCCGCCGGCGCCAGCCTCGATTCCCTGGGCCTCGGCGACCAGGCGGCGGTCGGAGAACCGCGGGGTTTCGCCGTCCAGGCCCGGGTGGTCGCCCGCGGCGCCGGAACGCTGAGCGCGTACAAGGAACCCGCCGGCCCCGGCGTGCGGGTCGACGGCTGCGGCTATGTCGGCTACTCGCCGCCGCCCCAGTTCGACCCACTGCTCGCCAAGGTGACCGCCACGAGTTCCTCTTCCTTCGGCCCCGGCGCCGCGTCTTTCGCCGCCGCCGTGGCGCGTACGCGGCGCGCGGTTTCGGAGTTCCACGTCGGCGGACTCGCCACGAACCTCGACCAGCTCAAGGCGATCCTCGCGCACCCCTCCGTAGGGGCCGGCGACGCCCGGACCACGCTCCTGGAGGAGAACCCCGATCTGCTCTCGGCCGACCCCGGCATCGCGACCGCCAACGGCGCGATGACCCTCTTGCGGCAGCAGGCGACCGTGATGGGCCTCTCCGTCGCCAGCGGGGCGGGCACGCAGCCGGCGGTGAAGGCGGCCTCCGCGGAACTCGCCGTCGAAGCCGGCCAGCAAGCCGTCGCCTGCCCGATGGCCGGCTCGGTCCTCGAGGTGCGCGCGACGGACGGCGAAGAGGTCGCCGCCGGCGAGACCCTGCTCGTCGTCAGCGCGATGAAGATGGAGTCCGCCGTCGCGTCGCCCTGCGACGGCCGGGTGGCCGCCCTCCAGCCGCTGCAACCGGGCGACACGGTCGAGGCGGGCCAGGTCGTGGCGGCCATCGCCCCCGCCGAAGGCGCGGCTGCCGTCCGAGCGGACGAAGCCGAGGACTCGTGGGCGCCGATGCTCGAGGACGTGGCCACGATGCAGGCCCTGGCCCACAAGCGCCTGGCGCCCGGATCAGAGGAGCGCGGCGTTGTGCGGCAGCGCAGCCGCGGCAAGCTGACCTGCCGGGAGCGCATCGACCTCCTGCTGGACGAGGGCAGCTTCCACGAGATCGGCAGCATCGCCGGTTTCGCCTCCCATGACGACAGCGGCGCGATCGTCGACTTCACGCCGGCGAACCACGTCGGCGGATGGGGCCGGATCGAGAGCCGCACCGCCGTCGTCTGCGCCGACGACTTCACTTCCCGGGGCGGCCACGCGGACGGCGCCATCGGCCAGAAGAGCCGCCATCTCGATCTCCTGGCCGTCGAGATGCGCGTTCCCTCGATCCGCCTGCTCGACGGCTCCTCCGGCGGCGGCAGCGTCGCGGCGATGGTGCCGCAGCAGCAGAAGGAGGGCGAAAGCACGGCGAAGGAGAGCCGCGGCGCGATCAAGGCCGGACGGCCCCGGGTCGCCGGCGCGGGCGGCTCCTTCCTGCCGGGCCACCTCGGCAGCACGATGTACACGGAGCAACTGAGCACCGTGCCGGTCGTCAACCTGCTGCTCGGGAGCGTCGTCGGCATCGGCGCCGCCAAGGCGGTGCTCGGCCACTTCTCGGTCATGGTGCGCGACATCGCGCAACTGTTCGTCGCCGGACCGCCGGTCGTCCGCCCCGCGATGGGCTACGACATCACCAAGGAAGATCTCGGTGGCTGGCACATCCACTGCCGTAACGGCTCTGTGGACAACCTCGCCGAGACGGAAGAGGAAGCGATGGCCCTGACCCGGCGCTTCCTCTCCTACCTGCCGTCCTCCGTCTTCGAAGCGCCGCCCACAGCAAAGGCCGACCCGAGCGACCCGCCCGACCGGCGCGACGAGGAGCTGTTCCGCCTGATCCCGCGCAAGCGCACGGCGACGTTCGACGTCCGCCGCGCCATCCGCCTGATGGCGGACCGGGACTCGTTCTTCGAGATCGGCCCGCTCTGGGGCACCGACCAGGTCACCGGTTTCGTCCGCATGAACGGCCATCCGATGGGCGTCATCGCCTCGGACAGCCAGCACGCGAACGGCGGCGCCCTGACGGCCGACGGCTGCCGCAAGCTGATCCGCCACCTCGACCTCTGCGACCTCTTCCACGTGCCGGTCCTCAACCTGGTCGACAACCCCGGCTTCGCGGTGGGCCTCGAACACGAGATCACCAGCACGATCCGCTGGGGCGGCCAGTGGATGATCGCCTTCGCCCAGGCAACCGTCCCCGTCTTCACCGTCATCATGCGCCGCAGCTTCGGCGTCGCCGGCAACAACTACGCGACCCCGCGCGCACAACCCTCCATGCGAGTCGTCTGGCCCGCCGCGGACACCGGCGGCATCCCGCCCGAAGGAGGCATCGAGGCCGCCTACAAGCGCCAGCTCGCCGAAGCCGAAGACCCGAGGGCCTTCCGGGAGGAACTGATGGCGAGAATCGAAGGCGCCCGCGGCCCGGTCGGCCCCCTGTCCCGCTTCCAGATCGAGGAGATGATCGACCCGCGCGACACACGCAAGATGATCTGCGAGTGGCTCGAGATGGCGTGGAAGGTCGTCTCGCAGCCGGCGCGGCTCAAGCCGCGGGCGACGCAGTTCCGGCCCTGACGGCGGCGGCGAGGACGGGACGGCGGCGGCCACACCCGCCTGGACCGGGCCAAGTGCCGGTGCGCCGGCCTTCTGGCCGGCACTCCGCCGCAAGGCGCCGGCCGTCCCGGGGCGTGCAGCGCCTGACTCCCTGACCCTAACGCGCGTCCGGCAGCGGCGGCGGGCTTCCGGGAACCAGGCCGCGCAGGAACTCGTCCACAGGCAGGCAGGCAATGCCGTCGACGCGCAACGGGTGCGCGCCGCGGTAGAGGAGCACCGGAACCGCTTCCGGATAGTCCCGGCGGAAGGCGCGGAGCGATCTCAGGTCCTCGCGATGCGCCTGGCGGCCGTTCTTGACCTCGAACGCCCAGAAGCCCGCGTCGCCGTAGACGATGAAGTCGACCTCCGAACCTCCCCGGGTACGCCAGAAGTACAGTTTCGCCCTGAGCCGGGAGTAGGCCAACCAGGCCCGGAGATGCTGAGCCACCAGGCCTTCGAGCGCGGGACCGGCCATCTCGGTCGCCACGTCGAGCGGGCCGCCCGGACGAAGAGACCGGAACACCCCGGCGTCGAACAGGTAGAACTTCTCGTGAACGACCGTCTTTCGTCGCGCCCGGCGGCGAAAGACGGGCAAACGGAAGCCGAGCAGGAGATCCTCCACGATGCCGAGATAGCCGCGGGCCGTACGGCTCGGCGTCTCGCATTCGCGGGCGACCGCGGCCACGTTCAACTGGGCGCCGTGCGAGAAGCTCACGGCCTCGAGAAAGCGGGCGAAACCGCCCAGATCCCGCACGTAGCCCTCCGCCTGGACTTCCTGTTCCAGGTAGAGACCGGCGTAGGCATCCAGCATCTCCAGCGGATCGTCCGCCGCCGCGACCAGCGGCAGCATTCCGATCTTCAGCGCGCGGTCCAGGTCGAACTCCGGCAGTTCAGCCGCCATGAAGGGGTGCATCGTGCGGTAGAGCGCCCGCCCGCCGAGCAGGTCCACCCCGCCGCGGCGGAGCTTCCTGGCGCTCGACCCCGTCAGTACGAACCTCCGCGGGTCGCTCGACTCCAGCACCGAGTGAACCACCGTCAGCAGTTCGGGAATCCGCTGGACTTCGTCGACCACGACGTCCCGGCTGCCGGGCGCGCCGGCGATCAACTCCCGGAGCCGCTCGGGTCTGGCGCGGAGTGACCGGTAGAGGGCGGGATCCAGCAGGTCGAGGTACAGGGCATCGGCGAGTTCGGCCCGCAACCAGGTGGACTTCCCCGTACCGCGCGGCCCGAACAGGAAGCAACTGCGGGTCGGAAGATGGAGAAAGCGCGACAACATGGCCGTTTTGAGCCGCAAATCGGCGAGAGTGCCGCCATTCTACGACATTCGTGATGCCTTTGCAGGTCGCTGCTAACCCCTCCCTGCCGTACTCGGAGCCGGCGCCGCGCCATCGACAGGACCATGATCGCCAGCGCCCACGCCAGCAATACCCCCATCAGCGAAAAGCAAAGCCATAGCGTGGAAGCGACCCGGAACGTTCGGTCTCGCGTGCTTCGCCAGTTAGTAGCATCCCACGTCGCCTGGAGCCGACGCGTTACGAGGCATTGATGACAGTGAGGAAAGCGAAGCAAACGTGAGAGGAGGTGCCGCATGAAATCGCCTGGCAAGCGACACTTGACGGACCCGCCCTGGGGCGATTGCATCGAGGACGTTCTCCGCGAAGCTCACGAGGCTGGCGAGCCGTACCTGCACGAACAGGAGATAACCCGCCGAATCCTCAACTCCGGGAGGAAGCGGAGCCAAGGTCGGACGCCGGAACGAACCGTGAACAACGCGCTTAACCACGACCCCCGGGATCGCTTCCGACGAGTCAGCCGTGGCCTCTATGCCTTGGCTGCCCCCAGGGCAGTCGAGACGAGACGGGAACGGCACGGCTCTGATTCCGACAAGAAGGCAGCGGCGACAAGGCAGTACCTTGACGACGTCCGCCGCTACGTCGCCAGCGGCCAGCTCCAGGCCGGTGTCCAGTACAAGTTGGGGTTCGCGGCCGACTTGGTGAAGGCGCGCGACGCCGTAGTCCAAGGCGATCCAGATTGGGCCCGGATTCTCGACGACGCGCTCCTGGCAGACACGGATGTTGAGCACTACGCCGTCTACCACGTGAACCGGACGAAGTTCCTCAAGTGGAAGGACGCGGAGCCGGAGGCAGCGCGGAGCGCTCTGAGCGATCTCTGGAGCGGCGGTGCACCCGCATCGGAGAGAGTCCAGGCATTCTCCCGCCGACTTCCGTGGGGCACCG
Source organism: Candidatus Multivorans sp. (assembly GCA_965219675.1). Taxonomy (GTDB): domain Bacteria; phylum Acidobacteriota; class Thermoanaerobaculia; order Multivoradales; family Multivoraceae; genus Multivorans. The sequence continues at coordinate 814,992 of OZ244786.1, read as the reverse complement.
AGACGCCCCAAGAACAGCGCAGGGAGGACCGGCGCTACACGGACCTTGGCATCAACGGCGCTTGGTCGCGGCTCACCGTCATCTCGGCCTTGCTCATGGCGACCGACGCACGCCGGCATCCGCCGCTTGCGAAGAAGTACATGCTGGAGACATACCGCAGGGCCGAATCACAGCTGCCGGAGCCCGCCGAAGACGAGGGTGCCGAGTACGGACGAGCCATGGCCTTCTTCGACAAGCTGATCGACGAAGCCCGAAGGAAAGGGCTCGACCACCCCCGCGATCGCCTGGAAGCCCAAACGATCGTCCAGGCCATCCAGAAGGCCGACTTCCTCAACACCGCAGGCGAGAAGAGAGCCGAAGACTCCGTTACCGACCGCGAGCGATGGAACCTCTATCTTGAGAAGGTGCGCCGCTACGTCGAGAGCGGGCGGCTGGACAGCGAGGAGGTCGACTACAAGCTCGACATCGAGCGTCAGCTCCTGGAAGCCCGCCGGGCCGTTCTCGCGGGAAACGAGAACTGCCTCGACCTTGTCGCTAGGGCGATCAGCAACAACCTCACCTCGACCTACGACAAGACCGGCCTGCGCAACTGGTTCCGGGAACAGCCGGAGGAAGCTCGGGAAGCTCTGCGGGCAATCTGGGCCGAGGACGAGGGGCTCTCGGTCGCCGATCGGATCCAGAACTTCACACCCATGGTTCCCGAGAGCTTGCCCAGCGGCCGCCAAGCGCCCACCCGCGGCACGGGCACGCGCCTGAGATGGATCGCCGCTCTCCTGATGGCTTGCGGCGCCCGCCAGTTCCCGCCCTACAAGGTGACCGAGTTCAACGAGACCTACGAGCGAACGGGATATCCGCAGCCCGATTCCGAGGGCGACGAGGCTTCGCACTACAAGGCCGCGCTGGGCCTGCTGGATGAACTCATCGAACGTGCCCGGGAAACTGGCATGGAACGGCCGAAGAACCGCCTCGAGGCGCAGTCGGTGGTGTTCGCAGTCGCGGCCGGCAGGGGCGCCGCCGACGTGAGAATTGACGACGAGCCTGAAGTACCGCGCGAACCGCACCCGAGGAAGACACTGGCGAAAGCCGACTTCTCGCAACTGGCGCGCGAGCTGCTCTACAGCGAGGCCGATGTCCAGGAGATCGCGACACTCCTCGACGACAAAGGCCAGGTCATCTTCCAGGGACCGCCCGGAACCGGCAAGACCTACGCCGCCCGCGAACTGGCGCGGTGCCTCGCTGAGGCCGATCAGCACGTAACCCTCGTGCAGTTCCACCCCTCGTACGCCTACGAGGACTTCGTTCAGGGCTACCGGCCAACCCTGACCGACGAGGGCCAGGCTGGTTTCGCGCTCCGGGACGGCCCGCTTGTCACTGCCGCCAGGAAGGCCCGCAACGAGCCGGACTTCCGGCACTTCCTGATCATCGACGAGATCAACCGGGGAAACCTGGCCAAGGTGTTCGGGGAGCTCTACTTCCTGCTGGAGTACCGCGACGAAGGCATGAGGCTCCAGTACGCCTCGGCCGAGGACGAGCCGTTCAGCCTTCCTGAGAACCTCTACATCATCGGCACGATGAACACCGCCGACCGCTCGATCGCCCTCGTCGACCTGGCGTTGCGTCGGCGATTCCACTTCGTCGAGTTCCATCCCGACAAGCCTCCAGTGGCGGGGCTGCTCGAACGGTGGCTGAAACGAAATGCGGAGGACATGGCGTGGGTGGTCGATCTGGCTAAACGGGCGAACGCGAAGCTCGACGAGAGGCAGGCGGCCATTGGTCCGACCTACTTCATGAAGAAGGACCTCAGCGAGGAGAAGGTTCGGCTGATCTGGAAGCACAACGTCCTGCCGTATGTAGAAGAGCACCTCTACGGCGAAACCGACCGCCTTGCCGATTTCGATCTGGAGAAACTGCGCCGCGGAGCCGATACCGAGGATGCAGCAACCGCATCGTCCGGTCAGGAATCGACCAAGGAGTTGGACCCCGCCGACGGGGACGAATCAGAGGACGATGCGGGGTCTTGATCTCCGGGAGTGGGAGCCAACCGAAGAGCCAGTGCCTCTCTCCGTCCGGGAACGCGACCAACTGAAGCCCTTCCTCGCCAGCATCGAACCCGCTCCCGGAACGACCGACGCGTACCACCTCAGGCCGGGCTCCACGATCGGCGCACTCGAGATCGGCGACCTCTCCGTCTCCATCGAACCCAAGCTGCCAATCGGCCGCGTGCTCTACCTGGCGGCCTACGCCATGGGCGTCGATTTCCGGGAGGAGCGTTTCGACTACGTGAGGCAACCGGAGCTGGTCGAGGTCCTCGTGCCAGCGCTGACGCGCGCCGCGCGCCGTGCTTTCGCCCGTGGACTCCTTCACGGCTATCGCACCGAGGAAGAAGCGCTCCAGACGGTCCGTGGGCGCATCCGCGTCGCGGATCAACTCCGCCGGAGATTCGGCGTGCCTCTGCCGGTCGAGGTCCGCTACGACGACTTCACCGACGACGTACTCGCCAACCGGCTTGTGAAGGCGGCAGCCGACCGGCTCGGGAAGATCCGCATCCGTTCGCCACGCTCCCGGCTGGATCTGGCGTGGGTCGCCGCCACCCTCGACAACGTGAGCCTGGTCGAGTTTCCGACGAACGCCGTCCCGGAGGTCGAGTTCGACCGACTGAACGAGCACTACCGGGAAGTCGTGACTCTGGCGCGGCTGATTCTCCGTCACACGTCCATCGAAACCGGCCGCAGCCGGGTGCGGGCAAACGGCTTCCTGATGGACATGAACGTGGTGTTCCAGGAGTTCGTGACGCGGGCGCTGCGCGAGGAGCTTGGCCTCTCCGAACGTACGTTCCGGTCCGACAGTCGACTGCCCCCTCTCCACCTCGATACCGCCGACGAGATCAGGCTCAAGCCCGACCTCTCGTGGTGGAACGGTCCGACCTGCACGTTCGTCGGCGACGCGAAGTACAAGCGAGTCAAGCACGCCTACGTGCCCAACGCCGACCTCTACCAACTCCTCGCCTACACCACCGCCCTCGACCTTCCGGGAGGCCTGCTGGTCTACGCGGAGGGTGAACCACGCGACGTCTGCCACGAGGTCCGTCACGCCGGCAAGCATCTGGAGATCACCACGCTCGACCTGTCGGGCACGATCGAGGATGTTCAACGCGAGATCAGCAGCCTGGCTGAACGGGTCCGTGCCCTTCACCGCCGCGCTCTCGGACTCCGCCAAGCCGCCTGAAGCCTCTGGATTTCGACGCGCGTGCCGCCCCGTGCCGGCCTGCTGAGTGGATCGCGCGAGCGACAGCGTATATGCTGTCACACCGTCGTGGTCAGGATCGTCATCGACACGAACGTCCTGGTTTCGGCGATCCTGTCGCCGGGAGGCGCCTCCCGAGAGGTTCTCCGGCGCTGCCTGACGGGAAAGTCCCAACCACTCATCAGCAATGCCCTGTTTCTCGAGTACGAGGATGTACTTTCCAGAAAGGAGCTGTTCGAGACGGCGCCCATCGGGCCCGATGACCGGGCCCACCTGCTGGACGCCGTCCTCAGCATGTGCCAGTGGATCAACATCACCTTCCTTTGGCGTCCGAACCTGCCCGACGAGTCCGACAACCACCTCGTCGAGCTGGCCGTCGCCGGGAATGCGGAGTGGATCGTGACCGGCAATGTCAAGGACCTCGCAACTGGCGAACTGCTCTTCGAGGGCTTCCGTGTAGCGACCCCCGCCCAGTGGCTCAGAGAGGAGGACAGAAATGGCGACCCTCACCATCAGGATTCCTGACGCTCACCGGGATCGACTCGCTGCTCTTGCGGCGCAGCGCAGTCTGAGCTTGAACAAGCTGATGGAAGAACTCTCCATCCGTGCGCTGGCCGAACACGACACCGAGATGCGTTTCCGGATGCGTGCGGCGAGAGGCGACGCTCAACGCGGTCTGGAGGTGCTGGACAAGCTCGACCGCCGGCACGCTTCGCGTGTCCGGACTAGCGGTGCGTAGGGGCGAGGAGACGTCGGTCTAAGTCGAACGACCAGGCGCTACCGCTCGCCGGCCTGCGCCAGCACCCAGCCAGCCAGGCGGTCGTCGGGGAGCAGACCCTGGGCGGCCATCCGGTAGTCCAGGCCCTCCATGCGTTCGCGGATGCCCTTCTCGATGCCGCCGTACGACAGGAGCAGCGGCACGATCAGCACGGCCTTCCCTTCCTCCGCGCCGCGCTCGACCACGCTTCGCAGTTCCCGCGTCGCCTTCGCCTGGACGTCGTCCGGCGCATCGTCCCGTACCGTCAGGTGGTCGATTCGGCTGAAGCTGGCGGCGGCGCGCATGCGCTTCACCAGAAGGCTCATGTTCCCGAGCCACAAGTCGTTGTCTTCTTCGGAGGACGGCCCATGAGCCACGACGACGACGACCTCGTCGGCCGGGTTCTCGCTGACCTCGAGAGCGCGGGCGATCAGGATCTCGGCCACCGTGTCGTGGCCGTCCAACGCCCGGGTCAGTTCGACGGGAAGGGGCGTCTCGATCGGCGTCGTCCAGTCGAACTCGGGATCGGTTCCGCCGTCCGCTTCGGCCCGGCGGGAACTCATCCGGGCGAACGCCTCCATCTGCGGCGGCGCGTCGTCGCGCTTGCCCAGCAGGTACTCCGTGGCCCGGATCACGCTGCTGTGCGATGAGATGAAGAGAGGGACCGCGACAATGCCGGTCACTTCCCGCTCCGCCAGCCGATTCACGGCATCCTGAATGGCGCGCTTGTTCGCCATGCCGAATGCCACCTCCACCGGGCGTTCCGCGTCGACCTTCGACGCGAGCTCCAGGACCTCGCGGTTCCAGTCCTCGCGGCCGCCGTGAGCAAGCAGGAGGATCCCCTGAGCCTGGGCGATGGCGGGGAGGAACAACGCGGCGATCAGCGCGGCGCACAAGCAGGTCGGCACAACACGCGGCGCGCGAACGGTCCGGCGGGCCCGGCGCGACCCTGAATGCGGTCCGGCGGCATGAGCAGAGTTGGAGATCTTCATCCTGTCCTTCCTTGTCCGGGAATGGAGGCCGCGGCAGAACCGTCGCCAGCGGCCATCGGGTCCATCTGCCAACAGTGGACCGATTTGGTCCTATTTGTCAAGGAGGCCGGAAGTGCTACACAGAGAGCCATGCCAAAACCAACCGACTACCAGGTCCTGACCTTCGACTGCTACGGCACCCTGATCGACTGGGAGACCGGGATCTGGGACGCGCTGCAACCACTGATCATGCGGAACCCGGGCGCGGACGTGACCCGCGCCGCGGCGCTGCTCGCGTTCGGGCAGTGCGAGAGCCTGCAGGAGCAGGAGACGCCCGACCTCCTCTACCCTGAGCTACTGGCTCGCGTCCATCGCCGCATCGCCGACCGTCTCGCCATGCAGACGGCCCCGGAACTCGATGAGGCGTTCGGCGCCTCCGTTCCCGACTGGCCGGCGTTCCCGGACACCGCGGACGCGTTGCGGGTGCTCAAGCGGCACTTCCGGCTCGTCATCCTCTCCAACGTCCACAGGGCCGGCATAGCCGGCTCGAACCGCAAGCTCGGCGTGGAGTTCGACGCGATCTACACCGCCGAGGACATCGGTTCGTACAAGCCCGCCGACAGGAACTTCGAGTATCTGCTCGCCCATCTCGACTCCGACTTCGGGTTCGATCGTTCCGACGTCCTGCATACCGCGCAGAGCCTGCACCATGACCACGCGCCAGCGAACCGTTTCGGGCTCGCGAACGCCTGGATCGACCGGCAACGGCTCTCCGAGGGCGGTAGCTGGGGCGCTACCGAACGCGTCGAGACGATGCCGACGACCGACTTCGTGTTCTTCTCGATGAGTGAGATGGCCGACGCCGTAACGGAGTGCGCCAACGCCGGAAGGTAGCGGGCCGAACCACGGGCGCCGCCCCTCAGCCGTCCTCCTCCACCGTCAACCGGAACTTCGCGGCGGCGAGGAACTTCGCCTCCTGGCGCAGGTCGGCCCTCGTCAAAGGCGACTTCTCCACCCAGGTCTTCGGCAGCACGAGGCGCAGGTCGCGGCCGTCGACTCTGAACTTGACCGCCAGTGGTTCCTCCCGCCGGCTCCGGTGGAGCACCGCCGCGAGCCGCAGCAGGACGGCGCCGCGCCGCGCCGGTTGCCGCCACCCCGAGGGGAGGCGATCGAAGATCTGGCGCGGGAACTTGCGGCGGTGGCTGCGTACGAGCGACGCCAGCAGCAAGTGCTCCTGGAGCGAGAACCCGTGCATCTCCGCGTTCTCGACGATGTAGGCGCCGTGCTTGTGGAAGCCGGCGTGGTTGATGTCCAGGCCCACTTCATGCAACTGGGCCCCCCAGGAGAGCATGAGCCAGGGCAGCTCACCGGTCAGATTCCACGACTCGGCGCACTGCCCGAGCAACTGCAGCGCCGTCTCGCGCACCCGTTCCGCCTGCTCCGGCTGGACGTGGTAGCGCCGGGCCATCGACTCGACCGCCGCGTGCCGCGTGTCCTCATGGTGCAGGCGGCCGAGCAGGTCGTACAGGGCGCCTTCCCGCAGAGCCCCGCCCGCGACCCGCATGCGCTCTATGCCCAGCGCCTTGAACACCGCGAGCAGCACCGCGACGCCGCCGGCGAACACCGGCGCCCTGCCTTCGCTCAGGCCCTTGATGCCGCCGCGCACCGTGCTGCCGCGTTCGATGAGCAGGTCGCGAAGGCGAAGCAGAGCCTCCAGCGTGATGCCCTCCTCGCACCAGCCTGCCGCCTGTGCGACTTCCGCCACCGAACGAACGGTCCCCGAGGAGCCCACCGCCACCCGCCAGCCGACGCCATTCCGGAAGCGCCGCTCGACCGGCTCCAGCTCCTGCAACGCCTCGATCTCAGCCCGTCGCCAGCGCTTCTCCTTGACCCGGCCGTTCGGGAAGTGGCGCAGGCTGAAGCTGACGCAGCCCATGTACAGACTCTCCAGGTCGAGCGGCTGCGAGCCCTCGCCGATGATCAGCTCGGTCGAACCGCCGCCGATATCGACGGCGAGCCGCCGTTCGTCGCCGGCCAGGCTCCTCGAGACACCCAGGTAGATCAGCCGCGCCTCTTCCAGACCGGAGACGATCTCCACTGGATGGCCCAGCGACCGCTGGCCAGCCTCCAGGAAGTCGCGGGCGTTGCGGGCGCGGCGCAGCGTGTTCGTGCCGACGACCCGGACCGTCCCCGGAGGGAAGCCGCGTACCCGCTCCCCGAACCGGTCGAGACACTCAAGCGCCCGGGCCGTTGCCTCCGGCGTCAGCCGCTTCCGCTCGTCGAGCCCGGCGGCCAACCGCACGAACTCCTTTCGGCGGTCGACGAACACGAGCTGGCCGCCCCGTACTTCGGCCACGACCAGGTGAAAGCTGTTGGAGCCCAGGTCGGCGGCGGCGACCACGTCCGGATCCGCCGGCGGTAGAGGGAGCGAGTGCTGCGAATCGGCCATCCGCGCGCAAGTATGATGGCTCGCCTCTTCTTGGGACCGGCAACTCTCCTTCGGGACCGGTCGCAAGGTTGAAAGTAGCTCGCCATGCCCGTCGAACTGCGCTCCGACACGATGACCCGGCCTTCCCCGGCCATGCGCAAGGCGATGGCCGCCGCCGAGGTCGGCGACGACGTCTTCCACGAAGACCCGACCGTCAACCGCTTGCAGGAACGGGTCGCGGAGATGCTCGGCCGCGAGGCGGCCCTGTTCGTTCCTTCGGGCACCCAGGGCAACCTCTCGTCCCTGCTCGGGCACGAACTGCCCCGCGGCAGCGAGGTGCTGCTCGAATCGAAGGCTCACATCATCAACCACGAGAACAACGGGATCACGGGGATCGGCGGCCTCCTGCCGCGCGCGGTGACGGCGGAGGCCGACGGCATCCTGGCGCCGGACCAGGTCGAGGCGGCGATTCAGCCCGACTACCCGACCCTCGCCCCGACCCGGCTCCTCTGCCTCGAGAACAGTTGCAACCAGGCCGGCGGCACCGTCTACGAACCGGAGCGCACGCGGGCGCTCTGCGACCTGGCGCACCGCCGCGGCCTGCGCGTACACCTCGACGGCGCCCGCCTCTTCAACGCCGCGACCGCGCTCGGCTGCACGCCCGCCGAGGCCGCGGGTCCCGTCGACTCCCTCTCCTTCTGCTTCTCGAAGGGTCTGGGCGCGCCGGCCGGATCGATCGTCGCCGGCTCCCGCGACTTCATCAGGAACGTCCGCCGCTACCGGCAGATGTGCGGGGGCCAGATGCGGCAGGTCGGCGTGCTCGCCGCGGCCGCCGAGGTGGCCCTCGACGAGGGCCCTCCCCTGCTCGTCCAGGACCACGAGAACGCCCGGCTGCTTGCTGACACTCTGAACGATCTTCCCGGCGTCGCACTGATCGCCGAGCAGAGGACGAACATCCTCATCTTCTCGGTCGAAGGGACCGGCCGCGGCGCGCAGGAATGCGTCGAAGCCCTGGCACGCGAGAACGTCCTGTGCCTGACGACCAGTCCGACCCACATCCGGCTGGTGACGCACCGCGACGTGAGCCCGGAGGAGACGGCCGAGGCGGCGGAGGCCCTGACCCGTGTGTTCGGTGGGTAGCGACCGCGGCCTGGTCCCGGTCAGGCCGTTCGACGAGCTGCGCGTCGGCGAGACCTTCCCGCTGCCCGGCCGCACGGTGACCGAGGCCCACTTCGCCGCGTTCCAGGCGATCTCGGGCGACAACCACCCGATCCACTACGACATCGAGTACTGCCGGTCCCAGGGCCACGAGGGAATGCTCGCCCACGGTCTGCAGGTGCTCTGCTACACGGCCGCCGGCGCCGGCACGTTCGCCGACGTGGTCGGCCGCGCCATGATCGGCTACATCGACCAGTCCTGCCGCTTCCTCAAGCCGGTGTACCCGGGCGACACGCTGTACCCGACGCTCCGGATCGCGGAGCTGAAGCGCCAACGGACGACCGGCGTCGTCGTACTGGAGAGCGAGATCGACAACCAGCGGGGCGAGCGGGTGCTGGAGGGCCGCCAGAGCTATCTCGTGCGGCTCTCCGGCAGTTCGGATTCCGGGTGACCTGAAGCCAGCGGTTCGAAGTCGAACACGGTCGACGCGGCTCCTGGCAGGGCGATCGCCTCGACCCGGAACACCCGCCGCACGAGTTCCGGCGCGAGGACGTCGGAGGGCGGACCCTCCGCAACCAGGCTGCCGCCGTCGAGCACGGCCACGCGATCGGCGAAGCGCGCGGCGGCGTTCAGGTCGTGCAGGACGAGGACGACGGACCGGCCCTCGTCGACGAGCCGGCGAGCGAGACCCAGGAGGTCCAGACCATGGGCCAGATCGAGGTTCGACGTCGGTTCGTCGAGCAGCAGGATCTCGGCTTCAGTGGCGAGGCATCGCGCCATCAGGACGCGCTGCAACTCGCCGCCGGAAAGCGTCGTCACCCTGCGGTCGCCGAGCGCCAGCACGTCCGTGTCGTCCAGGCAGCGATCGATCCAGCCGCGGTCAGCCGAACGGGTACCGAAGAGGCGGCTCTCGTGCGGGTACCGGCCAAGCGTGACGAATTCGCGCACCGTGAACTCGAACGACGGGCGCACCGACTGCGGCACGTAGGCCACCCGACGCGCCGCCTGCCGCCGCGGTAGCGCGGCAAGATCGAATCCACCCAGCAGCACCTTGCCCTCGGTCAATCGCCATGTGCCGGAGAGCAGCCTGAGCAGGGTCGACTTGCCGGCCCCGTTCGGGCCCACGACCGAAGTCAGCATCGACGGTTCGATGACGAGGTCGACGCCTCGCAGCAGCCAGCGGCCCCGGCGCTCGACGCCGCCGCGAACGAGCTCCAGGCGGGGCGCCCTGAGCGTCCGTGCCGGCGACGCGGTCACCGGGACACCGCCACTTCCTTCTCATGGCGCAGCAGCAGGTAGAGGAAGAAGGGAGCGCCCACGAAGGCAGTGACCACGCCGAGGTGGACCTCCTTGGGCGCCGCCAGCGTACGCGCCAGAAGGTCGGCGCCGACCACGAACCAGGCGCCGGTCAGGAACGCTGCCGGCAGAAGGCGGCGATGGCCGGGTCCCAGCAGCAGGCGCACCAGGTGAGGCACGACGAGACCTACGAAGCCGACGACGCCGCTGACCGCCACCGCACTGCCGGTCAGGATGGCCGCGCTCCACAGCACCGCCCGTTTCGTGCGCTCGACATCGACGCCGAGCGACGCCGCCACTTCCTCGCCTTCGAGCAGCAGGTCCAGATCGCGCCCGAACCAGGCCGCCACGACGCAGCCCACGACCATGCCCGGCAGCAGCATGCCCGCGTGTTCCCAGTTCCGGTCCGTTACCCCGCCCATCATCCAGTAGGCGATCCGCCGCGCCGCTTCGTACTGCTCCCAGGAGCGGGCGATCAACCAGGAGTTGACCGCCGCCAGCAAAGCGTTGAGGGCCACCCCGGCGAGCAGCAGGGTGGTCACCGGCGTGTAGCCGTCGCGGGTGGCGATCCGGGTCACGATCATCAGCGACAGGAGGGCGCCTCCGACCGCGAACAGCGGCGCGGCGAGCAGGAAGCTGCCCGCCAGACCGAAAGTCATCGCGGAGACGGCGCCCACGGCAGCGCCGGTGCTCGTCCCGACGATCCCGGGCGAAGCGAGCGGATTGCGAAACAAGCCCTGCATTTGAGCGCCCGCCAGGGCCAGGCAACCACCGACCATCGCCGCCACGACGACCCGCGGCGCCCGTAGCGACCACACGATCGTGTCCACCTGCGGGTCCACCGGACCGGACTCGCCGGGCAGCAGACGCCGGACCAGCACCGCCATGACTTCCGCTGGATCGAGCGGGACCGAACCCCGATACAGGCCGACCGCCGCAAACGTCGCGAGCAGCACCGCGCCGGCCGCCATGTACCACCAGAATCCGACCCGGTGGACTCCGAGTGCCATTGTCACGCCGTCCCGACCATTGTCATTCCGTACCGGCCATCGATGCCGCCCCGATCATCTTCATTCAGTACCAACCGTCGCCGGCTCCGAACCTCCGGCACTCTCGATTTGCTCGGCGGCATCGATCAGGGCGTCCGCGAGCCGATCCACCAACCCGGCGACGTGGTGCGAGACGGCGGCCATGTCCCGGCCGTCGAGGGCTACCACGTTGCCGAGTCCGCCCGCACGCGTGCCGTCCGGGACACCCGCTTCCGCGCTGCCGGCGACGTAGGAGTCGGTGAAGATGACCTCCGGATTCCAGAGCACGACCTGTTCGGCCGAGATCCTCGGCCAGCCGACGAGGCCCTCTTCAGCTGCAAGGTTCACCGCACCCAGGTAGCGAATCGCGTCGTCGAACACGGTCCGTGCACCGAGCACCACGCCGCCGCTGTAGTGGACGACGCGGAGACCCGCTACGCGGGCGCCCGCACGCGCGCGCGCCGCCTCGAGCCGGCCCCGCATCTTCTCCACGAGCGCCTCCGCCTCGCGCTCACGGCCGATCGCGAAGCCGACGACCCGGATGTTGTCTTCGATCGCCTTCAGGCTCTCGTGATCGAGCAGGACGAGTACGGGCACCCCGGCAGCCTCGAGCTGGGCGAGTGCTTCCTGGCTGTTGAAGCCGGCCGCGAAGACGAGGTCGGGGGAGGCCGCCAGGATCTCTTCCGTACTGAACCCTCCAACACGCCCCAGACGCCGCGCCGCGTCCGCGCTCGGACTGAACGCCGGATCGCCGGCGAAGGGAGACAGCAGGACGATCCGCTCCGGTTCGGCGACCTCCAGCAGGATCTCGTCCGTCGCCAGGGTCCGCGAGGCGATCCGCTCGGGTGGCGCCGCCAGCCGCAACACCCGCCCGCCGCCACGGATCTCGCGCCAGACACCGTCGGAACCCGGTTCGAGAAGTTCCAGCCCGGCGCCGGCCACGCCGTCCAGGTACTCGGCGTGCTCGACCCCCAGAGCCTCCACCCCTACAACTCCGGCCGCATCGCCGCCGGACGGATCGCCATCGGAAGGGCCGCCGCACGCACCGACCAGCAACGCAAGGGCCAACGCACGCAACTGCGCCGTCCGTGCCTCGATCATCCCCGTCCGTCCACGCTGCAGCACAAGTCGCGATCATAGTTATACTGCCGCCCCCATCGGACCCGGGAACGCCAGGGAGCAGAGTTGATGAGCATCAAGACCGGGGACGCGATTCCCGAAGCCAGCTTCAAGCGGATGACCTCGGACGGCATCGTGGACATCTCCACACGGGAGTTGTTCGAAGGCAAGAAGGTCGTTCTCTTCGCGGTGCCCGGCGCACTGACGCCCACCTGTTCCGAGGTCCACATGCCCGGCTTCGTCGAGCACCTGGCGTCACTCCAGGCGAAGGACGTCGACACGGTGGCCTGTGTCGCGGTCAACGACGTCTTCGTGATCAACGAGTGGCGCAAGCTGCGGAGCATTCCGGACGACATCGTGCTCCTGTCCGACGGCAACGGCGAGTTCACGGCCAGGGTCGGACTGGAGCTCGACGCCTCCCGCTTCGGCATGGGGACCAGGTCCCGGCGCTACGCGGCGGTCGTCGACGACGGCGTGGTGACGTACCTCGGCGTGGAGCCCGCGGGTCAGGTCGGCGTCAGCGGCGCCGAGGCGGTACTGGAGGAGCTCGGCTGATCCAACCCGGCTGTCCCTAGCCCGGGGGTCTCTTGACCAACCACAAGGTCGACTCTCTCACCGACTCGATCTACGTCACCTTCGACGAGGAGGCGTGGGGGCGGCTCCGCGCCGACACGCCCAACCCGCTCTCGGAGAGCGAACTGGAGCGTCTCCGCGGCATCAACGAGAACGTGTCGCTGGACGAGGTCGCGCAGATCTATCTGCCGATGTCGCGGCTCCTGAATCTCTACGTCGGCGGCACCCAGGATCTGTACCGCGCCAGCACGACGTTCCTCGGCGGCCTGGCGCCCAAGGTGCCGTACATCATCGGCATCGGCGGCAGCGTAGCGGTGGGCAAGAGCACGACCGGCCGCATCCTGCGCGAACTGCTCGCCCGCTGGCCGAACCACCCCCAGGTCGACCTGGTGACGACCGACGGCTTCCTGCATCCCAACGCCGTCCTGGAAGAGCGGGACCTGATGGAGCGCAAGGGCTTCCCGGAGAGTTTCGACATACGGAGCCTGGTCAACTTCGTCCTCCAGGTGAAGTCGGGCGAGCGCTGTGTCGAGCACCCGGTCTATTCGCACCACTCCTACGACATCCTGCCCGGAACCACCGAGGTCGTCGATCAGCCGGACATCCTCATCCTGGAGGGCCTCAACGTGCTCCAGGCCCGGTCTCAGGCGCCCAGGAGCAGCCGGTTGATGCTCTCCGACCTCTTCGACTTCTCGATCTACGTGGACGCGGAGACGGAGGTGGTCGAGCGCTGGTACGTGGAACGCTTCCTGACCTTCCGGAACACCGCGTTCCGCGATCCGGACGCCTACTTTCATCGCTACGCGAGCCTGAGCAGGAAGGACGCGATCGACACCGCGCGCGGCATCTGGAAGTCGATCAACGAACCGAACCTGGTCCAGAACATCCTGCCGACCCGTGAACGGGCCGATCTGATCCTCGAGAAGTCGGCCGACCACGCGGTGCACAGGATCCGGCTGCGCAAGCTCTAGCGGGACGGCAGCCAGCTCGGCTCCCGCAACGCGCCCGTCTCGTCCAGAAGTTCGTCGAGCCGAGCCGAGAGACGGTCGAAGAGCGCCTTGAGCTCCAGCACCTCGCGGGCCCAATCCTCGCGGGGACTCCGGGCGGCGTTCGCGGCCGCCACCCGAAGCCGGGTCTCGACGTTGCCGGCGCCGTGACGGGTGATGAAGCCGCCCAGGAGATTGTTCCGTTCGTCCGGATCGACCTGCACGTCGTAGAGCTCGTAGCGGTCCCAGACGCCGTGAAAACGCATGAACTTGTAGCGGTCGGTCCGCACACCCAGAACCGTCGGCGTCTGGGGAAAGGCCCGCTCCCAGAAGTACTCGTAGAGGAAGGCGTCGCGCCACGGCGGCCGCTCGGCGCCGGGACCGGCCTCGATCAGGCCGAAGAAGGACCGGCCCTGGACCGTGTCCGGAACGTCCAGCCCCGCGGCCTCGAGGAAGGTGGGGGCGAAGTCGAGGTTGACGATCATCTCGGGACGCCTGAGGCCCCCGGCGCCGCCGTCGAGCCACGGCGCCATGACCACCAGGGGCACCCGGATCGACGCCTCGTACATCGTCCGCTTGTCGATCAGACCGTGTTCGCCGAACTGGAAGCCGTTGTCCGACGTGAAGACGAGCAGGGTCTCTTCCAGCAGGCCCCGCTCTTCCAGTGCCGCGACGATCCGCCCCACGCTGTCGTCGACGCCGCGCATCGTCTCCGCGTAGTCCACGGCGAACTGCTGGAAGTCGACCGAGTTGTCGTACAGACCGTCGACGCCGTGCCAGCTTCGCCGTTGCGCCTCGACCCAGTTCGGCTTGCCCTCGTAGTTCTCGTGCCGGTTCGGCATCGTCACCGGCGGCGAATACCGCTGCCCGGCATAGCTGCCGAGGTGGCGCTCCGCGGGGCGGAACGACGCATGCACCGCCTTGTGCGAAACGTAGAGCAGGAACGGCGCCGCCTCCCCTGCGGCGCCGGCCAGGAAGTCCAGCGCGTAGTCCGTGATCAGGTCCGTTGTGTACCCCCGCCGCGGCACCCGTTCGCCGTCGATGTTGAAGGTCTGGTTGTAGTACAGGCCCTGGCCCGGGAACGAGACCCAGCGGTCGAATCCGGGCCGGGGGGCGTCGGACGTGCCGCCCATGTGCCACTTGCCGACGAAGGCCGTCCGGTAGCCCGCGCTCTGGAGTTCCTGCGGGAAGGTCGGCGTCTCCGGATCGAGCCGCGTGCGGTTGTCCAGGACGCCGTGCCGGTGGGCGTACTGACCGGTGAGGATCGAGGCGCGGCTTGGCGAACACAGCGACGTGGTTACAAAGGCGTTCTCGAACAGCACGCCCCGCTCGATCAGACGGTCGAGGTGAGGCGTCTCGAGGAACGGGTGGCCGAGCGCCGACGCGGCGTCGAAACGCTGGTCGTCGATCAGGATGAAGACGATGTTCGGCCGATCGGCGGCCCGGGCCGGCGCCGCGGCCACCAGCGTCGCCATGCAAGCCGCGGCCAGGAGCCGCCCGACACTCGGCGCCGCCATCCGTCTTCGTTGATTCGTCGTCATGATGAGTTCCTCATACCGCTTGCCCCGGAGTCGGTGCGCCCCAGGCCCACGGCGGCCAGTTCCTCCGCATCGTAGTTCCATCGCCGGTAGTTCCACATCCACTGCTCCGGCTGCACCCGTACTCTCCGTTCGATCGCAGCCGCGATTCTCTGCGACAACTCCACCGGATCCCGCGAGCCGCCGGGCCGGCGCAGCATCTCGCTCTCCAGCCGGTAGCTGAAGGGCCCTTCGCGGATACAGAAGGCGGCGATCAACGGGCAGTCGCGCTTCGCCGCCAGCGCCGCCGGACCACCAACGAACACGGTGCGGCGACCCAGGAAGTCCACCTCCGGGCCGCGCCTTTGATCGGGCCTCTGGTCGACGACCATGATCAGGGTCTCCCTCCGTCTCAGGCAGCTCAGCATGTCGCGCAGGAGGGAAGCGCGGCCACTCCAGATCACCCGCACGCCTGCCCGCGCACGCATCCGCTCGACGAAGAGGGAGGTCGCCGCGGAGCGCGCCGGCTTGGCGACGGCGCACACCGGTAGCGCGGCCGCGCGCACGGTGCTCTGCGCCAACAGTTCCCAGGCGCCGAGGTGGGCAGTGACCAGTACCTGGCCGCGGCCGTGGCCCTCGACCTCGGCCATCAACCGCCGTAGATCGTCGAAGCCCTCCGTCGTTTCCACGTCGAGACGCTCCCGGTCGAAGCTGATGCGCACTGTCTCCAGCGCCGCCACGATCTGGTGCCGGACACAGCGCCACTCCAGATCGCGCGCCTCCGGAGACCCCGGGGGCAATCCCAGAACCACCGCGAGGTTGCGGTGCATCAGCCGCACGTCGCGCGGCGTGATCCAGCGGCAATGAGCCAACAAGCCGGCGAGTGGGCCGAAGGCGGCTGCCGGCAGCAGCCGCAGCAACCACGAGGCGGCGTAGAGGAAGGCTCCCATGGCACGGTCGGACATCGGGCTGCCAGTCTAGATGGGCCGAACCCCGAGCCTGCGAGGCGTTGCGAGGCCGTACGGGCGACGGTGTACTATGCCCGCTCTTGAGCAATCAACCCGACCCGTCCGCCTACTGGCGAGCGAACCTGCGGCTGATGGCGATCCTCCTCGCCATCTGGTTCGTCTGCTCCTACGTCCTCGGCATCTTCCTGGTCGAGCCGCTGAACGGCGCCAGGGTAGGTGGCTTTCCGCTCGGCTTCTGGTTCGCGCACCAGGGATCGATCTACGTCTTCGTCGTCCTGATCCTCGTCTACGCCGCGGTCATGGACCGCCTGGACCGCCGTTACGGGGTCGACTGAGCCGGTCACGGTCCGGCTCTGACACCCGCCCACATCCGCGATGAGCGTCCAGGCCTGGACCTACCTGATCGTCGCCGCGACCTTCGCGCTCTACGTCGGCATCGCCTGGTGGAGCCGCGTCAGGACCACCTCCGGCTTCTACGTCGCCGGCCGCGGCGTGCCGGCCGTGGCCAACGGCATGGCGACCGGCGCCGACTGGATGAGCGCCGCCTCCTTCATCTCGATGGCCGGCCTCATCTCCTTCATGGGCTACACAGGCACCATCTACCTGATGGGCTGGACCGGCGGTTACGTCCTGCTGGCGCTCCTGCTCGCCCCGTACCTCCGCAAGTACGGCAAGTTCACGACCTCCGAGTTCGTCGGCGACCGCTACTACTCGGACGCCGCCCGGCTGGTGGCGGCGGCCTGCACGATCTTCGTCTCCTTCACCTACATCGCCGGCCAGATGCGCGGCGTCGGCGTCGTCTTCTCGCGCTTCCTGGAGGTCGAGGTCCACTGGGGCGTGATCATCGGCGTCGTCATCGTCTTCTTCTACGCGGTGCTCGGCGGCATGAGGGGGATCACCTACACCCAGGTTGCCCAGTACTGCGTTCTCATAGTCGCCTTCCTGATCCCGGCCGCGGCCATCTCCTGGAAGATCACCGGGAATCCGATTCCGCAGTTCGGCTTCGGCGGCACGGTCCAGGAAGGCCAGCAGGCCGGCGTCTTCCTGCTCGAGGCGCTGGACGCACTGCACCGGGAACTGCGGCTGCCGGAGTACACGGCCGCCTTCGTACCCGGCAAGAAGAGCATGATCGACGTCACCGCGATCACCCTGGCGCTGATGGTCGGCACGGCCGGACTCCCCCACGTCCTGGTCCGCTTCTACACGGTGCGCAGCGCTCGCGCCGCCCGCTGGAGCGCTCTCTGGGCGCTCGTGTTCATCGGCCTGCTCTACACCACCGCGCCGGCCGTCGCCGCCTTCGCTCGCGTCAACCTCATCTCGACGCTGCACAACACGAGCTACAACGAAGTGCCGGAGTGGTTCAGGAGCTGGGAAACCACCGGCCTGATCTCGTTCGACGACCAGGACGGCGACGGCGTTATCGACATGACCGACGGCGTGGGCGAACTGACCGTCGACCGCGACATCATGGTCCTCGCCAACCCGGAGATCGCCGAACTGCCGGCCTGGGTGGTCGCCCTGGTCGCCGCCGGCGGACTCGCGGCGGCGCTGTCGACGGCGGCCGGTCTGCTGCTCGTCATCGCATCGGCGATATCCCACGACATCGGCAAGTCGATCCTGTGGAAGGACATGAGTTCGCGAAGGGAACTCCTGCTGGCGCGCGGCACCGCTTCCGTCGCGGTGATCGTCGCCGCCTACTTCGGCATCTCGCCGCCAGGCTTCGTCGCCCAGGTGGTCGCGTTCGCCTTCGGCCTCGCCGCATCGAGTTTCTTCCCCATCCTCGTGCTCGGCATCTTCACCCGCTCCACGACGAAAGAAGGCGCGATCACCGGCATGAGCACCGGCATCCTGTTCACCGGCTCCTACATCGTCTACTTCCGCCTGATCCGCCCGGAAGCGACGGCGGAGGACTGGCTCTTCGGCATCAGCCCGGAGGGCATCGGCGCCGTCGGCATGCTGATCAACTTCTCCCTGGCGCTGATCGTGAGCCGCTTCACGAAGCCGCCGCCGGAAGAGGTGCAGCAACTGGTGAGCGAGATCCGTCTGCCCCGCGAGCGCGCGGCGGACGGCTAGGAGGCCGCCTCCGTCAAATCAAGAAGCCGTCAGGCAGCGCGCAACGAAGAGGATGACCGAGAAACGGAACTGGCACGGAAGGCCGACCCGGCTGCCCGACGGTGAGTGGGGCGTGCGCATCCAGCACTTCCCCGCCACCCTGCCGCCGCGACCCGGGGAGACGGTCAAGGTCTACACGCGTCGGAGGGGCCACTGGACGGCGAGGATCACCGCCATCGAGGAAACGAGCCGGCTAAGCGTAGTGCGCACAACCGGCCCGACGGAGGACATTGGAAACGAGAACCTCCACGAAGCCGAGCCGCCCAAGCCCGTTGCCGCGACCGAAGACGACCCGCTAGGGGCCCTAAGCGAAACAGCCGAGACGCTGCATGCTGCTGCAACGGTTCTGCGAGCGGCTCGAAGCGACGGTGAACAGGCGTACCTGGAGGTCTTGAGCGCTCTCTACCATGCCGAAGACAGCCAGGGGAACGGTTTGTTTGAGGCCCACCACATCCTCGGTTTCTGGTTCCCCGGCGCGAGCACCCACGCCCTGGAGGGCGCCGCCCGGATACTGGAAGCCGCCTGGGACACGTTGTCCGGCGCCAAGTATCTGCTGCATGAGATCGGCGGGCTCGACGACTTCGGCGAGGCGAAAGCGGCGAGCGCTCTCCGTACCGCCGTCGCGCGAATGGATGCAGCCGGACTCCTGGAGGCAGCCGGCGACGCGATTCGCGAAGCCGCCGTTCTTCTCGCCGCCCCCGGGAGACCTGAATCAGGCCGACCTGAACCAGAGACATCGGAGAAGTTCTGCACGTTGCAGCAGATCTGCAAAGCCCTGCGACAAGCTCTGCGCAACGCCCCTTCAAGACGCGTCTTGAAGGGGTTTCGACATGGACCGGCCTCTCCACCCTCTTCGGTAGTCTCAACCCGTGATGGCGGTAGCAGACGTCCCCACAACCAGTAGAGACGAGGCGATAACTCGTTCCGACCTGGACATTCTTGAAGCGAGGCTCCGTACCGAGTTCGCTGCCTTGGAGTCCAGGCTGCTCTGGCGTCTGCTCGGCGGCATAGGCGCACTGCTGGCGCTGTTCAGGCTGGACTTGCCGCCGTCCTGAGCGCCGCGACCTTACGGGTCCAGGACACGGGCATTCGCCGCCATGTCCTCTGCTAGCGCTAACGCTAACTCCTGGCAGCTCACCGTAGCCTCAGCTTGCCGGCAGCGTCTGAGGATCGCCAGCCGCACCGCCCAACGGTGCTGCGCGAAGAACTCCCAGAATCCCGTAGGGTGTCCACAGGGGCGTTCGTCAGACCGGCGCACTCGGTGCCGGCCGAAGGCGCGTAGGCCCACGCCAAATCCTCGGCCCACTCCGTACACGACCGCCTGAGGCCCGCCCGTACCTGCTTCACGAACTCCTTGGTCATGAACTTCCGGGGGTTACTGCCAGAAGTTGTGGATCCGATGATGTAGATCAGGCGGCGTATCCTCCTGGGTGTTCAACGAAACGCCCGGTGGGATGCCGGGAGAAAAGACACGCCGCCCATGCTGAAGATAGTCGAAACCGCTGTGGAGGGGAAGCTGCCGGCGACCCTCGACGATCTCGTCCGCGAGGGCGCGCGCCGGATGCTGATGGAAGCCCTGGAGGCCGAGGTCTCCGAGTACGTGGAGAGGCACCGCGCGGAGCGCGGGGAGGACGGCCGCGCTCTGGTGGTGCGCAACGGCCACGCTCGGGCGCGCCAGGTGACGACCGGGGCCGGCACGGTGGGAGTGCAGGCGCCGCGGGTCGACGATCGGCGATCGGGGCATCGCTTCACCAGCTCGATCCTGCCGCCGTACATGCGCCGTTCGCCGAACGGCGAGGAGGTGCTGCCGGTGCTGTACCTGCGGGGTCTGTCCACGGGTGACTTCAAGGATGCTCTGGGAGCGCTGCTGGGAGAGGAGGCGTCGGGTCTGTCGCCTTCCAGCATCGCGCGGATGACCGCGGCCTGGGAGGAGGAATACCGGTCCTTCAGGCAGCGAGACCTAAGCGAGAAGGACTACGTCTACGTGTGGGCGGACGGCGTGCACTTCCGGGTCCGCCTGGAGGAAGACCGCTTGTGCACGCTGGTCCTGCTGGGCGTGCGCAGCGACGGGACGAAGGAGCTGGTCGCGGTCGAGGACGGCTACCGGGAGAGTGCGGAGAGCTGGTCGAGCGTGTTGCGTGACCTGAAGCGTCGCGGGCTGCGGGCGCCGGTCCTGGCCGTAGGCGACGGCGCCCTGGGCCTCTGGCGGGCCGTGCGGGACGTCTGGCCCGAGACCAGGGAGCAACGATGCTGGGTGCATCGGTTGAGGAACGTGCTGGACAAGCTGCCGAACCGCCCCAGATCGCTCCCCAACCACGGGCACGTTCAGGCTCACTTCAGGATCGGATTACGCTCGCGGACCTCCTTCTCTGGGAATGGGCTGGCAGGGCCTCTCAGCCCCCCGGTCGGCGCGTGTCTATTGCACGCGCCCGTGCTACTGTCAGCTCGTGCCTGCCCCTGCCCCGCGTCCGCCGATCGTGGCGTCTACTTGGACCGTCATCGTGGCTGCGTTGGCCATTGCCGCCACCAGCCCCTTAGACGCCCAGGACATTCAAGTCCAGATCAATCCGGGTGTCACTTGCGCGGCTGACGCCCGGCCAGAGGTAGCGAAGTACGGCTACAACCACTGCTTGCAGGAGCAGCGGTTCTCCGTGTCCTTCTCGAGAGTCTTCTACCCAGGTAGCGCCGCCTGGACAGTTGGCCAGTGCGTGGGGCACAAGGGCAATCTGTGGCGGACGGACTCGACCATCGCCTACTGGTTGTTCAGCCCCGACAACGTCGAAGCACTGGTGAAGGTGCTGGACGGTCGCGGCGTCAACGGCCACTGGTGGCTCGACATGACGGTCATGTCGGACCTGACGACCCGCACTGCCGTCTTCCCGAACGACAGTGCCCATGCCGACCCGCGCCCGCCCGGTCCCGGTGACGGTTGGTTGATCGAGACGGGGACATTGCGAGACTTGGAGCTCTTCGACTCGATGGCACCGGGAATCTGCGCCTACCCGATGAACAACCGGTGGGGAACCATCTTGCCGCCGCGCGGAACCGGGGTTGAGCGCTGCTCCTACTTCTCGATGGGCACCACGCTGTCGCTGCGCGACGCCTGGAACGCCGACGGCAGCATCCCAGCGAAGCACTACCGATGAGACGAGGAGAGACGATGGGGCCAGACGAGAAACGCCCCGAAGAAGAGCCCGAATGGGAACTGGATGCCGAAGGCGAACCGACTGTCCTGACCGACCCGTTCGAGGAAGACCCGCCCGATGACGACGGCGACGACGAGATCCCGTTCTGAACATGAAAGAGGTTGACGCCTTCAGATATCGGATGGACGGCGAGATTCTCGTGATCGAGCAGCACGTCGAAGGGAACCCGGAGACCCTAACCCTTCGATTACAGCCCTCAGACATTCTCGAACTACTTGCGCGCGTTGTGGGCTCACGTCTTGCCGAGCACCTCGCTCGCTCCCTTCCAGACTCTCAGGTTCGGAACTGATCATGCGAACCTCCTTTCAAACTGAAACGCTACCGCCAAGTGAACTGTAGGCTGGCTGGCGACCCTCGTCGCGCCATCCAGTGCCCTGCCCCGGAGGCGAGCATAGGTCGCGCATCAGGTGCGTGGGTCCGAACTCGTTCACCGCACCGATATCCGCGCACCGACACGTCGAAACCAAGCCGAACGACGCTTGCCCTCCTCTGGAGAGCTCGACTCGGGAACCGCCCCACGCGGAAGCGGCCGTGATATACATGCAGGCCAAATGGATATCACCAGGAGATTGACCATGCGCGTCGCCAAGTGGGGTAACAGTCTGGCGGTCCGCCTTCCCAGGGCGCTGGTCGAGAACCTTGATCTCAGGGTCGGCGACGAGGTCCAGGTCGTGGCTAGGGCGCCGGGAGAGCTGGTCGTAGGGAAAGACCTCCGCCGGCAGCGAGCCGTCGAAGGGATGCGGCGACGGTCATGGACGCTACCGGACGGCTACACCTTCGACCGGAACGCGGCGAACGAGAGATAACGGGCGCGGTGAAACCCTTCCTCGACACGAATCTGCTCGTCTACGCCCAGACCTCGGACCCCAGGAGCACGGCAGCCCGGCAGGCCATCCTTGCAGGCGGCGTCATCAGCGTGCAGGTGCTCAACGAGTTCGCTGCCGTTCTCCGCCGCAAGTTGAAGCGCGACTGGGACGAGATCGCTGAAGCGGTCGCCGACGTCCGGACCACCCTCGGACCCATCCAGCCCATAACCACCGAGACTCACGAGGTCGCCGTCGATCTGGCGAGGCAGCACGGTTTCAGCTTCTACGACGCCTTGATCGTGGCCTCCGCGCTCGAAGCGAAGTGCGACACCCTGTTGACGGAAGACCTCCAAGCCGGCCGCACCATCCATGGTCTCACGATCGTCAATCCGCTGCCAAGCCCCCGCGACGGTTGACCGGCAAGGGCAGGCCTCAGACTAGCGCCGCCAACTGCTCCCGGAGACTCGAGTAGCGGCGCAGGTCTGATGCCTCTTTGACGGCTTTCTCGAGGGCCCACTTCTGGCCGACGATGACGACCACTTGCCGTCCGCGGGTGATCGCGGTGTAGAGGAGATTCCGCCGAAGCATGACGTGGTGGTGGTTCGTGATCGGGATGACTACCGCGGGGTACTCGGAGCCCTGCGACTTGTGGACGGTTACCGCGTAGGCCAGCATGAGCCGATCAAGATCGGTGAACGAGTAGTCGATACTGGTCGCGTGGCCCTCGAACCTGATCGCCATCTTCTGCTCTCCGTGATCGATCGAGTCGACGACTCCCAGGTCGCCGTTGAACACGTCACGACCGTAGTCGTTCTCGGTCTGCATCACCTTGTCTCGTTCGCGATACTCCCAGCCGAAGCGCTTGACCGGATCCGCGTCGGAATCGCGTGGGGGATTGAGCACTTCCTGAAGGACCGCATTGAGCGCTCGGGCGCCCAGCGGTCCTCGGTTCATCGGCGACAGAACCTGTACATCCCGCACCGGATGGACGCGGAAGCGCGCGGGCAGGCGGCCGGCCACGATCCGGGCGATCTTCCGCTGCACGTCCTCCGCCACTTCATGGGCAGGACGTCGGGGTTCATGGGCAGGACGTCGGGGCCGATCGTCATCCTCCGTCCGCACGAAGTAGAAGTCGCTCAGCTCGCCCCGCGCGGACTCCAGTTCCGGCAGGTAGCCCCGGTTCACCCGGTGCGCGTTGCGCACGATGCGGCTGTTGTCCGCCTGGCGGAAGATCTCCTGAAGCCGCGCCACGGGAATGGCGCCGGAGTCGATCAGGTCCCGCAGCACCTGGCCCGGGCCGACCGAGGGCAACTGGTCCGCGTCGCCGATCAGCAAGAGCGACCCCTCCGCCGGCAGCGCCTGGAGCAGCGCCGCCATCAGCTCGACGTCGACCATGGAGGATTCGTCGACGACCAGCAGACCGCAATCGAGCGGGCGCAGGCGGCCGCGGCGGAAGGCGCCGCTCGACGGGTCGATCTCGAGCAGCCGGTGGATTGTCTTCGCTGTCTCGCCGGTGCTCTCGCCGAGCCGCTTGGCCGCGCGACCCGTAGGGGCGCAGAGCGCGCAGCGCACATTGCGGGCCTTCAGGATCCGCAGCAGAGCGTTGACCAGAGTCGTCTTGCCGACCCCCGGGCCGCCGGTAATCACGGCGACGCGCGAACGGAGGCTCGTCTCCACCGCGGCTCGCTGAGTCGGCGCGAGCGTCACGTCGAGGCGCTGCTCCACCCACGCCAGCGCTTTGGAGCTGTCGATTTCGGCCCAGGTCGGCGGGTCTGCCCGAATCAGCTCCCCCAGCCGGCGCGCGATGGCGCGCTCGGCCGACAGCAGCGGAGGCAGGAAGACGGCTTCTTCACCGTTCAGACGCGTGACAGCCAGCCGCCCGGCGTTCAGTTCGTCCGAGAGTGCGGTCGTCAGGATCTCCTCCGGGATCTTCAGCAGTTCCCGGGCCTGCTCGAGGACCTCGTTCCGGGGAAGCCCGCAGTGTCCGGCGCCTCGCGCCTGCTCCAGCGTGTAGCCGAGACCGGCCCGCGCCCGCGGCAAGCCCTCGCGGTCCTTGCCCAGACTGGCGCCGATGCCGTCCGCGATCCTGAAGCCGATGCCGCGGATGTCCCGCGCCAACCGGTACGGATCGTCGCTCAGCAGCGTCGCGGCACCGGCGCCGTAGGCCCTGTAGATCCGGGTCGCCCGCGCCGAGCCGAGACCATGCGTCTGCAGAAAGACCATGATGTCCCGCACAGCCTTCTGGTCCCTGAAGCCTTCGCTCAGGCTCTTCGCCCGCTTGGGGCCGATGCCGGGAACCTCCACCAGGCGCTCGGGCTCGTTCTCGATGACGTCAAACACGTCCTCGCCGAACGCCTTGACGAGGCGTTTCGCCATCTTGGGGCCGACGCCATGTACCTTGCCCGAACCGAGATAGCGGCGGATGCCGTCGAGCGAATCGGGCGGCGACACGGCAAGCCGCTCGGCCTGGAACTGGACCCCGTGGTTGGGGTCGTTCTTCCACGAGCCGGATGCCTGGATCGACTCCCCCTGGGAGACCAGCGGCAGCCGTCCCACCACGGTCGTCAACTGGAAGCTGCCCCGCACCCGTATGCGGAGCACCGCGAATCCGTTATCCGGATTGTGGAAGACGACCCGCTCGACGACGCCCGATAGCGCCTCGCGGTCCCCGGCCGGCGTCGTCATGGCGGACTGCCGCCCCGCATCCCTCTCACGGGACACAGCTTACGCCCGAATCGGTCGAGGCCCGCACCGCACGGCCGATCGGTGACACAATCACCGCCCTTCCCTGTCCGCCCAAACCGAAGCCCGAGGAGCCTCCCGAAATGGCCGACACCTGCCGATTCGACCGCCTGGCGCTGAACGCCTCCGACCCGGCCGCCGCTGCCAACTGGTATGCGCGGCACTTCGGCGGCGAAGTGCTGGAGAGCATCGCCGGGGCCGCCGCCAGGTTCCGGGCCGGCGAGGGCACCGCGGATCTCCATTGGCGGCATGCCGAGAATCCCGGTCCCAGCATCGGCACCGGGCTCGACCACTCCGGCTGGTCGGTGGAGAGCCTCGACCGCGTCCATGCCGCGATGCTCGCCGACGGCGCCACCGAGTTCTGGGAACCGCGGCACTTCGGTCCGGCGAAGCTCTACATCTCGTTCGTGACGGATCCCTGGGGCGCGAAGATCGAGCTCCTCGAGGACGCCGATCACCCCGGCTTTCACCACGTCCA
The DNA here is from genome assembly GCA_965219675.1 of Candidatus Multivorans sp. Lineage (GTDB taxonomy): Bacteria > Acidobacteriota > Thermoanaerobaculia > Multivoradales > Multivoraceae > Multivorans. Next base: position 789,604 of record OZ244786.1, on the reverse strand, counting down.
CATCCTCGGCCCCGACTGCGAGGAGGACCGCGCCTGGCTGCTGGAGCACGTCCCCGGTCCGGCCGAGACGTTCAAGGACGTCCTGCTGGCCGTCAACTACGGCACGATGCGGGTGCTGTTCCGGCAGACCGACGACGAACTGGAACCGACCGCGGACCGGGCGATCGACCATCTCGCCTGGACTTCGGCCGGCGGCGGCGGACGCCATACCAGCCCGACCGGCGTCGACATTGAGGTGCGGGCGGCCTGAGCCGCGGGCCCGTGAGTCTCTGGCCGCCGCCGCGGCGGGTCGAGGTCCTTGACGCCGCCGACTCCCTGGTCCTGCCGGGAGGCCCGCCCGTCCCGCTCCAGGTGACGGCTGCAGGGACCGAGCGGGGACCGGCCTCGGAAGAAACGGAGTTCGCGGTCGCCGGCCTGCACCGGGCACTCGCGGACTCCGCCCTCGACCTGGCAGCGCCCGAGTTCGCAGGCGACGACGCCGGGGCCGCGACCGCCATTGCCTGCAGGGTCCGGGTCGACTCGACCGGGTCCGGCCGAGACGCGCCGGTCCAGGTCCCAGCCGACGAGAGCTATCGCCTGCGCGTCGACCGTAGCGGCATCCGGGTCGACGCCGCGACGCCGACCGGAGTGTTCCGGGCGGCCTCCACCCTGAAGCAGTGGCTCGCCGCGCGCGGCCGGCCGGCAGCCGCAGGCTTCGAGGCGCCAGCCGTCGAGATCGAAGACCGGCCGGACTTCCCCATCCGCGGCGCGATGCTCGACGTGAGCCGCAACCGCGTACCCCGGATGGACTACCTCGAGCGGCTGATCGACCGGCTCGCCGCCTGGAAGATCAACCACCTCCAGCTCTACGTCGAGCACACCTACGCCTACGCTGACCACGAGGACGTCTGGCGCGACGCTTCTCCGTTCACCGCCGAGGAGATCCGTAGGCTCGATGCCTGGTGCCGGGAGCGGTTCATCGAACTGGCGCCGAACCAGAACAGCTTCGGCCACTTTCATCGGTGGCTCGTGCACGATCGCTACCGCCCATTCGCCGAGGTGCCTGAGGGCTTCAAGCACCCCTTCTCCATCGACCCGGAGCCCTTCAGCCTCTGCGCGACCGATCCGCGGGTCCTCGACCTGCTCGCCGGCCTCTACGACGAGCTGCTGCCCCCGTTCACGAGCCCCCGGTTCAACGTCGGCCTGGACGAGACGTTCGATCTCGGCCGGGGGCGCTCCGCCGAGGCGTGCGAGGAGCGCGGCAAGCCGGCCGTGTACCTGGACTTCCTGCGCCGGGTGCACCGCATGGTCACCGACCGCGGCCGCCAGATGCTGTTCTGGGGCGACATCATCCTGCGCTATCCGGAGCTGGTCGACCAGGTCCCGGAGGACGCGGTCGCGCTGTGCTGGGGCTACGAGGCCAATCACCCCTTCGAAGACCAGTGCGCTCGGCTCGCAGCTTCAGGCCGGGAGTTCTGGGTGTGCCCGGGGACCAGCAGTTGGCACAGCTTCGGCGGACGGCTGCAGAACGCCGTCGGCAACCTGGCCCTTGCCGCGACGGCCGGTCGCAAGACTGGTGCTCAGGGCTTCCTCATCACCGACTGGGGCGACCACGGCCACCTGCAGCCACCCGCGATCGCCGAGTTGCCGCTCTCCATCGGCGCCGGCTTCGCCTGGTCCGCCAAGGCGGCGCGGGAAGCGGCAAGCCGCCCGGAACGGACCGAAGAGGCCTGGCTCGACCATGCGGCTGGCCTGGTCTACGACGGGGACGAGACGCTGGCGCGCACCGTCGTCGACCTCGGCGCCATCGATCTCGACTGCGGCGGCCCGGTGTTGAACGGCACCGCTCTCTTCTACCTGCTCCGGTTCATCGACGACGACCTCACGCACCGGCGCTTTCGCCGGCTGAGCATCGCCCGGCTACAAAGGACGTACACCCGCCTGACCGAGATCCGCCAGCCGCTGGTCGGCGACCCCACCTGCACCGCTCTCGACTGGACCTGTCGAATCATGGCCTGGTGCTGCCGCCTGGGTATCGCGCGCCTCGCCGCCGGCCGCGGCCTGCGGACCGACAAACTCGCACCGAAGGTCCGGACTACCCTCGGCGCAGACCTCCGACGCATCGCCGACGACCTCCCCAGCATCTGGCTCGCCACCAGTCGCGAGGGCGGCCTGCGCAAGTCGCGGGACCTCCTGCTGCGGGCAGCGACCACCCTCGACAGGCCTTGATTGGCATGCAGGCACGATCTAGCCTGCGAGGAGCAACGATCGACCTATGGGTGACCGAGGAGAGCACACAGTGACCGAGATCTCGATCGTCACCGTCGAAGAACAACCCTTGCTGGCGGCCCGCACCTCCGTCACCTTCACGGAGGTGCCCGGCAAGCTCCTGCCCCTGATGGAGCGAGTGGGCGCCTTCGCGCGGGAACACGGAGTCGAGGGCGTCGGTCAGAACGTCTGGTTCTACCGCGACGTCAGCGGCGGTCAGATGCAAGTCGACGTAGGACTGCAGGTGCCCGCCGCTACCGAGGCCGCGGACGGCCTCGTCCGCTCCGCGACTCCCGCGGGAAGGTGCGCCCACGCCACCTTGCACGGCGATTACGCGGGAATCCCAAGCGTGCATCAGGCAATCCACCGGTGGTGCGCCGAGCAGAACCTCGTCCTCGCGGGTCCGTGCTGGAAGCTCTACGGCGACTGGCACGACGACCCCGCCAGGCGGCGTACCGACATGTACCACCTCCTGGCGTAGCCTCGGCCCACCTTGACCGACATCCGGCCGGCGTGAAGCAAGTCGACCGCGTCGTCGACGCGTTCCGGAAGCGCTTCGGCGCCGAGCCCGACGTCGTCGCCCGGGCGCCCGGGCGCGTCAACCTGCTCGGGGCGCACGTCGACTACAGCGAGGGCTGGGTGCTGCCGGCCGCGATCGACCGCGCCGTGTGGGTCGCGGCGCGGCGCGCACCGGGGCCCGGGACCCGAGTCGGCGCGCTCGATTTCGGCGAGGAGGCCGTCTTCGACACCGCGAGACCTGAACCGCCAGTCGCCGAGCGCGGAGGCGACGCCGCCTGGGTCGACTATCCGCGGGGACTGGCCTGGGCGCTTCGTGAACAAGGTGTCGACGTACCGGCGATCGAAGCCGCGTTCGGCGGCGACCTGCCGGTCGGCGCCGGCGTCAGTTCATCGGCGGCGGTCGAGATGGCGTTCCTCGTGGCCTGGGAGCAGCTCGCCGGCTTCCGGCTCTCCGGCATCGACCGCGCCCAGGTCGGCCGGACGGTCGAGAACGAGTACGTCGGCGTCCAGTCCGGGATCATGGATCAGTTCGCCTCGGTCCACGGCCGCGAAGGACACGTCCTGCTGCTCGACTGCCGGTCGCTCGAACACGAACTGATCCCAACGCCCGACGACCTCGTCTTCCTGGTCGCCGACACCGGCGTCCGCCGGGCACTGGCGTCGGGCACCGGCTTCAACGACCGCAAGTCCGAGTGCTTCCGCGCCGCGGACCTGCTGCGGCCCCACTTGCCGGAACTCTCCACGCTCCGCGACCTGGAACCGGACGACCTCGACCGGCTGCAACACGTGCTGGAACCGCCCCTCGACGGCCGCGCCCGCCACGTCGTCACCGAGTGCCGCCGGGTTCTCGACGCCGCCGAAGCGCTGCGGCAAGGCGACCTGTACGCGCTCGGCGACCTGATGGCCGAGTCCCACCGCAGTTCCCGCAACGACTACGACGTCAGCATCGAGGAACTCGACGTGTGCCAGGAAGCCGCCGCCGGCGCCGAAGGCTGCTACGGCGCCCGCCTGACCGGCGCCGGCTTCGGCGGTTGCGTCACCGCGATCGCGAGCGAATCGACCGCCGACCACGTGCGCCAGCAGACCGCGTCAGCGTTCGAGCATCGCTTCGGCAGGCGGCCGGAGATCTACACGTGCCGCGTCGGAGACGGCGCCGGTGTCGTAGAGGCACTCTAGGTTCAGGTCGGCCCCGCAACGATGCACTCACGAGACGAGATCCGCGTCGGCGAGACGACGATTCAGTTCGACATTCGCCGCAGCCGCCGTCGACGGAAGACCATCCAACTGACCGTCGATAGAGAGGGCGTCCATGTCGCCGCGCCAGCCAGGACATCCAGCAGAAAGGTCCGCGCCATCATCCGGGAACGGGCGGACTGGATCGGCCGCCAGTTGGCCGCCCTTCGGGAGGCCCCGGAACAGCGCTTCGCCGACGACGAGACGATCGCCTATCTCGGCGCTCAAGTGCCCATGGCGTTCCTGCAGGTGCAGGACGAGCCAATCGCCGTCCGGCTCAACGGCTCCCGTTTCCACGTCTCCCTGCCGGCCGACCTGCCAGACGCAGAGCGCCACGAGAAGATCCAGCTTGCCTTCATCGACTGGTACCGCGACCGTGCGGCGGAACACCTGGCGGCCGTCGTGGACCGCTGGTGGCCCCAACTGGGACGCGACGGCACACCGAAGATCCTGATCCGCAACCAGCGCCGGCGCTGGGGAAGCTGCGCTGCCGACGGTACTCTCCGTTTCAACTGGCGCGTGATGTTGCTGGAACCGGCGCTCATCGACTACGTCGTCGTTCACGAACTCGCCCATCTGACCCACATGAACCACTCGCCGGCCTTCTGGGAGCTCGTCTGCCAGACGATTCCGGACGCTCGGGATCGCCGGCGACGGCTGCGGGAGGCGAGCCGGACCCTGCCCTGGTAACTCGCTACGCGGAGGCCTGGAAATGACCACGATCGACACCGGCACGAACGAACTCCTCTGCGACCTGGAGGACGGCGTCGCGACCGTGACCCTGAACGAGCCGGCGAAGCGGAACGCTCTGGGCGACATCCTGACGCCGGCGCTTCGGGCCATCCTGCTGGTGCTCGAAGCGGATGAGCGTTGCGGCGCAATCCTGCTCACCGGCACCGGCCGGGCGTTTTGCGCCGGCGGCGACGTCTCGGGAATGGGCTCGAACCGAGGAAACGGTGGCGAGGCGCCCAAGGCGCCGCCCACCCTCGACGAAGCCGTGGACACCCTGATCGAAAAGCAGGAGTCACTGACCCTGCGGATGGCGGAACTCGACAAGCCGATCGTCGCCGCCTTGCCCGGGCCTGCCGCCGGCGCCGGACTCTCGATCGCGCTCGCCGCCGATCTCCGGATCATGGCCGACGACACCTTCGTCACGACCGCGTTCCGCAACATCGGCCTGTCCGGCGACTACGGCTCGAGCTGGTTCCTTACCCGTCTGGTCGGTCCGGCGGTGGCGAAGGAACTCCTGATGACCGCGCGGCGCATCCCTGCGGAGGAATGCCTGCGCCTGGGGATCGTCAACCGGATCGTGCCGTTCGACGACCTCGCGACGGAGGCGCGCGGGCTCGCGCTGGAGCTGGCCAACGGACCCCGGAGCGCGCTCCGCTACATGAAGCGGAATGTGAATCGCGCGGTGCTGGGCGATCTGCGAGGTTCGCTGGCCGCCGAAGCGGAGGGCATGGTCCGGTCGGTACGGACGGCGGACCACAAGGAGGCCGTCCGGGCCTTCATCGAGAAGCGGGAGCCGCGGTTCGAGAGGTGAACTCAGTCGTCGTCGACGACACTGGAGCGGATTGCCCGGCCGGGTAGGGCGCCTTCGACCAGCTCGCCATCCCGAACCACGAACACGCCGTCGACGAGCACGTGCGGGATACCCGCCGAGGGCAGGGCGGGTTCGGCGAAGGTGGCCCGGTCGATCACGGTCTCCGGGTCGAAGATCGTGATGTCGGCGTCGGCGCCGACGCTCAGGCGGCCCTTGCTGCGCATCGCCGGCGCCACGTCCTCCAGTCGCCGGGCCGGCGCCAGGGTCATCTTGCGGAGCGCCTCCATCAGACTGAGCCGGCCTTCGTCGCGCGAGTAGCGGCCGAGCACGCGGGCGAAGGTACCGGCGCCGCGGGGATGGGCCCGGCCGTCGATGTAGCCCACGCCGTCGCTGGCGATCATCACGGCGGGGTGTGCGATCGCGTCACCGAGTTCCCGCTCCGGAATGATGTGCGCGATGATCCGCGCCTCCTCGGACGCGGGCAGGGCCCTTCGCTCGTTGAAGCCAGCCTCGTCCAGGCGCTCGCCGGTGGCGACCCACTCGATGTCGCCGTAGTCCGCGGCCAGCCGCTCCCGCCAGCCGGGATCGAAGATCGCGGCCCTGATGTCGGTCGAGGCCGCGGTGTAGGGGTAGATCTCCGTCGTCACGTCGACGCCCCCGGCGGCCGCCCTGTCGATCATCTCGATGACGATCGGCATCTGCGCCAGCCCGCTCGAACCGATGTGGACGATGTGGACCGAACCGCCGGAGCCGGCCGCGTCGGCGATCATCTCCTGGACGGCGGAGATCGAACTCTCCGGTTCCACCACGCCGGCGTAGCGGATGTGCGAGAACACGGTCACGCCCGCCTCCGCCGCGGTCTGGAACATGCGGAAGATCTCGGCCCTCGAGGCGCCCGGCTGGTACTGAAGCGGCAACCCGACGCCCAGGGCGCCGTCGCCGAGACCCTCCCTGAGGGTCTCCTGCATCGCCTCGATCTGCTCCGCCGTAGCAGCCTCGTAGGTCGCCGCGCGCTCGTCCTCGCCGAACGCAAGCACCCGCGCGGCCCCGTACGCGGCCGTCGCACCGAAGTGGATGCGCCACGAGCCCTCGCGCTCCTCGTACCACTCGTCGACCGGGAAGGCCCCGCCCTCGAGCTCGAACGCGGCGGTCACGCCGTCGCGCACCTGCAGGTCCCGGCTGAACGGATCCTGGCCGTGAGCATGGAGGTCGATGAACCCGGGGGCCACGACGAGTCCCGCGACGGCGACGACCTCGCTTCCCTCCAGAGGACCTTCGGAAACCGCCGAGATCAAGCCCTGTTCGATTCCGACGTCCATCACCGCGTCCAGGCCCGTCTCCGGATCCATGACGCGGCCGCCGCGGAGCACCAGGTCGTACTGAACCGGCTCGGGCGCGCACGCGACCAGCGGCAGGACGACGGACAGAACTACGACCGTGGAGCCTCTCACGCGCCGCCACCGCCAATCAGACCGCATCAAGTACCCCCTCCAGTGCACCTTCGGCCTCCGTCTCCTCCGGCGGCTTGCGGCCATGAACCGCGACCTGGGACCGGAAGTCGTTCAGGATCGCGTAGAGCGACGGCACGAGCACCAGCGTGATGGCCGTCGCGAACAGGACGCCGAAGGCGAGCGAGACCGCCATCGGGATGAGGAACTGGGCCTGGAAACTCCGCTCCAGCAGCAGCGGCAGCAACCCGACGAAGGTGGTCAGCGAGGTCAGGACGATGGGCCGGAAGCGCGCGGCGCCGGCGTCGCGGATCGCCTCGTGAACCCGCATGCCGGCGGCCAGCCGCCGATTGATGAAGTCGACCATGACCAGGGAGTCGTTGACGACGACTCCGGTCAGGGCGATCAGTCCGAGCATCGACAGCATCGTCAGGTTGAGGCCCGCCAGTCGGTGTCCAACCACCGCGCCGATCAGACCGAACGGAATCGCGCTCATCACGATCATCGGCTGCAGATAGGAGCGGAACGGAATCGCCAGCAGCGCGTAGATCCCGATCAGCGCCAGGCCCAGGGCACGAAAGAGCCCCCCGAAGGCACGGGCCTGCTCCTCCTGCTCACCCGCGAGCGAGTAGTCCAGCCCGGGGTAACGCGCGAGGATCTCCGGCAGCACGTTCGCCTCCAGATCCCCGACCACCTCGTTCGGGGTGATCGCCGCCGGGTCGACTTCCGCCGTGACGTTGATCGCGCGCCGGCGGTCGATCCGCTGGATCGTCGCGAAGCCCCTTCCGAACTCGGCCCGGCCCGCCAGGGAGAACGGCACTTCCGCCCCGGCCGGTGTCCGGATCCGCATGTCCTCGAGCGAGGCCAGCGTCTCGCGTTCGTCTGCCGGATAGCGCACCATGATCCGCACGTCGTCCCGGCCCCGCTGAATTCGTTGGGCCTCCGCGCCGTAGAAGCCCTGCCGGACCTGACGACCCAGATCCTCGAGGCTCAGGCCCAGCGACTCGGCCCGGGGATCGAGCGCCAACCGGATCTCCCGCTTGCCGGCGCGGAAGGAATCCGAGATGTCGAACACGCCCGGATAGTCGGCGAGACGCGCCCTGATCTCCGCTGCGGCCGACCGTAAGTGGCCCAGGTTGCGGCCCACGAGCTGAACGTCCACGGGCGCTCCGAAGCTGACCAGACTGGACGTGAACTCGACTCGAACCGCGTCCGGAACCCGCCCCACCTTCTCGCGCCAGCGGCGAACGATCTCGATCGTGGGAATCGTCCTCTCCACGGACGGAACGAGTTCCACGTTCACCTCGCCCTCGTGCGACGCGGCGACCGCCACCTCGTAGCCCACGGCGGGGCCGCTCGCCCGCTGCAGCGCCGCGTAGGGCTGGGAACCGACCGTCGCCATCACGTGACGAAACATCCCCTCGTGCCCTTCAGCCTCAAGATCCGCCTGGACCTCGAAGGCGGCCGCCTCGATGCGGCGGACAGCGGCCAGCGTCGACTCCGCCGGAGTCCCCTGAGGCATCGTCAGCAGGACGACCGCGTTGTCGCCGTCGACATCCTCGAAGAACTCGAACTTCATCCGGCCCGAGAAGACGTAGGCCGCGGTGATCGCCAGGATGGCCAAGGCGATCGCCAGGGTCGAGTAGCGCCAGTCGACGGCCCGCGCGATCAACGGGCGGTAGCCACGGTCGATCACCCACGCCATCCGATCGGCGAAGAAGCCCTGGAAGAGGGCCCAGCCCCAGAGAGACCGACCGCGCTCCCCTTCCTCGTGCCTGTGAGTCAGGTGTGAGAGGTGGTTCGGCAGTACCAGCATGGACTCGATCAGCGAGAAACCGAGGCAGCCGATGACAACCAGCGGGATCGTCCTCGCGATCGCCCCGGACGGCCCCTCGACTGAGTTGATCAGCGGCGAGAACGCGGCCAGCGTCGTGAGAATCGAGAACGTGACCGGGGTCGCCACCTGGCGGGCGCCGTCGATGGCCGCTCGCAGGCCGCTCTTGCCCATCTCGAAGTGGCGGTAGATGTTCTCGCCGACGACGATCGCGTCGTCCACCACGATGCCAAGCACGAGCAGGAACGCGAACAGGGACATCACGTTGATCGACACGTCGACGAGGCGCAGCACGCCGAGCGCGCCGATGAACGACACCGCGATCCCCACGGAAACCCAGAGAGCCAGCCGGAACTTCAGGAACAGCGCCAGCACCAGGAACACGAGCAAGAGGCCGAGCCGGCCGCTCTCCAGCAGGACCCGCATCCGGTCCTCGAGCGGCACCGTGTCGTCCAGCCAGGTCGTCAGCGAAAGGCCCGGCGGCAGCGCCAGCTCGCGTTCCGCAATGAACTCCTTGACCTGCCTTGCAAGTCGCAGGGCGCTCTGGTCGCCCACCCGGTAGACCTGGACCAGGGCGACCGGCTGACCGTCGAAGCGCGAAGTCACGTCCGTCTCGGCAAAGCCGTCCTCCACTCTCGCTATGTCACGCAGGAGCAGGCGGCTGCCATCGGGCCGCGCCCGCAGCACGATGTCGCCGAACTCCGCGCCCCGGTACGCCTGGCCCATCGTGCGCAGGAGGATCTCGCCGCCGCTCGCCCGGACCGCCCCGCCCGGCAGGTCGAGCGACGATCGCCGCACCGCCTGCACCACCTCGTCGAACGTCAGGCCGTACTGCCGCAGGGTGTCCTCGGAAACCTCGATGGCGATCTCGTAGGGCCGGACCGCGTCGAGCTCCACTTGCGAGATATCGGGAAGCGCCGACAACCCATCGCGGACCTCCTCCGCGAAGGCCTTGAGCGCCCTTTCCTCGATGTCGCCGAAGACCGCGACCGTAATCACCCGGCGACGGATCAACGCCTCCTGGACGATCGGCTTCTCGGTCTCCTCGGGGAACGTGGTGATCGCGTCGATTCGCGACTTGACCTGGTCCAGCACGGAGCGGGTGTCCGCGTCCGTGTCCAGCTCGATCACCACCGTGCCCGATCCCTCGGCGGCGGTCGACCGGACCCGGTCCACGCCCTCCAGGTCCTGCACGGCCTCCTCGATTCGCAGACACACGCCCTGCTCGACCTCCTCGGGCGCCGCGCCGAGATAGGGCACGCTGACCGTGATGCTCTGGGTCTCGATGCTCGGGAAGACCTCGATCGGAATCCCGGTCAGGGCGAGCAGGCCCCAGGCCACGATCAGGACCATCAACAGGTTCGCCGCCACGCCATTGCGGGCGAACCAGCCGATCACGCCGCTCATTGCGCGCTCCGGCGCAGGCGCAGCCGAAGGCCGGCCGCGTCCCCGATCGGCTCGACTTCATCGGCGGCCGCGCCGTCGACGACCACGCGCGTGACCGGAGCGGATCCGCCCCGGAACTGGGCGACGCGAACGGAGCGCCCAAGCGAACCGCCGGTTTCGCTTCCGGCCACGCCCTCGTCCACCGCGACCAGGGTGCTGGAGACTCGCAAGACGCAATCCGAAAGGTCGACCACATAGCGCGGCGGATCGTCCAGCCAGAACGTGCGATACGAGGGTTCGCTGCCGGTGCGGAGCAGCACGTCGACGAACCCGGCGCCACGCTCCAGGTCGACGCCGGCAAGGGCGAACGGTCCGTTCCCCGGCTCGCCGGTAGCCGGAACCGCGGGCGACGCGGCACTCGCCACGGGTTCCGCTGCGCGTTCGGGCGCGGGCTGCGGTTCCAGTTCCGGCGTCACCAGCATGCCGTCAACGGCCGTCTCCAGAATCGTCAAACTGATCAGATCGCCGCTCGCCAAGCCGTCGGAGACGATCGCGACATCCGGATCCGAGCGGAGGATCCCGACCTGGCGCAGGGCCAGTCGATCGTCCTCCACCAACCACAACCGGTCGGCGCGGACTAGCGCGCCACGCGGCACCTCGAACACCGAGTCGACCGAACGCCCTACGACCTCCGCCTCCACGAACAGACCCACGGACAGCGGCGGGCGGTCTCCGATCGCCCGGTACGGTTCCTCTACGCGGGCGATCAGGTTGACCATGCGCGTTGCCGGGTCGATCTCGCCACCGACGCGGACGATCCGGGCTTCCCACTCATGCCGCCCGCCGGCGAACCGCGCCTTCAACAGGACCCGCGGCCCGGCGCCCCGCAGTTCCGCGCCCAGCGGCAGGTCGAGGAAGGCGAGTTCCGAGTCGGGTACCGGCAGCGTGACTTCGGCAGCGTCGACGGAGTAGATCGTCGCCAGCGGCACGCCGCGGTTCACGAACTCGCCCCGGTCGACCCGCTTGGCGCGCAGCCGGCCCGCGAACGGCGCCAGGATCGCGGTCCGCGAAAGATCCAGCTCGGCGCGCGCCTGGTTCGCCAGCGCGGCCTCCACGCGGGCCCTCGCCTCGTCCAACTGGGGCTCGCGGAGCACCAGGGGTCCGGGTTCGCCGGGCTCCCCGAGATCCTCCCACTCCTCCCGCGCGACTTCGGCCTCCGCCTCCTCGCGTGTCAGCGCCACCCGCGCCTGCGCCACGGACGCCCGAGCGCTGGCGACCGCCAGCTCGTAGTCGCGGCGGTCCAGCCGCAGCAGCACGTCGCCGGCGTCAAAGAAGCCGCCGACCTCGAAGCTCTCCGCCACCCAGACGATGTTGCCGGCGACCTCCGAGACCAGGTCCGCCTCGGTCACCGGAGTCACCGAGCCTTGCGACGACACCCTCAACTCGACGGAGGTCGGCTCCACGGCTACGACGCGGACCGGAGGCGGCGCGATCCGGCGCGGCGCGGTCTCCACCTCCGGCCGCGACGCGACGAGCGCCACGACGATCAAGACGGCGAGCAGCACGATCGCGATGGGCAGAATCCACTTCAGCACGTTCAGTCTCCGGCTTCAGGAACCCGCCACGTCCGGTTCCCGATACACGCCTCCGCCCAGGGCGAGGATCAGGTCGGTCCGCGATTCGAGTTGCTCCCGGCGAGCCGCAAGCAACTGGCTCTCCGACTGAAACGACGTCCGTTGACTGTCGAGCACCTGCAGATAGCCGACGAGGCCCTGCCGGTAGCGGCCCTCGGCCAGTCGTTCCGCCTCCCGACTCTCGCCAGCGGCCCGCTCGAGCGCCCGCGTCCGTGCCGCCAGCATCCGCTCCGCCACGAGACCCGATTCCACTTCGGCGAAGGCCGCGAGCGCAGTCTGCAGCCAGTTCGTTTCCGCCGCGTCGAGACCGGCGGTGACGAAGTCCAGGCCGGCCCGTAGACGGCCGCCCGAAAGCAGGGGTTGCAGCAGTCCGGCGGCGAGGCTCCAGACCGAGAAGTCGCCATCCACCAGGTCGCTCAGGGCACCACTCGACGTGCCGGACGAGCCGTTGAGTCGGAAGGTCGGGTAGAGAGAACGCCGGGCAGCCCGTATCCGTTGCGACGAAGCGATCGCACGGTACTCGGCCGCTCGCAGATCCGGGCGGCGCGCCAGCAGGTCCGCCGGTACACCGGCCTCGGGTAGCGGCGGCAGGTCGGGAAGATCCGCGGCCGCCTCGATCTCGCCTGCCGGATAGCGGCCGAGCAGGACCTCCATCTGCCGGCGCAGCCCGTCGAGCGCCCGCCTCTGTGCCGCCAGCGAGGCCTCGACGGTGGCGATCTGGGTCCGGGCCTGCCGAACTTCGAGGGCGGTCGCCACGCCCCGCCGGTAGCGCGCCCCGACCCGGTCGCGCGTCCGCTCGCGGCTCGCCAGGGTGCGCTCGAGGAGCTCCACCTGTTGCGTGGCCTCGACGACGCCGAAGTACACCTTCGCGACCTGGCCGGCGATCGAGAGGCGGGCTCCTTCGAAGTCCGCCTCGCCGGCCGCCGCCTCGGCCAGCGAGGCTGCGGTGAGGGCGCCGAGCCGGCCCCAAAGGTCGACCTCCCAACTGACGTTCAGCGACAGGCCGTAGCTCGTAAAGGAGAAGCTGCGGACGCCGCCAGGCTCAAAGCCCGGAATCGGGATGGGGATCGCCTCGGTCAATCCACTCTGCGCCGTGTTCTGCTTGCGCCGGCCGGGGTCGAGCGCCGCCTCCAGCTCGGGTCGCCGAGCGGCGCCGTCTAGCCGGGCCTGCGCGAACGCCGTCTCGACGTTCGCGGCCGCCGCGCGCAGGCTGGCATTGTGCTCCAGACCCTCGACGATCAACTGTGAAAGCAGCGGATCGTCGAACTCGCTCCACCAGTCCCCCTCGACTTCCAGGGCGCCGGCCAGTGCCGCAGCCGTGTCCTCCGTGCCGCCGTACCCGACCGGCGCCGGCACCTCCAGGTCGGGCGGCGCGCCCACGGAACTGCAACCAAGCCAGAGGACCGAAGTGGAGGTCAGGAGGAGCGACCGGAGCATCCGGCGATGCTACTAGCGCCCGCCATCGGCTAGCGTGACCTCGGTGACTCCTTCGGAACGGCACCGCCCCGACCGGCAGCTCAGGCTAGACCTGATCGAGGCGGCGGTGCGAGAGAACGAGGCCGAACTTGGCCGGAAGGGCCCTGGTTCCGCCGAGGGCGACCACGGCAGGCGTCTGCGCCGACGCCGTTTTCCCCCCTGGAGCCTGCTCCTGCTGGCACCGATTGCCGCCGCCGCCGGACTCGGCTACCTGGAACTGCAACGCCCCGAAGACGCCACCCGGGCCGAGCCTCCCGCCGAGATGGCGCCGCCGGAGCTTGAAGTCCGTTTCACCGAACTGCCGGAATCCGTCGACCTCAGCGTCTTCCCGCTGCCCGTCAGGAGGATCGTGCTCGATCCGGGTCACGGCGGATCCGCCTCCGGCACGGTGGCCGGCGGCCTGACCGAGAAGGAGCTCGCGCTCGACATCGCCGTCCGCGTCCGCGAGTTGCTGTCCGACCGGTACCAGGTCGCCATGACCCGCGAGGCGGACATCGATGTCGAACTCGACCGGCGGTCCGGCATCGCCAACCGGGCCGGCGCCGACCTGTTCGTCTCAATTCACGTGAACTGGCTGCCCCGGAACCGGACCTGCGGCGTCGAGACCTACTTTCTGGGACCCACCGACGACCCCGAGCTCACCGCGCTCGCCGAGCGGGAGAACGCCGAGGCGCACGGCTACTCTCTGGCCGATCTGAGGAGCCTTCTGGACGGCGTCTACGCCCAGGCCATGCAGGACAAGAGCCGCGCTCTCGCCAACGCGGTCCAGGACGCCCTGTTCGAGAAACTGCGGGCAGTGAACCCGGAACTACGGAATCGCGGCGTGAAGTCGGCGCCCTTCGTGGTCCTGATCGACGCCGAGATGCCGGCCGTCCTGGCCGAAGTGTCATGCCTCTCGGACACTGGCGAGCTCGAGCGGCTGCGCGACGACGAACACCTCCAGTCCATCGCGGAGGCCCTCGACGCAGGCATCCGAAGCTACGCCGGTTCGCTTCTTCCGCCTGCCGAGACTTCGACAGAGGACGCGGCGCTAAGCTCCGCGCCTTCGGCGGCCGAGGAAGAACCGTGAACAGCACGACGTCCGACAGCGAAGTCCTCAAGGTCGGCATCGACCTGGGGACGTCCCGGAGTTCGATCTCGGCGGCGAACGGCCAGCGCCACATGGTCCAGAGCTACGTCGGCTGGCCCCGCGACATGGTGGCGAGGAAGGTCCTCGGCCGCGACGTGCTGGTCGGCGCCGAAGCCCTGGAGCACCGCCCCATGCTCAACCTGCGCCGTCCGCTGGAGCGGGGCCTGATCAAGGAGGGATCGGACCAGGACGAGCAGGCGGTGCGCGAGCTCGTCAGGCGGCTCCTGGAGCTCGCGGTCCCCGCCAGATCGAGCCCGGCGCCCGCGATCCACGCCGTCGTCGGCGTTCCCGCGGAGACCCTCAGGGTCAACCGCCAGAACCTGCGCCGAATCCTCGCCGGCCAGGTCGCGAGCACGATGATCGTCTCCGAGCCATTCGCGGTCGCCTACGGGCTGGATTCCCTGGTTCACACGATGGTCATCGACATCGGCGCCGGCACGACGGACTTCTGCGTCCTGATGGGCCGCTTCCCGACGGAGGACGATCAACGGACCCTGAGCGTCGCCGGAGACGCGGTGGACCGCCACCTCCACGGCCTGATCGAGGAGCGCTATCCCGACGCCTCCGTGTCCATCCACATGGTGCGGACCTGGAAAGAGCGTCACTCCTTCGTCGGCGAGAGCGCCCCTGTCGTGGTCGACGTGCCGGTGCGCGGCAAACCGACCCGAATCGACATCACGGAACCGATGCGTCGGGCCTGCGAGAGCCTGCTGGAGCCACTGCGCGAAACGCTGCTCGACCTGATCGCCCGGGTCGAACCCGAGTACCAGAGCAGGATCCGCAACAACGTGATCCTCACAGGCGGCTCCGGACTGATCCGGGGCCTCGGCGCCGAACTGCAGCACGCCCTCGGCGAGCTCGGAGGCGGCCGGGTACGGGTCGTCAAGGATCCGGTCTTCGTCGGCTCTGACGGCGGCCTCAGCCTGGCCAGGGACGCCGACGACGAGTACTGGAAGCGTCTCTCCCCCTGAGCGGCGGAGACTCGCTGCGCCGGCCGGCCGGATGCCGGTTCAGCGACCGCGCGGGGGCCCCGGCAGCAGAGCGGCCAGCTCGGTCAGGTCGGCCACCTTGGGGCAGTCGATCTCCGGCCAGTCGGCCCATGGGTCAAGCAGAACGGCGTGAATCCCGGCCGCACGCGCACCGACGACGTCGGCCGCGTAGAGGTCCCCGACATGGACGGTGCGCTCCGGACGGGCGCCGATCCTCTCGAGAGCGACTTCGAAGATCCGTGGATCGGGCTTCTCGAAGCCGACGACGGTCGAATCGATCAGGCCGTCGAAGAGGTGGGCCAACCCAATCCGCGACACGGTTCGCCGCATCGTGCCGTCGGAGTTGCTGACCACGGCCATGCGATAGCCGAGCGAGCGGATCCGCTGCAGGGCTTCCCGTCGGCCCGGCAGCCGGCGGTTCCAGAGCAGGTCGTTCCGGCCGGGCGAGAAGAGGCGGTCCGCCAGCGAGCCGGTCACCGACGCGACTTCGACTCCGTCACGGCGGGAAGGCGGCAGATGGCGCAGAATCTCCTCCAGGTAGAGACGAAACGAGGAGCCGCCCTCGGTGGACCTCCCCTCGGCAAGCGCCGCCGAGATCGCCGGTCGGGCCGCCGCTTCCGCACGCTCCAGCTCACGCCCGGAGAAACGGAAGCCCAGCTCGGCCGCGACCGCTGCGACGCGATCGAAGTCCATCGAAAGGAACGTGTTGCCCGCGTCGAAGAAGACCGTGTCGACTTCGGTCCAGGGGACCGCACCGGGGATCGTCATCGCGGCATAGTGTGCCACCACGTCGATCGTCTATTCTCCACATCTCATGAACTGGCCGGCAACCGGAGGACGATCATGAAGGGAATCAAGGTGGCCTGTTCGGCAGCTCCGCCGATCGTGCTAGCACTCCTGTTCGGGGCAACCGCAGCCGCGCAGGACCCGCCGGAAGGACTCGACCAGCTCGGTACCGACCTGTTCGCGGAACTTCTGTTCAACAACCAGGGCACCGACTACGCGATCGCCTGCTCCGTGTGCCACGGCCTCGGCGAATCGGTGGCCGGCAAGGCGGAGCGCTTCTACGCCGACCACACGCCGACCAGCCTGACCGCGGGCCGCGAAACCACCGAGCGCAACGCCCAGACCCTGGGCGGCGTCTTCCGGGCGGACGTGTTCGGCTGGGACGGCGCCTGGGACTCGATGGAGGACATGATCCTCGAGAAGCTGATCGGCAAGCAGTACGGCTGGAAGCCCGGAGCCCGCGCGGAGGCGATCGACAACGCCGCCTACGTGCTGCTCGACGAGGGCCACAACGCGATCTCGGGCGTGCCGTACATCGAGCAGTTCCAGGAGGTCTACGGCCTCGATCTGGAGTCGCTCGAACCGGAGGAAGTCGCCGCCGCGGCCGCCAGCGCCCTCGCCGACTACACGCGCACACTCGACTTCTCGATGACCGCGCGCTGGGACGCGTTCACCGAGCAGAACCGCTTTCGCAAGGAGCCGAACGCCGACGAAGACATCATGAACTACGCGGCGAGCATCGAGAGCCGGATCTTCAATCAGGAAGGGCGGAATCTGATCCGCCGGCCGGAGGGGTTCACCGAGACAGCCTACGAAGGCTTCAAGACCTTCTTCCGCGTATTCGATGTGGAGTCGGTCGGGAACTGCGTCCGCTGCCATGTGCCCCCCACGTTCAGTGACTACTCGCTCCACGGCACCGGCGGCGGCAACTTCAAGACGCCTCCGCTCAGGAACCTGCCGCGTACCGACCCGTACCTTCACGACGGCAGCGCCGCAACGCTCGAGGAAGTGCTCCAGGGTCACATGGAGCTGGCCGACGCGGCCCGGGCCGAACAGGACGGCGTCGATCCGCTCTTCGGCGAGATCCGGATCTCGGAAGCCGACGTCGAGCCGCTGGTCCAGTACCTCCTGATGCTGGACGAGGTGGATCCCGCGGACTTCCGCTACTACCTGATCAACTTCGAGTGAGCGCGGCTGCGCGGACAGCCGGTCCGTATCTGATCGGCGTTCTCCTGGCAGCGCTCCTCCTGCCGGCGCCCCTCGCCGCCGACCCGACCATGGAGCGCACGGACGGCCTGCCGCCCGATCTCCCGGACTGGCTCTCCTCATTGCTCGATCCGGCCGGCTACCGGGTGGTCCGGGACGAAGGCGAGCCAGTCGAGTTCTGGTTCCCGCCATCACTGCCGATGCAGGACCCTTCGGCCGAACTCGGCGTGGAGTACCCCACCCTGCCGCCGGGAGGCCTGGTCGGGGTCGTACGCACGGCCGGCCCCTGGAGCACCTACAAGGCCCAGATCGTGCCGCCTGGCACCTACACCCTCCGCTACGCGGTTCAGCCAGCCGACGGCGACCATACCGGTCAGACCTGGTTTCGCGACTTCCTGATCCTGATCCCGGTCGCCCTCGACAGTTTCGATCCCTACCGGTTCGCCGAACAGGAGCCCCTCGTGGAAGCCAGCATCACGGTCATCGAGGGCGCCACCCACCCGATGACGATGGCCCTGTTCCAGAACTACGACGGCGCGGAGAGCGCCACGATGTTCTGGAACGACCTCGACCAGCCGACTCTGGCCGTGCCCCTGGGCGCTGTCACCCTGGGGCTCGTGATCGAAGGCCAGGGCGAAGAAGTGCCGATGTAGCGTGGCGTTCAGCGGTCCCTGGTCAGCGGCACGAATCGCACCGGGATCACGCGCGTTCGCTCCACCTCGCCGCCGGCCATCTTCTCCAGCACCTGGAGTTCCTGCCGGCCTCCCACAGGCCCCACCGGCAGCACCAGTCGCCCGCCTGTCGCCAACTGCTCAACCAGCGGTTCGGGCACGTGGTCCGGCGCCGCGGTGACGACGATCGCATCGAACGGCGCCTCCTCGGGCCAACCCGCGTAGCCGTCGCCGATCCGGGTCGTCACGTTCTCGTAGCCGGCCGCATCGAGCGCGGCCGCCGCCCGCAGGCCAAGGGGTTCCACGATCTCGATCGTGTAGACGTAGTCGACGATCTCGGCCAGGACGGCGGCCTGGTAGCCGGAACCGGTGCCGATCTCGAGCACCCTGTCCTCCGGGTCGGGCTCCGCGAGTTCGGTCATCAACGCGACGATGTAGGGCTGGGAGATCGTCTGCCGCCAGCCGATCCCGAGCGGCGAATCGCGGTATGCCCACTCGCGGATCTCCTCGGGGACGAACAGGTGGCGCTCCACCTTCTCCATCGCGTCGATCACGCGTACGTCGAGCACCGGCGGACGGCCGTCGCGGGGCTCGGCGATCGTGTCGCGCACCATCTGCCGGCGGAGCGCCGCGAAGTCGACGCGCTCCTGGGCCGAAACCGCATAGCTCGCACCGCCCACCGCGGCCGTCGCGGCGACACCGAACCACACGCCTCGGGCCGCGCGCCGCCGAAAGGCCGCGTGTAGCCTTCGCCATCCCGTCCGACCGCCGCCAACCGAGATAGTCGTCATCGCTCGTCCCCCAACTCCGCCCAGCCGTCTCTGGAACCGACCGGGCCTGCAAGCGTACATGGGGACACTGGCCTGCTCGAGCTCAGGCCTGGGCATGTACCAGCTCCTCCTGCCCTGGCTGCTGATGAGCGCGCTCTCGCTCCCGGCCAGCCAGGTCGGCCCGCTGCAGGCGGCCGTCGGCCTGCCCGGCGTGATCATCATGCTCTGGGGCGGCGCCAGCGCCGACCGCACGAACCCCCGGGCAACGCTGACGCGGGTGTTCGGCGCGGCGGCCCTCGTGCCCCTCGGGCTGATTCTGGTCCTCGAACTCGGAGAACTCAGCGTCTGGACCGTGACCGCGTGGGGCCTCGGAATCAGCGCCGCCCTGTCCTTCTCCGGACCGGCCCAGCAGTCCGTGCTGAGCCGCATCGCGGGCCGGGATCTGCAGCGGGGAGTGACCGCCTCCACCGCCATCACGATGTTCACCACGATGATCGGGATCGGCGCCGCCGGCCAACTCGACCGCATCGGTCTGCGGCAGGTCCTGCTGGTCCAGTGCCTGTGCCTGGTCGCGGCAGCGCTCTGGATCCGAAGGATCGGCTCCCACGAGTCCGCCAACCACGGCCCGACGGAACCCGCCTGGCGCCAGATTCGTGAGGGCTTTCGCGCCTCCTACCTTCAGCGTCCGGTCTTCGACGCGATAACGGTCAACTTCGTCTCCAGCATCTTCAACGCGGGCGGCTTCCTGACCGCCTTTCCCTTCATCGTCCGCGAGGTCTACGACGGCGACGCAGAACTGCTCTCGTGGCTCATGATCGTCTTCTTCGCCGGCGCGGTCGTCTCGAACGTGATCATGCTCCGGTTCATGCCGTTCCGGAAACCCGGCCGCTGGTTCATCCTGTTCCAGCTCTCCCGGGTCGTCGTCCTCTTCCTGATCTGGATCGAGCCAGCCTGGTGGCTGGTCGTGACCGGAGTCGTCGCCTGGGGCCTCAACATGGGCGTCACCACCACCCTGGCCCGCGCCATCGTCCAGGAGGCCGCCGAGCCGCTGTCCCGCGGCCGGGTCATGGCCGTCTTCGGCGTCGGTCTGCTCGGCGCCCCGCTGATCGGCGCCGTCATCCTGGGCTGGATCGTCGAGGAGTACGGCGCCCTGGCGGGACTGGTCCCCGGCATGGCGGTGTCGGTGCTGCTGTTCGCCTACAGCATGGTCGCCACGGGGCTGTGGCGGTACCGGTCGTCCTGATGCCGTGAGCAGCGCCTCCGGGCGGACGGCCCGCCGCCACGAACACCCGAACGCCGATCAGGAACGGAATCGACCCTCGCCGAGCTCGCAGTATCGATCGTACGTATTCCGGTCGATGTTCGACCCGCAGAGGATCAGCCCGACACGCGCACCCGAGAGTTCCTCGGCGAGACCCGGCAGGGAAGCCGTGGTGGCGGCGCAGGCGGGCTCCACGGCAAGCTTCAGTTCTCTGAAGATGAGCCCCATGGCTTGAGCCAACTCGTGGTCGGTGACCAGGGTGAGCCGATCCACGTTGCTTCTGCAGAGCGTGAAGGGCAGCCGTTCGGTCATGGGCGGCGCCAGACTGTCCGCGATCGTGTCCACGCCTTCGAGGCGCTCCGGTCTGCCGGACCTGAAGCTCCTGTGCATGGCGTCGGCGCCCACGGGTTCCACGCCGACAACGAGGCAATCGGGGTTCAGTCGCTTGGTGATCGCCGACACGCCGCCGGCCAGGCCGCCGCCACCGATGGCGACGATGAGCACGTCCAGGTCTCCAAGCTGCCGGTGCATCTCAAGACCGAGCGTCGCCGCGCCGAGGGCCGTCGCCACGCCGTCGAATGGATGGACTATCGCCCTGCCTTCCGCGGCCGCGATTCCGGCCACCATCTCGAATCCGCTGGGGCCATCCTCCGCCATCAGGATCTCGGCGCCAAGCGCCCTGGCGAACTCGACGCGCGCCGGATTGGCCGATCGCTGCATGACGACCTTCGCGCTGGTCCCGGCCGTCTTCGCCGCATACGCCACGGCGACCGCGTGATTGCCCGCGCTCATGGCCGTCACACCGGCCCGCAGTTGTTCGGCGCTCAGTCGCAGGACGTTCGACAGCGCCCCTCGCGCCTTGAACGTACCGGAGCGCTGAAAGAGCTCCAGCTTGGCGTGGACGCGGCTGTTCCCCGGCAGGATCGACCGCATCTCGGGGCCCGACCACTCGACGACGGGCGTTTCAACGATGTGAGGAGCGATCAGCGCGACCGTGTCTTCGACCGCCTCCAGCGTGATGCCATGGTCGTCGTCGCTCACCGAGTCAGGCCCGAGCCTCGCCCCGCCGTCTCAGCCACTCCACCGTGCTCAGCGCCAGTAGCGCGAAGACGATCAGGAAGGTGGCGACGGCTAGAATCGTCGGACTGATCTCCTCGCGGATGCCGGACCACATCTGGCGCGGCAGGGTGCGCTGATCCAGGCCGCCCATGAAGAGGACGATGACGAGTTCGTCGAAGGATGCCGCGAAGGCAAACAGGGAGCCCGAGATGACGCCGGGCAGGATGAGCGGCAGTTGCACCCGGCGAAACGCGACGATGGGATTGGCGCCCAGGTTGGCTGCCGCCCGCATGACGGTCCAGTCGAAGCCGGCGAGCGTCGCGCTCACCGTGATGACGACGAAGGGCGCGCCGAAGACGGCGTGCGCGAGGATGATCCCGATGTGGGTCTGTGCCAGGCCCAGGCTCGAGTAGAAGAAGAACATGCCGACGCCGGCGATGATCACCGGCGTGATCATCGGCGAGATGAGCAGCGCCGTGACGATCTTCCGGCCCGGCATCGCCGGATGGGCGAGTCCCAGAGCCGCGGCGGCGCCGAGCACGGTGGCGACGACCGTGGCCGAGATACCGATGATCAGGCTGTTGGCGAGCGGCCGCGTCCACTCGTCGCCGTCGAAGATGCTCTGGTACCAGCGGAGCGAGTACGCCTCCGGGTCGAGCCGCAACATGCCCTCGGTGAAGGTGAAGTACGGCTCCGCGTTGAAGCTCAGCGGCACGAGAACGAGGATCGGCGCGATCAGGAAGACGAAGGCGGCCACGCAGAAGGCCAGGTAGCCCCAGCGGGCGACCCGGTAGCCGGGGCTGAGCGCGCCGCCGACCATCATCCGAGCCCGATCCGGTCGATGCCGACCAGGCGGTCGTACACCGCATAAAGCAGGGTCACGCCGCCAAGGAGCAGCGCCGCCAGCGCCGCGGCCAGCCCCCAGTTGAGCGAAGTCTGGACGTGATACGCGATCATGTTCGAGATCAACTGGCCGCTCTGGCCGCCGACCAGCGCCGGAGTGATGTAGTAGCCGATCGCCAGGATGAACGTGAGCAGGCAGCCCGCGCCGACGCCCGGCAGCGTCTGCGGCCAGTAGACCCGGCGCAGCGCCTGGAACGGGGTCGCGCCAAGCGACACGGCGGCGTTCATGTAGGCGGGCGGGATGGCCCGCATGACCGAGTAGAGCGGCAGGACCAGGAACGGCAGCAGCACGTGGGTCATCGCGACGAACGTGCCCGTCATGTTGTAGATCATCGCGATCCGGCCGTCGTCGCCGATCAGTCCGATCGCGACCAGGAAGTCGTTCACGATGCCCTGGTTCTGGAGCAGCACGATCCACGAGGTGGTCCGCACGAGCAGCGAGGTCCAGAACGGCAGCAGGACGAGCAGCAGCAGGACGTTGGCGCGCTTCGGCGGCGAGTTGGCGATCATGTGGGCCACCGGATAGCCGATGACCATGCAGAGCAGCGTGACGCCCAGACTCACGAGGAACGTCCGCCAGAACAGCGGCACGTAGATCCGCCAGGCCTCCGGCGCCCGCTGGTAGCCGCCATCGGGAGCGCGCTCGAAGTCGAGCGCCTTGAGGTAGTGGCGGGCCGTCAACCTCTGGCCGGCGGCCTGTAGCGCTCGCCAGGGCTCCGGACCGCCCCAGCGGGAGTCGATGCCGATGATCGTCTCTCGCCAGAACGCTCCGTCCGTTGCCGCGCCGGCCGCTTCCGCAGCCGCGGCCGCATCGACCATCTCCCGCGAACCACCCATGATCGTGCTGCGCATGCCGCTCACGACGCGGTTCACGCGGTTCGCCGTCCGCCCCAGGGTGCGCTCCTCCCGTGCCGCAACGAACTCGCGGGCGGCGGCCGCGAACGCTTCGTCGGAGGGAGTTCCCTGGCCATCCCAGTCGCGCAACGCGGCCATCGTCTCGGGCAGCGCGTCGGCGACCTCGGGATCGTAGAAGCTCTTCGTCAGCAGGCTGAGCATGGGCCCCAGGAACGTCACGCTGACGAACGCGACGAGCGGCAGGGCGAGACCGGCCGCCCGCAGCCGAGGCCCTAGCGCCCGCCGCCACAGCGGCCGCGCAGGCGATGGACTCACGCTTGGGGATTCCTGGGACGTCACGGCTCGACCCCCAACCCTCAACGCGCCAGCCAGGCGGTGAAACGCTCCAGCATCTCGTCGCCGTGATCCGCCCACCACTGCCAGTCGGTCATCAGGTAGTTCTTCATGTTCGCGGGGTTCGTCGGCATGTGCGGCCACATCTCCGTGCCCGTTTCGAAGTGCCGATCGATCAACCTCTCCGCCGAGTAGCGCGCCGGACTGTAGGCGATGTAGCGGCCGACTCCCGCCATCGACTCGGAGCGGGCCGCATGCTGGACGAATCGGATCGCGTCGTCGAGCCGCGGCGTACCCGCGACGATCGCTAGCTGGCCCCGGTTCAGGACCTGGCCGTCCCACACGATGACGAAGGGCTGCCCCTCGAGCACCTGAGCGTTGAAGATGCGCCCGTTCGCGGCCGTCGTCATGAGCACCTCGCCATCCGCCAGCAACTGCGGCGCCTGGGCGGACGTGTCCCACCACACGACCTGATCCTTGATCGTGTCCAGCTTCCGGAACACCCGCTCGAGGCCCTCGGGCGTACTCAGCACCTCGTAGAGCCGGTCTTTCGGGACGCCGTCCGCCATCAGCGCCATCTCCAGGTTCGCTTCGGGCGACCTTCTCATGCCGCGCCGCCCGGGAAACCGCTCCAGGTCGAAGAAGTCGGCGAGCCGGGTCGGCGGCGGTCCGGTGAGGACGTCCCGGTTGTACGCGAAGATCGAGGAGAACAGCAGGTTGCCCACGCCGCACTCCGTGTTCATCTCGGGCAGAAAGTCGTCCTCCGGAAGCTCGCCGCCGGGACCCGGCGGCAGGATCGAGGGATCGATCAACTCCAGGACGCCCTCGTCGCAGCCATTGACCGTCTCGGCCACGGAGAGGTCGACGACGTCCCAGTGAACCACACCGGCTTCGACCTGGGCCCGGACCTGGGCCAGTCCTCCCTGGAAGTCGGCGAGATCGACCCGCACCCCGGTTGCCTCCGTGAAGGACTCGTGGTAGCCCTTGACGCAGGCGCGTGCGTAAGAGCCTCCGTAGGAGACGGCGGTGATCGAGCGCTCGCCCGCATCGCCGCCCGGCGCCGAACCCGGGGGAGGGTCCGCGGCCAGCCGGCAGCCGGCGACCACGAGGACGCTCAGGACGACTGCGCCCGACCTCTTCATCGCGCCAGCCAGGCGGCGAACCGCTCCTGCATCTCGTCCCTGTGGTCGGCCCACCATTCCCAGTCGCTCATCAGGAAGTTCTTCATGTTCGCCGGGTTCGTCGGCATGTGCGGCCACATCTCCGTACCCGTCTCGGCATGCCGGTCGATCAGCGCCTGGCCGGAACGGCGCGCCGGGCTGTAGGCGATGTACTTCCCCACGCCCGCCATCGACTCGGAGCGGGCGGCATGGCGCATGAAGCGCAGGGCGCCCTCGAGGTGCGGAGTGCCGGCTACGACCACGAGCTGGCCCCGGTCCATGACCTGCCCGTCCCAGACGATGACGAAAGGCTGGTCCTCCAGGACCTGGGCGTTGAAGATCCGTCCGTTCCAGGCCGTGCTCATGATGACTTCGCCGTCGGCGAGGAGCTGCGGCGGCTGCGCGCCCGCCTCCCACCACACGACGTCGTCCTTGATCGTGTCCAGCTTCCGGAACGCGCGATCGAGACCCTCCTCCGTTCCGAGCAGCTCGTAGATCCGTTCCTTCGGCACGCCGTCGGCCATCAGCGCGAACTCCAGGTTCGCCTCCGGCTTCCGCTGCATGCCCCGGCGCCCGGGGAAGCGTTCCAGGTCGAAGAAGTCGCCGATCGTCGCCGGCGCGGGACCCGGCAGGGTCTCCGGGTTGTAGGCGTAGATCGTGGAATAGAGGAGCGTGCCCACGCCGCACTCCGTGTTCGTCTCCGGCAGGAAGTCGTCCGCCGGCGGCTCGCCGTTCGGGCCCGGCGGCAGCAGCTCCGGTTCGATCAGCTCCAGAACGCCCTCGTCGCAACCGGTGATCGTGTCAGCGACGCCCAGATCGACGACGTCCCAATGGACGGCACCGGCCTCGACCTGGGCGCGGATCTGCGCGAGGCCGCCGTTGAAGTCCTCCAGGTTGACCTGGATGCCGGTCTCCTCGGTGAAGGACTCGTGGTAGCCCAGAACGCAGGCGCGGGCGTAGGAGCCGCCGTAGGAAACGACGGTGATCGATCCTTCACTCGCGCCCGGTCCCGGAGAGCCGGGATCCGTCCCATCTCCCGCCCGCGGCGCGCAGCCGGCCAGCAGCACTGCGGCCGCGACGGCGGCCGCCCTCACCACTCTTCTTCGCCTTCCGCCAACTCCTCGGGCACCAACGCCCGGCAGTCGAGCGCCGTCCAGCCGATTCGTACCGTGTCGCCCGGCAGCACGGCGCCGTGACCCACGACGTTCGGGATCTTCGCGATGAAGTCGGAGGCGCCGCCGACCGTCATGTGCAGGCGCAGATGGTCGCCGAGGAAGATCATGTCGTCGATCCGCGTCTCGATTTCGTTCCGGTAGCGGCCGTCCGGCGGCGCCACCGCGACGCGCTCGGGCCGGATGACGACCGTGGTTCGAGCGCCCGGAGGGCACAGGCCCAGGCTCATCGCGCGGACCTTCTGGCCACCGATGTCCACTTCGCAGACGCCGTCCTCGTCGCTGACCACAACGCCGTCGAGCCGGTTGTTCTCGCCGATGAACCGGGCCACGAAGGCCTTCTCGGGTTCCTCGTACAGAACTTCGGGCGACGCCGCCTGCTCGATGACGCCGTTGTGGAACACGGCCACCCGGTCGGAGAGGGTCATCGCCTCCTGCTGGTCATGCGTCACGTAGACGACCGTCACCCCGAGAGTCGAGTGGATGCGCCGGATCTCGTACTGCATCTCCTCGCGCAGCCGCCGGTCGAGAGCGCCCAGCGGCTCGTCCATCAGGACGATCTCCGGCTCGAACACCAGCGCGCGGGCGATCGCCACCCGCTGCTGCTGGCCGCCGGAGAGCTGGGCCGGTCTCCGATCCTCCAGGCCCTCGAGCTGAACGAGGCTGAGCGCCTGCTTGACCCGCTCCCGCCGCAGGGCCGGCTCTACGCCGCGGACCTCGAGCGGGAAGGCCAGGTTGCCGCCCACCGTCATGTGGGGGAACAGGGCGTAGTTCTGAAACACCATGCCGATCCCGCGCTTGTGGGGCGGCAGGTCGTGAATCGGCCGGCCGCCGATCCGGATCGTCCCTGCCGTGGTCGCCTCGAAGCCCGCCAGCATCATCAGGCAGGTCGTCTTGCCGGAGCCGGAAGGACCCAGCAGGGTCAGAAACTCGCCCCGCTCCACGGCGAGATCGAGCCCTCGCACGACGAGGTTCTTACCGTCGTAGCTCTTGTCGACGCCAGCGAACTCGACGTGCGGAACGCGGTTCTCGCCGCGATCGTCAGGGGCCGGGGCGCTCACGAGGCATGACTATACTCACGAACCGGCACGGGACTCTCGAACCGGAGCAGGGCTCCCCTACCAACCAGATGTCCAAGCAGGCCACCGCGGACGGACCTTCCGGGCCCCAGGCCGGTGAAGCCATCGCGGAAGAGCCGATCGACTTCCGCACTCACCCCGCACGCTACCGGCACTGGCAACTCAGGATCGAGCCGCCACTCGCCTTCCTGACCCTTGAGGTCGACGAGCAGGCGGGGCTACGGCCCGGCTACCAGCTCAAGCAGAACTCCTACGACCTCGGCGTCGACTTCGAGCTCTACGACGCGACACAGAGGCTGCGGTTCGAGCACCCGGAGGTCCGCGCCGTGGTACTCCGCTCCGACCGCGACCGGATCTTCTGCGCCGGCGCCAACATTGGCATGCTCGGCGCCTCCTCGCACCAGTTGAAGGTGAACTTCTGCAAGTTCACGAACGAGACCCGGCTGGCGATCGAGGACGCCTGCCAGCACTCCGGCCAGAGCTACCTCTGCGCGGTTCGCGGTACGGCGGCGGGCGGCGGCTACGAGCTGGCGCTCGCCTGCGACCGCATCCTCCTCGCCGACGACGGGAGTTCTGCAGTCTCGCTGCCCGAGGTGCCGTTGCTCGGCGTCCTTCCCGGTACCGGCGGGCTCACCCGGCTGCTCGACAAGCGCCGCGTCCGCCGGGACCGGGCCGACCTCTTCTGCACGCTGGAGGAGGGCGTCAAGGGCCGGCGCGCAGTGGACTGGAACCTCGTCGACGAACTGCTGCCGCGATCGTCCTTCGACGACGGTGCGAAGGTGCGGGCGCTGGAACTCGCCGCCTCCAGCGACCGTCCCGTCACGGCCGGAGGCGCCGACTGGCCCGAGGTCGAACCGAAACCGGACGGGGACGCGATGGTTTACACAGCGCTCCGCGTCGAGTTCGACCGCGGGCTCGGCGCCGCCCATCTCACGGTGCTCGGCCCGACCGCACCGCCACCGGGCGACGCGCCGGAAGCACTCGCCGGGAGCGCAGCCTTCTGGCCTCTCGTCCTGGCGCGGGAACTCGACGACGCCCTGCTCCACCTGCGCCTGAACGAGACGCGGACCGGGCAGCTCGTCATCGAGTCCGAAGGCGACCTGGGCGCGGCGGCCGCCTTCGACGCGTTCCTCCACCGGGAGCGCGCGCACTGGTTCGTACGCGAGGTGCTGCTCTACTGGAAGCGGGTGCTCAAGCGCCTCGACCTGACCGCGCGCAGCGTGTTCACGCTGATCGCGCCGGGGAGTTGCTTCGCCGGCCTGCTGCTCGAACTCCCGCTGGCCTCGGACCGCTCCTACATGTTCGAGGGCGAGAGCGAGGACGGCGCGCCGCCCCCCTCCATCCAACTCGGCGAACTGAACTTCGGAGCGTTCCCCACGCCGAACGGGCTCTCCCGCCTCGAGACCCGCTTCCTCGGCCGGGAGGACACGATCGACTCCCTCCGTGGACTCATCGGCAGGCCTCTGGAAGCCGCTGGCGCCGAGGACGCCGAGCTGGTCACCGAAGTGCTCGACGACCTGGACTGGGAGGACGAGGTGCGCATCGCGCTCGAGGAGCGGGCCAGCTTCTCGCCCGACGCCCTGACCGCGCTGGAGGCCAACCTCCGCTTCCCCGGTCCCGAAACCCTCGAGAGCAAGATCTTCGGACGCCTCAGCGCCTGGCAGAACTGGATCTTCCAGCGTCCCAACGCGGTCGGCGAAGAAGGGGCGCTTCGCCTCTACGGCACCGGCCGCCGACCACGTTTCGACAGCGAACGGATCTGACGGAGCACAGGATGACCAAGCTGGACAGCACCGTCGACTACGACGTTCTGATCCCGAACAACGTCGCGCTGGCGTCGGACGCCCGCGTCCGACGCGGCCTGGAACGCTGGCACCCCGGCTACATCGACTGGTGGATGGACATGGGGCCGGACGGATTCCAGACCTCCGACGTCTATCTCCGCACCGCGGTCCGGGTCGAGTCGAAGGGCGCGGACAAGTGGGCGGTGTTCGACTACGTGAAGATGCCCGACTACCGCTGGGGCATCCTGCTCGCACCGCAGGACCCGGAGCGGAAGATCCCCTTCGGCCGCCACGTCGGCGAGCCCGCCTGGCAGGAAGTGCCGGGCGAGTACCGGGCGATGCTCCGGCGCCTGATCGTCATCCAGGGCGACACGGAGCCGGCTTCCGTCGAGCAGCAGCGCTTCCTGGGCAAGACCGCTCCCTCGCTCTACGACATGCGGAACCTGTTCCAGGTCAACGTCGAGGAGGGGCGACACCTCTGGGCGATGGTCTACCTGCTCCAGAAGTACTTCGGCCGCGACGGCCGGGAGGAGGCCGGCGAACTGCTGCGACGCCGCTCCGGCTCGGACGACGCTCCGCGGATGCTCGGCGCGTTCAACGAGGAGACGCCGGACTGGCTCTCCTTCTTCCTGTTCACCTTCTTCACCGACCGCGACGGCAGGATGCAACTCGAATCGCTGGCGCAGTCCGGCTTCGATCCGCTGTCCCGCACCTGCCGCTTCATGCTCACGGAGGAGGCGTTCCACATGTTCGTCGGCGAAACCGGCGTGACCCGCATCGTCCAGCGCACGTGCGAGGCGATGGCGGCGGCCGGAATCGACGATCCGAGCGACATTGAAGCGGTGCGGGCGCTCGGCGTGATCGACCTGCCGACGATCCAGAAGAAGGTGAACCTGCACTACTCGCTGACCCTCGACCTGTTCGGTTCCGAGCTGTCCACGAACTCGGCCAACTTCTTCAACGCCGGGCTCAAGGGACGCTTTCGCGAGCACCGGCTGGAGGACGACCACCGGCTGCACGACGCCACCTACGGGATCCCGGAGCCGGCGAAGGGCGCCGGCGGATCGAACGGTGGCTGGCAGATCGTCCAGCACCCGGCCCTGAACGCGCTGAACGCACGCCTGCGCGACGACTTCACGGGCGACTGCAGCCTCGGCGTCGGCCGATGGAACCAGACGATCCGGCAGGCCGGACTCGACTTCGAGATCACCCTGCCCCACGTGGCCTTCCACCGGCAGATCGGCGTTTACCGCGACCTCCACGCCACGCCGGCGGGCGGGATCCTCCCGGAAGACGAATGGACCCGGCGCCGACACGAGTGGCTGCCCGACGACAGCGACCGTGCGTTCATCGAGTCCCTGATGAAGCCGGAGTTCCGGCCCGGCCGCTACGCCTCCTGGATCGCCGAGCCGCGGATCCGGATCAACCACAAGCCCGGCGATTTCGAGTGGGTCAAACTGGCCGAGGCGTAGGTGAGGTCTATCTCCTGGACCTGACCGGCTATGTCGGCTTCCTGACGCCCTGGTTCGTCTGCGCCGTCATCCTCGGTCTCAGCGTCCTGCTGCCGGCCCGCCGGGTCACGGGTTACGTTCGTGACGAACGGACAGGAGAGCTTCTCCAGTACCGCCTGAACGGGCTACTGGTCTTCGCCGTCACGGTCGTCCTGTGGCTCCTGGCCGGCACCAGCGGCGTGATGCCCTGGGACTGGCTATGGACCCACCGCTTGAGCGGCGCCGCGGGCGCCCTGGCGCTCGGCATCCTCGCTTCGGCGGCGGTCGTGCTGACGGCGCCGAGCCGCGGCGGTTCCGTCCTTGGGGAGTTCTACCTCGGCAGGCGCGCCAACCCTCGCCTGCTCGGCGGCCGCGTCGACGCGAAGATGTTCCTCTACGTCTTCGGCGCCACCGTGCTCGAGCTGAACCTGCTCTCGTTCGCCGCCCATCACTACTCGACGTATCCCGACGATCCATCGCCTGCCGTCGTCCTCTACGTCGCGCTCTTCACCTGGTTCATCTGCGACTACCTGGTCTTCGAGCGCGTACACCTCTACACCTACGACCTGTTCGCCGAGCGGGTCGGCTTCAAGCTCGTCTGGGGCTGCCTCTTCTTCTACCCGTACGCCTATGGAGTCGGGCTATGGGCCGCCGCCGACCTGCGCAATCCCCACGCCCCCGTCTGGCTGCTCCTTCTGGCCGCGCTCGTCTTCTTCACCGGCTGGTCGCTGGCGCGCGGCGCGAACATGCAGAAGTTCCACTTCAAGCTCGATCCGGAACGGACCTTCCTCCGCCGGTTCCGGCCGGAGAGCATCTCGGACGGCGAGCGGCGCGTGCTGTGCAGCGGCTTCTGGGGCGTCTCGCGCCATGTGAACTATCTCGGCGAGATCCTGATGGCGACCGGGCTCGCGCTCAGCCTCGGCTACCCGGCGCTCATCGCTCCGTGGCTCTATCCGCTGTACTACGTCCTCCTGCTCGTGTCGCGCGAGCGCGACGACGACCGCCGCTGCGCCGCGAAGTACGGCGCCCTGTGGGACGAGTACCGGCGGCGGGTGCCGTGGCGCATCGTGCCGCGGGTGTACTGAGCCGCGCTGGCTCCTAGGGGTAGAGCAGGCCCGTCCGCCACGAGTCCCCATCCCGCTCGTAGAACGTCCGGTCGTGGAGCCGGTGATCCCGGGCGACCCAGAACTCGAAGCGCCGGGCCACGACCCGCAGCCCCGTCCAGTAAGGCGGGCGCGGCACCTCGCGGCCGGCGAAGCGCACCGTCACCTGCTCGAAGTCGGCGACTAGCTGCTCGCGGCTTGCCAGCGGCCGGCTCTGCTGCGATGCCCAGGCGCCGAGTTGGCTGTTGCGGTCCCGGGTCGCGAAGTAGGCGTCGGCTTCGGCGTCGCCGACCCGCTCGGCGCGGCCGAAGACGCATACCTGTTCCTTCGGCTCGCGCCAGAAGAAGTTCAGGCTCACATCGGGCCGAGCCAGGATCTCCCGGCCCTTGCGGCTCTCGAGGTTCGTGTAGAAGACGAAGCCGTCGCGGTCGAACTGCTTGAGCAACACGACCCGGGACGAAGGCCGGCCCCGCTCGTCGGCGCTCGAGACGACCATCGCGTTCGGCTCAGTGAGGCCAGTGGTCGAGGCCCGCTCGAAGAGATCGCGGAAACGCTCGAAGGGGTCGGCGGCGGGCGTCATGGGCGAACTCTGACCGATCCGGCGGCGAGCGCCAACCCCCGCGGCGTGGCTTCACCGCCGTATGAAACGATCGCCCCGAAACGCCTCGCATGCTCGGACTTTCGGCCCAGCCCATCCTCACCATGACCTTGCACCACAGAACTCGCTTCGCTACGTTCCGCTGCGCAAGGTCATAGTTGGCCCATGAAGGCAGGCGTACTCCAGTTCTTCTCCTGGCCCGACCGGCGGATTCCGCTGGATCAGGTCTACCACCGGGCGTTCCAGCGCATCGACATCATGGAGCAGAACGGCTATGACGCCGTCTGGCTGGCGGAGCACCATTTCAGTTCGTTCAGCATCTGTCCGTCGATCCACATGATGGGCACCCATGTGGCCGCGAGGACGAAGAGACTCCGCATCGGCACCGGCGTCTCCCTGGCGCCCTTCTACAACCCGCTGCGACTGGCCGAGGAGATCGCGTTGCTCGACGTCCTGTCCGGCGGCCGCGTGAACTGGGGCGTCGGCCGCGGCTACCAGGAGGGCGAGTTCAAGGCCTTCGGCGTCGACCCGCAGCACAGCTACGAGGTGTTCCGCGAGCACGTCCAGACGGTGATCGGCGCCTGGACCGAGGAGCGCGTAACGTTCGCGGGCGAGCACTTCCAGTGCGAGGACGTCGAAGTGCTGCCGAAGCCGGCGCAACAGCCGCATCCGCCCGTGTGGCTCGCGGCCTCGTCGCCCGAAGCGATGAACTGGGCCGCCGAGAACGGCTTCTCGATCATGCTCGACCCGCATTCGGCGCACACCCGGATCGCCGAGAAGCGGGAGCTGTACCGGGGGATCCTCGAGAATCACGGGCACTCGATCGACGGCCGGGAGATCCCGATGGCGCGACTGATCGCCTGCGCGCCGACCCGGGCGGAAGCGGAGCGGATCGCGCGTCAGGGAGCCGAATGGACGGTCGGTTCGCACCGCAGGAAGGGTGTGCGCGCGGCCAGGGTCGAAAGCAAGCTCAACCGTGAACTCAGCGAGCTGGCGCAGGACCACATCTTCGTCGACTCGGAAACTCAGTCCGCGATCGACCGCTATCTCGACGGCGTCATCATCTACGGCACCCCGGACGAACTCGTCGACGAGATCGCGCGCCTGAAAGAGGAGATGTTCCTCGACTACCTGCTGCTGGCGCCGCTCAGCCACAGCACGTTCGTCCAGTTCACGGACGAGGTGCTGCCCCGGGTCGTCTGAGGACGCCGGCCGCCGGCGCACCGACAGCCGGAGCGTCTCCAGCCCGCGGTCAGGAGCGGGGCTTGAACACGTAGGACAGCCCCTCCTCGGCGAAGGCGCGGCAGGCCTTGTCCTTGAACTCGACTGCCTTGTCCCACTCTTCGATGTCGTAGTAGTCACGCTCCGCGACGACCCGGATCTCGCGCACGGTGCGCTCGTCCAGGCCGAGACGGTCGGCGATCTCGCGGTCGGACAGGCCCCGGCGCCGCCTGTCGCCCGGCAGGTGCTCGTGGATGTCGACCTGGATCGAGTTCGACAGCTCCAGGATCTCCCCGCGGTGGCGGCGGTAGGTCTCCGGGTCGATGAAGAAGAAAGCCATGTTCGGTTCCTCGCTCGGCTCCTACGCCTTCTGCCGGAACTCGGCGCCCACGGGACAGACACGCATGCACTCCCAACATTGGCCCTGGCTCTGCGCGGCGTACGTCATCGACCACAGCGTCTTCGTGAAGTGGCTGGAGTAGAGGACCATCTTGCGAGCCTCCGGGTCCTCCTGGTCGAGCGCCAGTTCGAGTCCTTTCTGGAACCCCGGAATCCAGTGCGTGTAGACGCGCGAGGTACAGCGAGCCGCGTCGTACCGTCGCTCGACGAGCCGGCCGTTCTCGATCCGGCCGTCCAGGCAGCCACCGTCGCCCAGGGGGCATACCCGCGTGCACGGAGTGGCGCCTTCCGCCTCCCACATCTCGACGCAGGCAGGCGCCGGACAGGCCGGTTCAGTCAGCGGCGGCGTGACCGGGAACGGGTAGGTCGTGATGATCGCCGAATAGAACAGGAGCCCGTACTCCGGATGCAGCACCGGCCCGGCCAGACTGCGGGATCCGCAACCGGCCAGTTCCGCGGCCAGCGTGACACTCAGGAACGGCCGGTTGCCGCGACGCACACCCGGCGGCACGAACAGCGCGTAGTAGCCGAACTCGGCCTCGATGAATTTCGCCGTCTTGAGCGCCAGCGAGTTGATCCGGTCGCTGGTGCCCATCGTCTCCAGGTGCTCGTGGACCGGGCTCGCCCAGTCCGCGGCCCGCGGCGGACTGCCGCCGACCACGACGACCCGGCGGGCGTCCGGAAGCAGGTCGCCGGGCCGGAAGCCCTCCGGCGCGTCCTCGAACGCAGCGGCGTCCGCGACGCCCCAGGCCAGCGCGCCGCCGCGCTCGGCCATCGTCGTCAGCCGTTTCAGCGCCGCCGCGGCCTCGTCGGCCGTCGGCTCAGGACCCACTCTCGCAACCGTCACCGGAGCAGCCTTTCGCCCATGCCCACCGGGCAGACACGCATGCACTCGAAGCACTGGGCAACGCTCTCCTTGTAGTAGCTGAGCGCCGACAGGGACTGGCTGAAGAAGTCGGAGTAGATCATCGACCTGCGGCGTTCCCGGTCCTCCTCCGTCGTGATCTGGACGAGGGACTTCTGGATCGAGCCGATGCCGAAGTTCATCGACCGCGACGTGCAGCGCTCACGGTCGTAGTACGAAGTGCTGATCCGGCCGTTCTCGTCGATCGCGCCGTCCAGGCAGCCTCCTTCATCCTTCGGGCAGGAGGCGAGGCAGGGCGTGGTGCCCAGCTTCTCGTACATCTGGATGCAGGGCTTCGAGGGGCAGACGTCCTCCTCGAGCGGGTGGTCCGGTTCGAGGTCGAGGGTCGTGACCAGGGCCGCGTAGTACAGCAGGCCGTAGCGGGGATGGAGAATGATGTTCGCGGCCAGAGAGCGGGTGCCCAGCCCCGCGAGCACCGCCGCCAGCATCATGCTCATCGGCGGGTTGTGCCCGGCGGTGGGCAGAGACGGCGCCTGGAGAGCCCGGTGCCCGTGTTCCCGTTCGATGTAGTCGCACATCACGTGGACCGCCACGTTCTCGCGGAAGTCGTAGCCGGTGATCTCCATCACCCGGTGGTCGGGGCTGCGCCAGGCGCCGGCCGTCGGCCCCTGGTTGCCCGCGACGACGACGCTCTTCGCCCCGGGCAGGACGTCCTCGGGCCGGTGACCCTCCGGCACGAACTCGTTGAAGGCGCTGGCGGCAGCGACGCCGACCACGAGAGCCCCGGCGCCAGCGCCGACCTCACGGACGGCGGCCGTTCTCTGCTGTCGCGCCTCCGACAATCTGGGGGACTGCTCCGGTAGTCTGCTCGACGTGAACTCGGGCGACGATAGCACCGGCACCGGGCGCGACGCCGCGACGGTCAACCCGTGGGAGGAGCGGAAGGACCGAGGCAGGGTGTCCGCCCTGGTCTCCAGTCTGGCTCTCCTGGCTACCTCTCCCCGCGGCTTCTTTAGAGGAGCCAGAGTCGAAGCGGGTTGGTGGGGACCGCTTCTCTTCGCCGGTTTGGTCGCCACGCTTGGCGTCCTCCTGCAGGGTCTGGTCCTCTTCGTCCTCGCGCTGACGCTGCCCGATGCGATCTTGGAACTGGTTAACCGGATGGAGCTTTTCGGCGAGCCGGCAGACGTTTCCGGCCTGGAAGGATCCCCCTTCCTCGAGCAGATTCTCCCGTTTATCGGTCTGCAGATCCTCCTGCTGTTCCTTCCGTTCGTCTTCCTCTTCAGCCTGCTGGGACCGCTCATCAGCGCCGCCTTCCTGCACCTGCTTCTGATCGTCACCCGCTCGCCAAGGCCCCAGGGCTTTCGGGGCACCTGGGTCGCCGCCTGCTACGCAGCGGGCGCCTTTCTGCTCAGCGCCGTACCCGTTGTCGGCGACATCCTCGCCATCGTCGGAAGCGCAGGCCTGTTCGCGGTGGGTCTTCACGTACTCCAGAGGGTGAAGGCATCGAGAGCGGCCCTGCTCGCCGCGATTCTCCCCCTGTTGCTGTTAGTCGGCGCCATCCTTCAGCTCCTGCTGCTTCGGTCCGTCGCGTAGCCCGAAGGACGCGCGTTCCGCCCCTTCCCCGTGCTGGCTTGTAGAGTCGGGCGCCGCGACGGGCCGACTGTCCGTTCCCGCACGACTCGCCTGACCCCGCCATGATCGACCAGCTCGACGACATCGAAGCGCGGGTCTCCGCGGCGCTGGAGGCCACCGCCGATCTGGAGCAACTCGAGGAGTGGCGCCGGGCGACGATCGGCCGCAAGGGCGAGGTGCAGCTCCTGACCCGGCGGATGGGCGAGATAGAACCCGCCGACCGGCCCGCGTTCGGCAAGCGGATCAACGAGATCAAGACCTCCCTGCAGGCCGCCTTCGAAGCGCGTCAGGAGACTCTGAAGCGAGCCGCCGCGCGGACGGACGACGACGCCGACCGGCTCGACGTCACGCTGCCCGGCCGCCGCCCGGTTCTCGGCGGCCTGCACCCGTCGACCCTGGTCATGCGGCGGATCGAACGGATCTTCGGCGACATGGGCTTCCAGACCTACCGAAGCCCCGACGTGGTCACCGACCAGTTGAACTTCGGCGACCTGAACATGCCGCCCGACCACCCCGCGCGCGACATGCAGGACACGTTCTACACGACGGACCCGAGCGTCGTGCTGCGGACTCACACCAGCGGCGGCCAGATCCTGGCGATGCAGGAGCAGCACCCGGCGCCGGTTCGGGTCATCCTGCCCGGCATGTGCTACCGCAACGAGCAGATCACCTCCCGCAGTGAGATCCAGTTCCACCAGATCGAAGGGCTCGCGGTGGGCCCGGCGATCACGTTCGCCGACCTCAAGGGCACGCTGACGGAGTTCGCCCGGCGCCTGTTCGGCGAGGGCCGTGGCGCCCGCTTCCGGGCCAGCTACTTCCCGTTCACGGAACCGAGCGCGGAGATGGATATCGCCTGCTTCCTGTGCGACGGCGAGGGCTGCCAGTTGTGCAAGGAAACCGGCTGGCTCGAGATCCTCGGCTGCGGCATGGTCCACCCCACCGTGCTCAGGAACGGCGGCTACGACCCGGAGAAGTGGAGCGGCTTCGCCTTCGGCATGGGTCCTGAGCGGATCGCCATGCTGCGGCACGGAATCCGCGACATCCGCTACTTCTGGTCGAACGACCTGCGTTTCCTGCGCCAGTTCCAGCGGTTCGTCTAATGCCTGTTTTCCAGTCAAGCGACCTGCGCCTCCCGCGTCGGTTCCGAGCATTGATCTGATGCGCGTTCCGCTCAACTGGCTCGGCGATTTCGTCGAGCTCGACGGTTCCCCGGACGAACTCGCCGAGCTGCTCACGAACGCCGGCCTGGAGGTCAAGGCGATCGAACGCTTCGGCGTCGCCGGCGCCGAACTGCCGTGGCCCACGGACCTCGTCATGGCGGCGAAGATCCTGCGCGTCGACCGCGTGCCCGACGCCGACCGCCTGGTGCTGGCGACCGTCGACTACGGCGCCGACTCCACCCGCCAGGTGATCACCGGGGCGCCGAACCTTTTCCCGTACCTGGATCAGGACCTGGGCAGCGCCGATCTCTGGGGCGCGCTGCTGCTCGCGGGCGCCAGCTACCGCAACCCCTACCGCGACCTGAAGATCACGCGGCTCAAGCCGAAGAAGCTGCGCGGCATCACCAGCGACGCGATGCTCTGCTCGGCGGCCGAACTCGGCCTGGGCGAAGACCACGAAGGGATCATCCTGTTCGAGCCGGCCGACGAACTGCCGGAGTTCGAGCCCGGACGGTCCCTCGCGGAGGTGCTCGGCGACGTCGTCCTCGACATCGACGTGATCCCGAACATCGCCCGCTGCGCCTCGATCATGGGCGTCGCGCGGGAAGTCGCGGCGCTTACCGGCGCGGAGTTCCGGCCACCCACCGTCCCGCTGACGATGGACGGCCCGCCGATCGAGGGCCGCGTCGAGATCGAAACCGAGAACCCCGAACTCAATCCCCGCTTCGTCGCCCTCCTGATCGAGGGGATCGAACAGGGTGCGTCCCCGTACTGGATGCAGCACCGGCTGCAACTCGCCGGCCAGCGGCCGATCAGCAACGTGGTCGACATCAGCAACTACGTGATGCTCGAGGTCGGCCAGCCGAACCACACCTTCGACTACGACCTGCTGCGGCAGCGGGCGGACGGCTACGCCGGCGACGGACCGGTGCGGATCGTCACCCGGCTGGCGCGCGAGGACGAGCGCCTGACGACGCTCGACGGCGCGGAGCGCGAGCTGCGGACGAACCAGATCATGGTCACCGATCCGGCCGGCTCGCTGAGCGTCGGCGGAGTGATGGGTGGCCAGGACAGCGAGATCGGCCCGGAGACCCGCAACGTCCTGCTCGAAGCGGCGGCCTGGGAACGCCGCGGCATCCGGCGCACACAGCGCCAGCTCGGCGTCCACACCGAAGCGGGTTTCCGCTTCAGCCGCGGCGTCCACCCGAGCCAGGCCCTGCTCGGCGCCCGGCGGGCCGCCGAACTGCTGCGGCTCCATGCCGGCGGCACGATCGCGCAGGGAATCGTCGACCACTACCCGCAACCGGCGCCGCGCGTGACCGTCGACTTCGACCTGGGCTACCTGCGCCGTCTGAGCGGGCTCGACCTCGACGCTGCGGAGACGGCGGATCTGCTGCGGCGGCTCGAGTTCGAGGTGGAGATCGAGGACGAGTCCGCCGATCTGCGGGTCACCGTCCCGGACCACCGCCTCGACATCGAAGGCGAGCACGACCTGGTCGAAGAGGTCTGCCGCATCTACGGCTACGACCGCATCCCCTCGACCGTGCTCAGCGACGTGCTGCCGCCCCAGCGCGGCAACCGCGAGCAGTCCTTCGAGGACCGCGTGAAGGACACCCTCGCCGACCTGGGACTACAGGAAGTGGTCAGCTACCGGCTGACGACGCCGGAGGCCGAGGCGAAGCTGTTGCTCGAGGAGGCGGAGCCGCCGCCCTACGTCCGGCTCGCCAATCCCTCTACGCAAGATCGCGTCGTCATGCGCCGCAGCCTGCTCGCGTCCGTGCTGGAGGCGGCGGCGTCGAACAGCCGCTTCGAGGACCGGCTCGCCCTGTTCGAGGTCGGCCGCGTCTTTCCGGTCGAGCAAGGCGATGCGCTGCCCGAAGAGCGGGAACGTGCCGCCATAGTTCTCAGCGGTCCTCGCCGGAGCAGCCACTGGCAGGCCGCCGACAACCCGGACGACTGTTTCGACTTCTTCGACATGAAGGGCGTTGTCGAGACCGTCCTCGACCGGATCGGCCTGGAGGTCCAGTTCACCGCGCCGGAGGGGGCCTCCGCGGCAGCGGTGTTGCGCGCCGGCCGCTCGGCCGCGGTCCTGCTCGCTGGCGACGCCGAACCGGTCGGCTTGCTCGGCGAGGTCCACCCGGCCGTTGCCGCGAACTTCGATCTCGAACCCGCGGCAGGAGGCCCAGTACTGGCCGCCGAACTCGACCTCGACCGCATCCTCGAGCGAATCCCGGAGTCGCTGCAGGTCGAACCCGTCCCCGTCTACCCCGAAGTACGGGAAGACCTGGCCCTGATCGTCGACGAGTCGACGCCGGCCGCGTCCGTGGAAGCCGCCCTGCTCAAAGCGGGCAGGCCGTTGCTATGCGCCGTCGAACTCTTCGACGTTTTCCGAGGCGAGGCGATCGGCGAAGGCTCGAAGAGCCTCGCCTACCACCTCACCTTCCGGGCACCGAACCGCACCCTGCGCGACCGCGACACAAAGAAGCTGCGGCGACGGATCCTGAGACAGGTCGAGAGGTCCGTCGGCGCCAGGCTGCGGGAGTAGAGCACCTTGCTCAAGCGCCGAGCCGCGAGAGCAGAGCAACCACCGCTTGCTCCACGCGAAGAGCGCGTGGTCCCAGGCTGACCACCCGCGCACCAGCCGTCGTGAATCGATCGAGTTCCTCGTCCAGGAAGCCGCCCTCCGGGCCGACCAGCAGCGCCGTCGGATCATCGACGCCCAACGGACACGGTTCGGAGCCGGAGGCGTCCGCAACCAGCACCTGCTGGTGGCCCCGCACCAGGCCGGGCAGCGCATCGGTCAGATCCCGCGACCCTCTCAGACACTCGATCTCGGGCAGCACGGTGTCCCGCGCCTGCGCCAGACCCAGCATCAGGTGACGCCGCAGGGACTCCGGCCGCATTACGGAACTCCGCCAGTAGCTCTTCTCCACCCGCGACGTGTGGACGAGCAGAATCCGCTTGACCCCCATCGCCGCGGCGGCCTGCAGAATGCGGCCCACGAACTTCGGCCGCGGCAGGGCCAGAACGAGCGTCACGGATAGCGGTGGCGGGGGCTCCCGGTCGAGCGGCCCAGGCTCCAGGACGACCCGCTCACGGTTCAGTTCGACGATCCGCCCGCGGCCGATGCCGCCGCCGAGGCGGCCGACCTCCAGCGTGTCGCCGATCTTCGCCCGCAGCACCTTGCGGACATGCCGGAGGCGCTCGCCGCGGACGACGGCGCGCACACCGGGTCCGGCCGCCGGATCGAGGTCCGAGTCCTCCAACAGGAGCAGATTCATCCTGCTACAGTCACCCGCTCAAACGACGCACAGAACTGCGCTCCAGACACCACTTGAAGAGGAGGACGGAACGGCAATGGCAGCAAAGAAGTTCCCGATCGAAGCCGGCCACATCATGATGTTCGCGCGTGCGGTCGGCGACCCGAACCCGATCTATCACGACGCCGACGCGGCGACGGACACCGAGCCCGGCCAGGTCATCGCGCCGCCCACCTTCTACCAGTCCTCGGCGCAGTACGACCCGGACTACTTCCTGCGCCCGAAGATCGGTGAGCCCTGGTTCGGCTCCGGCAAGAACCCCACCGGCGTGCCGCCCAAGCGGACCGGCGGCGACGGCGGCACGGGCCTTCACGCTGAGCAGCGCTTCGAGTACTTCCGCCACGTGAGCCCGGGCGAAACCCTGACGATCAAGACGCGGCCCGGCAAGACCTGGGAGCGGCAGGGCAAGCGCGGCGGCAACCTCACCTTCAGCGAGAACATCACCGAGTACTTCGACGAATCCGGCGAACTCGTCGTGCGCGCCACCGGCGTTGGCGTCCGCACCGAGAAGGTCGTCGAGAGCGACTGAGGAGAGACCTATGGCACTTCAGGCAAGCAAGATCCAGGTCGGCGACACCTACACCCAGGAACTCACCGAGGATCTTTCCCGCACCCAGATCGTCCAGTACGCGGGCGCCTCGGGCGACTACAACCCGCTGCACTCGGACGAGATCTTCACAACGAAGGTGGCGAAGTACCCGACCGTCTTCGCCCACGGCATGCTGACGATGGGGATGACCGGCAGGATGGTCACCGACTTCGTCGGCGACGGCCGGCTCACCGCCTACGGCGTCCGCTTCACGCGGCAGGTGTGGCCGGGCGACGCGCTGACCGCGACGGCGAAGGTCGACGCGGTCCGTGAAGAGGACGGCCAGAACCTGGTCGACCTGTCCGTCTCGACCGTGAACCAGGACGGGGATGTCGTCGTGATGGGCAAAGCAACCGCCAAGATCGACCCGTAGGCAGACACTGGGTGCGCCGGCGTCCCCGCCGGCTTCCGAGGAGGACGCGCCGCGAAGCGGCGACCTCACTGCCGCGCTACTCCAGGAAGCCCTGCGTCACTTGGCGCAGCGCGTGATCGGCCAGCACCAGGGCGATCATCGCCTCGCCCATCGGCACGAACCTCGGCAACAGGCAGGGGTCGTGGCGACCCCTGGTGGCGATCGTCGTCGGCTCGCCGGCCCGGGTCACCGTGTCCTGCGGCTGCGGCAGGCTGCTCGTCGGCTTGACGGCGCAACGCAGCACGATCGGCTGCCCTGAGGAGATGCCGCCCAGCATGCCGCCGTGGCGGTTGCCACGGGTGGCCACCCGCCCTTCCCGCATCTCGAACGGGTCGTTGTTCTCGCTGCCGCGCGCCGTGGCCACACCGAAGCCGGCGCCGTACTCGACGCCGAGCACCGCCGGCAGGCTGAAGAGCGCCTTGCCCAGGTCCGCCTTCAGCTTGTCGAACACCGGCTCGCCCCAACCCGGCGGCACCCCGGTGGCGACGAGTTCCGAGATGCCGCCAACCGAATCGCGCTCCGAGCGCATCCGCTCGATCAGTTCCGCCATCCTCTCCGCGGCCTCCTCGTCCGGGCAGCGCACGGGGTTCGACTCGACCTGCTCCAGGGTCACCGCGGCCGGATCGTCGATCCGTCCCTCGATGTCGCCGATGCTCTTCACGTAGCCGACGATCTCGACACCCCAGCGCTCGCGCAGCAGTTTCTTCGCCACCGCCGCGGCCGCCACCCGCACCGAGGTTTCGCGGGCGCTCGAGCGGCCGCCGCCCCGGTAGTCCCGGAAGCCGTACTTCGCGTCGAACGTGTAGTCGGCATGGCCAGGACGGTACTTGTCCCTGATCTCGCTGTAGTCCCTGGGCCGCTGGTCGCGGTTCTCGATCAGGAAGCCAATCGGCGTGCCGGTCGTCCTGCCCTCGAACACGCCGGAAAGGATGCGGCACTCGTCCGGTTCGTTCCGTTGTGTCGTCAGTCTCGACTGGCCCGGCCGGCGGCGGTCGAGGTCCGGCTGCAGATCCGCTTCGGACAGTTCGAGACCGGGCGGAATGCCGTCGAGGATGCCGACGTAGCCCGGCCCGTGGCTCTCGCCGGCCGTGGTGAGCCGCAGAGCGGTTCCGAACGTGTTCCCAGCCATGACAGGGGCACTCTGCCACAGCCACGCCGCGGATCGTGCCGATGGGAGCGGCGCCGCCGCCCGCAACCCGGCGAACGGGCGTAGACTGGTGAGTCATGCAGATGTCGACCACAGCCGCGCCGGTCGAGTCGCCGCCCATCGACGCAGTCGGCGTCGGGGAGAGGGTGGCCCGGCTCTGCTCCCGCTCGATCAAGAAGGAAGCGAAGCTCCAGGCGCTTCACCTGACCCTGTCGATGATCGACCTGACGACCCTCGAGGGCGCCGACTCCGAGGGCAAGGTGCGGCAGCTCTGCGCCAAGGCGCTGCAGCTCCATGCGGCCTTGCCCGATCTGCCGCATGTGGCCGCGGTGTGCGTGTACCCCGCCCTGGTCGGCGTCGCCAAACGGGCGCTCGAGGGCAGCGGCATCCACGTCGCTTCCGTCGCCACGAGCTTCCCCGCCGGGCAGGCGCCGCTGGAGATCAAGCTGCTCGAGGTGCAAAAGGCCGTCGAAGCCGGCGCGGACGAAGTCGACATGGTGATCTCCCGCGGCCGCTTCCTGGCCGGCGACCTCGCCTACACCGGAGACGAGATCGCCTCGGTCAAGGAGGCATGCGGCGACGCTCACCTCAAGGTGATCCTCGAGACCGGCGAACTGGGCACCCTCGACGCGATACGGCGCGCTTCGGACCTGGCAATGCGCTCGGGCGCCGACTTCATCAAGACCTCCACCGGCAAGATCAAGCCGGCCGCCACGATGCCCGTCGTCCTCGTCATGCTGGAGGCGATCCGCGACCACTACCTGCGCACCGGCGAGAAGATCGGCATGAAGCCCGCCGGCGGCATCTCCACGGCGAAGGACGCGATCCGGCACCTCGTCATGGTGCGCGAGACGCTGGGCCAGGACTGGCTCGATCCCGACCTGTACCGGTTCGGAGCGAGTTCCCTCGCAAACGACGTCCTGCGCCAGATCGTCAAGCAGCGAAGCGGCATCTACCAGTCGTTCGACGACTTCTCGCTCTAGGAGGTCACGGCGAGGACCATGACGGACTCCACATCATCGGCCGGAACAGCGGCCCCGAAGCTCCGCCTCGGCGGCGACGACGGCTGGGGCTACGCGCCGGCGCCCGAGTCGACCGACCACGTCGAGATCCGCGACCGCTACGGCCTGTTCATCGACGGCGAGTTCACGGACGCCAAAGGCGGCCGCACCTTCGAGACGGCGAACCCGGCCACCGAGGAGAAGATCGCCGACGTCGCCCTGGCCTCCGACACGGACGTCGACCGCGCCGTGGCGGCGGCGCGGCGCGCCTACGACGAGGTCTGGTCGCAGCTTGCGCCGCGGGAACGCGGCAAGTACGTCTACCGGATCGCCCGCGTCCTCCAGGAACGGGGCCGCGAACTCGCGATCACCGAATCGCTCGACGGCGGCAAGCCGATCCGCGAGTCGCGCGACGTGGACATCCCGCTCGCGGCCGCGCACTTCTTCTACTACGCCGGCTGGGCGGACAAGCTGGACTACGCCTTCCCCGGCCGAGGCGCCCGCGCCCTCGGCGTCGCCGGACAGGTCATCCCCTGGAACTTCCCGCTGCTCATGGCGGCCTGGAAGATCGCTCCGGCCATCGCCGCCGGCAACACGGTGGTGCTCAAACCGGCGGAGACAACGCCGCTCACGGCCCTCAAGCTCGCCGAGATCATCCGCGACGCGGGCGTGCCGCCGGGCGTCGTCAACATCGTCACCGGCGCCGGCGAGACGGGCGCCGC
The DNA here is from genome assembly GCA_965219675.1 of Candidatus Multivorans sp. GTDB lineage: Bacteria > Acidobacteriota > Thermoanaerobaculia > Multivoradales > Multivoraceae > Multivorans. The sequence goes on along the minus strand of OZ244786.1, from coordinate 745,468 downwards.
GGTCGTCCAGCACCCCGAGGTCGACAAGGTCGCCTTCACCGGCTCCACCGAGGTCGGCAAGCTGATCCGGCGCGCGCTCGCCGGCAGCGGCAAGCACTACACGCTGGAACTCGGCGGCAAGGCGGCGAACCTGGTGTTCGAGGACGCGGCCGTCGACCAGGCGGTCGAGGGCATCGTCAACGGCATCTTCTTCAACCAGGGCCATGTCTGCTGCGCCGGCTCCCGGCTGCTGGTCCAGGAATCCGTCGCCGACGAGGTGATCTCGAAGCTGAAGGACCGGATGGAGACCCTGATCGTCGGCGATCCGCTCGACAAGAACACGGACATCGGCGCGATCAACTCCCGCGCCCAACTCGACAAGATCGAGGAGTATCTCGAGATCGGCGAGGAAGAGGGCGCGGAGCCGTTCCAGACCTCATGCCCGGTGCCCGAGCGCGGCTACTGGTGCCGGCCGACCCTGTTCCTGCGGGCCTCCCAGTCGCACCGCGTCGTCCAGGAGGAGATCTTCGGCCCGGTGCTCGCGGTGCAGACCTTCCGAACCGTGGACGAAGGCATCGCGATGGCGAACAACACGCCGTACGGCCTTTCGGGCGGCGTCTGGAGCGACAAGGGCGCCAAGGCGTTCCGGGTCACCAGCCGGATCCGTGCCGGCGTGCTGTGGGCGAACACCTACAACAAGTTCGATCCGACCGCCCCGTTCGGCGGCTACAAGGAGAGCGGCATCGGCCGCGAGGGTGGGCTCGCCGGGCTCCACGCCTACCTGCAGCCGGAGGCGGCGGCATGAGCGAGCAGCGACGCGCGGGAGCGGCTGCGGCCGACCGGCTGCCGGTGCTCAAGACGCACAAGGTCTACGTTGGCGGCAAGTTCCCGCGTTCCGAGTCCGGACGCTTCGACCGGGCTCTGGCGCCCGACGGCACGCCGATCGCGAACATCTGCCGCTGCTCGCGCAAGGACGTGCGGGACGCGGTGACCGCGGCTCGCGCCGCCCAGGCCGGCTGGGCCGCGCGTTCCGCCTACAACCAAGGCCAGATCCTCTACCGGATCGCGGAGATGCTTGAGGGTCGAAGCGGCCAGTTCGAGGCCCTGCTCGCCGCCGGCGGCGCGGCTCCCGACGAAGCCGCGGCCGAGGTCCAGGCCGCCACTGACCGGCTCGTCCACTACGCCGGCTGGACGGACAAGTTCCAGCAGGTCTTCTCCAACGTCAACCCGGTCGCCACCTCGCACTTCAACTTCTCGATCCTCGAACCGATGGGCGTCATCGGCGTGCTGGCACCGGAGTCGCCGCTCCTCGGCCTGGTCTCGGCGATCGCACCCGCGATCGCCGGCGGCAACACGACCGTCGTCCTGGTCACCGGCCGCCAGCCGCTGCCTGCCGTGACCTTCGGCGAAGTCCTGAACTCCTCCGACGTTCCCGGTGGCGTCGTGAACATCCTGACCGGGCGCCGCGACGAGATGCTTGCCCCTCTCGCCGGCCACCGCGACGTCGATGCCCTCCTCCTCTGCACCTCCGACCGGGATGTCGCCGAGGCCGCCGAGATCGAAGCAGTTCACAACCTGAAACGGGTCGCGCTCCGACCCCAGGAAGACTGGGCCGATGTCCAGAGCCCCTACGAAATCACCGACCTCCAGGAGGTGAAAACGACATGGCATCCGATCGGGAGTTGAACGCCGGTAACCGCGAGGCGGCTCCCGAGCAGCCCCCCACGCCTCCCGAGACCGGCGAGATGGAGCTCCCGCTCCACGCCCGCACCCGCGCCGCCGAAATCGTCCAGTCGCCGGACAAGCTCCGCGCGATGGTCGCTGAAGCCAGGGAGAAGGCAAGTACCGCCGGTGGTGTCACGAGCCCGCTCAGCGGTGTGATCGAAGACCTGAAGACGATGTTCGAGCTGCTCCGGGCGGTCGCCCGCGGCTCCTACCGTCTTCGGAAGGAGACCCTGATCCTCGTCGCCGGCGCCGTCCTCTACTTCGTCATCCCCATCGACGTGATTCCCGACTTCATCCCGGTGGCCGGCTTCCTCGACGACGCCGCGGTCATCGCCTGGGTGGTCAAGACCTGCAAGACGGAGATCGACCTGTTCCGGGCCCTGACCGCGGGCGACGGCGAGCCCGAGCCGGAAGTCGCGTAGCCGACCAGGCAGCCCTACAGCGACGCGGCGCCGTGGTACGCCCGCGCCACCCAGGCCATGAGCTGGGCGCAGAGCAGGCCCAGCGGCGTGCCGACCAGGTTGCCGAGGACGCCCATCAGCACGCCGACCGCGGCGAGAGCGGGCTGGAAGACGCCCGCGACGACCGGCGTTGAGATCACACCGCCGACGTTGCCCATGCTGCCGGTGGCGAACAGGAACAGCGGTGCCCGCAGCAGGCGCATGGCCACGTACAGGCAGGCAACGTGGATGCCGATCCACACGGCGCCGACCGCGAGCACCTGGGGCGCCTCGGCGACCGCGGCCAGGTTCCCGCCGGCGCCCATCGTGGCGACCATCAGGTAGAGCCCGCCGTAGGCCACCGGCGTCGCGCCGCGGTGATCCAGGCGGCGAATCGGCGTGAAGGATAGCCCCAGGCCGACTGCCACGACGAGCAGGATGCCCCAGGTGAAGTGGGAGAGCACGGAGCCCACCTGCGGCAAGAGTTCCCCGCCGCGCATGCAGAGCCAGCTCCCGACGAGGCCGACGCCGAGCATCGTGGCGAAGGCCGGCAGCGTGATCGGCCGGGCCTTCTCTTGCTGCACCTTCTGCAGCCGCTCGTTCAGCCGGTCGAGTTCCTCACGGCGCGCCCGGTGACGGCGATCGATCCGGTTCTGGTGGCCGCTGAGCAGGATGACGATCGACATCCAGCCATAGCCGACGACCGAGTCGACGATGATCATCGGCGCGAAGATCTCGTCCGGGGCGCCGACGCCCTCCTTGATCGCGATCATGTTCGACAGGCCGCCGATCCAGGACCCGGCGAGCGCCCCCAGGCCCTTCCAGGCCTGCGGTTCGAGGAATGGCTGGAAGATCGCCAGCGCGATCGGACCGCCGATCACGATGCCGACCGAACCCGCGAGCAGCATCGCCGCCGCCAGCGGCCCGAGGCGCTTGATCGCCGGCACATCGGTCGCCAGCACGAGGAGAAGCAACGAGCACGGCATCAGGTAGTCCGTGCACCAGTCGTAGAACGGCGACTCGGCCGGCGTGATCCCGACCGTTGTCAACACCACGGGCAGCAGGTAGATCCAGACGATCGGCGGCAGCGTCCTGAACAGCCGCTCGAGGGACGGGGTCCGCGCCAGGGCAAAGATCAACGCCACGAAGCCGGCGAAGAAGACGAGCAGCGCGGTCGGATCGTTGATCAAGGCCTGCTCCGCCATCGCGGCGAGTCTATGGGTTGGCGCCCTCGCCGCGTGCCACTGGGATCCGCGTGCTAATGTCTATCATTAGTCTTGGCGAATCCTCCGGCGCCAACCCACGCAAAGGCGTCCGACGCCCTCCGAAAGGCAGACCATGAAACTGAAACGCCGCTCCGCTGCTACCGCCGCGTCCGCCCTCGCTGCGGCCTGCCTCCTCCTCGCATCGGCCGTCGAGGCGCAGTTCGGGGCCCGGCCGCCCAACCGGTCGTCCCTGCTCGACGACGGCGCCCTCCACGTCGTCATCTGCGGCAGCGGTTCGCCGCTGCCGAGCGCCGAGCGCGCCGGCCCCTGCACGGCAGTGATCGCCGGAGGCCGGATGTTCCTGATCGACGTCGGCCCCGGTTCGACGGAGAACCTGCGCCTATGGGGGCTGCCGGTCGGCAGTCTGGCCGGCGTCCTGCTGACCCACTTCCACTCCGACCACATCGGCGAACTCGGCGAGGCCGTCTTCGCGAGCTGGACCTCGGGCAGAGCCGTGCCTCTCGATGTCTACGGTCCGGTTGGCGTCGAGCGGGTCGTGGCGGGCTTCCAGGCCGCCTACGAGCTGGACGTCTCTTACCGGGTCGCTCACCACGGCGCCGACCTGCTCCCGCCGGATGGCGGCAAGATGAACGCACATCCGATCGAACTCGGCGAGGACGCCTGGTCGCGGGTCTTCTACGACGAGGACGGCCTCAGGATCACCGCCTTCCTGGTGGAACACGAGCCGATCGCGCCGGCGGTCGGCTACCGCGTCGACTACGGCGGCCGCTCGATGGTCGTCAGCGGCGACACGATCCGCTCGGCGAACGTCGAGGCCGCCAGCAAGGACGTCGACGTCCTGGTTCACGAGGTCCTGTCGGGCGCTCTCATCAGCGCGGCCGCGCAGGCGCTCGAGAGCGCCGGCAACCCACAGGGAACGTTGATCCGGGACACGCTCGACTACCACACCTTCCCCGCCGACGTGCACGCTCTGGCCGCCGACGCGGAGGTCAAGCTCCTCGTGCTGAGCCACCTCGTGCCGCCTCTGCCCGCGGCGCAGGCGGAGGGCGTGTTCATGCGCGGCCGGGCCGAGGACGCGCCGAACGACGCGGTCGTCGGCGCCGACGGCATGCACATCGCCTTGCCGGCAAACAGCGACGAACGGACGATCGAGACGTTCTAGCAAGCCCCTGGCGAGATCCCGGAAACGCGGGCGGCCTGGCCGCATCCGGGGCACGGTTCCCGACCGCCGCGCTAGCCTCGCACCGTGACGAACTACGAAGCCGAACTCGACTTCGCGGTCGAGACCGCCTGGATCGCCGGCCAGTTGACGCTGGAGTTCTTCCGCCTCGGCGTCGACCCGGAACTCAAGAGCGACATGACGCCGGTCACCGAGGCGGACCGGGGCGCCGAGGAACTGATCCGCTCGCGGATCGCCGAGGCCTTTCCGGGCGACGTCGTCGTCGGCGAGGAGTTCGGGGCGAGCGACGGCTCGACGAACACGGAAGGCGCCGGTGGCCGCCACTGGTACGTCGACCCGATCGACGGGACCCGTTCCTTCGTCCGCGGCGTGCCGCTCTACGGCATCCTGATCGGCCTGGAAGTCGACGGACGGGTCGAGGTCGGCGTCGCCCATTTCCCGGGTATCGGAGAGACGGTCGCCGCCGCCTCCGGCCACGGCTGCACGCTGAACGGCGAGCCGGCGCAGGTCCGCGAAACGTCCAGCATGGCTGAGGGATACGTATCGTTCGGCGACCCGGGCCTCTTCGTCGATCCCCGGCACCGGTCGGCATGGCAGCGGATGATGGAGAACACCGCCTACCGCGTCGGCTGGTCCGACGCCTACGGCCACGCCCTCGTCGCCACCGGCCGCCTCGAACTGATGGTCGACCCGAAGATGAGCGCCTGGGACTGCGGGCCGTTCCCCGTCATCCTGCGCGAAGCCGGCGGCTACTTCGGCGACTGGGACGGCAACGAGACGATCCACGGCGACCGGGCGTTCAGCACTACTCGCCGCCTCCTGCCGCAGGCCCTGGAACTGCTCGGGGGCTGAGCCTCAGCCGTCGGCCGGCGGCTCCTCGCCCTCCCCGAGTGGCTCGGCAAAGCAACTCAGCAGTTCCTTCACCTCGTCCAGCCGGTTGTCCGGCACGCAGAGCTTCACCGGCACCGGCGACTTCCCCACCATCCCCATGCCGAACATGCCGACCCCAGCGCTCTGCACGAGAAAGGGAATGTCGTACTGGTCCAGGGCGTGGCCGATCGTCTCGGCCTCCAGCCGGGAATCGAAGGTGGCGAGTTCGACGAACTTCATGCGCTCTTCTGGGGACGCCGGACGACCAGGGTCGGGATCCCGGCGCCCCGAATCAGTTTGTCGGCAACGCTGCCGAGCAGGAGCCTGGGAACGCCTCCCCGGCCGTGTGTCGAGAGGACGATCGCCTCAGCCTCAGTCTCCTTGCAGAAGCGGAGCAATCCACGTGCGGCGCTGTCCGCCACGAGCACATGCGTTTCCGCGACGCCGATTCCCTCCTGCTCGATGCGCCTGGAGACCGCGGCCAGGTACGCCGTCATCCTCTCGCGCTCTTCCTGCACCAGGCCCGCGGATGTCGCGTGCTGGGGATAACCCGAGGGGACGGAGAAGTCCTCGACGACGCTCACGAGCGTGAGCCGAACGTCTTCCGATGCCGAGAGCAGCAACGGCAGCTCGTCGAGGGCGGTTTCGGCCGCTTCGGAACCATCCAGCGGAACCAGTACGTGACGGACCGGTTCCTCCGCGAACGGCTTCTGACCGGCCGGCGTCGGCGGCAGGAGAAGGACCGGACGCTCCAGGCTGCGAAGCAACTGGTCCGCCGTACCTCCGAGCCAGACCCGCCCGAACGCTCCCCGGCCATGAGTCGTCAGGATGACGAGGTCCACGTCGAGCGCGTCGGAGACCTCCCTGATCGTCGCGCCCACGTTGCCTACGCTCACGGACGCCTCGACCTGGAGATCCTCCGAACGGGCCGCAACCCTGGCGGCCATCTGCTTCATGTAGTCCTGCTGGAGGGCCTTTGCCTCATCCACCCAGCCGACCAGCATCGCGTCGTCGGTGAAACCGAACGGGGGCTCGGTGGGGACCACGGAGAGAAGCTGGAGCTTCGCTCCGTCTCGCGTCGCGAGGGCCACGGCGGTGCTCAACGCGCTCTCCGCGAAGTCGGATCCATCCAGTGGAACGAGAATTCGTTTCATTTCGCGTCTCCGTGTTCGCCAGGACTCGGGGGTGAAGCAGGGGGCAGCTTGAGCATCAGTCCCAGCCTGGTGCAGCGGGCCACGAGTTCGTCGCGCTGGTTGAAGGCGCGGTGCTCGAAGGTCACGATCCCGGCGTTGGGCCGTGAGCGGCTCTCCCGCTTGTCCTTCACCTCGGTCTCGATCCGCAGGGTGTCGCCGTGGAACACGGGCCGCGGAAAGACGACGTCGTTCCAGCCCAGGTTGGCGACCGTCGTACCGAGCGTCGTGTCGCCGACCGAGATACCGACCATCAGGCTCAGGGTGAAGCAGCTGTTCACGATCCGTTCGCCGAACTCGCTGTTCTTCATCGCCTCGGCGTCGAGGTGGAGCGCGGCCGGGTTGTGGGTCATCGCGGTGAAGAAGACGTTGTCCGCCTCCGTCACCGTCCGCCGCAGCGCGTGATCGAAGAGCTGACCGATTTCGAACTGCTCGTAGTAGAGGCCCGCCATGCGTGAACGCTAGCAGCCCTGGCTAGCCGACGCGTTCGATGTTCGCGCCGAGGGACCTGAGTCGTTCGTCGATCCGCTCGTAGCCCCGGTCGATCTGCTGCACGTTGTCGATCACGCTTTGACCCTCGGCGCACAGGGCGGCGATCAGCATCGCCATGCCAGCCCGGATGTCCGGGCTCACCATGTCCCGGCCGTAGAGCTTCGACGGCCCGCTGACGACGACCCGGTGCGGATCGCAGAGCACGATCTGGGCGCCCATCGCCACCAGGCGGTCGACGAAGAACATCCGCGACTCGAACAGCTTCTCGTGGATCAGCACCGAGCCCCGGCTCTGGGTCGCGCCAACCACCGCTATCGAGGTGAGATCCGCGGGAAATCCGGGCCACGGCGCGTCCTCGACCTTCGGGATCGCGCCTTGAAGATCCGTGCGGACCTGGAGTTCCTGATCGCCGGGCACGAACAGGTCGCGGCCATCGTCGGAAACACGGAAGTCGATGCCCAGACGGCCGAAGGCGATCCGGGTCGCCCGGTGCTCCTCCGGCCGGGCGTTCGGGATGCGGAGCTCGCCGCCGGTGACCGCCGCCAGCGTGACGAGCGAGCCGACCTCGATGTAGTCGGGACCGATCTCGAACTCGGCCCCGCCGAGGCGCTCCACGCCCTGAACGACGAGGAGGTTCGTACCGATGCCGTCGATCGGAGCCCCCATCGATCGGAGCAGCCGGCAAAGGTCCTGGACGTGAGGCTCGCTCGCCGCGTTCAGGATCCTCGTCTCGCCCTCCGCCAGACAAGCCGCCATCACCGCGTTCTCGGTCGCCGTGACCGAGGCTTCGTCCAGGAAGATCTCGGCCCCGCGCAGTCGCTCCCCCGAACCCTCGACGCGACACTGAATCCCGCCGCGCGGGCATAGCTCGATGGCGGCGCCCAGGCCCTCAAGCGCCAGCAGGTGGGTGTCGAGCCGCCGCCGGCCGATGACGTCGCCGCCCGGGGCCGGCATGTTCACGCGTCCCCGCCGCGCCAGCAGCGGCCCGGCGAGCAGGATCGAGGCGCGGATCGCCCGGCAAAGGTCAGGGTCCGGATCGTCGTCGCCGAGGCCCGCGGCGCGGACGCGCACCGTGTCGCCGCCGACGAACGCGGCTTCCGCGCCGAGCTGGCGCAGCAGCTCGATCTGCGCCTCGACATCGCGGATCCGGGGCACGTTCCGGAGCGTGACCTCCTCGTCCGTGAGGAGCGCGGCCGCAAGGAGCGGCAACGCCGCGTTCTTGTTGCCCCGCGCCCGCAGTGTGCCCGCGATCGGTTGACCACCCTCGATCACGAACTGGGAACGCGGCATGTGTCCGGCTGTCTCCATCGCGCGGCTAGTTGACCACAGGAACGCCAGGGCAAGTGCTCACTCTTCCGATATGCCCACTCGTGAAACTCCCGCGACGCCGCGACGTTGTTAGAGAGGTGCGGCCCGCTCAGGCCGCCTGCCCCTCCGACAGCCAGGGAGACCGAACATGAAGAACCTCCACCACCATCGCTGGGCGACGCTGGCGTTCGCCCTTCTGATCGCCCTCGTTCCCGGAGCGCTCCTGTCCCAGGAGAACGCCGAGTCGAGTCACGACGAGCGCTGGGAAGAGCTCGGCCAGCGCTGGGAGGAATGGGGCGAGCGCTTCGGCCGCAGCTTCGAGGAAGCCGACTGGGAAGCCCACGGCCAGAACTGGGAAGAGTTCGGCAGGCGCTGGGAGGAATGGGGCGAGCAGTTCGCAGCGTCGTTCGAGCAGGCCTTCGACGAGGAGGAGTGGGACGCCTGGGCGGAACAGTTCGAGGACATGGAGCACGCTGACGGCGAGGTCGACTGGGACCGCTTCGAAGAGTTCTGGGAAGAGTTCGGCGAACGCTTCGGCACCTCTCTCGGGGAGGCCATGGAGGGCGCCGACTGGGAGATGTTCGGCGAAGCGCTCGGAGCGCTCGGTGAGCAGATGGGCGAACTGGCCGAACTGATCGCGGCCAGCGTCGAGAACGCCGACTGGAGCGGCTTCGCCGATCTCGTCAGCGACACGGTCGAGGAGGCGGTCGAGCACGCCGAAGAAGCGGCCGAAGAAGCGGCTGAAACCGCTGAAGAAGCCGCCGAGCGGGCGGCCGACGCCTAGGACCGCTCGGCTACGGGACCGGCGCTTCGCGCAGGATGCCGGCGAGGGCGCCGGCGCACCCAGTTAGGCTACGCGCTCCTTCCACGACCTACGGAGCGCGCAGATGCCAGTCGACCCCCAGGTGCAGGCTTTCCTCGAAGCCCAGGCGCAGGCCGCGATAGAGAATCAGGTTCCGCCGATTACCGAGCAGACTGTGGAGATGGCCCGGGCCGGCTATCTCGCGGTGGCCGAGATGCTTGGGCGAGGCCCTGATGTCGACAGCGAGGACGCCGCCGTTCCCGGGCCGACCGGCGACGTTCCGGTCCGCATCTACCGGCCCCGGGATGCCGGCGACGCCCTGCCGATCCTCGTCTACTACCACGGCGGCGGCTGGGTGATCGGCGACCTGGACACCCACGACTACGCCTGCCGCGAACTCTGCGCCGGCGCCGGCTGCCTGGTCGTCGCGGTCGACTACCGGTTGGCGCCCGAAGCCCGGTTCCCGGCCGCGGTCGACGACTCCTGGGCCGCGCTCCAGTGGGTCGCGTCCAACGCCGAACAACTCGGCGGCGACCCGGCCCGGATCGCGGTCGGAGGCGACAGCGCCGGCGGCAACCTGTCGGCGGTCATGAGCCTGCTCGCCCGCGATAACGGCGGCCCGGAGCTCGCCTTCCAGCTTCTCGTCTATCCCGCGGTCGACATGGAGTTCAGCCGCCCCTCGATCGACGAGAACGCGGACGGCTACGTGCTGACAAGGGACCACATGATCTGGTTCCGCGGCCACTACCTGCGCTCCGAAGCCGACCGCGCCGACTTCCGCGCCTCGCCGCTGCTTGCCTCCGACCACAGCGGCCTGCCGCCGGCCCTCGTGATCACCGCCGAGTTCGACCCGCTCCGCGATGAGGGCCGGGACTACGCCCAGACGCTCCAGGCAGCCGGCGTCGACGCGACTCTCTCGAACTACGAGGGCCAGGTTCACGTCTTCTTCCAGCTCTCCCCGATCCTCGACGGCGGCCGCAGGGCGGTCGACGAAGCCTGCGCGGCGCTGCGCGTGGCCTTCGGCGCGTCGGCCTGAAGACCGCGTGCCCGACTACACCGCAGGCAGTAGCCGGCTGACGCGGTAGCCGTCCGGGTCCTTCTCGAAGCCGCAGGCGTCGAGGGTCGCGGTCCACGGGGACTCGCGGGCGGGACGGCCGTCGATGCGCAGGAGCCTGAGGGTCCGGCGCCGCCGCCGGCCGGCGAGGTCACGGAGCGCGGCCCAGGCTTCGCCGGGTTCCGGGTCGCCGCCAAGCGCGGCGAAGGTCCAGATGCCCTGGCCGCCGGCCTCGAGGAAGAGACAGGGAGAGCCGGCCCGGAGGACGAGCCAGGCGCCGGGGACGCGGCGTGGGCCTCGCCTTCGTGGATCGATCTCGGTTCCGAGCTGGGGCCATGGCAGCACGGCCCCCCACGGATTCGCCGGGTCGACGGCGGGCAGCATCTCGATCGGCCCCCGCTTTGACGGTCCTCTCCGCTCCCGCCGCAAGCGCTCGACCGCCACGGGCAGGGCGAACTGGCGGCCGGCCAGGCCGTGAACGAAGTAGCCGCGGCGGATGTGGCCGGCCTCCTCCATCTCGCGCAGCACGGGATAGAGAGCCTCGAACCCGCCGCGCACGTTCTCGGCGCGCGCCGTCTCGGCGGCAACGACGCCGTAGCGGTCGAGCAGCAGGGTGGCCATGGCGTGCGACCATTCCGTGTCGCTCACCCGCCCGGCCGGCAGAGCCAGGTCGCCGACCAGAGACCAGCGGCCGCCCGCCAGCATTCCGGCCCGGCCACGCCGGGCGCCCGACACACCCGCGCGCATGCCAGCCGGCGCGGTCCCGGCCCGCGGCCCGCGACGCCAGCCGCGAGGGAGTCCGCGAGACGCACGCCCGGCGGTCGACCGCCGACGTTTACCGAGAGCCGCGAGCGGCAGCAAGGTGTCGTTCGTGATCCGGCCGGCCCACACGAGATCCCAGATCGCCGCTTCGACTTCCGTTTCGCCCCAGTCACCGTCGCTCACAGCCCCGCCGACGAGGTCGAACGTGAAGCAGGCGCCGCGCGCCGCCAGGCGTTCGAGCACCGCGCCATGAGGCGCCGCGGCCGGCCACTCCTCCGGCGGTTCCGAAGACCCGCTCCCGCGCGTCACAACCTGGAACCGCTCCCGGCGGTAGATCGCCACGCGGCCGTCGCGCGACCCGAGTCTGCCGTCGCCCACCCACAGCATCTCTCCGGCAGCCGCAAGGCGATCGAGCATCTCGACCCGGAATCCCGGCACCCGCGCCGGGAGCACGTGGCCGACCAGGCTCCGCCAGGAAAGCGGGACGCCTTCGAGTTGCGCGATCGCCTCCCGAAGACGAACCAGGGCGCCATCCGACGACGCCACGGACCGCCCGCGGTCCCTCGTCGCCGGGGGAACCGGGATCGCTGCCGTCGTGTCGACGCCCTGCCAGCGAGTCAGGAAGCGCGCCAGAGCCGCGCCATCGACCGGCTCGGCCTCGCGACGCAGCCTGGCCAGCGTCCGGCGCTTGATCCGGCGGAGCACTTCCCGGTCGCACCACTCGACCTCGCCGTCTGCCCGGCGAAACTCGCCCCGGGTGAGCCGGCCGGCCTCTTCCAGACTCGTCAGCAGCGGTCCGAGCGCTCCCCGTGGCAGGCCGAAGCGGGCGGCCGCATCGGCGGCCGTGAACGGACCCCGGCCGCGCGCGTAGCGCCGCAGGAGGCTCTCGAGGGGCGCCGGCCGCGGCGCGAGCAGTTCGCCTGGCAGGTCTTCGGGCAGCGCCGCGTCGATGCCGTCGCGGTAGAGCACCGCGTCCTCCACGGCCGTCCACATCCGCTCGCCGCCCTCGAACTCGACCTGGATCGCCCGCTTCTGCCGCGCCAGATCCGCAAGCCAGTCACCCGCCTCTCCCGACGCGCGAGCCTCGATCTCCTCCCGGGTCAGACCGCCGGTTCGCCGAAGCAGATCGTAGAGGTCGTCCTCGTGTCGCGGAGCGCGGTCCCGTGAAAGCCCCTGGAACTCCTCTTCGACCGCCTGGATCACGTCCGGGTCGAGCAGTTGCCGCAGGCTGGCCGTGCCGAGCAGTTCCCGCAGGAGTTCCCGGTCGAGGGTCAGCGCCTGCGCCCGGCGCTCCGCCGCGGGAGCGTCCTGGTCGTAGAGGAAGCGCTCTTCGTAGGAGAAGACGAGGGAGCGGGCGAACGGAGACGGCGCCGGGGTCTCCACGTCATCGACCCGGACGTTCCCTTCCGCCACCTCGGTCATCAGGTCGACCAGGCCGGACAGATCGAAGAGATCGCTCAGACACTCGCGGTAGGTCTCGAGCAGGATCGGGAAGTCGGGGTACCTGCGGACGACGGAGAGCAGGTTCTTCGACCGCTGGCGCTGCTGCCAGAGCGGCGTCCGCTTGCCGGGCCGGTTACGAGGCAGGAGCAGCGCCCGGGCGGCGTTCTCGCGAAACCGGCTCGCGAACATCGGCGAGGAAGCGACCTGCTCGACGACCAGATCCTCGACCTCGTCGGGGTCGAGCAGGAACTCCCGCGCGGCCGGCAAATCGTCGGTGTCGGCGAAGCGGAGGGCCAGTCCGTCGTCGGTCCACAGAGTCTGGAGCTCGAAGCCGTAGCGCCGGCCGATCCGGCGCTCCAGCGCCATCGCCCACGGCGCGTGGATGCGGGCCCCGAACGGAGTCAGGATGCAGACGCGCCAATCGCCGATCTCGTCCCGAAAGCGCTCGATCGTCACCGCGCGGTCGGTGGGCAGCGCGCCGGTACTATCGCGCTGCTCCTCGACGTAGGCGCAGAGATTCGAGACGGCGTGCGGGTCCAGCGGAGCCTCGCGTTCGAGCCAGCGCAAGGCGGCGGCGCCGCGTCGCTGGCCGAGTTCGCGTACGAATGCGCCGAGCGCCCGGCCCAGCTCCAGCGGTCGGCCGGGGCCATCGCCGTGCCAGAAGGGCATCCGCCCCGGCTCGCCCGGCGCCGGCCGGACGATGACCCGGTCGCGTGTGATCTCGGTCACCCGCCAGGCGGAAGCCCCGAGCAGGAAGGTGTCGCCGGCGCGCGACTCGTAGACCATCTCCTCGTCGAGTTCGCCCACCCGCGGACCCTCGGGCCCCAGGTGGACCGTGAACAGGCCGCGATCCGGAATCGTGCCGGCGTTCATCCGCACCAGGAAGTCCGCGCCGCGCCGGGCAGTCAGCACGTCGCGTCCGTGGTCCCACGACAGCCGGGGCCGCAGATCGCCGAACTCCTCCGAGGGAAAGCGGCCGACCAGCATGTCGAGCACAGAGGCGAGCAGGTTGCGGGTCAGGCCGCGGTAGGGCCGGGCGCGCCGCGCCAGGGCGAGCATCCCGTCGACGGTCCACTCCCGGCCGCAGCACATCGCGACGATCTGCTGCGCGAGAACGTCGAGCGGGTTCTCCGGCAACCGCATCGACTCGATCGCGCCGCGCTGCATCTGGATCGCGGTCACCGTGCACTCCAGGAGATCGCCCCGGAACTTGGGGAAGATCAGACCGCGGCTCCGCTCGCCAACCGCGTGCCCCGAGCGGCCCACGCGCTGCAGTCCGCTGGCGGTGGACCCCGGCGCCTCGACCAGGAGCACCAGGTCGACGCTGCCCATGTCGATCCCGAGTTCGAGCGAGCTCGTCGCCACGATGCAGCGCAGACGGCCCGCCTTGAGCGCGCCCTCGATCTCCCGTCGTCGTTCGTGGGAGATGCTGCCGTGGTGGGCGCGGGCCAGCGGCGCCCGGTCATCCGTTTCTTCGTCGTCCGCGGCGGCGCGGGTTCGGTCGTCCAGCTCGTTCAGGCGCTGCGCCAGCCGTTCGCAGAGGGAACGGCTATTGACGAAGACGATCGTCGAGCGGTGGCGACGCACCGCCTCCAGGATGCGCGGGAAGACGGACGGCCACAGGCCGGACGTCTCGAAGCCGCGCGGCCAACCTTCGCCGGAGGAAAGAGACTCGGGCGCCGGCGGCGGGGCCTCCATGTCCGGCACGGGCACGACGACCTGCAGGTCGATGTTCGGCGGCTCGGAAGCGTCGACGACTTCGACCGGCCGGTCGCCGCCGAGAAACTCGGCCGCCAGGTCCATTGGCCGCACCGTCGCCGAGAGGCCGATCCGCTGTGGATCCTCGCCGTCCACCAGCTCCGCGAGCCTCTCGAGCGACAGCGCGAGGTGAGCACCGCGCTTCGTCGCCGCCATCGCGTGCACCTCGTCGACGATCACCGTTTCGACCGTGCGCAGGTTCGCCGCCGCCCGCGACCCGAGAACCAGGAACAGAGACTCGGGCGTCGTCACCAGGATCTCGCCGGGCTTCCGTAGCTGGCGGCGACGGTCGCCGGGTAGCGTGTCCCCGGTGCGCACGTCGACGCTGACCGGCCGCACCGGGGCGCCGAGCCCGCGGGCCTCTTCGACGACGCCCATGAGAGGCGCCTGCAGGTTGCGCTCGATGTCGTAGGCGAGGGCCTTGAGTGGCGACACGTAGAGGACACGCACGCCAGCGCTGGGAGGCTCGTCCCCGAGACACAGCCGGTCGATCGCCCACAGGAAAGCCGCGAGCGTCTTGCCGCTTCCCGTGGGCGCCACCAGCAGCGCGTTCCCGCCGCGGGTGAGCACGGGCCAGCCCAACTCCTGCACCCGGGTCGGGGCGGGGAACGCGTCGTCGAACCAGCGACGTACGGGCCGGGAGAACGAGTCCATGGGGCATCCTACGCACGGATCCGGAGTGTCGATTTACCCGACCCTCTCCGCTGTTACTCTCGACGACCTCCCAAAGCAACGAGCAACGTCGACGATCGAGATCGGTTTGGCCCACCACGACCACAGGAAGCCCGGCGGCAGGAAGTACTGGCTCGACAGCAAGCGGAACGTCGCCAAGGTCTTCTACGCGCTGATCGCCATCGACGTCCTGTGGCTGGCGGCCGACTTCTTCTACAAGAAGAAGGCGGAGTTCGAGGCCCTGGGTGGCTGGGCGGACGGCGGGATCGGCTTCTACCCCGTGTACGGCTTCGTCGGCGCCTTCCTGCTCGTGCTGGCGGCCAAGCAGATGCGTCGGGTCCTGATGCGGCCCGAGAACTACTACGACCGCGAAGAGCGGTCCGGGAGTTCCTGAGTCTCCGATGGTCGAGCTTCTGCTGTCCCCGCCCTTGCTCCTGATGCTCGGCAGCCTCGCGCTCGCCGCGGCGCCGCGTTCCGTGCTGCCGCGGAGCGTGCTGAGGGCCCTGCTGCTCGCCTTGCCGGTCTATTCGCTGTGGCGATTCTGGGGTCTCGACCTCGGCAACTACCTCCAGGTCGATCTCTTCGGGCAGACCCTGACCCTGATGCGGATCGACAGCCTCTCCCGAATCTTCGCGGTCATCTTCCACCTCGCGGCGCTGATCGGCAGCATCTACTCCTTCTACGTCAAGGACAACTTCCAGCCGCTGGTGGGTCTGTTCTATGCCGGCTCGGCTCTTGGCGTCGTCCTCGCCGGCGACCTCTGGACGCTCTTCGTGTTCTGGGAAGTGGCGGCGGTGTCGTCGGCGCTCCTGGTCTGGGTTCGCCGGGACGGCCGGGCACTTGCCTCCGGCCTGCGCTACCTCGGCATGCAGATGGTCTCGGGCGTCCTCCTGCTCGCCGGCATCGTCCTGCTGCGCCACGAGCTCGGCGCCGCGCCCGGCTGGGCCGAGTTCCGTAGTCTCACCGGCCTCCTCGCGGACGGCGGCCTCGGCTTCTCGAACCTCGCGCCGACCCTGATCCTGCTCGCCTTTGGCCTCAAGGCGGCGTTCCCGCTGCTCCATAGCTGGCTGATCGACGCCTACCCCGAGTCGACCCCGGCCGGCGCCGTGTTCCTGTCGGCCTTCACGACGAAGTTCGCGATCTACGCCCTGGCTCGCGCCTTTCCCGGCCAGTCCGAACTGATCTGGATCGGCGGACTGATGACCGCGTTCCCGATCTTCTTCGCGGTGATCGAGAACGACCTGCGCCGCGTGCTCGCCTACAGCATGACGAACCAGCTCGGCTTCATGGTCGTCGGCATCGGTATCGGCACCGAACTGGCCATCAACGGCGCCGTCGCCCACGCGTTCGCCGACATCCTGTTCAAGGGCCTCCTGTTCATGGCGATGGGCGCCGTCCTCTACCGGGTCGGCCACGTGAACGGATCGGACCTGGGCGGCCTCTACAAGTCGATGCCGATCACGACCGGGCTCTGCATCATCGGCGCCGCCTCGATCTCGGCCTTCCCGCTGTTCTCGGCCTTCGCCACGAAGTCGTTGATCATGAGCGCGGCCGCCCACGAGCACTACTTCTGGCTGTGGCTGATCCTGCTGTTCGCCTCCGCCGGCGTCTTCCACCACGCCGGGATCAAGATCCCGTTCTTCGCCTTCTTCCACCACGATTCAGGCATCCGCTGCAAGGAGGCGCCGCGGTCGATGATCGTCGCGATGGTGCTGGCCGCCGCCGCCAGCATGACGATCGGCCTGTTCCCGAACCTGCTCTATGGCCTCCTGCCCTATCCGGTCGACTACGTGCCGTACACGACGACTCACGTGATCACACAGAGCCAACTCCTGTTCTTCTCGGCCCTGGCCTTCGCGACGCTCATGCGCACCGGCCTCTACCCTCCCGAACTGCGCTCTGTGAACCTGGACGCCGACTGGTTCTACCGGCGGGTCGGCTACCGCATCTGGGACGGCCTGGCCACGGTCTGCGTCGCATTGCACCGGGCCGGCTACGCCGCGACCGGGCGCCTCGCCGCGACCGCCCTCGCCCTCGCCCAGCGTCATCTGGGCCCGCAGGGCCTGCTCGGCCGCTCCTGGCTGACCGCCTCGATGGCCCTCTGGGTTGCCGTACTGCTCGCGGCGTACCTGGCGGTCTTCTACTGGCGTCTGGGCTAAGGCCCTAACATCAGCTTTCTCTAATGATCCAAGGTTGCTCCATGAGATCGACCTAATGTAAGATCCTGCCCTTACGATGCAAGGGCTCAGGATCTTCTGCGACGTCGCCGATCTGCGCAGCTTCAGCCGGGCTGCCGAGCTTCACGGCATCACCCAGTCGGCGGTCAGTCAGCGCATCCATCACCTCGAGGAGCGGCTCGGCACGAAGCTGCTGGACCGATCGAAGCGCCCGTTCGTGCTGACGCCGGCCGGAGAACTCGTGTCCGGCGAAGGTCGTCAGCTCGTGGAGCGATATGACGCCCTGGCGCGAAGCGTCGCCCGCCTCGACCCCGAGCGCGGCGGATCCGTCCGCGTCCATGCGATCTATTCCGCGGGGATCGCGCTCCTGAACCAGTTGCGGACCGAGTTCCAGCGCCTCCGGCCCGAGCTGGACGTCCAGATCGAGTACGAACCGCCCGCCGCGGTCGCGGAATCGGTGCGTACCGGCCGGTGCGACTTCGGCATCGTCTCCTACCCCGAGCAGTGGCCGGGCCTCCAGTCGCGGTCGCTCAGGGAGGAGCGGATGTGCCTCGCCTGCGGTGTGCACCACGAACTGGCGGGCGAAGCGCAGGTCCGAGCAGCCGACCTCGACGGCCGCGAGTTGATCCACTTCACGCACGAACTTCCCGCGGCGCGTCACATCCGGAGCTACCTCACGATCAACGGAGCCGAGCCGGTGTTCGCTCAACGCCTCGACAACATCGACACGTTCAAGAGCATGCTGCAGGCGACGGACTACGCGGCGATCCTGCCGCTACGAACGTTCCTCGCCGAGGTCCAGGCCGGGCTCCTGGCCGCCGTACCTCTCGAGCCGCCGCTCGAGCGGCCCGTCGGCATCGTCCATGCCCGCCGGCGGCTGCGGCCGGCGGCGCAGGACTTCGCCGCGTTCCTGGTCGAGAACGCCGGGCCCATGCCCGCCGACCACGAGCGGCACCCCAAGCACGGAGAAGCCGCATGAAGCTCCGCCCCGGCAAGACAGGGCTGTACGACCCGGCGTACGAGCACGATGCCTGCGGAGTCGGCTTCATCGCTCACGTGGGGGGCGAGCGGAGCCACCGGCTGATGAAACAGGCCGCTCACATGCTGACGCAGATGGACCATCGGGGCGCCTGCGGCTGCGAGCCGAACACCGGCGACGGGGCCGGCATGCTGACGGCTCTTCCGCACGCCCTGCTCCGGCGCGTCGCCGCGGACGAGTTCGGCGCCGACCTTGGAGCGCCCGGCACCTTCTCGGCCGGTCTCTTCTTCCTGCCCCAGGACGACGGCGAACGCGAGTTGTGCCGCCGAACCGTCGAGGAGATCGTAGCCTCGCGCGGGCAACGCCTCATCGGCTGGCGCACGGTGCCCACGCACGCCGAGAGCGCGAACATCGGCGCCACCGCCATCGAGTCGATGCCGGTCATCGAGCAGCTCTTCATCGCCGCGGCGCATGGGCTCGACCAGGACGCCTTCGAACGCGAGCTGTACCTGATCCGCAAGCAGGCGACGACCCGGCTGCGCGGCAGCGATCTCCTCACCCAGGCCCAGATGTTCTACATCTGCTCGCTGTCCACTCGCGTGATCATCTACAAGGGCATGCTGACCTCCGGCCAACTCGTCCCGTTCTTCCCCGACCTCGCAGCACCAGACTACGAATCGCACCTGGCGATGGTCCACTCCCGGTTCGCGACGAACACCTTCCCCTCCTGGGACCGTGCCCAGCCGAACCGGTTCATGAGCCACAACGGGGAAATCAACACGCTGCGCGGCAACATGAACTGGATGCACGCCCGCGAGGGCGTCCTGGAGAGCGACCTGTTCGGCGATGATCTGCCGCTCGCCTTCCCCGTGGTCGAGCCCGACTGCTCCGACTCGGGCAGCTTCGACAACGTCCTCGAGTTCCTCCTGCTCTCCGGCCGCACCCTCCAGGAGGCGGTCATGATGATGATCCCGGAGGCGTGGCAGAACGACACCCACATGGACTCCACGAGGAGGGCGTTCTACGACTACCACTCCTGCCTGATGGAGCCCTGGGACGGGCCAGCGTCGATTGCCTTCACCGACGGCCGCTACATCGGCGCCGTTCTCGACCGAAACGGCCTCCGTCCCAGCCGCTACTACGTCACCGACGACGATCTGGTCATCATGGCCTCCGAGGCGGGCGTCGTCCCGATAGAGCCCGAGCGCGTGCTGACCAAGGGTCGGCTCAAGCCCGGCCGGATGTTCCTGGTCGACTTCGACCGCGGCCGCATCGTCGCCGACGAGGAACTGAAGGCAAGCATCGCTTCGGAGCGCCCCTACGCCGCGTGGCTCGAACGCCGCACCGACCTCGCCGAACTCGTCGAGGCCGCCCACGAGAACGGCAACGCTCCGAGCGACCAGGCGACGCTGGGCGGCGACGATCTGACCCGCAGCCTGCAGGCCTTCGGTTTCACGGGCGAGACCCTCCGTTTCATGCTGAGGCCGCTGATCGAGGAGCAGCGCGATCCCATCGGCTCGATGGGCAACGACACCGCGCTCGCGTTCCTCTCCGACCAGGACCGGCCGGTCTACGACTTCTTCAAGCAGCTCTTCGCGCAGGTGACGAATCCGGCGATCGACTCGATCCGCGAGGAAGTCGTCATGTCGCTCGAGTGCACGATCGGCCCGGAGCGCAATCTGCTCGAGACGACGGCGGAGCACTGCCGCCGGGTACGCCTGCCGCATCCGATCCTGAGCAACCGGGAGTTCGCGGCCATGGCGAGTGCGGACGGCGCCGGCTTCTCCTGCCGGACCCTCGACGCCACCTGGCCGCGCGCCGAGGGCGCCGAAGGCCTTGGCAGTGCCCTCGACCGGCTCTGCCGGGAGGCCGAGCAGGCCGTCGACGACGGCTGCGGCTTCATCGCACTCTCCGACCGGGCGGCCGGCCCCGACCGGGTTGCCGTGCCCACCCTGCTCGCCTGCGGCGCTGTCCATCACCACTTGCTGAAGACGATCAAGCGCACCCGGGTCGGCCTGCTGCTCGAAACCGGCGAGGCGCGGGAGGTCCACCACCACTGCCTGCTGGTGGGCTACGGCGCGGACGCGATCAACCCCTACCTGACCTTCGAAGCGCTCTGGCAGGCGCGCCGCCAGGGCCGGCTACCCGCGGCGAAAGACGACCAGGCGGTCGTCGACCGCTATCGCAGGGGGATCCGGAAGGGAATGCTCAAGGTGATGGCCAAGATGGGCATCTCCACGCTGCAGAGTTACAAGGGCGCGCAGATTTTCGAGGCCGTCGGCCTGTCGAGCGAGGTCATCGATCGCTGCTTCGTCGGTACGGCGAGCAGGATCGAAGGCGCGGGTCTCGAGCGGCTGGCCAAGGACGCCCTCCGCCGCCACGCCAGGGGCTTCCCGACCGCTGACCACGACCGGCCTGCCGACCTGTCGAATCCGGGCGACTACCACTGGCGCGCCGGCGGCGAACGCCACATGTGGAACCCGCAGATGATCTCCCGGCTCCAGCACGCGGCCCGCACGAACAGCAGCGAAGCCTACGAGCAGTTCGCCCGGCTGGCCAACGAGGACACGACGAGGACGTGCTCGCTTCGCGGTCTGCTCCAGTTCCGGACCGACACGGCGCCCCTGCCGCTCGACGCGGTGGAACCGGCGAGCGAAATCGTCAAGCGTTTCTGCACCGGCGCGATGAGCTTCGGCTCGATCTCGGCCGAGAGCCACGAGATGCTGGCGGTGGCGATGAATCGCCTCGGAGGCAAGAGCAACACCGGCGAGGGCGGCGAGGACCCCGAACGCTTCACCCCCGACGCGAACGGCGACAGCAGGCGCTCCGCGATCAAGCAGGTCGCCTCCGGACGGTTTGGCGTGACGTCCTGGTACCTGACCAACTCGGACGAGCTGCAGATCAAGATCGCCCAGGGCGCCAAGCCGGGCGAGGGCGGCGAACTGCCCGGCCACAAGGTCGACGAGATCATCGCGCGGACCCGGTACTCCACGCCCGGCGTCGGGCTCATCTCGCCCCCGCCCCACCACGACATCTACTCGATCGAGGATCTGAAGCAGCTCATCCACGATCTGAAGAACTCCAACCCCGGTTCCCGAATCAGCGTGAAGCTGGTTTCCGAGGTCGGCGTCGGCACGGTCGCCGCCGGCGTCGCCAAGGGCCACGCGGACCACATCCTGATCTCCGGCCACGATGGCGGCACCGGCGCCTCGCCGCTCACGAGCATCAAGCACGCCGGCCTGCCCTGGGAACTCGGCATCGCCGAAACCCACCAGACCCTCGTGCTGAGCGACCTGCGTTCGCGGGTCACGCTCCAGACCGACGGCCAACTGAAGACCGGCCGCGACGTCGTCGTCGCCTGCATGCTGGGCGCGGAGGAGTTCGGCTTCTCCACCGCGCCGCTGATCACGATCGGCTGCATCATGATGCGCAAGTGCCACCTGAACACCTGTCCGGTCGGCATCGCCACCCAGGATCCGGAGCTGCGGGCCAAGTTCGAGGGCACGCCGGAGGCAGTCGTCAACTACCTGTTCCTGGTCGCCGAGGAGGCGCGGGGGCTCATGGCCCGGCTGGGAGTGGCGACGATCGAGGAACTCGTGGGACGCACCGACCTGTTCCGGCCCGAACTGGCGGTACAAAACGAGAAGACGGAGGGTCTCGACCTGTCCGCGGTGCTTCAGCCCGCAGTGAGGAGGCACGAGGGCGTCGGCGTGACCAAGGGAATCGAACAGGATCACGCGCTCGAGTACGCGCTCGACAACGAACTGATCGAACTGGCACGGCCGGCCCTGGAAGCCGGCTCACGCGTGCGGATCGATCTGCCGATCGAAAACACCCAGCGCACGGTCGGCACGATGCTCAGCCACGAGCTGATGAAGGCACGCGGCCAGCACGGCCTGGCCGACGACACGATCCACATTTCGCTGACCGGCAGCGCCGGCCAGAGCCTGGGCGCTTTCCTGGCTCCCGGCATCACGATAGAGCTCGAGGGCGACGGCAACGACTACGTCGGCAAGGGGCTGTCCGGAGGACGGCTCATTCTCTACCCGCCCCGTCGGTCTCGCTTCGCCGCCGAGGAGAACGTCCTGATCGGCAACGTGGCGCTCTACGGCGCCACCGGTGGCGAGGCGTTCTTCCGCGGCCGCGCCGCCGAGAGGTTCTGCGTCCGCAACTCGGGCGCCAGTGCGGTGATCGAGGGAATCGGCGATCACGGCTGCGAGTACATGACCGGCGGTCGCGCGGTGATCCTCGGGCCAACGGGCCGCAACTTCGCCGCGGGCATGAGCGGCGGCATCGCCTGGGTCCACGACCCGAACGGAGCGCTGGCTGGGAACTGCAACATGGAGATGGTGGGACTCGAGCCCATCGGCGGCGAGTACCTGCGCGAGTTGCGGCAACTGGTCGCCCGGCACGCCCGCTTCACCGGCTCGACCGTCGCACGCCGGCTGCTGGAGCGCTGGAGCGAAGCGCAGCGCCAGTTCATCCAGGTCATGCCGCACGACTACCGGCGCGTGCTGGAAGCGCAACGCGAGGCGCAAGCCGAGGTTCAGACCGAGCAGAAGGCCGAGGCCGCGGCCTGAGGCCGCCGGCTGTCGGCGAAACGGAACACCGCAAGCGAGGAGGGCACGCGGGTTCATGGGCAAGGACACCGGTTTCAAGGAGTACGCGCGGACGGCGGTTCCCTACCAGGATCCGCTGATCCGGCTGAGCCACTACGGCGAGTTCCTGCAACCCGTTCCGGAGCGGCATCTCGCCACGCAGGGAGCGCGCTGCATGGACTGCGGCGTGCCCTTCTGCCAGTCCGACGAAGGCTGCCCGATCGACAACCTGATCCCGGAGTGGAACGACCTCGTCTACCAGGGCCGCTGGCGCGAGGCGCTGCGAAGGCTGGAACGGACGAACAACTTCCCCGAGTTCACCGGTCGCGTCTGCCCGGCCCCCTGCGAGGGCGCCTGCGTGCTCGGGATCACCGACCCGGCGGTCACGATCAAGAACATCGAGAACGCGATCGTCGACCGGGGGTTCGAGGAGGGCTGGATCGTCCCCAGGCCGCCCGCGTCGCGGACCGGCAAGAGCGTCGCGATCGTCGGCTCAGGCCCCGCCGGGCTGGCCGCCGCGGCGCAGTTGAACAGCGTCGGCCATTCGGTCGCCGTCTTCGAGCGCGAGGACCGCATCGGCGGCCTGCTCATGTACGGCATCCCGAACATGAAGCTGGACAAGCGCGAGGTCGTCGACCGCCGGATCGACCTGATGCGGGCCGAGGGCATCGAGTTCATCACCGGGGCCCACGTAGGCCACAACGTCGACATCGCCGACCTGCGACGAGACCACGATGCGATCCTGCTCGCCTGCGGCGCCACCCGGCCCCGCGATCTTCCGATCCCTGGCCGGGAACTGTCGGGCATCCACTTCGCGATGGAGTTCCTGACGGAGCACACACGGGCGCTCCTCGATGCCGAACTGCCGAACGACGGCGTGGGGATCATCGAGCCACCCATCGACGCCGCGGGAAGGAACGTGATCGTGATCGGCGGCGGCGACACGGGCGCCGACTGCATCGCGACCGCTACCCGGCACGGCTGCGCCTCGATGGTCAACTTCGAACTTCTGGACCGGCCGCCCGACGCGCGCGCGCCTGACAACCCGTGGCCGGAGTGGCCGCGTATCTTCCGGGTCGAGTACGCCCACGCGGAAGCCGCAGCCAGGTTCGGCGCCGACCCGCGTGTGTTCTCCGTCCTCTCGAAGCGCTTCGTGGACGACGGCGCCGGCAACGTCGCGGGCATCGAGACCGTCCGCATCGCCTGGCAGCGGGACGCCTCCGGGGACTTCCTGATGAAGGAACTGCCGGGCACCGAAGAGACCTTCGAAGCGGACCTCGTGCTCCTCGCGATGGGTTTCCTCGGTCCCGAGGGGACTCTCGCCGAACAACTGGGGCTGGCCACCGATCCGCGCAGCAACTTCGCGGCCCAACCCGGGCAGTACGCGACCTCCGTCCAGGGCGTGTTCGCCGCCGGCGACTGCCGCCGCGGCCAGAGCCTCATCGTGTGGGCGATAAACGAGGGGCGCGGTGCCGCGGCGACGATAGATGAGTACCTGACCGGCGCCACCGATCTACCTCTGCCGTCGGCGGTTTGAGCGAGCCTTTACGGAGGCTTCAAGCACTTCGTGGAGAGTGAACCCGGGCTCGCCGGACGAGCCCCTCGAATTCAACTTCTTGGACTACTCCCCCGTCCTTTGACGGGCGGGCGAGCGACCTTTATAGTCCTCTTCGTTCGTGGCCTCCCGCCGCCGCGCCCACCCACCGCCACAGCCAAGTCAGACAGCCTTCGACGCGTGAACCGCACGCCGATGGGCTCGCATTGAGTTCCACGGCACTCATTCAGAAACAGAGGAGAACACCAACCATGCAGTCGACCCGCCCACGGGCACGTCTTCTTGCAATCCTCCTGGCCACGACCTGCGCCTTCCTGATCGGCGGCGCCGGCCTTGCCCAGACGATTACCGGCACCGTCCAGGGCTACATCTCGGATGTCGAGGGCGACGCCATTCCCGGCGCCACGGTAACCGCCACCAACCAGGACACCGGCATCGCCCGCGCCGTGATCTCGGACGCCAACGGCTTCTACAGCGCCAAGGCGCTCCAGGTCGGCACCTACACGGTGACAGCCGAGCTCTCCGGCATGCAGACGACGCAGCAGACCGACGTCTCCGTGCTCGTCGGCCAGATCAAGGACATCAACCTGACCCTCGAGGTCGAGTCGACCTCCGAGGTGATCACGGTTACCTCAGAAGCCCCGATCATCGAGGTCAGCCGCTCCGGCGCCGCGAACTACATCGACGAGGTCGCGATCGAGAGCCTGCCCACCGTGGGCCGCGACTTCACGGACTTCGCGATTCTCACTCCCGGCGTCCAGCGCGACCGCTCCCGCGGTTTCCTGACGATGGCCGGCCAGCGCGGCATGTACAGCGGCCTTTCGGTCGACGGCGCGGACAACAAGAGCACCTTCTTCGGCTACGGTCGCGGTGGTGAGGCCACGGAGAACGACGGCCTGATCGTCGCTCAGGACACGGTCCGCCAGTTCCAGGTCATCACCAACGGCTTCTCGGCCGAGTACGGCCGTCACGGCGGCGCCTTCGTCAACGTGGTCACGAAGTCGGGCACCAACGAGATTCGGGGTTCCGCCTTCGCCTTCTTCCGCGATGACAGCATGGCCGAGGACCTGCCCTCGTCGCCGCTCGACGACCACTTCGGCAACGACGGCTCCCGGCCCGTCGACGAGTTCGACACGCAGAACTACGGCTTCTCGATCGGCGGTCCTTTCAAGCGCGATCGCACTCACTACTACTTCGGCATCGACCAGCGCGACCAGGACATCCCGTTCACGCGTTCGCTCCGTTCGACCGGGGACTTCAGCACCTACGACCTGATCATGCAGCGGGCTCAGAACGAGCCGGCCTTCGCGGCTCTGGTCGAGGGCTTCGACCGGAACGCCGACGGTTCCGCCACCGGCCTGTTCCTCCGCTCGGTGAGCAACCAGATCCTGTTCGGCAAGCTGGACCACCAGATCAGCGACGCGAACCTGATCACGCTGCGCGCCAACTTCACCGACTTCGAACGCGAGAGCAGCTACCTCGACGAGGAGTCGCTGAAGACCGAGGACACGCTGTCCTTCATCGCGTCGATGACGTCGGTCATCGGCAGCCGCGGCGTGAACGAGTTCCGCATCCAGTCGGCCGACGACAACCTGGACCGCCTGTCCCTGCGCGTCGGCACGCCGATCGAAGCGCAGGTCCGGTTCCGGTTCGGTTCCCGCGACAGCGTGGGCAAGTTCGACTTCCTTCCGATCTTCGTCGAGGAGTCGCAGCTTCAGGTCAAGAACGACTTCTCCTACCTGTTCGGCGCCCACGACATGAAGTTCGGCGTCGACTACTCGAAGGACGACCTGGCGCAGCTCTTTGCCGGCAGCCGGGACGGCCGGTACGACTTCCAGTCGCCGGAGGACTTCCTGAACAACGAGGCGAGCAACGCCCGGATCTGGTTCGGAGACTCGACCTATCCGAACTACGACGAGACCCAGGCCGCGCTCGCGTTCTACGGCCAGGACAGCCTGAAGCGGGACAACCTGACGCTCAGCTACGGCCTGCGCTACACCTCAACGGACAACCCGGACGGCCTTGACCACATGGAGCCGGACGGCCGCCAGATCCCGGACACGCAGAACCTGGCGCCCCGCTTCGGCTTCGCCCTGGCGCAGGATGAGGGCCGGTCCGTCCTCCGCGGCGGAATCGGCTTCTTCTTCGGCCGCACCCCGACCCTGCTGTTCGCCAACCAGGTCCAGGCCAACGGCGTGCCGCCGAACTACGGCCGGATCAACGTCCGCGCGGGCGAGAACGGCTATGTGCCGCTGGGTACGCCGATCGACAACGAGAATCCGCCGCCGGGAATCATCCCCGCGATCTCCTACGTGGATCCCGCGTTCGACGATGCCCAGACCCTGCGCGCGAGCGTCGGTTGGGAGCGCGAGCTCGGCGCCGGCTGGAGCACCGGAGTCGATGTCGTGTACGCCGAGGCAAGCGGCCTGCAGCGGAACACGGACTGGAACCGCCAGTTCGGTGGCTACGACGAGTATGGCCGGCCCACCTGGGACGGTCGCGTACGCGAAGACGTGGCCGAGATTCTCGTCCGCCAGTCTCGCGGCGAGTCCGAGTACCAGGCGGTGACGCTGAAGGCGAACCGCCGGTTCACCGGTCGCTACCAGTTCGGCGCTCACTACACCTGGGGCAAGGACCGTGACACCGACTCGAACGAGCGTTCGGCAACCGGCGTCACGATCTCCGACACGGGCAACCTGGACTACGACTGGGGCGTCTCGGACCGTGACATCAAGCACCGCCTGGTCGTCACCGGCATGATCCAGCTGCCGGCCGATTTCCAGATCTCGGGCATCGTGAACTACCAGTCGGGCTACCCGTACACGCTGGTCGACTCTGGAGTCGACTTCCCCTACTGCGGCTCCGTCGGATTCAACTGCCCCGACTATCGGGCAGTGATGAACGGCGTCGTGGTCGGCCGGAACACGGAGCGGAACGAGTCGATCCAGACCGTCGACGTCCGGGTCGGCAAGTTCTTCCGCTTCGGCGACGGACTGCGGCTCGACGTCTTCGTCGAGGCGTTCAACCTGTTCGACCAGAACAGCTTCGGCGTCGGCTTCGGGCAGCGGAACATCCGGAACGGCTCGGTCCCCGACACCCTCGGGATCCCGTCGTTCCTGACGACGAGCCCGCGCCAGTTGCAGGTCGGCGGCCGGTTCAGCTTCTAGGCTGACGGCACCGGACGAAACCGTGGCGCCTGAGGCCGCGGCTGCGAGAATCAAGGGCCTCTCCGGCAACGGAGAGGCCCTTTCTCTCGGCGGCGCGCGTCAGGCGACTACGTAGGGAATCGTCTGCGGACCCTCGGGCAGCACACAGACGCGTGCGTCCGGCCGGCCGGCCAAGCACTCTCGGAGCGCCTCATCGAGGTCCAGTGCCGGCTCGAAGTGGGCGGCTGCGAGCTGCTCAGGGTTCAGGCCGTCGGCCTTGACCAGCACCTGGGCGCGGCGCTGGATCAGCGCCTGGACCTGGACCTGCCACTGATCCGGCTCTGTCACCGGACGGGCCTCGATCTGCTGAAGCAACTCCTCGGGCGAGCCGCCGCGGCCGAGAAGCTCGGCGTAGCGGCCATGGTCGGGAATGCCGTCGCTGCACTCGGCAGCACAGAGGATCGTGCCGCCGTCGGCCACGACCTGCGCGGCGGCCGACATCCCCTTGACTGCCTGGTAGAGGTTCTGATCGAGCGGATAGCCGGAGTTCGTGGTCACGACGACGTCGAAACGCCGTCCGGTCTCCCGCATCGCGATGGGCTTCGCGGCCGCACAGGCCTGTCGGTGCATCTCAAAGAGCTCGCCTGCGAACACGTGCGTGATCTTCTGCTGCCTGTCCAGCAGCACGTCGACGCTGAAGTGCGGCTTCGCCTCGGGCCGGGCCGCGATCGCACGGATGTCGGTGTGGAGCGGGTTCTCCTCGATGATTCCCCAGGTCGAGCGCGAATCGCCGACGCGGACGGCGTCATGCAAGGTAAGGACGGTGTCGAGGCCGGCGAGACCGGGAGCGACCATCTTCGGACCGCCCGAGAAGCCCGCGAAGAAGTGCGGCTCGACGAAGCCGGTCGTGATCCGGAGGTCCGCCACGAGCCAATGGCGACAGAGCCGGGTAGGAACACCCTTGCCGCTCTCCCCGAGATCGACCAGGGACGACTCGTCGCGAGCGTCGTGGTTGATCACGCGACAGGAACTCAGGATCTCATCGCCAAGCATCTCGGCGAGTTCAGCCGGCGTGTTCGCCCGGTGCGTACCGGTCGCGATCAGGACCGTCACGTCTGCGGGCCGCACGATGCCGTCAAGCTCCCGCAACACCGCGCCGACCATCTCCCGGCGGGGCTGCGCCCGGGTGACGTCGCACACGGAAATCGCCACCGTTTGCCCGGGTTGCGCCAGCTCCCGGAGCGGCGGGCCGGAAACCGGCCGAGACAGCGCCGCGGTCAGGGCGGCGGCCGGATCGCGAAGCGCCGGGGCCTGATGCGGCTCGATGACGGTCGTCCGCTCCCGCGGAACCTCGATCTCGAGACCGCTACGGCCGTACGCGAGGCGAACCCGCATCAGCCTGCGAAGGACCCTAGTCCGCCTCGTCGAGGCGGCGTACCTTGATGCTCCGGAACGCGACTTCGTCGCCGTGGTCCTGGAGCAGGATGCGCCCCTCCGGCCACTGTCCGAAACCCTCGCGACCGGCGAACTTGCTTGCTCCGATCGCCTCCGCGAGTTCCGGCGAGTTCCGGTCGAACTCCAGCACCGGCACGTGGTTGAGCCAGTGCTCCACGCGGCCATCGGCGTGGACCACGATCCGGGCGTGGTTGAAGCGGCCCGGGCCCTTCACGAAGCGCCCGATCTTGGTCGCCGGCAGCAGGTCGTAGAGTGAGGCCAGGGTGCGATTCCCGTTCAGGCCGGCCTGAGCGTCCGGGTGGCGCACGTCGTCCAGGATCTGGTACTCGAACGCCACCGCCGTACCGGGAGCCGAGGCGTAGCCCTCCGTGACCAGGTACTTGATGCCGCTGTTCGCGCCCGCGGTCATCCGGAACTCAAGCTGGAGTTCGAACGCGGAGAACGTCTCGCGAGTCACGATGCCGCCGCCGCGCTCCCTGTCCGGCTCTGAGGCAAGTACGGTCAGTTCGCCGTCCCGAACGTCCCAACCCGTGTCCGGAAAGTCCTCGCGGTGGGCTCCGCGCCATGCCTCCGTGCTCTCGCCGTCGAAGAGCAGCCGCCAGCCCTCGGCCGCCTCCGCTTCGGACAGCCGGTTGGGCCTCATGTCGACGATGTGGGGAAAGGACCGGCCGCTTGGCGTAAGGCCTTCAGTTCGCAGCCAGACGTTCCGGTAGCTGACCTGCAGGCCGCCGCCGTCCGGTCCGACCGAGTGAACCTGGAGAGCGATGAAGCCGCTAGCTGTCATCTCGTCGATCAGGAACGTCGCCGGCACGTTGTTGAGCCACGTCCGGATCTCGGGGCCGATCGCCTCGATATAGAGGTGGTTCCATCCCCCCTGGCGAAACGCCCGACTCGCCGCCGGATTGGCTGCCAGCGGGTACAACCAGCCGCGCCGGGCCTCGTCGTACACGCCGGCGGTCCACGCCCGGTCACTCGGATCGATCTCGACCTGGTAACCGTGCACGATCCCATTCCGGTAGGCCGGGTCGCTGTGGCTTCGGATCTGGACGCCCGCGTTCAGGCCCTCGTCGATCCTGAACTCCAACTGGAGCGCGAAGTCGTCGTACTCCTCCTTCGTGGCGAGGAACGAGTTCGGCGTCTCGATGACCGCCGTGCCGACGACGACACCGTCCTCCAGCGTGTACTCCGCGGCGCCCCCGAGCTGCCTCCACCCCTGCTCGAGACCGCCGGCGGTCAGATCGATCCAGCCCGAATCGGGATCGGGTTGGGAAAGCCCAGGTGCGGCCGCACCGAGCAGAAGCAACACGACGGCTGGCAAGAAGGGCGAAGCTGCGGAGGGGCGCATCGAAGCGTCAGCTTACCGTCCCTTGTCCCAAGTGCGCCTTTACCGGGTGCACACCCGGCTAGGATCGCCGCTTCCGGCCGTTCGGCCATCACGAGGAGGCAGCCTTGGAATCGATCGACATCCACCCACGGGCGCTGCGCGAGGCAGCCACGATGATCCTCGAAGCCGGCGGCAGCCAGCCGGGGGAAGCGCAGATCGTCGCCGACCACCTCGTGCTGGCCAACCTCTCGGGGCACGACAGCCACGGCATCGGCATGCTTCCCGCCTATGAGAGGAGCCTCGGCAACGGAACCCTGAATCCGAACCAGCAGGTCGACCTGGTCCGCGACGATGGCGCGATCATGATGTTCGACGGCGGCATGGGATACGGCCAGGTGGTCGGTCGCGAGGCCACGGCGGCGGCGATCGAGCGCTGCCGGAGTACCGGCGTGGTCCTGGCGCCGGTCCGCTACTGCCACCATCTCGGCCGGATCGGCACCTACGGCGAGCAGGTGGCGGACGCCGGCCTCGCTTCGCTCCACTTCGTCAACGTCGTCGGCCACCAGGCCCTGGTAGCACCCTACAGGGGCACGGACGCCCGCTACTCGACAAACCCGATGTGTCTCGCCCTACCGGGAAGCGCCGCCCAACCGCCGGTTCTCCTCGACATGGCGACCAGCCGGATCGCCCACGGCAAGGCGCGGGTTGCCCACAACAAGGGCGAGGAGGTCCCCGCGGGCTCCCTGATCGACCATCGGGGACGCCAGACCCTCGACCCGAGCGTGCTCTTCAAACAGCCGATGGGCGCCCTCACCTCCTTCGGGGACCACAAGGGCTACGGCCTGGCGATCTTCTGCGAACTCCTCGGAGGCATGATGAGCGGCGGGCGCACGGCCCAGCCCGAGCACGAAGTGGAGGGCACGATCTGCAACAACATGTTCATGGTCGTGTTCGACCCCGAAAGGCTGATCGAACGCTCAGCCATGGAACACGAACTGGACGCTCTGGTGGCCCACGTCAAGGCGTCGCCGGCCGCCGACGGGAACGAGCCGGTCCTCGTGCCGGGGGACCCGGAACGGGCCATGCGGATCGAGCGCGCCGAAGCGGTCCCGGTCGATGTCGAGTCGTGGCGTCAGATCGTCGCCTCCGGCGAGCGGCTGGGTGTACAGGCCGGGCGGCTCGAAGCGATCGCGGCCTAGCGCTCCGCTTCGTTGAAGAAGCGCCACATCAGCTCGCCGCCGAAGTTGCCGGCGGCGTCGCGCGGCCACACGTGCGCGCCGTCCCAGGAGCAACTGCGGACGGCGCGATCGCCGGCGCAGCCGGGATACTCGATGCAGCTCAACTCCCGCCGGCCGTCCCAGGGAGTCTCGACCGCGACCGGCTCCGCACTGCAGGACTGCGCCTCGGCCCACTCCTCCGCCACCCCTTCCTGCGACGTGTAGATGTAGCCGTCGCTGGCGTGCGAACCGTCGATCGGGACGGTGCGATCGCTCGTACCGCCGACCAGCAGCATGGACGGGCCGGGTGCCTCGGCGGCGCAGTTGAAGCCGCGCGCCAGGTAACCGTGCATCGGCGCCACCGCGGCCAGGTGTTCACCGAGGGCGCAGCCGAGGCGGTGCACGAACATGCCGCCGTTGCTGTAGCCGGAGGCGAACACGCGGTCCGTGTCGATACAGAAATCCGCCGAGAGGTGGTCGATCAGGGCGGCGATGTAGCCGACATCGTCATGGCACGAGCACCAGTTGCACGGCCCGCACGTCCCGCACTCCGGCGGGCAGGGGTACGGACTCGCGTCCTCCCGGCAGGCCGGCGCCTCCGGCTGGAGCGGCGCGCTGCAGGCGAGATCGTTCCATGACGTGATCGTCGCGTTCCGGGTCCGGCCCGGCGGACCCATGGACGCCTCGAACGACGTGCCCTGCGGGAACACGAGCACGAAGCCCTCGCGGTCGGAGAGCTCCGAGAGACCGGACCAGCCGTCGCTATGCCGGGCGCTCCCCGTGTAGCCATGGACGTGCAGCCAAAGCGCCGCGGGCGAAGAGCCGTCGTAGCGGACCGGCAGGTGGAGTCTGTAGCTGCGGGTCAGGCCACCGTGGGCGAGCTCCAGGTCGATGCTGGTTCCGGGCTCCACCGACACGTTGCCGGCGCCGGACGAACAGCCCGGGCTGTCCGCGGCGGAGAGCGGGCCGGCGACGGCCAGTAGTAACGCCGCCGTCGCGAGAAAGGACAGTCGCTGTGAGAACACTAGCCAGCATCGTAGCGCGGTGCCTAGCCGGGCAGCACTTGAAACCAGCCGTCGCGCTCCACCAACTGGACGTTGACCTCAAACAGGTCGGACAGCGTCGCGCCGGTCAGGACCTCACCTTTCGCTCCCTCCGCGAACACCCGCCCGGCCTTCAGCAGCACGACGCGCTCAACCTCCGGCGGGATCTGGTCGACGTGGTGGGTGACGATGATCAGCGTCGTTCCAGCCGCCGCCAGGGCCCGCAGCCGCTCCATCAGGCGGAACGCGGCCTGGAGGTCGAGGCCGGTCGCCGGCTCGTCGAGCAACAGCGTATGAGGCTCGTGGACCAGGGCACGGGCCAGCAACAGTCGCCGCTGCTCGCCCGAGGAGAGACTGTCGAACCTTCTCTCCAGCAGTTCGCCGGCACCCTGGCCCTCAGCCGACGCCGCGGCCCGCGTCCGCTGGGCCTCCGTCAACCCCTGGTGCCCGTACAGGCCGACGCTGGCGAAGAAGCCCGAACACACGACGTCCAGGCCCGAGAGCCAACCGTGGTGCGTCGCCTGCAGTTCGTGCGACACGACGCCGAGCTGCCGACGCACGTCGAACACGTTCCATCGGTCCCGGCCGAGCAACCGCATCCGGACACCGGGGCGCCGCAGCGGAAAGAACTCGCCGTTCAGCATCCGCAGCAGGGTCGACTTGCCGGCGCCGTTCGGGCCAAGGACGGCCGTGTTCTGGCCGCGCGGGATCGAGAGCGTCACGCCGTCGAGGGCCCGCCGGCCGCCACGCACGACCGTCACACTGGCGAGTTCGAGCAGCAGTTCGTTCACAGCGGTCGTCGTGCCCGCTCCGGCAGGACGGGAGGTGTCGTCACCGCCCCCGGAACCGCGGCGGCCGCTTCTCGAGAAAGGCCTTCCGGCCCTCGACGTAGTCCTCAGAGCGGAAGCAGGCCTCGACGAGTTGCTTCACGCGGTCCAGGTCGCGGCGTTCCGGGTCCTTCGTGGCTTCCTTGATCGCGCGCTTGGCGGCCCGGAGCGTCAACGGGGCGTTCGCAGCCATTCTTCCCGCCAGGTCGCGGACGGTGCCCTCCAGCTCATCCACCGCGGTGACTCGATCGATCAGCCCCATGTGGTGCGCCTCGGCGGCCGTGAACCGCCGCGCCGTCAGCAGGATCTCGCTGGTGCGGGACGGCCCCACGAGATCGACCAGCACCTTGATCCCGGCGAAGCCGTAGCCCACGCCCAGGCGGCCCGCCGGAATCCCGAACGTCGAGTCCTCCGAGGCGATCCGCAGGTCCGCGTTGAGCGCGGTCGCCAGACCGCCGCCGAGGCAGTAGCCGCGGATCATCGCAATCAGCGGCTTCTCCAGCGCGGCGAACGCCCGGCCGGTCTCGCGGCCGGCCTGGTCGTAGCGCTCGCGCGCGTCGACGGTCGTCCGCAGCTTCTCGAACTCGGAGATGTCGGCGCCGGAGACGAAGGCCCGGTCGCCCGCTCCACGCAGCACGACGACGCGCACCGCGTCGTCCTCCTGGAACCGGCGCAGGACCTTCGCCTGCGCGACCTGCATCTCGAACGAGAGCGCGTTCCGCCGCTCCGGGTTGTTGTAGGTGAGCCAACCGACGCCGTCGTCGATCCTTGCCCTGATCTTCGTCGTCGGCAGTTCGATCGCGTTCACGTGACGACTCCCGCGGCTCGCAGAGCCTCGATCTCGGTGTCTTCCAGCCCCGCCTCGGCGAGGATCTCGTCGCTGTGCTCGCCCAGACCGGGCGCCCGGCTCCGCAGTTCGAAGGGCGTCCGCCGGAGCCGGACCGGCTGGCCCACGAGCCGCACCGGGCCGAGGTCGGGGTGCTCCAGCGGCACGGCGATCCCGGAGTGCTCGACCTGCGGGTCGGCGAAGGTCTGTCCCACGTCGTAGACCGGACCGCACGGCAGACCGGCTTCGTTGAGCAGCCCGACGATCTCCTCTACCTCGAAGCGCCGGGTCAGGTCCGCGACCTCCTCCTCGAGCCGCGCGCGGTTGGCGACGCGGCCGGCGGAGTCCCTGTACTCCGGTCGCTCGAGCAACTCTTCGCCGCCGAGGGCCTGGCACATGCCGCGGAAGTGCCTGTCGCTCGTAGCCGCGATGTTCACCCAGCCGTCGGCCGCCGGGAACGTCCCCATCGGCGAGATCGTCGGGTGGTGGTTGCCCTGCTGGCCGGGAACCTCCCCCTCGACCAGGTAGCGCGCGGCCTGAAAGTCGAGCATGCCGATCATCGCCTTGAGCAGGGACGTGCTCACCCACTGCCCCTCGCCTGACCGCTCGCGTTCGCGGAGGGCGGCCATGATGCCGAAAGCGAGGTAGAGCCCGGCCGCCAGGTCCGAGATCGCCGTGCCCACCCGCACCGGACCCTGGCCCGGCAGCCCCGTCACCGACATCAACCCGCCCAAACCCTGGGCGATCTGGTCGACGCCGCCCCGCTCCCGGTACGGCCCGGTCTGGCCGAAGCCGGACACGCTGGCGTAGACGATGCGCGGGTTGATCGCCCGCACCGTCTCGTAGTCGAAGCCGAGCCGGTGCTTCACGTCGGCACGGTAGTTCTCGACCAGCACGTCCGCGTCGCGGGCCAGGCGCAGCAGCACGTCGCGGCCTTCGTCCTTCTTCAGGTCCAGCGTCAGGCAACGCTTGTTGCGGTGGAGGTTCTGGTAGTCGTGGCCGAGCCGGCGGGAGATCCCGATCTCCTTGCCTGGCGCCGGCGGGCGTTCGATCCGCACCACGTCGGCGCCCCAGTCCGCGAGCTGCCGCACCGCGGTAGGCCCGGCGCGGGCGATCGTCAGGTCGAGAACCCGCAGGTCCGCCAGGGGGAGTGACATGGCCGTGGATCAGACCTCGGGCACCGCACCGGCCGGCGTCGGCTCGGGAGGCGTCTCGAGTTCCTTGAAGATCCACGCAAGCGCCGCTTCGACCTGCGGCTTCGCGCCTTCCGGCACGATGTCGCCGTGGCAGGGGATCAGGCGGTCGAATGGGCACCGCAACAGACGCAGACAGCTCGCCGCGCAGGCCGCGCGGTCGCGGATCGCGAGCCGGAAGATTCGGCTCATCGCGACGCGACCGCTTACTCCGGTGAGCCGAAAGTACAGGGACGCGATCCACCCCCGGTCCTGCTGCATGTTGAACAGCAGGTCGGCCACGAGCAACGAGCCGCTCGGACGGTGGCAGAAGGCGACCTCGTTGAAGGATGGCATCCCGTCGATCGGGATCGGCTGCAGTTCCGCGCCCCACGCGGAGGCGACGCCCAGGGTCCCGGCGAACGCAACGTCCTTGCGCTTCTCCGCCAGACCGGGAACGCCAAGGACATCCGCCTCCGGAAAGCGCGCCGCGGCCGCGGGCAGGTGAAGATGATGGAAGCGGTTCGGCGCGATCAGATACCGCACCGGGCCGAGGCTCAGAAGTTCCTCCGCCGTCCGGTCGTCGATCGGCCCGGGCGAGTACAACCACAACCCCCCGTCACCCAGGCGCACGATCACCATGCGGGCGGGCGCCGTGAAGCCCATGGGGATCTTCTGGTCGTGGTCGGCGATCCAGAGATCCCGGCATACCTCCCTGAGCGCCATGGCGGCAAGTATAGGTCCGGTCCCATGGAACCGACCGCGTCGAAGGGCGCGCCGGCGCAGCCGGTCGCGGCCGGCTCCATGCGCGTAGAATCCCCGGCCATGCATCGCTTGCCCATTCGACCCCGCCGGAACCGGCGTTCCGCGGCGATCCGCTCCCTGGTCCGCGAGACCGACCTCGGACCGGACCGGCTGATCTACCCGCTCTTCGTCATGGAGGGCCGGGACGCGGCCGAGCCGATCGACTCGATGCCCGGGCAGGCGCGGCTGACGATCGACCGTCTGGTGGCCGAGAGCCGGGCCGCGCATGCCCTCGGCGTGCCGGCCGTGGCGCTATTCCCGGCAGTCGAGGATGAGCTGAAGGACCGAACGGCAACCGGCGCTCTGCACCCGGACGGCCTCGTCCAGCGCGCGGTGCGCGAACTGAAGTCCGCGCTTCCCGAAATGCTCGTCATCACCGACGTGGCGATGGATCCGTACTCCAGCGACGGCCACGACGGACTGGTCGAGGACGGCGAGATCCTGAACGATCCCACGCTTGAGATCCTTGCCGCCACCGCGGTTTCCCAGGCGGACGCCGGCGCCGATGTCATCGCCCCCTCGGACATGATGGACGGCCGGGTGGGAGCGATCCGAACCGCCCTCGACGGCGCCGGCCACGAGCAAGTCGGGATCCTCAGCTACACCTCGAAGTACGCGTCGAACTTCTACGGCCCGTTCCGCGACGCCCTGGACTCGGCGCCCCGCGCCGGCGACAAGAAGACGTACCAGATGGACCCGGCGAACGTCCGCGAGGCGGTGCGCGAGGCGCGACTCGACGTCGAGGAAGGGGCGGACGTGATCATGGTCAAGCCCGCCCTCGCCTACCTCGATGTGATCCGCGCCGTCCGCGAGGCGGTCGACCTGCCGGTCGCCGCCTACCAGGTGAGCGGCGAGTACGCGATGATCCAGGCGGTCGCCGCGAACGGCTGGATGGACGGCGACGCCCTGATGCTGGAGACCCTGACCTCGATCCGCCGCGCCGGCGCGGACCTGATCCTGACCTACTTCGCGCGGCGTTGCGCCGAAGTCCTGGACCGGTGAAACGCAGCCGGTTCGCCGCGTGCCTCGTGGCGCTGGGCGCTGCCGCGACGCTCGGCGCCTGCGCCGCGGAACCGGATGCGCCGGCATCCTCGCCGGCTGCCGCGGCCGCGGCGGAGCGGCCACCGAACATCGTCTTCTTCCTGGTCGACGACATGGGATGGAGCGACGTCGGCGTCTTCGGCAGCACGTTCTACGAAACGCCCCACATCGACGGCCTCGCCGAGCAAGGCGTGCGGTTCACCAACGCCTACGCGGCAACGCACGTCTGTTCGCCCACGCGGGCCTCGCTGATGACCGGCAAGTACCCGGCAAGGCTGCGCCTGACGGACTGGTTGCCGGGCCGAAGGGAACACGCCTTCGAACGGCTGCTGAGCGCCGAGAAGCTCGCGGCCCTGCCGCTCGAGGAAGTGACGCTTGCCGAGGCACTCCAGGACCACGGCTACAGCACGGCGATCTTCGGCAAGTGGCACCTCGGCGGCGACGAAGCGGGCCCGCTCCACCAGGGCTTCGACGTGCAGGCCCCCGACTTCCCCGGCTCGACCCCGCGCGGCGGCTACTTCCCGCCGTACCTGATGGCCGGTTTGGTCGTCGAAGGCGAGGAAGACGAGTACCTCACCGACCGCCTGACCGACTTCGCCGTCGACTTCATCGAGCAGAGCCAGGACGGCCCCTTCTTCCTCTACCTGTCGCACTTCGCCGTGCACGATCCGATCGAGGGACGCCCGGATCTGGTCCTGAATTACCGCGAGAAGGCAGGGCGAATGCAGCCTCCGGCCGGGCCGGCCTTTCTCCTGGAAGGCAACCCCGACGATCCCGAGCCGCTTTCACGCGCGCAACTGGACGCCCTGCTGGAGCAGCCGTCGCATCAAGAGCACCGGGTACTGCCCCAGGACACCGTCAAGATCAAGCAGCACCAGGACAACGTCGAGTTCGCGGCGATGGTCACCGCCATCGACGACAGCCTGGGGCGCGTGCAGAGCACCCTCGACCGGCTGGGACTGACCGAAAACACGATCGTCGTCTTCTACTCGGACAACGGAGGAATGTCGGCGGCCAATCTCGGCAATCCCGCGAGGAAGATACCCCCCGACCTGCTGGACGTCGCCTACTCCACGTCGAACCTGCCGCTGCGCGGCGCCAAGGGCTGGCTGTACGAGGGCGGGATCCGGGTTCCGCTCATCGTGCGCTGGCCGGGCGCGGGGCAAGCCGGCGCGGTCCGCGACGAGCCGGTCATC
This sequence comes from Candidatus Multivorans sp., assembly GCA_965219675.1. Classification (GTDB taxonomy): domain Bacteria; phylum Acidobacteriota; class Thermoanaerobaculia; order Multivoradales; family Multivoraceae; genus Multivorans. Next base: position 707,207 of record OZ244786.1, on the reverse strand, counting down.
AGCCCCGATTTCTACCCCACGCTGCTGGAGATGGCCGGTCTGCCGTCCCGGCCCGACCAGCACCTCGACGGCATGAGCTTCGCCGCGGCCGTCAGGGGCGAGGACTTCGAGCGCGGAGCGATCTACTGGCACTTCCCCCACTACAGCAATCACGGGATGCAGAGCCCGGGCGGCGCGGTCCGCGACGGCGCCTACAAGCTGCTGGAGTACTTCGAGAACGGCACGGTGCAGCTCTTCGACCTGGAGAACGACCTGGGCGAGCAGCGCGACCTCGCCGCAGAGCGGCCCGCGAAGGCCGCTGAGCTGCGCGATCGCCTCCACGCCTGGCGCGAGTCCGTGTCGGCGGCGATGCCGACGAGTCGGTAGGGCCGGCCCGGCTCAGGAAAGTCGCCGCTTCGCGGCGCGTCTTCCTCAGAAGCCGGCGAGGACTCCGGCGCACGCAGCTCCGGCGCCGAAAGCTCCTGGCTCTACCTGGCGGCGCGGAACAGGAACAGGTGCTGGGTCGGCAGGGAGTCGATCCGTTCGACGAGTTCGTAGCCGGCCGGGACCCACTCCTTCATCACCTGTTCGATCGACATCCGGTGCTCGAGCTTGATGTGGGCCGCGCTGCGGCCCTCGAGCCGGAACTCCGCCAGAGCGATCACACCGTCGGGCGAAAGCGCCTCCCGCATCGCCTCGAGCATCGCTCCGGGCTCCGAGAACTCGTGGTACACGTCGACCAGCAGCATCAGGTCGACCTCGCCCTCGGGCAACTTCGGATCGTCCTCGGTGCCCAGCACCGTCGACACGTTCGTGACGCCCTCACGCCGGGCCAGTTCCTCCGCGATGCGCAGCATCTGCGGCTGAATGTCGTTGCACAGCACGCTGCCTTCCGGGCCGACCACCGCCGCCATGCGGCGGGCGTAGTAGCCCGAGCCGCAGCCGATGTCGACGACCAGCATCCCTTCCTCGATCGGCAGGGCGGCCATCAGCGCGTCGGGATTCTCCTCTTCGATCCGCGAGGCGCGCTCCAGCCAGCCGGCGCCCCGGAACGACATCACGTCGGCGATCTTCCGCCCCTTGTAGACGCCCGGGTCGTCGGCGGTCTGGGCCCCGGCCGGAGCGAATCCGAACGCCAGCGCGGCCAGCACCGCCCCGGCAACGGCCGTAAGCCGAGGGCGCCCGAAGGGGCGGTTCACGGTTCCAGCCAGCGGGCGAGCCATCCCAGCACCTCCTCGTGCCATTGAACACTGTTCGCCGGACTGAGCACCCAGTGGTTCTCGTCCGGGAAGTAGAGCAACCGGGCGGGCACGCCGCGGCGCTTGAGCGCGGTAAAGGCGGCCAGCCCCTGGGTTTCCGGAACGCGGAAGTCGAGAGCGCCGTGGACCACCAGCATCGGGGTCCGCCAGCGGTCCACCAGCGTCGCCGGATTGTGGCGCTCGTAGCCGTCCGCGTTGGCGAAGTAGCTCCCGAGGTGATCCCACTCGACGAACCACAGCTCCTCCGTCGTGTAGTACATCGAGCGCAGGTCGAACACGCCGTCGTGGTTCACCAGGCAACGGAAACGCTCCGGCCAGGCCCCGGCGATCCAGTTCACCATGTAGCCGCCGTACGACGCTCCCAGCGCGCAGACCCGGTCGCCGTCGAGGAAGGGGTAGCGGTCGAGGGCCGCGGCGAGTCCCTTCTGGAGGTCCTCGAGCGGCTTGCCGCCCCAGTCGCCGCGGATCGAGTCGGTGAAGTCCTGGCCGTAGCCGACCGAACCGTGGAAGTCGATCATCACCGCGGCGTAGCCGGCGCCGGCGTAGGCCTGCGGGTTCCAGCGGTAGTGGAAGCTGTTGCCGAAAGAGCCCTGCGGTCCGCCGTGGATCAGGAAGGCGACCGGATAGCGGCGGTCCGGGTCGAAGTCGACGGGCCGCACCACGTAGCCGTGCACCGTCTCGCCGTTCCAGCCGGCGAACGCGAACTGTTCGTAGGTCCCGACGCGAGCCGCCGCCCGCCGCTCCGCGTTGATCGCGGTGAGCGGCTGACGGCCGCCGCCGTCCGGCGCGCTCACGTAGAGCTCGGACGGACCGGCCAGGTCGTTGTGGAGCGTCACGAGCCGGTCCTCCGACACCGCCAGACCGGCAATCGAGCCCTCGCCGTGCAGCCGGGTCACTTCGCCGCCGGCCACGTCCACGGCGAACAGGCTCCGCTGGCCGAGGTCGGCGGCGGTCACGAACAGCGTCTCGCCGTCGGCCGAGAAGGCCAGGCCCGACACGGAACGGTCCCAGTCGGCGGTCAGCGCCCGCTCGTTCTCGAGGCGCGACCCGTCGAGGCGAGCCAGGCGGACGTGGAACCGGTCCGACTCGTAGCCCGGACGCTCCATGGCCAGCCAGGCCAGGGTGCCGCCGTCCGGCGACAGCACCGGGTGGCTGTCCCAGGCCGGGTTCGAGGCGGTCAGGTTGACGGGCTCGGAACTGCCGTCCGCCGGGGCCACATAGAGGTCGAAGTTCGTCGACCAGGCTTCCTCCGTGCCGCCAAGCCGGGAGGCGAAGATGACCGCGTCGCCGCCATGCCCGAATGCGATCTCCTCCGCGCCGCCGAAGGGCTTCGGCGGCGCGTCCTGGTCGAGCCCCGGCATCAGGTCGACCGGTTCTCCGGCGGCAACCCCCGAGTCGTCCAGTTCGACGACGAACACATGGGAGCGCCGGCCGTCCTTCCAGACATCCCAGTGACGGACGAAGAGATCGTCGTAGGCGACACCGGTCGTCTTCCCTGACGCCCGTTCCTCGAGCCGCTCGGCGGTGCATGCGAGGCTCTCACAGGCGACGAAGACGTCCATCGTCAGGGCGATCCTGCGGCCGTCCGGCGACACGACGAGGTTGCCCGCGTCGAGCGGAAGGTCGGTCACCTGGTGCGGTTCGCCGCCGGCGACGGGCAGGCGCCACACCTGGGAACTGCCGGAGCGCGTCGACAGGAAGAACAGGCCCTTGCCGTCCGGCGCCCAGCGCGGATGGAAGTCGGCCGCCTCGTGGGTGGTCAACCGGCGCGCCTCACCGCCCTCCACCGGCACCGACCAGAGATCCGTTCGACCCCGATTCGCGGCAAGATCCGTCGACCGTACGGTGAACGCGACGACCGAGCCGTCCGGCGCCACCTGGGGTTCCGACAGCCTCTCCATGGCCAGCATGTCGTGGACCGAGAACGGGTGCGTTTCCTGCGCCTCGAGAACGGACCACGGCGGCGCGATCAGACCAGCGAGAGCGACGATCCCGAAACGGAACATGGCTGCGTGGCAGGCTATGGGCCAGCGTCCCGGAACGCAACTCCTGCCTGCGCAGGCTTGCTGCGGAGGGCCTGGCGGCCCCTCCAACCAGGGCCGGGTGGTAGACTGACCGTTTCCGAAACAGCAGGATTCACCATGCGTACCCTGATCTGCCTCGTCTCGGCTCTCCTCAGTTCGACCGCCGTAGCCCAGGACCCCCGGTTGACGGCGGCGCGGCTCGACGGCGATGTCCTGCGGCTGCAGACCGCCACCGGCCTGCAGACCGTGCGGCACTTCGAACTGCCCAATCCCCCGCGCGTGGTGCTCGACCTGTTCGGCATCGACAGTTCACTCGCCGAGATGCCGGCGCCTCCGGCCGGCGGCGCGGTCATCGAGGTGCGAACCGGCGAGCATCCGAACTTCCTGCGAGTGGTCGTCGACCTCACACAGGCATTGCCCTCGTATCAGGTTCGCCAGGCGGAAGGGTTGGTCGAGGTTGGTCTGGGGCCGGCAGCTCTGCCGTCCTCGTCGGCGGGCGTACTGATCGCGAGTTCCCCGGTTCCGTCCGATCCGTCCAGGCCTCCGCGGAACGAGGCCCCGGTGGTGGCTGTCGGTGTCGAGACCTCTCCAGCCACCACTCCCTCTCGCGCGGCCGAGGCGACTCCAGGCGCCCAGGCGATCGCGGCGCCGGTCGCGGCGGGTGACCGGGCGAACCTCGAGGATCTGTCCACGGAGGAACTGCTCGAGCTGATCGAAGCGGAACTCGAGGCCGCGGGACTCGATCAGGAGCAATCCGCGGAGGAGTTGATCGAGCAGGTCGAGGCTGAATTGGACACGAAGATCCGCGAACCATCAACGAGCAGTCCGCCATCTGCCCGCGGTGCGTCCTCCGCGACAGAACGACGTCTCCGCCGAACACCCCGACCGATCCGGACATCGCCGCCCGCGGACGGCGAAGAGCGACTTCCCTTCCGGTACGTCGACGAGGAGCCGGCGAAGAAACCGCCGCCGGACTAGGGACGACCCCAGCGGTGGGCGGCCTCCTGGCGGCTCAGCACCAGAAGCACCAGTGATACGGCGGCCGGAAGTAGGTGATCAGCCGGCCGCAGACGGTCACGCCGACCCAGCAGGCCAGTGAGATCGCGGCCGCGGTCCGGGCTCGAGCCGGCGCGGCCGCGCCGGCGACGGCGGCCTTCACCGGACGGTACGCGAAACGGTAGAACACGAGGATGTTGAGACCGGCGATCGCCATCAGCGAGAACTTGATCTGCACCGCCGGGTTGTAGAGGTACTGGTTCGGCGCGCTCACGACGAACAGGAAACCGGTGCATACGTTCAGGAGATAGCCGCCCACGCCCCAGGGCACCAGCCTGTGCAGGGCGGCCATCGGGATCGCCCTGGCAACTCCCAGGAGACGCAGATCCCAGAGACCGATCGCGCCGATGAGCAGCGAAAGGCCGAGGAAGTGCAAGGACTCGACCGTGGGCCAACCCCACGACGTGTGCATGAAGTCGTAGATGCCGCTCTTCTGACCGATCGAGTACAGCAGGTCTTCCATCGCTCAGGTGTCTCAGTACAGCAGGTGCGAGGCCATCATGACCTTGGCGGTGTAGGCGAGAAAGCGGCCGGACGTGATCACCGCCGCCCAGAGCACGAGCGACACGGCGGCCAGCATTCGCGCTCTCCTCGGCGTCCGCGCCGCGTCATGGCTGGAGTCCCCCAGCAACCCCCGCACCAGCCCTCTCATGATCCAGAGCGCAGCCGCGATCGCTGCCAGCTTGAAGTAGAAGACGGGATTGGTTAGCGCCTTGGCCGGGTACGCCAGCAGCAGCAGCAACCCCGACACCGTGACGACAACCAGGCTCGCCCAAAGTACCGGCATGTAGCGCCGCATGAGCGAGAGCGGAACCCCTGGAGCCACCCCCAGGATGCGCAGGTCCGTCGCTACATGGATGCCGGCCACGAACGCCATCCCGATCGAGTGAAAGACCAGGCTCGAAAAGAACGCCGGACCCGACTCCCGCATCCAGGTCGAGAAGCGCGTCTCTTCCAGCCAGATCAGGAAATCGACCACTTGTTTCGGACTCCGGCCGCGTGGACAGTCAGGAACTCTGCTCTTCGATCCAGATGTCGATCAACTCCTCCAGGACGTCCAGGGGCACCGAACCGTTCTCCAGCACCGCATCGTGGAAGTGGCGGACATCGAAGTCCGCGCCGAGTGCTTCCTCAGCCCTCGACCGCAGCTCGCGGATCTTCAGTTCGCCCATCTTGTAGGCCAGTGCCTGACCTGGCCAACTGATGTACCGGTCGGTCTCGGTCCTTACCTCGTGCAGGGAGAGCGCCGTGTTCTCGGCCAGGTAGTCGAGCATCTCCTGCCGCGACCAGCCAAGAGCGTGAACGCCCGTGTCGACGACGAGCCGGCAGGCCCGCCAGATCTCGTAGGTCAGGCGGCCGAAGTTGCTGTACGGGTCTTCGTAGATGCCGGCCTCGAGGCCGAGGTACTCGGAGTACAGCCCCCACCCCTCGCCGAAAGCGGAGAGGTAGTCGTGACGACGGAACTCGGGGCCGGCGTCCATCTCGGCCGCGAGCGCGTTCTGGAGGTGATGACCCGGTACCGCCTCGTGCAGGGTCAGTGCCGCCAGCGCGTAGAGGGGCCGGCTCGGCAGGTTGTAGGTGTTCACCCAGTAGATGCCGGGCTGCGTGCTGTTGTACGGGGCGGACACGTACCGACCGGCGGTGTACTTCGGCGCCATGTGGTCCGGAACCGGCTCGACCGTGTAGGGGACCCGCGGCAGGGTCGCGAACAGGGACGGCAGCTTGCCGTCCATCGTCTTGGCGATCCAGGCCGCGCGCTCCAGCAACTCCTGCGCGGTCTTCGGATAGAAGCGCGGGTCGGTGCGCAGGAAGTCGAGGAACTCGGCGTAGGAACCCTCGAAGCCGATCTCGCGGATCACTTCTGCCATCTCGTCCCGGATCCGCGCGACTTCGCTGAGGCCGATCTCGTGCACCTCCTGCGGCGTCACGTCGAGGGTGGTGAACCAGCGCACCTGGTCCGCGTAGTAGGCCTGGCCATCCGGCAGGTCGGAGGCGCCGACGGTTTCCCTGGCGCCGGGTAGGTACTCGCCGACGAAGAAGTCGTGGAACTCCTGGTAGGCCGGCACCACCGCCTCGGTGATCGCCGCCTCGGCATCCGTCAGGATCCGCTCACGGTCCATCTCCCCGACCGTCGCGGGCACCTCCTCGAACGGCGCCCAGAAGGCGCTGTCCTGCGGCTCGTCGACGATGTGGGCGGAGATCGTGTCCTCGTAGCCCTCGAGGGTCACCCGCGGCAGCGTGAAGCCGCGCTCGATCCCCGCGCGCATGTGGTCCTGCTGCTGCTCGAAGTAGGCCGGGATCGCCCGCAACCTGGCGATGTAGTCGTCGTAGTGGTCCGCTGTCCGGAACGGCATCGGGCGGTGCATGCGAGCGAACCCCATGTGGAAGCCGGAGTCCGCGTTGAGCGGCATCTGGTAGCCGCCGAACCCGAAGCCCTGCACGCTGCTGCGGAGCTGGCGCTCGAACATCCGCGCATTGATCCGGTCCGCCGCATCGAGCCCGGAAACATCGATCTCATCGAGGCGCCGCAGCAGATCGCGGCGCCGCTCCACCCGGCGCTCGATCGCCTCGAGGCTCATGTCCGCCAGTTCGTCGTTCCGGCTGTGATCGCCGACGCTCGTTGCGAACTGCGGGCTCTCGACGAGCCTGGCCGCCCAGTCCTCGTCGAACAGCGCGTAGAGCTGGTCGCGGGCGTCGGGAGCCGGCGCGCAGGCGACCAGCGCGGCCAGCGCAACCAGCATCGGCAACGTGGAGGCCGCCCGTTCCAGTCGCATTCGGTTCATCGGAAGCGGCAACCCTATCGAAGCGCCGTCGACGAGTGCGGCCGCGCGCCGGCTGTTACGATCCCCGACCGCGCGTGAAGAAACTGTCCGCCCTACTGCTCGCAATCGTCGCGGCCGGTGCCTCCGCGGCGGACGCCTCCACGCTCGAGCTTCGCCGCGGCGACCGGATCTGCCTGGCGGGCAACACCTTCGCCGAGCGCTTTCAGCTCTTCGGCTACTTCGAGAGCGGGCTGCTGGCCGCCTTCCCCGACCTGGAGCTGTCGGTGCGCAACCTGGCCTGGTCGGCCGACGAGGCGGCGCTGCGGCCGCGGCCGCTGGACTTCGGTGCGGTCGACCGTCATCTCGAGGCGCAGGGCGCGGACGTCGTCCTGCTGTTCTACGGCGCCAACGAGTCGTTTGCCGGCAGCGAGGGTCTGCCGGCGTTCAGGAACGACCTCGGGCGGCTGCTCCGCCATGTCTCGAAGCAGCTCTACAACGGCTCCGAGCCGGCGCGCATCGCCCTCGTTTCGCCGATACCGCAGCAGGCGCTGCCCTCCGGCCGCGGGCTCGGCCCGGAGGCGGTCGAACGCCGCAACGCGGACCTGCGGGCCTACGCCGTCGCGGCCGAGGCCGTCGCGGCCGAGAACGGCGTGCCCTTCCTCGACATCTTCGACGGCGTCGCGGCCGCCTTCGCCGACGCGCCGGCGCCGTTGACCGTCAACGGCCTGCATCTGAACGAAGCCGGCTACTGGCACGCCTCCGGGGTGCTGCTCGAGGCGCTCGGCGCTTCGCCGCCGGCGACGGTCGCGGCCTCGGCCGGGGGCGTCGCGGGACTCGAGATCCGCCCGCCGGTTCTGCCACCGGGGCCCGACGGGAATCCGGACCGCCTCCGGATCAGCGTCCGCGACCTGGCCCCCGGCTACTACGCGCTGCGGCGCGGCGACCAGACTCTGGCCTCCGCCAGCGACGCAGACTGGGCGAAGGGACTCGACATTCAGGCGACGCCGGCCATCACGGCTCTGGTGGAGGCCGGCGACGGTCTGCGCCGCGTCGTGCTGCGCAAGAGCCGGCTGTTCTTCGACCGCTACCGCGCCGTGAACGGCTACTACATTTACGGCGGCCGCAAGGAGCCCTTCGGCGTCCACTCGTTTCCGCCCGAGATGGTTCGCTTCGACGAGCTCGTCGGTGGACTCGACGACGAGGCCCGCGATCTGGCGCGCCCGGCCGAAACCTGGCGACTGGAAAGGGTCGACCGATGAACCGCGCTCCCCTCCTCGCACTCCTGGCGGCGGCTCCCGCAGCCGGACCGGCGATCGCCCAGGAGGTCGCCGACGAAGAACCGAATCGCGGCGGCGAAGCCAGGTACGAAGCCCGCGACCCGGCGTACGCGCTGGAGCACCTTCACCCCGCCGAGGGTTACGAGGTCTCGCTGTTCGCCTCGGAGCAGAACTTCCCGATCGGCAACCCGGTCGCCCTCGCCTTCGACTCCCGCGGCCGGCTCTGGGTGGCGACCATGCCCTCCTACCCTCAGAGACTCCCGGACGAGGAGCCCGACGACAAGATCATCATCCTCGAGGACCGCGATGGCGACGGCCGCGCCGATCACCACACGGTGTTCGCCAGCGGTCTCCACGTGCCGACCGGCTTCGAGCTCGGCGACGGCGGCGTCTACGTGGCGCAGCAGCCGAACCTGATGTTCATCGAGGACACCGACGGCGACGACGTGGCCGACCGCTACGAGGTCATCCTCCACGGCTTCGGCACGGAGGACAGCCACCACTCGATCTCCGCCTTCACCTGGGGACCCGGCGGCGCGCTCTACTTCCAGGAGGGCGTGTTCCACCACAGCCAGGTCGAGACGCCCCACGGCCCGGTGCGGCTGGTCGACGCCGGTGTCTTCCGCTACAAGCCGAACCGCTTCCACCTCGAGGTCTTCGTCTCCTACCCCTTCGCCAACCCCTGGGGCCACGTCTTCGACCGATGGGGTCAGAACTTCATCGCCGACGCCTCCGGCGGCTCGAACTACTTCGGCGCCCCGATCACCGGCAACGCGCCCTACCCGACGAAGCGGCGGCGGATGAAGGTGTTCACCTCGATCGTCCGTCCGACATCCGGCTGCGAGATCGTGCGCTCCCGCCACTTCCCGGACGAGGCGCAGGGCAACTTCCTGATCAACAACACGATCGGCTTCCAGGGCATCAAGCAGCACCGGGTGATCGAGGAGGACTCGGGCTTCACCTCGGAAGAGGTCGAGCCGCTCCTCTACTCGACCGACATCAACTTCCGGCCCGTCGACCTCCAGTTCGGGCCGGACGGCTCGCTTTATGTCGTCGACTGGTTCAACCCGCTGATCGGCCACATGCAGTACTCGCTCCGGGACGACCGCCGCGACCACGACCACGGCCGGATCTGGCGCGTGCGGCACAGCTCGCGGCCGCTGCTCGATCCGCCCGAGATCGCCTCGGCCTCGACGCCGGCGCTCGTCCGGCTGCTGGAGAGCTACGAGGACCGCACCCGCTACCGCGTCCGCCGCGAACTCCGGGAACGGCCGCGCGACGAAGTGCTCGCCGCGGTCGAGGCGTGGCTGGACGATGTCGACGCGCGCCAGCGCACCGGCGGCGACGACGCGAACCTCTCCGATCTGGAGCGCCACCGCCTGGAAGCCCTGTGGCTCCATCAGAACCTGAACGTCGTCGAGCCCGACCTGCTCGGCCGCATGCTCGACTCGCCCGAGCCGCGGGCGCGAGCGGCGGCGACCCGGGTCGCCCGCTTCTGGCGGCGCGAACTGGACGATCCCCTGTCGATCCTGGCCGCCCGTGCCGAGGATTCCTTTCCGCGAACCCGCCTGGAAGCCCTGCTCGGTCTGAGCTATCTCGAATCGGAGCCGGCGGCTCTCGCGGCCCTCAAGGCGCTGGACCAGCAGACCGATTACTACCTCGACTACGTCCTCGGCGAGACCGTCGACACGCTGGAGGACTTCTGGCTGCCGGCGCTCGAGTCGGACCGCGAGCCGCCGCTGCTGGATTCCCTGGCGCCTTCGGAGGCCGGCTACCTGCTGAGCCGCCTGTCGACCCGGAAACTCGAGCGTCTGCCCGCCCACCCCCTCGTCGACCGCGCGGTGCTCCGCCGTGCCGACGCCAGCGTCGAGCGCCAGCGCCAGGCGCTCACGAGCCTGACCGGTGGCGAGCGTGACAGCCGGTTCGTCCGGGAAACCCCGGCCATGCTCCTGGCCGGCGAGCTGGCGGAACTGGACCAGGTGCGGCCCGCCGACCCGGAGCGCTTCGACCGCATCGTCCTGCACCTGATGGAACAGGACGCTCCCTCCCTGCTCGCCGCCCGCGACGAGTTCGAAGCGCTGGCCGGCACCGGCGCCCGGCAACGCACACGAAGCGCCGCCATCGCCGCCCTGATCGCGGCCACCGGCGACCCGTCGCCGGGCAACGTGCTAGCCCGCCGGCCGACCGACGACCAGTTGATCGACTGGCTGCGCGCCGTGGACCACCTGCCGCCGGCGCTCCGGGCAGAGGCCTACGCTGACGTCTCATCCCTGTTCGACGACCGCCAGAGGCGCGACCGGAGCGTGCTCGACGCGGCGGTGCGGACGCTCGCCGGCATCACCCGGGACGCTGGCCGCAGTTTCCGGAGACTGGCCGACCTCGTCGCCGATCCGGCGATCGGGCTGGCGGCGCTCGAGGGTCTCGGCCAACTGACCGCCGAAGCCACCGACGCCTGGCCCGCCGGAGGCGGCGAGGACGCGCTCGCCGGGCCGATCCTCGCCGCCCTCCGCGACGCGCCGGAGCGCGACCTGACCTCGCCGCGGTACCGGCGCATCCACGACCTGGGCCTGCGTCTCGCCGACCGGCAGATCGACCGCAGCGGCGGCGCGCGCGGCGGCGATCTCCGCGAAGAGATCGTGAACCTCGGCGCCGCGATCGTCACGCTCCGCCCCGTCCCCCACCAGATGCTGTTCGACCTCGAGGAGTTCACGGTGCGCGCCGGCGGACCGGTCCAGATTACCTTCGAAAACATCGACGTGATGCCCCACAACGTCGTCGTGACGAGGCCCGGAGCGCTCGAGGAAGTCGGCCGCGCCGCCGACGCGGAGGCGGAACGCAACCCGGCCGGGGCCGAGGCGTCCGGCTACGTCCCGAAGACGCCCCTCGTCCTGTTCCGGACCGGCCTGGTCCAGCCGGGCGAAACGGAGGTCCTGAGCTTCAACGCCCCGAAGGAACCAGGCCTCTATCCCTTCGTCTGCACCTTCCCGGGACACTGGATCCTGATGAAGGGCACGATGCGGGTCGTAGAACGGCTCGACGGCGCGGCGATCACCCGCTACGCCGCCCCCCGGCTCGCTCCGGACGTTCCCCAGCGCGCCTTCGTCGCCGACTGGAAGTACGAGATGCTGGAGACCGACGTCGCTCCGCTGGAAGCCGCCCCGCCCGCAAGCGGCGAGGAACTCGAACGCGGCCGGCGGCTCTTCCTCGAGGCCGGCTGCGCCACCTGCCACCAGCTCGACGGCGCCGGCGGCGAGATCGGCCCGGCCCTCGACGACGTGAGCGAGCGTCTCGGCGCGCTGGACACCCTGCGGCACATCCTGGAGCCCTCCGACGAGGTTGCCGAGGACTACCGCACGACCCTGGTCGAGACCCGAGACGGCCGCTTCTACTCCGGTCTGCTGGTCGAATCGAACGACGATGCCGTGCGCATCCGCTCGAACCCGCTGGACCCGAACCACATCGAGACGATTCCCCGCGAGGAGATCGAGAGTCTCGACGAGTCGGCCCTCTCGCCCATGCCGAGCGGCCTGCTCAGCACCCTCCAGCCGTCCGAGGTCCAGGATCTGATCAGGTACGTACTCCAGCCGCCGTGATCCGCGAGCTGCGCGCCGTCATCCTCGGAAGCCGGCGGGGACGCCGGCGCACCCAGTGGATGGTCCTGCTCGCCGTGGCGGTGGTGGCGCCGGCGGCCGGACAGCACGGCGCGATTGGCGGCGAGTGGCACGAGTACGGCGGCGACGCCGGCGGCACGAAGTACGCGCCGCTTGGCCAGATCCACCGCGGCAACGTCGGGGAACTGGCGATCCGCTGGCGCTGGGAGTCGCCCGACAACGCGATCGCTGACCCGGACGCCGGTCTCGACAACGTCGCCTTCGAGGCGACCCCGCTGATGAGAGGCGGCGTCCTCTACACCAGCACCTCCTTCAGCCAGGCCGCAGCCATCGACGCCGCGACCGGCTGGCAACTCTGGGTCCACGATCCGAGGAGCTACGAGTCGGGACGCCCTCCGAACAACGGCTTCCTCCACCGCGGGCTCGCCTGGTGGACGGACGGCGAGACGGAGACGGTGTATCTCGCCACCGGCGACGCGCGCCTGATCGCGCTCGATCCGGAGACCGGCACGCCCCGGCGGGAGTTCGGCAACCGCGGCACCGTCGATCTTTCGGCCGGCATCCGTTCGCTCAACAACCGCTCCGACCAGTACGGCCACACCTCGCCGCCAACCGTGGTCGGCGACGTGGTGGTCGTCGGCTCCTCGGTCATGGACTGGGCGCCGCAGCCGGAGTGGCCGCCCGGCGACGTCCGCGGCTACGACGCCCGCACCGGCCGGCTCCTGTGGACCTTCCATACCGTGCCGCGACCCGGCCAGTTCGGCTACTCGACCTGGGAGAACGGCTCCGCCGAACGGGTCGGCGGGGCCAACGTCTGGGCGCCGATGACCGCCGACCTGGAGCTCGGCTACGTCTACCTGCCGGTGAGCGCCCCGTCGAACCACTTCTACGGCGGCCACCGCAAGGGCGACAACCTGTTCGCCAACAGCATCGTCTGCCTCGACGCGAGGACCGGCCGCCGCGTCTGGCACTACCAGATCGTCCACCACGACATCTGGGACTTCGACCTCCCGGCGCCGCCCAACCTGGTCGACATCACGGTCGGAGGGCGTGAGATCCCCGCGGTCGCGCAGGTCACGAAGCAGGGCTGGGTCTTCGTATTCGACCGGCGAAACGGCCGGCCGGTGTGGCCGATCCACGAGGTGCCGGTCCCGCAATCGACCGTGCCGGGCGAGCGAACCGCACTGACCCAGCCGCGGCCAACGAAACCGCCGCCGTTCGACCGGCTGGGGATCACGCCGGAGGATCTCGGCGACGGCGCCGAGGAAGTGCTCGCCGACCTGGACTGGGGGCCGATCTACACCCCCCTGTCCACCCGCGGCGCCGTCATCTACCCGGGTCTCGGCGGCGGCGCGAACTGGGGCGGCGCCGCCTTCGATCCGACCCGATCGAGACTGTACGTCCCGGTCCAGGGGGTCGTTCCCTTCTGGATTCGCCTCTACCAGACGGCCATTTCCGGCTACTACCTGTACGAATCCGCCATCCTGTGGGCGTCCGGCAACCGCTACCTGCTGAAGCCGCCCTGGGGACACGTCGCCGCCTACGACCTCGACCGCGGCGAGATCCTCTGGCAGCGGCCCAACGACGGTGCGAACGGCTACGCCGGCACGCCGTCCCTGCTCGCCACTCAGGATCTGCTCTTCTACGCCAACCGCTCCCGGCCCGTGCTGACTGTCCTCGACCCCGGGAACGGCGACGTGCTCCGCACGATCGCGCTGCCCGCGGCAGCCTCCGGCGCTCCGATGAGCTACACCGTGGATGGCCGGCAGCATGTCGTCGTCGCGGTGGGCGCGGGGTCCTCCGACGCCGAACTCGTCGCCCTTTCGCTGGCCTCGGACCTGCCCGAGCAGCGTCCCGGCGCCCTGGGCTTCTCGCCGCCGTCCGTGGCGGCCCGGGAAGCCGACGGCGAGATCACGCTGAGCGTCGTCCGCGCCGGCGGCAGCGACGGCGCGGTCGCCGCCTCCGTGCGGACCGGCGGCGGCTCCGCCACGGCGGGGGCCGACTACGAGCCGGTCGCCCGCACACTCGCCTGGGCTCATGGCGATGCGGCCAGCCGGACGTTCACGCTCCGCCTGCTCGAGGACGGCGCCCGCGAGGGACCGGAGACGATCGAACTCGAGCTCCACGATCCACTGGGCGGCGCGGTCCTCGGCGAAAGCCGCATGGTCGTCACGGTCGAGGACGAGGCGGACGCTCCGACCGAGCCGATCGGGGAGTGCGTCGCGGACGCCACGACCCTGTGCCTGAACGGAGGTCGCTTCCGGGCACGGGTCCGCTACGCCACGGACAAGGGCGAGACGGGGCTCGGCAACGGCGTCCTCCTGACAGGAGACACCGGCTACTTCAGCTTCTTCGACGCCTCGAACGTCGAGATCGTGCTGAAGGTTCTCGACGGCTGTGCGGCTAACGACAAGTACTGGCTCTACGCCACCGGCCTCACCGATCTCGACGTGGTGCTCGAGGTGGCCGACCCGGTCACTCAAACCCGCCACGCCTACACGAGTCCGCCCGGAGAGGCGTTCCAGCCCGTCGCCGACACGAAGGCCTTCGACTGCCGGTAGAGCTACGGCTGATCGGCCCGCAGCCGCTCGAATTCCTCCATCTGGACCTCGGCCTCTTCGCTGCGCCCCAGGGCCTCGAGCACCCGGGCGTAGTTGAACCGGAGCGGAGCGTTCCCGTCGAGCCCCAGCTCGAGTGCCCGCTCCAACCGCTCGGCCGCTTCGGCGAAGCGGCCGGCTTCGCCAGCGATCATGCCGAGGAGGGCGTGCGCCTCACCGAGGTCGGGATCAAGGGCCACCGCCCGCTCAAGCGCGGTCGCGGCGTCGACGGGGCGCCCTCCGGTGTGCAGGAACATCCCCTCAAGGTAGTGGTGCTCGACCCGGTCAGGCTCAAGCCGCCGCGCCGCGGCAACGCTGGCCGCCGCTTCGTCGCCGCGGCCCATCGAGAACAGCACCTTGGCCCGCAGGGAGTGAACGTCCGCTGCCCGTGAATCGTCCGGCCGTACCGGCAGACCGGCCAGGTGCTCGAACGCGGCTTCGAGGTCGCCCACCGCCGCCAACCGCTGCGCCTCCGACAGGGTCGAGGTCGCCTCGGCGGAGGCCGTGCTCTCGGCCTCCGCAGCGCGTTCCCGCGCCTCCTGCAGTGATCGGTAGCGCTGGAGCGCGGCTTCGGCCGCCTCCCGGTCGCCAGCGGCGGCAAGCGTGCGTCCGAGGCGATACGCCACTTCGGGTACCTCCGGCGCGACTTCACCGGCGGCATGCAGATGTTCCAGCGCTTCCGGGTAGCGGCCCCCGGCCGTGAGAAGGTCGGCCGCTTCCAGGTGAACAACGACCGGGTCGCCTACTCCGTCGCGGAGGGCGCCGCGGAGATAGTCCAGAGCCTCTCCACGATGCTCCGGGTCGCGGGCCAGGGCCAGACCGCGGGCGAGGTCGAGACCAGGGCTCGTCAGGCTCTTCGCTCGAGCCGCTTCGACCGCCGTCAGCGCGTCGTCGGCCAGACCGTCGGCGAGCCGAAGCAGGGCCAACTGCTCGTAGACCTCGGCGTCCCCGATCCGCCGAGCCACCGCCTCCTCCAGCAGCCGGATCGCCTCGCCGCTGCGGTCGAGATCGCGGAGCAGCAGCGCCGGAGCCAGGTAAGCCGACGCGGCATCGGCAATAGCCGGGGTCTCGCCGCCGCCAAGGTCGTCCGGCAGCAACGACCGTGAGCGGGCGAAGGCAGCGAGCGCATCGTCGGTACGGCCGAGGGCCGTCAGTGCACCGGCAACCGCCAGTGCCGGCCCGAAATCCGCCGGCGCCCGCTCCACTGCCGCACGGGCCCGCGCCAGCGCCTCGACCGGATCGTCCGGCGCCGACTCAAGCTGGGCCGGAACGGTCTGGCCCGGAACGACCGCCGCGATGGCGACCAGCAGGAGGACGGCGTAGCCGGACACGGGCGGTCAGCGTAGCAGTCACTCCGAAGCGAACAGAGCCCTGAGCGCCGCGTCGAGGGTCTCTCCACGCGCGTCGAGAGCGACCAGCCGACCGCTGCGATCGAACAGCAGGGACCGCGGCGGATACTCGACCTGAAAGCGCCGTGCCACCGCTCCGCCCGCGCCCAGTCCGTCGAAGACGACGGGCCAGTGGACGCCCTGGCGCCGCGCGAAGCTCCGCAGGTCCCGTCGCGAGCAGCGGTCGAGCGAGACGGCGAGGATGACGAGCCCTCGATCGGCGTACGCCGCCCGGGCACGCTCGAGATGGGGAAGGTCGGCGAGGCAGGGAGCGCACCAGGTGGCCCAGAAATCGAGCAGGACGATGCGACCCTCGAAGTCGGCCGCGGTCCACATCCGGCCGTCGAGGTCACGGACCTCTAGATCGGCCCACAACTCGGCCAGCCGGATCCCGCGCAGCTCTGTTGCTTTCCGAGCCTCTCCGTTCGCAGCCGTCTCCCGTCCATCCACGGCGAACGTCGCCGACATCGCCGAGGCAAGGGTCAGCCAGATCCCCATGGCCAGCAGGCCGGCATCCACTCGGCCCGTCATTACAGGTCCACCTTCACTCCGACCACCACGCTGCGCGGGAACCTCGGTCCGTACACGTAGCTCGGATCCCGGAGCGGCCCCCGGTCCAGGTCGTTCTGGTACTCGTTTGTCAGGTTCTTGACCGCGACGGTCGCAGTGATCCGACGGTCGCCGCCAAGCGCGAAGCGGCGCGACAGGCCGAGGTCCCAGGTCAGGAAGCTGCGCGTGACCTCGAGCCGATCCTCGGGAATGTAGCCCGCGTAGTGGGGCGCCAGCATCGAACCGCTGTAGCGGATACCGGCGAACACGTCGAAGCCCCGCGGCAGCGACCACTGGAGACTCGCCGTGCCGTACTCCTCGGGCGTTCGGAAGATCGTTCTGCTGCCGAAGTCCGGCTCGACGTCGCCGAACTCCGCCCGCTGCCAGGCGTAGCCCGCGTCCACGGTCAGGCCCCGCCGCCGCAAGCCCCATCCGACCTCGATGCCGCGCACCCGGGCGCGGCCGAAGTTCGCGCGCACGAACTCGAGCTCGGGAGTTGCCGGGTCGTCGGCCTCCAGACGGTGAAACAGGTCGTCGATCCGCGTGTCGAAGAAGGTCGAGTCGACCACCATCGAGGAGCGCCGGCCAATCTCCGGTCGCCATTCGAGGCTCACCATGCGCGCGGCGGACGTCTCCTCGCGCAGGCCGGGGTCATCCCGCACCACCATCGCCCTGCCCCCCAGGAGCGCGATGTGCAACTCCTCGTCGAAGACCGCGGGCGGCAGGAAGCCGGCGCTGTGCGAGACGCGGACGGTCAGATCACTCCTCGGCGTCCACATCAGGGCGGCGCGGGGCGAGACGATCGGACCGTCGACCGCGCTGTGGCGGTCCGCCCGCAACCCGTAGAGCAGCGTCACGCGGTCGCCGATCCGGCGGTCGTCCTGCACGAAGCCGGAGACGCTCTGGTAGGTCTCGCGGATCACGCGCCCATAAGCCGGTTGCCGGTCGTCGATCAGGTCGCGCGCGGCCTGGACGCCGAAGCTGACGGTGCCCCTGTCGCCGCCACGGTTGACGTGGGAGTCGAACACCCAGAGCGGGTTGCGCGTCGCGCCGAAGGCGCCGGGATCCCCGGCCGCACCGTAGTAGCTGGCGCGCTCCGTGGCGGCATGGGACACGGTGGCGCGCCAGTCCCAGAGCGGCGACGCGGTGTGCAGCCAGGACACGCTGGCGCCGCGCCGCCTGGAGTCCAACTGCTCGGCCACGTCGACCTGTTCGGGCGGCAGATGCAGCCGGTCGCCGCCACGCCGGAACTCGGCCATGTGGCTCAACTCGGCCGCGAGGCGCGCCGAGCCGTCAAGGAAGAGCTCGTGGTAGCGCGCGCCGGCAGCGTCCAGATCGCGAATCGACACGTCGCTGAAGCCGTCACCGTCCACGTCGACCGGCGCCACCCTGTCGACCTGGCCGTGGACCGTGACGGCGCGTTCCGAGCCCGGGGCCCAGTCCGCTACCAGGCTGTAGGACGGTGTCTCGGCGGCGCCGACTGCGCCGTCCATCCTCTCGGAGCGGGCGTCCGCCTCGATGTGCGTGTGGTCGGGATGGTGGGGGATCAGGTTGATCACGCCGGCGACGGCGCCCGCACCGTAGGCCGGCGACCCGCCGCCTCTGACCACCTCGATGCTGTCGATCAGGCGCGCCGGCAACTGCTCGATGCCGTAGACCATCGCCAGCGACGACAGCGTCGGCTGCCCGTCCACGAGGAGTTGCACGTACGGTCCCTGGAGCCCGAGTAGCCGGATCTGCGAGGAGTTGCAGCTCTGGCAGGTGGTCTCCACGCGCACTCCGCGCGTCCACTCGACAGCGTCGGCCAGAGTCCGTGCGGCGACGCTCTCGATCCGCGAGCGCGGCAGGGTCTGCATGTGAATCGGCACGTCCCTGAGGCGTTTCCGGGTCCGTGTCGCGGTGACGACCATCTCTTCGCCGAACGCCGCGCGGAGCCGGATCTCGACCACAAGCGGCCTTCCCTCCTCGATCACGAGCTCCCGTTCGGCCAGACCGTAGCCCTCCGCGTAGACGACCAGCCGATACTCTCCGGTGCTCACCCGGCGCAGGCAGAAGCGGCCGTCCTCCTCCGTCACCACGGTCGAGGAAACGGTCGTCAGCGTGACCGCGGCACCGGCCACGGGCAGCCCGGAGGGAGACAGGACCAGGCCCTGAACACCCGTGTCCCCCGGACAAGGGACTGCCGCCGCCGGCGCTGCCCCGAGGAGCGCAAGCAGAGCCAGCAAGGGGGCGAACGCACCGACGGCGGCCCTGCACCCCCTGGATCCGTACGCGAGACGCCGTTCCATGGCGGCGAATCTTACTTTTCGTCTACACGAAAAGTCAAATGGAGTTGACCGAAACTCCTGTCCCGTTCTCCCCTTGTGTCGCCATCCCATGCTGTAGATGGCAACCCGACCGACCGGGCGATCTGTTCCGGAGGGTCGCTCCGGTCCAGCCGCGCGGACTTAGCCGGTCGACATCTTGAAGAAACAGAGCTTGTTGCCGTCCAGATCCCGGACGTAGCCGCCGTAGAACGTGGGCACCCGCGTTCCCGGCGCGCCCTCGTCCGTGCCGCCGAGCTCGATCGCCCTGGCGTGAAGCTGGTTGACCTGCTCCTCCGAAGCCGCGGCGATCGCCACCATGTTCCCGTTCCCGGGTACCTGCGGCTCCTCGTCGTACGGGATGCAGATGGCGAGCATCGGCTGCCCGGGTGCCACGCCGTAGCCCTTGATCCGCCCCATGTCGAACATCGCCTTCGCGCCCAGTTCGCCGAGCAGCGAATCGTAGAAGGCCGTCGCCCGGTCCATATCGTTCACGCCGATCGTGCAGTAGCCAATCATGAATCAGTCTCCTTGGGTTTCTTCGTCTTCGATCAGGTCGGTGCGGCGGAGGTCGAGCTTCTCGCCCGTGAAGCTGTCCAGCTTGTAGACCCACGAGCCGTAGTAGTCGTTGAAGTCCCGCATCTCTTCCGCCCGACTCAGGATGTCCGCCTTCTCCTGGAGTTCCTCGTCGGGGGTGTCCCGCTCGATCTCCACCTGCTGCACCGTGTGGTAGCCGCCGATCCGGATGTAGCGATCGTCCTCCCTTGTCGCTACGGACACGAGGTAGCCGGATCCGTCCTCCAGTTCGTAGCGGAACTCGTCGGCGAACGAGAGGTCCGCCACCTCTTCCGCATCGGCCAGGTGCACCTCGGAGAACCGCAGCCGGGACAGGAAGTTCTTCACCCGGCCGACCTCGCTCGTCTTCTCCTGCTTGCCGGCCGGGACGCGCTCCAGCGCGAGCTCGGCGCCCTCTTCCCCGGCGGTGCTGAAGGTGAAGTCGGGGCCGTCGATCCGCACGATGTCGCTGCCCGAGATGTCGACGATTTCCTTCTGCAGGAACTGGTCGGCGGTACTGTCGATCAGCACCGTTGCGTCGGTCAGGAAGATCGGGGTCTCCTCGCCGTCGAGGCGCCGCACGTAGTTGCCGCTGCCGCCTTCGAAGCGGTTGCCTACCCGCAAACGAACCATGTCGCTGCCGGCGGCGTTCCTGAGCGCCACCTCGACCGTGTCCTCTCCCGGCGGTTCGATGCCCAGCTCAGCCGCCAGGCTCTCGCTCGCACCAACCTCCTTCGCGAGCTCCATGTCGAGCAGGCTGCGCACCAACCGGTTCACGCCCTCGTTCCGGGCCCGGTAGTCGTGGGACTCCTCGACCACGTAGAGGTCGCCCTGCCGGCTCAGGGTGACCTGCTCCCCGCCCTGGATGATCTCCACCTGGGCGATCTCGTCCGGGTTCAGGTTGGGCAGGAACTTCTGGCCGCGTTCGAAGCGCTCCGCGCGCGACACGCTGTTCCAGTAACTGAAGGCGGAGAGGGCGAGCAGCACCACCGCTGCCGCCACGAGCCTCTGATTCAACCGACTCATGCCAACAACTCCTATCAGCCCCGGCGCCGGCGGGCGCGGTACAGGCCAATCAGCAGAACGACGATGGGCATCCACCCGATGACTGCGAAGCGCACCATGGACTCCTCACGCTCCAGCGCCTCGCGCCGGCCCTTGCGGATGTCCCGCAGTTCCCGGTTGGCGTCCAGGATCCGCTCGTTCAACTCGTCCACTTCCTCCTGCAGCTTCCTCTGGAAGAGGGCCGCGTTGCGCTGGGTGATCTCGCCCTGCTTCTCCCGCAGCTCCTCCTCGAAGGTCTCGATCTCCTCGCGAATCTGCCGCTCGCGGTCGAGCGTGTCGAGCTCCGCCTGCGCCTCGATCTCGTCGAAGCGGAGGAACGGCCGGCTGATGCCGCTCTTGGCCCGAACCGACATGAGGTCCTGCGAACCGAGCAGATAGTCGATGCTGTTGAGAACGACCTTGTGGTTGTCGTTCGCGGCCTGGACGATCCCGAACGGGTTCTGCAGGAAGGCGATCTGGTCGTGGATGAAGTCGACATCCGCGAACACGACGACGGCCGCCTCGCCCCGCTCCTCTTCGGGCAGCGGATCACGATGGATGATCACCGCGTCGTCGGGCGGCGGGACCTCGATCTCGGGCGGCAGATTGGGCGGCCGCTCCGCCTCCTTGTCCGGGTAGTCGACGCCGCCCGGGAACGCGGTCGGCAGCTTGCCGCGCACGACGTACGCGAGCGCCAGGGCTTGCTCGCCGGGCGTGAACGCGTCGCGGAGGCTGGCCCCGTCGTTCAGGTCCGTGTAGGCGAGACCGTCGCCGCCGCCAAAACCCGGGAGTACTTCGAGCGTGTTCGCCGCCGAAGTCGTCGTGATCAGGGGCCGCAGTTCGATGCCCGCATCCGATCCGGTTGCGCCGGTGTCGTTCTCGCTCGACTCCCGGAGCACGCCGGAGAGAAAGAAACGCGTGTTCGACAGCCCCCGCAACATCGGATTGTCCTCGTCCAGAAGACCCTCGTGCAGCGTGGAATCGACCTGAAGGTCGATGATCACGGACTCCGCGGCGCCGAACTGACTCATCGGCCGCCGCGCCGCCAACTCGAAGTCGGCGGCGAACTGGTTGGCCGGAAGCTCCAGACCCCAGGCATCGAGCAGCGGCTCAAGATCGGAAGCCGGCTGGTACTGAAGCGCCATCCAGGGCTGCTGCGGGTTCTGCGGCGGCGTATCGCCCAGCGCATAGGGGTCCAGGAAGATCAGCGTGTTACCGCCCGCGGCCACCCACTGGTCGATCGCGAACACCGTCTTGTCTGGCAGGCCCTTGGGGTGAATCACGACCAGCAGGTCGATCTCATCACGCGAGATCTCGTCCACGTCGGCCGCGATCTGGGAGACGTCGTAGAGGTCCTCGAGCACCTGGACGATGATCCACCTCTGCGCTGGTGTACGGCCCTGGGCTGCCAGCATCTGGGCCATGAACGGGTCCTGGCCGCCGCCGAACACCTCCAGGCTCGATAGCACCCCCACCCGCTGCCGCGCCGGCCACAGCAGACCGTGGATCTTCTTCGAGATCTCGTACTCGACGTTCTCCTGCTCCTGCGGCCACAGGAACTCGATCGTCTCCGTGCTCCCGGTCTGGGTCTCGAACGCCAGGCCGAAGTAGAAGAGATCGCCCTCCTGGTTGATCAGCTTGCCGTCCAGACCGTCCTCGGCCGCGCGGTCCGCGTCATCGCTGTCGGGAATCGGGTCGATCGTCTCGACGCGGATCTTCCCCGCCGCCGCGCGCTCGTACTCGCCCAGCAGACTTCGGAGGTAGCGCTCGTAGCCGATGAAGTCCTTGACGAACTTGGGGAGCGTCTTGCCCGACGTCTCGGAGAAGTAGAGGCGGATGTCGAGCGGCCTGACGCCCTCCTCCTGCATCCGGTCGAGGATCGCGTGGGTGCCGTCCGTCAGCGAGTAGAGATCGCCGCCCGTGAGATCCACGCGCCACCCCTCCAGCCACTCGTTCGCGACGTGGATCGAGAGCACCGTCGACAGACCGATCAGGACCAGGGTCACCGTCCGGCTCTGCGCCACGGTCATCCTCTTCGGACCGCCGGCTGCGCCGCGGTCCCCGCCGGCATCCGCTTCACTGGGTGCGCCGGCGTCCCCGCCGGCATCCGGGTTCAGCTTCGGTTCGGAAGTCATCTGCCAACCCTCAATTCGTCTTCGTCCGGCTGAGGACCAGCATGCCGCAGATCAGCCAGCCGACGGTGAACAACACGAAGAACAGCAACGAGTTCAACTGCAGCAGGCCCCGCGTCAGGGTCTCGAAGTGGTCGAGCAGGCTGAGCGACGAAACGAGCCGCTCGACGTAGCCGCCGAACCACTTGCCCACGAACTCCTGCGTTTGCGGCACGCCGATCAGCAGGAAACCCACCGAAGCGGCCACCGCAAGGATGAACGCGACGACCTGGTTCTTGGACAGCGCCGAGAAGAGCAGGCCGATCGCGAGCAGCACCGCCGCCGCCAGCAGGGAGGCGACGTAGCTCAGAAAGACCGCGCCCCAGTCCGGATCGCCCAGCCGGGCGACCTGGAAGACCGCCGGCCAGGTCAGGAACACGGACACCGCCAGGAAGGCCCAACCGGCCAGGAACTTGCCGAGGTACGACCCCTCGAGCGTGATCGGAAGGGTCAGCAGCAGTTCGACCGTGCCGGACCGGCGTTCCTCCGCCCAGAGCCGCATCGCCACCGCCGGCACGAGAACGACGAAGATCCAGGGCAGGTAGCTGAACAGCGCGTCGAGATTCGCCTCGCGCATCTCCAGGAAGCGACCGAAGTCGCGCGACACCATGAGGTAGCCGCTCGCGATCAGGAAGATGACGATGAAGATGTAGCCCAGCGGTGACGCGAAGTAACCGCGGAACTCCCGCCGGAGCACCGCTCTCATTCCGACGAAACGCAGTGTCAGCGCGCTCATGCAGCCACCCCTCTCGTCACGTCGCGGAACAGTTCGTCGAGCCGGCCTTCGCGAACGCGGACGTCCGTGACCCGCCGCTCGCCGACAGTCGCCAGCACGTCGTTCAGACGATTTTCGCCGGCCCGAGGCTCTACCTCGACCTCGCCGTTCGGGAGCACCCGGGCCGCCGCGCACCACGCGGCCCCGGACAGCTCCTCCACGACGGCCTCCGCGTCACCGTCGACAACCCGGAAGCGAACCGCGTTGTGGCCGGGCGCCTGGGTCACCAGATCGTCGGGAGTCGAATCCACGAGGATGCGCCCCTCCGAGAGAATCACCGCCCGGTTGCACACACGCTCCGCCTCGTCGAGGATGTGAGTCGAAAGCACGATGCAGCGGTTGGCGGACAGACTCAGAATCAGGTCCTGGACCACCTTCTTCTGGTTCGGGTCGAGCCCGTCGGTCGGCTCGTCGAGAATCAGCACGTCGGGGTCGTGGATGAGGGCCTGCGCCAGACCGACGCGTCTCTTGAAGCCCTTGGACAGGGTCTCGATCGTCTGGCCGCGCACCCGGCGCAGGTGCGTCACCTCGATCACCGAGTCGATCCGGGCCTCGGGCGACTCGAGCTCGCGAGCCTCCGCAATGAAACCGAGGAACGCCTCGACGCTCATCTCGCCGTAGGCCGGCGCGTTCTCGGGCAGGTAGCCGACCCGCCGGCTCACGGCGAGACGATCCCGGGCGACATCCAGACCGGCGACCGAAACGGTACCGGCGTCCGGCTCGAGGAAGCCGGTGATCATCTTCATCGCCGTCGTCTTGCCGGCGCCGTTCGGCCCAAGGAAGCCGAGCACGTCGCCGCGGCGCACCTCGAAGCTGATGCCGTCCACGGCGCGGATGGGGCCGTAGTGCTTGGTCAGGTTGTCGACGGCGATCAGGACTTCGCCCTCGCCGGCGGATGAGTAGTCGGTTTCGCTCACTCTCGACCTTCTCCGTAACAGTTGACTACTTGGACCGTTCGAGACCGTCGCCAGAGGCGTCAAAGTGGCCAGACCCACCGACCTGGGCGCGCCGTCTTTGCGCGCCGGGCCAGCTTGGCCCGACGGATCTCAGCACAGTGGCGCCAGCAAACGCAAGATGCCTGCCAAGGCGCGGCTACCAGGAATCGGGCGCCGATGTCGAGTCGATCAAGCCACTCAGGAAGATCGAGTTCAGAAACAGGCGGTTCGAGCCGTAGAAGTAGGCGCGGAAGTTCGGATTGTCGAGGAGCTGGATCACGACGCCGCGGCCCATCCGGCTGGCGATGACAGCGGGCTTGCCGGCCAGACGACGCTGGTTCTCCGGCGATATCCAGCCGGCGAGCCGCGGTGGGTCCTGGTACAGAGCGACGTTCTCGAAGGGATTCGAGCTGGGCGGCAGGATCCACTCGCCGGTGCGGATCACGGCCAGGGCCGACCGCCTGTAGCCGTAGGCCAGCGGATGCGTCAGATCGAGTTCGGCGCCGACGATCGTGCCGGCCATGAGCTGCTCGGCTCTCTGGTCCCGGTAGTCGGCGTAGCGGTGGCGCTCCGCCGTCCCGGGGGCATCCGCCTCTTCGGAAGTACCCGTGTCGCCGCCGCCGGCGACCGCGTCCTCGGCTTCCGCTTCGCGGCCCAGGAGTTCGACGCCTGCCCAGCGGCTGGCCGCGCCGATGGCCACGACCGCGCCGCCGTTTCGCACCCAGCTCCGGAGGCGATCTCGAACGTCGTCCCGCGGCGACCCGCCGCCGAAGCCGCCAAGGGTCAGCACGACATGGGTGTAGCGGTCCAGGTCCACGCCGCCGAGCGCTCCGAGATCGACCAGGGACGCCTCGACGCCGAAGCGCTCGTCGAGCAGGTGCCAAGCCTCGCCCACGCGGTACGACGGGGTCCCGGAACCGCTCACGAGCAGCGGCCGCGGGGCGACGAGCGGCCGCAGGCTCGGACTGCCCATGTCGATTCCCACCGCGGCCTGACCGCTGACCAACCGGTGGACGTCGACGCCGTCGGCGGCCGCGGCTTCGGCGAACAGCGCCTCCAGGTCGACGCCGGCGTTGGCCCCGGGCTCAGCCCGCCGGCCGACCGGGACGACGATCGCCCCGGGCTCGAAGGACTCCGGACCGCCAGCCGTCTCCGCGGTAAAGGGCCGCACCGCGGCGCGCGCCCGGGCCCCGGCCCGCTGCAGCCGGTTCAAGACCCGCGGAGCGAAGTAGCCATCCCACGAGAAGGCGTAGGCATACACCATCTCGTTCGCCGTCGGCTCGCCAAACCGGCCCGGTTCGATTGACGCGTCCGTCACTGGCGCTCCGAGCGCCTCCTCCCCGTAGGCGCCTCCATCGAGCAGGTCGTACTCGGCGCCGAAGGCGAGCGGCAGCGTCCAGGCAGACACGTCGTAGAAGACCGAGTCGCCAAACTCGGTCACCTTCTCGAAGAACGACCGGACGAGGGTCGTCTGCGGTTGTTCGAGTGGAACCAGCCAGGACGAGCCGGAGGGATAGACGCGGCCGTCGAGCTCGATGTCCTCCACCGTCCCGTAGACCTCGATCTCGTGACGCAGGAGAAGGTCGAGCATGCGATGCGCGCGGCCGCGGTCGCCGTCGAGGTGGAACACGTAGGCAGCCGGCCCCGCCTCCTCAGCGGAAGCCAGGGCGCCGCGGAAGAAGTCCCGTTGGTGCTCCAGGAGTTCCAGGCGCTTCGCCACGCCTCCCTCGACCATCGACAGGGACGCCAGAAGTTGGTTCTTGATCCCGAAGCCGAAGGCGAGTTCGCCGTTCGCCGTCTCGATCCGGTGGCCTTGGGCGCGCGCCTGCTCGAACAGGAAGCCGACCGCGCCGTGAGCGTCCGGGTAGGTCGAACCCTTGCCCAGGTAGAAGTCGTCGAAGCCCTCGCGGCTGTAGTAGAGCCGGCCCACGCGATCGAACACGGCCGCGTGGTGGGCCGCGATCTCCTCGGTCAGTTCCACGTTGCGCTCGGGAATCAGGGGATTCCGCCGGCTCGGCACACCCGGCTGAAAGAAGAACGTGCTGTTCGACCCCATCTCGTGGAAGTCGCCCACCAGGTTCGGTTGCCAGGCCTTCCAGGTCGCCATCCGGTTTCGCGACTCGGGGTGCTGCAGCAGCAACCAGTCCCGGTTCAGGTCGAACCAGTAGTGGTTCGTCCGTCCGCCCGGCCACGGCTCGCGATGTTCCCGGTGCTCCGGGTCGGCATTCAGGACCTTGCCCCGGTTCGTGTTCGCCCAGTGGGCGAAGCGGCCGATCCCGTCGGGGTTCAGGCTCGGATCGAGCAGGATGACGGCCTGGTCCAACTGATCCGAGACGACGTCCGACCGCGACGCCGCCAGGTGATACGCCATCAGCATCGAGGCGTTCGCGCCGCTCGGCTCGTTGCCGTGGATGCTGTAGCCGAGCCAGATGACGGCCGGAAGAGCCTCGAGTTCCGGCGCCGGCAGCCGCGGGTCGACCAGGGCGCGTCGCTCTTCGCGGATCTCGCCGAGCCGGGCATGGTTGCGCGGCGACGTGATCGCCAGCAGAAGCTGGGGACGCTGCTCGTGGGTGTGCCCCTGCACCGACAAGGTCACCCGCGGCGAGGACGCGGCCACGGCCCGCATGTAGGCGTTGAGCTGATCGGGACGAACGTGCCATTCGCCGACCTCGTAGCCGAGCACGGCGGACGGCCGGGGCACGTCCGGGTCGTAGGCTGCCGGGTCGCCGGCGGCCGGCAGGTAGTAGGAGAGTTCCTCGGCTGCAGCAGTAGTCGCTACGGCGCTGACCAGCAGGAAGACAAGAGGCAATCGGCCGAACATGGCGGGAGTGTAGCCCCGAGCCCCCTCTACGACCCTCTGACCGCGGCGTGCACGTCGTCGAACTCCGCCGCGGCGCCGTCGGGCGGACTCGTCCACAGACTGACGAGCACCGTCGCCGCTGTCCCGGCGATCAGCCCCGGGATCAGTTCGTACAGGTCGTAGTAGGACGCCTTGAACCACACGACCCAGGCCACTGTCACCGTGAATCCTGCCGCCATCCCCGCCAGCGCGCCCGGCAACGTCGTCCGCTTCCAGAACAGGGAGCAGAGGACGACCGGGACGAAAGCGCCGCCCAGGCCTGACCAGGCAAACAGCATGAACCAGAACAGCAGCGGCGGCTCGTAGAGCGCGAAGGGGATCGCCACGGCACCCACCACCGCGGTGGCGATGCGGCCGTAGCGGGACAGGCGGCCGCCTCCGCGGGCCGCGCCCAGGATCTTCTGCCCGAAGTCCCTGACGACGGCAGACGAAGCGAGGATTAGCAGCGAGTCGACGGTCGACATGATCGCGCCAAGGACGATGACCAGGAAGATGCCCGTGAACAGGGCCGGGAACAGCTCCGCGCTCATCGTCGGCATCACGGTTTCCGGATCGTCCAGCAACGGGAACAGGGCCCGCCCGGCGATCCCGGTGAACACCGCACCGACGTCGAACAGCACCATGCACACGACCGCGACCCGGCCACCCCGCACGAGTTCGCGACCCGACGCCGCGGACATGAACCGGGTCAGGAGTTGCGGCACGCCCAGGAAGGCAAGCCCGATGCCGGCGAAGCTCGCGGCCGAAAGGACGCCGGCCCAGGTCACGCCGTGGCTGCCCATGGCGCGCAACAGGTCGGGGTCGGCCGCCTGGAGCGCACCGATCACTTCGTTCCAGCCGCCCGCGGCCGCGATGCCGACGATCGGGAGCATGACGAGCCCGCCCACCATGAGCAGGCCCTGCACCAGGTCCGAGTAAGCCACGGCCTTGAAGCCGCCGACCGCCGTGTAGACGATCGTGACGCCCGCGCCCAGGAACACGCCGTGGACATAGCTGAAACCCAGAAAGGACGAGAACGCCTTGCCTGTCGCCACGAGTTGCGCGCAGCAGTAAACCGCGACCATCGACAGGATGATCGCGATGCTCAGCTTCCGCAGGAGTTGCCGGCGATCCCGAAACCGCTCTTCCAGGTAGTCGGGAACGGTGATCGCCCGGTAGCGGTCGGTGTACTCCTTGAACGGCCGCGAGACGAGGGTCCAGGCGATCGCGACGCCCATCACTTCGCCGAACACGACCCAGAGCGCGTGGAAGCCGACCGCGTATCCCATCCCGGTCAGGCCGAGCAGCAGCCAGCCGCTCTCGCCGGTGGCGTTCGAACTGAAGGCGATGACCCAGGAGGGCAGTTTCTTGCCGGCCACGTAGTAGCCCTCGAGGGTCCCTCCCTCGCGCCGGCCCCACAGGCCGAGCCCGATGAGGACCAGCATGTAGAGCCCCAGGGGGACGAGGACGAGCGCGCTAGCCGTCACGCCGCGCCGCTCCGCGCGGACCCGCGACGGCGACGGCGCCGTCCCTCGGACCACCACCGCAGCAGGACCAGCGCAGGCCCTGCGCCGGCCGACACCGCGAGCAGCACCCAGGTCGTGATCGGCAGGCCGGCCCACATGGACCGGCAGGCTAGCAGCCGGTCAGGGGCTCCCCCCTCGCCGGCGTCCCTGCGTGCATCAGCCGCCGCTCCGATGGGCTGTTACCCTCGCAGGCTCGTCCAGGGAGACAAGGTCGTGCAGAAACCGCAATTCCGAACCACCGCACTGCTAGCCGTTGCGCTCGCTGCGCCGGCGTACGCGCAACACGGCGCCCTCGACGAAGGCACCTTCCTCGAGCGCAGCCGGCGCCTCATCTACGAAGGCAAGCGCTCCGGCGAGGGCTACTTCTCCGCCGACGGCGGCCAACTCGTGTTCCAGAGCGAGCGGCGGCCCGAGAATCCGTTCTACCAGATCTACCTGCTTGACCTCGCCACCGGCGACACCCGCGAGGTGTCGACCGGAATCGGCAAGACGACCTGCGCCTTCATTCGCCCGGACGGCTCGGCGATCCTCTACGGGTCGACCCACCACGACCCGCGGTCGGCCGAGCTGCAACAGCAGGAACTCGACTTCCGCGCCTCGGGCCAGGAACGGCGCTACGCCTGGGACTACGACCCGGAGATGGAGATCTACGCGACGCCGATGGCGGGTGGAGACCCGGTCAGGCTCACCGACGCCCGCGGCTACGACGCCGAAGGCGCCTACTCCCCGGACGGCGAGTGGATCGTCTTCGCCTCCACCCGCGACGCCTACAACCGCGAACTCGACGAACGCGAAGCGAACCTGCTCGAGATCGACACCGCGTACTTCGGCGAGATCTACGTCATGCGCGCCGACGGCAGCGAACAGACGCGCCTCACGAACGTGCCCGGCTACGACGGCGGTCCCTTCTTCTTCGCCGACGGTTCCCGCATCGTCTGGCGACGCTTCAGCGAGGACGGCCTGGTCGCCGACGTCTGGTCGATGAACCCCGACGGCTCCGACCAGCGGCAACTGACCGACTTCGGCGCGATGAGCTGGGCCCCGTACCAGCACCCCTCGGGCGAGTACATCTTCTTTGCCTCGAACAAGCTCGGTTTCGAGAACTTCGAGGTCTTCATCGTCGACACGGAGGGCGCGAAGGAACCGGTCCGGGTCACCTACACGGACCGCTTCGACGGCCTGCCCGTGCCGTCGCCGGACGGCCGCCAGCTCGCCTGGACTTCAAGCCGCCACGGCGGCGACGGCGGCCAGCTCTACATCGCCGACTGGAACCACGAGGCGGCGCTCGCCGCGCTCGAAGCGTCGCCGAACCGCGTGCCCGGCGGACGTGCCGCACCGCCGGCCGATCCGCGGTCCGCGCTCGAGAGCCACGTCACGACCCTCGCCTCCCCGGAGTTCGGCGGCCGGCTGACGGGCACGGAGGGCGAGCAGCGGGCCGCCGCGTACCTGGCTGAGCAGCTCGCCGCGCTCGGCGCCGAGCCGCTGCCCGACGAGGACGACCTGCTCCTCGACTTCGAGTTCACCTCCGGCGCGCGCGACACGGGCTCGACGATCCGCATCGAGACCGGGGACGGCGCCGCCGCGTTCAGCGACCAGACGCAGATCCAGGCGCTCGGCTTCTCCGACTCGACGGAAGTCGAAGGCGAAGCGGTGTTCGCCGGCTACGGCATCCGGGTGCCTGACTCCCAGGACTTCGGCTACGACAGCTACGCCACGCTTGACGTGGCCGGCAAGATCGCCGTCGTCCTCCGCTACGTCCCCGAGGACGTCGAGGGTGAAGCGCGGGCGATCCTGAACCGCTACTCGGGGCTCCGCTACAAGGCACTGACCGCGCGCGAGGCGGGCGCCGTGGGTCTCCTCGTCCTGACCGGTCCGCGCTCACCCAACGCCGGCGAGACGATCCCGATGGCTTTCGACACCGCGGCGGCCGGCTCCGGCGTCGCCGCCGCAAGTGTCGACGGTGAGGTCGCCAGAGCGCTGTTCGCAGGCACCGGCCGTGATCTCGAGGAGATCCAGAAGAGCTTCGACGACGGCAACCCGCACACCGCCGGCTTCCCGATCCCCGGCACGCGAGTCACCCTGACCACGGCGATCGAGCGGGAACGCAGCACGGCGCGGAACGTGGTCGCCGTCCTGCCCGGCGGCAAGGCGGAGAGCCTCGACAAGCCGTGGGTCGTCGTCGGCGCCCACTACGACCACCTGGGCCGGGGCCGCGGCGGCAACTCGTTGGCGCGGCCGGACGAGAAGGACGCCATTCACCTCGGCGCGGACGACAACGCCTCGGGTACGGCGGCGGTACTCGCCGCCGCGCGCCAGTTGCGCGAGATGGGCCACGACCGGAACGTCGCCCTCGCCTTCTGGTCCGGCGAGGAGCTGGGGCTCCTGGGCTCGGCGGACTTCGTCGACGACGCCGTCATCCCGGCCGACCGGATCGCGGCGTACGTGAACCTGGACATGGTCGGCCGCGTCCGCGACAACCGCCTGACCGTCCAGGCGGTCGGCTCGAGTCCGGACTGGACGGGGCTGGTCGAAGCCGCGAACGTCCCGGTGGGCTTCGACCTCGGCATGCAGACCGACCCGTACCTGCCGACCGACACATCGAGCTTCAACAATGCCGGCGTTCCGACGGTCAACCTGTTCAGCGGCTCCCACGAGGACTATCACCGGCCGACCGACACGGCGGACCGCATCAACTACGACGACCTGGAGCGCGTGGCCCGCTTCGCCGCCCTGCTCACCCGCCGGGCCGCGAACCAGGCCGAGCCGCTCGAGTTCGCGAAGGTCGAACGGACGCTCCAGCAGGGCGGCAGCCGGGACACCGTGCGCGCCTACACCGGCACGATCCCCGACTACGCCAGCGAGGTGGAGGGCCTGCTGCTGGGCGGCGTGATGGAGGGCGGCCCGGCCGCCGAAGCCGGTCTTCAGGCCGGCGACGTGATCGTCGAGTTCGCCGGCCAGACGATCGCAAACATCTACGACTACACGTACGCCCTGGACGCCGTGAAGATCGACGTTTCCATCGAGGTCGGCTACGTGCGCGACGGCGAGCAGCACACGACGACGCTGACGCCACGGGCAAGACGCTGATCCGCTGGCCGCAGAGACCACCGCCATTCTCCCTAAGGAGGCGCCCCATGAAGTCCGATCAACGTACCCGCGCCCTGATGCTCTCCGCCGCCGCGCTTCTCCTCGGAGTCCTCCTCGCCGGCGGCGCCGGAGCCGCACCTCCCACCACAGCCGCCGATCAGGCCGCCGCAGCGCCGCTGCCGGTCGCCGAGCCCGAGAGCGTCGGCATGTCCAGCGAGAGGCTGCAGCGTCTCTCGGACGCGATGGCCGGCTACATCGAACGCAAGCAGGTCGCCGGCACCGTCACCCTGGTCGCCCGTCGCGGCAAGGTCGTCTACTTCGATGCACAGGGCCAGAGGTGGCCGGAAGAAGGCGCGCCGATGACCCGGGACACGATCTTCCGAATCGCGTCGATGACCAAGCCGATCGCCTCCGTCGCGCTGATGACCCTCTACGAAGAAGGCAGGTTCCAGCTTCGCGACCCGATCGCGAAGTACCTGCCGGAGTTCGCCGAGATGCAGGTCGCGCTCGTGCCGGACGACGACGAGTACCTGGGCGAAGCGTACAAGCTCGTGCCCGCCACGCGGCCGATCACGGTTCAGCACATCCTGACCCATACAGCCGGTTTCGCGAACAACTACCGCGGCCTGCTCAAGGCGGACTACACGAAGCTGCGGACGAACCGCGATCCCGAGTGGACCGTCGGCGACTTCGTCACGGCCCTGGCGGAACTGCCGCTCGAGTTCCACCCCGGAGATGCCTGGCAGTACGGGCCCTCCGTCGACGTCGTCGGCCGACTGGTCGAGGTGCTCTCCGGCCAGACGTTCGACGAGTACCTGAAGGAGCGGATCTTCGCGCCGCTCGGAATGACCGACACCTACTTCTACCTGCCCGAAGCGAAGATCGACCGTTTCGCCGCCCTCTATCGGCCCGGCGAGGACGGCAAGATCGTCCTCACCGAGAAGCCCGACCCGAACGCCCGGCACGTGCGCGAACCGCACAAGTACTTCAGCGGCTCCGGCGGGCTCGTCTCCACCGCCGCCGACTACTACCGTTTTCACCAGATGATGCTCTCCGGCGGGGAGCTGGACGGGAACCGCGTGCTCGGCCGCAAGACGGTGGAACTGATGACGTCGAACCACACCGGCGACCACGGCCTCTGGCTGCGGGGTCCCGGCTACGGCTTCGGTCTCGGCTACAGCGTGGTCACCGACCTCGGCCCGTCCGCCATGCCGGCCTCGGTCGGGTCGTACTCCTGGGGAGGCGCCTACTGCACCGTGTTCTGGGTCGATCCCGAAGAGGAACTGATCGGCATCCTGATGACCCAGGTGAGGCCCTACACCCACCTCAACATCCGGCAGGATCTCCAGACCCTGACCTACCAGGCCATCATCGACTAGCCATTCCTCGACGTCGCGGACACCGATGGCGACCTGGGCGATCGGCGACGTCCACGGCTGCTTCAGCAGCCTGGTCGCGCTGATCGGCCGCATCGGCCTGGACGTCCGCAGGGACCGCCTGTGGATGGTGGGCGACCTGGTGAACCGGGGCCCCCGTTCGCTCGACGTGCTCCGTTGGGCCCGCGCGCGGGAAGCCGAGATGGGCGACCGCTTCCAGGTCGTGCTCGGAAACCACGACCTGCACCTGATTGCCAGGTATCTCGGGATAGCCGCCGCACGGCGGGCCGACACACTGGAGGAAGTGCTCCGCGCCACCGACGGTCCCGACCTGGTCGACTGGCTCCGCATGCGCCCCTTCGTCCACTTCGAACGAATCGAGGACGTCGACTTCGTGCTGGTCCACGCCGGACTCCGACCCGGGTGGTCACCCGAGGATGCAGCGGCAGCCGCGAGGCGACTGGAACGGCGTCTCCGGGGCTCCGGAGCCATCGACCTCCTGCGCAGCCGTGACGACGACTCCCTCGCCGCGTTCACACGGATGCGAATGCTCGACGCGGACGCCAGGCCACACGACTACAACGGTCCACCAGAAGAGGCCCCCACCCATCTCCGACCCTGGTTCGATGTCGAGCCGCGAGGCTGCAAAGGCCACACCGTCGTATGCGGTCACTGGGCCGCGCTCGGAGTTCGCCTCCGTCCCGAGCTCATCGCGCTCGACAGCGGCTGCGTCTGGGGGAACACGCTCACCGCCGTTCGACTCGACGATCGGGCCGTTGTGTCAGCCAACTAAAGATCGGAAACCGGAAACCAATCGGGGCGCCGATGCGTTGTACCTTCTGAAGGCACCGGGTTCATTCTCGGGCAACGGACGGGAGGAAGGCGATCGACATGAAGGATGCCTACGCGATTTCGCGGATCCTGCTGGCCGACGTCTACGACGCGACGGCCGAGGAGGAATCGGCCCCGGCGCCGCCGCGCCAGCGACTGCGCCGACTCGCTCTGACCGTCTCGACGTTGCTCTTTGCCGCAGCCCACGCGCCGGCGGCGAAGCGAGCGGCACCCGATGAGGCGCTGGACCACCTGAACGAGATGACGCTGACGATCGGCGCCTGCGAGAGCGGAGGAGTGCTCTCGGCCGCCGAAGCGGAGCGCCTTCGCCAGATGAGCGAGGCGCTGGACCGCAGTCTGCGCGACGCCTAGCGCAGACCGAGGCGGCCCGGCAGCTCTTCGTTCATCAACTGATCGACGTGCTCACGGCTCGACCCGACTGCCACGACGTCGAACTTCCCGAAGCGTTCCAGCGGCCCGACGTTGTAGAGCAGAAAGCGGCCCGCGTCGACACCGCGGTCGCGGAGTGAATCACCCATTCTGGCGCTGAGTTCCTGGAAGCTCAGGCCCACGAGGTCGCGGTGGACGAAACCCTGCGCCTGGTACGGAGGTCGGCCTTCCGGATGCAGCCGGTCGACCAGGTTCATCGGCGTGCTGGTACCGCCCCAGCGCCCGTTGCACTCCGTGAACACGACCCGGCCTCTAGGCAACACGAGGTGATCGAACGAGCAGCGGCCGACGTAGCCCAGACCCTGCAGGACGGCCGCCACCCGGCCGGACTGCGACACGATGGCCTGCTCGACTTCGGAGGGGAGTGCGCTTGGGCGGCTGCCCACGAAGACACCCTCTTCGCCTGCGAGGATCTGCTCGTAGACGCCGTCGAGCCGCGGACCGCCACCGCCGGGCGGCGGAAGCCACCACTGGGTCGAGGGCGATGACGACGCCTCCTCCCAGGCCACGGCGAGCACCTCTTCGCCGCCGTCCCAGCCGGTGCGCTCGAGAAAGCCGCGGACGATGTCGACCACACCCGCTGATCCCTTCCGGCGGAGAGCCGATGACCTGAACACTTCGTTCCCCATCGCGGAAGCGCAGCGCAAGCGTTTGAGCGCCACTGCCGGGCTCGCTTCGGCCAACTCGAGCAACCCGCGAGCCAACGCCTCGGCGGACGCCGAGCGCCGGCTGTCAGGAAGGAAACCGGAGCCCAGCACCGCTGTCACGAGGTCTTCGAAGCTCGCCTTGTCGTTGGCTATCCAGGCCACCGGCGGCGGCGGCGCCAGCACCCGCACGTTCGTCCCGGTGTCGGCGGCCAACGCCGCCGCCAGCTCCCAGATCACTTCGATGCCCATGAAGGGCTCGATCACCATGCCCCCGCTGGCCGCAGCGAGGGCGGCCAGACGGGACCGGGGAGCGCCGGCCATGCAGGCACGCGCGACCGCGAGCCGGTCACGACCGGGATCGACCTCCACCAACTCGGCCGCGCCCAGCCCCAGCACGTCCCGGAAGTACCGCTCGTAGCCGGGGGAGGCGGGGGTCGAGGCCGCGACCAGATCGCCCTCCGCCGCCCGAAGTCGCGCCCGGTGCTGGTAGCACTCGACTCCCGCGATGCCGTCGAGAAAGGGGATTCCCGTGAAGTCGTCGACGTGCAGAGCGGGTACTCCGCCGCGGTCGCCATGGAAGCGATACGGCTCGAAGACAGCCAGCCGACGCCGGAGATCGAGCCGGTCCGCGAGTTCCTCCACGACCGGAAGAACGCTCATCGCACCGCGCCCCCCGAGCACGCGTTGTCCGATTCGACCAGCAAGCCGCGACAGGCCTCTCGGTCCACCTTGCCCGAGGGCGCCAGCGGCAGGCGGTCGACCACCTTCCAGGACCGCGGGCGCTTGAAGCCCGCCAGGCGGGCGCAGAGGTGAGCTTCCAGGGCCCCAAGACCGCCGGCGGCCCCGAACGTGCCCGAGCCCACGACGACCGCCGCCACCCGTTCACCCCATTCGCCGTCCTCCACGCCGACGACGCAGGCCGCCTTCGCTCCCGGCCACTCGACCACGGCAGCTTCCACTTCGGCCGGATCGACGTTCTCGCCGCCGGTCACTATCCGGTCCGACCGGCGACCCAGGATGTGAAGTCTGCCCGAAACGTCCAGAGCGCCGACATCGCCGGTGTCGAACCAACCGTCCGCGTCGAAGGGCCGATCGAGTGGCGCGTTCGGTTCGCAACCGAGATAGCCGTCGAACAGCACCGGACCGCGAATCCGGATCGAGCCGGCCCTCTCATCCCGGGACGAGATCCGCACCTCGACGCCGGGCAGCGGCTCGCCCGCGCCGCCGAACGGCTCCCGGGGCCGTTCCGTGGCGACCTGGGAGCAGGCCTCCGTGAGCCCGTAGGTTGCAAACACCGGCCAGCGTCGTCGTCGCGCGCGCGCCATCAGTACCGCCGGGGCCGCCGCCCCACCCACGAGGACCGCACGCAGCGAACCCGGTGGCCCCCCTTTGCGGCCATCCAGCAGGCGTCCGAGCATCGTGGGCACGACCGACAGCAGGGTTACTCTCCGGCGCTCCATCGTGCCCAGCACGGCGTCCACGTCGAAGGACCCATCCGGCTCCCGACCGCCCAGCACGATCGCCCTCCGCGCCAGAAGCGATCGGACGACGATCATGAGACCGCCCACGTGGGCCACCGGCAGACTGAGCAGCCAGCGATCGTCCTGTCGCCATCCGAAGACCGCAGTATGCGCCGCCGCCGACGCCCGCAGCGCCGCCTGGCTGAGGACGGCTCCCCGCGGCCGGCCCGTGCTGCCGGAAGTGAAGACGACCACCGAACCGCTGCCGACGACCGACGTCTCGTTCGCCGCGCCGGCCGGCAGCACCGTCAGCCTGCCATCCTCCTCGATGACGAGCGAGGCTCCCGACATCAGGAGCGCCCGATCCCTCTCGACACCGCGCCATCGCGGATGAAGCAGGACGAAAGACACCCGGCCCTCCAGCAGGGCCAGGACCGCTGCCACTGTTTCGACCCCCATGCCCCCCACG
Organism: Candidatus Multivorans sp.; assembly: GCA_965219675.1. Lineage (GTDB taxonomy): Bacteria > Acidobacteriota > Thermoanaerobaculia > Multivoradales > Multivoraceae > Multivorans. Next base: position 670,237 of record OZ244786.1, on the reverse strand, counting down.
ACCGCGACGACCGGCCGCACGATGGCCTCGAGATGTTCCTGAACCGCGACGCGCACATGGTCCGCCCGCGCCGCCAGTTCCGCCCAGGTCACGGCTTTCTCGCCGTGAACGAGCGCGACCCGTTCCGGCGCCTCCCGTGCGGCGGAGCGAACGGACAGCTCCATCTTCCCCACCATCGTCAGGACGCGGCCCCCAACACGACGCCGATCGACAGCAGGACACCAAAGACCAGGAGCAACCGGGCGGTCGCCGCCAGGGACGCGTTCAGGGCGGCGCCCTCGCGACGCCGCACGGACCGCAACACGACCACCGCGAACGGCAGCGCCAACCAGGACAGGAGAGGCCAGAGGCCAAGGAGGGGCACCAGCGGCAAAGTCGCAAGGTGGGCGACCAGCAACAGGGCCGCATACTCGAGCCGCGCAAACCGGGGGCCGAAGCGCACAACCAGCGTCCGCTTGCCCGCCAGCGCGTCCTCCTGGCGATCGCGCAGATTGTTGACGACAAGGATCGCCGTCGCGAGCGACCCGACCGCCAGGCCCGACCACCACGCCGCAGGCGGTACCTGGAGAGCCTGCACGTACACCGTGCCGCACACCGCGGCAAAGCCGAAGAAGAGGACGACGAAGAAGTCGCCCAGGCCGGTGTACGCCAACGCCCAGGGTCCCGCGGTGTAGAGCAGGCCCGACGCGATCGACACCGCGCCGACGACCAGGACCGGCCAGCCGGCCACGGCCGTGAGGTAGAGCCCGCACGCCACACTGATCCCGAACGCGATCCAGGCGCCGGCCCACACCTGACCCCGGCTCAGCAGCCCCGACTGAACCGCCCGCGCGGGGCCGACGCGTCGCTTGGTGTCCGCGCCACGATCGAAGTCGAGGACGTCGTTCGAGAGGTTCGTGCCGATCTGGATCGAGATGGCGACTCCGAGGGCGGCCAGGGCGGGGCCGGGAGCGAAGCCGGAGACCGAGACGGCGCAGGCCGTGCCGACGACCACCGGCGTCACCGCCGCCCACAGGGTCTTCGGCCGGCTCGCGAGCACCCAGGCGCGGAGGCCTCCGCGCCCGGTCATGGATAGCGCTGGAACTTCGAGAAATCGGGCTTGCGCTTCTCGAGGAACGCCTGGCGCCCCTCCTGCCCTTCCTGCGTCATGTAGAACAAGAGCGTCGCGTTGCCCGCCAGTTCCTGGAGCCCTGCCTGACCGTCGCAGTCCGCATTCATCGCCGCCTTCAGGCAGCGCAGCGCCATCGGGCTGTTGGCCAGCATCTCGCGGCACCACTGGAGCGTCTCCTCCTCGAGCCGATCCAGCGGCACGACGGTGTTGACGAGCCCCATATCCAGCGCCTGTCGGGCATCGTACTGGCGGCACAGGAACCAGATCTCCCGCGCCTTCTTCTGTCCCACGATCCGCGCCATGTAGGAGGCGCCATAGCCGCCGTCGAAGCTCCCCACGCGCGGGCCGGTCTGACCGAACCGCGCGTTGTCCGCCGCGATCGTCAGGTCGCAGACCATGTGCAGCACATGGCCTCCACCGATGGCATAGCCGGCAACCATGGCGACAACCGGCTTCGGCAACGTGCGAATCTGGCGCTGCAGGTCGAGCACGTTGAGGCGCGGTACACCGTCATCCCCGACGTACCCCGCGTCGCCACGGATCCGCTGATCGCCGCCTGAACAGAACGCCATCGGTCCCTCGCCGGTCAGGATGACCGCGCCGACTTCGCCGTCGTCCCGCGCCAGGTCGACCGCCGCGCTCATCTCCTTGACCGTCAACGGCCGGAACGCGTTGCGAACCTCCGGCCGGTTGATCGTGATCTTCGCGATCCCCTCCGGTTGGCCGTCCACATAGGACTTCTCGTACCGAATGTCGGTGTACTCACCCGCGCTCCGCCACTCCTGGCTCGATTCTCCACTCATCCCGCTCGCCTCCTTCGACCGGCGACACTACAACGGCACAGAACCCCCGGGAGCCCGACTCCGGACTCGCCCCAGGGTGCGGTCAAACGTCCGCGGCGTCGTTCAGCAACCGGGCCAGTTCAGCCGGCGCCTCCAGGGGAACGTTGTGCCCAGCGCCATCGACGACATGAACGACGGCCTGGGGTAGCTCTTCGGCCATCTGCCCCGCGAGGGCGCTGAACTTCACGTCGAGGCCGCCCGCGATCAACTCGACCGGGCAGGTGACGGCCGAGAGGGACTCACGATAGTCGGGCATCGCACCCAGGCTGAGCGTTCTCATCGCCGCGGCCAGGCCGGCCGGATCGTGTCCGAGACGGATCCTTCGCTGCTCTTCCAGCACCTCCGCTTCGAGGTGCCGCTGGCTCCGGAACAGCGGCAGGCTGGACCATTCGCGGTCGAAAATGTCCAGACCCCGCTCTTCGATGAGTCCCGCCCAGGCTTCGTCCGCGGCTCTCCTCGCCTCCCGGTCGCCCTCGCCGTCGATTCCCGGGTTCGCGCCGATCGTGGCAGCGCCCACGAAGAGGCCGGGATGGCGCACCAGCATGCCGAGAGCCAGGCGACCGCCCAGCGAGTAGCCGGCGAGATACCGCGGCGCGGGCACGGCGGCCCTGATCTCGGATGCAAGCCGTTCGACCTCGGCCTCGAAGGAGTGGGCTACGGCGTCGGCCGCAGTGCCGCCTCCATGCCCGCAGACGGCGGGTGCGTAGGTAGCCAGGCGAAGTCGACCGGCCGTCTGCCGCCAGCTCTCCGGGCTGCCGGAGAAGCCGTGGATCAGGACGGCCGTCGTCATCGGCCCGGGGCGGCGACGACAAGCGAAACGCCGCTCCGGCTGACCGCAGCCTCCAGCTCTCGCCTCAACTCCCGGAGCCTCTTCGCCCGGACGTAGGTCAACCCGAACGCCTGCGCCAGCCCGTAGTAGTCGACTCCATGCGGAGTGAGCCAGTGCCTGCCTGCCGGGCCGCGGAACACGTCAGTCTCGGCGATCGGAAGACGGTCGAAAATCCGTCCGCCCCCATTGTCGATGACGACGATGACCGCTGGCGAGCCTTCCCCGCACATCGACGCCGCGGTCAGACCGTCCAGGTCGTGCAGCAAGCTGACATCGCCGAGAAGCAGTACGCCGGCCGGAAAGGCGCCGGCGGAAAGCGAGCCCAGAAAACCTGCCACGAGGCCATCGATACCGCCCAACCCGCGCTGACTGGCGACCCAGATACGACGTTCGACAGTCCCGACCCAGTCTTCGATCAGCCGCACGGGCAGACTGTTCCCGAGCATCAGCAGACCGCCCGCCGGCGTCGCCTGCACCGCCGCCTGCACCGCATGGCCATCGTGGAAGGTACCCTCTCCCGCTTCGGCAGTGAGGCTCGCGCCAGCGTCTCGGAAGCGGCGACTGAGGGCCACCACCTCACGGCGCCATCGGTCGCGTGTCGTAGTGGAACGTGCCGCCTCCAACCGAGAGCAAAGGCCGCCAACAGCGGCCCTGACATCGCCCTGCAGGAAGACCGAGGCAAGTCCAGCCGGGTCGGTCCACGGGCCTTCCGACAGCACGATCTGACGCGCAGCGCTGGTTTCCAGGAAGCGCTGCAAATCGGCTGATACAGGGGGAAGGCCGACCTGCATGACGAGGTCCGGTACCGGTAGGGTCTTCCGGTCATCGCTTGACCAGGCCGCGCCCAGGCAGTCCGCGCGATATCCAACTCCACCAGGGGTGTCCGATTCCACGAACCGGCTCTGGCTCGTAGCCTCCGCCACCAGCGGGAAGCCGGTTCGACGAGCCAGTTCCGCAAGGCCGAAGACATCGGTCGCCGTCTGACGGACCCTTCTCGGCGGCAGAGCCAGGGGTCCCGCGACGATGAGTCCGCGTTCCGCCTGCCGGCAGAGCTGAGCCGCCCGATCCAGGGCGTCCGGGTCCGGCGCGACGCTCGGAACGCCGACATCGAGCGGCTCCTCCAGCAACTCGTCCACCGCGAGCGCGGTCGGATGCTCATCTCCGCCCTTCGGCCGCTCCAGGGGTTTTCTCGCCCGCACATTGAGGTGCACCGCTCCGCCTCTCGGCCAGCGAGAACGGAACACCGCCTGCGCCGCCGTCCGGCGAAGAGCCCGCAGGCTCAGGACATCCGTCCGCCCTCCCAGGTCGATCTCGGCAAAGAAGTTCACCGCCGATCCGAAGAGCTTCGTCTGATCGGTGGTCTGAGGGGACGCACAGTCCATCTCTTCCGACGGCCGGTCGGCGCTTAGAACAACGAGAGGCAGTCCGGCCTCCCGGGCTTCCAGGATCGCCGGAAAGTAGTGGGCCGGCGCGCTGCCCGAGGTACAGATCAGGGCCGTCGGCATGCCCGTCACACGCGCCTGGCCGAGGGCGTAGAAGCCGGCCGCCCTCTCATCGATGATGCTCGCGAGCTGAAGGTCCGCGGCTCTCCCCGCGGCCACCGCATGGTCCAGGGCTGCAAGAACGAGCGGCGTCGAGCGCGAGCCCGGGCTCGTCACGATTCGCCGTACGCCCGCACCAATCAGAGCACCCACGAGCAGGCGCGCACGCTGGAACTGCACCTCAGCCTCGACCGCGCGGACTCCTATCCCCATGCGCCCAGAATTGCGTCGAGCTTGAGATTCGTCTCGGCCAGTTCGCGGTCCGGATCCGAGTCGGCGACGATACCGGCGCCCGAGTAGAGCAAGCCCCTGCGGCCGGCGGCGAGGCACGAGCGCAACGCAATCGAGAACTCGCCGTCGCCGCGGCCGTCGAACCATCCAACCGGCCCGGCGTACCAGCCGCGGTCACGGTCCTCCGTGCGCCGGATCGCGGCCAGGGCGTCAAGGGTCGGGCTACCCGCCACAGCCGGCGTTGGATGGAGCGCGCGCACCAGCGTCAGCACATGGGGCGGTTCGGCGGTTTCCGCGAGCGCGGCGTGAATCGGCGTCTCCAGGTGGAGGACGTTGCGCAGCACGCGGACTCCGGGCAGGGAGTTCGAAGCGGAAGCACCGCAACTCCGATCCAGGCACTCGACGAGACGACGCACGACCAGGTCGTGCTCCAGCCGGTCCTTCGCGCTCTCGAGCAGCAGCCGCTCCAGTTCCCGGCGCCTTTCGGGGGAAGGGTCGCTCGCGATCGAACCGGCCAGGGCCAGGGTCCCGATACGCCGGCCCCGCCGGCTGACGAGCAGCTCCGGCGTGGCGCCGAAGAAGATCGATCCTCCGCGGAGAAAGGCGAAACGGGTACAGGTCGGCATGTGCCTTCGCAAGCGCTCCGCGATGCGGGCCAGATCACCGGTCCCGAACGGTCGGTCGAGCCCCAGTTCAACCGTCCGGGCCGCGACGACCTTCTGGAGTCGGCCGTCGGACACGTCGCCCCGGAGTCGCTCCACCCGTCGAAGCCACTCCTCGGCGGCGGGCTCGTCGCGGCTTCGCAGGATCCCGGGCAGGGTCAGCGGGTCCCCGTCCGGTGTACGACCGTTGCCGTTGGCTCCGTCCACCGAGGGGCTCTCCCGGTCGAGTTCCTCGGCCAGGCGTTCGAGCCGCTCCCGCCAGTCCGCCGCGGCGGCCATGTCCGCACCCTCGAGAACCGCGTACACGCAGGCCGCCTCAGCCTCCGCCACATAGCCGACCCGGGGCAGCACGAAGCTGCCTGCTCCGAAGTCCCTCCAGGCGGAATCACCCCGGGCCGACCGGTCTTCGGCCAAGCCCGGATCGAATGCGAGGCCCCCGTAGAGCCTCAGCGCGAGCGGATCGGCGTCCGCCAGTTGGGGCCACAGGCCGGCAGCCCGCTCCGCAAGCCGATCGATCCCCGCGTCCCACTCGACCTCGAAACGCCGCGCGGCGCCCCAGCCCGCGCACTGCAGCCCTTCGGGCGGTGACCAGAGATGCCCCACCGGTACGCAGTCGGAGAAGGTCCGGGCCACCAGCCGCAGGAACCTCTCAGGCGCCACTCGCGGCGCCTCTACGCGCAAGGTCGACAACTGCGCTCGCGGCGCCTCCGTGGGCGGCACCAACCGCGGTCCGGTGACCGGCGACGTCATGCGCCGGCTCCGGCGAGGATCTTCTCCCCGGTCGAACAGGCGACGAAGAGGTTGCAGGCACCGAAGCTCAGCGAGCGAGTCGTGACCGGCGCCAGCCCGGCATCGGCCATCGTGCGAACGAACTCCGGCACCGGCGGGAAGGCTCGAATCGACCGCTCGAGGTAGCGGTACTCGTCCGCTCCCGCCAGGAGAGCACCTACCAGGGGGACCACGTACCGGATGTGGAAACGGGGGAGTACGCCCAAGAGACCTCTCGGCGGTTCGCCGAGTTCGAGTACGGCCACCCGGCCGCCGGGCCGCGTGACCCGCGCGATCTCCCGCAGGGCGCGGTCCCGATCCGGGATGTTCCGGATACCGAAGGAGATCGTCACGGCGTCGAACGAATCGTCGGCAAAGGCGAGATCCTGAGCGTCGCCCTCGTCCAGTCTGATCCGGTCGCCAAGACCGAAACGCTCGACCTTGCGGCGGCCGATCGCCGTCATGCGGAGGGAAGGATCGACGCCCTGGACCGTGGCTCCCTCGTACCGTCTCGCGACCGCGATCGCGAGATCGCCGGTACCCGACGCGACGTCCAGGACTCTCGGAGCGCCGCCGGTCCCGTCGAGCTCAAGCGCCTCCACCGCAATCCGCCTCCAGCGCCGATCCGCGCCAAGGGAGTTCAGCCGATTCAGGAGGTCGTAGCGCGAAGCGATGCCATCGAACATCGCACCCGAGCCGCCCCCACCCCGCATTACAGTCTCGACCAGGACCATCCAGGTATCTTCCGGACGCCGGGCGCCTACCGTTCCCGCAGCACGCTCGCGCGTGCCACGGCAATCAGAGCTCGCCGGGCGTTTCCGTCTGGAAGGTCCGTCAGGGCCTCGATTCCCTGGTCGACGTGGCTTGCCGCGAGACCGCGACAGGTCTCCTCGACGCCGTGGCGCACCATCGCCTCCAGCACGCGCTCCTGCCGGCGACCGACCTCGCTTCCGGCGCCGCCACCGTTCGTCGGGCCATCACCGTTCGTCGGACCGTCACCGTTCGTCGGACCGTCGCCGTTCGCCGCGGCGCGACGAAGACCCGACACGTCGCCATTCGGCACGACGGAGCCGTCGGCCGCGATGGCGCGAATTGTGTCCGCGAGCTCCGGCTGACGCTTAAGGACCACGATCAGCGGAAACGTGACCTTGCCCTCGGAGAGATCGCTGAACAGCGTCTTGCCCGTGTTGCTGTGATGGCCCATCAGGTCCAGTAGATCGTCGACCAACTGGAAGGCCACTCCCACCGACTCGCCGTACGCTTCGAGCGCGGCGTGGTGTTCCGGCGACGCGCCGCCGGCGAGCGCTCCGGCGCCCAGCGCCCACCGGAACAGGGCCGCCGACTTGCCACGGGCGACCTCGAAGTAGAGCTCCTCCGACGTATCCAGTCGGCCGCGGTTCTCCAGTTGGAGCGACTCGGCCCGGATCATCTCGGCGATGGTCCCCAGCAGACCCTCCATGACGCCCGGAACACCAGCCCGTTGGACCCGTTGCAGGGCTTCGATCAACAGATAGTCGCCCGCGAAGATCGAGGCCGCGTTGCCGAGTTCTACCCGGGCCGTCAACTGACCGCGACGGCGATCCGCGTGATCCACCACGTCGTCGTGCAGCAGGGTCGCATTGTGAACGAGCTCGGCAGCGACCGCGATGTCGCGCACCGCCGCAGCCGGCGCCCGTCCGATACGAGCCGCGAGAACGACACAGAGCGGCCGCAACCGTTTGCCGCCGAGATGGACCAGGGTCGTTCCGGCCTCGCCCACCAGGGAATCGCCCGTCGACAGCGCCGCCAGCTCGTCCTCGACTGCCGCCAGTTCCGCACGCACGAAACCGACCAGGTCCTCCATCGTGGCGGCGAGGCCGCCCAGGCCGCCGTCGGCGCAAAGGTCGCGCAGCCGCACCAGCACGTCGTCAGCCACGACGCGGTCCGCCCGTTGGTCGGGAAGCACGGTCAACTCTCCTGTTCCTCTACCTCGAGGTCCCCGACCGGCTCCGGCGACGCGGTCGGTTCCCGCCGCGAGAGGGCAAGGTTCCCCAACCTGGCGGCGACGGCCCCGGCGCCGAGGACCGCCTTGAGTCCGAAGTCCGTCACCGTGCCGCCCTTCAGCAGGAACTCCGCGATCTCGTCTGCACGCCCCATGACCGTGTCGATCGCTCGCAACCGCTGGAGGAACACCGCCGTCTCGGGGGAAGAATCGGACTCCAGGGCCGGAATCCAGTCGAGCATGTTCTCACGAATCGGATCCCACTCTCGCCGCTTGCGCATCTGGATGACGTTCCGGAGCACTCGCTCGAGGTCCGTTTCGGGTCGATAGACGACCCGCCGCGAGCCGGCGACCCGCTCAGGGGCAATCAGCTTCCATTCGCGCAGTTCCCGGCACGCCATGGACACCGCGCCGCGGCTGAGTTCCAGGCCGGCCATGATCTCCTGCGCGTCGGCCGGTTCGCTGCGCGACATCAGCCAGCCGAAGACTCGCGCCGTGGTCGGCGGAACGCCCCAGAAGGTCCCCAGCGCCCCCCAGAGCTGGACGAACTCCTCGCGCACGCGGTCCATGCCGTCGTTGCCGCCGGTTGTCACGGACATCGTCCAGCGCTGTTGCTCATACTTTCAAGGTTTCCTGAACGTTCTATCGATTCTATCGCCAAGCAGCCACCCAGCCCGCGTTCCTGAACCGCAACTTCAAACGTCCTCGTGGTCAGTGGTCCCCGCGCAACTCCACATGTCTGAGCCGCACCGTGACCCGGCCCGCAGGCGGGAGCCTACCGCTAATCGACACGGGCAGTTGAAGTTCCCTCGCCGCGAGGATCTCGATCGCGCCCTCGAGCCCCAGCAACTCGAAGTCCTCGGCCGTTCCGTCCTCGCCGACGGCGACCGGCGTCAAGGTGAAGCGCACCAGAGACAGTTCCTCCGGCGAGGGACCGCCGGTGATCTCGAACCCGGGCACGGCCGCGACCGCCTCCGGATCCCGGTCGATCCGAACGGCCAGCACCTGGCGGTTCGAAAACACGGGAACGGTCCGGCTCGCAACGACTCCCGGCTCCAGCGGCAGCGCAGCCCACCGGCCAACCAGGTGCAGGAGCGCGGACGGCTCCGACAGGGGCGCCGCGAGTCCCGCCGGAACGTCGTGAAGAAGCGGGTAGCGGTGGGTCCACTCCCCGACAGGCAGGTCGGCCTCTCCGGCGTTCGGCGTCGCTCTCTCCGCTTCGACGCTGCCCTCACAGAACGTGTAGCTCTTGTAGCGATTCCGGCTGCCCCGCTCCTCCTGAACACGGATGTGGGCCTCGAGACTCTCCGGGTCGAACCACAGCGAGGACAGGGAACGCCGGCCCAGCATGGAGGATTCGATCCGGATCCGCGCGGCCGAGTCCGGAAACCCGCGGCTACCAGCGCAGCGGTCACCCACGGGCAGCGCCGCCCTGGCGTCGAACTCCACAGCGGCGTCCGCGGAGAGAAAGAGCTTCTTCGCCCGAAACTCGAGTCGTTGCCACGGCGGCTCACCGCCGGCCGCGGCAACCGGCAAGGTCGCCGCCAGGACGACTACGCTTGCGACAGCCGCCCTCAGGTCCCGCTCCACGCCGAACACTGCGGTTTGCGAGAGGCCCAGGGTCTGGCCTGCTCGAGCTGGCTGCTCAACCGCAGCAACACCCCTTCGCCTCCCATCGGGCCGGCAAGCTGAACGCCGATCGGCAACCCTCCACGGGCGTCAGTCCAACAGAGCGGCACGGAAGCGGCCGGATTCCCTGTCACGTTCATCAGTTGCGTGAAGCCGATCGTCTTCAGCAGAGCGGGCAGGTAGTCGTCGCCCCGATTGGCGAGCGAGAGAACCCCGAGCTTCTCCGGCGGCGCAGCCATCGTGGGCGACAGGAGGACGTCATAGCCCTCCGAGAAGAACGCGGCTACCTGGCGGCCGACGGCGTGCACGGTACGGGTCGCGCGAACGTAGTCGGCGACATCGTGCTCCTCCGCCACCGCGGCCATGGCCCAGGTCAACGGTTCCAGCTCGTCTTCCCGGGGTCTACGGCCGAGCGCCTCGGACCGTTCAGCCACCGTGGCGCGGATGTTCGCGGCCACGATCAGCCGAGTCGCGTTGCCCAGCGCCACGGCGTCGATTTCCGGCGCCGCCTCCTCGACTTCGTGCCCCAGTTTCGTACAGAGGCGGGCCGTCTCCCCGGCCGCCGCAACGCACGACGGATGGACCTCGGAACCGTTGAACGCCCGTGTGGTGAGGGCAATCCGCAACCGGCCAGGCGCCCGCCCCACCTCCTCCAGGAAGGGCCGTTCCGGCGGCGGCGCCGCGTAGGGATCGCCCGCCACCGGACCGGCCACCGCATCGAGGAGCGCGGCGCTATCGCGCACCGTGCGGCTCACGCAGTGCTGGATCGAAAGACCGGCCCAGCCTTCGCCGGCATCCGGGGCCAGGGATACGCGGGCACGGCTCGGCTTGAGGCCGAACAGCCCGCAACACGACGCCGGGATCCTGATCGAGCCGCCGCCGTCGCTGGCGTGCGCGGCGGGCACGATGCCTGCTGCCACGGCGGCGGCCGCTCCCCCCGACGAACCTCCCGCGATGTGCTCCAGGTTCCAGGGATTCCTGGTCTGACCGAAGATCGCGGACTCGGTGCTGGTCGTGAGTCCGAACTCCGGCGAAGCTGTCCGGCCCGCGATCAGCAGGCCCGCCCGCCGGTAGCGGCGCACCATCTCGGAGTCGTGGTCCGGCACGTTGCCGGCGAACAGGCGACTGCCGTTCGTCATCGGCAGGCCCTCCGCAGCGGCATAGAGGTCCTTCAGGAGGTAGGGGACTCCGGCGAACGGTCCGCCTGCCGCCACGGCTTCGGGCGCCGCTTCCGCGGTGCGCTCGAAGTCCGAGTACACGACCGCATTCAGGCTGCCGTTCAACTCGGAGGCGATCGCGGCGGCGCACTCGACCGCCTCGGAGGGGCCCAGTTCTCCCGCACGCAGCAGGCGCGCCAGCTCAAGTCCGTCGCTCTCAAGGTACGTCTCTCTCAGACTCACAGGGCTCCTTTCCGGTCCGGACAGCCGTTGCCCGGCAGACCGAAAGCGTACCGCGAACGCCGAAGGACCGTCGCCCCTTCAGCCGGCGCCGATCGCCGAACATATGCGCGATCGTCTATAGTCAGGCCATGACCCGCCTTCGATCGTGTGCCAGCTTCGTCTTCCTCACCACGATGCTCGTGGCGGCCACGGCACCTGCCGCCGCCCAGACCGCCCCGCCTGGCAGTCTCATCCACTGGCCCGGCGAGGGAATCGAGCGCTGCCTCGTCGGTGATCGCATGTTCGCCCCAACCGAGCTCGACGGCAAGCCGGGATGCCTGGTTCCGGTCGGCCTCACGCGAACCGACGACATCGTGGCGGAACGCGACCGCGACGGTGGGCGGGAACGCCTGCGCATCGGCCTCGGCGAGTACCCCTATTCGGTACAGCGGCTGACGATCAAGGACCAGAGCCGTGTCGATCTGTCGCCCGAGAACCTGGCCCGCGTACAGCGGGAGAACGCGCTGATCGCGAAGCTCTGGGGCCGGCAGGGCGGCTCCCGGTTCTCGCTGCCCCTGGGGCCACCGCTGGAGAAGCTGCCGGCCGGCGGACGCTTCGGCGCCAAGCGCATCATCAACGGGGAGCCGCGCTCCCCACACACGGGCGCCGACTATGCGGTTCCCCAGGGGACGCCCGTGCTGGCGGTCGACGATGCCGCGGTCGCCCTGACCGGTGAGTTCTTCTTCTCCGGCAACTCGGTGTTTCTCGACCATGGCAACGGCCTGATCAGCATGTACTTCCACCTGCACGAGGTCTTCGTCGAGCAGGGGGACGAAGTGTCCCGCGGACGCCTGATCGGGACCGTCGGCTCGACCGGCCGATCCACCGGCCCGCACCTCCACTTCGGCATCCGCTGGCAGGGCGCACGAGTCGATCCGACGCTCTTCCTTGGCGCACCGGCGGCGATTCAGACAGTGCCCTAAGGGGGCCCAGGCCCGGAGGGCGCGGAACCGCGTGCCGGGACTCAGCCGTACAACCGCCCCGCATTCTCCGTAACCGCCGAGGCAACTTCCTCTTCGGTAGTGGCCTTCAGTTCCGCGATGGCCCGGAGCGACACGACCGCATTCGCCGGTTCATTCCGGCGGTCGCGCTCCGGTCCCAGCACCGGACTGTCCGTTTCCAGGAGCAGGCACGAGAGCGGCAGACGCCGCACGAGTTTCTGCTTCTGCGGCGAACGAACGATCGATGGCGGCACGGAGAAGAAGTAGCCCGCCTCGACCGCCGGTTCGGCGCGGGCGGCGCGGCCGTCGAACGCATGGAGCTGTACCCGTTTCGCCCCTCGTTCCCGCAGCAGGTCGATCGCGTAGTGGCCGGCGGAGCGGGAGTGAACGTTGAGCGGAAGGTCGAGTTCGATCGAGAGGTCGATGAAGAGGGCGAAGATCTCCCGCTGGAGCGCCAGATCGCTCTCCTCACGCACTTTCCAGCGGTCCAGACCGACCTCGCCAATGGCTACGAGCCGGGATCGTTCGCGGCGAATCAGGTTGGCGACCCGATCTGCCGCGGCCAGATCGAGGTGGGTCGGATACAACCCGGCCGTCGGGCGGACGACGCCGGGATACGCCTCAGCCAACTCCAGGTTGCGCTCGGCGTCCGCGAACGTCTCTCCGACCGCGACCACCGCATCGACGCCAACATCGCGGGCCCGCGCCAGCACCTCGGCGAGGTCTGCCGCGAAGGCGCCGGCGCACAGGTGTGCGTGGCAGTCGGTGAGTCCGGAGTGTTCCGCCGTCGCCGTCAAGGAACCCGCACCCTACCGAGCCTCGCCGCCGCCCAGGAGCTCCTCCAACCCCTCCACCGTCTTCGGCCAGTCCGCCTTCAGCAGGCGTGAAAGAGCCCGATCGGCGAGGAGCCGGCCACCGGTCTGGCAGCGCGCACAGTAGTTGCACTCGTTTTCCGCGTAGACGATGCGCTGGACCGGCGCACCGCAACGTGGGCACGGCTTGCGGTATCGGCCGTGAACCGCCATGTCGTCGTGAAAGGCAGTCACCTTGGCCGGGAACCGGCCGCCGGCCTCCTCGCGCAGCCGATCGGTCCACTCGCTCAGAACCGCTACTGCGGCGCGGTGCAACTCGTCGATCTGCTCCGCGCCGAGCCGGGTGGTCCAGCGCATCGGAGACAGCCGGGCGCGATGGAGGATCTCGTCCGAGTAGGCGTTGCCGATGCCGCTGAACAGCCGCGGATCGATCAGCGCCCGCTTCAGCGTGTGGTTCTCCGCGACAAGCTGTGCCCGGAACGCTTCAGGTCCGGACTCCAGCACTTCGAGTCCGCCCCGATCGAGAGTCGCCAGCCCCTCCTCACCGGCAACGAGGTGCATGGCGGCCCTCCGCTTGCTGCCGGCCTCGGTCAGGAGCAGCGTGCCGTGCTCGAAATCGAACGCGGCCAGGCCCACCCGCCCCGGCAGCTTCGCCGCTTGTGCGCCCCAACGGAAGCGACCCGCGATCATCAGATGGATGGCCAGGAACAGCTCGCCCTCCAGGCAGAGGACGACCCGCTTTCCGACTCGTCGGACACTGAGGACAGCGCGCCCTTCTGCCTGCGACAACGGCGGCCGTACGGAACGCAGCAGGAAGGGACTGCGCACGCGGATGCGCGTCAGATCGCGGCCGGCGACCCGACGTTCGATCGCTTCGCAGTAGACGACGACGTCAGGAAGTTCCGGCATTCAGGAGTCTCCGCAGCGCGCGCGACTCGGCGAGCAACTCCTGAGCGGCCGCGAGAACGGGACCCCCGTCCCCTGGGGCCGGGGCAGCGGCTTCCACAGGAGCGACCGGAACCGCCGGCACGGTCGACTGGTCGTCGGGATCGCCAAGTCCGGCGTCCCGACTCTGCCGCAACGACGCCAGCAGCAGGTTGCGCACCTCTTCCGCGTTGTCCAGGCCCTGGAGCAGACCGCGGTTCAGGCTGTCCTCGTCGTCATCATCCGAACCGCCGCCGCTGGCAGTACGGATTTCCAGGTCGGCGATGCCGAACAGACGCTGCAGGGGACCGCGCTTCACCGCCATGTTCTGGATGTTCACAACGGTCATCGTCTGCTCGCGGAGGCTGTAGATGCCGTACCGGATGCGAAGGGCGCGGTCGCTCACCATGTACCAGCGCATCTCGTAGCCCAGGCGAAGCACGGAGAACGACGTCAGGAACTGAACCACGAAGAGGACGATCAGGAGAGGCGCCAGCGTCTCGGTGAACCTGAACCAGAGAGCGGCGCCGGCCGCATGGTCCTCGAAGAACTCGACGAAACCGAGTCCGATGGCGGATCCGACCAGGCCCACCAGGGCGAACACCTGCCCGATGGCCCACTTCAGCACGCTGTACCCGAAGTATCGCGACGAAGCTCGGAACACCCTGAGCGACTCCGGCGATCCCGGGGGAGGCTCGGGACGCTCTTCGACCTGAAACAGCCAAAGCAACAGGCGCTTCAGGCCCCTGGGCATTCGGGTGCCGGCTGCCCCGGCGGCCGGCTCGCCAGTCATCGGTTGCCTCGATCCAACCCCCGCCGCTCCAACTCCTCACGGATCGCGGTGACTTCGCGGGCGATCTTTCGCAGAGTCGCGGCCAGGGCGGCAGAGTCGGCGGTCGCCGCGGGCGCGGTGGCCCGGGGCGCAGCGGCCGTGGCGCCAACCGCACCGGTTGGGGCCGCCGTCCGCGCGCCGCGCATCCGGCTGTACATGAAGTTGCGCACCGCCGACAGCTCCAGCAGGCCCTCGACCTTCATCTCCGCCTTCGCCGAACCGCTCGCGGTCTGCACGAGCAGCCGCGAGAGACCGAACCACCGCTCGACCGCGTTGCTCTGCACGTGGATGTCCTGAATGCGACTGTAGGTGAGGCTGATCTCGCGCTTGAACAGAGCGCCCCAGCTCATCGTCACGCCTTCGTCGTCGAAGCGGTAGTTCAGCGTGCGATAGCGAAGGAACAGATAGGCGAAGACGAAGGGAAAGGCGGGGCCGGTGATCAGGGAGAAGAGGACGTAGTACCGGAGCAGCTTGGGATGGGGCCGGCGGATCGCACGGACCCGCTCCTCGGCGCCGCCGGCTGGAGGCACGTCCGCGCTACCGGTCGAACCGTACAGCGCATCGCTCGTCGTCAAGCCGTCAACACCTCCTCGATCCGGTCCAGCGCCCAGTCCAGTTCCTCCTGGCCGATCACCAGGGGCGGCGCGAATCGGATGACGTGATCATGGGTTTCCTTGCACAGCAGGCCGCGCGTAGCGAGTTGTTCACAATACGAACGGGCGCCGCCCGCGGATTCATGGAGTTCGATCCCGATCCAGAGCCCCCGTCCGCGAACCTCACGCACCCGCGGCGCCTCGATGCCCCGCAGCCGCCGCAACGCGCGCTCGCCGAGGCGAGCCGAGTTGTCTACCAGCCCTTCCTCCTGCAACACCGCCAGAGCCGCGCGCGCCACCGCGGCTCCAACCGGATTGCCGCCGTAGGTGGAACCGTGATCGCCGGGCTGGAACACGTCCATGATCTCGGCGTCGGCCACCACCACGGAGACCGGATACAGGCCGCCGGACAGCGCCTTGCCCAGCAGCATCACGTCAGGGCGGATGCCGTCGTGCTCGTGCGCGAACATCGTGCCCGTGCGTCCCAGACCCGACTGAATCTCGTCCACGATCAGGAGCGCGTTCCTTTCGCTGCAAACCTCCCGCAGCTCGGCCAGGAAGCCGTCAGGAGGCACGATGATGCCCCCTTCGCCCTGGATCGGCTCGACCAGCACGGCCGCCGTGTCCGGACCCACCGCCGCCCTTGCCGCGGAGGCGTCGCCAAACGGCAGCAGCTCGAAACCTGGGGTGAACGGGCCGAACCCGTCGCGGTACTGCGGTTCGCTCGAAAAGCCGACGATCGTCGTCGTGCGGCCGTGGAAGTTGTTGGCGAAAGCGAGGATCTCCGCCTGTCCGGAAGGCACGCCCTTGCGGGTGTAGGCCCACTTGCGGGCAAGCTTGATCGCCGTCTCCACCGCCTCGGCGCCGGTGTTCATCGGCAGCGCCCGCCCGAAGCCCGTCAGTTCGCAGATGTCGCGGAAGAACGCCCCGAGTTCGGCGTTGTGGAACGCTCGCGAAGTGACCGCCACCTTGCGGCTTTGCCGGACCAAAGCCTCCACGATCCGTGGATGGCAGTGCCCCTGGTTGACCGCCGAGTACGCCGCGAGGCAATCGAGGTAGCGCTTGCCCTGGATGTCCCACACCCAGACACCCTCGGCCCGCTCGATCACGATGTCGAGCGGCGCGTAGTTCCGGGCGCCGTAGCGATCCTCCAGTTCCGTCGGTTTCATGGCGGCTCCGCGCGCAGTCCTGCATTCATCGGATGAGTCGGCGCACGGGCGCATCGCCCTCCCTGAACGATCAGAACTCGATCGAGATTCCAGCGTTCACGTAGATCGGCGTCTTGCGCAGCCCGAACCCCGGCGCGAGAGCCCCGTCCTCGCCGCGGATCTCCGAACTCTTCGCCTTCATCGACGAGTCGAGCCAGAAAGCGCCGAGGTACAGGCCGACCGGGCAGTCAGGCTTGAACGGGATCTTCAGACCCATGTTCGCGCCAAGAACCGTCTCACCAGGCCACTCCGGTCCGTAGACGGCGTCCACTGACATGCCGTCCATCCCTTCCGGCACAAAGGACGGCGAACTGTAGTCGAGCTGGGCGACCACGGGCCCCAGCCACCAGTCCACCCGACTGCCGGGGCGGGTCAGATGCACATTCAGCCCGACGAAGAACTTCTTCATCTCCACGTCCACGGAGCTGAAACCGGTGCGACCGCCCGGGTGCAGGTACCAATCGACCTCGCAGTTGATCGTGTTCCCACCGAACATGATTCCCAGGGGATAGCTCAGGCGGTACTCGGCGGAAACTCCGACGCCGACTCCGTCCACGCAGGCCTTGAGCCGGTCCCTCGTGTCCGGACCCAGCACCGAGATATGCACGTCGTCTCCGCTCAGCGAACTGAGCGTCGGCAGCAGGGTCCACCGCCGATCGACCTTCATCGTCGCCGACGCTTCGTTGCTGCCGCCGGCGTTCTCCACCGTCGCCGTGTGGGTGAACTCACCGTCCGTCGCGTGAGCGACCTCCCGCCGGTATGGATCCGCCAGCGGCTGGCCGTCCAGCGCGACCGTCACCGGCGCTCCGTCGCCGTTCTCCGGCACGACCGTGACGACCGCCGTCTGTCCTGTCAGCACCCGGTCCGGCTCGATCGACATCGTGACCGTCGGCGCCACCTTCATCCCGGCCGAACACTGGGCGCTCTGGCCGGTGTTCGTCTCAACCGTCACGCTGTGAGTGAAGGCGTCAGCACCTTCGTGGGCCATCTCCCTGGTGTAGGGAGACGCGAGCGGCCGCCCGTCGAGCAGGACCCGCGACACCTCCGCGCCGTGGCCGGCATTCGGCGTGACGGTCAACGTGGACGACTCGCCCAGGTCGACCTCCGCCGGCGAGACGGTCACACTGCAGCTCGGGCAGCCCACGGCGATCGTGCGGCTGACCGAGTCCTCCAGCCGGTCGCCACGGGACGACATCGCGGAGCAGGTCGCGGTGACCGTGTAGTCGCCCTCGGCGGTGAACGGGAAGGACCCGCCGCCGGAAGCCGCGGAACGCTCGCCGCCCGGCGTCCGGACCATCACGGCGCCCTCGCCGTCGGCGCAGGAACTCTGGAAGTCGAAGGTCTTGTCCGTGCAGGAAAGGCCTCCGATGTCCAGGTCGAGAGTGACCTTCGGCAGCGGCTGCTCGGCAAGGAGCGCCAGGTTGCCGCACGACTCGGGCACGATCATCGAGTACCAGCGCCCGTTCGAGTTGAAGCGGATCTCCCAGGCCGCGAACGCCTCGTCGCCGGCCCAGCAGAGGTTCGTACCGACCGTGGGCGTCTGGCCCTGCTGGCGGAAGAACATCCATGGCAGTCGCTGGCCGGGCTCGAACGTCGTCGACGTGACGCCTCGCCAACCGGCGACGGCGGCGAACAGGTCGTCCGCATCGCCCGACCAGTTGGCCTCACCGAGGAGCGTCAGGATCTCATCCCGGTGGTTCACGAACAGGGCCTGCAGACCCTCCTGATCCGTAACGGGGGCCGTGAATCGGTTGGCGCCCCCGAGGCGAGTGATCTCGGACGCGCCCTCGCACTGCTGGGCAGCGGTGGGCAGGGCGCCGAGAGTCAGGCCTCCAAGCAGGAACAGGACCAGGGGCGCGCACACCGATGTGCGAGCGGCGGCGTACTCAGCAAGCCAACGGCACTGGGACATGGGTCATCTCCTTGAGTTCTCCCAGCCGCGGTCCGCGTGACCGAGCGGGCCGGAGCGGCGTATGTCTAATCATGTCAACACTTAGCCGCGTTGACAAATGCCGGCGACCGGCCGTGGCGCATCCTTGAACGGCGCCAGCAGGTACGGCGCTATGATACCCGATCGATCGGCCATTCCCGACCCCAAAACAGAAGCCGCATCCATGGTGCGCGAAGGCGAAGAACGAGTGAACGAGACCCTCGAAAGTCGGCCCCTCGGGAGCAGCGCGCGACCGCTGCGGGTCGCCGTGATCGGCTCCGGCCCCAGCGGCTTCTACGCGATCGCCGCGCTGTTCAAGGCGGACGGTGTGGAGGCCGACGTCGACCTCTTCGACCGTCTGCCCACTCCCTTCGGCCTGGTGCGCGGAGGCGTCGCTCCCGATCATCAGAAGATCAAGAACGTGATCAGGGTCTACAACCGCACCGCACAGCATGAGCGCTTCCGCTTCTTCGGCAACGTGGAACTCGGCCGCGATGTTTCGGTCGACGACCTCCGCCGGCACTACGACCACATCGTCTACGCCACCGGCAACGAGTCGGACCGCAAGATGGGCATCCCGGGCGAAGACCTGCCCGGCGTCCACTCGGCGACCGAATTCGTGGGCTGGTACAACGGCCACCCCGACTTCCAGGATCGCAGCTTCGATCTCGCCTCGGCGCGGCGCGTCGCCGTCGTCGGCAACGGCAACGTCGCGATGGACGTGACCCGAGTTCTCGCCAGGAGCCCGGATGAACTCGCTCCGACCGACATCACCGCCGAGTCGCTCGCCGTGCTCCGCGAAAGCAGGGTCGAAGAAGTCGCCCTGCTCGGTCGTCGCGGACCCGCCCAGGCGGCCTTCTCGCCCCAGGAGATCAAGGAGATCGGCACCCTCGAGGGCGCAAGTCTGCTGGTGTCGGAGGAGGCGATGGACCTCGACGAGGTCAGCCGGACCTGGCTGGAGGAGAGCGCGGCTCGCAGCGCGCAGAGAAACGTCGCCTACCTGACCGAAGTCGCCGGCGCCCAGCCCGGCGCCGGGGACCGCCTTGTCACCTGCCGCTTCCTGGTCTCGCCGATCGAACTCCAGGCCGGCGACGACGGCCGCGTGAGCCGGGTCGTGATCGAGAAGAACGAACTCTACGCCTCCGACGACGGAACTCCCAGACCGCGGGGGACCGGGGAGACCGAGACCCTGGATGTCGACCTGGTGTTCAAGGCGGTCGGCTATCGCGGCGTGCCCCTTCCGGGCGTCCCGTTCCACGAGCGCTGGGGCATCCTGCCAAACGACGAGGGCCGGCTGCAGACGGAGCCGGACGGTGACATCGTTCCGGGCCAGTACGTCGTCGGCTGGGCCAAGCGCGGCCCGACCGGCCTGATCGGCACGAACAGCCCCGACTCGACCGCTACCGTCAAGAAGATGCTCGAGGACATCGACGGCGTAACGGCCCCGGCGGATCCCGCCAAGGGGCCCGACAAGATCGTCGAGCTTCTCAGGAGCCGCAGCGTCGACTTCGTGACCTTCGACGACTGGACGCGCCTCGACGAAGACGAGGTCGCGCTCGGCGAGACGCGAAACAAGGTCCGCGAGAAGTACACCAACGTCGAATCGATGATGGCGGCGGTGAACCGCCTGCGCTGACCCCTCAGTCCATGTGGGGATAGCGGTAGTCAGTCGGCGGGGCGGCGAGGGTTACAGCCTCCTTCACGGCGCCCGCGCGCCGCGCTCGGCTGGACTGCCTCAACTCATGTGCGGGTACCGGTAGTCCGTCGGCGGAGCGAAGTTCTCCTTGACAGCCCGCTGGGACGTCCAGCGCATCAGGTTGGCCATGGAGCCCGCCTTGTCGTTCGTGCCGGACGCGCGGGCGCCGCCGAAGGGCTGCTGGCCGACCACGGCGCCGGTCGGCTTGTCGTTGATGTAGAAGTTGCCGGCGGCGTTGCGCAGCGCGGCGCCGATGCGGGCGACGGCCGCGCGGTCGTTGGCGAACACGGCGCCGGTGAGCGCGTACGGGCTCGTCGTGTCGCAAAGTTCCAGCGCCTCGTCGAGCGCGCCGTCCTCATAGACGTAGACAGTGAGAACGGGGCCGAAGATCTCCTCGCTCATCAGGCGCGAGCGCGGATCCTCGCTGCGGACGACGGTGGGCTCCACGAAGTAGCCGACCGAATCGTCCCGGCCGCCTCCTGAGACGACCTCGTACGGCGATCCGTTCTCCACGTCGGCGAGGTAGCCGGAGATGTTGCCCCAGGAGGACCGGTCGATCACCGCGGCCATGAAGTTCGAGAAGTCGACCGGCGAGCCCATCGACACCGTCTCCAGGTCAGCGCAGAGCCGGTCGCGCACCTCGCCCCAAAGCGAAGCGGGAACATAGGCCCGGGACGCCGCGGAGCACTTCTGCCCCTGGTACTCGAAAGAGCCCCGGATCAACGCCGTGGTCAGCGCCGCGGGGTCCGCCGACGGATGCGCGAAGACGAAGTCCTTTCCGCCGGTTTCGCCAACGATGCGAGGGTACGTGTCGTAGTCCTGGATCCGGTCGCCGATCGTCCGCCACATCCGCTGGAAGACCGGTGTCGAACCGGTGAAGTGGATGCCCGCCAGGTGGCGGCTGGCGAGAACCGGATCGCCCACGGTCGCGCCCGGACCCGGCACGAAGTTGATCACTCCGGGCGGCAGCCCCGCTTCCTCCAGCAGTTTCACGAAGTAGTAGCCGGAAAGCAGGGCCGTGGACGCCGGCTTCCACAGCACGGTGTTGCCCATGATCGCGGCGGACGTCGGGAGGTTGCCGGCGATCGCGGTGAAGTTGAACGGCGTGACCGCGAACACGAAGCCTTCGAGCGCCCGGTACTCGACGTAGTTCCAGATCCCGGGCGACGAGACCGGCTGCTGGCCGTAGAGCTCCTCCGCGAACGCCACGTTGAAGCGCAGGAAGTCGATCAGTTCGCAGGCTGAGTCGATCTCGGCCTGGTAGCACGTCTTCGACTGGTTCAGCATGGTCGCGGCGTTCACCGTCTGCCGCCACGAACCGGCCAGAAGCTCCGCGGCGCGGAGGAAGATCGCCGCCCGTTCCTCGAACGGCATCGCGGACCACGCCGGCCAGGCCTCCTGGGATGCGGCCACGGCCGCCTCGACTTCGGCGGCGCCGGCCTGATGGCAGGTGCCGAGGACATGACGGTGGTCATGAGGACAGACGACGTCCTGCGTGCGGCCGGTGCGGATCTCGCGCCCGCCGGCAAGCACCGGAATCTCGACCCGCTCGCCGAGCATCTCCTTCAACCGTGCCTCGAGAGCGGCCCGCTCGGCGGAACCGGGCGCATAGTCGAGAACGGGTTCGTTGCGGGGTGCGGGTACTTGCAATGTGCCGTTCGGCATTTCAGTTGATCTCCTGGAATGTGAGGACCGCCTGGGCGCGGCCGGGGCCGCAGCATAAACCGCGCGGGGCGAGGGTCAAGGACAACCGCGAACGGATGTTGGCGAGTTGCTATTCCCTGACTTCTAGAACCCGGCCGGAGTACCTGGACCCTGCAGCATCCTCCAGGCGAAAACCAGAATGCCGACGATCAGCAGAGTGCCGCCGATCGGCGTGATCGCGCCCAGCCAGCGAGGGCCGCCAACGGCGATCGCCGCGACCGTCCCGGAGAAGATCAGGGACCCGGCGAACAGCAGCCAGCCGGCGAGCCGCAGATCGACCGTCGAGACGCGTCCGGCGAGGCCGAGAAGGCTGACCACGACTCCGCCGTACATCAGATAGCGGGCCGCCGTTTCCCACAGCGCCAGGTGCTCCGCGTCGAGCGAAGAGCGCAGCCCGTGAGCACCGAACGCACCGGCGCCGACCGAGGCGGCGCACATCAACAGTCCCAGAAACAGCCAGTTCATTTGCAAGCCGTCGGCTATCGTAGCAATCGGTGGACGCGCAACTGACCGCACTGGAAGGACGGCTCGCAGAGCTCGCTCCGATCTATGTGCACGAGCTCTGGGGCGCGTGGTTCCAGTTGGCGGCTATCGCCCTCGTCTCCGCGCTGAGCGCCTGGGTCGTCTGGTGGATCCTCAAGTTCGGCGCGACGAAACTCGTCGCGAAGACGAAGACCGAAGTCGACGACCAACTGCTCAAGGCGGCGCACTGGCCGCTCTGGATTTCAGTCTTCCTGATCGGCTTGCGGATGGGCGTCGCTCGATTGCAACTCGCCGGCGCCTCCGAGCAGAGGATCGTCGACGCGCTGCAGACCGTCGCGCTGCTGTTCTGGGTCGTCGCGGCGCTGCGCGCCTCGGGAGTCCTGCTACGGGCCCTGGCGCGACGCAGGAGCCAGGGCGCTCTCGTCTCCAAGCACACCGAGCCCCTGTTCGAGAACCTGGCCAAGGTCGCGATCGTGATCCTGGGGGCCTATCTGGTGATCAACGCCTGGGGCGCCGACGTCTCCGGGTTGCTCGCCGCGGGCGGCATCGCCGGACTGGCGATCGGTTTCGCGGCCAGGGACACGCTGGCGAACCTGTTCGCGGGCATCTTCATCTTCGCGGACGGGCCCTACAAGATCGGCGACTTCATCACGCTCGACAGCGGCGAGCGCGGCATGGTGACCGAAATCGGCATCCGCAGCACCCGCCTGCTGACCCGCGACGACATCGAGGTCACGATCCCCAACGCCGTGATGGGGAACGCGAAGATCAACAACGAAAGCGGCGGGCCCCACGTCAAGTACCGGATCCGGGTCCGCGTCGGGGTCGCCTACGGCAGCGACGTGGACCACGTCGAAGCGGTCCAGCTCCAGGTCGCCGCGGACAACCCCAAAGTGTGCGAACAGCCCGATCCTCGTGTACGGTTCCGCACCTTCGGCCCCTCGGCCATCGACTACGAACTGCTGTGCTGGGTCGAGGAGCCGGTGCTTCGCGGCATCGTGACTCACGAGCTGGTCAAGGCGACGCACAAGGCGTTCGCCGCTGAGGGCATCGAGATCCCCTTCAGCCAGCACGACATCCACATCAGGGAATCGCCTTCGCGGCAAACCCGGCTGCCCGAATCCGCGGCCGACTGACGAAAGACCGCGCCTCGCAGGCCGAGGCGCGCGCTTCAACCGAGTACGGAATGAACCTTCGCAACATAGCGATCGTTGCGCATGTCGACCACGGCAAAACGACGCTCGTGGACGCCATGCTCTGGCAGAGCGGGATCTTCCGCGCCAACCAGGACGTCCGGGAGCGGGTGCTCGATTCGATGGACCTCGAGCGCGAGAAGGGCATCACGATCATGGCGAAGAACACCGCCGTGACCTACACCCCGCGGAAGCGCGAAAGCACGCTCAAGGGACACGATGGCTCGCACACCGCCGGCGACGTCAAGATCAACATCGTCGACACGCCCGGCCACGCGGACTTCGGCGGCGAGGTCGAACGCACCCTGCGCATGGTCGACGGCGTCATGCTGCTCGTCGACGCCGCCGAGGGGCCGCTTCCCCAGACCCGCGCCGTCCTGCTCAAGGCCCTGGAGCTGGGACTGCCGGCGATCGTGGTCATCAACAAGATCGACCGCAGGGACGCACGCGCCGGCGAGGTCCTGGACGAGATCTACGACCTGTTCATCGACCTCGACGCCACCGAGGAACAGATCGACTTCCCCGTGCTGTACGCCGTCGCCCGCGAAGGCAAGTGCACGACGTCGCTCGACGTGGACCTGACCGATCTCAGGCCCCTGTTCGAGACGATCCTCGACCACGTTCCGCCGCCATCGGGAGATGCCGATCACCCCCTGCAGGTGCTGGTGACCAACGTCCAGCCCGACGATCACCTCGGTCCGCTGGCAATCGGACGCGTCGTCGCCGGCACCGTCGGCCACCGGCAGGCGGTCACGGTGTGCCGGCGCACCGGCGCTCGGACTCCCGCCGTCGTCTCGAAGCTCTTCGTCTACGAGGGGCTCGGGCGGGTCGCCGTGCCGTCGGCCGGCCCGGGAGAGATCATCGCGCTGGCGGGCATGGAGGGTGTTGGACTCGGCGAGAGCATCGCCGACGCCGAAGACCCCCAAGCCCTGCCGCCGCTCGACGTGGCGGAACCGACGCTGTCGATGGAGTTCGGAATCAACGACTCCCCGCTGAGCGGCAGGGACGGGAAGTACCTCACCTCGCGCCACCTCCGCGAGCGGCTCTTCGACGAGGCGCAGAACAACCTCGCGCTCCGGGTCGAAACCACCGATTCGCCCAACCGGTTTCTGGTCTACGGCCGCGGCGAACTCCAACTCGCCATCCTGATCGAACAGATGCGCCGCGAAGGCTACGAGTTCTCGGTCGGTATGCCCCGCGTGTTGACCCGCTCGGTGCAGGGCGCCGTGCACGAACCGTACGAGCTGGCTCTCATGGACGTGGCCGAGGAGTACCAGGGCGTGGTCGTCCGCAAGCTCGGCACGCGCAGAGCGATCCTGGCTCGAATGGTCACCCGCCGTTCGGGAAGGGTGCGCCTGGAGTTCGAGGTTCCCAGCCGCGGCCTGATCGGCTACCGCACCGAGTTCCTCTCCGATACGAAGGGCACCGGAATCCTCACTCGCATGCTCATCGGCTACCGGCCCTGGGCGGGCGGCATCGTCCACCGGGCGACCGGCGCGCTGGTCGCAGACCGCGCCGGCCGCGTCACGACCCACGCGATGAACAACCTGCAGAGCCGGGGCGAGCTGTTCGTCGGACCGAACGAGACGGTCTACCAGGGAATGCTGGTAGGTGAATCGAGCCGCGGCTCCGACCTCGACGTGAACATCACCCGCGAGAGAAGGCAGACCAATATGCGCGCCGCCAGCGCCAACGCCTACGAGAAGACCGTGCCGCCGCGCCGCCTCTCGCTGGAACAGTCCATCGAGTTCATCCGCGAGGACGAGCTGATCGAGGTCACTCCGGCACAGCTCCGGCTACGCAAGCGTTACTTCGACCCGCACGACAGGAGACGTTCGGCGGCCTGACCAACTCCAGTGCGCGGTTCGGTCAGCGCGCCGGCGCGCGCCACGGCCGGCGGGGAAACCGTCGACCCAGCCCCCGCTGAATCTCGCGCCACTTCCGCTCTTCGTCCGGCGTGATGAAGGTCACCGCCTCGCCCGAACTCCCCATCCGCCCGGTTCGTCCCACCCGGTGGGTGAACAGCCGCTGGGAGTCCGGCAGGTCGTAGTTGATGACCTGACCGATCCCCTGGACGTCGATGCCGCGGGCGGCAACATTCGTCGCCACGAGGATCGGCGCGGCGCCGGAACGGAAACCTCGCATCACGCGCTCGCGGGCGCCCTGGCTGAGGTTGCCCTGAAGCGCCCCCACCGGATAGCCCAGCGCATCGAGCTTCTTCGCCAGCTTCCTGACCCCGTGCTTCGTTCGACCGAAGACGAGGACCGGGTCGCCATTGCGGCCGTCCAGCAGCGTCCGGAGTGCCGCGATCTTGTCGTCCCTCTGGATCGAGTAGACCAGATGCTCCACCGCGGACTCCTGAGTCCCCGCGTCGACCTCGACCTTCACCGGGTTGCGCAGGTACTGCTTCGCCGTGTTCGCCACCCAGTTCGGCATGGTGGCCGAGAACAGCGCGGTCTGCCTTGAAGCGGGAGTGCGGCTGAGAATCGCCTCGACGTCGCGGGCAAAGCCCTGGTCGAGCATCTCGTCCGCCTCGTCCAGGACGAGGAATCGCACCGCGCCCAGGTCCAGGGACCCCTGGCGCAGGTGATCCAGCGTCCGGCCCGGCGTGCCGACAACGACATCGGCTCCTCGCCGGAGCGCCGCCTGCTCGCGCCGTATCGAGCGGCCGCCGACGAGTTGGGTCACTGACACGCTCCGCGACGAAGCCAGACGGAAGATCACCCCGGCTACCTGGAGGGCCAACTCCCGGGTCGGCACCAGCACCAGCGCCTGAACGCGACGGGTCGACGGATCGCAGACTTCCGCAATGGGCACGGCGAAGGCCAGCGTCTTTCCGGATCCCGTCTGCGCCTGCCCGACCAGGTCCCGCCCCGCCAGCAGGGCGGGGATGGACTGCTCCTGGATCGGCGTCGGCTCGGAGATCGCCATTCGGCCGATCGCCGCTCTGGTGGCGCGCGAAAGCTCCAGGCCGGCGAACACGGTGCCGGAGGGGGCGTCCTGCCCGGGACCGGCCACAGGCTCAACCACGTGCTGGGCGCCGTTTCTGGTTCGAGTGGCCTGAGCGCCGTTCACCCGTGCGCCGCCGCCGTGAGGACGGTTGCGTTGGGGACGACTGCCTTCGGGGCGGTTGCGGTTGCCCTGGGGACGGTTGGTGAAGCAGGAGCGGCAGTACACAGGCCTGCCGGGTGCTGGCCTGAAGGGGACGGTGGTCGGGCTGTCGCATTCGGCGCAGACGGCATCGTGGCTCTGCGGCGTGCGGCCGGACCGGCCACGGCCGGC
Source organism: Candidatus Multivorans sp. (assembly GCA_965219675.1). Taxonomy (GTDB): domain Bacteria; phylum Acidobacteriota; class Thermoanaerobaculia; order Multivoradales; family Multivoraceae; genus Multivorans. The sequence continues at coordinate 643,606 of OZ244786.1, read as the reverse complement.
TGGCCTTCGGCCGGACGGCCGTCCACCGGACGAACGTCGGCCGGTTGCGCGAGGTTTCTTGGGCATGAGGGAAGAGCTCCTCTGGTCGGGAGATAGTGATGAAGCGGTTTGTGCGCGGGCGAGCAAGCAGGGGAGGACTCTGTCCACCGCTGCGTCAACCCTGGCGCGGCGATCAAGCGCTCTTGGTCGTCATCGCGACCAGGGGACTGCGAGCTGGACCCGGCGGCAGGCGCAACGTACACCAGTTCCGCCTCCCGGTCAAAGCGGCCGCCCGTCCCGCAGGACCCGAGCGAGACGAAATGGGCGACAATGAGGGGCAATGAAGGTCGCTCGCACCACGGCCGAAGGCAACCTGGAGTTCGCGGAGGCGCCGGAGCCGGCGATCAGGGCCGGCGAAGCGCTGATCGAACTCGTCTACTGCGGCCTCTGCGGAACGGACCTCTACAAGCTGGCCGACGCCGGGCGAGCGCCCGGCGAGGTCCTGGGCCACGAAGTCGTCGGCCGGGTGATCGGGAGCCGCGCCGACTCGCTTCGTCCGGGCGACCGGGTCATCGCGCCGCATCACGCTCCCTGCGGCGGCTGTCACCTTTGCCGTTCGGGCGCCGAGACGATGTGCCCGCAATTCGCAGAGAACCTGCTCGACCCCGGCGGCTTCAGCGAAAGGCTGCGCCTGCGCTCGCGTGCCGTCGACTGCACCGTGCACAAGCTCCCCGCGGAACTCTCCGACGAAGCGGCCACGTTCGTCGAGCCCGCCGCGTGCGTGCTGCGGGGCATCGACCGGGCCGGCCTCACCGCCGCCCCAAGCGTCGTCGTCATCGGCGCCGGTTCGATGGGTCTGCTCCACCTGCTCGTGCTTCGAGCCGCGTTTTCCGACGCGAGCATCCTGATCGCCGAACCGGACGCGGCTCGGCGCTCGACCGCGACGCGCCTCGGCGCCGACGAGGCGGTCCACCCCGACCGCCTCGTTGCCTCGGTCGCCGGTCAGGCACACGCCGGTCAACCACGAGGCGGCGCCGACGCCGTCTTCGACACCGCGGGCGGCCAGGCCGCCTTCGACCTGGCCCTTCAGGCCACCCGGCCTGGTGGGCGCATCGTCCTCTTCGCCCATGCCGCGCACGACGCCCAGATCGCGTTCGACATCAACGCGGTGTTCCGGTCCGAGCGCCAGATCATTGGCGCCTACTCCGGTTCGCCCGCGGAACAGGCGCGCGTGCTCGACATGATGATCCGGGGCACGCTCGATCCGACACCCCTGATCACCCACCGCCTGCCGCTGTCGAAGGCCGCCCACGCCGTCGATCTGTGCCGCCGCCGCGAAGCGCTCAAGGTACTGTTGCACCCGTGATTCGCTCCCCGAGTGCGTCGGTCGATCCGTGATTCCCAAGCACCAGAATCAGGCGTTCCTCACGGGTCCCGGCAGCATCGAGCTCAGGCAGCTTCCGATGCCCCAACCGGGGCCGGGCGAGCTCCTGATCCGGGTCGACGCCGCGACTACGTGCGGAACGGACGTCAAGGTGTTCCGCCGCGGCGGCCACCCCACGATGCTGACTCTGCCGGCGCCCTTTGGGCACGAGGTCACCGGTACCGTGGTCCGCGCCGACGCCGGTGCCGCGCAGACGGAGGGCGACGCCGTGGTGGTCGGCAACAGCGCCGCCTGCGGCCAGTGCCAGCCATGCCGGCACAAGCGCGAGAACCTCTGCCGCGACCTCGTCTATCTGAACGGTGCCTTCGCCGACTACATGCTCATCCCCGCCGTGGTCGCTGAGCGCAGCGTTCACAGCCGGCCGCCCGGCCTCGAACCGGTTGTCGCGGCTCTCGCGGAGCCGCTGGCCTGCGCCGTTCACTGTCTCGAACGCTCCCTCGCCGGCTGGAGCGGCCCGCCGACCGAGGCCCGCGCACTGATCATCGGTTGCGGCCCTCTCGGCCTCATGCTGACCGATCTGTTCCGCAGCGTTCGAACACGCGTATCCGTGCTGGACCCGCATCCGCACCGGCTCGCCGTGGCGGAGACCTTCGGCGCCGCCGAGACGCACTGCGGACGCGCCGGCGAGGACGACGACCTGACGGACGAGCGCTTCGACTTCACCGTGGACGCCACGGGCAGTCCCGCCGGCTGGCAACAGGCCGTTTCCTGCCTTGCTCCAGGCGGCGTCGCGGCGCTCTTCGGCGGCTGCCGGCCGGGCGCCACCCTGAAGGTCGACGCCGAGAGAGTTCACTATCAGGAGCAGACCCTGCTCGGCGTCTACCACTACCGCCCCGCGTCATTCCGCGCCGCACTCGACCGGTTGTGGGGGGCGCCGGAGCGTTACGGCCGACTGATCGAACGGGAGTTGCCGCTCGATCGCCTGACCGATGCGCTCGATCTGATGAGCTCCCGCCGCGCGCTCAAGGTGGCGATCCGACCGCACCTCGACTAGATCCGCCATCCAAGCCAGGAGGCCGCGCCGTATACTGCGCCACCGCGGCCACAAGGGGGCCGCGAAAGTCGAGCAACTCATGGCAGCCGCCAAGCATGACCTGCCGCCTGATCTCGAGGCGATACGCCAGGAACTGGAGCAGGTCGACGAGGAGTTGCTGAAGGGCTTCCGCCGCCGGGTCGAGCTGTCGCGGGAAGTCGCCGGCGTCAAGATCTCCGCCGCCTTCCCGTTCCGGGACCAGTTGCGCGAAGAGCAACTGCTGACCCGCGTGCGGACGATCGCCGCCGAACTCGACCTGGACCCCCACCAGACCGAACGCATCTTCCGCCTGCTGATCGAGATGTCGATCGCCGCGCAGCAGGGGTACATCCGCGATCTGGACAGGGCGCCGCTCCGAGTCGCCTACCAGGGCGTCGAAGGCTCCTTCAGCCATCTCACCGCTCAGCGGCAATACGCCGGTCGCGCCGGAGGCGTGGTCCTGCAGGGATACGAGCTCTTCCGGGAGGCCGCCGCAGGCGTTCTGAACGGACTGCACGACATCGCCCTGCTGCCGATCGAGAACAGCACCGCGGGGAGCATCAACGAGACCTACGACTTGCTGGCCGAGGGCGGCCTCGTGATCACGGCGGAAGTGATCAGCCAGGTCGCGCACTGTCTGCTCGCCCTGCCAGGCACCCGGATCGAGGATCTGCGCCTCGTGCTCTCCCATCCGCAGGCCCTCCGCCAGTGCGACCAGTTCTTCCGCGACCGCTTGTGGCTGCGGGCCCAACCCGAGTTCGACACCGCAGGAGCCGCCGCGCGCGTCCGCGAGGGCAATGACCCGAGTGTCGGCGCCATCGCCAGCGAGCCCGCCGCCCGCGTGTTCGGGCTCGAGATTCTCGCCCACGGTATCCAGAACCAGGCCGGCAACTTCACCCGCTTCGTCGAGGTCGCCCAGGAAGCCGCGCCCTGTCCTCCCGACCAGCCCTGCAAGACCTCCCTGTTGCTAGCCACCGGAAACCACCCTGGCGACCTGGGCGACGTCCTGCGCAGCTTCTCGCGGCGCGGATTGAACCTGACGAAGCTCGAATCGCGGCCGATCCCCGCCACGCCCTGGCGCTACCGCTTCTATCTCGACATCGAGGGGCACGCCGCTTCCGCCCGCGTCGTCGAGGCCCTGCAGGCGATCGAACCGAAGACGGCCGAACTCCGCATCCTCGGCACCTATCCGCGCGCCGAACTGCCGGTCGCGCCGGCCGACGTGAGCGGCGCAGCCGGCGACTGAAGCCCGCCGTGCCGCAGCGCGCCGACGTCGTCTGCATCGGGGCCGGCATCATCGGCCTTGCTGTGGCTCGCAGCCTCTCCCGCAGATACGGCGAGCTCGACATCCTCGTCGTCGAGGCTGAACCCCGGCCCGCCGTCCACCAGACCGGCCACAACAGCGGCGTGATCCACTCGGGCCTCTACTACAAGCCCGGTTCGCTCAAGGCGAAGAACTGCGTCACGGGGAGGAAGCGGCTTATCGAGTTCTGCGACCGTCGCGGGATCCCCTACGAGATCTGCGGCAAGCTCGTCATCGCCACCGACCCCGAGGAGATCCCCCGTCTCGACGAGCTGGAGCGTCGCGGCCGTGCGAACGGCCTCGCCGGCCTGGAGCGCCTGTCGCCCGAGCGCATCCCGGAGTTCGAGCCCCACGCGGTCGGAGTCGACGCCCTCTGGGTCCCCGAGACCGGCATCGTCGACTACAGGGCGGTGGCCGACGCCTACGCCGACGAACTCGAGGACGCCGGCGTGCCACTCCACTTGCGGACGCGGGTCACGGGTATCGAACCCCGAGGCGACGGCATCGTCGTCAAGACGACTGCCGGCGACTTCGAGGCGGGCCACGCGATCAACTGCGCCGGTCTCCAGTCGGACCGCGTGGCGCGCATGGCGGGCCTCGATCCGGACGTGCGCATCGTCCCCTTCCGCGGCGAGTACTTCGACGTCGCGCCCGAGCGCCGCGACCTGCTGCGGGGCCTGATCTATCCCGTGCCCGACCCGCGCTTCCCCTTCCTCGGCGTTCACCTGACTCGCAGGGTCGACGGTTCGGTCGAAGCCGGCCCGAACGCCGTCCTGGCCCTCAAGCGCGAGGGCTACGAGCGCGGCAGCTTCGACGCTCGCGACGCCTGGAGCAGCCTCAGCTATCCGGGCTTCTGGAAGATGTCCCTGCGCTACTGGAAGGTCGGCCTGGGCGAGATGGCCCGTTCCGGCAGCCGCGCCCGCTTCGCCCGCGACCTGCGCCGCTTCGTCCCCGATCTCGACGAAGCCGACCTGATGCCCGGCGGCTCCGGCATCCGCGCCCAGGCCCTGGACCGCAAGGGAAACCTGGTGGACGACTTCGCCATCGAAACGAGTCCCAGGATGCTCCACGTCCTGAACGCACCGTCACCCGGCGCCACCGCCTCACTCGCGATTGGCGACACGCTCGCCGACCGGGCGGCTCAGACATTCAGGCTAGGGGCCAGGAGCTAGCCGCTAGCCAGCGGAGCCGCCGTCGTGCCGACCGAGTCGATAGAGACCACGATCGCCGTCGGTGACGACCGGCGGGTCAGCGCCCTGCTGCTCGAGACCGAAGCGCCCCGCTGCCTGCTCGTCTTCGCCCACGGCGCCGGCGCGGGCATGCGTCACGGGACGATCGAGACCTTCGCCCGCCGCGTCGCCGGGTTTCGAATCGCCACGCTCCGATTCCTGTTTCCCTACATGGAAGCGGGCCGGCGACGTCCGGACCCGCCGCTCGTCCTGCAGCGATCCGTCCGGGCGGCGGTGGCGCATGCCAAGGCCATGCGGCCAGGCCTGCCGCTCCTTGCGGGCGGGCGGTCCATGGGAGGCCGCATGGCCTCAGGCGCCGATGCGACCGACGCCCTCGATGTCGCCGGCTTCATCTTCCACGCCTTTCCGCTGCACCCTCCCGGCAAGCCCGGCACCGAGCGCGCCGACCACCTGAGCCAGGTCGAGAAGCCGATGCTGTTCCTGAACGGCACCCGCGACCGCCTCGCCGACCCGGAACTACTCACCCGCGTCTGCGAGCGGCTCGGCCCGCGCGCCACCCTGCACTGCATCGACGGCGGCGATCACAGCCTGCACGTGCTGAAACGGTCAGGCCGCCCGCAGGAGGATGTCGACCTCGAGGTCGCCGAGGCGGTCAGCGAGTGGTGCCGGGAAAGGCTGGGGTTGTAGGCCGCCCTCGGCGGTGCCGTCTCGGCTCGCCGCTTCGAAACCATAGTGGAGGTTCTGTGCCGCGATCACGACGTTCGCGTCCAGGAGATAGCCCATCAGTAGCCAACCCCCAGCTTGCGGCCGAGCTCGTTGAAGGTCTCCATCTTCTTCACACCGAGCATCCCGAACGCCTCGGTGAACCCCGTCCGACCCTCAAGCGTGCTCTCCACGAGAGCCCGGGCAAAGCGCTTGCTGACTCGCGCTCCCAGGGTCAAGTAGAAGTTCCCGCCACTCCCCTTCGACAGACCGCGCAGACGAGCGAGCTCCTCGTCGTAGGCGGTCCAGAGTTCTTCACGCGAGAGCGCTCCGGCGTCGTGGAAACGCCTCAGAACGACAAGCGTGCTGACCTTGAATCGACGGGCAAGCCGGTTCATCTCGCGAGCGAGGTCCGCCTCGGCATCGAGTTCACTTCGCAGCACCTCCAGCGGCACCAGGAGCTCGGCCGCCACCTGATTGCACCAACGCTCCGTTGCTTGGTCGGGCAGTGCACGGACCCGCGAATCCGACACCGCGGACTGCCCTACCCAGATATGGGCGAGCTCATGCGCCAACGTGAACATCTGGGCGGCCTTGGTGTCCGTCCCGTTGACGAAGACAAGCGGCGCTAGCGGGTCAGCGAGCGCGAAGCCACGAAACTCCTCGGGATCAAGCGGCCGGCGGTTGTTGCTGCCGACCACTCCACTGACCATTACGAGAACACCTAGCTCGTCCGCCTGCTCGATGAACCGCCGCAGGGCGTCCGTCCACGTGCCGAGCCACTTCCGTTCCTCCAGATCCAGGCCGAGCGCACTACGCATGAGAGCCGCCGTCCCCACGACATCGTCTCCGACGCGAGCAGAAGCCACGAACGCAGGCGCCGGCTCGTGAACGGCCACGGCAAAGTCCCGATACCAGTCCTGGCGCTGCTGACAGAGATGGACCGTGTCGAGGAGATCGGGGCTAGGTCGTTCCAGTTGAGCCTTGAACCCAGCTCGGAAGTCCGGAATCGGCACGGACTCGACCGGCGGCTCGGTCAAGAACAGATAGCCGAACGGCGTCCGCGTCGCCTGTGCGAAGCCTTCCAACTGCCTGAAGGTGGGCTGAACGTCGCCGCTCTCCCACGCCTCGATCTTCGGAAAACGCCGCGACAGGTCTTCCCTCGACCGACCGGCTCGCTCACGGGCCCAGCGCAGGAGATCGGGCTGTACCGGGACGCGGATCACGGGTGACACCTCAAGGCTCACTCGGCGCCACGCCCGGCCTCGGCACTGCCGCCGTTGTCCAAGCCTGGCTTCAAGCTAGCCATGTACCAACCCTATACAGATTCGCACATGCCTTCCCCAATCATTGGCAGCTTGTACGCCACGGGCCCTCGAGGAGGCCTCGACCCCCGGTGATACCTTGCTGACGTGGTCGGTTCAGGCTTCCTCGGAACGAGAGCCGACGCCTTCGTGGACTCCGCGATGGTCTTTCTCGTTGCGGCGCCGTTCCTGATGGCCTACGCGATACGACTCGCACGCCAGCACCGATACCGACAGCACCGCAACCTCCAGGTGACCCTGCTGGTTGCAGGAATCGTCGCCGTCCTGGCGCTAGAGGGCAGTATCCGCTTCGGTAGCGCGCAGGAAGCCTTCGCGCTGAGTTCCGCGACCGGTCCGTGGCGCGCCTGGCTTTTCTACGGCCATCTCGTCGTCGCCTTCGCGACGTCCATCGCCTGGTTCACGCTGGTGGTCCTGTCCTGGCGGCGCTTCGCACAAACCTTGCCTGGCTCGTTCGGCGGACCGCACCGGCGCACGGGAGCGCTGACCTTCGTCGGCCTGTTCCTGACCTCCGCCAGCGGCACTGCCCTGTACATCGTGAGTTTCGCCCTCTGACGTCGGACGGAGCCGGCGCCGGACAGTGCCACCTATAATCCGGCCCCATCATGAGACCCACTCCTCGCCGGCTCGCGCCGGCTCTTGTTCTTCCCCTCTTGGCCTGTTCCTCCGACAACTTCGACCCCGAGCCGGTCGAGTATCCGGAGACCCGGCAGGCCGACCAGGTCGACGACTACTTCGGGGTCCAGGTCGCGGATCCGTACCGCTGGCTGGAAGACCTCGACGGCGAGGAGACCGCGGCCTGGGTGGCGACGCAGAACGCCGTCGCCGAGCCCTTCCTCGCCGCGCTCCCGGGCCGCGAAGCGATCGAGAAGCGGCTGCTTGAGATCTGGGACTATGAGCGCTGGAGCACCCCGGGCAAGCGGGGCGAGCGCTACTTCTACAGCCACAACGACGGCCTCCAGGACCAGAGCGTGGTCTACGTCGCGGAGTCGATGGACCAGGAGGGCGACGAGCCGCCCGGCCGCGTCCTGCTCGATCCGAACGGTTGGAGCGACGACGGAACGGTGGCGCTCGCCGGGATGGCGCCCAGCCGGGACGGCCGCTACGTCGCCTACGCGCAGTCGGACGGTGGCTCGGACTGGCGGAAGTGGAAGGTCCACGACGTGGAGAACGGCGAGGACACGGACGACCTGATCGATTTCACGAAGTTCACCTCGATCTCCTGGATGCCGGACAACTCGGGGTTCTTCTACAGCCGCTATCCCCCGCGCGAGGACGATCCGACCCGGGGCGACGGCTCCAAGGCGGTTTCGGTGTACTTCCATGCGGTGGGCACGGACCAGAGCGAGGACCGGCTCGTGTTCCGCCAGCCCGAGCATCCGCGCCGCAACCCCTACGCCTCGGTCTCCGAGGACGGCGAGTACCTGCTGGTCAACCTGCAGGAGGGGTACCTGGAAAACGCGGTCCACTTCCGGAAGATCGACGAGCCGGACTCGGCGATCCGCCCCCTGCTCGACCAGTGGGACGCGCTCTACGGTTACATCGTGAACGTCGGCCCCGTGTTCCTGTTCGAGACGAACAAGGACGCGCCGCGCAACCGGATCGTCGCCGTGGACCTGAACGACGGTTCGCCGGCCGGGAACCCGACCCTGCACGAGGTCGTCCCGGAAGCCGAAGACACGCTCTCCTACGCCTCCGCCATCGGCGGCAAGCTGGTACTCAACTACCTGCACGACGCGCGCACCGTCGTCCGCCTGGCCGAACCGAAGGGCGCCAAACCCGCGACCCCGGCCGGCGAAGTCGAACTGCCGGGCATCGGCACCGCGGGCGGCTTCGGTGGCCGCTGGGAGGACACGGAGACGTTCTACTCCTACTCCAGCTTCGGCACGCCGTCCCAGATCCACCGCTACGACGTGGGCACCGGCGAGAGTTCGCTGGTCCGCCGTCCCGCGATCGACGCGGACCTCGAGGGCTACGAGACGGAGCAGGTCTTCTACGAGAGCCGCGACGGCACGCGCATCCCGATGTTCATCACACACCGCAAGGGGATCGAGAAGAACGGCGACCACCCGACGCTGCTCTACGGCTACGGCGGCTTCAACATCTCGCTGACTCCCGGCTTCTCCTCGTCCCGCCTCGCCTGGCTCGAGATGGGCGGCATGCTGGCGATCCCGAACCTGCGCGGCGGCGGCGAGTACGGCCGCGAGTGGCACCTCGCCGGTACGAAGGAGAACAAGCAGAACGTCTTCGACGACTTCATCGCCGCCGCGGAGTGGCTGATCGCCGAGGGCTACACGAGCGCCGGACGGATCGCGATCCAGGGCGGCAGCAACGGCGGTCTCCTGGTCGGCGCCACGCTGAACCAGAGGCCCGACCTGTTCGCGGCGGCCCTGCCGGCGGTCGGCGTGCTCGACATGCTGCGCTACCACCTGCCCAGCGCGAACGCCCGCAACTGGTCGACGGACTACGGCCTGTCCGAGAACGAGGACGAGTTCCGGGCCCAGTACGCCTACTCGCCGCTGCACAACGTGAAGGACGGCGCCTGCTACCCACCGACCCTGGTCACGACCGCCGACCACGACGACCGGGTCGTGCCCTGGCACAGCTTCAAGTACGCGGCGGAGATGCAGCGGGCGCAGGGCTGCGACAACCCGGTCCTCATCCGCGTCGAGACCCGGGCCGGCCACGGCGCCGGCAAGCCGACCTGGATGCAGATCGAGGACGTCGCCGACCAGTGGGCCTTCGCGGCCTGGGCGGTCGGCCTCGAACCGGGCTTCTGAGCAGCACCCGATGACCACGCCCTACCGGCACACGATCCGCGTCCGCTACGGCGAGGTCGACAAGCAGGGCGTCGTCTTCAACGCCCACTACATGGCGTACATGGACGACGCGATGGAAACCTGGCTGCTGCCGATCCGGGAACTCCGCAACAGCCTGGGTTGGGACATGATGCTCCGCCGCACGACGATCGACTTCCTCGGTTCGGTCACCGACGGCGACCTGCTCGACATCGACCTTGCCATCCGGCATTGGGGGCGGACCTCCTGGATCCTCGGCTACCGCGGCACTCACGAAGGACGGCCCATCTTCACGGGCGAAGTCGTCTACGTCAGCGTGAAGGTGCCCGGCTACACGAAGCAGGAAACGCCGGCCGAAATCCGGGCCTACATGGGTCCGGAGCGAGACCTGGACGAGGTTCCGGTCTGAGCACCGACTCCGGTTCGAGCCTCCGCCTCTCGCCTCTCCCCCGGTCGTTCTACAGCCGCACCGCGGTCGACGTCGCGCCGACGCTCCTCAACAAGGTCCTCGTCCGAGGCCGCCGCGCCGCCCGCATCGTCGAAGTCGAAGCGTACGAAGGAGCGAACGACCCTTCCAGCCACGGCCATCGTGGCATGACGAGCCGCACCCGGACGATGTTCGGGCCCCCTGGCCATCTCTACGTCTACTTCACCTACGGCATGCACCACTGCGCGAATGTCGTCTGCGGCGAGGATGGCGTCTGTTCCGCGGTCCTGCTGCGTGCCGTCGCACCGTTGGCCGGCCAGGACATCATGCACCGCGCCCGCAAGGCGGCCAGCAGACGCCGCTCTACCGAGCCGTTTCGATCCGTCGAGCTCTGCTCCGGCCCTGCCCGCCTGTGCCAGGCCTTCGGCCTCGACCGCCGCAACGACGGCGTCGACCTGGTCACGGCATCGGCCGCGGGAAGTCGCCTGCCCATCGTCATCGTGGACGACGGCACACCTCCTCCCGACCAGCCCGGCCGAAGCGGACGCATCGGTGTCACGCGAGCCCCGAACCGGCTCTGGCGTTTCTACGTCTCCGGAGACCCGAACGTGTCCAGGGGACCCCGCGCCTGAAACCTGGAGCCGCCAGACCTGTCGCAGGCACCTAGCCGCCGCGTTCACTCATCGCCCGCAGCCGCACCACCAGGCTCGACGTGTCCCAGCGCCGGCCGCCGAGCGCGGTCACCTCGCTGTAGAACTGGTCGACGAGCGCAGCCATTGGCAGGTGGGCGCCGTTTCGCCGCGCTTCCTCCAGTGCGATCCCCAGGTCCTTGCGCATCCACTGGACCGCGAAGCCGTAGTCGAACTTGCCCTGGACCATCGTCTCGGCGCGGTTGTCCATCTGCCAGGATCCGGCGGCGCCGGTCGAGATCGCGCCGATCACCTCCAGGGGATCGAGGCCCGCCTTCTCGGCGAAGTGAATGCCCTCGGAAAGGCCCTGGACGATGCCGGCGATGCAGAGCTGGTTGACGGCCTTCGTCAACTGGCCGCTGCCGGCCGGGCCGAGCAGGGTGACCGCCCGGCTGTAGCACTCGATGACCGCGTTCACCCGGTCGAAGACGTCCGGTTCGCCGCCGCACATGACGGTCAGCGCCCCGTTTTCGGCGCCGGCCTGGCCGCCCGAGACCGGCGCGTCGACGAAGCCGAGGGCCTTGACCGCGCAGGCCTCGGCGAGTTCGCGGGCGAGCCGCGCCGACGCCGTTGTGTGATCGACGAGGACGCTGCCCTCGGCCATGCCTTCCAGGGCGCCGCCCGGTGCCAGGGTCACCGCCCGCACGTCGTCGTCGTTGCCGACGCAGCAGAACACGAACTCGGCGCCTGCCGCCGCCTCGGCCGGGGTCGGCGAGCTCTTGCCGCTGTGTTTTTCGACCCACTGATCCGCCTTCGCCGCAGTGCGGTTGTAGACGGTCACCCGGTGGCCGGCGGCCGCCAGGTGACCGGCCATGGGATAGCCCATGACTCCAAGTCCGATGAACGCTACGTCTGCCATGAAACGCGCCTCCTGCGGCGACCGTGCGGCCGCCTGAGATGAATGAGGCGCGATCCTAGCGCCGCCAAGCGGTCGCCGCTGCGCGGCGCGTCTCTTCCAGCCGCCTCCGGCGGCAGCCGGCGGGGACGCCGGCGCACCCAGTGGGGACAACCCAAAGGGTGCCGGCCCGGCCGCTACATGCCTAGGTCCTAGTTGCGCGGACGGGGACCGCGGCCGCCCGGGCCGAAGGGTCCCCGGAAACCGCCGCGACCGTTCTCCCGCAGCGCTTCCCAGCGGATCGTCTGGTCGCGGTCGAGCAGCCGCGCCAGGTCCTCGTCGACCTGGATTCGCGACTCCCTCAACTGGCGCACGATGCTCCGCCGGTCGAGTTCCAACTGCCCGACGATGGTCGGGTCGGGGTTGTCGAGGTCCGCCTCGGTCTCGAGGCGCTCCGTCGTGTCGCGCATCTGGCGCATCAGAGATCGCACGCTCGCTTCGTGCTCCTCGCGCAGACGCCGCCACTCCTCCTGCTGGGATTCGGTCAACTGGAGCGCTCGGGCCATGCGTTCGGCGTCGCGCTCCGCGAAGTCGCCGCGCGCACCGCGCCTGGAGCCGCGATCATCGCCATCATCTGCCGCCGCGACCATGGCCCCGGCTGCGAGCAGCAGACCGGGAAGCAGAATGCGGGCGATCGACATCGAACGTCTCAGGGTTGTTCTCATTTCAAGCACCTCCTTGGGTGGCAGGGAATCAAACGTGGACAAACAGTACGGGTCGCCGCGCCGGTCAGTCATCAAGCCGCTGCAAGATGTTTGTAACGCTTGTAAGGCGTGCCGCACGCGCTACCTGCGGTCTCGCTGCCCGGGGGGTCGCAGGAACGCGAGCAGATCGGCCATGTTCGCGGGTTCGAGGCCCGCCAACAGGCCTTCGGGCATCATGGACAGGTCGTCCTTGCGCACCTCTCGAATCCGCCTGCCAGGGACTCTGACGACGGTGCCTCCGGCAGCAAGCAGGATGACGTCGCCGCCTGGACTCTCGGCCAGGAGTCCGGAGAACACCTCGCCCTCGACCGTTTCGACGACGTAGCTCGCATAGTCGGCGTCCACCTCCGCGTTCGGATTCAGAAGGTCGTGCAGGAGTCTCTCCGGGCTCCAGCCGCCGACACCGGAGAGATCGGGACCCGGTCCGCCACCGACGTCACCGGCAAGGTGGCAGCGCGCGCAGAGGTCGCGAAACAGGGACTCGCCCCGCTCCGGGTCGCCCTGGAGCTCGAGCACCGGTCGCATCGCCGCCAGCGCTTCCGGGCCGATTTCCTCGCGCGCGTCGCCGCGCCTCCAGCGCTCGTCCGAGCGGCGCTCCCACTCCTGGCAATTCGCGGACGAAGCGGCGGCCACGAGCAGCAGCCCAGGCAGCAAGGTGCGCGTGAACACGATCGAACGGTTCCGGGGTGTCTTCATTTCAGGCAGCTCCTCCTTTGGCGGGACGGGAATCGAACGCGAGGAACCGTACGGACCCGCAGGAGGCCAGTCATCAAGCCGCTGCAAGATGTTTGTAACGCTTGTAAAGCCCTGCGCCAACACGGTTTCCCTAGCGCTGCCTGCGGCTACACTGCCGCCCATGACTGTCCGGCGCATTCCCGGACTGAAGACCGGTTCGAGCAACCGCTGGACGCTGATCGTCGCCGCGGTCGCCTCCGTCCTGCTCGTGGCGCTCGCCGTCCTCCAGTACCGCTGGACCGGCGAACTCAGCGCCGCCGCCAACGAGCGGATGCGCGCGAACCTGGAGGAATCGAGCCGGCTGCTTGCCGGGGACATCGAGACGCCCCTGGCTCAGCTCTACACCGCTCTCCTGCGTGTCGCGACCCTGACCGAGCCGGGCCGGGCTCCAACGGCAGGGCAGCCGGCACAGCTCGAAGAACTCTTGGCGCGAGTCGTCCGGGACTGGCGGAGACACGCGGCCTTCCCGCACATTCTCGACGAAACCTGGCTCGTGCTGACCGACCGCCGGGAAGGAACGCGCAACGCCTTCCGGCTCGACGAGGACAGCGGCCGACTGGAGCCCGGCGGGGCACCCGCCGACCTGGAGGAAGCGGTACGCGCGCTGCGGCCGCCCGGTCGTCTGACGCCGACGCAGCGTACCGACCTGCTCGTGATCCCGATACCGACCCGGATCCGGAGCGGCCGCCCCGGCCCACCGACCAGTCTGGTCGTGGCCAGGATTGACGTCTCGGTCCTCGAACAGGAGATGCTCCCGGCGATGATCGAACGGCACTTTGGCGCCGTATCTCCCGGCGAGGAGCCGCCCTATCGGGTTTCGGTGACCGACGTGTCCGGCCCCGCGCCGCGCCAGGTCTTTCCCGACCCGGCAGGCGCTCCAGGGCGCACGTCCACCATCCCATCCGGGGCAGCGGACATCCAGTTCCGGGTGCTGCGGACGCGACCGTTCCGCGAACGTCAGGGCGACCGCGACAGGCCGGGCTTCCGACCGAACGACCGCGACGACCGGCGTCGCTTCTCACTCGGCGAACGAGAACGCCGCGACGGCGGCCGCGACCGGGACCGGTCCGCCGGAGCCTGGCAGGTTCGGATCACCCATCGCAGCGGATCGCTTGAGGCGGCCACGAGCGCCGCCCGCCGACGGAACCTCTACGTCAGTTCCGGAGTCCTGACCCTGATCGCGGTGGGCTTCGGCCTGGTCCTGGTTTCCGCCCGACGCGCGCAGTCACTCGCCACGCAGCAGGTCGACTTCGTGGCCGGGGTGTCCCACGAACTGAACACTCCGCTCCAGGCAATCCGTTCGGCGGGCGAGAATCTGCGCGCGGGAATCGTCCACAGGCCCGACGACGTCCGCGGCTACGGCGAGATGATCGAACGCGAGGGGCGCCGATTGTCCCGGCTGGTCGCGCAGGCGCTCCAGTGGGCGGGCATCGGCCGCACTTCGGCCCGGAACGCGACTGCCGAAATCGACCCCGGCGAACTGCTGCGCACGACCGTGGCCGAATCGACCTGGTTCCTGGAGGAGAACGGTGTCGAACTGGACCTCGAAGGGCTGGACGACCTGCCCTCGATCCCGGGCGACCGCGACGCCCTGATCACGGCCTTCATGAATCTCCTGCACAACGCGGCGAAGTACGGCCGGGGCGCCGACGGCGCCGTGCGGGTGCGCGTCGACGCGAGCTGCGACGCCGCCCGGCGGCGGGTGACCGTCGCCGTCACCGACCGCGGCCCCGGGATCCCGAAGGCCGAGCAACGCCGGATCTTCGACCCCTTCGTCCGCGGCCGGACCGCAACCGAGGGTACTCAGCCCGGCTCCGGACTCGGTCTGAGCCTCGCGCGCACCACACTCGAGGAGCACGGCGGTTCGATCACCCTGGACAGCGAGCCGGGCCGCACGACGTTCAGCGTCTCGCTGCCGGCGAGCACCTCATGACCGGGCGACGCCTGCTCCTCGTCGAAGACGAGCCGAGCCTTGCCCGCACCCTGCGCGACCGGCTGGCCGCCGAGGGCTACGACGTCGAGGTCGCCGGTGACGGCCCCTCGGGGCAGCGGCTGGCCGCGGACGGCAGCTTCGACCTCGTCCTCCTCGACGTGAACCTGCCGGGCAAGAACGGCTTCGACGTCTGCCGCGACCTGCGCCAGGGAGGCACTTCGACGCCGATTCTCATGCTCACCGCCCGCAACGAACTTGTCGACCGCGTCCTCGGTCTCAAGCTCGGCGCCGATGACTATCTGGCCAAGCCCTTCGAGACGCTGGAACTCTTGGCACGGATCGAGGCGCTCCTCCGACGCAGCGAGGCCGGAGCAACGGCGTCAACGGCGGCCGCCGGCACGTACCGCTTCGGCAACATCCGCGCCGACTTCGACCGCGCCCAGGTGTGGCGCATCAGCAACGACGGCAGCGAGTCCGAGATCGCCTGCTCGGCGCTCGAATACAGGCTACTCAAGTTCCTGATCGAGCACCGCGGTCAGGTCCACGACCGAGACCGCCTGCTCGACGAGGTCTGGGGCTACGACGCGACACCGACGACCCGCACCGTCGACGTCCATGTGTCGTCTCTGCGTCAGAAGGTGGAGCCGAATCCGGGCCGGCCGGAGTTCATCGTCACGGTGCACGGGCTGGGCTACCGCTTCGACGGCTGACGACGCGCAACCGGGCGCGATAACCTCCGCTGCTCCGCAGCATTACGCCCCGGCCGCAAGCCATGCCCGACGATTCCAGCACTTCCAGGCCCCTCGACTTCATCCGCGAGCGGGTGCGGGCCGACGTCGCGGCGGGCAAGCACGGCGGCAAGGTCGTCACCCGCTTCCCGCCGGAGCCGAACGGCTACCTGCACATCGGCCACGCGAAGGCGATCTGCCTCGACTTCGGCGTCGCCGAGGAGTACGGCGGCCACTGCAATCTCCGCTTCGACGACACGAACCCGACCGCGGAGGACACGGAGTACGTCGAGGCCATCGAGCGCGACGTGCGCTGGCTCGGCTTCGACTGGGGCGGCGAGGCGCTCTACGCCTCGGACTACTTCGACCAGCTCTACGGGTGGGCGGTCGAACTGATCCGCAAGGGCAAGGCCTACGTCTGCAGTCTGAGCCCGGAGGAGGCCCGCGCCTATCGCGGGAGATGGAACGAACCCGGTCGCGAGAGTCCCTACCGCAACCGCTCCGTGGACGAGAACCTCGACCTGTTCGAACGGATGAAGGAGGGCGAGTTCCCGAACGGAGCGCACACCCTGCGCGCGAAGATCGACATGTCCTCGTCGAACATGAACCTGCGGGACCCCGTGCTCTACCGAATCCTCCACGCGGACCACCACCGCACGGGCTCGAAGTGGTGCATCTACCCCATGTACGACTGGGCCCACGGCCAGTCCGACGCGATCGAGGGCGTGACCCACTCGCTCTGCACCCTCGAGTTCGAGGACCACCGGCCGCTCTACGACTGGTTCCTCGACCACATCGACGGCATCCACCTGCCGCAGCAGATCGAGTTCGCGCGCCTCAACCTGACCTACACCCTGACCTCGAAGCGCAAGCTGAGGCTGCTGATCGACGAGGGGCTGGTCGACGGCTGGGACGATCCGCGCATGCCCACCCTGACCGCGCTCCGCCGCCGAGGCTGCCCGCCCGAAGCGATCCGCGACCTCTGCGCGCGGGTCGGCCTGACGAAGAACGACTCCGTCGTCGACCTGAGCCAGCTCGAGTTCGCGATCCGCAACGAACTGAACCGGACGGCCCCGCGGGCGATGGCCGTGCTGCGGCCGCTCAAGGTCGTCATCGAGAACTACCCCGAGGACCACGAAGAGGAACTCGAGGCGATCAACAACCCGGAGGACGCCTCGGCCGGCACCCGCAAGGTGCCGTTTTCAAAGGTCCTCTACATCGAGCGGGACGACTTCCGCCGCGACCCGCCGCGGAAGTTCTTCCGACTCGCGCCGGGCAGGGAAGTGCGGCTTCGCTACGCCTTCTTCATCACCTGCACCGAGGCGATCGAGGATGAGGACGGCAACGTCGTCGAACTCCGCTGCACTTACGATCCGGCCACCCGCGGCGGCGACGCGCCCGACGGCCGCAAGGTCAAGGCGACGCTGCACTGGGTGTCGGCGGCGCACGCGATCGAGGCCGAGGTCCGCCTCTACGACCGGCTGTTCAACCACCCGAACCCGGCCGGCGCCCCCGGTGCGATCGAGGATCACCTGAATCCCGCCTCGCTCGAGGTGCTTGGCGGCTGCCGGCTGGAACCGAGCCTGGCCGAAGCCGCGCCGGGCGACCGGGTCCAGTTCGAGCGTCTCGGCTACTTCTGCGTCGACCCGGACAGCCGTCCCGGCGCGCCAGTGTTCAACCGAACGGTGACGCTGCGGGACACCTGGGCGAAGATCGAGCGGGCACAGAAGGCGGCGAAGCGAGGCTGAAGTCTCGCGCGACTCCACGAGGGCCGGCGGGGACGCCGGCGCACCCAGTGGGCTACCGTCTCTACGCCAGCTCTTCGAAGCGCTTCTGCAGTTTCTTCATCCGCTTGCCGGAGATGCCGCCCAGCGCCTCGATGGCGCGGCGGATGCGGGCGCGGACCAGGTCGGGGCCGAGGATCTCCATCGACTGGAACAGCGGCAGCGAGGCGGTCTCGCCGGACATGGCGACGTAGAAGGGCCGGGTCAGGTTCCGTAGGCTCATGCCGAGCGCTTCGGACAGGCGCCGGAAGTGGCCCTGGACCATGTCGGCGGTGAACTCCTGCTCGCGTTCGAGCGTCCACAGCATGAACTGGAGCGCTTCCGCCACCTGCGCCTCTTCGAGCCCCTTGACGGCCAGTTTCTCCCGGTCGACCTCCGGCGCGTCGACGAACAGAAAGTTCGTCAGCCGGCCCCAGTCGCCCAGGGTTTCGAGCCGAGGCTGGGCCAGTGCCGCGATTGCTGACAGTCGCTCCTGCCCCATCGACCACTCCCGCACGAGGCCCGCCAGACCGTCGGCATCGTAGTCCTCGCGCAGGTAGCGGGCATTCAGCCAGCGCAGCTTGTCGAGGTCGAAGACGGGACCTCCGAGCGAGATGTCCTCGAACCGGAAGCCGTTGGCGAGCTCCTCGAAGCTGAACTTCTCCTCGCCCTCCGACCGGCTGGACACCATGAGCCCCAGGAAGTTGAGCAGCGCTTCGGGCAGGAAGCCGGCATCCCGGAACCAGGTGATCGAAGTCGGATTGCGGCGCTTCGAGAGCTTGGAGCGGTTCGCGTCGTTGTTGCGAAGCAGCGGCAGGTGGCAGAACACGGGCGGCTCCCAACCCAGCGCTTCGTAGAGCCGCAGGTGCTTCGGCAGGGAGTTGATCCACTCCTCGCCGCGGATCACGTGGCTGATCGCCATCGCGTGGTCGTCGACGGTGCAGGCCAGGTGGTAGGTCGGGTAGCCGTCGGCCTTGAGGATCACCTGGTCGTCGATCAGCTCCCACTCGCGCCGGATCTCGCCGCGCAGGAGGTCCTGCATCACGCATTCGCCCTCGGTCGGCATGGCCAGGCGGACCGTATGGGGCTCCCCGGCCGCCGCCCGACGCTCGGACTCGGCGACCGGCAGGTCCCGGCAGCGCCGGTCGTAGCCCGGGAATCGCTGCTCTGCCCGGTTCTCCCGGCGCATCTCGTCCAGGCGCTCACGGGTGCAGAAGCAGCGGTAGGCGCTGCCGGCAGCGAGCAGGCGGTCGACCTCCGACTGGTACAGGTCCAATCGCTCGCTCTGGCGGTAGGGTCCCTCGTCCCAGTCCAGACCCAGCCAGCGCAGGGCGTCGAGAATCGCCGCCTCGGAGGCGCGGCTCGAGCGGGCGCGGTCCGTGTCCTCGATCCGCAGCACGAAGACGCCGCCGCGGCTGCGCGCGAACGCCAGGTTGACCAGCGCCTGGTAGGCGGTGCCGACGTGGGGGTCGCCGGTCGGCGACGGCGCGACCCGTACTCGCACCGGGGCGTCGCTTCCTTGTCCCGAATCGCTCATCCGCGTACCTTCTCCCGGTAGTCCTCGAGCCGCCGCCGGTGAAGCTGAAGCTCCGCCTCGCCGGCACCGGCTCGCTCCAGGGTTTCGATCACCTGCTCGATCCGGCGCGCCGCGTCGTCGTAGAAACCGGCACCGCCCAGGGCGTCGGCCAGTTCGAGTTGAAGCTGGACCATCAGATCACGCAGGCGGGGCTCGGAAGCGCCGGCGGCAGCCGCCCGGTCCAGCCGTTCCAGCGCGAGTCCAACGTCGTTCGCACTCATCGCCAGCATCGTGGTCACGAGCAGCATGTGCAGATCGGCCGGATCGTCCGCCAGCACCCGCTCCGCCTCGGCGGCCGCCTGCTCGAAGCTCCCGACCTTGAACAGGGCGCCCGCCAGCACGGCACGACCGCCGGCCAGGTCCGAGTCGAGTTCGAGCGCGCGCCGCGCCGCTGTCGCCGCTTCCCGAGGACGGTTCATCCGGTCGTAGACGCCGGCGGCCGCGAAGTGGGCCTGCGCGTTGCCGGGCTCCAGCTCGATCAGCCGGAGGAGCTCCGAGAGCGAAGCCTGCAACTGGCCCGTCTCCCGGTAGGTCTTGCTGCGACGAAGAAAGCTCTCCGAGTCCACGGCCAGGACATCGACTTCGGCCCGGCGCGGGTCGCGGTGGTGGATCATCGGCGGCAGGCCGCGAGCCGCCTGGGCCAGGCGCCGCGCACCGTCCCGATCGCCGGCCCGGTGACGGGCGCGCGACAGCGTGGCGACAATCGCCTGGGTTTCCGGGCTGAGGCGGTAGGCCCGCTCGAGGTGACGCACTGCCTGGTCGATCTCGCCCCGGGCGAGGGCCAGCCGGCCGAGCCCGAGATGAGCGACCGCGTTGTCCGGTTCGAGGCGCGCCGCTTCCCGATACTGCTCGTCGGCCTCGGCGGCGAGGCCGACCTTCTCCAGGGCTGCGGCGAGCCGGACGCGGGCCGGGGCATAGGCGGCGTCGATCTCGACCGCTCGCCGGTAGAGGCTCACCGCGGCAGTCGGATCGTGCGCATCCGAGAGAACGCCCCGCAGGTAGACCCAGCGAAACTCGGCGGGCGCGAGGCGCGAGGCCTCGAGGTACGCGGTTTCAGCCTCCTCGTCGAACTGATGGGCCTGGAGGACCATGCCGAGCCGGCCCCAGGCGGCAGGCGAGTCTGGTTCGCGGGTGGCGGTGGCGACTTCCTTCTCGATCGCGGCGCGCACGCGGGGTTCGACGGCAGTGAGGTCGGGGGACGGAAGTTCGGCGGCGACGGTAGCGACGGCGATGAAGCCAATGAGCGCGGCGAAGCTCCTCATCGGCCTGCTCCTCGGGTCAGAACGATCTCGCTGCCACTTGGCACGCCGTCGAAGGTCTCGACGGCACCGCCGGGCCAGGTCACGTCGAAGCGGTCCACGGCGGTCGCGTCGCCGAGGCCGAGGTGGATCGGCGCCTCGCCGCCGGTCAGGTAGCCGCCGAGCGGCAGAACGAGATGCCGGAGCGGGCGGTCATCGATCCAGGCGACGACCGAGGCACCCAGGGCGGTGCGGCGCAGTTCCGGGTCGACGACCCGCAGACTCACCCAGCCCCCGGAACCGCCGGGCGATTCGTTGCGGTAGATCCGCGCCGGCCCCTCCAGGTTGCTGACCAGAAGATCGAGGTCGCCGTCGCCCTCCAGGTCGAACGGCACGAGGCCGCGACTGACGTCCAGGGACGCACCGAAGTCTCCCGAGGCGCCACTGCCGTCGACGAAGCCGCCCGCGCCGTCACCGAGCATCAGGAGGTTCGGCTCCGCGTAGCCGCGCCAGAACCAGTCGGCGCGGTCCGACAGCGCCGCCGGCCGCCGCTTCACCGCGCCGTTGACCACTGCCAGGTCGAGGTCGCCGTCGTTGTCCGCGTCGAAGAAGGCGGTGCCGAAGCCCGTGTACGGGGTGCTCGGGGCCGCCAGGCCGGCCTCGGCCGCCCGGTCGTCGAAGCCGTCGGAGAGGCCCGGCGCACCGCCCAGATTCACGTACAGGGTGTTCGTCTCCTCGATGAGGTGGCTCAGGAACAGGTCCAGGTCCCGGTCGCCGTCGATGTCACCCAGTGCGATACCCATGCCTGCCTCGCCGACCCCGAACCGATTGTAGGCCGCTCCGAGCAGCACCGCGTCGTCCTCGAAGGCGCCACCACCTCGGTTCATCCAGAGCTGGTTCGGATCGGCGTCGTTCGCGACGTAGACGTCAGTGCGACCGTCGTCGTCGAAGTCGGCGGCCGCGACCCCGAGCCCGGCGTCGGCAATCAGCGAAACGCCAGCGTCCCGGCTGCGGTCAACGAAACGCCGGCCGCCCTCGTTGACGTAGAAGACGTCCGCCTCCCCTTCGAACTGCTGCGGGCCGCAGTAGTCGACCCGCCCGCCCTGCACCTGGCACTCGCGTGCCTCGTTCCACTGCACGTAGCGGGCCACGTAGAGGTCAAGCCAGCCGTCGAGGTTCGCATCGAAGAACACTGCGGACGTCGACCATGCGAGCGTGGCCAGCCCGAGTTCAGCGGTCGCATCGACGAAGCGGCCGCCGTCTTCGTTCCGGTAGAGGACGTCGGCGCCGAGATTCGTCACGTAGAGGTCCAGGTCGCCGTCGTTGTCGATGTCACCGACCGCCGCGCCCATGCCGTAGCCGGGGTTGTCGAGCCCGGAGACCTCCGTCGCGTCGACGAAGATGCCGCGCGACTTCTGCAGGTAGAGCCGGTTGCGTCCCGCGGCGCCGGCGACCGCGCTACCCGCGTTCGGGAAATAGAGGTCGAGCCGGCCGTCCCCGTCGGCGTCGAAGGCGGCTACGCCGCCGCCCATGATCGCCGGCATCGGGTACGAACCCGTCGAACCCGTTGCATGGACGAAGTCGAGACCGGTATCGGCTGTCACGTCGACGAAGCGGACGCTCTCCAGCCGCGGCGCGTTAGCGGACACAGGCAGGGGCGGTTCCGAGGCCCCCTCCTCCGGGGCACAAGCCGGCACCGCGAGTGCGGCCACCGCCACGAGAGACCGCGCCCCCATCAGTTCACCTCGACCGTCGCCTCCGCCTCCAGCCGACGGCGTCGACGGGCGTAGCGCTGAATCATCCCCAGCATGGTGGATTCGTCGTGGATGCCGCACAGGGGAAAGGCATCGAACATCAGCGTCGGCGCTCCCTCGACGCCGGCGGCCACGGCACTGCTCGTCGCGGCCGCCAGCCGCCGGCCCGCGGAAAGGTCATCGAGCGAGGCGACGCCGCGCTTGCCGAAGTGGCCGCGGCCCTCGAACTCCCCGAAGAGCCGTTCGACGGCGTCCGCCTGTCGGTCGGGATCGTCTCGCTCGCCCAGCTCGTAGAACGCCGAGAACACGCCCCGCCGCCACTCCTGTTCCACCGACGGGTCGAGTCCTCGATCGATCGCCAGATCGAGCGTCAGCGCGACCTCGCCGGCCAGGCGCGAATCCGGCCAGCGGGCGGGCGGATCGAGTTCGACGTCGAGCGCCGTGGCGACCTCGATCAGACTCCGCCGGCGCTCGGGGTCGAGTAGCCGCCCGCGTTGGAAACGACCGATCCCCGTCAGGTCGATCGCCTTCCAGCGAAGCTCGATCCGTTCCGCCGCAAGCTCCCGATCGATCCGCCGCAGCACCCGATGGGCTACGTAGCTCAGCGAGGAGGCGAAGTCGTAGTAGACGAACACCTCGAGCGGCTCTTCGCATGAGCCCCGCGCCCCTTCCGCGCTCAAGTTCGGTACCCCTCCGGGTTCATGCTCTGCCAGCGCCAGGCGTCGGCGCAGATGTCGTTGAGATCGCGCTCGGCCATCCAGCCCAGTTCGCGTTCCGCGAGCGCCGGATCGGCCCAGACCGCCGTCGCATCGCCCGGCCGCCGCCCTTCGAGGACGGTTGGGAACTCGCGGCCGCTGGCTCGCTTCACGGCGTCGAGCACCTCGAACACCGTGACCCCGCTGCCAGTCCCCAGGTTGTATTCGGCGCAGCCGTCGACCGCTGGCAGGTGGTCCAGTGCCCGCAAGTGCCCGACGGCGACGTCGACCACGTGAAGATAGTCGCGGATCGCCGTGCCGTCCCGGGTCGGGTAGTCGGCTCCGAACACCCGAAGCCGCGGCAACGTTCCGACCGCGGCCTGGACCGCGCTCGGGAGCAGGTTCTCCGGCACGCCGCGCGGATCCTCGCCGAGGCGTCCGCTCGGATGAGCGCCCGCCGGATTGAAGTAGCGCAGAGAGAGGATGTGCCAGCCCTCCTCCGCCGCCGCTACGTCCCGCAACATCCTCTCGGCGCAGAGCTTGGTGTGGCCATAGGGATTGGACGGACGGAGCGGCGCGTCCTCCGCCAGCGGGCAGGCGTCCGGCCCGGGGTCGCCGTAGACCGTCGCCGACGACGAAAACACGAGCCGGCGCACCGCGTGGCGACGCATTGCCTCCAGCAGACTCAACGTGCCGCCCACGTTCGTGCGGTAGTAGCCGAGCGGGTCGGCGCAGGACTCGCCCACCGCCTTCTTCGCCGCGAAGTGAATGACCGCCACGCAGCCGCCATCGCCGAACGCCCGGTCGAGCGCCGCCGTGTCCAGCACGTCCCCCTCGACAAAGCGCAGTCTGCGGCCGGCCAACTCCTCCACCCGCCGCAGAGCCATTCCCGAACTGTTCGAAAGGTCGTCGATCACCGTCACATCCCAGCCCGCCGCCAGCAGTTCGACACAGGTGTGACTGCCGATGAAGCCGGCGCCGCCGGTAACCAGAACGCGCTCCGCCATGGATGGAGTCTAGGAGGCCGCGCCGCGGAACGCCATGCAAGGGGGCGGTGCTACGATCGCGCGCCGCACGCCGGGACGAAACCGGGAGGACATCAGACCATGCAGACACCCGTTCGAGTCGCCGTCACCGGAGCCGCCGGTCAGATCGGCTATTCCCTGATCTTCCGGATCGCCGCCGGCGAGATGCTCGGACCGGAGCAGCCGGTGAGCCTCCAGCTTCTCGAGATTCCGCCAGCGATGGATGCCCTCGCCGGCGTCGTCATGGAGCTTCGCGACTCGGCCTATCCGCTCCTGCACGACATCGTGACGAGTTCCGACGCGGACGAGGCCTTCGACGGCGCGGACGTCGCGATGCTGGTCGGCGCGCGGCCGCGCGGGCCGGGCATGGAGCGCAACGACCTGCTGCAGGCGAACGCGCAGATCTTCTCCGTCCAGGGCAAGGCGCTCGACGCCCATGCCAGCCGCGACGTGCGGGTCGTCGTCGTCGGCAACCCGGCGAACACGAACGCCCTGATCGCGGCCAGCAACGCGCCGAGCCTCGACCGGCGCCAGTTCACCGCGATGACCCGACTCGACCACAACCGGGCGATCAGCCAGCTCGCGGAGAAGACCGGCGCTCACACGACCCAGGTGCGCCGGATGACGATCTGGGGCAACCACTCGGCGACCCAGTACCCGGATCTCAACCACGCCCTGGTCGACGGCCGTCCCGTCCCCGAGCTCGTCGACGAGGCGTGGACCCGCGAGGACTTCATTCCCACCGTGCAACAGCGCGGCGCGGCGATCATCAAGGCCCGCGGCGCCTCGTCGGCGGCCTCCGCGGCCGCGGCGGCGATCGACCACATCCGCACGTGGGTCCAGGGCACGGCGGACGGCGATTGGGTGAGCATGGCGATCCCCGCCGACGGCAGCTACGGCGCTCGCGAAGGCGTCATGTACTCGTTCCCGGTGACCACCAGCGGCGGCGAGTACGAGATCGTCCAGGGGCTCGAGATCGACGAGTTCAGCCGCGGCCGGATGCGGGCGACGCTGGACGAGCTGTTCGAAGAGCGCGCCGGCGTCGAAGAACTCCTGCCGTAGCCCCACGCTGCACTGGGCGGGCCGGTTCTCCATCGCACGGCGCTATGCTGGCGGCGTCCACATCCAACCGCCCAACACAGGGGACACCGATGGACCCGCAACTCCACGAACGGCTGAACGCACACCTTCAGCTCGAATTCGAAGCCGCCCACCGATACCTCGCCATGGCGCTCTGGCTCGAGCGCATCGACCTGCCCGGGTTCGGCACCTGGCTGCGCGGCCAGTCGGCCGATGAACTCGGCCACGCTCACCGCATCATCGATCATCTCGCCGACCGCGACCTGCTGGTCAGCATCCCGGAGATTTCGGCGCAGCCGACCGACTGGGAATCGCCCGCAGCGGCCGTCGGTGACATCCTCAAGAGCGAGCAAAGAGTCACGGAGGCCATCGAAGAGCTCTATGACCTCTCCGAAAAGGTGCACGACCGCGCCGCCTCGATCATGCTCCAGTGGTTCATCAACGAGCAGGTCGAGGAGGAGAACGTCGCCCGCACCCTGCTGGGCAGGCTACGCCTCGTCGGCGGAGACGGGGTCGGTATGCTGATGATCGACCAGGAACTCGCAAAGGGCAGCGTGCCCGGCGCCATGGCGGAACCGGGAGCGGACGGAGCCCAATGACCGCAGGAGTCGAATGACGTCAACAGACCAGGATCCCCAGACCCAAGACCCGCAGGCGCCCAGCCGGCGGTACTCCAACTACGTCCTGGGCGTCCTCGTCCTGGTCTACGTCTTCAACTTCATCGACCGCCAGATCCTCTCCATCCTCGCCGAGGACATCCGCAACGACCTCGGCGTCAGCGACGCCCAGCTCGGCTTCCTCTACGGCACCGCGTTCGCCGTCTTCTACGCCATCTTCGGGATTCCGATCGGCCGCCTGGCCGACATGTGGACCCGCAAGAGCCTGATCTCGGTCGGCCTGGCCGCCTGGAGCCTGATGACCGCGCTGTCAGGCACCGCGCGCGGCTTCGCTTCGCTCGCCGCCTACCGGATCGGCGTCGGCATCGGCGAATCGAGCGCCGGGCCGGCAGCGTTCTCCATGCTCGGGGACTACTACCCGCCGCGGCTGCGGGCCACGGTGACCGCGATGTACTCGAGCGGCGTCTACATCGGCGCCGGCCTCGGCATCCTGATCGGCGGCCAGATCGTCGACCGCTGGAACAACGCGTACGCCGACGGCGGAGCACCGTTCGGCCTCGTCGGCTGGCAGGTCGCCTTCTTCGCCGTGGGGCTCCCTGGCTTGCTGATGGCGATCTGGGTATGGACTCTGAAGGAGCCCGTGCGAGGCCAGAGCGAGGGCCTCGTCACTCCCCCGCATCCCGCACCGTTCAAGGAACTGGGCCGTGAGACGGCCGCCATTCTGCCGCCGCTCACCGTGTTCTCGCTCTTCGCGAGCGGCGGCTTGCGCGCGATCAGCAGGAACCTGCTGATCGCGGTCGGATGCGCCGTAGTCGCCTTCGGCCTGATCCAGGTCTTCGGCAACCCGGTGCAGTGGATCGCGCTCGGGATTGGCGCCTACGCCTTCCTTTCCTGGGTGCAGGGACTGAAGCTGAGGGACCGGCCCACGTTCGAACTGGTCTACCGGTCCCGCGCGATGATCTACGGCATGTTCGGCTTCGGCTGGATGGCCTTCGTCGGCTACGGCCTCGGCTTCTGGGCGCCCACGTTCTTCCGGCGGGTTCATGATCAGAGCGCCGGCGAAGCCGGTCTGATTCTCGGCCTCACGGCCGCCGTCGCCGGCTGGCTCGGCGTTGCCGGAGGCGGCTGGTTCTCCGACCGCATAAAGCGGAAGAGGCCGAACGCCCGGCCGCTCTGCGGCATCATCATCGCCGTCGGCTCGATCCCCCTGGGCGCCTTCTTCGTGCTGACCGAGAGCGTCACGACCGCCTACGTGATGAACTTCCTCTTCACGGTCTTCGGATCGGCCTGGATCGGTTCGGCCGTCGCCATGGCCAACGACCTCGTGCTGCCCAGAATGCGCGGAACCGCATCGGCGTTCTACATCCTCATGATGACCTTCGTGGGTCTGGCACTGGGCCCCTTCCTCATGGGCTGGCTGAGCACGACCCTGGAGGCTGGCGGCGTCGACTCCGGCCGCTCGCTGCAACTGGCGATGCTCGCCAGCCTTGGCGCCTACGTCCTCGGCGTGATCTTCTTCTGGCTGGCTGGCCGCTCCGTCGCCAGCGATGAGAGCACGCGGATCGAACGCGCGCAGGCCGTCGGCGAAGTCGTCGAGGCGGCCTGAGGGACGGGAGCCCGCTCCGCTACCGGTTCGGCCCCCGTTCCATCGGCACCGGCTGCCAGCGTTCCAGTTCGACCCGCGGGAGCACCGTCGGGTTCACGCAGCTCATCGGCCAGCGGCCGGAGAGGGCCAGGGCAACCTCGCGGCCCACGCGCCGCCGGGTCACGGGGCGCATCCGCGTCGTCGCCGAGGCGACGTGGGGCGTCAGGATCACGTTGTCCATGCCGAGCAGCGGGTTGTCCTCGGCCGGCGGCTCCCGTTCCAGCACGTCGAGCGCCGCGGCGGCGATCTCGCCCGACTGAAGGGCCTCGATCAGGGCGGCTTCGTCGACCGTCGGGCCGCGGCCGGCGTTGACCAGCACGGCCGTCTCCTTCATCGCCGCGAACTGGGGGCCGGAGAGCATGTGCCGCGTCTCCCCGTTGAGCGGCGGATGCATCGACAGGTAGTCCGATCGCTCCAGCAGTTCGCCGAAACCGACCGGTTCGACGCCCTCGCCGGTCATCTTCAGTTCGCTGACGTAGGGGTCATGAGCGATCACGTGCATGCCGAACGGTTTGGCCCGCCGCGCCACGGCCCGCGCCACGTTGCCGAACGAGATCAGGCCGAGGGTCTGGCCCCACAGCCGCGGCACCTCGTTCAGCAACGGCCGGCCCTGGAACCAGTCGCCGCGCCGCACCATGGAGTCCATCTCGCGCATCCGCCGGGCGCCGGCGAGCAGCAGGGCCATCGTGTGATCGGCCACCTCCTCGATGAACACATCGGGCACGTTGGTCACCACGATCCCGGCCTCCGTCGCCGCCTCGACATCGACCATGTCCACGCCGACGCTGCCGACGCCGATCACGATGCACTCGTCGAGCCCGGCGATCACCGACCGCGAGATGCGGAAACCCCAGGAGGTGATCACCGCGGAGGCGTCGCCAGCCTCGGCCAGGAACTCCTCCTCGGTCTTCGCGGAGACCTCGACGAGTTCCGCCACCGGCAGCAGCGCCTCCAACTCGAAGTGATAGCGCGTCTCGACCGATACCGCCTTGGCGATGCCGGGCAGTTGGACGACGACCTTCCGCTTCTCCACGGTCAGGCCTCCCGCGCGGCGAGTTCGCCCACAGCCCAGTCGCGCAGACCGTTGTAGTCGGCCTTGCCGTTCGCCGCCCGGCCCACGCTGTCGCGCACCAGGACGCGCTTGGGCGCCTTGTAGGACGCCAGCTCCCGCTTGACCCAACCGATCACGTCCGGTTCGCTGAAGCGCCCTGGATCGTCGAGTTCGACGACCGCGGTCACCGCCTGGCCGAAACGCTCGTGCGGCACCCCGACGCACACGGCATCACGCACCGAGGGGTGGGTCTTCAGCACCTCCTCGACCTCCTCCGGGAAGATCTTCTCGCCGCCGCTGTTGATGCACACGGAGCCACGGCCGTAGAGCTTGAGCGAGCCGTCCTCCTCGACCGTCGCGTAGTCGCCGGCCATCGAGTAGCGCACGCCGTCGACCTCCACGAAGGTGGCCGCCGTCTTCTCGGCGTCCTTGTAGTAGCCGAGAGGAATATGGCCGGTCACGGCGATCCGCCCCAGCACTCCGGAACCCGGTTCCACCTTGTTCCCGTCGTCGTCCAGAACGCAGGCGTTGTCGCCGAGCACGAACGACGCGGTCTCGCTGGCCTCGCCAGCGGTCGAGTCGGACCGCCCCATGCCGATCGACTCGGACGACCCCAGACTGTCCGTCAGCACCGTTTCTTCCGGGCAGTAGCGCAGGAACGCGCTCTTGACCTCGGCGCTCCACATCGCGCCGGACGAGACGACGACTTCGAGGCTCGAGAGATCGTAGCGGCCGGGCTCGTCCTCGAGCGCCAGGACCATCGGCCGGGCGAACGCGTCGCCGACGATCGCCATCGCGTTGATTCCCTCCGCCGTAATCGCCTGGAGGGTTGCCATCGCGTCGAAGCGGCGGTTGGCGAGGGTGATCACACAGCCGCCGTTCAGCATGCCTCCCAGCGCGGTGAGGAAACCGGTTCCGTGCATCAGGGGACAGGAAGGCAGCGAGACGCGGCGCATCAGCAACTCGTCGAACTGGGGCTTTAGTCCCTCGACCCCGCCAGAGAGGTCGAAGGGGTCGAGGCGGCCGTCGTTGCTGATATGCCAGAGATCGTCCAGCCGCCACATGACGCCCTTGGGCATGCCGGTCGTGCCGCCGGTGTACAGCAGCCACAAGTCGTCGCCGCTACGGGGCCAGGGCGCCTCGAACGTGAGGGAACCGCCCGAGCCCGGCGCTGCTCCGGCCGCCTCTTCGTAGGGGATCGCCCACTCGGGACACGGGCCCGAACCGTCGTCGACCCAGAGCCAGGTGTGGATCGCCGGTGTCTTCTCCCTCAGGGCCTCGATCCGGGACGCGAAGCAGCCGTGAAAGATGACCGCCACGACGTCCGCGTTGTCCCAAAGGTAGAGCAACTCGCCCTCGACGTAGCGGTAGTTCGTGTTGACCGGCACTAGGGACGCCTTGAAGCAGGCGAGCACCGACTCCATGTACTCGGGCGCGTTGTAGAGGTACTGCGCCACCTTGTCCTGGTGCTTCGCGCCACGGTCGATCAGCGTCGCAGCCACGCCGTTCGCACGGCGGTGCATCTCGGCCTGTGAGTAGCGGCGGCTCGGGGCGCCGCCCAGGGGATCGATGAAGGCCTGCGCCGGGGCCTCCGGCTGATGTTCCGCGATCGCTTCGAGAATGTCCGCATGGTGCCAGTCGTTCATGGGCGCAGGAATGTAGCAGTCCCCCTTCGCGCCGGCCAGATCACCTATCCTTGTCGGGAAGCAAACATGATCGGCCCGGTCCCGCCGATGAGGATTCGTGCGGGGCGCCGGGCGAACAAGACGGGGAGGTTGGACATGGAGATTCTCTTTACGCCGCTCCGGGGAACGCACAGCAGCCTGGCTGCGCCCTGCCGCACTCTCTCGACGATTGCATTCCTGCTCGTGGCCGCCCTGCCCGCCACAGCGCAGAAGAACAACGTGATCCTGTTCGTCGGCGACGGCATGGGCGTGTCGACCGTCACGTCCACCCGCATTGCGACGGTCGGCGTCGACGGCCAACTGGCACTCGACCGCATGCCCTACACCGCCGTCTCGCGGACGGCGTCGGCCGACTACATCACGCCTGACAGCGCCGCGACGATGTCGGCGATGATGACCGGCGTCAACACGAACACCGGCGTGATCGGCTACGGCCCGACGACCGAGTACGCCGACTTCAACGGCAACGGCAACGGCGCGCGCTTGACCAACATCGGCGAGCTGGCGATCTCCATGGGTTACGCGGTCGGAATCGTGACGACGACGCGCGTCACCCACGCGACGCCGGCGGCTGTCTTCGCCCATGTCAACGACCGCAACCTGGAGAACGACATTGCCGCGCAGGCAGTACCAGGCGGCGCCGGCTTCAACAGCCGACTGGGCGATGGGCTCCACGTGATCTTCGGAGGCGGCCGGCGGCACTTCCTTCCCACCTCGGCGTCGGACGACGAAGGACTTCCCGGAAGCCGGTCCGACGGCCGCGACCTGCTGGGCGAGCTGCAGCAACTGGGCTATCGCTACGCCTGGAACCGCCAGGGACTCAACTCCCTGGGCGGTTCCGGCCGCGCGATCGGCCTGTTCGCGTCGAGTCACCTGGCGTACGAAGCGGACCGGGGCAGCAGCCAGCCGAGCCTGGAGGAGATGACGCGGAAGGCGATTCAGATCCTCACCGCGACGGGAAAGCCGTACTTCCTGATGGTCGAAGCGGGCCGAATCGACCATGCGCACCACGAGGGAAACGCCTATCGGGCATTCACCGACACCCGGATGTTCGATCGCGCGATCAGCGCCGCACAGCGGAGCGTGAATTTGAACAAGACGCTGATCCTCGCGACGGCCGACCACAGCCACGTCTTCACGATCGCCGGCTACCCAATGCGGCCGCTCGGCGACCTGCGCTACACCCCCCGCTCGGTGCCCGCGTCGTTCCGAAACCAGCCGCACAACGGCATCCTGGGAACGGTCCACGACATCAACACCGCCGGCACGATCTCGGAGAGTGGAGACTCGAGCGGCATCCCCTACACCATCCTGGGCTACGCCAACGGGCCGGGACATCGCAACGGTTCGCGCGTCGATCCGAACAGCGACCGGACTGCAGGCTACGGCGGCGCCGTTCCTTCGAGCACGAGCCACACGGCGTACCGGCAGGAGGCAACGGTCCCGCTGTTCCTGGAGACGCACGCCGGGGAAGACGTGATGATCTACGCCGTCGGCCGCACGTCGGAGAACGTGCGCGGCACGGTGGCCAACACGAAGGTCTTCGACTGGATCAAGGACGGCTTCGCCGGCAGGGGCTCACGCCCGCCTTCGCCCGGTCCTGACCCGGACCCGGACCCGACTCCGAATCCGGATCCGGGTCCCGCGCCGCCTCACGTCGCGAGCTGCACACCGACCACGAAGCTGCTCGAGTTCGACGGCGGCTACGAAGTCAGCATGTGCTACGTCACGCCCAACGGGGAGGAGGGTCAGGCCAAGGGCGGCGCCTGGTCCAGCGAGTCCGGCATCCTGTGGTTCTTCGACCGCGGTAACGCCGAGGTTCTCGTCAAGGTCCTGAACGGTTGCGCGCAGAACAAACACCGCTGGGTGTTCGTCGCGCCCGTGACCACCCTGGAGTTCAGCCTCGTGGTCACGGGGCCCGGCGCCGAGACCTGGGAACACACGAATCGGCAAGGCACTACCGCGGCCACGAAGAGCGACCTCGAGGCGTTTCCCTGCGAATAGAAGCGGCCGCACCGAAGTGCCGCCGCGCGGCCGTCCTACATGCTGCGCCGGTACTCGCCGCCGACGCGATAGAGCGCGTCCGAGATCTGGCCGAGCGAGCAGTGCTTGACCGTCTCCATCAGCTCCTTGAACACGTTGCCACGGCGCCGCGCCACCTCCTGTAGCCGCCCGAGACAGGCCCCCGAGTGATCCGCGTGGCGGCGGTGGAACGCGGCCAGGCTCTCGATCTGCTGCTGTTTCTCCGCGTCGGTCGAACGGATGAGTTCCGCTTCGACCGTCTCCGCGAACTCCTGGCCCTCGGCGAGGAAGGTGTTCACGCCGACGACCGGCAGGCTGCCGTCGTGCTTTTTCGCCTCGTACTCCATGCTCTCGTCCTGGATCTTCGAGCGCTGGTACATCGTGTCCATCGCCGCCAGCACGCCGCCGCGCTCGGCGAGGCGCTCGAACTCCAGGTAGACCGCCTCCTCCACCGCGTCGGTCAACTGGTCGAGGGCGAAGGAGCCCTGCCAGGGGTTCTCGCTGCGGTTGAGCCCGAACTCCCGGTTGATGATCAACTGGATCGCCAGCGCGCGGCGCACGGACTGCTCGGTAGGCGTCGTGATCGCCTCGTCGAAGGCGTTCGTGTGCAGGGAATTGCAACGGTCGAGGATGCCGTAGAGCGCCTGCAGCGTTGTGCGGATGTCGTTGAACTGGATCTCCTGGGCGTGGAGCGAGCGGCCCGAGGTCTGGATGTGGTACTTCAGCATCTGGCTGCGGGCCGAGGCGCCGTAGCGCTCCCGCATCGCGCGCGCCCAGATGCGCCGTGCCACCCGGCCGATCACCGCGTACTCCGGGTCCATCCCGTTCGAGAAGAAGAAGGACAGGTTGGGAGCGAAGTCGTCGATCGCCATCCCCCGCGCCAGGTAGTACTCGACGATCGTGAAGCCGTTGGCGAGCGTGAAGGCCAACTGGGTGATCGGGTTCGCCCCGGCCTCGGCGATGTGGTAGCCGCTGACCGAAGCGCTGTAGTAGTTGCGGACGTTGTGGTCGATGAAGAACTGCTGGACGTCGCCCATCATTCGGAGCGAGAACTCGGTCGAGAAGATGCAGGTGTTCTGGGCCTGGTCTTCCTTCAGGATGTCGGCCTGGACCGTGCCGCGGACCCGGCCCAGCGCGTCGGCGCGGATCCGTTCGTAGACGTCG
Organism: Candidatus Multivorans sp.; assembly: GCA_965219675.1. Taxonomy (GTDB): domain Bacteria; phylum Acidobacteriota; class Thermoanaerobaculia; order Multivoradales; family Multivoraceae; genus Multivorans. The sequence continues at coordinate 610,430 of OZ244786.1, read as the reverse complement.
CGCTCGACGACCTGGTCGCCGGAAATGCCGAGCAGCGCCAGCCCCAGGCCGTCGTTCTCCTCCGGCAGGTCGCCGCGGTAAACCGGCACGTCGCCGGCTGAGCGGCGCTCGATCTCGGCGCGCGCTCGCTCCAGGCCGACAGTCTCGCGCAGGTGACGCTCGACCTGCTGGTCGACCGCGGCGTTCATGAAGAAGGCGAGGATGGTCGGCGCCGGGCCGTTGATCGTCATCGACACGGACGTCGCCGGGTCGCAGAGGTCGAAGCCGGAGTAGAGCCGCTTCATGTCGTCGACCGTGGCGATCGAGACGCCCGAGTTGCCGACCTTGCCCCAGATGTCGGGCCGGAGGCCCGGATCCGAGCCGTAGAGCGTTACCGAGTCGAACGCGGTGGAGAGCCGGTTCGCCGGCTGGCCGCGCGACACGAAGTGGAAGCGCCGGTTCGTTCGCTCGGCTATCCCCTCGCCCGCGAACATGCGGGTCGGTTCCTCGCCGCTTCGCCGGTAGGGGTAGACGCCCGCCGTGTACGGGTAGGTGCCCGGCAGGTTGTGCTTCATCAGGAATCGCAGCAGGTCGCCCCAGTCCGAGTACTCGGGCAGCGCCAGCTTCGGCATCCGCAGATGGCTCAGGGTGGTCACGTAGTTGTCGCCGGTGACCTCGCGGCCGCGGACCGGGTAGCTGTACTCGTCGGCGCGCGCGGCGTCGACGCGACGTGGCCAGTCCTTCAGGAGTTCCACCGCCTCGGCGCCGACCTCGGCCAGCGCTTCCTGGTATCTCCCGCGCAGGCGAGCGAGGCTCTGGTCGGGCGCCGTCTCCAGCGCTGACGCGTCGTAGCCCTCGAGAGGGGCCGGAAGCTCGGGATCCTCGAGTTCGGCCAGCGCCCGGTAGCAACCGTGCGCCCTCCCCGCCACGGCCGCGCGGCGCTCCGCGTCTGCCTCCGCGGCGCGTCCCGCCTCCGCGATCTCGGCCAGGTAGCGGTTGCGATTGTCCGGGATCAGGACCGCCGCCTTCGGCTCGCGCTCGTCCAGGTCGACCTCGGGCGTCCAGACGCCCTCGTCCAGGTCGAGCCGCTCGCGCAACAGCCGGCACACGTTCCAGAACATCCAGTTGACGCCCGGATCCTGGAACTGGCTGGCGATCGTCGGGTAGACCGGCACGTCCTCGTCGGCCGTGCCGAAGGCCAGCCGGTTGCGCCGCCACTGCTTGCGCACGTCCCGCAGCGCGTCCTGGCCGCCGCGGCGGTCGAACTTGTTCAGGACGATCACGTCGGCGAAGTCGAGCATGTCGATCTTCTCGAGCTGGCTCGCCGCGCCGTAGTCCGAGGTCATCACGTAGACCGAGAGGTCGACCAGGTCGACGATCTCGCTGTCGCTCTGGCCGATGCCGGCGGTCTCCACGAGGACCATGGAGAACCCTGAGGCCTTGAGCAGAGCGATCGCGTCGCCGAGGACCTCGCTGGTCGCCAGGTGCTGCCGGCGCGTTGCCATGGAGCGCATGAAGGCCCGCTCGCTGCGCAGGCTGTTCATCCGGATGCGGTCGCCGAGCAGGGCGCCGCCCGTCCGCCGGCGCGTCGGGTCGACCGCCAGGAGGGCGATCCGCATTCCCGAGGCGGCCCCGGGCATGCACTCCAGGAAGCGGTTCAGCAGTTCGTCGGCGACGCTGCTCTTGCCCGCGCCGCCCGTCCCGGTCAGTCCCACGACCGGCACGCCGGCGCCGGCGAGCTGCCACTCCTTGCGCAACCGGCGGAGCTCGGATTCGCCAACCGCCCCGCGCTCGATGGCTGACAGCAGACGCGACAACTCGATGTCGCCCTCCGGGTCCGAGGCCACGCGCACGCTGAACCGCGGTTCGGGCGCGGCCCGCCGCTTGGCGTGCGCCCGCTCGACGACGTCGTCGATCATCGCCGGCAGGCCCATCTTCAGGCCGTCGTCGGGGTGGTAGATCCGCTCGACGCCGTACGCCTCGAGTTCCGCGATCTCCTCAGGCGTGATCGTGCCGCCGCCGCCGCCGAAGACGAGGACGTCTTCCCTGCCCTCCTCCGCCAGCCGGTCGACCATGTAGCGGAAGAACTCGATGTGCCCGCCCTGGTAGGAGCTGATCGCGATCGCGTCGGCGTCCTCCTGCACGGCCGCCCGAACGATCTCGTCGACGCCGCGGTTGTGGCCCAGGTGGATCACCTCTGCTCCGCGGTCCTGGATCATCCGCCGCATGATGTGGATCGCCGCGTCGTGGCCGTCGAAGAGCGACGCCGCGGTCACGAAGCGGAGCGGGCTCGCGTCTTCGGCGGGCCGGATTCGCGGATCCTGTTCGGGTGTGGTCATGAGACAGTGTGCGGGGACTGGCTTCGGCCCGGAGTCTACTGCCGGCGGGCGGATCAGACTGCGGACTGTAAGCTCCGCGACGACATCCACCCAGTGTCGGCCGCCACCGCCCGATGTTTCGCAACCTCTACCGGAGTTCGCCGTGAGAACGACGACCACGCAGATTCCCCTGGTTCCTTTGGCCGCCCTGTCCATCCTCGCCGCGCTGCTCATCGCGGCAGCTCCGGCCGCGGCCCAGGAGCAGCCGGCATCGAGCCGACCCGACACCGCTCCGGCAACCGCAGAAGCGACCGACAGCGACGCCGCGGCCACGGCCGCCGCCAGGCGCGAACGCTTCCGCCGCCTCCGGTACGGCAACCTGGCCGAACTCGAACTGGGCGCCAAGCAACTCCGAATCTCCTATCCGGACCTGCTGACGGACAGCGACGACTACCGGGCGTTCGAGAGCCTGGGGGCAGGCGACGTCTTCGCCTGGAACAGCGGCAGGGCAGTCAAGCTGCTTACCCACGCCTCGCTCTCCTTCGACGGCATCGTCGTTCCCTACGGCAACGCCTCGCCCGACTATCCCGGCGTCTACAGCCTTTGGCCGAAGCGGACCGCCGACGGCTGGAGCCTGGTGTTCAACGGCGAAGCCGACATCTGGGGCAGTCAGCGCGACGCCGCGGTGGACGAGGTCGAAGTGCCGCTAGAACACTCCAGGGCCGACGAACCGGCCGAGAAGCTGACGATCGAGTTCCTGGACGTCGGTCCCGGTGCGGTCCTGCGGATCGCCTGGGGCGATCACCAGTTCATGGCCGCGTTCGAAGCCGCGCCGTAGCTACGCCTTCGTAACCCCCGGCACCGCCACCGCATACCGACCCTTCTTGTCCGGTACCGTCGGCGGAGCGGCGTCCCAGGCGTAGGTCGCCGGCTCGAGCGACTTGTCGGACTTGAGCGCTTCCTTCCAGGTGATCTTCTTGCCGGAGTAGGTCGCCATCCGGCCCATCACCGCGGTCATCGTGGCGATCGCTCCGTTCTTCGCCTCGTTGAAGGGCTTGTCCTCGCGGATCGCCTCGAACAGGCGGTCGTGCTCGACCTGGTAGGGACTCTTCTCGTCCTCCGGCTCGTGATGGTTCCAGCCGCCCGGCGCCTCGATCAGACCGGAGGCGAGGCTCGCCCGGCCCTTGCTGCCGTGCGCGTACTCGGCGACCTGGTCCCAGCAGTTCTGGATGTGCCGGCACTGGCTCAGCATCACCGCGCCGTCGTCGTAGGTGTACTCGACGAAGTGGTGGTCGAAGATCTCGCCGTGGTCGGGGCCGTTCCGCCACTGGCGGCCGCCCTGGCCCTGGGCCTCGACCGGATGACCGCCCTTAACCCAGTTGCCGACGTCGATGTTGTGGATGTGCTGTTCGACGATGTGGTCGCCGCAGAGCCAGTTGAAGTAGTACCAGTTCCGCATCTGGTACTCCATCTCGGTCTGCCCGGGCTTGCGCGCCCGCACCCAGACGCCCGAGCCGTTCCAGTAGACGCGGAGCGCGACCACGTCGCCGATCGCCCCGTCGTGGATGCGGTCGATCGTCTCGTTGTACATCGCGCTGTGGTGGCGCTGCAGGCCGACGCCGACCTTGAGGTTCTTCTCCTTCGCGGCCTTGGCCGCCTTGAGTACCCGACGCACGCCGGGGGCGTCGACCGCCACCGGCTTCTCCATGAACACGTGCTTGCCCTGCTCGACCGCGTACTCGAAGTGCTCCGGCCGGAAGCCCGGCGGCGTCGCGTGGACGACGACGTCGACTCCCGAGTCGATCACCTTGCGATACGCATCGAAGCCGACGTAGCGGTTCTCCGCCGGCACCTGCAGGCGCTTGCCGTTCTCAAGCGACCCGTTCTCGCCCAGCTCGACCAGATGCTCGTAGCAGTTGTTCAGACGGTCCTCGAACGCGTCGGCCATCGCGACGAGTTCGACCGGTCCCGACGTCGAGAGCGCCTGCGCCGCAGCTCCCGTACCGCGTCCGCCGCAGCCGATCAGGCCGATCCGCAGCGTCGCGTCGCCGCGGGCGCGGCCGACGTCCGATGTCGTGTTCGCTGCCGCGGCAGTAGCGGCACCGCCGCCGACTCCGCCAGCCAGCAGGGCCGCCGAGGCCCCGGTGATGAAACTGCGCCTGGAGGTTCCGTCCATTGTCTCTCCCCGCACCGCGAAGGTGCCGTCGTCGTCGATCCGTATCGGCGTATCGGCCGAGCCTTGTTCCCGTGGTCGCCATACTCTAGCGCGCCGCCTCCGCTACCATCCGCCGCCATGAACGACCTCGAGACGCTCCGCTTCGAACTGGCCGACAACGTCGCCCGGATCACCCTGGACCGGCCCGACGCGGCGAACGCGATGAACCTGCAGATGACGAAGGACCTGCTGGAGGTCGGCATCGAGTGCGACGAGAACCCCGAGGTGCGGGCAGTCCTGCTCCGTAGCGAGGGACGGATGTTCTGCGCCGGCGGCGATCTCGCCTCGTTCGCCAAGGCGGGCGACGCGCTGCCTCGCGGTCTCAAGGAGATGACCGTCTACCTCCATGCCGCGATCACTCGCCTCGCACGCGGGCGTGCGCCGGTCGTCGCCTCCGTCCACGGGCCGGCCGCCGGCGCCGGATTCTCCCTTGCCTGCGCGGCCGACCTTGTCGTCGCCTCCGAGCAGGCCGTGTTCACGATGGCCTACACGAGAGCGGGCCTGACGCCTGACGGCAGCTCCACGTACTTCCTGCCCCGGCTCCTCGGACGCCATCGGACACTGGAGCTGATCCTCACGAACCGCACCCTCTCGGCCGCCGAGGCCCAGGAGTGGGGTCTGGTCAACGAGGTCGTGCCGGCCGACGACCTGGCTACCCGCGCCGAGAAACTCGCCAAGCAACTGGCCGCCGGGCCGACCTGGGCATTCGGCGCCGCGAAGGAGCTCGTCATGCGCTCGTTCTCGGAAGACCTGGAGTCCCAGATGGAGTTCGAGTCGCAGGCCATCGCCGACGCGGCACGCACCAGCGACGCCGCCGAGGGCATCGCCGCCTTCTTCGAGAAGCGCCGCGCGACCTTCCGCGGCCGCTAGGGCGCAGAGTCGGAGACGAACTCGTGACGAAGGGGCTGGCGATCCTGGTAGCGCTCCTCCTTGCGACGCTCCAGGAACCCGGCGCCGGGCGGTATCCGGACATGCCCGCCGGGCGGCCTCCGGCAATCGACGTCCCAGACGCAACGGCCAACGCCGAAGCGGAGATGCTGCCCTATCGGGAGCGCCTGATTGGCGTCAACGCCGAGGGCGGCGAATTGCATCTCGACATGGCGCCGGTGCCAGGCGGCGAGTTCCTGCTCGGCAGTCCCGAAACCGAGCCCGGTCGCGGCGAACTGGAGTCACCCCGGAGTCGGGTGCGGGTCGGCGCGTTCTGGATGGCGACCCACGAGACGACCTGGGATCTGTACCGCGTGTTCATGTTCGACACGGACCGGGGCGGCGAGGAACCGGGCGCCGCCTGGGCCGACGCGGTAAGCCGCCCGACGCCGCCCTATCGGCCGATGGACTTCGGCATGGGCACGGACGGCTTTCCCGCGATCTCCATGACCCAGTTCGCCGCCCGGCACTTCACGAAGTGGCTGTCGATGAAGACTGGCCGTTTCTACCGCCTGCCGACCGAGGCCGAGTGGGAGTACGCCTGCCGCGCCGGGACCACGACCGCCTGGTCGTTCGGTGATGACCCGTCCCCGATCGACCGATTCGCCTGGCACGCCGGCAACAGCGAGCGCCGCTACCACGAGGTCGCGCAGCTCGAACCGAACGCCTGGGGCCTGTTCGACCTGCACGGAAACGTCGCCGAATGGACCCTCGACGCCTACGCGGACTACGCCGCGCCGGGTGAGGGCGAACTCCTGGCGAACCCGATCGCCTGGCCCCTGGCCGAGTATCCGCGCAGTGTCCGCGGCGGCTCCTGGCAGAACGAGCCCGCCTCGCTTCGCTGTGCGGCGCGCCGCGGTTCCGAACTCTCCTGGAAGCGGATGGACCCGCAGCTCCCGCAGAGCGTCTGGTACCACACGAACGCCCGCTTCCTTGGCTTCCGCGTCGTGCGTCCTCTGATCCCGCCTCCAGGGGATGAGCAGGCGAAGTACTGGGACCCCGACGTGGACTCGGTTCGCCGGATCGTCGAACGTCAGAGGCGCGGCGAGCGCGATTGAGTCACCCGGGAACCTCGACCGCAAGCCGCAACGTCGGATGCGTTTCGGGCGCCACGATCGCGTTCAGGACGGCGAACGACAGCTCGAAGTCGGAAGCGTTCTCTCCCGTTACGCTGAGGTCCGCCGTACCGTGCGGCGGCAGGTTGATGATCGCGCCGCGATCGTAGAAGCGTTGCGGGCCGATGCTCAGAAGATCGAAGGTCGCATCGGAACGGTTCGACAGCGTCACCGTCAGTACGGTGCCCTGGAGACGCCTCACGTTCGACACCGTGACGGCAGCTTCGAGCAGCGGAACCAGGACATCCTCTCGCCCGATCAGTTCGTTGTCCTTCCACGCCGCCGTGCGATTCGCACGGAGCGCCTCGTGGATCGACTCCGCCGTCCGCTCCTCGGCCAGCACCAGGGTCGCCGTTCGATGTCCGCCGCCGTGGACGTCGTAGTCCCAGTCGACGAGCCCGTGGACATCGCTCACACCGAGAATGGCGAGGTCGTGATCGAGGGCGATCTGGAGCGCTTCCGCGGAGTACGTGCCTTCGTTCGCCACCTCGATCCCGTGGAGCAGACCATCGGCGATCAACCGGCGGTGCATGTCCGTGAGCCTGGCCACTCCGTCCCGCCGCTGCGGAATCCAGTTGGGGTGGTTCCAGAACACGAAGGCGCTCTGCCGGTTCGCTTCCCTGAAGACCTCCATCACGTCGTCCTTGAGCAGCGCGTTGGCGTCGCTGAGGAACACCGCGTTGCAGTGGCCCGGCGGCATGCTCCGCGAGATCTCCGCGCCGTTGACCACGATCACGCCGGGAGCCTCCGTGCCCGCGTACTCCTCCGCGACCGCGAACGCGCGATTCCGGTCGGGGTTCGGGATGTCCGCGGCGCGGGGCTGGTGCTCCAGGTGTTCGGTCACCGCGAGGAGCGCCAGACCGTCGCGCTCGGCCTCCTGGACCCGGGTGACCGGCCACACCGATCCGTCCGAGAACACGGAATGCGTATGGAGATCGACGGCGAGCGTACGGTAGCCGCCGACATCCGGAAACTCGATCTCGCGGCCCTGCCCACCGGCCGGCGGCGGCGAGGCCGCCGCGATCAGGGACAGCGTCAGCGCGACACCGGCCCCGTTCACCCGTTCGATCATTCGGCGGGGCTCGCCGCCGGCACCTCCACTGCTAGCCGAAGGGTCGGGTGAGTCTCGGGCGCCTGAAACGCATTCAGCACCTCGAACGCCATCTCGAAGCTGGAGCGGGACTCGCCGCTGATCGCCAGGTCGATGTCGCTGTGCGGTTCGACCCGCATGGTCGACGGGGGACCGTTGAACCGGTGCCCGCTGACAACCCGCAGATCGAAAGCGGCGTCCGACACGTTGGAGAGCCTGATGTCGATCAACTCATCGCCCGCGCTCCGTTCCACCTTCGTCAACAGCAACGAGGCCTCCAGCAACGGCATCAGCGCGTCCTCGCGGCCGATCAGCCAGTTGCCGAACCAGGCGACGGTGCGGTTCGCGTGCAACGCCTCCTTGATCGACGCCGCGCTCCGCTCCTCGGCAAACACCAGGGTCACCGTGCGGTGGCCGCCGGCATGGGGCATGTAGTCCCAGTCGATCAGGTAGTGGACGTCCGAAACGCCCAGGATCGCCAGGTCGTTGTCCAGCGCGATCTGCAGCGACTCGGCCGAGTAGAAGTCGCCGTTCGCCACCTCGATGCCGTGAAGCAGCCCGTCGGCGATCAGACTCCGGTGCATGTCGGTCAGCTTGGCGACGCCGTCGGGGCGCTGGGCGGGCCAGTTCGGGTGGTTCCAGAAGACGAAGGCGTTCTGTTCGTTGGCCGCTTCGATCGCCTGCTGCGCCTGCCGCTCGCTCGCCGCCTGCTCCTCAGGAGTCGACGGCCGCAGCCGGGCCGGGTGTTCGCCCACAAGGAGGGGGTTCGCGTCCGTGATGAAGACGGCGTTCACGTGGCCCGGAGGCATGCTCCTGGTGATCTCAGCGCCGTTGACGACCATGACGTCCGAGCCGGACTCCGCAACGTACTCGCTGGCGACGATGTAAGAGCGGTTCCGGTCGGGGTGCGGGATGTCCTCCAGGCGCGGCTGGTACTCCAGGTGCTCGGTCACGGCCATCAGCGCGAGGCCGTCCCGCTCGGACTCCTGCATGCGGATGATCGGCCACACCATGCCGTCGGAGAAGACGGAGTGGGTGTGCAGATCGACCGCGAAGGTGCCGTAGCCGTCGACGTCGGGGAACTCGATCGCGCGTTCCTGCGCGACGACGGGCACAGCCGCGGCGAACGCCGCGAAGGACAGCACCTGCATCCGGATGGCGAGTCGAATCTTCATGGCGGGCTCCTCCTGGGCTGCGGCATTCCGGGACAACGAGCCCGGAGAATAGCCGGTACAGGCGGCGCTTCGGTAAGGCCGGCGTCAGGAAACGGCCGTCGCGCCGCGTCGCCGCCGCCACACGTCCGTCGCCACCGCGAGCAGGATCGCCGCGCCGGTGATGATCCGCTTCGTCGGCTCGGTGGCGCCGGCCTGAGCAAGCCCGGTCTGCAGCACCGCGATGACCAGCACGCCCAGGAACGTGCCGCTCACCGAGCCCCGGCCGCCGAGCAGCGACGTGCCGCCGATGACCACCGCCGCGATCGCCGAGAGTTCCATCCCGATCGCCGCGTTCGGATCGGCGGACTGCAGATAACCGACCTGGCACAGCCCGGCGACCGCCGCAAGGAACCCGGCGAGCGTGAAGACCGCGAACTGGACCCGGGCCGGCCGCACGCCGCAGCGGTGAAGCGCCGTCCGGTTGCCGCCGACCGCGAACACCCAGCGTCCGAAGGCAGTCCGCGAGAGGATGAACTGCAGCACCCCAACCACGGCCAGCGCACCAAGGAAGGCGACCGACAGTCCAACGACCGGCACGTTGGCGCCCAGTGCGGCGACCCTGTCGCCAAGGTAGCTCGTCCTGGAGGCAGTCACCACGTACGTCGAGCCGCGGGCGATCTCCAGCATGCCGAGCGTGACCAGGAACGACGGGATGGACCAGCGCGCAACCAGGGCGCCGCTGATCGCGCCGCACAACCCGCCGACCCCAAGCGCGACCAAGGCCGCCGCCACGAGCGGCAATCCCTGATCCACCGTCAGGACACCGAGAACGGCGGCTGCCAGGGCCAGCACCGAGCCGACGGAGAGGTCGATGCCGCCGGTGATCAACACGAGCGTCAGACCGGCCGAGGCGATGACCAGGGGCGGCAGCTGGTTCGCCAGCGTGCGGAACGTGACGGCGCTCCAGAAGTGGTCCGTTACCAGACCGAATCCGACGCAAAGGCCGAGGAGGACGAGGACCAGCCCTCCCCGGTATCCCGGAGAGAACGAACCGCGCCAACCGGCAACGGCCAGCGTCATCGGTCGGAAGGCCCGGCGAGCATCGGGACGAGGATACAGTCGCGGCTGGCTTCGAAAGCCCCGATCCGATGACAACGCCCCAGCGTCCTGCCTAGTGCGCTCTCTCGTTCGCAGGGTCCGCGGGGGTTCGAAGGCCGCCGCATACCGGCTGGCGAAAGGCATGCTCCGCCGGTTCGGCTACGACTTCGAGATCTTCCCCCGTTCGAGGCGGGACGCTGACGCCGTGGAAAGCACGGAGGAGAGCTTCTACCGTGAGTGGAACTCGCCCTCGCCGATCTGGGCGCCCTGGCGCGGAGAACCCGACTTCCGGGAGGCATACGACGGCGTCGAGCCGTACACGGTGGTTTCAGGCGACCGCTGCCAGGTTCTCTACCGCCTCGGCCACCAGGCTCTCTCTGTCGCCGGCGACTTCGCCGAATGCGGCGTCTACCGGGGAGGCACGGCGCTTCTCCTGTCGAGGGTCCTCGAAGGAAGCGACAAGGCCCTTCATCTCTTCGACAGCTTCCAGGGCCTCCCGGCCCCCGATCCGGACAGAGATCCCGATCTCGAAGAAGGCGTCTTCAAGGCCACTTCCGCCCGGGACGTCAGCGTCCTTCTCGGCCGCTTCCCGGGGACCCTCGACATCCACGAAGGCTTCATCCCGTCCACGTTCGAGGGTCTCGACGCCGCGCGCTTCGCCTTCGTCCACATCGACGTCGATCTCTACCGTTCGACGCTCGACTGCCTTGACTACTTCTATCCCCGCCTTTCGGCCGGAGCGGTCGTCGTCTTCGACGACTACGGCTTCCCCGCGGCCCGCGGCGAGAAGGACGCCGTCGACGAGTTCTTCTCCGAGCTGCCCGAAGCCCCGCTCGCCCTGCCCACGGGTCAGGCCATCGTGACGAAGCTCCCTAGCCGGGCGAGGTGACGACGTCGACCGGCGTCTTCAGGTCCTCCGCCGTTCCCCCGCGCAGAATCTCGAGAGCGGCCTCGATCCCGAAGACCGCGAGGCGGTCGGCGTGCTGGTCGGCGGTGGCCAGGATCTCCCCCTCGGCGACCAGGTCGGCGACCGCGTCGATGTTGTCGAAGCCGACGATCAGCACTTCGTCGCGGCCGCTCTGCCGCCGCGCCGCCAGGGCGCCCAGCGCCATGTTGTCGTTGGCGCAGAGGAGCGCGCGCAGTCCGGAGTGCTCGCGCAGCATCGCCGCCGCCACGGTGTTCGCCTGCGCCTGCTCCCAGCCGCCGCTCTGGACGTCGACGATCTCCGCGCCGGCGGCCGCCATCGCGTCCTCGAAGCCGGCCTGCCGTTGTTGGGCGTTGAACGCCGTCGGGATGCCGCCGACGATCGCCACCTGATCGCCCGGTGCAAGCCGTTCCGCGAGCACCTCGCCGACCCGACGGGCGCCGTCGCGGTTGTCCGGGCCCACGAAGGGCGCGTCGAGGCCCGCCTCGGCCGCCACCTCCACGTCGAGGCGGTTGTCGATGTTGACGACGACGACGCCGGCCGCCTGGGCCCGCGCGAGGGCCGGCGCCAGGGCCTTCGAGTCCGCCGGCGCGATCACGATCGCGTCACTGCCGGAGGCCACCATCTGCTCGACCAGGGCGACCTGCTGGGCGAGGTCGCTCTCGTTGCGCGTGCCGTTGACGACCAGGTCGTAGTCGTCCGCGTTGGCCTCGTGGTGCGCGCGGGCGCCCTCGGCCATCGTCTCGAAGAACTCGTTGGCCAGGGACTTCATGACCAGGGCGATCCGCGGACGGGCCGCGTCTTCGCTGTTGGGCTCATCGCTGCCGGGGCCTCCACAACCCGCGAACAGGAGCGCAATCGCGGCGAGGAGGCCCGAGAGTGGGTCGAGGGGTCTGGAGTTCAACATCGCGCAGCAGAGCCTAGTCCGAAACGATGAGCTCCACCGACTCCGCAAACCTCGCCAGCGCGCTCTCCGCGGCCGCCCGGTCCGCGGCCGGCGTCTTCGAACCGTCCGCCTCGTAGTGCAAGGACAGCACTTCCAGGCGCCCCCGCTTCCGGTGCGCCTTCAGGTCGAAACGCGCCGCGAGCCGATCGCCGGCCAGCACCGGCATGCAGTAGTAGCCGTAGCGCCGCTGCGAAGCGGGCTTGAAGATCTCGAGGATCTGGTCGAAGCCGAAGAGATGCGCGACCCGCGTCCGGCGCCAGAGCACCGGGTCGAACGGCGAGAGCAGCACGCCGCGGTCCGGCGCGGGGCGCACCCGCCGCAACCGGGCCGCGAGTTCCAGATCGGCGGGCCGCACCCATCCCGGCCGCGGCTTTCCGTCGACGGTGATCAGGTCGCACGGCACCACCTCGCCCGCCGACGCCAGGTCCTCCAGCGCGGCCTTGATCTGGGGCCGCACGTTCTTGAGCCGCCAGGTATCGGCGAGCGCGCCGATCGTCGCCCAGCCGTGACCCTCGAGCGCACGCAGGATCAACGCTCGAATCCCCTCCTCCAGGCTCCAGTCCTCGCTCCGCCAGCGCTCGGGAATCACCCGTTCGGGCAGGTCGAAGGTGCGCTGGAAGTTCCGCCGCGAGCGGATGGCGAGTTCTCCGGTCGACCACAGCGAGTAGGCGACCCACCGCTCCCGCTTCGAGCGCCACATCTCACCCAGCATCGGCCCCGTCAGGTCCAGCGACCGCATCGGTCCCTCGGTCTTGACGCGGCGCAGGATCGCCTTCGCCACGTCCGGGTGCTCGCGTATCCCCCTGCTGTGCCAGGTCCTGCCGCTCCGATACTCCTCGCGGCGGAAGCCGAACGCCGGGTAGAGATCGATCGGGATCCAGCTCGCCTCGTGGCCCCAGTACTCGAAGATCGGCTCGCCCGGCTGAAGGAGTTCCTCGGGCAGGTTCCGGTCGATTCCGGGCCAACGAGACAACGGCACGAGGGCGTGGGTGCGGGCGCCGGCGATCGAGATCGTGTCGAGCTGGAGGTAGCCGAAGCGCTCGATCAGCGCGTGGAGCGCCCGGCGGGCCCGGACGCCGCGGCCCGAAGCCGCCCGCGGCAGTCCGGTCCACTCCGGCTTGAGCAGGCCCGCCCGCGCCAGGGCCAGACGCCGCGCGTCGCGGACCGCGATCTCGGCCCTGCCGGCACCCGCCGCAACCCCGTCCGTGACGTTCCGAGGCACGGATCAGAACTCGACGCCCAGGGAGATCTGCACCCGGCGCGGGTCGAAGCGGTCGCGGGGTTCTCCGAAGGCGGCGTCGCGCCGGAACGGGTTGTTGTTGTAGCCGGTCTGGCGGTCGAGCAGGTTGAAGAGATCGACGCGCAGCCGAGCGGCCAGGTCGGAAGGCAGACGGAAGCGCTGCGTGTAGCCCAGGTCCAGTTGCCAGTGGCTCGGACTGCGCCGGCTGCCGGCCTGCTCGGCGTAGCGGTTCGTCGACGAGAAGTAGGAGGGCAGTCCGTAGGCGACGGAATCCCAAGCCTCCCACGGTTGTCCGGACTGGAAGAACACGAAGGCGCCGACGCTCGCCCGCCACGGCAGGTCGAGACGGCCGAACACCTTGGCGAGATGCGGCCGGTCGCCCCGCAGCGTCCCGTCCTTGTTGTCCCATAGCTGGCGGCCATAGCCGTCGGCGAGGTTGGACGAACCGATGAACAGGTTGGCGTCGTTGTTCCAGGTCGTGTTGTCCTGGTCGAAATTGCCGGTGTAGCGGCTCCGCACGTAGGAAGCGTTCAGGTAGCCGCGTTCACCCCGCCACACCAGTTCGAGCGCGGCCTCCGAGTACTCCGTGTAGGCGTCGTCGAGTTGGGCGATCACGTAGCTCGAACCGCCGATTTCCGCTCGAACGGCATCGAGGCCCGGCACATAGAGGCCGCGGGCGGCGATGTGGGCGGGAGCGCTGTCGTAGCCCCGGGATCCGTTCCAGGTGTCCTCCCAGAAATGCCCGCCCTCCCGGCGGCGGAGATGAGCGCTCATCGACAGTCCCCGCGCCAACGTCCGCGTGGCGCCGAGCGTCCACTCGTCGATGCGGCGCGGCTTCATGCCGTCCTGGAACACCTTGCCGGACGAACCCGGATACGGCTCGTGGGAGATGATCCGGCCGCCCTCGTCGAACAGCACGCGGAGACTGGCGCGGGTGTTCCGGTCCCAGGAGGCCGCGCGCGCCAGCGAGGTCGCCTCCGGGTGGTACCGGGCGTAGTTCGCGAAGACCGTGCCCTCCGCCCCATAGGACCAGGTGACGCCGAGACGCGGCTGGATCATGTCCCGCCAGTCGATCGTGTACATCCGGTACTTCTCGCCCGGCGCCAGGGCGAAGCCGGACACCGTGCCCGCCGCCGCCCGCAGACCCTGTCCGTACAGGACGTCCTGGCTCAGCAGGACGCCCGCATCGAACGTGAAGTCGCCCGCGGTCAGGCGGTCGTGGACCTCCAGGGACACCGTCTCCGTGAAGGAGTCGATGGGCGAGACCACCGTGCCGTCCGGGCGGCGGAGGCTCATCTGCTGCACCGTGGCGACGTAGAAGACCGGCGTGCCGTCGTCGGCCAGGTCGACGCCGCCAGGCGCCGCGATGGCGCCCCAACCGTTCGATTCCCGGCTCAGCGTCTCGCGCGCCTCGGCGGCCCGCAGACCAAAGTGGAGATCGTGGCTGACCGCGCCCCGGCCGAACCCGTGATCGAACGCCAGTTCGAAGCTCCGCCGGAAGAACGCCTGGTCGTTGATCGACGGATGCGCGCCGACGGCGCCGCCCCCGCGGCGCGCGCCCCGCTCGTCCGTGTAGCCGTAGCGTTCCACCAGGGGCCTGATCGCGACGTTGTGGGCATCCGCGCCGTCCACGTACACGGGGACGCTGAAGTACCCCATCCGGTCCAGGTTCTCCACGTCCAGCGCGCCGTCGAGCGCCGGCTGAACGCCCAGCGCCACGTCGGGCCGGGACGAGCCCTCGAGTTCGTAGTCGCTGAACCGGAACGAGAGGGCGCCAGCGCGCGTCTGCCAGACGCCGTCCACGTTCGCCACCCGCTGGTCCGCCCCGCCGCCGAGCGATACCGAATCGGCTTCGTAGGGTCCGACCGAGACGCCGCGCTCCTCGCGCCGCGAGCTGCGGTAGCCGGCGTTGAGCAGCAGGTGGTCCGACGGCGCATGCGTCAGCCTGCCGTAGAACTCGCGGCGTGTGTTCTCGTAGTCCTTGACCGGTCCGTAGGCCGTGGCCGCGTTCGTCCGCTCTTCCGCGGGCCGGAAAGCGGAAGCGAAGAAGAACAGCCGCGACGGAACGATCGGGCCGCCGAAGGTCGCGACCGCCCGCCGGCGGTCCGTGTCGTGGCCGGCCACGGATTCCAGGACCGTCTCCGGTTCCGCCTGAAGATCCGGCGGCTCCACCGTGTACTCGACGCTGCCCGCGAAAGCGTTCGTGCCCGACCTCGCCGTCGAGTCCATCGTGAACCCGCCGCTTCGGTTGAAGCCCACCGCCGTGGCGCCGGCGCGCTCGAACGTCACCTGGTCGACGTCATGGCTCGAAAGCTCGGCCGACAGCGTGCCGAACATCGGCAGCGACACGTCGACGCCGTCGAAGCGGTAGACGTTGTCCTGACCGCTGCCGCCGCTGGCCGGTCCCCGCACGCTGTCCTGGGTCACCTGAACGCCCGGAGCGAGTCGAACGAGGCTGCGATAGTCGGGACCGAGCGGCATGTCCCGCACCGCCTCGCCGTCGATGGCGCTGGCGACGGAGGCACGGCCGCGGACCACGACCCGCTCCCCGATCACGACGAGCTCCTCGCTGACGGCGGCGACCGCGGCGTCGAGCTCCAGGTTCAGGGTCGTCGTCTGGCCCAGCAAGACCTGGGCCTCGACCGTGCGGCTTGCTCCCGCCGGGGTCGTGAACGTGACCCGGTAGAGGCCCGGGTGGAGCCGCGGCAGCGCATAGCGGCCCGACGCGTCGGTGACGGTCGACCTGGGCCGGGGGACCGCGCCGGTCTCGGCCAGAATGCCGATGCCCTCGGGCGAAGCGGCGCCGCGCAGCGTCACCGTCCCTTCGATCCCCCCGGTCTGCTGGCCTGACGCCGCGCCGGCGCAGAGCAGCAGCGCAAGGGTCGGGAACACTCGACTGTGGGTCAGCCGCCAGTCAGTCATCGCCCAACGTGCCCGCGCGCCGTGCGAGAGACTCGACCCCGCGGTAGTACGTCTCGTCCCGTGCCAGATCCTCCCGGTTGACCAGCATCGGATTGTCCTGCAGCCCGCGCCGCCAGGCGTGGTAGGCGAGTCCGGCCTTGTAGTGCCGTGTCGGCGGCTGGAAGATGAAGCGGGCGAGCTCCTCCGCCGGACCCATCAACTCGCGATAGCGCGCCACGTCCCCGGCGCCGAGCGCGCAAAGCGCCGCGGCCGCCGGCTCGGCTACCGCGTCGAAGGCGCCGAGCAGCGCGTGGCTGTAGTCGCCCATGGCCACTCTGCGACCCTTCAGTTCGAACGTGCCCCGGAGTCTGGCCCCCCTGACCGGCGGCTGCCCTTCCAGCAGCCGGGCGAAGTGGTAGTCATCACCCGTCAGCACGATCTGGCCTCGCATCGCGATGCGGCGTCGAAGACGCACCTCGAACTCCTCGTCCAGCAGCGAGAGCTTGACCCCGCGCACCTTGTCGGCGTACCGCGCGAGAATCCGTTCCAGGCTGTTGCCCGGGAAGTAGCCGCGCATCGCCGGGTGGAACATCTCGCCCAGCCAGTGGAGGAACAGCGGACCCTCCAGTTGATCGATGATCGAGCCGTAGACGTCGACGTACTCCCGCTCGGAGGCGCCGGTCTCGGTAAGGCGCGGCATTGGCAACAGAACGGGAACGCCGCCGAGCTCGCCGATGAACTCCGCCTGCTCCGCCACCGCGTCGACCAGCTTCGTGTTGCTTTCCAGCTTCTCGAATTGGTCGCTGCCCGCACCGGCCAGGAAGCCGTTCCGCAGTTCGAGGGAGGCACAGAGTTCGATCAACCGCCGCGCGCTGGGCCAGCCGATCTCGAAACGCTGCGCCGTGTCCATCGCCTCGGCGACGCCGAAGCCCAGCGAGTCGACGTGGCGGCGCAGGCCGGCCGTCGCGTCCCAGTCGATCCAGTGTTCGATCTCGCGCGGCGAACCGGGACTCTCGATCGAGTGGCCGGCTTCGGCATAGCCGCCGCGCACGACGACGTGGAGCGCCGCATAGCAGAGCCTCGGCAACGGCGCTGCGGAAAGCTGTCCGGGAACTCCTGTCACTTCGCTCACAACGAAGCCGCCGCCTTCTTGATTTCCCTGATCCGGGCGAACTCGGGCGTCCGCCGGTAGTGCTCGTCCAGCGGGTAGCAGCCGCTGACCATGTTGTTGCGGGGTCCCGTCGTGCAGTCGCTGAAGGTGCGGCAGATCCGCTTGCGCTCGAGCGGCCTGCCAGCCAGCACGTCGGCAGGAAGACGCGGATAGGCGAGCACCATCCGCCCGAGACCGACGAAGTCGACGTGGCCCTGGCCAACCTCCGCCTCGGCGACGTGCGGCAGCCACTCCTGCAAGTAGCTGTAGCCGGTGCCCACCAGGGGGAGTCGCGGGAACGCGGCGCGCACCGCCCGCACCGCGGCGAGCTGGCGCAACACAGAGCGCAGCGGGTCCTCGGGAGGCATGTAGCTGTCCGAAGCGGGATAGGTGAAGGGGCGCGAAAGGTGCGGGCAGCTATAGGGCGACCCCATCGTCACGTTGACGACCTCGACGCCGGCTTCGACCAGGAGCGCGATGTAGCGGATCGCCTCGGAGCAGGTCGGCTCGGGCAGGCCGACATCGGTTGTGTTCAGGCCGAAGCCGAGCTCGGCCGGCCGGGCGCTCTCGACCTCCGGCACGCCGACTCCGGCGCCGTCCGCGCCGAAGGGCGCCACATCGCCGACGGACAGGCGAACGCCGATGCCGAGATCCGGACACGCCGCCCGCACCGCGGCGATGATCCCGAGCGGCAGCCGGACCCGGTTCTCGAAACACCCGCCGTACGGTCCCGGCCGCGTGTGCGCACCCAGCAGCTCGTGCAGCAGGTAGCCGTGGCAGCACTTGATGTCGACGAAGTCGTAGCCGGCGCGCTCGGCGCAGCGTGCCGCGCGGACGTAGGCGCCGGCGATCTCCTCCAACTGCTCGTCGCTCACGAGGGGCCGGTTCGCGGCTTCTCCCAGCCGCGCGTCGAGCACGGGATGGACCTGCGCCCGCAGCGGCCTCGGCAGCGCGGGCGGTGGATCGGGACGCGAGAGCCGACCCGAGTGGGTCAACTGCAGGCCGACGACCGGCCGGTCGCCGCTGACTCCGCTCTCCTCGTGCCCCGCCAGGACCTCGCTACGAAGCGCCTGCAGCCAGGCAACGCAGCCGTCCAGCCGCTCCCCGTCGATGAAGAGCTGATTCGGATTCGCACGCCCCTCCGGCACCACGGCCACCGCCTCCCCGCCCCAGATCAGCTTCGCGCCGCTCAACCCGAACCGCCGCCAGCGCCGCCGGGTCAGATCGCTCGGGCTGCCGTCCCGGTTCCCGTCCCAACCCTCCATCGGATGGATCGCGAACCGGTTCCCTACCTCACGGCCGAAGATCGTCGCCGGCTGCGCCAGCGGCCCCTCCGCGCCGAGCAACTCGTCGCCGCAGGCGAACGCCGGATCGAGCCCTCGCAGATGCTCCCGAAAGGCGCCGACGCTGCGATGGTGGCCCGGAGGCGTGTAACGTCGGCTCAACGAGCAGGCCCGCGCCAGGACGGCGGCCGTCGGCTCCGCCCGTTCGAGAACTCAAAGGGACCGTGGAGGGTCATCCGGTACCAAATTGCAGTATCATCTCGCCGGTGCGAAGGAAGCATCGTCGAACTCTGGAGGCCATCTCCAACGTCCAAGCGGACCTTGATTGGAACGATATCGAAGCGTTGTTCGTGGAACTTGGAGCGGAGGTCAAGGAGCGAGCCGGTTCCCGGGTCCGTTACCGGTTCCCTGACGGGACTCGCGCAGTCTTCCACAGGCCGCACCCCTCGAACCGGACAGGGCGGGCGACGGTTCGAGCGATTCGGAGCCTGCTGAGGCGGATGGGAGGACAGCAGTCATGATGGAGTACAAGGGCTACTTGGGCAAGGTCGAGGTCGAAGACGACGAGTTCTACGGCGTCGTCGTCAATCTCCATCGCGATCATGTGGACTTTCGCGGCCGGACGATCGACGAGGTCCGCGAGGCCTTTCACGACTCCGTCGACTTCTACCTGAGAGGCTGCGAGGAAGACGGCGAGGAGCCGGAGAGGCCCTTCTCGGGCCGATTCGTCGTCCGTCTACCACCCGCGACGCACCACCGAGCCAGCACTCTCTCTCGAATCGAGAACCGGAGCCTGAATGCGGTTGTCGCCGACGCGATCGAGACCTATCTGGCCGACCGCGGCGTGTAGGACGCGAAGGCTCTCCCCTGTTTGGCAGAGGTGCTGACGACGTAGTCGCGCTCCGCCATCAGGCATTCGTCTCGTACAACGCGCGCTGAGGGCTGTCGTCAGGCTTCGGATCCTGCCGCATTTCCTCAGGTACAGGCGGCAGTTCCTGCGCCCCGAAGCACTGGCCGGCAAGCACCTCGTCCAGCAATCGGCTCTGCTCCGGCTGAACGGCGACCGTCTCTTCGAGCACATGAAGAAGCTCCAGGAGTTCCGTCGTGAACTCCGCCGTCCACCCTTTGGGCCGGATCTTGTCCAGCGGGGACGATCGCTTGCCTGCTCCCTCCTTCATCCGGTAGTCGAGCCAGGACTGAACGACCTTGAGCCCTGAGACTTCGAAATCGTAAACGTCCTGTGCAACCGGCGCGAACGCTCCCGAGCCGACACGGAGCGTTCTCGTCTCCTCGTTGTAGCTGTACGACTCGGGATAGCCAGACTGACTTCCGGGCACCGGCTCGATGCACCGAGCCGCACCGCTTATCGTGCCGCCATCGGGAGGGGCGAAGCGCTCGCCGTAGGTGTGGAGGCAAAGGAGGCGGCGGCCGATGGATCCCACCTCGTCGAACAGGGCCCCATCCTTCGTGACCGGCACGCGGACCTCACAGCCAGCGAGTTCGTCGAAGTACTCGCGCGTGAACCGGGGCTGCGCGAGCGTTCCGTAGAGGTAGGCCCCGAAGTCCTCGGGCAAAACTGGCCGCCCGTAGGTGTCGGCGAGGATGTCCAGAAGGCCAGGGAGGACGTTCGGGAACGTGGCGTCGCGGGAGCGGTAAAGGGGCAGAACGTGCTTGGCGCCGTACGACCCCCGGAAGTAGTGGAGGTCCGGTACCGCGGATGCGACCGTCAGAGCGGGTCCGTTACCCAGCGGGTGGCTGAGCAGACTGACGAGGTACAGCTGGCGATCGCTGTAGACACGCCAAATGACTGGCCGAAGGTAATCGCCAACCCTCGCATCGGCGATCAAGAACTGCCGGTCAAACGAACGGTACGCGTAAGGGACGATTCGAAGCGGCCGTTCCTCCGGCGCCAGCCCCGAGACAGGAGTCGTGTCGTCGCCAGCGAAGAGAGCCTTGTAGCTGCCCTCCGGGTTCCTATCGCGTGTCACCTTGAAGGCGGACTCAAGTTGGTCCCTCTTGTCCCGGGCCAACAAGCTCTTCCAGCGGCGCTCCAGTAGTTCCGGGCTTCCACCGATCGGCCAAGTCCTCTTAATCTGGGCACCGCTCTTCTGCCACGGCATCAGGTCGGTGAGCAGCGGCCAGCCAAAGTAGCGCCCGCTTCCGGCCGGCAGGAAAGCCCCCTGCCAGTCGTCACGACAGTCCTGCCACTCGACATCGGCGAAGCTCTTCAATCCGTCGAGGCGGAGCAGCTTCTCGGCTCGTGTCCCCTTAACTCGTGAGTAGCGAACCCGCGCCGGCGACTCCTCGTGGCACGAGTCCCGCCGGAAGAGCACGGCGATGGCCACCGGCGTCTGAATCGCGAAGACGTTCTCCTCCTGGCGAGTTCCCCGACCCTCCCCGCCGAGGTCGAGAATCCAGATCTCGTCGCAAAGGCGACGCATCTGTTCGCGAACCCCAGCAAACGCGGCGCCGAAAAGGTAGCTCGACGCGGTGATGAAGCTGACGATTCCCGGCCCTGTAGCTGCTTCCTGCTCGAACACCTTCCACAACGCCCAGCGCCAGAAGTAGACGTACTTGTTGTAGAGGTTCTTCAGAGCACCGCCGTGACCGGCGTCGCTGACGGGCTTCGAGAAGTCGGAGAGCAGCGACTCCTCCTGCCTGCGCTCGAGCCTGGCCTTGGTGGACATCGAGCCGAACGGCTGCCCCTGTGGCAGCGGGTCCCCGAAACGCACCCACCCGCCGAAGGGGGACAGGTGGTCTTCGCTGCCCGTGTCGACGCTCTGGTGACGGTGGTAAGGCGGATTGCCGATGCAGACTAGGACAGGCTTGTTCTTCTTGACGTCAATCGCCCGGCTGCGCTGATCGGCAATCGGCTGCAGCACCATGCCCATCTGCTGCGGCTCGGCGTCCGGGCTGTCCAGCGTGTCCGCAAGGTAGACGCCGGTCCCTTCTGCCGGCAGTTCGCCGCCCAGGTCCTTGAGTGCGCGGCTTGCGCGGAGTTCCGCGACCGCGTAGGGCCCCACCATCACCTCGAAGCCGTAGAGCCTCCGCGCGAGTGACGAGGCCTGGGAGGGCAAGGCGCCCGGGCCTTGCTCCTTCCCGACTCGGGCCAGCGAGTGCTCGATCACTCCAAGGAGGTACGTCCCCGTTCCAACGGCGGGGTCGAGCGTGACGACGTCCGAACTCGCAAAGCCGAGCCGGCGTCCCAGCCGACGGGTCAGCAGGTCGTCGACCAGCCGGACCTGGGCTCGTACAACTTCAACTGGTGTGTAGTACACGCCGGCCTGCTTGCGGAGTTTGGGGTCGTACTCCTCCAGAAAGTCCTCGTAGAAGTGAAGCCAGGGATCCTCGGCGCCGCCAAAGGTGCCAGCGGGCGCCACGCCGATGACCCGCAACAGGAGATCGAGCGAAGCGCCGACCTCGCTTCGAGCCTGGGAGTCGGTCAGGAACCTGAGCGCGCGGGCCAACAGGTTGTGCCCCGCGTCGAGCGCGGCCTCCGCCCGCGCCAGATCGAGCGGGTCCGCCCCGAGGCTGCGGCCCAGAAGCAGAGCGAACGTCACCGTCTGGGCATAGGCGTCGGCGAACTGCTCGTCCGAGGCGTCGGGAAACAACAGGTGGCGCCAGTCCCTTGCGGCGGCATTGATCGGCGATTCGGAACGGCTCAGCGCTTCACGCACATCGTCCCGGAGCATCCGGCAAAGCGGCGCGAGCTGTTTGGCGAAGCGCTTGAGATCGACCAATCCGCCCGCCGCGAGGGGCAAGATCGGCCGCCACTCCAGGAAGTCGCGAAGAACAGGCTCCAGGCGCTCACCGTCGCGCGGCCCGACGGCCACCCGGCCGTCCACGTCCACCGCACCCGCAAGCCGCACAGCTTTCCCGACCGGCTTGCCGTCTCGATAGAGCGTCCACTCGTTGCCGTCCGTGTAGACGACGTTCGGCAAGTCAGAGAAGCGCTTGAACTGCTCCTTGTCGCGACCCGTGAAGCGAGCGGCGACCGCGCCCGTTCCGGGCTTCTTGAGCTCCACGTGGCCCGTCAGAAGCCCATTCCTGGACAGCGCGTAATCGGGACGGCCCAGACGCCCCTCTGACACCTCGCCAATGCAAGTAACCGTCCAACCCCACGCCGCACCGAGATGCCTGAAGAACTCTTCAAGCGGAGCACGAAGCTGATCCTCCGGCGCCCCCTGCACCGGAGCCGTGCTCTTCGACGTGACCGTCTCGGAAAAGCGTACGAGGCCCTCTCGGACCAGATCCTCCTTCTTCATTCTCTGGGGTGCTCTCCGACCAGCCGAAGCTAGCAGGATCGCATCGACCAAGCCGGTACTGATTCCGCCTGTGGCCGGCTGCTACTCCTGGACGAGCGACGACCGCCACAATCTAGAACTGTCCTATCAGGCCTCGTCCGCCTAAGGGACCGTGAAGCCCCATCTCCGAACCCATGACCAAGACCGACCTCACGGACACCTTACTGCGCGACGATGGAAGAAGTCGTCGATGAACTCCGTCGCCGCAGAGAAGCGCGAAAGCCGGGCGACCTCATCCTCACCCGCTACGAGAAAGCCCGTATGGAAGCGGGTTCCGTGTCTACAGCGTACCCGCCGAGCTCCTCGTTGAACGAATGCAGAACCCGCCTCCCAAGACGCCGAAGCGACGCCCGTTAGCTGGGGGTAGCCGCGCCGCGCACGGCACCGGCAAACTCGCCAGCGGGGCACAACGGAGCGCCGGTGACTGGCAGGAACCCGTTCCACGGGCTTCCTGAACTCTCGGATGTCTACGTCTCTCCCGACTCTGGGTCGCTCTCTGCAACCTCCACCCCGTCCTCGGAGTCCGATACCGCCCGGCCCTGCCTCCGCTTGCTGACGAGGTACATGAACTGTTCAATCAGTCGCTCCTCAGGAGCCCGATCGTCCCCGATGCGCCACTCGGGTTCGTCGAAATTACCCGTAAAGTGCTTTCGCACTAGATCAGCCAACACGTCAACGTCTATCAGGCGATCGGCGTTCTCGAATCGACCGGCCGACAACTCTCGCGACTGAGGGGTGCCATCAGCGAGACTCCACGACCTCGACGACAGCGCGAAAATGAACCTCGCGATCTGCTCTGGATCCGCCTCAAACACGCGTACCAAGTGTTCCTGTACGGGCTCACGGCCCTCGGCTCTCGCCCACTCATGCAGAAGCCCATCTTCCTGCGGCACGTCTGGGTCGAACAGCGGGAAGCCCTCCGCCGCTCGGCACTTGATCCGGCGCACGAAGTACGAACGCAACTCCGCGATCTCTTCGCGGCTAAACGTATTACTGTCCTGACGCTCCGGCTCGTCCGTTACGTACATCCAACGTAGACACTCCGCGCCGAACCACAACGGTTCGGCGCTCTCAAGTACACGTCGCCCTGCACCGATCCGATTGGCGTAGTGCGGAATCCGCTGGAGCAGCTGCGAGACGAGAATTGCCGCCTGCGCCGACGGCTCAGCCGCGGCGTAGAAGCCGGGAGAGCTCGGGATGGTCTCGGCCGATCTCGAGAGCGCGACGGCAAGGGCGTTCGCAGCCACCGGATCGACGGTCTGCTCAACCGCACGCAGTTTCTCGATCAGGCGACCGGCCTTGGCACCGTGGAGATGAGGCACCAAACGACTCTCCAGCGACGCTCCGTCGCCGCCGCAGGCTACCTCCAAGATTGCCGTCACCTCCGAGTCGGGAACGTCGTTCCGGGGGACCGAATACGTGAAGTACCGTGGACAGTACTCCGGCGCACAGATCCGCTGATGCCTCGACCAACGAGGAAGCCAATCTGGGCCATATCCGGAATTGCCGTACGCACCACTAAGTCGAGGAAAGAGGGTCGTGATGAGCGCCTTCGCCGCCTCGGCGTGATCCTTCGCCATCTTGCTCAGTATGGGCTCCAGCATCTCCACGCCGGGAGACTCTTGGGCCTCAGTACCGGAAAGGCGCTCCTCAACGCCAGAGAACGCGCTGTGGTTCTCCCGCACGACTTCGTACACCTCTGGATGGAAGGACCGAAGCGCCTCGACCAGCAGATGATCCACGGGATTGACCTCGCCGACAAGCGGCCCAAGGGCGAACATCAGCCCGTTGCCAAATCGATTCGCCTCTCGAGGCGTGGCCAGCCGGGTCACGACTCCACGGTCGAACGCCGCGACGAATTGGCCGACTTGACTCTCTGTTAGTTCGACTCCGGCGGCAGACAGTGCCCGATCTATGCGGCGGAAACACAGTGAGCGGAGGTCTTCCCGGGCCGCCACCGGTAGCCGGAGCGGAACCTGGACGATCTTCTCCAAGAAGGAGCGGCCAGCCGCCTCGCCGCCTCCACCATAGCGCTCGCCGATGGCCCTGGAGACTGCGGTGTCGTCGAAGGCGAGGACATAGCACACGTTCGGAAAGTCCGTGCATGCCTTGATCAGCCGGAACAGTGTATGCGTTTCGTGCTTGTCCAGACGGTCGATGTCGTCTATCAGTATGATGACGCGCTTTCGGGATTGGCGCAAGCGATCAACCACCCGGTCACGCAGTCGCTCGAGCCGAACGGAGTCACCCTTTTGCGCCATCTTGCCAAATCGAGAGAGCAAACTGTCGGCCGTCTCAACGGGCTTGAACACCAGACCGAGAGGCCAGGTGATCCACCGTAGAAGCCAAGCCCATCGGCCTGCTCTGGCTCTCGCGCGTTCAAGGCAGGTAGAGAGAGATGCGCCGATTGCCTCCGCGAGCGTCGAAAAGAATCCTCGAAACACGGAGTCGGAGTCCGTGACTCTCCACGGATTGAAGTCTCGGACCACGACTGCATCGTTGTCGGCAAGCTTGGCGCGAAGCAGGTTTAATACTGTTGTCTTTCCATCGCCCCATACACCGTAGACTCCGACGACTACGCCGGAGTCCTCGGGCTGGGCGGCCAAGATCGTGGCAATGTGATCGGCGAAGGCAGCGCGGTTGAGGCGGTCCTCGTCGCGGTTGGTGAGGGGACGGTCACAGGAGAAGCTGGGTTCTGTAGTCATGTTCATTCAGGTGCTCTTGACCGCCAGCAGGGCGGGATCTAGGCCGAGCTAGCCAGATTCGGTGCCAGGATTATCCCATCGCGACCAACGCCATGGTGATCTACCGGACCGACCGAGGCTTGCAGCCCGTCCCTTACTGGTCTGCCGAGGCCTCGGCAGGCCGCCAGGGCTCCGGACCGTCTGGCAACGCGCTCAGGAACTGCGCTCCGACCTCCTCGTACCAGGCGTGGAGCCGCGCCCGCATCTCCGCGATGCGGTCGGGCTGCTCGGCAGCGAGGTCGTTCCGTTCGCCGATGTCGTCGTCCAGGTCGTAAAGATGGACTTGGCCATCCTCGTAGCGCTCGATCAGCTTGTAGCGGCCTGTGGAGACCGCGCCGCCCGGAAAGCCGCCCTGGTTGGCGTAGTGCGGGTAGTGCCAGAACAGGTCGCGCTCGGATGCGGCGTCGGTCGCCATCTCACCCGCCTCGCCTCCCCGGAGCAGGCCGAGGAAGCTCGAGCCGTCGATTTCGATTTCCGGCGGCAGGTCGATGCCGGCCGCCTCGAGAAGTGTCGGGTAGAAGTCCGTGCTGATGACCGGCGCCGCGGTCACGCGGCCGCCATCCGCGACGGCTGGCCAGCGGACGATCATCGGCTCCCGGATGCCGCCCTCGTACAGCCAGCCCTTGCCGCCCCGTAGCGGCAAGTTCGAGGTCGGCGACCCTTCCGCCGTCGAAAGGCCGCCGTTGTCCGAGAAGAAAACGACGATCGTGTTCTCCGCGAGTTCCAGGGCGTCGAGGCGGTCGAGGATGCGTCCGACGCTGGTGTCCAGGGTCTCGACCATCGCCGCGTACACGGCATGGTTCTGCACCTCGCGGACGCGCCGCGGCTCGTCGCGCGGCCAGACCTGTTCCTCGTCGCCGAAGTCGTCGGGATCGGCCGGATACGCCGACACCCTGCCCGGCGGCGCCTCCGACACGCTGACCTCAATGCCGGCCTTCGCCGCGTACTTCGCGATCAGGTCGGCCGGCGCCCGCAACGGCGTGTGGACCGTGTAGTACGAGAGGTAGAGCAGGAAGGGCCTGCCCTCCTCGTCCGCCGCGTAACCGTCGATGAGCGCCAGCGCCTCATCGGTGAGCCGCGCGGTGAGGTGCTCGTCCTCGGGACCGTCCTGGAGCGTCGGGTTCGAGTAGGGCGAGAAGTAGCTCCGCGGCATGCCGCCGCGGTGGCCGCCTACGTTCACGTCGAAGCCCTGGGCCCGCGGCCAGAACTCCTCCGTCGGCCCCAGGTGCCACTTGCCGAGAAACGCGGTGTTGTAGCCGCCGTCCCGGAGCTCCTCGGCGAGCGTGACCTCCTCGAGCGGCATCCGGTCGTTGAGCGGGGCCGGCGCGTACTTCTCCTCGCGGCGGCCGGCGAAGTAGTTCGTCGCGCCCACCCGCGTCGGGTAGCGGCCGGCCATGATGCTGAACCGCGTCGGACTGCACACCGGGTTCGCCGCGTAGCCTCTGGTGAAACGCACCCCGGCGGCCGCCAGCCGGTCGATGTTCGGCGTCTCGTAGAAGGTGTCCGGGTTGAAGGCGCCGATGTCCATCGCGCCGAGGTCGTCGACCAGCAGGAAGACGATGTTCGGCGGCTCAGCGGGCGTTTCGGCCGCGCAGGCAGTGAGGCAGGCGAGGCAGGCCGCCGCGGCAAGGAAGGCAAGTCGTATCGCGTAACGGGCCGGCCGCATCGATCGACCACGCTAGCAGGCCAACGCGGCTACAATCGGAGGCCGCCTACGGGCGCGACCCGACTCTGGGAGGAACGAGATGTCCGCGATCACCCGCCGCGTTTTCCTCGGCTCCGCAGCCGCTGCCGCCGCCACGACGACCCTGGGATGCCGTGCTTCAGCCGGCACCGCCGCCGCGAGCCCGAACGAGGCACTCCGCGTCGCCGTCGTAGGCCTCCGCGGCCGCGGCAACGACCACGTCAACAACTACGCGAAGTTGTCCGGTGTCGAAGTCGCCGCGCTCTGCGACGTCGACCGCAACGTGCTCGAGGCCGCGAAGGCCAGGGCGATCGAGGCCGGCGCGACCGATCCGCTGACGATCGTCGACTACCGGGAACTCCTCGAGCGCGACGACATCGACGCCGTGTCCATCGCGACCCCGAACCACTGGCACGCGCTGCAGGCCGTTTGGGCGTGCCAGGCCGGCAAGGACGTTTACCTGGAGAAGCCCGTTTCCCACAACGTCTGGGAGGGCCGCCAGATCGTCCACGCGGCGGAGAAGTACGACCGGATCGTGCAGACCGGCACCCAGATCCGCTCGTCGCCTTCGATTCAGGACGCCCTGGCGTGGGTCAACGAAGGGCACATCGGCGAGATCCAGCTCGCCCGCGGGCTTTGCTACAAGCCGCGCCAGAGCATCGGCCGGGTCGAAGGCGCCCAGCAGGTCGATGCCGCCGTCGACTATGACCTGTGGTGCGGGCCCGCGCCCAGGAAGCCGCTCATGCGCGAGCGCCTGCACTACGACTGGCACTGGGTCTTCGACACCGGCAACGGCGACCTGGGCAACCAGGGCATCCACCAGATGGACATCGCTCGCTGGGCGCTGGGCGAGCCGGCGCTGCCGCCGCGAACGATCAGCGTCGGCGGCCGCTTCGGCTACGTCGACGACGGCAACACGCCGAACACCCAGTTCGTGTACCACGACTACGAGCGGGCGCCCCTGCTGTTCGAGGTCCGCGGGCTGCCGCGCGATCTCAAGGCGCAGAAGGAGGAATGGCGCCGGCGCGGGATGGACGAGTACCTCGGAGCGCAAATCGGCGTCATCGTCCACTGCGAAGGCGGCCATCTGCAGATTCCGAGCTACACCGAGGCGACCGCGTTCGACGCAAAGGGCAAGAAGCTCGAGAAGTGGGACGGCGGCGCCAACCACTACGCGAACTTCGTCGACGCCGTGCGCAACCGCCGCGCCGGGGAACTGACCGCCTCGATCGAGGATGGTCATCTGTCCAGCGCCCTCTGCCACCTCGGTAACGTGTCGTACATGCGGGGCGAAGCCGGAGGGCCGGCCAAGGTGTCGAAGATCGCCTCGAAGCTCCGCAACGCCGGCGACACCGCGGACCGGTTCCTCGACCACCTGGCGAAGAACGGCGTCGATCCCGAGATCGAGCAACCCGTGGTCGGCTCGTGGCTCGAGATCGACCCGGACACGGAGACCGTCCAGGGCGACGACGAGGCGAATCGGCTTCTCACCCGCGAGTACCGCGAGCCGTTCGTGGTGCCCCGGACCGTCTGATGCGCCAAGGCCGTTCTCCCGGGAAGAACTCCACTGGGTGCGCCGGCGTCCCCGCCGGCATCCGGTACACGGCGCCGATCCGGCGCGGCCTGGCCACTCTCACCGTCATCGCCGCCGCTACCGGTCTCCACGCCCAGTCCGGCGTCCCCGACGACTACGAACTCGTCTACTCGCAGGACTTCACGGAAGCCTCGTCGCTCGAGGACTTCACCTTCAGCGACAAACGCGCCTGGAAGCACGGCGCAGGTGACTGGCGCGGCTACCTCGAGCTCAAGGGCGGCAGCAAGTACGAACCGAAACACCGATCACCGCTCAACATCGCGCTGATCGACGATCTCCTGCTGGCCGACTTCGTCCTCGAAGCCGAGGCCTGGCAGACCGGCCGCGAGTACGGCCACCGCGACCTCAGCCTCTTCTTCGGCTTCGAGGGTCCGAACCGCTACTACTACGCCCACCTGGCCACCGAGCCTGACGACCGCGCCCACAACATCTTCCTGGTCGACAACGCCGACCGGGCGCCGATGGGCGCGATCCCGGACGAAGGCGTCGACTGGGGCCGCGGCTGGAAGCGGGTCAGGGTCGAACGCCAGGACGGCGCGCTACGCGTCTACTTCGACGGCGGGAAGCAGCCGACCGTCTCGACCGACCGCGATCCGCTCGGCTGGGGCCGCGTCGGTTTCGGGTCGTTCGACGACACCGGGCGGTTCAGTCAGATCCGGATCTGGGCGCCGGACTCTCGCAAGGCCCAGGACCCCGCGTTCCCGTAGCCAAAGCCGCGGGCCGGCCGGTACTCAGCGGGCGCCGCGCGCCAGCTCGCGCACCGGTTGCGGCGAGTCGCCCACCGGCGTGTTGTGCTGCATCGCGATCCGCCACTCGTCGCCCACTCGGGTGTAGGTCATCGTGTAGCGGCCTTCGTGCACGGTCTGCCGTCCCTGCCCGTCGTAGTTCACCGACAGCGAGTACTCGCCATAGGCGATTCCCGTGTCACCGATGATCCGGTACTCCTCGTTCCGGGTCTCGAAGCGCGCCTTCGTCGTCGTGTTGAAGAAGAGGCGCCAGTCGAGCGCGCAGGCTTCCCGGCCCTGCTTGCCCGACGTGGGGCCGCAGGCATAGAAGGACAGCGCCTCGTCGTGCACGGTGTCGAGGAAACCGTCGAGGTTGCCTTCGTTGAGCGCGGCAACACCGGTCTCGAAGACCTCCTTCACGGCCGCCACGGCGCTTTCGTCACCGGCGAAGGCCGAACTGCCGGCTGCCAGGGAGGCAACGAGAATCGCGATCGGAACGAAGTGGGCTGGCCGCATTGGGAATCTCTCCAAGCGTTGTTCTCGGAACGTTTCTGACGACGCTGGACGGACGCCCGAGCGACGGCGGCGACGGTAGCACGACGGATCCCCCGTCCAGCGCGCAGGGGCGGTGCGCGCCAGCGTTGGCTAGTCGGTCGCGTAACGCCGAAGCTCGTCGTCAAGCCGCTCCGCCGACACCTCGCCGTCGTGGAACAGCAGCCGGTAGCGGAGCCTCAGCTCGCCGCCGGCCCCAATCGTCGAGTCGCCGGTGCCCTTCTCCGCCTTTTCGAAGTGGTGGATGCCGAAGGGATTCGCCGCGAACAGGCCGTAGGCGCGGGCATGCCACCAGGTCGGGTGGCGGAAGTTCTCCGGGTGGTCGAGGATCGCGATGCCGACCGGCTCGCCGTCCACGGGGCCGGTGTAGTGGACCCACGCGGCGCGTTTGCCCCAGACGTCCACGCCTTCGACGCCTTCGCTGTTCCGCATCGAGCCGGCCGCGCGCTCGCCCTGGTGGCGGAGGGTCGCCGCCACGCGGATGGCCATCGTGCCCTCCTTCGTGTCGCCGAGGACGATGTCGCGGTCGCCGGCCTTCAGCCGGACGTCGAAGTCGATCGCCCGCCAGGCCTGGCCGGTGTCGAACGTACCGGCGCGGAAGGTCATCGTCCGTTCCTCGCGAAGCATCTCGCCGCCACGCGGGTCGAGCCAGGAGTTCGCGGTGCGGAGCACGCCGGCCTCGCCGGACTCCACCGCCAGGATCTTCCGGTGGGCGATGGCCGAACCGTCGCGGCCGTTCCAGATGTCGTACCGCTTCCCGCCGTCCGCCAGGCCGACCGCGCCGTGAGCGAACCAGAGCGAGCGATGATGCGGATGGTCCCGCTCCTCCCCTTCCACCTCGGACATCGGCCAGTTGCGGGTGAGCGCCTGGCCACCAGGTCCATGGACCGGATAGAGGTACGGCAGGTGGCCGCCGCCGTCGGCCTCGCCGCCGGGGCGATACTCGGTGAAGGGCTCGCCGTCGACGGTGACCAGGACGCGGTCGCCAGCCCGCTTGGTGAGTTCGACCATCGGATCGCCCCCCGCCGCGAACGTCGCCGCGGAGAGAAGCACCAGGCAAAGCAACGGAACGGAGACTCCGGGTGATTTGGGGTGTGACATGGGCCGTTTCCTCTGCCGTTGTTCGCGTTCCGGGTGAGGCCCCGGCATGGTACCGTCCCGCCCGTGAACCCACGCAAATGCCTGCCACTGCTGGCGGCGATGCTGCTGGCCTCGGTGACGTTCACCTCCTGCACCACCGGCGAAGCGGGAGCGGAAGCCGACGGCTCGGATCCGGAACCCGTGAGCCCGCAGCCACGGGCGGAAGTCGTCCGTGCCCACCTCTTCGACGGTGATGCCGAGGGCGAGGCCGCCTTCGCCCGCGTCAAGGAGCACTTCGAGGCGGGCAATCCCGGCTACGCGATGGAGTTTCTGGCCGCGGCCACGGAAATCGCGGCGGACGCCTCGAGCCGGATCGTCTTCGTGCAGACGCCGATCGAGGAGGCGCCCGCGGCGGCCGAGATCCACGCCGGCTCCGGCACAACCGGGACCGAGCTCCATGTAGGCGACATCGCGGTGCTCCGCCACGGCGAACGGCTGACGGTCGAACCCGCGATCGCCGCGCTCGTGTTCGACGTTCCCGACGCACCGGACGAGAACGTGCCGGCGGCGATCCGCCCCGACTGGGATCCGGACATCACGGACGTCCTCGGCGGCTGCGCCACGGAAACCGGCGCCTATCGCCGCATCCTGCTCACCTGGTTGAAGGACAACGGGCCCTACACCTTCCGCGGCCTGAACGCGCACCGGGTGCGGATCACCGACTCGTTCACCCACTACCACCCGGCGGACACCGGCTTCGACGAGTTCTACCTGGTGCAGATGAGCAACGACGAGGATCGGCTGCTCACGAGCTACCACGCCGCGGCAATCGAGTCGCCGGAGACGATGACCCCCGAACTCGCGGGGCAGCTCTTCGACGTCCACGACGTCCGTGCCGGCGACCTGATCTACCTGCCGCGCGGCGTGATCCACCGCGGCCTCGGCGGCGTGCTGGCGCAGGTCATCACGGTGCCCGGTTTCCGCCCCGGCGCCGA
The DNA here is from genome assembly GCA_965219675.1 of Candidatus Multivorans sp. Lineage (GTDB taxonomy): Bacteria > Acidobacteriota > Thermoanaerobaculia > Multivoradales > Multivoraceae > Multivorans. Next base: position 578,411 of record OZ244786.1, on the reverse strand, counting down.
GATCGGCGTCGACCACCACCTGCTGGCGATCAACGAGCGGCTGGAGCTCGAGGGCGACGACGCCCTGCCCTACAACGTCGAGGCGTCGACGGAGGCGGTCGTCCGCTGACACACGCCACGGATCCGAGGAATCCCCACGTATGAAGCAGACCTCCGACACGAAGACGTACGACGCGGTCGTCGTCGGCTCGGGCGCCACCGGCGGCTGGGCCGCCAAGGTGATGGCCGAGGCCGGCATGGACGTGCTGATGCTCGAAGCGGGCCGCGCCTTCGATCCGGAGAACGACTTCCGCGAGCACACCCTGCCGCACGACATGCCGCTCCGCGGCCGCCCCGACCCGCGCAACGAGCTCCTGCAGCGCCGGCACCGCCAGTCGTACTGCTACGCCTGCACCGAGGTCAACGCGGACTTCTTCATTGACGACGTGGACAATCCATACACCGAGGCCCCCGGCACCCACTTCAACTGGATCCAGGGCAACGTCGTCGGCGGCCGCTCGATCATGTGGGCGCGGCAGTCGTACCGGATGAGCGACTACGACTTCAAGGCGGCCAGCCTGGACGGCTACGGCATGGACTGGCCGATCGGCTACGCGGACATCGCTCCCTACTACGACCGGGTCGAGCACTACATCGGCGTCAACGGCCGCAAGGAGGGTCTGGAGATCCTGCCGGACGGCGAGTTCCTGCCGCCCATGGCCTTCACCTGCGGCGAGGTGATGCTGAAGGAAACGCTGGCCGAGAAGTTCAACCGGCCGATGACGATCGGCCGCAACGCGGTCCTCACGCGCAGGCACAACGGCCGCGACATGTGCCACTACTGCGGGCCCTGCCACTACGGCTGCCGGACGAACTCGTACTTCAACTCGCCGCAGACGACGCTCGTCGACTGCGAGGCGACCGGCCGGTTCACCCTGGTGCCGGATGCCGCCGTCATCAAGGTCGACATGAAGGCCGGCGACCTCGCCTCGGGCGTCACCTACGTCGACAAGAACACGGACCAGACCCGGGAAGCGAAGGCCGACGTCGTCGTGCTCTGCGCCTCGACCCTGGCTTCGACCCGCATCCTGCTGAACTCGGCGGAGGGCGGCCTCGCCAACGAGAGCGATTGCCTCGGGCGCTACGTGATGGACCACATCTACGCAACCGGGGTGCGCGGCGTCCTGGAGGCGAGGGCCGGCGCTCAGCCGGAGCGCGCCAACCGGCCGAACGGGATCTACATTCCCCGCTTCCAGAACCTGAAGGACCCGGCGACGAAGAACCCGAACTTCATCCGCGGCTACGGCTACCAGGGCGGCGAGAACATCACCTCCTGGCAGCACGGCAACGGCATCCCCGGCTTCGGCGCGGACTTCAAGAACGCGGTCCAGTCGAGCACCGTCTCCACGATCGGCCTCGGCGGCTTCGGCGAGATCCTGCCGCGGCCCGAGAATCGGGTCACGCTCGATCCGGAGGTGACCGACAAATGGGGCGTGCCCGTGCTCCAGATGAACACCACCCTGGGCAGCAACGAGTACGCCATGGTCCAGGACATCATCGAGGAAGGCCGGGCGATGCTGGAGGCGCTCGGCTGCACGAACATCACCCAGAACACGGAGCCCGCGCCACTGGGCTCGGGGATCCACGAGGTCGGCACCGCGCGCATGGGCGACGATCCGAAGACCTCGTACCTCAACCAGTACCAGCAGTCCCACACGGTGAAGAACCTGTTCGTGATGGACGGCTCCTGCTACGTGAGCATCGGCTGCGTAAACCCGACCCTGACGATGATGGCGCTGACCCTGCGCTCCAGCGAGTACCTGCTCGACCAGCACCAGCGCGGAGAACTCGCATGAGCAAGCGAACGACAAGACGCAAGGTCCTGGCGGCGGGCGCCGGCGCCTTCGGCTACGCCACGCTCCAGGCCGAGCCGATTCGCGCCGCGATCCCGGCCGTGGCCGCGTACCAGGCCGAGGGATCCACCTGGACACCGCGGCTGCTCAACCCGGACCAGGGCGAACTGCTGGCGACCCTCTGCGAGCACATCCTGCCGCGAACGGATACTCCCGGGGCGCGCGACGCCGCCGTCCACGAGTTCATCGACCTCGAACTCTCGCTCGCCGACGGCGACGAGCAACTCGCGGCGCTAGGCGGTCTGGACTGGATCGACCGGCGCGCGCAGCAGCTCCACGGTTCGTCCTTCGTCGGTCTCGACGCGGCCCGCCAGGTCGACATGCTCCGCGAGATCAGCGACGAACACGAGGCGCACCCTTCAGAACTCGTCGCCGGCGCCGCCTTCTTCAGCGACCTCAAGCGACGCACCCTGTTCGCGTTCTACACGTCGAAGGTGGGTCGCACCGAAGCCCTGGGGCTGCCGGACCGGGTGCGCGTGGAGCGCTTCCGCGGCTGCCAGGACTGACCCGACGAGAGCCACGTCCAGCTAGAGTCCGAAACGGTTCACCGAAGTTCCAGCCAGCAAGGAGACCGCCATGTGTGACGACACAACCAATGCCGAGAACGCCAGGTACCTGCAGGGCAAGCGCCTGACCCGCCGGGAGTTCGGGGCCGTCTCCGCCGGAGCCGGGCTGGCGGTGCTGCTGCCGCGGCCGGCCGACGCCCAGAGCGTCACCGAGTCCGAGATCGAGATCACGACTCCTGACGGCGTCTGCGACAGCTACTTCGTGCACCCCGCGAGCGGCGCCCACCCGGGCGTTCTGATCTGGCCCGACGCCTTCGGCCTGCGGCCTGCGATACGGCAGATGGCCACGCGCCTCGCGGAATCGGGCTACTCCGTCCTGGCGGTCAACCAGTACTACCGGACGAAGAAGGCGCCCATCGCGGAGGGGACGGACTTCGGGGCATTGCGCGAGACGCTGATGCCGCTGATGCGGTCGCTGAGCCCGGAAACCAACGTGACGGACGCCAAGGCCTTCGTGAGCTTCCTGGACAGCCAGTCGTCCGTCGACAGCGACCGGAAGATGGGGACGATGGGCTACTGCATGGGCGGTCCGATGACGATGCGCACTGCTGCCGCGATCCCGGACCGCGTCGGCGCCGGCGCCTCCTTCCACGGCGGCGGCCTGGTCACCGACCAGCCCGACAGCCCGCACCTTCTCGTGGACAAGATGACGGCCCACTACCTGTTCGCCATCGCCGAGAACGACGACCAGAGGCAGCCTGAGGCCAAGGACGTGCTACGCGAGACCTTCGAGGCGGCGGGCCTGCCGGCCGAGATCGAGGTCTACGACGGCGCGATGCACGGCTGGTGCCCGCCCGACACGCCGGTCTACCACGAGGCCCAGGCGGAGCGGGCGTGGAGCCGGCTCCTCGCTCTCTTCGACCGGGCCCTGGCGTAGCGCGGAAAGCGGCATCTCGGTCAGCCGCCGCGCGCGGTGGCCCGACCGCCTGCCGCCTCCACCGCCAACTCGATGATCACGATCTACCACGTACCGCGCACCCGCTCGGCGCGCGTCATCTGGCTCTGCGAGGAACTCGGCCTGCCCTACGAAGTCGTCCCGGTCGACTTCAGCCCGGAGTACCGGAAGTCACCCGAATGGCGGCGCCTCAACCCGATCGGCAAGGTGCCGGCCATGACGGATCTGGACGCGGAGGGCAACCGCTTCACCATGATCGAGTCCGGCGCGATGGTCCACTACATCCTGGAGCGCTACGGGGAAGGCCGCCTGCAGCCACCGTCCGGCACGCCGGAGAGCGCCCTGCTCCTGCAGTGGTCCTGGTTCGCCGAAGCGAGCCTCGCCCGGCCGCTCGGCGACATGGTCCACCACCGCATCCTCAAGCCGGAGCCGGAACGCATCCCGGCCGTCGTCGAGGACGGACAGGCAAGAGCCGAGATCTGCCTCGACGCCGTCGAGGCGGCGCTCGACGACCGCGACTACCTGCTGGGCGACGGCCTGACCGCCGCCGACATCATGATGGGCTACTCGCTGGCTCTGGCGCAGAGACTGGGGGTGCTCGACGAGAGGTACCCGAACGTCGTCGCCTACATGGGCCGACTCGAAAGCCGGCCGGGCTTCCAGATCGCCTTCGCCGACAGCGAGCGATCAGGTCCCTTGCGCGACTGATCTGGCGGTCGCTCGCGTCGCGGCCTCAGGCAGCTTCTCGGGCGAGACGACGTACAGGTACTCCCTGTTCCGCAGGTGGCTCACGCGGCCGACCTTCTCGCCGCTCGGGTTGAAGATGCCGATCCGGGCGCCGACGTACCGCCGGTAGTCGTTCTCGATCACCTGGACCTCGCCGCGCCGGGCCAGGAGCGCCTCCATCTCGTCGCGGCCGATGAAGCCTTCGTCGCTGAAGGAGACGACTAGGTACGGCGCCCGGACTCGATCGACGATCCGTTCCCAGGCCGCACGGAACTTCCTCTTGCTGTTGAAGTCGCTCTTGCGCTCCCGGCAGTCGACACGCTTGCAGGCGACGCCGTAGTGCTCCGGCTTGTCCCACAGCACCAGGCTCTCCCAGACGTGGTAGTTGCCCAGGTAGCTGTGCTGGTTGTATGGCGGATCGAGGTAGGCGATGTCCGCTTCGAGGACCTCCACCGCCTCGGCCGCGTCCATCCGGTGCGCCCTGCCCTTTCCCGCTCCGGCGCGCGGCGCGATCTCCGGAAGCCGCAGCTCCAGGTCGTTGGAAGCCCGCGGGGCCCACTGCTTGAGGTACGCCATCTGCACGCCCGTCGTGCTGTCGACCCGGTCGGCCGCCTCCATCAGGGAGACGAGCACGATCGCCCGGAGTTCCGGGTCGAGGTCCTTGCGCTCGATCTCCTCCCGGATCGCGTCGACCCGGGCGCCGTTCTTAGGCTGCAGGTAGCGGCTCTTCCCGCAGAAGACCTCCGTGAAGTAGCCCGGTGAGGGCGAAAGTCGGTTGAACTCGTTGATCAGCAGCCGGGCATGCCGCAGCTGCTCCGGCGTGCCGTCGCTCTCCACGTAGCAGCGAGCGATCGCCTCGCCGCATGCCAGGTAGTCGTTCGCCAGCACCCGGTACTGCCGCCGCTTCAGCGCGTCGCCCACCCTCGACGTGCCCGAGAACAGGTCGAGCACCGTGCAGGCCGGCCGAAGCTGTTCGACGATGCCGGCGATCAGCGGCACGAACTGCCGCTTGGAACCGAGGTACTTGATCGGCACGACGCGGCAGAGCTAGCGGCACCAGCTCCTAGGGGGCCGAAACGTCGTACGCCAGCAGTTCGTCCCAGTTGCGGATGTAAAGCACGCCGTTGCTGACCACCGGATGGGCCCAGCTCGGGCGACCGAGGTTGTCCACGCTGAAACGGCCTCGTTCTACGTAGCCGTCGGGGCTCGCTTCCGCCAGGCCGGCGAGGTGCCTCTCGCCGAGCAGGAACAGCTTGCCGTCGGCCAGGGTCAACGAACCCTTGCCGACGCTGCGGTCCCGCCAAACGGTTTCGCCGGTTTCGAAGTCCACGCACGCGAGGGCGCTGCCGAAGAACCCGTAGAGATGTCCCTCGTGGAGCACGACGCCGCCGTGGTGGTTCCGTAGGCGCGACTCGAACCACGCCTCGGCGGTGCTCACGTTGTCGCCGGCGACCCGCAGGCGGAGCGCGCCGCCGCCGGTGCCGTAGTCCGATGTGTAGAAGACGAGGCCGTCCGCGTAGATTGGCGTCGCCGCGTTCGCCGTGCGGTTCGCCGGTTCGCGGTAGTGCCAGAGCAGTTCGCCGTCCGAGGCCCGCACGCCGACGCCGGCCCGCGCCGTGAAGCCGACGATCGCCCGCAGCGGCTCGCCACCGTCCTCCAGGTCGACGGCGATGAGCGACGAGTAGCCGGCCCGATCGGTCAGGCCGGTGCTGGTCCACACCGTGGCGCCCGTCTCCCGGTCGAGGGCCGCGATCGCACCGTCGTCGCCGCCCGGCATCACGACGACCCAGTCGCCCTCGACGAGCGGCGACTCGCTGATCCCCCAACTGATGTTCCGCTGGTCGAAGTCCCGGAGGATGTTCCGCTGCCATGCCACCCTCCCGTCCGTGAGACGGATGCGCGCCAGGTCCCCCGTGCCGGTCAGCGCATAGAGCGAATCACCGGCTACGGTCGGGGTACCGCGCGGGCCGTTGCCCCTGCCGTCCCGCAGCCGAGGACCGAGTTCGCGTTCCCAGCGGGCGCCGCCGTCTGCCGCATCGAGGGCGAAGACGAGACTCCGGCCGCCGCGGGTTCCCTGAACGTAGAGCGAGCCGTCGGCTACCGACACGGCGCCGTAGCCCTCGCCGAGGCCGTCGATGCGCCACAGCAAGGGCGGTCCTCCGGACGGCCAGCGGCCGGTAAGGCCGGTCTCGGTCGAGACGCCGTCACGGCCGGGACCGCGCCACTGCGGCCAGTCCTCGGCGACGGCCGGACGAGGTGAAACGGCCAGGGTCGCCAGAGCAAGGCCGATCGCTCCCGTGCGCAGGCGCTTCATCGCTCGGACACTCTGCTCCCTCACGCCGTCGCCGTCAACTGCCGTACGCTCCGCCCGCATGACTCCAACCCCGCCGCAGCCGATTCTCGTCTGGTTCCGGCGGGACCTGCGACTGACCGACAACCCCGCGTGGTCGTGGGCCGCCGAGAGCCGACGGCCCGTCATTCCCGTCTTCGTGTTCGACGAGGACGAAGGCGAACGGCCGATCGGCGGCGCGTCGCGGTGGTGGCTGCACGGCAGTCTCGAAGCGTTGGACCGGACGTTGCGTCGCCAGGGCAGCCGGCTCATCCTCCGGCGCGGTACGACCGGCCGGACGGTCGCCGAACTGGCCCGGGAAAGCGGCGCCTCGACGATCGTCTGGAACCGCCTCTACGAACCGGCGATCACACAACGCGACGAGGAGATCGAGGAGGGCTGCGCCGAGAGTGGTCCCGAGACGCGGACATTCCAGGCCAGCCTACTGTTCGAGCCGGAGGACATCCGAAGCGGCAGCGGCCGGCCGTACCGCGTGTTCACACCGTTCTGGCGGAAGTGTCTGGAACACGAGTTCGGCCCTCCGGTTGCCGCTCCGCCGCCGCCTGAGGCACCGGCAACCTGGCCGGCGAGTGACGATCTCGAAAGCTGGGATCTCCGGTGCTACCAGCCGGACTGGGCAGCAGGTTTCCGCGAAGTCTGGCAACCCGGAGAGGAGAGCGCGCGGCAGCGCCTCGCGCGATTCGTGGGAGACGCGTTGGGCCGCTACGACCAGGACCGTGACCTGCCGGGCATCGAAGCGACCAGCCGGCTGTCGCCGCACCTGCACTTCGGCGAGATCGGGCCCCATCAGCTAGCCGCCAAGGCCCAAGCGCTGCCGCCGGGCCCGGGCCGGGACAAGTTCCTGAGCGAACTCGGCTGGCGCGAGTTCAGCCACCATCTCCTCGCCCACAACCCGGAGATGGGGATCCGCAACCTCCGACCCAGCTTCGACCGCATGCCGTGGCGCGACACAACAGCCGATCTGAAGCGCTGGCAGCTCGGCCAGACCGGCTACCCGATCGTCGACGCCGGGATGCGCGAACTCTGGACCACGGGCTGGATGCACAACCGGGTGCGGATGCTCGTCGCCTCCTTCCTGACCAAGCATCTGCTGATCCACTGGCGGCACGGCGCGGACTGGTTCTGGGACACCCTGGTCGACGCGGACTGGGCCAACAACAGTTGCGGCTGGCAGTGGACCGCGGGAAGCGGCGCGGACGCGGCGCCCTACTTCCGCATCTTCAACCCGGTCGCCCAGTCGCGGCGCTACGACGCCGCGGGCACGTATCTCAGGAGGTGGCTGCCGGAACTGCGACACCTGCCCGACCGTGCGATCCACGCGCCCTGGCTGGCCCCGGAGGCCGTGCTCGCGAAGGCAGGCGTTCGCCTCGGCGAGAGCTATCCGCTGCCGATGGTCGACCACGCCACGGCTCGCCAGCGGGCACTGGACGGCTGGCAGACCCACGTCCAGGGACGACCCGCGGCCTCCGGAGCGTGACCGGCCTGGCTGGCGGCTCTAGCCTGCGGCGTCCCGTTTCTTCCGCGGCGGCTGCAAGAAGAACGCGACGACCGACCCGGTCAGGGTCACCGCGGCGATCGTCAGAAACGGGACGGCGTATGTGCCCTGGGTGTCGAACGCCCAGCCGGTGGCAGCGGGTATGGTGGCACCGAACCCGGCGCCTACGGCGAAACGGACCCCGGTCGTGGTCGCGAAGGCACGGCGTCCGAAGAAACGGGCAAAGGTCGCGGCCTGACTGATGTAGGCCAGGCCGAAACCCAGGCCCAACAGCGCCAACGCGATGCGGGCCTCCCAGAGAGAGTCCACGAACAGCAACAGAGCCATTCCTGTTCCTTCCATCGCCAGCGCCAAGCCGAGCAGGCGGGGCGGCGAGAACCTGTCGCCCAGGGCGCCGGCGGCGCGCCCGAAGGTACTCACGAAGGCCATGAGACCAAGGAGGGCTGCGGCTTCGCCGCGCTCGAAACCGACATCCTGAAGGTGAAGGCGGCCGTGGTTGGCGAGCACGCCCCAAGGAACGGCGTAACCGAGGCCGCAAAGCACCATCAACGCGAACTGCGGCGTCCGCACCGCCTCTTTCGCCATCCACTGATCGGGAGTCTCGGCGCCGGTCCGGGCAGCGGCCCGAAGCTGACCCAAAGAGCGGGCGCCGTCCCGCAACTGGCCCATCGACTCCGGCGTGTTGCGAAGAACAAGGAAGGAAAGCACCCCCAGCGCTGCGCAAAGCGCGGCGATGAACGCCCAGCCATCGCGCCAGGTACCGCCACCCTCCAGAAGGGCGGCGTCGAAGAAGAGGACAATCGGCGACACGACCGCCGCCGCGATGAGAAGAAACGCCAGGGCCCTCGCCCGCCATCGCAGAAACCAGTTCGTCGCCAGTGTCTGCGTCGGCAACACCGTGGAAAACGTATGGGTAAGGCCCGCGAACACGCCGAAGTAGAGCAGCACGTCCCAGCGATCCTGGGCCCGACTGGTCAGGTAGTAGGCCACCGACACCGCCAGGAAGCCCCCGGTGAATACCGAACGGGGTCCAAACCGGGTCAGGCAAACGCCGATCAGTGGCGCCACGGCGCCGCCGCAGAAGGACCAGATGCCAAATGCCCAGCCGCTGTCGGCCCGGGTCATCTCAAGATCCTCCAGCATCTCCGGCAGGAAGAAGCCCCAACTGTAGAAAGGCGCCGCGCCCAGCCCATAGATGAGCCAGGCGAACGGGAGCATCCGCCAACCGTAGAAGCTCCAGTTGATCCGCGACGAACCACTGGGGCTTCCGCCGGTAGGGGAACGGAACTCGCTTCCGGTGCCCCCGTTTCCGGCCCCCACTGGATCGTCCCTTGCCGGCCTAGGGGCCCGGGGCTCCGCCGGTTAGCAGCGCTTCGCAACCGGTGCCGTCGAGCAACCCGTCTACCGCTGACCGGTCTTCAGCCGCCAACTCCCCGTACCGCTCCCACAGCCACATCAGGCACTTGCCCTGGTACGGGAACGGCTTCTGCACCCAGGGCCGGCCGTCGATCTCGCACTCGACGCGCTCGGAGCCAGCCATCAACGCCTTCGCGTTGGCGAGCAGGAACGGAGCGTAGACCCGGCCGACTTCGCCAAGCAGCGCGCGCAACGTCTCGGGAAGCTCACGGTCGACCCAGTCGTCGGCTGTGGGTTCGAGGCCCGACAGATCCTCCACCCGGTCTACCCAGGCGTAGACCCGCGGCGCCACTTCCAGGGTGACCGCCATCGGCGTCGGATCGAAGGCCGCGAGCTGCGTCAACTGGCCGAAAAACGCGAAGTCGGAAGCGCCCGGACGGTTGCCCATCAGGAACTGCCGCTCCGTCAGGTGGTCCCGGAAGAGCTCCAGGATGCGGCGGTAACTGGCCTCGATCACGGGCCCCGTCGTCTCGTTCGAACCGACGACCCAGAGCCGCGAGATCTGTCGCTCGGACACCGTCTTCGCGGCCTGCTGGAAGTGCTCCTCGGGACCTTCGACCTGCCGCCAGCGGGGCAGAATCTGGCCGGCCTTCTCGATATCCGCGTCGTAGACCCAGCGATAGTGGAACATCGCCTTGGTCAGCCACTCGTCGCCGAAGTCCTCAAGCAGGTAGTCGATGAAGGCGGCGACCGGGTCTGGCGGAATCACCGACCGCCCCTCGAACTCCCGCTCGAAGCGCCGGATCAGCGGTGTCGAATCGACGACCGCCTCGATCTCGCCGTCCGCGTTCGGCAGATAGAACGTGGGAAGCAACCGCACCTTGGCGGCCGGCAGGTCCTCTCGGCCATCGGCGCCCGAGATCAGGAAACGGTACGGGATGCGCCGGTAGCGCAGCACCGCGCGCATCTTCCGCGTGTAGGGCGACCCGGGGGCGCCCATAAAGGTGAGGAGCTGCGGTGCTGGTTCGGACATCAGGAGCGGCGACGCATCATACCGCTCCCTGGAACCCCTACGATTCGCTGTTCCAGAGTTCGCGGGCCACGAGCCAGCGACCGTCCGGCTCACGCCGCATCAGGCGCATCCAATTGCCCTGGATCTCCGCCGAAGCGGAGCCGTCCTTCGGGGTGGTGATCAAGGCGAAGGTCCCTCGAACCGAAGCCAGCTCGCCACTGAACTCGGTCTCTTCGACATGGACCTGCACCTCGATATCGGCCGCCTCGAATGTCGCTTGCAGGTTCTGGCGAATCGCTTCCCTGCCTCGAACCTCCGGCGCGTCGGGCGGCATGCGTATGGCATCCGACGAGTACAGCGCGGCCACGGCGTCCGCGTCGCTCCTGTTGATCGCCACCATGAAGTCGCCAACCAGCGCGTTGAGAGCCCGCTCGTCGCCGATGCTCGGTTCCACCGCGGCCGGATCCTCGGCAGCTTCTTCCTCAGCCGCGGGACACGCGACAACGACGACGCCGGTCAACAGGATTGCCAGAAGGCGCATATCGAGGCGCCAGCACAACTGAGTCGTGTTCCTCATCTCCTTACTCCTCCCCCGGCATCTCCGGCATCTGACCGGGTGGGTGGTTCCGGTTCGAGATCTCGCGCGCAATCAACCAGGATCCGTCCTCCTGGCGCCGCATCAGATCCATCCACTTGCCCACTTCCTGGTAGACCTCGGACGGGGCGTCCTTCGGCGAGACGCTCAGGGCGTAGGTGCCTCGTACAAACGCCAGATCACCGCTGTACTCGCTCTCGTCGACGTGGAGTTGCATGTCCCAGTTCGTGTCCGCATAGTCGGCGGCGGCAAACAGCCGGATCGCGTCGCGGCCGACCTTCGCCTTGCTGTTCGTCTGCATCCGGATGGCGTCTTCGGTGTACAGCACGGCCAAACCGTCCGCATCGCCCCGGTTCATAGCCTGCAGGTACTTGGCCGCGAGTTCACTCAGGGCCGCATTGTTCTCGGCCACCGGATCCATTTCCGGGACGGGCGCCTCTTCTTCGGGCGGCGCCGCGCAACCCGCGGCGAGGATCAGGACCGAGCAGAGCACGACGGTGGCACGGTTCATCCGGAGGAATTGTCCACAACCCATTCCGGACCTCCTTTCTGCGGCAAAGCCGCAAAGTGTTGCTCGTTGTCTGTAACCCCTAGGGTAGCACCCGGATTCCGCGGGGAGGGCTCCTGGATCGCAGGGTTGCGCCCGCGGCGCATAGTCTCCCTGCTGTCGTGACGCAGCCGCGTTCATCCCTGGCTTCAGTGATCGTCTCCGCCGCGGGACTGCCGGCTGTGGCGCTGGGAACGGCACCCTGGATCGCCGGAGCGGTGATCGTCGTCGAGCCCGACCTGGCCCGGCGCGCTCTCGTCGCCGCGGCTCTCGCCGGCATCGTCGCGATCGGGGCGGCGGCCCTCGCGCGTCGGGCGCATCCGGCGGTGCGCGTCTCGGTCCTGGGCCTCGGGCTGCTGGCCGCCTCTTCGACTCCGGCCTTCGTGGCCCTGCTGGCTCGCCAGCCGCCGGCCGAACCGCGAGCCGCGGGTGGCTCCGCCCCGACCGGATCGTCGGCGGCAACGGACAGGCTCCGGATCCTGCAACTGAACGCCTACCACGGCTACCCGGCAAGCGAAGGGCGCCTCGCGGGCCTGTCCGCGGGCGCCCCTCCCACCTCCGACCGCCTGGAGCGCGCGGACCGGCTGGCTGCAGCGATCAGCCACCTGCGTCCCGACGTCGTCGTACTGCAGGAAGCCTGGTGCACGGTCGCCGAAGGCTGTCTCGCGGACCGGCTGGCCGAGGATCTCGAACTGCACGCGGTCTACGCCCGGGCAAACGGGTCGCTGCGTTGGCTCGGCTTCGAAGAGGGTGCTGCAATCCTCAGCCGCTATCCCGTCGCCGCTCCGGAGGCCTGGCCGCTGCTGCCCGACCGGGATCGTTTCGAACGGAGAATCGCCCTGGCGGCTCGGATCGACCATCCGACACTGCCCTTCGACGTGATCGGCGTTCACGTTGCGAACGGCGACCCGGAACTCGCCGACGCCCAGTCCCAGTACCTCCTGGGGCAACTCCTGGACCGCGCCGACCGACCCGCACTGGTCACGGGCGACTTCAACCTCGACAGCGACCACCCCGCCCTGGGCCGCTTCGGTGAGGCTGGGTACCGCGACGTCCTTCCGGGCGGCATCGACCATGTCTTCGTCGATACCAGGGCGTCCGGATGGTGGCTCCTGTGGAGCGAGTGGTCGCCTCAGTCGCGGGCGACGGCCCCGATCTCCGACCACCCCGGCATGCTGGTCGAGTTCCAGTTGCCCGTACCTCCTCCCGACGACGACTGGACCGGCGACTGGCAGCGCGTCCCGGCCGACCAGGTCGGACTCGACGCGGGTCGGCTGGAGCAGGCCGTCGGCGACATCGGCGCCCTCGAAGGCGTCCAGGGCGTGCTGGTCGCACGCCACGAACGACTCGTCGCCGAGCGCTACTTCCGCGGCTCGGCCGGCCGCCGCCCGCACAACATGAAGTCGGCATCGAAGAGTGTCCTCTCGGCACTGGCGGGCCTGGCCGTCGCGGAGGGCGTGCTCGATCTGGATCAACAGATCGCCGACCTTCTGCCCGAGGCCGCCGGACTCGACGACCCTGGCAAGCAGAGGATCACCGTCCGGAATCTGCTCACCATGACGTCCGGCCTCGAATCGACCAGCTTCGGCAACTACGGCTCGTGGGTGGCGTCCCGGAATTGGGTTCAGGCGGCGCTGGAGCGACCACTTCAAGCCGAGCCGGGCACCCGCTTCGCCTACAGCACCGGCGGGACGCACCTCCTCTCCGCGACCCTCGCCCGCGCAGCCGGCCGGAGCACCCACGACTTCGCCCGCGAGCACCTGTTCGCCGCGCTGGGAATCCGGCACTCGGCATGGGCTCGCGACCGGCAGGGCATCCACGTCGGCGGCAACAATCTCTCCCTGCTGCCGCGCGACATGTTGAAGTTCGGCCAGCTCTACCTGAACCGCGGCCGCTGGGCCGGGCAACAACTCCTTCCCTGGCAGTGGGTCGATGAATCCACCCGACCCGGCCTCGCCGGCCCTCGTGGCCGCGGCCGGATCTACGGCGGTTACGGCTACCTGTGGTGGCTCAGAGGACCTCGCGAGCGGGGCGCCTACATCGCCAGCGGATACGGAGGCCAGTACATCTACGTCTCTCCGGCCGAGGATCTGGTCGTCGTCATCATCTCGACCGAGGTGTCCAAGGGGCGCGGCTGGCGCGGCGAGTTGTTCGGGATCATCCGCGACGGCGTAGCCGGCAGCGTGATCGACCGTTACGCACGCTAGAGCTGGGGGGCGCCCCATGCCTTCCGGGAGGAACCCTCCGTTGTAGACTGGCCGACGCTCCAATGGACCTGAAGACGAGGATTCCGCCACGCTCCGGCGCGGCGATCTTGGCCGCTGTGTTGCTCGGTGGCGGGCCGGCGGCCGGGGCCCCGTTCGCCTCGGAAGATCTCGTCGCTCCGGAGGAGCTCGAGTTCTTCGAGCAGAAGATCCGCCCGATTCTGGTCGAGCACTGCTACACCTGCCACAACAGCACCGAGTTGGCAGAAAGCGGGCTGCGCCTCGACTACCGGGACGGTCTGCTCCAAGGCGGCATGCGCGGGCCGGCGATCGAACCCGGCAGGCCGCGCTCCAGTCTGCTTCTGCGAGCGATGCGACACCCGAGTCTCGACTTCCGCATGCCGCTGGGCGGCGCCAAGTTGCCAGACGAGGTGATCGCCGACTTCGAACGCTGGATCGAGATCGGGGCGCCCGATCCGAGAACCGAACCGCCGTCCGCTGCCGCGCTGAAGGAAGCGACGTCCTGGCCGGCGACTCTTGAACAGCGCAAGCAATGGTGGAGCCTGCAACCGATCGCCGACCCGGAGCCACCCGCAATCGCCGACCGGGCCTGGTCCACGAACGCGATCGACCGTTTCCTGGCCGCCGGACTTGCCGGAGCCGATCTCGAACCCGCGCCGCTGGCCGAACCACGGACCGTCATGCGCCGGCTGTCCTACGTCCTCACCGGCCTGCCGCCGACGCCCGCCCAGGTCGACGACTTCGAGCGCCGCGCGGCAGTCGACCGGGACGCCGCGGTGGCGGAGGAGATCGACCGCCTGCTTGCCGACCCGGCTTTCGGCGAACGCTGGGCCCGGCACTGGATGGACTGGGTCCGCTACGCCGAGACGCACGGCAGCGAGGGCGACCCGCCGGTGCCCTACGCCTGGCGCTACCGCGACTACCTGATCCGGGCTCTGAACGCCGACGTACCCGTCGACCAGTTGATCCGCGAGCACCTGGCCGGCGACCTGCTCGACGAACCGCGGATCAACGCGGAACTCGGGATCAACGAGTCGGCAATCGGCATCGCCCAGTACCGCTTCGTGCTGCACGGCTTCGGCCCTACCGACGCCCTCGACGAACAGGTTCGCTTCACCGAGAACCAGATCGACGTCGTCTCCAAGGCGTTCCTGGGGATGACCGTCGCCTGCGCCCGCTGCCACGACCACAAGTTCGACGCGATCAGCCAGACCGACTTCTACGCCCTGTACGGCACGATGGCGAACGGTCGCCCGGGCGTTCAGACGATCGACAACGAGGAGCGCCGCAACGCCCACCGGGACGACCTGGTGCGGCTCAAGGGCGAACTGAGGCAGGTGCTCGCCGACGCATGGCTCGAGGCGGCCGCCGACGTGCCGGCCAGACTGCAGCAGCCGGACGGCCCGTGGGCCGCGGCGCTCACGGGCGGCCAGTCTCCCTACGACCCGCTCTATGCCTGGGTTCGAGCCGGTCGAATCCGCGGCCGCGGGGCCTTCGGGAAACAGTGGCAGGAACTGGCCGACGCCTACGAACGGAGCAGGCGGCAGCTCGAGACCCGGCGGCAGGCGCCCGCCGTCCAGCGCTGGGACCTGAGCCGAACCGCGGATGTCGAAGAGTGGTATCGGCACGGCAACGGCCTTCCAGAGGCCAAACCGCAGGAAGCCGGGAGCTACGAAGTAACTCAGGGCGGCGGGACGATCGTCGCCGACATCCTTCCGGGCGGCGTCTACACGCACTCGCTCACCAACCGCCACAACGGGACCTTCTCGTCGCCCCGGTTCCTCATCGGGACCAGGCAGAAACTGGCGGTGCGGATCGCCGGCCGCGGCGGGGCGGTCGCACGCTACGCGGTCCAGAACTACCCCCAGCGCGGGGAGGTCCATCCGATCGAAACCCTCTCGGACGGCGAATGGCGCTGGCAGCACTGGGACCTCGACTACTGGGACGGCGACCACGCCTACATCGAGCTGGTGACGGCCGCCGATCACCCGATGACCGGGGAGAGCTCCGGCGGGCGCTCGGACCGCTCCTGGTTCGGGATCACCGAAGCGGTCGTGCTCGACGAAGACGGCGAGCTTCCCCGGGACGAGCCGGCGGAGTTCACGGCGCCCCTGTTCGAGATCGAAGGCGCGCCCGGCGATCGCGGCGAACTGGCGGCCCGCTACGGCGAAGCGGTTCGCAGCGCCGCCGAGGCCTGGCGCGACGGTTCGATGACCGACGCCCAGGCCCGTTTCCTGGCGAGCTTCGTGCGCCGTGGCCTGCTCCCGAACGACACGGACGAAGTGCCGAAAGCGCGGCCGATCGTCGACAGGATCAGGCAGCTCGAGGAGGCAATCCCCGTGCCGACCCGCTCCCCCGCGGTGCTCGCCGGCCCGCGCTTCGATCAGCCGCTGATGGAGCGGGGCAACCACCGCCGGCTCGGCGAGGCGGTGCCCCAGCGCTTCCTCGAAGCGATCGACCCCGAGCCCTACGCCGAGGCGGTCCACCCACGCCTGGCACTGGCCGACAGCGTCCTCGATCCCGGCAACCCGCTCACGGCCCGCGTCATCGCGAACCGTCTCTGGGGCCACACCTTCGGCCGCGGCATCGTCGCCACGCCGGACAACTTCGGGCAGATGGGCGAGCTGCCGTCGAACGCCGCCCTCCTCGATCACCTGGCGACGACACTGCGGGAGGACGGCTGGTCCCTGAAGAAGTTCGTGCGGCGGCTCGCCTCGGCCCGCGTCTTCCAGCTCGAGTCGACGCCGTCGGAAGCGGCCCGTGAACGGGATCCGCGAAACGACCTCCTCTCCCACGCCCATCTCCGCCGCCTGGAGGCCGAGGCGGTGCGCGACTCGATGCTGATCGCCGCCGGTCAACTCGAACCGGTGACAGCCAGCGGGACCCTCCCGGAAACCGGCTGGTCGAACCGGCGCAGCGTCTACGTTCAGGTCATCCGGAATCAGCCGGATCCCCTCCTCCACACGCTCGACCTGCCCACACCGGTGACGACCAAGGGCCAGCGCGACCAGACGAACGTGCCCGCGCAGTCCCTGCTCATGATGAACAACACCCAGGTCATGCACCTGGCCACTCGCTTCGCCGACCGGATCACCCGGGACCCCGATCTGCACAGCGACCGGGAACGCATCGCCGCGATGTTCCGGCTCGCCCTTGGCCGGCCCCCGACCGAAGCGGAACTCGGCGCGGCCGAGCAGTTCCTGGAGCAGGCCGTCGACCGGAAGCCCGCGCAGGAAGACGTGGACGCGTGGAGCGAGGCTGCCGTGGAACGTCGCGAGGAGAGCGCCGGAATCCGTGACTTCACCGCGGACAAAACACGCGGAGTGCTGCGCTTCTACCACCGGGCGTCGGCGCCCAGAGCGGTCGCCGCCTGGGAGTTCGACGACCGGCCCAAGAACGGCCGCGTCTACGATGCCATCGGTCTTCTTCCACTCAAGCTGGGCCGCCACGTCCGCGTGGACGACGGCGCACTGTGGCTGGGGACGTCGGATGTCGTGGCGTCGAAGCCAATCCGGCGGACGCTGGACGAGTACACGCTCGAGACCTGGGTCGCTGGCCTCCCGGGCGAAGCGGTGGTCCACCTGGTCCTGGCACGGGACCGCAAGGGTGCCTGGACCGCGTACCGAAACAGTGCCGAGGCCGACCCGGAGAGCGTCCGCCACGAGCTTCCGATGAGCCTGGACGAGGGTCGCATCCGGTTCGCGGGCGCCGGAGACGTGCCTCTGGGGCTGCTCCAGGCCCGCCTCTACGACCGCGTCCTGGCCCCCGCCGACGTCGCGGCCTCGGCGCTCGGCAACATCGAAGCGCCGTCGGAAGCCGAACAGGCGCGGATCTACCGCGGCAGCTGGTCCCGCATCGCGCGCCTCGAAGCGGAGGCGGACCAGCTCGAGCAGAGCGCCGGCGGCGGCGACGCGTGGCGTCGACTGGCGCACGCCATGTTCAACCTGAAGGAGTTCATGTACCTCCGATGAGCGAACACACCTGTTCCCTGATGAGCCGCCGGCGGATGCTGGCGCAGGTTTCCACCGGGTTCGGCGCGATTGCCCTGAACGGCATGCTCGGATCGGCGCTCCTGCCGGGACCCGCCCGCGGCGCTCCGCGGGCCCGCGCCAAACACGTCATCTTCCTCTACATGTCGGGAGGCGTCTCCCAGGTCGACTCGTTCGATCCGAAGCCGTTGCTCGACCGCGATCACGGCAAGCCGATGCCGACGAAGATCGAGCGCACCCAGTTCAACGAGAACGGCAACATCTTCGCCTCGCCCTTCCCCTTCAGGCAGTACGGTGAGAGCGGCATCCCGGTCAGCAGCATGTTCCCCCACGTCGGCGAATGCGTCGACGACCTGGCCGTCATCCGCTCGATGACCAGCACGGTGAACGAGCACGCCCAGGGCAACTACTTCTTCCACACCGGCTTCCCGCTCGTCGGCCACCCGTCGGCCGGCGCCTGGGTGAACTACGGACTCGGCACCGAAAACGAGAACCTGCCCGGTTTCGTCGTCCTGCAGAGCGGTCAGGCCGGCATCCCGCACGGCGGCGTCGGCATCTACAGCAACGGCTACCTGCCAGCGGAGTTCCAGGGCTCCATCCTGCGCGGCGACTCCGAGGACGCGGTCCAGAACATCCAGGCCCTGGAGGCTCCGTCGGCGCAGCGCGAGCGCCTCGACTTCGTCAATGAAATGGACCGGGCCTTCCTCGAGCGGCTCGGCGGCCACGCCGACGTCGAGGCGGCGGTGCGCAACTACGAGACGGCGTTCCGGATGCAGGCCGAGGTGCCCGAACTCTGCGACATCAGCGGCGAGACCAGGGCGACGCGTGAGCTCTACGCGCTGGACCACCCGAACCGGACGACCGCGGACTACGGCCGCCAGTGCCTGCTCGCGCGGCGGCTGGTCGAACGCGGCGTCCGCTTCGTCGAGCTGAGTTGCCTGCCGGAACCGACCGACGCGGGCCAGGCCCAGAACCCGTGGGACCAGCACACCGGCCTCGAGGTCGGCCACCGGAACATGGCGCTCCAGGTCGATCAGCCGATCGCCGGTCTGCTCAAGGACCTGAAAGCCCGCGGCCTGCTCGACGAGACGCTCGTCATCTGGGCTGGCGAGTTCGGCCGGACTCCGTTCCACCAGGGCGCCGACGGCCGCGATCACAACCCGTTCGGGTTCTCGATCTGGCTCGCCGGCGGCGGTATTGCGGGCGGCACGATCCACGGCGCGACGGACGACTTCGGCTACCACGTCGTCGAGGACGAGGTCACGATCTACGACCTCTGGGCCACCGTCCTCCACCTCCTCGGCATCGACCACACCAACCTCACCTACCGCTACGGCGGCCGCGACTTCCGCCTCACCGACGTGCACGGCAATGTCGTCGATGACGTGCTGGCGTAGGGCGGTGGTGCTCACCCGCCTGAGCCGGGGCCGCGGGGGGCGGAATCCAGCGGACGCTCGCGCTCATCGGAGAATGGGGGGACGGCGCTCGCTTCGTTCCGCTCGCTTCGGTCGGTCGTTGCCCTGCGCAGGGTCGCCGGGAGTCGCTCGCTCCAAGGCCGCTGGAGTCCGCCCCCCGCGGCCCCGGCTCAGGCTGGACAGCGTCGTGCTACGGAGGCTCGCCCGGCTGTTTGTCGTGACTTCGGTTCGCTTCCTGGGATCCAGAGGGGGTAGCGGGGGTGAAGCGCGGGGTGCACCGACACGACTCGGAGGCCACTCACTCCGTACGTCGACACCACTCGGAGGCGACACACTGGGTGCGCCGGCGTCCTCGCCGGCATCCGCCGAAGGCGGAATCCGGATCCGAGTTACAGGCGTTGTGCTTGCCGCAATCGGCGCTCTCCTGGCAGCAGGAAACCTCGCAACCGCCCAGGAAGACCCCAGCTACTACCGCGACGTCTGGCCCGTCATCCAGAAACGCTGCCAGGGATGCCACCAGCCGGCGCAGTTGGGTGGTGAGCTGAACCTCACGAGCTTCGAGGGACTTGCGGCGGGCGGGATGAGTGGTTCGGCCTTCGTTGCCGGCAAGCCGGATGAGAGCCGGATGCTCAAGATGCTCCGGGGCGAGATCGAACCGGCGATGCCGATGCGGGCGGAACCTCTGGCGGAGGTGGAGATCGCCGCGATCAGTGACTGGATCGCGGCCGGTGCTCACGACGACACGCCGGAGGAGATGCGGCTCGGCGCGGCGAGGGGGCCGATCGTCTACCACCAGCCGCCGGTCATCACGGCGGTCGCCTACTCCGCCGACGGTGAGTGGCTGGCCGTGTCGGGCAACCGGGAGGTGCTGCTCCACCGGCGCTCGAAGATCGGCAGTGGCGACAGCCTGGAGGCCCGTTTCAGCAGCGTCTCGGAGCGCATCCAGGGGCTCGCGTTTCTCAGCAACGGGCGGCTGATCGCCACCGGCGGGACGCCCGCGCGTTTCGGCGAGATCCAGATCTGGGACGTCGAGGACCGGGAGCTCCGGGTCTCGAACATGCTCTGTTACGACACCCTGTTCGGCCTCGCCGTGTCGCCCGACGAGCGCAGGCTCGCGATCGGCTGCGCCGATCACACGGTCCGCATCCACCAGGCGACCAGCGGCCGGGAGCTGCTGCGGATGAACCACCACGAGAACTGGGTGCTCGGGGTCGTCTTCGGCGGGGACGGACGGCGCATCGTCTCGGTCGGTCGCGACCGGGCCGCGAAGCTGATCGACGCATCCAGCGGCGCCTTCGTCGAGAACATCAACCTGCTGCGCGGCGAGCTGTCGGCGGTCGTCCGCAACCCGCGAATCGAGGCGGTCGTGATCGGCGGCGAGGACCGCGTGCCCTACTACTACCGGATGGACCGCGCCCGGAAGATGCTGATCGCCGACGACTCGACCCTGGTCCGGGAGTTCGAGCGCCAGGACGGGGAGATCTTCGCGCTCGCGGTGGACCCGCGGGGCACGCGTCTCGCGGTCGGAGGCGCGGCACCGGCGGTGCCGATCTACGACCTGGAGACCGGCGAGCGAACCGCGACGGCTTCCGGCCACACGGCGGGCATCTACACGCTTGCATTCGACCCGGCGGGCGCGGAGCTGGCCACCGCCGGCTTCGACGGTCGCTTGAGGATCCACCGCGCCGGCGACGGCGAACTGCTGCATGAGTTCGTGCCGGTGCCGCTCGAAGGCTCTCCCCACGGAGAAACAACCGCCGGGGGCGCGCCGTGAGTCGCCGGCTGCTTCGGAGCGCCCGCCTGGCGCTCGCCGGCATCGCCATCGCGACGGTCGCCGGCGCGGCGGGGCCGCCGCCGAATCTCGTCGACATGCATCCCCACGGCGGCCAGCAGGGGCGAGCCCTGCGGCTGGTCATCGAGGGCTACGGCGTCGCGGGCGACATGGAGATCGAAAGCACCCTGCCGGGTTCGTTCGCCCGTCTCGGCGAGGCCGCCGACGAGGACCGGCTCCAGAAGCAGCGGCGGCCGAACGAGCGCAACCTCCAGGCGGCCGTCTTTCTGGTGGAAATCGACGCCGACGCCGCGCCCGGGCTCTACCCGCTGCGGGCCATAGGCGAGGACGGGCTGTCGAACTCCCTGCTGTTCCGGGTGGACACCGTGTCCGAGGTCTCCGAACGGAGCCTGCGCGACGGCAACCGCGAAAGCAGCGCCGCCAGCGAGCCGCCGCGAATCGAGGCACTGCCGGTCGTGGTCAACGGCACGCTGGACGGAGCGGAACGGGACCGCTATCGCTTGCGGGTAGAAGCCGGCGAGCGGATCGTGCTGGAGGTCGAGGCGCGCCGCGTGGGCTCGGCGATCGACCCGGTGCTCCGGCTGCTCGACGGCGAAGGCAGCGAGATCGCCTTCAACCAGGAAGGACCCGGCATCGACGTGGACGCCCGTCTCGACTGGCAGCCGCCGGAGGCCGGGGAGTACGTCGTCGAAGTCCACGACGCCCGCTTCAGCGACCAGAGGCGGAACTTCTACCGCCTGAAGCTGATCTCCGCCGAGGACTACGACTACGCCGACGCGGTCTTCCCGCTCGGGGCGCGCCGCGGCGAGGAGACGCGATTCGGGCTCACCGGCGGCAGCGAAGCCGCCACGCGGAAAGTCGCCCGCGCCGTTGACACAGAGAACGCCTTCGACACCGTCGGCCCCTCGGTGACCGTAAAGACCAGCGCGGCCCTGCCCTTCCAGGTGGTCGTCGGCAGCCATCCCGAGGTGCTCGAAAGCGAGACGCCCGCTGACCGGGCCCTCGACACGCCCGTCGTCGTCAACGGCCGGATCGACGACGCCGGCGAGGTGGACCGGTACCGGATCGCCGCCGAGCCAGGCCGGAGGCTCCTGATCGAGGTCGAGGGCGCGGCGCTCGGCTCGTCCGACCTGTTCGGCGTGCTGACCGTCACGACGCCGGACGGCGAGTATCTGGCCTCCTCCGGCGACGACATTCCCGACCCGGACACCTTCCGCCTGTTGTCGCCCACCGCCACGTCCTTCGACCCCTGGGTGGCGGTCGAGACGCCGCAAGCCGTGGACGAGCTGCACGTCTCGGTTGAGGACCTGGTGGGGCGCGGCGGTCCGCGTTTCGGCTACCGGCTGACGGCGACCGCGAACGGCCCCGACTTCGAACTGCGCCTGAGCACGGCCCAACTCACGCTCAACAGCGGTGCGTCGAAGCCGATCGAGGTCGGCGCCATGCGCCGCGGCTACCTGGGTCCGATCCGCCTGTACGTCGAGGCTCCGCCGCCCGGCATAGAGGCCCGGGACGGATGGATCACCAGGGAAGTGCGCGACCTCGATACACGCACCCTGTCGCGCTCCGGCCGGATCCTGGTCACCGCCGACGTAGATGCCCGGCGCCAGCGCTTCGACCTGGAGGTCTGGGGCGAAGGTGTGCTCGAAGACGGCACCGTGATCCGCCGCCGGGCAACCGTGCCGGGAAGCGTGACCAGTGTGCGCGCCGGCGACGGCCGCAGCTACACGACGGAGGCCGAGCGGTCGTTCAGCGCTCCCTGGCTGGATAGCCGGCTGCCCGTGCTGCTCACCGGCAAGCCCGGGCCCCGGCTGACCACTCTGGAGCCGGCGACGGTGAGGCTGGTCAAGGGCATGCCGTTCGACTTCGAGTGGAAGTACGAAGCTCCGCCGGGCGAAGAAACCGCGACCAAACCGCCCGTGGTCGTCAGTGCCCTGATCGGCGTGGGCGTGGGCGAGTTCCGGGTCGAGACGACCGAGAAGACGGACTACAACAAGCCTGAAGGCAGCAAGCTGATCCGAAGCAGCGACGGCACCCAACTCGACCGCTACACCGTGACCCTCACCGGCGAAGTCACGGTGGGCGGCCGCCCCGAGCGGCTCTACACGCCAGGCGTGACGCTCGAAATCGTCCCCGGCTACCGGATCGAGGTCGCCAGCGCGAGCGTCAAGTCCGGCAGGAAGGGCGCCGTCGAAGGCGTCCTCCATCGCGAAGAGAGCTTCCGGCAGCCGGTCGAGCTGCGCGCCGACGCCCTGCCCACCGGCGTCGTCTGCGAAGGCACCGAAATCAAGGTCGAGGACGACGGTAGATTCCGGCTGGCCTGCGAAGCGTCCGAAGATGTGGAAGCCGGCGACTACGACTTCCTGATCGCCTCGTCGTCCTGGCTGGCCGGCGAAAGAGAAGTCCGCTCCGCCTACACTACGGTGCCGGTGAGCGCGCGAATGGAGGTGAAGGGCAGATGAGACGTCTCTTTGGGTGCGCCGTCACCCTTCTCTTCGGCTTCGCCGCCGCCCTGCCGAGCGCCACGACACCCGTCGACCTGGTTGTCCACCCCGCCGAACTCACCTTCGACAACCTTCGCGACGGCCGCAAGCTCCTCGTCACGGGCATCCTCGAGAGCGGCGAACGCGTCGACCTCACGGCCGACGTCGAGGTCTCCACCGGCAACGCGCCAGTCGAACGCGGCGACGACGGCTTCTTCACCCCAACCGGGGAAGGCAGCGGGTCCCTAACCATCGGGGCCGGCGGCCTGACAGCGACCGTTCCCGTCACGATCCACGCCGCCGCAGCCGCCAACGCCGCCCAACCCGTCACCTTCGTCCGCGACGTCCTGCCCGCGATGAACAAGATCGGCTGCTCCACGGGCACCTGCCACGGCGCGGCCAAGGGCAAGAACGGCTTCAAGCTGTCGCTGCGCGGCTATGACCCCCAGTTCGACTACCAGTCGCTGCTCTACGACATGTCCGGCCGGCGCTTCAACCGCGCCGAGCCCGCGCGCTCGCTGATGCTCGCCAAGCCGACGATGCAGGTCGCCCACGAGGGCGGCCTGCGGCTTGAGCACGGATCGCGCTACTACGACCAGATCCTCGACTGGATCTCCGGCGGCGTGCCTTACGGCGACCCGGCGACCGACCGGGTCGAGCGCCTGACGATCCATCCCGGCGAGGTCTTCATGCACCGGCCCGGGATGAGCCAGCAGACGATCGTCATGGCCCACTACGGCGACGGCAGCAGCCGCGACGTGACCCGCGAGGCCCACATCACGAGCAGCAACACGGAGACGATGGCGATCGAGGAAACGCCCTCCGGCCCCGTCGCCACGGGTCTGCGCCGCGGGGAGAGCACGCTGCTCGTGCGCTACGAGGGACAGTTCACGACCGCCCCGGTCACCGTCCTCAGCGGCCGCGAGGGCTTCGAATGGACCGCCCTGCCCCAGGCCAACTACATCGACGAGCTGATCGACACGAAGCTCCAGCGGATCGAGGTCCTGCCCTCGGCCGCGGTCGACGACGCGGCGTTCCTGCGCCGCGCCTCGCTCGACCTCACCGGCCGGATCCCGAGCCCGCAGGCGGTGCGCGCGTTCCTCGAAGACGACGCGGCGACCCAGGAGAAGCGGAACCGCCTGGTCGACGAGCTGATCGCGAGCGACGCGTACGTCGACCACTGGACGCTCAAGTGGGGCGATCTCCTGCGCAGCAACCGGAAGTTCATGAGCTACAAGGGCATGCTCACCTTCCGCGGCTGGCTGAGGGAGGCGATCGAGGAGAACCGACCCTACGACCAGCTCGTCCGCGAACTGGTCACGGCCTCCGGCAGCACCCTCGACCAGCCGGCCGCCAGCTACTACCGCGCCGCCCGCGACCCGAAGGAGGCGATGGAGACCACGACCCAGCTCTTCATGGGCGTGCGGATGGTCTGCGCCCAGTGCCATGACCACCCCTTCGAGCGCTGGACCCAGAACCAGTACTTCGAGATGACCGCGTTCTTCGCCGGCCTCGGCGTCCGCCCGGGCTTCCGCACCGGCGAGGAGATCGTCTTCGACAAGCGCCGGGACAACGAGCAGTTGCACCCGAAGACGAACGCCGTCGTGCCGCCGAAGTACCTGGTGCCGGTCGAGGGCGCGCCGGACCTCGGCGAGGGCCTCGGACGCCGGGCCGCGCTCGCCGACTGGCTGACGTCGCCGGAGAACCCGTACTTCGCCCCGGCCATCGCGAACCGCGTGTGGAGCTACTTCATGGGCCGGGGGATCATCGACCCGGTCGACGACATCCGGGCCTCGAACCAGCCGGTCAACGCGGACCTGCTCAACGCACTGACCGCCGACCTGATCGAGAACGACTTCGACCTCCGCCACCTGATGCGGACGATCGCCACGTCGCGCGCCTACCAGGCATCGTTCCGCACGAACGAATGGAACGAGGACGACCGGATCAACTTCTCCCATCACGAACCGCGACGGCTCAGCGCCGAGCAACTCGCCGACGCCGTCGCCCGCGCCACCGGCTCCCGCTTCGAGATCGACACCCTGCCCGAGGACTTCGACGCGACGGCGCTGCCCGACCCGCACGTGATGACGGCGAGCATGGGGATCGAGGGCTTCCTCGACCTGTTCGGCAAGCCGGACCGCGAAACCGCCTGCGAGTGCGAGCGGAAGACGGAGATGAGCCTGCCGCAGGCGCTGAGCCTGCTGAACGGCTCCGTCATCGCCGACGCGATCGCCGACCCGGAAGGCCGGGTGGCGAACCTGGTGCTCTCCGGCAGGGACAACGAGGAACTGATAGGCGAGCTCTATCTCGCCACCCTCGGCCGCTACCCCACCGACGAGGAATCCGCGCTCGCCGAGGGTCACTTCGAGGCCGCCGGCAGCCGCACCGCCGCCGCCCAGGACCTGATGTGGGCGCTGCTCAACTCGAACGCCTTCCTCTTCAATTCGTAGGAGACTCCATGCTCGTCATCCCAGGACAGTCCGGCCATACCTGCGACGGCCCGACCCGGCGGGAGTTCCTCCGCGTCGGCTCGCTCGGGATCTTCGGCATCTCCCTCAGCCAGACGCTCGCGCTCCGTGACGCGCACGCCGCGACCGTCGCTGCTGACGCCTTCGCCGGCGGCAAGGGCTTCGGCAGCGCGAAGTCCGTCATCCTGCTCTTCCTGCAGGGCGGCCCCAGTCACATCGACATCTGGGATCCGAAGCCCGACGCGCCCTCGAACATTCGCGGCGAGTTCGGCGCCATCGACACGAAGGTCGACGGCATCCGGCTCTCCGAGACGATGCCGCTGCTGGCCGATCAGGTCGACAAGTGCACCCTGATCCGCTCGATGAGCTACACCCCCAAGGGGCTCTTCAACCACACCGCGGCGATCTACCAGATGCTGACCGGCTACCCGCCGGACCGCGTCTCGCCCTCCGGCCAGCTCGAGCCGCCCACGCCGGCCGACTTTCCGACCGCCGGCTCCCACATCTCCAGGCTCAGGCCTCTCGACGACGCGATGCTCCCCTTCGTCGAGATGCCGCGGCCGCTCCAGGAGTCGAACGTGATCGGCAAGGGCGGCGCCGCCGGCTTCCTCGGCAAGGCCTACGACCCCTACCGCCTCTACCAGGACCCGAACCAGCCGATCGCGCTCAGCGATCTGGAACTGCGCGAGGAGACCTCGCCCGAGCGCCTCGCCGGCCGCTTCGAGCTCCGCAAGGGCCTGAACGCCTCCCTGCCCGAGCTCGAGAAGGCGGTCGCCGACTCCGCCCTCGACGATTACTACGAGAAGGCCTACGACCTCGTCCTCTCCGGCAAGGCCCGCCAGGCCTTCGATCTGGCCAACGAGACCGACGAGATGCGCGAGCGCTACGGCAAGAACACCTTCGGCCAGGGCGCCCTGATGGCGCGGCGCCTGATCGAAGCCGGCACCCGCTTCGTCCAGCTCAACTGGCCCGCCGTCGCCAACGGCAACCCAGAAGTCGACTCCTGGGACACCCACGCCGCGAACTTCGCCCCGCTCAAGAACCTGCACTGCCCCGTCCTCGACCGCGCGCTCTCGGCGCTGCTCTCCGACATGGACGATAGGGGCCTGCTCGACGAGACCCTCGTCGTCGCCGTCGGCGAGTTCGGCCGTTCACCCAGGCTGGGCGTCAGCACCTCCGGCAACAGCAATTCCCCGGACGGCCGCGACCACTGGCCCTACTGCTACACCGCCCTGGTCGCCGGCGCCGGCGTCTCCCGCGGCCAGCTCTACGGCGAGTCCGACGAGACCGGCTCCGCCCCCCGCGAGAAGCCGGTCCACCCGAACGACCTGCTGGCGACCGTGTACCACACGCTGGGGATCGACCCGGCGATGGAGATCCTGAATCACCTGGACCAGCCGAGAGAGCTGGTCAAGGGCGAGGTGATTCGGGGTCTATGGGCTTAGGCCGGACCGCCGAGCCGATAGACGGGTCTAGCTTCGGAACGCCGGCGCTCCGGTGAACACACGCGCCATTCTCATCGGCCTGGCGCTCGGCCTGGGACTCGGCATCGCCGCGTCGGCGACGGGTTCGCCGGCACTGCTGCGGGCCGCCGAGGCGGTCGAGCCGCTCGGGCAGGTCTTCCTGCGCGCGATCCAGATGGTCGTCATCCCGCTGGTGGCGGCGGTCGTCTTCGTCGGGGTGGGGCGGATCGGCGACCTGCGGAAGCTCGGTCGGCTGGGGGGACTCGCCGTGGGCTTCTTCTGGGCGACGACGCTGCCGGCGATCCTCATCGGGATGGGAGTGATGGGCTTCGCCCTGACGTTCGCGGCGCCCGTGGCGCCGCCCACGCCCGTAGAGAACCTGGAGGCCGCCGGTGTGGGCATCGTCGACTTTCTGGTCAACCTCGTGCCCCGGAATCCGGTTCAGGTCGCCGCCGACGGGGCGCTGCTCTCCCTCCTGATCTTCATCGTCCTCCTGGCCGCGGCGACGACCACCCTGCCGAGCGAGAAGCAGCGGACGCTCACGTCCTTCGCGGAGGCCCTGGGCGACGCTCTGACGAAGCTGATGAGCTGGATCCTGTGGACGGCGCCGGTGGGCGTCTTCGGTCTCGCGGCGCCGGTCATCGCGAAGACGGGGGCAGCGATGCTGCAGAACCTCGCCGTCTTCATCGTCGCCGTCGTGGTGGGCCTCTTCATCCTCAAGGGCCTCGTTCTCCTGCCCGCGGTCTGGTTCCTGGGCGGTGTACCGCCCGGACGCTTCATCCGGGCGACCGTGGGCACCTACACCGTGGGCTTCACCACGACGACATCCGTGGGAACGCTGCCGATGATGCTGCAGGAGGCGAAGAAGCTCGGCCTGTCCGAGCGCAAGTACACGCTGATCCTGCCGCTGGCGGCGTCGATCAACCGGCCCGGCAGCGCGCTGTTCCAGAGCGCGTCGCTCGTCTTCCTGGCGAAGATCTACGGCGTGCCGCTCGACGCGGCGCTGATCGCCGCGGCGGTGCTGGCGATCTTCCTTGCCGCGATGACGGTCGCCCCGGTGCCAAGCGCCAGCATTGTGTCGCTGGCGCCGGCCCTGGACGTCGTGGGCGTACCCCTGGCGGGACTCGGCATCCTGCTGGGGATCGACCGCGTGCCAGACGTCTTCCGCTCGGCGGCCAACGTCATTGCCCACATGTGCGCCGCAACCACGGTCGACACGATCACGCGTGGCGACGGCGAGGAGCAAAGTGACTCCCCGGACTCGACGTCCTGAGCGGCTAGCCTTGACTACCACCCCCAACAAGAAGGGAGCCCCAAGACATGCGAACCAACCGCCCCAGAGTCACGACCCTTCCCCTCGCAGCCTTCGCCCTGCTCTCGCTCGGCGGCGCCGCAACGACACCCGCCCAAGTCCCAGAAGAGGACTTCGCCGCCGCCACCACAGGTGGGGCGGCCGCGGGCCGGGCGGTCCTCTACAGTTGCGACATTCCGACGAACCGCGTGGGCTTCGGTTATCTGCAGGAACAGCCTTCCGAAGAAGGCGTCAAGGCGGTCGACATCTATCTCCGCCTGTACGCGAATACCGGCATCACGCGCGGCAAGCACGCAGTCCACATTCACGAGACCGCGTCCTGTAATCCATGCGGCACCGCCGGCGGTCACTTCGACCCCGGCCCCAACTCGAACACGAGCCCGGACGGCAACCACCCCTTCCACGCCGGCGACCTGACGAACATGACGCTGGACCGCCAGGGGCGCGGCTACCACATGATGACGACAACGCGGGTGACGCTCTCCGACGGTCCGCTCTCCGTGTTCGACGACGACGGCAGCGCCTTCATCATCCACACGAACCCCGACACCTACTGCCCCGAGGGCGAAGCGGCCGGCTGCGCCGGTGGTTCCAGAGCGGCCTGCGGCGTGATCACGCCTTACCCGTAGGTTGGGACGCTCCGGTCCTGGATCCAGAAGCCCGAACCGGACGATTCCTTGGCGCTACCACCACGGTCGACACGATGACCCGTGGCGACGGCGACGAGCCGGCCGACCAGAGCTCAGAAGCGCCCGGCCATTAGCCGGCTGATTCTCCGGTTGGCGGCCGTCATCAGTTCCACCTGCTCGGTGTCGGGATTCTCCATCTCATCGAGCAGCCCGTAGCGGCGCGCCCTGTTCCGCTGGTAGGCCCCGCAGAGATGCAAGCCCACACATCCCGGATTCTCGAACAGTTCCGCCAGCGTCTCCCCGTACCACGCCCCATCGTTCGGAGTGAACTCCCCCGGAGCCGTCTGCCACCTGATCCTGGCCGCATCGGCCAACAGGACCGGCTTCCCCGTCTTCCTGTGCCATTCGTCGAGGTGCTTGACCGGATCACGGAAGTCCTGGAATGACAGTACGTCGACGAACGGCGACGCGGCCTGGATGACCTGTAGCGCGATGGGTGCGTTCGCCTCGTAGCGGTCGCCGAGGATCAAGTGGTGCCTGTCGTACCGCCTGATCGCATCGTGCGCAGTCTTGTAGTAGTGGTAGGCCAACTCAGTCAGTTCCCTGCGACCGGCCTCCGACTCGAGTCGCTCCGGATCGAAGATCGGGCCTCGCCAGTCGTTCAGCGGCCTCTCGTGAATCCAGGTAGGGCAATCGCTGTAGAAGTAGCCGATCAGGTTCGGGTCATCCGCCAGCTCGGCACATTGCGACCTGGCCACGTAGTCGCACCATTCCTGCCAGTCGGCGCTACGGAAGTCGTAGTGAACCGTGTGCTTCTCCCACTGGTGGGATTCCATGAAGGGAAGTAGATGGCAGTAGGGCATCTCCAGCGCCCGGTACTCGTCGACGGTGAACGAACGCGAGTGCCGCCACTCCCGCACGGACACCTCCTGAACCCAGCCGACGGTATTGAACCCCCAGGCCTTGAGGTTGGGAGCGACCGACTCCCTGATCCATCGGATCGTGCTGCCTCCGTACTTCTCACGCCAGATGTCGATGTTCTCCGGGTAGCGGAGGCTCGCCGGGTCGAAGTGGTTCAGCCCGATCGAGAAGAACGGCTTGCCTCGTGGATCGACGAACCACCAGTGGTCCTGCCATTGCCCGAGGGTGAAGAAGCCCTCGGGTTCGAGTTGAGTGGTGGCTCGCGTCGAGGCGGTTTCCTGGGAAACGAGCCTCAGGGGACTCAGACCCAGGCCGGCTGCCAGAGCCAACCCGTCCATGAGCAGTCTTCGCCGATCCACTCTCAGAATCCCGAACCGGACGACTCCTCGACCGCCGCCTCCAGGCGTTCCAGGTACGGAATGGCCGAGTCCAGGTTGCCAACGAAGGGATCCCGACCGGCGTCCTCGTTCCACTCGTACTCGGTGGCCTGCGCCAGCATGCGCGCGGCGTCGTGACCGAAGAAACGGGCGACGACGGCCAGGCTCATGTCGATACCGGCGGACACGCCGGAGGAAGTCATCACGTGGCCGGCATCGACCCAGCGGGCTTCCTTCACCCACTCGGTCTCGGGACCGAACCCGGCGATGTAGCTGAAGAAGGCCTTGTTGCCGGTCGCGGGCAAGCCGTCCAGGACGCCGGCCTTCGCAAGGATGGCGGAGCCGGTGCAGACCGACGTGGTGAGCTGGACTTCGGCGGCGCGTTCAGCGACGAAGTCCAGGAGAGCCTGGTTCTCGACTTCCCGGAGCGTGCCGATCCCGCCCGGCACCATGATCACGTCGAGCGGCGGCGCGTCGTCGTAGCTGTACTGGGCCTCTACCTTCGGCGCCAGTTCGGCCGGATAGGTCGTCGTGGTCAGGGCGACCGGCCGGGCGGAGTCCGCGATCAGGTGGACACGGATCAGCCCGGGCCCGGCGTTGAGCCACATCTCGATCGGCCCGAAGACGTCGAGCGGCTCGGCGCCGTCGTACAGGACGACGCCGATATCGAGCGGCGGGTCGTAGGCGGGGGCAGCAGACTGCCCAGCGGCCGGGAGGGCGAACACGGTCGCGAGGAGGATCAGGGCGATGAGCAGTGTCGGGAGTCCGTGCATAAGCCACCTCTTCCTTGGGGCGACGATTGTAGGGTGCTCCGCAACCAGGCATCCCTTCTTGGGATAACATCCTGCCATGCGCATCGTCGCGAAGCGTACGTTGCGCGAGTACTGGGAGACCGAGCCGCGAGCAGAACAACCACTCAGGTCTTGGTTCGCGGTTGCCGCCAAGGCGGATTGGGCTTCGCCCACAGAGATCAAAGCCATGTATGGAAACGCGAGTATTGTCGGCGACGACCGCGTCGTGTTCAACATCGGAGGCAACCGGTACCGCTTGATCGTACGCTTCGACTATGCCCGTCGAATCGGGTTCGTGAGGTTCGTCGGAACGCACGGGGAGTACGGCCGGGTCGACGCGACAACTGTCTAGGAGAGTCCATGGAAATCAAGCCGATCAGGAACGAAGCCGACTACGATGCGGCGTTGGCAGCCATCGACAGCCTGATGGGCGCTCCGGCGGACACCCCGGAGGGGGACGCGCTCGGCGTCCTCGTCACGCTTGTCGACGCGTACGAAGCCGAGCGCTGGCCCGTCGAGGCGCCGGATCCGATCTCGATGATCGAGCATGTGATGGAAGCCCGCGGTTTCCGGCAGAGTGAGCTAGCCGCACTGATCGGCTCGCAACCCCGGGCCTCGGAGATTCTCAACCGCCGGCGTCCGCTGACGCTGCGGATGATCCGCGCCCTATCTCGCGAGTGGCAGCTACCGGCCGACGCGCTCGTCCGGGAGTATGAGCTGGCAAGCACGGCCTAGCATGGCGAAACGTCCCCACATCGCGCGCTTCCTTCTGCTAGCCCTGACCTGCGTCGCCTATGGCTGCACCACCAGCGACTCGGGCGACTACCTCTCCCCCGAGCTTCGGCAGCGCGTCGAGGCGCTGAAGCTGGAGGCGCCTGAAACCACCGAAGACATCGCCGTCCTGAGCGATCGGCTCGACACGCTGTGGCAGTGGGCGAACGCCTACTCCCTCACCGGCGGACCGGTCCCCGACGTCTTCCCTCAGCTTCTCGCGAATGCGAACCGCTCACTCCGGGGGCTCGGAGGCGGAGCGACGATTCCGATGCCGAGAGTCTCGGAGTTCATCCGCCTCTACACCCGGGAGTTCCAGATCAAGGATGAACACCCGGGGGCGGTCGGCACGCTGACGCTCGACCCGCCCGGTCCGTTCCGCGCCGGCGACCGGGTGACGGTCCGGTTGACCTACACCGTGGGCACGCTCGGCATGGCGGAGGGCGGCGGCATCCTGGTGCGCGGAGCGCGGCGGACCGGCATTCAGGCCGAGGACCCGGCGGGCCGGAACTACGTCACGGTCGAAACGTCGAATCCGGACGCGACACTGACCGCCAGCGAACCATGGGGAGACTGGCTGGGGATGCACTTCGGCAACCGCGGCGGCCAGGCGCGTGCCGGCGTCCCTCGCGCCGTGCTGCAGTTCCGTCTGAGCGGCGCGTCGCTCGATGAAGGCGACACGGTCACCATCACCTACGGCGACACCTCGGGGGGCGGACCCGGATTCACGCTGCAGGAAACCTCCAACGACCAGGTGATCCTGCACCTCTACGCCGACATCGAAGGCACGGGCGACCTGCTGCGACCGGCCTGGCCTTCCTTCGAGGTGCTGGGCCGGGACGAGGTCCGCTACGTCAACGCGGTCGCTCCGTCGATCGTTGCGCCGGGCGAGCCCTTCACGCTCGCCGTTCGCGCCGAGGACCGGCTGAAGAACCTGTCGTCCGGCGTCATGCCCGCGCTCGAGGTGCTGCTGGAGGGCGAGCCGGTACGCACGATCGAGGCCGGCAGTCCGGCCATCTCGCTGCTCGAGGACGTGAGCCTGGCCGAGGCCGGCGTCTACCGCTTCTCGGTCCGGAACGAGGACGGATCGATCCGGGCGACGAGCAATCCCGTCCGCGTCGAGGAGGCCCCCCCTCACCGTGTCTACTGGGGCGAAACTCACGGCCACACCGCCTTCGCCGAAGGCCAGGGCTCGCCTGACGGCTACTACCGGTTCGGCCGCGACGTGGCCCGGCTCGACTTCCTGAGCCTCTCCGAGCACGACATCTGGATGGACGACAGCGAGTGGCGGAAGCTGCAGGAGCTGGTCGAGGAGTACCGGATCGAAGGCGTATTCACGACGATCCTCGGCTTCGAGTGGACCTCGCGATCTCCGCTCGGCGGGCACCACAACGTGTTCTTCCGCGACACCCCCGGCCGCAGCCGGGTCCCGAACCAGAAGGCGCCCCTGCTCGACGAGCTGTACGCGGGGCTGCGCGCTCAGAACAGCAACAACGACGTGCTGATCATCCCCCACGCCCACCAGCCCGCCGACTGGACGAACAGCGATCCCGGCCTGGGGCGCCTCGTCGAGATCCAGTCCGGCCACGGCACCTTCGACTGGTTCGGCAACAAGTACCTGCGGAACGGCTTCGAAGTCGGCTTCATCGGCGCCTCCGACAACCACAACGGCCATCCCGGCTACTCCGGGGCCGGCAACCGGCAACTGGGCGGCCTGGCCGCCGTCTACGCGCCCGAGAACAACGCGGATGCCATCTTCAGCGCGCTCCGCGACCGGGCCGCCTATGCGACGACCGGCGAGCGGATCCTCCTCGAGGCGACGCTCAACGGCGCGCGGATGGGCACCCGCCAGGAGGACGCCAGCATCCGCCGGATCGACTGTCGGGTGAACGGTACGGCGCCGATCGACGCGATCGACGTGATCAAGAACGGCGAGATCGTCTACACCAGGAGATACCTGGAGAGCGAGCTGTCCGGGGAAGCTCGGGTGCAGATCACCTTCGAGTCGTCGACCGAGATCCACGGCGAGCGCACGCCGCCCCGTGGCGGCCGACCGTGGAGAGGAACGATCCATGTCGCCGGAGCCGAGCTGGTCGACTACGACGATCCCTGGTTCACGCAGCCGGCGACTTACAGCGTGGCCCGAAACACGGAAGATCGGCGCCGAATCGACTTCGACTTCCCGACCCGCGGTCGTCCGAAGTCGCTGGTTCTCGAGTTGCGCCGCGCGAACGCCGACACGGTGGTCACCGTCGACATGGAGACGACGACCGAGTCACGTGGCTCGGGCGGCTACGTTCGCATCCCCCAGGAACTGCCGGCGAACACCGTGCGGTTTCGGCTCGGCGACCTCAAAGGACAGATCGATCGCCGCGAGTACCAGGTGCTGGAGCATACGGACGCGCTCTCGGCGCAGATCGTGACCGAGGGACGGGCCCTCGACCAGGAGTTCAGCTTCACCGACCAGGGCGAAGTCCGACCCGGCGACTACTACTACCTCCGCGTCCGCCAGATCGACGGCAGCATGGCGTGGTCGAGTCCGTTCTGGGTGGGAGAAGCGTCGGAGTAGGTCGCCGCTTCGCGGCGCGCCCTCTCCGGAAGCCGGCGGGGACGCCGGCGCACCCAGTGTGGACCCAGGCGGTAGGCTCAGGGGAACGAACAAGGAGATTCGAGATGCGGAAGACCCTCGCGCTGCTTTCTCTGCTGCTCGTGTCGGGCGCCGGCGCGGCCGCCGCTGCGGCTGCGGACGACATCCCCCGGACCCCGGGCGGCAAGCCCGACTTCACCGGCCGCTATGACATCCGCTCGCTGACGCCGTTCGAGCGCCGGCCAGAGCGCGGCGAGGAACTCGTCCTCAGCCCGGAGGAGGCGGCCGAGGTCGAAGCCAACCAGCGCCAGCGCGTCCTGGACGGCGACGCGGCCAGCAGCCCGGATCGGCCGCCGCCGGAGAAGGGTGCCTTCATCGACCGGCAGAGCTACAACTACGCCTGGTTCGATCCCGGCCACACGATGTTCAAGATCGACGGCAAGTACCGGACGTCGATCCTGACGAACCCGCCGAACGGCCGGATGCCGGCGATGACGGAGGAAGCCCAGAAGCACCGTGGCGCCCTGCCCAGGTTCATCTGGATGAACGACGACGGCACGGCCTGGTGGCTGGAGTCGGGCGACACGCCCTTCGACAGCCCGGAGACGATGGTCCTCGGCGTGCGCTGCATCTATCAGCCCGGCGCTTCGATCCCGATCCGCACGATCTCCTACAACAACCTGAAGACCCTGGTGCAGACGGACGACTACCTGATGATCCATATCGAGTGGATGCACTGGACACGGGTCGTGCGGATCGATGCCGAGCATTCGCCCGCGCCTTACCAGTCCTACTCCGGCGACTCGATCGGCCGCTGGGAAGGCGACACTCTGGTCGTCGAGACGACGAACTTCCGCCGCGAAGCGGCGCCCCAGATGCTGCACGGTCGAGAGTCGGCCGGCGTGCCGCGTGGCGCGATGAAGGTAACGGAGCGCTTCAGCCCGATCGACGGCCAGTCGCTGCTCTACGAGTTCGAGGTCGAGGACGAGGAGTACACGGCACCCTACGGCGGCGAGATGCCGTGGCCAAGGACGGACCAGTACAACTACGAGTACGCCTGCCACGAGGGCAACTACTCGATGCTGGGCCAGCTCCGGGGCGCGCGCCAACTCGAGAAGGAGTGGATCGCCGCCGGCAGGCCGGTGAAGGGCGGCGAGTAGGCGGAGAAGGCTCGGGCTCGCCGCTTCGCGGCATCGCGCTGGTGCCGGCGGGGACGCCGGCGCACCCAGTTCAGATCATGCTGTAGCCGGAGCCCTGGCGCTCCGTGCCGAGTCCGCGTCCCTTCTCGATCCAGCCGAACTCCTCCAGGATCGCCTGGCTGTAGGTCACCCGGCCGGTGACCCGGTCGAGCGGCTCGGTGGCGAGCAGCAGGGCCGCCTGGGCCATGATCTCGACCGTCTCGGCCTCGTTCGGGTCGCGGCCTTCCATCAGCCGGTGGTGGACGACGCCCGGCGTGGGCACGATCTGGGACGGGCTGTAACAGGTCACCGAGACGCCGTGCTCGTAGACCTCGGAGGCCAGGCCCTGGGTGAAGCGCTCGAGCGCCGCCTTCTCCGCGCCGTAGAGAGAACCGCCCGCGAATTGCGGATCCTTGTAGGGACCGCGGCCGGGGCCGATCGCCGCGCCCGAAGAGACGTTGACGATGCTGCCGGCACCGCGCTCGATCATCTCGGGCAGCACGAGCTTCGAGAGATAGAACGGCGCGTGGAAGTTGACCGCGGTCGAGCGGTGCCACTTGTTGATCGGGAAGTCGACGACCGGGATGAAGTAGGTCAGGGCGGCGTTGTTGATCAGCACCTCGACCGGCCCGAGCGCGTCGCGCACCTCGTTCACCAGCCGCTCGCAGTTCGGGTACTCCGAGACGTCGCAGGCGAACGCGGTGGCGTCGCCGCCGGCCGCCCGGATCTCGTCGATCGTCTCCTCGAGCGACCCGCCCAGGTAGTGCCCGCCCTCGGACAGCGTGCGCGCCGTGCAGGCAACCCGCGCGCCGTGCTCCGCGAACAGCTCGGCGATCGCCTTTCCGATGCCGCGACTGGCTCCCGTGACCAGGGCGACCTTGCCTTCGAGCTTCTTCTCTGCTTGCGTCATTGTGCTTCTCCTTCAGCCGTCGTAAGCGCCACGGTACCGCTCGCGCAGCACGTTCTTCTGTACCTTCCCCATCGCGTTGCGCGGTAGCTCGTCGACCCAGTAGAACCGGCGGGGATGCTTGTAGCGCGCCAGCCCCGCATCGAGTGCGGAGCGGAGCGTATCGTCTTCCACCGGCGAGTCTTCGGCGACCAGAACGGCAACCACGCCTTCGCCCAGATCCGCGTGCGGCGCGCCGATCACCGCCGATTCCGCTACTCCCGGCACCTCGTCGAGCCGGTCCTCGACTTCCTTCGGGTAGACGTTGAACCCGCCGGCGATGACCAGGTCCTTGCCGCGACCAACCAGGGTCACGCGGCCCTCGCCGTCGACGCTCGCGAGGTCGCCGGTGACGAAGAAGCCATCGTCGCGCATCTCCTCGGCCGTCTTCTCCGGCAGTCCCCAGTAGCCCGGAAACAGATTCGGGCCGCGAATCTCCAGGGTGCCCACTTCACCCGCCGGCAGATCGACGCCGTCTTCGCCAACGGCCCGCACTTCGACATCGGGCAGCGGGAAACCGACAGTGCCGGCCACCCGCTCCCCACGCAGCGGGTTCGACGTGATCATTCCGGCTTCCGTCATGCCGTAGCGCTCCAGGATCCGGTGTCCGGTGCGGCCCGCGAAGTCGTTGAACACGGCTTCCGTCAAAGGCGCCGAGCCTGAGACGAACAGCCGGATGCCCCCGCAGTCGGCACTACCGAAACCCGGCTCCGCCAGCAGCCGCGAGTAGAACGTGGGCACACCCATCAGCACCGTCGCCTCCGGCAGCAAGCGGCGCACTTCCGCGCCGTCGAACCGCGGCAGGAAGAGGACCTTCGAGGCGTTCAGGAACGCGGTGTGCAGCGCCACGAACAGCCCGTGGACGTGGAAGATCGGCAACGCGTGGAGCAGCACGTCGCCCGGCTCGAAGCCCCAGATCTCGTGCAGGGCGAGAGCGTTCGAGGTCAGGTTGCCGTGGGTGATCATCGCTCCCTTGGAGCGCCCCGTGGTGCCCGACGTGTAGCAGATGGCGGCCAGGTCGTCGTCGCGGCGGGGCTCGATCGCCGGGTCGGCATCGAGGGACTGCACCTCCTCCCACAGCGCGTCCATGCCGATGGAGCGCGGCCCTTCTGCGGAGCCCGGCTCGCCGACACCAACCGCGCCGCGCACGACGACCCGCGGCGATGCGTCGTCGACGAAGAACGCGACCTCCCGCTCGGTGTAGGACGTGTTCAGCGGCACGTACACCCCACCGCAGCGCAACACGCCCAGGTACAACGCCACCGCCTCAATCGACTTCGGGACCTGGACCAGTACCCGGTCCCCGGGCTCCACGCCCCGCCCGTGCAGCGCCGCCGAGAATCGGGCCGAAGCGCCGTCGAGATCGCGATAGGTCCACGCCGGCCCGCTCCCGCCTGTGGCGGCGCCGGCTGGCGCCAGGCCGGGGCGATCGAGGGCCGCCTCGAAACGCTCGTAGAGTAGGGCGAAGAGGTTCATCGACAGGAACGCTTCACGATCGGAAGATCGCCGATCCTACGCGCGTTGCATCACGGTATGCACACGACCCATACGCCCCGCCCCCGCCCGGACCGACCGAAGCCGACTCGCCGCATCCTCGGCGCTACCTGCGCGGCCGCGATCGCCGCGACGCTGGCCGGCTGTGCGCCCAGGCCTGTAGAGGAGAGCCTGCGAATCGAGTTCATGCCTGAACCCGGCTCCGACGTACGGATGGAGATTCGGGCCGAGGTCGAGTTGAACCGAGATGCGGCGGACGAAGACGACGAGGCGGTTCGCAGGCAGATCGACCAGGTCGCCGCTGAACTCGCCGGTGGAACGGGTCCCTGGCATGAGCGCTTCGACCGGCTCGGCAATCCCGCGTCCGACGGCATCGACCTGGGGGAGGAGAAAGGTGAGCTCTCCCGCTTCCAGCGCTGGGCCGTGATGACGGACCCCGGGCCGGCGCTTGCCGACTTCTTCGCCGACACGCAGATCGCGCCCACCTACGAGGTCTCCGGAAGCCCCGCGAGCGCGGCCGGGCAACCGCCACTGCCGCGAACGGTGACCCTCACCTTCAAACCGGCGGGCGAGTCCCCCTCAACGGGCGTCGAACTGAACGACGCCCGGCGCGAACTGCTCAAAGTAGCCAACACCATTGTCCAGTTGCAGAGCACAGTCGACGAGATGTGGACGTACCTGGAGCAGAACCCACAGAAGCGCCGTAGCTGGATCGGTTTCCTGGCCCTCGGCGACGACGAGGGGTTGGACGAGTTGGAAGCGGACCTCTCCGCGTACGAGGAAGAACTCTGGGCGCGCCTGCTGGAGGATACGTTCTCCGCCCTGTGGCCCGAGGAAGCCATCGACGGCGACCAGTTCGGGCTGTACCAGGCGTTGGACGAGGTGCTCCACGCCTTCCCGGCAAGCGTCACCGTGAAACCCGACGGCGAAGTGGTCGAGGCGGTCGGCTTCCACGAAGCGGAAGATGCCTGGGCGCTAGCGGCGGGCGACATCTCCCGGGCCGTGGCGGACGTGCTGGAGGAGACCATCTCGCCGAACTTCGCCCGCTTCTGGGCAACCGTCGACTTGCAGGATTTCTTTCGCGGCTCGCGAGCCACCGGGACGAACGACGACGCGGGATGTGACCGGGATTGTCAGCTCGACGAGATTCTGGCCGGACCCTTCCTCGTTCACCCGGCCGAGGCATCGGACATCGCGGAGGAGCTCGAGAAGGCGCTTACGCCGCTCGGCGAATACCGGCTAAGGTGGATTCGACGCCCCTAGGACACCTCAAGGCCGCCCTTCCCAGCACGACGGTGCAGAGACGCCGATCCTCAAGACGCCACCAGGCGCTGCCGCTCATCGCCGGCCTTCTGACGGCAACTCTCGCCGGCTGCACGGACGATCCGGTCGCCGAGACGCTCACCCTCGAGTTCTTCCCCGAATCTGCGGACGCGCAGACCGCGGAAACCGATGCCCCGACGCCAGCGGACATGGCCGGCTACGTGCGAATCGAGGCCCAGGTCGACATTCGGCGCCACCTGATCCCGAAGGAGAACTCCCTCATCGTTCGGCGGGTGAACGACCGCACTGAAGCGCTGATGAACGAGTACGACCCATGGCATATCCGGTTCGACCGCGTGTTCGAGCCAGTCGCCGACGGCGCCGAGTGGCGGCGCGCCGGAAGAGAAC
Organism: Candidatus Multivorans sp.; assembly: GCA_965219675.1. Classification (GTDB taxonomy): domain Bacteria; phylum Acidobacteriota; class Thermoanaerobaculia; order Multivoradales; family Multivoraceae; genus Multivorans. Next base: position 538,462 of record OZ244786.1, on the reverse strand, counting down.
TGACCAGCTATCGGCGCTGGGCACTAGCCGCCGACCCGGACGCGGCGCTCCAGGAGTTCTTCGTCGACACTCCGATGCAGCCCATCTTCGAAGTCTGGGACAACGAACAACGGCTGCCGGATCAGTCCCGTCCACCGCCGCAGACCGCGACCCTCGCGTTCGTCTTCACGGGCGGCACTCGAGCGACGGCGGGCGAGTCGGCTACCGCTTACCGTGGCTTTCGCAACTTCGCGGACGATGCCGCCCGCTACCAGCGTCGAGTGGCGGCCCTGTGGGAGTACATGGACGCGAACCCGGGCCGCCGTTTCGAGACGCTACGGGGACTCTTCGCCGAGGCCGAGGGCGAGGAGCTGCCGGAGTCGCAGTTGATCGCTCAGCCTCGGCAGTTGGCTCCGTTCGTCGAGCAAGCCGCCGTACGCCCCGATTCGGCGAACCTTCCGCGCCTGCGCGATCCGGAGATCGAGCTGATCGAAAGGGTCGTCGCCGCCGGTGAACCTCTGGTCCAGATCTTCGAAGTCCCGAAGGACGACTCCTTCACGCTCCAGGAACTGTCGCGCAGGGTGTTCGACCCCTTCCCGGGCGTCGTCACCGCGAAGCCCGACGGCACCGTCATCGAAGCCGTCGGCTTCGTCGAAGGCGGCGAGGGCTACACGATCCCTTCGCTCGACCTCTGGAACGCCTACCGCGCCCTGGACGGCCTGTTCGTATCGCCCGATCCGCTCGTCTTTCTGCTCGAGCGCCAGGACAACTTCGGCTGCGACGAGGACGACGAGGCCCGCGTGAACAGCGCCCGCGTCTCCGCTTTCCTCCAAAGCGGGCCTCTGACCGCGAGACCCGGTTCCGCGACCCTGATCCAGCAGACGCTGGAGGCCGAACTGCGACCCCTCGACGAGTACCGCCTGGTCTGGATCCGCGACGTGGCCGACGAAACCACGGAAGACTCCGCCCAGGCAGCCATGGAGACCGGCGAGTAGCGCTTCCGGGCCGCTACAATCCCGCCCCGAGTTCCTGAACTTCACGAGGTGCCGATGACCGTTTCGACCTTCAACCGACCCCACATGTCGCCCTGCCGCAGCGCGGCGCTTCCGATAGCCGTCCTGCTGCTCCTGGCTGCCGCCACTTCGGCACCGGCCCAGCGGTCGTATCCGCCCGCCATGGAGGGAACGACTTCGGAGGTCTACCGCACCGTCGGCGATGTCGAACTGAACATCTACCTGTGCAACCCCGAGGGACACTCTGCCGATGACGGAAGGCCGGCGATCGTCTTCTTCTTCGGCGGCGGCTGGCGCGCAGGCTCGCCCCAGCAGTTCCTGCCGCACTGCCGCTACCTCGCCGACCGCGGCATGGTCGCCGCCGTCGCCGACTACCGGGTGGCCAGCCGGCACGGCGTCACGGCGAACGAGTGCGTCGAGGACGCGAAGAGCGCCGTGCGCTGGCTGCGGGCGAACGCGTCCCGGCTCGGCATCGATCCTGACCGCATCGCGGCCGGCGGCGGATCGGCTGGCGGCCATCTGGCGGCGGCCACCGCCACGCTGCCGGGTCACGACCCCGATCCCGAGGGCACGAGTCCGGTCCCCAACGCCCTGGTCCTGTTCAATCCCGCCACCATTCTGGCGCCCGTCGACGGCGATCCGATGGCGACGGAGGAGCAGCGCGAGCGCTTCGCGGCTCTCGAGGAGCGCTTCGGAGCGGCGCCCGAGTCGATGTCCCCCTACCACCACCTGGGGGAGGGACTGCCACCCACGATCATCTTCCACGGCACTGCGGATGAGACGGTGCCCCACAGCACGGCGGACCGGTTCTGCCTCGGCCTGCGGAAGCACGGGGCTCGATGCGACTTCGTCAGTTACAACGGCGCCGGCCACGGCTTCTTCAACTTCGGCCGCGGCGAAGGCGACGAGAAGAACAAGATGTACGAGAACACCGTCTACCGGATGGACGGCTTCCTGTACTCGCTGGAGTGGCTCGATCCCAAGCCGAACCCGGACGGCACGCCGGGAAAGCGCCTGACCTGGGAGGAGTCGCTCGCCAACGCGCTCGGCCCGCCACCAGAGGAAACCGGGCCCGACGGCGTCCAGCCCGAATGACGGCCGGCTCCAGGATCCACCGATGCCTCGCTGCCTATGCTCTCGGCGCGGTCGGAATCGGAACTCCGGCCTTCACTCAGAGCGGCGCGATCCCGCGGCCGGCTTCAGCGAGTTCGCACGCGGCGCAGCCGGCCGGTGAGTGGCACAACTACGCAGCCGACAGCCGGAGCAGCAAGTACTCGCCGCTCGACCAGATCGACCGTCACAACGTGCACCAGCTCGAGGTCGCCTGGCGCTGGAAGTCGATCGACTATGGCCTCGCCGCCCGCCACGAGGGCGTCATTCCGCCCTTCGTGTTCCAGAACACGCCGATGATGCGCGACGGACGGGTGCTGGTCGCGACCGGCCTGGCCGCGGCCGCCCTCGACCCAGCCAGCGGCGAGATCCTGTGGACCTACGATCCGTTCGAGGACGAACAGCCACGGAACATGGGCCGCGGCTCCGTCCGCGGCGGCGTGACCTGGAACGACGGAGAGAGGCGGCGGCTCTTCTTCACCGGCAACGGCCGGCTGACCGCTCTCGACGCGGACACCGGCACCCTCGACCCTGACTTCGGCGACGGCGGGCGCGCCGACATGCTCGACGTCGGCAGCGGCGTGACGCGCCGTCAGTACTTCTGGACGTCGGCACCCGTCGTGTGCGGCGACTCGATCGTGGTCGGTGAATCGACGTCCGACGCCTGGTCGCGGCGGAAGAACCCGCCGGGAATGATCCGGGGCTACGACGCCCGCTCCGGAGCCCTGCGCTGGCGATTCAACATCATCCCCGAGCCGGGCGAGTTCGGCTTCGACACCTGGGACAGCCCCGAAGCGGCCGAGGCCGGCGCCGCCAACGTCTGGACCTGGATCAGTTGCGACCAGGAACTGGGGATCGCCTACGCGGCAACCAGCACCCCGAGCAACGACTGGTACGGCGGCCACCGGCCGGGAAAGGGCCTGTTCGCCGAGTCGATCCTCGCTCTCGACGCGGAAACCGGCGAGCGGCGCTGGCACTTCCAGGCCGTACACCACGGCCTCTGGGACTTCGACTTCCCCGCGGCGCCCGTGCTCGCCGACATCGTCGTCGACGGCCGAGCCATCAAGGCGCTCGCGCAGCCCTCCAAGCAAGCGTTCCTGTATGTCTTCGACCGCGAGACCGGCGAGCCGGTCTGGCCGATCGTCGAGTTGCCGGTGCCGCCTTCGGAAGTTCCCGGCGAGCAGGCCTGGCCTACCCAGCCGCACCCGACCTGGCCGCTCCCATACGATCTCCAGGGACTCGCCATCGACGACCTGATCGACTTCACACCGGAACTCCGGGCGATGGCGATCGAGTACGTCGCCCGATACCGCATCGGCCCGATCTTCCAACCGCCGACCCTGATGGACGGTTCCGAAGAAGCGCTACCTACGATCCAGGTGCCCGGACCCGTGGGCGGCACGAACTGGAACGGCGCGGCCCTCGACCCGGAAACGAACGTCCTCTACCTGCCGTCGGTCACTGTGCCCGGGATCATGGGCCTTCGGCCTCCGCCCGATCCCGGCCGCTCCAACCTCCGCTATCGAGTCGATCTGAGTGAAGCGGACGGCTACCGCTGGGTCACGCTGCCGAACGGCCTGCCGATCACGAAACCGCCCTACGGCCGCCTGACCGCGATCGACCTCGACACCGGCGAACACCTGTGGATGGTACCCAACGGCGACGGCCCGCGTGACCACCCCGCGCTCGCCCACCTCGACCTGCCGCCGCTTGGTCAGCAGGGCCGCGTATCCGCCCTGGTGACGAAGACCCTGGTCTTCCTGGCCGACGGCTCGGACGCGATGGTGGTCCAGCCCGCCGGCGCCGGCAGCCGGAAGTTCCGTGCCTACGACAAGACGAATGGCGAGGTCGTCTGGGAGACGGAGCTGCCGGCAGGAGTCAGCGGCGCGCCGATGACCTACCTCCACGAGGACCGTCAGTACATCGTGATGGCGATCAGCGGAACCGGCTTCGAGGGCGAGCTGCTGGCCCTCGCGCTGCCCGACGCTCCAGCCTCCGCGGCACCCTAGCCACCAGCACGCCGAATGAACCTACGCGCCGTTTCCGGTCTGGTCGGACGGCTCCTGTTGCTGCTGGCCGGCGCACAGTTGATCCCCTTCTCGTTCGCGCTCTGGCACGGCGAGGAACGGCCCGCCATGGCCCTCGCCGGCTCGCTTCTTGCCAGCGCAGCGGCCGGTGTAGCGGCTCACTGGTGGGGGAAGCCGCACGAGAAGATCTACCGGCGCGAGGCGATCCTCGTCGTCGTCGGCGCCTACGTCCTGGCGTCCTTCTTCGGCGCGCTTCCCTACCTGCTGAGCGGCGAAATCAGGGATCCGATCGCGGCCCTGTTCGAGTCCGCCTCGGGCTTCACCACGACCGGTGCCTCGATCCTGACCGACATCGAGGAACTGAGCGCCAGCATCCTGCTCTGGCGGAGCCTGACCCAGTGGCTGGGCGGCATGGGCATTCTGCTCCTGTTCGTGGCCCTGTTTCCGAGCCTCGGACCCGGCGCCCGCCTGCTCTACCGGCTGGAGGTGCCCGGACCCACACAGGACATCATGCAACCCCAGGTGCAGAAGACGGCGACCGTGCTCTGGCAGATCTACGTCGGTCTGACGATCGTCCTGATTCTGCTGCTGCTAGCCGGAGGCGCCAGCCAGTACGAGGCCGTCTGCTACGCCCTGACGACCGTTTCCATAGGCGGCTTCGCGCCCCTGAACGCGAGTGTCGCCGCGTTCGATTCCGCCTTCATCGAATGGACCGTCATCGTCTTCATGCTCGTCGCCGGCATCAACTTCTCCTTGATCTTCGCGGTGCGTTCACGGCCCAGTCAGCTCTACCGGGATACCGAGTTTCGCGCCTACGCGTCGATCGCCGCGGTCCTCGTGGCGCTCGTCACAGTGGATCGCTGGCGCAGTACCGATCTGCCTTTCTTCGAGGCCCTGAGGGAGGCCGCCTTCAACTCGGTTTCGCTGATGACGACGACCGGCCACACGACCCGGGACTACGACTCCTGGAGCGACACGTCCCGCACTCTGCTGCTGCTGGCCATGTTCGTCGGCGGCTGCGCCGGCTCGACCGCGGGCGGCGTCAAGGTCGGCCGCCTGGTCATGACGGTGAAGATGGCCCTGCGCGAGGTGCAGCTCCTCTTCAACCCACGACGCGTCCTGGCGCTGAGGCTCGGGGACCGAACGATCAGCGACCAGGTGGCGCGCAGCCTGGGCGGCTTCATGACCCTGTTCGCCTTCCTGTGGCTTGGAGTCGCCGCCACCCTCGCCATCGGCGGCAACGACATGGTCACGTCGCTGTCGTCGTCGCTGGCCTGCCTCTCGAACGTCGGCCCGGCGATGGGAGCGGCCGGCCCCAGTCTGAACTACGCCTTCTTCGCCGGTTGGGAGAAGCTCCTGCTGATTCTCCTGATGTGGCTCGGCCGGCTCGAGATCGTGGCCGTGACCGCGATCTTCCTACCCGTCTTCTGGCGTCGCTGAGCTACTCGACGCGGCAGACGTCACCGAACTCCGGCCGCGGCAGGCGGGGGAAGAGGCCTTCGGAATCGCCGTAGCCGATCGAACACAGGAAGTTGGAGCGCACCGTCGTGTCGGCGAAGAACAACTCGTCGCACTTCGCATTGTCGAACCCCGACATCGGGCCACAATCGAGTCCCAGCGAGCGTGCGGCGAGCATGAAGTAGGCCCCCTGCAGGGTGGCGTTCCGGAACGCGGTTATCTCGGCCAGCTCGGAATCGCCCCGGAACATCTCGGCCATGCCCGGGTTGTGCGCGAAGAGCACGTCCATCTTCTCGAAGAAGGCGAGGTCGTAGCCCAGGATCGCGGTCGCCGGCGCCTGCCGGATCTTGTCCTGGTTGCCCGCCATGGCGATCGAAGCCAGCCGCTCCTTCGCTTCGTCGCTCACGGTGAAGACGACCCGCTGCGGCCAGCAGTTCGCGCTCGTCGGTCCCCACTTCATCAGGTCGTGGAGTTCTTGCAGGGTTTCCCGCGGCACGTCGCGCGGCAACCACCTGTTCTGGCTGCGGGCGTCCCGGAACAGGACATCCATCGCCCCTTCGTCGATCCTTGGCATGGCGTTCCTCCGGCGGCGGATGATAGCCGCAGGTTCCTCGAGCGATGGCGCGGGCTCAGTCCGTCGCCGGCACGCGCCGGAACAGCGACCCGACGTGGGACTCGGGCAGCGGCTTCGTCGCCAGCGACACGGCCGCGGTGCAACCCATCGCGAACAGTCCGGCGAGCGCCGCGCAGGAGGTCGGGTTCGGCGCCTCACCGTGCAACCAGGAGAAGACCGGATGCAGGAAGCTGCCCTCGAACCAGGCCGGATCGATGACGCCCGTGTGCAGGATCAGGAAGGAACTGAGGCCCACGATCAACCCCGTGTAGGCGCCGGTGCGCGTCACGCCGCTCCACAGCGCGCCGAGGACCAGCGGACCCGCGAACGCAGCCATCATGCCGCCGTTCCCGGTCCAGACCAGGATCGCGATGTTCATGTCCATCAGCATCCAGGCCATCGTGACGCAGACGACCATGACCCCCACGGTCGCCCAGCGACTGATGACCAGCACCCGCCGGTCGAGCTGCTCCTCGCTGAGGTGCGAGTGGAAGCGCGGCGCGATCGTCCGCCTGTAGAGATCGTTCGCCACTATCTGGGACGACGACACGACGAGTCCATCCGCCGTCGACATGACGGCCGACAGGATGCCGACGCCGATCAGCGCGGCCAGCCAGGCCGGGAAAAGCTCGATGAACAGTGCCGGCAGCGCCTCGTTCGGGGTCGATCCCTCTTCGTACAGGCGGCCGCCGAGCACCGCCCGCGCCAGGGCGCCGCCGAGGCCGAGCATGCCCAGGGTGACGCCGAAGACGGAAGCGAAGCGCAGGAAGGTGAAACGGGACTTGCCCGTCTTGAGCGCCCAGATCTTGTTGCCGATATGCGGCAGCAGTCCGAGCGGGATGTGGGCCAGCAGCACCGCCATCTGCGACCACCAGGAGTGGTAGAGCGGCGTCGAGCGGTTGATCCAGCCGACCTGGTTCGGATCCTGCCCGCGAATGCTCGAGATGACCGTGCCGAAGCCGCCCTCCAGGCCGGCGCCGAAGAGGAACAGGAGGACGACCAGCACGCCGATCAGCAGCATCAGGAAGCCCTGGACGCCGTCGGTGAGGATGTCCGCGTGGGCGCCGCCCAGCGACACGTAGACCATCAGCACGACGGCCGTGATCCCGAGCGCCCAGGCCGGCGAAAGCCCGAGCATCGTCTCGAACATGACCAGGCCCGACAGGAGCTGTCCGGCCAGGTAGAAGAACAGGAGCAGGGACGCCACGGTGACGATCACGCGGATGCCGTCCGACTGGTAGCGGTCCCCCAGGAACTCCGGGATCGAACGCGAGCCGAACCGATCGCCCACGTTCGCCACCAGCCGCATGCAGATCAGCACGCCGAGGTAGACCCCGGCCGGGTAGAGAACCGCCGACAGCAGCGCCGCCGTGCCGTGCTCGTAGGCGAGGCCCGGGAAACCGAGGAACGTCGCGCCGCTCGCGGTCGTTGCGGCGAATGCGAGAGCGAGGAAGAAAGGGCCGTAGGCCGCCCGCGCGGTCGCGAAGTCGTCGGCGCCATGAACCCGGTTCCGCCCGATCAGCCCGAAGGCCAGCATGCCGCCCATGTAGACGGCCAGGAACAGCCAGGACCAGACGATCAAGCTCATTGGGAACGGCTGACCGTATCACCCGCCCACGACGCGGGTGGCGCGAGTTGACGCCGCTCGTGAACCAGTCCGTGCGCCCGTCACCGGGCGGGCGGCTGGCACGAAACTGGCAACGCTCATTCGCCGTACTGCTAGTACGTAATCGACAACCCCGGAGGTCATCTCCCATGCGTCACGCCACCATCTTCCGAGCCGCCGTCGTTGCCCTGTTGTTCTTCACCCTGCCGGCTCTCGCCATGGCCGAAACTGTCCGTATCCCGGCAGGCACGACCGTCTACTGCGTCCTCGACGAGAGCCTCTCGACGAAGAAGAAATCAAGCAACTTCGTCCGGCTGGGAGACCGCGTCCGCGCCAAGGTCGCCGAGGATGTCGTGATCGACGGCCGCGTCGTCATCGAAGCGGGTACCGTGGTCTGGTCCGAAGTCAGCAAGGCGCGGCGGGCCAAGATCGCCGGCATCCGGGGCCGACTCGAGGTCGACGCGAACACCGTCGCCGCGGTGGACGACACGTCGATCCGCCTCGCCGGCGGCTACGATCGCTCCGGCAGGGGCCGCTTCGTGACCGCCGCGGTCCTGGCCAAGGTCATCGCCTGGCCGTTCATCCTGATCAAGGGCAAGCAGGCGCACCTGAGTCGCGGGGTTATCTTCGACGCGCAGACCGCGGCCGCGGCCGAAGTGGAAGTCGCAACGCCGCGGGATCTCCCGGTTCTCCGCGCCGACATCCCGGGATTCGAAGTCAGCATCCCCTACGACAGAATCGACCCCGAAGTCCGGCTCGCCACCCTGCCTCTCCAGTTCTACGGACTGGCGGCGGATACCGACGAGGCCCACGTCACCGCCGTCAACGGCCAGGGAATACGACGGATCGAGATCCCCATCGCCGACGGACTGGGCGAGGTCGACTTCCAGGATTTGGCCGAGCACTTCCGGCTCGGAATGAACCGGTTCACCGTCACGGTGGAAGGCCAGAGCGTGGACGTGCTGCTGGAGTTCGAGTTCTAGCGGTCGCGCCAGACGATCCAGAAGAAGCGCGACGCCGTGAACAGCCCGGCGGCCACACTTGTCGGAACGCTGAGCCTGGCTACCTCCGCCGAGACGAAGTTCCGTGTGAACAGGAAGAAGCCGAGCAGGGTCACCGCGAACAGAGCGAACCCCGCGATCTCCCAACGGTCGAGCCGGTAGACCGGAACCTCGGGCCATCGCGGGAAAGGGCGCCTCGTCACGAGGCCCCGGAAACGGTCGTAGTCCCACAGGAGCAGATAAAGCACGGCCAGTGTCATCAGGAAAGTGATCGCCGTGGTCAGACCGAAGCCCAGGGCCACGTTGATGACGTTGATCGACACGACGACAGGCAGGAAGAGCAGGGCGCCCAGGTGGGCGGATCGAGGCACGAGCAGGAGGGCGCCGGCGACGACCTGCGTAGCGCCGATGAAGTTCCAGAACAGGCCGGTCTGGTACATGGCCTCGAAGAACGCACCGATCGGTTCGTCCACCGGTATCGTGCCGAATCGCCGCCCGAGCAACTTGACGAGTCCGGTCGGAATGAAACCGGCCGCAAGCAGGATCCGGGTGAACAGGGTGAATCGCAGAAGCAGTCTGCTCGACCTGACCCAGCCAAACAGGCCGTCCAGGACTGTCACCACAGCGAACGCACCTCCCTCCGGCGGCATCGTAGACAGTACGACGGCATCATCCCGGAGATTACGGCGATTCTCGCAACCGTTCCGCGGGAATCCACCGCGCCCGCGGGCGATCCTCCGCTACTGTTCCGCCATGCCGACGATCAGCCGACGATTCGCACTTGCCTGTCTTCCCGCCGTCATCCTGGGCGCTGCGGCCCTCGAGCCAGCGGCGGCGCAGAAAGAGCCACTGGAGCTCCACCACATCTACGGGCCGAACGCGCTCGACTTCTCGCCTGACCTGGCCCGGATCCGCTGGTTGCCCGGCGGCGAGGAGTACCTCTCGGGAGAAGACGGCGAGGATGGCTGGTCCTGGACGGCCGTGGACGCCGCGTCGGGAGAGACTCGGCCGTTCCATGACGCGGAGCCGCTGGCCGCCGCGCTTGCCGAGCAGTTGGACCTGCGCGCCGAGGACGCAGCGTCACGGGCGCGGCCCGCGTCGCTTCGGCTGTCGCCGGCCCGGGACCGCCTGCTGCTCGACCTCGCCTCGGACCTCTTCGTCTGGAGTTTCGACGAAGAAACGCTCACCCGGCTCACACGGGGTCCGGAGACCGAGGAACTCGCTCGCTTCTCGCCGGACGGTCGCCGTCTCGCCTTCGTCCGCGACGCCGACCTCTACGTCGTCGACGCCACCGGCGACGAGCTCCGGCTGACGACCGACGGCGGCGAGAACACCCTGAACGGCAAGCTTGACTGGGTCTACCAGGAGGAAATCTACGGCCGCGGCAACTACCAGGCCCACTGGTGGAGCCCCGACAGCCGCCGCATCGCCTTCCTGCAGAGCGATGAGCGGGACGTGCCGCGCTTCACGGTCGTCGACCACGTCCCCTTCCGGCCGCCGCTCGAGGTCTATCCCTATCCGAAGGCCGGGGACCCGAATCCCCGCGTGCGGCTGGGAGTCGCGAAGGCCAGCGGCGGGGGTATCACGTGGATCGACCCGGGCCTCTACGGACACTCCGAGATCCTCATCGTCAACGTCGCGTTCTCGCCAGACGGGGACGTCTGGTACCAGGTCCAGGATCGTCGGCAGACCTTCCTCGACCTGCACCGGGCGGATCCCGACACCGGCGAATCGGAGCGAGTGCTGCGCGAGGAGTCCCACGCCTGGGTCAACGTGCTCGGTCCGCCCCGCTTCTTGAAGGACGGAGGCTTCCTCTGGCTCAGCGAACGGACCGGCTTCCAGCACCTGTACCGCTACGACCAGGAGGGCGAGCTCGTCCGGCCGCTCACCGACGGCCGCTGGGAAGTCCGCTCCCTGCTCGCGGTCGACGAGGACGCGGGCGCAGCCTACGTCTCGGGAACGTACCGTTCGGCGCTCGGCGCCGACGTGCTCCGGGTGGCGCTCGAGGGAGCGGCTCCGGCCCTGCTCACCGAGGAACCCGGCAGCCACCGCGGCAGCTTCCCGGAGGACGGGCCCATCGAACACTGGATCGCCACCTCGAGCGACCTTCACACTCCGACGACGATGACCTTGCGGCGCGGCGACGACGGTGCGGCCGTCCGCGACCTCGGCGGCGGCGACGTGCCGGACCTCGAGCGGTTCGATGTCTCGCCCCCGGAACTTCTGACCATCGAGACCAGCGACGGCGTCGACCTGGCGGCGATGCTGATCCGGCCGCACGGCTTCGATCCCGACCGCGTCTACCCGGCCTGGGTCCACGTCTACGGCGGGCCCCACGCCCAGCAGGTCCGCGATGGCTGGCAGGGCTCTCGCGGCATGTGGTTCCAGTACCTGGCCCAGCAGGGGATCGTCGTCCTCATCGTCGACAACCGGATCGCTTCGGGCAAGGGTGTCGAATCGACCTGGCCGGTGTACCGGAACTTTGGCGAGCAGGAGCTCATCGACCTGGTCGAAGCGGTCGACTGGCTCGGCGCGAAGCCGTGGGTTGACGCGGAGCGGATCGGCCTCGACGGCTGGAGCTACGGCGGCTACATGACGCTCTACGCGCTGACCCGCTCCGACCGTTTCCGCGCCGGCATCGCGGGCGGCAGCGTGGTCGATTGGCGCGCCTACGACTCGATCTACACCGAGCGCTACATGTCGACTCCCGACGACAACGCAGATGGCTACGAGCGCAGTTCAGTGCTCGAGTCGGCCGGGGACCTCCACGGCGACCTGCTGATCATCCACGGCACGATGGACGACAACGTCCACATGCAGAACACCCTGCAGATGGCCTGGAAGCTCCAGAAGGCCGGCAAGCCCTTCGAGATGATGCTCTACCCGAAGTCACGCCACGGCGTGACGGACCCGGACCTGTCGCTCCACCTGCGCCAGACGATGGCGCGGTTCATCCTGAAGACGATCGAGCCCTAGGAGCTAGCGCCGCAGAGACTGGGTGCGCCGGCGCCCTCGCCGGCATCCGGCGCGAAGCGCCGGCTTCTGGACCGTCTGCCGCGCTAGCTGCGCCAGGCGCGGACGCTCAGCGCCAGCGTCGCGATTGTCCCCCAGGAGAGTCCCACGACGACGCCGGCGTCCAGAATCCCCCGCCAAGGCTGGTCCAGCCGGTGGACGAGGACGATCAGGACCAGGATGCCGAGGGTGCCGAACCAAACGCCAAGCCGCTCCCGCCTGGTGCCTTCGAAGTACCCTGCCGCGAACAGCGGCGCTAGCGCGACGCGGAGCAGTGTCGGCTGGCTGCGGACCGTCATCGCCCGCTCAGCCACCCGCGGCGAGAAACGCAACTGGAAGCCGCGCAGTCCCTCCGACCAGGCCATGAACGGGATGATCGCCAGGAGAGCCGCCCAGTGGTACCAGGCGAACGGTTGGTCGAAGGCCGCGATCGAGATTCGTGCCAGCCGGTAGACCGCCCACACGAGCAGACCGACAATGCCGCCGATGGCCCACAGGGCACCGGCCGTCGCCACGGCGCGGCCGATGGAGCGCCGGTCAGCCCGCTCCGTCCGGTCCGACGGCGAGTCGGCGGGCACGGCTTCAGTCATCCGAGGCGAGATCCCGGCGACCCTGGTCGCTGGCCAGCGCCGCGTGGTTCAGGATGTTGCGCGCCATGGACGACACCTGCGTTCCGGCGTTCGCCCGGTAGACGGCGGCCCTCGCCTCGTGAACTTCGGCGTTCCGCGGAGCCGCGTGCCGAGCGGCTTCGATCAGGTGGCAGGCCACCGCGTGGTCGCCATCCGACGAGGCCGCCAGCGCCCGCTCGACGACCCGGTCGAGGCCGCCGGCCAGTTCGACCCAGGCTTCGGCCTGATCCTTCTTCGTCGCCGGCACGATGTTGTCGAACTCGCCGTCCCACCAGCCGCCGTAGCGCCGCCAGACCATTCGTACGAGGAAGCTCGGATCGTCGTAGACCGGCTGCAGGTAGGGCTCGTCCGCGAGGTCGGCTGGAGGCGCCACCGCACGCACAACCTGATCGAGGCTCAGGCCCCGGTTCATCGCCGCCACGCTCTGCTCTTCTACCTCTCGCATGTAGCGCGCCGTGCCGACCAGCGCCCGGCGCACCCGGTCGGCGCCCAGGATCGGCAGGCCGTGCCCCGGGAGGAGAATCTCGGCGCCGAGCGGCTGCATCCGCTCCAGACTGTCCGCCCAGTCGCCGACGTAGCGCTGCACCTTCTGCGGGTTGCCCGCGTTCGGCACCGCCCAGATGAAGAGGTCGCCGGTGTGGAGGATGCGGCGCTCGGGTATCCAGGTCCAGGTGATGTCGTCCGTCTCGCCGCGACCGTGGGTCAGCTCGAAGGTCAGCCCACCGCGGCGGAAGGTCATGTTCCGCCGGTAGAGGACATCCGGATAGCGGTAGCTGTCGGGCCAGCGGTAGTGCGGCGCGTCGATCGCGAACTGGCGTCGGTTGATCGCCGTGTTCCAGCCCAGGGTCGCCCGGTAGCGGTCGAAGTGATCCGGCACCCGTTCGTGGGCGTAGACCGTCGGCCGCGGCCAGCCCCTTTCTTCGGCCTCGGCATCGAAGGCGGTCACCGAGAACACGTGGTCCGCGTGATGGTGCGAGTAGATCGCGGCGACGACCGGCGTCTCGGGCCAGACGCGGCGCACTTCCTCGAAGCAGCGCTTCACGTCGAGCAGGTGACCGGCGTCGAGCATGACCAGCCCGTCGCCGCTGTCGATGACAAAGAAGCCGGCGAGACCCTTGAAAGCGAGCAGGTCGTCCGCGATGCGGCACGAGCCCGGGTAGTAGCGGTGCACCGGATGGTGCTCGAACTGGAGATCCAGTTCTCCGCGCCAGGCCCGCTCGGCCAACTGCAGCAGGTCGGGGTGAGGTTCGTCGGGCATGGCCGCGGACGTTACCCCAGCGCGAGACGGGGTCGGCCGAAGAACGCTGCTGGTAGCCTCCGCCCCGTGAAACGGAGCCTGCGGGCGACTGTGGGGCTACTAGGCTTCCTCGCCGGTGCCCCCGTCGCCGGTCAGGAGCGGCCGGAAGCCGTCGCCGAACGCCCGAGCATGGCGGCGACCCGGGTCGAGCCGGGGCCCAACGTCGACGGCGACCTGAGCGACGCGGTGTGGGTCCGCTCGGAAGTCGGCACGGACTTCATGCAGCACGAGCCGTTGGACGGCGTGCCGGCCACCGAGCAGACCGAGATCCGGGTCGTGTTCACCGGCAGCACCCTCTACTTCGCCATCACCGCCTTCGACGCCAACCCCGAGGCGATCGTCGCCAGGGAAATGGAGCGGGACAGCCGCATCTTCCAGGACGACTCGATCATCCTGATGCTCGACACGTTCCGCGACCGGCGCAACGCCTACACCTTCGAGACGAACCTGAACGGCGCCCGTTCCGACACCCTGGTTACCGACGAGGGCCGCGACCTGAACCTCCAGTGGGACGGCATCTGGCGCTCCGCGGCGCAACGCACCGCTTCCGGCTGGACGGTCGAGATCGCAATTCCCTTCTCCACGCTCCGCTTCGACCCGTCGGCGCCGGCCTGGGGCTTCAACGTCCAGCGCCACATCGCCCACAAGCGCGAGACCACCCACTGGTCGGGCCTGCCCCGCGAGATCAGCGTCCTCGGACAGACCGGGTCCCTGCTCCTGCCGATCCATCGCGTTTCGATGGCGGGAGAACTCACCGGACTTGACGGGCTGTCCGAGTCGAAGCACTTCGAGGTCAAGCCCTTCGTCGTCGGCGACGTGAGCGAGGATCCGCGCCTCGACACCGCTCCAGGCAGCGAAGGCGACTTCGGACTCGACTTCAAGTGGGGCGTAACCCGCTCGCTGACGCTCGACCTGACCTACAACACGGACTTCGCCGAGGTCGAGGTGGACGACCTGGAAACCAACCTGACCAGATTCTCGCTGTACTTCCCGGAGAAGCGCGACTTCTTTCTGGAGAACGCGGGCATCTTCGACTTCGGCGCGCCGCAACGCTTCTACTACCGGCCTCCCGTGCTCAAGGCCTTCTTCTCGCGCCGGGTCGGCCTGAACCAGGGCAGACCGGTACCGGTCGACTGGGGTGCCCGTCTGACCGGACGGGTGGGAGGCTGGAACCTCGGCGTTCTCCGGGTGGCGACCGCCGGGATCGCAAGAGAGGCCGGGCCGCTGCCGGCCAACGCCTTCACGGTCGCCCGGCTCAAACGGAACGTGGGCCGACGCTCCTCGGTCGGCGCGATGGTCACCGAAACGGCGCCCGGCGGCGCGGCGGCGAACCGCGTCGTCGGCGTCGACTTCGACTACAAGCCAACGGCGAGGCTCGGATTCGGCGGCTTCTGGACGAGCAGCGGCCTGAGCGAAGAGCCGGCCGGCAACGGCACCGGCGACGCCGGCGAAGACGCCTACGGCTTCAGCTTCGACTACAAGAGCCGGGACGTCACGTTCTTCCTCGACGCCCAGGACATCGAGGAGGACTACCACCCGGCCGCCGGTTTCCTGCTGCGGAAGAACGTCCGCCACCTGCATCCGATGTTCCAGTGGTTTCCGAGAATCGAGAAGGGCATCATCCGTACCTGGTACACGCACATCAGAGCCGACTACTACGAGACCCTGGACGAAGGAGAACTCGAATCCCGCCGCATCGAGATTCAGCCGATCGGCATGCGGACCACGGGTGAAGATCGCTGGCGCTTCGGCTACGTCGGCGAGACCGAGAACCTGGTCGAGCCCTTCGAGGTCGCGCCAGGAATCGTGATCCCGCCCGGCTACTACACCTTCGACGCTCTCGAGAGCGCCATCACGAGCAACCCCAGCCGCCTCTTCAGCACACGCACGGTGCTCACCGTGGGCGACTTCTACGACGGCAGGCAGGTGTCCGGGCGCGCCCTGTTCTTTCTCAAGCTCTCGAGACACCTGCAGACCGAGACCAGGTGGATCTTCAACGACATCGAACTGCCTCAGGGCGCCTTCCACGTCGCGCTCTACAGTCAGGGGGTCAACTACACGTTCAACCCCAATCTCCGGCTCAACGCGATCGTCCAGTACAACGATTTCTCCGGCGACCTCGGGACGAACATCCGCCTGCACTGGATCTACAGGCCGGGCTCCGACCTTTTCGTCGTTTACAACGAGAACTGGATGGCCGAAGATCTGCGCTACCGCCAGAGCACCCACCGGCAAATCGCCGTGAAGTTCACCTACCTCATCCAGCCCTAGCCTGAGCATGTCGCGACCGAAGCAGATCGCCCCTGCACTTGCGCTCGCCTTCGTGGCGGCCGGGCCGGCCACCGGCATGCAGGAAGCAGCGCCCGGCGCCGGGCGGCCGACGATGGCGGCCACCCGGGTCGATCAGGGCCCGACGGTCGACGGCGACCTGAGCGACCGGGCCTGGCAGGCGTCCGAGGTCGGCACGGACTTCATGCAGCACGAGCCGCTGGACGGCGTGCCGGCGACCGAGCAGACGGAAGTCCGCGTCGTGTTCACCGACGGCACGATCTACTTCGGCATCACCGCGTTCGACGCGAACCCCGACGCGATCATCGCCAAGGAGATGGAGCGCGACAGCCGCATCTACCAGGACGACTCGATCATGCTGCTGCTCGACACCTTCCACGACCGGCGCAACGCGTACGCCTTCGAGACGAACCTGAACGGCGCCCGGACCGACACCCTGGTCACGGACGAAGGCCGCGACCTGAACCTGGAGTGGGACGGCATCTGGTCCGTCGCGTCCCGGAAGACCGCGCAGGGTTGGACGGCCGAGATCGCGATCCCGATCTCGACGCTCCGTTTCGATCCGGCCGCTCCCGCCTGGGGGTTCAACGTCCAGCGATACATCGCCCACAAGCGCGAGATGACCCACTGGTCCGGCCTGCCGCGCGAAGTCGGCGTGCTGGGACAGGTCGGTTCCGAGGTCCAGCCGGTGCACCGCGTGTCCATGGCCGGAGAACTGACCGGGTTGACCGGACTCAGCCAGTCGGCACAGCTTCAGATCAAGCCGTACGTGATCGGCGACGTCAGCGAAGATCCCCGCCTCGATGTCGACCCGGCCACGGACGGCGACTACGGTCTCGACCTGAAGTGGGGCGTGACCCGATCCCTGGCGCTCGACCTGACCTACAACACGGACTTCGCCGAGGTCGAGGTCGACGAACTGCAGACGAACCTCACCCGGTTCTCGCTCTACTTTCCGGAGAAGCGCGATTTCTTCCTCGAGAACGCGGGCATCTTCGACTTCGGCCCGCCCCACCGCCGGTTCTACGAGCCGCCGGTGCTCAAGGCGTTCTTCTCGAGGCGCGTCGGTCTGGACGCCGGACGGCAGGTGCCGATCGACTGGGGCGCCCGCCTCACCGGGCGAATGGGCGGCTGGGACATCGGCGTGCTCCGAGTCGCAACGGCCGGCGTCGAGCGGGACGATGCCGCGCTGTCGTCGAGCGCTTTCACCGTCGCGCGGCTGAAGCGGAACGTCGGTGAACGGTCGTCGGTCGGCGCCGTGCTCACCGAAGCGGCGCCGGACGGAGAACTCGCGAACCGCGTCGCCGGCGTCGACTTCGTCTACAAGCCAACGTCGAAGCTGATCTTCGGCGGGTTCTGGAGCAGCAGCGGCATCAGCGAGGAGGAGAGCTACGAGGCCACCTCCCCCGACGCCGGCGAGTCCGCCTACGGACTGAACTTCGACTACCAGGGCCGATCCCTCACCGTCTTCCTCGACGCCCAGGAGATCGAGGAGGACTTCGACCCGAAAGCCGGTTTTCTTCTGCGCCGGAACGTCCGCCACCTCAACCCGCAGTTCCAGTGGCTGCCGAGGATCGAACGCGGTCTCGTTCGCTCCTGGTTCACGGAGGTTCTGGTGGACTACTACGAGACGCTCGACGGCGGCGACCTGGAGTCCCAACGGATCGAGATCGCGCCGATCGGCATGCGGATGACGACCGAGGACCGCTGGCGGATGGGATACGTCCACGAAACGGAGAACCTGGTCGAGCCCTTCGAAGTGTCGCCCGGTGTCGTGATCCCGCCGGGGCGATACGAGTTCGCCACCGTCGAGGCCGCCTCGTTCACGAACCAGAGCCGTCTCTTCGGCCTGCGCGGGCGCATCAGCGTCGGCGACTTCTACAACGGCACGCAGAACTCGGGCCGCGTCGGGTTCACGCTGCGCCTCTCGAAGAACCTGCAGACGGAGACCCGCTGGGTCTACAACGACGTCGAGCTGCCCCAGGGCGCCTTCGACGTCGGCCTCTACAGCCAGCTCGTGAACTTCACGTTCACGCCGAACCTGCGGCTGAACACGATCATCCAGTACAACGACCACTCCGGCGACCTCGGAACGAACATCCGGCTGCACTGGATCTACAAGCCCGGCTCAGACCTGTTCGTGGTCTACAACGAGAACTGGATGGCCGAGGATCTGCGCTACAGGCAGAGCACCCACCGCCAGATCGCGGTGAAGTTCACCTACCTGATCCAGCCGTAGAGCCGGCGAGGGCGGATTGCCGCCGCTACGTCTTCGCCCAGTTGAAGGTGCGTACCAGGTGCGTGTAGTCCGCGTGGCCGCGAGCGACCGTCGTGCTGCCCAGGAAATCCTCGCGGCCCAGCATGACCCGCAGCGGATAGGGCTTGCCCTCCAGCCACTCCTCGTCGAGATGCCCGTAGTCCTCGACCGGGCGCAGCGCGAGGCGGGAGAACGTGATGTGCAGGACGACACGCTCTCCAGGAATCGCGCGCGGGTAGTTGCCGTGCCAGACCGAACCGTTCCAGGCCACGACGGACCCGGCCGGGCACTCCGTCGGAATCGCGCCAGGCTCCGTGGCAACCTCCTCCTCGTTCGGATGACGCCGCAGGCGGTGCGTCTCCGGGATCACCTTCGTGCAGCCCCCGGCCTCGGTGAACTCGTCGCACGCCCAGCACAGGGTCAGGAGCTGGTTGTGCACCGGGAACGGCGCCGGCAGCCAGTTCTGGTCCGCGTGCAACGGTAGCTTCTGCGCGCCCAATGGCCGGATGCTGGCGATCAACTGAGACAGCAGGGCGCCCTTCCCGCACATGATCTCGGCGAGGGCCTGGATCTTCGGCCGCAGGACGACGTCCTCGTAGATTGGATCCCGACCGAGGAGCATCGCGGCTGAACGGCCTCTCGCCCTGCCCTCCGTCTCCTCGGCCAGGCGGAGACAGGTCTCCCGCAAACGCCCGGTGAACTCGGGCGCCGCGACGTCGCGCAGGATCGTGTAGCCCTGTTCCTGCATCTCGTGGATGTTCTGCGCCATGTCGAGGCGTTCGATCTCGGCCACCATTGCGTCCGAGAGGTCGAACGGTTGCCGGGTCTCCGTCAACCGTTCCGGCGCGGGCAGCGCCTTCGCCCCCGCGCCTGGTCCTTCGAGTTGCGTAGTAGCGGTTTGCGCCATCGTCCAACTCTCCTCCGAGTCGACGTGTTCGCCATCGTAGCAGCAGGCCTCAGCCCCGAGATCGCTTCAACGAAGAACGAGGCTTGGCCTATCTTCGCTATTGAGCTACACTCGCGCAGGTTGCACGGCGCCCCGAGGCAGTCGCCGCCAGACGCTCATAGCGGCCGCGACTCAGCTTCCCGAGACGTTCGTCACGTCGCACCGTCCTCCGGGGAGCGACAGAACTGTTAGCCGGCGGCGCCGGCGGATTCAACGGGTCGAACACCCCACCGGAATGCCAGAAGCGCAGAGCGAAAACCCCAACGCAACCCCATCCGCGACCAAACGCTCGCGACCGCCGCGTCGCAGGCGGCGCAGCCGCCCGCGCGGCAGGCCGCGCGGCGCGCGTACGGTCGCGCTTCATCAACGCAGTGCATCTCACTTTCGGCCGGAAGAACGTGAAGAAGGACAGGCCGTCTTCAAGGCGGGCAACCTCAAGCTGGAGATCGAGGGCGAAAGCGCCCGGATCCTCATTGCTCCACCCCCTGCCGGGGACACCGCCAGCTCCGATCCCAACCAGAACGGCACCGCGAACGTCGAGCTCGACTGGTCCAGGGTTCCGGCCGAACGCATCCTCCATGCTGTCTGCGGCTGCGACCAGTTCGCTGCGGGCGCCGCCTGCGGCCACATCTGGGCGTCGTTGCTGCAACTCGCCGCGAACGAGCCGAAGAGCCAGCCGGCAGGATCGGGCCGCGTCTCGCTACGCAAGACGCGACCTCCGCAAGTGTCCATCCCGGGATCGGCAATGAACACGGTACAGCCCACCAGCGACGGTCCGGAAGCCGCCCCCCGCCCGGCCCGTCGTTCCCGTCGAAGCCGCAACCGGCGGCGACGGCGAACCCCCGCGACAACGAGTTGGCGCTCTGTCGTGGAGACCGTGCGCGACGACATAGAACGGCGCACTCAGCCCCGGAAGCCGGCTACTCCGAGAAACGCTCCGCCTCAGATCCAGCTCCTGCTCAACGCCGCCACAAGCCGCAACGCGGGCGGCCTGATGATCGACATCTTCGGGCGCAAGCCGAACCCGCAGGGTGAATTCGGCAAGCTGAAGCGACTGAGCATCGACCACGGAAAGCTGGAAGAGCTGTTCGCACTGACAACGGACGACACAACTTCCGCGGCGTGGAACGGAGGCCCGCCCGACACCGGGCCGGCCATGGTCACCGCGCTACCGCCGGAAGTACCGGCACGCGCCAGCCGCAAGCGCAAGGGTGGCCGTGCTACCCGCAAGACCGGCCGTCCCCTCGTGCAACGGGTCTACGTACCCATGAACTGGATCGGCTCCCTGCTACCCCGACTGAGCGCGGACGGGAGTCTTTACTGGTGGGACGGTCGCTCACTCGGCGATCCACGTCCGGTCACGATCGACGACGGCGAACCCTGGCGACTGGCCCTGCAACTGGAACTCGCGGCGGCCAGCCGGGTCCGGCTCCGCGGCTTGCTCAAGCGTGGCGACGAGACGGTACCCCTGAGCCGGGCTGCGCTTGTCTTACCCTTGCCGAACGGCGACGGGACGGCACCTGATGACGCATCGAACGAGCAGGGAGACATGCTGCTCCTGGTCGACGATGCGATCGGCCGACTTCATCTCGATCCGCAGCGAGACCAGCCCTGGTATGCACTGCTCGGCAAGAGCGGCGATCTCGTGATTCCGGATGAGGATCTCGAGGCCGCAGTGACCAGCCTGCTGGAGCTTCCCAAGCTGCCGCCTCTCGAGCTCCCGGAGGAGGTGTACCTGTCGGAGGAGGCGCCCGTGCCCCAACCGCGGTTGGCGCTTGAGCCGGAGGATGCCCCGGAGTGGATGAACCCGCAGCTCGAGGCCCGCCTCTCCTTCGGCTACGGCGGCCTTACCGTCGACGCCGGGGATCCGCGATCCGCAGTCGTCGACTGGGAGGAGCATCGCTTCGTTCGCCGCGATATGGACACGGAGCAGGAAGCCCTCGTCAGGTTGCTTGAACTCGGTCTCAAGCCGGTCGCTTCGAAGAGCGGCCACAGCCTGGAACTCGAGCCGCGCGACCTGCCGGCCGTCGCCGAGCCGCTGCTGCTCGAAGGCTGGGAAGTCGAGGCCCACGGAGCCTCGATCCGTTCGCCCAGTCCACCGGCACTGCGCATCGAGAGCGGCGTCGACTGGTTCGAACTCAGCGGGAAGATCGAGTTCGACGGCGATCCCATCGATTTCTCGGAGATCCTCGCCGCGATCTCGGATGGGCGCCGTTCCGTCGACCTGGAAGACGGCTCGAAGGGACTGCTCCCAGCGGCCTGGGTCGAGAACTACGGCTCTCTGAGCCAACTCGCCCAGGACGCGAACGACGAAGGTCTGCGCTTCCTGCCTTCCCAGGCGCTCCTGGTCGACGCTCTGCTGGCGGTCACACCGCCGACCAACGTAAGCAAGACGTTCGCGGAACTGCGCGAGAAACTGGCCACCTTCTCCTCGATCAGGCCCAGGAAGGAACCCCGCAGCTTCGTCGGTACGCTCAGGAACTATCAACGCCTGGGCCTTGGATGGCTCTGCTTTCTCCGCGACTTCGGCCTTGGCGGCGTCCTCGCCGACGACATGGGGCTGGGCAAGACGATTCAGGCGCTGGCCCTGCTGCGGACGTACCGCACGGCGTCGAAGACGACGAAGTTGCCGTACCTCGTCGTCGCACCGCGCAGCCTCGTCTACAACTGGATCGACGAAGCTGCACGCTTCACGCCCGATCTGAAGGTGCTCGAGTACGCGGGACGCGATCGTGAGGACCTGCGCGATGAACTCGAGAGCGCCGACCTCGTCGTCACGACCTACGGCACCGTACGCCGCGACATTGGCTACCTGGCCACGGTCGAGTTCGACACGGTGATCCTCGACGAAGCGCAGGCGATCAAGAACGCCGCCTCGCAGACCGCCAAGGCCTGCCGTCTGCTCTCGGGCCAGAACCGCCTCGCGCTCACCGGAACACCGATCGAGAATCACCTCGGCGAGTTGGGCTCGATCTTCGAGTTCCTCAACCCCGGACTCCTCGGTCGACTGCCCGCACTCGACGTGCTGGCCGGCGGCCGGGTCCCGAGCAAGGAGGAACTCGCCCTCGTCGCCAAGGGTCTGAGGCCGTTCATCCTCCGCCGCGGCAAGGAGCAGGTGCTGCCCGACCTGCCCGAGAAGACCGAGCAGATCCTCCAGTGCACCCTGAATCCGAAGCAGCAGGAACTCTACGACCACCTCCGTGCGAGCTACCGGGACAGCCTGCTGAAGCAGGTCGAGGACAAGGGAGTCGCCGGCTCGACCATGCAGGTGCTCGAAGCGCTGCTGCGGCTCCGCCAGGTGGCCTGCCACCCGGGGCTGATCGACGAGACGTGGGAGGACGCCGGCAGCGCGAAACTCGAGTCCCTCTTCGAGCAGGTTTCCGAGGTCCTCGACGAGGGTCACAAGTGCCTCGTCTTCTCCCAGTTCACGTCGCTGCTGGCCTACGTCCGCCGCCACCTCGAAGAGCAGGGCGTACCCTACGCCTACCTCGACGGCCAGACACGGAACCGGGGTGAAGTCGTCGAGCACTTCCAGACCGACCCGGACTGCAACATCTTCCTGATCAGCCTGAAGGCCGGCGGCGTCGGCCTGAACCTGACCGCGGCGGCTACGTCTTCCTGCTCGATCCGTGGTGGAATCCGGCAGTCGAAGCGCAGGCCATCGACCGCACGCACCGCATCGGTCAGACCCAGCCGGTGTTCGCCTACCGACTCATCGCGCGCGACACCGTGGAAGAGAAGATGCTCGAACTGCAGCGCTCGAAGCGAAAGATCGCCGACGCGATCCTCGAAGGCGGCGGGTCGTCCCTGCGGGATCTGACCGCGGACGATCTGCGCATGCTGCTGAGCTAGCGCTACACGAATCGGCCTCCAGGTAGGGCCCTCGGAACCCGGATCCGGGTTTCGAGGGCCTTCTTGCGTCTTAGTCAATGAACGTCGCCGCTGGCCCCCCGGCGCTCGACTTCGACGCGAACCTCGACCCACATGTTCTCAAGCCAGCCTTCCAACGGCCGGCACCGTCCCGAGACAACGATGATGTCCCCAAAGCCCCCTACCAACCCCGGCGCCGGACTTCCGGACTCCCTTCACACTGAGCCACCCTCCTTCAGTAACAGCAACCTGAGGCTCCGACTCGCGAGACCTTCCGCGCAGGCACTCAAGGCGCGCCTCGCGCACGCGCTCCGGATGCTCGACGCCCGTTCCGCGCCGCTCGTCTCCATGCTGCGTTTCCGGACCATCCCTTTTCCCTCCGCCCCTCGCCGGGCGAACGGCGGCCAGCGGCGGCGGCTGTGACTCGCCGCCGGATCGCCATCGCGATCGTCGTTGTGGCCGTCATCGGCCCCATCGGCGGCCTTCTCTGGTTCGAGTCCCGGCTCGAAGCAAGACTGTCCCTGCGACCCGAAGTCGGCATGGTCTTCCCCGCCCTGCCGGGCCTCGCCGACGGCGAGTCCCTGCCGGCCTCTTCGAGCCAGCTTCGGGTCGTGACCTTCGCCCGGGCCGGCTGCGGCAACTGCGACCGAACGATCGCCACGTTCCGGCGACTCGCGGCGACCGGCGAGACCGGCTTCGACCTGATCGCGGTCATCGCCGGCGCCGACGCCGTCGAATCCGGCGGCGCGGGCCTCCGGCACGCCATCGCCGACCCCGATGCCTCCGTCTCCAGGCGCTTCGGCGTGGTCCATGTGCCGCTCGTCTTTCTGGTCGACGAGCACTCGCGCATCCAGGCGGTCACGACCGGCGAACGCCCCGAGACCGCCTGGCGCACCTTTCTGGGAATCGAAGGCGATGCACCCTGATTCCTCCGGCACGGGTCGCCGGCGGCGGTTGGCCGTCGCCGGGCTGCTGCTGGCCACCGGCCTGGTAACGGTCGCGGTACGCGCGGTCGGTCCGACCCTCGACCGCCTCGCCTGGGCCGCCTCAATCGACCCGACGGCGGCCGGATTCGGCCAGGTCGTTCGGCAGCAGAAACGCTCCGACTGCGGGCCTGCCGCGCTCAAGATGATCTTCGACCACTACGGCATCACCGGGACGACACTCGCCGAGCTGGAAGTGGCAACCGGTACCGGGCCGGACGGCACCAGCATGCTCGCCCTGAAGAAGGCGGCCGAGGCACGAGGCCTTGCCGGCCATGGACTCCGCCTTCCGGTGGAGCGGCTCGACGACATCCCGATGCCCGCGATTGCCCACGTCCACGGCGATCACTTCGTCGTCATTCGCAGCGCCGGTGACGAACTCGTCATCGACGACCCGTCCCTGGGCCGGTTGCGCATGAGCTCCAGCACCTTCGAACGCTCCTGGGACGGCGTCCTCCTCACCTTCGCGAGCAGTCCACAACCGATTTCGCGGACGGTACGCATTCCGTCCATTCCCCAAGCAACCGCCAACCCGTCAAAGGGAGAACAACCATCAACAATCCACCCACACCCGCCGGCGCCTCCTTGGCCGGCTTCCACTCTTCGACGCACCCGAACACCTTGAATCACAACGCCCCATTCACGGTCACAACACAGAAAGGACGCCCCTCGATGAAGTTCCGCATCGCCCTCCTGTCCGGATTCCTCGCCCTCGTCGCGAGTGCCACTGCCGCGATTCCGACCGCCACGACTCCCTCGGACCAGACCACGGCTCTGATCGACCTGCTCGAGACGTCTCCCGCTCCGTCGGCGTTCCAGTTGCCGGAGCCGCATCCCGAAGGCCCGCTGCAGATCAGCCAGCAGGCGCCCGAGCCCTGCGACGACGATCCGTTCGGTCCACTCTTCATTCTCGGTCCGATGGGACCGACCACCGGCCCCTTCGATCCGACCAGGTGTCTCCCCTTTCCCTGGCCCTGGCCGTTCTAGCGAACTGCGGTAACGGAGATCAGTCAAATGAAGAAGCGTTTGCACGCCCTTGCTGCCTGTATGGCATTCGCGCTGACCGCTCAGGTCCCGGCCAGCTCTTTCGCGTCCCCACACCTGGCCGTCCCCAACGGCCCTACGGGCGAGATTCCAGCCGGCGCTGTCGTCTTGCCGACTGCAACCCTTGACGCCATCACCGGCGCCGTCAACTGGCGCAAGGTCGCTTGCTGGACCGGCGTCGTCGGCGTCGCGGTCGGCGCCAGCCTTGCGGGGAGTCCCGCCGTCGGTGCCGGCGCATCCGCCGCGATGGCGATCATCTGCCTGGCCGCGCATTGACACGAACCACAGCCGTCAACTCCAATCCGTCAACTCAAACGCAGGAACCTCATCATGAAACTACTTGCATCCGTGGCGACCTGCCTGTTGCTTTCCGTGGCAACGCCAAGCGTCACCTCAGGCTCCGACTCGAATCCGAGCATCAACCCCGCGACACCCGGTGGTCCAACCTCCTCTGTTTCGGTGTACAAGACCCGCTACAACAGCGATCGCACGATCCTTGACGCTCTCGAAATGAAGGCCGTCTCAGGGACAGGGGCCGGTACGGACTTCGCGTGCGGCTTCATGTCGGGAGCTGGACTCATCCTCACACTCAGCGGAGTGGCCACGCCCATCGGCGTTACCCTGGCCGTAGGCAGTGTCGCCTGCTCCCTCTTCCTCTGAGACGACACACGCAACGAAGCCAACGTACTCTCGAACCACTTCATAACGACAACGCAACACCTGAAAGGTCACAATATGGTCAACAAGACACTCGTATGCCTTCTCCTTCTATTTCTTGCTCTTGGCGCGGCATCGGTCTCCGCGGCTAGCGAAACCAGCTTCCCCGCCAGCCCGCAAGGCGATCTTCCGACCGGAATCGACCCGGCGACTGATCAGCTTCTTCTCGCCACCCATGGCGGCAAGGTCAACTGGTCCTGTATCGGCGCCATTGCGGGAGTCACGGCTTTCGGCCTCGTCGCCGGGGCCGCTTCGGGCGGAGCCGGCCTAGCCCTTGCCGGAGCTTACGCGCCCATCGCCGTCGTGCTCTGCACCTAGCAAGGCGTCGGGACTCAACGAAGATACTCCAATGCCTGAGGACTTGATGGCTGCGACGGCCCAAACAGCAAGCCGGCTGGCAACCCACCTGGGTTACATCACGATGGCGATTCCATCGGTTGGAACTCCCGTGGATGCCACCAGCGATCGCCGGTCACCGCTGCACTCCCGTCAAGCCCTTGGCCAGGACCTTCCGCGGTGGTTCACCGGGGACAGAGCGTCCCCGGCGAACCACCGCAATGGCAATCGGGTTCGCGCATACCGCCGTGGCAGACCAGGAGGCGAAAGCACGTTTGACGGACGCCACAGGCGCACGGTAGCGTCCGTTCGTTGGTCGTCAGAGGCGCAGTGGGCCTGCGAGCCGGACCCCCTGCCCGACCTAGCCGTCGCCCCTAGGTTCAGGGTCGCTCCCTGCGCCAGGCAAGTCGGCGGGGGGTCTCGTTTCCCCTGTGCAGCACGGCCGATTCGGCCCGCCACCAGTCCAGGTGCCGGCCCACCTTTCCCTAGAGCCGGCTAGACCGATCCCCAGGACTCCATGGCGACGTTCACGAACCCGGGCAGCCGGGCCGATCTGCTGCTGACGCTCGCCCGGCTTTCGTTCCCGGACGCCGCGCGGCGCGCCAACCAGCCGGTGGCGGTGGCAATCCTGGTCGCCGTCCTGTTCCTGGTCTTCGCGACCGCCGGGACTCTCGGGATCCTGCCGCTGATCTTCGCCATCGAGGGCGACGCTTTGCGGAGAAACCTCCTGAGCCTGATCGCCTGCTCCGTAACGGCTCTCGCGCTGCTCGCCCAGGTGGCGCTCCGGGCACCGGTCACGTGGCTGCTCGACGTGGAGGACCTGCTACGGCTGCCGGTGGGCTTTCGTGACCTGTACGGGCTCCGCTTCGCTCTGAGCACGATCGGATACTGGCTCCCCGTTCTCGGTCCCACCGGCGTCTATCTGACGGTCATGAGATCGGGCGGCATCACCGGCGCGCCGATCACGTTGCTGGGTGTCCTTGCCCTGGTATGGATCTTCGGCCGTACAGCGGCGATCCTGTCGCTCTTGCTCAACCGTTGGGTCGAAGGTGCGCTCGGCACCCTGGCCATGGTGGCCATCATGGCCGCGTTCCAAGGTGCCATCCTCGTCGGGACACTGGCCTTCGGAGGAGAACTGAACTCCGAAGGAATCACGAAGGCTATCGAAGACTCCGCGATCCTCCGCGGTCTCAGCTACACGCCGCCGGGGCTTGTCGCCGGCATCGCTCACGACCCAGGGTGGTCCGTTCGGAATCTGGCAATGCTCGGAAGTCTGCTCACCATCCTCGGTGTGTTGATGGCGCTCGAGAGCCGGCTCCTTCTTCGCAGCTATCTGGATCGCCCGGGCGGCGACCGCCGCGGAGCGTCCGGTGTGCTGCCTCTGGCACGGATACTCCGGCGGTCGAACCGCCTCGCCCCCTTCGGCGTCCTCTGGCTGCTCGAGACCGAAGGTCTGCTGCGTCTCAAACCGGCGCGTCTGGTTCTGGCCATGACGATCGGTCTCGCCCTGGTCTGGGTGCCGACCGCCGCCGGTTTCGTCGTAGGGATGGCTGCGATCTACGGTGTCTTTCTCAACGAGTTCCGGGTGGGAAAGCAGCCTCCCACCTGCCACGTATGGCGGGAGTCGCTCACGCTGCCGTTCTCGGTCAGACGGATCTTCCGTGCGCCCGGCCGTGCGGCGAACGTGGTGATCCTCTTCGTTCTCGCGTTCATCCTGGGATTGACGCCGCTTGACTGGTTCGGCTGGCCGTTCCTTGTCGTCGCGGTCTGCCTGATGCTCGCAGGAGTCCTCATGGGTGCCGCTACATACGGTCTGCTGCAGCTCTACTGGCCCCAACGCAACACGGGGCTCATTTACAACCTCGATGGCGCGAAGTTCGGGGCCGCCCTGGTGGCAGCAAACCTCACCCTCGGACCCGGCCTCCTGTCCTTTCTTCTCTACACACTCCGGGAGAACCAGCGCGTGACCGCATTGACGGCGGTGTTCATCGCCGTCGCAGGGCTCCTCCTCGCCGCCGCAGCCGCATACGCCTCTCGCCGGTGGCAGGCGCGCGTACTCGGGACCCGCGGACGCGAACTCCTGCTTGAGGACCCCGACGAAGACCCTCCGCAGAAACCGAGCCCCTCCTGATCACCCACAAACCACAAGGAACCCGCAAACTGATGGAAGCAATCAAGGCAGAGAACCTGACCCGGTCGTACGACGGCAACGTCGTTGTCGACGGTGTGGATCTCGACGTTCGGGAGGGCCAGATCCTGGGGTTCGTCGGTCCAAACGGAGCGGGCAAGACGACGACCTGGTCCATGCTGACCGGAGTGCTCAAGCCCACACGCGGCACTGTCCGCCTGCTGGGCAGGCCAGTCGACGTGAACGACACCGAACTCAAGCGACAACTCGGCATCGTGCCCGACCACAGCGTCATGTTCGAGAGCCTGACCGGAGAGGAGCTGCTGCTGTCATACGCCCGCATCTACGGCCTGGGCCGGGAGGACGCCGGGCAGCGAACCGACGAGGCGCTCGCCGTCTTCGATCTCGAAGACGCCGCCAGGCGACCGATCACCACCTACTCCCACGGAATGAGAAAGAAGATCCGCCTGGCGGCCGCGACCCTGCACGCGCCGCGGGTGCTGTTCCTCGACGAGCCGTTCGAAGGCATGGACGCGCTCAGCGCGCGGACCGTCATGTCGATCCTGCAGCAGATGGCCGAGCAGGACGGCGTCGCCGTGTTCCTGACGTCCCACATGCTCGACTACGTGGAACGCGTGTCGAGCCACATCGCCGTCATCCGGGACGGCAAGGTGCTCCTGTCCTGTTCCCGCAAGGAGTTCCGCGAACTGCCCGGTGCCGAGGGAGAAGACGGCGCCGGCCGGCTCGAGAACCTGATCCTCAGCATCTCCCGACGCGAGAGGTTCTCCCGCCTCTCGTGGATCGGCAACAGGAGCAAGAAATGACCGAGCCTTCCCAGGACACCCACGACCAGCACCGCGCAACGACCAGCGTGGATCAAGCGAACTCCCAGGGGGACTGGTTCAAGGCCCTCGTCCGCATTGTCACGTCGCCGCACAAGAGCTTCCAGATCATCGGACGGAGTTCACCCTGGCTCCCGACCATGCTCCTGATGCTGTTGGGAACGCTGGTACTCGTCGAGTTGAACGCGCCCTTCCAGGAGCAGGCCATGAAGGCCGAACTCGCCAAGGCGCTTCCGGGAGGCGCCGAACAGGCTGACCAGCTTCTGGCTCAAGCGGAACAGGCCCGGCAAGCGAGCGCGGTCGTCCGGTGGGCAGGGAGCGCCCTGGCCGGTACGGCATTCGTCATCAAGCTGTTCCTCCAGGCCCTGTTCGTGTGGCTCCTCGCCGTGGCCTTCAAGGGTCAGGCCCGCTTCGCACCTTCGCTGTCACTCATGGTCCACCTCAGCGTGATCTCACAGATTCAGGGCTGGGTCACTCTTCTCATCGCCAGTCAGAGAGGCCTGGATGCGATCCAGTCCGCCGCGGATGCGCAGCCTGTCCCGAGCCTCCATATGATCCTGGGCGGGGACAACGCCGCGCTCAACGTCGTCTGGGCGAGCGTCAATCCCTTCACGATCTGGTTCCTGGTCCTGCTCGGCCTGGGCTCCGCAGCCGTCCTCGGCCTGCCGCAGCGAAGGGGCTACCTGCTCGCCGCTCTCTACTGGGCATCGACGACGGGGCTCGTCGTGGCGACGACGGCAGTCACCGCCCGACTCACGCCGGCCTAGCGCGCCAGGCATCGGGTATGGGCAAGCCAACGGGGCTGAGTAGTTTGACGCCCATAGACCGACACGGTAACTTCGCCCGGTTGGTCGTCAGCCGCGTAGTGGGCCTGCGAGCCGGGTCCCCTGCCGAATAGAACAGCCGGCACAAGGCGCCGGGTCGCTCCCGACGCTCGGTGAATAGGCAGGCGTACGTGCCCACTGTGCATGGCGACCAACAGGGCCCGGCGCCATCCCGCTCCTGCCGCCAGCTCCAGGAGCCGGCGGCCCCCCGGCCGCGACGGCCGAGGCTGGTATAACGGATACCCCAACCGAAGAGTCAAGGAGGAGAGAAGCGATGCAGCGCAGGACTCGCGGAGCACTCGTGGCGGCAGCCGCCATCATCTTCCTCGCGGTACCGTCCGCGACAGCCATCGAGGACGACGCGATCCCGCGGACGGCCTCGGGGCACCCGGACTTCACCGGCAACTACGACATCGCCACACTGACGCCGCTCAGCCGGCCGGCCGAGTTTGGCGACAACCTGTTCCTGACCCCGGAGCAGGCCAACGGAATCGTCGAAAGGGAGCGGGAACGGGTAGCCGCCCGGGCAGCCAGGCGGGACATCACCGAACCGCCGCCACCGGGAGGGGCGCCGCCGATCGGCCTGGGCGACGAGTTCCGCGAGACGAGCGGCGCGGGCAACGTCGGCGGCTACAACAACTTCTGGACCGATCGCGGTAGCGACGTGTTCTCGATCGACGGCAAGTTCCGAACTTCGATCATCACCGACCCGCCGAACGGTCGGATGCCGGCACTTACCGCGGAAACGATGCAGAGGCTGTCGGAGCGCCGTGGACGCCGGCGCGGCAACGACGGCACCGCATGGTGGCTGGAGGCCGAGGGCCCCGGCCCCTATGACGGGCCAGAGTCCCTCGGCGTTCCCGAGCGTTGCCTGATCGGCTTCGGGTCGACGGGCGGACCGCCGATGCTGCCCGTGCTCTACAACAACGCCAAGCGGATCGTGCAGACCGAGGATCACCTGATGATCCTGACCGAGATGGTTCACGACGCGCGGATCGTGCGCATCGGCGGCGAACACATCCCGGAGGCCGAACGCCGGTGGCTCGGCGACTCGATCGGCTGGTGGGAAGGCGACACGCTGGTCGTCGAGACGACGAACTTCATCGACCAACCGGCGCTCTTTCTCGCCTCACGGAACCTCAAGGTAACCGAGCGGTTCACCCGCGTCAGCGAGAGCGACCTCCTCTACAGCTTCACCGTCGACGATCCGACGGTGTGGAGCGCACCCTGGAGCGGCGAGTACCTCTGGCCGGGCATCTCGGGCAACGTGTACGAGTACGCCTGCCACGAGGGGAACTACGCGATGGGCAACATCCTCAGGGGGGCTCGGCTGCTCGAGGACGAGACGAGG
This sequence comes from Candidatus Multivorans sp., assembly GCA_965219675.1. GTDB lineage: Bacteria > Acidobacteriota > Thermoanaerobaculia > Multivoradales > Multivoraceae > Multivorans. The sequence goes on along the minus strand of OZ244786.1, from coordinate 507,130 downwards.
GCGGCCACCGGCAGCAGCAGCCAGTAGGACGTCAACACCTGGACGGACCGCTGCCAGAGGCGCTGGCGTGCGGTTCTTCTACCGCGGCGGCTCCGTCGGGTCGCGGCCGTCGCGCGGTGCGCCGGTACCTGACGAGCCCATGAACAGCTTGCGGCCGTCGGGGAAGGTCAGGTCACGGCCGTTCGCCTTGTTTGAGCCATCCTTCGCCTGATAGCCGTCAACCACGATCTCGGTGCCCGGCAACAGCGAGTTCTTCGTGAAACCACGTCGGGCCAGCGTGTTCGGCGTACCGCCCTCGACCATCCAGACCGTCGACGAGCCGTCGTTGTTCGTCACCTCGAGGTGGATCCAGGCGTGGGGGTTGATCCACTCCATCTTCGTCACCGTGCCGCGAAGCTGGAGCGGTCTATCGGCGTCGAACTCGGCCGAGAAGGCGTGGTGGGCTGCGACGGGTATGGCAACTACGACGGCCGCGGCGGCGGCCAGCAGAACAATTCGCTGGAACTTCATCGGTGTTCTCCTCCTTCGACGTTCAGCTTGAAGGTCAGGGACTCGAGTCCGCGCCCTTGCGCAGGTGCCCGTACATCAGCTCCTCGGCGAACTCGACGCACTTGAACTCCAGAAGCTGCATGTTCGGCTCGATCCGGCGATAGAGCGGCAGGCTGATCCTCCAGGGCTCGCTGTAGACGTTCTCGTCCGTGATCGTCGCCTCGTACCGCAGATGATAGGGGCTCGTCGCGGTCCAGCGCTCCTCGACGTGAATCGCGTCCGTGTGGTGGTTGCCGCTCGAATCGAGCCACGTGTCCGGCACCTGGCTGGTCACGTCGACGACCAGAGTCTCTCCCTCCCAGCGTCCACGGGAATGTCCCATCCAGGTATCGAAGGGGGCCTCGAAGTCGGGCCGGTTCATGTAGATCACGCGGCTGGCGCTCGCGAACTCGTAGGCAATGAGAACGTGATCCGGCGTCTGGACGATCTGAAAGGGGAACGGCAGGTAGTTGGCGCGAGGGATTCCCGGCATGTAGCACTTGACCGCCGGATCGAGTTCCATCCAGTTTTCCCGGTTCTGGTTCCGCAGCTCCAGCGCATCCGCCAGATACGGAATCTCCCCGCCCTCGACGACACCGAGACCGCCCGGAATGGCGCCCAGGGCGCCCATCTCGACCACCGCTCCATGACGCGCGGCGTGGGCCTCGATGTCCCAGTGGGTCGCGCCCACGGCCTGCCAGATCCCGTTCAGATCAGGCTTGCCGTCGTGGGTGCGCGGCGCGATGTAGTCGGTGCCCTGCGCCGCGGCGGGCGCCGCCGCCAGGACAACCGCCACCAGGACGGCGACCGCCGTTCGTTCGATGAGACTCCGCTTCATCAGACCATCTCCTGTTTGCCGGGAACGGAGAGGATAGCAGCCGGTGCCACCGGCTGTCGGCGCTAACATTGTCCCTCTTGGCCGGCTCACGAGTTCTCCGCGCTTCGCCAACACGGCTCGTCGCGATCATCGCCGTGATCATCACCGCGGCGCCCTGGTGCGGCCAGCCTGAAGCCGCCGCGCAGGCTCGTCCAGGCGGCGACACCCGCGGACAAGGAGAGGGAGAGACGGGTCGCGGACCGATCCGCGAGGACATCGTCCTCCGCGAGTCGATCGACGTGCGGTTGATCAGCCTCGACGCCGTGGTTACCGACTCCTCCGATCGGCCGGTCACCGGCTTGACCAGGGAGGACTTCCAGTTGAAGGTCGAGGGCGAGCCGGTCGAGATCCTCAGCGTTGCGGCGGGAGAGGACCTCCGCACCACGATCAGCGGGCGCCTGACGATTCTGCTGTTCATCGACGAACGGCATCTGCAGCGGAAGCACCGTGACGCGGTCCTGGCCGAGATCGGCGCCGCCCTGGATGCGGAGATCGAAGCCAACCCGACCTGGGTCGCCGCCGCCGCCTTCGGCGACCGCCTCGAGCCGTTGCTGTCTCCGACCCGCGACCGCGAGGCGGTCCAGAGGACGATAGTGGCCGCGATGGACCGGGACATCCCACTGACGACCCTCCGTTCCCGGCAACGCTCCGTTTCCCTGGCCATGAGGGAGACGCTGCGGCTGATGGCGGCGAAGGGTAGCCGCTACCGGCTCGGCGAGGCATCCCTCGCCAGTGTGGAGTCGAACCTCCGGAGCTACGGCCAGGCCCTGCAGCAGGACACGCTGCAGACCGTCAGCGCCGTGCGCTCCCTGGTCGAGGCGCTGGCCTTCGTGCCCGGCCGCAAGGCGATCCTGTTCGTGAGCGACGGCCTGCCCCGTCATCCCCTCGACAGCGCCGCCAAGACGATGTACGACCGGCTCGCCGGCGGTTCCAGGCAGCTCGACGGCGACGAGATGATCAGCGCCCGCGGCTCGCTCGACCTGAACGACCGCAATCACCGACCCTTCGGCGTCGACCGCGCCGACCGCATGGGCGTGGCGACGAACATCGTCCAGGTCGACGACGGCGGTGCGTTCGCCTTCCAGACCATGGCCGCCGAACTGAGTTGCGCCTCCGAGTTTGATCGACTGGCGGCTCTCGCGAACACGCACCGGGTGACGTTCTATCCTCTCAAACCGCCGGTCATCGACCCGGCGATCAGCGAACTCGGCGAGAGTTCCAAGGACCGCGGCTCGATCGTCGAGCTGTCCAACGTGCGTTCCGGCCTGAACAGTCTGGCCGACCTGACCGGCGGCCTCTCCTTCGTCTCCGACACCGGCGTCGACGAGTTCCTGCAGTCGACTCGCACGGACATCTCGACCTACTACTCGCTCTCCTTCACGCCGCCCGACGCGATGGGCGAAACCGGCATCCGCGAGATCACTCTCCGCTTGCGGCAGCGGCCCCTGGCCCGTAGCAGTTCTCTCCGCTATCGGGCGAGCTACGTTCCAGTGACGATCCAGCAGAACCTCGCCAGCCGCGCCTGGGGCACGCTGCTGTTCGGCTGGGAGGAGAACAACCACGGCATGGAAGTTCAGGTCCGGAGGTCCGCATCGCGCGAACCGCCGGACCAACCCGGGCACACGCCGCTCGAAGTCAGGGCCAGCCTGCCGATCAGCGACCTCGAACTCGTGCCCACCCGGGCGACCCGCAACCCGGTCGCCAGCGGCTTGTTTCGCGTCGTGGTCCAGGTGCAGCGCGACGACGGCAGCCGGATGCCACCCCAGCACTTCGACTTCGAGCTGAACGTGCCGCTAGCCGAACTCGAGCAGGCGGCGGGCCAGTACATCGCCGTCCGCAGCGAGGTGGTCCTGCCGCCGGGAACCTACCGGCTGGCGATCGGCCTATGGGAGGAGAACAGCGGACGCTCGTCGTTCGTGGTGCGGGAGCTGGCGGTCCAGCCGGACCCGAGCATTGCCTGATGCAGCGTCAGCGCTGCATTCGGTAGTTCAGCTTGACAATCACCTGTCGGCCGAGGGGCACTCGGCGGTGGATCGCCTCCGCTCTCCAGTTCTCGTTGTAGACGACGTACAGGTCCGATCCGGGGCGATAGATCCAGTGAAAGCGCGCGTTGACGCCGAGCAGTTCGTCCGCCGTGTTGTACTGCGCGAGCAGGTTCAGACGAATGTTGGGGGTCCACGAGAGGTCCAACCGCTGCTGAAACTGATCGAAGCTGAAACTGCCGGCGGCAAGCGACACGTCGGTGTATGACCAGGAAGTCGAGGTGCGCAGCCGCCTCGACAGCCGCAGAGTCACGGTCGACGATGTCGACAACCAGTCGCCGTCGAAGAAGCCGCCCCAGAAGGTCAGGCTGTCGTACCAGACCGCCCGCTTGCCGCTGGTGGAAAAGCCGCCTGCGAAGCCTTCGTTGTCATACAGGCCGGTGGGAACGACGATGCCCGGGGAAATCTCGAACGGCTCGAACAACTGCTCCTTGGACCAGCGCCGGCCGAACCACAGGAACTCACCGCTCTCGGTGGCGAAGCCGAGAGGCGAGAGGGCGATTCTCTCGCTTTCCAATCGGCCGTCGCTGCTCCGCTCGAAGCGCTCGACTCCCAGGTCGGACCACCAGTTGAGCAGGCCCCACTTCTCGATCCGGGGGCGCCACTCCAGGCGCGGATAGAACATCCTGAAGTCCCGCCGGAGCAGGAAACCGGCCGTCGGCTCGAAGTCTGGCTGCACCTCCACGTAGTCCGCGCTGGCCGTGAGTTCCGGTCCCTGGTAGGCGACGCCAGCGCCCCGGGTCTGGTTGTCCTCCGCTTCGGCGGCGCCCAGCCCGCGGTCGCTTTCCGCCCAGAACCCCGAGACCTCAGTCCGCTGGGTCGGCTTCAGGTCGAAGTCGAGTCCGACCAGCCGTTCGCTGCCGTGTCCTTCCCGCCCGCGCTGGGTGAAGATGCCTCCGATCGTCGATCGCTCGCCGATGTTCCTGGTGAAGCGCGCCACGCCGTACGTCGCCGCGGGCACCGCGCTCTCTCCGTTCTCCCCCGCCGGGAGGCCGGCAGTGCCGATCCCAAGAACGCCGACGTTCCAGCCCCCGGCGCGCCCCGTGAGCCGCGCACCGACGTCGATCGGCACGGTGCGACCGCTTTCGAGCCCAATCTGTCGAGAGAAGAACGGCCTCATCAGCGGCTGACCCCACGGCACTCGAGGCCGCGGCCCGAAGTCGAAGACGCCCGCGTTTTCCAGGAAGAAGTCCCGCTTCTCCGGGAAGAACAGGGAGAACCGGGTCAGGTTGACCTGCTGGTCGTCGACCTCGACCTCGGCGAAGTCCGTGTTGTAGGTCAGGTCGAGCACCAGGGAGCGCGTTAGCCCCCATTTGAGGTCCAGTCCGCCATCGAAGTCGTCGCTACTGCCCCCGAGAACCCGGTCGTCGCTCCGGCCGGCAACCGCGTAGGGAATGATGTCGAGTTGGCGTGACGGCCGAAGACCTCGCAATCCGCTCATCTCCCCGGCCAGCGAGACGCGGTAAACGGCAACCTGACCGAACTGGGTCAGGTCGCTGTTGCGGCTGGCCTCGAGCGGCAACGGCGCCCAGTGGGTCTCTTCGTTCCGGCGACGGATCAGCCGCTGCACGTTCAGGCCCCAGACCTCGCTATGGGGATCGAAGCGCAAGGTCGAGACGGGAATCGCGATCTCCGCTACCCAGCCATCCGCCGTCCGTCGAGCCGCGACATCCCACACGCCGTCCCATGCCCAGTTCACGTCCCTGCCCTCGTCGGTCAGCAGTGCATCCGTACGGGCGCCGTTCGGATTCGTCAGGAACAGGTAAGCGTTCCGCCCGTCGTGGAACGTGTCGAACAGCAACAGGATCGAGTCGTCCTGGAACAGGTCGCTGTCCCGCTCCATCTCCTTCGCCACGATCCTCGCCGGCTCGCGATCGTTCGCCCGCACCCCGACGAACAGCATGTCGGGCGTGTAGACGATGGCGAACTCCGTAGGCTCACTCGAGGGCTCTCCGGGGCGGGGCTGGCGTTGAGTGAAGCCGCGTGCCCATTCGGCCTCCAGCCAGGCGGAGTCGCCCAGTTCGCCGTCGACACGAACCGGCTGCTCGATGCCGAGCGCCCTGACGCCGGGCCGGTCCTGGGAGGCGGCGGGAACGGCGGCAAGCAGTGCCGTGGCGACGAACGCGGCGAGCCGAATCATCGCGCGAGCTTAGCCCTGAACTCCCCCGGATCTGTGTAGCCACGCCGGGCCGCGATACGCTGGAACGTCCGAACCGGCAAACGAGCGCGGCACCCGGCGATAGCGCCGGCGGCGCCGATGAACCGCAGGAGGCATACCATGTCCGCACGCATGCTGTTGATCGCCCTGGGCTGCGCCGGCGCGGCCGGAATCCTCGGTGCCGCCGGCAACGAGAAGACCTCCGGCACGATGGTCTCGGCGGCGACCAATCTGCTGGCCTCGCTGAGCGACGAGCAGCGCGCGACCGTCATGCTCGACATGGGCGACGCCGCGCGCGTCGACTGGCACTTCATCCCCAAGGAACGCAAGGGGCTGTCGATGCTGGACATGAGCCCGGATCAGCACCATCTGCTCCACGCCCTGCTCAGCGCCTCGCTGAGCCGCACGGGCTACGGCAAGACGACGACCGTGATGAGCCTGGAGACCGTACTCCGCAGGCTCGAGGAGGCCGCGGGCGCGAACCGCTTCACGTCCATGCGTGATCCCCTCCGCTACCACGTGACGTTCTTCGACGCACCCAGCGAAGACGGTGACTGGGGCTGGAGCTTCGAGGGACACCACGTGTCACTCAACTTCACCGTCGTCGCCGGAGACGCGACCGCATCCACACCCCTCTTCCTGGGCGCCAACCCGCATCGGGTGCCGAGCGGTCCGCGCCAGGGGTTGCGCGCGCTGGGACGCGAGGAGGACCTCGCCCGAACGCTGCTCGAATCCCTGGACGAAGAGCAGCGTAAGAAGGCCGTCATCGGCGACGAAGCGCCCCGCGACATCTTCAGCTCGAACCAGCCGCGGCTTGAACGCCAGGTGCCAAGAGGGGTGCCGGCAAGCGCCCTGAACGCCGGGCAACGGGAGCTGCTCGACGCCCTGATCGAGGAGTACGCCGGCAACGTGCCGCCGGATCTCGCCGAGCAGCGCCGCGCCCAGGTCAAGGCGGCCGGGAACGCGATCCACTTTGCCTGGATGGGACCGGGAGAGCCCGGAGCGCCCCACTACTACCGCGTCCAGGCGCCGGACTTTGTCATCGAGTACGACAACGTCCAGAACGGCGCGAACCACAGCCACACGGTCTGGCGCGACTTCGACGGCGACTTCGGCCGCGACCTCCTGGCCGAGCACCACCGCGACTACGAGCACTGAGCCCATGCCGCCCCGGAAGCGGCAGCTCCGTTGCTAGGGTAGCGCCCCCAAACGACACAGGAGGCGCTTGATGTCCGCACCCAAGCCCGGCACGCCCGGATGGCTGGCCCAGGTCCAGGAAGAAACCGTCGACCCATCCCGCCGGATCGTCGACCCGCACCACCATCTCTGGCGACGTCCGACTGGCGACTACCTGCTCGAGGATCTTTGGGGCGACACGGAAGAGGTCGGCGCCGACGGTCAGAGCCACAACATCGAGAAGACGGTGTTCGTGGAGTGCAGAGCCTGCTACCGCGAGGACGGTCCCGAGCACCTGCGGTGCGTGGGTGAGACGGAGTTCGTGGCCGAAAACGCCGCCGCATCCGCCGAAGGCGACGGGGCCACGATTTCCGGCATCGTCAGTCACGCGAACCTGACCCTGGGCGACGAGGTCGCCGAAGTGCTCGACGCCCACGAGGAGGCTGGAAACGGCCTGTTCCGGGGCATCCGTCACAGCGGTGCCCGCGACCCGCACCCGGAACACCTGAGAATCGCGGGCCGGGCGCCCGAGGGGCTGTACGCCCGCGACGACTTCCGGCGCGGCATGAGGGCGCTCGGCGACCGCGGTCTGACCTTCGACACCTGGCACTACCACCACCAGAACCGCGACTTCGCCGCCCTGGCGCGCGCCGTGCCCGAAACGACGATGGTTCTCGACCACTTCGGCACGCCGCTGGGCGTCGGCCCCTACGCGGACAGCCGCGAGGCGATCTTCGAGGCCTGGAAGGACGACATCGCCGAGATCGCCGAGTGTCCCAACGTGGTCGCCAAGATCGGCGGCCTGGCCATGCCGGACAACGGCTTCGGCTGGAGCGAGCGCGCCACTCCCGCGACCTCGGATGAACTCGTCGCCGCGCAGCGCCGCTACTACCTGCACACGATCGATTGCTTCGGCCCCGAGCGGTGCATGTTCGAGAGCAACTTCCCCGTCGACAAGCTCTCCATCCCGTACCACGCGATGTACAACGGCCTGAAGAAGATCGCGGCCGGCTTCCCGGACGACGAACAGGACGCGATGTTCTACCGGACCGCGGCGCGGGTCTACTCCTTGTGAGACCGCGGCTCCAGGCTGCCGCCTGCGGCCTTCTGGCCGCGGCGTGCGCCTGGGGTCAAACCCAAACCCAGGAGACCGCGTCCGGCGAACCGCCGGCGCGACGCTGGACCACGATCGAGCGCCTGTCCGAAGAACGTCTGGCGGCCGCTCACGCCGACATCCAACGCCACCGCGCTGCGGTTCAACCGCCGCCGCCCCTCCCCGGCCTCAACGACTATCGCGGCGTGTTCCACGCCCACGCGGGAGACTCCGACCACACCGGCGGCACGCCCGAAGAGCTCCTGCTGGACGCCAAACGAATCGGCGTCGACGTCGTCTTCCTCTCCGACCACTACCGGCCGCCGCGCGACTTCATGGACAGTTGGCACGGACTGCGCGACGACGTGGTCTTCATCCCGGGCTCGGAGGCGCACGGCTTCCTGATCCACCCCGAGGAGTCGGTCGTCGAGTACATGGGGGCCGACGCAGGGACGCTGCTCCGCCAGGTGAACCGCGGCGCCGGCATGGCGTTCCTCTCCCACGTCGAAGAGCGGGTCGACCATCCCATGGACGGCCTGACCGGCATGGAGATCTACAACCGCCACGCCGACGCCCTGGACGACGGCGACTCGATGCAAGCTCTCGTCGCCTGGATCCTCGACCCGGACCGGTCGAAGGCCCTGGCCCGGGCCGTCGAGCTCTACCCCGAGGCGGTCTTCGGCGCCCAGTTCGACTATCCCGCGCTCTACCTGGAGAAGTGGGACCGTGAAACAGCACGTCGTCGGGTCGTCGGCGTCAACGCGAACGACTGCCACCACAACCAGGTCTTCGTCGTGATCAAGGTGGACGACGATTCCGTCCGCGTCGGCACGATCGTCGACGATCCGGACGAAATGCGAATCCTGACCGCCGACCACGCGCCCGGAATCCCCGAACTCGTACGCGGCCACCCAGCCGGCGCCGTGATCGGCCGCTACGACCTCGACCCGTACTGGGTCTCGATGAACAACTCCACCACCCACATCCTGGCGCCGGCCCTCGACGAAGAGTCCATCCGCGCCGCCGTCGCCGCCGGCCACGTCTACGTCGCCCACGACTGGCTGGCCGATCCGACAGGCTTCTCCTTCTACATCGACGAGGGGGAAGGGCCTACAGCCATCATGGGCGACGAGTGGACGTTGGAGACCGGCGCCACGGCTGAACTCAAGAGTCTCTTTCCCCTGCCCGCAACCATCCGCCTGATCCGCGACGGCGAAGAGATCGCCGCCACCGAAGCCCGGTCCCTCACCCACCGCCTCGACCGGCCCGGCGTCTACCGGGTCGAAGGCTGGCTCGAAGTCGACGGCGAATGGCGGACGTGGATCTACTCGAATCCGGTGTATGTGAGGTAAGGCGAAAGCCCCACCAGGGCTGCCACGCTCGGCGACCTAGTTCGCCGCGCTCTCCTCCGTGTACCGACGCAGCTCGGCGCGGCCGACGACGAGGTGATGGACCTCGTCCGGGCCATCCGCGATGCGCAGCGTCCGCTGGCCGGTGTACATGTCGGCGAGCGGGGTCCACTGGGAGACGCCGGTGGCGCCGTGCATCTGGATCGCCTGATCGATGATCTGGCAGGTGCGCTCCGGGACCATCGCCTTGACGGCATGGACCCAGACCCGCGCTTCGCGGTTGCCGAGCACGTCCATCGCCTTGGCGGCGCGCAGGACCATGAGACGCATCGCCTCGATGTCGATGCGGGCCCGCGACACGACCTCGATGTTCTTGCCCAGCTGGATGATCGGCCGGCCGAAGGCCTCACGGGACATGCCGCGCTTGACCATCAGGTCGAGGGCCTTCTCGGCCTGACCCACGGACCGCATGCAGTGGTGGATGCGGCCCGGACCCAGCCGGAGCTGGGAGATCTCGAAGCCTCGGCCCTCGCCGAGCAGGATGTTCTCCTTCGGCACGCGCACGTTGTCCAGTTTGATGTGCATGTGGCCGTGGGGAGCGTGGTCGTGGCCGAAGACCTTCATCGGGCCCAGGACGTTCACGCCCGGGGTGTCCATCGGCACCAGGATCTGGGACTGCTGGCGGTGGGCCGGACCGCCCGGGCTGGTCTTCACCATGCAGATCATGATCTTGCAGCGCGGGTCGCCGGCGCCGGAGATGTAGTACTTCTCGCCCTGGATCAGCCACTCGTCGCCATCGAGGGTCGCGCGCGTACCGATGTTCTTCGCGTCCGAAGAGGCCAGGTTCGGCTCCGTCATGCCGAAGCAGGAGCGGATCTCACCGTTCAGCAGCGGCTCCAGCCACTTCTCCTTCTGCTCCTCCGTGCCGACGCGCTCGAGCACCTCCATGTTGCCCGTGTCCGGCGCGCTGCAGTTCATGCACTGCGAGGCGAGCGGGTTCTTGCCCAGTTCCTGGGCGATGTAGGCGTAGTCGAGGTTCTTCAGCCCCTCGCCCGTCTCCGCGTCCGGCAGGAAGAAGTTCCACAGGCCCATCTCCCTGGCCTTCGCCTTCGCGCCGTCGAGCAGCTCCAACTGCCCCTCGCCGTAGCTCCAGCGGTCCTCCCGCCCTTCGGCGCGACGGTAGTACTCCTCAGTGATCGGCTCGACGTAGTCGGCCATGAAGTTCTTGACCTTCGTTAGAAGCGGCTTGGCTCCCTCGGACATCGAAAGGTCGTACAACTCGGCGTCGATGCCGAACGGATCGAGATCGGGCATGGCTCTCTTGCTCCTTCTCCCAGAAAGACAGGGCTCTGTGATTTGAGGCCGCGAAGCTATCGCAGCCGGCCGGCGGACGCCACATCTGGAGCGCTCCGGACGCCGTTCTGCCGGCCGCCGGTTCAAGAACCGGAATCGGAGCACCGAATCCCGGATCCACTGGATCCAGCGATTTGCAGAAAGACCTCCAAGACAGTGAATTGACGGTCTGGCCGCGGGTGCGACACCGAGCACTCGAATTCCAGAAAAACCGCGCAAGAACAACACCAAACGGCCTGACCGGGTGCGCGTCCGACTCTCGTCATCCGGGCTGGCATCCGCCTTGCTCGACCGTCTCATGCCCCGCAAGCAGGAGGGACCGTAGTGTCACATCGTCAAGCCAACTCCAGAGGAACCCGCTCCGGCCTGAACCGGAGCGCGGTCCTCGGTCTATGCGCCGCCCTGGCGCTTGCTTTCCTGGCCGCCCCGACGGCCGCTCAACTCACCGGCCGGCTGGCCGGACAGGTCATGGATGCCGACGGCGCAGCGCTTCCCGGCGTCACGGTAACCGTCAACTCGCCCAACCTGATGGGCTCTCGAACTGCCTTCGCGGACGCTGAGGGCGGCTTCAGTTTCCCCAGCCTGCCGCCGGGCGTCTACTCCGTCGAAGCCGAGCTGGATGGCTTCATCCCGCAGCAACGGACCGAAGTCGAGGTCCGACTGAACCGCGTCACGGAGATCCACTTCTCCATGCCGACGGGCGAATTCGGCGAAGAGGTGATGGTCGTCGCCGAGACTCCCGTAGTCGATCCCGAGCAGGTGTCGACCTCGCAGACCTTCGGCGCCGAGTACCTCAAGAAGGCTTCCATCGGCTCCGCGAACCGGAGCTACCAGAGTGTGCTGACCGACGTGGGTGGCGTCGCGGGCGGCTCGAACCCGAACGTCTTCGGCTCGACTCTGGGTGAGAACTCGTTCGTCGTGGACGGCGTGAACACGACGGATCCGGTCACTGCGACCTGGAACATCAACATGAACTTCGACACGATCCAGGAGATCAACTTCGAGACCAGCGGATTCGAGGCTCGCTACGGAAACGCGACCGGCGGCGTGGTCAACGTCGTCACGAAGTCCGGCGGCAACTCGTTCTCAGGAAGTCTGGACGTGCGCTACCGCGACACGGACTTCAATACCAGCGGCGAACACTTCGACACGGACGACAACGTCGTCGAGTTCCAGGAGACGGCCGTCACACTGGGCGGTCCGATCCGCCGGGACGAACTCTGGTTCTTCGCCGCGGCCAACCCGGTGAAGTCGAAGAACACCCCCACCGAGTCGCCGGCCACCCGCGACTTCGAAGGCATGAACCTCAACGGCAAGCTGACGTGGCAGGTCAACCCGGAGTGGCAGGTCACCGGCCGATACATCGGTGAAGACGCAACGATCGCCAACGCCAACGCCTCCCGCTCCGTGGCGCCGGAAGCCACGCGCTACCAGGAGCAGCCGAAGACCATTCTCGGCGTGGACGCGCTCGGACTGTTGACCTCGGACCTGCAGTGGCACATCAAGGCCGGGATGCTCCGCGGCGAGCTGAACTCGTTCCCGCAAAGCCGTGACTTCGACACGATCGGTCACGTCGACTCCTTCGGCGACGGCTCGCGTTCGGTGAACTACACGAACCAGCAGTTCTCGACCCGCGACCGGGACGACCTGACGACGAACCTGATCTGGTTCACCGATGGCGCCGCGGGCGACCACGAAGTCGAGGTGGGCGTCGAGTACGCCAGCAATTTCTTCGCCACGCAGAACAACGCCACCGGAGGTGGCTACTCGTTTGGCGACCGTTTCGGCGCGCCCTACACGCTCCTCTTTTCGCCCATCGAGTCGCCGGCCGAGAACGACGGCAGCCAGTTCACCGCGTACGTCCAGGACACATGGCGCGTACTGCCGAACCTGACGCTCAAGCTCGGCCTGCGCCACGATGAAGTCGCCTTCGAGAACGACGTCGGCACAGAGGTGGCGGCCCTGTCCAAGCTGCAGCCGCGATTCGGGATCGCCTGGGACATCGGCGGCGACGCCAAGACCGTCGCTCGCGCAAACTGGGGCCGCTTCATGCACCCGAACGCCCTCACGCTCCCGAGCTTCGCCAGGGTCAACCAGTTCCCGACGGTCCGCTGGATCTCCTGTTCCACTTTCCGGGCCCAACTCGGCGCGAACTGCCGCGACGCGTACCCCGGTGAACAGACAGTCGGCGGCCTGACCTTCTCGAACTGGATCGCCGACCCGGCGGGTTTCGATCCGAACGGCTGGTTCTACAACACCGTGTTCTCGAGTACCGCGAGCACGATCTCGGCCGCTCTCGAGCCGACCTACGCCGACCAGTGGAGCGTCGGCGTCGAACGGGAACTGACCCGACGTACGTCAATCGGCCTGACCTACATCACCAAGGAGACCCTGGACATCTTCGAAGACACCTGCAACGGCAACCTGTCGACGCCGGCCGCCGGGGCGGACTGTGACTTCTACGTCATGGCGAACCTGCCGGGACTGGTACGCGACTACAGCGGCTTCGTCCTCGACTTCGAGTCCCGCTTCACGGACTGGTTCCACGTTCTCGCTTCGTACACGAACTCGGAGTCCGAGGGAAACATCGGCTACACGCAGAACGCCGGCGTTGACTTCGATATCTATCCGGACCACTTCGAGAACACGTACGGGTATCTCTCGGACCACCGCAGGCACCGGGTCAAGGTGAACGGCTTCGTCGATCTGCCGCTCGACTTCGGGCTGGCGTTCGAGGGTTTCTGGTCGTCCGCGGGCGTCTACGCGCCGACGGAAGCATCCGAGACCTACGGCCGTATCTTCACGGAGCGGCGCGGCAGCCGGGAAGCGAACGACCGCTATGGTGTAGACGTCCAGGTATCGAAGGCCTTCACGTTCGGACGCGACCTGCGCTTCGAGCTGATCGGCGCGGTGTTCAACGTGCTCGACGAGGAGCAGGTCACCACGGTCTGCACGCGAGTCGAGGGTTGCGCAGGCGGTCTGGCTCTGGATGCAGCCACGGCATACGTGCAGCCGCGCCGCTACGAAGCCGGCGTCCGCTTCGAGTTCTAGCTCCCGCCCCGCCTCAGAGCGGCAACGACCCGGCGTCTCAGCCGAGACGCCGGGTTTTCCTCCTCGCGTAAACGGATGGGCGGCTTCCCTCGTAAGAGTCAGTAGCCCCAGGCTCCCAGGGAGGCCGCCACAACCGATGCTGAAGTACACGACCACGATCCTGCTCCTGGCCTGGCCCGCCGCGATTCACGCCCAACCGCCCGATCCGGCCCGCGCCCAGTTCGCGGACCAACTCGACATCCGGCTCGTCCACGTCGACGTGCGCGTGGAGCGGAAGGGCAAACCGGTCACCGATCTCGGGATCGGGGATTTCGTCCTGCTGGAGGACGGCGAGCCGGTGGAAATCGCGGTGTTCTCACCGCCGGACCTCACCGGTTCGACCGGTGAAGCGGTTCCCGTGGCGGAAGCATCCGCAGCCGCTCCACCGGAGTCGGAGCAGGCGTCCGGAGCAAACGGCGGCACTGTCGCCGTGTTCATCGACGATGTCAGCCTCGGTCCGGGCCAAAGGAACCGCGCCCTGCGGACGGTTCAGGCTCTTTCCGAGCCGTCCAACCCTCACGGCGCCGAACTCGTCGTCTTCCGCCACTTCCGGCGCGGGCGCCTGACCCTGCAACTGGGGAGAAGCGCGGTGGCCGACGCCGCGGACTTCGAGGAGCTGGACCGCGCCTCCGCGGTGCGGGAGCAACAGGGCATCTTCTTCGCCATGCGCGAAATCGAAAACGTCCTCGCCCACTCTAACTGCATCGATTCGCGGGGGCAGCTTCTCGGCGTAGCCGACAACTACGGTGCCTCGGCCCTCGCCTCGAGCGAGCTGCGAGCCCAGTTGCTCGGCGACGCGATCCAGTACCTGAGCGCCCTGCCGGGCCGCAAGATGCTGATTGTGGTCGCCGGCCGTATCGAGGTCCAGCCGGGCGTGGCGATTCTCGAGCACCTCCAGGACCTCTGTCCCGATCTGGCGAGTGAGCTGAGCAATCGCGTCCTGAGCACGCAGAACATGGCGAACCGACTGCACCGCGTGGCCGGGCTCGCGAACTCCCATCGCGTGACACTGGTGACCGTCGACGCACGGGGCATCGGGGCGCCCTCACAGGCCAACGCGACACTGGATTCCGCGCGCTTCGGCGGAAGTCAACTGAACCAGATGATCACGAACGCCAACCTGCAGTCCGGCCTCACCCAACTCGCGTCGGAAACCGGGGGCAGCACGATCTTCAACGCGAACAACGTGGTCAAACCGCTGCTCCGCTCGCTCGAGGAAGCCGAGGCGGTCTACACGCTTGCGTTCTATCCCCAGCACCAGCGAACCGGTGAGAGGCGCATTCTCGAAGTCCGGCTGGTCGGCGATGTGAAGCGCCGTACCAGGCTCCACTACCGTCGCAGCTACCTGGATCGCACCATGCAGCAGGAGTGGGCCGACGGCCTGCGTACCGCCGCCCGAGCGCCGGCTCTGCGCCCCGACGCCAGCCTGCCGAATCCCCTCGGCGCCCAGCTCCTGGTGACGGAGAATCCCGACGGCCTGGTGGTCTCCCTCGGCTTGGGCACCGACGCGGTCACAACCCTTCTGAGCCTCTCGTCGCAAAGCGAGCGCAGGTTGCGCCTCCTCCTCTACGTGGTGGACCCGGAAGGCCGGGAAACCGCGGCGCGGGAGGGCTTTCTCGCGGGACCGAGCGCGCCCGAGCCCTGGCAAGCGAGCGTCCGGCTTGCTCTGCCGGTCGGTGAGTGGACGGTCGCCGCCGCCCTGCGCGACGAAGTCACCGGGGAGATCAGTCTGCTTCGCCAGGCTGCATCGCCGGCCCTATAGCCGCACTCGGCACCGGCGCCGCGGCTACTCCTCAGCCAAGAGCGACGGCACGGGGCCGGCACAATTGCCGCAACTCCTCCGCCCCGCTTTCGGTCAGGCCGTGGATCCGGAGCAGCAGGCGTCCCTCGGCGACCTGCTGATCGAGATCCGACGGCCGGCCGCGGCGACTTCGGATCGCCCGGCCCGGCAGCAGTCCGCCTTCCCAGAGCACCCGCAGGACGGTCATCAGGATCAGTCCGAGCGCCGTGCCTTCATAGGTGACGACGCCAACCGGCGGACCGGCGACGATCGACATGCCGCCGGTCGGCAGCGGATAGGCGAGTGCAGTTCCGGCCGCCAGACCGAAGGCGGCGAGGCCGCCAAGGACGGCCCCGCCAAGGGCGAACAGCAGGACCCGGGACTTCGGTTTCGGCAGCGGCAGTTCGCCTTCTTCCAGCGGCGCCGGGCTGCGTACTTCGACCTGGGAAGCCGCGATGCCCGACTCGAGCGCGGCTTCGACGACCGCGCGCAGGTCCGCGACCTCCTCGAAGGCCGCTTCGACCAGATGACGCTCCACGGCCGCCGTCATGCCCCACCTCCGCCCGGTACCGGTGCCGCCGCCGCCTCGGAGGTCGGCGCGGCGTCCGAAATCGCATCGCCCGCTCCGCCACTCGCACCGTGCCGCCAGCCCTCACGCATCTCCCACACGGAGACGATCGGCAGCAACTGGGTGAAAGTGAAGTAGAGGCAGGCGAAGACGCCGACCGCCCCGATCATGATCCCCAGTTCCACCCAGCTCGGCATGTAGTCGCCGATGCTGTAGGCCAGCCGCGGCGTCGACAGGGCCGGCACGACGATCAGGAACCGTTCGAGCCACATGCCGACGAGCACGCCGCAGCCGACCAGCGCGGTCGGCAGCGGCCGTCGCCCGCGCGGGAACGACAGGACGGCGACCGGAATGACCAGGTTGACCACGACCATCGTCCAGAACGGCAGTGCGAAGTCGCCGTGCAGCAGGACGTGGTGCACGTTCTTCTCGAACAGGTCGCCGCTGTACCAGACGGTCAGGTGCTCGGCGAACGTGAAGTAGCCCCAGACCAGGGACATCGTCACGAACAGGAGCCCGAGGTTGTTGAACACCCGGTCGGTCAGGAAGCGCTTGAGCGCGAGGCCGCGGCGTAGCAGCGCCATCGCGATCATGAGCACGGCGATCCCCGAGAAGATCGCGCCGACGACGAAGTAGGGCCCGAAGATCGTGCTCTTCCAGCCCGGCGTCTGGGTCATCGCGAAGTCCCAGGACACGATCGTGTGAACGGAGACCGCGACCGGGATGATCGCGACGGCAAGAATGCGGATCCCCCACTCCAGGCTGTGCCACTGCTGCGTGGTGCCGCGCCAGCCGAGCGCCAGGACCGCGTAGAAGCGCTTCCTGAGGCCGGCCGCCGCCCGGTCCCGCATGACCGCCGCGTCCGGGATCAACGGCAGGAACAGGTAGAGGGCGCTGCCGATGATGTAGGTCGTGATCGCGGCGATGTCCCACACCAGCGGCGACCGGAAGTTCGGCCACAGCATCCGGCTGTTCGGGTACGGGATCATGTAGTAGAAGATCGCGACCCGGCCGAGGTGAATCAGCGGGAACAGGCCGCCGATCGCGAGCGCGAACAGGGTGATCGCCTCGGCCGAACGGGTCACCGGCCGCCGCCACTCCGCCTTCGTCACCCGCAGGATCGCCGAGATCAGCGTGCCGGCATGGCTGATGCCGATCCAGAAGACGAAGTTGATGATGTAGAAGCCCCAGAACACCGGCCGGTTGATGCCGGTGACGCCGATGCCGTTCGCGATCTGGTAGCCCCAGCAGTAGATGAAGACCAGAGCCAGCGCGCCGCTGGCGAGGGAACCGACGAGCAGACCCGGACGCCGGCGGTCGAGACGGCCGAGCAGTTGACCGTCGAGGACGGCGGCCGAGGGCTGGGACGCCGCCGTCACTCGGCTGGCTCCCTCCACTCGGAACCGCTCAGGTAGACGACGCCCGGCCGGGTATCCAGATCGCCCAGCAGGCTGAACGCCCGCGGCGACTCGGCCCACTTCGACACTTCGCTGTCCGGATCCTCGAGATCGCCGAACGCGATCGCCTTCGTCGGACACGACTGCTGGCAGGCGGTCCGGATGTCGCCGTCCGCGACCTCCCGGTCCTCCTGGGCGGCCTCGTCCTTGCCGGCCTGGATGCGCTGGACGCAGAACGTGCACTTCTCCATCACCCCGCCCGGCCGGACGCTGACGTCCGGGTTCAACTGGGAGTCGAGCGGCGCCGGGAACTCGGCGTCGAACCAGTTGAAGACGCGCACCGTGTACGGGCAGTTGTTGGCGCAGAACCGCGTGCCGATGCAGCGGCTGTACACCATCGCGTTCAGCCCTTCCGGGTTGCGGTACGTCGCGTAGACCGGGCAGACCGGCTCGCAGGGCGCGGCGCCGCACTGCTGGCAGAGCACCGGCATGAAGCGCGTGCGGACGTTCGGGAACTCGCCCTCGTAGTAGCGCTCGATTCGCAGCCAGTGCATCGCCCGGCCCTCGCGGGCCTGTTCCTCGCCAACCGTCTGGATGTTGTTCTCGGCCGCGCAGGCGACGACGCAGGCCTCGCAGCCCGTGCAGCGGTCGAGATCGATGGCCATGCCCCAGCGCGTCATGCCTTTCCTCCATCGTGTGGCGCCCAGCCGACGGGAATCTCCTCGGCCTGCCGCAGGCCGCGGCCGTAGATCACCGGCCGTTCGCTGCGGCGCGGCCGGCGCAGCCGCTCGACCCGCACCCGAACACCGCTCTGCGCGAACGCTCCGACACCAGCGACCCGGCGGTTCACGTCCAGCAGTACGTTCACATTGACGCCACGGCCCCGCGCGTAGCGGCCGTAGTCCGCGTGGCCGCCGCCGACCGGCACACTGACCGAACCGGGGCGCACCGTCGGAAGCACAATCGCCGGAACTTCGATCTCCGCCGCGGTTCCTGTGAGCCGCACGATGTCGCCGGTGTGGATGCCAAGACGATCCGCGTCGGCCGTCGCCATCTCGGCCCACGATCCCCACATGACCGTCGACAGCGGGTCGGGCAGCTCCTGCAGCCAGGGACGGTTCGCCCCGCGGCCGTCGCCAAGCTTTACGGACTCGAACGGAATCAGCGTAAAGGACTCCACGCCCGCGGGAGCGGCGGGCGCAGGCAGCGACGCCGGATCCGGGAGGCCGGCAGGCGCGCCTTCCCCGTCGACCTGAGCCGGTCGAACGGGCGCACGCCGCATCTCCGCCGTTCCGACCAGGCCGCCGGCGTCCGTCGTCCGCCGCACGAACTGGCGCGCGTTCAGGGCACCCGCGATCAGGGATTCCGGCAGCGCGCCGGCACCCTCGGCATCGGCTCTCGTCGCGGTGAAGGCATCGCTGAGCGAGGCCTCGACCGCCTCCTGGAAGCCCGGCCAGGGCAGCGCACTGCCGGCGGCCGCGGCGAGCGCCAGGGCCACGTCGCCCGGATGCCGCGCCTCACCCCGCGGGGCCACGGTCGGTGACGCGATGAGCAGCGCCGGAATGCCGCGCACGGGATCCGGCTCCACCGCCTGGAAGCGTTCCAGGTCGGTCTGGATCGGGAGCACCAGATCGGCTTGAAGTGTCGTGTCGTCGAAGAACGCGGAGAGCGCGATCACGGTGGACGCACCCTTGAAGGCAGCCTCGAACCCCGGCATCCCGTGGAGCGGATCGGCCTCCGACACGACAAGCACGCTCGACTCGCCGGCGCCGTCAAGCCGGTCCGAGAGCGTCGCCGGCGGCACGGTCGCTTCGGCATCGCCGGCAACGCGGTCCTCGAAGCCGAAGTCGACCCCGGCGAAGACCCCGCCCTCACGGCCCACCGCGCCGAGCAGCGCGTTGAGCGCCAGCCCGGCGGCGCCCGCGGCGACGCCGTTCCCACCATCGAGCGCCGATCCGCCGACCATCACCAATGGCCGTTCGGCCCGGGACAGTTCGGCCGCGAGCCGCTCGATCCGGTTCGCGTCAATGCCGCAGCGTTCGGCCGTCGCGGCCAGATCGGGCGGCGCTTCGGGAAGCAGCGTCTCGTAGGCCGCGCGCTCTTCTTCCCCGACCGTGCCCGAGCCGAGCAGGAGACCGGCGAGGCCGCGCACGAAGAAACCCTCGCTGCCCGGACGTACCGGCAGCCAGTCGTCCGCGTTCGCCGCGGTCAGCGAGTGGCGCGCCTCGACCTGCACCAGCTTGCCGCGCCGGTCGGCGGTCAGCTCGGCCCAGGCGCCCGCGAAGTGAGCGGCGCTCCGCCAGCCGTCGAGGAAGGGCGCGCCGATGCTGAGCACGTAGTCGGCCCGCGCGAGGTCATACGCCGGCCGGCAAGCCTCTCCGAAGGCCAGTCGGGCCGCCTCTCGCTCGACAAGAAAGTCCGCAGGCTGCCAGTGCACCGGTGGCGGCGCGCCGACCGCCGCCGCGAACCGCCGCCACAGGCCAAGCAGCGGCCCCGACGGCGCGCCGGACACAACGGTCGTCGCATCCGGCGCGGCCATGATCGCCGTCGCCGCGGACTCGAGCGCTTCCTCCCACGACACCGGCTCCAGTTCGCCTGAAGCGCCGCGCCGCATCGGTTCCGTCACCCGGTCCGGGTGATACAGCTCCTGCAGGGCCGAATGCCCCAGCGCGCAGACGCCGCCCGCGTTGACGAAGCCCTCCGGCAACCCCTCGATCTTCTTGGCCAACCGGTCGACGGTCCGCACCTCGATCTCGCAACCGGCGCCGCACTGCCCGCAGATCGAGCGCCGCCACACCGACGCGCCCGGCAGAGCAGTGCTCCGCCGCACCGGCGACTCGATCCACTCCTCGTCCCGGCGGCGGCAACCCTGCAGCACCGCCACGCCGGCCGCCGCGTAGACCTTGAAGAAGTCCCGCCGCCCGATCGTGACCCGCGGTTCGCCGCGCCTGCCGCCGTTGCCGCTCATCCCGTCCTCACCGGTGGCACGCCAGACAGTCGTCGCTGGCCTCGTTTTCGCGGTGGCACTCGACGCACCAGCCCATGTCGGCGACGTTGCGCACCGGCTCGGCCACCGTCATTGAAGCCACGTCACCGTGGCAGGTCAGGCACTCGATGCCCGCCCGGGCATGGGCCCGATGGTTGAAGTGAACCATCGCCGAGTCCGGGATCACATTCACCTTCGCCCACAGGATCGGCTCCCGGTTCTCATTGGCGAGCATCACCTTCTGGACCTCGGGATGGTCGGGAATCTCCCGCCGATGGCAGCCCGCACAGGCCTGCACCGACGGCATCCCCGCATGAACCCCCTCTTCCGCGCCCCGATGGCAACGAACGCACTCCAGCCCGGCCTCGATGTGAACCTGGTGGTCGTAACCAATCGGCTGCTCCGGTGTGGGCAGGTTCTGCGTCGGGCCGCAAGAGACGAGCGCGAGTCCCAGGATCCAGATGCCGGCCAGAGGGCCGGCGCACCGACACCGACCGCCGTCCTCCCCATCACCGAGAGAGCGGGAGCGTCCGCTGGGAAGGCCCTCCGGCCGCGTCACAGCCACCGCGGCCGCGCCTCAGACCTCTCGAATCCGCTGGTACGAGGGGACTTCCTGCAGCCGCGTCCAGTAGCGCCGCACGTTGTCGCCGAAGTCGTCGATGCCGAGCGACTCCGCCAGCTTCAGGCCGTAGCCGACGCAGATGTCGGCGATCGTGAAGCGGCCGCAGCACAGGAAGTCGCGGCTGTCGGAGGTCGCCGACTCGACCAGCCGCAACCGGCCCAGGAACCACCTGCGGTAGTCCTCCGCCACCTGCGGCACCCGCCGTTCTTCGGGTTCCAGCCGCGTGTAGCGGAGGAACAGCGTCTGCGGGAAGGTCAGCGTCGCGTCGCTGTAGAACAGCCAGTTCAGGTACGCACCGTACTCCGGGTCGTCCACGGCGACGGCAAGCGGCGTCGGACCGTAGCGGTCGACCAGGTACTTCGCGATGCCCGAGGACTCCGTCATGTGAACGTCGCCGTCGATCATGTAGGGAACCGTGCCGAGGAGGTTGGTACCGAGGTAGTCCTTCTTGAACACCCGCGGCGGGAAGGGCAAGACGTGCAGGTCGTAGTCGATGCCCATCTCCTCGAGCGTCCAGACGGCACGCAGCGACCGGGCACCCTGGCAGTGGTAGAGCTGAATCGTCACGAGGACTCTCCGCCGGACCCGACGGCCGCGGCCCAACTCGGTTTGCGCTTCTCGCGGAACGCCGCCATGCCCTCGGCCGCCTCCTCGCCCTGGAACATGCGACGGCTCCAGCCCTGGGTCAGCTCGAACCCCTCGGCCAGCGAGATGTCCGGTACCGCCCGCACCAGCTTCTTGCACTCGACGACCGCCGTAGGGCCGCCCAGGTTGATCGCGTCGATCTCCTCCTGGACCACCGACCACAGGTCGTCGCGCGGCACCGCCTTGTGGGCCAGGCCGTACTCGACCGCCTGCCGGCCGTCGAAGCGGTCGCCGGTCAGGAACAGCCTCATGCCGTGGTGCGGTCCCAGCTTGCGCAGACAGACGACTGCGATGATCGCCGGGATGACGCCGATCCGCACTTCACTGAAGCTGAACATCGCCTCCTCGGCGGTAATGACGAGGTCCGAGGCCGCGACCATGCCCAGGCCGCCGGCGAAGGCATGGCCGTTCACCGCGGCGATCACGGGCTTCTCACCCTCCCAGATCGCGGTCAGCAGGTCAGGGTAGGGCACGACCCGGTCCGACTCGCCCTCGCCGGGCTGGCGCTTGAGATCCGCCCCCGAGCAAAAGCCCTTGCCGGCGCCCGTGATCACGATCGACCGGACATTGCCGTCGGCCTGGGCGGCCGCCAGGTGGTCGTAGACCTCGGTTATCAAGCCCGGTGACAGCGCGTTGCGCCGCTCGGGACGGTTGAGCGTGATGAGGGCCGCGCCATTGCGGACCTCGTAGAGCGTGAATTCGGTCCCCGGCTGGTTCGACATTCCCATCCTCCTCCGGCAACCCTCGAGCTGCTACGCCGCGTCCTCGTCGATCACCACGAGCAGCTCGCCGTTCCCCACCTGCTCTCCCTCGCCGACGCGGAACTCCGAAACCGTTCCCGGCTCCGGCGCGGTCACGCGGTGCTCCATCTTCATCGCTTCCAGAACCAGAAGGAGTTGGCCCGACTCGACCCGATCGCCGACCGCGACGTGGGTCGAGATCACCTTGCCCGGCATCGGCGCGGTCAGGCCGCCGGCGACGGCTTCCAGCCCGGCGACCGGGAAGCGCGGCAGTTCCCGCAGTTCGACGTCACCCTGCGGACCGTGCACCAGCCAGCGGTCGCCGTCAGCCGTCACTGTCCACCGGGACCTGCGGCCATCGATCACGAGTTCCACGCCGTCCGCGGTCCGCCGCCGGAACTCGACGGCGTGCCGGGTCGGCTCGCCGTCGCCGGCGACGGCGCGCGTAGCGAAACTGCCGTCCCGCTGGATCCGGTACTCGATCTGGAGCGAACCGTCCGCGCCGGTGTCGAACTCGGCCCGCTCGTAGGGCATGACCGTGTTGCGCCAGCCGCTGACGATCGTCGGATGGATGCGGGCCGCCTGCCTGCGATCGTGCTGGGCGGCCATCGCCGCGCAGATTCCGGCGGCGACCACCTCGTCGGCCGACGGCAGGCGCACGGGCTCGGGCGCCACCCGCTCGATGAAGTCGGTCGTCGTGTCGCCGGCCAGGTACTCGGCCGACCGCAGCGTCGCGACCAGGAAGTCGCGGTTGGTCCGAATGCCCTGCACTCGCGTCGTCTCCAGCACCCGGGCAAGCCGGAGCGCGGCCTCCCGCCGGTTCGGCGCGCCGACGATCACCTTGGCCAGCATCGGATCGAACTCGATGCCCACGTCGCTGCCGCTCTCGATCCCGGAGTCGAAACGCACGTTCATCCCCGGCGCCGGCTGCCAGCGCTCGATCCGTCCGGTCTGGGGCAGGAAGTCGTTCGCCGGATCCTCGGCGTAGAGCCGCGCCTCGATCGCGTGACCTCGGATCGTCAGGTCGTCCTGGCCGAACCCGAGATGCTCCCCCTGAGCGATCCGCAACTGCTCGCGGACCAGATCGAGCCCCGTGATCTCCTCCGTCACCGGATGCTCGACCTGCAGCCGGGTATTCACTTCGAGGAACCAGAAGTCGGTCGGAGCTGAGCCGTCCGCCGGCTGTTCGACCAGGAACTCCACCGTCCCAGCCGAGCTGTAGCCGATCGCCTGGCCGGCAGCCACCGCGGCCGCGCCCATGCGGGCGCGGAGTTCCTCGCTTACGACCGGCGAGGGCGCCTCCTCGATGATCTTCTGGTGGCGGCGCTGGATCGAGCACTCGCGCTCGAAACAGTGGACGAGGTTGCCGTGCAGGTCGCCCAGGATCTGGATTTCGACGTGCCGCGAGGAGGCCAGCCAGCGCTCCAGGAACACGGTGCCGTCGCCGAACGCGGCCGCCGCCTCGCGGCGCGCGCCCTCGACCGCGTCGGCCAGTTCGCTCTCCGACTCGACCACCCGCATGCCGCGGCCGCCGCCGCCGGCCGCCGCCTTGACCAGGGCCGGGAAGCCGACTTCCGCCGCCGCGGCGGCCAGGTCGGCGCCTTCGTCGAGTTCGACGGCCTCAAGCGTCGGCACCTTCGCCTCGCGCATCAGCGCCTTGGCCGAGAGCTTGTCGCCCATCGCGGCGATCGCCTCGGGGGACGGGCCGACCCAGACCAGGCCCGCGTCGGTCACGGCGCGCGCGAAGTCCGCGTTCTCGGACAGGAAGCCGTAGCCAGGATGCACCGCGTCGGCGCCGGTGCGGGCGGCGGCGGCCAGGATCTTGTCCACATCCAGGTAAGTCTCGACCGACGAGCGGCCGTCCAGCGCAACCCCTACGTCCGCCTCGGCCACGAAAGGCGCGTCCGCGTCGCCGTCGGCGTACACAGCGACCGTCGCGATCCCCATGTCGCGCGCCGAGCGGAAGATCCGCCGCGCGATCTCACCGCGATTGGCGACCAGGAGCCGGGTGATCATGCCGTCCTCACCGCACCGCCCTCACATCCTGAAGACGGCATAGCCCTTGGCTCCCTCGACCGCCCGGCTGTGGCAAGCGGAAAGCGACAGGCCTAGCACCGTGCGTGTGTCGCGCGGGTCGATCATCCCGTCGTCGGAAACCCGGGAGGTCGCGTAGAGGCCTAGCGAGCGCTTCTCGGCCCAGTGGATGACGCCGGCGGCCCGCTTCCGGTCCGCCTCCTCGTCGAACGGGATTCCGCGCCGCTGCGCCGCCCGCCGGGTCACGATCGTCATCACGCCGGCCATCTGCTCCGGGCCCATCACCGCGATCTTCGCGGTCGGCCAGATGTAGGTAAAGCGGGTGCCGTAGGCGCGGCCGCTCATACCGTAGTTGCCGGCCCCGTAGGACGCGCCGACGATCACTGAGAGATGCGGCACGGTCGAGTTCGCCACCGCGTTGATCATCTTCGAGCCGTTCTTCGTGATCCCGCCCTGCTCGTAGTCCGTGCCCACGATGTAGCCGGTGATGTTGTGCAGGAAGAGCAGCGGCACGTCGATCTGGTTGCAGAGCTGGATGAACTGGGTCGCCTTCTCCGCCGACTCGGAGAAGAGCGCGCCGTTGTTGCCCAGGATGCCCACCGGGTAGCCGTGAATCGACGACCAGCCGCACACCAGGGTCGGCCCGTAGAGCGGTTTGAACTCCTCGAAGCGCGAACCGTCGACGACTCGGCCGATCACCTCGCGGATGTCGAGCGGCGAGCGCAGGTCGCGCGAGACGAGGCCGAGGAGCTCCTCGGGATCTAGCACCGGATCATCTGATGGCAGGCTCGGCCCGGGGCCCTCCTTGCGCCAGTTCAGGTGGGCTATCACGTCGCGGCAAAGGCGAATCCCGTCCATCTCGTCCTGGGCCAGGTAGTCGCCCAGGCCCGAGACGCGGCAGTGCATGTCGGCGCCGCCGATGCTCTCCGGTTCCGCGTCCTCGCCGGTCGCCATCTTGACCAGGGGCGGACCGCCGAGCGAGACCATCGCCTGGTTCTTGACGAAGATGTTGTAGTCGCTCATCCCCGGCTGGTACGCCCCGCCCGCGGTCGAGGCGCCGAAGACGATCGACACGGTCGGAATCCGCATCTTCGAGAGCTCGGAGATCTCGTAGAAGAGGCGGCCGGACTCGGCGAAGTGGCCGAGCGTGCGCTTGGTCTGCGCGTCGGGATCGTCGCCCGTGTTGCCGCGCAGGTCGGCGCCCGCGGACTCCACGAACTGGACGTAGGGCAGCCGGTTGACCCGCGCGATCTCCAGGCCGCGCATCAGCTTCTTCGAGTTGAACTCGTTGAAGGCGCCGGCCCGCACCGACGGGTCGTGGCCGAGGATCACGCACTCCGTGCCGGAGATCACGCCGACGCCGAGCACGAAGCCCGAGCCGACCGTGTAGTACGAATTCCAGGCCGCGAGCGGTGAGATCTCGAGGAACGGGCTGTCGCGGTCGAGGGCGTTCGCCACCCGCTCGCGCACCGGCAGCCTGCCGCGGCTTCGCAGGCGGTTCATCGCCTCCGGCCCACCGCCGCCGGACACCTGCTCGAGCAGGCCGTTTACCTGCTCGATCTGCTCCAGGATGTCGGCGCGGTTCTTCCTGAACTGCTCCGACCGGACGTTGACGTTGGATCTGAGAGCCTGCATTCGCTAACCGCCCCGCGGAGCGCGGAGCGGCAAGAAGAAGTCTGCGTGAAGAGCGGCGATCATGTCAGATCTCAGGCCGCGTCGTAGGCGCCGTTCCGCCACTCGTCCACGAGGACGAACTTCTGGATCTTCCCGGACGGCGTGAGCGGGAACTCGTCGACCCGGTACCAGGCCTTCGGCGTCTTCTGCGGCGACAGGTTCTCGCGGCAGTAAGTATGGAGTTCCGCGTCCGAGACCGGGTTGGCCGGGTCCGCGTCCCGAACGAAGGCGCCGACGATCTCACCCCAGCGCTCGTCCGGCAGGCCGACGATCGCGACGTCCGCGACCTGGGGATGCTCGAACAGCAGCTCCTCGATCTCCCGCGGGTAGATGTTCTCGCCGCCGCGGATGATCATGTCCCTCAGCCGGCCGGTGATCGTCGTGTAGCCGCGGTCGTCCATCGTGACCAGGTCGCCTGTGTGCAGCCAGCCGTCCTCGTCGATCGTCTCGGCCGTCTTGTCCGGCATCTCGAAGTACCCGAGCATCACGAGATACCCGCGGCAGCAGAGCTCGCCAGGCTCGCCGATCGGCACCGTGGCGCCGGTTTCGGGGTCGATCACCTTCATCTCGGTCTGCGGCAGCACCGGACCGAGCGTGTTCGCCTTGTCCTCCTCGCTGTCGTCCGGCTTCATCAGCGTGACGCCCGGGGACGCCTCGGTCTGACCGTAGATGATCGAGAACTGCACGCCAAGGGTCTTCTCGATCCGCCGCACCAGGTCGGCCGGCACCGTCGCCCCGCCCGAGCAGACGGTGTGGATGGACGAGAGGTCCCGGCTGGCGAAGTCGGGGTGCTCCATCACCGCGATCAGCATCGTCGGCACGCCGAGCAGGTGGGTCGCTTTCAGCTCTTCGACCAGCGCCAGCATGAGACCGGGTTCGAACATGACCAGGTTGACCAGCGTCGCCTGCTGCTGGCAGGGACCGAGGACGCCCAGCACGCAGCCGCCCGTGTGGAAAAGGGGCATCGGGTTCACATAGGCGTCGCCCGGCGTGACACCCAGACGCTCGGCGACGAACCGGGCGTTGTTCGTGATCCCGCGATGGTGGAGGTAGGCGCCCTTGGGGAAACCGGTGGTGCCCGACGTGTACTGGATCTGAACCGGGTCGTCCGGGCTCACTTCGGGAAGCTCGACGTCGTCCGGCGCCGAGGCCACGAACTCCTCGAAGTCGTCGAACGGGATGATCTCGCGCAGTTCCGGCAAGCCGTCCGCCACCCGCTTCAGCGACTCCTCCATCGGATTGCCGCGGAACGAGCGCAGGTAGAAGATGCCGGACGATCGGGACTGGCGCAGCACGTACTCGAGTTCCTTCGGCTGGTACGCCGGGTTGACCGTCACCAGGACCACGCCGGCGAGTCCCGCGCCGTACTCGAGCAGGACCCACTCCGGGATGTTCGGCGCCCAGACCGCGACCCGGTCGCCCTTCTCGAAGCGCGCCGCCAGCGCCTGCGCCACGCGCTCCGCGTCGGCCAGAAGCTCGGCGTAGGTCCAGGACCGCCGCTCGCCCGACACGCCCTCGACCAGCGCGACCTGGTCCGGGGCCTTGGCCGCGGCGTCGCGCAGGATGCCGCCGACCGTCGTCTCGAGGACGGGTGAACTCGTGTCGACGGGAACGTAGCTCTCGGTCAGCGGCATCGTTGGTTCTCCTCTGGGCTGCTGAACGCCGAATCGTAGCCGGTTGTGGACGTGTCAGCGGGGCGAGGTCACATCTGGTCTGACTAGTCAGATACAGTCAGCCCATGACGCTTACCTATTCGACCTACGAAGCGAAGGCGCGCTTCTCGGAAGTTCTCCGGCACGTCCGGCAGGGGAAGACGATCACGATCTCCTACCGCGGCAAACCCGCAGCCGAGATTCGGCCCATCAAGCCGAAGAAGCAGACGCTCGACGAGCGTCTGAAGGATCTCGAGCGCCGCGGCATTCTCGTGCCCGCAAGGGACCCCAACGCGAAGATCCGGCCGATTGCGCACCGCCCCGGAGCCCTGAAGCGCTTCCTAGATGAGCGCGCGGAAGATTGACGACCGCGTACGTCGACAGTTCCCTGCTCCTTGCCGTCGCTTTCCGGGAAGAAGAGCACGAACGGCACATTACCCGGCTCGAGTCGACCCAGCGCCTCGTATCCTCCAACCTTCTCGAGGCCGAGGTGCTTTCCGCACTGCTCCGGGAGATGGCCTTCGGCGTACCACCACTGCTGGGGCGAATCGAGTGGATCTTCCCCGACCGGGGTCTGACCCGTGAGATCGAA
Organism: Candidatus Multivorans sp.; assembly: GCA_965219675.1. Taxonomy (GTDB): domain Bacteria; phylum Acidobacteriota; class Thermoanaerobaculia; order Multivoradales; family Multivoraceae; genus Multivorans. Next base: position 478,774 of record OZ244786.1, on the reverse strand, counting down.
CGTACCCTGGCCGTCGGGCGCCTGCGTGGCGCCGATCTCTGGCATGTGGCGACCGCGCTGTATCTCGCGCCCGACGCGGCCGAGATGATCTTCCTGACCGCGGACAAACGCCAGCGGGACGTCGCCGCCGCCGTCGGCTTCCAGGTCTAGGCGTTCTTGCTTGCTACCCTCCGCGCCCATGACCAACCAAGTCGCCGAGAAAGTTCTCGACTCGCTCTACCGGGTCGTCGTGCCGCTGCCGCGGAATCCGCTCAAGGAAGTGAACTGCTATGTCCTCGCCGAGGACGACCGCTGGCTCGTCATCGACACGGGCATGAACCGTCCCGAGTGCCGGGAAGTGCTGACCGCCGGGCTCGACGAGATCGGCGTTGACCTGAAGAAGACCGACTTCCTGGCGACCCACCTGCACGCCGATCACCATGGCCTGATCCCGGAACTGCTGCGGCCCGGCCGAACCGCGTCGATGGGCGCCATCGACGCGGCGTCCATGGGTCGGGCCCACGGCGGCTGGTCCGAGAACAGCCCGATGGGCGTGTACCTCAGGCGCAGCGGCTTTCCGCCCGAGGAACTGGCCGAGTCCTTCAAGCGCCATCCAGGCGCGCGCTTCAGCGGCCAGATGATCGAGTACGCGCCGCTTCACGAAGGCGACGTGGTCGAGATCGCCGGCTACCGGCTGGAGGTCATCGACACGCCCGGCCACACGTTCGGTCACATCTCGCTCTACGACCGGGCCAGGCGCCTCTTCATCGCCGGCGACCACATCCTGGGCGACATCACGCCCAACATCCAGGCCTGGGCGGACGACCACGACCCTCTTGGGCTCTACCTGGACAGCATCGCCAAGGTCGAGGCGCTCGACGTCGACCTCTGCCTGCCCGGCCACCGGAGTCTCATCCACGACTTCAAGGGCCGCTGCCGGGAACTCCGCGAACACCACGAGGTCCGGGGCCAGGAAGTCGTCGACATCCTGCGCGAGAACGGCGGCCGCAACGCCTACGAGACCGCGGCGTTGATGACCTGGGATATCCGGGCGAAGTCCTGGGAGGACTTCCCGATCATGCAGCGATGGTTCGCCACCGGCGAGGCGATCGCGCACCTGCGCTGGCTGGAGGACCTGGGAGAGTTGCAGCGGGAAGACGCCGGCGAGCGGATTCTGTACAGCGCTTGAGCGACGGCGCCGCCGAACGAAGCGCTCACTCGAGCGGCGCGATCTTCCCCAGGTCTTCCGACCGCTGCCCGCGCTTCCAGGCCTGCCGCAGCTCGTCCCGGTGCAGAGAGGCCCACTCCATCACCAGGCCCAGGGCACGCGGCGGGAGGCGGCCCTTCAACATGGTCATCTTCTCGATGCCGATCAACGCGACCGCACCGCCGTACCGGACGTGAAAGTGGGCCGGAGGCGTGTCTTCACACTCCATCTCGACGACGATTCCGTAGAAGCGACTGACTTCGATCATCAGCGCGGCAGCTCCTCGTTGTTCTCCAACGTGATTGCCAAGCGTACCAATGCTCCTCCCGCGGCGCGGCGGCCTACTCGCTCTCTTCGGGCACCGGGACGCTGGCGCCGGCTTCAAGCGTCAGACCAGCCGTCGTCGTGACCTTCGTGCCCGCCGGGATGTCCTGCGTCACGACGCAGTTCACGCCGATGAAGACCTCGTCGCCGATCTCGATCTCACCGATCAGGCGGCTGCCGGCGCCGACGAAGACGCTGTCGCCCAGCTTCGGCATCTGGTCCAACCGCCTGCCGGTCGGCGCGCCAATCGTCACCTGGTGCAGCAACGTTCCGTTCCTGCCGATGCGAACCCCGGCGCCGATCACCAGACCGATGCCGTGGCTGATGAACAGTCCCGGGCCGATCCGGGCAGCGGGCGCGATGTCGACGCTGGTCAGGAACAGCGACAGCCGGGCGAAGAAAGGCCCCAGGACCGGGACGCGACGGCGCTTGAACCAATGGGCGATGCGATAGAGAACGACGGCCTGGTAGCCGTTCTCGAAGAGCAGCGACTCGAGGACATAGAAGGGGAACGGCTTCGTCTTGATCGCGCGCAGACGGCGCGTGTCCTCCCGCAGGTTCTTCATCATGCCCGGGCGCCCTCGTCGATCCGCGGCGGCGGCGCCATCGGCGCCCGAAGGCCGTCGATCACGCCGCGCAGCTTGGCGATGACCGCGGCCTGGTTACCGCGGACGAGTTCCCGGAAGAAGGCGAGGAAGAGACCCGCGGAGAGGAAGGCCAGGAACGAGCACCACTGCAGCGGCCCGCCGTAGCGGCGCACGAACAGCGCTGCGCTGCGGCCGTTGAAGAACGTCCGCGAGGCCCGGTAGCCGCCGACGGTGCGGGCCACCATGTGGTAGAGCACCGCCCGGTGCGCGTAGTAGCAGCGGTAGCCGCGCGCCTTCATCCGCATGCACCAGTCGGCGTCGTCCAGAGCCAGGTGGAAGAGCGGATCCCAGAGACCGATCTCCTCGACGACGCTCCGGCGCACCAGCATGGCGCAGCCGTTCACGTAGGGGACTTCCTCGTCCCGGTCGTACTGCCCGCGGTCGACCTGGCCTTCTCCCCGCTCACGCGTCATCGACTCGCGAAAGCGAATACGGCCGCCGGCCGACCACAGGCGGTCGCGCTCGCCGTGGTAGAGGATCTTCGGGCCCACGCAGCCGATGCCAGCGTCCGCCTCGGCGACCGCGACGAGTTCGTCGAGGAAGTCCGGCTCGACCTCGATGTCGTTGTTCAGCAGCAGGAGGTAGTCGACGCCCCGGTTGACGGCGAGTTCGATCCCCTGGTTCATGCCGAAGACGACGCCCTGGTTCTCCTCGACACGGATCTGCGTCACGTTTGGGTGCGCGGCGGCGACCGCCTCGGTCGAACCGTCGCTCGAACCGTTGTCGATGTGGATCAGCTCGCAGGCGGGATAGGTCATCGCCTCGAGGCTCGCCAGCGCCTGCAACGTGATGTCGCGGCCGTTGTAGTTCAGGACGAGGGCGGCGACGCGCGGTGCTTGCTCCTGGGCCACGCGAAGCAGCGTAACGCAGGAGGGGGTGACGGCTAGTATCCACGCCATGCAGCGAAGTGGACGCCGGCCTCACGGCCGGCGCACCCAGTGTGCGGGCGCGTTCGTGGGCCGGGGAGCAGTGCAGGCGCTGTGTCGCCTGCTCGTCGCTGCCCTGCTTCTGCCTGGCGCCGTCGTGCCCGGCGTGGCGCAGTCGGCAGCCGAGCCCCAGGCGGTGGCGACGTGGCCGGGCTTCCGCGGGCCGGCCGGCATCCCGGTCTCGGACAACGAGCGGCTGCCGCTCCGTTGGTCCGCCACCGAGAACGTCGAGTGGAGCGTGGACGTACCGGGTTCCGGCTGGTCGTCGCCGGTCGTCGTGGGCAACGCGGTCTTTCTGACCACGGCGGCCAGATCGATCGAGGCGACCAAGCGGCCCGAGTTCGGCACCGAGTACAGCAACGAGTTCATGCGCGAGCTCCGCGAACAGGGGCTTCCCTGGGAAGAAGTGCTCAAGCGCCACGACGAACGCTTCATCGAGTTTCCCGACGAGGTCGACCTCGACTACCAGTTGATCGCAAGCTCGCTTGAGGACGGTTCCGAACTCTGGCGGCGGACCTTCTTCGCCGGACCGCCGCCGGGCGGCCGCCACTCGAAGAACACCTTCGCCTCCGAGACACCGGTAACCGACGGCGAGACGATCTTCGTCTACGTGACCGGTCTCGGCCTCTGGGCCTACTCGCTGGACGGCGAACTGCGCTGGGAGCGCCGACTCGACCCGTTCCAGGTCTACATGGACTTCGGGACCGGCGGTTCGCCCGCCCTGACCGACGACCTGGTCGTCATCCTGAACGACAACCAGGAGCATCCGTTCCTGGCCGCCTTCTCGAAACAGGACGGCCGCGAGTTCTGGCGCGCTGCCCGAGGACGGCTCGCCGCTCCGCACGCCCCCAACCACCGAACCTCCTGGAGCACGCCCTTCGTCTGGCGACACGACGAACGCACCGAGATCGTCGCGCTCGGGCCCTACACGGCGATCAGCTACGACACGATGGGCCGGGAGTTGTGGCGGCTGACGCGGCACTCGCTGCTACCCGTGCCCACGCCCTTCGCCTATGACGGCCTCCTGTATGTGACCTCCGGCGTCCACGGAGACCAGAACCGCCCGATCACCGCGATTCGCCCCGGCGCCAACGGCGACCTCACCCTGGGCGAAGACGAGACGAGCAACGACTTCGTGGTCTGGAACGACTACCGGGCCGGCACCTACATCCCGACTCCCGTGCCGTACAAGGGCTCGCTGTGGGTCGTCTACGACCGCGGCATCTTCGCCCGCTACGACGCGGCCACGGGGGAACGGCTCTACCGGTCGCGGATCAGCGACTCGAACGGCCACTTCACGACCTCGCCCTGGGCCTACCGCGACCGCATCTTCGCGACCGACGAGGCCGGGACGACGTTCGTGTTCGGCACCGGCGACGAGTTCGAGCAGCTCCACGCGAACCCGCTGGACGAGATGACGCTCGCGTCCCCCGCCCTGGCCGGCGACCGGCTGGTGATCCGGACGCGGTCGAAGCTGTACAGCATCCGGGAGGAGTGACCACGATCACGGCTTCCATGCCGTGAAGCGACACGCACTGAAGCACGGAAAGACCCGAGTCAATCGGCTCGGTCCGCGGAACCTCCAAGCGCCCAGGCATAGGCCGGCTGAGCCGCGACGCCCGCCGGCAGTGCCGGCGGGATGCCGTCCCGATGGAGCGTGAGCAGGAGCTTGCGGGCATCGGGAAACGCCTCGCCCGCCGCCTTGAGAGCCCGAAACTCCCGTTCAGCGGTCACCGCGTCCGATGCGTCGGCACAGACCTGAATGAGCTCGCGCTGCCCATCGGCGGAGCGGACCAGAAAGTCGACCTCGTACCCCTTTCGCGTTCGAACATAGGTCACATCGAGCCGCCTGCGCTCGAGCTCGACCAGGACGGCCGTTTCCAGGGCATGCCCCAGGTTCGTACGCCCAGTGCGGTCGAATAGCGGGATCAGCCCCGTATCGACGGGATACACCTTGCGCGGATTCACCATTCGCTGCCGTTCCGAGCCCGACTCCATCCAGACCACACGGACGAGAAAACAGTCCTCGAGGTAGCCGAGCAATCGATGCACCGTGTCGCGCGCGATGGCGAGGCCCTGGGACTTGACCGCGGCATGGAACTTCTCGACACTGAACAGGCTGCCGGCGTTGCCGAGCAACTGTCGGACGAGCCACCGCAGCCCGGTGACGTTGCTGACTCTGTGACGTTCCACTACGTCACGCAGGATGGCCACGTCCACGTAGTCGCGGAGCAGTTGCTGCCTTGAGGCGGCGTCGAGGCCTTGCGCCTCCGGGAATCCGCCGGTAGCAAGCCACGCGGAGAAGGCTCGCTCCAGGCGTAGTCGCTCATCCCGAGGCAAGGTCCCGATATCGGACGGAGCCTCGATGCCCTGGTGGCGAATGGCCTCCTCGAAGCTGAAGGGGTGGATCAGCACCTGCCACGCACGACCGCGAAGCGCGGTCGCGATCTCCCGCGACAGAAGCGCGGCCGACGAACCTGAGACGACCACCTGCACATCGCGGGTGTCGAGCAACCGTCGCACGAAGCGCTCCCAACCCGGCACGAGATGCACTTCGTCGAAACACCACATGACCCGTTCACCGTCCGGTCCGGCCGGCGATAGCCGGTCGTACTCGTCGAGCAGGAGACCGAGGTGTCGGGTCTCCAGACCTGTCAACCGGTCATCCTCGAACGACAGGTAGGGCGCACGGAACGGCGCATCGCCTGCCGGCGTCAACTCCCTCCGGAGTTGGTGAAGAAACGTCGTTTTGCCGGCCCTCCGCATCCCCACCACAGCGGTGACTTTGCCCGGAAACCGCGTGCGCCCGGACACACGTCGGAGAGTGTGGGAAGGCAACGGGTTCTGCAACGACTCCGCGAGTAACTCGGAGAGCACCTGTCGGAGCTGAGTTGGCACGACTTCCATGTTGTTCTCCCTCTAAGAAGGAGAATATTCCACAGATTTCTCCCTATGACAAGGAGAACTTGTGCCGAATTTCTCCTTCTCACAAGGAGAACTCGATCGGCGGCGCAGCCGCTACCTGACGGGGTGCATCTCAAGGTCCAAACGGTCGAAGTAGTCGATGCGGCTCGGCATCGTCGCCTCGATCGTCTCGGCCATGCCGCCGGAGATCCGCTCCCGGCGGTGTCGGAGAGCGAAGAACGGCCCGAAGCTCTCGGCCACGTCCTCCCGGCCGCGGTGATCGCGCGCGTAGTCGGAGATGAAGCCGCCGTCCGCGTCCTGCGCGGCGAGCCAGGCGTCGGCGGCCGCGTGGATCGGATCCAGGGAGGTGTGCGCCGCCTCGTGCATCAGGATCTCCTCCAGCACACCATCGCGCAGGTACTCGGCGGCCTTGCCGGTGTGGATCAGGATGTTGTCGTTGCCGCCGCCGAAGGGCATGACGCCCCGCTGGATCCACACGGTTTCGACCCGTGCTCGGAGGCCCCCGGGTAGCTGCCCGATCGCTCGGGCATAGAACGCCGCGTGGCGCTCGGCGAGAACCGCATCGCCGAACTCCGCGCTGACCTGTACCTCCACGACGGTCTCACCCTCGAAGGTGGCGTTGAACAGGTACGCATCGGTGGGAACGAAGGCGTCCGCGCGGCGATCGAACATGGTGCGCGTGTCCCGGCCCGCGTAGTGGAGACTCCGCAACGCAGACGGGTCGGACGCAACGATGAGATCGGGGTCGATGAACGCCGTGCCCTGGAACGGGGGCCCTTGGACAAAGTCCTCCGGCCCGGCGCATGCGAGTGAGAGGCACAGGGCGGCACCGAGCCAGAGCGCGGTTCGTGGCATGACCCAAGCCTCTCACGGAACAGAGTCGCCAGGAGGGAGCCGGCGGGGGCGCCGGCGCACCCAATGGTCAGACGATGCGGACTTCCGGCACCGGCAGGATGAACTTGCCGCCGCGGCGGCGGAACTCGGCCTGCTGGGCGAGGATCTCCTCTTCGAAGTTCCAGGCCAGGAGCAGGACATGATCCGGCGCCGGTTCTTCCAGGAGTCGCTCCGGCGCGACGATCGGGATGTGGGAGCCCGGGGTGTAGCGGCCCTGCTTGAGCGGGCTGCGGTCGGCGATGAAGTCGAGCAGGTCCGGGCCCGCCCCGAAGAACTCCAGCAGCGTGCTGCCCTTGGCGGGCGCGCCGTAGCCGGCGAGACGGCGGCCGTCCGCCTTGAGGCCGTCGAGGCAGTCCATGACCTCCGCCTTCAACCCGCCAACGCGTTCGGAGAACGCGCTCCAGGTCGGGAACCTGTCGACTCCGAGCTCCCGTTCGGCGGCCAGGACCTCGTCGACGCTCGCGTCCACCTGGCCCTCGCCGCGGCGCATCACGGTGGCGCGGAGCTGGCCGTGGTGGATCGGCAGCCGCTCGGCGCTGACAACTTCCATGCCGTGGTCCTCGAACAGGCGCATCATCGGACCCAGCGCCCAGTAGGAGACGTGTTCGTGGTACACGGTGTCGAAGGCGAGCTGGTCGAGCAGGTCGACCAGGTAGTGTGCCTCCAGGACGAAGGCGCCGCCAGGCGCGAGGGCCGTGTCGAGGCCGGCGACGAAGCCCCGGAGGTCGGGGATGTGCGGAAAGGTGTTCGTCGCCGTAATCAGCGCCGCCCGGCCCCAGCGGTCGGCAATCTCGCCGGCGGTGTCCGCGCCAAAGAAGCCCCGGTAACGCTCGATTCCGGTGTCGCGGCTGAACTCGGCCAGGTTCTCGGCCGGGTCGACACCGAGGGTTCTGGCGCCGCGGTCGCGGAAGCAGCAGAGGAGCGAAGCGTCGTTGCAGCCGATGTCGATGACGAGGCCACCGTCGGCGAGGCCGTGGCGCGCGGTCAGTGTGGCGGCCAGATCGTCGAAGTGTGCGCGCAGCGTGTCGGAGGCGGACGACACGTAGAGGTAGTCCGTGAACATCGCTGCCGGCGGCACGCGGTCGACGAGTTGCACGTGGCCGCAGCCGTGGCAGAAGCCGACGCGAAGCGGGTAGCGCGGCTCGGGCTGGCGGAGGTCTTCGGCCGTGGGGAACTTGTTGGCCAGGGCGGTGGCGCCGAGGTCGAGGAAGGTCTCGACGGCGGAGGCGGCGCAGAGGAGGCACTCAGCCATAGTTGAAGCTCCGGAGGCCGGCGCTTCGCGCCGGATGCCGGCGGGGACGCCGGCGCACCCAGTGGGCGACCTCAGCCATGGTGGAACGGGGCGACGAGCTGCGAACCGTGGGACTCGTGGCCAACGCGCAACTCGTAGAGGTCGCCGAGTGCCGCGCGGACCGCCGTCTGGCGTGCGGGCGGCACGACGAAGAGCAGGAACCCTCCGCCGCCGGCGCCGCAGAGCTTGCCTCCCAGGGCGCCGGCCGCGATGGCCGCGTCGTACCAGCCGTCGATCAGCGGCGTCGTGATCGATCCCGCGAGCTCCCGCTTCATTCGCCAGCCTTCGTCGAGGAGCCGGCCGATGCCCTCGACATCGATGTCGCCCGCGCTCAGATCCCGATGCAGGTCGCGCGCCTGGTTCCGCATCCGGCAGAGCGATTCCAGGTTCATGTCCGTGCGGTCGTCCTGTTCGGAGAGGACGGCGCTGGCGTCGCGCTGGTGTCCGGTCCAGAACATGAGTACGGAACGGAACAACTCGCGCAGCCGGTCGCCGGGAATCCGAAGATGCTCGACGGTGACCCCGCCGTCCGGCTTGAACGACAGCAGGTTGAGCCCGCCGTAGGCCGCAGCGTACTGGTCCTGCTTGCCGATCCGAGCGCCCAGCACGTCGATCTCGATGTGGCAGGCCTCCTCCGCCAGTTGCCCCGCCGAGGCGCGCTCGCCCCTGTAGGAGTGCAGCGCGTTCAGCAGGCCGACGGCGAAAGCGCTCGAGCCGCCCAGCCCGGTGGAAGCCGGCACGTCGCCGACGGTCGAGATGTAGACCGGCGGGTCGACGTCCACGAAGCGCAGGCACTCGCGGGCGATGTTGTTGTCCAGCTCGTCGATCCGTTCGACCTGCTCGCTCCGCGAGTAGTTCACGCGGACCGGCTCGAAGAAGAGTTCGCTGTGCCGCTTCACCGTGACGTAGACGTAGCGGTCGATCGTCGTCGAGAGTACGGCCCCGCCCTCGCGCCGGTAGAACGCCGGCAGGTCAGTGCCGCCGCCCACCAGGGACACCCGCAGCGGAGTGCGGGTCACGATCAGCCTGGACTGGTCCACGTCTACGCGAGTTCCAGCCGCCTCAGCCGTGCTGGAGCGCCCAGTCGTAGGGAATCCGGTCGGAGAACGGATCGAGCCGCTCCATCTCGTCCGGATCGTGCGGCTCGGTGGCGGCGTTCGCCATGATCACCTGCCGGTCGCCGTACGCCTTGTAGCCGTTCGCGATCCCCGGCGGAATCTGGACCAGGACGTAGTTGTCCTCGCCGAAGAAGACTTCCTGCAGTTCGCCGTGGGTCGGCGAATCCTCGCGCAGGTCGAACATGACGAGTTTGGCCCGGCCGCTGATCACCGCGTTGTTCACGGTCATCGAGCGGTGGATGTGCCAAGCCTTGATCGTCCCCGGCCAGGCGGTCGAGAAGTAGATCTCGCCGAAGCCGAGGAAGTGCTCGTCCGTGGCCTTCAGCATGTGCATGATCTTGCCCCGCTCGTCGACGATCTGACGAAGCGGAACCACCTTGACGCCGTGGATCATCCCCCACCCTCCAAGTCTGCTGCCTCCGGGTTTGCCTCGCTCGCGCCGGCGGTCCAGCGCAGCGATCCGTCCAGCCGCCCCGAATCGAGCAGCCGGTTGAGCCAGCGCAGGCGAACGAAGCGCGGGTCGCCGTAGCGCGCCGCATCGAGGCCGATGCGGCCGTAGTCCTCGATCAACCGCTTCGCGCCGGCGGACGCGTCCCGGAACTCGAAGTCCGGGAAGGCGCGGGCGAACTTCTTGAACGAAGCCCGATAGGTGCGCTGATCGGCGCCGGGTTCACCGCGAACCTCGACCTCGCAGCCGGGCACCAGATCGGCCGCGATCTCGGCGAGCTCGATCACCCGGTGGTTCAGGTGGTCGGCGCCGGTGTTGAAGGCTTCGTTGTGAACCACCGAGAGCGGCGCTTCGAGCACGCGGCCGAACGCCGCCGCCACGTCCTCGACGTGGACGACCGGCCGCCACGGCTTGCCGTCGCCGAAGACGACGACCCGACGGTTGGCGAAGGCGGCGCCCGTCAGGTCGTTCAGGACCGTGTCGAAGCGCATCCGGGGCGACAGCCCGTAGACCGTGCCGTTGCGCAGGAACGTCGGCGAGAAACCGTCGCTCGCCAGTTCCCGGATCGCCTCCTCGCTCCGGACCTTGGAACGCGCGTAGAGGGTCCGCGGGTCGAGCGGCGAAGTTTCGTCCACCGTTTCCGTGCTGGACTGGCCGTACATGATGCAGGAGGACGAGAACAGGAAGCGACGCACCTCGGCCTCCCGCGCGAGTTCCGCGAGGCCCACGGAAGACCCGTGGTTGATCTCCTCGGTCCAGGTCTCGTCCAGGTTGCCGATCGGGTCGTTCGACAGCGCGGCGAGATGGATCACTGCGTAGAACGCGCGCAGGTCGGCCGGCTCCAGGTCCCGGATGTCCTTGCGGATCGACGGGATCGGCAGCGGGTCGCCAGAGATCGTGCAGTCGTCGAAGTAGCCGGTGTCGAGCCCGACGACGTCGTAGCCGCGCTCGATCAGATACGGCGCTATGACCGAACCGAGATAGCCGCGGTGCCCGGTGACCAGGACCGGACGGCGGACGAAGGCGGTGCTCATCCCGCCGCCGCCGTTCTGCCGGCCGCGTGAAGGCCCAGCAGCCGCTCCGCGTGCGCCCGCAGCGGTTCGCTCCCGGTGACCAGCCCGAACGGGCAACCCGCCGCGTCCGCCGCCTGGCCGTCGCGCTCGTCGTCCCCGAGGAACGTCGTCCGCGTCAGGTCGAGATGGTGGTCCCGCTGAGCCATGAAGAGCATGCCCGGCGCCGGCTTGCGGCAGTCGCAGCCCTCGTCCCATCCGTGCGGGCAGTAGTAGATGCGGTCGATCCGTCCGCCTGCCTCCTCCGCCTCGGCGCAGAGGCGCCGGTGGACCGCGGCCAGGTCGTCCTCCGTCATTCGCCCCCGCGCGATTCCCGGCTGGTTCGACACGACGAGCACCCGCCAGCCGGCCCGGTTGAAGGCGGCGAGCGCCTCGCGGGCCCCCGGCAGCCAGCGGAACTCTTCCGGCGTGCAGACGTACTCGGCCCTCGGTGGGCGCACGTTCAGCACGCCGTCGCGGTCGAGGATGATCGTCGGCGTGCGCGCGAAGAACGCCTCGGTCAGCGGCAGCCGCTCGTGGCCGCCGACGCTGTAGTAGCGGTGCTCGCTCCAGTAGGCGTGGAGTTCGCCGCGGGCGGTCAGCGCCGGGTAGACCGCCTCCTCGAACAGCTCCTGGCGGTCCGGCAGGAGCGGCAGCACCGCCGACTTCTCGAGGATCGCGTAGCTGATCTCGACGCCGCGGAGCCCTGGCGTCGTGCGGCCGCGGTCGAAGACGGTGACGAAGCCGTCCTCACCGACGATCACGCTGTCCCGGGTGTAGCCATCGCGGTTCGCGTAGACGGTGATCTGGGCCGCCGCCCCGGACTCGACGTAGGCGCGCCACATCCGGTCGAACTGCATCGGCCAGTAGTTGTCGCAGTAGAGGAGCAGGAACAGGTCGTCGAGCTGCTCGGCCGCGTCCTTGACCCGGTGCGCCGTCAGGTCGTCCGACGCCGTCACCCGGTGGCTGATCTCCATGCCGTAGGTCGAGCCGTCGCCGAAGTGGTCGATCATCGTCTCCGCGCGGTAGCCGAGCAGCAGCAGGACGCGCTCGAAGCCCTGCTCGCGCAGCATGTCGACGACGTAGCCGAGAAAGGGCTTGCCGTGGAACGGGATCAGGGCCTTCGGCAGGGTGTCCGTGAGCGGTGCCAGACGGGTGCCCCGGCCACCCGCCAGGATCACGGCCTGGGTGGGTCGGGAGTGCATCGTGGATCGATCGTTGGCGCCGGGCTCTGTGCCGCGCAGGCGAGCCTACTCCGTTTCAGTTGCGCACGCGTTGACCGGCGGGATCGTACATGGGCCGGATCGAGGCCTCGGCCCGGACGCGGACGCCCGCGACCTCGATCTCGAAGCAGGCGGGCAGTGCGGGGAAGTCGGGCAACAGCGACATGGGGACGTAGCCGAGGCCGATGGCACCTCCGAGACTGTGGCCGTAGTTCCCGGAGGTGACGTAGCCCGCGATCTCGTCTCCCAGCCAGATCGGTTCGTGGTGGTAGAGCAAGGGCCGCGGATCCCGGAGCCTGAACTGGATCAGGCGCTTCGCGACGCCGCTCTCCTTCTGCCCGAGCAGCGCCTCGCGGCCGATGAAGCCGCCGGGCTTGTCGAACCGGACGGCGAACCCGAGGCCCGCTTCGAGCGGCGAGTCCTGATCCGTGATGTCGTGGCCCCAGTGCCGGTAGGCCTTCTCGATCCGCAACGAGTCGAGGGCGTGGTAGCCGGCGTGGACGAGACCGAACGCCTCGCCGGCCGCCACGATCCCGTCGTAGACGCCGGCCACAAACTCCGTGGGGACGTAGAGTTCCCAACCGAGTTCGCCGACGTAGGTGATGCGGGATGCCCGCACCAGGCCGTAGCCCAGTTCGATCTCGCGGCTGGTCGCGAACGGGAACGCCTTGTCGGCCAGGTTCGCCGGCGTCAGGAACTGGAGGAGCGCGCGCGAGTTCGGCCCCATCAGGGAGATCACGCCCATCGCCGAGGTCATGTTCGTCAACACGCAGTGCGCGTCGCCCGGAATGTGCGCCCTGAGCCAGTGGAAGTCCCGCACTTCGGAGGTAACAGCGGTGACGATCAGGAAGCAGTCTTCCGCCAGGCGCGTCACCGTGAGATCCGCCTCGATGCCGCCGCGCTCGTTCAGCCACTGGGTGTAGACGATCCGGCCGGGCGGCACGTCCACGTCGTTGGCGCAGACCCGGTTGAGCACCCTGGCCGCGTCCCGGCCCTCCAGGCGGAACTTCGCGAACGACGACTGGTCGAACAGTCCCACGTTCTCCCGCACGGCCCGATGTTCCGCGGCCGAGTAGTCGAACCAGTTCTGGCGCCCGTAGCTGTACTCGTAGCTGGCCGGCACGCCCTTCGGCGCATACCAGTTCGGACGTTCCCAGCCGGCGAGCTCCCCGTGGCAGGCGCCGGCGGCCTCCAGGCGGTCGTACAGCGGTGAGCGGCGCACGCCCCGCCCCGTCTCGAACTGGCGGTACGGGTAGTGCATCGCGTAGAGGAGGCCCAGGCTCTCGGAAACCCGCTCGCGCAGGTACTTGCGGTTGCCCTGAAAGGGCATGTTGCGGCGCACGTCGACTTCCCAGAGATCGGCCGGCGGATGCCCTTCGAGAATCCACTCGGCAACGACCTTGCCGATCCCGCCGCCGGACTGGATTCCGATCGAGTTCAGGCCGGCCGCGACAAAGCAGTTCTCGCATTCCGGCGCCTGGCCGAGGTGGTAGCGGACATCGGGCGTGAAGCTCTCCGGGCCGCAGAAGAACTGCACGACATCGGCCGACTGAAGGGCCGGCATGCGCTCCCTCGCGCCGCGGAGCAACGGCTCGAAGTGCTCGTGGTTGACGGCGATCTCGTCGAAGCAGAAGTCCTCGGGGATGCCGTCCATGCCCCAGGGCCGCGCGTTCGGCTCGAAGACGCCGACCATCAGCCTGCCCGCGTCGTACCGGAAGTACGAGATCGCGTCGTAGTCCCGCACGACGGGCATGTGCGCATCGAGTCCGTCGACGGAATCGAACCGGACGTAGTAGTGCTCGCAGGCGTGCAGCGGGACGTTCACGCCGATGGAGGCGGCCAGCTCCCGGGTCCACATGCCGGCGCAGAGGACGACGCAGTCGGCGTCGATGTCTCCCTGCTCCGTGGAGACGCCGACCACACGCCCGCCGGCGGTGCGAACGGCGGTCACCGGCGCCTGCTCGACGATCCGGGCGCCGGCGGCGCGGGCGCCCGCGGCCAGCGCCAGCGTGATGTCCGTCGGGTTCGCGTAGCCGTCGCCGGGTATGTGCAGTCCGCCCAGCAGGTCGGACGTTTCGAGCAGCGGTACCCGTTCCCCAATCGTCTTCGCCGTGACCACGTCGACCTGCAGTCCGAGCACCTTCGCCAGCGACGCGCCGCGCTTGAGTTCCTCGAACCGCTCCGGGTCGGCGGTGACCGAGAGAGAGCCGCAGCGGCGATAGCCCGTGGCGTGGCCGGTCTCCCGCTCGAGGCGACCGTAGAGCTCGCTCGTGTAGCGGGCGAGGTTCGTCATGGTGACCGACTGCCGGAGCTGGCCGAGCAGGCCGGCGGCATGCCAGGTGGTGCCGGAGGTGATCCGCCGGCGCTCGAGCAGGAGCACATCGGAACGTCCCGAGCGCGCGAGGTGGTACGCGACCGAGCAGCCGATCACACCGCCGCCGATGACGATCACGCCCGCGCGGCGCGGCAACGGGGGCTGCGCCGCGGAGCCCGGCGCGACGGCTGGAGTCATGATCGCGCAGCGTACTCCAGCGGCGGAACGCACTCGTCCTCCCGGCTGGCCGCTCCTGGAGCGACTGCTAGTCTCCGACGGGTTGCCATGCGATGTTGCCGCCCGCAAGCGCTGGCCCTCCTTCCACTTGCAGCGCTGGTGCTCGCCTGTGGCGCCGGCCCCGAGCCGTCGACCGAGGCCGCAGCCGAACCGCCGCGGCGCGTCTTCCTGATCACGGTCGACACGCTGCGCGCCGATCACCTGGGCTGGCACGGCTACCCGCGCGACACGAGTCCGCGGCTCGACGAGTGGGTCGAGCGGGGCGTCATCTTCGAGCGGGCGATCGTCCAATGGCCGAAGACCGGCCCGTCGTTCGCCTCGATGTTCACGAGCCTCTATCCCCACACGACAGGTCTGATCAACCGGGCCGCGCAGACGATCCCCGACGACTACCTCGCGTTGCCGGCCTGGTTCCAGGAACGCGGCTTCACGACGGCGGCCGTGATCTCCAACCCCGTGCTAAGCCGGGAGCTCGGCTGGGGCCGCGGCTTCGACCGCTACGAGCAGACATGGGTCGACCAGGCGACTCTGGACGCCGTCGACGAACTCCCGGTCGAGCAGCGGCCGATGGCGTTCCGGCGTCATGTGTGGGCCGATCGCGTGAATGAACTGGCGGCGCCGCTGCTCGCCTCGCTGGCCTCCGAGGAGCGGCTCTTCGTCTGGCTGCACTACACCGACCCGCACGCCCCCTACCTGCTCCAGCCCGGAACCGAGAACCCGTTTCTCGACGACGAGTACTACACGAGCGACGAGGTCGTCGACCTGACCGGCGCCGAGGGCCGGGCGCTCGGCGACCAGCGCGAGCTTCGCTACTACGTCGCACAGTACGACGCGAACGTCCGGGTGACCGACCGGGCGATCGGCGCCATCCTGGACGAGATCGCCGCACTCGGCATGGAGGACGGCAGCCTCTTCGTCATGACGTCCGACCACGGCGAGGAACTGGCCGAGCACGGAGTCCCCTTCGAGCACGGTCCGGTGCCCTACAACAGCAGCGTCCATGTGCCGCTGGCCGTCGTCGGCGAGCCCTGGGTCGGCGCCGGCGCGCGCGTGGCGCAGCCGGTCGAGTTGATCGGCCTCTTTCCCACCCTGGTCGAACTGCTGGGCGAACCGATGCCCGAGGGCTTCGAGGGCCGGAGCTGGTTGCCTCTCCTGGCTGGCCGGACGGCGGCCGAAGAGGAGGCCAATCCGGTCGCTTTCGCCGACGCTGGGGCCTACCAGCGCCACCTGAGAAGCATCCAGGACGAGGAATGGCAACTGGTCCTCCGCCCCCCGACCAGAGAGCGCGAGAAGCCGCTGGTCGAGATCTACCACCTGCCGTCCGATCCGCTGCAACTCAAGGACGTGGCCTCCGAGTTTCCCGAGGTCCGGGACCGCCTGGGACGCCAGCTCAGCAGGTGGATTCGCGATTCGCCGGAGAACGTCTCGCCTCACACCGAGGCGGCGCGCAAGGCGCTCGAGGCGATGGGCTACCTGGAGTGACGGAGGACGAGGCGGGGCCGCCGCCGTTCGAGATCGAGCGGGTCAGCGTCGTCATCCCCTGCCTGAACGCCGCCGCGACCCTCGGCGCGCAGCTTGACGCGCTCGGCCGGCAGACTTGGCGGGGCGACGTCGAGGTGCTGGTGGGCGACAACGGGTCGACCGACGGTTCCGTCGAACTCGCCGAGCACTACCGCGACCGGCTGCCTGGACTTCGCATCCTGAACGCGGCCGACCGCCGTGGTCCTGCTCACGCGAAGAACGTCGCGGCCGCGGCGGCGACGGGCGACGTGCTCCTGTTCTGTGACGCGGACGACGAGGTCGCCGACGGCTGGATCGACGGTCTGGTCCATGAACTGAAGAGCAACGAGGCCGCGGCGAGCCGGCACGAGATCGAACGGCTGAACAGCGAGCAGGCGCGCCGTCTGCACGGCGACGCGGCGCAGCAGCACGGCCTGCCCGGCTACACGAACCCGCCCTTCCTGGACCACGCCGGCGGCTGCGGCCTGGGCGTCCGGCGCCACGTCTTCGAAGAGCTCGGTGGCTTCGACGAGGAGTACGTCGCGCTGGAGGACACCGACTTCTGCTGGCGCCTGCAGCTCGCCGGCCACCGCCTCGTCTTCGCGCCCGAGGCGGTCGTCCACGTGCGGTTCCCGGCGACGCTGGCCAGCGCCTTCCGCCAGGCGGCCCGGTACGGGCGGTACAACGTGTGCATCTACACGCGGTACCGGTCGCGCGGCATGCCGCGGCTGCCGGCCCTGCCGGGGCTGCTGCGACTCGGGTCGCTGCTAGTACGCAGTCCGCAGCTTCTATCGAAGTCGGCGCGCGGGCGGTGGATCTGGCTCGCCGGCTGGCGGCTGGGGCGACTCCGCGGCTGCCTCCGCTACCGTACGATCGCGTTCTAGCAGTCCGTGGAACCCACTTCGCATCAAGACCCGGCCGCGGCGGGGGCCAAGCAGCGGCTGCTGCACTCCTCGATCAGCGCCTACGGCTCGATGTTCGTGCGGCTGCTGCTCGCGTTCGCCGCCCGTGCTCTCCTGGCCCGGCTCATCCTGCCGGACGTCCACGGACTCTTCGCGCTCGCACTGCAGTTCGTCGTCATGGCCTCGGCGATCCGCGACGTGGGCCTGACGCACCACCTGATGCGCGACCCGCGCGAGTCCTACGGCACGGTCCTCGCGTGGAGCGTCGGCGTTGGCAGCGCCATGTCACTCCTCCTGATCGCTCTCGCGAACCTCTTCTCCCGTCTGAATCCTGACCTGCCCGGCGTGCTGCGGGCGATGGCGATCTGGATCGTCATCGACGCCGTCATCATGGTCTACCGCACCTTCTTCGAGCGGCGGCTTCGGATCCGTGAGATCGCCGGCTTCGAGATTCTGCGCAGCCTGGTGTACGGCCTGATCGCGGTAGGCCTCGCCCATCTCGGCGCCGGCGTCTGGGCTTTCGTCGGCGGCGAGCTACTCGCCTCCGCTCTCTTCGCGCTCCTGTTGCTGTGGCGCGCGCGCGGCCAGGTGCCGCTGGCAGTCGACTGGCAGAGACTCCCCAACCTGATCAGAGCGAGCCGCTACCTGTTCGTCGTGTGGGCCGCGAGCCAGGTCTTCCACCGCGTCGACATCTACTTCATCGAGATCTTCTCGACCACGACCTCCGTCGGCTACTACGAAGCGGCCTACTACTTCGCCTTCCTCGTCGCGCTGACCGTGACCCCGAGGCCGCTGCTGCCGGCGCTGGTCGAGTTTCGTGAGAACGCCGCGGAGTTCGCGGAGACGCTGCGTCTGGGCACCCTCGCCTTCCTCGCCGGAATCGTCGTCTCGGCCTACTTCCTGTTCTTCAACGCCGAGAAAGCGGTCGAACTGGTGCTCGGTCCCGAGTGGGCCGGCACGGTTCCGCTGCTGCGGGTTCTCTGCCTGGTGCCCCTGGTCGACGTCTTCACCACCACCGGCGGCGAAGCGCTCAAGGTACAGAACCGGGACCGCCTCTGGCTGACGACCGTCGTGCTGAACATGCTCGCGATCGTCGGTTTCGGCTTCCTCTTTACGTACCTCTGGGGCCCCATCGGCATGGCCTGGGCGAACTTCCTGCGCATCGGCAGCCTGCTGATGTTCTTCAAGGTGCTGGGGATCTTCGTGGGCCGGCGGCGCCGGCTGGTCGGCAGCCTGGCCCAGGTGTACCTGCTGCCGCTCCCCTTCTTCGTGGCCGCGGCGGCGCTGCTGCCGGCGGGAAGCTGGGGGCGCTTGCTCGCCAGCGTCGCGGCGGCGTCGCTCGGCGGCGGCCTGCTGGCGCTTCGCTTCCTGCCCGACTACCGGCGGTTCTTCCGGCGAGGTCAGACGGCGCCGGCCGGCATGGCCGGCAACCCGGGCAGCGGAACACCTTCGTGACGGACCGCCGGACGCTGCGACGGCTCGGTGCGTCCGTGGCGGCGCTGCCGTTGCTGACCCTCCTGTTCCTTCCGATTCGCACGATCGACGACGCGTTCATCACGTTCCGCTACGCCCGCAACCTCGCCCACGGCGACGGCCTCGTCTTCAACCTCGGCGAGCGGGTCGAAGGGGTCACGAGCCTGTCGTGGACGCTGCTGCTCGCTGCAGTGGAGACGCTCCGCCTGCCAGTCGAACCGGCGGCGTTCCTGCTCGGCGTGGCGTTCGCGCTGCTGGCGCTGCGCGAGTCCTATCTCCTCGGCCGCGCCCTCGGCGCCTCCGCCGGCGCCTGCCTCGCCGCGGTCGCCCTGCTGGCCGTCCACGGCCGGTTCTGGCTGGTCGCCGGCAACGGTCTTGAGGGCGGCCTGTTCGCATACCTGGTCGTTCTCGTCGCGCGCAGGACGATCGGCCGTGCCGACCCTCGCTTGACCGGCGCTCTCCTCGGCCTGCTGTTCATGACCCGGCCGGAGAGTCTGCTCGTCCTGCCGGTCGTCCTCGGCTACCAGGTGCTCGGGAAGGGCGACGGCGACGAGAGAGCCGGAGCCCGGCGGCGAGCCGCCCTGACCGCGGCGGCGGCATTGGCCGTTGTCGGAGCGGTCACCATCTGGCGACTCGCCTACTACGGCGCTCCGCTTCCGAACTCGCTGGCCGCCAAGTCCGCGCTCTCGGCGGGGCTGGACACCCTGGTGGCGAACCTCGGTCCGGGTCTCCTGTACGCCGTCCGCTTCGAGATCGCCCACCTGCCGCTGATCCTCGGCGCCGCGATCGCCGTCATCCTTGCTCCGAAGGTGAAGGCCCTGTGGTTCTGCCTGCTCGTCGTCGCGGCGGAGCTGCCGGCCGTCCTCGTCAACGGCGGCGACTGGATGCCCCACTACCGGCTCCTGACTGTCTTCGCACCGGTGCTGGCGGCTCCGCTGGCAGTCTGCCTCTCGCGGGCGTTCGAGGACTGGGACACGCCGGGCGCCGCGAGACGACGCTCCGCCTGGATTCTCGGCCTTCTGACCGTGGGCAGTGTCTTCATGCTCAGCCGCAGCCCCTGGGAAGCCTCGCCCGGCCCCCGCTTCACCTTTCACCCGATCACGAGCTGCTACCAGTTCATGGCGAGCCGGCTGAAGCCCCACCTGGCGTCCGACGACATCGCGGCCGCCGAAGCGGTCGGGCTGTTCGGCTGGATCCTCGACGAAACGACGATCCACGACCCCCTCGGCCTGACCTCCGCCCACCACGCTCGCCACGGCGACTACCACCTGAACTGGGGCAAGACGGACTACGACCACCTCCACCAGGTCCGCCCCGCCGTCCTCGTTCTCCACGAGGGCTCGGTCGTGACCCCCGAGAAGATCGATCGCGGCACCGGCGGCCGCTTCGCCCGCGACTACTCCGCCTGGTTCGTCAGCCAGCCGCCGCCCTGCGCGCCGTACCGGCTGATCGTCTACATCGACAACGAGCGCCTGGAACGCCTTCGCCCGGCCCTCGACGGGCTGACGATCACACCCTTGCCGGCCGGCTAGCCGTCCCGACTCAGCCAGCCGGCGGACGCCGGCGTAGCCAGATCGAGCCGAAGTGGGTGTCGTAGTCCTCGACCTCGACCGGGCGGTAGCCGGGAATCGTCCGCTCCAGGAAAGGCTCGTCGAAGTGGCGAATCATCGGCGCGGAGAGCAGGATCTCGAACTCCCGGTTGAAGCTCAGGAAGGCCTGCAGGAGCATCGCCTCGGTGCGGTACAGCGGCCACTTGGCGCGGAAGATGTACTGCTCGGCCGGGTAGGGCGTGTTGTACGGAAAGTGGATGTCGTGGACGTGGACCACGACGCCGGGTCGCAGCCGCGGCAGCACCTCGAGGAACAGAAACGCCACGTCTCCGCCGAGCTTCAGCACGTGGGTCGAGTCGATGAACAGGACGTCGCCCCGACCGAGGCTCTCGAAGAGCCCGAGGTCCGTGGCCTCGACCTTCGACACAACCGCCTTGACGGCCGGCTCCTCCAACTCCGCCAGCCGACCCGTAGGGAACGGATCGACGCAGCTCATCTCGCACGCGCGGCCCTCGCGGCCGTTCGCCGCCGCGGCGAGCCAGGCATAGTAGGTCGAGAGGCCCGATCCGATCTCGACGTAGCGCGCCGGCCGCAGATCGCGCACCATCAGGTAGGTCGTCAACGCGTCGATGACCGGGAAGCCGGGGCCGTATCCCAGCGCCCGGATCGCGCTGTGCGGCGGCAGTTTCTCGAACTCCCCGACATGCGTCTCGACCAGAGCCGCCAGAAGCGACTTCATCGCCTTCAGGTCGTAGGGAACACCGACCAGTTCGCTCGGCCGGTCCCAGGACTCCCGGGACGCCGCGACCTCCGACAGCACCGGCAACGGCGAGTAGAAGTCGGCCGTCCGCGCCACGTTCCACCCCAGTCGCCGCAAACCAGCGAACAGGGCAGCGTGCAGCCGCCGGTAGATCGTTCTCAGGACCTTGACCATCGAATGCCGACGATAGCCCGACGTCCAGCCCGCGGGGAGTCCGGACCCCACCGCCGGCGGGCTCGAGCGCCGCTAGCGGCGCTGGAGTCGCAAGCCGACGACGATCGTACGTCCCGGCGTGACGAAGCCGGGGACCTCGAAGTAGTCCTCGTCGAGGGCGTTCTCGATCCGCACGAAGGGTCTGAGCCACGCCAGGCTGTAACTCAAATGGAGGTCGACCTTCGTGTAGTCGTCCATGACCGCCCCGTCCGAGTCGATGCGGTCGGACACGAAGGCCGCCATGACGGCCGCCGTGAAGCGCTCCGTCGGCTGCAACTGCGCGACCGCGGTCGTGCGGTTCTTCGGCCGCCGGGCCAGCGGATTTCCCGTCGCCTCGTCTTCGGTCCGGTTCCAGGTATGCGAGAACTCGAGACTCGTGCTGATGTCCGGGCGGTAGCGCACGGTGAACTCCGCGCCGCTCGAACTCGCCCGGGCGACGTTGCCGAAGGTGAAGCTGGTCAGGTCGAACTCGATCAGTTGATCGAAGTCGATGTCGAACCAGGTCAGGTCGAGCGTCACGTCCGAGTCGCCCAGCCGCTGCTGCACGCCGAGGTCGAAGCCTTCGGTGGTTTCCGGCAACAGGTTCGGATCGCCCGAGAACGGGAAGTAGAGCTCATTGAAGTTCGGCGCCCTGAACGCCGTGCCATAGCTGCCGTGGACGCGGCCGAGGCCGCCGCTCCAGCCGCCCGACACGGTGACCCGGTGACTCGTCTCGGACCCGAACGTCGAGTGCTCATCGCCACGCAGCGCCGCGGTCACGTGAATGTCGTCCGTGATCGACCACTGGTCCTGCACGAACCAGGAGTCCAGGTCGGCCTCCTCGTCGAACGTGCCGACGCTCGCCCCGCGGCGGTTCTCCGTCCCGAGGCCCAGGTTCAGCACGTTCTCAGCACCCAGCCTGATGTCGGACTGCAAGTCGATCTGCCGGATCCCGGAACGGATCTCGTAGTTGTTCCAGATCGTGTCCGGGTCGGTCCCGAGCAGGGCGGCGTCGGTCCGGCCGACGCGCACCGTCTGTCGCCAGAACGAGCCCAGGTCCTTCTCCACCGTCAGGGAAACCGTGTCCTCGTCCTGGGCGGCCATCGCGTTCAGATCCTCGAGGCCGAAACCGTCCACCGCGGTGTCGCCGCGGTAGGAACGAACCCGCAGATCGATCCGGCCGTCGCCCGCGAAGGCGGCGCCAAGACGGCTGCTCCAGGTCCGGTTCTCGTACGGATCGTCCTCGACCGCGCCGCCCTCGATCGCGCGATGGGACACGCCGTCCGTGCTCAGGTCGGTCGCCGAGACGCTGACGTCCCAGCGGTCGGTCGCGCCCAGGAAACCCAGATCGAATCGACGGTGGTCGTGGGTCCCTGCTTCACCGGTCCCGCCCAGCCGCCACCTCTCCATGCCGCGTCCGGTCGTGATGCTGATCACCCCGGTCATCGCCTCCGAACCGTAGGTCGCCTGCGGCCCTCGCAGCACCTCGATGCGCTCGATGTTGGTCGCCAGCAGGTTCGCGAAGTCGACCGTGCCGCCGGTGACCGAGTTGACCCGCACGCCGTCGACGAGGACCAGGGCCTGCGCCCCGGAGCCGCCGCGCACCCGGACCGTGGCGATCTTTCCCGGTCCGCCGGCGTGCGTAACCTCGGTGCCGGGAACCGTGCGGAGCAGGTCGAGCACCGCCACCGGGTTGCGGCGTTCAATCTCATCGGCCTCGATCACGGTGACCGCGCTGCCGATCTCCGACGCAGGAACCTCGTAGCGGTTCGCGCTGACGACGATCTCTTCCTCGACGGCCGGGGTGTCGGCGCCGGCTTCGTCGTCCTGCCGGCTCGATCCCGGCGCCGCCAGCAGGACGGCCGCCGCGGCGCACAGCCACGGCAGGTTCGGGCGGCGTCGGGCACCGCCCCGGGGACGTGGTACGTCGGGACTTCTTCCGTCGTTCATTCGGGCTTTCCTCCCCCTTCGGGATTCCTGCTCCGAGCGGCCTTCCGGGCCGGCGGAGCTGTGTTTGCCTCCGCAGACAGCCAGGTCTCCTGACTTGCCTTCGCCCTACTGACCGGCCCTTCCCATCCCGGTTCCGGGACAGTGGTTAACGCCGGTGTTCGTCCGGTTCACAGTCGCGGGGCGGTGGGAGAGTCTCACTCCCTTCCCTTGAACTGCCTGCGCTTGATGTGTGCTCAGACTCTTGCCGCGGTGATCCTCGTCACGTTGAAGAATCGGGCTGCGAATCGGCACCCTACCAGCCTCGCGATGCGGCCTACAATCACGCGATGCGAAACGCGACAGGCGAGCAGCTCTCCCTGCTCCTGGACCAACCTGACGCCGCGCTTCGCGTCCACGCCTCGCACCGTCTGGAGACGCTGGCGAAGCGGCTCGCGGACGAGCTGCAGCGGAACCCCGCGGAGCCGCTCGAGCCGGAACGGATCGTGGTACCGGACCCGCTGCTGGGGCAGTGGCTGCGCCTGGAGTTGGCCACGCACCTGGGCGTCGCCGCCCACCTGCAGGTCGAACTGCCGGCGGAGTTCGCCTGGGCGGCCATGCGCGAAGAGGTCGCCGAGCTGACCGGCGAGTCGGTCTACGGGCCGCCGCATCTCCGCTGGCGGATCTTCGACCGCCTGAAGGACTGGACGGGCGACGACGAGATCGCGCGCTACCTCCAGGACGGCGACGACCGGAAACGTCTCGAACTCGCCGACCAGCTCGCCGTCGCCTACGACCGTTGCCGCGTGTACCGGCCGCACGCCATCAGGGAGTGGCAGCAGGGCCAGGGGAGCGACTGGCATGCCCGGCTGTGGCGGGAACTCGCACCGGCCGCGCCCGGCGCGGAACACTGGGTCGACGCGATCGACCGCTACCGGGACCGGCTCGAGCAACGACCCAAGGCGGGCGGGCCGAGGCAGCGCGTCAGCTTCTTCCACCCCGCCGCGCTGTCGCCCACCTACGTCGAGGTGCTGCGGCTCGCGGCGCGGGTCATGGACATCCACCTCTACCTGCTCAGCCCGAGCCGTGGTTTCTGGAGCAGGCTGCCGGGCGAGGAGAACGGCGAGCCTTCCAACGAACTGCTCGACGCCTGGGGCCGGTCGGCGCGCGAACTCCGCGCCCTGCTCGGGGCCGAACCGGACACGGTCGTCGTCGTGGATCCTTCTGGTGCCGTCGACATGCCGGTCGGCGGCGCGGAAGGCCACGCCGTCGCGAAATGCCTCGCCTCGGTTCAGCGGCGGATCCTCGGGGGCGATCCGGGGACGCCGCCGGCCGAGAGCGAGCCGGCCGGGCCGGACGACTCGATCCAGATCCACGTCTGCCACTCGCCGACCCGCGAAGTCGAGGTGTTGCACGACCGCCTGCTGGACCTGTTCGCCGAGAACCGCGACATTCAGCCGGCCGACGTGCTGGTGCTGACGCCCGACCTCGACACCTACGCGCCCCTGGTCGAGGGGGTGTTCGGCTCGGCCGGTCGGATCGACTTCCAGATCGGTGCCCGGCGGCTCAAGGAAGGTGCCGCCCTGGCGGCCTTTCTCGATCTCCTGGGGCTCCCCGGCTCCCGCTACGCGGCGAACGACGTGCTGGCGCCGCTGCTCGCGGAGCCGGTGCGCGCGCGCTTCGGCATCGCGGACACCGACCTGGCGACGATCCGGGGCGCCATCGCCATGGCCAGGATCCGCTGGGGAAGAGACGGCGACCACCGCACCGAACTCGAGGTGCCGGCTTCCCTGAACCACAACTGGCGCCGGGGCCTCGACCGGCTGCTGCTCGGCTACGCGATGCAGGAGGGCGAGGTACTCGTCGACGGCATCGCGCCCAGCGCTCTCGACCGCTGGGGCCAACACGCCGGCGCGGCCGACTACGAAATGCTCGGCCGCTTCCACCGCTACACCGAACTCGTCCTCGCGCTGAACGACTGGATGGAGGCCGAGCTGGACCCCGCCGCGTGGGCGGACCGCCTGCGAACCGACGTCCTCGACGGCTTCTTCATCACGGACTTCCGCGCCGGGGCCGAAGCCGTCCGCGAAGTGAACACCGTGGCCAGGCTGATCGACGAGTTCGCCGCCCAGTGCGAACGGGCCGGCAACACGGGGCCCATCCCGTTCCCGGTGCTGCGCGACGTGCTGAACGACCTGGCCGCCAAGGCGGTCCGCTCGGCACCTCGACTGGCCGACGGGATCGCGGTCGCGGACCTCGCCTCCGGCCAGGTCTTCCCTGCCGGCGTGATCTGCACCGTCGGCATGAACGACGGCGCCTTCCCCCGCCGGCCGCCGGCCCCGCAGTTCGACTTCCAGGCCGACCTCTTCGAAGGCGCGGCGCGACGGCCCGGCGACCGCGACCGCCGCAACGAGGACCGCTTCGCCTTCCTCGAAGCCCTGCTCGCCGCACGGCGCCACTTCGTGGTGACGTACACCGGCCGCGACCTCCAGGAGGACCGGCCGATCCCGCCCTCCGCGGTCGTCAGCGAGCTGACGGGATACCTGGAACAGATCTTCCCGGACCCCAGCGGAAAGAACGACGACGAGGAGCGCGTTCGCTGGCCCGTCAGGCACCCGTTGCAGCCTTTCAGCCCCAAGTACTTCGAGCCCGGCGGAACCGAGCTGTTCAGCTACTCGGAGTCGATGCGGAACGCCGCCGAGGCGCTACGCACGAGCGGCGACGAGCCCAACCGTTTCGCCGGCAAACTCGCCGTGGAGCCCGGGGAAGAGCCCGAGGAACTCGAGCTGGAGGATCTCGTTCGCTTCGCCGTCAGCCCTTCCCAGGACTTCCTCCGGAAGCGGCTGGACATCCTCCTCGACGTCCGGGAAGACGACGTGGCCTCCGATGAGCCCCTTGACCTGAACCCCCTGGAAGCATGGCAACTAAAGAGCGATCTGGTGGGCATCGGCGAACAGGGAGAGGACCGGACGATCGAACTCGCCGCGGCTCGGGGCCTGCTCCCGCCCCGCAACCTCGGCCTCGTCCAGCACCGGCAGTCCGCCGCCCAGGTCGCGGAGCTGATGGAGGAGCTCGGGCCGTTCCAGCGGCACCGCGACGCGCCCCTGCAACGGATCGAGGTCGAGCTGGGCAACGTCCGCCTCGTCGGAGCGGTCGGACAGTTCGACGAGAGCACGAACGAGCTGCTCTTCTGGCGCATCGGAAGCCTCCGACCGAAAGACCGCATCGCCGTCTGGCTGCGGCTCCTGGCGCTCGTCGCCGACCGGCGGACGACGGCGACGGCTCATCTCGTCGGCGGCAAGAGCCAGGTCGAACGCGTCGCGCTCCAGGGACCCGAGCCCGAGCAGGCCCGGTCGCTGCTCGGCGACTGGGTCGAGGTCTGGCGCGAAAGCCGCCGCGGGCCGTTGCCTTTCTTCGCCTCGACGTCCTGGGTCTGGACGGAGAAGCGCGTCTGGAGCCGCAAGGTCCAGGATGAATGGTCGAAGCAGCCGTGGTTCGAAGGCAACGACCCCCGCCACCGTCTGATCTTCGGTGACGACCCCAGCGGCGACGACTTCGAGCGGCTGGCCGAGCGGCTGCTCCGTCCGTTGCGGGAGGCGAGCGCGTGACCGCCCGCCTTGAGCGCGGCGACGCCTTCAGCAGGCCGCTCGACGCCGACCTGCTGATCGAGGCGAGCGCCGGAACCGGCAAGACCTACGCCCTGACCACCCTGGTCGCCCGCCTGATCGTCGAAGAGCGGTTCGACATCGACCAGCTCCTGGTCGTCACCTTCACGATCTCCGCCGCGGGCGAGCTGCGTACGCGGGTGCGGCGGCTCCTCCAGGCGGCGCGCCGGGCAGCCTCCGGCGCCAACGTGGATCCCGCCTCTCAGGCAAGCAGACTGAGGCGGCGCTGGCGGCGATGCGGCATCGAGGACGCCCACGCGCTGAGGCGCCTCACTCGCGCCGTTCGGGACCTCGACCGGGCGAACGTCACGACGATTCACGGCTTCTGCCAGCGGACGCTCGTCGAGTTCGCGCTCCATGCCGGCACTCCGTTCTCGTTCGAGGTCAGCGGAGACGACGCGATGGCTGTCGGCGACGCCGCCCGCGACTTCTGGCGACGCCGGATGGTCGGCGAACCTGTCTCGCTGCTCGAGCACGCGAAGTCGAAGAAGTTCGTCCTGGACGAAGACACGACGACCTGGGTCGCCCGCCACCACGCCCAGGCCCAGGAAATCCGGGGAGTCTGCTCGCCGGAGGAGCTGCCGGGCGTGCTGGAGGCGAAGCGGCGCGAGTGGCTGGAAGCGGTCCGTGCCGCGCAGGAAGCATGGCGCGACCCGGCGCAGAGAGCCGCGTTCCAGGAAGTCGCTGACCCGGCTCGATGGACGGTGGGAGCGCGGAAGAAGACGCGGGTACGCGTACGCAGCCGGATGCTCATCGAGGCGTTAGATGCCGACGCCCCGGAGGAACTCGCCCCGGACTGCGCCGGCGCCTTCGGCGCCAAGGCGCTGAAGGCGGGGTTCTACAAGAAGAACCCGCCGCCCACCGCTGCACTGTTCGACCGTTTCGACGACATCGCCGAGGCCGGCGCGGCGTACGGCGACCTCTGGCTCGCAAGCCAGCGCCGCGCCCTCCTCGAGGACGCCGGCCGCTCCCTGCGGCACGCCACCCGAGTCGAACGCGGTCTGAGCTACGACGCCCTGCTGGTCGAGTTGCACCGCGCCCTCGACGCGACCGGCGGAACGGAACTCGCCCGTCGAATCCGCTCCCGCTACCCCGTCGCCCTGATCGACGAGTTCCAGGACACGGACCGCCTGCAGGCGACGATCTTCCGGGCGATCTACCCGGGCGGCGCCGACGCGGCCGACGGGCGGCTGTTCGTCGTCGGCGACCCGAAGCAGTCGATCTACCGCTTCCGGGGCGCGGACGTCTTTGCCTACATCGAGGCTCAGGAGCGGCTGGGCGCTTCGGGCGAGCCTCTGCGCCTGGAACACAACTACCGCTCGACACCCGGACTCATCGACGCGGTCAACGCACTCTTCTCGCGGGAACAGCCGTTCGTCCTCTCCGACTTCGGGTTCTCGCGGGCGGCGCCGGCCGACCGGAAACGCGGGGAGCTCGTGGTCCAGGACGAGGCCGACGATGAGGCCCCCTTCCAGCTCGTCCTGATCCCCAAGGGGGACAGCACGCCGCTGAACAAGCCGGAGCTGACTTCCCTCGCCGCGCACCAGGCCGCGCGCGACGTCGCGCGGCTCATCGCGCTGGGCAAGGAAGACAGGGCGAGACTGGTCGGCAGCCACCGCTCCAGGGCACTGGCCGCACGCGACATCGCCGTGCTGGTCCGCAAGGGCGTCCAGGGCAAGGCGGTCGCGGGAGCTTTGCGCGAACTCGGGGTCGACAGCGTCGAGATCGGCGACGACAACATCTTCCAGTCCGACGAGGCGGGCAGCCTCCATCGCCTCCTCCATGCCCTGTGCCTGGACGAATCGGAATACAACGCGACGCAACTGCTTCGCGGAGCGCTCGCCGCCGACCTGTTCGGTCTCGACATGGAGGAGCTTGGCGCGCTGCGCGACGACGACGACGCCTGGAGCAAGTGGCGGGGCTTCGCGCGCGACTGGACCGAAGTCTGGCGGGAGCGCGGCATCGCCACGCTGATGCGGCGCCTCCTGTTCGCCGGCGACGGCGCCGACCGTTCGGCGAACCTCCTCGCCTACCCGAACGGCCCGCGGCGGCTGACGAACTACCTGCACCTGACCGATCTGCTCCATGAAGCCGAGACCCGGCGGCGGCCCTCGCGCCAGGGCCTCCTCGACTGGTTCGGGCAAGCCCGTACGGACGCGCGGACAAGGGACGAGACGGTACAGCTTCGTCTGGAGAGTGACGAGAACCTGGTGAAGATCGTCACCGCTCACCGGGCCAAGGGACTGGAGTTTCCGGTCGTCTTCTACCCGTTCGCCTGGGACGGCCGCGGGCCGGCGAAGGGCGGAAACAGGAAGCCGACGGCCGATTACTACGACGCCGAGCGCGGGACGCCTGTGCTCGATCTCCGTCCGTCCGACGACGCCTACGAACGCGAGCACGTCGAAGACCACGCCGACGAGTTGCGACTGCTCTACGTGGCGCTGACGCGGGCGGAGCACCGCTGCGTGGTGACGTGGTCGCCCGCCGGCGGGGCGGAACGTGCTCCGCTGGCCTGGCTCCTCCACGGCCGCGGCACGGCGGTCCAGGATGACGCCGCCCAGGCATTGGAGGAGAACGCCGCCCACGTCGGAGCGCTGGGAACGAACGAATGGCTTGGGGAGGTCCACGCCTTCGCCAATCGGGCGCCCGGAGCCATCTCGGTGCGCGAAATCGACGAGGCGGCGGCCGCCCCCGAGCCGGCCAGCAGCGATGAGCACACGGAACCTCTCGAGGTCCGCAAGCTCGAACGCAAGCTCGAACGGATCCGGCAGCGGACGAGCTACTCCGCCCTGTCGGCCGGCGGCGGCGCGGGCGTCTTCGTGCGCGACAACGACGAGGTCGACCTCTCCGACGACGGCGAGGCGGTCGTCCAGGAGGAGGCGCCCGCCGGCGCGCCGGAACTGGAAGAAGACGGCCCGACCGTCTTCACCTTCCCCAGCGGCGGCCGCTCCGGCCGGTGCCTTCACGAGATCTTCGAGCGGCGCCTCGGCGACCCGGACGCCGGAAGCCTGGAGCGGATTTGCGAGGGCGCGCTCGCCCGCTACGGCTTCCCGGACAAGTGGCTGCCTGTCGTCCGAACTTTGGTCGAGAATGGCCTCGAGACCCCGCTTTCGCGACCTGGCGACACCGGCGGCGTCTTCCGGCTGTCCGACCTCGAGCGGCCCATCGCCGAAATGGAGTTCCACCTGCCACTCCACCAGCTCCAGCGTGCCGAACTCGCACACTGCCTCGAAGAGCACGGCTACGAGCACCGGCTCGCCGGCGGCGACGCCGAGATCGACGGCTTCCTGCACGGCTTCATCGATCTCACGGCGCGCCACGACGGCCGCTGGTACGTCCTCGACTACAAGTCGAACTGGCTTGGCCCGGACCTCGCCTCGTACTCGGAAGCGGCCATCGCGGAGTCGATGCGCCACCACGGCTACCACCTCCAGTACCTGTTGTACCTGACCGCCCTTCACCGCCTCCTGCGCCTGCGGCTCGCGGACTACGACTACGACCGCCACATCGGCGGCGCCTTCTACCTCTTCCTGCGCGGGATGAGGCCGAACGCGCCCGGCAGCGGCGTGTTCCACGACCGTCCGCTCCGCTCCTGCATCGAGGCGATCGACGCATGCTTCGGGGAAGCGCCTTGACCATACGGGAGCAGATCGACGCTCTGACAGAAGCCGGCGTTCTCGCCGACATCGACCGCTGCTTTGCCCGGCTGACGATGGACCTCGGCGCTGGCGAAGACGTAGCCCTGGCTGCCGCCACGGCCAGCGCGCTGCACCGGAACGGCCACACCTGCCTCGACCTCGGCAATGCCGGCAAGCCGATCGCGGCTCTCGTGGAGCGGCCCGACTCCGGCCGCCCGGAGGACTCGCTGGCGGCCGAGCTGCAGGCGGTCGCGCTTCCCGCGGGCGCCGCCCTGCGCGAGGCGCTGGCTCGAAGCCCCGTCGTCGCCGCGGACGAGCAGGACACGGCGAACGACCGGCCCCTCGTGCTGGACGGCGACCGCCTCTACCTGCACCGCCTGTTTCACGCCGAACGCCGGCTCGCCGCGCGGCTCCTCGCTCTGGCCGCGGCCGCGGATCGCGCGGCCGATACCGGATCCGCGATCGCGCGGGTCTTCAACGCTGGAGAAGATCGAACCGCCGAGGCGGTCGCGGCCCTGCGCATCGCCATGGAGCGCAGGCTCTGCATCGTCACCGGCGGCCCCGGCACCGGCAAGACGACACTCGCCGCCAAGCTGATCGCGGCGCTGGTCGACGCGGGCATGGCCCACCCGCGCCGGATCGGCCTCGCGGCGCCCACCGGCAAGGCGGCTTCGCGCATCCAGGAGTCGGTGCGCGGGAAGCTGGGCGAGGGCCTCCTCGACCGCGTGCCCGGGCTTCGCGAGTTTCCTGCCGAGGCGTGGACCGTTCACCGCCTGCTGGCGAGCCGGACCAGCCGGATGGACCGGCTAGACGCGCTGGTCGTCGATGAATGCTCGATGGCGGACCTGGCGCTGATGGTCCGCCTGGCAACCGCGCTGCCGGAGCGTTGCCGGGTGATTCTCCTCGGCGACGCGAACCAGTTGGCCTCCGTGGAACCGGGCTCGGTCTTCAGCGACCTCTGCAGGGCGGGCGAGCGGGGCTCGCTGGCGCACTGCGTGACGACCCTGACGAAGAACTACCGCTTCAGGGAGCGCTCCGGCATCGGCCGGCTCGCCGCCGCCGTGGTCGCCGGCGACGCCGACGCCGCCGTCCGCGTCCTCCGGGACGGCGGCGACGAAACGACGCGGCTCGAGCCGATCGACGACGAGGCCGCATTCGACGCCTTCGCCCGCGAATGCGCCCGGGAATGGTCCGACCACATGAAGGAGCTGGCGGCCGACCCACTCGGCGCCGCTCCGTTCCCGAAGCGGCGGGTCCTTTGCAGCCACCGGCGAGGCTCCTGGGGCACCGACCACTTCAACCGCCTGGTAGAGCGCCGTCTGGCCGAGCTGGGGCGCCGCACGGAGCAGGACGAGTTCTACGTCGGACGACCGATCATCGTCAGCCGCAACGACCGGCAGACCAACCTCTCGAACGGCGACACCGGCGTCGTCGTTCCCGGCGGCGTCACTCCCGGCGACTCGGGCCACCCTCGGGTCTGGTTCCCGGACCTCGATCGCGAGGGTGAACGCTTCCTCGTCTCACCTTCCCGCCTGCCGCAGCACGAGAGTTTCTTCGCCCTCACCGTGCACCGGGCCCAGGGCTCGGAGTACAAGCACGTGGTCTTCGTTCCCGGCCCGGCGGAATCCCGCGTAAACACGAAGGAACTGCTCTACACGGCGGTGACCCGGGCGCAGCAGACGGTCACCGTGCTGGCGACCCGCCAGTCCGTGCGGGCCGCCGTGCTGCGGACGACGTCGCGGACGACCGGACTGCTGGATCGGCTCAGGTAGGGCTACGGACAGCGGAATCGTCGCCGCTTCGCGGCGCGACATTTCTCAGAAGCCGGCGGGGACGCCGGCGCACCCGGTGGAACCGGCGCAGCTAACGACAAACCCCGCCGCGGCCGAAGCCGGGGCGGGGTTGTCGACTTTCGTAAGGCGACTGGCTGACCGGCGCTACTCGCCGCCGCTGACCGTGCCCTCGCTTCCGTCGCTGTCCGCGTTCTGACGCTGCTGTCGGCGCAGGCGGCGGAAGATGTTGCCCTGCTCCTCCTCGCTCAGCGAGTCCCAGTCGACGTCGAAACGCTCCTTCACGAGCTTCCTGAAGTCCTCCCGGTTGAACCGCTGCTGGCTCAGGAAGCCGGTGCTGGACGGATCGTAGCCGGGCTCGGCGTCGGCGAAGGCAACGAAACCGAACATCATCTCGGAGGTCGTCGGGCCGCCGTAGACCACCGTCTCAGTCGGATCCGGATTCGCCGGGTTGTCCGTCGAGTTGTCCCAGGCCATCGTCAGCTCGATCTCGGTGCCGGCCGGGATCCGCTTGCCGCCCGCGTGGTACTTGTAGTGGGTCTGCCAGTTGAAGTCGTACCGGGGCACGTCGAGGAGAACCTCTTCCGTGCCATCCGGGTACTTCGCCACGTAGCGGGCCGCCTTGCCGCGCAGATGCATGTGCGGCGTGTAGCCGAGCAGAAGCGCATCGCGCTCGAACTTGTGGTTCGTCGTGGCGACGTAGTTCGAATCGCCGGGAGGAATCTCGAAGTCGAACTTGCCCATCGAGGCGCTCTGCATCACGTAGTCCGGCTTGTAGTCCTCCGGATAGAAGCGCAGCGCCACCGAGGAACGGTCCCAGACGCCCGTGCCCGGCCCCGGCTCCTTGTGGTAGTGCATGTTCCAGCGGATCGTGGTTCCCGGCTTGACCAGGGTGCCGAAGCCGTCGTGGTGAACCGTCGGGTCGTTGCCCGGAGCGATGCCGCCGAACGGACGCGCGATGATGTGGTGCACGACAGGGCCGCCCGGACGGAACTCGACCGCCTTGATCCACCGCGGCTCGGGCAGCATCTCTTCGGTGATCGTCGTCTCGAAGTTCACGTACTGATCCCGGACGTCGTCCTCGACGAAGAAGTCCTCGCCCATGTCCATGACCAGATCGGGCTCGCCGATCGTCCAGCCGTCGCTCCGTTCCCACTCCTTGGCCGGCGGCGCGTCAGCCGCGTTGCCCAGCGGCGCTCCACCCTTGGCCCAGGCAATCAGGGTGGCCTTCTGCTCGTCCGAGAGCGAGCGCTCGTTCTCGAACACGCCGTGGTGTCGCGGCGCGGCGTGCCACGGCGGCATCAGACCGGACTCGACCTGACGCGCGATCGAGCGCGCCCAGGGCCGCGTCTCCTGGTAGCTGGTGAACGCCATCGGCGCCACCATGCCGCCCAGGTTCGCGCCGTTCGGGCGGTGGCAGACCTGGCACTCCTGTTCCAGGATCGACTGCACGTCGCCGTAGTAGGTCGGCGTGGTCGTGGGAGCGTCGTTGTTGTTGTTCGCCGCCGCGAGCGGAGCGGCGAGCGCGAGGATCATCAGCACAGCGAGCGCCTGCTTCATGGATCGGGTCTCCTCGGTTCGGATTCTGGTGAACGGTAGTTGCAGCACCGTACCACACAGCGGCCGGCGCGCGCGGCCGCCTGTAAACTGAAAAACGCATGAGCGCGGCGTCAGGCGGGACCGGCGGCCCCATCGGCTACATGGTCCGCAACGGCGTCGCGGCCAACCTGCTGATGGCGCTCATCGCGGCGATGGGCATCCTCGCGCTGACGGGCGTCCGGCAGGAGGCCTTTCCCGTCCTGCCGCTCGACGCCGTCGAGGTTCTCGTGGCCTACCCCGGCGCCGCGCCGGAGGACGTCGAGCAATCGATCGTCGTGCCGATCGAGGAGGCGGTCACGGGTCTCGACTCGGTCCGGGACGTGACGGCGGTGGCCGCCGAGGGCGCCGCGTCCATCATCGTGAAGCTGAAGTCCGGCACGGACGCCGGGAACGCCGTGGGCGACATCGAAGCCGCCATCGACGGTATCCGCGGCTTCCCGGCCCGGGCGGAACGCCCCGACGTCCGGGAGATGACGAGCAGGCAGAGCGTCATCCGCCTGATCCTCCACGGTGACGTCTCCGAACGCGCGCTCAAGGAACTGGCGTACCGCGCCGAGGACGAGATCGAGCGGCTGCCCGCCGTGTCCTCGGCGGAGACCAGCGGGGTGCGGCCGTACGAGATCCTGATCGAGCCGCCGCTCGACCGGCTGCGGGCCCTGGGACTCACCGTCGAGGACGTGGCCGCCGCGGTCCGCCGCGACTCCCTCGACCTGGCGGCGGGCAGCATCGACACGCGGGAGTCCGCGGTGCGGGTCCGGACCCTCGGGCGCCACCTCAGCGGCCAGGAGTTCGAGGACATCGTCCTGCTTTCCGCCGCCGACGGGACGATGGTGCGCGTGGGCGACGTCGCCCGCGTGCGGGACGGCTTCCGGGACGTGGACGTGCTGGCTCGCCACAACGGCCTCCCGGCCGCCTTCGTCGAAGTGCATCGATCCGCCGACGAGCAGGTCCTGGACATCGCGGCGGCGGTCCACTCGTACGTCGATGAACGGCTGCGGCCCTCCCTTCCTCCCGGCGCGGCGGTCACCGTCTGGAACGACGAAGCGGAGATCTACGAGGACCGGTTCCGCATCCTGCGCGAGAACGGCCTGCTGGGCCTGCTCCTGGTGCTCCTCGTGCTGGCGCTGTTCCTGGAGATCCGCACCGCCGCCTGGACCGCCCTCGGCATCGTCGTCTCGTTCGCCGGAGCGCTGGCCGTCGCCTGGCTGCTGAACGTCTCCATCAACACGAACTCGCTTCTCGGCTTCATTCTCGTCGTCGGCATGCTGGTCGACGACGCGGTGGTCGTCGCCGAGCACATCCACGCCGAACGGTCGAGCGGCCTGCCCGCGATGGAAGCCGCGATCACGGGCGCCCGCCGCATCGCGAGGCCGCTGGTCTTCACCGTGCTGACGACGGTGGTCGTCTTCGTGCCGCTGCTGCTCGCGCCCGGTCTCGTCGGGGCGCTGATGGGCAACCTGGCCATCATCCTGATCGCCGCGCTCCTCGTCTCGCTGATCGATTCGCTGTTCGTCCTGCCGGGGCATCTGGCCGGGATTCCGGCGTCCCGGGAGCCGAGCCATCCGGTCGCGCGAGCCCTTTCGGCGATCCGCGGCGGCATGGAGCGGTCGTTGGCGCGGTTCGTCGAAGGTCCCCTGGACCGCGCCTTGCGTCTGGCCACCGAACACCCGGCGCCGGTCATCGCCGGCGGCCTTGCCGTGATCGTGCTCACCGCCGCCCTGATCCCGGCGGGGATCGTCGACGTCGTCTTCCTTCCTCCCGTGGACAGCGACATCGTGACGGCGGCGCTGGAGATGCCGGAGGGCACGCCGGCCCGGGCGACCGACGAGGCGGCGCGCCAGGTGGAAGCCGCCGGCCGGCGCGCCCTGGAGCGCCTCGAGGCGAAACGGGGGCTGAGCCCCGGCAGCCTGTTCGGCGGGGTTCTGCGGACGATCGGCGTGCCGCAACGGCAGTTCGGCGGCGGCGCCACCGTGGACGCCGGCCTTCGTCCGCCGCCGCACCTCGCCGCCGTCGAGTTCAAGCTGGCCGAGAGCGGCGAGCCGGAGGCGAGCGCGGCCGCCTTCGTCGAGGCGTGGCGCGAGGAGGCGGCGGGCCTCACGGGCGCCGAGAGCCTCGTCGTCAGCGCCGCGCTGATCGACCTCGGCGCGCCGATCTCGATCGACCTGCGGCACACGGACCCCGACGGTCTCGGGCCGCTGGCGGAGGCCCTGATGGACGAACTGCACGGGCTCGACGGCGTCCACACGGTCCGATCGAACCGCGCCGGCGGCGTGCGCGAGATCCGCCTCGAGGAGCGGCCCGAAGCCCGCGCCCTCGGCCTGACCCTCGACGATCTGGCCCGGCAGTTGCGCGGCGCGTTCTTCGGCGCGGAGGCGCTCCGGGTGTGGCGCGGCCGCGAGGAAGTCCGCGTGCGGGTTCGCCTGCCGGCGGAGGAGCGCGACTCCGTCGGCGACGTCGAGTCGTACATGGTCCGGCTTCCCGGCGGCGGCGCGGTCCCGCTCGGCCGCGTGGCGAACGCCAGCCCTGCCCGCGCGCCGTCCTCCATCTTCCGCGGCGACGGCCGGCGGATCCTGACCGTGACCGCCGACGTCGACACCAGCGTTGCCAGCGTCGGCGAGATACGCGACGCGCTGGCGCGCGAGGTGCTGCCGGAACTCGCCGGCGCCCTCCCGGGATCGGCCTGGGCATTCAGCGGCCAGCAACGGGAACAGCTCGAGACCTTCCAGCTCCTGCTGGGCGGCCTGCTGCTCGCACTGGTGGTCATCTACGCGCTGCTGGCCGTCCCTCTCCGGTCCTACGCCAGGCCGCTGCTGATCATGGCGGTCGTTCCGTTCGGGATCGTCGGCGCCATCCTGGGCCACTGGATCGTCGGCATCAGCTTCAGCGGGCAGTCGATCCTCGGCATTCTCGGAGTTTCCGGGGTCGTCGTGAACGACTCGGTGATGATGGTCGACTTCATCGACGAGCGTCTGAGGCGGGGCGTTCCGCCCGCGCGGGCGATCGTGGAAGGCGCCAAGGCGCGCTTTCGGCCGATCTTCCTGACCTCGTTGACGACGTTCCTCGGCTTCGCGCCGCTGATCTTCGAGCGCAGCCCGCAGGCCCGGCTCGTCGTGCCGCCGGCCATCTCGATGGGTTTCGGTCTGGCCTTCGCGACGGCGATCCTCATGCTGATCCTGCCCGCGCTCGCCGCGGTGGCCTTCCGGGCAGGCCAGCCTGACGCGGCCGCGGGCGGATCCCCGGCCGCGATCGCAGAGAGCTGAGAGCCGCCGGATGCCCGCCAGAAGACCGGCGCACCGGCAAGGGGACGGCACGAAGCACGCCACGCGGGTTGTAAAGTGTCGGCCATGCAAGATCGATCGGCAACGCCCGCTTGCCCGCACGCGGCGGGGAGCGGGGGCGGCGACGAGCCCGTCCGCCGGGCGACGGAGGCCGAACGGCGGACCCTGCCGCTGCCGCCCGGCCCCAGGGGCCGGCGGCTGCGTCACCTGATCGCAAAGTTCAGGGACTATCCCAGGTTCGCGCACGAGCTGTTCCAGGAGTACGGCGACATCGCCCTCTACCGCATGACGTGGCTCGGAAGGTGCGTTCTCATCTTCGACCCGGCCCTGATGCGGGCCGTGCTCGACGTCGAGCAGCGGGAGTTGATCCGCCAGCAGATCTCGGTCGACCTGGCGCGGCTCCGTCACGGCGGGATGAACACGCTGTACGGCGAAGCGCACGAGGTCCGGGTGGCGCTCGTTCGGGAGGCCTTCTCGCCCGATCGGATGCACCTGCACGCCGACCACATGGCGGAGTGCGTTCGCCAGTGCGTCGAGTCCTGGCGGGACGGCCAGCGGATCGACGTCCTGGACGAGATGCTACGCCTCTGTCTCGGCTTCACCCTCGACGTGCTCCTGGGCAAGGACATGGAGGCGGACGTCGGCGTCGCGCTTGAGCTGCGCCGCGCCTTGAAGACGGAGTGGCTCGTGGAGCAGGTCCCCCTGCTGAGGCGCGTTCGCCGCCTGCCCCTGCCGATCGCGAAGAGAGGCGACAGGGCCTTCGAAACCACGGACGACCTGATCTACCGGGCGATCGAACGCTCGGAAGATCCCTCGTACGAGGGGCACGATCTAGTCTCCCAGATCGTCCGCAAGCGCCGCGAGATGAACGGCGGCGGCCCCTACGCGTCGAACGAGGCGATCCGGGACGAACTCGTTCTCTCGCTGAACTCCGCGGGGCCGGCGGCGCACCTGTTCGCCTGCGGCATCGAACATCTGGCCCGGCGGCCCTCGGCGAGCAGGCGGCTCGCCGCCGAGGCGGACGAGGTCCTGGCCGGCCGGCCGATCCGCGGGTCGGACGCCCAACGCCTTCCCTACGCGACCGCCGCGGTCAAGGAGCTCGCGCGCCTCAGGATGATCGGCCAGGTCGCCTGGAAGCGAGCCGCCGATGATCTCGTCGTCGACGGTTACCTGATCCCCAGGGGAACGCTCGTCCATCCCTGTTTCGCGGTGATCCACCGAAGGCCCGAGTACTACGAAGTCGGAGACGAGTTCAGGCCGGAACGCTGGCTCGACGAGTCGGGGCCGGCCCCGAGGGTGCTCGACCAGCCGCTGGCCGCCGAACACGACGTTTCCTCCGGCCCGTTTCCGTACCATCCCTTCAGCTACGGTTCCAGAGAGTGCCCCGGCGGCGCCTTCATGTACCCCTTTGGCACGTTGTTTCTGGCCGCCGTCGCGCAGCGCTGGGAGCTGGAGCGGGTTTCGGACGCGGAGAGTCCCTTCATCTTCCGTCCGATCGGCGGTCCGATGCGGGTCAAAAAGCCGCACTACATGATGGCCCGGGGGAGGGGGCTAGCCGCATCGCCACGGGGATAGGCTGGTTCCGCCATGGCCGACCTGGAGGATCTGCTGGTCAAGACGAGCAGGACGTTCGCCTTGTCCATACCTCAACTCCCGGGTGAGACGAGGCGGCAGGTCACGCTCGGCTACCTCCTGCTGCGCATCGCCGACACGCTGGAGGACGCGGCGGTCTGGCGTCGGGAGCAGCGCGTCGAGGCGTTGCTGGGCTTCGCGGAGCTTCTGGACGAGGAGGCCGTGGCGGCGGGGTCGGGCGCCGGACCGCTGGTCGAGGCCTGGCGCCGGCGGCCGCCGACTCGCCACGAGGGCTACCTCGAACTGCTGGAGGCGACCGACGAGGTGCTGTCCGCGCATGCCGCTCTCGAGCCCGCGGCGCGGACGGTGATCGGCCGGCACGTGCGCCGCACCAGCGTCGGCATGGCGCACATCGTGGCGCGCGCCGACCGGGAAGGCGAAGTCCGGCTGGCCGGGATCCCCGAGCTTCGGGACTACTGCTACGTGGTCGCCGGCATCGTCGGCGAGATGCTGACGGAGCTGTTTCTGCTCGGAGCGCCCCTGGCGCCGGCGGCCGAAGCCCTCCGCCGCCGCGCGGCGACCTTCGGCGAGGCGCTGCAGCTCGTCAACATCCTCAAGGACGCCGCCGAAGACGCGGTGGAGGGCCGGACCTTCATCCCGACGGCCCGCGAGCGGGCCGCGGCCTTCGAACTCGCCCGCGCCGACCTCGAAGTGGCCGGAGAGTACGTGGCGCAGCTGCAGCGGGCCGGCGCGCCGCGCGGCTACCTCGGCTTCACGGCGCTCCCCGTGCGACTCGCCTGGGCGACCCTGGACCGGGTGGAGAAGGAAGGCCCCGGCAGCAAGCTGACCCGCCCGGAAGTGGCCGCGCTCGTCGCCGCCCTGCACGACGACCTGGACGCCGGCCAGCCGGCGGCCAGCGCTTCAGGCCGCTGAGTCGTCGGCGGCGCGTCGCTACCAGTCGCGCGAGTCTTCGTCGTAAAGGCTGGTCGGCAGCGCGTAGGAATGCGTGATCTCGCCCAGGTCCGAGACGTCGAGCAACCGGCTGAAGTGGGTTCTGGAACGCATCCCGGCCAGCGGCGGGAACAGCTTCCCGGCGATCTTCTCCGCCCTGTTCTTGAGGAACAGGAGCGGCAGCCGCCTGACGACCTTCGACTTCGGGAAGCGGAAACCGTCCGCCAGGTCGTCGCCGATCAGGTCCCGGGACACCTGGTAGATGAGAGCCGCCATCTTGCGGCGTTCCGCCGGCGCCGTGCGGCCAAGCAGGATCGGCGCGCTGTTGATGATGCTGTTCGCCATGATGATCGCGTCGTCGTCCGGCGGCGGCTCGCACGTCGCGGCGATCCGGAAGGTGCGGTACGCGGAAGCCTCGTCATGGAACATGATCGACTCGGGTACTCCCATGACGATCCCGGTGTAGCGCCACACGTGGACGTAGGCGTCCCGTTCCTCCTGGGTGAAGTCGCCGCCGAGCCGCGCGACGTGATGCATGAGGCGGCCCGAGAAGGCGGCGGCCCCGAGCAGCATGTGCGCCGTGCTGAGAGGCATTCCGTGCTCCGCCGCGTCCCATTCGTCCGACTGCTTGAGGAGCATCCTGGACTGGGCATGCACGAGACGGATCCGCAGGCTCAGCTTCCAGGCGTCGCCTCCGGGCGTCAGGCCGCCCGGCATGAACTGCTCGGTCAACTGGAGCGTGTTCTGCTTGAGCCGTCGGACGCCGTTCAGGATGATCCGGCTCCGGATGCGGAACGACTTGCTGATCAGGGTGGAGAAACCCTCGACGATCGCGCCGGTGACCAGGCCCGCGAGGACCATCTCCGAGTTGCGCAGGAACGCCCTCGTGCCCGTCATGGCGATTTCGGGGTCGAACCAGTCGGGGACGATGGCCGACGATTCGATGAGTTCCCGGAGGGCCTCGGGCGTGTCCTTCGGCGGGTCGTCGTAGTGGTCGACCGTCCTGGCGATCGTGCCGTGAACGCGCCCGGGTTCCACGATCGCCGCCAGTTGTTCGACTGCCCGGTCGGCCAGCGGATCGCCCAGGGTCGTGTAGCGGATGTAGCGCTCCGCCAAGTCCGGATCCAGCGCCCGGGCTGCGTTGTAGCCGTCGACGTAGCAGGCCGGAATGTCGAGAGCCCGCGGTCCGGCGGCTCGCGCTTCGTTCCGCCGCTCGATCATCCGCGTGTCCATGCCGGCCAGCTCATTGTGCCCCGTCGAAGGTTCGCGGCCGGCGCCGAGGAACAGGGCCGCGACGACGGAGACCGCGGCGATCCCGACGCAGAGCGCGAACGCGTCGCCGACGGCGCCCGTGGTCGCGGCGTTCAGGCCGTCGATCACCGCGCTCGCCGCCCGCGCCCCGGCCGGACCGGCCTCCACGAGAGACGCCCGCAGTTCTTCGGCGGCCGCGGAATCGAGCACGCCGGGATTGCGCTGCAGCGCCTCGAGTTGTCCCGGCGCCAGCAGTGCGCGCGCCTCGTCGCTCAACGTCTCCGCCAGCCGCGCCGAGAACCGGATCGCCAGCACGGAGCCCAGCAGCGCGAGACCCAAGGCGCTGCTGAGCAGCCGGAAGAAGTGCAGCGCCGACGTGGCGGCACCGACGATGGCGAACGGCACCGAGTTCTGCACGGCCACCGTGGCGATCGTGTTGAGCGCTCCCATGCCGGCGCCCACGATGACGAGATACAGGGCGGCACTGGCGAGGCTGGTGCCGGCGCTCATCGACGCAAGGAGCCAGACGCCGCCGCACATGAGAACCCCGCCGAGCAGGGCCGCCAGGCGGTAGCTGCCGTCCAGCAGGGAGAGCAGCCGGGCGGACCCGACGGCACCGAGGACGATGCCGCCGCCGAGCGCCGCCAGCATGCCGCCGCTGCCGGTCGCCGAGGCGCCCAGCACGCTCTGCAGGAAGAGCGGCGCGAACACGGCGACGCCGTACAGGCAGAACGCGGCCAGAACCGCCAGCGTCACCGACGCCGACACCGTGCGATCGGCGTAGATGTGCAGGGGCATGACCGGCGACTTCGCCTTCGCTTCGATCAGCACGAAGGAGGCCGCCATGAGCAGACCGAAGGCGAAGACGCCGACCGCGAGCGGCGAGTTCCACGCCTGCCGTTCGCCCGACCAGGAGAGCGCGACCATCACCGGGGTCACCGACAGCGCCAGGGCCGTCATGCCGGCGTGGTCCAGGCCCCGGTCCTCGGCGGCGGACCGCGCCGCGGGATACGTCCGCCGGATGAAGAACAGCACCAGCAGGCCGGCCGGCACGTTGAGCAGGAAGAACCACCGCCAGGTCGCGTTGTCGGCCAGCCAGCCGGCCGCCAGGGGACCCGCGATCACGGCGAGGAACATGACCGCGCCCAGGATTCCCTGGGCCTTGGCCCGGTCCTCGGGAGCGAACAGGTCCGCGATCGCGGCCAGGGCGTTGACCATGACCATCCCGCCGCCGACGCCCTGCACGACGCGCCACGCCGTGAGCTGGGTCATGTCCGCGACGAACCAGATCGGGACCGAGCCCGCGATGAGTATCGCGAGTCCCACGACGAAGAAGATCCGGCGCCCGTGGATGTCGGCCAGGCGCCCCGTGATCGGCGTCGCGACGGTCGAGGCGACGAGGTAGGAAGTCGTCGGCCACGCGTAGCGGTCGAAGCCGCCCAGGTCGGCCACGATCGCCGGCATCGCGGTGGCCAGACCGGTCTGGCCGACCGCCGCCAGGAACGCGGCGGCCATCACGCCGGTCGTGGCGGCCCGGCGCTGCCGCTCGGAGAGTCCCGGCTGACGGTCGGAAAGCGCCGCCATCGACGTAGAGGCCACCGTCGCGCTCATCGGGCACGCCCGAGACTACCGCCGGCCGCGGCGGAACCCTCGGCCGCCAGTACCCGCCGGTACGCCTCCCGCGCCGCGCAACGAGCGGCGTACGCCTCCAGTACCGGAGATCCCGGCAGCGTTCCCTTGGCGCGCATCCCGATCGCGCAGCTCCCGAGCATGACGTCCGCGGCGGTGAAACGGTCGCCCACGATCCAGGCACCAGCCTCAAGGCCCCGCTCCCACGTATCGATCATCTTGTCGAAGTTGCCCCAGCCGTTCACGCGCGGCACGCTGAGCCGACCGGCTTCCTTCTCCGCCGCGGCCGGTTCGATCGCGCCCGGAACGAAGAACATCCACTGCAGCCAGAGGCCCCGGTCCGCACTGTCCGCTGCCGGCG
Source organism: Candidatus Multivorans sp. (assembly GCA_965219675.1). Classification (GTDB taxonomy): domain Bacteria; phylum Acidobacteriota; class Thermoanaerobaculia; order Multivoradales; family Multivoraceae; genus Multivorans. The sequence continues at coordinate 436,155 of OZ244786.1, read as the reverse complement.
CCAGCCGGTCCGGGGCGTAGCGGTCGGCCAGGTACATGCAGATTGCCGCGGAATCCCACATCCGGACGTCGCCGTCCTCGAGCGCCGGCACCTTGCCCATCGGACTCGCCGCCAGGAACTCGGGATCGCGCCGCGGCTCGCTCAGGTCGACGGCCGCTCGCTCGTACTCGACGCCCGCTTCCTTGAGCATCCACGCCGCGCGGACGGCGCGCGTTCCCGGGCTCCACCAGAGCTTCACGACCGGTCCTTCCGCATCCCGTCCAACCTTCCCGCCGGGCGGCTCAGACCGGGTAGCCGAGCAGTTCCAGGCCCGGCCGGCACGCCTCGGCGACCGCCGCCTGCCGGGCCGAATCCAACTGGTCGAAGCGCGACCGGGTCGTCGGCCGGGGAACCGCCGAGGCCTGCCGCAACCATTCCTCGTCGTCGAGCTCGGGGGAGATGAAGCGGACGATCCGCCGGAGTTCCCGCTCCGGCGCGACCTGGACGTCCTCGAACTTCACGTTCAGCAGACGGTCCGGCGGGTAGTGGCCGAACGTCCGGTCGCCGAGACGGACGAGGTCGGACCAGAACGCGGCGAAGTCGACGAGCGTCACGTCGTCGTAGGGCAGCTTCTCGTGGTCGATGAAGGCGTCCGCGAAGTTGTCCATCCAGTAGCCGAGGCGGTTGAAGCGCTGAACCAGCGGCATCTGCCTGACCGGATCGACTCCCAGGGCCCTGATCCTGCGCGCCTTCGCCAGCAACCCGCGGAACGCGGGGTGGCCGGAAAGCGAGATCGCCGTGTCCCGGCCGTCGCGGTACATGTGAATCACGCGCGCCTCCGGGAAGTTCCGCAGCAGCAGGGGCGCGACCAGGAGCGAGCCGCCCGAGCGCTCGACCCAGACATCCCGGTCGAAGCGGTTCATCAACCAGCCGAAGGTCCGCCGGAAGTGGGAGGCGGGCGACTGGCGCGGCTGGGCCCGAACGACCGGTTCGAGTTCTTCGTACAGTTCTTCGTAGCGGTCCGTCAGGTTCGGCAGCGTGATCGCCATGATCGGCGGGATCGTGCGCAGGGTGTAGCGGGCTTCGGGATCCCCGAACGGGTAGAGCAACTCGTGAAACGTCTCGCGCAGCGCCAGCTTCGTTCGATTCGACTGGACGCTGTACAGGTTCCACATGTCGTCCCCGCTCGGCCGCCGCCTGCCGAACGCGCTCAACTGGTAGGCGGAGAAGAACTCGGAAACGCTGAGAATCCGGGGGTGCAGGTTCAGGACGTCCGTCAGCATCGTCGATCCGCAACGCCCCGTGCTGAGGATCAGGACGGGCGGAATCCCGGGTTGGTTCATCGACATCGGCAAATGCCTCCCCGCCATGAAGTCTACCGGCGGCGCCGGCGGAGACGGTCGAGCAGGCGGTACGCCGGCTTGCGCACCCAGACCATCGACGCCGCGGCGCCCATGGCGAGCGCCTGAACTCGCGCGGGGAGACTCCTGGGCCCGGCCCTGTCCACGGCGAGCGCCCGCTGGAACGCCTCCCGGCGCTCGCAGCGCGCGATGTAGTCCGAGAGGGCCGGATGCCCGCGGAACAGCTTGAACCGCTGGAACAGCACGCCCGTGGCGCCGAGCATGACGTCGGCTGCCGTGAAGCGCTCCCCGAGAATCCACGGATTGCCGCCCAAGCCCTGCTCCCAGGTCTTGACCATGCGGTCGAAGTCCCCCCAACCGTTGGCGCGGCTGTCGCCGGCGGGGCCGCCGAGCATCTCCGTCACGGCGGGCTCGACGACTCCGGGCGCGAAGGTCATCCACTGGAGGAAACGGCCGCGGTCGGGGTCGTCGAGGGCCGGCGCGAGCTCGCCCGGTGCGTAGCGATCCGCCAGATACAGGCAGATCGCCGACGAGTCGCACATGCGCACCTCGCCGTCGTCCAGGGCCGGCACCTTGCCCATCGGACTCACGGCCAGAAACTCGGCGCTTCGGGCCGGCTTGAAGATGTCGACGTAGACCGTCTCGTAGTCGACGCCCAGCTCTTCGAGCATCCACACCACGCGGTTCGCCCGCGTCTCGGGGCACCAGTAGAGCTTCATGCCCGGCAAACGGGAGTGGAATCCGTCATGTCGGATCTTCAAGGTCCGCAATCGGCAAGCGAACGACCTGGCCGCCTGCGTCGCCAGCGCGGGAGCGCAAGTCTACCGACACCGCGTGTTATCGTCGCGCCTGTTTTCCGTCAGCGGAGCCACGCTCGAGCGCCTCATGAAGTTCAATGCGATTGCCCCGCTCTCGCTAGCTACCGCTGCATTTCTGTACCTCGGCTGCTCCATCGCGCCGCCGCCGGAGCTGCCCGATCCGGCAGCCGACATGCCGGAGGACTTCGAGCAGAGCCCGGCCGCCGGCGCCCATGAGCCCCTAGAGTGGTGGAAGGCGTTCGCCGACCCCGCGCTCGACCGGATCGTCGACTCCGTGCTCGACTCGAACCTGGACATGGCCGCCGCGGTCGCCCGCGTGGAGCAGGCCAGGGAACGGGCCCGAATCGCCAGGGCCGCGATCCGGCCGGTCGTCCAGGGAGGCGCGGGGATCAACGACCTGACGAACCCGACCAACACGGGCTTCGGCGCCCAGATTCAGGAGCTGGGCCTGGAACGGCTGGCTCCCGGCTTCAACCTGCCGGAGCGCCTCGCGATCACAACCTGGTCCCTGAGCGCCGACTTCTCCTACGAGATGGACTTCTGGGGGCGCGCCAGAAGCTCGGCGCTCGCCGCCGGCGCCGAGTATCTCGCCTCGGAGTCCGACTACCGGACCGCGAGGATCGGGATCCTCGCGGAGACGATCGGCGCCTACTTCGAGATCGTCGACTTTCGCCGGCGAATCGCGATCAGCCGAAAGATGGTCGATGTCCTCCTGGAGCGCGAAGACGTCGCCTCCACCCGCTACGACCGAGGCCTCGCCGACTCCTCGGTCCTCTACCGCATCCGCCAGGACCTGCGGAACGCCCAGGCCATCCAGCCTCAACTTGAAAACGGGCTGGCGAACGCGGAGGGGCGTCTCGCCGTCCTCCTGGGCGGCTACCGGGATGATCTGGCGGAACTGCTGCCCGAAGCGCCGGCGCCCGAGGCCGCGGCCGATCCCGTTCCGGCGGGGATTCCGGCCGACCTGCTCATGCAGCGGCCGGACGTCCGGGCGGCCAGACACCGGCTCGAGGCGGCCCGTTTCCAGGTCGACGCGCGGCGCGCCGAGCTTCTTCCAACGCTCTCGTTTTCCGGCTCCATCGGGCTTCAGAGTTCCAAGGTCGACAGCCTGTTCAAGGTGGACCAGTGGTTCACCAACCTGGCGTCCAACCTGCTCTCGCCGGTCTTCCAGGGCGGGCGGCTGCGCAGCAACGTCGCGCTGGCCGAGGCCCGCTTCGGCGAGTTCGCGGCGACCTACGGCCGGACCGTGGTGACCGCCGTCAACGAAGTCGAAACGGCCCTCGCCGTGCACGGAAACGAGGGCCGGCGCCATGCCCTGCTCGCCTCCCGCCTGGAGGAGGCCCGGGCGACGGAGACGCTCCGCTCCCAGAGATACGAGGCGGGAATCGGGGGCTACGCCGACTTCCTCGACGCGCTGCTCACCCGCCTGAACGTCGAGTCCGCCCTGGCCGGCGCCGAACGCGACCTCGCGCTCTCCCGGCTGACCGTCCACCGCGCCCTGGGCGGCGCCTGGACCCCCGCGGACTCGGTGGGCGAAGCGACGGCGGCCCAGGCGCCGCCACCATCGGCACCACGAACGGAGTAGGACGGGCAGATGAGTCGTACAACCGGCTGGCTCGTTGCCGGCGCCATAGTGATCGGGGCCTCAGGTCTCGCCGTGTTCCTGGTCTCCCAGCGGCCCGAACCGGAACGCAGATCCCCACCCTCCCGGATTCCCTTCGCAATCACCGCCCCGGCACAGGCCGGAGAGGGCGCGATCCCCGTGTTCGGGGCAGGAACGGTCCGGCCCAGGGCGGAGGTCGATGTCGCCGCCGAGGTCAGCGGCAAGGTGGTCTGGGTCGACCAGGCATTCGAGAGCGGCGGGCGGGTGCGCGAGGGGCAGGTGCTCTTCCGCATCGACGACGTCGACTACCGGAGCGCGGTGGAGAAGGCGCGGGCCAATGTCGCGCTCCAGCGGGTCGAAGTCCTCAAGGCAACGGAAGAAGCGCAGGTCGCGCGCAAGCAGTACGAGCAGTTCAAGGAACGGCAGGCGGCAAGCGGAGCGGCTTCCGAAGCGAGTCCGCTCGCGCTCTGGCAGCCTCAACTCGAGGCCGCCGAAGCCGCCCTGGCCAGGGACGCCGCCACCCTCGCCGAAACCGAGCTGAATCTCGCGCGAACGGCGGTCAAGGCGCCCTTCTCCGGCGTCGTGCGGACCGAGTCCGTCGACGTGGGGCAGTTCGTGGCGGCGGGCCGAGGAGTCGCCCGGCTCTATGCGTCCGACGCCGTCGAAGTCGTCGTGCCGCTTTCCGACAGCGACGCGGCGCTCATCCCCGGCCTGTGGGATCTGCGGGCCGGCGACGGGAACCGGGAGGTGGCGGTTCACGTGTTGGCGGACTACGGCGGCCGACGCTACGACTGGGACGGCTACGTCGACCGGGTCGAAGGGGTGCTGGACGAGCAGACCCGCACCCTCGACGTGATCGTGCGGGTGCCGGAGCCCTACGGCAGCGACGCGCCGGAAGCCGGCGGCCCGCCGCTGCTTGTCGGCAAGTTCGTCGACGTCGAACTCGATGGCGTCGCGCCGGACGCCTGGTTCCGGATCAGGCGGCCGGCGCTTCGACCCGGCAACGAAGTCTGGGTAGTGCGCGACGACAAGGTGACGATCGTGCCGGTCACGGTCCTGCAGCGGGCCGAGGACGAGGTGTACCTCACCGGCGCCCTTCAGCCGGGCGATGCCGCCATCGTGGGCGGGCTTCAGATCGCCACCGAAGGCATGGCGGTGCGCGGCGCCGCTACCGGAACTCCATGAGCCAAGCGTCCCGCGGATGAGTCAACGAACCGGCTGGGCCATAGGCGGCCTGATCCTGATCGGGGCTATTGCCGCCGCCGCCTCGATGGTTCTGCTGAGGCCCGAGCCGGCTTCGAGACCTCCCCCTGCCCTCGTCCCCTTTGCGCTGACCGCGCCGGTGGAAGCCGGCGAAGGCGCCATCCCGGTCCATGCCGCCGGCACGGTCCGACCGCTGGCGGAAGTCGACGTGGCCGCGGAGGTCAGCGGCAAGGTCGTGTGGGTCGCCCCGGCCTTCCAGAGCAGCGGACGCGTCCGGGAGGGACAACCTCTGTTCCGCATCGAAGACACGGACTATCTGGGCAGGGTGCAACAGGCGCGAGCCAACGTCGCCCTGCAGCGGGTCGAGCTGTTGAAGGTGCAGGAGGAGGCGGCCGTGGCGCGTTCCCAGTACGAGCGGTTCAGGGAGCGCCAGGGCAGCGAGGCGGACTCCGACGCCCCGAGTCCCCTCGCCCTCTGGGAGCCTCAGCTCCAGGCCGCCCGAAGGGCTCTGGAGCGGGATGGCGCCGTCCTCAGGGAAGCGGCGCTCAACCTGGCGCGCACCGAGATCCGAGCCCCCTTCGACGGCATCGTGCGCTCCGAGTCGGTGGATGTCGGACAGTACGTGGCAGCCGGCCAGAGCGTGGGGCGGCTCTACGCCTCGGGCTCGGTCGAAGTGGTGGTCCCTCTCTCGGATGACGCCGCCGCCCTGTTACCCGGCCTCTGGGATCTCCGGGCCGGCGAAGCGGACACGCGGATCGCGGCGCGCGTCATCGCCGAGTATGGCGAAGGACGCTACGCCTGGGACGGCTACCTGGATCGCGGCGCCGTCACCCTGGACGAACAGACCCGGACGATCGACGTGATCGTCCGTGTTCCGAGTCCATTTACGAGCGGCGCGCCGGTGGACGCCGGTCTCGACGCCGCCACGGCTCCACCTCTGCTGGTCGGCAAGTTCGTGGACGTGGAGCTCCAGGGTCTCGCCCCGGAGCAGTACTTCAGGGTGCCGGACTCGGCGCTCAGAACCGGTGACGAGGTCTGGGCGGTACGGGACGGCAAGGTGACGATCGTGCCGGTGCGGGTCCTGCAGCGTTCCGACAACGTCGTGTACCTCACTGGAGCGCTCGAAGTGACTCAGCCGGTCATCACGGGCGGCGTCCGGCTTGCCACTGAGGGCATGGCGGTGCAGACGGCGGCTGGAGGCTCGTGACATAGCATGCCGAACGCTATGGAAATCCCGTCGGCGTACTCGGAGTCGTATCCGCGGGTTCGGACGACCGATCCGGAGGGTGTGGACAACTACATCCGCCACACGACCATCGGCGACCCCGAACTCGACCCGGTCCTGGAGGAGCTCTCCGATCTGCCGCCAGCGGATCTGCACCGCTACATTCGCGCCATCATCGAGTGGGAGGGCGACACCCTGTGCAACGCGCCCAAGGTGCTCCGCGACTTCTTCGACACCCTCGAAGAACCGATCTGGCTGGACTGGGACGGCCTGGAGCCGGGAATCCGCACGTTCTACAAGAACGCGGATCTCATGCTGGGCGCGTTCGTCACCGGCGTGCTGGTCGAAGGCTTCTCGACGTTGATCGCCAAGTCCTTCAGCATCACGGGGAGGGTGAACTACACCACCAGGCGCCTCAAGCAGAACAACCGCCAGTTGCTGGACATCTTCTTCCCCAGAGGCCTCTACAGGAACGGCGAGGGCTGGAAGCTGTCCGTCCGTGTCCGCTTCGTGCACGGGCGTATGAGAAGTCTGCTCGCGAAGTCCCCGGACTGGGACCACGAGGCCTGGGGCACCCCCTTGAGCGCCGCGCACCTGGGCTATGCGATCTCCGTGTTCTCGAAGCGCCTGCTCGACTACTCGACGCTCCTGGGCGCGAACTTCACGGAGGAAGAACGCAAGGGAGTCATGGACGTCTGGCGTACTCCGGCTACCTCATGGGCATTCCGGAGAGCATCCTGTACTCCTCCGCCAAGGAGGCCGAGCAGGTGTACGAAGTGGCCTACCTCTGCGAGCCGCCACCGAGCGAGGAGTCCCGACACCTGGCGAACACGCTGATCCAGTCGATCCCTTCCGTTGCGCAGATCACCGACGAGGCCGAAAAGAAGAAGATCGTGAACCTGGCGTACCGCCTTTCGCGAGCGCTCATCGGCAACAAACTCGCCAACGGCTTCGGGTACCCGAAGCAACGACCCTGGCACGTCGGCACGCTGGCACTGTTCCGGGCCAGACAACGCCTGCTGCGGCGCTGGTCCGGCGCCGAGACAGTCCGCGCCAACAACATCACCCAGCTTCTCCAGATCTCCGTGTACGACGAGGAGGGCCTCAGCTACAGGATGCCCGACCACGTCAAGGCCGAGAAGCAGAACCCCTGGTGAAGGGGATTGCGTCGCAATCCCCCCTGGTAAAGGGGATTGCTCCGCAATCCCCCCTGGTAAAGGGGGCTCCCCGGCGCGATCAGGCGACTCCCGGCTGACGCTCCGCTGCACTGGCGCCCGTCGGGAAGCGGAGACGGGTCTGAAGCCTCACGTGCAGCATCGCCAGTGCCGGAACGACCAGCATGAGCAGAGGCGTGGCGATCAGGATGCCGAAGCCGAGCGCCGCCGCCAGCGGAACCAGGTGCACGGTCGCGGGGTCCGTCTCGAAGACGAGCGGAGCGACGCCGACGAACGTGGTCACCGAGGTCAGGAGGATCGATCTGACGCGGGCTTTGGCGCCGGCGATGATCGCTTCCTGAGGTGCGAGGCCGGCACCTCTCTTCTCGTTGATGAAGGTGACCATCACCAGCGAGTCGTTCACGACGACTCCGGTGCAGCCGACCAGGCCCTGCACCGACATGAAGCCGAAGCTGAGGCCCAGGAGCAGATGGCCCACGACGGCGCCGACCAGGCCCAGGGGAATCGCGGCCATGATGATGAGCGGCTGGGACCAGGACCCGAAGGGGATGGCGATCAGGGCGAAGATGATGATGAACACGACCAGCATGGAGCCCGAAAGGGCGCCGATGATCTCCCTCTGCTGCCTCTGCTCGCCACCGACTCCGTAGCCGAAGCCCGGGTGCTCGGCCGCGAGCGGGGCCAGGATGTCCCGCTCCAGGGCGGGCGTGATCAGTTGGCCGGTGACGACATCCGGGTCCACGTTCGCCGTGACCGTGACCACCCGCCGGCCGTCGACCTTGTGAATCGCCGTGGATGACCGTACGAACTCGGCGGAAGCGACGTGCTTCAACGGCACCTCGGATCCGCCGGGCGTGCGCACGACGAACCGTTCGAGGTCCGCGATCGAGCTCCGCTCCTGCTCCGGTAGCCGGAGATACACCCGCATGTCCTCGCGGCCGCGCAGCACCCTGAGGGCCTCGGAGCCGAAGAAGGCGGATCGCGTCTGGCGCGCCAGGTCCTCCAGAGTCAACCCCAGCGTGCGGGCCGCCGGCTTGAGTTCCAGTTGCACCTCCCGGAATCCGTCGTCCTGGTTCGTGCGGATATCGAACACGCCGTCGACCTTCTGAAGCCCCTCGACGAACTCCTGGGCGATCGCCTCCAGCTCGACGGGATCGGGATGCGAGAGTTCCAGGTACACGGGCGGCGGGAGTTCGAGCGCCCCCGACGAGAAGACGAGGTGCCTCGTTCCCTGCACGGTGCCGGTCTCCTCCCGCCACAACTGCTCGAACTCGCTGGCCGGCACGGCGGCGCCTTCCGGAAGCGCGAACTGGACCGCGCCGACATGGCTGCGCGGAACCGACGCCCGGTCGCCGCGCAGCGGATTGAAGAGTTCCGCGGACTCGCCGACGGTGATGGCGCTGTTCCAATCGTTCCCAGCGGCGCTGCCCGGATGCTCGCTCGCCAGCCGCTCCGCGACGCGGCGCCCCGTCTCCTCGACCAGCTCCCCGACCGCCGCGGTCCGTTCCGCCGGCGATCCGGTAGGCAGCTCGAAGTTCGCCGCGATGACGTCGCCTTCCACCTGCGGCAGGAACTCCACCCTGACCAGTCCGGAACCGATCAGGACGGTCACGAGCAGGACCGCGCCCGCGGCCGTCGCCAGCACGATCGGCGGATGGTCCGTGGCGAGACGAAGGCCCCGGTCCAGCGGACCGTCGATCAGCCGCTGCAGCCCCCGGTCGACACCGCGCTGAATCCGCAACAACCGCCGGCCGACCACCGTCGAGGCGGTTCGACCGGGGGGCGGCAGATGCGAGAGATGACGGGGGAGAATCAGCAGCGACTCCACCAGCGAGATCATCAGGATGATGATGACCACCAGCGGCACGCTCCTCATGATCTTGCCGGTGGAACCCGGGACGGTCAGCAGGGCGCAGAAGGCCGTCACGGTGGTCAACACGGAGAAGATGACGGGAGCGCTCATCCGCTGCGCGCCCCGAATCGCCGTCGTCAGCCCGTCGCGGTCCCGTCTTCGTTCCGCGAAGATGTTCTCGCCCACGACGATCGCGTCGTCCACGACGATCCCCAGCGCGAGCACCAGGGCCATCATCGAGAACATGTTGATGGAGACGCCCAGCATCTGCATGCCCCACAGCGTTCCCACCAGGGCGACCGACAGCCCCGCGGCCACCCATAGCGCGAGGCGGACTTCCAGGAAGAACGTCAGGGCGAGAAAGACGAGAAGCAGCCCCAGGAGGCCGTTCTCGACCAGGACCGACAGGCTGCCGGCGACCAGCGTCGAGTCGTCCCTCCAGATCTCGACGCCGACGCCGGCCGGAAGCGCGGGGATCACCTCCGCCGCCAGATAGGCCTTCACCGCTTCGGAGATCTCGAAGACCTGCTCGTCCGCGGTTCGGGTGACGTCGACGCGAATGGCCCGGTTGCCGTTGAAACGGGTGATCAGGTCGGTGTCCGCGAAGCCGTCGCGCAGGTCGGCGATGTCGCCCAGGCGAAGCGAGGTGCCGTCGGGGCGGGACAGGACGATGATGTCTTCGAAGTCGTACTGCCCGTAGTTCTGGCCGATCGTCCTGACGCGGATCTCCTCGCCGCCAGTCGAGATGTTCCCCGCGGAGAGGTCCATCGAGCCCCGCCGCACGGCACCGGCGATGTCGCCCAGCGTGAGCCCCAGTGCCCGCAGCCGGTGCGACGGGACCTCCACCGAGATCTCGTACTCCCGGTAGCCGCTGGTGTCCACGTAGGACACCTCGGGAAGCGCCGCGATGCCATCCTCGATGTCGTACGCCAGCTCCTTGAGCGTCCGTTCCGGCACGTTGCCGTGAACCAGGAGGCGAATGACGCTCTGCCGGCTCGTCACCTCGCGCACTTCGGGCCGCTCCGCTCCCGAGGGGAAGCTGGGAATGCGGTCCACCCTCGCCTTGGCGTCGTTCAGAGCGCGATCGATGTCCGTGCCGCTCTTGAACTCGGCCGTGACCGATCCGAGACCCTCGGAAGCAGAGGCCTCGATCCGCTTCACGCCATCCAGGGACCCGAGCTCCTCCTCGATCTTGCGGACGATCGCTTCGTCGACCTCCTGCGGGGCGGCGCCCGGGTACGGCACCATGACCTGAACGCGGTCCAGCGACGCGTCCGGGAGCATCTCCTGGACGAGCTGACCGGCCGCCAGCAGGCCGGCCAACAGCAGGAAGACCACGAGGAGGTTGGCGGCAATCGGGTTGCTCGCCATGAAGGCGATCGGACCGCCTCGGACTGTCGGGTCGCCGGCCTCGCTCATCGGTTGCTCAGCCGGGAACCTCCGCCGCCTGCGCTTTCTGGAACGCCGGCCTGGCCATGCAGCGATCGCCGTAGGCCTCGAGCACCGGCGACTCCGGCAGCATTCCGAACATGCGCAGGAAGACGGCGCTGCTGCCGAGCATCACGTCGGCGGCGCTGAACTCGTCGCCGAGAATCCACGGGCCATCGCCCAGGCCCTGCTCCCAGACCTCGATCGTCTTCGCGAAACTGCCCCAGCCCAGCCGGCCAGGATGGAACGCTTCCGCTTGGTTCTCTTCCGGTACAACGGTCCGCAGGCCCGACTCGAACATCGCCGGCTCGATCATCGCCGGCGAGTAGATCAGCCAGTGCACGAAGCGGGCGCGCAGCGGATCGTCCAATGCCGGCGCCAGCCGGCCGGAGGCGTAGCGGTCCGCGACGTAGAGGCAGATCGCCGCCGAGTCCCACATCTTCACGTCGCCGTCCTCGAGCGCCGGCACCTTGCCCATCGGGCTCGCGGCCAGGTGTTCCGGGGTCCGCTCCGGCTTCGTGATGTCGCAATGCACGAGATCGTAGTCGACGCCCGCCTCCTCGAGCATCCAGACGGCGCGGCTGGACCGCGTCTGCGGGCACCAGTAGAGCTTCATTCGTAGGCCTCCGAGTCCAGGTGTTCCGTACCGGCCGGCGCCCGGCCGATCTCTCTCATGTTCGTGAAGAAACCGCGTACGTCGAGTTCGATCGTGACCGGTGTGTCGCGGTCGTTGAGCCAGAACCAGCCGTGGTTGCCGGAGTAGCCCGCGGTCAGGCCGCCCCGGCCTCCCGTGACGTCGAACTCCTCGGCGTAGCGGACCGGCACGTCGTCAAGGTCGTTGAAGGGGTCGGCGTGGAAGTCGGAGTACAGCGCGCCGCCATCCGTCTGCCAGGAGTAGACGATCGTCATCCCCTCGATCATCTGGAACTTGTACTCCATCTGTTCGTTGGCGCCGATCTCGATCGTGACCGTCTCGGCCCGCAGCTCGCGGTTGCCGGCCATCGGAGCCGAAAGCCCCTCCTCCGCCTCCGCCATCGGCTCGGTGCCGGCCGCTTCGTAGAGCCGGTCGAGACCGAGCAGGCCGCCGATGCGGGTCGGATCGATGCCGTACTCGGCCGGCAGGATGACGACCACGAAGACGACCGCGGCGGCGGCGAGCGTGATCACCAGCGTCTTCAGCAGTCGTGTAAGGGGCGGCTTTCCGAGATCGCCGCCTGGAGCCGGAGAGGAATCCGTCATGACAAGAAGTACCCCGTCAACTGATAGGCCACGAGCAGGAAGCCGACCGTCATCAGCGCCGCGTTGGCCGCGTAGCCGTGCGACTGGAAGCGACCGCTGGCCCGCCACAGGTTGAAGCTCAGGAGGATGATGGCCAGCGCCGCAAACTGCCCTAGCTCGACGCCCACATTGAACGAAACGATGTTCCCGACGAGCCCGCTGCCCGAGATCTCCACCGGCTGCAGCTTGGTCGCCAGGCCGAAGCCGTGGAACAACCCGAACACGAGCACGGCCGCCCGGGTGTCGATCCTGACCCCCAGTGCCCGGAACCCTCCCAGGTTCTCGAAGGCCTTGTAGGCCACCGACAGGCCGACGATCGCATCGATGAGAAACGGATTCGCGTGGATGCCGCCGAGCACACCGACCAGCAGCGTGACGCTGTGCCCGACCGCGAACAGGGTCACGTAGAGCGCGACGTCGCGGAACCGGTAGAGGAAGAAGATGACACCCGCCAGGAACGCGAGATGGTCGTACCCGGTGACCATGTGCTTGGCGCCCAGATACATGTAGGGCCCGACCGCGAGCCCCTCGTTGTTCGTCAGGAAGAGCTCGTCCTGGTCGGCGACGCCGTGCGCCCACAGGCCGGAGGCGAGAAACAGCGCCGCCGCGGCCAGCAGCACCACGCGAATCGGGGTTCTGGGACGCTTCATCGGACGCGGGATGCTACCAATCCCCGTCAGCGACGCAGCCGCAGCGACGCGCGGAACGCCCGCGGCTCGGCGAGGCTCAGGAAGCGTGGATTCTCGAAGTCCTCGCCGAGGACCTCGTCCGGTTCACCGAGCGCCCCGAAGGTCGCGTACTCGCGGTCCGTCACGTTGGACACTTCGAGATCGAGGTCGAGCGAAGGAGTAAGTTCGATGCGGCTCCAGAGGTCGCCCTTCCAGACCGAACCGACCGGCTCCAGCAGGTTCGCCTCGTCGCCGCGAAGGTAGCGGGTGGAGTCGCCGAGGAACCGCGCCCCGAGTACGACGCGGTCGCCCGCGCGAACGTCCGCGCCGGCCCGGAACTGGCGCCGGGGCACGCCGGGAATGAAGTCGCCGGGCTCGACTTCGATCTCCCCGTCAGAGGCGTTCGGATGCGGCGGGCTCGACAGCGTCAGCCGGTCCTGGAAGGTCGCGTCGAGCAGGGTGTACGAGGCGTCCCAGTTCAGTGGACCGCTCCGGCCGCGCACCCACAACTCCAGCCCCTGCCGCCGGGTCGCGTCGACGTTCGTGAAGTAGCCGGCGCTGGTCCCGGCGCCGCTCGATACGAAGATGATGTCGTCGGCGCTGTCGCTGTGGAAGAGGGCCGCGCTCCAGCGCACGGAACCTCGGCTGCCGCGCAGGCCGAGCTCCGCGCTCGTCGTCACCACCTGGTCGAGCGGCGGGTCGGCGACGAAGGCGTTCGGCAACCGGCAGGGGTCGTCCGGATCGGCGCAGGTGAGTTCGACCGGGGTCGGCACGCGGGACGACTGCGAGAGGTTGCCGAACAGAAGCATCGAGGATCGACCTTCCGCCCGCGCCTCCCAGACGAAGCCCGCCGAAGGCACGAGCCGCGAGAAGCCGTGGTCGCCGTTGAGTGCCGTGCCCAGTTGATCGTTGAGCTCGATCCGGCTGTCGTTGTAGCGGGCCTGGAGGGTCCAGGTCAGCCGGTCGCCGGCAGTCGTCCAGTGGCGCAGCGCCCACAGGCCGGCGTGGCCGGTGTCGGCTCTCAGTCCGACTTCGGAACCGGGAAGCAGCATGCCGCTACCGATCGTCGTCCGCGAGTCGGTGAGCGATGCGAGTTCCGTCTCGAAGGCGAAGTCGGCGCGCCCGCCGTCCCACGAAGCGCCGGCGAGCCAACGGCCCGAGTCAGTCAGACCGGAAATCTGGATCGAGGCGCCCAGGCCTTCCTGATCGGTGCGGCTCCGGTTGTTGACCGCGCCGAACTCGTCGTGATCGTCATCGTGGTCGTCATCGCCTTCGTGGTCGTCGTCGTGGTCGTCGTCGTGATCGTGATCGTGGTCGTCGTCGTCGTGACCGTGGTCATCGTCGTCATCGTCGTCGTCGCCCTCGAAGGCGTCCGCGTTGTAGGTTGCGACGTCGTTCGCGCGAAGGTAGATCTGCGCTTCGAGTTCAAGCCCCGATCCGATCATCCGGCCAACTCGCAGCCGCGGAAAGAACAGCTCGTTCCAGGTCTGGTCCGGATGCGTGAAGACCTCGGCGCGGTCGATCTCCAGCAGTTCCACCGGCGTCACGCCGTTCCCGATGAGGTCGTTATCCGCGACCCCAACCGAAAAGTCGATCCGTTCGCGCTCGCCGCGATGCGAGACCTTCGCCAGCGCCTGCCGCAGCGAGCTGGGCGAGAAGTCGCGCCAACCGTCCTCCTCGAAGGAGCGACCGCCGACGAACCAGCCGTACTCGTCATCGGGGCCGAATGCGCCCCCGGCGCCGAAGTCGCCCGCCCGGCGGCCGAAGGAACCGGCCTCGAGCGTCAGGTCGAACCGTTCCGAGTCGAAGCCGCTGCGCGTGTTCAGGTTGAGCGCCCCGCCGAGCGTGTTCAGGCCGAACATCGGATTCGCACCCGGCAGGAGTTCCACCTGTTCCGCCGCGAACGTGGGCACCAGGTCCCAGGCCACGACATCGCCGAAGACCTCGTTGACCCGCACCCCGTCCTCGTACACGGAAAGCCCCTGGTTCGCGCCCAGGAGCGGCGACGCCCCGAAGCCCCGGTAGAGCACGTCGGACTGCAGCGCGCTCCCCTGCGCCGGCGCCAGGCTTACTCCCGGCAGTTCGGCTTCCAGCAAGGCACCGACGCCGGACACCGCCGACAGGTCGAGTGCTTCCGGCGCCACCCGGTGGACCGTCCAGGGCACCCGGTCGGGCGACTCGCCCACATGGTCGAGCGGAGCCAGACCGATCACGACGATCTGCTCGTCGAAGTCGCCTTCCGTGGCGGTCCGATCGGCCTCGCCGGCTTCGGCCTCCTGTTCGGACGCCGGCGCCGCGGAAAGAGGGCCGCCGAGGGCGAGAAGCAGGAGGAAGAGCAACGAACCCGGAAGCCAGCAGAAGGGACGAGGCCGAAGTGGTCCGTTCATGCGTCTACTCTATTGCCCCGCAATTACAATCTCCCGGATGCACATCCCGACCGTCTCACGTCCCGCCTGGTTCACCGCCGCCGCCCTGGGTCTTCTCTGCTTCCCCCTGGCCGCCCAGCCGCCTCGCATCAACACCGACGAACTGCCCCGCCTCGAAGCGTTCTCGCACGCGACCCGTGTCGACGACCTGATCTTCGTCGCCGGCACCCTCGGCACGGTCGGCCAGAGCTTCGACCTGGCGCCCGGCGGCATCGGTCCGCAGACCACGCAGGCGCTCCGGAACATCGAGACGATCCTGGAAGAGGCCGGCTCGGACCTGGCGCATGTCGCCAAGTGCACCGTCTACATCACCGACATGGACACGTTCAGTGAGATGAACGCCGCCTACGTCGCCGTGTTCGGCGACAGCCCACCGGCCCGGGCGACGATCGAGTCGCCGACGCTCGCGTTGGGCGCCTCGGTCGAGATCGAGTGCATAGCGCAGCGGAGACGTTCGGATCGGCGGCGATCCCGGCCCGAGCGCTCAGGCCGACGCGAGCGGGACGCCGCGCCGTCCCCGGCCGACGGCATCCTCGAGGTTCCCGCCGGCGGCGAAGACCTGACCGCGAAGGAAACCATCTACTACGAAGTAACGGGCGACGGCGAGCCGCTCGTTCTGAGCCACGGCGCCGGCGGCAACCACGCGATCTGGTTCGAGCAGGTGGCCTTCTTCTCGCGCCGCTACAAGGTGATCACCTGGGACCAGCGCTCGTTCGGCAACTCGAGCGACGACGCCGGCCGCCACCATCCGGAAGCGTTCGCGGCCGACCTGCTGGCGCTCCTCGACCACCTCGGAATCGACAGGGCGCACCTGGCCGGCCAGTCGATGGGAGGCTGGACCACGGCCCGTTTCGCCCTCGACCATCCGGAGCGGGTGCGATCCGTCATCCTCGCCGACACGACCGGCGGGTTCGCGACCGCGGCCGCGAGGGCGGATTACGAGCGACTCGTGAGCGGGGAAGCCAGAACCGAGGCCGCGCAGTGGATCGCCGATGGTCGGATCGACCAGCCGGCCATGCGGTCCTTTCTCTACGGCCAGATCAGCAGCCTGAACGGCCAGCGACCGACGGACATCGGCCAGGCGCTCTTCGCCGCCGACTACACGCCGCGCGCCTCCGCACTGACGATGCCGGTGCTCGTGATCTTCGGCAGCGCCGACCCCCTGTTCCGGGCGCCTACTCTGCGCGGCATCGCCGAGCTGTTCCCCAACGGCCACGCCGTCGAGATCGCCGGGGCCGGGCACTCGCCGTACTTCTACCAGCCGGCGCAGTGGAACCGGGCGGTGCTGGAGTTCCTGCGCGGCGTGGACTGACTACCGCCAGCGGCGGTGACCCCAGAGGTACTGGTCCGGGTCGCGCCGGACCGCAGCCTCCAGTTGCGCGTTCAGTGTCCGGAGGATGCCTTCCACGTCGGCGTTGCGGTCGCCGCTTCGCTGCCGCTCGATGAGGGGCGACAGGGTCAGTTCGAAGGTCATCGGAGCCGCCCGCCGGCAGACCGCGAAGGTGAGGGGCGCCCGCGTCACGAGGTGCAGCATCGCGGCGGTCGTGTGGGTCTTCGCCGCGTGTCCGAAGAACGGTACGTCGAGACCCTGCCGGGCGTGCTGGTCAACCAGCAGCGCCAGGATCTCGCCGTCGCCGAGCAGGCGCAGGAAGCGGCCCGGATCCGGGTCGTACTTGGGGATCATCCGGAAGCCGCGCCGCGGCCGGCGACTGAGCGCCAGTTCCTGCACCCTCGGGTTGTTCATCGGCCGCGAAATCCCGGCAACCGGCTTGTAGCGCGACAGCCACTGACCGGCGAGTTCCCAGTTGCCGAAATGTCCCGAGACGACGATCAGCCCCTGGTCCGGATCCTCGAGGACCGCCTGAACGTCGTCCGGTGTCCGGACCCGCACGCACTCTGGATCGTCGAGCACCAGAGCCGACTTCAACGACTCCACGAGCACCATCCCCATGTGGCGTGCGGCGGCATGCCCGATCCTCCGCGCCTGCGCCGCGTCTGTGGCTACGCCCGCCCTCAGGATGTTCGCGACCGCCACGCGTCGCCGCGGCCGGTCGGCCGTCCACCACAGCGAACCGAGCCAACCGGCCCAGCGAGAGGCGGCGGTCGGCGGCAGAAGGTCGACGCCGAAGAGCGCCAGCCGCGCCGCCCAGTATTCGAGGAGGTGAAGCACCCGGTCTGCCAGGACAGGACGCTGCGGTCAGGCTCCGCGTTGCTGCAGCAGGTCGATGATCTCGCCGACCGTCCGGGTCTTCACCACCTGCTTCGGCTCCAGGGCGATCCCGAACTCCTCCTCCACGTCGTAGAGCACGTCGAGGATCGTCAGGGAGTCGAAGCCGAGCGACTCGATCGTCGTCTCAGGCGCGACGGCGTTCCAGTCCCGCTCCTCCACCGCGCTTTCACGCAGTACCTCCCGCAATCGCTCGAGGATCCCGGCCGTGCCCTCACCGTCCATGTCGGGAGACTATCGCCGATGCCGAGGCGCCGCCCCGTTCTGAGTCAGGCCGCAACCCGGATCAGGGACGATGGCCGCCCGCCGTCAGCGCCGCGGGGAGGCGTACGCGGTCAGAACCCGCTGCACCAGGGCGACCTGCCCGGATACGCCCTGCTTCTTGTACACCTGCTTCAGAAGCCAGCGAACGTAGCTCTCCTTGTAGCCCGCGGTCGCGGCGATCTCGCGCACCGGCCGGCCCTCGGCCAGCAGCGCCGACACGACGCCCTCCGAAGGCGACAGGCCGAGTAACACGGACAGCCGGGTCGGGTCGATGCGCGGACGGCTCTCCGGGTCGACCACCAGCACCAGCGCCGCCACCCGGCGGCCCCCGAAGTCCGCCTGTCCGGCCTCCACGGGATGTACGTGAAGCTCGAGTCGCGACCGAAGCAAGGGACGCTTGATCCTTAACGAGCCGCCGGCCGGCCGCGTCGAGCTCCCGAAGACCGGCAACGCCCGCTTCAGCAGCCTCTGCAAGCGGGCATCATCGGCCGGCAGCGAGGCGTGCAGGGCGCCGTCGCGGTCAGACAGCCCCTGGCCGCGGCGCAGGATGTCCAGGCCGGGGGCGTTCGCCGCCAGCACCCGTCCGCTGCGGTCCAGGTGCAGGACGCCGATCCGGCTGCTGTCCAGCAGGCCGGCCAGACCGGCGCTCAGCGCATCGGCGCCAACCAGCGCCTGACGGACGCGGACGAACTGGCCGACATGCGGCAGCAGGGATTCGATCAACTGGAGCTGGGCGGACTGCCAACCGCCCCTGTCGACGGGGTCGTTGAGGGCCCATACGATGCGCAGGCCGTCCAACTCCTCCTCGAAGCGCGCAATCAAGCCGTTCTGGCTGTGGGTGCGGCGCCATCCCTCGTTGTACGCAACCGACGTCTTCAGCTCTCTCTTCGTGTACAGGTCGGGGGCATGGATCAGTCGGCCCGCTGGGCGCTCCAAAACGCGGGGCGGCGCTTCGTCCTGTGGGTAGTAGACCTCCAGGTAAAGGCGCGTCAGGTCGTCTCGAGACACCCCGCGGTAGAAGTGCCGGTAGAAGTGGACGTGAAGCTCTTCACCGGAGCCTTCGGTGACCGTGAGCACATTGCCCGTGGCGCCGCAGACCTCTTCAATCAGGGCGGCGGTGACGGGCCAGTGGGAGTCGTCGAGCGCGGCCCGATGCAACGACCCAAGGACGCGATCGAAGGCATCGAGTGGGGCGACGATACTTCCTCCTGTACTGCTGCCGAGTTACGTTCCGGCACCCTCCGGAACCCCGAGCCGGACATGGCCGGACCCCAAAGGGGGATACGCGCTCATCGCAAGTAACCCGACGTCGCCGGCCGACGGAGCAGACTATAGAGAGTGAGTGTGATTCTTCGATCCCAACAGGGCGAACTTGCGCGATTATTGCGCGATAGTTCGCCGCGGAAACCGTTCCCTACTCTCCTGGACCCAGCACCAGGACGCCGTTGCTGCCACCGAAGCCAAAGCTGTTCTTCATGACCAGAGGGCGCTCGAGTCGCTCCGGTTCGCCGCCCACCAGCCGCACGTTGCATTCGGGATCGGGGTTCTCGAGGTTCAGGTTCGGCGGCAGCACCGCCCGCTCGATGCCGAGCAGCGCCGCGATCGCCTCGATCGCGCCGGAGGTACCCAGCGTGTGCCCGAAGTAGGACTTGTTCGCCGAGACGGCGACCCGATCCGCCGCGTCGCCCAGCACCGCCCGGATCGACTCGCTCTCGCAGAGGTCGTTGGCGCGGGTTGCGGTTCCGTGGGCATTCACCGCGCCGAGGTCGGAAGGTACGATCCCGGCCGATTCGAGAGCACCGCGCATCGCCACCGCCTGGCCCTCGGCACTCGGGCTCGTCAGGTGGCTGGCGTCGGACGACTCGCCGTAGCCAGCGATCTCGCCCCGAATGCGCGCTCCCCGGCCGCGGGCCCGTTCCCACGATTCGACGACCAGCATGCCCGCGCCCTCGCCGAACACCGTGCCGTCGCGGTCGGCGTCGAAGGGGCGGCAGGCGCGAGCGGGATCGGGGTTTCGCGACATGACGCCCAGGTTGTTCCAGATGCCGAAGTAGAAGGGGTCGAAGAATCCGTCCGCGCCGCCGCTGAGCACGGTGTCGGCGTACCCGTCGCGCACCATCCGGTAGGCCATGCCGATCGCGTTGGTCGCCGACGTGCACGCCGAGACGACGACGTAGTTGATGCCGGTCAGCTTGAAGTGAATCGAGATTCCCGCCGAGATCGAGTTGTACATGCAGCGCGGCACCGTCGACGGCCGCAAACCCCGCACACCGCGCTCATGGAAACGGGCATGGCCGGTCGTGTGGCTCTCGGCCGAGCCGGCGCCGGTGCCCAGGATGACGGCGACCGGTTGCGTCTCGTAGGGCGGCCCGCCCTCGATCAAGCTCGCCTCCCCGAGCGCCTCGGCGGCAGCCACGAGACCCAAATCCACCGCGCGGTCGGTCGGCCGCCGGCGTAACCGCTTGAGACCCTCCCGCACGGCGTCGCCGTCGACTTCCGCGCCGATCCCGACTTTCATCTGCGAGGTGTCGAGCGACTGGAGCCTGCCCACGCCGCCGCGGCCGGCGATCAGGTTGTCCCAGAAGGACTGGACGTCCGTGCCGATGGCGCAGGCGACACCGAGGCCGGTGACGGCGACTCGCCTAGCCATACATCGACAGCCCGCCGTTGACGTGGATCACCTGGCCGGTGATGTATGACGACAAAGGCGACAGCAGGAAGGTGACGCAGGCGGCGACCTCGGCCGGCGTCCCCAGGCGTCCCAACGGCACGGGCAGTCGCTGCCGCTGGTCTTCGGAGAGCTCGGTCGTCATGTCCGTTTCGATGAAGCCCGGCGACACCGCGTTGCAGCGGACCCCGAATCGCGCCGCTTCGAGGGCGAGACTGCGGGTGAGACTCACCATGCCGGCTTTCGAGGCCGCGTAGTCCGCGCCCATCCAGCCACCGGGACCGTGCGCGGCCAGTGACGCCATGTTCACGATGCTGCCGCTCCGCGCCTTGCGCATGACCTTGTAGGCGGCGCGCGACGCGGCGAACGTGGCCTCCAGGTTGACGCGCTGGGTCGCACGCCACGACTCCAGATCGAGGCCGCGGAACGCGACCGGACGGCCGCCGCCCGCGTTGTTCACCAGGCCGTCGATCCGGCCGCAGCGCTCGACCACGTCGTCGACGAGCTTCGCCGCGTTCTCCGGGTCGTCGAAGTCCGCGGTAAACGGGAGAGCGTTCTCCGCGTCGATTTCGCCGCAGACAGCCTCGACCCGGGCGACTTCCCGCCCGTGGACGGCGACCTTGGCGCCGAGAGCGGCGGCGGCCTCGGCCGCCGCCCGGCCGATACCGCGGGTGGAACCGGTCACAAGGACGACGAGGCCTTCAAGGGTGCCGGAAGGGGAGACAGTCATGGGCCGGCCGCAATCGTAGCGCCGTTGGACGTGGCCGCCCGTTCGGGTCGGGAGGCGCGCTGCTCACGTCCGGATCCGTCGTACCATCTCATCCGGATGACGACTCTTCTGGTGGACGGGCAGCGAATCGAGGCCCCGGGGGACGACAGTCTGCTTGTCGCGATGCTGCGGGTCGGGCTGCATCCGACCGGCGGGGGCTGCCTGTGCCTCGGCGGGGACTGCCCGAACTGCCTCGTGACGGTCGATGGCATCGCTTACACGCGGAGTTGCCAGGTGAAGGCCGAGGCCGGCATGAGGGTGACGCGCGACCACGTCGGCGACGAGGGGCCGGCCCTGCTCTCCGATCAGGGAGGCTCGCCGGCACGAAGCGCGGCGCCGGTGCGTCATGTCCACTGCGACACGATCGTCATCGGACAGGGCGACTCGGGCCGGGAGGCCGCGCGGGAAGCGCGGGAGGCGGGGCTGGACGTCGTCACCCTGGACGCCAGAGACGGGCAGCAGGTCACAGGCGTCTATCCCGGACCGCTGGTGGTCGCCTCCGACCAGGCGGGGCGCGTGCTCCACGTTCACCCAAGGCGGGAGATCGTCGTCGCCACGGGCGCCGCGGAGATCCAGCCGGTCGTTCCCGGCAGCGGCCTGGACGGGCTCGTCACCGCGCGGGCAGCCGCGGAACTCGTCGCCGCGGGTCTCGACCTGGGCCGCGCCGTCTCCGTCGGCGAGCCGCCCGGCGAGCTGCCGAGCGGCTCCCTCGCAGGGCACTTTCCGCTCGGCCACGGCGGCTGGGAGCTCGTCCGCTTCGACGGTGACGGCCGGGTCGAGGCGGTCGTCCTGCGAAGACACGGCGACACCGATGGAACCGAAGAGCGGATCGAATGCGACACGGCGATCCTCGGTCTCGGCCGCAATCCGCGAAACGCGCTGGCGCGGATGGCCTCCGACCTGCCGGTCCGGGTGGTCGGCCCCGCCGCGGCCGAACCCGAACTGCCGCCCTGCCCCGGAGAGGGCACGGTGTGCCCGTGCAGCGGCGTCACCGTCGCCGACCTGGAAGGCGTCTGGGGGCGCGGCTTCCACGAGATGGAGCTGCTCAAACGCGCGACGCTCGCCGGCACCGGCACCTGCCAGGGCGGCGTCTGCCTGCCCTACCTGCGCAGCTTCCTGCTGGAGCGAGGGGGCCGCCTTCAGCCCGCGTTCACCGCCCGACCGCTGAACCGGCAACTGACCGTGCGGGAGCTGGCCGCCGGAGCGCATACCGCCGTGACCGCGCGCTCGCCGCTCCACGACGAGCACCTCCGGCTCGGCGCGCGAATGGACCGCGCCGGCGGCTGGTGGAGGCCCTGGACCTACGGCCAGCAAGACGACGAGTACCGCTCCGTGCGCGAAAGCGCCTCGCTCGGCGACGTGAGCTCGCTCGGCAAGATGGCGATCTCCGGGCCGGACGCCGAAGCGTTCCTGGAGCGGATCGTCCCCACCAGAGTCGCGACGATCCGTCCCGGACGTTGCCGCTACGTCCTCATGCTGGACGAACGGGCTCACCTGCTCGACGACGGCATGCTCTGCCGGGAGGTGGACCAGGGCGCAGGCGACCGCTTCTTCCTGACCTCGACTTCCGGCGGATCCGGCTTCTTCGAACTCTGGCTGCGCGACTGGGCCGAGGCCTTCGACTGCGATGTCCGCATCCTGAACCAGACCGCCTCGCTGGCGGCGATCAACGTCACCGGCCCCCTCGCGGCCCGGTTGCTCGTCCGGGCCGGCGCCCTGGAACTGCCCGCGTTCGGCCGCCACCGGCGAGTGCGCGTCGCCGGCATCGAGTGCCAGGTCGTCCGGTTGAGCTTCACGGGCGAACTCTCCTACGAACTCCACCACGCGGCGGCGGACGCCAGCAGGCTCTGGCGGCGGCTGCTCGAGGCGGGCACCGGGTTCGACGTCCAGCCCCACGGGCTCGAGACCCTGCTCCGCCTGCGGCTCGAGAAGGGCCACATCGTCATTGGCCAGGACACGGACTACGACTCGACGCCGCGCCGGCTCGGCCACGAGTGGGCGGTCGACCTGAACAAGGGGGACTTCGTCGGCCGCCAGGCGATCCTGCGGACGAACAAGCAACCGCCCGACCGGCGGCTGGCCGCTTTCCGATTGATCGAGCCGCCGCCCGCAGAGAGCGGGGCGTCCCTCGAAGGCGCCGCGATTCGTGCCGGCGACCGCTACGCCGGCTACGTGACGTCGGCCGCAAGCCGCGAAGCAGATGCCGGCGCCGCTGCGGGCACGGGCGTCCCCATGCTCGGCTGGCTCTACATGGACGACGAGGGAGGCCTGCCCCGGGAGGTGACGGTCGCTGGCCGGCCGGCACGCCGCATCGACGGTCCTTTCTACGACCCGGACGGCGAGCGGGCCCGCGTAGCCCTTGACCTGGCGAGCGCGCCGCCGGAGGAGGTCCGCGACTTTCCAACCGAGCGCCCCGAAGCTACCGACCTGGCCGGCGAGACATTGTCCGGCCCGCCGCGACTTCGTCCGCTCGAGGCAACCCGGGTGGTGGCCGCTCCTGCGGCTCTCGACGCTCTGACGGCATACGCGCCGTGGCGGAGCGATGCGCTCGCCCTCCGCCTCGCCCCCGACGAACTCCTCGTCACCGCGCTGGCCGACTTCGAGGTCGCGGGCGACCCGCACGCCATCCTCGAACGCGAAACCGGCTTCTCCTGCATCTGGCTCGATGCCACGGACGCTGAGCGGTTCCTCGACCTCGAATGCGACTGGGAACGACCCGCCGCACGGCCGGCGCTGGCCCAGGGCGGCGTCGCCGGCATCCCGGTCAAGCTGTGGTTCGAGACCGAGCGGACGTTGCTTCTTGCGCCGGCGCCGTTCGCCGCCGCCTTCCAGCGCCGTCTGAGCCGGGCGCTCGGCGACGACTACGCAGGCGCGGCATGAACGAGTTCACGGAGCGCCAGATGAAGCTGACCTGGCGGGAGCCCAGGTCGAGCTACGACGTGGTGATCGTCGGCGCCGGCGGGCATGGCCTCGCCACCGCCTACTACCTGGCGACGCGCCACGGGATCACGAACGTCGGCGTGTTCGAGCGCGGCTACATCGGCGCCGGCAATTCGGGCCGCAACACGACGATCATCCGCGCCAACTACGGCATCCCGGCCGCGGTGCGCTTCTACCAGCGCAGCGTGGACCTATACCGCGGTCTGGAAGAGGAGACCGGACGCTGGCTCATGCACCAGCAGAAGGGGATCCTGTGGATGGCGCATTCCGAGGCGGCCGTGCGGACCGAGCGGATGCGGGCGAAGCTGAACACCGAGTTCGGCGCGGAAACCGAGTTCGTCGGACCTGGGAGAGTCCGGGAACTCTGCCCCGAGATCGACATGGATGGCGGCGGCCGCTGGCCGGTGCTCGGCGCCTCCTACCATCCGGCCGGCGCCACCGCCCGCCACGACCGCGTCGTCTGGGCGCTCGCCGAGGGCGCGATGGAGCGCGGCGCGCATGTCGTCCAGAACACGCCGGTGGAAGGTCTGATCCTCGACGGCGATCGGGTCGTCGGGGTGAAGACCGCGGCGGGGAACGTCGCCGCCGGTGTCGTCGTCTCGGCCGTCGGCGGCCACGTCAGCCGGCTCGCGGCGATGGCCGGCGTCCGGCTGCCGATCCGCACCCACCGCCTCCAGGCGTTCGTCACGAACCACTACCGGCAGCAGTTCGGGCCCATCGTCGCCTCCTCGGAGCTCTTCTTCTACGCCTCGCAAACGGCCCGCGGCGAGATGCTCCTGGGCGCCGAGATCGACCCGCAGCCGAGCTTCTCCTACCGCTCCAGCCACGATTTCGTGCAGCACGTCTGCCGGCGGGCCCTGTGCCTGCTTCCCTTCATGTCGGACCTCCGGGTACTGCGGCAGTGGACCGGCGTCTGCGACATGAGCCCCGATTACTCGCCGATCATGGGGCGCACGGGCGTGCCGGGCTTTTTCATCACAACCGGTTGGGGCACCTGGGGCTTCAAGGCGATCCCGGCCGGCGGCGAGCAGATGGCGAAACTCATCGCGACCGGCGAGACTCCGGAACTGATCGCTCCGTTCGGGCTCGATCGCTTCGCCCGCGACCGCACGATGGCCGACCGCGGCTCGGCAGGGACCCATTGACGTGAGCCTGCGCATCCCCTGTCCCCACTGCGGCAACCGTTCGGTCCACGAGTTCGTCCACGGTGAGATCCGCCGCGCTCCGGAGCACTTGACCGACCCGGACGAACGGGACCTCGACCTCGCCTTCATGCACGACAACCGTGAGGGCCTCGTGACGGAGCGCTGGTTCCACGCCCAGGGCTGCCGGCGCTGGTTCGAGATCCGGCGCGACACGGGAACCGACCGGATCATCGAAGCGCAGAAATCCTGACCGACCGGCCAGTTTCCGGCTAAGATGGCCGCACTGTTCGCAACCAGAACCCGGAGGCCGCACATGGCACGACGCACTCTCATTCTCACGACCCTGCTCGCCTTCGCGACGACCGGCGCCATCGTCGCGGCCGACGACGTCCCCCGCCGGCACGACGGCAAGCCCGATCTAACCGGGACCTACGACATCGCCACCCTGACGCCGTTGCAGCGGCCCGCGCAGTTCGGCGACAACCTGACCCTCACCCCCGAACAGGCCCAGGCGATCGCCGACCACTGGCAACGGAACTTCGAGAAGGACTACGCTCCGAGCGATCCGAATCGCGAAGCGCCGCCGGAAGGGGGTACCGGCATCTACGCGCCCGAGTTCACTGGAGCTGCAGGCAAGGTCGGCGGCTACAACGCCTTCTATGTCGACATCGGCGACGGTAACTTCCAGCTCGACGGCGAGTACCGCACCTCGATCATCACGGAGCCCGCGAACGGCCGGATGCCGGCGCTGACCGACGCCGCAAAGAAGCGGTTCGCCGAGGGCGCGGCCTTCCGCCACGAGAACACCGGCACCGCCTGGTGGATCGACCGGGAATTCGGCCCCTACGACGACCCGGAGCTCCGCCCGCACGCCGAGCGCTGCCTGCTGGGCTTCGGCTCCACCGCCGGGCCGCCGGCGCTGCCCGTCATGTACAACAACATGAAGCGGATCGTGCAGACCGACACCCACCTGATGATCCTGGTCGAGATGAACCACGACGCGCGGGTCATCCGAATCGACTCCGAGCACGACGACAACGTCGAGAGCTGGCTCGGCGAATCGGTGGGCCGCTGGGAAGGCGACACCCTGGTCGTCACGACGAAGAACTTCGGCGACGACTACAGCTTCACCCAGGGCTCGAAGGACATGGTCATCACCGAGCGCTTCAGCCGGGTCGACGAGGACACCCTGCTCTACGGCTTCACCGTCGACGACCCGAACACCTGGACCGAGCCCTGGAGCGGCGAGTATCCGTGGCCCGCCAGCACGAACAAGGTCTACGAGTACGCCTGCCACGAGGGCAACTACGCCCTGGGCGGCATCCTCCGCGGTGCCCGGCTGCTCGAGGAGGAGGCGCTCGAAGGCGACGCCGCCTCCACCGGCGGAGGCGGCTCCGAGTAAAGGTCGCAGGCTTTGCGGGCCGACCGTCGGTGCGCCGGCTGCTATGGTCGGCCGCTCAACTCCCCGGAGGACAATCCATGCGCCGCACTCTCTTCGTTCTGCTGATCGCGGGTCTTCTCACCGTGACCGCCGCCGCCGACGACAACCACGGCCCCAGGGTCGAAGACCTGGCCTGGATGACGGGAACCTGGAGCGGCGCGACACTGGAAGAGAACTGGGCCATTCCCAAGAACGGTTCGATGGTGGCCCGGGTCCGCGGCTTCTCGCCCGACGGCACGACGAACATGATCGAGCTGATCTCGATCGAGGAAGAGAACGACTCCCTGGTCCTCCGCCTGAAGCAGTGGAATCCCGGCATGGAGCCTCGCTACGACGGCTTCATGGTGATGAAGCTCGTCGAGTCGAAGGACCGGATGATCAAGTTCGAGAACACGGGTGAAGGCGCAGCCGGTCTGGCGAAGCTCAGCTACAGCCGGCCCGCCGACGACAAGTTCGTCATCTCGGTCGAAGTGGCCAGCGGCCAGGAGTTCGAAATCCCGCTCGAGGCGGTCAAGTAGGGCCCGGTCAGGTCGGTGGCGGCTAGCCGGTTCGGCCTCGCGGGGTCCGTCATCCTTTTGCTTGCCGGCGCCGCCACCGCCCAGGACCGCCCCGCCAGCCCGGCGGGCGCCGCAGCAACCCAGATCGGCGGCTATTTCGACCCCCGCTCCGGTTACGTCAACGGCGGCTGGATCGAGGTCAGGTACGGACGCCCGCTGCGCCGGGGCCGCGACATATTCGGACCGCCCGACTTCATCGCCTTCCTCAACGATGGCGCCCCGGTGTGGCGCGCGGGCGCGAACCTCACGACCCGGCTGATCACGGAACTGCCGCTGGTCATCGACGAAACCCGCCTCGAGCCGGGCGAGTACACGATGTTCATCCGGCTCGGCCCGGAACGGTGGATCCTCATCATCTCCGAGTGGCCGGCGCAGGAGCGCTACGACTACCACGACCGGGAAGCGCTCTTCGGCGCCTACGGCTACACGCCGGACAAGGACGTGCTGCGCACCGACATGACGCTTCAGCCGCTGCCCATGTCGTTCGAGCAGTTGTCCTGGCAGTTCCTCGACGTGACCCCGGAGGGCGGCCGGCTGGCCCTCTTCTGGGACAGGCAAATGGCGTCCGTGCCGTTCCAGGTCGCCCCGTCGGAAGCAGGAGAAACCGATGAGTGAGTCCACGGCGCCGACCAACCGGATGCGCGGCCAGTGCCTCTGCAGCGCGGTCGAGTTCGAAGTCGACGTGCCCGAACGCACCTACAGCATCTGCCACTGCGGCTTGTGCCGCCGCTGGTCCGGCGGCCCGCTCATGTCCGTCCACTGCCCCGCACCCAACACGGAGTGGCTGAACGACGAGGGCCTGACCTGGTACCAGGGCACGCCCTGGGCTCAGCGCGGCTTCTGCTCCAAGTGCGGATCGAGCCTCTTCTGGCGCCTCGCCCAGGAGCCGGAAGGCATGCTGATCGTCAGCGTCGACGCCCTTGAGGACGGCGGCGACTTCGCGCTCGACCGCCACATCTACAGCGACGCCAGGCCCGACCGCTACGACTTCGCCGACGATCGCCCGCGGGTGACGGAAGCGGAACTGATGAAGGAGCTCGGGCTCGGGTAGGAAGTACAAGGGAGCGTGACATGAGTTCGAACCACGTACCGGGCGACATGCGACCGGGGAGCGCGGCCGCTGCCGCGTTCCTGGTGTTTCTGGCCCTTCCGGCCGCGTACGGTCAGTCCGGCCCGCTGATCGAGCCGGTGACGGACGCCGAGCTCGCCGCCACCCCCAAGGGCGACTGGCTGAGCTTCCGCGGCAACCTGTCCGCCTGGGCCTACAGCGCCCTGGACGCGGTGAACACGGAGACGGTCGGCCAGCTCGATTTCGCCTGGGCCGCGCCGATGGAGGACGGCCCCAACGAGGCGACGCCCCTGGTACGAGGGGGCATCGTGTACCTGCCCCAGACGGGCGACGTGATCCACGCCCTCGACGCGCGGTCCGGCGATCTGATCTGGGAGTACCGTCGCGAACACAACTACCTGGATCCCGAGGGCAGCGACCCGGAGCGGCGCTTCGGCCAGGGCCTGGGCCGGATCACGCGCAACATCGCGATCTGGCAGGACGGCCTGTTCGTCGCCACGATGGACGCGTTCATCATCCGCCTGGACGCGAACACCGGCGAGCTTGTGTGGGAGACGCGGGTCGGCGACAGCCGCATCGCTCATTCGTCAGGCCCGATCATCGCCGACGGCAAGGTGATCAGCGGCCGCTCCTGCAACATGTCCGTCGCGGGCGGTTGCTATCTCACCGCGCACGACGCGGAGGACGGGCGGGAGCTGTGGCGCTTCCACACGATCCCGCGGCCCGGCGAGCCCGGCGACGAAACCTGGGGCGGCCTGCCGCTCGAGCGCCGGTTCCACGTCGGCGCCTGGCACGTCGGCTCCTACGACCCGGACCTCGGCCTCGTCTACTGGGGCACCTCCGTGCCCGCCCCCTCGCCCGAGGTCCTGCGCGGCAGCGGCGCCGGGTCACTCCTCTACTCGAACAGCACCCTCGCGCTCCGCGCCGACACCGGCGAACTCGCGTGGTACTTCCAGCACCTGCCGCGGGACAACTGGGACCTCGACCATCCCTTCGAGCGCATCCTCGTCGACCTGGAGATGGAGCCGGACGAGGAAGCCGCCTGGTCGATCAACCCGACGCTCGAGCGCGGCGACAGGCGAAGAGTGATGACCGGCTTCCCCGGCAAGACCGCCATCTTCTGGACCCTCGACCGGGAAACGGGCGAGTTCCTGTGGGCGCGCGAGACGGTCTTCCAGAACGTGATCACGCACATCGACCCGCACACCGGCACGGTCACCGTGAACGAGGAGGTCATCCCGAAGGCGCGCGACGAGGAGTACGGCGTCGTCTGCCCGGCAGCGAGCGGCGGCAAGGACTGGCCCACGGCGGCCTACAGCCCGCTCACCGAGGCCGTCTACGCGCCGCTGCAGGATGTCTGCATGTCGCCGACCATCACCGGCACCGGCGAGGGCCCGCCGCAGGGCTACGGCATCGCCTTCAACATGCGGTTGGCGCCGAACAAGACGACGGTCGGACGCCTGGACGCGGTCTCCGCGCGCACCGGCGAGTCCCTGTGGCGGTTCGAGGAGCCGGCAGGGATGATGTCGGTGATGACGACCGGCGGCGGGCTCGTCTTCGCCGGCAACACGAACCGGCGCTTCCGGGCCTGGGACGCCGCGACCGGCGACGTCCTCTGGGAGACGGTGCTCGGCGGACCGGTCAGCGGCTTCCCGGTCAGCTTCGCCGTCGACGGCGAGCAGTACGTCGCCGTGACCGCTGGCGGCGGCGACCTCCTGAGCGGCCTGTTCAACCGTCTCGGCAACCTGAGAGCGCGCGGCGGCGCCAACATGCTTTACGCATTCAAGCTGTCCGACACCGCCGGCCGCGGCCCGATCGAGCAGCCTGATGTCATCGCCGCGGCCGTCGAGCCGCCGCCAATGATCATGATCGACGCGCCCCTGCTGGAAGCACCGGCGCCCTGCGCCACCTTCTCCTCCGAGCAGGCCGACCGCGGCGCAACCCTCTATCAGGAAGAGTGCGCCGAGTGCCACGGACCGACACTGCGCGGCGGCGCCCAGGGCGCGGCGCTGGCCGGCCGCAGCTTCATGAGCTACTGGCAGAACCGCGCCGCCAGCGGGCTCTACCGGACGATCCGCGAGACGATGCCCCAGGGCCGCGAGGGGACGATCGGCCCGGCCGCCTCAGCCGACCTCGTGGCCTTCCTGCTGAGGGAGAACGGCGCCGGGGCCACCGGCGAACTCGGCTCCGACGTCGAGACGCTGGACGGCCAGCGCACCTGCTTCCGGCAGTAGCCCGAGTCGCCCGGGCGGCCCGACCGCCGATGCATGATCCTCGTGATCATGGTCGTCGTGGTCGGCCTCATCGTCGTCGTCGTGCCCGGCCCCGTCGTGGTCGTCATGGCCGGCCTCGTCGCCAGCCTCGTCGCCGTCGTCGTGAGCATGGTCGTCGTGCCCGGCATCGTCGCTGTGCGCGTGATCGTCGTGCGCCTCATGCTGCGCACCATGGTCGTGACCGTCGTCGCCGTGCGAGTGACCGAGGTGCGAATGCTGATGCCAGAGGCCCATTACCGCCATCGCGCCGATGCCGATCATCACGAGCGCGAACTTGAGCGCCCGGTCCCGGTCCTGCTCGGGCATTGGAACGTCGTCCTCGCCCATCAGGGCACTCCGCACGTAGTGGGCGATCCGGTCCCGTTCCCTCGACATCTCCGCGTCGAGCACGTCCATCACCGCAACGTAGATGAACGTGCCGGCAGCGATCGCGTTGAAAGTGCCTTCGAAGATCAAGGCTGTTCTTCCCTCGAACACCTGTCCCGCCACGGTGCCGAAGACGATCCCGAGCGGCGTCATGACCGAGAACAGCCACAGCGTCTGCCACAGCTTCCGGTTGCCCGCGGAGTGGGCGGTCACGATCAGGGCGAAGGCGGCGGACCCCTTGTGGAACAGGATGCCCAGCATGACGACCAGCGCGGCCGCGGCTTCGGGCTGAAGGCCAAGAGCCATCCCCGCGATGATCGAGTGCACGGACAGCACGATGAGCAGGACGAAGGCGTAGAACGGAGGCCTCGTCCGCTCGTCCTCCTGGCCCAGCATCGAGTTGCGGCCTTCGAGTACGACCCGGTCGATCAACAGCAGCAGACCGACCCCCAGCGCCGCGAGCAGGGGCGCCAGGGGATAGTCGACCACATTCCGGAGCGCTTCATCGGCCTCGGGCAGCAGGTGGACGAACCCGACGCCCAGGAAGATGCCGCCCGCGAGTGCATTGCCCAGAGAGAGGTACCGGCGGCTCGCCTGTTGCTTCGCGACGAGGATAGGGATCAGGCCGCCGACGATGGCGATTCCGAAGATCGACACACCGGCGATGATCTTGACTACAAGCGGAGACATCAGGGGGCTCCTCCTCTATCGTGCCGACCGCTCAGGGTGATCCGCCAGCCGCCGCGGAATCGCCCTCCGCCAGCGACGGCGGCAGCAGTTCCGGTCTGGTGAAGAAGTTCGCCTGTGCCGCTCGGACATAGGCCGGACGGGCATTCAGACGTTTCCGATAGGCCGCAAGCCGCGGGCCGATCGGCTCCCCGTAGGCAACCGCCCAGTCCAGGCAACTGCCAAGCAGAATGTCCACGCCAGTGAAGCGGTCACCGAGCAGGAACTCCCGCCCGTCCGCGAACTCGAGTTCCGCCACCGCCGACTGCTTCGCGAACCCCTCCGACGCGGCCTGGATCGCGGTCGAGGACTCGCCGTACAGATGCGCGAGGTCGCGGTGCTTGCGGATGATGTACAGCGTGTGCGCATCAAGCTCCATCATCACGAAAAAGGCCCACTGGTCGTAGCGCGCCCGCGCTTCGCTGCCCGCCGCCGGCATGAGACCATCCGGCTCACCGTACTTCTCCGCCAGGTAGTTCACGATCGCCGCGCTCTCCACGAGCGTCAGATCGCCGTCCTGGAGCACCGGGATCTTCTGCCGCGGATTGAGCCGCGTGAACTCCTCCGTCTGCGTCTCCCCCGTGCGCGGACCGATCGGCCGGTGCTCGTAGTCGAGTCCCAACTCGGCCAGCGCCCAAAGGGGGCGCATCGTCCGCGACGTGCTGCAACCCCAAAGCACCCGCGGTGAGGCCGTCGTCTGCTCGTCTGTCATGGAGCTGATACAGGATGACAGAAATGCCGGTGGATGGGAACGCGCCGCGGGCGCCTCGAAGCCGCCTCGAGCGGCCTCGGCTCCCCATGGGACGCGGGTGTCCCGGCCAGTCGGTGATCGGGACCCGCTACTCGGACCGCGG
Organism: Candidatus Multivorans sp.; assembly: GCA_965219675.1. GTDB lineage: Bacteria > Acidobacteriota > Thermoanaerobaculia > Multivoradales > Multivoraceae > Multivorans. The sequence goes on along the minus strand of OZ244786.1, from coordinate 403,840 downwards.
CAACGACGCCGCCAGCGCAACACCCAGACAGACCAGCACCACGACGTAGAAAGCGGTCGTCACCACGTCCGCCAACACGGGGAAGTCGACCGGTCCGGCCAGAGATCTCCTGCAGGTCGCCAGCGGAAGGCCGACGCCGATGAGCGCCAGAATGCCCCACTGAGTCCAGCCAAGTCGAGATTTCTTGTCCGTCATCTTTCTGGTCCGGTTGTCGTGTGGTTGGCTCGTGCCTCGCGGTTGGGGAGGATGTCACAGATCGGCAAGGTCCGCAGTCCCTCGGGCCGATCCGAGGCGATAGTCTGTACGGACACGACGCACAAGCGGACAGCCCGGGAGGTCAAGATGCGAATCAGGCAGCACAGGAGGTCGTCGTTCTGGAGGGTCTGGGGTACCGCGATCATCTCGGTTTCCGCACTTGTCGTGATCGCGGCGGCGGCCGCCATGATGATGTTCGCCGCCTCCGCCGCCAGCGCCGAGGAGATCCCTCGGCGGCACGACGGCCGGCCGGATCTCTCGGGGACCTACGACATCGCCACCCTGACGCCGGCTCAGCGGTCGGACGAGTTCGGAGAGCGGCTCGAACTGACGCCTGAGGAAGCCGCCGCGCTCGCGGATCACTGGGCGACGAACTTCGACAAGGACCACGCGCCGAGCGATCCGAACCGCGAGGCGCCGCCCGTGGGCGGCACCGGCATCTACGCGCCGGAGTTCACGGGCGCCGCGGGCAAAGTCGGCGGCTACAACGCGTTCTTCGTCGACATCGGCACGGGCGCCTTCCAGCTCGACGGCAACTACCGCACGTCGATCATCACCGACCCGCCGAACGGCCGCTATCCGCCACTCAGCGCCCTGGGACAGGAACGAAGCGAGCGTACGGCGCCCTTCCGGCACGAAAACACGGGCACTGCCTGGTGGCTCGACCTTCCCGTCGGCCCCTATGACGATCACGAACTCCGTCCTCTGGCCGAACGCTGCATCCTCACCCGCGGCGCCTCCGGGCCTCCGTCCATGCCGGGGATGTACAACAACCTGAAGACGATCGTGCAGACGGACGACCACGTGATGATCCTGATCGAATGGATGCACGACGTGCGGATCATCCGGCTCGACTCGGAGCACCTGCCGGACAGCGTTCGCAAGTGGAGCGGCGACTCGATCGGCTGGTGGGAAGACGACACCCTGGTCGTCGAGACGACGAACTTCCGGGAGATCCCCGGCACGGTGTCCCGGGGTTCGCGCGACATGCGCGTCACCGAACGGTTCAGCCGCATCGACGCGGACACGCTGCGCTACCGGTTCACGGTCGAGGATCCCGCCTACGAGACGACCTGGAGCGGCGAGTATCCGTGGCCGGCTACCGGCAACAGGCTCTACGAGTACGCGTGTCACGAAGGGAACTACTCCTTCGGCAACATCATGCGCGGCGCCAGGCTACTGGAGCAGGAGGCGATCGAGCAGGGCGCGTCGGGCGCGTCGACCGGCTCCGGCTCGGGAGACTGACCGTTGCCGAACATCAACCTGATCCCCCATCCGCTTGTCGGCACGCCGATGGGCGCCGCCCTCGATCTCTGCGTGATCCTCGCGGCTCTCTGCTGGTTGGCCGCCGTGATCACCCGCGAGTACTCCTGGGTGGACCGCCTCTGGTCCCTCTGCCCGCCGATCTACTGCCTGATCGTCGCCTTCTCCAACGACTTCGGTTCCACCCGCGTGAACCTGATGACGGCACTGGCCGTTCTCTGGGGAGCCCGTCTTACCTTCAACTTCGTGCGCAAGGGGGGCTACGCGAAGGGTGGCGAGGACTACCGCTGGGCCACCGTCAGGGAACGCTACGGACCGATCGGCATCCAGGTCATGAACATCACCTTCATCGCTCCCGGCCAGATGCTGCTGATCTGGTGGTTCACGTCGCCGGTCCACACCGCCTGGGAAGCGGGAGACACGCCGCTCGGTGGACTAGACATCCTTGCTGCCGTCCTGTTTCTTGCGTTCCTCATCGTCGAAACCGTCGCCGACGAGCAGATGTGGGCCTTCCAGCAGGACAAGAAGCGCAGGATCGCGGCCGGCGAAGAGGTCGCGCAGCCCTTCATGAAAAACGGTCTCTTCCGTTTCAGCCGCCACCCGAACTATCTGTGCGAACTGGGGATGTGGTGGGTGTTCTATCTGTTCGCGGTCGCGGCCTCAGGCGAGTGGATCCACTGGACCGGTGCCGGATTCGTGGCGTTGACGGTGCTGTTCGTCGGGTCGATCCGGCTCTCGGAGTCCATTTCCGCCGAGAAGTACCCGACCTATCGGGACTACCAGGCGTCAGTTCCCTGCATCGTCCCGGGATTGCGGCTGGGCAAACCGTAGTACGCTCCCCGACGCTCCGCTCAACCCCGTAAGGAGGAACCTCGCGTGATCCGATTGCGTCCTCGGGGGCAGTACGCCCCGCTCGCCTTCGCCGCCGCGGCACTGCTGCTCGCGGCCTTCGTCCTCGCGCCGGCGTTCGCCGCCGAGCCCGAACTCCAGCACGCCAAGCCGGCCGACGTCGGCATGGACGCGGCCGGCCTCAAGAAGCTCGACGAGGCAATGCACGGCATGGTCGACGGCGGCCAGCTCGCCGGCGTCGTCACGATGGTCTCCCGCAAGGGCAAGGTCCTCCACTTCGACGCCTACGGCAAGCAGGACATCGAGAACGGGGTCCCGGTCGAGAAGGACACGATCTTCCGCATCTACTCGATGACGAAGCCGATCATCGGCGTCGCGCTGATGACGTACTACGACGAGGGCCGCTTCACGCTGGACGACCCGGTGTCGAAGTTCATCCCCGAGTTCGCCGACCTCAAGGTGGCTAAGGAGGACGGTCCGGACGGCATGCCGATCACCGAGGATGCCGACCATCCGATGACGATGCGGGAGCTGATGAGCCACACCGCGGGCCTGACCTACGGGCTGTTCTCCCAGTCCCAGGTCGACACGCTCTACACGAAGGCCGGCATCATCACCGACCCGAACCAGAACCTGAAGGGCATGATCGACAAGCTGGCCAAGATTCCGCTCCGCCAGCAGCCGGGTTCGATGTGGCACTACAGCGTCGCGGTCGACGTCCAGGGCTACGTGCTCGAGGTGCTGGCCGGCAAGCCGCTCGACGAGGTTCTGAACGAACGCCTCTTCGGGCCGCTGGGCATGAACGACACCGCGTTCTGGGTCGAGCCGGACAAGGCGGACCGTTTCTCCCGGATCTACACGCGCAACGCGGACGGCAAGCTGGCCAGCCCACCCAACGGCCAGTACCTCCAGAAGCCGAACTTCCTGTCCGGCGGCGGCGGCCTGGTTTCGACCGCGACGGACTACATGCGCTTCGCCCAGATGCTCGCCAACGGCGGCGAACTGGGCGGCGTCCGCATCCTGAAGCCGAAGACAGTCGAGCTGATGCACACGGACCACCTGCCCGCGAACGTCACCGACATGGGGCCGATCTACCGGGGCAACCGGTTCGGCCTGGACTTCTCGATCGTGACCGATCCGAACCCGGCGACCGACCATGAGCGCGCAAAGGGCGAGTACTGGTGGTACGGGATCGGCGGCACCTGGTTCGGGATCAACCCGGCGCAGGACCTGGTCGTCGTCGGCATGATCCAGAGCCGCGACTTCCGCGCCTCGGGAATGGCCCGCATCGCCAGCAAGCGACTCGCGTACGAAGCGATCGTCGACTGACGTGCCCCTGGGCGTTGTGGAGAATCTCCGGTCGCGAGCGACCGGATGCCGGCGAGGGCGCCGGCGTACCCGGTAGACCCCAAGGGACGCCTGAGGAGTCGAGGAGGAAAACGCTATGAGTCTGTTTGCCTGGTCGTGGATGTTCCTCATCGTCTACATCGTCGGCATGCTCACCTTCGGCTGGATCGCGAGCCGGCGGATCAGCAACGCAGACGACTTCGCCACCGCCCGCAGCAGCTACGGCCCCTACTTCCTGGCCCTCGCCTTCGCCGCCACGACCGCCAGCGGCGCCACGTTCCTCGGCAGCCCCGGCCTCGGCTACCAGTTCGGGATGGCCAGCGTCTGGGGCAAGTTCCTCTACCCGATGGGCGTCTACTTCGGCGTCCTCATCACGATCAAGCTGGTCGCGAACTCCGGGCACAAGTTCGGCAACCGGTCGATCCCCGAGTATCTGGGCGACCGCTACCAGAGCGACGGCGTGCGCCTGCTGGTTTCCGTCTTCTCGCTGGTCCTCTTCTTCTACATCGCCGGCCAGCTCGTGTCGGGGCTGGTCATGTTCGAGATCATGCTCGGCCTCAAGCCGATGACAGCCCTGATCATCACGTCCGGCGTGCTGCTCGTCTACGTCGTGCTCGGCGGCGCGCACGCGGACATCCTCACGGACGGCATCCAGGGGATGATGATGCTCGGCGTCGCGGTCGTCGTCATCGTCATGTTCCTCTTCGCTTCCGGAATGGACGGAGGTCTCGGCGGGATGGTCGACAACCTGCGGGCCCAGGACGAACACCTCGTCGGACCGCTCAATAAGTCGAACTCGCTCTACGACTCGTGGTGGGCGATCGCCTGCGTGCTGTTCGCCCACATTCCGCTCGGCATGCTGCCCCACATCGGCAACAAGGTATGGGCGCTCAAGAACGACGGCGACCGGATGCGGTTCGTCAAGCTCGCCTTCGCCGTCGGCCTGACGATGGGAATGCTGGGCCTCGGCGGCATCCTGGCCCGCGGCGTGCTCGGGCCCGAGCTCCTCGCGGCCGGCCGCAACCCGAACGAGGCGCTGCCGGCTCTGTTCATCGAGCTCTTCCCGACCTGGCTGGCAGCCCTGATCGGGGTCGGCATTCTCGCCGCGATCATGTCGACGGCGGACGGGCTCGTCGTCTCGTCGTCCCAGATCGTCGCCAACGACATCTACCGCCGGTCGATCGTTCCCAAGTACTCACCGCACCTGAGCGACAAGGAGGTCGATCGCAAGGTGCTCACCATCAGCCGCTGGAGCACGGTGATCGTGCTGATCCTCTGTACCTGGATGGCCTGGGCGATGCAGGACATGAACATCGCGCTGCTGGTCTGGGTGGGCACCGGCGGGATGATGGCCGCCTTCGCGGGTCCGCTGGTGGTCGGCGGGCTGTGGCGGGGCGTCACCCTCGCGGGCGCGTTCACCGGTCTGGTCACCGGCATGCTGACCTTCGTCCTGCTGCGCAGCGGTCTGCCCTGGATGATCGTCGACCCGGGCTCCCTCGGGCCGCTTTCCGGGGTCGCGCAGTGGCTCGCCCACTACCAGATCAACCCGTACTCCTGTGCGGTGGTCGGTGAGGTCGTCTCGATCGCGAGCACCTACGTGGTGTCCAAGCTGACGCAGCCGCTGCCTGAAGCCCATGTCGAACGGCTGTTCAGTGCGCCGGCCGAGACCGCCGAGGCCGCGGGAGGGTAGCCCGGCGGCGCACCAGAGCGGCGCTGTAGACTTGACGGCAAAGCCGACAGAAGGAGGAGGCACGACATGCGTCGCCACCGAACCACCCGTCTCCGCAACCGGTCGATTCCTGCCCTCGCGGGGCTCGTGCTTCTCGCCGCCGCTCCGGCACTCGTTGCCCAGGGAGCAACCGACTGGACCCCGCCGCGCGCTGCCGACGGTAAGCCCAACATCTCGGGGGTCTGGGACTTCCGCACGCTGACGCCGCTCCAGCGGCCCGAAGACCAGGAAGCCTCGATCGACGAGGCGAGAGCCGCCGAGATCGAAGCCGCTGCCGTCGAGCGAGCGCGGGTCGCCGATGCACCCAGCGACCCCGAGGAACGGAGACTGAAGGCCGGAGACCCCGTCGGCGGCTACAACAACTTCTGGTTCGACCGCGGCGCCACAGTGGTCGAGGACCTCCGGACATCGCTGATCATCGACCCACCCGACGGTCGCCTGCCCGAGATGCACCCCGACATCGAGCGCAAGACGCCCGGCGACGACAAGCCGATCGACCGCCCGGTGCGGCTACGGGTGGGCGGCATCGGCCTGGACAGCTACGAGGACCGCGGACTGGCCGAGCGCTGCATCCTCGGCTTCAATGTGGGCCCGCCGATCACGCCGGGCGGCTACAACCAGAACATCCAGATCTTCCAGTCAGCGGACCACGTGGCGATCCTGAACGAAATGGTTCACGACACGCGCATCGTGCCGCTCGACGGGCGTCCTCACCTTCCCGGTTCCGTGCGCCAGTGGATGGGCGACTCCCGCGGCTACTGGGACGGCGACACTCTGATCGTCGAGACGAGGAACTTCTCCGACCTCGTCTCCAGCTTCAGTGGCAACGTGTTCAGTTCCGTCGGCAACGCCTACGAGATGGAGGTCACCGAGAAGTTCCGGCGCGTCGACGAGAACACTCTGATGTACGAGTACACGGTGAACGATCCGGCCACGTACACGCGGCCCTTCACGGCGCGTCTGTTGATGAAGAAGGGCGACGTCCCGCTGTACGAGTACGCCTGCCACGAGGGCAACTACGGCCTGTTCAACATTCTCTCCGGCGCCCGTGCACAGGAAGCCGAGGCGGCCGCCGCGACCGGCGGCGACTAGACGGTAGCTCGCCGGGTCTCAGTCCCAGTCGGGGAGCGGCTGCGGGCCAGGCACGATGCCGGCGATGTCCGGATCCTCGCCCGAGAGGTTGGGGGGCGCCTCTTCGGCGGCCTGTTCCTTCTCCAGCTTGCGCTGAGCGCGACGCTCCAGCTTCTCCTGGCGCCTCTGGCGTTTTCTGATTTCCCGTTGGCGCTTGGCGAAAGTAGTTGGTCCGGGCCTGGCCATGGCGATTCCCCTCTCTCCGCGCAGGCTCTTTACTCAGGGCTAGCGAGGGAGTCTAGCAGCCTCGCGGCTCGCTCACAGTAGAGCCGCTGGCGGCTCTGGAACCGCCGCCTCTCAGGGCGTGTAGTAGGTCGGCGAGCCCGGACCGACGGGCAGGCCCAACGCAAACACCCAGATGTAGAAGAGCGAGATCCAGCCGATCAGGTACGTGATCGAGTACGGGATCATCGTCGCGATCAGGGTGCCGATTCCCAGTTTCCGGTCATACCGCATCGCCACCGCGAGGATGAGGCCGAAGTAGCTCATCATCGGCGTGATGATGTTCGTCGTCGAGTCGCCGATCCGGTATGCGGCCTGAATCACCTCCGGGCTGTAGCCGACCGTCATCAGCATCGGCACGAAGATGGGCGCTGTCACCGCCCACTGCGCCGACGCGCTGCCGAGCATCAGGTTGACGAAGCAGCACATCAGGATGAACGGGATGAACACGATCGGCCCGGTCAGGTCGAACCGGGTCAGCACGTCGGCGCCGACGACCGCCGTGATCGTCCCCAGGTTGGTCCAGTTGAAGAACGAGACGAATTGGGCGGCGAAGAAGACGAGGACCAGGTAGGGGCCGAGGGAACTCATCGAGCGCCCCATGCCGTCGATCACGTCGCGGTCGTTCCTGAGCGAACCGGTGGTGCGGCCGTAGACGATCGACGGCACGATGAAGAAGACGAAGATCAGGGACACGACGCTGCGCAGCATCGGCCGCAGATCGTCGATCAGGAGTGCGTTCGCGGCCGGATCGCGGAACCAGCCGTTCTCCGGCAGGGCGAGCAGCGCCAGTCCGCCGAGCATCACGAGCACCGTCACACCGGCCAGCTTCAGCCCTCGCTTCTCGTCCTTCGACAGGGTCTTCAGACCCTCCTCCGGATCTTCCAGGTCGTTCGCCGCCCGGCTGGGATCGAAGACGCCCAGCTTGGGCTCGACGATCCGGGTCGTCACCAGCGTGCCGATCACCGTGATCATGAAGGTGCTGACGAACATGAAGAGGTAGTTCGCGGTCGCCGGGATCTCGTTCACGGCACCCGGCGCGTAGGACGGATCGATGATCCGCGCCGCCTCGGTCGTGATGCCGGCGAGCAGCGGATCGACGGTCCCGATCAGGACGTTCGCCGAGTAGCCCCCCGAGACGCCGGCGAACGCCGCGGCCAGACCAGCCAGAGGATGGCGGCCGACCGCGCGGAACACGACCGCCGCTAGCGGGATCAGCACGACATAGCCCATCTCGGACGCCGTGTTGGAAACGACCGACGCGAACACGACGACCGCGGTCAACAGGTTCCGGGGCGCACCCAGGACCAGGGCCCTGAGCAGGGCCCCGAGAAGACCCGAGCGTTCGGCCACGCCGACCCCGAGCAGCGCGACGAGGACCGTGCCCAGCGGCGCGAACCCCGTGAAGTTCGTCACCAGGTTCATCGCGATCCGCCTCATGCCCTCCGGGTTCATCAGGCTGACCGCGCGGATCATCCCGTCCTCGGCGCGGCCCGAGACGCCGGCGGGCCGAGGGTCGGCCACCTGCCAGTCGAGCAACTCCGCCATTCCCGAAACCAGCAGGATGAGCAGAGCCAGCACCGCGAACAGCGTGACCGGGTGCGGCAGGAGGTTGCCGAGGAACTCGACTACATTCAGGAAGCGGGCGAAGAGACCGGGGCCGCGTCCCTCTCGCCGCTGCCGCCGCTTCGGAGCCTGGGCCATCCGCCTCAGCCTCGCCGGATGACGGCCGTGTGGTACGGCTCGAGGTCGTCGATCGCCGACTCTGGTTCCCCCGTCTTCCACGCGAACAGCCGCACGGTGACCTCGGACGGCGTCACGTCGAAGAGCGCGAAGCCGTTCTTCTCGAAGGTCTCGCCGCGCACGTCGTGCTCCACCCCGGTGGCCGCCAGCGGCGGCGTGCCGCGGGCCGCCGAAGGCCAGCCGGTCAGGGTGCCAAGCGGTCCGGTCAGCACGGCGTGGACCGGATTGGCCGAGAGGTCCAGGCTGCCGCTTCGTTCGAGCACGGAGTGGCCGATCGCGTGCAGGTCGCCCGACAGGACGATGCCGGACCGCAGCGACTGGGACGCCAGCGACTCCAGCAGGCGTTGATGCTGCCGCAGCCAGCCCACCTGCCAGAAGTACTTCTCCCGCTCCGTCGTCAACCCGAAGTTGCTGCCGGCAAAGTCGCCGATTCGCGACACGGTGGCCCCGCCGTCGTCGAGGTCGGCGACGTCCGGGTACCACTCGCGCCACTTCCCCGCGGACCAGCCGAACGGGTGGGACGGAACGTGGAACACCTGCGAGACCGTCTGGTCCCGCGTGCGCTGGTGCAGCCACTGTTCGGTCTCCGGCGGCACGAGACCGGCGTGGATTCCCTTGAGCGACAGGTAGCGGGCGCAGTCGTAGATCAGGACTTCCGCCAACCGGCCGTAGCGGAACGTGCCGAAGGCCTCGGAGATGCCGGGCTCCCGGTCGCCGGCCCCGGTGCCGGACATCGCAAGCGGACGTTCCACATCCGGCAGGAACTCGGGCAGGAACGCGTTGCGGGTGAACCTGGCGAACTCGACCTGGTAGCGGTCGGGCGGCAGAGTGACCATCTGGGGATCGGCGTCGTCGTTCTCGTAGTAGTCGTGGTCGTCGCTGACGAAGTAGGAAGGCGTCGACCGCAGCATGACCCCGTACAACTCGGCGATCTGCGGTCCGACCGCGGCCTTGATCGAGGTCTCGTTGCTGGTTCCCAGCACGGGCAGGCTGAGGTCCAGCCAGCCGATCCGCTCGTAGAACTCTCGGGAACGTCGGCCGCGCTCCTCGCTACGGTTGTAGAGCACCGTGCGCTGGTCCCAGTAGATGTGGTCGCCGATCGCGATCAGCGCCCGCGGGCGGAAGGAGAGCGCCCGCCTCAGCAGCCGGCGGCGAACCGCCAGCGGCAGGAAGAAGCCCGACTCGGCGTGGCCGCCGGCGCAGGTGTAGGCGAGGAAGCGCACCGACTCGGGTTGCGCCGAAGGCGACGGAAACGTGCGGAGAGGCCACGGATCGCATAGCGTCTCGCCGCCGCCCAGCAGTTGCAAGGCGTATTCCGTGTCGGGGTCCAGGCCGGCCGCGTCGAAGGAGAAGAACCGCCGTTCCGTGTCCGTGCTCCGGCCCGCGACGAGGCGGCTACCGATGCGAAGCACCGGCACGAAGTCGAGCGGATCGGCGAAGGAACACTTGAGCGCCACACGGTCGTGGCTCGCCGCCGGGATGAGGTGCTGAAGCGGGCCGGCGCGCCAGCCGTCCTGGCCGACGGCCGGTGCACGACCGAGTCCGGTTCCGGCCGCCGCAGCAGCAGCACTCGCGATGAATCGCCTGCGGGTCCAGTTCGTCGTCATGGTTGGGTTCCCCCGAGGAAGATGCGAAGACGCTCGTGGTCGGCTTCGGTGAGTGGCAGGAATCGCGGCTGGCCCTCGCTGAGCGCACGCGAAGTGTCGCACGGCTGGCACATCAGAACGCCCGGTTCGCGAAGGTGCTTCAGACCGAGAACGTGCCCGAGTTCGTGTGCGATCACGTTGCGGACGACATTCTCCGGTGCGTCGCCGGCGGGAGCGGCAACGAAGTAGCGTCCGTCCTCCCCGTATGGCCAGGCGAACGGCATCAGGTTCTGCGCCGACAGCAACACGACGACCTCCGCTTCGACCGCGAACAGCGCGTCCGGCGGCTCCGGTCCGGGGGCCGACGAATGCAGACGTCCGGCAAGCTGGGAGAGCTGGTGCGCGTAGTTCTCGAACGGCCGCAGGCCCTTCGGGGGCGTCACGAACTCCGCGTCGGCAAACGCGGCGCCCAGACCGAGCCCCGTGGCGGATCCGTTCCAGAACGACACCGCCTCGTCCACCATCCCGATCCGGCCGTCCTCGACGTCAGCGGCCAGCACGGCGATCCGCCGGAGTTGGGCGCCCGGCGAGTCTGACCCCGAAGCAACTGGCACAATGACCGGCGCCACGACCAGCAAAGCCGCGAAGAAGGCCGTCCGCGCCGGAGCGGAACCGGTCCGCACCCTGAAGGAGTCAGTTGCCATGAGCCACGTTCCAATGGATGTCAGGCGAACAGTCATCCGTCTGCTGGCAGTTCCTCTCTCCCTTGGCCTGATGGGGTCGTCCGTCACCGCCCAGATCCACCGCACGCCCGACCCGGTGCGCCGGGCCGACCTCCACCGTCTCGCCGAAGTCGATCGGATGGTCATGGTACCGATGCGGGACGGTGTCCGCCTCGCGACCGAGATCTACCGGCCGCTGAACGCACAAGGTCCGGTGCCCGCAATCTTCTGGCGCACGCCCTACAACTTCAGCCCGCTGCCCGAGCCGAACCTGGAGCGGCCCAGCGCGCTGCTCAAGTTCGCCCTGGACGCGATCGAGCGCGGCTACGCCTTCGTGGTCCAGAACGAGCGCGGCAAGTTCTTCTCCGAGGGCGACTGGGAGATCCTCGGCAGGCCGCGCACGGACGGATACGACGCGCTGACCTGGATCGCCGACCAGCCGTGGTCCAGCGGTAACGTCGCCACGCTCGGCTGCTCCTCGACCGCCGAGTGGCAGATGGGCCTGGCGGCAATGCGGCATCCCGCCCACGCCGCCGCCGTACCGATGGGCCAGGGCGCCGGCATCGGCCGCATGGGGCCGTTCCACGAGCAGGGGAACTTCTACCGCGGCGGCGCGCTCCAGCTCCCGATGGCGGTGTGGCTCTTCGGCGAGCAGAACACCCAGCGCCCGACCTTCCCGCCGGGGACCAGCCGGGAGGACCTGGAGCGGCTCGCGACCTACTTCGACCTGGCGGCGAAGATGCCCCAGGTCGACTGGAAGCAGGCGTTGTGGCATCTGCCCATCCAGACGGTAATGGAGTCCGTCGGTGGACCGAAGGGGATCTTCGGCGAGTTCGCCACCCGCATGCCGGACGACCCGGCCTGGTACGAAGGCGGCCTCTACCACGACGACGAACCCTTCGGCGTGCCGGCGCTGTGGGCCAACTCCTGGTACGACCTGTCCGTTTCGCCGAACCTGGCGCTCTACGGCCATGTCCGCGAGAACGCCGACCCGGAAGTCCGCGACCACCAGTACATGGTCATCGCGCCCAGCCTGCACTGCAACATGTACCGCCTGACGAACCCGCTCGTCGTCGGCGAACGGGACTTCGGCGACACGGACTTCGGCTTCGACGAGATGCTCTGGAGCTTCCTCGACCGCTTCACGAAACCTGAAGCGAACGGCTTCGAGGACCGGTATGCCAATGTCCGCTACTTCCTGATGGGCGAGGACCGTTGGGAGAACGCCGCCGACTGGCCGCCCGCCGGCGTCGAAGCGATGACCCTCTACCTCGACAGCGGCGGCAGCGCGAACAGCGCGGCCGGTGACGGCAGACTCACGGCGGACAGCGGCGTGGGCGGCGCCGACGAGGACCGCTTCGTCTACGACCCCGGCTCGCCGGTGCCGACCCGCGGCGGCGCCTTCTGCTGCATGGGCGAGCACGAGCCCGGTTCCTTCGATCAGCGCGGGGTCGAGGCCCGCGCCGACGTGCTCGTGTACACGACGGAGCAGTTCGAGGAGCCGCTGGCGGTCGTCGGCTCGATCGACGTCATCCTGCACGTTTCATCGGACGCGCCGGACACCGACTTCACGGTCAAACTGTTGGACGTCCACCCGGACGGCCGGGCCTTCAACCTGGACGACACGATCCTCCGCATGCGCTACCGCGAGGGCTTCGACCGCCACGTCTCGATGGAACCGGGCGAGGTCTACGAAGTGGCCCTGGGCCCGCTCGCCACCGCCAACGTCTTCGGCGCCGGCCATCGGCTGCGAATCGAAGTCTCGAGCAGCAACTTCCCCCGCTACGACCGCAACCTGAACACCGGCGGCAACAACTACGACGAGAGCGAGTGGCGGGTGGCCCGCAACGCCGTCCACCACTCGGCGGAGCATCCCTCGCGGATCGTGCTGCCGGTGCTGGATCGGTAGTCAGGACAGCGCTCGACTGTCGGTGCGCCGGCCAACTGTCGGTGCGCCGGCCTTCTGGCCGGCATCCGCCGGAGGCGGTATCCGTCAGCGCACCGCTAAGGCATCAGCGGCGGCACCTTCTGACTGAACTTCACGCCGGTCACGCGGTCCGTGTTGTCCGCCCGCCGCCGGCGACTGGGCGGGAAGTCCCCCGTCCGTTCAATCCACTCGTCGAGGACCCGGCTCAACCGCCGGGCGATCTGCTCCACTTCCGGCCGACCCGCGAGATTCACGAGTTCGTGCGGATCCGCCTCCAGGTCATAGACCTCGATCACCGGCCTCGGCGCCTCGAACAGGCGGGCCTGACCCGGCGTCAACTCTCCGGCCTCACGCGCGGCCGTCAGGCTGTACCAGGACGGGCTACGGGAGGCATCGGCCGGCGTGCAGAGAGGCAACTCTGTGTAGGCGTTGCGAATCAGCTTGTAGCGCGGCCCGCGCACCGCGCGGATGTGCTCGTCGCAGTTGTGCCAGTTGCGTTCCGCGAAGACGTACTCGCGTCCCGGTGCCGCCTGATCGGTCAGCGCCGCGGCGAAGCTCTCTCCCTGGAAGCTCGCCGGAACCTCCGCACCGGCCGCCTCCAGCAGAGTGGGCGCCAGGTCGATGACACTGGCCAGACCGCCGTAGCGGATGCCTCTCCGCGTCACGCCTGGCCAGCAGACGATCAGCGGCGTGCGGATGCCGGCGTCGTACGCGGTCGCCTTCGCGCGCGGGAACGGCATCCCGTTGTCGCTCAGGAAGACGACCAGGGTGTCCTTCCGAAGCTCGCGGCGGTCCAGTTCGGCCAGCATTCGACCGATCTCACCGTCCATCCGCGAGATCTCGTCGTAGTAGAGGGCCAGGTCGGCCCGCGTCTCCTCGTCGTCCACGAGGTAGGGCGGCACGGCGACCTTGGCAGGATCATGCGGCGAATCGACCGCGTCAGCCGAGTACGGGCGATGCGGATCCCGGAAGCCCACCCAGAGGAAGAAAGGCCGGTCCCCGGCCTCGTCCAGGAAGCCGGGCAGACCTTTCCACGTCTCCTCGGAGAACCACTCGAACTGGCGTTCGCCCTCCGGGCCGTAGTGGGTCTTCCGCATGTGCCCGGTGAAGTAGCCCTCCCGGGCGAGGTAGGCCGGCAGCAGGTCCATCCCGGCCGGCAACGGCGTGTGGAGATCCTCGGCGCCCGTGGCGTGCGGATAGCGGCCCGAGAGGATGCTGATCCGCGACGGACTGCACGACGCCGTCGTCAGAAAGGCGTTCTCGAACAGCACGCCGGACGCAGCCAGCGCATCGAGGTTCGGCGTCCGCACGACCCGGTTGCCGTACGCGCCGAAGTCCGACCAGCCGGCGTCGTCGGCGATGAAGACGACGATGTTCGGGGACTCGTCGGCGCCGCGCGCGGGAGGGCTCGTCGCCGCCGCCAGGAAGAGTCCCAGGCCCAGGACTCCCAGGCCGGGAGAACGGAAGCGGCGCATCGGCTCGCGCGCCCGGCCGGCTCGACTACTCGCCGCCGCCCGCCGCGGCGATCGCGTCAGCCTCCAGCAGGCGCGCGCCGCGCATCACGTTGCCCAGCGCGTAGTTGCCCTCGTGGCAGGCGTACTCGAACACCTTGTTGGGCGTCGACCGCCAGACGTACTCGCCGCTCCAGGCAGTCTCCCAGACGTTCGGGTCTTCGACCGTGAAGCCGTAGAGCAGGTCGCCGTCCGCCAGACGCTGGAAGCGCTCGACGACATGCAGGTCCTTCGTCGCCGAACCGAGTCCCGGTTCCTCGCCGAAGTTCGCCGTGTCGACGACCAGGGTGTCGCCGTCCCACCAGCCGATCGAGTCGCCCATCCACCGGCGCTCCGCGGCCGGCGCGTGCTCGCCGCCGATCCGCACGACGCGGGCGTCGTGGACCATCTCGATCAGGATCATCACGTGGTTCCCGGTCTGCACGATCCGCTTGTGGTTGTTGTAGAGCGCCGGCAGCATCGGCGGCCCGCCGGTGGAGCTGAAGCCCATCAGGCAGCGCTCAGGCAGCGGCCGCTGCTCCATGTTGTCGTAGGGGCCGGAGCCGTCCTCGTTCTCCTCCAGCCACCAGGCGGTGCCCGTGTTCTGGTGGCCGAACGCCGCGAACTGGGCGGCCGCGCGGGCCATGCCGGTTGGCGTCATCTCCGGGTACTGACCATTCGGCGGATCCGTGATGATCGAGGTCCGCCACTTGCCGTCGATCCGGATCACGTTGTCGCCCGGGTCCATGTAGAAGGCGTTGTAACCGCCGCTGCCACCGGAGGCGACCTCGAGGCCCGGATCGAAGATCGGCGCGCCCCCGACCGGTGGCGCCTCGCGATTCGGATCGCTGGGCTTGAAGTCCGCCTCGTAGATCTCCGCCTTGCGGCGGGCGATCGCCGCCGCTTCCTCGTCCGTCAGGGTCAGGCGGTCGCCGAACTCGCGCGGTCTCGTGAGGGGAGTCAGCGTCGCCACGTCGTAGGCGCCGGAGAGATCCGGCTTGCCGTCGGGCCGGCGCGGAATCTCGTCCTGCGCGGCAACGGCGATCGGGGCGGCCAGGAGCACCGCCAGGCTCAGGAGAAGGGAACGATCAAACTTCATCCGGCACCTCCTCGGGCACAGGTCTCTGGGTGGTCCAGCAACGCTACCACTCCTGGCCGGAAGCCTGAGAGACGGAAACCGGGTGCGCCGGCGCCCTCGCCGGCATCCGGCGCGAAGCGCTGGCTGGAGCCGCCAAACCCGCCGCTTCGCTGCCTTCTACGGCACAGGCTCAGCCGATCTTGCCGAGCTGGTAGTTCACCGTGACGTTGTAGCTGACCGGGATGGGTTCCCCATCCATCGTCGCCGGCTCGAACTTCCACTGCTTCACAGCGTCGACGGCCGCCTCCGTGAGACCCATTTGAAGCCCCTTGAGCACGTCGACATCGACAACGTTGCCTTCCTGGTCGATCGCCGTCTGCAGAATGACGACGCCCTGGAGCCGAGCTTCCCGCGCAAGCTCGGTGTACTCCGGCGCCACATCGTGGACCTTCACCGGCCGGGTGGCTCCCGGAGGCAGCGGCTGGAAGCCGGCCCTGAGCATCGCCGAATCTGCAGGAGCAGGAGCCTCCGCTGGTGCGGTCACGTGCTGCAACACTTCGAGAGCCGCCGCTTCGCCCATGTCGTTCGACTCCCGTTCCGCCGGAAGCTGCGCGCGCACCACGAAGCCGAGGGTGAACGCCACCGCGAGGGCGAGCACCGCCCCCATGATCCTGTTCAGACTTGCCGGATTCTCCGTCGTCATCTGGTCACCTCCCAGTGATTGATTGGATGTGTTCACAACACAACCAACGAGATGACCGCCAGATTCCGGCCGTCAGGCGACGCGCAGTGAAGCCGCCGCGACCGCGACGCTCTACGGCTGGCCCGAGGGCTCCCGGTCGTCGTACGGCGCGCCGGTACCCGAGGAACCTGCAAACAGCCGGCGGCCATCGGGCAGCGTCACGTCGCGGCCATTCGCCCGCGGCGCCCCGTCGATCGCCTGGTAGCCCTCGACGAGCACCTCGGTCCCCGGAGCGACCGAGTTCTTCTTCCAGCCGCGACGAACCAGGGCGCCCGGCGGTCCGCACTCGACCATCCAGGCCGTGACCGTGCCTTCCTCGTCCGTCACGTCGATGTGGATCCAGGCGTGCGGGTTCACCCACTCGACTTTCGTCACCTTGCCGCGCAGCCGTACAGGCTTCGTGGCGTCGAACTCGGCCGCGAAGGCGTGGTGCGCGGAGGCTGGCTCGGGCGAAGCCATGAGGCTCAAAGCCACCGCGGCAGCGAGGCCGAGGGCGGGCAGGGCAAGGCGAGTGCAGAATCGCGTCGTCTTCATCGGCGTCTTCCTGTGGACGATTTCCGGTTGGTCAAGGCTACCACCGGCCGACGAGCGTTTTCGTGGCCCCGCATGGCATCGGCTACGTTGACGCTTCCGGTCCGGTCGCCGGCGTCTCGACCCGGTGCAGGAAGTCCCCGGCATCGCGACACTCGACCGCCGCCTTGATGGCCGCGGCTGAATCCGTCGTCGCCGAGAGCCGCTCCAGCCAGGCTTCCACGGCAGGCGTGATCGCAAGGCCGCGAGCCTGGAGCGCCTTCCGCACGAGGGAGCGCGCCATCTCCAGTTCGCCTTCCGCACGGCCTTCCGCATGGCCCTCCACGCGGCCTTCCACACGGCCTTCCGCGCGGCTCTCCTCACGTTCGGCACCAAGGAACCGGTCGTCGTCGGGGCCGGTACCTGCCGCCCTGCCCAGCCTGCGCCCAACACGGCGCACCACCGCGACGGTTTCCGCCGACTTCCTCTCCTCGCTCAACGCCCGGTGAATCTCCGCCGCCCGCCAACCCGCAAACGCCCGGCTGACGGCGGACTCGACGTAACGGTCGCCCTCCAGCAGGTAGATCGTCAGTCGCGGCAGGCCCGAGGTCCGCGGCGAAAGCCACGCTGGCTCCGGCACTTCCACCCACACCTCAGGGAACCCGAACGACGCGTAGACCTCCAGCTTTCGCCGCCGCACGTCGGTCGTGTGATCCACCTCCACCACGACATCGGGCAGCGGACCGCGGTCCACATCGATATCCCTGCCCGTCGGCCAGGGCCGGTCCAGAAAGAAGAGCGCGTCCGCCTGCATGAGGATCTCGACGTCCCCCTTCTCCCCGCGCTGCACCAGGTCCACCGAACCGAGTGCCAGAATCTCCGTGCCGCGCGCCTGGGCGATCATCTCCACCAGGCCCGCCACGCCGGCCGACGGAATGTCGTGATAGAGCGTCGCACCCTCGGCGAGAATCACCGCTGTCTCAGTGCGGGCCTCCCAGTACTCGATGTGGCCCTCGTACTCGTCCAGCTCTTCGACCGGCAGGTGGACGGCCTTGCATCCCGGGAAGTCCGCCAGATCGAGCGGCCGCCTCGGTTCGCGCGGCCGGCGGGGAGTTCGGGCGGGCTCAGCCATGGCGAAAGTGTAACGTGGGCCGCGCTGGTCGAGGACTTCTGGAAGACCGTAGACGAGGTTCCGCGTCAGAGAGGATCGGCCCCATGAAGACACTGAGGATCGGCATCGCTGACTATGGCCAGATGAAGGAACGTACGCTGGCGATCGCCCGCGGTGACTATCGCCCGGCCGGAGAAGGGGCGCCCGCGGGAAGCTCACTCCGCAGGTACCGTACGAGCAGGTGAGTCTGGACGTGTCGTTGATCTCATCCCGGCCGGCGGCCGCGATCGCTGGCAACCGCTGAGATTCGCTCGGAAGAAGCGGAGCACCATCCTCACCAAGTAATGCTCGAAGCCCCCGCGCCAGGCGAGCGGACGGCCGGACTCCACCCCGTGCTACACTCGCCGGCTTCCGGCGACACGTCCAAGGAGCGAGAATGAAGGAGATGTTCGCGTGGGTACCCTGGTTCAACGAACTGGCGAAGAACATCGCCGAGGGAGGCCAGCAGTACCTTGAGGACCGCGCCAACGAAGTGGAATGGGTAGGCGGATCACCCTTTACCGACAGCGATGTTCTCAACCCTCTGCTCTTTCTGACGGCCGTCGCGAACGAAGGCGACAAGACCGACAGCCGTGACCGAGTCTTCGCGAGTCTGGCGGAGGTCTTCGAGATCCATCCCTTGCAGACCGCCGACTCCCCCGACGTCTGGCACTTTCCTCGCTCTCTTCGCCTGTTCCGGTACGACAACCCCGACGATCCCGCGAACGGAGACGTGGTCTGGCGGCTCTTGCGGACCGCCGTTTCGGGCCTGCTGGATGACGAGACCTTCGAGGCTGCCGCCCGCCTGCCCGGCATAGGTTGGTCCAGGCTCACCTCCGCGCTGGTCCTCATCGATGCCGAGTCTCACCTG
Source organism: Candidatus Multivorans sp. (assembly GCA_965219675.1). Taxonomy (GTDB): domain Bacteria; phylum Acidobacteriota; class Thermoanaerobaculia; order Multivoradales; family Multivoraceae; genus Multivorans. The sequence continues at coordinate 385,225 of OZ244786.1, read as the reverse complement.
CGCCTGTCTGAAACGGCCCGGGCCTATGCCGAAGCATATGGCGTCAGCCCGGTCGGCCAGGAGCCTCGCCTGGCCGACTATCGGGCCAGCATCGCGGCGGCGAGAGCCAACTTCCCAGGCTGCGAGCTCCATGAAATCGAGATGTTCGCGCGCCTGCAGGCTTCCGAGACAGAGGGAGGCCAGAATCTCTCACCACGCCCGGACCGCTGCTGGGTCGCTACGACGAACGCGTCCTGGGCGACACACGTAGGCGGCGACCATTGGAGCGAGTTTCGCGAGCACCACTGCGTGCGTGTCGAGAACAGCTCGGAGTATCCCGTGGAACAGCCCAAGCCCGGCGATCTCATGCTGGCCCGCTACGGACCGAACAACGGTCGGGGAATCGGCGTCGTGTACAGGAACGACTACGACGAGGAACGGGAACCGGAAGGGCGAATCCACACTCTCTGGTTGAACAGGAATTCCTGCGAGTTCGAGCACCCGATTCAGCCGCCGGCCTTCGCCAGGGCCTCGGAGAGCCACATGACGGCCTTCCGCCAGAGCGCGGAGTATTCGCCGACGTGGATCTTGCTGGACCGCATCACCTATCGCCGTGAAGTTGAAGCCGCCCTTGATCGAGACGGGACCGATCTCGGCAAGGTATGGAAGCTGCGCCGAAGCCGTAAGACCAAGACGGAGATCAGAAGCCAGGTCCTGAACGAGCCAGTAGTGAGTCAGACGCTGGAACTTCTCTTTGATGAAGAGGCTGTGCCGCCCACGATGAGAAAGCAAGTCGCGGGAAAAGTCCGGCGCTTCCGACGCGAACACGCCAGGGACTTCTCTTCAACAACGACGGCCAAACTGGACAGGCTCGCTGAAAAGTGCAAGGGCGGCCCGTCCCAGGATCCCCATGATGAGGCAAACGCGGAGCCAGGTCCCGCTGCTCAGCCGGATGCCCTGACAGGAGTTCCACACGACTTGAATCGGATCCTCTACGGCCCGCCGGGCACCGGCAAGACGTACGAGACCGTGAGCCACGCCCTGGCGATCATCGACGACACCCAGGTCGAGACCGTCCGCGAGAACCGACGAGAGGACCCGGAAACGACGCTGCGGCGCCATGCCGAATCGCGGTTCAAGTCTCCGGTCGGCGCAGGAGGACGCCCCGAAGGCCAGGTCGCCATGTCACCTTCCACCAGAACTACGCCTACGAGGACTTCGTGGAGGGCATTCGGCCGAAGCTCGTTGATGCCGGGAGTAATGACGGAGATTCGGACGCGGCCACGTCGGGTTCGACCGAACTCGCCTACGAACTGCGCCACGGGATCTTCCGCTCGATCTGCCGGGTGGCCGACGAGGCCAGAAGGAACGCGAAGGCGGACGGCCGCCCGGCGCCACGCTACGTCCTCGTCATCGACGAGATCAACCGCGGCAACATCCCGAAGATCTTCGGCGAGCTGATCACGCTTATCGAGCCCTCGCGACGGCTGGGTGCAGGCGACGAGACGACGGTCACGCTCCCCTACTCCGGCCATGACTTCGGCGTGCCGAACAATCTCTACATCATCGGCACGATGAACACGGCGGACCGCTCCATCCAGCAGATGGACACGGCGCTCCGGCGGCGGTTCATGTTCGTCGAGATGATGCCCGACGCGAACCATGACCTCATCTCGGAGGATGTCGATGGAGTGAGCTGCCGGAAGATGCTGCGGGCGATCAACGAGCGCATCGCGGTCCTGCTCGACCGGGAGCACCAGATCGGCCATACCTATCTGCTGAACGTGACGACGATGGATCAGCTCGCGAACAGGTTCAGGAACCGGATCTTCCCCTTGCTCCAGGAGTACTTCTACGACGACTGGAGGAAGATCCGCGCCGTGCTGGGAAACAACGCCTTCGTAGAGGAGCGGCCTTCCGGCGAAGGCTACAGGACGGACCTGGCCGAGGACTTCGCCCTCGATAGTGCCGACGACAAGGTCTACGACCGGATCCCTCTTGACGACGAGAGATGGAAGGACGCCGAGCAGTACAAGCAGATCTACGCGAGTTCAGGGAAGAACTGATGGCCGCGGCGCCGGTGTCAGCGGCCGAGGCGAGTACGGATCTCGGGAACGGACCTAAAGCGCTAGGGACACCTGTCGGGCTCCGGGAAGGAGGCTCGGTCGAACCGACCAGTGCCCGACCGGATCGAGCGGCGGCCGTCCGGTCAACCGCCGTTCTCCGCGAGTACGACCAGATCGACCGCGAGCAGCTCGGACTCGACGACGGAGAATGGGACAGCCTGGTCGCCTTCGCGAGGGCCAACCAGCAGGACAGACACGGCAACTACCGCCCGGTGCTCGGCTTCGACGCTTCCGGTCGGAAACTCCGCGCAACGAACCATGTCGGGATCCTCACGACACGGCGCAGCAGGCCGATCGAGATCCTGCCCAAGATCGACCTCGCCTCCGGCGCCAGCGACGCCCATACCGACGAGGAGACGCGCAGGGTCTTCCTGGAGATGCTGCGCACTTGGCGCGGCCTCCGGCACGCCGAACTGCCGCCGAGCAGCATCCGCAGTCTGAAGCGATTCCCGATGCTGGAAGCCTTCGTCTTCCTGTTCCTGCACAATCTGGCCCATCTCGCCCGCCACGGCCTCGCCCGGCGGTACGTTCCCGTTGAGGACAACCTTCCCTACCTTCGCGGCCGCCTGCTGTTCCGCGAGCAGATTCGGGAGAACCTGACGAACCGGGCTCGCTTCTTCGTCGCACACGACGAGTTCAACGCGAACCGGCCAGCCAACCGGCTCATCCGTTCCACCTTGGGCCGTCTCCGCCGAAGCGTCCGCAACGATGCGAACCGGCAACTCCTCCGCGAGCTGTCGGACGCCTTCTCCGACGTGCCCTCGTCGACCGACCCGGCAACGGACTGGCGACGCCACTCCGTCGACCGGACCATGCAGCACTACAAGCCCGTCATGGCGTGGGTGCGACTGTTCCTGTTCGGTGAAGGTCTCGCGACCTACCGCGGGAAGCACGAGAACCAGTCGCTGCTGTTTCCGATGGAGGAGATCTACGAGGACTTCGTCACGCACAGCTTCCGCCGCTGGCAGAGCGAGTACGGGGTGCGAGCTCAGGGGCCGCAGCTACGGCTGACGGCTGATCCCCAAGCCTTCAAGATGAAGCCGGATATCACCCTCCAGAAGGGACGCGACAACCGGTTCATCCTGGATGCGAAGTGGAAGCGCCTCAAGTCCAAGGCGGAAGACGGCGACAAGCGGGGGATCGTGCAGGCCGACATGTACCAGCTATACGCCTACGGCAGGCGCTATGGCTGCCATACGGTGGCGCTCGTCTATCCGCGAACGGACAGCTTCGAGGAGCCGGTGCGTTTCGTCTTTCACGACGGTCTGAAGCTGCTCTGCCTGCCGTTCGATGTCTCGGAACCGAAACAGAGCGTGGCCGATTGCGTCGACGCCCTGCATCGTTCTCAACGCCCACGCTTGGCCGAAGCCGCAGCGGTCTAGGGCGGGCAGGGGAACGGAGTCGACGTTGTCGGCAGGGAAACACTGCCGGCCTTTGGCAGTCCACGTCGACATGGGTGCCTACGGCTCGCGCTCGCCGCGTCGCGGCATCGCGCCCGATGCGGACCAGAAGGTCCGCGCACCCAGAGACACGGCGTCGGTGTCGGTGCGGTTTTCTACTGCAACCGCTCTTCCATCGCTGCGGGCGGATGCCGGCCGGGAACCCGGGGGGCGCGACCTGCGCCACCCGTGAACCAGTCCGTGCGCCCGTCAGGGGGCGCACGGATGGCAGGCCGGCGCACCGGCAGTCGAACCGAAGGCGTAGAGCAGCGACGACGCCGCTCTACGCTCTCTACTGCGCTCCCCCGCCTGTCTCCGCCGCAGCGGCCGCCTCCTCGCGGTCACGCGCCCTGGCGCCGGAGAGGATGTTCGTCATCCCGTAGTTGCCTTCGTGGCAGGCGTACTCGACGAGTTCGTACTGCTCGTTGTCCAGCTCGAACTCGAAACGGCCGGTCCAGGGTTTCGTCCACACGGTCGGATCCTCGACGGTGAACCGGTACTCGAGCCGGTTCGGCCCGAGCCGCGTGTAGCGCTCGGTGAGCTTCATGTTCTCGCTGGAGCCGCGGTAGCCCGCGCGGCCGTTGAAGCCCGTCGTCTCCACGACCAGGGTGTCGCCCTCCCAGCGACCCTGGGGATCGCCGAGCCACTGCCTGATTCCCGGGCCGAGCGGCTCCCGTTCGGCCGTGGGGACGATGCGGGTTTCGTGGATCATTTCCTTCTGAATCGCCACGAAGCCGGGGCTCTGGCTGATCTGCAGTCCGTTGTTGTAGATCGAGGGCATCATCATCCCAGGCAGGCCCCGGCTGATGCAGCGCACGTAGGCCGTCAGGTCTTCGGGCCCCGCGGGCCGGCGCCGTACGTAGTCGCCGAACGACTGGGCGGCGTTGCGGCGGCGCTCCTGCGCCTCTTCGGTCAGGGGCGGCAGGCGGCCGTCCGGCGGGTCGATGACCATCGCCACTTGCCGTGACGGCGCCGACTTGACGTAGCCGAGCGTGGTATCCCGCCATTCCCGCTCGTAACCCCAGATGCTCCCCAGGGTGCCGCGTTCGCGGCGCGCGGCCGCCTCTTCGGCGGTCAGTTCCTCGACCTCGGCCAGTTCCTCCGGCCGTTCCAGCGGGATGCCGTGGGCCTTGTTGCCGGACCACATCCCCTGCAGATCGGGCGTGCCCCAGGGCGTCCTCGGCACGACGTAGGGCTCGGCCGAGGCGACCTCGTCGGCGTCCGACCCGAAGTCGGCGTCGACGCCCTGCCAGCCCGGTTCGATCACCGCGACCCGCACGTTGTCGGGAGCGGAGACGAAGCCGCGCTTCGCCCCGGAACGGCCTCCCGCCGGCCGCTCGGGGTCCGCCGTGAAGTGGACGCCGCGGTCGCGCAGGCCGACCGCCGCCGTGTCGAGATCGGCGACCTCGAAGGCCAGGTGATCGATCGCCCGGCCGGCACTCGGCGCGGGCCGGCCCTCAGGATGCTCCGAAGCGAACAGCCAGACCTCGCCGAAACGAAGACCGTCCTGCGTCCCGCGCAGACTCTCCGACACGCCGCCGAACGTCTCCCGGTACCAGCCGAGGGTCCGCTCCGGATCGCTCGCGCTCAGGTGGACGTGGTGGAAGCCCAGGGTGTCCAGGTCCTCGACGACTTCGATCCGCGTACCCCAGGGATCGAAGATGCGTCCGACCTTGAACAGGCCGGGCCTCTCGCGGAGAGTCGAACCGTCGTCGTAGCGCTGGAGACGAACGCCGGAACCCCGCACCCCGACCGCCTCGAGCTCGGCCATCTTCTCCTCGAGATCGGCGAAGGAGAAGCCGATGTGGTCGATGCCGGTGCCCTGGCTGGCGCCCATGATCGGGCCCTGCCTGAACTCGATCACCGCGTTACCGCAGTCGACCGCCTCGGCCCGGCCTTCGATCGGCTCGCAGTCCAGGTGTCGCTCGTACCACTTGACCGCCTCGCTGCGCGCGGACGTGGTCAGTTGCACGGTCACGTCGCCGGCCGCCGCCGGGACCGCCGTCAGTCCCAGCAGGAGCGCGGCGGCAACTGCCGAAGCGCTAAGGATCGTCGCCGGTCGGGGTTTCTTCGCGTCGGCGTAGGTGGCCATAGAGCAGCTCCTCGGAAAACTCGACACACTTGTACTCCAGCACCCGGACGTTCTCCTCCAGGCGCCGGTAAAGCGGCATGCGGATCGTCCACGCACGGGTGAAGACGTTGGGGTCCTCGAGCGTCGCTTCGTAGGTCATCGTGTTCGGGCCGGTCGGCGTGTAGCGCTCGGTGACGCGCAACGTGTCGCTGGCGAAGTTGCCGGCTCGGTCGAACCAGGCCTGACCGGTGAAGCCTGCGGCCTCGACGACGAGCGTGTCGCCTTCCCAGCGGCCGTGCGAACGGCCCATCCAACTGTCGATCGGCGGCGGCTCCGGATTCTCCTTGTCCATGTGGATCGTCCGGTTCGCCTCGGCGAAGCCGTAGACGATCATGACGTGGGTCGTCCCCTGGAGAATCTGGAACGGGAACGGCATGTAGGTCGCGCGCGGCACGCCCGGCAGGTAGCACTTCGCCTCGGGATCTTCGCGCCAGCGGTTCTCGAAGTTCTCCCGCTGCTGCTCGCGAGCCCAGTCCTGGTAGGGGATCTCGCCGCCGACGACGACGCCCTGGCCCGGCGGCATCGCGGTGAGCGTGCCGTACTCCGCCGGCCCGCCGGCCGCGTTGTGGTTCTCCAGGTTCCAGTGAGCCGAGTTGATCGCCTGCCAGACGCCGTTGATGTCGGGATTGCCGTCGTAGTGGCGCGGGATCGCGTCGCCGGAGTCCTGCGCCACGGCGGGCACGCCCAACAGCAAGAGGAGAACGGCAAGCGACACCGGTCGCCGCCACAGGTTCAACTGGGGTCGTTTCTTCATTTCCGTCCCGTCAGAGATGAACGGGGAGCATAGCAACGCAGCGGGCACTACACTCATCCTCCGAATCCCAGCCAGGAGAACTCAACGATGATCGACCTGAACCTGACCGGCCGCCGTGCCGTCGTCACGGGCGCCAGCCTCGGCATTGGCGCCGCCACCGTCCGCCTGCTCGCCGACCATGGCGCCGAGGTCGCCTTCTGCGCGCGCAGCGAGGAGGCCGTGAACGAGCTCGACGGCTACGAACCGTCATCGGGCGAAGGCAGCGCCCACGGCCATGCGGCCGACATGGCCGACCGGGACTCGATCGACGCCTTCTTCGAGGCGGTTCTGGCCGGCGGCACGGTGGACATCCTGGTCAACAACGTCGGCGCCTCGCCGTCGCGGAACTTCCTCTACATGAGCGACGACGACTGGGAGGAGCTGTTCCGGCTCAACCTGCTCTCGGCCGTGCGGAGCACGCGGCTCTGCCTGCCCGGCATGCGCAAGCAGAAGTGGGGCCGCGTCGTGATGATCGCGAGCGGCGCCGCGAAGTACCCGGGCGCAGCGCTGATCGACTACGGCGCCTCGAAAGCGGCGATGGTCGCCACCGGCAAGGCCCTCTCGGGCAAGTACGGCCGCGACAACGTCCTGTTCAACTCCGTCCTGCCGGGACTCATCCACACCGCGATGTGGGAACGGGCCGCGAAGGAGATCGCGAACGCCCGCGGCGGCGACTGGGAGGACGTGATCAAGAACAACGGCAAGAGCGTCCCCGTCGGCCGCTACGGCACCTCGGAAGAGGTCGCCAACATGATCGTCTTCCTGTGCTCGGAAGCCGCGTCCTACGTGAACGGCGCCGTGATCGACGTCGACGGCGGCCAGGGCCGGCACATCTGAAGAAGCTGGCGCGGCAGACACTGGGTGCGCCGGCGTCCCCGCCGGCATCCGGCGCGACGCGCCGGCTCTGGACTCTGCCGCGCCTGGAAGTCCTTACTGCTCCTCCGAGCCCTCGATCTCGGCGATCCCTGACGCCGTCTCCTCGAGCAGCGCCTGAGCCCCGCGGCGAATCAGGCTGCCGACGCCGGGCGCCTGGAAGAAGCTGAAGCCCTCGCGGTCGCGCCAGGCCAGCGGACCGCCGAGCTTGAGGCCGGCGCCAAGCACCGCTTCGCGGATGCGGTCGACCATCGCCTCGTACTCCGGCTCACCCTGGCGCTTGCCGGAGAAGCTGTAGAGGTCGGTCGACGCGGCGAACACGACGTCGACACCGGGAACGGCCACGATCTCTTCCACCGCGTCGACGCCCGCCGGCGACTCGATCATCGCCACCACCAGAATGTTCTCGTTCGCCGTGGCGCGGTAGTCGCGGCCCCAGAGCGCGCCGTACTGGCCGCCGCCGAGGCTGCGCCGGCCCTCCGGCGGGAACTTCGCGAAGCGGACCGCCCGCTCCATCTTCTCGGCGGTGCGCACCATCGGCACCACGATGCCGAGCGCGCCGAGATCGACCGCCTTCTGGATGTCGCCCTCCGTCGCATCGGGCACGCGGATGAACGGGATGGCCGATGCGTCCCGGCAGGCCCAGAGCATCCTCGCCACGTCCTGGTAGGTCAGCGGGCTGTGCTGCATTTCGATCCAGGTGAAGTCGAAGCCGGCGTTCGCGGCCGCACAGTAGCTGTCGGGGTCCGGCGAGGAGATGCTGACGCCGACGATCCCTTCGCCGCTCATCAGCTTCTGCTTCGCGGTGTTGTATATCCGCGTTCCGTCACCGTCCTGCGCCGCCGCCGCGGCGACCACGCTCAGGCACAGCAACAGGGCGGAGCCAGTCCGGAACGTTCTCATGCGTCCTCCCTCGTTTCCGAAGCGCTTGCCGTGTCCACCGGCGTCTGCCCGGCCCTCCCGCCGCGCTGTCCGCGCAGCGCCAGATCGACGCCGACGAGGCGCCGGTTGCCCTCGACCCGGCTGGCGCTGCCGCGGATCTCCCGGACCACCAGGTAGTCCGCGAAGGCAGCCTCGACGTTCGCGCTGTAGCCCATCGCGTCCTGGGCCTTGTTCACGGCGAGCTTGCCGAGGCGCAGCACCGCCGGATCGTTCTCGGCGATCCGTTCGGCATAGGCCATCGTCTCGCGTTCCAGTTCGTCCTCCGCGTAGACCCGGTTGACCAGGCCCAGCTCGCGCGCCTCCTCCCCGTCGATGAAGCGGCTCTCGAACAGCAGTTCCTTCGCCTTGCGGGGATGGATGTCCCAGGGCACGGTGAAGGTCTCGAACAGGCTCGCCAGGAAACGGGCGCTCGGCGCCGCGAAGATCAGGTCCATCGCGGCAGCGATCATCCAGCCGCCGAAGATGCAGTAGCCGTGCACCATCGCGATCGTCGGCTTGGGCAGGTTGCGCCACTTGACCGTGTTGTCCAGGTTGTACCAGCGGAACGCCTCGTACCAGTCCATGCCGACCCACTGGGTCAGCCCGCGGGCCTCGATGTCCGCCTGCTGCTCCGGCGTGCCCAGGTCGTGGCCGGACGAGAAGTGCCTGCCGTCGCCCTTCAGCACGACGACCCGAACGTCCTCGTCGGCCATCGCCCGGTCGAGCTGCCGGTCCAGGTCGTCGAGCAGTTTCCAGCTCTGCGCGTTGTGGTAGCGGGCACGGTCAAGCGTCAGCACCGCCACCGGGCCGCGCCGTTCGTAGCGAACCTCTTCTGCTGCCATATCCTGTCCTCGGCCTTTCTGGAGGGATAGCGACGTGGAGGGAAGCCGATGAAGCGTAGCGCACAGTTCGTCGTGGTTCTGCTCGCCGCCGGAGCAGTCGGCTGCGGCAGCGGCAGCGAGGCCCCGGCGCCCGGCGGCGGCACGGAGCCGCCCAACATCGTCCTCGTCATGACGGACGACCAGGGCTACGGAGACTTCGGCTTCACCGGTAACCCGGTCGTCCAGACGCCGCATCTCGACGCCCTGGCCGCCCAGAGCGCACAGGTCGAGCGTTTCTACGTCAGCCCGGTCTGCACCCCGACACGCGCTTCGCTGATGACTGGCCGCTACAACTACCGGACCCGCGCCATCGACACCTACATCGGCCGCGCGATGATGGAGCCGGAAGAGGTGACGATCGCCGAGATGCTCCGGGACGCCGGCTACGCCACCGGCATCTTCGGCAAGTGGCACCTCGGCGACGCCTACCCGATGCGCGCGATGGACCAGGGCTTCGAGGAGAGCCTCGTCCACCGCGGCGGCGGCATCGGCCAGCCGTCCGACCCGCCCGGCGGCGAGGGCAAGTACACGGACGCGGTGCTGTTCCATAACGGCGAGCGCGAGGAGACAACCGGCTACTGCACGGACATCTACTTCGACGCCGCGTTCGAGTTCATGGAGCAGGCGGCCGGGGAGGGTCGGCCGTTCTTCGCCTACGTGCCCACGAACGCGCCGCACGGCCCGTTCCACGACGTGCCGGAGCACTGGCTGGAGCACTACCGGCAAGTGGACCTGAGCGCGGCGCTCCCCGATCCCGACCAGGCAAGCGAGCAGGTCCTCGACCGGCTGGCGCGCAGCTACGCGATGATCAGCAACATCGACGACAACGTCGGCCGGCTGATGGCGCGGCTCGACGAACTGGATCTTACGGAGAACACGCTCGTCGTCTTTCTGGTCGACAACGGACCGGACCGCGACCGCTACAACGCCGAACTCCGCGGCCGCAAGGGAACCGTGTTCGAGGGCGGCATCCGGTCGCCTCTGCTGGCGCGCTGGCCCGCGCGGTTAGCCGCCGGCGGTGACGCCGTCGACCGGATCGGCGCACACATCGACATAACGCCCACTCTCCTGGACGCCGCCGGCGTCGAACCGCCCACGGGGCTCCACCTCGACGGCCGCAGTCTGCTCGACCCGCTGGCCGGCGAGGGCGACGGCGAGGCCGCGGCCTGGCCCGATCGCACGCTCTACTTCCAGTTCCACCGCGGAGACGAACCGACCGCGTTTCGTTCCTTCGCCGCGGTCGGCCAGCGCTACAAGCTGGTCCATCCCTCCCCGCGCGGCGAGGGCGACTGGGACGGCGAACTGAACCTCGAGCTCTACGACCTCGAAGCGGATCCGGGCGAGACCCGGAACCTGATCGACGACATGCCCGAGATAGCGGCCGGGATGAGCGACGACTACCTGGAGTGGTTCGACGACGTGAGCTCCACGCGGCCGGAGAATTACGCGCCGCCCCGGATCCTCGTTGGCACGGATCACGAGCCGGTTACCGTGCTCACCCGCCAGGACTGGCGGCGGACCACCGATGACCAGGGCTGGCGGCCGACCTCGCGGGGGCAGTGGCTGCTGAACGCGCCTGCCGACGCGACGTTCGACATCGAAGTTCGACTGGTCGACGGGTCGACAGGCCCGTTGCGTCTCGACCTCGGCGATCGGACCCTCCACCGGGAACTGGCGCCCGACCAAGGCGCCGCAGTCTTCGAAGAAGTCGTAGTGGCCGCCGGCGACTTCGCACTCAGCGCAGCCGCCGGAGAGGGCGACGATCGTCGCGGGGCGCACCAGGTGGTGCTGCGGCGGCGCTAGGCGCCGTCGAAGCAGGGCCGGCCTCTGCTAACCTCCGCGGCCAATGCCGCACCGGATCGGTTCGCCGCTTGCCATCGTCAACGCTCTCGCGCTGACGAGCGCCACCCTGCTCACTGGAGCCTGGGACGCGGGCGGCCACGGTCACGACACGTTCACGACGAACATCGTCTATTGCGTGGTCGACCACGAGGCAGGGGTTTCCGGCACCGTCGATCGCACCACGCTGAGCCAGGCCGCGGCGCCGCACGACCATTCCTGCGTCGCATGCAAACTGGGTCGGACGAAGACCGTCGAGGACCGCAAGACATCGATCGCGAGGATCGACCTGTTCCTGGCTGCTTCAGGATCCGACTACCGGCCCGGTCAAAGCACCGGCGAGCGTTGGCAGCAAACCGCGCGCGGACCGCCCACCAGTTGAGCCGACACGTCTCCGATTCGCGCTGAGCGCGAAGCGTCGGAGTCGTCTGGAAGCAACCCGGTGAGAGCGCCCCTCGCCGGGGATGGCGACGACGACGCGATCAGCCCTAGCTGATCCACAGAGTCGCAGCATCGTGCCACCGGCGATCCGGTGCGCTCCCATCGCCGCGGATTCCGCAGCCAGCGCTACAACACCCTTCCACTCGGACTGAACGACCCAGGAACTCCATCATGCTCTCTCACCAGACCAAGCTCTCGGACTCCCCTCCGCCGCTCCGGCCCCGCGGGCGCCGGGCGGCCATGGGCGCCGCGCTGTGCGCCCTCGCCCTTCTTTTCCTTCCACCAGCGGCCGGCGCGCAGGAAACCGGCTCCGTCGCCGGGAGCGTCGAAACCCACGGCGAGAGGATCGTTCTCGCAGTCGCGCGTATTCCTGATCTCGGCATCAGCGCCGCGGTGTCCACGGACGGCACGTTCCGCTTCGACGAAGTGCCGGCGGGCACTTATCTCGTCGTTGTCGAGATTCCCGCCTTCGGCACGGCAAGCGACTCGGTCACCGTCACCGGCGGCGATGAGGCCGAACTCCAGCTCGAGATGCGCCACGGAACGCACTTCGACGAGGTCGTGGTCACCGCGACCGGCGATCTGCGCCGCGCCTCTGAGCTGGCGAATCCCGTGTCCGTGCTGTCCGGACCGGACCTCCAGTTGCGCCTCGGCGCGACGTTGGGCGAAACACTGGAGGGCGAACCCGGCGTGTACTCGACGGCGTTCGTCCCCGGCGCCGGCCGGCCGATCATTCGCGGCCTCACCGGCGGCCGGGTGCGCGTCATGGAGAACGGAGTCGACACCGGCGACGCCTCCGTTGTCAGCGCCGACCACGCCGTGACCTTCGAGCCGGCGCACGCCGAGCAGATCGAGATTCTCCGCGGCCCCGCAACGCTCCGCTTCGGTTCAGAGGCGATCGGCGGCGCCGTCAACGTGGTCGACGGACGGATTCCGAGCGAGAGGCCAGTCAGCGCACTGAAGGGCACGATCGATCTTCGCGGTGGGTCCGTGGCCGACGAGCGCATGGGCGCGATCCATCTGAACGGCGGCGGCGGCGATTGGGCCTGGCACCTGGGCGCGGTCAGCCGGGAGACCGATCCCTACGAGATCCCAGGCTACGCCCAAGTCGAAGAGGAGCACGACGATCACGACGATGACCATGACGAGGACCACGAGGACGAGGATCACGAGGACGAGGACCACGACGACGAGGACCACGACGACGAGGACCACGACGACGAGGACCACGACGACGACCACGATGAGGACCACGACGAACACGAAGACGAGAACACCTTCGGAATGGTCCCGAACACGGACCTGATGACCGAGAGCGGTCGCTTCGGCTTCACGCGGTTCTTCGGCGATCGTGGCTCGATCGGCATCTCGGTCAGCGGCTTCAACACCGACTACGGGCTTCCGCCCGGCGCCCACGCCCACGGGCATGGCCACGAGGACGAGCACGACGACCACGACGACGATCATGACGAGGACCACGACGACGACCACGACGACGACGAGGACCACGACGACGATCACGACGACGAGGAGGATCACGACGAGGACGAGGACCACGACGAGGACGAGGACCACGACGACGAAGACCACGACGAAGACCACGACGAAGACCACGACGACCACGGGGAAGAAGAGGAAGTCCCCGTTCGTGTCGACATGAAGCAGCGTCGCGTGGACCTGCGGGCCGAGGCCCTGCCGCAGGCGGGCGCCTTCGAGCGCATCGAGGTCCGGATGGCGGGAACCGACTACGAGCACGTCGAGCTCGAAGGTCCCAACGTCGGCACGACCTTCTCCAACGAGTACCTCGAGACCCGGCTGGAGATGTTCCAGCGCGAACGCGGCCGCAGCCGCGGCTCCGTCGGCCTCCAGTACACGGACCGCGACCTCGCCGCCATCGGCGAGGAGGCCTTCGTGCCGCCCACCCAGTCCCAGGGATGGGCGCTCTTCACTTCGCAGGAAATCGAGGCCGGCGACGTTCGGTGGCAGTTCGGGGCCCGTTTCGAGCAGCTCGACCACAACCCGGTGAGCTCCCGCGGCACGTCGCACGACGGCGTGTCCGCCTCAGCCGGCCTGGTCTGGGACGCCGACACCGACTGGACGCTCGGCGTCTCGGTCGCACGGTCGGTTCGCCTGCCCGCGGCGGAGGAGCTCTACTCCGACGGCCTGCACGTCGCCACCCTGAGCTACGAGATCGGCGATCCGAACCTGGGCAACGAGATCGGCACCGGCTTCGACGTGTCGTTGCGCCGGACGGAAGGACCAGTCACCGGCGAACTGACGATCTTCCGTCAGAGCTTCAGCGACTTCATCTACCAGCAGTTCACCGGTGAAGAGGAAGCCGGCTTCGCCGTGCTTCGCTCCTACCAGGCCGACGCCTCCACCGAGGGCGCCGAACTCCGGCTGCGGCTGGAGCTGCTCGACCGGAACGACCATCACCTGCACATCCAGGTGTTGGCCGACACCGTCGACGCCGAACTGGACGCGGGCGGCAACCTGCCGCGAATCCCGCCGATGAGCTTCGGCGCCGGCCTCCACTACCACGGCCACCACTGGCGCGCCGCGGTGGAAGGTCGCTGGTTCGACGACCAGCACGACGTCGCGGAACTGGAGACGTCAACCGAGGGCTACACGATGGTCAACGCTCACGTCGGCCGCCGTTTCATCCTCGGCAACCAGATCCTCGACGTGCTCCTGCGGGGCCGCAACCTGACGGACGAGGATGCACGCGTGCACACGTCGTTCCTGAAGAACTTCGCTCCGATTCCGGGCAGGGACGTGACGCTCTCCGCCCGGTTCTGGTTCTGAGTCCGGTTCAGCAGTCCCACTCGCCGCTGGCGATCGTCAACGCCCTCGCGTTGACGATCGCCACGCTGCTCACTGCCTGGGACGCGGGCTGCCACGACCACGACGCGCCGGCGGCGAGCAACGCCTGGAGCGCGATCGACCACGAGGCCGAGGCCACCGGGGCCACGAACCACGCCAGCCTAGGCAACGCCGCGGCGCCGCACGAACACTCCTGCGTCGCCTGCAGGACCGCAGGCTCCAAGCCCAACGAAGTCGGCAGGAGCTCCGTTGCGAGGCCGCTCGACCTGGCTACGGGCGTGGCAAGGCCGGAGAGCGACGGCAGCGCGAGGCGCGGCGAGTCCAGGCCGCAGGCCGCTCGCGGCCCGCCCCCAGGCTGAGTCGACGGCGGCTCCGACGCACGCGAAGCGCGAAGCGTCGGAGCCACCGGAAGGCAAACGAGGCGTAACCGCCCCACGTCGGGGCGGTGCCGACGCCGCCATCGCGGTCAGCCATGGCTGATCGCACGGAATCGCAGCATTGAGCGGCCGACGGGTTCGGCGCGCCGCCGCTGCGGAATCCGCAGCCAGCGCCAGAACACCCCCTCGACTCGGACTGAACTACCCAGGAACTCCAAACCATGCTCGCTACCTTCACCACGTTCTCGAACTCCCATCCGCGATGCCGGCTCCGGTGGCCCCAGGCAGCGACGGCCGCCGCTCTCTGCGCCCTCTTCCTCCTTCTGACTCCGCCCATAGCCAACGGTCAGGCGACGGGATCCGTCGCCGGAACCGTCAGCAGCCCCGGCGACGCCGGCATCTCGCTCGCCGTTGCCCGACTCGATGAGCTGTCCCTCAGCGCCTCGGTGGCTGCGGACGGGACGTTTCGTTTCGCCGCCGTGCCTCCCGGCACGTATCTCCTGGTCGTCGACATCCCGTCGGTCGGCCTGACCAGCCAGGCGATCACCGTCGAGGCCGGCCGGGAGACGACCGTCGAGCTGGAACACGATCACTTCACCCACTTCGATGAGATCGTCGTGACCGCCTCCGGCGATCTCCGGAACGAGTCCGAACTGCCGAACGCGATCTCCGTGTTGGGCGGCGCCGACCTGCAACTACGCATGGGGGCGACGCTGGGCGAGACCCTGGCGGGGGAACCGGGCCTGTCCTCGAGCGCGTTCGTGCCGGGAGCGGCGCGGCCGGTCATCCGCGGCCTGTCGAGCGCCCGTGTTCGGGTGCTCAACGGCGGCATGGGAACGGGCGACGTTTCCGTAGAGAGCGCCGATCACGCGATCACGTCCGACCCGCTCCTGGCCGATCAGATCGAAGTGCTGAGAGGTCCGGCCACGCTCCGCTACGGCTCTGGCGCCATCGGCGGCGCGGTGAACGTCGTCGACGGCCGCATTCCAGCCAACCGGGCGGCAAAACCCTTCGGCGGCAGGATCGACCTCGTCGGGGGTTCGGTAGCCGGCGAGAGGACGGGCGCGCTCCAGCTCAATGGCGGCGCCGGCGAATGGGCCTGGCACATCGGGACCGTCAGCCGGACGGCCGATCCGTATGAGATCCCAGGCTACGCCCGCCTCGAGGAGGACCACGACGAGCACGACGACCACGACGACCACGGCCACGAAGACGAGGACGACGACGACCATGGCCACGAGGACGACCACGACGACCACGGCCACGAAGACGACGGCCACGACGAGCACGAAGAGGAGAACGCCTTCGGCATCGTCCCGAACACCGACCTGAGGACCGAGAGCGGCCGCTTCGGCGTGACCCGCTTCTTCGGCGACCGCGGTTTCCTTGGCGTCTCGTTCAGCGGTTTCAGCACCGACTACGGCATTCCTCCGGGCGCCCACAGCCATGCGCATCACGATCATGGCGAAGACGAGCACGAGGACGACCACGAGGACGACCACGAGGACGAGCACGAGGACGAGCACGACCACGAGGACGAGCACGACCACGAGGATGAGCACGACCACGGCCACGAGGACGACCACGGCCACGAGGACGAGCACGGCGAGGACGAGGAGAACATTCGCCTCGACATGAAGCAGCAGCGCGTCGACCTCAGAAGCAGCGTCTACATGGCCGCGTCCGCCTTCGAGAGGTTCGACGTGCAGATGTCCGGAACGGACTACGAGCACGTCGAGTTCGAGGCCGGCCACACCGGCGTCCTCTACACGAACGACCTCTTCGAGACCCGGGTCGAGATGTTCCAGCGCGAGCGGGGCGCCAGCCGGGGCAGCGTCGGTGTGCAGCATGTGAACCGCGATCTCGCCGCCATCGGCGCCGAGGCCTTCATCCCCCCGACCCACTCGAACACCTGGGCAGCCTTCACCAACCAGGAGATCGAAAGGGGCTCGGTCCGCTGGCAGTTCGGCGCCCGCTTCGAACAGGCCGAGCACAATCCGGCGAACGGACCGGCCTGGTCCGGCGACGGCGTCTCCGCGTCAGCCGGCATGGTCTGGACGGCCGGAGAGGCCTGGAACCTCGGCCTGTCCGCGTCCCGCTCAGTTCGTCTCCCCAGCCCGGGAGAGCTGTTCTCGGACGGCGCTCACATACCCACCCGGACCTTCGACATCGGCGATCCCGATCTCGACCAGGAAATCGGCGCCGGTCTGGACCTCACCCTGCGCAAGGACAAGGGAATCCTCCAGGGAAAGTTGACCTTCTTCCGGCAGGACTTCCAGGACTTCATCTACCACGCGTTCACCGGCGCGGAGATGGCGGGCTTCCCGGTCGTCCGCTACAGCCAGGCCGACGCGATGATGACCGGCGCCGAGCTCCACGCGCGGATCGAGCTCGCGGAATGGAACGGGCATGACCTGCACATGGAGATCCTGGGCGACACCGTCGACGCCGAGCTGGACGAAGGCGGCAACCTGCCGAGGATTCCACCGATGAGTCTGGGCGCCGGCCTCCACTACCACGGCCACGACTGGCGGGCAGCGGTCGAGTGGCGCTGGGTCGACGACCAGAACGACGTCGCACAGCAGGAAACGCCGACCGACGGCTACACGATGCTGAACGCCCACATCGGCCGGCGCTTCACGCTGAAGGACGAGATCGTCGACGTGCTCCTGCGGGGCCGCAACCTGAACGACGAGGAGGCGCGCGTGCATACGTCCCTCCTGAAGACGTTCGCGCCCTTGCCCGGGCGTGACATCACGCTGTCGCTCCGCTACTGGTTCTAGGCCCTGGAAACCCGGGTGGCGCGTCTCGCGCCACCCGGGACTCGCACTGTGGCCCAGACGAGCCACCATCCTGATGAGCTATGGTCCGGCTCGTATCGATCCCTCAAGTAAAGGAGTTACCGATGCGCGCCAACAAGGCCCGTGACGGAGCCTGCCCGCGGTGGCCGGCGATGTTCGTCCTCGTCTTCCTGCTCGCGGTCGCGACGGCCGGCGCCCAGGTGCCCGCCGGGGCGCCGGACGACGTGGGAATGTCCTCGGAACGTCTCGACCGAGTCGGCGAGATGATCCAGCGCGCCATCGACGCGAAGCAGATCTCGGGCGCCGTCACCGTCGTCGCGCGGCGCGGCCGCGTCGCCCACTTCGAGGCGCGGGGCCTCATGGACATCGAGGCGAACGCCCCGATGCGCAAGGACGCCATCTTCCCGATCGCCTCGATGACGAAGCCGGTGACCGGCGTCGCCATCCTGATGCTCGTCGAAGAGGGCAAGATCCGCCTTGCGGATCCCGTGTCCCGCTTCGTTCCGGAGTTCAAGGAACCGAAGGTCGCGATACGGCGATCGGATTCCGCGGGCGAGGAAGGCGACATCTACACCGTGCCCGCGAAGCGCGAGATCACGGTGCATGACCTGATCACCCACACATCGGGGCTCGGCAGCGGCGGCGCGGCAAGCGAGGCGACGTCACGCATCGCGCCTCGAGACGAGACCGGCACCGTAGCGGACTGGGCGGCCGCGCTCGGAGCGGCCCCCCTCGACTTCCAGCCAGGCACCCGCTGGGCGTACAGCGGGCTGGCGGGGATCGACACGCTGGGGCGCATCGTCGAGGTCGCCTCGGGGCTGACGTTCGACGAGTTCCTGCGGCAGCGGGTTTTCGAGCCCCTGGGGATGAAGGACACCGCCTTCAACGTGCCGGAGGACAAGAAGCAGCGCGTCGTGACGCTCTACCGCCGCACCCCCGACGGCCTCGAGCTCCGTGCGGTGCCGGCGTGGGTGGCCACGACGACGTTGCACGGAGGTGGCGGCGGTCTCTGGTCGACGGCCGAGGACTACCTGCAGTTCGCCCAGATGCTGGTCAACGGCGGGGAGCTGAACGGCACGCGGCTGCTGGGCTCCCGGACCGTCGCTCTCATGGCGTCGAATCACGTCGGTGACCTGTACGAGAAGGCGGGGAGGGTCGGCGGCAGCCCCGGGAAGGGCTTCGGACTGACCGTGGACGTCGTGCTCGACGGCGTCGCGGCGCGCGGCGACCACCGCTCGACGGGCAGCTTCGGCTGGGGCGGCGCCTTCGGCACCACCTACTGGGTCGATCCCAAGGAGGACCTGACCGCGGTCCTGATGGTGCAGACGCCCGGCGGTCCGCTCCGGGTCGACTTCCAGAACGCCGTGATGCAGGCGATCGTCGACTGATGGGGGCCGCTCGGCGCGACCCGCATCGTGGACCAGCCTTGAGTACCCCGGATCGGATGATCCGAACCCTGGTCGCGTCGGCCGGTGTCCTCGTGATGGCGTCCACCCTGGCGGCGCAGGAAGGCGAGTGGCCGTACTTCGGTGGCGACCGCACCTTCAAGCGCTACTCGCCGCTCGACCGGATCGACGCCTCGAACGTCGGCGATCTACGCATCGTGTGGCGGCGGCCGGGTCTGGAACCGGAGCTCAAGGAGGAGTTCCCCGGGCTGCGTCCGGGCAACAACCTGCGGTCGACGCCCATCATGGTCGAAGGTCGCCTCTTCCTGACCAACCTCGTCGGCCTGCTGCGCGCCGTCGACCCGGCGACCGGCGAGACCTTGTGGTCCCAGGCGCCGTTCGAGCCGACGATCGAGGAGGCGCGCGGCTCGAACCCGCGAGGCGTCGACCTCTGGACCGACGGCGAGCAGAAACGACTGTTCCTCGCACGCGACAACTACCTGTACTCGGTCGACGCCTCGAGTGGCGAGCTCGACGGCGACTTCGGCGACCAGGGGCGCGTCAGCATCCGCCTACCGGGACCGCTGGCCGGCGACTTCACCTGGACGGCCGGGCCGATCGTCGTGGGCGATGTCGTCGTGGTGGCCGGATTCACCGGAGGCGCCGGCGACGGCGGCAGCAAGAAGGAGGCGACGCCGGAGGATGTTCGCGGCTACGACGTCCGCACGGGCCGCCGGCTGTGGACGTTCCACGTCGTACCGCGGCCGGGCGAGCCGGGCAATGAGACCTGGGGCGACGGCTCGTGGGAGTACTCGGGTGACCTCGGATCGTGGTGCTGCCTGTCGGCCGACGAGGAGTTGGGACACGTCTACGTCCAGCTCTCGGCTCCGACCGCCGCGTACTACGGCGGCCACCGGCCCGGCGACAACCTGTACTCGAACGCACTCGTGGCGCTCAACGCCAGGACGGGCGAGCGGGTCTGGCACTTTCAGATGGTCCGCCACGACGTCTGGGAATGGGACACAGTCGGTCCGGCGACCCTCGGCGAGATCACGGTCGACGGGAGGCGCATCGACGCCGTCATGCAGCCCTCGAAGACCGGCTTCCTCTACGTCTTCGATCGCCGTACCGGAGAGCCGGTGTGGCCGATCGAGGAGAGGGCCGTGCCCGGCTCACGGGTCCCGGGGGAGCGGCTGTCGCCGACCCAGCCATTCCCGACGAAGCCGCCGCCCTTCGACCGCCAGGGATTCTTGGAGGACGACCTGATCGACTTCACGCCGGAACTCCGGGTGCGGGCCCTGGAGCTCGTCAAGCCCTTCCGGCTCGGGCCGATGTTCACGCCGCCCGGCCTGCTGGACGACGAGCAGGGGAAGATCGGCACCCTGACGAATCCGGGATGGTGGGGAACGGGGAACTGGCACACCGGCGCCTTCGATCCCGAGACCGGCGTCTACTACGCCGTGTCCCACACCTGGCCGAGCGTGTACTCCTTGACACAGCCGGAAGGCAGCGACGCGACGCTCGGCTACGTGGTCGGCTACGACACTCCCGATGTACCGACCCTCGACGGACTCCCCATCGTGAAGCCGCCCTATGGCCGGATCACCGCGATCGACATGCATCGCGGCGAGCACGTGTGGATGGCGGCCAACGGCGACGGGCCTTGAGACCATCCCCTGCTCGAGGGCCTCGACGTGCCGCCCCTGGGAGTCGCCGGGCGGCCGGCGCCGCTGGTGACGAAGACACTGCTCTTCATCGGTGAAGGCAGCGACGCCATCCCCGGCATCGAGGGGGAAGAAGGCCGCTACTGGGGCAGGAAGTTCCGCGCTTACGACAAGGCCACGGGCGACGTGGTGTGGGAAACGGAGCTGCCCTCCGGCACCACCGGTGCGCCGATAACCTACCTGCACGAGGGTCGCCAGTTCATCGTCGTCGCCATCGGAGGCAACGAGTCCCCGGCGGAGTTCGTGGCGTTCGGCCTGTAGCTCAACCGAATCCCGTCGACCCAGGAGACACCCATGAAGAAAAGAGTCCTGATCATCCTCTGTGCAACAGTCCTCGGCAGCTCCATGATGGCCGCAGGCGATGAGACCGTTCGGCCGGCAAAGATCAGCAAGCCGGACCTCGGCGGCAAGATCTTCGAGCGCCCGGACGTGGTCGAACAGACCCACGCCGACGGGCACGTAACGCAGACGGCCACGTCGCTGGTCTCCAGCGACAAGAACTTCTCCTCCGGCATGTACAAGTCCGGCAAGACACGGATCGAGATCACCCAGCCGTACGGCGTCGACGAGTTCATGTACTTCCTCGAGGGCGGCGTCACTCTGACGTCCTCCGACGGAACGGAGCTCGTGATCAACGCCGGGGAGGCGGTGACGATCCCGAAGGAGTGGACCGGAGTCTTCGAAACGGACGGCTACACGAAGATCTGGGTCATCTACGCGCCGGAAGAGTAGGCGGTCGCCGTATGCCGCCGCCAAACAGGGAGATAGAAGTCATGCGCATTCCCAGGATCGCTCTGTCGATCGCGCTAGCTGCGGCCTTCGCGCTACATCAACCACTGGCCTATGGGCAAGCGCCCAATGACGAGGCCTTCGTCGACCTGACGGCCGATGTCGTGTGGGACAAGATCCGGGGCGGCCTGCTCGGCCAGATGCTCGGGAACCTGAACGGGATTCCTCACGAGCATCGCTACATCGGCGAACCGGGAGACGTATCGGAATACACGCCCGCCCTCCCCACCGGCGCCAGGACCGACGACGACACCGACTTCGAGTGGGTCTACATCGATGCGATGCAGCGGGAAGGAACGCTCTTCCTGCCGTCGGACACGATCGCGGAACTGTGGAAGACGCGAATCAACCGCAACATCTGGTGCTCGAACCAGTACGCCCGCGTGTTGATGGATCTCGACTTCGATCCGCCCTTGACGGGCAACATCGTCCTGAATCCCTGGGCCGAGTTCAACATTTCTGGACAGTTCCTCAGCGAGACGTTCGGCTTGATAGCGCCCGGAATGCCCCGGACCGCGGGAAAGATCGGGCTCCACTACACCCACGTAGCCATTGACGGAGAGCCCGCGCAATCGACTCAATTCTTCACGGCCATGATCTCTACCGCGTTCCTGACGGACGACCTGTCCGCCATCCTGGATGCGGGCGTCGCGGCACTGGACCCGGAGAGCGTGTTCAATGAGATCATTCGCGACGTTCGGGCCTGGCACCGGCAACACCCTGACGACTGGCGCGCCGCCCGCCTGAAGATCAAGGAGAAGTACAGTCGTCACGACGGTGCGATGCGCGACAGGAATGGCTACGAGTTGAATGGCGCATCGACAATCGCCGCGTTGCTGTACGGCGACGGCGACTTCGCGGAGACCCTTCGATTCGCCTTCAACTTCGGCTGGGACGCCGACAACAATGCCGCCACGGCCGGGACGATCGCCGGCGTCATGAAGGGGTATCGCTGGATGATGTCCCAGGAATGGGAGATTCGCGACCGCTACGCGAACACAACCCGCGACCTCATGCCGAAGGACGAGACCATCACCTCCTTTGCCGACAGGTTGATCAGCCTCGCGGAGCACGTGATCGTCGAGAACGGCGGCCAGCGAGTCGCCGATGCGCGTGGAGCGGTCTATCGCGTTCCTGTCGAGGAGCCTTCGAACGTGTCCCCCCTGCCTTCCCTCTCGGACGAAACGCAGCGACTGCAGGCGGAACTGGGGGATGCCGTGGAGGCTTCCCTACTGTCCGGACAGGACCGCAAGACGCGCGCTCGCGCCGCCTATCTGGCGATCGCAACGGGGCTCGCGATCGACTTTCAGCAGACTCACCCGACGGAGTGGTCGCGGGCACTTGAAGACCTGAAAGCCTATCCTCAGGTGGCGCAGGTTCTCTACCATCATTCTCCGGTTCCCGCGGCCGAACTGATACGGGAACACGCAGGTCGCGTGGGGTTCACGGAGCCCGAGCGCCAGGGACAGGGCAGGTCGGCCCAGCAGTGGCTGTGGGAGAGCACGTACAGACAGACCATCGACGACAGCGAGGCAAGGAGAGACTGACATCATGGACATACAAACCGCTTCCGAAACGCTCCCCGATGGAACGCCCGCCGCTGTCTCCATCGGGATCCGACCCCTGACCCCGCATATCGGCGCGGAGATCGAGGGAGTCGACCTGTCCCGGCCGCTCTCCCCGTCGCAGCAGGACGAGATCAGGCGGGCCTGGCTGGACTGGCAGGTGCTGGTCTTCCGCGACCAAGAGCTCACCCGCGAGCAGCACAAGGACTTCGGCCGGTCCTTCGGCCCGCTGCACGTCCACCCGCTGCACACGAGCGCCGAGTACAAGGGCGGGCACGACCCGGAGATTCTCGTCATCAAGACCACCCAGAAGTCGAAGTACACGTCGGGCGACGGCTGGCACACCGACGTGTCCTGCGACGAGAAACCGCCGATGGCGTCGATGCTCTACATCAAGGAGATTCCCGAGTGCGGGTCGGGGGGCGACACGCTATTCGCCGACATGTACCGCGCCTACGAAACGCTCTCGGAGCGGATGCAGCAGTTTCTCGAGGGTCTGGTGGCCGTGCACGACGGCGCGCTGCCCTACATCGGAAAGTACGGCTACGCGGCGCCCGACGGAAAGCAGTACCCAAGGACCGAGCACCCCATCGTAATCCGCCATCCCGAGACCGGCCGCAAGGCCCTGTTCGTCAACAGCGGCTTCACCTCGCACATCCGCCACATGCGTCGATGGGAGAGCCGGGGCCTGCTCGACATGCTCTTCAGGCACATCGCCACCACGGTCTCCCTCACCTGTCGCGTGCGCTGGGAGCCCAATACGCTCACCCTCTGGGACAACCGCTGCACCCAGCATCACGCCGTGTGGGACTACTACCCGCAGTCGCGCTTCGGCGAGCGGGTCTCGATCGTGGGTGACCGGCCAGTCGCCTAGCAGGGCCGCCGGAGCTACTTCGGAGGCGTTGGGGGATTGGCCGTCCGGTCCATAACGCTGAAGCGGCCCTCAGTCAATGATGGATCGCGAACTCGTTGATCCCGATCGCGTTTCGAAGATCCGCCGAGCGAAGATCGAGCTCTTCGCCCAGGGGGATCCCGGTTCCATCGGCGATGCGAACCATGCGCTGGAAGTTCGCGATGACGGCGGCAGCGTCGACGACCGCCGCATCGCCCAACGACCGCCGGACGGCTTCGCGGGCCCGTGTCACCTCCGGTGACCGGGCAACCACCGCATCCGCGTAGGCGATCAACTCCGCGCCAAACGCCACCCCGGCCACCTCATCGCTGGCGCCCCTGGTGATCGCCTCGAAGTCCACCTCGCTGCCCTGACTGCTCGCACGGAGCATCTGTGCGTGTGCGGTCGTTCAGTAGAAACACTCGTTGAGGGCGGATACGCGGCCGGCGACCAACTCGGTCTGCCGACGGTCCAGGCTGTAGCCGGACCTCGGGTTGTGACCCACGATGTAGAAGGGAAACAGAAGATCGAGCAGATTGCGCACGGCATCGGGCACGAGGGACATCGCCCGAATCACGTTCGGTACGAAACGACGGGAAGCGGGAAGCCGAGCGTAGAGGTCGGTTTCGTTCTCACCCTCGCCATCGTTGGGAATCATGGGAACCCAGGCGCCGTCGTCGACGGCCTCCGCGGGTCGGTAGCGGGTTGGCTCACCGGCCCGCACCTCCGGGAGCGGAAGCAGCGGGATCTCCAGAGCGTCGCAGAAGGCGTCGATCCCCATCACCGTGGACACGATGCTGACGATCTCGACGTAGGCCTCATCCGTCAGGCCGGCAGCGTTCCATTCGCGAACGGCTTTCTCACTGAGGCGGGCGGCGTCGGTCGTGAGCCGGTGGGTCGCTTCGATGGCGACCGTAGGCAGGTCGCTCGCGATCTCATGCACTCCCTGTACGGCGTAGGGACTGAGCGCCTCCCTTCGATCCGCGCACAGGCGACAGTCCCGCGCGGAACGAACCTCCGCGACGAACGCTGCGCGTTCCGAGCCGGTCCACCAGTTTCCGGGCCTCCCGAGGAACTCCCAGGCCTTGCGCGTCGCCTGCTCCAGGTCCGGGCGGATCGGGTACGGCGCCTCACCAAAGATCGCTCTCGTCATCGCGTCATGCTGATGGTCGGAGAGCCTACTTCCGTCGATCGATCATCTTCTTGAAGTGGGCGGCACCGTTCATCTCCGGTACCCGTCCAACCCCCGGGCCCATGTCCGGCAGGACCGGGAAACCGGCTTCGACCCGGAAGTCGAAGCTCCGCGACTGAGGCAGACCGCACTCCACGTCGTCGCAGGCCTGCCAACGGACCCTGCCGCTGATTTCTACATGGCGCTTGCCGTCGGCCTTCTGCATGGCCCTGCCGTTCTGTGCGATCGGTAGCCGCAGCACCACGTCGCCCTCGTAGACCTCGAGGGTGTCGCCGGACCCGGCGAGGGTCAGCCTGGAAGTAGGCGGCGCAACCAGCGTGCGGCTGATGATGCCGGGTGCGTCGTCGACTTCGATCGTGGCGGCCACGAGGCCGTCCGGTACCGGCTCGCCGTAGAGATGCTGCCCTTCCGGTACCCGGAAGGTCGCGACGATCTCGTGAAGGACGCCCGAGAGCAACCGGTCGGCGTCGAGGCGCACGTCGACACTCACCTCCTCCGCCGGGCTGACCGCGGGCTCCACCTCGAACCTCCGGCCGAGAGCCGCGGCGAGGAGCTGCTCGGAGCCGAACCTCGCACCGAAGTTGCGGTCGAAGAACTTCGCGACGATCATGCCCTCGGCATCGATCGCGTAAGCCCCGGGGAAGGGGATCCCGTACCAGGGGTGCTCGTCCGGCGGGATCAGCGTGTTGAGGATTCCGAAGGCGCGAATCACCTCGCTGTTCGGGTCCGAGAGCATGGTGAACGTGACCCCCATGGCCTTCGAATAGTCCGCGAGCGCATCGACCTCGTCATAGGTCAGGGT
Source organism: Candidatus Multivorans sp. (assembly GCA_965219675.1). GTDB lineage: Bacteria > Acidobacteriota > Thermoanaerobaculia > Multivoradales > Multivoraceae > Multivorans. The sequence continues at coordinate 359,452 of OZ244786.1, read as the reverse complement.
GTAGAGCTTCACTCCGGCGGCATCGAAAGCGGCCATCCCCCGCTCCAGCTCGACCAGCTGGGTTCGACAGGGGGGTCACCACACGGCCGATCGGGAGAAGACCAGGACCGCCGGTTGACCGCCGCGGTCCGCGTGCAGGTTGACCGAGCGACCATGTTGGTCGACCGCGACCACCTCGGGCAGTCGCGTGCCGACCTCGGGACCGGTCGGAAAGTCGCTGACCGGAATGCGACGGGACCGGGTGTTCGGCGCCACCGGCATGAGGAAGCCGTCGGCGTCGTCGAAGTAGCCGGGAGGCCCGGCCTCACCGCCCCGCGTATCTACCTTGATCTCCATTCGGAGACTGTACAACGCGACCAGCAACAGCATCCCCGGACGGACCGTGTGACAGGATGACCGGCCTCATGACCGGTGTGGGGCTACTACCCGCAGTCGCGCTTCGGCGAGCGGGTCTCGATCGTAGGTGACCGGCCGGTCGCTCAGCAGGGCCGCCACGGCGGCCGCCAGGGGTAATCTCAAGGCGCTCGGCCGGAGCCTGGCCAGTTCGCCCGCCGTCCTCACGGACCGGGACAGGGAGGGACGCACCCTCCTTGACCTGGCCTGCCGGGCGGCAACCTGCGACATCGCGATTCCCCTGGAGGCGGGTACAGCGGAACAGCATGCCGCCGTCGACCTGATCCTCGCCGCCGGGGCCGATCCGGCGACGGCCGACAACGACGGCTGGACGCCGCTTCACACCGCGGGCATGGCGGGCCACGCCGACCTGGCACGCCGGCTCGTGGCGGCGGGCGCGCCAGTGGACGCGGACGCGTACGGCAAGAACGGCGGCTCGGCCCTGTCCTACGCGCTCTTCTACGCCAAGCCGTACATGGGCGAGGCCCTGACCCCGATCTACCCGGACAACCTGCGGGCCGCAGCGTCCCTCGGCCGGGACGTCAGCCGGTTCGTCGGCGCCGACGGCGAACTCACGGCGGCAGCCTGCGCGGGGCTGGGCTTCTACGCCCCGGTCTTCTTCCCGACCTGGGACCGGACGCTTTCCCGCCAGGAAGTGCTCGACGAAGCGCTGTCCTGGGCCGCCCGCAACAACCAGTGCGGCTCGATCGAATCTCTCGTCGAGCTGGGCGCCAACGTGAACGCGAATCCGTTCCGAGGGACGCCGCTGCTCTGGGCCTGCTACAGCGACAAGGTGGAGGCCGCCGCCTGCCTGCTCGATCTCGGCGCCGACCCGGATCTCCGGCACGACTTCGGCGGCGATGGCCACGGAGTCCAGGCCGTCGCGATGCACCTGGCGGCCCAGCACGGCGCGCTCAGGTGCATCGACCTGCTGCTCGACCGCGGCGCCGACCCGGCGATCGCCGACGGCAGGTACAACGCCACGCCCCTGGGGTGGGCGGAAGAATGCGGCGCGGCCGATGCCGCCGAGCTGCTGCGACGGAGAGCCTGACTGCCGCTATACTCCGCGGCTCGACAGCGGTCGGCACCGCAGCCACGGCCCGAATCCGCGTCCCCATCGTCTAGCCAGGTCAGGACTCCAGCCTTTCAAGCTGGCAACACGGGTTCGAATCCCGTTGGGGACGCCATCGCGCCGACTGGCGCGATGGCGGCCCCAGCGGGACTCGGTCGTCGCTCCTCGCCTACGGCTCGGGGCTCTGGATCGAATCCCAAGCGAGACCAGCACGACCCGACTGGCGCGATGGCGGCCCCAGCGGGATTCGGTCGTCGCTCCTCGCCTACGGCTCGGTGCTCTGGATCGAATCCCAAGCGAGACCAGCACGACCCGAAGGCGCGAGGGCGGCCCCAGCGGGATCTCGGCGGCGCGGCCGAGCCTGCGGCTCGGACGCGTGCGAACGAATCCCAAGCGAGACCTGCACACTCCGAAGGCGCGAAACCGGCCTCAGCGGGATTCGGTCTGCTCGCCTCAGTTCCACCAGGGCTTGTCGTTGTACGCGCGCACGTCCAGCTCGAAGGTCCAGGTGGATCGATGCTGCCGGACGAGATGGACGTAGGTCTCCGCCACCTGCTCGGGCAGGATGAGGCCGTCGACCGCTCCCTTCGTGCTCCGAAGGGCTTCGTAGCGCTCCGGTCCAAGCATCTTGCCCAGCGTGTCCGGTGCGTCGACCGAGCCATCGACGAGCACGTGCGCCACGTGGATTCCCTTTGCGGAGAACTCGGCGTTCAGGGTCTGACAGAGCAGGCGTTGCCCGCCCATCGCGGCCGCGTGGGAGTGCTGGCCTGCGTTGCCGCGCGCCGCGGCAGTGGCCGAGGTGACGATCAGCGTTCCGTGGCCACGCTCGACCATGCGGGGCAAGAGCGCGGAGGCCGTCCGGAAGAGGCCGAACGTCGCCATGCGCCAGCCCAGCTCGAAGGCCTTGTAGCTGGTATCGCTGAGCTCCCGATTGCCGATCTGGGCGCCGAGGTTGTAGATCATCACCTCGATCGGGCCGATCTCCTCCTCCACCTGGACAATCTGATCCTCGATGACGTGGTCCTTGACAGCGTTCAGGAGAAAGCCGGACGCATCCCCGCCTCCCTCGCGAATGCCGCTGACCAACGCGTTCAGCCCGTCCTCGTCGCTCCGGCGACAGAGAACCGCATGGTACCCCTCGCGAGCAAACCTCCTCCCCGCGGTGCCGCCGATCCCGGCACCGGCGCCCATGACAAAGCAAACTGGTTTCGTCATCCTTCCTCCCTGTGTGACCAGCGACTTCCAGACTGAGCGGACGGAGCGGTCCGGACGCTACTTCCCGCCGAGCCGGTTGATCAGCGGGCGCGCCTGGATCGCGTACGTGTCCTCGAGGGCCGCTGCCCGGTGACGCTGAGCTTCCCCCCGAACCTCGCTCTCCAGGTGTTTCGCCAGGGTCGCGTGGCTCGGGAAGTGGTTGATCCGCATTTCGTCCCACGGCCGGCCGTCGCCGATCAGAACTCCTTCGATCCTGAACCACGCCGTGGGGCGGACGCCCATGGGTCCGGCGACCGAGCCGGCGGCCGCACCGTACTTCTTCATCGCTTCGCGGCCGGAGATGGCCGGCTCGGTTGAGCCTTCCTCGTACCGAGCCGTGTCGCGATAGCGAAGCACGTGGATCATCTCGAAGGGGCGGTCGTCGGCGGTCGCCGGATACGCCGGTTCCGGCGGAGTGGAGCCTTCGGGCGCCGGGAGATCGATGAGATGGGACACCATCACGATCGTCTTGCCGACGCCGGCGTCCTTGTGGACCGATCGGGCCTGGAAGTCCGGCCGTTGCGTCATCTGCAGGAACGCCCGGCGACTCGGATAGCGAACGATGGCCACCTGGTCCCACTTCGTGTCGTCGCTCAGCGGCATCTTCTCGACCTCGGCCATGAAGACGGGCTCGGCGCCGATCTCCGCCAGGATGTCGATGGGCCTGTAGAGATTGTTGGCTTCCTCGCCGGTGAGGTCGGTCTCGCGGCCGTCGGGGTAGACCGCCTTGTCCCGGTACTTGATCAGGTTGATCATGTAGAACGGCCCGTCCTCGCCAGGATTCGCCATCCGCGCCATCTGCTCCGGGTTGATCTGGCCGAAGCTCGGGCCTGAGTCGGCGCCGGGCTGAGCGTGCGCGCCGGTCAGCGAAATCGCGAGCGCCAGGGATGCCACTGCGGTCCAACGGCTCGAATGCACTCCAGTCATCGTCGTGCTCCTTCGTTTGCGGGAACTTCGGGTTGAGTTCAGAGCCTACTTGCCGGGAGCGGTCTTCTTCAGCCGAAGGTCCCTGAACTCGACGCGCATCCCCGCATCGTGGATCTGCAGGCCGATCGCGCCGCTGTCGAAACGTTCTTCCTTCGCGTTGTCGGTGAACTCGGAGGCGAGCTTGCCGTTGATGAAGAACTGGTAGTGCCGTCCACTGGCGACGACGCGGACCCGGTTCCAGTCCTGGCGGTTGATGTCGCTTTCCGTCACCGGATCCTCGATCTCGGTGGTGTGCGTCGTTCCGTCCGGATCGATCACGAGACTCGTTCCGCGAAAGCAGGCGTACTCCTCGCGGTTGGCGAAGTGGAAGTCCCAAGCGCCGAGAACCTGCGGCCCGATCCCCAGGTGGCCGAGATCCGCGTGGTAGCCCACGAACGGACGCTTGCCGCTTGAGTCCTTCACGGCGTGGATCTGGATTCCGCTGTTGCCGCGGCCGGGGAAACGGTAGCTCGCCTCCAGCTCGAAGTCCGTCAGCTCGACATCGTCGTAGACGAGGTAGACGAGGCGATCCACGCTGCCCCGTCCGACGATCATGCCGTCCTCGACGGACCAGTCCGAGATGGAGTCGGCCGGCACCGCGTGCCAGCCATCCAGCGTCTCGCCGTCGAAGATGGAGACGAACTCAGCTTCCTCCGTCTGCTCTTGCGCCGCTACCGTCGACGCCGTGGCGGGTACGAGGGCGAACACCACAATGACGGACTTCCACATCATCCTCTTCACCTCTGCTAGCTCCTCGTGCCCAGGGTCGTGACGTACTTGAAGAGGTCCAGGAGCTGGGCCTGTGACAGCAACGACGTCAAGCCCGTGGGCATCGGGCTTCCCGTCTCGCGAACGTCCTCGATGTTCTCCGCCTTGATCGTGACCAGCTCCCCGGTGGCGAGATCCTGAATCACGAGATCGCCGGCTTCTTCGCTTTCCCTCGTCCAGCGCTTGTACCCCTGGTAGATCATGGAGTCGGCGGTCCTGATCTCCAGCGCGGTGAAACCCTCCTTGATCGCACGATTCGGCCAGAGCGTCTCCTCGACGATCCGTTCGGCGGAGAGTGTCGTACCGACCGCCGAAAGAGCCGGCCCGATGACGCCACCCCGGTCGCCGACCTGGTGACAGGAGTCGCAGCCGAGGTCGACGAAGAGCACCGCGCCCCGCACGGCATCGCCCTGTTCCGCCGCGACTTCGGCGAGGCTCTTCACGAAGCCGGCGTCGTAGTCGAGCTCAAGCGCATCCGCTCCACTCGCCGTACTGAGCGCGGCCAGAAGGACGTTGTCCGAACGGCCGCTGGCGTAGAAGGAACGGAGCAGCGACTTCGCGGCATTGGGGCCGAGGCCGGCAGACTCGATCGCCGCGGTCAGAGCCGGCACGCCTCCTTCGTGGTTGAGGAACGCGACGAGCGCCCGGGTGGCCGTGGCGTTGTCCAGCCCGGGTTCCCCGAACAACCTGATCGCCAGTTGCGCCGCCGCCCTGGAGTCGATGGCAACGAGCGCTTCAATCGCCGAGACGCGCAGCGTGGGTGCGTGCGGTGCACCGGCATGGGCCGCGAGCAGCTCTCGCGCCCCCTCGGCCTCGAGGCTTGCGATGGCGCCGAAAGCGGCCGTCCGCGCGAACTCGGGCAACGACGCATCCCCGGCCATCGCGAGCAGACTCTCCTGCGCGTCATCGGCCCTCCAGACCCCGGCCAGGGTGGCGGCATTGGCGCGAAGCTGGAGATTCGGGTGCCCCAGCATCTTTGCCAGACCCCAGGGATGCTCGTATGGCTCGAGGTTTCCGGAACGCGTGGCCTTCGCGGCCGCGGCCAGGATCCGCGCATGTGCGCCCGCGTCGTACTTCCCGCCGCTCACATAACGATCCGGCATGAGGACGAACTCCTCGATCTCTTCCTTGCCGCCGACCGCCAGGAGGTTCTCGATCGCGGTCAGACGCGCGTCTTCGTCGAGGTGGTAGGACAGGGCGATCCGGCGAAGGTCCGCGATCCGTTCGCTTCCCCCGGTGCGGTTGAGGATTCCGGCGAGATGGGCCGGCTCGGCGAATTCGAGGTCGCCTCGTTCGTGCGCCGTTTCCCAGTGCGGCTTGAGGTGGTGGATCGCCTGCGAAAAGACGTACTCCATCGAGTCGTCCATGGGGCGGTCGACCGCGCGCGCGACCACGGTGATCGACTCCGGTCGGGGAATCGCGGCAGCCGCGGCAACGGCCTCCATCCGCACCTGGGCGTCGTCGTCCTGCACGCGCCTGGCGAGCAGCGCCAGCGGATCATCGAGGCGGTCGTGCCAGCGACCCACGATGCGCGAAGCAAAGGCGCGACCGCCCGGCTCCTTCGCTTCCAGCAACTTCGCCAGGACCTCCGGGGCCGGAACCTCGATCGTCGCGTAGGCGCCGACCGCTTCGAAGAGGTGACGCTCGTACGCCGCGCCTTCCGGGTCCAGGCGCGCGACCCACTCTCCGAGGGCCGCCGCGACTTCCTCCGTGTTCCGGCGGGTGAGTTCGCGCTTCGCCTGGTAGCGCGTCCAGCGCTCGGGCGCTTCGAGGGACGCAGCCACGTCCTGAAGCGGCGCGTCCAGGAGCTTCGGAGGCTCCACCAGGGGCGCCGAGGAAGACGTGATCCGCCAGATCCGGCCGTGCGCCTTGTCGCGCGCCGGATCGCGATACTCGTCGTCCTGGTGGCAGATGATCGGGTTGTACCAGTCGACGACGTAGACCGCGCCGTCGGGACCGACCTTCACGTCCACCGGGCGGAAGTTCCGGTGGCTGGAATGGATGAGCGGCTCTTCCCACTTCAGGGCCGCCCCTGAACCGTCGGCCGCGACGGAGAAGCGCTTGACGCGATTCGCCTGGTAGTCGCCGATCGCGAACTGGCCCCGGTACTCCGCCGGCAGGTGACGACCGTCCAGATACGCGATGCCGGCGTATCCGCCGGGCGCCCCGATCGTGCCGAGACGGCTCCGGTGAGTCGTCGGGATCTGGCCGAGCGAAAGATGCGTCACGCCGCCCGCGCCGTCGACGCTGTAGATCTGGCCCCATTCACTGAACGCGACGCCCCAGGGATTCCCCGGGCCCATGAAGTCGTCCAGAAGAGGGTGCATCTGCAGCAGGCGCGGACGCAGCCGGAAGAACCCGGACTGATACAGGTCGGCGGACCCCCAGGGGGTTTCGACGCGCGATTCGATGCCGTCCCCCTGCCCCATGTACAGCTCGCCGCCGGGACTCCAGGTGAAGGAACTGATCGTCTGATGGCTATCGCCCGTTCCGAATCCACTGAGCAGAACGCGCCGCGTATCGGCTCGTCCATCACCATCCGTGTCCTTCAGAAACAGCAGCTCGCCATGGTGCCCGACGTAGACGCCGCCGTCGCCCAGTTCCATCGCCGTCGGAATGCTCAGGCCCTCCGCGAAGACGGTCGAACTCTCCGCGACACCGTCGAAGTCGGCATCCTCCAGCACGATGATCTTGTCGTTCGGGACATCCCCCGGGAAGACATGCGGATACGTCGTCGAGACGGTCACGTACGCACGGCCGGCCGTGTCCCAACGAATCGCAATCGGGTTGGTGAGGCCGTCTGACTCCGAGGCAAAGAGATTGACCTCCATGCCGTCCGGCACGGTGAACGAAGCGAGTTCCGCCTCGATGTCCGCGTCGGGATGGCCGAAGAGCTCCTCCGGCTCGGGGCGTTGATGCCCCGGGTCCGCACCGCCGTTGGCCACGGTCCAGACGCGCTCTTCCGCGCTCTCGATCAGGCCGACAAGCTGCTGCCACTCCTCACGGAAAGAGAGGTAGCCGTGACTCGACTGGGTGAAGCGCCGGGTCGAGTCGTCGCCGAAGAGCAGCTTCCAGTTGGCGGGACGCCAGTAGTCGAACCACAGGCGCTGCTTTTCCGTGACCGCCGCATGAAGCGGGGCCAACCGCTCCCAGGACGGGACCTCGAAGCCGAGCTTCTCCGCGATCGTCTCGGAGACACTCCGCAGCGACTCCTGCTTGAGATGCATGCCGTTTTCCGTCAGGCCCGGCTTCGCATCCGAGAACAGGTCGACAAAAAGAAGGCCTCGCTCCGCGGCGATCTTCTTCGTTGCCCGGACGTATCGCGCAAGAGACCGATTGTGGCGCGAAAGGTCAGGTAGAAACTCGCTCGCCGGCCTCTCGAATGGCGTGGGAGACACAAGCACGACCTGGTCGGCATGCATCAGGAATCCGTCGATCAGCGCGTCGTACGCCGACCTGAACGACTCGAGACCTTCGGCCCCCGTCATCGATTCGGCTTTGCCGTACTGCGCGATGACAACCGTGGCGCCGACCCGTTCGAACTGAGCGTCCCAGTCGCCGAAGCCATCCTCGCGCCAACGCTCCAGCGAGGAGCCCTGCCGGAAGACCGTGTCCGCTTCCCAGGAGAGATCACGGAACGTGGGCCGCACGTCGGCGAACGCGTCCGTCAGGATCGTCTCGAGAAAGCCCGCCCGCTGCAGATACACCATGTCGGTGCCCCCGGTGAGGACAACGACTTCGCCTTCCGCCAGGCCCAACGGGGGCGGCGCCTGCTTGCAGCTCGCGAGGGACAGTCCCGACAGGAGCACGATCAACGAGAACCGGGAGCGGGAGAGTCGTCTCAGCATCGGTGGGGCTCGCGACGCTATCAACCGGGCACGACCCGGTGGACCGGGCGCTAGTCTCGTCGGTGAACGAAGCAGCCTACGGCTCCGTACGCCAGGAGAACACATGCCCGTCCTGTCCCTTGAACACGCACGACGCCTTGCCCCGCTGCCGGCTTTCCTCGCCGCATCTCTTCTTGTACTGCAAGCCGCCGCCGCGTGGGCCGCCGGTGACGAGCCGTATCGGGGGGACGTCGAGGACGTCGTCACCATCGACGTGCTGGATCCCCAAGGTCCGTACGACAAGATCTGGGAGCCCTTCATCGCACGCTGGACCGACGAGCACCTCATCGCCGCCTACGGCCTGCAGGTGCGCGGCAAGATGGACATGGGCGACATCGTCTGCTCGCTGAGCCTCGACGGCGGCAGGACCTGGAACGAACGGATCACGGTGTTCGACCACCGGGTGCGCAACGGCAGCGTGCAGTACGCCTACAACAACTCGGTTCTGTTCAGGCCTCCCGGTCAGGATGTCGTCTGGCTCTTCGTCATGCGCGCGCCCATGCACTACCGGGACAGCGAGAACGCCGACCTGGTCGCGGCGTACACCGCCGACGGCGGCTACTCCTGGCATCACGTGGAGCTGGCGATGGGCTACCAGGGCTCGCTGATCATCGTTGCAGGCATCGAGACGGTCGAGCGCGACGGAGTCCGTCACTACCTGCTGCCCGCCCACCGAAACTCGCGCCGCCACGATCCCCATGGCGACCGGCGCCAGTTCGTGCTCGAGAGCAAGAGTCTCCTGCACTGGAAGCTGGCCGGCTACGTTCCGTATCCGGACGACGACCCGGTGTTCCTGCACGAGGGGAAGATCGCTCCCGCCGGTGACGGCGCGCTCGAGATGGTGATGCGAACGGCCACGATGGACCGCGAGCGGCCGCTCGATCCGCCCCTCGCCTACTCGACGCGCAGCGAGGACGGCGGTCGGACGTGGTCGACGGCGCGGCCTGATCCCGAGCTGCCCAACTACCGGGCCAAGAGCTTCTTCGGCCGGGACTCCTCCGGCCGCCACATCTACGTCTACGGCGACAGCGCGCGCCGGCAAGGCCTCTACTACAAGACACGGGCGCCAGGAGGTAGCTGGTCGCCGCAGCGGACGTTCTACGACGGCGGCAACCTCAACAGCTACCCGACGCTGCTCGAGGACCGGTCCGCAAGCGAGTCGGGTAGATGGCTCGCGGTCTGGGACAGCTCCGACAGCCCGGAGCGGCGCCGCACCGTGATCCGTTTCGGGCGGCTCTCGGTGGAGTGAAGCCGTCGCGCCGTCGCGGCGCTCAAACCGTGCGGCACCTCGCGATCACGTACGTCCTTCTGGCCGCGCTGCCACTCGTCGGCTGCGGCGGCGGCGAGTCCGGCGAGGACCGCAACGGGCCGACCGGCACGGCCCCGTCCGAAGGCTGGGAGCTCATCTGGTCCGACGAGTTCGACGGCGCTGCCCTGGACGCTTCCAGGTGGAACATCCAGACGGGCGACGGCACTGCCGAAGGCATACCCGGCTGGGGCAACAACGAACTCCAGAGCTACCAGGCCGCCAACATCTTTGTGTCAGGCGGTGTCCTCGTCATCACGGCCCGCGAGGAGGACGCCGGGGACGGACATGCGTACACCTCAGGGCGCATCAACACCGCCGGCAAGCTCGATGTGACCTATGGCCGCATCGAGGCGAGCATCCAGGCCCCAGGCGGCCAGGGCCTCTGGTCCGCCTTCTGGATGCTGCCCACCGACTCCGCGTATGGAGGCTGGGCCGCCGGCGGCGAGATCGACATCCTGGAGGTGTTCTCCCGCGATCCGGCTCCCTTCGCCCAGGGCGCGTTGCACTACGGGATGGAATGGCCGCTCAACACGTTCGACTACGCGAGGTACTCCGATGTCGATCCCGCGGACGGCTTCCATGTCTACGCCGTCGAGTGGGACGAAGAGGAGATCCGCTGGTTCGTGGACGGCGCGCACTTCTACACGGTCCGGCACAACAGGTACTGGAGCTACTACCGGGACGTCGGGACGAACGCCTACGTCTCCGGCGGCGTTTCGGCGCCGTTCGACCGCCCGTTCCACCTGTTGCTGAACCTTGCGGTCGGCGGCAATCTGCCCGGCGCGCCGACGGCCGGCGCGCTGCCCGGCGAACTCAGGGTCGACTACGTGCGGGTGTACGAATGCGGCGCCAACCCCTCGACCGGCCTTGGATGCGCCGACCGTCTGGACCGAACGTCCGCCGCGGTCACGCCGCCGGCGCCGGCCGACGTCTACCGGGCCGTCTACGACCTCTACGTGGACGCAGCGGGCCCGCTCCGCTTCCCGGGGGAGGAGGGCGCCGTGGCGCTCGACCTGGCCGTCCACGACGCGGATGGAGCGCTCGCCATCGCGGAAGTCGCACGCGCCGACCGCGGGATGGTGATCGATGTCGCCACTTCCGGCGGCGGCAGCTTCTCGATCCGCCCGGCGGGCGGGGAGCGGCAGACCCTGTTCGGCATGGGCGGCGCCTCCGAACCCGGGGACTTCGCCGGCGAACTGCAGTTCGACCTGTACGTCTTCGGCGACGGCGCGGATTCGGCGAGCAACCTGAGGGTCAAGCTCGACAGCGGCTCTCTCGACGCCGGCGCCGTCGACCTGCCCTTCGCCGCGCTCACCGCGGAGGAGTGGACGACCGTCACCGTGCAGATCGCCGACATCGTCCGGAACCCCGCCCAACCCGGTGGACGCCCCGTCGACCTCGGTCGCGTACGGAGCCTGTTAACACTCGAACCGACGAGCTTCGCGCGCCTCCAGGTGGACAACATCCGTCTCATTTGCGGCCACGTAGCGCAAGGCGGCTGCGGCATCCAGCCACCGTAGCGTCGAGCTCCCACGATCCGGCCCGCCGACGGCCGGTCAGCGGCCCTCTCGACGCACCACGAGGCGTCCGGGCTTGCGGAACTCGTGTCCGTATGGCGGCGACGAGGACTCGTGGTTCAGCGCGACGCCGGGCCAGCACTCAAGCACTGCCCGTAACGCCGACCTGGTCTCGGCGCGGGCGAGCTGCGCTCCGAGGCAGAAGTGGTTCCCGAGACCGAACGCCAGGTGCTTCCGTACGTTCGCCCGGCCGGGCTCGAAGCGGTCGGGACGTTCAAAGACAGCCGGGTCGCGATTGGCGCCGCCGATCATGCACTGGACGGTTTCGCCCGCAGCGATCTCCGTACCGCCGATGCGGACGGCCGACGTCGTGTGCCGGGTGAGGGTCTGCACGGCCGGGTCGTAGCGCAGCGACTCCTCCATCACGTCCTCGACCGCGTCCAGGAAGGCCTCTTCACCCTGGTTCCGCGAATCGCGCGTGGCGGCCAGGAGACCGTGGCCGCTCAGCAAGTAGTGGAGAGCGTTGCCGATCATCGACTCGGTCGTCTCGATGCCGCCGAAGAGGACGATCAGCAGGTTCGCCAGCACTTCCGACCGGGCGAGCGTTCCGCCGGGACCGGAGAGGACTTCGAGAAGCGTTCCGTGTCCCGTGTCGCCGGCTGGCCGCTGCCCGTCCAGCCTCTCCGCGAGGTACTCACGCATCGCGGCTGCCGCCTCCTGGCCGGCGCGATGGACGTCGACGTCTCCTTCGAAGTTAGCCAGCGACCGCGCGAGGACTTCGTACCAGGCCCGAACCCGCGCCAGGTCCTCCGACGGCAAACCGACGACGATGCCCATCGTCTCCAGGGCAATGGGCGCGGCATAGTCCGCCATCAGGTCGACCTCGACCGCGCCGCTCTGAGCCGCCTCTTCGCGGGACCGCAGGAGTTCCGCGCAAAGCCGGTCGACCCGCGGCTGCCAGACCTCCCGCGACGCCTTGCCAGTGAAGGGAGCGAGGCACGCCTGCTTGTGGCGTTTCTGTTCCTCGCCCTCGACCGACAGCATCTGGCGGCCGAAGGTCGCCTGAATGAGGGACTTCGGCGAGTCGTTCGTGAATCGCGCCGGGTCGCGCAGCACCGACACCGCGTCGTCGTAGCCGGCCACCACCCACATGTCCAGGTTCGGCGCCCACACCGCGGCCCCCTGGGACCGCAGTTCCGCCAGGTGCGGATAGGGATCGACCGCCAGATCCTCGAGACGAAGCGAGGCGGCGACGGCGGACATTCAGCCGCTGCGGCGCATGGCGAAGACACCGTTGAGATAGTGGGTCGCCCGGCCGTTGCCGTCGTCGCCCCAGAAGGCCACGTCCCAGCCGCGGTTGCCCCCCATCGCGGGATCCCGAGGCAGGAACCGGTCGTCGCCCAGGGGGATGAGCTCGGACTCGAGCGCCGCGCCGCCCTCCGACCGCGCCATCAGCCGGTCTTCTTCAACCGAGAACGAGAACCGGCTGCCGACGGCCTCGAACCGGCCGACGTACCGCTCGAGGTCGACCTCGACGGGCGTCACCGAGTCCGGCTTCGGCGTCTCCGGTTTGTCGATGCCGAAGACCTCCGGGAACAGGGTGTCGAAGACCGTGTCGGCGAGCGGATATCCTTGGCTCGGCACGTTGGAGATCGTCGCGGCCGCCACACCCTTGGCCGGACACCAGAGCAGCAGGGACGAGCCGCCCGTGTTCGTGCCGCTGTGGCCGTAGATCACCTCACCGCCCCAGCGCTTCCAGTACGGTCCGGGGCACCACTTCTGCGCGATGACCACGGCCGGCATGTCGATCTCCGGCGTGTGCATCGCCTCGACGGCTTGCTCGGACAGCACCTGGCGGCCATCGGCCGACCGTCCATCGCGCAGGAAGAGCGCGGCGAAGCGAACCAGATCGCCGGCGCTGCAGCACAGAGTCGCGCCCGCCGGCGCCATGCTGCGCGGCAGCCCCCAGAAGGGCACCCGCAGGCCTTCGGGATTGGCCGGCGTCGGCGAGTAGCCGAGAGCCACCGGGTGGTAAAGCAGGTCCTCCGGGAAGTTCGCTGAATGCTCGAGCCCGAGCGGCTCAAGGATGCGCTCGGCGAGCAGGGCCTCCCAGTTCCTGCCCATCACCCGCTGCGCCGCCAGCCCGGCAACGCAGGTGCCCGCGTTCGAGTAACCGTAGGCCGTCCCCGGCTCGAAGATCCCGGGAATCCCGGCAAGTGAAGCGACGTACTGGCCCAGGGCGTCGTCGCCGCGACCGTGGTCGGTGTACGGCCCGTTGTCGAGCCCCGACGACATCGAGAGCAGTTGGCGCAGCGTCATGTCGACCGGCGGCTGGTCGCTGGTCAGCGACGCGCCGTCGAGGTAGTTGCCAACGGGTTCGTCGAGGTCGAGTCTTCCCTCGTCGACGAGCGCCATGACGACGGCCGCGTTGAACACCTTGGTCGTCGAGCCGATCTGGAAGAGCGTGTCGGGCGTCACCGCCTGCCCGCGCTCGCGGACCGCCAGGCCGGTCGCGAACTCATGGACGGCCTCGCCGTCGAAGACCGCGAGCTGGGCGCCGACGATGCCGAGGCTTGCAGCCGACTCGTCGAGGAGCTGCTGGAGGTCCCGCGCATCGACCGCCACCTCCGGCGGAGCCGCGATCAGTGCAAGGCCGCGCGCCGGCGCAACCACCGGCAGCGCTGCCGCTGCCGCGCCCGCTTTCAGGAAGACACGTCGATTCATCGGAGACCCCCTTCTCGTGGCAGCGGAGTTCATCGGGCCAAACCCTGCTCCCCCGCACAATACGGTCGTATACGATACGATCGTATACAGGCGCAGGCTCGACGACCGCAGCCTGTCGGTTCGCACGCCCCACGGACCCTCGAGAGCCCGTCGCTCGCCACCGGCTCGAAAGACCAACCAAGGAGGTTCACCATGCGCAAGTTTGATCCCACGCTCGGCTGGCTCGTCGCCGTCCTCGGCGTTGCCCTCCTGGCGCCACCGCTCGGCGCCCAGGAGGAAGAAGAGGCGCCTGCGGATGAGGTGAGCGAGGTCATCGTCGTCACCGCACAGAAGCGCGAACAGGAACTGCAGGAGGTTCCGATCTCCGTCCAGGCCTTTACCGGAGAGGCTCTCCAGGAGGCCAACATGCGGGATCTCAACGAGGTCATCACCCTGGTGCCGGGAGCCTCCGAAGAACTGTCCAACAACATCGGCCTGCGTCGCTACCAGATCCGCGGAATCGGTCAGGCATTGGGCGATCCGACCGTAGGCTACTACTTCGATGACGCCGCGTTCTTCGTCTTCGGCCAGAGCTTCGCTCCGATGGGGCGCTCGTTCGACATGGAGCGAATCGAAGTCCTCCGCGGCCCGCAGAGCACGCTCTACGGCAATGGCTCCATGGGCGGCACGATCCGCCTCATCACACGGTCGCCGGACTACGGCGGTTTCGGTGCCAGCCTGCGCGGTGGCTACTCCAGCACGGACGGCGGCGGCAACGGCAACTACATCGATGCCGCAGTCAACGTTCCCCTGGGCAGCAAGGCCGGTCTCCGGTTGGTCGCCAGCACCGAAGACACCGCCGGCTACCTGATGCTCCCGGCAACCGGCGACGAGGAGTTCGGCGCGGGCGACGTGTCGAACTACCGCGCCATCTTCGACACGACTCCGAACGACCGCTTCAACCTGCGGCTGATGTACGCGGGCAACGAAGCCGATCAGGAAGGCGGCACCCTGCTCTCCTCCCTCGATCCCCCGACGACGACGTCCGCGTCCGCCGGCGACTACACGCTCGGCGAGTACGAACTCACCACCGGGAGCTTCACGATCAGCTTCGGCGGGACCTCGCTCACCAGTACCACGACGCAGATCGACGCGGCCGACGAAGTGCAGGTCGGCCTGCCCTTTCCGCTGTCGCCGAGCGGATTCCTGGACATCTTCGGTCGAACCGGAGGCGACGCTCTCAACCACGAAACGCGACTCGTTTCGCAGAACGACTCCCGGTTCCAGTGGCTGGTCGGTGTCTACTACTCCGACACGGACGCTCAGAGCCTTTCGGCCGTGGAACCGATGCTGTTTCCGGACAGCACGGTCGACTACAACTCGGAAGCGCTTTCGCTCTTCGGCGAGTTTTCGTACGCATTCATGGACGATCGGCTCGTGGCGCTGGTCGGACTGCGCTCCTTTGAGGATGAACGGGCGGTCATCAACAGCGCGCTCCCCATGCAACTGGATCCGGCGACCTTCGACAGCGTCAATCCCCGCTTCAACCTGGCCCTGGACGCCAGCGAAAACGCGAACTACTACCTCAACGTGGCCAAGGGTTTCCGTAGCGGCAGATTCAACGGCCCCGGCACCTGCGCCCTGCACGCGCTGGGAGGGCTGCCGTGTTCGATCGAGGTCGACTCCGACGAACTGTGGAGCTACGAGGTGGGGGCGAAGTACACCCTGCACGGAGGACGCCTACTGATCGATGTCGCGCCCTACTTCCAGGACTGGCAGGACACGCGGCAGGCCGTTCCCTTCCTCGGGCTCTTCGGCGACTACCAGATCGGCGACTCCGAACTCTACGGAGCCGACCTCGCGCTCGCCTACCGCCCCGCGAACGTCTCGGGGCTGTCTTTCGAGTTCTCCGGAAACTGGAACAAGTCGGAGTTCACGGACATCCACCCGGCCTTCGCCGCGGCCTCGGAGGCGCGCAACGGCGACCGCCTTCCGTTCGTGCCACGTTGGACCGGCACTCTGGCGGCGAGCTACGCCTGGGCGTTGAACGACACGTGGGCTGGTCAGGCCTACGTCGGGCTGAGTCACCTCGAGGACCAGTTGGGTCAGTTCGGGCCGGGACTCTCCGGCGACACGCGCGACCTGATGCGGGCACGGTTCGGTTTCAGCAACGAGACGTTCGGGGTCCACCTGTTCGGCAACAACCTGCTGGGGGAGGACGGTGCAATCTATGCTCAGTCGGGACGGGGCACTCCCATCTACACGCAGGATCACCCCCGGCAGATCGGTGTCGAAATCTCGCTTGACTTCTGAACCGAAGAATCCTCCGCGAGCTCGCCGCGACGGGCGCCAGCGTCTCATCCTTGCAGGCCGCCGTCTCTTCGCCGAGAAGGGCTACTCGGCCACCGGCGTACGCGAGATCGCAGCACGGGCCGGCGTCTCGATCGGTCTGATCCGCACGCACTTCGGCTCCAAGGCCGGCCTGCGGGAGGAGATCGAGCGCCAGGTCATCGCCCAGATCGAGGAGCTCTGCTCGCGCGTCAGCGTGCATCTGGGCGCCGAGGCTCTGGAACACCTGGTGGAGGACGCCGTCGAGTGGGTAGAGCGTGAACGTGACGCTCTGCTCTACCTTCGTTCGGCGCTGATGGAAAAGACGCCCGGAAGCCAGGTGCTCCTTCGTCAACTGCTGGGGATCATGCGCCAGTTCGTCGAGATGAATCGCGAGCGCGGCTTTCTCCAGGACGACATCGACGAGGAGTGGGCGTCCATCTTTCTGCTCATCGACTTTCTCGGCCCGGCCGTGCTCGAACCGTTCTCGGAGGAAGAGTTCGGCAAGTCGATGTACCACCGGGAGATGGTGAAGAGGCGCAGCGCCTTCATGAATCGGGTCGTGACCCGAGGATTCCTGAAGTCCTGACACAACGTCTGAAGCTCACGCGATGACAGGCCCGCGGCACGTTCTCCTCGCATTCCTGAGCCGTGACCTGGCCGGTCTCTGGACCGCGGCGAGCGTGCTGGCGATCGGGACGGCCGTAGCTGTTCGAAGCGAAGGTCCACTGAGAATTGGCGCCCTGGCGTTCGCGGCTCTCGGAGTTCTGCTCATGGCGGGGACGCTGCGCCATCTCTTCGGCCTGAGGAGAGCGCGGCTACTTCACTCCCCGCCGGGTGTGCTCGCCAAAGTCCGGGGCCGCCGGATCCACGTCCTGGCGGAAGGAGACGCCCGCGGCCGGCCAGCGGTCGTCTGGATGCCCGGCGGACACGCGGGTGGTCTGGCGCTCCACCACCTGCACCGCGCACTGCGCGAGGAGGCGCGCTCCATCCTGATCGATCGACCCGGTACCGGCTGGAGCGATCCGGGGCCGTTTCCCCGCACGACGGACCGCGAAGCCGACGAAGTGCTCGCGGCCCTCGAGGCCGCGGGAGAGAAAGGGCCGTTCATCCTCGCCGGTCACTCGTTCGGCGGCCTTCTCTTCGCGGCCGTGGCTCGCAAGAGCCCCGAGAGCGTCGCCGCCCTGATGCTGCTCGACGCCACGCCGCCGGACACGATCGTCTACGGACCGCCGATACCCGGCCTGGCGCGCATGAAGTGGTGCCCCGTCTTCCTGGGGGTGCTCCAGCTCTTCGGCCTGGACGGTCTCGCCGAGCGCCTCTCTCGGGAACAGCCGAATCCCGAGTACGAACGCCTCGAGCGGCTCATTCGCGAGCAACTCGGCGAGGCCTGGCACACCGCACGCGCTCTCGAGCGCGGTCCGCGAGCCGCCTGCGCCAGCGCCTCGATCTTCGATGAGCTGACGCCGCAAGGCATGGGCGCCATCGCCTGGACGACCCTCCCCTACGAGAGCGATCTCGACGGCATCCCGCTGCGGCTCGTAGCCCCCGGCGACATGCGGGACTTCGAGCAGGTCGCCGAGATGATCGAGGACGAAGCGCCCACACGAGAGCAACTTGACGCGGCGCGGCTGCGGCGCTTCTACATGCGCAGCCGCGAGCGCTATCTCACTCTTTCGAGTCGTTCCGAACGGGTTGTCGCGCCGGCCGGAACGGCGCACAACTTCCTCTACGAGGCGCCGGACTTCGTCATCGAAGTGGTACGCCGGACCCTTGACGGGGCGACCGCGGACCCTTCCTCCGAGGAAGGACCGTGATCGACGAACACGGCGACGTCGCGGTCGGCAGGGACGGGACGATCCACTTCCGCTGCGTGGGTCCCGAGGGCGGCGTGCCCCTGATGCTCGGTCTGCCGCTCATGGCGTCGCACGCCGACATCTTCGGACCCGAGAGCGCGGCAACGATTGACGGCTACCTCGAGCGGTTGACCGACGCTTACCGGGTGCTGCTCGTCGACTATCCGAACATCGGCAAGAGCACGTCGCCGCCGCCGAACGAGATGACGGCCCAGCGCGTCTGTTCCGACCTGCTGGCGACGGCCGACGCCGCCGGCTTCGGGAACTTCGCCTACTGGGCCTACTCCTGGGGGTCCGCCGCCGGCCTTCAACTGGCCACGCGCAGCGATCGCCTGTCGGCCCTGGCGATCGGCGGCTGGCCGCCCCTGGGAGGCCAGTACCGCGACATCCTCAACGCCGCGCGAAGCCAGGTCCACGATCCACCGGAGTCGGCCCGGGTCGTCCTGCGCGAACCGGCCCAGTACGCCCAGTGGGTGACGTTCTACGAGAGCGTGCTCGACTGGCCGGAGGAGCGCGCCGTAGGGAGTATCGACTGCCCCCGCATGGTGTTCTTCGGCGGGCAGGGCGACGTCGACCCGGGCGGCGAGGACATCCGGATCGCCGGCACGCTCCGGAAGCGGCGTGACGAACTCGAACGGCTCGGCTGGAGGGTGCACGAGATCCCGGAACGCGACCATTCCGTGTGCCTCGATCCGTCGGCCGTCGTGCCGCCCGTCCGCGCGTTCCTCGATGCCGTCCTTTCGCGGACCGCCGCCCGATGAGCAGCGGAACGCTCGACCGCGGCGTTCTCGGCGCCTACGGCGCGCCCTCCTTCGCCCAGGCGTTCATCCACGGCCCGGCGGTCTCCGTCCTGCAGGGCATCTACGCCAAGTTCTTCGGGCTCAGTCTCCAGGAGATCGCCTTCGTCATCCTGATCTCGCGCGTCTTCGACGCGGTCAACGACCCCGTCGTCGGTTTCCTCTCCGATCGCTACCGGGCCCGGCACGGCACCCGCAAGCCCTGGCTGCTGGCCGGCTCCATCATCGCCGTCATCGCGTGCTGGTTTCTCTACGTGCCGAGCGGCGAGGTCACGATGTGGTCGTTCCTCTTCTGGTATCTGCTGGCCGATGTCGGCTGGACGGTCTCGGAGGTTCCCTACAGCGCCTGGCTGGCGGAGCTCTCGGACGACTACGAAGAGCGTGCGCGGATCACGACCTGGCGCTCGATGGGTCGTTTCCTCGGTCTTCTGTCCTTCTTCGGCCTGCCGCTCGCGCTGCAGTCCATCACCGGCTCCACCGAGTTCACTCCGGAGACCCTGCGCTGGGCCGCGGGGCTGGCCGCCGTCGCCCTGCTCGGCACGGCGCTGGTCGCCGCTCTCGTCGTGCCCAACGGGCTCAGGCGCGAGCACCCGGCCGGCGGCGAGTCAAGTTCCTCGCTGCTGGCAACCGGGCGCGCCGTCGCCGGCAACCGGCCGCTGCTGATCTTCACCGCGATGTTCGCCGTCGGCGGACTCGGCGCCGGCATCGGCTCGGGCCTGTCCTTCTTCTACATCGACGGCTACCTCCAGCTCGGCCAGCAGCTTGCCGCGGTCATGATCGTGAGCATTCCGATCAGTCTGATCGCGACGCCGGTCTGGGGCACGCTCTGCCGCCGATTCGGCAAGCAACAGGCATGGGCGGCCGGCAACGTCGGCGCGGGCCTCGCCTCGCTGAGCTACTACTTCATCGGTCCGGGCGAGAACGCCGCGCTGCTGCTGGCCGCGTCGCTGGTCGTCGTCAACGCCATGATCGTGGTGGAAGCCGTTGCGGCGCCCGCCGTGCTGGCGGACGTCGTCGACTACGGCCGGCTCCGCTTCAGCGCCGACCACGCCGGCAGCTACTTCGCCTTCTACGCGATGGTGCAGAAGATCAACGTAGGCATCGGCGCCGCTCTGGGCCTGCTGATCGCGGGGCTGTTGGGCTTCGACGCCACGGTCACGACCCAGAGCGCGAGCGGGCGCTTCGGCCTGCTGCTCGCCTTCTCGCTGCTGCCCGCCGCCTTTCTCTGCCTCGCCGCGCTGTGGATCTGGCGCTTCCCGATCGATCGAAGGCGGCATGCAGTGATCATCGCCGCGCTCGAGCGCCGGACGGCCCGCGAGGCTCCCGGCGGAAGCGGGCAGATCCAGTCGCCCGTCGCGCCGTCCTGATCCGCGTCGATCCGCCTGATCCGTGTCGAGCCCCACGTGACCGCCAACCACGACATCGCCTCGCTGCTCGAGCCCTGGCCGGACCACGCCGGCGTCGGGCTCGGCCTGCCGCCGTTCGACCAGCTTGAGCCTGACCGCCTGGAGCAGGCGATCGAGGCCGCGATCCACGAACGTCGCGAGGCGGTCGACGCGATCGTGGCTGACGGAAGCCCGCCAACGTTCCCGAACACGGTCGAAGCGTTCGAACTCGCCGCTCTGCCGCTGGCACGCCTCGAGAGTCTGCTGCGGCATCTGGCGAGCACCGGTTCGAGCGAGGGGATGGCGGGCCTCCACCAGAGGACGGCGCCGCGACTTGCGGCGCTCGAGGACGAGTTCGCCGGGCGGCGCGAACTGCTCGAGCGAGTCGAAACCGTGCGGGAACAAGGCGACCTGACCCCCGAGCAGCGGCGACTCGCGGAGTTGATCCGGAGGCGTCTCCGCCTCCGCGGCGCGGGCCTCGAACCGGAGGCCCGAGCGCGATGGACCCGAATCAACGCCCGGCTCGCCGAACAGCAGGTGCGTTTCATGCGCAACCTGACGGACGAACAGAACACTCTCGTCCTGTGGCTTCCCGACGAGGCCGATCTGGATGGCCTGGCCGACGATCAGCGCGCCGCCATGTCGGCCCTTGCCGAAGAACGTGGACGTCCCGGGCTATGGGCTCTGTCGATCCAGCGTCCTACGGTGTGGCCCTTTCTCACCCGCTCGCGGCGTCGCGACCTGCGTGAGCGCGTCTGGAAGCTGTGGATGAGTCGCGGCGCCAACGACGGCGAGCACGACAACCGGCCGGTGATGGCCGAGATTCTCCGTCTTCGTGGAGAGAAGGCACGGCTGCTCGGCTACTCCAGCTACGCCGACCTGGCGATGGCCACCCGCATGGCAGCCAACCCGCAGGCGGCGCTCGACCTGCTGCTCCAGGTCTGGCGCGCCGTCGAAGCGACCACGCGGCAACAGCTCGCCGCACTACAGGAACTGGCCCGAGCGGACGGACTGGAAGGCGAGTTGCAGGCGTGGGATCGCCTCTACTACGCGGAGAAGTACCGACAATCGCATTTCGGGCTCGACGGGGACGCGGTACGCCCCTACCTGTCCCTCGACGCCGTCAAGTCGGCCCTCTTCCGGAGCGCGGAGCGCCTCCACGGTCTGCGCTTTCGCCGCCTCGACGAAGCGCCCGTCTACCATCCCGACGTCGAGGCCGTTCTCGTGTGCCGGGGAGACGAGGCGCTCGGCGTCCTCTGGCTCGACCTCTACCAGCGGGAAGGCAAGTCGCCGGGCTCATGGCAGGCCCAGTTGCAGGCGCGTTGTCTTCATCCCGAGCCGAGCCCCGTTCATTCCGCCGTGGTCTCGAGCCTGCCGCGGCCGCCGGACGGAGAACCCACGCTCCTCCTCTGGGAACTCGCCAACGTGCTCTTCCACGAGTTCGGTCACGCGCTGCACATGCTCCTCTGCCGCACGAGCTACCCGTCGCTGGGAAGCCTCGCCGTCGAGTGGGACTTCATCGAGCTGCCCGCGCTGCTCAACGAGCGCTGGCTTCTCGACCGGGAGTTGCTGCCGCGTCACGCACGCCACGTCGAAACCGGCGATCCCATACCGGACGAACTCATCGACGCATTGGAGCAGGCGCTGCGCCACGACCGGATCTTCAGTCTCACGCTCGACTACCTCGCCACCGCGGTCGTCGACCTCAGGCTCCACCAACTCGCCGACGGCAGTGAGATCGACGCCATGGCCGTAGAGGAAGAGGTCATGTCGGAACTCGGCGTGCCGGCTGCCGTCGAGCCGCTGCTGCGGGTCCCCCACGCCATGCACACGTTCTCCGAGGCCTACGCCGGCGGCGTCTATTCCTACCTCTGGGCCGACGTCCTGGCCGCCGAGGTCGGCCGCCTGTTCGAGCAGGCTCCCGGCCGGTTCCAGGATGCGAACGTGGCCAGGCGCTATCGCGAGGCGATCCTGGAAGCGGGAAGCACGGCGCCGGCGGCCGAACTGTTCCGCGCGCTCGTCGACCGGGAGCCCTCGCCGCGCGCGCTGTTCGACAGGTTCGGCCTTTGATGAAGCGCTGTCTCGGTGACGCTCTAACCCCGCCCCATGAACGGCATCTCGTTCGCCATCACGGTCAGGAAAGGCACGTTCGCGTCGAGCGGGAGCGCGGCCATGTAGCGCACCGCGTCGACGACGGCTCGCACGTCGATCGTGGGTTCGGGCTTCGTGGAGCCGTCGGGTTGGGCCACGCCCTCGGACATCCGAGCGGTCATTCGCGTGTAGGCGTTGCCGATGTCGATCTGGCCACAGGCGATGTTGAACCCGCGGCCGTCCAGCGAGGTCGACCGAGTGAGCCCGGTGATCGCGTGCTTGGTGGAGGTGTACGGGGCGGAGTTCGGGCGCGGCACGTGCGCGGAGATGGAACCGTTGTTGATAATGCGTCCGCCTTGGGGATCCTGTTCCTTCATCAGCCTGACGGCCCGCTGCGTGCAGAGAAAGGCGCCGGTCAGGTTGACCCCGACGACCCGGTTCCACTGTTCGAACGTCAGGTCTTCGATCGGCACGGGCGGCGCGCCTGTGCCGGCGTTGTTAAACAGCAGGTCCAGCCGGCCGAAGGCGCTCGTCAGTCCGTCGAACACCGCCTGGACGCCCTCCACGGTGCTGATGTCCGCGGCTACGACCGAGACCTTCCCGGGATCGCCCGCGCCGCTCTTCGTTTCCACCAGGCGATCCTCGCGGCGGCCGGCGATCAGCACGTCGTAGCCGTCGTCGACCAACCCGTGCGTGACCGCGCGGCCGATCCCGCTGCCGCCGCCGGTCACGATTGCGACTTTCTCCGACAAGTCCGTGCTCCTCGAGTCCCATCCTAGACTCGCGCGCGTGAGGATGCTTCGATCGTGAGCTTCTGGCAGAGGATCCCGGTCTTCCGCGACCACCCGCCTGGCCTGGGCGTCTGCTTCCTGGTCGAGATGTGGGAGCGCTTCTCGTACTACGGGATGCGGGCGCTGCTCATCTTCTACCTGACGCAGCACTTCCTGTTCAGCGACAGCCGGGCCTTCGTGCTCTACGGCGCCTACGCGTCGATGGTCTACCTGCTGCCGGTGCTCGGCGGCGCGGTGGCGGACCGCTGGCTCGGCCCGCGCAAGGGGGTCACCTTCGGCGCCCTGCTGCTGGTTGCCGGTCACTTCCTGATGACGATCGAGGGGCCGGCGGCGGAAGAGGTCTCGTCCGCGGGCGGGCTCGTCGTCGAGCGCAGCGACTTCCACCTGAGCCTGTTCTACCTGGCGCTGGCGCTGATCGCGACCGGCGTCGGATTCCTCAAGACGAACGCCTCCACCGTCGTCGGCGCCCTCTACGAGAAGGGCGACCCGCGACGGGACTCCGGCTTCACGGTCTTCTATATGGGGATCAACCTGGGCGCCGCGGTCGCACCGCTGCTCTGCGGCTGGCTCGGCCAGACCTACGGCTGGCGCTACGGATTCGGTCTCGCCGGCGTCGGCATGCTGGCCGGCCTGCTGCTCTACCTGAAGGGCCAGAAGTACCTCCGGGGCCACGCGGATCCACCGCGGCCCGAGGAGCTGAGGGAGCGCCTCGTTCCCGGACTGTCGCGCGAGGGCGCCATCTACCTGGCGAGCCTGGGCCTGGTCGGCGGCGTCTGGTGGGTGCTCCAGAACCCGCCGGTCGTCGGCGGGTTGCTGTCGGCGACCGGGGCCGCGCTCGGGCTCTTCGTTCTCTACTACGCGCTGCGCCGCTGCGACCGGACCGAGCGCGACCAGCTGCTGGCCTGCGCCGTCCTGGTCGCCTTCACGATCGGCTTCTGGGCCTTCTACGAGCAGATGGGCAGCTCGCTCAACCTCTTCGCGGACCGCATGGTCGATCGCGAGTTCCTCGGGACGGAGATTCCGGCGGCCACGCTGCAATCCCTGCCGGCGATCTACGTCATCGCGCTGGCGCCTCTCTTCAGTTGGCTGTGGATCGCGCTCGGACGGCGCGGCCGGGAGCCCTCGACACCCGTCAAGTTCGTTCTCGCGATCGTGCAGATCAGCCTCGCCTTCCTGGTCCTGGTGCTCGGCAGCGCCCTGCGGCCGGACGACGGCAAGGTGGCCCTGATCTGGTTCGCCCTCACCTTCCTGCTGATGGTGACCGGCGAGCTCTGCCTCGCGCCGGTCGGCATGTCGATGGTGACGCGGCTGTCGCCGACGCGGATCGTGTCCACGATGATGGGATCCTTCATGCTCGCCTATGCCGCGTCGAGTTACATCTCGGGGCTGATCGCCCGGCTAACGAGCGCGACGACGGCGGGGGGCGCCATCGTCGACTTCGATGCGGCGCTGTCCACCTACAGCAGCGTCTATTCGAGGATCGGGCTGCTGGCGCTGGTGGTCGCGGCGGTCCTGGCCGGGCTGACGCCTCTGCTCGTGCGACTGATGCGCGGCACCAACTCGCGGCCGGCGTAAGCTCGCACGGAACCGACAGCGGAAGGAGCCGGCCTGACGGCCGGCGCGTCACATGCCGCCTGCGGCGGAAGCCGGCGGGGACGCCGGCGTACCCAGTGGGCAACCTGGGGAGAAGACGATGAAGAAGAGAAGGCTCTGCGCACTCTGCCTCGCCGCCTGGCTCGTCGCGGCCGCGCCCGCCGCCTACGCCGGCGCCTCCGACGAGGCGGCGATCGATCTCAGCCCGGCCAACTGGAGTGACCGCGAGGCGCTCGAGGAACTGAACGCCTTCTTCGGGACGGACAAACCGATGGCCGAGGGCGAGCACGGCGTGATCAGCGGCACCACCGGGCCGCAGGCGGTCAGGGCCGGGCTCGAGGCGCTCCGCCACGGCGGCACCGCGGCCGACGCCGTGATCGCCACCGCCCTCACGCAGATCTCCCTGGCCGGCGGCGCATGGGTGAGCTACGCCGGGATCTTCAACCTCGTCTACTACGAGGCGGAGAGCGGCGAGGTCTTCAACGTCAACGGCGCCTACGACACCGTCCGCGGCGAAACCGAGCCGTTGACGATCCCAACCTCGACGACGACCGGCGCCGAGCATCAGCCAAGCGGACGCACCGCCCTGGTACCGGGGTTCTTCAGCGGCCTCGGCGCTACGCATGATCGCTTCGGGAAGCTGCCGTGGGCCAGTCTCTTCGAACCGGCGATCCACTACGCGGAGAACGGCGTCCTGCTCGGCGCCATCCACACGAGCATGATCGAACGGCGCAAGGAAGCGCTCTCCCGCTTGCCTTCGACGCGGCGCATCTTTACCGACGAGGACGGCGACTTCCTCGGCGAGGGGGACCTGCTCCGGCAGCCGGAACTCGCGGCGACGCTGCGGGCCGTCGCCGAGCAGGGGATCGACTACGTCTACCGCGGCCCCTGGGCCGAGCGGTTGGTCGAGGCGGTCCAGCGCGACGGCGGCAAGCTCTCGATGGAAGACATGCGGAGCTACGAGGCTCTCGTCGCGAAGCCGGTTCACTCCACCTACAACGGCTTCGACGTCTACGGACACGGCCTGCCCGCTCAGGGCGGCGTCCACGTGGCCGAAGTGCTCAACCTCGCCGAGGCGGCCGGGCTGCGTGAGATGGGCCACTACGCGAAGTCGCCGGAGGCCTTCTTCTGGGTCAACCAGATGACGAACCTGATGGGAATCGTCTTTCTGCCCGAACCGATGCGCCGCGCGCTCTACGGCGACCTCGACGCCACCCTGGCGGGTCGGACCGGCAAAGAGAACGCCGAAGGTCTCTGGGCCAGGATGCAGTCGGGCATCGCTCCCCTGACCAAAGTCCCCACCCCGGTCGATCCGAAGCACTCGGACGCCATCGTCGCCATCGATTCCTACGGCAACGTTGCCGCGGTCGTCCACACGATCAACACGTCGGCCTGGGGCGACACGGCGATCTTCGTCGACGGCATCTCGATCCCCGACTCGGCGTCCTTTCAGCAGGCGCTGATCGCCGAGGCCGGCCCCGGCAAGCGACTGCCGGACCCGACCGAGCCGATGATCGTTCTGCGTGACGGCAAGCCGGTGGCCGCTCTCGCCTCCATCGGCTCCGGCCTCCACCAGAAGACGATCAGCGTCCTCCTGAACCTCCTCGACTGGGAGATGGACATCAAGGAAGCGATCGACGCTCCCTCGCCGCACCTGCCGGCCTTCGGCCCCCTGGGCTCTCCTTCCACGCAGGTCATCGAAGGCGACTTCTCCCCCGAACTGCTCGAGGCCGCGCGTGGACTCGGGCTCGCGATCAACGCGGTTCCGGCCGGCATCGAGTCGCGGGCGCCCCGCGGCTACGTCGTCGGCGCGACGATCGGCGCCGACGGCAAGCGACGCGCCGCGGCGACCACGCTGCTCAGCGGCCTGGCGCTGTCGCACTAAGCGGGAGACGACACTTGGACATCTCCGACCGGGCGGCAGCCCTCCACCGCGAGTCGATCATCATCGACGGTCACTGCGACATCCTCATTCCCGTCAGCGACGGCAAGATGAAGCTCGACCAACGGGTCGAACTCCCCGACCCCTCGAGCTGGCAACCGCCGCTCGGTTTCGACATCGGCCCCTTCGCCCAGTTCGGGATGTCGGCGCACACGATCTGGTTCGGCTGCATGGGCCAGTACGACCTGCAGCGGTGGCGGGAAGGCGGGATCACCTCCACGCTCTGCGCGGTCTACCTCGACGACGAGCAGCTCAACAGCCCGCTGCACCGCGGCCTCGAGATGACCTGGAACCTGCACAATGAGGTCGAGCGGCTCGACGACCTGGTGCTCGCGACCTCGGTAGCCGAGATCCGCCAGGCCAAGGAGGACGGCCGCGTGGCCCTCGTCTTCTCCTTCGAGGGCTGCGAGGCGCTGGGCGCCGACCCGCGCTTCCTCGATCTCTACTACAGGCTCGGCCTGCGCGTGGCCAGCCTGACCCACACCCGCCGCAACATCTACGCCGACGGCTGCTGGGCCGCCGACGACCAGGGCGGGCTGACTGCCGCCGGCAAGGCGCTGGTCGACCGCATGGTGGAACTGAACATGGTCGTCGACCTGGTTCACATCGGCGAGGGCGGCTTCTGGGAGATCCTCGAGCGCGTCGACCGTCCCGTCATCCTCTCCCACACGACGCCCACCATGTTTCCCAACAGCGACCCGGAGTCGCGCCTCGGCGGAGGCGTTCTTCCGCGAACACGCCTCGAACTGCCACGCGACCGGAAGATGCTCGAGGCGCTCGCGGAAAACGGCGGCGTACTGGGCCTGATCCACATCACCCACCGCAACCTCTCCGAGGTCGTCGACGACATCGAGACCGCCCTCGACGTCATGGGCCCGGACCACATCGGCATGGGCAGCGACCACTACGGCCTCGAACTCGCGCCGGACGGCCTCGAACACATCGGGAAGGTCCCCGCGATCACCGAGGAACTCGTCCGCCGCGGCCACAGCGACGAGACGATCCGCAAGTTCCTCGGCGAGAACTACCTTCGCGTCTTCGAGGAGGTCTGGGGACAGTAGCGCCGGCCTCCCGCCCGCGGACGAGCCTCAGGAGCCGGGCGGCGCGAGCGAATAGTCCGCCGGGGGCTCCTTGCCCGCGAGGTGTCGCACGAAGTAGTCCCAACTGCGGCGAAGGAAGTAGGGGTCGGACATGAAACCGTGGTTGCCGGACGGCAGGACGATCAGGTCATAGTCCCTGTTCGCCTTCGTCAGGGCCTCGATGACCTGCAGCGTCAACGCCGGTGGCACGTTGTCGTCCAGGGCGCCGTAGGCGAGCAGCAGCTTGCCTTCGAGCTGGTGGGCGATCGAGGCGTTGGCCTGCTCCTCGTAGCTCACCGTCTCCGGGTCGCCGTGGTAGGACTCGCCCCAGAGCTGGATGTAGCCCCGCTGGTCGTGGTTGCCCGCCGATGACACCGCCACCTTGTAGAACTCCGGGTAGGCGAAGATGGCGCGCGCCGACGCGAAGCCGCCCCCGGAGTGGCCGTAGACGCCGACCCGGTCGAGGTCCATCTGCGGATACCGAACGGCGAGCTGGCGGATGGCGGCCAGGTGGTCGGGGAGACCGCCGGCCTCCTGCAGGTTCCCTTCGGAACGCGCATGAAAGGCCTTGGAGCGCAGCGGCGTGCCGAAGCCGTCGACCGTGACCACGATGAAGCCGAGCTGCGCCAGCGCCAGGTCGTAGCTCAGGAACAGCGTCGGGTCGTGCCAGTTCTTGGTCACCCGATGCACCTGCGGCCCGGGATAGATGCCGTCGATCACCGGATAGCTGGCGTCAACGTCCTCCGGGTCGAAGCCGGGCGGGAAGAACACGTTGCCGTAGATGTCCGTCTTGCCGTCCCGCGCCTTGATGGTGAAGGGCACCGGCAACGCGGTGAGCTCGACGAGCGATTCGAAGTCGGCGACTTCGAGTTCCACCGCCACGCGGCCGTCCGGCAGCAGGACCCGCGACCGCGGCGGCTGGTCGATGCGCGACCACTGGTCGACGAACGACTTGCCGCCGGGCGAGGCCACGACCGTGTGGTCGCCAGGCTCGGGAGTGAGGATCTCGGGACTGGAGGTCGTGCGATCGAGCGACGTGCGGGCGAAGGTGCGGAGGTACGGGTCGACGGCGGGATCCAGGCCCGCGGCGGTGAAGTAGACCGTGCGCGATTCCTCGTCGACGTGCACGAGGTCGCGAACCACCCAAGCGCCCCGGGTGACCTGGCGGACCAGACCGCCGTCGCTGCCGTACAGGTAGAGATGCGCCCAGCCGTCCCGCTGCGAGTACCAGAGCACCTCGCCGCTCTCGAGCACCCTGATGTTGGGCGTGCCCGTGCCGATCAGGAGCGTCGGCTCGACGTGGAGCCTGGAGGTCTCTGCCACCAGCGTGCGCGCTGAGCCGGTGGAGGCGTCGATCTCCTCGAGCCGCATCGAGCGCGCGCCGCGCGGCCGGCGCAGCAGGTACGCCTTCGAGCCGTCGTCATTCCACCAGAGCTGACCCAGGTCGGCCAGCGCCATGAAGGGCGTGTGGACGCGCTCGGTGTCGACCGGCCTCACCGTGCCGCTCCCGGCGTCGACGAGCAGGAGCTCGCTCCACGGCACGCCGTCGTCACCGGGAATCGGCATGCGGAAGGTGTGCAGGACGGGTCGGGCGCCGTCGCCGAGATCGGTCGTCTGGAGGACGTGCATCTCGCCTACTTCGCGCTGGTCCAGGCGCACGGTGAGCAGCGTCTTGCCGTCGGGCGACCACAGCGCCGAGGGCGGGAGCACGATGCCCGCGCGCTTCTCGGTGACCGTCGAGAGGCGCGCCTCGGGATGCGAGGCGTAGTCGTGGAACGGCTCGCCGTCGTCGGTCAGCCGGCGCTCCTCACCGCTCTCGGTCGTGACGAGGTAGAGGTCGTGGTCCCGGACGAGGAGGCTGTAGGCCCCGTCGGGAGATGGCAGGGGCGGCGTCTCGTCCTTCTTCCCGTCCTTCTCTTCCGCCGGACCGGCCGGCGCTTCGACGCGCGAGCACTCGGCCCCGTCCAGCGTGCATCGGAACGACTCGGGCCCCTTCTCGCCGGCGATCTGGAACGACACCTGGCCCTCGCCCGACAGGTCGATGCTCTCGAACGGCAGCGCCAGCGGATCCGCCGGCTCGTCGCGAAGCGCGCTCAGGGATGCCGCCAGCCGCGCGTGGTCGAAGGCCGGACGCCGCCGCTCGCCGCTCGCCAGCGGCTCGACGCGCCAGAACCGGTGGCCGTCGCGGTCGTCACTGCGGTACCAGAACGCCTCGCCTTCGCCGATCCAGTGCGGCGTCACCATCTCGTTGAAGATCAGCGACCCAACGTCGAGCATCTTCGCCGCGCGGTCGTAGGCCGAGGCGGGCACCTCGTCCTGCGCCGCAAGGGCAACGGCCGGCCCCGCCAGCACGATGAGCATCGCCGCCGACCGGACGGCGCCTCGCATCCTCATTCCCGTCATTCCTCCCAAGGTCCCTGGACTCATCTGCGGCCGGCTCGCGCTCCACGCCCCGGCCCGTTTCTCGTTTGGTTACAGTCGTATACCAGTTTCAACCGACCAGGAGCGAAACGGAACCGATGTCTGAACCACACCTCTCCCGTCTCCGCCTGCTCGTGTTCTCGCGCGCGTTTCTGCTCGTCGCCACGATCGGCGCCCTGGCAGCCGCGCCGGCGCCGGCCTCCGATCGTCTCGAGATCCTCGGCGACGATCCCGGTCTGAAGCACCTGGGCGCCGAGATCGAACGTCTCGCCGAAGCCAGCCTCGGCACGGTGGGAGTCGCCGCGATCCACCTCGAGTCCGGTCGCGGCGTGCTGCTCAACGGCGAAGAGAGATTCCCGATGGCGAGCACGTACAAGGTGCCGATCGCCGTCGAGATTCTCGCCCAGGTCGACGAGGGCAAGCGGTCGCTCGACGACCTCATCACGATGCAGACCAGCGATCACGTCGTCACCTACGGCGCCCTCAGCGACTTCTTCGACACGCCGGGCTCCCGCCTGACGATCCAGAACGTCCTCGGCCTGATGCTGCGGATCAGCGACAACATCGCCACCGACCTGCTGTTTCGCGAGGCTGGCGGCGCCGAGGCCATCACGGCGCGGATGAGAGCTTCCGGCGCCGAGGGAATCCGCGTCGACCGGACGACCCGGGCGCTGATCGCGAACTTCCTGGGTCGAGATGAGGCGACGGTCGCCAGCCCGATGCCGCCGGCCGAGTACAACCGTCTGGTCACCGCCGAGAACTCGAGTCAAGTGGACGAGGGCCGACTGATCGAGCTGAACCAGGCGTTCAACGCCGACCCACGCGACACCGCGACGCCCCGGGCGACGGCCGCCCTTCTGCGGAAGATCTGGAAGCGGGAGATCCTCAGCGAGGAGAGCTCGGCCCTGCTGATCGACATCATGGCCCGCTGCGAGACCGGCGGGAACCGGATTCCGGGAGCGCTCCCGCCGGGCACGCCGGTCGCCCACAAGACCGGCACGATCGGCGAGTCGACGAACGACGTGGGCGTCATCACCCTGCCGGGCGACGCCGGGCACGTGATCACGGTGGTGTTCGTCAAGGAGTCCAAGCTGCCGTCCAACGAGGCGATGGAACCGGTGATCGCGGAGATCGCGCGCGCCTCGCACGACTACTTCGTGTTCAACCGCGAGTAGCGCAGTGGCTGATCTCGACAACAAGACCTGCCTCGTCACCGGCGGCGCATCCGGCATCGGCAGGGCCACCTGCGAGGCGCTTTCCACCCGGGGCGGCCATGTCGTCGTCACGGACATCGACGAAGCCGCGGGACGCAACGTCGCGGACACGGTCGGCGGCGAGTTCGCGCCTCTCGACGTCAGCGACCGGGACGCCTGGACGCGCGTTGTTTCCGAGATCGTCAGGGACCACGGCGGGCTCGATCTCGTCCACCTCAACGCCGGCGTGACGACCTATCCGGCGGCCGGCGGTGACTTTCCCGCCTTCGACATCACCGCCATGCCGGCGGAGGCCTACCGCCGCGCCACGGGCGCCAACATCGACGGAGTCGTCTTCGGCATGAGTGCGACGGTGCCGGCGCTGGAGAACCGGGGCGGCGGAGCGATCGTCGTCACGGCCTCGGTGGCCGGGCTCATCACCTGGGAAGTGGATCCCGTCTACACGATGACCAAGCACGCCGTGGTCGGCTTGGTGCGCGCTCTCGCACCGTCTCTCGCCCAGCGCGGAATCACGCTCAACGCGATCTGCCCGGCCGCCGTCGACACGAAGATCTTCGGGCCCGAAGCCGAGGACTTCGTGAGGGAAGCCGGCCTTCGACTCATGCCGCCCTCCCAGATTGCGGATGCCGTGATCGAGGCGGCGGCCGGCGGCGAGACCGGCCAGTGCTGGGTCTGCTACGACGGCCACGATCCGAAGCTCTACGCGCCGGCCCCGCTTCCGGGGCTGGACGACTAGAGCGAGGCGAGAGCTCCCGAACGCGCGGATCAGCGTTCGATCCACTCGCCGCAGATCGCCACCGCCTCGGCGAGCTTGGCAGCCTGCCCGATGTAGTAGTGGGTAGCCCCCTCGATCTCGTGGAACTCCTTGTCGTCGTGGGACACGGCGGCGTACAGCCGCCGCGCGTGGCTCGGGGTGCACGCATCGTCGGCGCCGTTGTTGACGACCAGAACCGGAACGCTGATGTCCGCGGCGCACGCGACGCCGTCCGCCTTCGACTTCTCGAGGCTCCACTGCGACAGCCAGCTCCGCAGCGTCGTGAAGCGGGCAAGACCCGTCGGGCCGTTGTTCACGGTCTCCGGTCGCCGGCCGGCGTGTGGGTCACCGTCGGCCGCTCCGCCTGCTGCTGGTAGTAGAGCGATAGCGAGCCGCCGCCGCTCACCCTCCGAGCAGGACACGCTCGTAGCCGAGCTCCTCCCTCCGCGTCCTCCCGGAAGAAGACGGGGAAGGGGATCCGATCGTAGGGCTCGATCATCGTCGCGCGCCCGGTCAGAACTCGACCGCGGGAAGCGCCGCCTCGATCGCCGTCCGGTGCGCCTCCAGGTGCTTCGGCAGCGAGAGGATCCGCCCCAGGGAGTCGATCTCCTCGTCCACCGTCCAGCCCGGATCGAGATTCGACAGCTCCATGTTGATGCCGCCGGGGACGGTGAAGTACGTCGAGTGGAACCAGCCGCGGTCCCGGGCCCCGGTGACGATCAGGCCCGCGCCGGCGAGGATTCGCGTCCACTTCTCCATGTCCTCGACGCTGTCGACCGTCAGCGCGATGTGGTGCAGGCCGCCGAGACCGTGCCGGCCCCACGGCCCATCGCTCCGCTCGACGACGTCGATCAGCTTGCCGGGCTCGTTGCCGCCGACAGCGAGACGGGTCCGGCTTCCCTCGGTGGCGACCACCTCGAAACCGAGGACGCCGACGAGGAACTGGACGGTCAGCTCGGGAATGCGCGGCGCGAGCGTGGCATGGTGGAAGCCGCGGATCTGGTGCTCGTCGGGAAGGTCGGCCAACTCGGGCATCCGGTCGTCCTCGCACCCGACGAGTTCCGACGAGATCCCGTCGAAGTCGCGGAAATGCAGCACCGGATCGCCGAACCGCGCCGGACGATCGGAGCAGGCGCAGCTCGCCGCGGTCAACCGTTCGCGCCAGTAGTCGAGGCTCCCGGGCGAGACAGAGTAGCTCACGTCGGTGATCGAGCCCCGGCCCTCGACCGTCTTCGGCATCGGGACGCCCTCGAGGATGATGTTCGTCATGATCGTCCCCGGATGGCCGAGGCGGTCGCCGAAGAAGAAGTGCCAGCCGGAGGTGGGGTTCTCCTGGTTGCAGGTCTTCTTGATCAACCGCAGGCCGAGCGCGTCGCGGTAGAACCGGAGGTCGTTCGCGGCGGAGCCGACCAGCCCGGTGATGTGGTGGATGCCCCGGATCGGTGACGGACCGCGTCTCCTGACTTCAGCCATGGAACCTCCTTCTCAACGTGCAGCAGACGGATGTTACGTTCCCGACCGCATGAGTAGTTCCTCTCCGGCGACGCGACTGCGCGCCCTTCTCGACGCCCCCGGCCTTCGGGTCATGCCCTGCTGCTTCGATGCGCTGTCCGCGCGGCTGATCGAGCAGGCCGGCTTCGAGTTGACCTTCATGAGCGGCTTCGCCGTGTCCGCCAGCCAGCTGGGGATGCCGGACACCGGGTTGATTTCCTTCGGCGAGATGCTCGACCAGGGCCGCAACATCTGTGCGGCAACGCGGCTGCCGGTGATCGGCGACGGCGACACCGGCTACGGCAACGCGCTGAACGTCAAACGCACCGTCAGGAGCTATGCCAGCGCCGGCTTCGCGGGCGTGATGATCGAGGACCAGGAAGCGCCCAAGCGCTGCGGACACACGCGGGGCAAGCGCGTCGTCTCCCGCTCCGAGGCCCTGTCGCGGGTGCGCGCCGCCGTGGACGCCCGGGACGAGGGCGCCGACATCCTCATCCTGGCCCGCACCGACGCGCGGGCCACCGACGGCCTGGACGAGGCGATCGTCCGCTGCCAGGCGTTCGCTGACATCGGCGCGGACATCCTCTTCCTCGAGGCTCCGGAGTCGGAAAGCGAGATGGCCGCGTTCTGCGAGGCAGTCCCCGGCCCGAAGCTGGCGAACCTCGTCGAGGGAGGCGACACGCCACTGCTGCCGCCGGCGCGGCTCGAGGAAATCGGCTACAAGATCGCGGCCTACCCGCTGACGCTCCTGTCCGCCGCCACCGCGGCGATGCTCGACGCTCTGCGAGCCCTGGGGAACAGCGAGCGACCTGAGGGCGCCCTGGACTTCGAACGCCTGCGCGACATCGTCGGCTTCGAGGACTACGACGCCGAGGCCGAGCGTTACCGCCTGGAGGGCGAGGGCGAACGATGACTCGACAGATGAACGACCTCGACGTGCTGATCGTCGGGGCGGGCCCGGTCGGCCTCTGCTGTTCCCGGCTCCTCAGCAGGCTCGGCGTGTCCAACCGGGTGCTGGACCGGGCCGGCCAGCGTGTGGACCCAGACCTGAAGAATGCTCGAGTTTCGGGAAACCAAGAGCGCGATTGTCGATTTCCGCTTGGGGCCGCTGGCCGGTCTGCGACGCTGGCTGCTATCCATCAGCAGCAATCGTCTGTCGCTGAATGAAGCGATCAAGCAGGGGAACCGCGAACGAATAGCGGCCGTGGCGGTTCTTGAACACCAGCCCCTGTCCGGCGAGACTCGAGAGCATCTGGTTGACGTGACTGGCGCTGAACGGCTTCGAAAGTGCCGCGGATCCCTGGACGATGTCCCGCACGCTGAACTCACCATCGCTATGGTCGAGGTGGGCGACCACCCACAGCAGTTCGCGTTGGCGATCCGTCAGTCGAGACCAGCGGCCCGAGAAGAAATCCGTGTCCAGTTTCTGCTCGATCTCCGCCACCGGTACCGACGCGGTCTCGCCACGGTCCGTTCGCTGCGTGAACACGTCGTACACCTCGCGGCAAATGAACTGAATGAAATAGGGGTAGCCTCCTGACATCTGGATGATCGTGCGTACCGAGTCGTCGGTGAGCCGGAGGGGACAGCGGGCGTCGGAGACGGGCTTGAGGATGGCTTCTTCGCTTTCCGCTTCGCTCAGGCGATCCAGGAAACGGACGCGGAACATTCGCTCGGCATACGTTCGCGAGGCGACCAGTTTCGGGAAGAGCGTCGGGAGTCCGACCAGCACCAGCATCAGCGGAAGGCCCTGCCGCTGCAGCGATTGAAAGCTGTCCAGCAGCAGGGCCACCGGGAACTCCTCGTGCTGCGGTTGATCCGACAGATTCTGGGCCTCGTCGTAGGCGAAGACGATCCCTCCAGGCTTCGACGGCGCGGCGGAAACGGCTCTCCAGGTCGCCTGCAGCACCGTCTTCAGCCGGTCGAGAGACAACCCCGGACTCTCCTGGTAGAGACGGCGGAGCGTCTGGTAGTCGAGACGCCGCTCGACCGCGACCTCCCGCCCGCCGAACCCGGGTTCCTGCCGGTGCTCGACGGTCACCGCGTAGCCGGACGTGAGGGGAGCGAGATCCGTGCACAGGCGGACCGCCAAGTGATCCTCCCGCAGGCTCGCGGACTCGGAAAGGTCGGCGCCCACCCACAACCAGTCGGCCGCCCGGGCCAGCGGCCGGAGCGTCTCCAGCAGCACCGTCTTCCCTACTCCGCGAAGGCCGGTGACGATGAGGTTCTCGAAGACTGGGGCTTGTCCCAACAGCCGCTTGAACTCCTGCTGCTCCTTCGTCCGGCCCGCGAGCCACGGCGGTGCGTGGCCAGCTCCCGGTCGAAACGGGTTCAGGAAAGGGTCTACACTCCTCTGCCTTGATTTAGTCATACGACTAATGTTAGAGCGGTGGCGATGGACGTGTCAATTCGGCGGAGCGGGCGTGCCGGAGCCCGAGTTCGACATTGGCTCGGGCTTCACAGTGAGGATCTGGCGACAGGGGGCGACTACCCAGAAGACAGCCTCGACTGCCCGGAAGACGAAGCCGACTACCCAAAAACTACCCAGAAAACCGCCTCGACTACCCAAAAGGTGGTTCGCGACCAGATTCTGGACCACTTGCGGGCCGAGCCTGCGCTCACCCGGAAGGCGCTCGCCGAACGGGTCGGGCTGACGCCGGACGGCGTGAAGTACCACTTGGCAGCCTTGAAGGAAGCCGGGGCCCTCCGCCGGGTCGGTTCTACCAGAGCGGGCCACTGGGAAGTGCTTCGACCCGGCGATAGCAAGAGCTAGCGAGACAGCCGCTCAGGAGCCCGGCGCTTCACGCCGGATGCCGGCGGGGGCGCCGGCGCACCCAGTCCTGCGGCGCAGGCTAGCGGCGACGGTCAGACGCAGGAACCGTGAAGCTGTTCACGACCACGGACGGAATCGCCCGCGAGGCGGCCGGCGGAGAAATCGAGATCCTCGACCTCCCTTACGAGGACGTGGGCCAGGCGCTCCGGACGGACCCGGAACTTGCGACCGTGCGCGACGCCCAGGCGAAGCGCCGCTGCGCGCCAAGCAACGTGACCCTCCGCGCACCGGTCCTCCGCCCCGGCAAGGTCATCGGCATGGGCATCAACTTCCACAGTCACGTCGAGGAAACGCGCGAGTTCCTCAAGGCCCGAGGCATCGAGCCGCCGTCCGAGCCGGTGTTCTTCCTGGCGCCGGGCAGCGCGGTCGTCGGACCCGGCGAGGACATCGTGCTGCCCGAGGTCGCGCCCGATCAGGTTGACTACGAGATCGAGCTGGCGGCCGTCATCGGCGTCGGCGGTGCCTCCATCGACGAGGACGACGCGCTGCGGCACGTGGCGGGTTACACGCTCGCCAACGACGTCTCGGCCCGCGACCTCCAGCGCAAGTCCTTCGAAGGCCCCGAGTACTCGCTCAGTCATGCCAAGGGCCTCGACACGTTCAAGCCGATGGGGCCGGCGCTGGTCACCACCGACGAGTTCGCCGAGCCGCTCGACATCCGCCTCCAGGCCCGGGTCAACGGCGAAGTCCGTCAGGACGAGCGGACCACGGACTTTGTTCACTCGGTGGCCCGCTGCGTGGCGCACGTCTCCCGCTTCATGCAGCTCGAACCGGGCGATGTGATGCTCACCGGCTCGCCGGCCGGCGTCGGCGTGTTCCAGGGCAAGTTCCTCCGCGCCGGCGATGTCGTCGAACTCGAGGCCGACCGGATCGGCGTGCTGCGCAACGTCGTTACGGGAGCCTGAACCGGCGGGCCGCGAACTTTCCCATCCGCAACTGTGACCAGCAAGGAGTCCACCGTGTCGAACTCCCCCATCCGCCCCGCCTACATCCACCACATCTTCCTGCGGACGAAGCGATTCGACGCGATGCGCGCGTTCTACAAGCTGGTTCTCGGCTGCGAGGCGTTCTTCGAGAACGAGATGTTCAGTTGGCTCAGCTTCGACCAGGAGCACCACCGGATCGCCATCGCGAACATGCCCCAGTCACAGGACCAGGCGCCAACTCAGGAAGGCCTCGACCACGTCGGCTACCAGTACGCGGGACCCGAGGACCTCTTCGCCACCTACGAGCGCCTCCGCGACGTAGGGGTAGAGCCCTACTGGTGCACCGACCACGGCGGCACGACGTCCTTCTACTACAAGGACCCCGACGCCAACGGCCTCGAACTCCAGTACGACAACTACCCGAACAGGGACGCGCTCCTGGAGTGGATGAAGGGCGGCGACTTCGCCAGGAACCCCATCGGCGTCGACGTGGACCCCGAACGCCTGATCGAAGTGTTCCGCACCGGCCTCGACCGGATGGAGCTGCACCAGCGCTCCCGGCGCGGCGACTTCCTCCCTGAGGGGATGTCGATGCAGGCGCCCGCTGCGCCCTTCCCGGCCGATCCCGGCGCGTACATGGTGTCGATCCGGCAGGCTGTCGGCGCGGGGCCGGAGTAAGCCAGGCCCTTCCGCAGGGCCCAAGCCCCTCACGCCCCTTCACAAACGGGAAGAACGAAAGCGAGACTTTCGATTCTCCCGTCTAGGCGCTGCCTGTCCTGCCGGGCACGCCGCCTCATCCTGCTTCTGCTGCTCGACCAGCGCCGCAACTTCCGCGGTCAGAGACTCCCTGTACTCCCGGATGATCCGCCGCTCCCGATCCTCATCGATCACCGCTCGCGGGGCACCTGGCGACACTTCCACCACCACCTACTGAGCATAGTCGAGGAGATAGGCGGCCCCGAGGCCCCCTTCGGACGCGCGGACGATCTTGACAGGGGTAGGCCAATGGCCTATACCATCGGGATGGAGTTCGAGTGGGACGATGCGAAGAACGACGCCTGCTTCGAGACGCGCGGCATCGACTTTGCCTATGCCGCCCGCGCCTTTCTCGATCCGCACCGGATCGTCGCCCAAGATCGGCGACGGGACTATGGCGAAGATCGGTACAGGCTGCTCGGCGCGATCGACGGGCGGACTTACGTGATCGTCTACACGATGCGGGGTTCGGCAATCCGCATCATCTCGGCCCGCAAGGCCAACAGGAAGGAGGTCGTCAACTATGAGCACAACCCGCATCAGGATTGATCCCGACGATCCGGCGACTTTCCCCGAAGGGAGGATCGACGCTGCGAAGGTGGACAGCACCACAGAGGCGGAGATCGGCATGCAGGAGCGCGAGGATGACGCGGAGGCGATGCAGGACGTGGCCCGATACGCGCGCCGGGTTCGCCAGCGGCTGGGGCTCAGTCAGACGGAGTTCGCTCGGCGCATCGACGTGCCGCACGAGACGATCCGCAATTGGGAGCAGGGGAAGCGCTGCCCGACAGGCGCGGCGCGCGCCCTGTTGAGGGTGCTGGACAAAGCTCCCGAGACCGCGCTGCGGGTACTGACCTGAAGACCGCCGACGAGGAGTTCGCGCAAGACGCCATACGGCTAGCATCCGCGGCCATGCCTGAAGCCCCAGGACAACAGCAGCGTTCAGGTCATGCTCTTCGCGGATCGTCTGGAGGTCGTGAACTCGGGCCGGCTGCCGCCTGCGCTCACGGTCGAGAAGCTGCGCGTGGCGCACCAGTCGTGCCGGCGCACCCAGTCTCTGCCCTGCTCCCCTCAATCCACCTCCCAAGTCCCCGCCTCCTCCATCGCCTTCCGGTACGCCGACAGGCAGTACCAGAACAGCAACGCCCCCGCCGGCTTGAAGATCGCCTGCATCGTGGCGAGGGAGTAGTGGACCTTGCCGTCGTCCTGGAAGAGGAAGTCGGTGAACGCGGCCAGGGTGCTGGTGCCGAAGGCCATGCCGATGAAGCTGGTCAGGAAGATGTAGAAAGCGGTGGCCTGGCCGCGCATCTGGTTGGGCGTGATCGGCTGGAAGGCGGCCGCCATGACGCCGAGGTAGGCGCCCGAGAAGATCATCGCCGGGACCAGCAGCAGGAGGGTCATCGTCGCGCTGCCGACGAGCGGCGCCGCGATCGAGGGCAACGTCGCGATCAGGGTCGTCGCCAGCAGGGTGCGCACGTAGGCGTCCTTGTAGCCGCGCGCCGCGAGGCGGTTGGCGATCCACGGCGCGACCATGATGCCGACGACTCCGGTGATGATCGAGATCGTGCCGTAGCTCGTCCCGGCTTCCCCCCGGCTCAGGCCGTAGTTGCGGACGAGAAACTCGGGGTACCAGGCGGAGGAGCCGTAGCCGGCCATCGCCAGCATCGACGAACCGATGAACAACGGCAGGTAGCAGCGCTTGCGCTCCCAGATGAACCTGACGAACTCGCGGACCGGCAAGCGCTCCCTGCCGCTCCGCGAGACTGCCAGTTCCTTGCGCCGCGGCTCGACCATCGTCAGCAGCAGGAGCGCCAGCAGGACGCCGGGCAGGCCGACCGTCACCAGCGTCGCCTGCCAGGGCTGGAGGGTGCCGACGAGCGGGACCTCGAGCGGACCGATGCGCGTGTAGTAGTCGATGAGCAGACCGCCGATGACCAGGGCGAAACCGCCGCCGACCCGCACGCCCGTCTTGTAGAAGGACATCGCGTAGCCGAAGTGGGCGGGCCGGTAGCTGTCGGTGATGATCGAGTAGGCGGGCGGGGCCAGCCCGGCCTCGCCGGCGCCGACCGCCATCCGCGAAACGAACAGTTGGGTCACGCTGTTCGCCAGACCGCCCGCCGCCGTCGCCAGGCTCCAGAAGGCGACGCTGGCGGCGACGATCAGCCTGCGCGAGTAGTGGTCGGCGAGCCGGCCCAGGGGAAAGCTGGCGAAGCTGTACACGAGCGCGAATGCCGCCCCGGCCAGCAGGCTGTACTGGAAGTCGGTGATCCCGAACTGCTCGCGGATCGGACCGACGAGCAGCGAGAGGATGTTGCGGTCGAGAAACGACAGCACGTAGGCCAGGAACAGGAGGACGACGCCGTAGTTGGCGGCGCCGAGGGATGGGTAGCCGGCAGACTGTTCCGCCGTGCCGACATCGCCGGGGGCCCTGGTCTCGACTGTCACGCCGGCAACTGGCTACGGCCGACGGTTCTTCAGGGCTGCGCGGCGTAGCGGCCGACGATCGGGCGGCCGGGGCTGACTCCCTCGACCGTCGCGCCGTCGCGCACGACGAACACCCCGTTCACCATCGTGTGGACGATGCCCTCCGAGAACGAGAGTCCGCCTTCGAAGGTCGCGGTGTCGATCACCGTGTCCGGGTTGAAGACCACGATGTCCGCGTCGGCGCCGACCTGGACCTTCCCCTTGTTCCTCATCTGGTTGGAAATCGACGCCACGCGGTCCGCCGGCAGCAGGCTCATCTTCCGAATGGCCGTCATCAGGTCGAGCGTGCCCCGTTCACGCACGTAGCGCCCCAGGATCCGCGAGTAGGTGCCGGCCGTCCGCGGGTGCGCCCCGGGCGCATAGGGCATGCCGTCGGACGCGACGATGACCCAGTCGTTGGCGAGAGCCGTCTCGATCCACTCCTCCTTCATGAAGTGGAGGATCACCGTGCCGCCCTCGCGGCGATACCGCTCGAAGGTCTCCTTCGTCAGCCTCTCCCCCGTCTCCTCCCACTGGAGGTCGCCGTAGTCGATCCCCAGGCGGTCCTGCCAGCCCTCGTCGAAGATCGACGACTCGAGGCTGGTCGAACCGGCCGTGTAGGGGTAGGCCTCGGTCGACACGTCGAGGCCTGCCTTCCTCGCGCCGTCGATCAGGCCGAGCACCGTGTCGATCTCGCCGAGCGCCATGCTGTTGACGTGAACGATGTGCAGCGGCGCCCCGGTGCCGACCGCGTTGGCCAGGACTTCCTGCATCGCGTCGATCGACATGGAGCGGACGTGGGTGTGGATCGTGGCCCGCTTCTCGCCGGCGAAGCGGAACACCTCGAAGATCTCCCGGCGGGTGGCCCCGGGGTAGTACTGGGTGGCGAGCCCGATGCCCAGCGCGCCCTCCTCGAGCCCGCGTTGCAGATGCTCCAGCATGGCCGGGAAGCTCTCGGGCGGCAGCTCGGAGTAGTACGTCCTTGCCCCGGCGTCGCGCATGGAGTCGAGCGGTTCGTCCTCGGCGCTCGCCGCCGCGAAGGCCGCCGCGAGATCCGCCCGCTCTTCCTCCGGGACGATCT
The DNA here is from genome assembly GCA_965219675.1 of Candidatus Multivorans sp. Lineage (GTDB taxonomy): Bacteria > Acidobacteriota > Thermoanaerobaculia > Multivoradales > Multivoraceae > Multivorans. Next base: position 317,782 of record OZ244786.1, on the reverse strand, counting down.
CCAGGCCCCTCAGGGCGCCGTGGTTGACGGTGGCGCCGTAGTTCACGAGCGACCTTCCCCGCCTGGAATCCAGGAACGACCTGACGTCGGGTACGCCCCACTCGAGTTCGAGGGCCGTGGTCACTCCGTCCCTCGCCTGATACTCGTGCGCCTCCGGGCCCTGGCCGTGGGCGTGGAGGTCGACGAAGCCCGGCGCCAGCACGAGTCCGGCGGCGTCGATCAGGACGCCTCCGTCGGCGAGCGCGTCGGCCAAGGGCTCCTCCGTCAGGGCGGCGATGACGTCGCCGCGGATGCCGACGTTCCTGACCTCGTCGAGCCGCCTCTCGGGGTCGATGACGCGGGCGCCCTGAAAGACGACGTCGAACTCCTGGGTGTCGGCGTCGCCGCTGCCGTCAGTGGCGAGGTTGCAACCCAGGAAGAGAAGCGCCGCGAGGAACGAGGCGGCTCCGGCTGCCGATGAGTGGGTCAGAACCATGGAGCGTCTCCTTTGGACCGCGAGTCTGGCCGATGGTATACACCCTGCTGCGTTACTCCCTGCACACACGGACGACCTCGACCAAGGAGCCCACCCATGCCAAAGGCGACTCCCGGTGACACTCGCCTGTCACGCAGAACGCTGTTCGGGCACGGCGCCAGGGCCGGCGCCCTCCTAGCCGCCTCGACGGTCGGCGCGCCGTACCTCGGCTTCGGCCGGCACCGGCTGTTCGCCCAGAGCGAGGAGCGCTACTCGACGCGGGCGGTCGACCTGGTCGGCGACTCGCTGGTCATCGACATGCTGAGTCCGCTGACGCTGGCGTCGTCGACCATGCGGGCCTGGTACGGCAATCCCGAGAACATTCCCGAGTCCTTCTGGGACGATCTCGATCTCTCCGGGATCGACGCCGTTCTCGACGCCGTGGGAACCGGCCCGTTCGGGGCGCGGGAATCGGTCCTCGAGCGGGTGGCGGGAGTCAACGGCATCGTCGCGCACAACGGACACCGGATGCTCCGCGTCGCCCGAGCCGCGGACCTCGAAGAGGCGGCGCGAAGCGGCCGCGCCGGCATGATTTTCGGCGTCCAGAACGCGGACCACTTCCACTCGCTGGACGACGTGGACTACTTCTACGGGCTCGGCCAGCGCGTGTCGCAGTTGACCTACAACGCGCGCAACCTGATCGGCACCGGATCGACCGACCGGATCGATGGCGGCCTGTCGGACTGGGGGGTCGCGATCATCGAGCGGATGAACGATGTCGGGATGGCGGTGGACGTGTCCCACTGCGGCGACCGCACGTCGCTCGACGCCTTCGAAGCCTCGAGGAAGCCCGTCCTGGTCACTCACTCGAACGTCCGTGCCCTCGCGGACGGCCACGTCCGCTGCAAACCGGACGAGGTGATCGACGCGGTCGGGAGGGACGGCAGCGTCTTCGGCGTCACCGGCGTGCGGATGTTCGTCAAGGCCGACGAGCCGACCACCGTCGAGCACTACCTCGACCACTTCGACTACCTGACGAAGCGGATCGGCGCGGAGCACGTCGGCATCGGCAGCGACATCGACCTCTACGGCTACGACGACATGCCCGAGGCCGACATGACGCGGCTCAGGGCCGCTTACACCAAGGGCAAGTACCACTTCCGGGACCAGATCGACATCCCGGAAGTCGCCCACCCGCAACGGGTCTTCGACCTCGCCGAAGGACTGATCCGCCGCGGCTACACCGACCCCGACATCCGGGGCATCCTCGGCGGCAACTTCCGCCGGGTTCTGGAGGAGATCTGGGGATGACACACCTTCAGCACAGCGGTCTCGAACTGGGTGCGCCGGCGCCCCCGCCGGCTGCCGCCGCAGGCGGCCAGAAGAACGCGCCGGCCACCGGCCGGCGACTCCTTGCTCCGCGAGCACTGCTCGTCGCCGCCCTAATCCTCGCCGCCGGCCCTCTTTCGGCCGCGACAGTCGACGAACGCCTCCAGGGATTCGACGACTGGGTCGAATCGATCATGAAGGAGTCGAAGGTGCCGGGCCTCGGCGTGGCGATCGTCGAGGACGGCAAGACCGTCTTCGCCAGGGGCTACGGCTGGCGCAACGTCGAGGAGAAACTGCCGGTGACGCCGGACACGCTCTTCGCGATCGGCTCGAACACGAAGTCCTTCACGGCGACGCTCCTGGCCATGCAGGTGGACGACGGTGCCCTCGCCTGGGACGATCCCATCCGCAAGGTGCTGCCGGAGTTCCGGCTTCACGACCCGGCGGCGACGGAGGAGATGACCGCCGTCGACCTGCTGAGCCACCGCTCGGGCCTGCCGCGGCACGACCTGTACTGGTATGCGACGGGCAAGAGCCGCTCCGAGCTGCTGGCCGGTCTCCACCACCTGGAGCCGTCCGCCTCCTTCAGGAGCAGGTACCAGTACCAGAATCTGATGTTCATGACCGCCGGCATCGTCTCCGAGCGGATCGGCGGCAAGTCCTGGGAGGAACTCGTCCAGGAGCGCATCCTCACTCCGCTCGGCATCGAGCGGGCGACCTTCTCGGTGATCCGGATGCAGGAGGACGAGGACTTCTCCTACGGCTACGGCGCGAACGAGGAGATCGAGCGGATCCCCTTCCGCAACATCGACGCGGTCGGCCCGGCCGGTTCGATCAACATGTCGGCCCGGGACCTCGCCACCTACGTGCAGTTCCACATCGCCTACGGCAAGGTCGGCGACAAGCAGCTCCTGAAAGAGGCGTCGGCCAGGTACATGCAGCTACCGCAGATGGTGATGACCGGCCCGCTGCAGGCGCGCCTGCAGAACGGTCCGGAGATCGGCGACCCTACGTACGGGCTCGGCCTCATGGTGAGCAGCTACCGCGGGCGCAAGCACGTCAGCCACGGCGGCGGCATCGACGGCTTCATCTCGGCGATGGAGTGGCTGCCCGACGAGAAGATCGGCGTCGTCGCGCTGTCCAACACCACCTACTCCGGAACGGTGCCCTCGCTCGTCGTGCGTAATGCGTTCGACCGCATGCTCGGCCTCGAGCCGATCGACTGGGCGGAGAGGACGCGCAAGCAGATCGCGGAAGCGGAAGAGAAAGCCGAGGAAGCGAAGAAGAAGGACCTCGCGGCCGCCGTGCCGGACACCGAGCCTTCCCACCCGCTCGCCGACCACGCCGGCGAGTACGAGCATCCCGGCTACGGCAAGTCGACCGTGCGGCTGAAGGACGACGGCCTGGTCGTCGAGGTCACGGGCGTCGAGTTCCCCCTCCAGCACTACCACTACGACGTGTGGATGGTCCCCTACGACCTTCCGGGCGGCTCGCCGGGCGCGGACCGCGGCGGCGCCAAGGTCCGCTTCGACTACGGCAACGACGGGAAGATCAACGTCGTCTACTTGCCGCTCGAACCGTCGATCCCGCCGATCCGCTTCGATCGCGCGGCCGACTGACGCCCGCGACCCGCGCGCATGCAGGGCCGGGCGCCGACGCGCTTCCACACTCTCCTCCTGCCGGCGATCATTGCGCAGTCGATGATCATCGGCGGCGGCTACGCCACGGGCCGGGAAGTCGTCGAGTACGCGGGTCGCTTCGGGAACCGGGGCTGGCTGGCCGTCGCGATCATCGCCGTCTGTTTCTCGATCGTCATGGCGCTGGCCTTCGAGCTGGCGCGGCTGGCCGGCGCGTACGACTACAAGGCCTGGAGCCGGAACCTGGTGGGACCGTTCTGGTGGCTGGTCGACATCCTCTTCCTGACCATGATGATGCTCGTCATCGCGGTGATGACGGCGGCCATCGGCGAGGTCCTCCAGCAGACCCTCGGGTTTCCGAAGCCGCTGAGCCTGGTTCTGGCCCTGGCATGCGTCGGTTTCCTGTCGTGGCGCGGGTCCGGCTTCATCGAACGGGCGAAGACCTGGGGCTCGGCGGCCCTCTACCTGGGCTACTGCGCCTTCTCGGTCCTCGTGCTGACGGCGCCGGTCGGGGAAGCCGCCGCGGCCGCTCAGCCACCGCCTGGCTCCGAGGCGAGCGCTCTGGAGGTGACGATCGCCGCGCTGCTGTACGTCGCCTACAACGTCGCCGTGGTACCGGCCGTCCTCTTCTGTCTCCACCGCCAGACCCGACGCAGCGAGACCTTCGCGTCCGGAATCCTCGCCGGCCTGGCGATGACGATTCCCTTCGCCCTGACCCTGGCGTGCCTGCTGCGGTTCGCCCACCCGTCCGTGATGGAGGCGGAAGTACCCTGGCTGCGGCTGATCTCCTCCGCCGCCGACGGTCGCGCCGGCGGCCCGGCGCTCTGGATCGCCATCTTCGGAGTGGTCGCCGGCTGGACCCTCGTCGAGACCGCCGTCGGCTCCATCCACGCCCTCGTCCATCGGGTCGAACGCAACCTGGGCGACCTGCCCCGCCGCTGGCGACCCGCCTCCGGCGAACTCACGCCGGGACAGAAGGCGCTGACCGCCGTGCTCGTCCTCGTGGCCGCCGCCGCGCTTTCCACGGTCGGCATCATCGACCTCGTCGCCCGGGGCTACGGCACGATCGCCTGGGGCTTCATCGCCCTGATCATCCTGCCGCTCTTCGTCGTCGTGCCGTACCGGGCACTCAGGGCGGCCCGCTGAGTCCCCCACTGGGAGCGCGAAAAGGCCGCGTCCTCAATCCTCCGTTTGACCGGAGTCCAGACTCGCCTGCACCAACGGCGCGTCGACGCCGAGCTGTCTCGCGACGGCGAGGCACAGCGAGAGGTCCTTGACCGGCATTGCCGGCCAGGTAATCCGCCGCCGAGGCATCGGGAAGCTCTCCGACACGAAGCTCCGGCCGGTCGACACGTTCAGGATCTCCATGAAGCGGTCGAGGTCCATGCCATAGGCGCCGACGACATCCCGCACCTCCTGGATGAGCGCCCAGGTGCCGAGGACGATCGCGTTGTTGCCGATCTTCATCGCCTGGCCGGCGCCGACGCCGCCGCAGTGCATCGTCGTGCCGAGCACGTCGAAGGCCTCCCGGGAACGGTCGATCGTCGTCGCATCGCCTCCGGCCATCAAGGTGAGCGTGCCCTCCCGGGCGCCGGCCACCAGGCCGCTGACCGGGCAGTCGATCACGTCCACACCTCTCGCTGCCGCTTCTCGCGCCAACTCCTGACAGTAGACCGGCGACATGGTGCTCATCACCACGATGATCGCGCCCTCGCGCAGCGTGCTCAACGCGCCGTCAGCGCCTCGCAGCACCCGGTCGGTCTGGTCCTCGTCCCAGACGATCGTCATCAGAATGTCGGCGTGCTCGCCCACTTCGCGCGGCGTCGGAACCTCCTCGATCCCCTTCGCGGCGAGGCGCTCGATCGCGTCGCGGCTGCGGTTGACCGAACTGACCACCCGATAGCCGGCGTCGAGCAGACGCTCCGCCATCGGCTCGCCCATGGCGCCGAGCCCGATGAAACCGATCGTTGGTCGTGGCATGGTTCCCGTGCTCCTTCTTTACGATTTGGCCTTCTCTTGTCTAAACTGTACACCGTGCCGCAAGCCGATGCCAGCGACTACAGGACCGCGGAGAACCTGCTCGCGGAGTTCGCGAGCAGGGGTTACGCGAAGACGTCGATGACCTCCCTGGCTGAAGCGGCGGGCGTCACGCGGCAGACGATCTACAACCGGTTCGGGCGCAAGGATGCAGTGCTCGAATGGGCGATCGGCACCGTCGTAGGTTCGCTGCGGGCAGACGCGCTTGCGTGTCTGGCCGACCCGAAGAGACCGACGGAGCAGGCCCTGCTCGACGCGTTCGGCTGCTGGCTGGGACCGGTCGTGAAGTTCGTGCGCGACGGCCGGTACGGCGAGGAGATCCTCGGGCTCGGCAACGTCGCCAGACGGCGCGCCGGCGCGTACCCCCTGGACGCCTTCACCGCCGAGGTGACCGACGCCTTGCTGTCGCGCGGAGTCCGCGAACAACGCCGGGAAGCCGCCGATCTCGCGTTCGTCCTCGTCATGGCCGCCAAGGGCCTTCTGGCCGACAGCGAAACCGAAGCCGACTTCCGCGCCGGCATGGCGCGCGCCCTGCGCGGAGCCGGAATCAACAGTTCGTCCGAGTGAGTCAGTAACCCAACCCCCAAAGGGAGAACCAGATAGATGACCGACCGAACCGTACTCATCACCGGCTGCTCGACCGGCTTCGGCAAGCTCGCAGCGAAGACCTTCCGGGCCAACGGCTGGAACGTCGTGGCCACCATGCGTTCGCCCGAGAAGGAAACCGACCTCGTCGGGCTCGACGGAGTTCTCGTCACGAAGCTGGACGTGAAGGACCCGGAGAGCATCGACGCCGCGTTCGAGCGCGGCATCGCCGACTTCGGCGCGATAGACGCGGTCGTGAACAACGCCGGCTACGGCAGCAACGCGCTCTTCGAGCAGTCGCCCGATGAGTCCGTCCGCGACATCTACGAGACGAACGTCTTCGGCCTGATGAACGTGATGCGCCGCGCCCTGCCCGACATGCGGGCGCGGGGCACCGGCTGCATCGTCAACGTGACGTCGATGGCGGGCCTGATGGGCCTGCTCGGCAACTCGGTCTACTCGTCGTCGAAGTTCGCGGTCGAGGGTCTGACCGAGGCGCTCGCGCTCGAGTACAAGCCACTCGGCATTCGCATCGTTTCCGTCGCGCCCGGCGCCTACCTGACGACCGCGTTCGGCGACAACACGGACAACTACATCGAAGCAGGCGACCCCCAGCTCGTCGAGCACTCGGAGAAGCTCCGCGACCACTTCGCGGCGATCGTCTCAGGCGGCAAACCGCAGGACCCGCAGGAAGTGGCCGACAGGATCTACGAGTGCGTGACCGCGGACGACGTCCAGGTACACAACCCCGTCGGCGCCGACGCCGAGCGGCTCAGCGGCCTGATCGACAGCCTGCCGTCGCGGCAGGCCTTCGTCGCCGCGATGGAGCAGATGCTGCTGCCGCCGGCTGGCTAGCGCGGCAGAAGGTCAGAGACCGGCGCTCCGCGCCGGATGCCGGCGGGGGCGCCGGCGCACCCAGTCTTCTGCCGCGCCGGCTCCTAGCCGGCTAGAGGTCGAAGCGGTCCAGGTTCATCACCTTGTTCCAGGCCGCCACGAAGTCGCGCACGAACGGCTCCTGCGAGTCGTCGCAGGCGTAGACCTCGGCGACGGCGCGAAGCTGTGAGTTCGAGCCGAAGACGAGGTCAACCGCGGTGCCGGTCCACTTGACGTCGCCGGTGCCGCGGTCGCGGCCCTCGAAGACGCCCTCGCTGTCGGCGCTGGCCTGCCAGTCGGTTGCCATGTCGAGCAGGTTGACGAAGAAGTCGTTCGTCAACGTCCCGGTGCGTTCGGTGAAGACGCCGAGGCCGGAACCGCCGGCGTTCGCTCCCAGGACCCGCAGGCCGCCGACCAGCACCGTCATCTCGGGAGCCGTGAGCGTCAGCATCTGCGCCCGGTCGACGAGCAGGGCCTCGGCGGGTCTCCCATGTCCGTTCCCGACGTAGTTCCGGAACCCGTCCGCGGTCGGTTCGAGCACGGCGAAGGACTCGACGTCGGTCTGCTCCTGCACCGCGTCCGTGCGACCCGGCGAGAAGGGCACCTCGATCTCGGAGCCGGCACTCTTCGCCGCCTCCTCGACCGCCGCGCAGCCGCCGAGGACGATCAGGTCGGCGAGCGAGACGCGCTTGCCGCTGGACTGTGAGCCGTTGAAGTCAGCCTGGATCGCCTCCAGCGTCCGCAGAACGTCATCCAGTTGCGCCGGGTCGTTGACCGCCCAGTCCCTCTGCGGCGAGAGACGGATGCGCGCGCCGTTGGCGCCGCCGCGCTTGTCCGTGCCGCGGAACGTCGCCGCCGACGCCCAGGCGGTCGAGACGAGCTGGGAGACGGAGAGTCCGGAGTCGAGGATCCGGCCCTTGAGCGCCACGGCGTCGTCCTCGTCGATCAGTTCGTGGTCGACGTCGGGCACCGGGTCCTGCCAGAGCTGCGGTTCCGCCGGAACCCACGCGCCGACACAGCGGCTGCGGGGCCCCATGTCGCGGTGGGTCAGCTTGTACCAGGCCCTGGCGAAGGCATCCGCGAACTCGTCGGGATTCTCATGGAAGCGCCTGGCGATCGGTTCGTAGATCGGGTCGACCTTCAGCGACAAGTCCGTCGTCAGCATCATGGGAGCGTGCCGCTTCGCCGGATCGTGCGCGTCCGGCACGGTGCCGGCCGCCGCCTCGTCCTTCGGCGTCCACTGGTTGGCCCCGCCCGCGCCCTTCGTCAGTTCCCAGTCGTAGCCGAACAGGTTTTCGAAGAAGTTGTTGTCCCACTTCGCCGGGGAGGTGGTCCAGGCGCCTTCCAGGCCGCTGGTGATCGTGTCGCCGCCCTTGCCGGTGCCGAACGTGTTGCTCCAGCCCAGGCCCTGCTCCTCGAGGCCGGCGCCCTCGGGCTCCGCGCCGACGTGCTCGCCCGCGTCGGCGGCGCCGTGCGCCTTGCCGAACGTGTGCCCGCCCGCGATGAGCGCCACCGTCTCTTCGTCGTTCATCGCCATGCGGCGGAACGTCTCGCGGATGTCGCGCGCCGCGGCGACCGGATCCGGCGTGCCGTTCGGCCCCTCCGGATTCACGTAGATGAGGCCCATCTGGACGGCCCCGAGCGGATTCTCGAGCTCGCGGTCGCCCGTGTAGCGCTCGTCACCGAGCCAGGTGCCCTCGGACCCCCAGTAGATGTCCTCCTCGGGCGCCCAGACGTCCTCGCGTCCGCCCGCGAAGCCGAGAGTCTCGAAGCCCATCGACTCCAGGGCGCAGTTGCCGGTGAAGATCATCAGGTCGGCCCACGAGAGCTTCCGGCCGTACTTCTGCTTGACCGGCCAGAGCAGCCGCCGCGCCTTGTCCAGGCTCACGTTGTCGGGCCAACTGTTGAGCGGCGCGAAGCGAAGCGTGCCGGAGGCGCCGCCGCCGCGGCCGTCGCCGATCCGGTAGGTGCCGGCCGAATGCCACGCCATCCGGATGAAGAGCGGTCCGTAGTGGCCGTAGTCCGCCGGCCACCAGTCCTGGGAGGTGGTCATCACCTCCTCGATGTCCTGCTTCAGCTCGTCCAGGTCGACCTTCGCGAATTCCTCGGCGTAGTCGAAGTCCTCGCCCATCGGATCGGAGAGGGACGAGTTCTGGTGGAGAGCCCTCAGGTTCAACTGGTTCGGCCACCAGCGCTGATTCGCGATGGTCCCCATCGCCACATGTCTGTCGGTCCCGGCCAGAACCGGGCACTTTCCCGTGTTCGTCACGTCGTCCATTCCCAAGCTCTCCCCCTTGTTCGGTGTCGTCGCTGACGCCCGTTGTATACAGGTATCCGGCTCCCTTGAAAAGACCCCTCCGGACCGCTGGCGGGCCGCAGTCGTCACTCGTAAGACTCGGGCGCCATCCGCAAGCCGAGTACGCGGCCTGTCCGATCTGGCCTTCGAACGCCGCGCCGGACGCGGTGTTGACGACTACGCCCCGTTCCTCGTCGTCGTTCGGTTCGTTCTTCGCCATCCTGGATGTGGCGAGGCGGAGCACGTTGAAGGAGCCGATCAGGTTCACCTCAACCACCCGCCGGAAGGCCGCCAGCGGGAAGGGCGCTCCGTCGCGGGCGACGGTGCGACCGGCAGCGCCGATGCCGGCGCAGTTGACGCAGACGTCGACGGCACCGAAAGCGGCCTCGGCCGCATCGAGCGCCATGGTCACCGCGTCCTCGTCCGCAACGTCGGCAGCCCCGAAGAGCGCTGCGTCGCCGAGTTCGTCCGCAACGTCCGCTCCCTTCGACGATTCGAGGTCGAGGATCAGTACGTTGCCGCCTCGGCCTACCCATTCACTGGCCGTCGCCCCGCCGAGGCCCGAGGCGCCTCCGGTCACGACGGCGGTTCGTCCTTCGATGCGCATGGATCTCGCCTGCCTCCCTGGTCCGTGTTTCCTCGTCAGTCCTGCTTGCTCAGAATGTGCACGAGACAAACCTCGCCGACGCCGACATGTGGGCGAGCCCCAGTCGCGCCCCCGGATGCTGGCGCTCGCCCGCCTCGCCGCGCAACTGGTGCGCGATCTCGGCGATCTGGCCCAGGCCCGTGGGTCCGAAGGGGTGCCCCATGGCGAGCAGTCCGCCCGACGGGTTGACCGCGCAATCGCCGCCGACCCGTGATCGGACGGGAACGCAGTGGCGCTCGGGCGGCTCCCAACCGTCCTATGTAAGGCGGCTAGAGGGCTAGGGCAGCCAGCCAGGACCTGGCCCTTTGTGGCTCCAGGTCCCGGCCAAGCCGCCCAACCGTCAATCTTCGGGCGGCAGAGATTCGGGCGTGAGGGAAACTCCGGCCGATTCTCGGTTCTGCCGGTTCCGCTCTATCCGGGCGAGAAGATCTGCAATCTCTTCTTGGGCCTGTTTGGACTTCCGCTCTTGATCCACCGCAAAGAGATACAACGAGAACACCGTCTCGTCGTCGCTGTCGTGGATGAGCTCGATCAGCCGCTGCCGAGCCTCCCACATCTCCAGCTTGGAAGGCTCCAGTCTCTGGGCGGTTTCCCAGAATTCAGCTCTTGCAGCGCTGTACTCATCCAACGCCGCGTTGTAGACGTGCGGGTCCTCTGTCGTCGTCGCCCTGAACTTCTCGCCCGCGCGCTTGAGTTTGTCCCCGGCCTCGCTCGCACTCTGGACCATCTCTCCCATCCGCTGGTCGAAGGGGTCTTCGGTTTCGGAGCAAAGAGCCGACGGGGTGAAGATCCCGCCGCACAGAAGGACGGCGAGAAAACCCAGGTTCATGGTTGCGCTTCTCATAAGTTGTTTCTCCCCTCTCTCCAGAATTCCGATCTTAGCTGCCACAGCGTGGGCCTAACGGCCGGGGCCGATCGTCGGCCCCCTGCAGATTGATAGAGCCTTGAGCGCCAGGTCGTAAGCAGCCCTAGCGTCTCGACATTCCTGGGTTGTCAACCCGAACAACGATCCCCTGCACTCACGATCCTCCAGATCGGACGCCGCGTTCAGGGCCTGTATCTCAGCCGAGCAACTCTTCTTCTTCTGCGGTGGCCGATGGGGGTCGGGATGACACCCGAGACAGTTCACGGGCGGAGGCGGCGGTGGTGGCGGCGGCGGTGGCGGAGGAGGTGGAGGAGGAGGCGGGTCCGGGTCCGGTGGCTGCGGTGTGTCCGTAACCGTGATCTCGTCGTCACACTCCACCGATCCGTTTTCCTCGCCGCACTCCATCGTTCCGCCGCCACCTTGCGCAGTAGCAGGCGCGGCTAGCAGCGCCAATCCGCCGCAGAACAGCGCGCTCAGCAGCGCGCCGCGCAACGTCTCCCTCATTTCTCGTAGCTCCCTTGTAGGCGCTACGGCCCGTCGGCAAGTGGCTCATCCACGACGACTCGGCCGTAGGCTGGAATAGACAGCTCCGACCGTAGCAAAGAGGGAAGCCCAAGGGCAACAGCGGAAATCTGTTACGCTGTTTCACACTGGCGCGCCACGGCCCCGCGACTTGTTCGGCGTAGGGTTGGAATAGACACCTCTCAAGCGAGGACACCGTTGCGTCTCTCCGTGGCGCGCCTGTATCTCAGCCGAGCAGGTTATCAACCCGGCGCAGCCAGACGCCCTCTTTCCGACCCCTCGGGAACCAATCGCCCACTGCGGCGAGCGGCTGGCGAAGAACAAGCGGCCCCGAAGCATCGACTTCCTGGCCGAGCCGCCGCGGAACCCCACCGGGAAGGTGCTGAAACGCGAGCTGCGCGCGCCCTGGTGGGAGGGTCGGGAGCGATCGATCTGAGCCCCCGCCCGGGTGCCTCCTCAGTCGAGGATCGCGTCCCGAATGGCGCTCTCGAAGCCGGATGCCAGACCCTTGCTGCCCTGCTGAACCATCAGCACCGCGGTGATCCCGTTCGCCGGGTCGGTCCAGGACACGGTGCCGAACGCTCCGCCCCAACCGAAGGCGCCCTTGCCGCGGGCGCTCTTCGCGGCAGCCGGGTCGAGCACGACGGACACGGCGTAGCCGAACCCCGAGCCGGACTCCTTGCCTCCCCGGCCGTAGAGCCCGTCGACCTGATCACTGGCCATCCGGGCGACCGACTCCGGGCTCAACAGGCGGCTTCCGAACAGCTCGCCGCCGCCGGCCAGCATCTGCTCGAACCGTAGAAAATCCTCGGCCGTGCTGGACAGCCCGCCTGAAGCCGAGGCGTAGCGGCTCGGCCTGCCCCAGCCTTTCGCCTTGGCGTCGAGGCCGTGGATCACGACCCGTCTGGGCTCCTTCTCCGCAGGCAGGAAGAAGTGGGTGTCGGCCATGCCGAGCGGCTCGAAGATCCGCTCGCGAAGGAACTCGTCGTATGGAACGCCGGACACGATCTCGATGATCCGGGCGACCACGTCGTGTCCGTAGCGCGGGCTGTAGCCCCATCGCGAGCCGGGCTGAAAGTCGAGCGGCATGGCGGCGTACAGAGGCACGCGGCTCGCCAGGGTGTCGTCCGGGCCGACGTTCGGGAGCTTCGCGACCGCCGTGCCCAGGCCGTAGCTGCCCAACCCGGCGGTGTGGGTCAGCAGGTCGTGAATGGTGATCGGCCGCTCCGCGGGCACCAGCCGGTGCTCGGGCTCCTGCCCCGGCACGACGAACTCGGGACTGGTGTCCTCGTCCGCCGGTTCCCTGAGTACCGCGACCCGCATGTTCTCGAACTCCGGCAGGTACTTCGCGACCTCGTCGGCCGGATCGAAGAGGCCTTCCTCGATCATCATCATCGCCGCCACCCCCAACACGGGTTTGGACGAGGAGGCCATGCGGAAGATCGCGTCCTTCTCCATCGGACGAGCCCGCTCGACGTCCATCAGGCCGTACGCCTTGAAGTGGACGACCTTCCCGCGCCGGGCCACGGCCGTCACCGCGCCCTGGATCTCGCCCGCGTCGATGTGGCGCTTCATGACGGCGTCGATCTCGCGCAGGCGCTCGCTCGACATTCCCACGTCCTCGGGCAAGGCCGTGGGAATCTCCTGCGCAGGCAGCGCAGCCGACGCGGCCGCCGCCAACAGGACGCCTATGACGAATCTCTTCTTCTCAATCATCCTCTGCACCCTTTCTCAGACGTTAGTCAGTCGCCGCATCACCTTCGCACGAGGCCGCCCAGTAGAAGTATGTGATCGCCTGGCGCGGCCGCTCGCTCCGATTCGCCTCCGACCAGTGCACGGTGCGGGAGTTGTGGATCGTTGCGTCGCCCGGCTCGACCTCGACCGCCACCGCCCCCTCGGACTCGGCGTCGAAGCCTTCCAGGCCGACGACGCTCGGCAGGTTCTGCCGGTGGGTGCCCTTCACGTAGAAGAGACAGCCGTTCTCGCGGTCCGCACGATCCAGGGCGATCCACGCCGTCGCGCCCCTGCGGCGGTTGCCGATCGCATCGATATGGGGCCTGATCCCGGAGGTCTCGCCGGGGATCCTCTCGAAGCAGCCGGCGCTGGCCGGCTCCAGGTCGGCCTCCAGCAGCGCCGAGATCAGCTCGGCCTGCTTGCCACGCTGGAGCTGATCCTCGAACCACGGATCGATCCCGTTCAGGTTCTTGACGACGCCCGGGTACTCCTCGCTTCTCCTGACCTCGCTGAGGCATCCCGCGGCGCGGGCTCGCAGTTCCTCGAGTTCCTCACGCGAAAGAAAGCCGCGCAGGACGACGTAGCCGTCCCGGTCGAAGTCCCGCTTGAGTTGCTCCAGGTTCATCCGCCGCCCACCCCCGTCGCACGCGCCGCGCGCCGCGTCTCCAGCACGGTGAGGATCTCCTCATGCCTGGCGGCGTTCAGGCGATACATCGTCATGAACAGGATGCCGACGCCGTAGATCACGAGGCAGAGCGGTCCGCTCATCACGAGCAGGCCGGTGAGGGTCCCCGCCGACACTCCTTCCGCTTCGGCGTTCTGCGGGAACCGGATCAGCTCCAGTCCGAAGCCTCCGATCAGACCGCCGAACCCTTCCGTCGCCTTCATCGCGAACTCCCGGACGGAGAAAATCGTGCCCTCGGCCCGGCTGCCGGTCCGGAGTTCGTGGTCGTCCGCGATGTCGACCAACTGGGAGTCGACCACGATGGCCATCACCGTCACCAGGGCGTAGCCGATGAACAGCGGCCCGAACAACAGGGGCAGCAGCAACGCCGAATCGTTCCCGGGAAACAGGCCCGCCAGACGCAGGACGTGAGGAAAGGCCACCAGCACGGCCGAGGTCGCGCTGCAGATGATCACCGTCGGCTTCTTGTCGAAACGGCGCGTCATCCAGGTGGCGAGGCGCAGGGCCACGAAGATCCCGGGGATCTTGGCGAAGGCCAGGACCGAGAACTGTTCGGTCGACAGGTCGTAGACCCAGATCCAGGTGTAGAGGCTGACCATGTCCAGCACGCCCTGAGCCGCGGCGATCGTCAGCCAGGAGACGGTCACCGACAGGAAGGAACGGTTCGCGAAGAGCTGCCGAAGCTCTCCGTAGTGGTCGCGGAACTTGAAGCGCCGGCTCGACGTGGGGTGCAGATGGGGAATCTGGTCGACCGTGCCGAAGGTCGACCCGAGAACGGCCGCCAGCATCACGAAGGCACCGAACCCGGCCAGGATGGCGTACCGGCTCGGGTCGAGAAGCCCGTTGAGGTACTCCGGCGTGGACGGGAAGATCGCGTTCAGGACCAGCAGACTCAAGCCGACCGCGGCGCCCGTGGCGAAGACGTTGTACCAACCGAAGACCGAGGTCCGTTCGTGGTAGTCGTCGGTGAGTTCCGCGCCCAGCGCGTCGCGCGGGATGTTGTAAAAGGACGTGGAGATACGAAGCAGGACCAGGAAGCCGAGCATCCACGCAAACAGGCCGCCCTCTCCCAGTCCGGAGACGGGCCGATACAGGAAGTAGAAGGAGACGGTGAGCGGCAGGGCCGACATCAGCATCAGCGGGTGGCGACGCCCCCACCGGCTCCGGAAGCGATCGGAGATCGCCCCGACCAGCGGATCGGAAACCGCGTCGACGATGCTCGCGACCAGGTAGGCGACGCCGCAGAGCGCCGCCGGGACGCCGAGCACCTGGTTGTAGAAGATCAGGGTGGTGATCCGGCCGGCGACCACCATCCCCTCCTGAAAGCCGCCGGAGGAGAACGCGAGTTTGGTCCGCAGCGGCACGATTCGCCGACGATCGGAGTGGCGGCGGCCGGGCGAGTCGGCGGCGGTCTGAGGCTGGATATCGTCCGTCATCGCCGCGCGCCACAAACTTGGAACAGCGTACCACTTGGAGTAACTTACGGCCCATGGAGTTTGGCGCCCAGCTCAGCAGCTATCGCGTGCCGTGGTCGGAGACCAAGGCCACGGTCCAAGCGATCGAGAACGGAAGTTGGAGGAGCCTGTGGTTCTCGGACCACTTCCTGCCGCCGGCCGCCCCCAACGACGAGCACCTGTCGGCTCTCGAGGTGTGGACCCTGATCACCGCGGCGGCGGTCGTAACCGAGCGGGTTCGTCTCGGGACGCTCGCATGCGGTGTCACCTACCGCAATCCGGCCCTGCTGGCGAAGATCTGCGCCAGCGTCGACCACATCAGCGGCGGGCGGATGGAACTGGGGATCGGCGCCGCCTGGTTCGAGCGTGAACACCAGGCCTACGGCTGGGACTTCCCCACCCTGCGCGAGCGCTCCGACCGTCTGGAAGAGGCGGCTCAGATCATCCGCCTGCTGTTCACCGCGGAAGAGGGCGAGAAGGTCACCTTCGAGGGCACGCACTACCGCCTGGACGAGGCGCCGCTCGTGCCGGGCTCGACCAACAAGCCTCACATCCCGATCCTGATCGGCGGCAACGGCGAGAAGAGGACGCTCCGCACCTGCGCCCGCTACGGTGACATCAGCAATCTGGACTTCTGGCATCCCGCCGGGGTCGACGTCTTCAGGCACAAGCAGACGGTCCTCGACCGCCACTGCGAGGACGCCGGCCGCGACCCCGCGGAGATCAAGAGAACGGTCGGCCTGCCCTTCCGGCTCTTCGCGAACGACGAGGAAGCCGCGAAGTCGCCCGGCCAGCCCTGGTACTGCTGGGGCACCGCCTCCTACGTCCAGGACCTGCTGCACCAGTACGTCGAAGCCGGCGCCGAGGAGATCGTCCTTTGCGGCGTCGGCAACCGGCCGGAGGCCTGGCAGCAGATCGACGACGAGGTCCTTTCGGCGTTCGAGTGAAGCTCGCACACTGGGTGCGCCGGCGCCCTCGCCGGCATCCGGCGCAAAGCGCCGGTTTCCGCTGCCTTTCCCGCTAGACTCGCCGCGTCCACGGACTCGCACCGCCCAAGGAGAGACCCATGAAGTTCCGCCTCCCGCTCCTCGTTCTCGGCCTCGCCCTCGTCGCGGGCGCCGCCCTCGCCGCGCCGCCCGCCAACAACGCGGCGGACCCCTCCGAAGTGACCTGGGCGGACCACGTAGCGCCCATCCTCCACGAGAACTGCGTGAGCTGTCATCGGCCCGGCCAGACCGCGCCGATGTCGCTCCTGACCTACGACGAGACCCGCCCCTGGGCGAAGTCGATCCGTAGAGTCACGAGCGAGCGCACGATGCCGCCCTGGTTCGCCAACCCGGAGCACGGCGAGTTCGTGGAGGACCCGAGCCTCACCGACGCCGAGATCGAGACGCTGAACAACTGGGTCGCCGCGGGCGCGCCGGCCGGCGACCTCTCGCAGGCGCCGGAGCCCCCCACCTTCAGTTCGGAGTGGAAGCTCGGACAGCCGGACATGGTCTACACGGCGCCGGCGTTCCACGTCTCCGATGACATCGAGGATCACTACGAGTGGCTCCAGGTGGACAATCCGGTCGACGAAGAGCGCTGGATCCGGGCGATCGAGATCCACCCCGGGTTCGTGGAGGCCGTGCACCACCAGTTGACCTACCTGGCGCCGCCCGACGCCACCCTCGCGGGCGTGCAAAGCCGGACCGGAACGCTGGACCTCACCTTCGTCGGCGGCTGGGGGCCGGGCGTGGCGCCGCTCCAGTTCGCGGAGGGACACGGAATGCGCCTGCCGCCGAACAGCACGCTGTTCTTCCAGATGCACTACCACAAGATTCCGGGCCCGGGCACCGGCGGCACGGACCAGACGACGATGGGGCTCTACTTCCACGACGAGAAGCCCGAGAACGTGGTGGAGACGCTGTGGCTGGTCGACCCGACGCTCAACATCCCGGCGGGCGAGAGCGACTACCACTCCTGGTCGGCGTTCACCACGAAGCACGAAGCCGTCCTCTTCGACTTCACGCCCCACATGCACCTGCGGGGCAAGTCGATGACGTTCACCGCGGAGTACCCGGACGGCCGCAAGGAAGTCCTGCTCGACGTGCCGAACTACGACTTCAACTGGCAGCTCACCTACACGCCGACGGCGCCCAGGGTAATCCCGGCCGGCACGACGATCCGGGTCGACGCGAAGTTCGACAACTCCGCCGACAACCTGGCGAACCCCGATCCGACGTCGAACGTGACCTGGGGCGAAGCGACGACCGACGAGATGATGGTCGGCTTCATCCACTACACGTTCAGCGACAAGACCCAGCAGACGGACATGCCCACCTTCATCGTGCCCGAGCAGTTGAGGCAGCAGATGGAGATGCTGCGCGAGTTCCGGCGCAAGCAGAGGGAAGCCGCAGCAGCCGAGACCAGCAGCGGCCGCTGATTGGGTGCACCGGCGGCCCCACTGGGTGCGCCGGCGCCCCCGCCGGCTACCGCGGAGAAACGCGCCGCAAAGCGGCGACCTTACTGGGGCGAGCCCGCCGCCTCAGCGACCCAACACGCCGTACGTCCCGTCCAGAACCAGGCGGATCGCTACGTACAACCCGAACATCGGGACGACGACCCAGATCGTGTTGGGCGCCCACACCCAGAAGAGTCGGTCCACCCGGCTGATCGCCCGGTGCCCGCCGGAGATGTAGAAGCTCACCACGTAGAGCGAGCTGACGTAGACCCACTGCCAGAACAGCGCGACCCCGAGGATCCCGGCCACCACGGCCGGCAGGAATCCGGTGGTCATCGAGAGAAGCAGGATCATCGACGGGATCGGCGTGGCGAAACCGTTGCCCACGTCGCAGTTGAAGCCGAACGTCCGCCGGTCCGTGTAGGCGTCGTCGTACACGCAGTAGGCAGCCCAGACATCCGCCCATGCCGTCGGCGACAGGATGCTCCCGACCGGGATCCCGGAGAACAGGAACAGGATGGCCGCCGGCCGGCCGGCCGCCGCGCCGCGTTCGCGCCAGTACTCCGCCCGTTGCGCGATGTAGTCGCGCCGCAGGTACAGGCAGGCCTCCCAGTAGCAGATCAGCAGGTTGATCGACAGGAAGAGGCTGAGCACGAAGTAGATCGGATCGACGCTTCCGTGCAGCCGGTAACTCGCCACGTTCCAGGCCGCGGCCTGGAGAGCGACGACGATGACGACGAAGACCGCGACCGGGATCTTCGGCCCCCTCGCACTCCCGGGGTCACTCCCCGCCGTCCCGGCGGTCTCGCGCGCATCCATACCCGACTAGCCGGTGCTCGCGCCGGTCTCCTCGACTGCCTCGTCGTCTTCAGACCCCGGAGCCGTCTCCCACTCGTACTCGATGCCCCGGACGTGGCGTTCGAACCAGTCGATCTCCACGTTCACCTTGAACAGTTCGTGGCGGAGCTCCCGCCAGCCGTGGGGTTCGCGCGGCGCGATGTAGAGGTGGGTGTCCACGCCGTTCGCCTTCAGCGCCCGGTAGAGCTCCACCGACTGGGGCGGCGGCACGCGAACGTCGTTCTCGCCCACCAGGACGAGCGTCGGCGTCGTCACCTTGTAGATGTCCCGGAGCGGCGAGTTCTCCCAGTAGATCCCGATCGGGGCGTCCTCCTGCCACGGAGTGCCCCCGAACCAGGGGGTGCGGTAGGTCCGCACGTCGCTCTGGCCGTACATCGAGATCCAGTTCACCGCGCCGGCGCCTGAGGACGCGGCCTTGAAGCGGTCGGTGTGGGTGATGATCTTGTTCGTCATGTGACCGCCGCCGCTCCAGCCCATCTTGGCCATGCGGTCGCCGTCCACCAGCCCGAGCTCGATCAGGTGGTCGACTCCGGTCATCACGTCGAGGTGCGCCTGGTGGAAGTAGTGGCCGACCATGTCGCGCAGGAACGGATCGCCGTAGCCGGTGCTGCCACGGTAGTTCGGCTTGAAGACGAAGTAGCCGCGGGCCGCCAGCACCTGGACGTAGTTGGACCAGCGGCCGAAGCCGAACTTGTCGGATGCCGCGGGTCCGCCGTGCGTCTGCACGACCACGGGGTACCGGTTGCCCTCCTCGTAGTCGAGCGGGTAGTAGAGGAGGCCCTCGACTTCGACGCCGTCCTCGCCCGGCCAGCGGATCGCTTCCTGGCGGGGCAGCAGGAAAGTCTCGTCGAGGTAGTCGTAGGCGGCGGTCACCTTGGTCGGAGTCCCGCCCCCGGCCGGCATCACGTGGATGTCGCCGGCGTTCTCGCGGCGGTTGATCCCGAAGGCGTGCAGACCCGCGTCCTTCGAGTAGCTCCACGAGCCCAGCGCGTGGTCGCCCTCGGTGAGCGGCACGGGCTGAAAATCGCCGACCGCGGCGTGGAAGAGCTGGCTGCGCACCCCGGTGTTCGCAGTGAAGTAGATCGTGCCGTCGTCCGCCCAGCGAGCGCCGTTGACCTCGTGGGGCATGTCCTCGTACAGCAGACGGTGCGCTCCGCCGACGGCCGGCACCACGAAGATGTTGCCGTTGTAGTACGTCTCCAGATCGGCGCTGGACGTGGACGTGAACAGCACCCACTGCCCGTCCGGCGACAGCTCGGCGCCGGACTCGGTCACCGTGTTGTCGGTGAGCTGGAGGGCGTTGCCGCCGTCGGCATCCATGAGCCAGACCTCGCCCTCGTCCCGGTTGTCGAAGAGCGGCGAAGGCGCCCGGTGGTGCGCGATCCGCGCGCCGTCCGCCGAGATCCGGAAGCCGACCACGGAGAAGTCGCCCTCGGTGATCCGCCCGACACCGCCCCGGTCGTCGCCGGTCCAGGCGACCCGGAACAGGTGGCGCTGCTTGTAGTCCTCGTCGAAGGCGAAGACGTCGTCCTTCAGCTCGTCCTTCTTCTTCTCCTCGGGAGTGTCCGGGTCGGCAGCGACGAAGAAGATGTGCTTCCCGTCCGGCGAGAACTCGAAGCTCTGAACGGAGGTCTCGTGGCTGGTCAACGGCGCGGCTTCCCCGCCTCCGTTCGGCAAGACGTAGATCTGCGCCGTGTCCTCCTCGCCGCGGGTCGCGATAAACGCCACGTAGTTCCCTTCCGGGGACCAGCGCGGACTACGCTCCCCCTTCTCGCCGTAGGTCAATCGGACGTCTCCCGTGCCGTCCGTACCGATCCGGCGGATGTGGGTCGTGCGACCGTTCTTCTTCCAGTCCGTGTCACTGCGGGTGTAGAGGAGTTGGCCGCCGTCCGGAGAGATGCGCGGACTGCCGATCCCCGGCACGTCGATCAGGTCGACGATCGTCATGGGCCGCTTGTCCGCGGCGAAGCCGGCGGACGCGACCAGGGCGGCAGCCAGGAACACAAGGGGCCGTGGCCTGGGGCTGCCGCCGCCCAGGTACCGCCTCGGGTTGTGCGTCATCGGGCGTAGCATCGTATCGTGCTCGGCCTTGCGATCCTGATCAGGCAGAGGAGATCGAAACATGCGGCATGACCCTCTCCGTCACCCGAACCCACGCCGGCGCCGGACCCTCCTGGGGTATCTGCTCCTCGGCCTGGCGGTCTGCGCCGGCGCTTCGGCTCAGAACGTCGAGGAGTCGCCGTCAACGGTGGCGGAGCAGGTCGACGCGGTCTTCAAGCTCTGGGACCGGGACGACACGGCCGGCTGCGCCGTCTCCATCACCAGGGCCGGCGAGACCGTCTACGCCCGCGGATTCGGCATGGCCCACCTGGAGCAGCCGGCGGCCATCACGCCCGAGACGATCTTCGAGGCCGGCTCCGTCTCCAAGCAGTTCACCGCCGCGGCCATCGTGCTCCTCGCCCTCGACGGCAAGCTCTCGCTCGACGACCCGGTGCGCGAGCACCTTCCCGAACTGCCGGACTTCGGCGCGCCGATCACGATCCGCCACCTCCTGACCCACACCAGCGGACTCAGGACGTTCCGTCCGCTGGTCGCTCTCCGCGGGCGGCCCGACGGCTTCGCCGTGCACACGAACGCCGAGATCCTGGCCCTCATGGCCCGGCAGCGGGATCTCAACTTCCCGCCAGGCGAGGAGTACCTGTACAGCAACGCTCCGTACATCCTGAGCGTCGTGCTCGCCGAGCGCGTCTCGGGCCAGTCGTTCAACGAGTTCACGACCGAGCGGATCTTCGGCCCGCTGGGCATGGCGAGCACGCTCTGGCGGGACGACTTCACGCAGATCGTCAAGGGTCGCGCCACGGCCTACGGAACCGGCAGGAGCGGCGGACTCCACACGAACATGTCGAACACCGAGGTCTTCGGTAACGGCGGCCTGCTGACAACGGTGAGCGATCTGCAGCGCTGGAACCAGGAGCTCTACGAGCCGAACGTCCTCGGGCAGCGATTCGTCGACCTGCTGGAGACTCCGGGACGCTTCAACGACGGGACCGAGAACGACTACGCGCTCGGCCTCCAGATCGGCGAGTACCGCGGCGAACGCGAGATCGCTCACAGCGGCGGCACCGCCGGCTACCGGGCCTGGCTGGCCCGCTATCCCGACCGCGACCGCCTGTCACTCGCTCTCCTTTGCAATCACGGCGACATCAGTCCGGTCGCGATCGGTCGCCGCGCGATCGACGTCTTCCTAGGGCCGGACCACGAGGCCGCGGACGCGGAGAGTCCGCAGCCGAACGTCGAGGTCCCGCTGGAAGACCTGGAACGCTGGGCGGACCCCTACCTCCATACCCGTACCGACTCGATCGTCCGGATCACCGTCCGAAACGGCGGGCTCTACTTCGGCGCGGTGAGAACAAGGCCCCTGGGCGAGGACCGGTTCGCGGTCGGCCTGTCCGGCCTCGTCGTCGCGTTCGCTACGGAAGCAGACGGCGCGAGGACGGCCACCCTGGCGGACGATCCGAAGCGGCGCTACCGGGCGATGCCCGCGGTCACTCCGACGCCCGAGGAGCTGGCGGAGTACGTCGGCGCCTACACGAGCGACGAACTCGACGTGACGTACTCGGTCGAGTTCCGGGACGGCAAGCTGCTGTTCCGTCGCCCGCTCGAAGAGCCGCGCACACTCGAGCCCCTGTTCAGGGACGCTTTCGCGCTGAGCGATCCGCTGCTGGAGAGGTCCCCGGCCCGTGCACTGTTCGCCACCGTCGTCGCATGGCCCGCGCGCTTCGAGCGAGACGCCTCAGGCAGGGTGACTGCCCTCTACATCAGCGATTCGTCGCGCGTGCGGCGGTTGCGGTTCGACCGGCGGTAGAGCGACTCACACCGGGTGATGTCGTTGCTCTGGGTGCGCGGGTCTTCTGACCCGCTGCCGCCGTAGGCGGCGGCCAGTATCGTCGCCGGCCTTTGGCCGGCGGCCTTCTGCTCGGGCTGCGCCGCTCCGCGGCTCCACCCGCAGGCGGGTCAGAAGACCCGCGCACCCAGTTAGCCGATGTCGCCGGTGTTGCCCGCCATCAGCCGGACCGCTGCCCCGCGCGGCAGCAGGCGCGTGAGCAGCACGGCGACCAGGCGGTTGACCAGCCCCGGCACGAACCGTGGACCCTTGCCGAGCGCATCGAGCGTTCGCCGCGCCACCGTTTCGGGATCGAGCATGCCGGGCACGCGGCCCTTCCCCGAACGCAGGTAGCCCGGCGTCTCGACCGCGCCGGCGCAGCAGGCGACCACGTCGACGCCCTGTTCGCGAAGCTCCTGCCACAGGCCCTCGCCGAGAATCGCGTTGAAGGCCTTGGTGGCGGCGTAGGCCGCGACCCGCGGCGTCCCCTGCAGGCCCGCCAGGGAGGACATCAGGATCACCGCGCCCCGGCCGCGCCGCTCGAGACCCGGCAGCAGCGTGTGCAGCATGACCACGGGCGCCCGGACATTGACGTCCACCGCCCGCTCGAGTTCCTCGGCGTCGGCGTCGACGAAGCGACCCACCGGGACGAAGGCGGCGTTGTAGACGAGCACGCCCAGGTCGAGGTCCGATGTGGCGGCGGCAAGGGCGGCAGCGAGATCGGGACTGGCGAGGTCCATCGCCACCGGCCACACCTCGATGCCATAGCGATCGCGAAGCCGCCCCGCCAGGTCGTCGAGCAACGACTCGCGCCGGGCGATCAGCACGAGGTCCATGCCGCGCCCGGCGAGGCACTCCGCGAACGCGGCGCCCAGACCCTCCGAGGCGCCGGCGACGAGTGCCCAGCCGCCGTAGCGGTCGCGGAACGAGGTCACGCCGGCACCGCGTCCGCGGACGTCTCCGCTACCCTGCGTGGCACCGCTCGCTCTTGGATACACCCACCATGGAGACTCGATCGTGAGGCTAACAACGTCTCTCTTCGCTGTTCTGCTGTTCGCGCTCGCCGGCACCGCGTCCGCCCAGCCGCCCAACGTCGTCATCGTGATGACGGACGACCAGGGCTACGGCGAAATCTCCGCCCACGGCAACCCCGTGCTCGAGACGCCGCATCTCGACCGGTTGCGCGCCGAGAGCGTCCGCCTCGACGACTTCCACGTCGCGCCCATGTGCACGCCGACCCGCGGACAACTGCTGACCGGCATGGACGCCGCCCGGAACGGCGCGATCAACGTCAGCAGCGGCCGGGCGCTCCTGCGGCCGGAGATCCCGACGATGGCCGACATCTTCGCCGAGGCCGGCTACAGCACCGGCGTGTTCGGCAAGTGGCACCTCGGCGACAACTACCCCTTCCGGCCCGAGGACCGCGGATTCCACGAGACCGTGTGGTTCCCCTCGTCCCACATCGGCTCGGTTCCCGACTTCTGGGGCAACGACTACTTCGACGACACCTACATCCGCAACGGCAGGCGGGAGGCGTTCGAGGGGTACTGCACGGACATCTTCTTCGACGAAGCGATCGACCACATGAAGCGCTCCGCGGAGGCCGGAACGCCCTTTCTGACCTACATCGCCCCGAACACGCCGCACGGCCCGCTGATCGCCAAGGAGGAAGACGAAGCCGCTCTCGCGGCCGCATTGGCCCGGCCCGAGTTCGCCGACATGAGTGCGGCGCTGAAGACCCGGCTGAGCCGGTACCTGGGGATGGTCCGGAACATCGACACGAACGTGGGCAGGCTTCTCGACTTCCTCGAGGACGAAGGGCTGAGAGAGAACACGGTCGTGATCTTCATGACGGACAACGGGAGCACGCACGGCCCGCTCTACTTCAACGCCGGCATGCGCGGGATGAAGACCGAGCTCTGGGAAGGGGGCCATCGCGTTCCCTTCTTCATCAGTTGGCCGAACGGCGGCCTGGCGGACCCGCGGGACGTGACGGGCCTGACACAGGTGCAGGACGTCCTGCCGACGCTCCTGGACCTCACCGGAATCGAGACGGCGGCGGCCGCGAACTTCAACGGCACGAGCCTCGCCCCCGTCCTGCGCGGAGAGGCGAGCGTTCCCGAAGACCGCATGCTGATCATCAACTACAGCCGCATGCCGTCCGGCTTCAACTATCCCTCGCCCTACACCCAGTCGATCCTCACCCGCAGTCACGCGGGAGTCCTGTGGAAGGGCTGGCGCCTGCTCGAAGACCGCGAGCTCTACGACCTGGAATCCGATCCGCTGCAGACGACGAACGTGATCGACCAGCACCCTGAAGTGGTCGCCAGGATGCGGGACCATCTCTACGCGTGGTGGGACGAAGTGGCTCCAACCGCCAACGAGCCCCAGCGGATCGTGATCGGCGACGACACCGAGAACCCGATGATGCTGACCGGCTGCGAGTGGCTCGACGTGTTCGTCGACCAGCAGAGGCAGATCCGCGTCGGGACACGGAAGACCGGCTACTGGCTGCTCGACGTGGCCGAGGCGGGCGAGTACGAGTTCGCGCTCCGGCGCTGGCCCCGGGAGATCGACGTGCCGCTCGCGTCGGCGCCCGAGGGCGGCACGGCGCTGCCGATCACCTCGGCCCGCATCTTCATCAGCGACCACCATCACCTGGAGATCGGCGACAAGCCGCCCTATGGCTTCGAAGGGCTCAGGACGGCGGTCGACTCGGACGACACGGAGGCCAGGTTCACGGTGACCTTGCCTGAGGGGCCGATGGCGCTGCACACCTGGTTCGACCAAGGCCGCGAGGTCATCGCGAGCGCCTACTACGTGTACGTGACAAGGAAGTAGGGGCGGAGAGCCGAGCCGGCGAGGGCGCCGGCGCACCCAGTGTGGCCCGCGGGCTTGGTAGACTGCGCCGTTCAGTTCTGAGCCTTCAATGATCCGCGCTGCGCCCTTCCTCCTTGCCTGGCTGGCGGCGGTCGGCACGGTCGCCGGCGTCGCTGAGACCGATCCCGCCGACCTAGAGTTCTTCGAGTCGAAGATCCGGCCGGTCCTCGTCGAACGCTGCTACCAGTGCCACGGCGGCGATCCCGCGAAGATCCGCGGCGGGCTCATCCTGCTCGACGCGGAAGGCGTCCGCGCCGGCGGGGACAGCGGCGCCGTGATCGTCCCGGGGTCGCCCGAGGACAGCCTGATGATCGAGGCGCTCCACTACGAGGGTCTCACTCAGATGCCGCCGGACGGCAAGCTGCCGGCGCACGTCATCGCCGACTTCGAGCAGTGGATCCGGCGCGGCGCTCCCGACCCGCGAACCGGAGGGGAACAGACGGTGGTCGCCGCGAGAACCGCCGAGACGTTCGACTACGGCCCCGGCCGCGAGCACTGGGCCTTCCGGCGAGTCGAAGAGCCGGCGCTCCCCGACGTCGAGAACGAGGCCTGGGTCAGCCGGCCCCTCGATCGCTTCATCCTGGCGCGGCTCGAGGAACGCGGCCTCGCGCCGGTGGCGCCAGCCGGCAGGCGCACGCTCCTCCGACGAGCCACGTTCGACCTGATCGGCCTGGCCCCGTCGGAAGCCGAGATCGAGGACTTCCTGGCCGATGAGAGCCCCGACGCCTTCGCGAAGGTCATAGGCAGGCTTCTCGCCTCGCCCCACTACGGCGAACGCTGGGGCCGCCACTGGCTCGACATCGCCCGCTACGCCGACTCGAACGGCCTCGACGAGAACATCGCCTTCCCCAACGCCTTCCGCTACCGCGACTACGTCGTCGACTCCCTGAACCGCGACAAGCCCTTCAACCGCTTCGTCCGCGAGCAGATCGCGGGCGACCTGATGCCGGCCGAGACCGACGAGCAGCGCTTCGAACAGATCACCGCCACAGGTTTCCTCATGCTGGGCCCCAAGGTGCTCGCCGAGCAGGACGTCGACAAGATGCTGATCGACATCGTCGACGAGCAGGTCAACACCGTGGGCCGCGCCTTCCTCGCCCTGCCGGTCGGCTGCGCCCGCTGCCACGACCACAAGTTCGACCCGATCCCCACGGCCGACTACTACGCGATGGCCGGCGTCCTGCGCTCGACCGCGACGATGAGCGACGCCGCCGGCATGCGCTGGCTGGAGCGGCCGCTGGCCCCGGAAGACGAGCTCGCCGAGTACGAAGCGGCCCGGAAGCTGGTCGCCGAGGCGCGGGAGAAGGTCGACGAGGTGGTCGAGGAGCAGAACGACCTCCTGCGCCGTCCGCGCCGCGCGGCCCTCGCCGAGTACCTGCTCGCCGTGGAAGAGGCCTACGCGAGCTGGAGCGACGACGAGGCGAAGCAGGAAGAGGCGCGCGAGACGATCGCCCGGGTTGCCGAAGGCCGCGGGCTGGAACCTCCGGTTCTCGAGCGCTGGGTCAGGGCCTTCTACCGCTACCGGGAAGGCCCGCCGGTCGAGGGGGACGCCCCGAGCCCGAGCAGCGTCTTCGTCATCTGGAACGCCTACGCCGCCGCCTCGCCCGATCGCTACGAGCAGGTGACCGAAGAGCTGCGGGCGATCATCGCCTCGGAGAAGGTGCTGACGGCGCCGCTCACCCGAAGCCTTGTCCGCGGGCCGGCGCCGAAGACGCTGGAGGAGGTCGCCTGGCGCTACGCGAGCCTGTTCGCGACGATCGAGATCGCCTGGGAAGAGCACCTCATGCGACTCGGCCTCAAGGACGAGGACGAGCTGGCGCCGTCGGACTTCAGGCTGCCGCGCGAGCAGGAGGAGCTGCGCTGGCTGGTCTACGACGGCTACTTCTGCATCCCCTGCCTCGACCAGGAAGAGGAAGAGAAGCTCTACCCGCAGGAGGCGCTGGAGCGGCTCGCCGAGCTGCGCACCGAAGTCGAGCGCCTGGAGGCGGCATCGCCGCCCGCGCCGCCGTACGCGATGGCGGTGGAGGAGGCGGAGATCGTCGATCTGCCGGTGCACATCCGCGGCAGCCATGTGAACCTCGCGGAGAAACCGGAGCCGCGCGGATTCCTGAAGGTCACGGACCACCTCGTGCCGCCGCCACCGGTAGCCGCCGGCGCCAGCGGCCGGCTCGAACTGGCGCGCTGGATCACCCACCCCGAACACCCGCTCACCGCCCGCGTCATCGTCAACCGCGTCTGGCACTGGCACTTCGGCCGCGGCCTCGTCGACACGCCGAGCAACTTCGGCGCGATCGGCAGCGCTCCCACTCACCCTGAGCTTCTCGACTGGCTGGCGCGGCGTTTCGTCGAGGGAGGGTGGTCGCTCAAGAACCTGCACCGCGACATCATGCTGTCGAGCACCTACCGGCTGTCGAGCGACTACGACGCCGCCAACGCCGCGGTCGACGAGGAGAACCTCCTCCTCTGGCGCAACAACCGGCGCCGCCTGGAGGTCGAGCCGATCCGCGACGCCCTGCTGCAACTCGCCGGCCGTCTCGACCTGACGATCGGAGGTCGGGTCGAGGAGTACGACGCCAGGGGATACGTCTTCGGCGAAACCGGCACCCTCGGCCGGGTCGACATCTACGACGCGCCGAGGCGTTCGATCTACATGCCGGTGGTGCGCACCGCGATCTACAACATCTTCGGTGGCTTCGACTTTGGCGACGCCAGCGACTCGGTCGGCGACCGATCCGAAACGGTCGTGCCGCGCCAGGCGCTCCTGATGATGAACAGCCCGTTCGTCGAGGAAGCGGCGCTCGGCTTCGCGCGGCAACTCCTGGAGCTAGAGGGCGCGAGCGCCGCGGATCGAATCGACACCGCCTTCGTCCGCGCCTACGGCCGCCCGGCCGACGACGTCGAGATCAAAGACAGCCTCGCCTTCCTCGACGAGATGCGTCGCGGTGCGCCAGCGGACGAGGCCGAGATCTACGCCTGGACCCGCCTCGCCCACGTCATCCTCGCGGCCAGCGAGTTCATCTACATCAACTAGATTCCCGGATCAGGCCACAGACGATGCGCTACCCCCACTACCAGCCGCCACCGCTGACCCGCCGCCAGATGCTGAAGACCTGCGGCTGCGGCTTCGGCGGCCTGGCGCTCTCCTCCCTGCTGCAGCGCGACCTCCTGGCCGCTGAGCCCGGGAACCCCCTCGCGCCGCGCCCGCCGCACTTCGCCCCGAAGGCGAAGCGGATCATCTTCCTGCACATGCACGGCGGCCCGTCGCAGCACGACCTCTTCGAGTACAAGCCGCTTCTCATCCGCGACGACAACAAGCCGCTGCCCTTCGCCAAGCCGCGGGTGCAGTTCAACGAGACCGGGAACCTGTTCAAGAGCCCCTGGGAGTTCAAGCAGCACGGCCAGTCCGGCGCCTGGGTGAGCGAACTGATGCCCAACATCGCCTCGGTGGTCGACGATCTCTGCTTCATCCGCTCGATGTGGGGCACGAACGCCGCCCACGGCGGGGCCATCCTGGCGATGAACACCGGCAGCGACCGCTTCGTGCGGCCGTCGATGGGCTCGTGGATCGCCTACGGACTGGGCACGGAGAACGAGAACCTTCCCGGCTTCATCACGATCTGCCCCTCGTACCAGCACGGCGGCGTCCAGAACTACTCGTCGGCCTTCCTGCCAGCCGCATACAACGGCACCGCGATCGGCACGACGCGGATGAAGACGGAAGACGCGACGATCGACTTCCTCGACAACGAGTCCGTGTCGCCGGAGGTCCAGCGGAGCGAACTCGACCTCCTCCAGCGCTGGCAGCGCCGCCAGCTCGAGCAGACAGGGCCCGACCAGGCGCTCGAGGGCCGCATCGAGTCGTTCGAGCTCGCCTTCCGCATGCAGACCGAGGCGCCCGAGCTGATGAGCATCGAGGGCGAGTCCGACGCGACCAGGCGGCTCTACGGCCTCGACGACCCGGTGGCCCGGAACTTCGGGCTCCGCTGCCTGCTCGCGCGACGCTTCTCGGAATCCGGCGTCCGCTTCGTGCAGGCGACCCACGGGCCGGACTCCAAGTGGGACCACCACTCGGGCCTGATCACGGGCCTGCCGCAGAGCTGCGCCGAGGTCGATCGGCCGGTGGCCGGCCTGATCAAGGACCTCAAGTCACGAGGACTGCTGGACGAGACCCTGGTGCTCTGGGGCGGCGAGTTCGGGCGCACTCCCGGCGCCGAAGCCGGGGCCCGCAACGGCCGCGACCACAACCCCCACGGCTACACGATGTTCATGGCCGGCGGCGGCGTGAAGCCCGGCCACAGCCACGGCCGCACCGACGACTACGGCTACTACGCGATCGAGGACAAGGTCCACATCCACGACCTCCACGCCACGATCCTGCATCTGCTGGGACTCGACCACGAGCGGTTGACGTACCGCTCCCAGGGGCGCGATTTCCGGTTGACGGACGTCGAGGGCCTGGTCGTCGACGACATCATCGTCTGATCCAGGAACCCGCCCGCGGCAGAAACGGGTGCGCCGGGGCGCGCTAGCGAAGCGTCGTCAGATACTCGACCAGGTCGATCAGTTCTTCGACCGTCAACTGCCTCGAAAGATCGGAGGGCATGATCGACACCGACTGCGGCACGACGCTCTCTACCTCCGCGCGCTCGTACTCGGTGACGACGCCGCCCTCGGTTCTGACGATCAGGCGATCGTCGGTCTCCGAGACCAGCATGCCGACCACGGACTCGCCGTTCGCGAGCTCGAACAGGTAGGGCGCGTAGGTCGGCGAAATGGAGGCGCTCGGATCGAGAATCGACTCGTAGAGGCCCTTCTTGGCCAGCTTGGAGCCGATGGTCGAGAGATCCGGGCCGTACTCGGTGCCGTCGCCTGAAACGATGTGACACTCGCTGCAGGTCGCCGAGGAGAAGACCTCGCGGCCGCGCTCGACATCGCCGAGAAGGACGAGCAGGTCGGTCATCTGCGGCAACGGCTCGGCGCTCTTCGTCGGCGGCAGCGGGTACACCCGCGCAGCGCGCTCCCGGACGGGAACCTGCATCAAACCCGAGAGTGCCGCCCCAGCGACTTCGTGCAGTTCCTCGGGCAGCTTCCGCTGCTCGCCCAGCTCCACCAGCCGCTCCGCGCCCGCCCTGGTTCTCGCCAGTCCGCGCACCGCCTGGTCGCGAGCCACCCAGTCCAGAGAGTCGCCGAGCGCCGCGGCCTCGAGGTGGGCGACCGCCCCAAGTTCACGCGAGCGACCGAGGGCTTCGACCAGGCCCGCCGCCTCGGCGCTCCTGGCGTCCGCGAGAAAGGACTCGATGACCTCGTCCTCTTCAAGGGCCAGCAGCGTGCTGATCGCCGCCTGCCCGACCGCCTCGGCGCCGTGCCGGGCCGCAATCCCGGCCAGCTTCGGATAGTGGGCATCAAGCTCGTAGCGACTCACGAGACGAACGAAGGGACCCGGAGCCACATCGCTCCCAAGGAGTTGCGAGAGCGCGGAGGCGACCTCGGGGTCGCTCTCCAGATCAACCCGCTCGAGGCGCACCGCCGCCTCGCTGGCGATGAAGGCGGCCGCCGGGCTCGCCCCCCCTGCGGCATCGAGAAAGACCCGTCGGAGAGCCTCTTCCTTCGCCGTACTCGCCGCCTGGAAGTCGAAGGCGCGCAGGTATCGGGCGGCATCCGAGGCGTCGAGGTCGGCGTCCGTCAGGATCCTCCGCAGGAGCGCCGGCGTATCGGCGGCCCGCGACCTCCAGATCAGATCGCGGCCGGCGGCGGTGTTCCACTCGTCGCCCGCCTTCGCGAGCCAGGCGGTGAGAAGCTCGTCCCAGCGATCTTCGGCCGCGATGCCGAGCGCCTCGAGATACCAGCGGTCTTCGCCGTCGTGGCGCATGGAAAGCCGGGTCCACAGATCGGCCGTCGCCTCGACTTCGCTGCCCCGCAGCGCCACGGCGACCTCACGGCGCACCTGCGGCGAGGCGTCGGCCGCGGCCTCCTCCAGCACCGGTTCGAGGCCGCTCTCCAACTGCCGCGCCGCTCGCACCGCCACGACGCGGATGTCCTCGTCGTCATCGGCAAGCGCACGCTCGATCCAGGCCTGGCCACGGCCCTCGATCCTGCTGAGCAGCCAGAGGGCGCGGGCCCTGAAGGCCGCCCGGTCGGACTCGAAGAGCCCCGCGAGCGCTTCCTCCGCATCGCTACCCATGGCACGCAAGGCCTGCCAGGCGCCGAAGCGGGCGTCGGTATTGGGACTCTTCAGTGCCATGACGGCGCCGGCAGCAGTCGAGAGGTCGACTTCGGATCGCTGGCTGCGATGGCCGGGCGGCGCGAGGCGGAAGACGCGACCCCGATCGAGATCGGCCTGACGATTCCAGCTGACGACCGGGTCGTACCAGTCGCTGACGAAGACCGCTCCGTCGGGAGCCACGGCGACGTCGACCGGGCGCGCCCAGCGATCCTCGCCGCCGAGCAGCGGCACCATCTCCCCGCTCCAGCCGGCGCCCGTCTTCCCGGTGGCCACCCCGCGCACGACCCCGGGGCCGGCGTCGGCGTGCAGCGGTCGGTCCCAGTAGACCTCGGGCAGCAGCCGCCCCTCGTAGACCGTGATGCCGGTGGGCGAGCCGGCGCCCAGATAGACCGAGTTGGGGACGACCCCCGGATCGTTCTGGTGCCAGTGCCGCTCCCAGACGATCTCGCTCTGCCCGGTCCGGTGCTGGGCCCAGGCCGCCGCCGTCATCTCGTCGCGGTAGCCGTAGTTGCCGTACTCCACAACGTAGTTGATCCGCACGCCGCGGTAGCCGTCGTCGTCGTTGTCCGACTGCCAGAGATTGCCGAACGAGTCGACGGCGACCTCGTAGTTGTTGCGGAAGTTGTGGCCCAGGACCTCGAAGTCGCTGCCGTCCGGATTGCAGCGAAAGACCATGCCGCCCAGGTAGTGCGGCTCGACGTCGTCGAACTCGCCCGGGCGGAACCGCGTGACGCGGCGCTGCACGACCGGCCGGCCGAAGCGGTCGTACACGAGCTGGCCCCGCGCATCGTGCACGTACATGCCGGCGTTGCCCATGTTCCAGTAGTACTTGCCGTCGGGCCCGAAGACGAAGGAGTGCGTGGAGTGGTCGTTCTGGGCCAGGCCGGTCCGGGTGAACAGGGACTCCTTCGAGTCGGGCAGGTCGTCGCCGTCGTCGTCCGTGAACACGATCACTTCGGGCGCCGCCGTCACGATGACCTGGTTCCCGAGCACCGCGATGCCGAGAGCGGCGTCGATGTCGCGACCCTGGTAGTAGACCCTGGCTTGGTCGGCAACGCCATCGCCGTCGGCATCGTCGAGGATCAGGATGCGATCGCCCTCCGGACGCTCGTCGTTCTCGCCGTGCTCGCGGTAGTTCATGACGTCGATGACCCAGACGCGGCCGTGGCGGTCGACGTCGAGGTTCGTTGGGCTCGCCAGGAGCGGCTCGGAGGCGTAGAGGGTCGCTTCGACGCCTGGCGGCGTCCGGCGCAGGGCCGTAGCGGCGGCCGAATCACGCTCGCTGTCCACGGCCGCGCCTGACGGCGCGTCGACTGCGGTTCGCGGGCCTCCGAACCCGAGCAGTGGAGCGGGTCTCAACGCCTCCTCGAGCGCCGCCTCGTCCATCCCGGCCAGCTCGACCACGGGGTCTCGCGTCAGCTTGGCATCGCGGAAGCGCACCTCCTGCGGCGGCCCCGAGTGGATCTGGAAGGCGAGAAGGCCCTCAAGTTCGCCCGCTTCGTCGAGGGTCGCCACCGACAGGTGGCCGTTGATGGCCGTCCAGATGCGGTGGCCGACGGCGAGAATCTCGTAGCGGTTCCACTCGCCCGGGCGAACGTGGCGCTCACCGGCGTCCGTCCAGTCGAGCTGCCCGCGTCCGTGCTCATGGTAGAGGCGGCCCCAGACGCCGCGACCGATGTCCGCCTGGTACCCCACCGCGTGGCCGTTCTCGAGGCGGCTCGACCGGAACTGAATGCCGGCGTTCAGGCGGTTCGGCAGGAGCTTCACCTCCACCGACAGATGAAAGTCGCCGACGGGTTCGGGGGCGTAGAGGAACTCGTTCCGCGACACTCGTTCGGTGGCGAGACCGATCAACTCGCCGTTCTCGAATCGCCACAGCTCCGGTGAACCCTGCCAGGTCTCGAGGTCGGCGCCCGCGAAGAGGTCCTCAGCCCATGCGGCCGGCGCGACGGCCGCGGCGGCGGCGAGCAGGACGACGAGGAGAGCGGGCGCGTATCGGATCACGGCAACGGAAGGGTGCGAACGCAGAGGTGTACTGTAGCCCGCGTCCCAATGACCATCGCAGCCGTCGATCTCTTCATCATCGTCGTCTACCTGCTGGGCATCCTGTTCGTCGGCCTGTGGTCGGTGCGGGGGATCAAGCGGCAGACCAGCGAGTCGTACTTCCTGGCGAACCGCAACCTGAAGTGGCCCGTGGTGGGGGCGGCGCTCTTCGCCTCGAACATCTCGACGATTCACCTCGTCGGGCTCGCCGAGAGCGGCTTCGGCGTCGGCATGGTCGTGGGCAACTACGAGTGGATGGCCTCCTTCACGATCATCCTGCTCAGCCTCGTCTTCGTGCCGATCTACTTCAGGAGCCGGATCACGACGCTGCCCGAGTTCATGGAGCGGCGCTACAGCCCGGCCGCCCGGACCACGCTGTCCTTCATGTTCATCATGTCGGCGATGCTGATCCATATCGGCATCAGCCTGTACGCCGGCGCCGCCGTGTTCGAGCGGTTCTTCGGGATTCCATCGTTCATGTCGATCGCGATGATCTCGATCATCACGGTGATCTACACCGTCGTCGGCGGCCTGCGGGCGGTGGTCGTCACGGAGACGATCCAGACCGTCATCCTGCTGGGCGGCGCCATCCTGATCACCGTCATCGCCATGACCAGGCTGCCCGAAGTGGGAATCGACTCTTACGGGGACCTGCTCGCGGCCACGAAGCCGAACCAGCTCAGCATGATCCACCTTCCCGGGGAAGAGGGCTTCGACCCCGGATCGATCTGGTACGGCTTCCTGCTGGGCTTCCCCATCCTCGGCCTCTGGTACTGGTGCACCGACCAGACGATCGTTCAGCGGGTGCTGGGCGCGGGGACCCTGCGGGACGCGCAGCACGGCGCGCTGTTTGCCTCCCTGCTCAAGTTCCTGCCTCCGCTGTTCATGGTCCTGCCGGGCGTGCTGGCCTACGTGCTGTTCAAGGACATCATCGACGAGCCGACCGACGCCCTGCCGACGCTGATCACCGAGCTGCTGCCGACCGGGCTCATCGGCATCATGGCCGCGGCGCTGCTCGCCGCGCTGATGAGCACGATCGCCGCCGCCGTGAACAGCACGGGAACGCTCGTCGCCGTCGACATCGCCAAGCACTTCCGGCCCGGCCTGTCGGAAACGTCGCAGGTGCGCATCGGCAGGATCAGTTCGGTCGTCGTCATGTCCGTCGCGATCGCCTGGTCCACTCAGGGAGAGAGGTTCGGCTCCATCTTCGAGGCGATCAACAAGCTGCCGGCCCAGTTCATCGCGCCTCCCATCGCGACGGTCCTGCTCTGGGGCGTCTTCTGGCGCCGCGGAACGCGTCAGGCCGGCACGTTCACGCTGCTCTTCGGCTTCGTCGCCGGCTTCATCATCTTCCTGTTCGACATGGGTTTCGGCTTCCTCGGCGGCGTGCAGTACGTCTCCGATCCCGTGAACGGCCTCGGGATCCCCTTCCTGCTGCAGGCGTGGTGGTACTTCTGCATCCTGAGCGTCATCTACGTGGCCGTCAGCCTGGCGACGCCGCCGCCGAAGGCCGAGCAGATCGACGGACTGACGTGGGACAAGCCGTACGCGTTCCTGACCCGTTCGGAGATCCGCGGCACTCTGGATCCGCGGCTGCTGGCGGCGCTGCTGGCCGTCGCCCTGGTCGTGATGTACGTGCTCGTGCGGTAGAGCGCCGGAGTTCGACTAGCCCCAGAACCAGACAGGAAACGCCAGCGTCGCGACCCGTCGGGCGACGCTGCGAACGGATGCCGGGAACCACGCCAGTTCCCGTCCCGCGCCATCCCGTGACTGGGCCGAACGCGCTCGGACACCTCGCATACCCTGGTTCTTCGCCCGCCCTCCGAGTGGCTGGCAGCGGTCGTGTCCGACGACCGTGCCGTCGCTCTCGAGCGGGTAGGAGGCAGGCATACCCGCCGCGCGGACGCCTTCGGGCGTGTGCAGGTCACAAACGAACTGCCGACGCGGCAAGGTGCATTCCACCAGGACCGGCCCTGTGTCTTCCCTCAGCTCCTCAGGCTCATAGGGCCAGGCGGCAATGAAGGCCCGGAGATTCAGGCGCGCCGTGACCATGTCCTCGTTCAGATAGAGCGTCGGAAAACTGTCCGGCGGATTCCAACGGCCGCCTCGCCGTTGGGCGAAGCCGGGGTCGAGCGGGTCGGCCCAAGCCGGATCGGCTACTCGCCACCACGAGTGATCGTCGGGGATTCGCTCGACGACCAAGTGGGCCGTCACCTGTGCGCGCGCTCGAAGTCGAACATGGCGCGGCATGCGGACAACAGCCTGCCTGTGTCGCCGCGACCGAGCAGGTCCAAGAGGGTGACTCCGTCCAGCGCGGGTATCGGCCGCCGCACGACCGCGGGTATCCGGTCGCGCTTGAGATAGTGCTCCAGCAAGTCGGTGGCTGCCTTCAGGTCCGCCACGGCTACGGCGTGATCCGCGGGTACGCCACGCTGCAACCACTTGGCGAACGCTTGCCGGCTCACGCCGAACAACGCGGCGGCTTTCGCCTGACTGAGCTGCCACAGACCGATCGTGCGCGCCAGATCCGAACCGGATTGGCGGACAGTGAAGCTCGTTTCTCCCGACCCTTCGCGATAGCCGGCGAGGCTCTCGGCAAAGCGGTCGAGCCAAGCGCTGTCCTGTTCGCGGGCCCTGAAGACCCTCTTGGCCGCCTCTTCGGGGCGCAGTTTCTGGATGGCCGTTTCCGTGGGCATGTGCCAACTCCTCGCGGCCGCAACCATATGTCAACCGCAACCCTTCGTCAACCAGCAGGGTGTCGTCGCCGCTTCGCGGCGCGTTGTCTTCCGCGGGTCAGAAGACCCGCGGCTACAGCCGGCGGGGACGCCGGCGCACCTGTACCTTTCCGTGGTTGATTTTCGGTCACCGTCTCGTACCGATCCGCCGTAGTCGCCGGGGCTGCGGCAGCTGTGGGAAACCGGTCCGCCGGTTTTCCAAGGTCCGGCGGGAAACGGCTTGCCGTTTTCCGCGGGGCCGGCAGCTTCCGCGGCCCGCGCCGCGGCGGACCCTCCCGCGACGGTGTCCGGAGCCTTGTGAAGTCGGCGGGCAGCCAGGAGCACCAACGGCGCACTGTGCCTCGAGCACCCAACTGGGATTTGTGCCCTGGCTGCCTGCACCGCGATGGACATCCAGTGGGGAGTATGCGCCATGAGCGCCAGTACAGGTACCGAACGGCATCGCGGTGAGCCGACAAGCCAACGCTAACGCACCAGGGAGGGGACGACATGACGACGACGTTTACCGCCGGCGTGGACTGGGGAAGCCGAAAACACCACGTCTGCCTGATGGATCACCGGGGCAAGGTCGTGAAACAACGAGCCTTCGACCATGGCGGCAGGGGGCTTGCCGCCATGAACGACTGGCTCCGCGCCCGCGCACGGCGTCCGGCGCATCGGATCAGGGTCGCCATCGAAGTGCCGCACGGACCCGTGGTCGAAACCCTGATGGAATCGGGCTTCCCCGTCCACTCCATCAACCCCATGCAACTCGACCGCTTCCGCGACCGCTTCTCCGCCGCCGGCGCCAAGGACGACCGGCGAGACGCCAAGGCCCTGGCCTCGGCCCTGCGCACCGACCCGGACTGCCTCAGGCCGGTCCAGGAGCCCGATGACGACGTCATCGAAATGCGCGGCGCCGCCCGCGCCCGGAAGGAGCTCGTCGAAGACCGCAACGCGATCGCGAACCGCATCCGACAGCATCTCGTGGACTACTACCCGCAGTTTCTCGACGCGACCGACGGCGACGTGACGACGCCCTGGGCGATCGACCTGTACAAGCGACTGCCCACACCGGAAAAGGCCCGGCGCACAACCAAGTCCACCCTCGCCAAGCTGCTCAGGAAGCATCGCGTCCGCCGGATCGACGCCGACCAACTCGCCGACCGCCTGAAAGCACAGCCGATCAAGCGACGAAGCGCCAGTGTCGAATGCGCCAGAAACCGCATCCTGAGCCTGCTGCCGATCCTCGAGCAGTACAACGCGCAAATCGACAAGGCCAGGCGCCAGCTTGAGAAAACCCTCAAGCAGGCCAAGCAGAGCACGACCGACCACGCCGAACCCTCCGACGCCGCCATCCTCGACTCCATACCCGGAATCGGAAACCACGTGCTCGCCACCCTCCTGACCGAGGCCGAACAGGCACTGAGACAACGAGACCACGAAGCCCTCCGATGCCTCGCCGGTGTAGCCCCCGTCACCGTCAGGTCCGGCAACAGAAAGACCGTCCGACAGCGACGAGCCAGAAACCACAGACTCGCCGACGCCGTCTACCACTGGGCCAGAGTCGCCGTGCAGCGAGACAGCCAATGCCGAGACAAGTACGACCTCGCCCGAAACCGAGGCAAGACGCATGGACACGCCCTGCGCATCGTCGGAGATCGACTCCTCCGCATCGCTTGCGCCATGCTCCGCGACCGCACGCTCTTCCACGCACCGCAAGGCAAGGAGCGACACGACGAACACGCCGACGCCCCGCACGTCACGCGGGAACAGGCCCGACGTCAAACAGCTCGAAACGCGGTCACCGGATACCCCGAACCGGAAGCCCCGCATCAGCCCGCCGAACCCTCTGCCCAACTGCCCGGCGAACCCGACAACAACAAACCGCCAAACCACCTCAACCCAGCCACCGGCTCGCCTCACCGCTCGACGTGACTGCGGAAAACCGAACAACGCACAACACCGATCGCGAGCGATACACCCACTTGACAAATGGTGGGGAGTCCCAGTGCGCGACGCCGTCTGAGCCGCGTAGGCCCGCGCCTAGTCTCCATACGACCAAGACGGATTCGGCGCCCGTCTCCACGGTCGCTACGCTCCGCGCGCTACCCTCGGTGGAGCCCGAAAAGAAACGCTGTGCCCTCACCGACTACTCGACGCGATCTTCTCAAGTCGTCTCTCGTCGGGTTCGGCGCCTGCCTCGGACTGCCGGCCTGGGCTGTACAGACGACCGCCGATCGCGACCGCTTCGGTGGCTGGACCGGCCTCAAATTCAACGCGACCGGCTTCTTTCGCACCGAACACGATGGACGGCGCTGGTGGCTGGTCACTCCCGAAGGCCACGCGTTCATCAGTTGGGGCGTCAACCACTACCACGCGAACTGGTGGGCGCAGGACTACAACCGCGATCACTGGCTGCGGCGATTCGGCGCGGAGGAGGTCCACGACCGGGCCTGGAACAGGGGGTTTCGCGAGGCGGCGCTGGCCGATCTGCGAAGGCTGGGCCTCAACACCCTGGGCATTCACACGAACGCCACGATGCTCACTCACCCGCCTGGTCGGGCCCGGTTCCCCTTCGTCGCCCCCTACGAGCCGTTGGTGCTGTCCCACTACCTCAAGCCCCAGCCCGA
Source organism: Candidatus Multivorans sp. (assembly GCA_965219675.1). Lineage (GTDB taxonomy): Bacteria > Acidobacteriota > Thermoanaerobaculia > Multivoradales > Multivoraceae > Multivorans. The sequence goes on along the minus strand of OZ244786.1, from coordinate 278,988 downwards.
CGCCTACGCGGACATCTTCGCCTCCGAGTTCGAGGCGCTATGCGAGCGCACGGCCCGGCGCGTCGCGGCCCCCTACCGTGACGACCCGATGGTGCTGGGCTACTGCATGGCCGACTGCCCTCCCCTGACCGACAACGAGGCGGAATGGAACGGCAGCACCACGTGGCCTCGCCGGCTGCGCAACTTCGCGGCCGAGGCGCCCGGCAAGCAGGCCTACGTCGACTTCATGCGGGATCGCTACGGCGACGTGTCGGGGTTCAACGCCACTTACGGCACAGGCTTCGCCACGTGGCCGGACCTGCTCGAGGCCACGGACTGGCGACCCGATCAGGCTCCCTCGAACCAGGCGGAGCGCCGTGACAACGCGGCGTTCCTGCTGCTCTGCGTCGAGCGCTACTACTCCGTCGCCAGGGCCGCCCTCCGCCGCGCCGACCCGAACCATCTCTTCCTCGGCGACAAGATCAACGGCGACACGGACGGCCTCCACTCGATCGCGGCCACAACAAGCCGCTACACCGACCTCGTGAACACCCAGCACTACGCCCGCTGGGTGGGTCAGCGCGACACGATGGACGGGCTGACCGACATCGTGGGGCAACCCTTCCTCAACGGCGACGCCGCCTACACCACGCCGACCGGGACGATGCCCAATCCCCATGGCCAGCACGCGCGCGACATGGCGGAACGCGCCCTCTGGACCCGGGAGTTCATGGAGAACGCCACCGCCCGCCCCGACTTCGTCGGCTGGCACATGTGCGGGATGATCGACACGGCGAACACGATGCCCGGCAAGGAGCAGGCCCAGCACCAGGGGCTGATGACGACCCGCGGGGAGTTCTACCCGGAGATGGAAGAGACGGTCCGGGACATCTCGGACCGCCTCTACGTCATCGCCACCTCAAACGGCTGAACGACTCAGGACTCAGTCAGCCGAGCGCCCGAAACGCCTTCTCCGTTCCGGCTAGCGCCTGCTCGATGTCGGACTCCGTGTGCGCGACCGACAGGAACATGTTGTGCCAGGGGTGCAGGTAGACGCCCTGATCCAGGGCGTGGCTGCAGAACGCGAACCCCTTCTCCCGCCTGTCGTCGTCTTCGAACAGGACCGCCGGCATCTGCGGCGGTCCGGTCTGGCGAATCGCGTGACCAAAGCGACGCGCCTGTTCCTCCAGGCCGTCCCGGAACTGCTGCCCCAGGCGTTCCACGACGGCCGGCGCGTCGACCTCGGCCAGCAGGTCGAGCGTCTCGGTCGCCGCGGCGAACGGCGCGCCCTGGTACCAGAAGGAGCCCGTCACGAAGACGCGCGTCGCAGCCTCGCGGTACGCCTCGTTGCCGAGAATGGCCGCCAACGGTTCGCCGTTGCCGATCGCCTTGCCCCAGGCCGACAGGTCCGGGTGGACGCCGAACTCGGACCAGCTCGCGTCGAGCGAGAGGCGGAGTCCGGCCCGCACGTCGTCCAGGATGAGCGCCGCGCCTTCGGCGTCGCAGATCTCGCGGGCGCGGCGCGCGAAGGTAAGGTCGGGCAGTTCCTGGTCGTAACCGGCATCGTGCTTGAACGCGGAGACGACGATGCCGGCGAGGTCCCCGGTCGCCGCGTCGGCGGCCGCGTCCAGGCTGGCCACGTCGTTGTAGCGGTAGGTCGGGAAGTGGACGTGATCCTCCGCCGGCGTACCACGCGAGATGTGGTTGGCCCACGGCGCCGCACCGTGGTACGCGCCCTTGGCAACGAGGATCTTCCGCTTCTCGCTCCGCGCACGCGCCACCATGTTGCAGACGGTCGTCGCGTCGTTGCCGTTCTTCGCGAAGATGGCCCACTCGGCGTGGCTGACCTGGCGCACAAGGCGCTCCGCCAGGTCGACGATGAGCGGCGACGGCCCGTTCGCGATGTCGAGCCGGTCGCGCTGCGCGTCCGCGGCGGCGCGAATGCGCGGATTGCCGTAGCCAGCGATCATCGGCCCGAACGAGCACATGAAGTCGATGTACTCGTTGCCGTCGGCGTCCCAGAGCCGGCAGCCCTCCGCCCGGTCGAAGTACTGCGGGTACCGGGGCGGCAGGAGCCGGTAGGTGGACATGTGACCGTACATGCCACCCGGGAGCACCCGCTCACCCCGGGACTTGAGCGCCCGGTTCCGATCGAGCAAGAAGGTCAGCCCGCCTTCTTCACCTCGAAGGGCACGGCGAGCCGCTCCCACTGCAGCGCGACCCAGGAATCGACGATCACGAACTCCATCTCCTCCACGTGCACCCCGACGGTTTTCGGGGTGGCGGACACGCGCAGCGCGTCCTGACCGGCGTCATGCCGGAAGGCGCCCCATTGCTTCGCGACCTTGTTGAAGATGACGGTCCACTCGTTCTCGCCCGGCTCGGTGAAGAGGGCGTAGGTGCCGGCGGCCAGCTTCTGCCCGCCGATCTCGACGTCGGCGCTGAAGGTGATCGTGGTCGCCTCATCGGCGCCGGTGCGCCAGACCTGGCCGTAGGGAACAAGGCCGCCCCAGATCGTCCGGCCCTTCACCTTGGGTCGTCCGTACTCCAGGGTGACGGTGACGCCGTCGATCATCCCTTCGACCTTGCCGTTCTTGCTCGCCCGGTCCGCGTCGTCCGCGCGCTGCGCCAGGGCAGGAAGCGCCGTGACCAGGAGGGCCGTGAAGATCAGGGGAATCGTTGCTCGGAACTTGTGCATGTCGTTGTCCTCCAGCTAGAGAGTGTCTTGTCGGCTCGCGACCGTAGGATAGACGGAAAACCGGTGTCGGCGTGAGAAATCGCGACGGCGAAACAACTCTGGAGCGTTCCTGGAGCCCTTCCCATGGTGCAGTCTTTTCGCCCTTTCTTCCCCGTGCTGCTCGTTGCGGCCCTCGGTTGCCAACCTGCGGCCGTCGAAGATGCTCCGCCGAACGTCGTGCTGCTCATGGCCGACGACATGGGCTGGGCCCAGACCGGCTACTACGACCATCCCGTGCTCCAGACGCCCCACCTCGACGGGATGGCCGCGGCCGGCCTGCGCATGGACCGGTTCTACGCCGGCGCGCCGAGCTGCACTCCGACCCGGGCGACGGTCATGACGGGCCGCACGAACGACCGCACCGGAGCCTTCCGCGTCGGCGACTCGATCAACAAGCAGGAGAAGATGCTCTCCACAGCGTTCCGCCAGGCCGGCTACGCGACCGCCCACTTCGGCAAGTGGCACCTGAACGACGTCCATCCGGCCGGCGACAATCCGCTTCCGGCGGACGACCCCCACAACCCCGGCGAGCTCGGCTTCGACTACTGGCTGAGCCACACGAACCAGTTCAACGTGGACCCGGTGCTGAGCGAGAACGGCGTGCCGAAGCAGTTCGAGGGGGACTCGTCCGAGGTCCTGGTCGCCGAGGCGCTCCGCTACATCGCGGAGCAGCAGGAGAACGGCAAGCCCGTGTTCGCGGTGATCTGGTACGCCTCCCCGCACCGGCCGTTCGCCGCCCTGCCGGAAGACGAGGAACCCTTCGGCGAGCTGGACGACGCCTCAAGGACGCACCACGCCGAGATCGTCGCGATGGACCGCTCCATCGGCACCCTCCGCGCGGGCCTGCGGGAACTCGGCATCGGCGACAACACGCTGTTGTGGTTCACCAGCGACAACGGCGGACTGCCCGACATCTCCTACGGCCCCGAGCACCCCGGCGTCCGCCCCGACACCACCGGCCACCTGCGCGGCTTCAAGAAGGACTTCTACGAAGGCGGCCTGCGAGTGCCGACGATCATCGAATGGCCGGGCAGCATCGCTCCGCGGATCTCCGGCTTCCCCGCCAGCACGATGGACATCTTCCCCACCCTGATCGAGGTCGCAGGGCTCGACCCGGAGTCGATCAACGCCGTCCACGACGGCATCTCCATCGCCGGCGTGTTCGACTCCGAGCCCGCCCGCAGGGAGCAGCCCATCGGCTTCCGCGCCAGCGGCGGTCACGCCTGGCTCGACAACGACGTCAAGCTGGTGAGGAACTACTTCTCGGACCCGAACGATCCGTTCGAGCTCTACAACGTGATCGACGATCCCGAAGAAGAGCGGGATCTCATGGAAGAGCAGCCCGAGATCGCCGCCCGCATGCGCGCGGAGCTGGATGCCTGGAACCGCTCCGTCAACCAGAGCGTCACCGGCGCGGACTACCCGGAGGGCCGGGTGCTGCCTTCCGGCCGCGAGCCGAAGTAGCCAACGGCCTCCGACCTCCGCCGCGGAGACTGGGTGCGCCGGCGTCCCCGCCGGCATCCGGCGCGCCAGCGCCGGTTCAGGAGTCCGCGCTACTGGCCCGCCACCGCCTCAGTGAATCACGCCCCGCAGCCGCGGGTCCAGCAAGTCCCGCAGCGCATCTCCCACACAGTTGAACGACAGCACCAGGAGGAAGATCGCGACGCCCGGGACGATCGACAGCAACGGCTGCTGCTCGAGCATCGGGAAGGCCTGCTGGAGCATGTTGCCCCAGGTGGGCGTCGGTGGCTGGATGCCGACGCCGACGAAGCCGAGGGCGGCTTCGGTGAGGACGGCGTAGCCCATGCTGAGGGTGCTCTGGACGATCACCGGGGCGATGCAGTTGGGCAGGATGTGGCGCAGGATGATGCGGCCGTGGCTGAGGCCGATGCTCTCGGCGGCCTTGACGAAGTCCCGCTCGCGGATGGACAGGCCCTGGCTGCGGATGATCCTCGCCATCCAGGGCACGTTGGCGATGCCGATCGCGATGATCACGGTCTGCAGCGACCCGCCGAGCGCGGCGGCCAGACCGACGGCGATCAGGAGACTCGGGAACACGACCAGGGCGTCCATGAGCCGCATCAGCACGTCGTCGACGCGGCCGCGGAAGTAGACGGAGAGCAGGCCCAGCGGCACGCCGAGCAGCACGCCGAGGCCGACGGCGCCAAGGCTCACCGAGAGCGCGATCCGCGCGCCGACGATCAGCCGTGCCAGCGTGTCGCGGCCCATCTGGTCGGAACCGAGCCAGTGCGCGGCGCTGGGACCGGAGAGCAGGTTGTCGAAGTCCATCTCCTCGGCGTCGACCGGGACGATCCAGGGCGACAGCACAGCCGCAGCGGCGATCAGGGCCAGCACGACGAGGCCGGCGAGTGCCTGCGGTACGCCGGCGAGCTTGCGCAACAGCTCGACCGTCGGATGGCTGGCAGTCGCGCTAGTCACCGAACTTGATCCTCGGGTCGAGCCAGGCGCAGGCGACGTCGGTGATGAGATTCGCGGCCAGCACGGCGACCGCCATCAGCAGCACGGCCGCCTGCACGACGAGGAAGTCGCGGGCGAAGATCGCCTGCACCATGTACTGGCCGGTGCCGGGGATGCCGAAGAGCGTCTCGATGACGATCGCGCCGGCGAAGATGCGGCCGGTCTGCAGGCCGAGGATCGTGACCACCGGCAGCAGGGCGTTGCGAAGGGCATGCGACCAGATCACCGTGCGCTCGCGCGCGCCGCGGGCGCGGGACGTCCGCAGGTAGTCCTGGGCCAGCACCTCGAGCATCGCCGAGCGGCTCTGCCGCATGATCAGCGCGCAGCTCGTCACGCCGAGGGCGAACGCCGGCAGGATCATGTGGCGCAGGCTCTGGAGCGGATCGTCGAAGAGGCTCACGTAGCCCTGGCTCGGCAGCCAGCCGAGGCCCACGCCGAAGAGCAGGATCGCCATGATGCCGAGCCAGAAGTTCGGGATCGCGACCCCGCCGATCGAGATCACCGTCGCCGCGTAGTCGATCGGCTTGCCGCGCCAGACCGCCGAGGCGATCCCCGCAGGCACGCCGATCAGCACCGCGAGGATCCAGGCCGCGAGGCCGAACTGCAGGGTCACGAGAGCGCGGCCGCCGAGCTCCTCCGCCACCGGGCGCATGTTCTGGGTGGAGCGGCCGAAGTCGCCCTGCAGGACGTTGCCGAGCCAGATCAGGTACTGGACGACGACCGGCTCGTCGAGGTTGTGACGCTCCCGGATGAGCTGCAACTGCTCTTCGTCGAGCGCCTCGCCGGGGCCGATGAACGCGCGCGCCGGGTCGCCCGGGATCGCGAGCATCAGCGCGAAGACCAGGAACGTGACGAGGAGGAGAACGGGCACCGCCTGCAGGAGGCGGCGCGCGAGGTAGCTGCGCATGTGACTGGTGCTACTCCTCCAGCCAGATCGTGGCGAAGTTCATCTTGCCGTCCCAGCCCATCAACTGGTCGAGGTTTCGTACCTTCCCGGGCGCCGCCGCGTAGGTCACGCCGTAGAGAAGCGGCGTGAACCAGGCCTCGCCGAGCACGGTCCGGTTCATCTCGAGGTAGACCTCCTTGCGGGCCTCGTTGTCGTAGAACGAGGCGCCAAGCTCCACCAGCTCGTCGACCTCGGGCCGCAGCACGTTGCCCGGGTTGTAGTAGCCGTCGCTCTTGTAAGCCAGCGACGCCATCCAGTCCGGCTCGGGATAGCGGCTCCAGGAGGTGACGAACATCGGGTACTCCTGGCCGTGGTTGAACCGCTCGGTCGCCGGTCCGCTGGAGAGCACGTCGATGTCCATGTGGATGCCGATCTTCTTCAGCATCGCCCGCACGACCTCAGCACTCGAGACGAGCAGGGGGTTGTGGTGGGTGACCGCCGTGAACTCCAGGCCGCCCTCGCGGCCAGCCTTCGCAAGGTACTGCCGCGCCTTGTCGATGTCGTAGTACGGCCGCTCGTCGTCCGGCTCGTGGACCCAGGAACCCACCGGCCACATGCCCGCGTCCGCCTCGATCGCCCGGTCGAAGAAGATCGCCCGGTTGATCACGGTCGGGTCGACGGCGTGGGCGATCGCAAGCCGGACGTTCACGTCGTCGAGCGGCGGCTTGTTCACGTTGAAGACGAGCGTCAGCGCGATGCCGCCGCCCGGCATCGTCTCCATCTGGAAGCGCTCGTCCCGCTCGAAGGTCGACACGTCCTTGTAGGGCAGGTAGGTCACGTCGATCTCACCGGTGCGCAAGGCCGCGGCGCGGACCGTCTCGTCGCGGATCACGCGGATCGTCACTTCGTCGAGGTACGGAAGCTGGTTGCCGTGCTCGTCGCGGCCCCAGTAGTCCTCGTTCCTCACGAAGTGCACCAGGGTGCCGGTGATCACTTCCTTCAGCTTGAACGGCCCGGTCCCGGAGGGGTTCCAGCCGTAGTCGGCGCCAAGCTCCTCGATCGCCGCCGGCGAACTCATCACGCCTCCCCGGTCGGCCAGCATGCCGAAGCCGGCGCCCCATGGCCGCGCCAGGTCGAGCCGCACGGTGTAGTCGTCGATCACCTCGACCGCCTCGATCACCGCCAGCGATGCGCGCGGCGTGGCGACGGTCTCGGGATCGAGGATCCGCTCGATGTTGGCCTTCACCGCATGGGCGTTGAAGGGAGTGCCGTCGTGGAAGACGACGCCCTGACGCAGATGGAACGTGATCGTGTCGGGATCCGTCCCGATTTCCCAGGACACAGCAAGCGAGGTCTCCGGCCGCGGATCGAGCCGCGGATCCGCGTCGACCAGTTGATCGAAGAGCTGCCGCCAGAAGTAGGCATCGGCGCCCGACCGCCCGAGGATCGCGTCGAGCGACGTCGGCTCCAGGGAGTGGGCCACGCGCAGGTGGCCACCGTAGCGCGGACCGCCGACGGCGGGAGGCCGGGCCGCCAGGGCGTCGGAATCGAGCCGCTCGGCCCGACTGCCAGGCGCACAGGCGACGAGGATGGCCTGCAGCGCTGCAAGCAGAACCAACGACACGGATACGCTCGCTCTCAACGGCGACGGCGGTGGAACAACAGACATCTCGGGAAGGGGCAACTCTATTGACTGGCGGGACGCATACGATGAGAAAGCGATCCGTACTCCTGTTGCTCGGCGCTCTGCTCGCCGTGCCCTGCGCCGCGCAGCCCGGCGACCGGTCGGACCAGTTGCTGCTGGCGGCCGCGGCGCCGAATCGGGAAACCGGCCTGGAAGAGCGTCCGAACGTCCTCTTCATCGTCGCCGACGACCTGAACGTCGCGCTCGGCTCCTACCTCGCTTCGGCGCCCTCGCCGCAGTACGCGGGCGCGAAGACTCCGAACCTGGACAGGCTGGCCGCCGAGGGCGTTCGCTTCGAGCGCGCCTATGTGCAGAACCCGCTCTGCAATCCGTCGCGGACGTCGTTCCTGAGCGGACTGCGGCCAGCCGCGACGGGCATCCACAACGGCCAGACGCCTCCCCGCAGCACGATCGGAGACGACCTGCGCATGCTGCCCGAGCACTTCCACGATCACGGCTACTTCACGGCACGGGTGGGCAAGATCGCGCACAACGTCTTCGAGCACGTGGTTTCCTGGGACGTGTCGAACTTCGCCCTCTCGCGAGAGCCGGAGATGCGCTTTCACCTGCCGGGTTACCTGCCCGGCGTAGACCTGTCCGGGCAGCGGGACAACACCTGGGTCGACGGTTCCGAGAACGGCATGTCCCGCGCCGACGTCCTCAGAACTCTGGGGCGGCCGGCGGGTCTGCCCCTTTCGTGGCGCGCGACCCGTGAATCGCCGCGCATGACGCCGGACGGAACCACGGCGACGCGCATCGTCCAGTTGCTGGCCCGGAACCGGGACAAGCCGTTCTTCATCGCCGCCGGCTTTCACAAGCCCCACCAGCCGTGGGTCGGCCCGGTGGAGTTCTTCGAGCAGCATCCCGCCTCTGAGATCCAGTTGCCGGCGACGCCGGCGGACGACACCGCCGACCTGCCCGCCGCCGCGTTCCGAATCCTGCCGGACGACGACGCCCACACCGAAGAGCAGCGCAAACAGGCCATCGCCGCGTACCACGCGATGGTCACGATGACCGACTTCTACGTCGGCCAGTTGCTGGACGCCCTGGAACTGCTCGACCTCGCCGACTCCACGATCGTCGTGTTCACCAGCGACCACGGCTTCATGTTGAACGAGCACGGAGGCCTGTGGCGCAAGACGTACCAGTTCGAGGAGTCGACCCGCGTGCCGCTCCTCGTCCGGCTGCCGGGCGGACGGCAGGCCGGGGAGGTCACGGGCGGACTCGTGGAACTCGTCGACCTCTACCCGACGCTCGCCGACCTGTGCAACCTGCCGGCGCCGGCGCACGAACTCGAAGGCACGAGCTTCCGGCCGTTGCTCGACGATCCGGCCCGCCCATGGAAGTCGGCGGCCTTCTCGGAGTCCAGGCGCGGTCGCGTCCACGGACGGACATTGCGCACCCAGCGCTACCGCTACACGGAGTGGGCTCCGCTCGAGGCGAGCGGCGGCGAGACGGAGCGGGAGCTCTACGACCTCCAGGAAGACCCGTTCGAGTGGGAGAATCTCGCCTCCGAGCCGGGCCGCCGCGAGCAGATCGAGGAGCTGTCCCGCCGCCTCCGCGCCGGCTGGCGAGCGGCCTTGCCGGAGTCGCTCTGACGACACCGGCAGCCGCCCCGCGCCGCCCGCGGTCCTGGCGGACAAGGCTCCGGGAGGGAGAACGAGAGCTCGATCGCTCGGCGAGCACGCTCGACACCGCGACCGACATCCCGTTCCGGGAAGTCCTGCGCATCTTCTGGCGGGCGCTCTCCTACATGCGCCTGTTCAAGGCGCGCATCGCCGCCAAGTTCTCCCTCGTGACCGCGGAGATGGTCTTCCGGCTGCTCGTCGCGCCCTGGCCGGGCAAGATCGTCGTCGACCACGTCATTCTGGGCATGCCGATCGTGGACGCGGCCGGCTTCCCCTCCTACCTGTCCCCGTTCGTGCTGTTCCTGGCCGGCAAGGGCCCGGTGGAGATCATGCTCTGGGTCCTGCTGCTCGGCGTGTTCATGGTGACGGTGTTCGGGTTCACGACGAGCCGGGGCACGGCCAGGTCTGCGAGCGGCATGCCCACCGGCGCGTCCGCGGCCTCCTCCGGCGGCGCCACCACCCTCCTGCAGCAGGGGCACGGCACGCTGGCCCAGGGGCACGACACGGCCACCCGGACCGAGAACGAGGCCAACCGGGGCTCCGGCCTGATGGGGGGCATTCTCGGATTCCTCGACTTCCGGGTCCACCTGCGTCTGACCCAGTCCGTGAACCACCTCCTCCGAACGAAACTGGCCGGACGGATCAAGCGCCTGCCGATGACCACCCTGGACGACCAGCGGATCGGCGACAGCGTCTACCGCGTCCTCTACGACACGACGAGCGTCAGCCTCGTTCTCTACGAGGTGGGTCTCGAGTTCTACTCCCACTCTCTCGGCATCACGATCAGCGCGATGATGATGTACACGTACTTCGGCGACGCTCCCGAGGTCATCCTGCTGGCCGCCCTGTCGCTGCCGATCATGCTCGTCTTCGTCGCTCCCTTCGCGCGCATGGCCCGCCGCAGAAGCCAGGCAAGCCGCGCTTCGGGCGCCGCCACGACCTCGAACATCGAAGAGGGCATGAGCAACGTGCTCGCCGTGCAGAGCCTCGGCGGCAACGATCGGGAAGGCCAGCGGTTCAGGAAGGCCAGCCAGGAGTCCTTCCGCCGCTTTCGCATCGAGTCGCTGCTCAAGCTGACCTACCAGCAATTCGGCAGCCTGGCCTTCCTGCTGGGCCAGGTCCTCTTCTTCGTCGTCATCTCCGGACGGGTGATCGACGGCACGTTCACGGCCGGCGACTACTTCGTCCTCAACTACTACTTCTTCGTCCTGAGCGCGACGTTCAGCGGCATGGGCTTCATCTACCCGGTTCTGCAGAACAACATCGCCGGATTGCGGCGGGTGTTCTTCCTGATGGACCTGCCGTCGGAGAAGACGAGCGGGGGCGTCGAACTCCCGGCGATCCGCCAGGGGGTTTCGATGGAGGGGGTCGGGTTGACCTATCCGGACGGACGGCAGGCGCTGCGAAACATCGACCTCGAGGCCAGGGTCGGCGAGATCGTCGCGTTCGTCGGCCCGACCGGCGCCGGCAAGACGAGCCTCGCCTACATGGTGCCGGCGTTCCTTCAGCCGACGGAGGGCACGGTCTCCATCGACGGCGTCGACCTGAAGGACGTGTCGGTCGACAGCCTCCGCGATCAGGTCTCCTACGTCTTCCAGGAGACGCAGCTCTTCTCCGACTCGATCCTCGAGAACATCCGCTACGGCAACCGGAACGCGACCGAGGCGGAGGTCGAGCGCGTCGCGCACGTCGCCGGAGCGCACGACTTCATCGCCGCCCTGCCGGACGGCTACCGGACGAACCTCGGCACAGTGACGAGCAAGCTCTCGGTGGGCCAGAAGCAGCGCATCGCCATCGCCCGCGGGCTGCTCCGGGATGCGCGGATTCTCATCCTGGACGAACCGACCTCGGCTCTCGACCCGGAGACCGAGGCCTACCTCGTCGACGCGCTGCACGAGGCGGCGAAGGACAAGCTGGTCATCATCATCGCCCACCGTCTGTCCACGATCGCCAACGCCGACCGGATCTGTTTCCTGGAGGACGGCGAGATCCGGGAACAGGGCACCCACGAGGAACTGATGGCGGTGCCCGACGGGTACTACCGGAAGTACGCCGCGCTGCAGGCCGGAGCAGGTTGAGGCACGGAAGCTCCTGGAGGCGTCGAAGGCGCGTGGGTCACACCCGCACCACGGGAGCCGTTGGCGGAGGTATAGTTTCTATACCGTGGAGTTCGAGTTCGATGCCCGCAAGAGCAGGTCGAACCAGACGAAGCACGGCATCGACTTTCGCGACGCGCAGCAACTATGGAGCGACCCGGACCTGATCGAAGTACCTGCCAGAACCATGGACGAGCCGCGCTTTCTCGTGGTCGGCAGGATCGGGGAGGCCTGCTGGTCGGCCGTCGTCACCTACCGCACTAACCGTATCCGGATCATCTCGGTGCGAAGATCCCGAAGAGAGGAGGTCGCACTCTATGAAGGCTAAGGCGAACGAACTCGACCGGAAGTTCGATGCCGGCGAGAGCATCATGAAGTACCTCGATGTGACGAAGGCGCGACGACCCGGTCACGACCAGCGGCGAGTCAACGTCGACTTCCCCATCTGGATGATCGACTCACTCGATCGCGAGGCCTCGAGGCTGGGGGTACCCCGACAGTCTCTGATCAAGATGCTCATCGCGAGGCACCTGGAGTCACTCGGCTCGCCTGCAGGCCGCTAGGACGTTCACCCAGTGTCTTCCGAGTCGGCTGCAACGCGGCGTTCGGCCAGCAGGGCGACCGACGACGAGGTCCTGGCTGCGTTGCGGGCCTACGACGCCGCAACGCGGGCAGGTGACATCGACGGACAGGTCACCTTCTTCGCTGACTCCTGGCGAAGCAGTTCCGGCACGACGAAGGCCGATCTGCGGGAGCAACTGCAGCGGCAGGCTGCCCGGGGCGACGATCAGGACAAGCGCTTCGTGCTGGACGACGCCAAGGTGGTGGTTGACGGAGGCTCGGCAACCGTCGACCCGGTGAAGCTCCGTTCGCCGACCGGGAACGGCTCCTTCGAGTTCAGGATGACGAGGGAGCCGGACGGCGCCTGGCGATGCGTGTCGATTACGCTCTCGCAGATCGCCGACGAGGCTGCCGAAAGCGCTCGCCACCTCCGGGAGCGCATCCTGGGCGACCCGGAACGTCCCGGCTATCACTTCGTGATCCCCGAAGGCGTGGCGATGCCCTTCGACCCGAACGGGGCCATCTACTGGAAGGATCGCTTCCACCTCTTCTACATCTTCCAGGACACCCGCCTGGGCAAGAAGTCCGACCACTGGGGCCACATGTCGAGCACGGACCTGTTCCATTGGCGCCACCATCCGACCGGCCTGCTCGACGGCATGTACAGCGGCAACTGCTTTCTCAACAGGGAGGGCGTCCCCACGATCTGCTACCACCAGAAAGGCCAGGGCAACGCGATGGCGGTGGCCCTCGACGACGACCTGAACGAGTGGAAGAAACTCGACTCGAGCCCGATCACGCCCAAGACGAGCGAGGGAGACGAGCACCACGGGAGGTACCGCTCATGGGATCCGTTCGGCTGGCTAGAAGGCGACACGTACTACGCCATCTTCGGCGGCCAGCGGCCGGCCGTCGCGAAGGCGCCGTCGCTTGAGGGCGAGTGGAAGTACGCCGGCGATCTCTTCGTCCACGGCGTCGAGGGCGTGTCGCTCAACGAGGACGTGTCCTGCCCCGATCTCTTTGAGCTGGGCGGCAGGCACGTACTTCTTTGCATCAGTCACCGCCTCGGCTGCCGTTACTACGTCGGCGACTGGCGAGGCGAGCAGTTCCACCCCGAGACCCATGCCCAAATGAGTTGGGTCGACAACTCGTTCTTCGCTCCGGAGAGCCTGGTGGACGATCGAGGCCGCCGCATCATGTGGGCATGGATCCTCGACGAGCCCCTGTTCGGAGCGCGTACCAAGTACGGCTGGTCCGGCACGTTGAGCCTGCCGCGGGTGTTGACGCTCGGAGACGACGGGCTGCTCCGCATGGACGTGCCGGAGGAGATCGAAGCGCTCCGCTACGGTGAGGTCCGAAAAGGGCCGTTCGTCGTGCCGGCCGACGAGGAGGCGCCCATGGACGGCGTCGCCGGCAACAGCCTCGAACTGCAGGTCGAGATGGAGAGCGCGGAGGCGTCGCACTTCGGCGTCAAGGTCTGCGCGTCGCCTGACGGCCAGGAGTCGACGTCCGTCTTCTACGACGCCGAGGAGAAACTGCTGAAGGTCGACACGCGTGAATCAGGTCCCGAAGACACACCTAAGGCCGTCGAAGCGGCGCCATTCCAACTGCAGGAAGGCGAGCCGTTGACGCTGAGAGTCTTCGTCGACAAGTCCGTCGTCGAAGTCTTCGCCAACAGCCGTCAGGCCATCGCACGGCGCATCTATCCTTCTCGCCAGGACAGCAGCGGCATCCAGCTCTTCTCCACCGGCGGCGACGCACACGTGCACTCGCTCAAGGCCTGGAAGATCTCGCCTTCCAATCCCTACTAGGACCAAAGGACTATCTGATGAAGCTCCACGACCCCGAACTACGCATGATCGCCGAACAGCTCGCCCGGCTCGAGGACAGGCTCGGAGCCGGAACCGGACCCGTCGTCGAGTCTCCAGAGGGCGCGATCGTGGAACTGATCAGAGTCGTGCGATCGCTGACCGAGCGTCTCGACGAACTGGGTCGGCGCTAACGACATACACCATGCCGCTTGCGTCGCCAGCGACGACGTTGCGGCCGTCAAGGGAGACGGCGCACGAACGGACACGATCCTCGCACTGGTACGTGCCCAGGCTCCGTCCGGACTCGAGATCCCATAGGCGCAGCGAACGGTCCGGGGACGTTGAGACGGCACGGGTGCCGTCTGGAGTGACCGTCACGCCGTAGACCGGCTCCGTGTGGCCCTTCAGTGTGTGCCGTGACCGTCCCGTCTGGAGTTCCCAGACGCGGAGTGTGGTGTCCGCCGATGCGGAGACGACCGTCGTGCCACCCGGCGTAGCCGCCACGGCGTAGACCTCGGCCGTGTGTCCTTCGAGGGTATGTAGAGCGCGGCCTGAGTCGAGATCCCAGACCCATAGCCGTCGATCACCGGACGCGGAGACTGCTCGCGTGCCGTCGGGGGTTACGGCAACGGAGTGGACTGCGTCGGCATGGCCTTCGAACGTTCGCAGTGCGCGGCCGGTTTCGAGGTCCCATAAGCGGAGCGTCCCGTCCCAGGAGGCGGAGACGGCGCGCGTGCCGTCGGGAGTGAGGGCGAACGACTTGACGTCATCCGTGTGCCCTTGGAGCGTGTGCAGGTGGCGGCCCGCTTGGAGGTCCCAAACGCGTAGGGTGGCGTCCGCGGACGAGGAGACGGCCCGCATGCCGTCCGGCGTTACGGCAACGGAGTAGACCTCCGTGGCGTGTCCCTGAAGCACGTGCAGGGGGCGGCCCGAGTAGATGTCCCATACGCGCAGGGTCCCGTCGAAGGAACCGGAGACGGCGCGCGTGCCGGTCGGCGTCACGGTGACGGACCAGACGCCGGCGGTGTGCCCTTCGAGGGTGTGGAGAGCACGGGTGGATTGGACGTCCCACACGCGGACGGTGGTGTCGGCGGAGGCGGAGACGAGGCGCTCGCCGTCCGGCGTCACCGCGAGGGCTTCGACCCTCCCGGTGTGCCCTTCAAGTCTGTGAGCCAGCCTGAAGCGACACATACTCTCGGTACCGGCCATCGGGGATCGCCATCAGTTCCTCGTGCGAGCCGGATTCTCGAAGCTCGCCCTCCTCCAGGAAGTAGATCCGGTCGGCTTGGGCGATCGTCGACAGGCGGTGGGCGATGATGATGACGAGTTTGTCCTTGGCCGCTTCGTGCAGGGCCTCGACCAGGTAGGACTCCGTTTCGGGATCGAGAGCCGACGTCGGCTCGTCGAGGATCAGGATGCGCGAGTCCCGCAACAGCCCGCGGGCGATGGCGATGCGTTGTTTCTGCCCAACCGACAGCTTGCTGGTCACGGTGCCTAGATCTGTCAGGTAGCCGTCCGGCAGGGCGGCGATGAAGTCGTGCGCGCCCGCTGTGCGGGCAGCGCGCTCCACCTGCGCCTCGGTCGCGGCCGGGTTGCCGTATCGGATGTTCTCGAGGATCGAGTCGGAGAACAGTTGCGTCTCCTGGAAGACGTAGGAGACCTGCTTCCTGAGAGTCTCCACTGCTACATCCTTGAGATCGACGCCGTCGATCGACACGGTGCCCTCGGTGGCCTGGACGAAGGCCGGGACCATGTAGGCGAGGCTCGTCTTGCCGGCGCCGGTCGGACCGACGAAGGCGACGATCTCGCCGATCCTTGCTTCCAGGTTGACGTAGCGAAGCGCGCGGCGGCCGTCCGGATAGACGAGCCCGACACCCTTCATCTCGATGCCGCGCTTGATTCGATCCAGTTGGACGCCGTCGCGCGTCTTCTCAGCCGGCAGGTCCATCAGGAAGAACACGCGGCGCATCCCCGCGATGTCGCGCTGCCACTCCGTGTACATGAAGCCCCAGGCGCCGAACGTCGCGCTGAGGACGAAGAAGTAGTACGTCAGGACGAAGTAGTCGCCCGCGGTGAAGGTGCCGTCGATCACCCGGCCGGCCATCACTATGAAGAACAGGACCTGGCTCAGCAGCAGCGCCAGACTGAAGACCTGCCGGTACGTGAGCACGAGGAACCACTCCCAACGGAAGCGCCTGAACGACTCCGCGCTGGCTTTCCTGAACCTCCGTCCTTCGCGCTCGTTACCGCCGAGGCTCTGCACGGCGAGCACGTTGCTCATCCCCTCTTCGATGTTCGACGTCGTGGCGGCGCCCGAAGCCCGGCTGGCCTGCCCCCGGCGCCTCGCCCTGCGGGCGAACGGGAGCTGGATCAGCAACACGATCGGAAGGGTCAGCATGCCCAGCACGATGACCTCGGGCGCGGCGCCGAAGTACGTGAACATGATGGACAGGGTGATCACGACGCCGAGCAGCCCCGAGTAGAGCCCCAGCGCGATCCCGTGCAGCAGCATGTTGGCGCTCGTCGTGTCGTACAGGACGCGGTAGACGCTGTCGCCGATCCGCAGGTCGTCCAGGGTCGTCATCGGCAGCGACCGGAGCTTCCCGGCTACCCGGGTTCGCAAGAAGTGGTTCATCGACTGCGACAGCCGGAGGTGCACCCGGAAGTCGAGAAACCCCAGGATGCCCGCCATCAGGCCGGAGCCCAGGTTCGCCAGGTTCTCCGTCTGCGTGGCAATGTCGTGGCCTTGGGCCAGCGTGCCGTGACCCTGCGGCGTGAGGGCCGTGGCGCCGCCGGAGGAACCCGCCGAGGCCCCGGTGGGCGCTCCGCTGGGCGACCTGCCCGCGCCCCGGCTCGTCGTGAAGCCGAACACCGTCACCATGAACACGCCGAGCAGGAACACCCAGAGCATCATCTCGACCGGACCCATGCCGTCCAGCAGCAGCACCGCCGGCGCCAGGTAGGCCGGGAAACCCGAAGCGTCCCCGATCGGCGCACCCAGGATGACGTGGTCGACGACGATCTTCCCCGGCCACGGCGCGACCATCAGGCGGAAGACCAGCTCCACCGTGATGAAACCGAGCTTCGTCGCGATCCGCGCCTTGAACAGCCGAAAGGTAGAGACGACCCGCGCGAAGATGCGCAGAACCTCCCGGAACGGGATGTCCGTGCCCAGGTCGAGGACGCTGGCGGCTCGGTCGAGCTGCTTCTCGCCTTCCCGAAACGACGGCCGCGACGCCCCGGTTGCTTCGGCCATCAACCGGCCTCTGCGGCCCGTCTCGACAGTCTCGCCTCGGTCTCCACGAATGACCGGTAGCGCCCGCCGTCCACCGCCATGAGTTCGTCATGGGACCCGTTCTCCACGATCCGGCCGCCGTCGAGATAGAGAATCCGGTCCGCCTGCTGGATCGTCGAGATCCGGTGCGTGATCAGGAAGATGGCGCGGTCCTCGCCCCACGCCGACAGGCGCTCGAGCACCCGGTGTTCCGTGTAGGCGTCGAGCGCGGCCGTGGGCTCGTCGAGAATCAGGATCGGAGCGTCCTTGACAATCGCCCGGGCGATCGAGAGGCGCTGGCGTTGCCCGGTCGACAGCTTGCCGCCGCGGTCGCTCAGGACCGTGTCCAGGCCTTCCGGCAGCCCGGCGACGTACTCGTCCACGCAGGCGACACGGGCCGCCTCGAGCACCCGCTCGTCGCTCGCGTCGGGGACGACGTAACGGATGTTGTCGCGCACGGACATGCCGAACAGAACGTTCTCCTGCAGGGCGACCGAGACGTTGCCGCGCAGGCTGTCCACGTCCAGTTTGCGGAGGTCGACGCCGTCGATCGAGACCGTGCCCGAGTCCGGGTCGAACAGCCGGAGCAACAGGCTGACCAGCGTGCTCTTGCCCGAGCCCGTCGGACCGACGATCGCCGTGATCGAGCCCGGCTCGACGGCGAGGCTGACGTCGCGCAGGACCGGTCGGTCCGGCTCGTAGGCGAAGTCGACGTTGTCGAACCGGATCTGGCGGCGGAAGGGCCCCATCGTCGCCGCGTCGGGAGCGTTCTTCACGTCGGGCTCGATGTCGAGGATGTCGAAGGACCGGTCGAGGCCCATCGCCATGTCCTGGGCCTGCGACCAAAGGGTGACCAGGTTCCGCACGGAGACGCTGGACGCGCCGATCTGCTCCTGGGCCCAGTTGTACGCGGACAGGTTCCACGTCACGAAACTGAGGCCGACGAGGGCGACGAGCGCCGTCGCGAAGGTCTCCCGCTCTCCGGCGGCCCAGACGGCCATCAGGAACTGCGCGGTCAGAAGCGCCGCGGCGGCGATCGAGAAGGTGACGATGCCGACGACGGCCATCAGCGACCGGACCCGGAAGGACGCGTTGAACGCTCTCACGGAATCCCGTTCGAGCCGCTCCTGCTCCCTGTCCGCGGCGCCGTACGCCTTGATCACCCGGATCGCGGCGAACGTTTCCTGCACGCGCGACGTGAAGTCCGAGTTGGCCTCCCGGGAAGCGAGCGATCTCTCCCGCATCCGCGGCGAGAACCAGCGTCCCCAGACCACGGCGAGCAGGACGATGCTGAGCGCCATCGACCCCAGGATCGGGTCGAGCGCGGCCAGGAAGACGACGCCGATCGCGTAGGTGCTCAGCATCTGCATCGACTGCGTCACGTTGCCGATGACGGCCGTGACCTGGGCACTGTCCTGGTAGATGCGGTAGATCGAATCGCCGACCCGGTGGTCGCTGTGGTAGCGGAGGGACAGCCCGAGCCAGCGCTCCACCAGCGCCATCCGCAGGTCCTGGTTCACGCGCTGCATGATGAAGATGTAGTAGTAGGGCAGCAGCATCATCACCGGCAGTTGCGCGAACCACCCGAAGACCATGAAGACGGCGTAGATCCACTTCAGGCTGTGCCGCTGCTCGGCGGTCAGCGGCGCGAGGTCGATGTTCGGTTCGGCCGCCGCGGCGTCGGGTTCCGCGGTCTCCGCGCCGGCGCCCGGCTGCGCCTCGCCGGCCAGTTCCGACCGGCCGATGAAGTCGGCCAGGAACGGCGTCAGCGGCTCGGCCTGGAGGATGGACTGGCTGATCAGGTCCACCGAGAAGAGGGCGATCACCATCGTCAGCAGGGTCGAGGCCCAGACCAGGACGAAGTAGTAGACGAGGTGGCTGCCGAGCCGGACGCGGAAGCGCAGCCTGCCGCCATCGAAGCGGTACTGCAGCACCCAGATGCAGACGCATCCCGCCGCGACGAGCCCGACGTAGAGGCTGTCGGCGAGGCCGGCCACGCCGAACAGCGCGAACAGGAACGTTGCCGTGCCGACGAGCACGAGCGCGAAGGACGTCCAGAGGTAGGCGCGGCTCTTGACGAAGAGGAGCAGCCACACGAGGACGGTCATCAGGACCGTGCCGGCCAGCAGGAGATCGTGGCCCCAGGCGGTTCCCGGGGGCTGAAGCCAAAGAAGCGGGCCGAGCGCCGTGAGCACGGTGACGAGGGGCGGGACGTGACGGAAGCTCCACGCGCCGTCCTCGGCGGCGTCGCTGTCCGCGGCCTTGTTGCGCGGCAGCTCCCACCAGCGGCCGACGATCTGGGGCCAGAGGTAAGGCCAGGTCCGGACGAAGATCCGGAGGACGGCGACGAAGCCTTGCTCCTCGGGGGCCTTGCCCGGCGGGGGCTCCGGGGGGGTGTCCGCCTCGCCCCAGAAGGGGAGGGCGCGTGCCTGCTTCAGCTCGTCCATGCCTGCGGCGCCCTCTACTCGTCCGCAGGCACTACCGGTGCCCCGTGGAACGCACGCTGCGGGAATCTCGCGCCATGAATCTTGAACGGTGTATCATGTTCGGCGGATTAAGAGTTGAGTTAGTTCGCCGACGCGGCGTCGCCGACACGACAACCAGAGGGAGAACCGCCATGGAGAGCAGAACCCGAGCCGTATCGAGGACCGCCAGGATCCTGACCCTACTTCTCGCACTGGCATTCCTGACCGTGCCCGCGCTGGCGCAGAGCGGCACCGTGTCGGGAGCCGTCAACGACACGAACGGAGACCCCGTCCCCGGTGCGATGGTCAGTCTGGAAGCCGCGGACGGCAGCGAGGCGGGCTCCGCAATGAGCGACGCCGACGGCGCCTTCTCGATCGCCGGCGTCGCCGCCGGCGCCTACACAGCCATGGTCAGCCTCGATGGCTTCCAGTCTGCCAGCCAAGCGGTCAACGTGACCGCGAGCGGCGCCACGGCGTCCTTCGAGATTCGTCCGGCGTACCACGACACGGTCATGGTCACGGCGGAGAGGGTCGAGGAGAACGTCATGGAGGTGCCGATGACGATCACCGCCTTCGACTCGAGCATCCTCGAAGAGCTCGTGATCCAGGAGAGGACGGACCTGCAGAACCTGGTTCCGGGCCTCCAGTTCGGCGACGAGATCGAGCAGCAGGGCCAGGGAACGGTCATCCGCGGCATCGGTACCAGGAACGCCCAGTACGACCAGAGCGACTATGCGGTCGCCACCTACGTGGACGGCGCCTACACGTTGGGCGTCTACGGAACGACGCCCGGCGGCGGCTTCGACCTCGAACGGGTCGAGGTGGCCCGTGGACCCCAGGGAACCCTGAACGGCCGCAACTCGATCGCGGGAGCGATCAACTTGGTCACCAAGGGCCCGACGGATCACTGGGATGCCGAGCTGATGGGAGAGGTCACCGATATCTCGCAGCAGCGCCTGAACGGGGCGCTCGGCGGTCCGCTCGGCGACGGTCCGTTCAGCTTCCGCCTGACGGCCGGCAACCACACGGGCGACGGCCGGCAGGAGAACGTTGGCGCCGGCGGGGACCATGACGCCCCCGATCAGACCTTCTACTCGCCGCAGCTTCGCGCCGAGACGGAGCGGTTCTCCGTGAGAGCGCGCTGGTCCCACGTGGAGGACCGCGGAACGCCGCGGGGCTTCGTGCAGCTCTCGAATGTGGACCGGACGATCGCCGGCTACTCCCGGAACCGCTATTACCTCTGGGAGACGCCCAATCCGGCCCTCGATCCGAGCTGTGGCTTCGATCTCCCCGCGTGGAACTGCCCCGGCGAGATCCAGAACAGGGTGGCGTTCAACTACCCCGGCTCCAACGAGAGCGAGAGCGATTTCGGCACGCTCCGGGCCGACTGGCAGGTCTCGAGGTTCCTCGGCATCAGCTACAGCGCGAGCAGCGGCGAAACGGTGCAGCAAGCACTCAGGGACGCCGACTACACGAGTCGGGTGCCGATCGGAACGCCCCCGGGCGGTCACGGCCTGGGCGGCAGCGCCGACTCGCTGGACCACACGCTCACGGCCTGCACGCCGGGGCGTTGGGACGGCCTGTGTCCCGACGGTACGGTGCAGTTCTCGAACTCGTTCTACGACCTTCCGTTCGAGTACGAAGAAGACTCGCAGGAACTCCTGTTCAGGTCGAGCTACGCCGGCGATTTCAACTTCATTGGCGGGTTGTTCATTTACGACAACCACAGAAGCGGGACGATCCATCGCCACGATCTGCAGATCCCTTACCGCTTCGGAACCGCCGATGAGCAGACCAGGCGGGCCTCGCCGGTGTACGGGTTCTTCGAGTTGGACAACTGCGAGGACGGGATACGGGCGATCCTCGGGGTCGAGCCCTATGAAGTGGACGCGGAGGGGCTCTATTGGTTCTGTCCGGAGGGCGACGAGCACAGCCATCTGCTCAGTTTCTTCAACAGAGCCAAGAACCGGACCCAGGCCGCGTTCTTCAGCGGCGACTACCGGTTCAACGACAAGTGGGCGCTCTCGGGCGGCGTGCGCTACACGGAAGACGAGAAGGAACAGAAGCCCGAGGACCAGGGCGGGTTCTTCACGCTCTCCCTGGGGGGAGTTCCGGCCACGATTGCGCTCGCTGGCGAAGGGAACCCCTTCCCGCAGACCTGGTCGCGGCCGATCGGCCACCTCGCTCTGGAGTACACGACGGACGCCGGCCATCTGATGTACGGCCGGGTTTCCACGGGCTTCCGCTCCGGCGGGTTCAACATCGGCCTGCCGGGCCAAGTGCCTCCGTACATCGAGGAGGAGACGCTGGTGAACTACGAACTGGGGGCGAAGGGCTTCTTCCTCGACTCGCGCCTGCAGCTCTCGGCCGGCCTCTGGTACAACCAGTTCGACAACTACCAGCTCGCCGCCCTTCAGGCGCCGCCGCCAGGCGTGGCCATCCCGGTGTCGATCTACTCTGACTCGCCGCTCGCCGAGTACACGGCCAACATTCCCGACACGACGATTCAAGGCGTGGACCTCGAGTTCAGCTACCGGATCGGCGCGTTTGGGCTCAGGGGCTTCTTTGCCTGGCAGGACTCGGAGATCGGTTCGCACTCCTCGGTGGTCGACGGCCACCCGGACGCCGAGACGGCAACTTGGAACTACATCAACTTCGACACCGGCGAGCCGGCCACCAGCGAGTACGACCTGCCGACGGATCAGACCGGGAACCGGCTACCGAAGCAGCCGGCGAACAAGCTGGCGCTGACGGCGTCCTGGTTCAAGTCGCTTGCCTCCGCAGGCCATCTCACGCTTCAGTCGACCTACACCTTCACGGAATCGGCGTATCCCAGCATTGCCAACGTCTCGACCTGGGAGTTGCCTTCGTTCGACCGGTTGGACGTGGGCGGCACCTGGAGTTCGCCGAGCGACATGTGGTCGGTTTCGCTGTTCGTGAAGAACGTCATGGACGAGGTCGCGGTTCTCGAGTACCTGCCGATTTCCGGAAACGGAGGCGTCCCGGCCCTGGGCTTCGTGACGCCGGTCCGCGAAGCGGGCCTGCAGCTCCGGTTCCGGCCGTTCAACTAGCGTCACCGGCGCTGTAGTCATGAGCAGGGGGATCGGACGCTTTCCGATCCCCCTGTTGCTTCTCCTGATGGCGACCGGAGTCGGCGGGGCCGAGTACACGCTGGGCCCCGACTCGCTACCCCAGGAAGGCGTCCCCACCGGCACGGTGGAGGAACGCACCTGGGACGTCAGCCGCATCTACCCCGGGACTAAACACGAGTACCAAGTCTACGTCCCGGCCCAGTACACGGACGCCGAACCCGCGGCCGTCATGGTTTTCCAGGACGGCGAGTTCTACGTTGACCCCGAGGGCCTCGTCCGGGCGCCGACCGTCTTCGACAACCTGATCCACAGGGCCGAGATGCCCGTGACGATCGGCATCTTCATCAACCCCGGCATGAAGGAGATCCCCTGGGACCTGCGGAGTATCCAGTACACGCCGCTCGACGACATCTACGCGCGTTTCCTGCTCGAGGAGATCCTCCCGGAGGTCGGCAAGGACTACAACCTGACGGACGACGCGGCGGGCCGGGCGATCGCCGGCATGAGCGACGGTGGCCTGGCCTCCTTCACCGTCGCCTGGGAACGTCCCGACGCCTTCAGCAAGGTCGTCAGCCACGTCGGCAGTTACACGAGGCTTCAGGGCGGTTCCCGTTATCCCTACATGATCCGCAAGACCCGCGGCAACCCGAAGCCGATCCGCGTCTTTCTCCAGGACGGGGAGAACGACATCAACCTCGCGGACGGAAACTGGACGCTGGCTAATCTCCAGATGGACTCCGCTCTCATGTTCGCCCGCTACGACTACCGGTTCGAGATGGGCACGGGCGGCCACGATCTGAGGCACGGCGGCGCCATCTTCCCCGACACGCTGCGCTGGCTCTGGCGCGACTATCCCGGTGTCGTGCGTGCCGGTGACCTGGCCAATCTCGAAGCGGTGACCGGCACCTGGGATGTCACAACGAAGGTCCTCGGCCACTTCCGCCACAGCGTGCTGACGGTTGCCGCGCAAGACGGCGTGCTGGCGGCAACGCTCCACGACGAGGTGGACGGCGAAATGGAGGTTACGGCGGTCAGCTTCGGGAACGGAATCCTGAGCTACGACTACGTCGCGTCCGGCTCCCAGGTGAACTGGGGCAAGGGATCGGTGAGCAAGTTGAGAGCGTGGCTACAGGTGCAAGGAGAGACCGTCCGTGGTGCCCTGAGCCTCGACACGCCCCCCGAGGGCGACTTCACGGTCGAGGGCCGCAGGACAAACACGAGGCTCCCTTGACGCGGCTCGCCTTGGTCCGATCGGGCTTGCCCCGTTCGACCAGGCATGAAGTGCCTGGTCGAACCGGAGGACCAGCCGGATACGTGGTCAGCGCCTAAATCGACTGAGGACGCGTCTTCATGTGGAGAAACACGAGCCTGGAGCCTCACGCCCTTTTCTATGTGTCCAATCAGACTCCTTCAGACCGAAGCCAGCCTCGCAGACTGAAACGGGAGGAGGCTAGTCGTCGGCCTCTTCCAGACAAGCCTCGTGTGCGTCTTCGGCGGCTCTGAGGCAAAACACCGCTGCCGTGGAGCACCGGAGAAAGCGCTCAGGGCCCCAGTTCTGACCGAGGCAGATGTTCCAAGCTCAAAAACACCAGTTTACCGCTGAGGCGTAGTTGGCGGCACACTGGGCTTGGGGCGGTGTACTGCTCGCCGCACTCGAACTCGCCATCCGGGGATCGAGACCCGGAGCCTCGCACAGCCACTCCTTGGTCACCGTCGGCTCGGGCTCTTCCCGATCAGCGACCGCGCGGTCCTCCGCCATCCGATTGGCCGCTTGCGGCCCGCTGTCCGCCCTCTTGTCTTCCGGTAGCGTCTGCGCCACCGCGCCTCCGGCAACGAACGCAAACATTGAAACGGCGAGAATCAAGGAAAGTCGCTTCATGCTTCCTCCATGTTCTTGTACGCTACAGCCCACGGTCTGCGGCACGCCCGCGAACGATCCCGGCCTGCAGGGTTGTTGAGAAGCGGGCACGCTAGCCGCTGTTGTGGAGGCTGTCAAGATCGCGGCCCGCTGGTATGCTCCCGAACAGGCCCGCTGCGGCCCGCGACTCCCGTGTAGGGTTGTTGAGAAGATCCTCCAGAGGTTCGTTGCGTACCCCGTGGCGGGTCGTTTCGCTTCAAACCGACGTGCGGAAAAGGGCGGCCGATCAGCCCGAAATCGTTGTCGACCAGCCGTTTTGGGGCCGCGAACGCGAGTCCCGGCGGCCAGACAACGCTCGCAGATCCCTCTCAGCAGAGGTCGCCGCGCCACAGACGGCGGACGAACGTCTCCGGCGGCAACACCTCGACGCCGTCGGCCGTCCTGCGTGCCCGAGGCTCCAGGCTCACGACGACGCGGCGGCCGACTCCCGGGTGATCCTGCACGAGGCTGCGGAGCCCCTTCAGGTGCTGGCGACTGATCCGTGGACTGGCCTTCGCTTCCACTGCCAAGTCCATGTCGCCGAGGATGAAGTCGACCTCCGTGCCGCCGGCGAGTCGCCAGTGGGACAGTGCGCCATCGTACGACCGATAGCTGACGAAGGCGGCAAGTTCATGGTGGACCCAGTTCTCGAAGGCGTGGCCGTAGGCCTCCGAACCGCGTTCGAGGCGGCCTCGGCGCGCCAGCCGATTCACCACGCCCACGTCCGTGAAGTAGAACTTCGGAGCCTGGATCACGCGGCGCTTCGGCCGCCTGCGGTAGGCGGGCAACCAGCTCCCGAGCAGCGTGTCCTCCAGGATGCCGAAGTAGGCCCGCACGGTGTGGCTGGAGATGCCGCACTCGCGCGCGATGTTCGAGAAGTTGACGATTCCCCCGTCGCTCAGGGCAGCGGCGTCAAGAAAGTCGCTGAACGTGGGCAGGTCCCTCACCGCGCCTTCGGCCGCGATCTCCTCGCGCAGGTAGTCGCCGATGTAGGCGTCGAGCAGGCGCCGGGGCCGTCCGCTCTGATAGACCGGCGGCAGATAACCGTGGTTCACCAACCGGTCCAGTTCGAAGTCGGCGCCCAGTTCATCGGCCACAAGCCCGTGAAGCTGATAGCGCAAGGCCCGGCCGCCCAGCAGGTTCGCCGCGCCTCGCCGCACCTTGCGGGCGCTGGACCCGCAAAGAGCGAAGCGCAGACCGCGGTTCTCGATCAGCCAGTGAACCTCGTCCAGCAGCGCCGGCGCCTTCTGGACCTCGTCGATGACGATCTGCCGGGCCGGCGCCGGGCCCTCGGCTTCAATCTCCTGACGCAGGAGTTCCGGCCGGACGGCGTAGCGGCGGTACTCGTCCGCCTTGAGCAGGTCGATCCAGCGGCCCTCCGGGTAGGCGCGCCGCAGCAGCGTGCTCTTGCCCGTCTGGCGCGGGCCCCAGAGGAAGAAACTCTCCGTTCCGGACGGCGGAAGCTCCAGGCTTCGCTTGAACATGCAGCGCAATCTATCATGATGAATTGAAGTGACGATTCAGATATCCTCTCAGGCGATGCCTCTACCCCCCGACTACGCGGAACGCGTCTATGCCGGCGTCCTCGGCAAGGTCATCGGCGTCTACCTCGGCCGCCCCTTTGAGGGCTGGCCCTACGAGTGGATCGGGAAGCGGCTCGGCGACATCGAGTACTACGTCCACGACCGGCTCGACGTGCCCCTGATCGTCACCGACGACGACATCACAGGCACCTTCACCTTCCTGCGGGCGCTGGAGGATCACGGCTCGGGCGCCGACCTCAGCCCGCGCGAGGTGGGCGAGACCTGGCTCAACTACCTGATCCGGGAGCGCACTGTGCTGTGGTGGGGCGGCCTCGGCAACTCCACCGAGCACACGGCGTATCTGCGGCTCGCGAACGGCGTCCAGGCGCCCGCAAGCGGCTCGATGGAGCTGAACGGCAAGGTCGTGGCCGAACAGATCGGCGCGCAGATCTTCATCGACGGCTGGGCGATGGTCGCCCCGGGCGATCCGGACCTGGCCGTCCGTCTGGCCACCGCCGCCGCGCGGGTGAGCCACGACGGGGAGGCCGTCTACGGCGCCCGCGTCCTCGCCGCGATGGAGTCGATGGCATTCGTCGAATGGGACACGGGCACTCTCCTGGACGCCGGCCTCGGCTACATCCCGCCGGACTCGGTGATCGCCCGGATGATCGGCGACCTCCGCCGCTGGCACGCCGAGGACGGCGACTGGCGCGCCAACCGCGCACGCCTCGCCGAGCGCTACGGCTACGACAAGTACGGCGGCAACTGCCACATGGTCCCCAACCACGGCCTGATCATCCTGGCGCTGCTCCACGGCGAGGGCGACTTCGCCGAGACGCTGAAGATCGTGAACACCTGCGGTTGGGACACCGACTGCAACTCCGGCAACGTTGGCTGCCTCCTGGGCATCAAGGAGGGCCTCGCCGGCATCGACGCCGGGCTGCAAAAGGGCCTCGATTGGCGCGGGCCGGTGGCCGATCGCATCTACCTGCCGACGGCCGACGGCGGCCGGGCGATCAGCGACTGCGGGCATGAAGCGCTTCAGATCGTCAACATGGGGCGCCACCTCGCCGGCAAGGAGGCGCTGGCGCCGAAGGACGGCGCCCAGTTCCACTTCGTCTTCCCCGGCTCGGTCCAGGGATTCCAGGTCGCGGAAGGCGAGGCCGAGGTCGCGAACGTGGCCCTGCCGTCCGGCGAACGCGCCCTGCGCATCGACGCCGCGAGCGAGGCCCGTGTCGGCTCCCCCGTCTTCATCCCCTCGCTGGAGACGGCGAACTGGTTCGAGGGCCGCGTCTATCCGTTGATGGCTTCGCCGCGGATCTTCCCCGGCCAGACCGTCGAGGCGACGCTCAGCGCCGGAGCGGAAGGCGTGCGGGCCAACGTCTATCTCGGCTACTACGGCGAGAACGACGAGACCGCCGCCTTCGACGGCGACACCGTGGAACTCGAGCCCGGCGAGAGCCGGAGCGTGTCGTTCACCGTCCCGGCCCTTCCGGGACCGATCTTCTCGGCCGGCGTGCGGGTCCCCGGCCGGACGGGCCCCGTCTTCCTGGAGGCGCTCAAGTGGTCCGGCGCGCCGAAGTTCCGGCTCGAGCGTTCGACCCACCGCGGCACGATGTGGCGCCGCGCCTGGGTCAACGGCGTCGACCTGCTGACCAAGGGAATCGAGATGTTCCGGCTGGTCCAGAACGCCGGCATGGGCCTGCTGATGCAGGGAACCCGCGAGTGGCGGGACTACTCGGTGACCGCCGACGTGACGCCCCATCTCGTCAAGCGAGCCGGCGTCGCCGCCCGGGTCCAGGGTCTCACCCGCTTCTACGGCCTGCTCCTGGCTCCCGGCAACCGCGTGCAGCTCGTGCGCATGCTGCACGCCGAAGAGGTGCTGGCCGAAGCCGACTTCGAGTGGCGGCTGGGCGAGGCCCATGAACTGACGCTGCAGGTCGACGGTGACCGAATCGCCGGCAAGGTGGACGGCGCTCTGCTCGTCGAAGCCACCGACGACGCCCTCGACTGCGGCGCCATCGGCCTGGTCGTCGAAGAAGGGCGGCTCGGCATCGACCGTGTGGAGGTCGTCCCCGTCGCATAAACTGAGTCAGCACTCACGATCTCACGGTATAGTGAGCCCAAGTCGCCAGAGCCCCAAACAACCAAGGCGAGCCGCCCATGAACCAGAGAGCACTCCGCATCCCGACCGCGACCCTCTTCCTGGCAGCCGCGCTGGCGGTCGCCCTCGTCGCGGCATCCCCGGCCGCGGCCGCCGACGCGCCGACGTACACGCGCGACGTCGCGCCGATCTTCTTCAGCAACTGCGTGCAGTGCCACCGGACCGGCGAGGTCGCGCCGATGTCGCTGATGACCTACAGGGAGGCCCGGCCGTGGGCCCGCTCGATCGCCCGCGCGGTCGAGAACCGCGACATGCCGCCGTGGAGCGGCGACTCAGAGAACCACGTCTGGTCGAACGACCTCTCGCTGACCGACAGTGAGATCGAGACGATCGTCGACTGGGCGAAGGGCGGCGCCCCGCAGGGCGACCCCGCCGACCTGCCCGAGGCGCCGACCTTCCCGAAAGGCTGGAAGCTCGGCGAGCCCGACTTCGTCGTGACCCTCGACAGCATCGAGGTGCCGGCCGAGGGCGAAGACATCTTTCCGCAGCAGGTGATCGACGTCGACCTCGGCGAGCCGCGCTGGGTTCGCGCCATCGAGTTCCTGCCGGAGGACTCCCGCGTGACCCATCACTTCCTGACGACCTACGTGAGCGAGCTGAACGAGGGCGACCCCGCCGCCTCC
Source organism: Candidatus Multivorans sp. (assembly GCA_965219675.1). Lineage (GTDB taxonomy): Bacteria > Acidobacteriota > Thermoanaerobaculia > Multivoradales > Multivoraceae > Multivorans. Next base: position 250,090 of record OZ244786.1, on the reverse strand, counting down.
GGCGTTCTCGGCATCTGGACGGCCGGCATGCCGCCCTACGTCTTCCCGGACGGCGTCGGCCGCCGCTTCGGCTCGAAGATCCGCATCATCGTCGATCAGCACTACCACCCGATCGGCGAAGCGACCCGTGACGCCTCACGGATCGGGCTCCACTTCGGAGAGGGCGAGCTCGAGAAGGAAGTCATCACGATCCCGGTGACGAACACCGGCCTGCGCATCCCGCCGGGCGCCGGCCACCACGCCGAGAACGCCCACTACCTGTTCGACAAGGACGTGCAGATCCTCGCCTTCAGCCCGCACATGCACGTCCGGGGCAAGGCGATGAGCTACGAGGTCACCTACCCCGACGGCTCGAAGGAGATGCTGCTCGACGTGCCGAAGTACGACTACAACTGGCAGTGGCTCTACTACCCGACGAAGCCGGTCGACATTCCCGCGGGCAGCCGCCTCGACGTCACCGCCGTCTGGGACAACTCCGAGGACAATCCGGCCAACCCGGACCCGACGAAGGAGATCATCTACCGCGGCGACACGTTCAGCGAGATGTTCAACGGCTTCATCGAGGTCACCCGGAAGGAAGGCGTCCTCTTCGAGCAGCAGAACCAGAGGGAGCAGATCCTCGACCTCCTGGCGCTGCACCCGGCGAAGGACTCCTACGTGTCCGGAGCCTTCATGGGCTTCCACGTTCCGCGTGAAGGCGAAGGCTGGCTCTACATGGGCGGCATCTACTCCATCGTCCTCGACGACTTCGAGTGGCAGGGCGACGAGTTGAAGATCACGACGCAGTTCCCGACGCTCAACGCGAGCGCCACGACGACCGTCATCGAGGGCACGCTCAACGACCGGGGCCAGCTTCAGGGAACCGTGACGATCGGCGCCGACACGGATCAGCCGCAGCGGATGCCGCTGTTCGCCGAGCCGGTCGGCGGCGGGACGGCGTCTTCCGCCGGCCCCTAGTCAACAACGGGTGCGCCGGCCATCTGGCCGGCTCCGGCGGCGAGGGCTAGACAGGCTCAGCCACTTCCGAAGCCGTCGCCCGATTCAGCCGATCGCGGATCTCGCCTAGCCGCGACCACTCCTGGAGCGCGATGGGCAGCGCGACGCTCGACTCCACGAACTCCCAGGAGTAGCTGAGGATCGCGAAGATCGCGCCCGCCGTGATCATCGGAATGGTCGCGGAGATCCACACGTTGCCGAGGACGAAGGCGAACATGGCGGCGAAGATGCCGCCGTAGAGGACGGCCTCCGTGTCCGAGAGCCGGACTTCGCTCCGGCGAAGCTTCCTGAGGTGGCCCACGAGCGACTCCAGGCGGCGCTGCTCCAGGATGGAGACCTGGAGTTCCGTCTGGCTGTTGAGCTCCCCGTTCAGCCGGTAGAAGCGACGATGAAACAGCCCGTAGATCACGACGATCGCGGCCAGGGCGCCGAGGGCGGCCAGCCCCAGCCGACGGTCGAAGCTGAATAGCACGGCGATGCTCACCAGCAACTGCACCACTCCGGTGAGCACTCCCGGGACGTGCCCTTCGAGGAAGTCGACCATCTCCCGACTCATGCCGAGGCGCGCGTTGAGCCGCGAGACCGGAGCGTCCTGCGATCGGCGTACCAGCTCTCCGCCGAAACGAACCCGGATCGTCCCGTAGCAGCGCGTGTCGTAGAAGCGTCGAACGACGGCGACCATGATCAGAGCCGACAGAATCACCGCCACCTCCCAGAGAGCGCTCGGGCGCCGCTCCAACAGGGCATCGATGGCGCGGCCGATGAACAACGGCACCAGGGCCCAGAGGATGTTCTCCAGCAGAACGAGGAGCCACGTGACGAGAATGCGTCCCCTGAAGTTGCGGAACAGGAGACCGACGCTGAGAGCACCTTCCATCTGTCTTCCCCCTCGATGTCGAGTTCGATGCCGTAGCCGGCCGGCTCGCCCGGCTGGCTGCGGGCTGTCGGTATCCGGGCCGAGTCGGTAACGTCGCGAGGCTACCGCCCGCCCGTCCAGCACGACTCCTCATGAAATCCCTCCACATCGAAACGCCGCTCTTTGAGTCACGCCCGATTTCCATCCGCGCGAGCCGGCGTATCTGGCTGAAGCTCGACGCGCTGCAGCCACCCGGCTCGTTCAAGATCCGCGGCATCGGCGCGGCTTGCCAGGAGTACGTTCGCCGGGGTGCGAAGCGACTGATCTCGTCCTCCGGCGGCAACGCGGGGATCGCGGTCGCCTACGCCGGGCGGCATCTCTCGGTGCCCGTCCTCATCGTGGTGCCCGAGACCACGTCCGACCGGGCCAAGGCCCTGATCCGGCAGGAGGGCGCCGAAGTGGTCGTCCACGGCGATTCCTGGCAGGAAGCGAACGAACTCGCCATCTCGACGGTCGGGCAGTCCGACGTTCTGATTCATCCGTTCGACGACCCCCTCGTCTGGCGAGGCCATTCCACGCTGATCGACGAGGTCGCGCGGTCGGGGATCAAGCCCGATGCCCTGATCGTCTCCGTCGGCGGCGGCGGACTGCTGTGCGGCCTCGTCGAGGGGCTGCGGCGGGCCGGGTGGTCCGACGTCCCCGTGATCGCCGTCGAAACGGAAGGCGCCGACTCCCTGGCTCAGTCGGTGCGAGCGGGCCACCGCGTCGAGCTGCCCGCCATCACCAGTCTCGCCATCACGCTGGGGGCGAAGAAGGTCTGCGAACGGGCCTTCGATTGCACCAGGGATCATCCACTTCGGAGCCTCGTCGTCTCGGATCGAGCCGCCGTGTCGGCGTGTCAGAGGTTCCTCGACGACCATCGGGTCGTCGTGGAGCCGGCGTGCGGCGCCTCGCTCGCCGCCGTGTACGACCGCGCACCGGAACTCGAGGACTTCGAGTCGGTCCTGGTCGTCGTCTGCGGCGGCGCGACGACGACGCTCGAACAGTTGAGAGAATGGGCGAATGGCGACACGTAACTCGCGAGGCCGAAGGCCTCTCCTTCTTGCCTTCCTCGTAGTCGCGGTCGCCTGCGCCGGCCCCGAAGACCCGCCGACGGGCCTGGAAGTCGGCGCCGACAACGCCGCCGTGGACTCGATCTTCGCTTCCTGGGACAAGCCCGATTCCCCCGGATGCGCGCTCGCCGTGGCGCGGAACGGCGATCTCGTCTACACCCGCGGCTACGGCTACGCCAACCTGGACTACGACATCCCGGTCACGCCGCAGACGGTCTTCGACGTCGCCTCGGTGACCAAGCAGTTCGTCGCCGCCGTCGCCAACATGCTGGCGCTGGAGGGGAAGCTGTCGCTCGACGACGACATCCGCCAGTGGCTTCCGGAACTCCCCGAGTACGACTCGCCGATCACGCTACGGCACCTGATCTTCCACACGGGCGGTCTGCGGGACTATCTGAACCTGTTTCCGCTCGCCGGCGCCGGCGACTACTACTCCGTCTCCCGCGAGCAGCTCCTGGCGATGATGTCGCGGCAGCGCGCGCCCGTGTTCGCTCCGGGCGAACGCTACGCGTACAGCAACACCGGCTACATGTTGCTGGCGCACGCCCTCGAACGGGCCGCGGGCAAGTCGATCGGCGAACTGGCCCGGGAGCGGATCTTCGAGCCGCTCGGGATGGACGGCAGCCTGATGTACGAGAACCGCGAGCGGATCGTCCCGCGGCGCGCCACCGGCTACCACCGCGACGACGACGGCGGGCTGCGGATCGTCCACAACTACAACTTCGAGATCGCCGGCGACGGCCAGCTCTACACGACGGTGGAGGACCTGCTGCTCTGGGACGACTACATGCACGGCGCCGACAAGCCGGCGATCCACGAGTCGATGCTGACCGAGGGAACGCTCAACGACGGCGAACCGATCGGCTATGCCCACGGCATCACTCCCGGCGAGTACCGGGGCCTGCGCACCGTGGGGCACGGCGGGCATTCCTGGGGCTTCCTGACGGAGCTCAGGAGGTACGTGGAGCCCGCTCTCGCGATCGCCGTCTCCTGCAACGCCGAGTACGGGGACCCCGGAGAGTTGGCGCGGCGCGTCGCCGATCACTACCTGGCGGATCAGCTCGGGCCCGCGGGCAGTGAAGACGAGGACGCGGAAGCCGGCGACGAGGACGAAGATGCAGACGCGCAGCCCGACCCGCCCTCCCTGTCAGCCGCCGAACTGGCCGGGTTCGCGGGCAGCTACTTCTCCGCCGAGCTGGACGCCACCTACAGGTTCGCCGTCGCGGACGGCGGACTCGTGGTGCGAGTCGAGCAGCAGCCCGCGCTCGCGGTGAAGCCCGTCGCCGAGGACGAGTTCAGGGTCGAGTTCGAGAGCCGCGGATGGGCGGCGTCGCCGGCGCGGCTGGAGTTCCAGCGCGATGGGGCCGGCGCCGTCATCGGGTTCAGCCTGAGCTCGGGTTCGGAGCGGGGGCTCATGTTCGAGAAGCAGCCGGCGCTGGAGGTTCGGTGAGGAGAACAAAGTGGAGCGAGGCTCTGCTGCTCGGCGCCTGTTTCTCCCTTGCCGCGTGCGTCCCCGCCTCGCCCGAGCCCACCGGCACCGTCATCGTCAACGCCCGCGTCATCGACGGCAGCGGCGGCCCCTCCCGAAACGTCAACGTCCGCATCGCGGGCGACCGCATCACCGCCGTCGACGACTTCGAACCGCCAGCGGAGGACACCGTCGTCGATGCGGGCGGTCTGGTGCTGGCGCCCGGCTTCATCGACGTCCACAGCCATCACGACTCCAACCTGTTCGAGCTGCCTGAGGCCCTGGCCGCCGTCAACCAGGGCATCACGACGATCGTGGCCGGGCAGGATGGCGGCCACCAGTACCCTCTCGGGGAGTTCCTCGCCCGGCTCGACGCATCGCCTGCCGCCGTCAACGTCGCGTCCTATGCCGGTTTCGGGACGCTGCGGGAAGAAGTGATGGGAGACGACTACCAGCGCGTCGCGACGCCGGACGAGGTCGCCGAGATGGCGGACCTGCTCCGCCAGGAACTGGAGGTCGGCGCGCTGGGACTCTCCTCCGGACTAGAGTACGACCCGGGTTCCTTCTCGACCACCGAGGAGGTGATCGAACTCGCCAAAGTCGCCGCCGCCCACGGCGGCACCTACATCAGCCACATCCGCAGCGAGGACCGGTTCTTCTGGGAGGCGATCGACGAGATCATCCGGATCGGCCGCGAAGCGGACCTGCCCGTCCAGGTGACGCACATCAAGCTGGCGATGAACAGCTGGTGGGGTCAGGCCGAACGGCTCCTGGCCACACTGGACGAAGCCCGGGCCTCAGGCGTCGAGATCACGGCAGACATCTATCCCTACCGGGCCTGGAGCACGTCCTTCACCTGGCTCACGACCGTGTTCCCCGACCGCGACCTCGACCGGCGGGACGGCGCGGAGTACATCCTCCGCGACCTGCTCTCGCCCGACGACGTCCTCCTTCCCGACTTCCTGCCGGAACCGGCCTACAACGGCCTGACGCTGGCCGAGATCGCGGAAGTCCGCGGCACCGACGTCGAAGCGACTCTGATGGACCTGCTCAAGGCCGACACCGAGATGGGCAGTGAATCACTCATGATCGGTTTCGCCATGGACGAACCCGACATCGAGGCGATCATGGCCTGGCCGCACACCGTGATCTGCAGCGACGGCGACCTCGACGGTTCTCATCCACGCGGGTTCGGCGCCTTCACCCGCTTCCTCGGCCACTACGTTCGCGACCGGAACGTCGTCACCCTGGAAGAAGGCATCCGCAAGATGACGGCGCTCTCCGCCCAACACCTGGGGATCGCCGACCGCGGCGCGATCGAGGAGGGCCACTACGCCGACCTCGTGCTGTTCGACCCCGCGACGGTCATCGACCGCTCGACCTACGACAAGCCGCACATACCCTCCGAGGGAATCGAGAAGGTCTGGGTGAACGGCCAGCTCGTGTTCGACGGCGGCGAGACCACGGGCAACCGGCCCGGCAGGCCGATTCGCCGGATCCGTTCTTCGGGCTGACGCCGGCTTCAGGCGAGGTCGAAGCGGTCCAGGTTCATCACCTTGTTCCAGGCCGCGACGAAGTCGCGCACGAAAGCCCCCTGCGAGTCGTCGCAGGCGTAGACCTCCGCGATGGCGCGGAGCTGGGAGTTCGAGCCGAAGACGAGGTCGACCGCGCTGCCGGCCCACCGGACCTCGCCCGTCGACCGATCGCGTCCCTCGAAGACGCCTTCGCGGCCGGCCCTGGCCTGCCACTCGGTTCCCATGTCGAGCAGGTTGACGAAGAAGTCGTTCGTCAACACTTCCTGCCGGTCCGTGAAGACACCGAGCCCCGACTGTCCGGCATTCCCTCCCAGGACGCGCAGGCCGCCGACGAGCACCGTCATCTCGGGAGCGGTCAGCGTCAGCATCTGGGCCCGATCCACGAGCAGCACCTCCGCCGGCCTCTGATGTCCGTTCCCGAGGTAGTTGCGGAACCCGTCCGCCGTCGGTTCCAGAACGGCGAACGACTCGACGTCGGTCTGTTCCTGCACCGCGTCCGTCCGACCCGGCGAGAAAGGCACCGCGATCTCGCTTCCGGCACCCTTCGCCGCCTCCTCGACGGCCGCGCAGCCGCCGAGGACGATCAGATCGGCCAGAGAGACACGCTTGCCGTTCGACTGTGAGCCGTTGAAGTCCGCCTGGATCGCTTCCAGGGCCTGCAGAACGCCACCCAGCTGCGCCGGGTCGTTGACGGCCCAGTCCTTCTGCGGCGCGAGGCGAATGCGCGCGCCGTTGGCCCCGCCACGCTTGTCCGTGCCGCGGAACGTCGCCGCCGACGCCCACGCGGTCGAAACCAGTTGGGAGACGGTCAACCCTGAGCCGAGGACCTGACTCTTCAGAGCAGCGACATCGTCCTCATCGATCAACTCGTGGTCGACACCGGGGACAGGGTCCTGCCAGAGCTGCGGCTCCGCGGGAACCCACGAACCGATACAGCGACTGCGGGGGCCCATGTCGCGATGGGTCAGCTTGTACCAGGCCCTGGCGAAGGCGTCCGCGAACTCGTCCGGGTTCTCATGGAAGTGCCTTGCGATCGGCTCGTAGATCGGGTCGACCTTCAGGGAGAGATCCGTCGTGAGCATCATCGGGGCGTGCCGCTTCGACGGATCGTGGGCGTCCGGCACGGTGCCGGCCGCCGAAGCGTCCTTCGGCGTCCACTGGTTGGCCCCGCCCGCGCCCTTCGTCAACTCCCACTCGTAGCCGAACAGGTTCTCGAAGAAGTTGTTGTCCCACACGGCCGGGGAGGTCGTCCAGGCGCCTTCCAGGCCGCTGGTGATCGTGTCGCCGCCCTTGCCCGTGCCGAACGTGTTGCTCCAGCCAAGGCCCTGCTCCTCGAGGCCGGCGCCCTCGGGCTCCACGCCGACGTACTGGCCCGCATCGGCGGCGCCGTGCGCCTTGCCGAAGGTGTGTCCGCCGGCGATGAGCGCCACCGTCTCTTCGTCGTTCATCGCCATGCGGCGGAACGTCTCGCGGATGTCCTGGGCCGCGGCGACCGGGTCCGGCGTACCGTTCGGCCCCTCCGGATTCACGTAGATGAGGCCCATCTGGACGGCGCCGAGCGGATTCTCGAGCTCCCGGTCGCCCGTGTAGCGCTCGTCGCCAAGCCAGGTCGTCTCGGACCCCCAGTAGATGTCCTCTTCGGGCTCCCAAACGTCCTCGCGGCCGCCAGCGAAACCGAGCGTCCTGAAGCCCATCGACTCCAGGGCGCAGTTGCCGGTGAAGATCATCAGATCGGCCCACGACAGCCCGCGGCCGTACTTCTGCTTGACCGGCCACAGGAGCCGCCGCGCCTTGTCCAGGCTCACGTTGTCGGGCCAACTGTTGAGCGGCGCGAAGCGGAGCGTGCCGGAGGCGCCGCCGCCCCGCCCGTCGCCGATCCGGTACGTGCCGGCGGAATGCCAGGCCATGCGGATGAAGAGCGGCCCGTAGTGGCCGTAGTCGGCCGGCCACCAGTCCTGCGAGGTCGTCATCACCTCTTCGATGTCCTGCTTCAGCTCATCCAGGTCGACCTTCGCGAACTCCTCGGCGTAGTTGAAGTCCTCGCCCATCGGATCCGAGAGGGAGGAGTTCTGGTGGAGCACCTTCAGGTTCAACTGGTTCGGCCACCAGCGCTTGTTCGCGATGGTTCCCATCGCCGAGTGTCTGTCCGCCCCGGCCAAAACTGGGCACTTGCCTGCGTTCGTCATCTCGTCCATGGTCTCTCCCTCGTGTTCGGTCCTCTCTGTGACACCTGCTGTATACAAGGATCGCGAGGCGTTGAAAAGTCCCCCAAGGGCAAGAGCGTGCGGCTGGCCGAGTCCTCAGCGGGGCGCCGACCGCTACCCGGCGTCGAACTGCACGGGTTCACCGTTCATCGTTGGGTTCTCGACGATGCTGCTCTCGAGTTGGGCGAATGCCGCTCCTGAGGAGGTAGCCAGTGACCGTATTGACAGACTTGTAGCCAGTTGGCTACACTCTCGCGCTTGATACGGGTCGTCCACTACGTCTCCGAGGATGGCAGAGACTACTTCGATGCTTGGTTTCGCCGACAATCACGTGAGGCTCGCGCCCGTTTCCAAACCCGGATCGACCGTGTGGAACTCGGCAACTTCGGAGACCACAAGAGCGTGGGAGGCGGTGTGTCGGAGCTTCGAATCGACGTTGGCCCCGGATACCGACTCTACTTCGGTCGCGATGGCGAGACGCTCGTGATTCTGCTGGGGGGAGGCGTGAAGAAGGGCCAAACGGCCGACATCAAGACAGCGCGCTCTCGCTGGCAGGCGTACAAGCAGGAGAAGAGAAATGCCGGTGAAAGCTCATAGGGCCAGCGACTACCTCAAGTCGCCTGAGGACGCGGCGGCCTATCTGAACGCGGCGCTGGAGGAGATGGGCGATGATCCGCGCCTGCTCATGAAGGCGTTTCGAAACGTGGCTGAGGCCCACGGGGGCGTGTCCGCAGTTGCCCGCCAGGCCGAACTGGACCGGGTGGCGCTTTCACGCGCCCTCTCGGGCCGTAGGAATCCGAGACTCGACACGCTCACCAAGGTGACTGCGGCCTGCGGCTTGAAGCTCCGGTTCTCAGCGTAGCCGGTCCTCCTGGCGAGAACATGCACGAAGCCGGGACCACTGGATCTGGCTGAGTGCAACGCCGACGCAACGGGCCATTGCACGGAGCCCACGGGTTAGTCGTACCTCTCCGCCTGCAGTTCGAGCCACTGTAGACGCCGATCTGTCTCCAGAAGAGGGTCGGCCGCCACGATCTGATCGATGATGTCTGCCATATTGAAGAGACGGCGCCCACTTGGCGGCCCACAGACACGCCAAACAAGATCGAGCGTCTCCCGAGGGAACGTCTTGGCGACACCTGACGCCTTGATTGAAAACAGGTTCCCGCGACTCTCGTCAAACGGCAAGATGTAGTGCCTTAGTTGATCCAACGCCTCGGGGAACGCCTCGCCAGCCGCCGCCACGAGATCAACGAAACCCTGGGTCGTCGAATCGTCGAGGAGCTTTCCTTCCTTTGGCCAGATCCGACTCAACAAGGGACCAACCAGTTCTCTCCACCTGCTCGCGGCATCAGGATCGACCCTCTCGAGCCAGGGAAGAAGAGCCCGTAGAGCTCCGCTCCTGACGGCAGCAGGACCATCACGCAGGACGGTCTCAATCTCTACGAGCGTAATGCCCCAACTCACCGAATCGCCTCGAAAGTGTGATAGCGCTGGCGCCAGTACCTCCGAGGCGACTATCGCTCCTTGACGCTCGTTCTCGCGACTCTCCATCGCGCCTTGAACCAGGTCCCTTCAGAAAAACGGAGACGTTGGGCGTCAATCGACCGTACTCCAACATCACCGTGCGTAGTGCCGAGCCCTCATCGTCGCAACGCATCAGGCGCGCTCGAAACGAGTCGCTCCAAGGGTCCGGCGGGAGAACCATCGAGAAGGCAACGTTCCTAGCCAAGATCGCTCGCCCTAGCTGTCCCGCTGCGCCATCCTGACTGACCACCTTTGCGAGCAGCCGCAACTCATCGGCGGTGGGTGCCGTACGAGCCTCGTGCTTACGCTCGAGCTCCCGGACCAGACATTCCACTAACTTACCGGGAGCCGAGTTAATCGCAGCATTGAGAAGCTCCCGGGTCAGCTCAACCCCGTCGCTTGGGGACTCGGCCAAGACCTCCCAGAGTCGCTGTAACCAGATCTCAAGATCTGCAACCGCTGTCTAAGAAACCACCGAAAGCACGTCGGCCAAGCCCGAGGCCATCGGCTCCAGCACTTCGTTGGAGGTTCCGCGAAGATAGGCTAGCGCATCAACCGCCAAGGACCTGCGGTTGCTCTCCGTAGCGTCGTAGCCGAAGGCGAGTCCGTTGAGGAAGTCATTCCAAAGCACAGCGTGCGCGGGGGTTGTTTCCTCGTTACGCAGTAGGTCGTAGGCTCCTTGAGGATCCGTCCGACAGTAGGCCCACGAACTTCGGCCTAGTTCCGGGTCGGGACTGTGAACGAGTTCTCTCGCCACCTCAAGACGGTCTTCGGGGGCCTGTTCGGCGATCGGCTCTGCCTCTCCCATGGAAGCACGCGACTTGTACATGTAGACGCCGAAGAAATCACGATCCTCGACTTCCCTGTCCAAGTACTCGCGACGCTGCGTGATCTCGCTTAACTCAGCCAGCCCCTTCTCGGACACAGCCTCCGCCTGCTCAAGCATCTTGATCCGTAGCCAGACCGTCGTATCTCTAGAGTGAGGGCGCCAGTCGGGCTACCGACGTCGATGCTGAAGCGGGCGTAGTAGGTCTCACCAGTTCCACAGACGCGGTCCTCGACCTCAGACACAAGGGAAGGCGACGCAGCACCCGCCCGATCCCGGAGCAAGGTAGCGACCTCTCGGCGAATCGTCCAGAAGTCGGCTTGCTCCAACTCGAGTAGCGCGCGCATAGCGGAGTCGGCAGAGAAGAGGTCCGCGTGCCGCAAAGCGTGTAGGCAGAGCCGAGTGCCGACTCTTCCGGGAAGACGTCGCCAGCCCTCCACAACTCTTCTGGTGCGCTCGTGGTCGATAGTCATTGCTCCAGGAATCGCATCGACGACCACGCGAACGAGTAGACTGACGCCCTCTTGATGCTCGTTCTGGACGTGTTCTTCGATCGACGAAACCTCAAAGTCGTTCACGTCGTAGTCCCCCGAGATCAACTCAAGATCGCACTCAAGCGCGAGAGCAGATCGCAGTCTCGCCGTAGCGGCTTCGAGAATCTCCAACGCTCGATCTGTCAACCCACGAAGACCGGCTACAACATCCACCGCCCAAGGGCCGGACACGGCCATCTCGGGTCGCATAGCGTCAAGTAGTCGTCTTACTGGTTGGTCTTCCTCTCCCTCACCGAACAGCTCCGAGTATCGTTCCTGGAGTACCAGCCGGGGCCCGACGTAGTTCACTGCCTCCTCAAGGTCAGCGCGCAACACGAGGCCACGCTCGAGTCGGCTCTTGATCACGTAACCTCTGTTGTCATCCTTCACTGGCACATCGGCCAGACAAAAAAGACGCCAGATGCGAGTCCAGCAATCATCCAACTCCACCGATGAGCGGAGTCGCCTCTCGAGGTGCTCCGTGAAGGGGCGGCCCAAACCACTTTGCCACTCACGTGCCCCGTCAAGGCGCTCTGGATTCGAAGCGTCAAGCGCGATCCAAGCAGGAACAACCCATGTGGCGTCCTCGTTCGAAGCAATAGGCTGTACTGCCAGGGTGTCCCAGCGCCGACGGACTTCCTTGCCGTCGCGACAGTAGGCGAAACCGGCGCTACCGGGCGCGGGAAGCGCTTGACCGGCGAAGCTCCCGGTCCCAGCATCGGAAGTGGTCCGAGCGGCTCTCTCAAAGAGCGTGTCGAAGTTGGTCGTTACGACCGAGATCTAGTTGTCGAGCCCACGGGACAGCCTGAGAATGATCTTGTGCTGTTCAAGAGCTGGAGGCTCCGGCACAGCCAGCAGGTCCGAGACCGTCGCCTCTACAGCGGATGGGTCCGCCAGGTTCGGTCAAGTGCGCCGAGAACTTCCTCGTAGCGCCCCTCGTCGAATGCCTTCTTCTCTGAGCCCTCTAGGGCAAAACCCAGCCTTTCGTATGTCTGGCGAACTAGCTTCTCAAAGTCCGGCAGCTGCGGAGCACTGACGCCTGCGCCGCAGAGAAACACGACTTCTCCCGCCAAGATCGAGTCGAGGAGTTCGGTGGGGAGGTCAGGTCCACCAGGCGACAACTGAATGGTCTCAGGCATTTTGAGGCGCGGGTTCTCTCCATCCCTCGGATCAACGAGGCCTTGGAGCTGAGGGGTGCCTTCTTCGCTGAGTTCGCCTACTCCGGCCCGAGAGGCGGGAACGGGCCGAAGAAGCCGACGATCAACTTGAGTCGGCCGTCCTCGTCGAGCTCGCCGTAGTCCATTCCCTCGGCGAGAGCCCGGCCGTCGGCCGCCTCCATCGTCCAACTGAACCGCAGGCGGGTGCCGTGGTGGTGGTCGACGCGGCTCGCTATGACGATCCGACCGCCCTGGGCCTGCTCCAGGAAGCCTTCGATGTGAGCAACCAGGGCCTCCCGGCCTTTCACCTCCGCTGTCGGATCGGTGTACACGCCGTCTTCCGCCCAGGCGCGTTCCAGGAGTTCACGACGGCGCTCCTCGTCCGGTTCGGCCCATGCCTCACCGTAGAGATCGACTGCCTCCTGAGGCGTCAGGTTCTGGGCCAGGAGCGAGCCGGGCATCAGGAGTGCGCAGCCGATCAGGCTCGCGAGAGCTTGGAACAGCACGACTCTTCGAGATGCCGGCGAGGACGCCAGCGTACCCAGTGGCGTCAGTTCCGTCAGCGCTCGATTCTCGGTTCGACGTTCCGACCTTTCCGTTCGCTCAACCATGGCGGTCTCCCCTCGCGTCGGCCACAGATAGGTTCCGGCGGCCGAAGTGGCAGTTCCTGAGTCGACGACCACCATCCTAGCCGCTCATGAGCGCCTCCTGTGCCGGCAGCCGGCGAGAATCCGGGTGGCGCGAGCCGACCAGCAAGCGCCGGCCCGGGGCCACGCCGAATCAGAACGTGAGGCGAAGGGTGGCGCCCGTGGTTCTCGGCGCCTCGAGGAACGTGCTCCGGCTGCCGACCCGCAGCGGGGTGTTGAACGTCACGTTCTTCGTCTGCTCGTCCGTCACGTTGTTGCTCCAGAGCTCGACCGCCCACCGGCCCGAGTAGCTCCCGAGTCCGACCCGCACGTTCGCTTTCGTGTTCGCTTCCTGGATGTCGAGGGCGAGGTCGGGCTGGGTGCTGGTGCGCCGGTCGTCCTCCCAGCGCCCGTTCACCGACGCGAAGACCAGGAACCGGTCGCCCACCGTGTCGTCCCAGTTCGCGCCGAACGAGACGACGTTCTCGGGCGCGTTCGTCAGCTTCGCGCCGCAGAGAGACTGCACGGACGCAACGTCGAGGTCACCGGCGCAGTCCTCCGGGTACTTCGAGTCGGCGTAGGTGTACCCCATGTTCAGGGTGACATGCTGTCCCGCAACGGCAGAAAGCTCCAACTCGGCGCCCCGGCTCTGCGCCTTCGGCACGTTGAACGTCCTGAACTGGACGCCCGTGAACTCGAGCACCTGGAAGTCCTCGATGTCGTAGTCGAACAGCGTGGCATTCAGGCGCACCCGCCGGTTAACGAACTCCGACTTCACGCCCAGCTCGAGGGCGTCGATCTTCTCCGAGTCGAACCGGGGATCGGCGCCGCCGACGGCGGCAGTGGAATCGAGATTGAAACCGCCGGACTTGAAGCCGTGGGTATAGCTCGCGTAGCCCTTGACCGTGTCGCTGAACTCGACAACCGCCTGCGACGTGTAGACGAGTTCGTCGTCCTGGAACGTGTCCGAGAACGACGAGGGAAGAATCGGCACGCCGCTGTCCGCGGGCGTCGCAAAGGGGAAACAGTTGTAGCCGGCGCTGAAATTGCCGATCGTCGCGGCAACGACCTCGAGCCCGGTTCCCGCCGCGCCCCGAGCCAGGGCGCCTGCGTTGGCCAGGGTCGCGAAACAGGCGGGGTTGCTTGCCGCGGACTGGCGGAAGCTGCCGTCCTTCGTCTCATCGACGTACCGCAGCCCGGCGACGAGCGAGAAGCGGTCCGACAGGCGGAACGTGTTGTGAGTGAAGAGCGACCAGGAATCGCCCTTCTGGTTGTATATGTTGTTCGCGAACGCGCCGCCGGCAGGAATGCCTCCGGAAAAGGCGAGGGCCTGGTTGTCCGCCGCGAGAACGTCGCCGAACGTTCCGCCTGTGGCGAGGGGCACGTCACTGAGGAGCGGCGCGGCCGACAGCACCGGCAGGAAGGCATAGTTCCAGAGCACCGCGTCGACAAAGGGCGTGAAGTCCTCCAGCAGTCCGAGGCCGGCGTGCTCAAGAATGTCCTCCCCCGAGGCGAAACCTCCAGCGAGCCAACTGACCCGGTCGGTGTCGCCCGTGAGCCGGAACTCCTGCGTCCAGGACTCGATGCCGTCGAAGGTGTCAAAGCCGTTGGCGACCTCCGGAGACACGCCGTAAACGCCGATCCCAACGAAGTCGTCCTGGATCGACGAAGCGAAGAAGTCCCGCCACGAACCGAGGTAGGTCAGAGAGACGTTGTCGGTCAGGTTGTAGTTGAGTTCGGTCGATAGCCCCTTCTGATCGAAGGGATTGGCGAAGGGTCCCGCGTTCGAGCGGCGACTGTCGAAGGCGGACGGGCCGACAACGGAGACGCCGCCGTCGGCGGGAAGCCCGGCGGCCGCGAACGAGCCGAAGGCCGCCGCCGGCGTTTCGAGCAGGACCACGGCGTCGCAGCACTCCTCGTTGGCGTCCGAGTAGTCGCCGATGATCCGCAGCAATCCGCGGTCGCCGAGGTTCCAGAGCAACTGCCCGCGGACCAGCGCCCGGTCGCGCGTGTAGCTCTCGGCTCCCGAGACGCTCTCGACGAAACCGTCCTGCTTGCGGATCGCGGCCGAGAGCCGGTAACCAACCCGATCCGCAAGCGGACCGCCCACCCCCGCCTGCACGTTGTAGGCATTGAAGTTGCCTGCCGTCAGATTGAGGAACCCCGAGTGGTCCGTCAGGCTCGGTTGGCGGGTACGCAGGTTCAGGGCGCCCGCCGAGACGTTGCGGCCGAAGAGGGTGCCCTGCGGGCCGCGAAGAACCTCGATCGATTCGACGTCGAGTTGGTCGCCGAGCGCTACGCCCGGCCGGCTCAGGTAGATCCCGTCGAGGAACACCCCGACCGAACTCTCGAGTCCGATGTTGTTCCCCGTCGTGCCGACGCCGCGGATCCGCAACGTCGTCCCCTGCGATTCCGTCTGCGACGAGTTCATGTTGAAACTCGACGCCAGGGTCGGCAGGTCGCGGATGTCCAGCATGCCCGACCGCTCGATCTGGAGCGGCGTGATCGCTGTCACGGCGATCGGGACGTCCTGCAGCGACTCCTCACGCTTCGTCGCGGTGACCGTGATCTCCTCGACGAAGAGACCGTCCGTCTCCTCTACGGCCGGTGGATCCTGGGCGGATTCGTCTTCCTGCGCCCACGCGCCGGCGGCGGTCAGAAGTAGCGGCAGGAATGCGGACAGGAACTGTCTTCTCAGCTTCACGGCGTGCCCCTCATGGAAGGCCGCCGCGAAGGGACACACGGCAGCAAGTGCAGCTTGCGGCAACACCCGGAAGGGTGCTCCTATTCCCCTCGAGGGGGCGACCTCACACGAGTCGGAGGCGCATCCCGCAGATGGTCACCAGGTCGTCACCGGTGCGGCAGCCTGCCGCCTCGGCGTTGGCCAGTGCGCGAGCCCGGTCGGTCACACCAATGTCCAGGCCACCGAGACCTTCGGGACGGCCGTCGCACAGCGGAACGAAGCGGATTTCGGCGTCCCGTAGCGCGATCGTCGGAACGTCGCCGCCGCCGACCGGCTCATCCAGGACCTCACTCCAGCGTGCGGCCAGCGCCGCCGGATCCGCAGTCTGGATCTCGGCGGCACGAATGCCGTCGACGATCTCCGTGTGCTTCGCGCGCTGCCAGTTCTCTCCGGCGGGCCACCAGTGGCCATCCGGGCGTTCCTCGTCAACGTTCCAGCGCAGTTCCGGGATGGCGCCGGGCACGTCCTTCGGGTGGAGCTGCATGCCCATGCCGCGCTCGTTCCGGCCCGGCTCGGAGACCAGGCGGATGCCCAGGTCCGCGACCCGTTGCCGGTAACCCGCGTAGCTGTCGCGCGGGACCTGCATGATCACCATGTAGCCGCCGTCGCCTCCCCGGCGCATCAGGTACCGGCCGCCGGGGGTGTCGTGCTCACCCGGTTGCGGCGAGACCGTCTCGAGGAACTGGTCGCCGAACGGGATCAGGAAGTTGTGCAAGCCGTACTTCCCTACGCCCGGGTCGCGGTAGCAGACCTCGACGCCGAAGACCGACTCGCACTGCTGCTGAATGCGATCGAGGTCATGGGCCACGAGGCAGATCTGGCGCATGCGGATTTCAGACATGAACGGCTCCTTGTGCGTGCTGGTTTTGGGGGGCGACTCTAAGGCAACGCGAACACGAACAGATTGCTGCCGCGCCCCGGTCGGAGTTCGGGCGTCATGCGCGCGTTGGTCAGCCGGCCCGGACCGGTGTTGACGGCCACGTACTGGCGGCCCGAAACGGCGTACGTGACCGGGAAGCCCATGACCGGAGCGCCCAGGTTGATCTCCCACAGCACCTCGCCGGTCTCCTGGTCCAGGGCCCGGAAGCGTCCTCCCTGGTCGCCGCCGAACAGGAGACCGCCGCCGGTCGCGAGCAGCGAGAAGGTCGCGGCCCGCGTCTCGTAGACCCACCGGGTCTCGCCGGTCTCCGCCGAGATCGCCCGCACCGTGCCGAGCTGGTCCGTGCCGGGCGCCACCCGGTGGTTGGCGGCCAGGGCGTAGTGCGCGACGATCTGGTCCAGCGCCTTGACCTTCTCGCTCTCGAAATCGGTCGTCACGAGCATTTCGGCGCAGGCCTGCCGCAGCGGGAAGTACATCGTGCGCGTGAGCGGGCTGTAGGCGCCGGCTTCCCAGTCCTTGCCGCCCGCCCACGAGGGGCAGATGAACATGACCTGCTCGAGTTCCCGGAAGATCACCTCTTCGTTCAGGCTGACCTCGCCCGTGGCGCCGTCGATACCGGTAATCACGTTCTGTCGCACTGTCGGCGTCGCCCAGAGAAACTCGCCGGTCGCGCGGTCGAGGGTGTAGACGAGACCGGTCTTGCCGGGGATGCCGGTGACGACCTTGCGGACCTCTCCCGCCACGAGCCGCGGGTTGATCCACTCGACCGCTTCCGGGTCCGGCGCGACCGCGGTGTCGACCAGGATGCGCTCGAAGACATGGTCGAGGTCCCAGGAATCGTTCAGGTGCTGGTAGTGCCAGCGGATCTCACCGGTCGAGACGTCGAGCGCCAGGGTCGAGTTGTGGTACAGGTGCGTCAGGTCGGTGCCGCCGAGCATGAACCTCGGCGCCGGCGCCGTGACGCCCGTGCCGATGTAGACGAGTTCGAGTTCCGGGTCGTAGCTCGGCGGCATCCAGGTCCCGACGTGCCGGCGCTCTTCGTAGGGCACGGCGCCCCAAGTTTCGTTTCCCGGCTCGCCGGGGGCCGGCAGGGTGCGGCGCCGCCAGAGTTCCCGGCCGGTCCGGGCGTCGTGGGCGAGGATGACGCAAGCATCGGGCCCGCCGAGCGGCCTGCAGCTCCGGCCCGAGATCAGCTTGCCATCGGCGACGATCGGCCCGGCGCTGTGATGTGCCGGGTTGACCTTGTAGTCGAGGATCCGCGTCTCCCAGGCGAGTTCGCCGGTCACCGCATCGAGGGCGTACGCGTAGTGGTCGGCGCTGGTGCCGAGGATGTACTCGCCCCAGATCGCGATGTTGCGCGTCTTGCGGGCGAGCGGTCCGGTGTAGCCCCAGACGTCCTCCGGCAAGTCGCGCCGGTACTCCCAGATCAGATCGCCGGTCTCGGCCGACAGCGCCTGGATGACGTCCCGGGTATTGGCGACGTACAGGACGCCGTCGTAGGCGAGCGGCGTCGTCTCGGCGCTTCCGTCGGCCATGGTCTTCGTCCACTCCATCCGGATCCGCGCGACGTTCTCGCGCGTGATCCGGTCGAGCGGGCTGTAGCCCCAGGCGTCGAGGGTACGGCGGAAGCTGAGCCAGTCTTCCGGCGCCGGGTCCTGCAGCATGGCGTCCGTGACGGGGACGAAGTCGCCTGCCGGAGGCTCCTGCGCGCCGGCGGTCGGACCCGTCAGGGCCGGCGATGCGACCGCGAGGACGGTCAACAGCGCGAGCAGGAGCCTCGCGGATACCTGCATCACGTCACCACCTCCGACCTCATACGCTGTCGCTGACTTCGGCTGAAGTCAAGAGACGCGCTTCCCGGCACCCGCTACCATCCGACGCTCCGTACCCACGCGGGTCTCCACATGAGCGTTTCCGTCTGCCTCACCTTCGACTTCGACGGCATCTCGTCCTGGTCCGGCGGCGCCCGCCGGACGAGGTCGCCCAATCTGCTCGCGCGGGGTGAGTTCGGAGCGATAGGCGCCGAGCGGCTCCTCGATCTGCTGGAAGACCGGCAGCTCCCCTCGACCTGGTTCACGCCCGGCCACACGATCGACACCTGGCCCGATCTGTGCCGGCGGGTCGCCGCCACCGGCCACGAACTGGCCTACCACGGCTACTGCCACGAAGCACCGTCAAGCAAGCGGGACGAAGCCGACGAGCGCGCCATCCTCGAACGTGGGATCGCCTGCATCGAACGAGTCTGTGGCCGACCTCCCGTCGGCAGCCGGAATCCAGGCGGCAACCTCGGTCCGCGCTGGGTCGATCTGCTGCTCGAGTACGGCTTCTCCTACGACTCCTCGATGGCGCCGCACGACTTCCAGCCGACCTGGGTGCGCAAGGGCGACATCGCCCGAACGGACGGCCCGCACGTCTTCGGCGAACCCGTCGACCTGGTCGAACTCCCCTTCGACTGGGCCCTCGACGACTGGCCCTACTTCAGCCCCGACCTCCCGCGTTCGGAAGGCCTACGCTCCCCGAACGACGTGTACGAGATCTGGTCCGCCGAGTTCAACTACCTCCACCAGCGCCTCGGCGCCGGCGTCTTCGTTCTCTGCCTCCATCCGCAGTGCATCGGACGGGGCTCACGGATGTTCATGCTGGAGCGACTCCTCGACCACATGGTGAACGCCGACGGCGTGGCCTTCCGCACGATGGAGGACGCGGCGGCCGAGTTCAGAACCAAGGAAGGGACTGGCAGTTCAGGCACTGACCGCCTCAACGAACCCCCGGACCCGACACTGGATTGGGAAGATGTCAAGCGCGATCTACTCGATCAGGACCCAAGCCAGCGCGGCTAGCGCCTAGAGTCCACGAGAACACACTTGACTGCTATTGTGTTCTCCATGAGCAAGACGATCACCCTGAGACTCGACGAGGCGATCTACGAGGAGTTCAAGGAGGCGGCGGCAGCCGAGAATCGGCCCTTGTCGAATCTCATTCAGACGGCGGCGCTCGCCAAGGTCCGCGAGCAACAGTTCGTCGACGACGCCGAGATGGCCGAGATCCTGGAGGACAAGTCGTTGCTCCGCCGGCTGAGGGCAGGGTCGCGCGACGCGGCTCAGCGCAAGGGCGCGTTTGTTGACTGACTATCGGCTGTTTGAGACGGACCAATTCGATCGCGACCTGCGCCGGCTCTCCCGTGCCGGCCATCAAGCGATCGTCGACAAGCTCAGGAAGGTCGTGTATCCGCAACTACGCCAGCATCCGCACGCGGGCCCACACATCAGGCGCCTCAGAGGCTATGAGCCGCCGACCTGGCGCTACCGGATCGGCGCCTGGCGCTTCTTCTACGAGATCGACGAAGAGACGCGGAGCGTCTTCCTGATCGGCGCCGTTCACCGCGGCGCCGCGTATCGCTAGCGTCAACGTCGAGTAAGCAGGACCGATGGCACAAGGATTCACGGACCGCGATGTCCAAGACCAGTCGGGACGGACCTTCCTCGTCACCGGCGCCAACACCGGCATCGGCTTCGAGACGGCCCGGGTGCTGGCGAGACAGGGCGGCCGGGTGCTTCTCGGGTGCCGCTCCGAGGAGCGCGCCCGCGGCGCGATCGAGCGGATCCGCGACGAGGCGCCCGAAGCCGACGTCGAGTTCCTGCCGCTCGACCAGGCGGACCAGGCCAGCGTCCGCGCCGCCGCCGAGCAGGCGGCCGCCGAGCCGCGCCTCGACGTGCTCGTCAACAACGCCGGCATCATGGGGGTGCCGCGCACCCTGACCGTGGACGGCTTCGAGGCGCAGTTCGCCGTCAATCACCTCGGCACGTTCACCCTCACCGGGCTGCTCCTGCCGAAGCTCGAGGAAACCGAGGGCAGCCGGGTCGTCGTCACCGCGAGCCTCGCCCACCGCGGCGGCCGGATCCACTGGGACGACATCGACGGCGCGAAGGTCTACTCGCGCCAGGCCCGCTACCAGCAGAGCAAGCTGGCCAACTTGCTCCATATGGTCGAGCTCGACCGGCGGCTCAAGGCCCGTGGCTCCCGGACGATCGCCGTCGCCTGTCATCCGGGTTTTGCCCAGACCGAGATCGGCCGCGCATTCCCCCTGATCCAGATGGCGGCGCCCCTCGTCCGCACCTTCTTCAACAGCCAGGCGATGGGCGCCTGGCCGACCCTGATGGCGGCGACGGCGCCCGGCGTCGAGGGTGGCGCCTACTATGGGCCGGCGCGATTCGGGGAGCTGAGCGGTCCGGCCACCAAGGCCTGGTCGAATCCGGCGAGCCGCGACCCGGAACTGGGCAGGCGGCTGTGGGAGCTGTCGGTCGAGATGACTGGGGTCGATCCGGGGATCTGACGGGGGAGAATGCCCAGAAGCCGGCGCTTCGCGCCGGATGCCGGCGGGGACGCCGGCGCACCCAGTAGGGGAACGTCGTAGTGAAGGCCAGGCCCATCGAAACGCAGGTGCTGATTGTCGGCGGCGGTCCGATCGGCCTCATGGGTTCGCTGCTCCTGTCCCGACTCGGCGTCAGGTCGCTGGTCGTCGACCTGCGGGGCCGCACCAGCACGCACCCGCGTTCCCGGCTGCTGGACGCGCCGTCGGTCGAACTGATGCGGGAGGTCGGGGTGGAACAGCAGGTGATCGACACCGGCCTCGGCCCCGACTGGACCGAGTACAACCGCTGGTTCGACTCTCTCGCGGGCGAGGAGATTTGCCGCGTGCCCACGCCGTCGTTCCACTCGGTCCGGACCGACCGGAGTTCCTCCATGCCGGTCATGACGGCGCAGGACTACGTCGAGGCGATCCTCTTCGACAAGGCCCAGGCCGACCCGAACGTCGACCTCCGCTTCAACACGACGGCGAGCGCCCTCGCCCAGGACGACTCCGGCGTCACCTGCACGATCCGAGACAACCGCAGCGGCCGCACAACCCTCGTGTCCGCCGAGTTCGCGATCGGCGCCGACGGCCTCCGGAGTTCGACGCGCGCCGCGATCGGAACGACTCTGGAAGCGGACTTCATGGACGTCTTCTTCCAGGACGTGATCTTCGAGGCGGACTTCACGAAGCACACGAGCGACCGGCAGGGCGGCCTCCTCTTCATCGCCCACTCGATGGGAGCGGCCGTCTTCCAGCCGCTCGACGGCGTCCGGCGCTGGCGCTGCCAGATCGGCGGTTTCGACCGCAGCCGGGAGATGACCGCGGAGTTCGCCGAGAACTGGATCCGGTCGGCCCTCGGCGCGGATGATCCGTTGCCGATCGAGGTACGGACGATGACGGAGTGGCAATTCCAGCCGGGCCGCGCCGGCCGTCTCGGCAGGGGCCGCATCTTCCTGGCCGGCGACGCCGCGCACGTATTCATCCCGACCGGCGGGCTCGGCAACAACACCGGCTTCGTCGGCATCCGCAACCTCGCCTGGAAGCTCGCGTTCGTCCTCCGCGGCGCCTCGCCCGCGTCCCTGCTCGAAACGTACGACATCGAGCACCAGCCGGTCGCGGAGCAGCGGGTCGCGGCCGGACGGCGCAACGCGCAGCTCTCCGGAGGGATCTTCCGGGCGTTCCACGAGGGCGGCGATACGGACGCCGCCGCCCGGAACTGCCGCCAGTACGGCGACTACGACGGCCTGATCTACGGCTACGAGCTGACGTCGGCGCTCTGCGCCAGCGACGACGCTCCCGCTCCCGCGGTGGACAACCCCGTCTGCGACTACGTGCCCGCCGTGCGTTCCGGCCGTCGGGCGCCCAATCTCTGGCTGGACGAAAGCCGGACGCGATCCGTCCTCGACTGGAACGGCCTGGGCTACACCGCCGTGCTGGGCGCGCACGTGGACCCAGCGCCGTGGCAGGCGGCCGTCGACGCGACCGCCGCGGCCGGGTTCCCCATTCAGGTCAAGCGAATGCCGAAGGTCCTGGCCGACTCCCCCTACGACAACGCGGAGATCGTCCTCATGCGCCCGGACTGCATCGTGGCCGACCACTGGAACGCCGCCGGCATCCGCACAGGCGAGGAGGCGGCACGCCTGACCCGCATGCTGCCCACCACTCAGTAAGGCAGATCAAGGGTCGCCGAGCAAGCTCGCCCGCACCTCTCTCTTCAGGATCTTGCCCACCGCGTTCTTCGGCAGTTCTGCCTGAACCACGAAGCGGCTCGGCATCTTGAACCGCGTCACGAAGCCCGCGGTGTGGGCGCGAAGTTCCTCCTCGCTGACGGCGGCGCCGGGCTTGAACACCACCGCCGCCCAGATGTCGTCGCCGAACTTCTTGTCGGGCACCGCGACGACGGCAACCTCCGAGATCGCAGGGTGCTCGTAGAGCGCCTCCTCGATCTCGCGCGGTGAGATGTTCTCGCCGCCCTTGATGATCAGGTCCTTCTTGCGGTCCGTGATGCGAAGAAAGCCGTCCGCGTCCATGACCCCGATGTCGCCGGAGTGCAGCCAGCCATCGCGAACGGCCTCGGCGCTCGCCTCCGGTTTGCCCCAGTAGCCCTTCATCACGTTGCGGCCCCGGATGCACACCTCCCCCGGCGTGCCGGCCGGCATCCGGTTGTGGTCGTCGTTCATGACCTCGACCTCGACCCCGTCGACCGCGCGGCCGCAGGAACCCGCACGGTACTCGTCGCTGTCCGAATAGGCGGTGGCGACCGCGGTGGACTCGGTCAGCCCGTAGCCGTCGCGGACCGTGCTGTCGAACTCGCGCTCGAAGTCGACGCGGACCTCGTTGGCGAGCGCGGCGCCGCCCGACCACACCCAGTTCAGCGAAGCGGTGTCGAAGCGCTCCCGCTCCGGGAAGTCGAGCAGGTAGGTGAGCATCGTCGGCACCATGCCCATCCGCTCGACCCGGTGGCGCTCGATGTTCTCCAGCACCTCCCGCGTGTCCCAGCGCACCATGACGGTCGCCTTGAAGCCCTTGACGAAGCCGACGCACATCATCAGCACGCCGAAAGAGTGGGCCATCGGCATCACGTGCAGGATCGGCATCCCCTCCGGCATCTCGGCCATGCCGCCTACCTGCTGGGACGACCACAGGATGTTGTCGTGGGTCAGCATGACCCCCTTGGGCCGGCCGGTGGTACCCGAGGTGTAGAGCAGGAGGGCCAGATCGTCGCCGGCCCGGTCGACCAGCGAGTCGACGGGCGACGCCGCCGCGATCTCGGCGGTGATGTCGATCGCGCCGTCCGTGCCGGCCGGGCCGAGACTGAGGAGCGCCTCGCAGCTCGTCCCGTCGCCCCGGGCCGCGGCGACCACCGGAGCGAGCGCCGGCGCCACCAGGGCGACCTTCGCCCCCGAGTCCTCGAGCAGGTAGCCGACCTCCCGCGGACCGAGTTGCGGCATGACCGGCAGGATGACCGCGCCGATCTTCCACACCGCCTGGAAGGCGCAGAAGATCTCCGGGCAGTTCGGCATCATGACGACGACGCGATCGCCGGGGCCGACGCCACGCGCCCGGAGCACCGCGGCCAGCTTCCGGGCCAGAACCTCCTGCTCCTCGTTCGTCCTGGTCTTCCCCTCGAAGCGCACGGCGTCGAAGACGCCGAAGCGGGCGAGACTGTCGATGGCAAGTTGTGCTGCGTTCATGCGGGCGGGGCCTCTCTGCGGGTTCGATGCGTAGACTGGGAAGCCTACGTTCAACAGGAGGTCCGGTCATGCGACGAGTTCCACGAATCACTGCCCCGGCGCTGCTCGCTCTCCTCCTAATCGCCGCGACGAGTTCCGGGCAGGAGTCCAGCCTGACGAACCACGCCCTGGCCAGCGACCTCGTGCCCGGCGAGCCGCGGTTCGATCTCCTGCTGCCTCCAGCCTACGACCCGGAACGCACCGAGCCCTACCCGCTCCTTCTCTGGCTCCACGGCGGCTCCAGCGGCGAGGGCAACCTGGAGCGTCGTCTTCGACCTCATCTCGAACGCGCCTGGGACGAGGGAACGATCGAGCACATCGTGGTCGTCACTCCGATCACAGGCGGCTCTTACTACATCGACTGGAAGGGCGGAGGGAAGAGCTGGGAGACCTTCATCCTCCAGGAACTGCTGCCCCACGTCCGAGATCAGTACAACGTGGCACAGGACCGGGCCGGCACCGTGCTCGGCGGCGGCTCCGCGGGGGGCCAGGGCACGCTACGCATCGGCCTCCGCAACCCCGAGATGTTCGCCGCCGCGGCCGCCCTCGAGCCTGGCTTTCCACCGGTGGCCTCCTTCGCCGACCTCGACCTCACACCCTACGGTCCCGGCGCGATGGGCTTCCTCCAGGAGCGTTTCGGCAACCCATTCGACGTCGAGTACTGGCGGGCGCGTCACCCGCCGACGATCGTGATCGACAGCGCCGACCGGCTCCGCGCCTCCGGACTGAAGCTCCTGGTCGAGGCCGGCGACGAGGACGCCAACCTGACGTACCTGAGTGCCGAACTCGTCCACCGGCTCCTCTTCGACGCTGCGATCCCCCACGAGTACCACCTGGTCCAGGGGGCCGCCCACACCGGGCGCTCGGTCCCAAGGCGGATCACGAACGTGCTCGGCTTCTTCCAGCGGGCCCTGCGGCCCGAGGGACCCGACCCGCAGGCCGAGCGGCACCTGGCGAACGCCAGGCAGAGCGGCCGCTACGCGCCACGCGTACCCAACCAGCTCAACTACGAAACGGTCGACTTCAGCAGCCCGCCGCCTTGAGGATCGAACGCCTCGAGCTGTACCACGTCAAGTCGCCGCTGCCGGCACCGCTCCACGTGGCCGCGCAGCCCGGCCACGGGCAGACGCACAACGAGTTGACCTTCGTCCGCATGACGACGGACGAGGGCGTCGTCGGCGAGTCGGCGGGAATGACCCTGGGGCGGTTCCACGCTGGCGTCGGCGACGCCCTGGGACCGTTCATCCTCGGCCGGGATCCGCTCGACATCGAGGGCTTCGGCAGCGTCCTCGACGCCGGCGAGGCGCTCGGCATCCGCCTGGCCTGGCTCGAGCCCGCGCTGTGGGACATCGCCGGCAAGGTCAAGGACCAGCCCGTGTACAAGCTGCTGGGCGGCGGCAGGGACAAGCTCAGGGCGTACGCATCGACCTCCGAGCTTCGACCGCCCGGCGAGCGCGCCGGGAACCTGCTCGAACTGAAGGAGATGGGCTTCTCTGCCGTCAAACTCCGCGCGCACTACCCGAACTGGCACGACGACGTGGCGGTCATCGAACGGGCGCGCGAGGCGGTCGGGCCCGACCTGGCGCTGATGGTCGACGCGAACCAGGGCTTCCACTTCTCGCTCCTTCCCGGCGCGCCGCCGAAGTGGGACGTAGACATCGCGGCCGCGTTCGCAAGCGCCGTCGAGCCCTGCGACATGACCTGGATCGAGGAGCCGCTCGACCGCAACGACTACGCGGCGCTCGCCGAACTCCGCCAGCGAACCTCGATTCCGCTTGCCGGCGGCGAGTTGAACTGGCGGCTCAACGAGTACGGACTCCTGGTCGAGAAGCAGTGTCTCGACATCCTCCAGGCCGACGCCATGTTCTTCGGCGGCATCGCGGGCTGCCGGAAGGTGGCCTCTCTGGCCGAAGCGAACGGTCTGGCCTTCGCCGCCCACACCTGGAACAACGGCTTCGCCCTGCTCGCCAACCTCCACCTGATGGCCGCCAGCCCGAACTGCGAGTGGTGCGAGTTTCCCTACGAGCCGCCGGGCTGGACCACCGAGGGCCGCGACGCGCTCCTCGCGGAGACCACCGAGATCGACGACGACGGCTTCGTCCACGTGCCACAGCGGCCCGGCCTCGGCATCGTGATCGACGAGGACAAGCTGGAGAGCTTCGGGGAGCGGTTCTACGACGGCCGGGCTTGAGCCACGGCGCGGTCTCGACGCCGGTGTCCGGCCAGGAGCCTGCGGCAGCGACTGGGTGCGCCGGCGTCCCCGCCGGCATCCGGTCGTTCCGCCGCGCCAGCTCCTACTCCCCCGGCGGCAGTGACAGGTGCCGGCTCTCGGAGTCGCGAGCCGGGAAGAAGGCGCGTTGGGATTCCACGGAGCGGACCTGTTCGAGCCAGAACACGCCGTCGTAGTGGCCGCTGTTGCCGCGGGTCGCGACCAGGTCGTCGTCTCCGTCCTGGTCCACGTCGAGGACGACGAACTCGTCGAACATGCCGCGCACACGACGCGAGACGTCGTGCCGAATCCACGCGCCGGTCGGGTCTCCCGGGTTCTCGAACCAGCCCAGGCGGCCTGAGATGCTGGCGGCGGTCTTGTCCTCGCCGTCGCGGTCGCGCGGCCGTGAGCTGTAACCGCCGCTCCAGAGATCGAGATCGCCGTCGTCGTCGATGTCGAACAGAGCGAGGCCGGTCGGATTGTCCGGCGCCGTGTTGCCGATCGGATGGATCGTCCACGGCTCCGCCCCGGGATCGGACGGCTGCTCGAGCCAGACGTTGAGCACGGGCGTCTCCTGGAGCACCATGTCGAGCCGGCCGTCGCGGTTCAGATCCGCGAACTCGACGTTCATGCCGGTTAGCCGGCGGGGACCGCGCTGCCAGGGTTCCGTCCTGCCCGTGACCTCGATCGGATGCTCCTCGAACGCCAGTCCCGATCCGGCTTCGAGCAGGTTCTCCAGCCAGAAGATCCGCGCTTCCGACCGGCTGCCGGCCAGGATGTCCAGGTCGCCGTCCCCATCCAGGTCGACAGGTCGCGAGTTCATCGGCACGGTGACGGTCGCCAGCACCGTCTCCGTCCAGCTCGAATCGATCAGCGGATCGCCGTCGATCTCGAACAGGGAGATCTCCTCCAGCGGGAAGGTGTCCGGCACCGGCTCGCCCTCCGGCTGCTGCGCTCCCTTGTTCGGCGCGATGGCCTCGAGCCGGCCGTCCTGGTCGAGATCGGCCAGGTAGACGCGGATCCAGGAACCGCGGTCCGCCGTTACGGACGGAATCAGCCGCGGCCAATCGCCCTTCCGGACGCCCTCGCCCGGGTTCTGGAAGTAGATGAGGTGGTCCAGCTCGCACGCCACGAGCACGTCGAGCAGGCCGTCGCCGTTCACGTCGCCGATTGCTATGTCTTCGGCCGCGGCCGCCTCCTTGCCCTTCGCCAGGTTGATGCTGGTCCAGCGGCTCGGATCGCCGCTGCCGAAGTGGAGACGGACGTGATCGCTGTCCTCGTGGACGGAAACGATGTCGAGGTGTCCATCGCCGTCCAGGTCGGCCATCTTCAGGCCGTCGGCGCCGCGCATCGGAACGCCGGCGGCGAGCTCCTCGTCGTCGATGCGGTGCTCGCGCCAGGAGATGAACTCGCCGCTCGCGGTCCTTGCCGCAGAGAGCGTCTCGGCGACCGTCGGCGGCATGCCGGAAGCCGCATGGTCGGCTGCGCCTGTCCCGGCGGGGCCGCAGGCGGCCAGGCACGCGAGCGGCGCCACTAGGAAGCCGAGCATCCCGCCAGCCGGGCCAACCTCAGCCCGCTTCCGCTCGCTCGATCCGTCCGCCAATCTCCGGATGCTCATGCCAGTCCCCCCACTCCACGTGGCAACAGCCCTCGCTGTCCAGCTTTCCGACATTCTCCCACCGCCGCTTCGAGCCGGAGCGCCCGCTCCCGGCCCGCTCGAAGAGGCGCAGCCGGCAGCTCGCCAGATCGCTGTGCAGGCAGAAGCACGTCGACCCGTCCGGGTCCGTGTACGGCGCTTCGAGGATCAGCTCCAGCGGACAGGACACGTCCAGCTCGACCCGTTCGCGTTCCGATTCCGCCGCGAAACGCCACCGGCCCGGCGCGGAGTCGCTGTCCGCCAGCGACCCGTCCAGGGGCGAGATCAGCCGTACTTCGCGGCCATGAACGCGGGCGATCAGCATGTGGACGGGCGCCGGTCCATCCGCTGAAGCCGGGATGCAGGAGACCTCCAGGTAGCCGGCCGGATCGCCGGCGAACCGGTTGCAATGAGCCCAGAGCCAGTGCGGCGGGTGCCTCCGGCCCCAGATGTGGCTCTGCTGGCCCGCCGCGTTCTCGATCACGAGCCGGCGATCCCCGATCTCGATCGTCCCGGTGAAACGCGTCGCCGGGTACGGGTAGAGCAACGCTCCGGGCAGGTCGCCCGAGCTGTAGAGCGCTTCAGGGAAGGGGAGGATCGGTTCGGATTCGGCCGGCCACTCCAGATGCCATCGAACCCGCCGGTCGCCTTGACCGAGTTCACCCCGGGCCAGTCCGTTCCGCAACTCGGCCGGCGCGAAGCGGCGCCCCTCGACCAGGCCGCCATCGAAGCCCAGACGAAAGGGCGCGGCCCGAGAGTCGAGCGTCTCCAGGGGACGGCGCTCGAACACGCCGAAACTCCTCTCGGGGTTCTTTCGATCGAAGAACGTGAACCAGAGTTCCAGCGCCGCGCGGTGCTCTGTAACCTCCGGCGCCTGAACGGCGTATCGAATCCAGTAGCCCGTCTCGCTCGCCACGTCATTCAGGGTCAGGTAGTAGACCTCGTAACAGCCGCGGGTGGCGGCCGTCCACCGGAGAGCGTTGGCCTGGTCGAGGTTCATGCGCGGTTCGGAGGGCGAGGCGGCCGGAGCAGGTGTTCGCGTCAGTTCGGGGAGAATGTACAGGCAATGACGAGAGCCAGGATCGCCGGCGGCACCGCCGCGCTCTTGCTGGTCGCCCTCTTCGTGGCTCTCGGCCTCGTCGCGGCCCGTCTGCTGCGAAACGTCGACATCGACGCTGACGCCGCCGCCCCGCCAGCGGTTCCCCGCTCGTCCGCGACGTCGGTGGAGGCCCACCAGGGCTTCCTCTACGGACGCGTCACGACGAAGACCGGCACCCCGTACGAGGGAAGACTGCGCTTCGGCGGCGACGAGGAGGCGTTCTGGGGCGACTACTTCAACGGCTTCAAGGAGGAGAACCCCTGGGCCGCCGACGTGCCGCCCGAGCGGCTGACCGAGAGCCGACCGGTCACCGTCCTCGGCGTCGAGATCACCCGGCGGAAGCGGCGGCTCAACCTGGGCCGGCCCTTCATGGCCCGCTTCGGCGACCTCAGACGGATCGAGCCGAGCGGACGCGAACTCCTGGTGACGCTCAAGAACGGGACCGGGTTCATCCTCAACCGCTTCGACGCCGACGACTTCGCCGACGGCGTCCGGGTGTGGGACGCCCGGGACGGCGTCGTGGATCTCGGCGAACGTCGGATCCGCGCCATCGAGTTCCTCCCGACCGCCGACCTGGAAACCGCTCCGGACCGGCTGCACGGCACGGTACACACCGCACAGGGGAGCTTCACCGGCTTCATCCAGTGGGACCGGCAGTCCAGCGTCGGCGCCGACGAGCTTCAGGGCCGAAGCGCCGACGGTGAGCTCAGCCTGCGGTTCGACGCCATCCGCACCATCGCGCGCGACTCCGAGGCCAGCGCGCTGGTGACGCTGCGCGACGGCCGCGAGTTCGTCCTCTCCGGCAGCCGCGCGGCGGGGCGCGGCAATCGCGGTGTCTACGTCGACGACCGGCGGTACGGCCGGGTGCTCGTGTCGTGGGCGGCTTTCGAGCGGCTCGACTTCGGTGACGTCGGCGGCAGTGGTCCTGCCTACGAGGACTTCCCGCCGGGGTTGCCGCTTTCCGGCGCCGTCACGACCCGCAGGGGCAGTCGCCTCGCAGGCCGGCTCGTCTTCGACCTGGACGAAAGCGAAACGACGGAGACACTCGACGCGCCGGCGGGCGGCGTCGACTACACGATCCCCTTCGGCCTGGTTTCGTCGGTTGTGCTTCCCGACAGGGAAGGGTGCAGCCCGGGCCGGCACGCCAGCGTGACGCTCCACGGCGGCGAGACCCTGCAACTCGAGTGCGCCGGGGACCTCGGTGAAGGGAATGCCGGAATGCTGGTCTTCACCGACGGCGGCGAGAGTGCCGAGTACGTCGCGTGGGTCGACGTAGAGCGGATCGACCTCGACCGGACGCCGGCTATGTTCCCACCGCTGGCAGCACCTCGCGGCTGATCGCGTCACGACGCCCCATCGAAGTTTCGCCGCTAGCCAGGTTCCTAGAACAGAATCCCGGCACTCTGGCCATCAGTTCCTGAACGGCGCTGCAGATCAGGCTCAGCAACACGTAGAAGAAGCTCAAGCCGACCGCAACATCGATGAATGGTCCATCGAACACCTCATTCTTCACCCTCTTCCTTCTCTACTCTCCCTCCCGCTCGAGAGTGCAGGAACAGTCCCGGTCGATCTCCAACTGTTCAAAGTAGGGACTGCCCTCCCGGCATTCAACATCCCTCGCGAAGCGGTGGGCGAACCGGCATGCCACCGATCTGGAATCCGCACCCTCGGCCCAGGCCGTGTCCGACCAGAGCAACTCAGCCCGCTTTCCCGTTTCGGGATCGATGGCGTAACACCGCAAGGGAACCTCGCAGCGCCACCACTCTCTCGGCTCCCTCTCCACTGGCTCCTCCACGGGCGCCGAAGGGATCGCCGTCCCCGAGCAAGCCCCAAGAGTGGCCACGAACAGACCTGCAGCAGCGAAGCGTCTAATGTCCGTCATCGAAGATCTTTGTCGTATTGGATAGACGAGACCACTCCGACGCTCCGGCGGCTGTTCTTCACACTCTCTGTGCTGTCATTGCCAGCCCTTCAGGGGGTATACCGCCAACACCCGGAGGTTGGTCCTACTCTGGGGGATCAGATACGAGAGTGCCGGGGGATCGGTGTCCTAATCGTTCTCATCCGCATCATCCGCGTTCGCCAAGGGGTCTGTGAAGACGAGCGTCTTGATCGGCTCGAGATGGTTCTTCACGGCCGTCTCGTAGTTGTTGATCGTCTCGATGACATTGGGCACCGTGTACCCGGTCTCCGCGGCGATGTGATTCACCCTCTTCCCTTGAATCCACAAAGCCAGAACTTCTTTTCGGCGTACGCGGTATCGGTCGAGGAGTCCAGAGCTTAACTCGGAGAAGGCGGTTACTTCCGCGGGCTTCGGAAAAACGCTGCCTGCTGCCCGCTGGTTGTTGAACTCGGTTATGAGACTTCGCAACTCGGTCTCAAGCTTAATCTCAAGCCCCAGTTGTGAGGGTCGATCTTGGGCACCCGCCGTAGTCGATAGTGCGATCAGAGCCAACAGAATGATAGGGGCAGTCTTCATCAGACTTCGTTCCTTTCTAGGTTGATGAGGTTGCACGGGCTCGTTAACCTGTAGCCGTGGTCAGCCGCGGACCTCGGTCGAGTCTCAGTCTCGGGCGAGCATCG
Source organism: Candidatus Multivorans sp. (assembly GCA_965219675.1). GTDB lineage: Bacteria > Acidobacteriota > Thermoanaerobaculia > Multivoradales > Multivoraceae > Multivorans. Next base: position 218,513 of record OZ244786.1, on the reverse strand, counting down.
GCAGCTCCCCGCGAGCGCACTCCTGTCGATGGCGAACGTCTTGATCACGAAGTCCGACCGTCCCTAGCGGGACATGAACCGTACGGTTCCCACGCCTCCTCTATGTCGGTCAGGAGACCCTAGCCGGTCGCAAGCCTCCTTGTCCCCGGTAGTCTTACCGGGAGTTGCCCAAGTGCCCGACCCCAGTCGATGGCGAACCGAGACCCCCCACTTCGCAGACAACAACGCTCTGGCTGACTAGCCCAGAGCTATGACGCTCCAGTGTCGTCCGGACGGAGCGGATCGACCTTCAGGCGAACTCGGTCGCCGCCAACACCAGACGCACCAGGTCCACTTGCCGGCGGACGCCCAGCTTGGCGTAGATCTGCTCCAGGAGCCAGTAGACCGTGCGCTTCTGCCGGCCCGTGCTCGCTGCAATCTCGGCGACGCTCTTGCCTTGCGCCAACCAACAGGCGACCTCACTCTCCGCAGGAGTGAGGTCGAACGCAGTAGCCACATAGCGTGGGTCGATGCGAGGAGGAAGTGATGGATCGACAATCAGCACCAGTGCCGCGACCCGCCGGACAACGAAGTCCAGTTCTCGGACAACAGTGGGCTTGACGTGGACCATGAGGCGCCGGCCTCCGGACTGGCGGCTGAGCGACATCGAGCCGCCAACAGCGATGGCGCCGAACTGGGGCACAGCGTTGGCCAACAGCTGGTCGAGACCGACTCGATCGGCCGGTACTCTCGCGGACAGAACCCCACCGCGGTCAGACAGAGAGTCGCCACGCCGCAGGACTTCGCGGGCAACGTCATTCGCCGCGATGATCCGCTGCCACCGATCCAGGTGAATCACACCCAGCCGTCGGGAGTCAAGGAGTTCAGTCAAGGACGCGCCGATCGCCCCGGCGTCCGCCAGCGCCTGACGCACCCAGACAAGCTGCCGAACGTGGGGCATGATTCGCTTGACCATCGCGAGTTGGCCGGATGACCAGGCACCGTCCCGCCCTACGGGGTCGGCGATGGACCACGTAACGTGTGAGTAACCCTCCGGTCCCTCGAGGCGCGTGCACAGTCCTTTCTGGCTATTCGCCCGGCGGTGGTACTCCCTGAATGTGGGCGAGGTCTTCAGTTCATCCTCGGTATGGAGGTCGGCACGTCGGACCAAACGGCCGTACGGCTGCCGGCGGAAACGCGGTACGAACTCGTCCGTCAAGTGGTAGTTCTCCATGTACTCGCGCTCCAGGTCTTCGCGGCGCTCTCCTCTGTAGTAGAGACCAACCACGTGCGCCCGAACGTCCTGTTCGGGGCCCTCTCCGACCAGGACAGCATGCCCCTTTGCCCCACACGCCTCGTCGATAAGTGCCGATGCGCGGGGCCACAGTGTGCCGTCGAGCATGGTGCCATGCAACGACGCGAGGACGAGTTCGAAGCGATCCTGTTCGTTCACGACGGAAACAGGCAGCTACTCACCGACCTGTCCTTTGCGCCGTGAGAATCGGCGTCTACTCGACGAGGGGGAGGTTCTGGCAAACATCGGCCTGGTTCGCTCGGGAGACGTTCAGGCGAACTCGGTCGCCGCCAACACCAGCCGCACCAGGTCCACTTGCCGGCGGACGCCCAGCTTGGCGTAGATCTGCTCCAGGAGCCAGTAGACCGAGCGCCTCTGCCGGCCGGTGCTCGCTGCAATCTCGGCGACGCTCTTGCCTTGCGCCAACCAACAGGCGACCTCACTCTCCGCAGGTGTGAGACCGAACGCGGTAGCCACATGACGTGGGTCGATGGGAGGAGGAAGCGATGGATCGACAATCAGCACCAGTGCCGCGGCCCGCCGGACGACGAGGTCCTGTTCTCGGACAACCGTGGGCTTGACGTGGACCATGAGGCGCCGGCGTCTGGACCGGCGGCCGAGCGACATCGAGCCGCCAACAGAGATGGAGCCGGGTCGGGGCACGGCGTTGGCCAAGAGCTGTTCGAGACCCACTCGATCGGCCGGCGTGCTCGCGGAGAGAGTCCCACCACGGTCTGACAAGCCGTCGCCGCGCCGCAGGACTTCACGTGCGAGATCATTCGCCACGATGATCCGCTGCCACCGGTCCAGGTGAACAACACCCAACCGTCGGGAGTCAAGGAGTTCAGTCAAGGAGGCGCCGAGCGCGCCGGCGTCCGCCAGCGCCTGACGCACCCAGACGAATTGCCGAACGTGGGGCACAACTCGCTCGATCATCCCGACCTGACTGGACGACCAGGCACCACCCCGCCCTACCGGGTCACCGATCACCCACGTGAAGTGCGAGTAGCCCTCCGGCCCGTCAAGGCGCACGATCAACGCCTTCTGGGAGAGCGTCCGGACGGAGAATTCGTTGTACGTCTCTGAGGTCTTCAGTTCCTCCTTGGTATAGAGGTCTACCAGTCGCCTCAAACGGCCATACGGTTGTTGGCGGGACCGCGGCACCATTTCATCTTTACGGTAGTAGGTCTCAAGGTACTCTCGCTCCAGATCCTCGCGGCGTTCTCCCCGGTGGTAGAGCCCGACCGCGTAGATTCGCGAATCCTCTTCCGGGCCTTCGATGATCCAGAGGGCGCTGCCCGCTGCCCCGCAAGCCTCTTCGATCAGGGTCGAGGCGCGGGGCCAATGAGCGCCGTCGAACGCGGCGCGGTTCAGGGAAGCGAGGACACGTCCGAACTTGCCTGGTTCGCTCACAACGGACCCAACCAACTGCTCACCGACATGTACGCACCGGAGACGAGGAAGTAGAAGAAGGCGCCTTCCTACTCCGTGCGGTTCCGCCACGATCGGCGTGCAGCCGCCACCTCCGTTGAGAGCACGGCACCCATGCCGTCACCTGCCCGGATGCGAGTTGAGCCAACTACTGAAGAGTCTGAACCACAGGACGGCTCTGCGCACCGGTAGAATTGCCGGGGCTGTCGTGACGGACAGCGTCGCCGCTCCGCGGCCGGAGCGGGCGACCGCCGCATGTAGGCAAACAACCTGCGGCCGGTTGATGTTCCGGCGTTGATCGGCTGGGGACGGAGCGAGGCTGACGCCTCGCGCGTCTTCTGGCCGCCTTCGGCGGCAGCCGGCGGGGACGCCGGCGCACCCAGTGGGGCCTCGCGCGCTCCTAGAGGAGGCCGGCGGGGACGCCGGCGCACCCGGTTCAGAAGATGAGCTGGAGTCCCTCGCCGTCGACGACGGCGGCGGTGCCGCGATTGCTCCACCACCGTGCTTCGGCGAGTTCGCTCTCCCAGGCGTCGAGGGCGCGCTGGAGTTCTTCGAGGACTTCGGTCTCCTCCCCCGCGACGGTGTGCAGCTCGCCGAGGTCGATCCCCAGGTCGTGGAGTCGCAGGACCTGGCCGAGCGGTGAGTCTCGGGGCGCGTCGAAGTCCCGGAGCAGATCGCCGGTGCGGGTGATCTGGGAGAGGCGCTCCTCGGTTGCCCGGTTGACTTCCCAGAGCTTCCAGTCGCCGCGGCGGACGGCGCGGTTCGGGCCGGCGCGCCAGAACAGCATCTCGTGCGGCGGCCCGGCCTGCTCGCCGCGGACGTAGGGCAGGAGATCCACGCCGTCGAGCGGTTTCTCGGGCAGCGGAGCGCCAGCGGCCGCGGCGAACGTCGGCAGCAGGTCGAGCGACGAGACGACCGGCTCGTAGACCTGCCCCGGCTCCACGGCCGCTGGCCAGCTCAGCAGGAAGGGCACGCGGATGCCGCCTTCGAAGAACCAGCGCTTGCCCCCGCGGAGCGGGCCGTTTGTGCAGGCGCCGTCGACGTAGAGCGCACAGCCGTTGTCGGAGAGGAAGACGATCATCGTGTCCTCCTCGATGCCGTGCTCGCGCAGTTTCGCCATGACGTCTCCGACGCCGTCGTCAAGCGAGGAGACCATCGCCGCGAAGATGCGGGTCTTCGGGTCCTCGATATGCCGGTAGCGGTCGAGATACTTCGCGGTCGCCTGCAGCGGCACGTGCGGCGTGTAGTGGGCCAGGTAGAGGAAGAAGGGCTCCTCGTGGTGTCGGTCGATGAAGTCGAGCGCTTCGCGGGTGAGGACCTCGGTCAGGTATCCGGTCTCTTCCACGACTTCGCGGCCGCGGAAGATGGGCCGCTGGCGCGTTTCCGAGATCGGCGCGGGATTCCAGTTCTCCACCCCTTCGGCGGATGGTTCGATGAAGATCGAGCCGCTCTGCATGCCAAAGAACTCGTCGAAGCCGCGATCGAGCGGGTGCATGCCGCCCTCCCAGCCGAGCTGCCACTTGCCGACCGCGCCGGTCGCGTAGCCGGCGGACCGCATCACCTCGGCCAGGGTCTTCTCGTCGAGGCTCAGGCCGAACGCCCGGCCCATCCCGTTGAACTCGTAGCCGTGGCGTTGCGGGTAGCGGCCGGTCATCAGGCCGGCGCGGGAGGGGCTGCAGACGGCGGCGGTGACGTAGCCGGCTTCGAAGCGGACGCCGGAGGCGGCGAGGGCGTCGATGTTCGGCGTGTCGATGATCGTGCTGCCGTAGACGCCGAGGTCGCCGTAGCCGAGGTCGTCGGCGAGGATGAAGACGACGTTGGGCGGGGAAGGCGGCGAGTCGGCATCCGGGGGCTGGGTGCAGGCGAGGGTGGTCGTGAGGGTTGCGGCGAGGATGAGGAGGAGCCAAAGAGGAGCCGGCCTGGCGGCCGGCGCGCTCAACTGGCCGCCTGCGGCGGCAGCCGGCGGGGACGCCGGCGCACCCAGTGACGGAGCAGCCGGCGGGGACGCCGGCGCACCCAGTAACGGAGCAACCGGCGGGGACGCCGGCGCACCCAGTAACGGAGCAGCCGGCGGGGACGGTGCGCGCCCAATGACGCGGCGTCGTTCCCGGAGACCGGGTGCGCCGACGTCCTCGTCGGCTTTCCGGGAAACACGCGAGGCCGAAGGCCTCTCCTTCGGGAACGAGAGCACACTCGGTATGAGCTTCTCAGGCAACACGGTACTCCTCCGGGTCGATTCGCGAGACGGCTTCCAGCACGGCACGGTTGCCGGGCAGCAGCTTGTGACGCCACACCGGCAGGTAGTCCTCCATGCCGGCGAGCAGTTCGTCGATCGTGAAGTGGCCGGCGATCAGGTTGTAGAGCCCGAGCATGCCCATGTTGGCGAGCCCCGGGGCGCCGCCGTCGCGGGCCAACTGGAACACCGGCACGCCGTAGGAGCGGACGCCTTCGAGCGCCGGCGGGTTCCTCACCCGCGAGCTGTCCCAGAGGATCAGTCCGCCGGGTTCGACTCCCGGACCGTACGACAGGTAGCCGGCGTGGTCGAACGCCAGCACGGCCGTGTACGACTCGATCACCGGGTTGTCGATCGGCTCGTCGCTCGAAAGGACGACCGTGCCCTCGACCAGGCCGCCGCGGGTCTCCGGGTTGTAGTCCGACGTGTACGCCATGTGCCAGCCCTTGGCGGCGGCCGCGTAGCCGAGCGTCTTGAGGCAGGTCAGGAGACCCGCGCCGCCGGTGCCGGCGCCGCCGACGCGCTCGACCACGCTCCCGTTGTCCGCGGCAGCGCTCATCGCACGCGGATCGGCGGGTAGCCCTCAGGCACCGTCGCCTCGCCCATCTCGAAGTACTTCATGATCTGGTCTTCGATGAACTGGTTCGAGCTCTCCGGCGTGAAGGTGACCCCGCCGCCCTTCCAGTTCACGTTGCAGTTGCCGAGGCAGTCGATCACCTTCATGCCCTTGATCCCCGCGAGGTGGATCTCGAACGCGCGCCGGATCATCCGGCTCGCTTCCCGGTAGCGAACGCCCGAGGTCAGCGCGCAGCGCCCCGCGTAGACGACGCCGGGGAAGTGGGCCAGCGTCTTGATGATGTCCATGGGATACCCCATGACCTCCTCGTCGCGGCCGCCCTGGAAGGTGGTCGTCGGCACTTCCTTGGTCGTTGTCGGGCCCATCTGGCCGCCGGTCATCCCGTAGGCATTGTTGTTGTAGATGACGACGATGAAGTTCTCGCGCCGGTTGCAGGCGTGCATCAGGCCGGCCAGGCCGATGCCGCAGGCGTCGCCGTCGCCCGAGTACTGGACGACGATCCGGTCCGGCGCCATGCGCGAGACGCCGGTCGCCGTGTCGCTGGCGCGGCCGTGCGGCGAGAGGACCGTGTTGACCTCCATCTGCGCCGCGATCGTCGAGCCGCAGCCGACGCCCAGCGCCAGGATCGTCTTCTCGGCCAGGTCGAGCTCGGTCACCAGGTCGCAGAGGATCTGGCTGACCGAGCCGTGGCCGCAACCCGGGCACCAGGACGAGGGCAGACCCGTATGGACGTCGAGCTGGGGCGAGATCTTGCGCGCTTCAACGCCCTCGGGAGGGCTGTAGCGCTCGGGCGTGCGGGCGGCTGGTTCAGTCACGTCCCACCTCCGGAATCACCGTGTTCTTGCGGATTCCGAGCAGGTTGTCGAGCATGGCCTGGGCGCCCTCCTGTCCGCGCCGGGCGGCGAGCTGGTCGAGCATCTGCTTGCGCGCCGGCGGATGGGTGTCGGCGAGGTGGAAGGCGGTCGGATGGACATCGTGGAAGCCCCTGGGCTCCACCGGCTCCCCGGCCGCCATCTGACGGATTGCTTCGAGCACGGCCCGGGCCGGGATCGCCAGGGCCGGCTGTCCAAAGAACTGGACGGGGCACCGGCCGGCGACGGCAAGGCGCACGTCGGTGAGGACCTGGCCGAAGTTGATCTCGACGGTCAAGACCTCGCGGGCGGTGGAGGCGAGCTCCCCGAGCGGCGCCTCCGGGAACGGGAAGAGGGTGATCGGCCGGAACATGCCGACCTTGATCCCCTCCTCGCGGGCCTGCTTGACCGCCTCCTTCGCGATCCGGGCCATGATCCCGTAGGCGACGACAACGAACTCCGCGTCGTCGCAGCGGTAGCAGTCCCAGCGCGTCTCATCCGCGCGCATCCGCTCCAGCTTGTGCTGGATCTCGTAGCAGACCATCGTGTCGAGTTCGGGGGTCCGGGCGGCCCCGACGACCCGGCGCTTCTCGCGCAGGGAACGGTCGAGCGCCCAGGTCTTGTCCGGCAGGTCGCGCTCCGGCACCTCGAACGGCTGCAGCGTCTCGATCATGTTCGCCATCTTGCCGTCGATGCAGACCACGGCCGGGATGCTGTAGAGGTCGGCGACGTCGAACGCCTCGGCCGTGAGCTGCACCGTCTCGGTGATCGTCGACGGCGCGAACAAAGGCAACTGGTAGTCGCCGTTGCCGAGCCCCCGGAGCATGCGGATGTCGGACTGCGCCGGGTAGAGACCGCCCGAGACGCCGACGTGGGCGCGGGTGAGCGCCCCCAGCACCATCGGCGTCTCGGCCCCCGCGGCGTTGGTCAGGCCGTCGATCATCAAGGTCAGTCCCGGGCCGACCGACGCGGTCATCGCCCGCTTGCCGCAGGCGGCGGCACCGAACACCGCCATGACGCTCGAGATCTCGTCGCCGAGTTGCTGGAAGACGCCGCCGTGCTCGGGCAGGGCCTCGGCGACGTACTCGAGCAGTTCGGTCTGCGGAGTGATCGGGTAGCCGGCGAAGTAGTCGAGACCGGCGACCATCGCGCCGATGCCCATCGCGTGGGCGCCCATTGTCGGCTTGCCGACCGGAGGCACGAAGGATTGCTCGTTCACGGCAGCTCCTCGTGCGGAATCGGCTGGTCGAAGCGGAACACCTCGATCGCCTGGTCGGGGCAAACCATCGCGCAGAGGTTGCAGCCGATGCAGTACTTCATCAGGGCCGGTTCGACGACCACCGGCCGCCAGCCCATCATGTTGGCGCCCCGCCCGGGCTCGATGATGCGCACCGGGCAGGCCGGGATGCAGAGGTCGCAGCCCTTGCAGAGCTGCTCGAAGATCTCGATGTAGCCGCGCTGGGCGTCCGGCCGCGGCACCTCCTTCGCCTCGATCAGATGGCCCGATGCGCCGTCAGCAGACACGATGATGCGGCTCCTCCCCGCGCAGGACGCGGTCGACGTTGGCGATGCTCTCCCGGATCGCGTCTATCACGCACTCGTTCGTGCTGCCGCCGCTGTGGGGAGAAAGAAAGGCGTTCGGCGCGCCGAGCAGCGGGTTGTCCGGCCGGATCGGCTCGACGCTGAAGACGTCGACCGCGGCGCCGGCGATCCGGCCCTGCGCCAGCGCGTCGGCGAGGTCTGCCTCGTTGACGATCCCTCCGCGCGACGTGTTGACGAGATACGCCGACGGCTTCATCAGCGCGAGTTCCGGTGCGCCGATCAGGTCTCGCGTCGCGGCGGTGAGCGGCACGTGGAGACTGACCACGTCGGCTTCCCGCAGCAACTGCTCGAACGGCAGCCGCACAACCCCAAGCTCGCGCTCGCCGGCACCCGGCGCCAGCCCGCGCTCGCCTTCGCGCTGCGGGGCGCTTGACGAGAGCAGTTCCATCTCGAGCGCCAGAGCCCGTTTCGCCACTTCGTGCGCGATCGCCCCGTAGCCGACGAGTCCGAGCTTCTTGCCCCGCACCTCGTGGCTGCCCCGGGCGAACAGCGCGGGGTAGGGGTTCTCGAAGCGGCGCAGGGCCGCCGTCGCGTCCGCCATCCGTCGCAGCAGGAAGATGCACGCCATGATCACGTACTCGGCCACCGACACGGCGTTCGCCTGCGGCACGTTGCAGACCGGGACGCCGAGTTCCCGGGCCGCGTCCACGTCGATGTTGTCGACGCCGACTCCGACCTGCTGGACGAGCTCCACGCCGTTCAGGAGTTCCAGCTCGGCCCGTCGCACCAGGTACGGATGGGTGGTCAGCAGAGCGCGAGCGCCCTCCGTTAGTTCCGCCGTCAGGTCGTCGTTCCGGTGAACGAAGCAGGCCTCCCAGTGATCCGGAAACCGTGCGATCCGGTCGCGCGGACCCGGCGGCACCAGACAGATCACCTTGTTGCCCGGGTTTCCGCTCATCCTTCTCGTTTCTGCCTCAGGAGTACACTCGGCATCCTACTCCCAACCACGTTCGAGAGATCGCTTCATGAGATGGAACCGCCTCACGGCCCTCGCCGTGCTCGTCCCCGCCCTGCTCATCGGATGCGCCGCGCCATCCGACGACGCCCCGGCGGGACCGGACAGCCAGGACACGGCAGTTGCGCCGCAGCCGAACCCGCTGCGCAACGCCTACTTCGGCGACCTGCACGTCCACACCCGCTTCTCGATGGACGCCTACATCTTCGATGTGCGGGCGACGCCGGACGACGCCTACCGTTTCGCCCGCGGCGCGCCGCTCGTTCATCCCGCCGGCCACACGATGCAGCTTCGCCGGCCCCTGGACTTCCAGGCGGTGACCGATCACGGCATCCTGCTCGGCGTGCTGCCGGCGATGGACGACCCGGAGAATCCGCTGTACCAGGTCCCGCTCGCCAGGGAGCTCCGCGAACTGGGACCCTCCGAGGGCTTTCAGCGCGGGCTCCAGGCCTACCGGGACGGCGAGTTCCACGAGATCGACGGGCGCAAGGCGAACCGTTCCGCCTGGAAGAGGATCATCGAGTCCGCCGAGCGCCACAACGACCCGGGCGCCTTCACGACCTTCATCGGCTACGAATACACCACGACCGCCGCGGACACGGGCAATCTCCACCGCAACGTGATCTTCCGCGGCAGCGAGGCGCCGGAGGTGCCTTTCTCGGCAATGGACTCGAACAACCCGGAGGACCTCTGGGCCTGGCTCGACAACCTTCGCGACAACGGCGTCGAAGCGCTCGCCATCCCCCACAACTCGAACGGCAGCAACGGCAACATGTTCAGCCCGCTGACGTTCGGCGGCGACCCGCTCGACGCGGAGTACGCGGAGACCCGGATGCGCAACGAGCCGATCGTCGAGGTGACCCAGGTCAAGGGCACGTCGGAGGTCCATCCCATGCTGTCGCCGAACGACGAGTGGGCGGACTTCGAGATCATGCCCTACCGGGTGAGCAGCACCCTCCCGAGCGAACCCCAGGGGAGCTACGTGCGCACCGCCTACCTCGACGGCCTGCTGCTCGAGGAAACCCAGGGCTTCAACCCCTTCCGCTTCGGCCTGGTCGCCGCCACCGACACGCACAATGCCGGCGGCACGCCGGACGAGGACGACTTCCACAGCAAGGTCGGCAGGCGGGACGGCACGCCGCAGCTTCGCGGCTCCGTACCGCTCGACGAACCCAACGAGGACGGCTCCCCCGCCTACGCCCAGACCTACTTCCAGATGTGGAGCGCTTCCGGCCTGACCGGCGTCTGGGCCGAGGAGAACACGCGCGATTCGATCTACGACGCGTTCCGCCGCAAGGAGACGTTCGCGACGACGGGGCCGCGGATCCAGGTGCGGTTCTTCGGCGGCTACGACTTCGACGCCGGCCTCGCCGACGATCCCGAGATGATCGCGAAGGCCTACGAGCAGGGCGTGGCGATGGGCGGCGACCTGCTGGCGGACGGCGGGCGCGCACCGAAGCTGCTGCTCTGGGCCTCGGGCGACCCGGAGAGCGCCGGCCTGCAGCGCCTCCAGGTCGTCAAGGGCTGGGTCGCGGACGGCGAGGCGCAGGAGACCGTGATCGACGTCGCCTGCTCCGACGGCGGCACGCCGTCGGGCGACCCGCCGCGCTGCCCCGACAACGGCGCGACCGTCGACCTTTCCGACTGCAGCATCTCGCGGGACCTCGGCGCGGCCGACCTCCGGACCGTGTTCGAGGACCCGGGGTTCGACCCCGGCCAGCGGGCGGTCTACTACCTCCGTGTGCTTGAGAACCCGACCTGCCGCTGGTCGACCTGGGACGCGATCCGGGCCGGCGTCGAGCCACGGCCCGGCGTGCCGACGACGATCCAGGAACGCGCCTGGTCGTCGCCGATCTGGTACCGGCCATGAGCGAGGCCTGCAGCCTCGCACGCTTCCTGGCCGCCTTCGGCGGCAGCCGGCGGGGACGCCGGCGCACCCAGTGTGGGACCTCGTTCTTCACGAGCATTCTCGCCATCGCGCTAACCGCCTGTCAGCCCACCGAACCCGCCGCGACCTCCAACCTCGTCGCCGACACACTCACCCGCGCCCAGTCCGTCGACGGCCAGTGGATCTCCTGGCGCGAGCACGTCATCGACGACGTCGCGACCTCCGGCGTGCCGATACGCGGCGGCGACGGACTCGAGATGGCGGACCTGGACGGCGACGGCCACCTCGACATCGTCTCGGTCCACGAATCGGACACCGAGTACGGCAACGTCGGCCAGGGCCACGTCCGCCTGGCCTTCGGCGGCCCCGACCCGGCCACCTGGCATCTCGCGACCCTCGCCGAAGGGGACGAGGCCGCGGCGGCCGAGGACGTCGCGATCGCCGACTTCGACGGCGACGGCGATCTAGATGTCGTCGCCGCCTGCGAGCTGGCGCACCTCATCTACTTCGAGAACCCCGGCACGGCCACCGAAGAGGCGGCCGCCGCCTTGCGCAGCGGCGCCTGGCCGCGGGTGATCCCGGCCGCAACGGAGGACCGCGGCTCCTACATCCGGGTGTTCGCCGGCGACCTCGACGGCGACGGCCGGCCGGAGGTCATCACCCCGAACAAGGGCGCACAGAACCCGGACCGGCAGACCACGGAGAAACACGCGATCTCCTGGTTCGAACCGACGGCCGACCCGATCTCCGGCGACTGGGTCGAGCACGAGATCGTGCGGGTGATCTGGCCGATCAACTCGCAGACGGTCGATCTCGACGGCGACGGCGACACGGACATCGTCGCCGGCTCGACCGGCGAGGGGCGGATCTTCTGGTTCGAGAACCGGAGCGCGGGGAACGGCGGCGTCGACCTCGTCGAGCACCCGATCAACATCGACGGCACGACGACCACCGAGGACACCCCCCGGCCGCCGAACGCGCCGTCGACCGGCGCCCTGCTCAACGGCTTCAACATGGCCTTCGTCGATCTCTCGGGCGACGGCCTCCTGGACCTGGCGACGGTCGAGTTCGGCGGCGTCCTGGTCTGGCTGGAGCGACCCGCCGATCCGGCCGACTCCTGGCGGTTGCGGCCGATCGGCCGACTGACTCCCGACAACCTCGTCGGCTTCGCCTTCGCCGACATCGACGGCGACGGCGACCTCGACGCGATGTCCGGCGCCTACAGCCGCAGCGGCCGCGCGGAAGACCAGGAAGTCCAGCCCCACACGCCACTCGGGAGGCTCGCCTGGTTCGAGAACCCGGGCGACATCGACGGCGACTGGACCCGGCACGACATCTCGCGCCGCAAGCGCGGCATGTTCGACAGCTTCGTCGCCCACGACCTGGACGGCGACGGCGACATCGACTTCGCCGGCACCCGCGGCAACAGCGCCGACTTCGACGGCGTCTACTGGCTCGAGCAGGTGCGCAGCGACGAACCCGTCGCCGCCTTCGACCAGGCGCGGGAGGCCGAGAGCGAGCAGATGCCTCTGCCGTGAAGGCGGCCCGCACTGGGTGCGGCTACGCACTGGGTGCGCCGGCGTCCCCGCCGGCTCTCGGGCGACGCCGCGAAGCGGTGGCGCACGAGGGAGGATTACGCGAGGCGCCAGCCTCGCACCTTTGCGGAGCGGCGCCAGAAAGGAGCGAGGCTGACGCCTCGCACGTTTCCTGGCCGCCTGCGGCGGCAGCCGGCGGGGACGCCGGCGCACCCAGTGTGGGGCCTCGTGCGCTCTTCCCGGCGCACCCAGTGTGCAGCGCTTCGTCTACACTGACCACCGCTTGAGGCAAGACACTACGACCGGCCGCCAAGCCCCCTCGACCGAGGTCCAAGCACTGGCAAGGGGCCTCAAGATCGACCTGGTCGGCTTCGCCTCGACCACCGATCTCGAGCAGCGCCTCGACCCGCGCCACCGGCCCTCCACGCTGAGCCCGGAGTCCCGCACCCTGATCGTCCTCGGCAAGCGCACGCTACGCGGCGTGCTCTCGGCGAAGCACCTGCCCAGCAAGCAGCTCGCCGGTGGGCGAACGCTCCGGGCGCTGGAGTTCGCCGCCGAGCGGATCGCCTTCGGCTTGGAACGCCGGGGCGCTCTCGCGCTTCCCGTCTCCCCGGCATCGCTCGACTTCGAGAAGAGGACGCCGGGCGACCTGCTTCCCGCCGGTCAGGGCTCGCCGCTACTCCGCGAGGGCGCGGTGCTCGCCGGACTCGGCACGTTCGGTTTGAACCGGATGGTCCTGACGCCGGAGTACGGCCCGCGAGTCTTCTTCGCCGGCGTCCTGACCTCGGCCGAGGTCCCACCGGGAACCGAACTCGACGAGGAACTCTGCCTCGGCCTCGAGGAGTGCGGCCGCTGCGCCGCGATCTGTCCCGCCGACGCGATCCCGAGACGCGCCCCCCGAGATGCCGACCTCGCCTCGATCCGCGGCCTCGACGAAGGAGCTTGCGCCCGGAGCTGCCAGCCGTTCGGCTTCGAGGCATTCAGCGACCACATCGCGTCGATCTTCGAGGCCCGCACCGGCGACGAGATGTGGCAGCGGATGCGTGGCCGCAAGTCCGGCGAGATCTGGTCCGAGATGGCGATGATGAAGGAGGCGGCGCTCACCGGCTGCAGCGAGTGCGTCCAGGTATGTCCCGTCGGCCGCGACTACGAGCGGCTGCGCTCTTCGGTCCACCGCCGCCACGACCTGCCCGACCGCCTGCCGCGCCGCGAGGCGGACGGCTTCGTCGAGATCGAGAACCTCGGGCCGCAGGTCCGCCGCCGCACGACCTGGGAGCAGGAGCGGCGATGAGCCCCAACCTGAAGCAGGACCTCGCCCGCTACGCCTTCGAGCGGGGCGCCGACTCGGTCGGCGTCGCTGACGTCGCGGCCTACACCGCCGTTGTCGAGAGCGGCCAAGTGCCCGACTACCTCTGCGAGGGAATGAAGAGCATCGTCGTCGTCACCAAGCACCTGCTGACCGGCGCGATGGCGCTGCAGGACGTGGCGACCCAGTCGACGAACTCCCACCTGGCGCTCGATTCGGCCGAGGAGACCGCCTGGGAGATCGCGGAGTGGCTCGAGGATCGCGGCCACACCGCGCTGCCCGTCTCCGGCGAGTACGCCGACCTGGATCTCAAGTGGACCGGGGCGGGCCTGCTCGACCTCAAGTGGACGGCCGAGTTCGCGGGGCTCGGCCACGTCGGCCTCAACCTGAACTTCCTGACCCCCGAGTACGGCTCCCGCGTCTACCTGGGCGCGCTGCTCACCGACGCGGAACTCGAACCGGACGCGCCGCTCGACCGCGACCTCTGCCCGGGGCTTCGCTGCGGCCGCTGCGCGGTGATCTGCCCGCCGAAGGCGATTCCGCTCAAGGCGGCGAAGGAAGAGAGCGTCAACGACATCCGCGACCTCGACCAGCGGGGCTGCTCGCAGGCGGCGATGCGGATCAGCATCCGCTCGCTCTACGTCGTCCTGCGCAAGCTGCTCGGCGCCGACGTCGACCTCGACGTCTCCGAGGTGCTCGACAACCGCTACTGGCGCGACTTCTTCCTCGCCACGAACAGCAAGCGCGGAGCATTCGCCGCCTGCTTCGAGTGCATGTACATCTGCCCGGTCGGGTCGCGGGACATCCGCAAGATCATGCGCATCCCCTACCGCCGGCAGGACCTCCCGCCTGGCAGCGTGGTGCACATCCGCGGCGACGAGGAGCACGAACTCGTCTTCCGCGGCCCGCCCGGCGAGCGCGACCCGGAGTACATCCGCGACCGCGACTTCGACCACCTCGTCCACATCGGCGGATGAGCGCTTCGACGGGCGGCAACGGCGTGGGCCCGGCCATCGACGCCGGGGCGATCAGGGCGCACGCGAAGACCCTGGGCATCGACCTGGTCGGCTTCTGCTCCTGGCGGGAACTCGAGGCGGAAGCTCCGGACTACGACAAGCCGTCACAGCTCTCGACCTATCTCACGCGGCTGATCGTTCTCGCGAAGCGCTATCCCACCGGCGTCGCCCGCTCGCCCGACGCGGCGTTCCGCCAGTACGCCAACGGCCGCGTGGCGCGCCATCTCGAGGAGGCCGCGGGAGGGCTCGCGTACTGGCTGGAGCAGCGCGACGCGATCGCCTGCATCCTCTCGGCGGCGATCCCCGACCTGCGGCGCCAGCCGATGGCCTACGCCGGACCGGGCGGCCAGGGCTCCCTGCTCCTGAGGCAGGCCGCGGCTGCGTCAGGTCTGGGCACGCTCGGTCTGAACGAGATGATCCTGACGCCGGAGTACGGCCCGCGCGTGTTCCTGGCTGGGGTCCTCACCGATGCCGCGGTCGACTGCGGGCAGCCTCTGGAGGACGAACTCTGCCCCGGTCTCGACGAATGCGGCCGCTGCGCGGAGGTCTGCCCCGTCGCGGCGATTCCGAGTTCGGCGCCGGTCGGCGCGCCACTGAGGGAAGTCCGCAGCCTCGACGCCGACGCATGCTCCCGCGCCTGCCAGCCGTTCGGCCCCGACCGGATGGTCGAGCACCTCGCCGACCTGTTCGCCTCGAGGTCCGCCGCCGAGGCGGTCCAGATCGCGGAGAGCCCGGTGACGCAGCAGATCTTCTACAACCTGACCGTGCAACGGCAGGGGGCGTACACCGGTTGCCAGAGCTGCCAGTTGGTGTGCCCGGTCGGCGAGGACTACGCCGGCACCTGACACCGGGCAACACCGGAGCCCACTGGGTGCGCCGGCGCACCCAGTGTGGGGGCTCGGCGACTAGTTGGTGTCCGGCCGATCGTCCGGTACGAAGCCGTCCCGGTTCGGCATCTCGACTCTGGGCAGGGTCTCCCGGTCCAGTACCGCGTCCTCGCCGACGATGCCGCCGAGGTTCAGCAAGTGGGCGACGACGGCGTAGATCTCGTCGTCGCTGAGTGAACCCGGCGACTCGTAGGGCATGGAGCGGCGAATGTAGTCCCAGAGGGTCGTGGCGTAGGGCCAGTAGCTCTCTACGGTCTTCCGTGGACGCTCGGAGGTCAGGCTGTCGCGGCCGCCGACCAGTGCCGCCGCGTCTTCGCCCTGGGCGGTGCGTCCGTGGCAGGCAGCGCAGAACTGCTGGTAGACGGCCCTCCCCTCGCTGACGGTGCCGCTGCCTTCGGGCAGGCCCTTGCCGTCGGGGAACACGGTGTAGCCGGCGGCGCCCAGTTCTTCGCTGGTGGCTTCGTGGCCGAGACCCGTGAGTTCGGACTCATCGGCAGCGACGGTGACTGGCGCGACGAGCAGGAGAAGGACGGCGCAGAGAGGAGCGAGGCTGACGCCTCGCGCGTTTCCTGGCCGCCTGCGGCGGCAGCCGGCGGGGACGCCGGCGCACCCGGTGGCGGGCAGGCCACTACGCCTCGACATTCGTGACCTCTCCCGACTCCTGCACTTCCCAGGCCTTGATCCGGTTGTTGTGGTAGATCGTCGACCGGCCTCTCGCCTCGAGCAGGGCCGCCAGGGTCGGCTGGACGTAGCCCGTGTCGTCCGTGGCCCTCGACATCAACACGTGCCGGCCGCCGTCCCAGCGCCAGGGCGAGCGAAAGCGGGTGAACGCCTTCGCGTGGCGCGGGCCCTCGATCTCGGCATCCGTCCACGAGCGGCCGCCGTCCGTCGACACCTCGACCCGCGAGATCGCGCCGCGGCCGGACCAGGCCAGGCCGCGAATCTCGCAGAACCCGGGCCGGTCCAGCTTCTGTTCGCCCGACGGCCGCGTGATGACGGACTTCGCGTCCATGACCAGCGTGAACTGGCGGGCCTTGCCGTCCGGCAGCAGGTCCGTGTACTTCGACGTCTCGTCGCGGGCCATCGACGGCATGTGGGCGACCTCGATCCGGCGCAGCCACTTGACGCTGATGCTGCCTTCGCAGCCCGGCACGAGCAGCCGCAGCGGGTAGCCCTGCTCGGGCCGGACCGCCTCGCCGTTCTGGCCGTAGGCGATCATCACGTCGTCGAGCGCCCGCTCCAGCGGCACGCTGCGGCTCATCAGGCCCGCATCGGCGCCTTCCGCGACGATCCAGCTCGCCTCGGGCTTCACCCCGACTTCGTCCAGCAGGTCCGCCAGCAGCACGCCGGTCCACTCGCTGCAGCTCGCCAGGCCGTGGCTCATCTGCACGTTGGGCGCGCCGGCCGGAGACCACTCGCGGGCGCTGTTGCCGGAGCACTCGATGAAGTGGAAACGGGAGACCGAGGACATCCGCACCAGGTCGTCCATCGTGAAGACAAGCGGACGATCGACCAGCCCGTGGATCGTGAGCCGGTGGCTGTCCGGATCGATCGCCGGCACGCCGGTGTGGTGGCGCTCGAAGTGGAGCCCGGACGGCGTGACGATGCCCTCCAGATCGGCAAGCGGCGTGTTCGAGGACGACGCCGTGGCGTCGGGCGCGCGGCTCCAGCGCCTGGAGTCCTCGAACGGCGACGGCTTGCCGTACTCGGTGGGTGTCTCGCCGAGGTCCCGGATCTCCCCGGGCGTCTGCGCGCCCGCCTTGGCGGCCAAGGAGCCTGCCGCCGCCATCCCCGCGAATCCAATGAAAGCGCGCCGGCTCGGCGGCCGCAAGCCGCGCCTGCGATTAGTCATCGCTCTCTCCCTTCAAGCTGTGTTCGGTGTTCCAAGCCTAGCGGCTGCACCGACGACCCACACTGGCTGCGTCGTTGCTACAGTTGCCCGCTCACAGTCGCCGCAACGATGTCCACCCACGACGAAAGCACGGGCCCGGAGGGCTACGACCAACCTGCGGTCGAGGCCTGGATCGCCGAACACGTCGACAGCCTGACGCCGCCTCTCCAGTGGACCCGGCTGCAGGGCGGCCACTCGAATCTGACCTATCGGATCGACGACACCGAGGGCCGCGCCGCGGTCATCCGCCGGCCGCCGCAGGGCAAGCTGCTGCCCAAGGCGCACGACATGAGCCGCGAGTGGGCGCTGATCTCGGCGCTCGGGCCGACTCCGGTGCCGGTGCCGCCGGCGATTGCGTTCTGCGAGAGCCCGGACGTCACCGGCGCGTGGTTCTACGTGATGGGCCTGGTCAATGGCCGGCCGCTCTACAGCTCGGCCCACACCGAGGAGTGGGTGCCGCGGGAACGCCGCCCGAAGCTGGCGCATTCGTTCGTCGACGTCCTGGCCGCACTCCACGCCGTCGACCCGGACGAGGTCGGGCTCGGTGAACTCGGCAAGCGCGACAGCTACGTCGGCCGGCAGCTTCGCACCTGGTACCGGTCCTGGACGGCGTCCGTCGAGCCGGCGCAACTCGACGACCCGCGGGCGCACGAGCTGCAGCGCTACTTCCTCGAGCACCTGCCGGACCAGGGGCCGGCGCGCGTCGTCCACGGCGACTACGGGCTGCACAACTGCCTGGTCGGGCCGGACTCGACGATCGCCGCCGTCGTCGACTGGGAGATCTCGACACTGGGCGATCCGCTGGCCGACCTGGCTTACGCGATGAACCAGTGGATGCCGGCGACGGACACGATGCCCACCGGCTCGGGCGGCGCCACCGCAGCGCCCGGCTTCCCGGCCCGCGAGGACTTGCTGGACCGCTACGCGGAGCGGACCGGCCGCGACCTGTCGAATCTCGATTACTACGTCGGATTCAACCGCTGGAAGTCCGCGGCGATCGTGCACGGCGTGTACGCGCGGTACATGGAAGGCAAGAAGAGCACCGCGGGCGTCGACCTGCCGGAGATGCGCCAGCGCATCGTACGGACGCTCGACCTGGCTGAAGAAGCAGTCAACCGCCTCTGAGGCCTCTCCCCTTCTCTACGGCAACCGGAACGCGAGCAGCTCTTCCGTCGCCGTCACCGCCACGTACTGCCCGCCGTCCGCCGCCAAGTACGTCATCGGGTTCGCGTTGCCCTGGAGGGGCAGCGCGGCCGACCACAGTTCGTTGCCCGTCTTCACGTCGAGGGCGCGGAAGCGGCGGTCGTCCGTCGACGCGATGAAGGCGAGACCGCCCGCGGTGACGATCGCCGAGGCGCGTCCCGGCCGACCGGTCTCCCGCTTCTCCGCCGGCAGGCCCTCCGTCACGCCGACCGGCCGCCGCCACGCGACTTCGCCCGTGTCGGCATCGACCGCAGTCAGGATCCCCCACGGCGGCTTCTGGCACGGCCAGGACTGGTCGCCGATGCGAACCGCGAAGGAGAACGGCCGCGACACCCGCAGCACATAGCTGGCGGGCTCCGCCTCCGGATCCTCCTCCACCCAGGCCATCGTGCCGACGTCCTGGCTGAAGGCGAGCAACAACCGGTTGCTCGGATCGAAGGCGACGCCGCCCCAGTTCGGGCCGCCGGCCAGCCCCGGGAAGAGCAGGGTCGCGCCGCTTTCGCCCGCCTCCTTGTGAAGCCACGGCGTGTAAGGCCCCTCGTTATGGAGTGGACCGGCGCTCTCGACCAGCTCGGAGCACGCCTCCGCGTGCTCGGCGAGCGTGTCGTTCGCAGTCACCAGGTCTTCCGGCCCGTAGCGGACCCGGCCCAACGCGGGCGTGGTCGGAATCGGTTGAGTCGGGTGAGCCCGCTCGCCGGGCACCTGGCTTGCCGGCATCTCTCGCTCCTCGACCCCGAACACCGGTTCGCCCGTCTCCCGGTTCAGGATGAAGAGATAGCCGGACTTCGTCGTCACGGCGAGCGCGTCGACGGTCTCTTCGCCGCGCTCGATGTCGAAGAGCACCGGCGGCGCAGGCGGGTCGTGGTCCCAGAGGTCGTGGTGGATGGTCTGGAAGTGCCATCGGTACGCCCCGCTCCGGATGTCGACCGCGACCACTGCGTTGGCGAACAGGTTGGACCCGGGCCGGTCGCCCCCGTAGGCGAAGGGAATCGGCGAGGCAAGCGGCAGGAACACGAGCTCCCGTTCCTCGTCGACGGTGAAGTAGAAGGGCCACGCGTTCGCGCCCAGGCGGCCGCGCCAGCCGTCGCCCTCCCAGGTGTCGTGGCCGACTTCGCCAGGCTGCGGCACGGAGCTGAACTCCCACAGCTTCTCGCCGCTCCTGGCGCTGAAAGCGCGCGCGTTGCCGATGCCGCCCGGCGCGCCCCGCGGCGTGTTGGCACCCACGACGACGATGTCCTCCCACACCAGGGGCACCGAGTTGTAGGGCACGCCGAGGGCGACCTCGCCGCCGTCGCCGAAGTCCGCGACGGGAGCGCCGGACGCGGCGTCCAGCGCGAGAAGCCGCTCGCCGGCACAGAAGATGATCCGCGACGCCAAACCCTCCGCGGCATCGCCAGGCCAGTACGAGACCCCGCGCCGGGACGGGACGCCGCCGGTCACCGCGTGACGCCAGATCTCCTCGCCGGTCGCCGGATCGAGCGCCACGATCGCATCTGCCGCCGGCAGGTACATCACGTCGTCGACCACGATCGGAGTCGCCTGGGACCGGGCCTGCCGAGCCTGCTCACCTGCTTCGGCCACCGCTGCCAGCGGGTAGCTCCAGGCCTGCACGAGCCCGCCCACGTTGGCGACGGTCACTTCCTCAAGCGGCGAGTACCCCGTGCCGGCGGCGTCCCCCCGGTACATGCCCCAGCCGCCAGTGTCCCCGCCCTCCGACGCCGGTCCGCAGCCGAACGGGGCGGCAAGGGCCAACAGGAAGCCGCCCGCCGTCGCTACCCGCTTCATAGTCCACATAAAGGGGCTACACTGTAGCCGAGACCCGCTGCGAGCAGCTCGTTCCGCTGAGGCGCCGCGGGTCTCATGGCTTGAAGGGAAGAGAAGGGATGAGAACCCGAGGTCTGATCACCGTTCCGCTGGTTCTTCTCGTCGCGGGCTGGTTCGCGGCTCGAACGGCGAACGGCCAGACCGACGAGAAGGTCGACTACCTCACCGAGGTCAAGCCGATCCTCGAGGGCTTCTGCTACGAGTGCCACGGCGAGGACCGTACGCGCCGCGAAGCCGACTTGCGGCTGGACATCAAGGAAGACGCCTTCGCCGACCTCGGCGGCTATCCGAACATCGCGCCCGGCGACCCCGACGACAGCGAGCTCTACATCCGCGTGAGTTCCGAGTTCGCGGAGATGCGGATGCCGCCCTACGAGGCCGGCACGCAGTTGACCGTCGAGCAGATCGAGACGATCCGCCTCTGGATCCTGCAGGGGGCCGAGTGGCCTGAAGATGACGGCGCGGCGGATGGTTAGTTTGTGGTGCCGGCCTGACGGCCGGCGCGTTACCTGGCCGCCTTCGGCGGCAGCCGGCGGGGACGCCGGCGCACCCAGCAGGAGACTCACGATGAAGCGAAGGACTCAAACTCGAATGACCCGAATCGCCGTGTTCCTCCTCGCCGCCGCCGTCGCCGGCCAAGCCCTCGCCCAGACGGGCTACGGCGGTCGAGGCAGCGGCATCCCCCGGGTCGAACTGCCGGACGAGCCGTGGATCATGAACACTCACCTGATCCCCGAGGTCAAGGTCTCCGTCGTCGTTCGCGGCATCAACCGCCCCTGGTCGCTCGCGTTTCTCCCCAAGGGCGACATGCTGGTGACGGAGCGCGGCGGCGCGCTGCGCCTGGTCCGTGACGGCGTGCTCGTGGACGAGCCGATCGCCGGCGTGCCGGACGACGTCCTCGCCCGCAGCCTCGCCGGGATGATGGAGGTCGCGGTGCACCCGCACTTCGCCGACAACGGCTACGTCTACCTCACCTACACGCGGCAGATCTCCGGCCGCGAGGGAACCGTCGCCCTGGTCCGCGGCAAGCTCGACGGTACCTCCCTCGTCGACGTGGAGGACGTGTTCGTCGCCGAGCCCTGGGGCGGGTCGATCGCCGCCGCGCGGCTCGCCTTCGTGCCCGGCGAGGACATCATGTACATGACGATGGGCGGGGCTTTCGGCGCCGACCTCATCGACGGTACGCAGAGCTTCTTCGGCCACGCCAAGCTGGCCCAGGACCCGAGCAGCCACGCCGGAAAGACCTTGCGTCTGCGCCTCGACGGCAGCGTGCCGGACGACAACCCCTTCGTGGGCAAGGAGGGGCACAAGCCGGAGATCTACTCGATGGGCCACCGCAACCAGATGGGCCTCGCGCTTCACCCGGAAACCAACCAGCCGTGGACCACGGAGCACGCCCCGCAGGGCGGCGACGAGCTGAACGCGATCGAAGCCGGCAGGAACTACGGCTGGCCGGTCGTCTCCTACGGCCGCCACTACAACGGCGTCCGCATCTCCGAGCGCTTCTGGGCCGAGGGGATGGAGGAGCCGGCGATCTTCTGGCTGCCCTCCATCGCCCCCTCCGGGCTCGCCTTCTACACCGGCGACGCCTTCCCCGAGTGGAAGGGCAACCTGTTCGCCGGCGCGCTGATGACCGGGCGCATGCCGAACACCGGCCACCTCGAACGGCTCATCTTCAGCGAGAAGGGCGAGGAACTCGGCCGCGAGTGGCTGCTCAAGGAGATCGGCAAGCGCATCCGCGACGTCCGGCAGGGCCCCGACGACCTGATCTACGTGATCACCGACGAGACGGACGGCGCGATGCTGAAGCTCGAGCCGGTCGAGCAGGCGGAGACCGAAGAGACGACTGCGGGATAGGCGCTACGGCGTATACCAGATCGGGGAACTCCAGGCCCGCTCCTGGTGGGTGGCGTGCAGGTCCGGGTTCGGCTCGATGCCGAGGCTGAGCGCGTCCCAGGTCGACCAGCGGCAGGTCGGATTCTCGAGCACGCGGACGTAGTAGAAGGAGCGTGCGCCGGGGTCGAAGTCCGGGTCTGTCCAGGTCGTACGGAGTTCCACGGCGCCCTTGTCCCGGCTGATCGAACAGTCGTCCAGGTTGACCCGGGCGCCGTTGTCATCGCAGCGGTAGGTCTCAGGGTCCGGCTCCAGGCCGTCCGAGCAAACGACGTCGTAGACCTGCTCCTTCGTCTCGCCGTCCTCCAGCCAGCCCTTGATCACCTGGGCCCGCTGCAGCCAGGCGTTCTCCGGGTCGCGCAGGGCCCAGACGAGGAAGCTCGGCGCTCCATCGTTGCCGCCTTCGAGGTCTCCGCCCATCGGCACGCCGTGGTCGTACGCCGCGGCGATCGGGTCCGCGGTCTCGGCCACGGCCTCATCCAGCCCGAAGCCGCCGAAGAAGCGCACGCGGATGCGCGTCCCCGAGGTCGCGAAGGACTCCCGGCGCTTCAGCGCGTCGAAGATCGAGGCCCGGCTGTTCTCGCCCGCCCACACTCCGGCCAGACCGCCGGTACCGTGAGTCGCCTGGCGCGGGGTCCAGAAGTTCTCCCAGCCGCCGTCTTCCTCGCGGTACGCGGAACCGCGCGCCTGGGGCGTGTTCGTCCTCGAGGTGAAGCGATTGTCCTCCTCGTAGGAGCCCGCGGAGACATGGCTGTCACTCGATCCGATCGCGCCGAGGGCATAGGGGTTCACGCCCAGGCGCTCCTCCATCTCGAGCCCGGTCAGGAGGGCGTCCCGCCAGTAGCCGCCCTTGAAGACCGAGATCGGGTCCGTGTTGTTCACCCGGTCGAGGTAGTACTGCACGATCTGGAAGTCGGCCCACTCGTCGTTCGGAGACAGCGACGGGTGAACCTCCGAGGTGCCCTTCTGCTGGCTGATCTCGGCGACCGGTTCGTTCCGAATCCGCTTTGCCGCGAACTCCGCGTCGATCGGAGCACCCTTCCAGGTCTCCCGATCGGGAAAGGCCAGACCGTCGCTCTGGTTCATGTTGTGCGGCATCGCGAGCGCCTCGATCCTCCTCGCGCAACCCGTCGAGCCAGTTCCAGAGATCCTCGGGATCGCCGTCGAGGGAACTGAAGGGCAGCTCCGGCGCCTCGCTGCCCCGGAAGATGACGTTCCGGTGCACGTGGCGGCTACTCACTCCCATCGTGTACTCGTAGCCGATCAGGGCGGTGAACCGGCCGGGGTCGTTATGCCGTTCGGCCGC
Source organism: Candidatus Multivorans sp. (assembly GCA_965219675.1). GTDB lineage: Bacteria > Acidobacteriota > Thermoanaerobaculia > Multivoradales > Multivoraceae > Multivorans. The sequence goes on along the minus strand of OZ244786.1, from coordinate 194,842 downwards.
CTCGATGATCCGCTGCCAGGCGCTTGCCCTCACCTCCGGGCCGTTGATCGGATCGCCGGCGCGGGCCAGCTCCCGCACCCGGGCCAGCGCCCCAAGCCGCGCCCGGGAGCCGCCTCCCTGGCCGGTGATCAGGTCGTCGGTCAACGCATGCCCATAGGTCGGACTCGAGGGATCGATCAGGGCCGCCAGGGCGCCCAGAAACTCGGCATGGTCCGTCACCGCGAGGAAGTCGAGCGGTGCGCCGGAGAGGCGGATCGATTCACCCGACGGATGCGGGATCGCCTCCCCCTTGGCGTAGCGATAGGCGTCGTCCGGGGTCGTGCGCACGGTGCCCATGAACGCGTCGTGCGAGTACATCGTGTGGATGTGCAGGTCGCCGAACAGGGCGACCCGGTCGGCGGCGCCTCCGGGCGAGATGCCCGCGCTGCCGGCGCCTCGGCCGCCGGGCGCGTTTTCAACCGACGGCGCGGCACAGGCAAGCGCGGTCAGGGCGAGAGCAGGCAGACCGGTTCTGGTCATCGACATAGGCCCTCCAGGTTGTCGGTGCGGGCCTCTACGTTAGCTCAAGGTGTTACTCGGTCTTCTTGATCACGACGAAGCTGATGTCGTCCTCCGGCGGCGCGAAGTCCAGCAGGTCGCGACGCAGGTGCTCGCAGATCTCGGCGGCGGTCCTGGCGCGGACGGCCTCCAGGACACCCTCCGCGCGCTCCGGCAGGTAGCGCTCGCCCCCGTGCTCGGCGAAGCCGTCCGTGTAGAGCAGAAGCAGGTCACCGGCCTCCAGCAGGTCGACTTCGCTGACCTCGTAGGGGCGCTTGTAGCCCAGGGGGCCGGGATCCACGAGTTCGTCCATGAACGCGTTCGAGGCGAACATGCCGACCGGCGGGAAGCGGACGAGCTGGTCCTCCGGCAGATGCTCGATCCGGCCCGGACGCCCCGCGAAGACCAGGGGCGCCGGATGGCCGGCCGAGAAGAAACGGAACCTGCCCTGCTCCGAGACCTCCCCGTAGAGCATGGTGAGGTACTTGTTCAGAGTGGTCGACTTGTAGAAGCGCTGGTTGATGTGCTCGAAGAGCCGCGTGGTGATCTCGCCGAACAGGTCGAGTTCGTAGTACGCCCCGAGCAGAAACGCCTGGTGGAGCATGGCCGCCACCAGGGCGTCCGTGGCCTTGTGGCCCGACACGTCGGCCACCAGGACGCCGGCGCGTTGCTGGGACTGAAGCAGGCCCGCCACGACCTGCTTCCGGCCGGCCTCCTCCGCCTCGCGGATACGGCGTTCCAGGTCATAGCGCTGCTTGAAGTCGAGGTAGATCACATGGTCGCCGCCGATCGCCTGGCGCAGCGGCATGGAAACGCCGTCGATGTCCACGCCGCGCAGGTTCGGCAGATCGCCGGACGACGGCTTCGTCGCCAGGGCGATCTCCTCCAGGTTCGCCAGCTCGGCGCGAATCTCGGCTTGCCAGCTATCGGTTGGACTTCGGGGCACGGCGCGGTTCCTTGGGACTCCGCTCGACCCGGGGCAGGGGGGCCGTAGAGGACAGGCCGACTGTATCGCGCCAAGAAGAAGGGGCGGCAGGCTGAAAGCCTGCCGCCCCGGCGAAGGTTGGCAGCGACGAAGAGCGGGTTATGCGCTTTTCATCACTCAGGTTTTTGTTTGGACAGACGGCCTAAGCTTGAACCTCCATCGCTGCCCGGCGGCGATCAAGGGCAAGGAGTCGAATGCTGATGATCATCCGATTGGAACCCCTGGGACGCTACCGTGTATCGCTTTGTGTTCCCTCAGTCGACCGGGAACGGGTTGTCAGGAACGAGACCCCGAGACGTCGAAGCCGACGCCGCAGGACAGAGCACGTCAAGGGTGGTATGTGCGGCGACGTGTACACCGCCGACCCTTCCACCCCACGCGATAGGCGGAGTGCTGTCGTTCAGACTCCGTGCCGCCCCCAGAGGTGCAGTGATCCGAAGCCGAACCGTCTGGCTGGTTCTGTCATTGCACAGAGGGGATGTGGGATCAATCTCGACACCACCCGTACCCCTGACCATCCTCGGATCCCCCATGGTCGTGGCGCACACGACCTCAGGCACGCGGGTGTCGTCAGCAGCCACCTCGGGAGTTGCGGGGTCGTTCAAGTCCATCGTAAGAATGCTGATGAACTTGCTGCTGTCGGTGTTGTCTCCATTCCAGGCTTGCGCCCAAGTGAGCTGAGCAGACCAGCTGGCATCGGCGGCTAGTGCTGACAGGGAGCCGGTTCCATCCGGATCCGGCTCCAGCATGACGACGCCACCCGCCGAAGTGGCAAAGTGAAGAAGCAGATCGCCATCGGCGTTCCTGCTCGTGGCCTGCCTGCAATACGTGGGCTCTCCCTCGAACATCCCCCAACCGTTGGTGATTTCTGGGATGGCGTTTCCGTCGGCGTCGGCGCCGAGGTTGTCGTCTTGCAGCCCGGCGCTGCCTGTCGGAGATGTAGCGTCAGTGCTGCGATCCGGGGTTCCAGGAACCACGCTCACAGACGGCATCTCGGAGAGGACATCACCGTCCTTCAGAACCGTGATCCCTGCCTCAGTCTCGGAGGTCGAGGAGGGAGAGATGATCTCTACGCCAAAGTCCGCACCGAACGGGTTGACAGTGAAGTACGGACGCAAGCTCGCCGGCAGGGTGATGTCGTGGCCAACCAGCGTGGAGCTGCCGGACCCACCGATCACATGCCCGGAACCGTCGCTCCAGAGTGCGAAGGACACTGTGACAGGGCCCGCCAACGCGACATTCCGCTCAACCGAACCGGAAAGACGGGTGTTCCGACCGTTGCGTCCAGGTCCGTTCATGACGATCTTCGTTGCGCCACTACCCAGCATGCAGTTGGTGGTGTCGTTGTAGAAGGTCCTGTCATCGCCGTCCCAATAGGGACCGCAAAGATCGGCAGCTTCCATCTCCATCATGGGTTGCGGCAGGACGTGGTGAAGGATGCCGATACGGCCGGTACTCACCTGCTTCACGATGCTCGTGGCAGCGCCCTCCATCGACTCCAACGTGATGTCGGACGAACCCGGATCCGCAGGCATGACCGGATCATTGCCGAGCACGTCCTTGGCCATCAGAGAGGCAACCGCAGAGTTCATCTCGTCGGTGATCCAATACCAGCCGCCGTCCTTCAGACCATGGATCTCAACGCTGCCGCCACTGGCACAGCCGAGACCATTGCCCATGTTCAAGAGCTGCGCCACGACGCCGTCGCTGGCCTCAGCCGACGCCGTCGTCTTCACGATGCCGCAGTCGACGACGAAGTTGACCTCGTCGAACCCATCGGCGATTTCGCCAATGAATCCGCCCTCGCCCTTGAAGAACGGGGCGACATGGCACTCATCATCCGGGCAAGCGATTTCGACCTTCGCCGGATCGACGACAACGCCGAACTGACCGAAGGCCATCGAAGCGGTCGCGCCGATCAGCAGCGCGAACATCAAATAGTTCTTCACTTGTTCTCCTTTGTCCGGCGCCTCTTCGGGCCGGAACAAACCTGGGGCGAATCGCCCCTGTTCAAGATGACGGGGACGTTTCCCGCCACAAATGTCTCTCTCAACTAGTCCGGCGGAACATCCGCCGGATGGCCTGTCCGGGCGCGCATCACCTCCAGGAGAAAAAGTGCCGTACTCTCATTGCTCGGATTCGCGGCTCAGTCCGCAACACCATTCAGACGCTCCAAAGAAGCGGAGGATCGAACGGAAACCCGGCTCTGAACCCGTCGTGTGAAGCACGTTACTGCGTCACTAGGGGCGTTATGTACGACTAACTCGGCAGCGGAATTCCTCCCCGATTCCCTCTACGAAGAGCCGTCAGCGAAGGTGAGTTGACCGCCAGGGAACGGCGATCGACGCGTCATCCGGCCAAGGAGACAAGTGCAGGTGGTGGCAGATTCAACCAAGCAGACCGCGGACCAGGCGCTGTCCGTGCGGGATGCACTTCGCGGGTCCCTGTCCGCGAACACGCGCAACGCCTACCGGACGGGCTGGCGCAGGTTCGCCGCCTACTGCGAGGAGATCGGCAGGAACCCGATGGCCGCGACGCCGGCCGACGTGGCCGGCTTTCTCGTCAGGATGGCCTCGCACCCCAGGTCGCCGCTGGCCACGACGAGGAAGGGCGAACCGCTGGCCCTTGGCACGCTCAAGGTCTCCCTCGCGGCAATCAACCGGAGGTACCGCGAGCAGGACCGGCCCTCGCCCGTGGACGACTCGAGCGTGGTCGCCGTGCTGAGGGGGCTCGGGCGCCGGTCGGATCGGCCACCGCGGCAGGTCAAGGCGCTGCAGGCGGGCGAGGTCGCCCGGATCCTGGCCTGCTGTGACGAACAGGCCGCAAGTGACGGGCGCGGGCTCATCGCGGTGCGGGACGCCGCGCTCGTCGCCGTGGGCTTCGCCGCGGCGCTCCGGCGCTCAGAAATCTGCGCCCTGGGATTCGCCGACGTCGAGTACCTGGGTCCGCCCAGCGAAGCGTCCCGGATGTTCCTGCACATCCGCAGGTCGAAGACGGATCAGCTCGGCCGGGGCCAGCGGATCGCCGTGCCTGAGGGGCCTCTGCTCCGGCCGATGGCGAGGCTGGGCCGCTGGCTGGAGCTTGCCGGCATCGAACAGGGGCCGCTGTTCCAGACGATGCGCCGCGGCGGCCACGTGCAGGGACGGCCGTTGCATCCGACCGATGTGGCGCGGCTGGTGAAGCGCTACGCGGCCGCCATCGGCCTGGACCCGACGCACTACTCGGGACACTCGCTGCGAGCGGGTTTCGTGACCAGCGCGGCGGCGAACAGGGCGCGGCTCGACAAGATCATGGAGGTCACCCGGCACACCAGCCCGCGCATGGTGCTCCGGTACATCCGGCAGGCGGACGCCTTCGAGGACCACGCCGGCTCCGCCTTCCTGTAGCGACCGGTGCCGAGGGGCACGCCTTCGACGGTCGCCAGTGGCCTCGGCAGCGCCGAAGCGCCTCTGCCACCACGACTTACGCCATCGGGCACGGCCGAAGCCGATCCACCGAAAAGGGCTTGACAACGCCCCTTATGACGCACTGTTTCCGGCGCCGGACAGCCGACAGCCCGCTGTCAGGGCCGGTCACGGCCGGGTCAGCCGGTCATCCGGCCACAACGACAGCACGAGCCGTATGAGGTCGGCCTGCCGCGAAATGTCCAACTTGGCGTAGGTCTGCTTCAGGTACCAGTAGACGGAACTCTCCTTGCACCCCATGGCCACGGCGATCTCACGCACCGTGCGCCCTTCGGCCAGCAACGCCGCCACCTGGCTCTCGGCCTGCGTCAGACAGAGGACCTGCGCCACCAGAGCGGGGTCGACCGACTGCGTTCGCCCCGGTTCTACGATCAGGACGAGAGCCGCCGGCTGCGGGCCGCCGAAGTCATACTCGCAGGCAGAGGTCGGCTTCACGTGGACGACGAGACCCGTCGGCAGCGCTCCGTCCCGCACGACCATCCAGCCTCCGACGCGAACGGAGCCGTTCCGTGGCAGCGCCCGAGTCAACAAGCGGTCAAGAACTGTCTGGTCTTCCGGCCTGCTGGCCCGCAGCCGGCCCTTCCGGTCGAACAGTGCGCCGCTCGTCAGAATCTCTCCGGCGTGGTCGTTCGCTGCGAGGATCCGACCTCGCTGGTCGAGGTGAATGGCTCCGATTCGCTGGTTGTCCAGCAGGCTGTTCAGCGTCGTTTCCTGCACCTTGGTCCCGGCCAGCGCGCGGCGAACACCCACCAGTTGCCGCAGGTGGGGCAGCAGCCTCCTGATCACTCCGAGCTGGTGCTGATCCCAGTCGCGGCCAGACACAGGGTCCATCAAGGTCCAGCAGAGGTGCGAGCGGCCGTCAGGCAGATCAAGGCGCACGTTCAGACCGTGCTGCCCGTCGCTGCGCTTCAAGGCGTCGTACGCGGGCGATTCACGCAACTCCTGTTCGGTGTACATCTCGCGCGTCGGAACCACTCGGCTGTCAGGCAATCTCGGGATCCTCGGCACCCGTTCGTCGACGGCGTAGTACTCCTCGAGGTACTCGCGCTCCAGATCCTTGCGACGTGTACCGCGGAGGTACAAGCCGACGAAGTGAACGCCTGTGTGGGCGGCGGGTCGTTCGCAGACCACCAGTGCGCTGCCCACCGTGCCGCATGCCTCGTCGATCCGGGCGCAGGTCGTCGGCCAGAGCGCCTCGTCCAGCATCGCTGAATGAAGCAACTCAAGAAGATCCGCAAAGGCATCGAGCTCGCTAAATTGGGCTGTACTCCCAGAGAGACTGCGAAAACACGCTAGTCCAGCGCTTCAGGTGCTGACACCTCCAATTTGGGAGGTGCCCCGCCGGCGCCGATTCTGGAACACAACAAGATCGCCCGCCAGTGTCCTGGCGATCGGTGTGGCGGAGGGGGTGGGATTCGAACCCACGGTGGACTGTTAATCCACGCCGGTTTTCAAGACCGGTGCTTTCGACCACTCAGCCACCCCTCCGGATGGCCCGCGAGACCGCAGTCTCCTAGCCTGACACGATCTCCTCTGCTCCGCCCACGTACGGCTGAAGTGCAGTTGGGATACGTACCGAACCTGACGCCGTCTGGTAGTTCTCCAGCAGCGCGATCAGCGTGCGTCCGACCGCCAGGCCGGAGCCGTTCAGAGTATGAACATGCCGCAAAGGGCCGCCTTCCCCAGGGCGGAAGCGGGTATGGACGCGCCGGGCCTGGAAAGCCTCCGCGTTGCTGCACGAGGAGATCTCCCGGTACGCCTGCTGGCCGGGTAGCCACACTTCGAGGTCGTAGGTCTTCGCCATGGCGAATCCCATGTCTCCGCTGCTGAGGCATACGACCCGGTAGGGCAGCTCCAGTCGCTGCAGCACGCGCTCCGCGTGACGCGTGAGCTGCTCCAGCGCCTCGAAACTGGCTTCGGGCACGGTCACCTGGACGAGTTCGACCTTGTGGAACTGGTGCTGGCGGATGAGTCCACGCACGTCGCGACCGTACGACCCGGCCTCGGCGCGGAAGCAGGGCGTCAGCGCCGCGTAGCGCAGGGGCAACTCGTCCTCGTCGAGGACTTCGCCGGCATGCAGGTTGACCAGGGGCACCTCGCCGGTCGGAATCAGGTACCGCGAGTCAGGCTGCACATGGAACAGGTCCTCCTCGAACTTCGGTAGCTGACCGCTGCCGAACAGGCATTCGCGCCTGACCAGGTAAGGAGGCAGCACCTCGGTGTAGCCATGCTCCTCGGTGTGCAGGTCGAGCATGAAGGCGCCCAGCGCCCGCTCCAGGCGAGCTCCCCAGCCGAAGTACGTCGCGAACCGGGCGCCGGCCAGCTTGGCGCCACGCTCGAAGTCGAGGATCCCCAGTTCCGGCCCAAGGTCCCAGTGAGCCCTCGCCTCGAAGTCGAACTCGGGCGGTTCGCCGACTACGCGCTCGACGCGGTTCGCGGATTCGTCGGCACCCACCGGGACGCTCTCGTGCGCGATGTTCGGCACGCGAAGTTCGGTGTCCACCAGCTCCTGCTCGGCCCGCTCGACGACCTCTTCGAGTTGTTCCACGCGAGCCTTGAGCGCAGTCATCTCGCGTATCCGCTCGGCCGCCTCTTCTTCCTTCGCCTCGCCCTGGGCCTTGAGCAAGCCGATCTCCCGGCCCGCCACCCGACGGCGGTGGCGAAGGCTCTCGAGTTCGGTGAGCGACTCACGACGGCGCAGGTCCCAACTACCCCACTGCTCAACGAGAACGGGATCCACGCCGCGCGCCTCGACGGCAACGGCGACACGCTCCGGTTCACTTCTCAGGAGTTCTCGCGGCAGCATGGCGGGGCAATCTCGTGGCGTTGGCTTCGGAGTCGTTGGTTGATGGAGGCTGGCGTCGGGCAGGGTCGAGCGCCGCCCCGGAGACGCGGCGCCGGATCATATCGGGCAAGGCCGGGCGCCAGGCACCATGCGCCGCGCCAGGGCGGTAGGCTGAACGGCGATGACCGCCACTGGTTCGCCGCCGCCCCTGGTGGCGGCACTGCCGCCGTTGCTTGCCGGGCTGGCGATGTTCGCGTTGGCCGGGGTGGAGCGCAACCCTGAAGCGGCAGCCGAGGGACGCTTCCTCGCCTTCGCCGCAACGGCGGTACTGATCGCTGCCGCGGGCGCCTCGCGTCGCCCGCTGAGCCCGGCGGCGCTGGCTTTGCCCGTACTGACCGTGATCGCGTTCGCGGCCCTGCCAACGCACGGTCCGGCCCGCGCGACGGCGATCGGAGCCCTCCTCTGCCTGGGTCCCGCCGCACTTCTCGTGGACAGCCTGGTCGCCCGCCGGGCTGAACTGCTGGCGCCGCCCGGCTCGCTGGCCCCGGGACGCCTGCTGCACCTCGGCGCCATCCTCATGTCGGCCCTGATCGGACTCAACCTGCTCCTGCGACAGGGGGACCTGCTCGACGGCTCCGTACTCCGGTTGCTGGTCGTCCTCGTCGGCGTCCCGGCCGTGGCGGCGGTCGTTCTGACCGCCCTGTTCGCCCGCATGGGCGCTCCGGCACTGGCGGGAGCGGCCGCCCTGATCCTGGTCGGAGGCGGCGTCCGTTCGAATGTCGTCCTCGTGCTGGCCGCCGCGGCGCTCGCCGACGCGGCCGCTCAGGCGCTCGAGGAGAGCTGGTCGCGCGCGGCGGCAACGCTGGGGCTGGGCCTGACGTTGATCCTGGGCCTCGTTCTGGCCCGCGAGCCCGCGTTCGGGGTTCTGCTCGCCGCGATGGCGGCCGCCGTGGTCTGGCGACGGTTCGCGTTCGCCATCGTCCTGGTCCTGGCCGGCGCTCTGACCCTGGGGCTGCCGCCGGCCGCGACGGCGCCCTGGCCGGCGGCTCTCGCCGGGCTTCCTCTGATCCTTCTTGCCGCGCCCAGCCTGGTCGGTCGAGGCAACCTGCACACGGTGGCGGCGGCCGTTCTGCTCTCGATCGCCGGGTTGCGCTTCCTGCCCCCCACCCAGGCCCTGCTGGCGGGCATCGCACTGTGGACCGTGCTGAGCGCCCGACGCCCCCGTGCCGCGTCAGCCGACGATCCGCCGCCCACCGGGCCCTGGCACGGGATCGGCCTGCACGGCGATGCGGCCGTGTTCGGATTCTGCTGGCAGGGCGCCCTGCTCGTGTTCGCCACGCTCTCGGCGACCTACCCGTGGCTACGGGCCGCGCATCTCGACGACCGGTTGAGCGCCCTCGGACTCGACACAGCCTGGGATCGCTGGCTCGGACTGATCGTCCTGATCCTGATCGGGCGCGGCGTCGGCGTGCTCGTGAGGAGGGCGCCCACGCCGCGGGCCATCGTGCTGGCGGTCGGCGTCGTCGTGCTGACGGCGGCCGCTCTCGGCTCCTGGGGAGCGTTCCTCCCACGCCAGACGCTGCTCAGTTCACCGAGGCAGGTGCTGACACCGGATCAACCGCAATGGGCAGCGGGGGCGGCCGGCTGCGGAACGCTCGTGCTCGATACGGCGGTTGCCCACGGAGAGGGAGTCGCCGCGGGTCAAGCGGTCGCACGAATCGGCACGAACCCCCCTTCCGCCCCGTCCCGGATCGAGGTGCTGCACGGCAATCACACCGGGGAGTGGTCCGCGCGCGCAAGCGGCGCCACGGCGGGCCGCGAGCCCTGGCTGCACTGGGTCGCGACCGGCGCCGGCGGTCCCTTCCTCGGCACCCGCTACCGCGCCGAGTTCGATCTCTCTGCGCTGTGCCGACCGGGAAACCTGAGTGGACCTGGCGAGCTGGTCGTCATGCGCGATCCCGATCTCCCCCCGGAAGTCGAGGTGATCCTCTTCCACGCTCTCCACGTCGGCCGGACCGCCGGACCTTGATTGCCGGGTCCAGCGCCGGGTCGGCCCAGGCACCCGCAGTCTCCTACGTCGTTCCAACGGTCGGCGTACCGGAGCACCTCGCCGGCTGTCTCGAGTCCATCTACCGGGACGCCGCGGCAACCGGCGTACCGGCCGAACTGATCGTCGTCTGGCAGCACCCGGCCACGACCTCCCGCGACCTGGCGCGGGAGACCGGGAACCGGGCCGGCGGCCCGGCGGCGCTCAGGGCGCTCGCCCGGCGGTTCGCGTCGGAGGACCCGACTGCTTTCCAGCATACGCCGCGGATCGTGCAGCTTCCCCGACCGGCGGGATTCGCCCGTGCCGCCAACGCCGGCATCGCCGCCAGCCGGGGCCGCCTCATCGCCCTGGTGAACGACGACGCCGTGCTGGCGACCGGCTGGACTCGAACCCTGCTCGCGGCCCTCGGCGCATGCCCTGGCACCGATCCGAAGGCCTCCGCCGACTCCCCTGTCGCGGCGGCACAGGGACTCAACCTGCTTCCGCCCGCTGACGGCGGCGAAGCACGAATCGACGGCGCCGGCTTGGCCTGGAACAGCCGCCGGCAGGCGATCCAGGTCGACCGCGGCGAAACTGCACCGCCGGCAGGCGGAGTGCCGAGACCCGTCTACGGGGTATCCGCGACCGCGGCGATCTACCGGCGCGAAGCCCTGGTCGCCGTAAGCCCGGCCGGCGGAACGCTCCGTCCCTTCAACGAACGGCTGGAGAGCTACTACGAAGACGTCGAGCTCGCCGACCGGCTGCGCCGCGCATCGTACGAAGCGGTGCTGGCGCCGGCGGCCCGCATCGAACACGCCGGCGCGCTGTCGAGCCGTGGCCGCCGCGACGCCAGACGGCGCGTTCGCCGGATTTACTGCAACCGGCTGCTGGTGCTGGCGAAGCGTTCGGGCCGCAGCTTCTGGCTTCTGCTGCCCCGAGTCCTGTTTCGCGACGCGGTCGATCTGTTCCGGCGCGCGAAGAGCGACGCGCTGCCCGGCGATTCACGACGCCCGGGGCCTGCGGATCTGCTGTTCGCCTGGGGCCGTGCGGTCCGGCTCCTGCCGCGGTTCGCCGGCTTCGGTCGCGAGCAGGCGGCCTGGAGCCGGAGACGGCGCCCCCAGGCCCGGAGCGGGGCATGAGCGGGGCTCCGCTTCTGACCGCGATCGCACCGCACTGGCACGACGAGGACAACCTGGCGCGCCTCGTCCGAAGCTGGCCCCGGGACGGGCGGTTCGAGCTGATCGTGGTCGACAACGGCTCGAGTGGACACCGTGGCGAGCAAGTTGACGGCAGGCCCAACGTTCACCTCGTCGAGCCGGGCCGCAACCTCGGCTTCGCGGCCGCGATCAACCGCGGTGCGAACGATGCGCGAGGGCGCCTGTTGCTCATCCTCAACACAGACGCCAGGCCCGAATCCGGGGCCCTCGAGTCCCTGATCCGGGGCATGGAGCAGCATCCGGAAGCCGCCGGGCTGGCACCCCGGTTGCTGGACGAGGACGGCACTCCTCAGGCCGGTTGGCAACTGCGCAGGCTGCCCGCTCTCCGCACACTGCTCGGCTACTGCTGCTTCGTGGAGCCCGGGGCGCTGCCCGAGCCGCCGGCGGGTTCGCCCGTCGAGCAGCCCGCGGCCTGCGCCCTCCTGCTTCGACGCGACGCCTTCCAGGCCGCCGGGGGCATGGACGGAGTGTTCTGGCCCGCCTGGTTCGAGGATGTCGACCTCGCCCGCCGGCTTCGTGATCTCGGCGAAACGATCCGCTACTGGCCGGACGCCACGTTCCGGCACGGTCTCGGCGCCTCCGTTCCGCGTCTCGGCTACGGCCCCTTCCTGCTCGCCTACTACCGCAACCTGGACCGGTACGCCCGCAAGCATCATGGCCTCGGCGCCGCTCTCGTACTGCGCGTCGTGCTGACCGCAGCCGCGTTGCTCCGCATCGTCCTGCTGCCGCTTCGCCGTCCACGCCGAGCGCGCAGCCGCGGCGAGGCGGCCGCGGGGCTCTGGCGGTTGGCGGCGACCGCGACGGGCTGGAGAGACCGGTGCTAGCCATCTGCACCGTCACCTGGAACGACGCGGCGAACCTGCCGCGCTTCTTCGACGCGCTCGCGGGGCTCGAAGGACCCGCGTTCCGGTTGATCGTCGTCGACAACGCGAGCACCGACGGCACGGAAGAGTCCCTGCGCGAGCAGGCCGAGGCGGCCGCCTTTCCCGTAGAGGTGATCGCTCTCGACGAGAACACCGGCTTCGCCGGCGGCCTGAACCGGGCGCTGGAGAGCGCGTTCGCGAGCAACCCCCGCCCCGACTGGGTTCTCAGCCTGAACGCGGACGCCTGGCCGGCGCCCGACTACGCGATGCGCCTGATCGAGAGCCTCCGCCGGTTCACGAGCGAGAAGCGGCCGGTAGGTGCGGTGACGGGCCGGTTGCTGAGAACGGATTGCAGCGCGGAAGGTCCGCGCACCGACAGCACCGTCATCGACGCCTGCGGCATGGCGCTCACGCGAAGCTGGCGCCACGTCGACCGCGGCTCCGATCAGGCGGACCACGGCCAGTACCCGGCCACCGAGCGGGTGTTCGGCGGCACCGGCGCCGCGACGCTGTTTCTGAGCGCCGCGTTGCGGGACGCGGCGGTCGACGGACGGATCCTGGACGACGACTTCCACTCCTACCGGGAGGACGCGGAACTCGGCTTCCGGCTGCGGGAACGAGGCTGGGAGGTGCTCTACGAACCCAGGGCCCGCGCGGTACACGGCCGCGTCAACCTGTCCCGGCGGCGCCGCCAGATGACGCGGGAGATCAACTTCCACTCGCTCAAGAACCGCTACCTGCTACAGCTCTACCATCGGTCCCTGGCCGACGCCCCGCGCACGCTACTCGCGACCTCGCTCCGGGAACTCGGCATCCTCGGCTACGTGCTGTTGCGCGAGCCGTCGTCGCTGGCCGCCTACGCCTGGCTGTGGCGCAACCGTCGCCGGATCCTCGAACGACGGCGCCTGATCCGCGCCCGCCGCAGCGTGCCGCCCCGCACGATCGCCAGGTGGTTCGGGCGGCAGTCCCTGCCGCTCGAGCCTGATCGACCGAGGGTTCTGATCCTGGGCAGTCGCGGCATTCCGGCCAACTACAGCGGCTACGAGACGATGATCGAGGCGCTGGCGCCGCGGCTGGCGGAACGTGGTTGGCCAGTCACCGTCTACTGCCGGTCCCACTACGTCGACCGGCGGCTCAGCTCGTACCGCGGCGTCGACCTAGTCGTCCTGCCGACGTTGCGCACGAAGTACGGCGACACGCCGGTGCACACCCTGCTTTCCTGCCTCCACGCCACCTTGCGCGCACGCGGCGCACGCGCAGCCCTGGTCGTCAACGGCGCGAACGCCGTCCTCCTGCCGCTGCTGTGGCCCCGCCGCCTCCGTACCGCCCTCCACGTGGACGGAATCGAGAAACGAAGGGCGAAATGGGGTTGGCCCGGCCGCCTCGTGTACGCCGTCTCCGAACGCCTGGCGTGCCTCTTGCCCGGCGTGACGGTCAGCGACGCCGACGTGATCGCCGACCACTACCGGCACCGGTACGGCCGCGAAACGACGATGATCCGCTACGGCGTCGAGCCCCGGCCCATCGTCTCCCACCCGATCCTGGACGAGCTGGGACTCGAACCCCGGCGTTACTTCCTCTACGTCAGCCGGTTCGAGCCGGAGAACAACCCGCACCGCGTCGTCGCGGCCTATGCCCGGGTCGGCGGTGACGTGCCCCTGGTCATGGTCGGCGACGCACCCTATGCCTCCGACTTCATCACCGAGATGAAGCGGACCGCCGATCCGCGGGTGCGCTTCCCGGGCGCCGTGTACGGCGACCGCTACCGGGGGCTGCTCTCGTCCGCGCTCGCGACCGTGCACGCCACCGAAGTCGGCGGCACCCATCCCGCGCTGGTCGAAGCGATGGGCTACGGCAACTGCGTGCTGGTCAACGACGAGCCGGCCAACCGCGAAACGGCGGCCGAGGCCGCCATCTACTTCGACGTCCAGGATCAGGCCTCGCTGACCGCCGCATTCGAGCAGGCCGCCGGCGACCCGGTGCGCGCACGTCTCCTGGGCGAGCGAGCAGCGGCACGGGCGCAGGCGGAGTACAACTGGGACCGGGTCACGGACGAGTACGAGGAGTTGTTTCGCCGCTTGTGCGCAAGACACTCCCGGCAGCGGTCGAGAGGCGGTTAGACTCACGTGCCTTGGGGGCCCGCAACCCATGTTGAAACAACGCATTCGACTGCAAGCCGGCCTGGTTCTGGCCCTCGACCTCTCGCTGGTCGCGGCGGCGTTCTTTCTCGCCTACGCGATCCGCAGCGAGCTGTTCCCGCAGGTGTTGCCGGGCCTCTTCCCACGGCCCCTCTATCCGCTGAGCGACCATCTGCCTCTGCTCCCGGTGGCACTCCTGGCCTGGGCTGTGCCCCTGGTCGCCACCCGGCGTTACCGCTCGCACCGCATCGCCGACCTGAAGACGGAGGCGACCGCGATCCTCAAAGTGGCCGCGGCGGCGACCGTGCTGATCCTGTTCGCCGTCTTCGTCCTCCAACTGGACCAGATCCTGCTGCAGGATCGGCTGAGCCGGCCCTGGCTGCTCCTCTTCTCCGGCCTGGCCTTCGTGCTGCTGCTGGCCGAGAAGATCGCCCTGCGTGCGCTGGCTCGGGACCTGCGGCAACACGGTCTGAACCAGCGAGCCGTGCTCATCGCCGGCACACCGGAAGCAGCCCGGCAACTCGCCCGGTCGATCGAGGACCACTCCTACTGGGGTCTCAGGATCGTCGGCCTGATCCACACCGACGGGAGCAGATCCGCACACGGTGCACAGCCGGTCTGGGGCGGTGTCGACGACATCCTGCGCGTCGTCTCCGAGCACGTCGTCGACGACGTGTTGTTTGCCGTGACTCCGAATGAGCTGCCCGCCCTGCAGACGATCTTCGACGCGCTCCAGGAACAGGGCATCCAGACCCGCATCGCGCTCGACCTGCTGCCGCCGGCCCACAGCCAGGTACAACTCGACTCCCTTGCCGGGCGGCCCGTCGTCACGCTGTCGCCGGCGCCGTCCAGCCTTCCCCTGCTGCTGTTCAAGCGCTTCTACGACGTCTGCATCGGCCTCGTGCTGCTGGCCATCAGCCTGCCCGCGATCCTGGTGCTGGCGCTTCTGATCAAGATCACCTCGTCCGGCTCCGTGCTCTACCGCCAGACGCGTTGCGGTCTGAACGGCCGGCGCTTCACCATGTACAAGCTCCGCACGATGGTCGCGGACGCCGACGCCAGGCGGACCGACTTGAGACACCTGAACACGATGGGCGGTCCGGCTTTCAAGATGGACCGCGATCCGCGGATCACGCCTCTGGGGCACTACCTGCGCAGGTTCAGTCTCGACGAACTCCCCCAGTTCTGGAACGTCGTGCGGGGCGACATGAGCCTGGTCGGGCCCAGACCTCTCGAAGAGAAGGAGCCGTACACAAGACGGCAGCGGCGCCGCCTGTCGATGAAGCCGGGCATCACGTGCCTCTGGCAGGTCAGCGGCCGCAGCGACCTGGACTTCGACCGCTGGATGGAACTCGACCTCGAGTACATCGACAAATGGTCGCCGACGCTCGACTTCAAGATCATGCTGAAGACGATCCCGGCGGTGCTGAGCAGGCGGGGCGCCTCGTGACGTCGCGGCGCAGCTCGTTCAACTGAGCACGGGCAGGGCGCCACCGTCGCGGCCGCCCGACCACGACCTCTCCCTCGGACGGCGGCGGCGATAGTCGTCGTCCTCGTACGCGAGACAGCAGAGGAGCCGGCCGCAGCTGCCGGAGATCTTGGACGGGTTGAGACTCAGGCCCTGTCGTTTGGCCATCTGGATCGAGATGGGCCGGAAGTCCTCGATCCACGTGGAGCAGCACAGGGTCCGTCCGCAGATACCGACGCCACCAAGGAGCCTCGCCTCATCCCGGGGTCCGACGTGAACCAGTCGCACGCGGGATTTGAAGCGACCCTTCAAGTCCCGCAGCAACTGCCGGAAGTCGACCCGCCGTTCGGCGGTGAAGTAGAACGTCGCGTGGCGGCTGTCCAGACTGAAGTCGACCCGTGACACCTTCATCTCCAGACCGAGCGCTCGCGCCCTCTCGCGGCAGAACGCCTTGCCGCGGACCTGGTTCGTCAGTTGCCGTTCTCTCGCCGCGCGATCCGCGTCGTCGGCCCGACGGATCAGACGGCGGGCACTCGACTTCTGGCACGGCTTGAACACCGGCATGGGGGATTTCTCGACCAGGCCAAAGGCGGGGCCCGGCTTCATCGACACGATCACCGCGTCGCCACGGGCCAGCAGTTCGCCCCCGGTGCTGCACAGGGTGAGGTTCGTCTCTTCGCCGAACCGCACACCGACGAACGTGTCCTCCACCGCGGTCGATTGACCGGCAAAGCTGCAGCCGCCGCAACTCACGACAGGACCGCCCTCATCCCCAGCACCCGCCGGCCGATATCCGAGCGCATCGCCTTGGCCGGCCAGTGAATCCGTGCGGCCCCCTCGTACGCCCGCGCAAGCGCCTGGTCCAGGTCGTCGCCCACCGCACAGACGTTCAGCACCCGCCCGCCCGTGGCGACGACCTGGCCGTTCCGGCGGCCGGTGCCCGCGTGGAACACGACCACGCCCTCGCGCGCTTGAGCGGCTTCGATCCCTTCGATCGCGTCTCCCGACGCCGCCTTCCCCGGGTAGCCCAGGTTGGCCAGCACCAGGCACGCCGAAGCACCGGAGCTGAAGGCGAGCTCGGAGCGTCCGAAGTCGCCGTCGGCGCCGGCAGCGAACAGGTCGACCGGATCCTCCTCGAGCCTCAGCAGCAGCGCCTGCGCCTCGGGATCGCCCAGCCGGACGTTGAACTCGAGTACCTGCGGACCGTCCGGACTCATCATCAGACCCGCGTAGAGCACGCCGGAGAAGGGCGTACCGTCCGCGGCCATGCCGGCCACGGTCCGTTCCATCACGTCGGTCATGATCTCGGAGATCTGTTCTCCGGTGACGATTCCCGCCGGGCTGTGGGCGCCCATGCCGCCGGTGTTCGGGCCGGCGTCGTCGTCGCCGATCCGCTTGTAGTCCTTGGAGGTCGCCAGCGGAAGGACCCGCCGGCCGTCGCAGAACCCGATGAAGGAGACCTCCTCGCCGAGCACGAAGGGCTCGATGAGAACCCGGGCCCCGGCAGCACCGAAGCGACGGTCGACGAAGAAGACGTCCAGTGCGGCCTCCAGCTCCTCCGGCGAGGACACGATCAGCACGCCCTTGCCGGCGGCGAGGCCGTCCGCCTTGAGCACGGCCGGCAAACCGAACCGCTCCGCCGCCCGGCGCGCGCTGTCCCGGTCGCCGGCGACCACGAAGTCGGATGTCGGCACGCCGTGCCGCTCCATGAACTCCTTGGCGAACACCTTCGAACTCTCCAGGCGGGCGGCGGCGCGGGAAGGGCCGAAGATGCGCAGACCGCGCTCGCGGAACGCGTCCACGATGCCGAGAGAAAGCGGCAGCTCGGGGCCGACCACCGTGAGGTCGACGTCGCGCTCGGCCGCGAAGCGGCCAAGGCCCTCGACGTCCGAGACGTCGATCGGAACACTCTCGCCGCACTCCTCGGTACCCGGACTGCCAGGTGCGCAGTAGAGCTCCGTCGCTGGCGACCGCTCCCGGATGAGCCAGCACATCGCGTGTTCGCGGCCACCGTTGCCGATGACCAGGACCTTCAAAGCGCGACCTCCGAGGCGGCGAGCGGCCCGGTTGCAGGCGCCGGAGACGCCCCCAGCAACTCGATCGCGCTCTCGATCTCCTCGATCATCGAGTCCGGCGTCGAGGCCCCCGCCGTAACTCCCACCGCCCCGCAATCCGCGAACCACTCCGGCCGCAGATCGTCCGCAGCGTGCACCAGGTAGCTCCGCGGCTGCGCGGCCCGGCAGATCTCCCACAGGTGCCTGGTGTTCGCGCTGTGCCGCCCGCCGACGACGACGATGCAGTCGACCTCGGGATCGGCTGCGAGATCGCGCGCCGCATCCTGGTTTTCCTTCGTCGCGTAGCAGATCGTGTCCGCCCGCTCGGCGTGATCGGCCGTACCCTCGATCGCAGCCGCCACGTCCTCGTACTCCTCACTGTTCAGGGTCGTCTGGTAGAAGATCTTCACTCTGGGATGGCGGTCGAAGTCGATGCGCTTGACATCCGCGGTCGTCAATACGACGTCGTAGTCGTCGGGATCGAGATCCCGGGTGTAACCGATCACTTCGCGGTGGCCGGAATCGCCGATGAACACCGCGTGGTAGCCCGTTTCGAGCGCCTGCCGAGCCTCCTCGTGGACGTCGTAGACGAACGGGCAGGTCGTGTCGACCACCAGAAGGCCGCGCTCAAGCGCCCGGCGGTGAAAGGACGGCGGCACGCCATGGGCCGAGAACACGATGGTGCCGGCTCGAACCTCGTCGAGAGAACTGGCCGTGGCGAAGCCCAGTTGCACGAGGTCCGAGACGACGTGTTCGTTGTGCACCAACTGGCCCAGGATCTTACCGCTCCGGCCCTCCGAGGCCAGTTTTCGCACCGTCCTGTCGGCGATGCGCACGCCGGCGCAGAAGCCGTACTTCTCGGCGCGCTTCAGCGTGAATGGACCCGCCATCTCGGTCACCTGTACCTGTACCCCCTGCGGCCAACCGGCCGCCCGGTCGCGCGATGCTAACAGCGGCCGCGGGCTCAGGGCCTGGCGTACTCGAAGCGGGCGGCCGACCTGCCGGCGGTCCGGCCCGGTTCGATCGCGACCCGGACCCAGCGGTCACTCCGCCGAAACGTCATGGTGTCCCCCAGCGACGCACGCCAGCCCGCAGCCTGGGCCTCGCGCAGCAGCCAGTCCCGCGCCGACGGGGCGCCGAGCGGCAGCCGCAGGCTCACGAACTCCACTTCGGCAGGCTCGTCAGCTTCGCCGTCCCGCCGAACTTCGCCGAAGTCGAACACGGTCGACCCGTCGGGGAGCGGGAAGTCCTCCGGGAACGCGCCCGGAAGACGCCCGCCGAGCGGGACCGGCGGCGCCCGGCGCTCACGCTGATCCTCGTCGGGCCGGAACACGGAGTCGCGCGGCGGCTCCACCGACAGACTCTCCAGGTCGCCGTCGTCCAGCGGCGGCGGGTCCGCGGGCACGACGCACGACCAGGCGAACATCACGACTGGCGCCAGCAACACCAGGCAGGCACTCCCACCCCGGCGACGGCGCGACCGCCGCGACGCTCCCGGACCGACCGTCAGTCGCTCAGCACCTGCAGCCGGCCCGACGGCCCGTGGAGGCGCTCCGCCGGCAGGTCGTGCGGGATCTCGATCTTGCACTCGCAGACTTCCTGCTGGCGTTCGGCCAGATCGGCAAGGCTCAGGTTGCAGAGGATGTTCTCGACCGCCTCCTTGACGTTCAGGAAGACCTCGCGGATCGCGCAGTGCTTGGGCCCGACACCGATCGTGCAGGGCTGAGCCAGAATGTGGTCGATCGAGGTCGTGTGCCCCTCCAGTGCGACCAGGATGTCGTGCATGGAGATGTCACCCGCCGGCCGCCCCAGCAGGTGCCCGCCCTGGGGGCCCCGGTTCGAGCGGATCAACTGAAAGCGGGCAAGGGCCGCCAGGATCTGGCGCAGGTACGGCTCGGGGATGCCCTGATTGATCGCGATCTCGTGGCTCGGCACCGGGCCCTCGTCCGCGTTCATCGCCACGTACAGCATGGCGCGGATACCGTACTCGCCCTTGGTCGATATCTTCATTGCGCACTCGCTGCCATGAGCCAGTGTAGCAGTCCGCGTCAACCCGCGACGTAGTCCAGCACGTCCTCCAGCGCCCCGATGTCGCCTTCGGCCGCGTTCAACCACAAGGCCTGCAGGCCAGCCGCCTCGGCGCCCTCGCGATCCTCGATCTTGGCGTCGCCGACGTGGAGAACCGATGCCGGCGCCAGGTCGAGTTCCCGGCACGCAGCCAGGAAGATCGTCTCGGCCGGCTTCGCCGATCCCACATCCTCCGAGCACACGACGGCATCGATATCGGCGCCCAGGCCGAGGTTCGACAGCACCCGCGACAGCCGGCGGTCCCAATTGCTGGTCACCGCGACTCTCTGGCCGCGGCGTCGCAGTTCGGCCAGCACCGCGCGAACACCGGGACGAAGCTCCCAGGCATCCGCCCGTTCGAAACGGGCGAACAGCTCGGCGGCTGCGAAAGGCCCGGGCGCTTCCTTCCCGAGCAGCGCGCAAGATCTCTCCAGCAGCTCGCGCCAGAAGCCACGGGCGCCGCCCGGATGGCTGCTGTAACGGTCCTCCCCGCGTTCGAGCCGGCAGTCGAACTCGCTCCATGCCGTCCGGAAGCTGCGGTCGATCTCGTCCCCTGTAAGGACCAGACCGTGGCGCGCGAGGACTTCGGCGTAGATCTCACCCCGGCGCGGGCAGATCAGGAGCGTGCCCGTGGCGTCAAAGGACACGCCCCGAACTGGCGCGGCGCCGCTGCGCGCGGCAAGCCTGACGGGCGGCCGTTGCCGACGTTCGCTCAAGAGAAGCCGTGGCGCCGGGCGTAGAAGTAGAAGGCGGTGACAACGAGCGAGTGACGGATCTCGCCGCTCTCGATCCGCTCGGGGACCTCGCGCAACGGTACGTGGACCACTTCCAGCTCCTCGCTGCCGTCGCCGATCGGATCGCCGGTAAGGACCAGGTCGCGTGCCAGCCACAGCGAGCACACGTTGTCGAGGATGGCGGGGTTGGGCTCGACCACGCCCAGGCGTTCGATCCTGCCGGCCCGGTATCCGGTCTCTTCGTGCAGTTCCCGGCCCGCGGCGACTCCCGCGTCCTCGCCCGCTTCGACGATCCCGCCCGGAATCTCCAGCGACTCTTCCGCTCGCCCGAATCGCCACTGGCGGATGAACACGACGGTCGGCCCGTCCGCCTGCGAGTCGGACTCGAGCAGGGGAATCACGTTGACCCAATCCGCCGATCGAAGCACCAGCGCCTCGCGACGGTCGCCGCCGGCGCGGAGCTTCTGGATCTCGACCTTGAGCAGCGGGTGGTCGAAGACCGAGCGTTCGGCCTCGACGTGCCAGGGACGGACCTGCTTCACAGCCGCCTAGTCCTCCCGCTCGAAGGGCGGCCGCCGCCACTCGAAGTTCAGGACCCGTACCGCGCGGCCGCTGAAGAAGATCAGGAGAGCGACGCCGGCGGCACTGGAGAGCGCCATCAACCAGCTGAAGTCACGCCAGAGCATGAGGACCGGTACCGCCAGCACACCAGCGAGGAGAGCCACCACAAGCAACCGGATCGCGATCCGGTCGAACGTCGGCGGGCGAATCGACGACGATTCGGCGTCCGGTTCGTCCTGCATGGTCCGAGTATGCCAAGCAGCGGCCGATGGCGAACCGTATGCTCAGATCAGCCCCGGACCGGCACCGATGACGGACACAGAAGCGCAACCCCCCCGCCCACTTCGCGTTCTCCTGGTACGCCTTTCAGCGATCGGCGACTGTCTGCACGCCGCCCCGGTGGCAGCGGCGCTTCGCCGGGCGCATCCGGACGCCTTCATCGGCTGGGCGATTCAGGAGCCAGCCGCGGATCTCCTGCGGGACAGCCCCGCCGTCGACCGCCTCCACGTCTATCCTCGCCGGGCCAGCGGGATTTGGGCGCAGTTCAAGGCCTTCAGGCGCTTCCGCAGCGACCTCAGAAGCTGCCGCTACGACGTCGCGATCGATGTCCAGGGCCTCACCAAGAGCGGCCTCGTAGCCTGGTGGAGCCGTGCCCGGCAGCGGATCGGTTTCCGCGGCGGGCCCGCGATGGGAAGCAGGGAGCTGAACGCCCTGTTCCTGAACCGCCGCTTCGCCGTCGACCCGGCGGTGACCCACGTCGTCGACCGCAACCTGGCCCTGCTCCGGGCCTCGGGCCTGGCCGGCCAGGAAGCGCCTGTCGCCGAGTGGCGTCTGCCCGACTACGCCGAGCCTGAGGCCCTCGACTTCCTCACGCGCCACGACCTGGCGGCGGGCAGCTACGCCGTGGTCTCGCCCGGCACGATCTGGCGCACGAAGCTCTGGCCTACGGAGCACTTCGCGGACGTGGTGCGACGCCTGGGAAGCGAACGCGGCCTTCCCGTGGTCGTCGTCTGGGCGGGCGAAGAGGAACGGCGGGCAGCCGCGAAGATCGTGACTCGCGCCAAGGGCGGCTGCGAGACGCTTCTCGCCCCGCCGACCGATCTCCGCGAATTGGCGACGCTGCTGCGCCACGCAGCCCTGTTCGTGGGCTGCGATTCCGGCCCCGCCCACCTGGCGGCAGCCCTCGACATCCCCTGCGTGTCCGTGTTCGGGCCGACCGATCCCGCACGCAACGGGCCCTACGGATCGCGGTCGGCTTCCGTGGAACTCGACCGGCGGCTGGAATGCCAGCCGTGCTGGCGGCGCACTTGCAGCCGCGGCGACTTCGCCTGCATGGAGCGGCTGGGAGCCGACCAGGTGGTTGAGGCCTGCCTGGCAGGGCTCGACTCGCCGTAAGGGGAGCCAGATCTATGGTGCGCCCGAAGGGATTCGAACCCCTGACCTACGGCTCCGGAGGCCGTCGCTCTATCCAGCTGAGCTACGGGCGCGCGAACGGGAGGATACGAAAACGGACATGGGGTGGGTGAGGGGACTTGAACCCCCAACCACTTGAACCACAATCAAGCGCTCTACCGGTTGAGCTACACCCACCAGATTTGTCCGACTGAACTCCAAAACGACTGGCCTGCCTGGAGGGACTCGAACCCCCGACCCGCGGCTTAGAAGGCCGCCGCTCTATCCAGCTGAGCTACAGGCAGGCGAAAGCGACAGGGTAGCCGAGGCCTGGGCATGCGAGCGATATCGGGGCGCCCAGATTTGAACTGAGGACCCCCTGCGCCCAAGGCAGGTGCGCTACCAGACTGCGCCACGCCCCGACAGGCAGGCGCCGGAGTGTAGCAGCACGCCAAGCCTCAGAGAACCTCCAGCGGGGCGTAGCGGCGGACGAGCTTCCGTTTGCCTGCCTTGTCGAAGAAGACAGTCAGTTTGGCGTTGTCGCCCTGGCCGTCGAGGTGCAGAACCACTCCCTTGCCCAGCGTGGCGTGACGTACGTACGCGCCCGGGCGCAAACCGCCGGCGCCCTGCTTGAAGGGCCCTCCCGACGCTCGACTCTTCAGGCCCGAGGGCGGCGCCGGCCGGTACCTGCCGCCGGCGGAGCGATCGGCGCCGAAGAAGCTGCGAACGCCCGCGGTGCGCGGCCCGGCGTAGATGTCCGGGCTCTGGGCGGTCTCGACGAGTTCCTCCGGCACGTCGATCAGGAAGGGTGAGGGCTGCTGATCCTGGAACATGCCCGCGATCATCCGGCGGCGGCAGCCGCTGAGGAACAGCCGCCGTTCGGCGCGGGTCATGCCGACGTAGAACAGCCGCCTTTCCTCCTCGATGTCCCGCGCGCCGCCCCCGGCGTGGAAATGCGGCAGCAGGCCGTCCTCGAGTCCGGTGACGAAGACGGCCGGGTACTCGAGGCCCTTGGCGCTGTGCAGGGTCATGACCGCAACGCCGAGCTCGGCGTTCAGGCCGTCCGTGTCGCTGACCAGCGAGACGTAGTCCAGGAAGTTCGTCAGCGGGCTGGTCGGCGGCTCCTCGTCCGTCTCGCCGGCGGCCGGGCCCAGGGGATCGTCGAGCGCCGGGGCCAGCGCCGCGGCCGGAATCCTGGCTGGCATGTCTTCACAGCCGTACCGGATCTGGAAGTCCTGCGCCGACGACACCAGCTCGCGCAGGTTGTCCAGCCGCTCGCGTCCCTCCTCGTCGCCCTTGCCGTAGAGCGCTTCGAACCCGGCCGCGACGATCGTCCCCCGCACCAGTTCGGCCAGCGGCTGGCGTTCGGCCTCCTTACGCAACGCCTCGACCAGACCTCGAAAGTCGTCCACGGCGCGCCGGTTCCGCGCCGGCAGCTCCTGCAGCGGGTCGAGCCGGATCGCATCCCACAGGGCGTGGCCCATCTTCGCCGCCCGGGCGAGCAGGAGCTCCTCGGTCTTGCGGCCGATCCCCCGTCGCGGCTGGTTCAGGATCCGGCGGAGAGACAGGTTGTCCCGCGGGTTGTTGATCACCCGAAGGTACGCGGCCAGATCCTTCACCTCGGCGCGCTCGTAGAAGCGAACGCCCGCGACCAGGCAGTAAGGAACTTCGCTGCGCAGCATCTGGTCTTCGATCGCCCGCGTCTGCGCGTTGGTGCGCACGAGCACCGCCATTTCGCCGAACTCGAAGCCGTTGGCGCGAAGCTCCCCCACCTGCCGCACGACCCAGCGCGCCTCGTCCTCCTGATCGGCGGCGAAGAAGAGCTGCAGCGGATCGCCCGCGCCGGTGTCGGTCCACAGCGTCTTGCCGCGCCGCTCCTCGTTGCGTGCGATCACCGCGCCCGAAGCGTCGAGGATGTTCTGCGTCGAACGGTAGTTGCGTTCCAGCTTGCGAACCCGGGCGCCGGGGAAGTGGCGCTCGAAGCGAAGCAGGTTGTCGATCTCGGCCCCCCGCCAGCCGTAGATGCTCTGGTCCTCGTCGCCGACCGCGGTCAGCCCGGAGACCGAGCCGTCCGGGTCGAGCACGAGGTTCCTGATCAGTTCGAGCTGGGCCGCATTCGTGTCCTGGAACTCGTCGACGAGCAGGTGACGGAAGCGTCCCCGAACCCGCTGGCCGATGTCCGCTTCGTCTCGCAGCAGCCGCACCGCGAGCGCGATCAGATCGTCGAAGTCGACGCCGCCCGCGCGCCGCAGTTCAGCCTGGTAGCGACGGTAGACCGCGGCGACGTGGCGGTCGAAGAAGTCCTCCGCCCCGCGCTCGAACGCCGCCGGCGTCAGCAGCCGGTTCTTGGCTGCGCTGATCCGTCCCTGGACCGAGCGGGGCTGGAACGTCTGTTCGTCCAGGTCCTCCGCGTTCAGAGCCGCCTTGATCAACCGCAACTGGTCCGGCGCGTCCACGATCGCGAAGTCGGACTGGAGCCCGACACGATCCCCGTAGCGCCGCAGCAGGCGCACGCAGAACCGGTGGAAGGTACCGACGAAGACACTCGCGTTGCCGCCGACCAGGTCGAGCACCCGCCCGCGCATCTCGTCCGCCGCCTTGTTGGTGAAGGTCACCGCCGCGATCCGCCACGGCTCGACCTCCTTCTCGGCAATCAGCCAGGCGATCCGGTAGGTGATGACCCGGGTCTTGCCCGACCCGGCGCCGGCGATGACGAGTTGCGGCCCGCCGTCGTGGGTGACCGCCGCCAACTGTTCCGGGTTCAGGCGCGAACGGAGGTCCACCAGTTCGGGGCAGTCACCGTCTCGGTTCGCCATGCAGGTTCAGCTCCGGGCGCCGGGGCAAGTCACCGCGGCCGGCGCTTGATGTTCTTCTGGCGCGCGCGGCCGACGGCGAGAGTCTCCTCCGGCACGTCCTTCGTGATCACCGAACCGGCGCCCGTGTAACTCCCCGCGCCGACCTCGACCGGCGCGATGAGGATCGTGTCGCTGCCCACGAACGCTCCCTCGCCGATCACCGTGCGGTTCTTCGTCTTGCCATCGTAGTTGCACGTGACGACTCCGGCGCCGATGTTGGCGCCCGCACCGACCGACGAATCGCCCAGGTAGGAGAGATGGGAGGCCTTGACGCCCGGCCCCAGGGTCGACTTCTTCACCTCGACGAAGTTGCCGACCCGCGCGCCTTCCTCCAGAACCGCCTCCGGCCGCAGGCGCGCGAACGGGCCGACGCTGCAGCCCGAGGCGACGCGGGCGCCGTCGAGAACCGAGTAGGGCAGTACGTCCACCCCGTCCGCGAGGACACTGTCACGGAGCCAGGCACCACTGTGGACGGTACAACCGCGTCCAACGCTGCTGGCGCCCAGCAGCGTGACGCCAGGGTGCAGCACGGAATCGGGACCGACCGTCGCGGTGGCATCCACCCAGGCGCTCTCCGGATCGAGGATCGTGACGCCGGCCTCGAGCAGCGCCTCGGCACTGCGCCGGTAAACGACGCGCTGGAGAGCGGCCAGGTCGGCGCGCGATCTGACGCCGACCGCTTCCGATGGGTCCTCCACCGTCACGCAGGCAACCGGGTGCTGCCGCGCTGCCTCGCACACGGCATCCGTCAGACGGACCTCGTTCTCTCCCCTGCCGGCAGCGAGTTTCTCCAGCCAGTCGAAGATCGCCGGAACGGGCAGCGCGTAGTGCCCGGCGTTCACGGTTCGCATCGCGAGTTCCCGTTCGCCGGCGTCCGCCGCCTCCACGATCCGCTCCAACCGGCCATTGCTCCGGATCACCCGACCGAGACTGCCCGGATCGTCCAGATCGGCTACCGCAACGCTCCCCCAGGCATCGCGAGCGCCTTCCTTGAGCCTCCGGAGCGTCGCCGGCCGAACCAGGGGCACGTCGCCGGAGACGACCAGCACGGACCCGGCGGCATGCAGAGCCTGGCGGGCCATCAGTAGTGCGTGCGCCGTGCCCCTCCGCGTGCCCTCCGGCTCGCGCTGCTCCAGGCGGAGAATCTCCCCGCCGCCTAATGCCTCTTCCCCGAGACCCTCTTCCTCGAGGACCTTCCGGATCTCCCCAGCCCCACTTCCGACGACCACGTGGATGGGCGCGCAACCGGCTTCGCGTGCTGCCGCAACGACCCACGCCACGAGAGCTCGGCCGCCAACGCGATGCAGGGCCCGGGGCAACTCGGAGCGCAGCCGTTCGCCGCCGCCAGCAGCGAGAATCACGGCCGCGCCGGCCTCGCCAGCCACGTCAGTCGTTCAGTTCATGGACGAGCTTCACGAAGCGCTCGTCCTCGTCCAGTGAAGAAAAGTCGCCGTCATGGAAGGCGCGAACGCGGTTCTTCCGATCCAGTTCCACAGCCTGCGTCAACCGGTCCAGCGCGGCCTCCTGGTCTCCCATCAGGGCATGCACGCAGGCGGCCAGATAGACGAAACGGTCGTCCTCATCTCGCCCGTCGTCTCCGCACAACTCGAGAACGCGCTCCAGGTCGCCGTCGTTCCGGGCCATCACAGCCTCGAGGAACGCATCGTCCGTGCCGCCTTCCGCCGCCGTTTCCGCCCGCTCGCAGGCGGCGAGGTAGTCCTTCGCGCGAATGACGAACCGGCTCTCGCCACCGCCCGCGACCACGTCTTCGAACCGGACCCTGGCCTCCGCGACCTTGTCCTCGTAGAACAACGCGATTCCGGCCTCGAGATTCTCAAGGGCGGAGTCGGCTGCCTTTGGCGGCGCGCCTTGTCCGGTTCCAGTGCTCACGATTCGTACCTCCCCGACTGACGGTCCAAGGTTGGCAACTGTAGCGCGGCAGCCCCAACAGGGGCTAGCGCGGAATGTAGTCCTCGCGCAGCAGGGCGTACAGGTGGTGGTCGGTGCGGCGGCCCTGCAGAACGAAGTACGAGCGGAGCCGGCCCTCGTGGACGAACCCCAGCTTCTCCAGCACCTTCCGCGACGCCTCGTTGTCCACCGCGCATCTCGCCTCGATGCGCTCCACGGGCGTGCGGAGAAGAAGCTCCGGCAGCAACTGCCCGAGTGCCGCGGTCATCGTGCCGCGACCATGGTGGCGCGTCGCGAGGGCATAGCCCAGTTCGCTCAGCCCGTGCTCCCAGTTCACGATCGCCAGGGTGATCCAGCCGGCACGATCGCCATCCGCCTCGACCAGCCAGGTGTAGCGGTCGCCCCGGCCGCGGTAGATGTCCCGCGGACGCTGCGACGCCAGGTCCGCTCGCAGTCGCGACGCGGACACGTTGTGCAGCGGCTGGAAGCGGCGCACGGCCGGCTCGGACCGCCAGCGCCTGAGGAAGGGAGCATCCGCAGGCGAGGCCGGCCGCACGACCACCTCCGTCTGCCTGGAAGGGACAGGAGCGGAGGGTCTTCCAAGGGGGCGAATCATGGACTACGGCAACCTGGCGCGGCGTCCCCACCGCGGCAGGGTGCCTCCGAGGGCCATCAGGCTATACCCCTGCGCGAAGAGGTACAGGAAGGGAAGAGACCACCAGCGACCGCTCAAGCCGGCGGCGGCGATGCATATCCAGAAGTAGAGCGCCAGGGTGGCTTCGCCCCAGAGGCTCCAGACCGCGGCCGACCGGTACTGCGCCGGAGGCTCCTGCGCGCCCGCCGGGATCTTCGGCGTGCGAGCGAATACGCCGCCGCGACGGAACAGACCGACGACCACGGCGGCCGAGTTGTGAAGCGACAGGCCGATGCCGACAGACATCGCAAGCGGCACCTCGAACCACGCCCGGGAACCCGGACGACCGGCCCGCCGTTGGCCGGCGGCGTAGCAGCCCGCCACGGCAGCCGTGCCGAGCAGGAACAGCGGAGCATCGATCCATAGCAGCAGGTACGGAGACTCCTGGCGCAGCAGGATTGCTGGCAGGAGCAGGAGCCCCAGAGCGACCAGCAGCGGATAGCAGAAACCCGACGTCAGGTGGGCCGCCGCCGCGAGCTTCACCCGCAGCCTGACCGGAGTGCGGAGGACTCTTGCCAGCAGCTTGCGCATCGTCTGGGCGGTGCCCAGCGCCCAGCGGTGCTGCTGGCCCTTGAAGTCGTTCACGCGGGCCGGCAGGTCGGCCGGCACTGCCAGGTCGGTCTTCAGCGCGAAGCGCCATCCAGCAAGCTGCACGCGGTAGGAGAGGTCGAGATCCTCGGTCAGCGTGTCGAACTGCCAGCCGCCGGCCTCTTCGATCGCGCGCCGCCGCCAGACGCCCGCCGTGCCGTTGAAGTTGAAGAAGCAACCGGACCGGTAGCGGGCCTCCTGCTCGACGAGGAAGTGACCGTCGAGCAGGACCGCCTGGGCGCGGGTGAGCAGCGAGTCCCCGCGGTTCGTGTGATCCCAGCGCGCCTGGACCATCCCGAGGCCGGGATCGGCGAAGGCCGGCACCGTGCGGCGCAGAAAGTCCGGACCGGGTACGAAGTCGGCATCGAAGATCGCGATCAGCTCGCCGCGAGCCTGGCTCAGACCGGCCGCCAGAGCGCCCGCCTTGAAGCCCTCGCGTTCGCGTCGACGGAGGTGCCGGACCGCCGGCAGCGGCCGACCTCGCTTCGAGGCTTCCTCCAGAACCGCCTCGATCCGCTCGCTCGTATCGTCGGTCGAGTCGTCGAGGATCTGGATCTCCAGCCGCTCCGCCGGATAGTCGAAGTCGAGCACGGCCTCGAGCAGCCGCGGGGCCACGTACCGCTCGTTGTAGATTGGCAGTTGGACGGTGACCCGGGGCGCGGCGACCCGGTCCGCAGTGACCCCGTCCAAGGGGGCTTGCGTCCTCGCGCCGGCTGGGCCCGTGCCGCCCGCCTCCGCGGGCGGCCGAACCAGGCGCAGCACCAGCAACAGAACCAGCCGGTGCAGTCCGAAGAGTGCAAGCGTGCCGAGAACGGCGTAGTACACGGGAAGAAGCACGAGCGCCGACGATATGGCAAGGGCACTCCCACAGGTGGCAGCCGCCTGGCCCCTGCTCGCCTGCTTCGGCGTGCTCCTCCTGCTGGACCGCACCGGCTTGCGACCGGCGGCCGACGCGCCCTGGAGGAGCGTTCTCTTCCTCGCGGTGCTGCTCCTGGCCTTCGGCGCCCTGTGGCGCGCCCTGAGACGACTGGGATCGCCGCGGCAGAAGGAGGCGAACGAACTGCCGGTTGCCGGCGTCCTGGCCGTCGCCCTGCTGCTCCGCCTTCTGGCGCTGCCGCTGGCGCCAAGCCTGTCCGACGACGTCCACCGCTACCTCTGGGACGGCCGCGTCGCCGTCTCCGGCGCGAATCCGTATCGCCTCACTCCAGACGACCCCGAGCTGACCGGGCTGCGTGACGATCTGTGGCAACGGACCGCCCACCGCGACGTCGCCACGGTCTACCCGCCTCTGGCGCTGAGCCTCTTCGCCGCCACCAGCGTCCTGCCTCAGCCGCTCGCCGGCTACAAACTGGTGCTGGTCGCGGTCGACCTGGCCGGCTGCGCCCTGCTGCTCGCGCTCGCCAGGCGGCGCGGGTCGATCGTGGCCGCCCTGGCATACGTCTGGAATCCGCTGGTCGTGATCGAGGGCGCCGGCATGGGTCACGTCGATGTCCTGGGGGCCTCGCTCGTCATCGCCTGCGTCTATCTGATCCCGGTCCAGCGCGGTGCCCCGTCCGGTCCCCGGCGTTCGCTCGCCGCGGGGGCCGTCGCCGCGCTCGGCGTGCTGGCCAAGCTGCTTCCGCTCGCCGCGGTTCCCCTGTGGTGGCGGACGATCCGGCGCAACCGGTCGCAGGGCCGTCTGTTCGCGCTGGGCGCTGCCTGCCTGCTCGTCCCCGCGACCGCGGCCGTCCTGGTCTGGACGGGCGGAGTGCCCCCGGGCCTGGCGACCTACGCGCTGCGCTGGGAGTACAACGGTCCGCTCTATGAACCGCTCTGGCGTCTGCTCGACCTGCTGCAACTCGACCGGGTCGCTACGGGATTCGTCCACGCGGTGCGCTTCGTTTTCGGCGGCGAGGTCGACGCGTCGCCCTGGCAGACGGTGTACGCCTACGCGTATCCCCAGTTTCTTGCCCGCCTCCTGCTCCTGGCAGCGGGGCTCGCCGCGTGGCTTCGGGTCTGGCGAGCGCGTCCCGGGCCGGTCAGCGCAGCGTTCGCCGCCTTCGGCGTCGTGTTGCTGGCAAGCCCTACGCTCTATCCCTGGTACCTGATCTGGATCCTGCCCTGGGCGGCACTGCTCGGCGTGCGCAGTGTCCTGGTGCTGTCGGCGGCCCTGCCCCTGGCCTACCTGCCGGCTCTCGCCGGGGTCCACTACTTCCCCTGGGTCTACGGCGCGGTCTGGTTGCCGTCCCTCCTGCTCTTCGTGGTCGATCGGCGGCGTGCCGGAGCAGCGACCCCGAGCGTGTCAGCCTCGGGAACCGAGCACCAATGAAGTACCGCCTGCGAATCGCCTATGTCGGCACGGACTACGCCGGGTGGCAGCGCCAGGACAACGCGCTTGCCGTCCAGCAGGTGGTCGAAGAGGCCCTGGCCCGGATACTCGGCCGAAGCGTGACCGTGTACGGCGCCGGCCGCACGGACGCCGGCGTCCACGCCCGCGGCCAGGTCGCTCACCTGACGGTGGCCGCGGGGTCGTCGCCGGCGGAAACACGCCGGGCGCTCGTTCACGGCGCCAACCATCACCTGCCCGCAGCCGTCCGCGTGCTGGACGCCGCCTCGGTAGAGGACGCCTTCCACGCGCGCAAGAGCGCCACCCTCAAGGTCTACCGCTACCGGCTCTGCCGTGCCCGCGTGATCGACCCGTTCCGGGCGCCCTTCGTCGTCCCGGCGCCCGCCAAACTCGACCTGGAGGCGATGAAGAGCGCCGCGTCCCTTCTTCCCGGACGTCACGACTTCTCCGCCTTCGCCAAGTCCGGCGGCAGCCACGGCCAGCCGGAGCGAACGATCCACGAGGCGGGGTGGATGGAAACCGGCGACGAGTTGAGCTTCCGCGTCGCCGGCGACGGTTTCCTCCGCGGCATGGTCCGTGCGCTCGTGGGCACGACCCTGGAGGTCGGCCTCGGCCGGCGGTCGATCGACGACTTCGCCATGCTCCTGGGCGGACGTCCACGCACGGAGGCTGGTCCCAACGCACCTGCGCGCGGCCTCTGTCTGGAGCGAGTGGAATACAGTCGGCCGCAATGAAACGCGTTGTCACGGGGATCGTGACCGCGGCGCTGGCGACCGCCATCGTCCTCTACCTGCCGCCCCGGTTCTTTGTCGCGGTTGCCACCGGGGTCGTCCTGCTGGCGGCCGCGGAGTACACGGCCCTGGTGCAGCGAATCGCCGTCGCGCCGAGGTTCCGCCCTGCGTTGTGGCTGACTCTCGTCTTCGTGGCGCTCGCCAGCAGCGTTCACCAGATCGCCCCCCTGAGCCGCCTCGTCGTCCTCGACGTCCGGTTCGCGGCCGCAACAGTCGTACTCGCCATGGCGGTGGCGGTCGGCTTGAGCAGCCGTGCCGAGATCCGCGACCGACTGACGATCTCGGCCATGTTCGCCTTCGGCGCGCTGTGGCTGGGGCTGTTCCTGGTCGCCGCGGTCCACCTTCACCAGCTCCATCCCGCACTCCTGCTCTGGGTGCTGGCGGTGGCCGCGGTGGGAGACATCGGCGCCTACTACGGCGGGCGGGCATACGGCCGCCGGCCTCTGGCCCCCGAGATCAGTCCCAAGAAGACGATCGCCGGCGCCGTGAGCGGCCTGGCGGCGAGTCTCGGCGTCGGCCTCGCCGGACTCTTGCCCTGGTTCGCCCTGGACCAATTCGTGCTGAGCGTTCCCCTGGCGGCGCTCGCCTGCGGCGCCGCGGGCCAGGCGGGAGACCTGGTGGCATCTCTGCTCAAGCGCGCCGCGAAGGTGAAAGACGCCAGTCGACTTCTGCCCGGCCACGGAGGCCTCCTCGACCGGTTGGACAGCGTGATGCTGGCGACCCCGCTGATGTACGTGCTCGTCGACATCGGAACGTTCGGGCCGGCAGTCTCGGTCCTGTACGGGACCGGCACGGGCGGAGCCCTGCCTTGAGCCGACGCAGCGTCGCCGTCCTGGGGGCCACCGGTTCGGTCGGCGAGGCGACCCTGGCGGTGGCACGCGACCACCCGGACAGGCTGCGGGTCTCGGTGCTCGCGGCACAGGGAACGCGACCCGCCCGCCTGGCCGAGTTGGCGCGCGAGTTCCGGCCCGACCGCGTCGTCGTGGCAAGCTCCGACAGGGCAGCCGCGCTGCAAGGCGAGCTGCCGGACGAAACCTGCCTGACCTTCGGTGACCAGGCACTGCTGGACTCGGTCGGGACCGGCGAGATCGATCTCGTCGTGACCGCCATCGTCGGCGCGGCCGGCCTCGGGCCGGCGGCGGCCGCGCTTGCGGCCGGCGCCGACCTGGCGCTCGCCAACAAGGAGGCGATGGTCGCGGCTGGGCCCGTGCTGCAGCGGCTGGCGACCGCCTCCGGCGCATCCATCCTGCCCGTCGACAGCGAGCACGCCGCGATCCACCAGGCGCTGCGGGCGGGACGCCCGGAAGAGGTCCGCCGTCTCGTTCTGACCGCTTCGGGCGGACCGTTTCTGGACCGCGATCCCGCCACCCTGGAGTCGGCGACGCCCGCCGAGGCGACCGCACATCCGACCTGGGACATGGGCGCGAAGATCAGCGTCGATTCGGCGACCCTGATGAACAAGGGCCTGGAACTGATCGAGGCGAGTTACCTGTTCGACGTCCCCGGTTCCCGGATCGACATCGTGATTCACCCGCAGTCCCTCGTTCACTCGATCGTCGAGTTCTGCTGCGGCAACGGGATCGCACAGATTTCGGCCAACGACATGCAGTACCCGATCCAGTACGCGCTGTCATATCCCGAGCGCTGGCCGCGGACCGCCGGTTCGGCCTCGGCCGACCTGACCGGACTACTGGAAACGACGTCGAGACTCGAGTTCCGGCAAGTCGATCCGGCGCTCTTCCCCGCGCCTTCGCTGGCTCGCATCGCCCTGGCCCGCGGCAGGGGCGCGCCGGCGGTGCTGAACGCGGCAAACGAGGTCGCTGTCGACGCGTTTCTCAGCCAGGGAGCCCCCTTCACCGCGATCGTGCCCGTGGTGACCGGGGTGCTTGAACGTCACGACCGGCAAGCGGCCGGAAGCGAGCCCGAGAGCGTGGAGGAGGCCCTGGCCTGGGATTCGTGGGGTCGTCGGCACGCCCGGGAAGTCCTGGCGCATTTCCGCGGTTAGCATCGGCGGGGCGCCTGCGCCGCCACCCCTCACCTCCGATGAACATCCTGAGCAACATCCTGGCCTTGCTGGTCGTGATCGGAGTGATCATCTTCGTTCACGAACTCGGGCATTACCTGGCGGCACGACTGTTCCGGATCAGGGTCCGGGTGTTCTCCATCGGCTTCGGCGCGCGGCTCTGGGGCTTCGAACGGGGCGGCACGGAGTACCGGCTGGCGATGGTGCCTCTGGGCGGCTACGTGGCCTTCTCCGGGATCGACCCCTCGAACCCCACCGGAGACGCCGGCGACTTCATCACCAGGCCCCGGTGGCAGCGAATGGTCGTCCTCCTGGCGGGCCCCGCCGCCAACGTCGTGCTGTCCATTCTGCTGATCGCCGCTGTGCTCGTCGCCGGTACCGAGCTTGCGGGGCCGCGCGACCTGAGCACCGAGATCGGCGCCGTGGCTTCCGAGTCCGCGGCCTCCGAGGCTGGACTGCAGGCCGGCGACACCATCCTGCGCCTGGACGGCGAGGACGTGTCCGACTGGCGCGATGTCGCGAACATCGTCCTCGTGTCGCCGGAACGGCGTCTCGCGGTCGACTTCCAGCGCGACGGGAGGACGCTGAGCACGGTGCTCGTACCACGCCGCATTCCCCGCCACGAACTGGGTGACGCCGGCATGTACGCCAGCCTGCTCCCGCGCGTTCGCGACGTGTTCGAAGGCATGCCAGCCGAGCGGGCGGGCATTCGGTACGGCGACACGCTCTACGCGGTGGACGGACACCCCATCGCCGACGCGGCCGACTTCCGGCGACTGGTGGAACCGAGTGCAGGCAAGGAGGTGGGCGTCGAGATCGGCCGCGGCGAGGAGCGCTTCGTGGTCCGGTTCGTGCCGGCGGATGAAGGCGGTGTCGGACGGGCCGGCATCACGATCAGCCACTTCTCTTACCAGCGTGTCGCCCCCGGCGCCGCCCTGTTCGAGAGCGCTCGCATCAACTGGGAGACGACGACCGAGATCTTCGGCTTCCTGGGCAGGCTGGTCGAACGCCGCGCCTCGCCCCAGAGTGCTATCGCCGGGCCCATCGAGATCGCGAGGATCAGCGGCCAGGCGGCGCGGCGGAGCTTCAACGACCTCGTCTTCCTGACCGCCCTGATCAGCCTGAACATCTGCATTCTGAACCTGCTCCCGATCCCTCTCCTGGATGGCGGCCAGCTCGCCATCCTGCTGTTCGAGAGTGTCCTGCGGCGCGATCTCTCCGTCCGCGTCAAGAACCTCGTGACCCAGTTCGGCCTCGTCGTGATCGTCGGAATCATGATGTTCGCCATCTACTTCGACCTGGTGAAGAACCTGCCGGCCCTGGGGCGCTGAAATGCGAAGGCACGAGATTCTCGCGCGCCGGCTCGCCGACATGCTGCGCAGGCGGTGGCTGAAGCGTCTCGTCGTGGGCAGCCTGTACGCCGGACTGCTCACGGCGCTGCTCGGTGCTTCGTCCTATCTGGCCCTGTCCAACTTCGTCCGTAGCGGCGTGATCGCAGTGCCCGACCTGGTCGGTCTGGCCGTTGGCGACGCCGAGGCGGCCCTGGCCGCCGCGGGCTTGACGGTGCGGCGGGTCGAACAGGACCGCTACGACGAAACCGTCCCCGCCGGTCACGTCCTCCGGCACGATCCGCCTGCCGCCAGTGCGGTCAAGCAGGACAGCGGGGTCGTCATCCACCTCTCACGGGGCCGTCAGCTCGTCGAAACGCCGGACCTTACCGGCCAGGTCCTGCAGACGGTTCAGGTCAGCCTCGCCGCCTCCGGTCTCCAGTTGGGCCGGAGCCGGAGCGTGTACGCCGAGTTCGGGGCACCCGGAACCGTCATCCGTCAGAGTCCACCTCCTGGCAGCCGGGTCGAACCCTCCTCCCAGGTCGACGTCATGGTCAGCCTCGCCAACCCGAGCGCATCCTTCGTCATGCCCGATCTGATCGACCTGCCCGAAGCGCCCGTGCGCACCTACTTCGAGACGCGCGGATTCCGGCTCGGAAGGGTAAAGTACGAGCCCTACGAAGGCGTCGAAGCCGGGATCATCCTGCGTCAGTATCCACTTCCGGGCCATCCCCTGCGGCAAAGCGATTCGATCGCCCTGGTCGTCGCCGCGCAGGAAAGCCATTGAACCCGTCCCGGTTCCCAGACAATCCGCCGCCCAGAGAACCTGAACGATGAAGATCGCGCCTTCGATCCTGGCGGCGGACCTCGCCGATCTGGCCTCCGCCGTCAAGCACTGCGAGGACGGCGGCGCCCAGTTGATCCATGTCGACGTGATGGACGGTCACTTCGTGCCCAACCTGACCTTCGGGCCGCCGGTGATCGCCGATCTGGCGAAACGCAGCCGGGTGGGCTTCGACATCCACCTGATGGTCTCGAATCCGGAGGTCCTGCTCGACAGGTACCTCGACACCGAGCCGATCTGGGTGTCGTTCCACCACGAGGCGACGAGCGCGCCGGCGCGGCTCGCGGAACGGATTCGCGGCCGGGGTGTCGGCGCCGGCGTGGCGATCAACCCGGGTACGGGGCTGGACGAAATCCAGCCCTACCTGGAGCACCTGGACTACGTGGTCCTCATGTCCGTGCAGCCGGGCTTCGCGGGTCAGGCGTTCCAGCCGCACGTGCTTGACAAGGCGCGCGAACTCCGCGGCGCGATCGAGGCGCATGGACTCTCCACCAGCATCGAGATGGACGGCGGAATCAAGCCGGGCAACCTCGACGAAGTGGCGGCGGCCGGCGTGGACGTGGCGGTCGTGGGTTCCGGCGTCTTCGCGGCGAAGCGTCCGGTCGAGGCGCTGGCGGCTCTTCGCCGGCAAGCGAACGAATGACGCGCCTGGCCGGAAGGACGCTGCTCGTCGTGGCGGCGCTCACGTTCGCGGTCGCCTGCGGAGGCGTCAGGGAGGATCCGATCCTCCGTCTGTCGTCATCCGAGGCGCTCGAAATCGGGAAGCAACTCCTGGAGGAGGAGAAGTTCACCCAGGCTCTCCAGCACCTCGTCCACGCCTTCGAAGTCGAACCGAACTCGGAAACCGGTCGAGAGGGCCTCCTGCTCGCCGCGGACGCACTGTTCCTGCGCGGGGGCTACCAGTCCTACGTGGAAGCTGAGCAGCGCTATCGCGACTTCCTGAACCGCTTCCCAACGTCCGACCGCGCGGCCTACGCCCAGTTCCGTCTGGCCTCGGCGCTCGCCGAGCGGATCGAGAAGCCGGACCGCGACCAACAGACCGCCCGTCAGGCGCTGACCGAGTTCGAGAACGTCCGCCGGCTCTACCCGACCAGCCAGTACGCCGGTCAGGCCGCCCAGCAGATCGTCGAAGTCCGGAATCAGCTGGCGGAGCACGAGTTCGTGGTCGGCGCCTACTACTACCGCTCCCGTACCCCCAGGGCAGCCGGAGAGCGTTTCAGGGAGATGCTGGAGCAGTACCCCGACTACCCGGAGAAGGACAAGATCCGAGCGTACATGTGCCTCACCTACCTCCAGGTAGTCAAGCGGGCCCGCAGCGACGCGGGGCTGGACGCGGTCGACTATCTGCGCGACGGCTGCGAGCAGTTGTGGAGCGAACACGCCGGCAGTCCCTGGATCAAGAAGGTGCCTTCGCCGGAGAAGATCCGGAAGCTCCGAAGCGACCTGCCGGAAGCCCCGCCACGACCGTCCCGCGACGGTGAGGAGCCCCAGAGCGAGAATGGCCCCGAGAGCTGACTTCGGCTGCCCGCGAGCCAGCCACGCCCCAGGGCGTCAGGCCCTGCCTGTTCGACTGACGGCCGCGCTCGCCATCACCGGCTTCTGCCTCGGCTGTGCCTCCACCGAATCCCCGCGCGACTTCGTGAACCGCCTGGCGACCCCCAACGAGGGCGTCCGGGCCGACCTCGAGCAACTTGAGGAACGGGTCCAGCAGCTCGAAGGCCTGCTGGCCGAGAGCGAGTCGGAGAACTCCATGCTGCGCGACCGCATCGCCGACGTCGAGACGGCC
The DNA here is from genome assembly GCA_965219675.1 of Candidatus Multivorans sp. Taxonomy (GTDB): domain Bacteria; phylum Acidobacteriota; class Thermoanaerobaculia; order Multivoradales; family Multivoraceae; genus Multivorans. The sequence goes on along the minus strand of OZ244786.1, from coordinate 157,408 downwards.
CTCGAGGACGTCAGGGCATTGGCAACCGCGCCCCCACCACCGGTCCGCTTCGAACCGCCGACGCCGGCGCGCGTCCAGGTACTCGAGGTAACGGAACTCGACGAGACGCCCGGAACCGCGCCGCCGGTCGAGTCGAACCCCGCGGCCGAAGCGGAGGCGAAGCCGGGGGCCGGGGACGACGCGGGCGAAACCGCACCAGCGATCGTCGAGGAGACAGGCCAGGAACTCTACGACCGCGCTCGCGAGCAGTACCTGAACCGGGACTACGCGGGAGCCGAACTGGGCTTCCAACGCTACCTGGACGCCTTTCCGGACACCGAGCTGTCGGACAACGCCCTCTTCTGGATCGGCGAGTGCCGGTTCGCCCGGGGCGACAACCGGGCCGCCATGGTCGCATTCCAGACCATGCTCCACGAGTACCCGCTCGGCAACAAGGTCCCCGACGCCCTGCTCAAGGTAGGGCGCACCCTGGAGCGGCTCGGCGACAGGGAGGGCGCCAAACGCCGATTCCGGGAAGTCTCGCGGCGCTTCCCGGACTCCGAAGCCGCCCGTCGGGCAGCCGAGTCGCTGTCGCGGTTGCAAGACGAAGGCTGACGACGCGGGAGGCGGCACCGAAGCGATGTCACGAGGCACGCGCCGCCTTGGTGGCGTAGCCTGAAGGTCGCCCCGAGCCCCCGGATCTGTGCTAACTTCGGTGTTTCGGCACGCGACTCGCCTTGAAGCAGCTCAGCGCAGACGACCGCGTTCCCGAGGGCGCGACGGAGGATCTAGGCGACCAGCTTGAGCACCTTGTCCGGCACCTGGTCGGTCAGGGTGTCACCCTGGCTCAGGCACGCGAGATCTTCGAACGTCAGTTCATCCTCGCTTCCCTGCAACGCAATCGCGGCAACATCACGCAATCGGCAGATCAACTGGGGATTCATCGGAACACTCTGCGCAGCAAGGTCCAGGCACTTCGTATCCAGTCCGCCGACTACCGAACTTCGAGCAAAAGGCACCAAGCAAGATAGCGCTCCGCGGCCGACAGTCCGCTGGAACAGCGAATCCGGGCTGGCATCCCGTTTGCTCTCACGGGCGGCCGGAGGTTGCTTGAACGCAACACACGCTCCTCATGAACCGTACAAGCCACAGAACCGGCAGAAGAACGATGGCCGTCGTCCTCGCGACGACTGCCATTGTGGCCTTCTCCGTGCAGGAAACCGCGCCAGGGCGGCAGCCGGAGTCACTCCCCTCGCCGCCGCATCTCGAGGACATCGCGCTGTTCGAGGAGATTCAGGCCTGGCTTGATCCGGCTACCGATCTGGACCGGGCCCTTCCGGCAGACGGTCCTTTCTACGCCGGAATCCAGTCGCGGCGCGAGAGCTTCGAACTCTTCATCGGCGCCGCCGACGAAACTGCGATCCGGGACAGGACGCGGAGGCTTCCATTCGGCACGGAGATACTCCTCGTCGCCGAGCGTCACGATGTCGACCCGCTGCTGGTGGCCGCCATCGTGCAGGCCGAGTCCTCCTTCGACACCCTCGCCGTCTCGCCCAAGGGCGCCCTCGGCCTGATGCAGATGATGCCCGAGACGGCCGAGCAGTTGGGCCTGCGGAACGTCTACGACCCTGGCCAGAACCTGGACGCCGGCGCCAGCTATCTCGACTACCTCTTGCGCCGCTTCGACGGCGACCTCGTGCTGGCGCTCGCGGCGTACAACGCCGGGCCCGGGAAGGTCGATCGCTTCCAGGGCATGCCGCCTTTCCGCGAAACCCGGAGGTTCACGGAGAACGTGCTCCGCCTTTACGTCGAGCACCACCGCGCCGCATGGGCGGCCGTCAATCCGCGCGGCCTCGACTTCGCCGTTCTCGCCGGCGGCTAGCGCGGCGCCCGCTTCGCGCCAGATGCCGGCCAGCCGGCCGGCACACGTGGTCTTCCGCCGCGACGACTCCTAGGACTGCTTCTCTTCCAGCTCGGAGGAGTCGTCGCCGCGCAGGCCCCGCTTGAAGTTGCGGATTCCCTCGCCCATGCCACGGCCAAGCAGGGGCAGCTTGCTGCCACCGAAGATGACCAGGAGGATCACGAAGATGATGAGTAGCTCTTGGATGCCAAAAGACGGCATGGCGTTCTCCTGTCGCGTTCTCCCGTCTAAGACGGGTGGAAACGGATACTAGCAGTCAGGAGCCTGCGCGGCAGCTTCCGCCGCGCTAGGCGAGAACCGAGGCCCAGGCCTTGCGCAACCAGAGAGCCAGTTCACGGCCTTCGGGAAGAGCCCGCAGGGCATCCAGGAACCTCCGCAAGGCCGGGGGGATCAACCGCAGATAGCGGTCGCTGCCGACCGCCGCGAAGTACGCGAAGGTCCCTGCGATCTTGAGCGTGCGCTGGGCCGTCGCCGCGTGGTAGTCAAGCATGCGGACGGCGTCCATGCGCGTGGCCGACAGCTGCTCCTGCCGCTCTCGGACCGAGAGCGTCAACGTGTCGTTGAGAAGCGAAGCGAGGTCGTAGCAGGGGGGTCCCAGGCGCAAATCCTGGTGATCGATCACGACCAGCTCGCCTACGCCTCCCGTTGAAGCCGCGGCCCGCTTGCGCAGCATCAGGTTCCGCGCCATGAAGTCACGGTGACACGGCACGGTCTCTGCCGAGTCGAGCCGCTCGCAGACCGCAGCGCATACGGCTCGGACCTGCTCAGCCAGCCCCGGATCCGCAACCAGCCCTCGCGGTTCCAGGAACCGCTCCCAGGTCTGGTCGAGTTCCGCCATCAACAGGTCTCTGTCGAGCGGCGGGCAGCCGAGGGCCCGAACCTCATCCGCCGGCAGGAGCTGTATCCGCCCGATGAGGTCCCGGGCTTCCGCCAGTCGCCGGCCCAGATCCACCTCGGCGCCGTTACCACCTTCCTTCCACTGCTCGAACAGGGTTCGCGGACCCAGATCCTCCAGGAGCACCCACACCGGATGCTCGAGGGAGTACTCCTCCACCCTCGGAGTTGGCACCGCGACCGAAGCCAGCAGCTCGGTAGCGCCCAGGAACCGCGCTGCCACATCCTTCATGTCGTCGGGATAGGAACAGACGATCCGCCGCTCGCCCGAGGCCAGACGAAGCCGGCCGTATCGCCGCGCGGAAACGTCGCCGGCCAGAGGTTCGAACGAGGCCGGAGCCCAACCCGCCCCGGCAAGCGCTTCAAGCACCGCCCGCCAGGCGGGCGCACTGTCCCCTCTCGAATCCGGAGTGTCGTTCCCGGCTTCGGTCTGGGATAATGGTCGTCGGCTCATGGAACCCCGGCTCAAGCAACTGCTCGAAGAACTCACCCGGTCTCTCTGCGAGGCGATGGCCGAGTCGCCCGAGGTCCACGATCGGCTCGAGTCGATCCGGCGGGAAGGCTACACGCTCAACCTGTTCCTCGACTGCAAGAAGAGCGGTGACGACGACAGCGAGGCCGGCGACGGTTCCTCGACGGGACGGGACGACTCCTCCACCAGGCGACCCTTGCCGCCACCGACGTTTCGCATCAATGGACGCGACCTGGCCTTTCTGCGCTCCCTGGGAATCGACCCAACTCGCAGGACTCGGAGCCGAAGTTCGCGCCGGACAACATCCGACGGGGACCAGCGCTCACGGAACTGACAAACAGTGGGTGCGCCGGCCTGCCATCCGGCTACTCGCGCCAGATGAACGCATAGTTCCTCCCCGCGCCCGCGCCGTCACGGCGATAGCTCCACCAGCCCGCATCGCAACGAACGCAGCAACCGCTGCTCGACGTGCGGCCAACACCCAGCGCGGCAAGCTGCTTCGACGCCGCCAGGACCAGATCGAGGTGCGGCTTGCGCCCCGGCCGGCGGATGACGACGCCGGCACCGCTCGCAGACTCCACCTGGCTGGCCACGTCCTCGCCCACCTCGTAGCAACATGGGCCAATCGCCGGTCCGATCCAGGCTTCGGCCGTCTCGGGATCGGTGACGCCGGCGTGACGCAGCGTCCGCATGGCCGAACCGAGAACCCCGGCCGCCAGCCCCCGCCAGCCCGCGTGAACCGCCGCGACGTTCTCGCCGGCATCGATGAGCACCGGTACGCAGTCGGCAACGAAGACGGTAGCAGCGACCCCGGAACGGGAGACGATCAAGGCGTCGGCCTCTCCCCTGAAGCCCGGTTCCTCAGCCCGTAGCGCCTCGGTGCTGTGGCGCTGCTTCAACCAGGCGGGCGAGGCTCTCTCGGCTGCCTTGAGATCACTCGCCAGAAGGCGGAAGGCATCTTCCGGGCCGAGTGCCTCCGTGCACCGCTGCACGCCCAGAAAGGCAGCCCGCACCCCTCCGCGGCAGTGGACAATCGGGGCGGCGACCCGGGGCTTCACGATCGGTAGCTGCTGTAGGATGCCGCGGCCATCGTGACGGTCATGAGCGTAGCGCAGAGCACGGCCAATCCGGGAGCCTCTCCCGCAGCCCTCGATGCCGCCTGGGAAACGGTTATCGGGCTGGAGGTCCATGTCCAACTGCGCACCAGAACCAAGATGTTCTGCCGCTGCGAGAACCGTTTCGGCGCCGAACCAAACGAACTCGTGTGTCCGGTCTGCCTCGGCTATCCCGGTACCCTGCCGGTGACCAACCAGCACGCCGTCGACCTGGCCATCCGGCTCGCGCTGGCGCTGGGATGCGAGGTCAAGCCGCGGTCCGTCTTCGCGCGCAAGAACTACTTCTATCCCGACCTGCCGAAGGGCTACCAGATCAGTCAGTACGACGAGCCGCTGGCCGAAGGCGGTCTGGTGCCGCTGCCGTCAGGCCGCGACGTGCGGCTCCATCGGATCCACCTCGAAGAGGACGCCGGCAAGCTGCTCCATGAGGTGCCGGGAGGCGGTCCGCTGCCGGGACGGAGCCTCGTCGACTTCAACCGTTGCGGCGTACCCCTGGTGGAGATCGTCACCGAGCCCGAGATCCGTTCGCCCGAGGATGCGCAGGCGTATCTGCAGACGCTCCACCAGGTCCTTCTCTACACGGACGCCAGCGACGGCAACATGGAGGAGGGCAGTCTGCGCTGCGACGCCAACCTCTCGCTGCGTCCGGCAGGTTCCGACACGCTCGGCACGAAGACGGAGGTCAAGAACCTGAACTCCTTTCGTCACGTCGCCAAGGCACTCGAGTACGAACGGGAGCGGCAGTTGCACATTCTCGCCGCCGGAGACGAGGTCGAGCAGGAAACGCGCAGCTTCGAGCCCGCGAGCGGCGCCACCCGCTCTCTCCGGTCCAAGGAAGAAGCACACGACTACCGCTACTTTCCGGAGCCCGACCTCCCCACCCTGCTACTCACACAGGGCCGCATCAAGCGTCAAGCGGAGCTGCTCCCGGAACTGCCGTGGGTCAAGAGCGCACGGTTCCGCGACGCCTACGGGCTGCGCGCCGAAGAAGCCGCTCTTCTCTCCGGCAGCGTCGCCCTCGCGGCGTACTACGAGCGCGCGGTAGCCGCCCATCCAAACGGGGCCAGGTCGATCGCCAATCTGGTGATGACCGAGATCCTGCGCGAGTTGAAGCAGAGCGACGCCGAACTCATCGCGCCCGAGCGGCTGGCCGCCATCGTGGCACTGGTCGACTCCGGCGAACTGTCCGCCACCGCCGCCAAGGACGTTCTCGCCGAGGCGTGGGACTCGGACGAGACGCCCGACGAGATCGCCGACCGTCTCGGGCTACGCCAGGTGCGCGACGACGCTCAACTCGAGGCTTGGGCCGACGCCGCGATCGCGGCCAACAGCAAGGCCGTCCTCGAGTACCGCGGCGGCCGCAAGCAAGCCCTCGGCTACCTGGTTGGGCAGGTCATGAAGGCGTCCCGCGGCAGCGCCGAACCCCGAGCGGCGCAGGAGATTCTGCGCCGGAAACTCGCCTAAGCCTAGCGAGGTGGAGGCTCGTTCGCGGCCCCTGGGAGTTCTTCCAGCTGCTTGCGGAGTTCCTCCCGCTGGCGCTCCAGTTCCTCGATGTTCTTGTTGAACTCGTCGGCTTCCTCGTTCTCCTGCGCGATCCGCTTGTTCTCGCGTACCCGCCCGACACCAGCCGAGTTTCCTGCCTCTTCGTACGCCGCGATCGCCAGGTCGTACTTGTTCTGCTTCGAGAGCACGAAGCCGAGATAGTCCTGGATCTGCTTCCTCGCGGTCGCATCGGGAGCCAGAGGTAGAGCGGTGTTCAGCGGTCCTTCGGCGTCGCTGTAACGCTCGAGCGAGCCAAAGGACTGCCCGAGGTAGAAGTGCGGATGCCAGTCGTTCGCCTTCTTCGAGATCGCCTGCCGGAAGGTGGACGCCGCCGGTTCGTAGCTCTTGCCGCCGAGCTGAACCTCGCCCAGAAGGAGCAGGTTGTCGTAGGAGGGACTGCTCGCCACCAGGCTGCGGGCAACATCTTCGGCCTTGGCGTAGATACCGGCTTTCGCCGAACCCTGTGTGGTCCGTCCCTTGATCTTCAAGGCGTTGACCAGAGTCTTCTTCCACTCCGCCTGGCTGCCGTCCATCGAGGTCGCCCGTTCGTAGGCTCTGATCGCTCCATCGAGCTGTGCGTCGCTCTGCAGCAACCTGCCGTACTCGAACCGCGACTTCGCGTCTCCCTTCAGGTCCGCGACCCTCCCGAAGTCGGCGGCCGCGCCACGGGTGTTCCCGAGCGTCGCCTGACTCGCGCTGCGCATCTGGTACACCTGAATCTGGTACGGCTCCGGCAGGCTGCCGACGTTGAGCCTGTTCAGCGCCGCCACGCATTCCCTGGGCATGCCGGCCTGATAGTACGCCTGCCCCAGTCCGATCTGGCTGCCCGTATCGCCGGGCTTCAACTCGAGGTGTTTCTGGAAGGCAGCAATCGCCTCCTTGGCCTTGCCGCCCCGGAGCAGGGACTGGGCCAGCATCTGGTACCCGACCACCAGCGCCTCTTCGTCAGTCCTCTCCTCGACGAACTGCTGGAACTCGGCAATCGCCTGGGCGTAGTTGCCAGCCTTGAACGCAGCGACTCCCTCGTCCCATCCGGCAGATGCGCTGGACGCGCCAAGCACCAGGAGGGCGGTTGCAAGCGCGAAAACGGATCGGCTGTTGGTCATCATTGGAGCTGGAAGTTGACAGTCAGGTTGTAGTAAACGGCTACCGGCTTCCCGTTCAGCGTCGCCGGCTTGAACTTCCACTGCTTGACCGCGGTCACGGCGGCTTCGCTGAGGCCCATGTGCAGGCCCTTCAGCACCTTGACGTCCGTGATGTCGCCGTTCTTGTCGATCGTGGCCTGGAGAATGACAACGCCCTGGATCCGCGCCTTGCGCGCGATCTCCGTGTACTGGGGCTTGACCTCGTTGATCTTCTCCGGCTTCGACACATCGCCGGTGACGTAGATCGGTCCGGTCGGTTCCGGAGGAGGCGGCGCCTCGGGCAGGTCGAAGAGATCCAGATCGTCGACCTCCGGAATGTCGATGTCGTCAGGCTCGTCGATGCGGATCGGTTCCGGCTCATCGGGCGTCGGATCGGGGATCGGCACCTTCTTCGACTTGGGCTTCGGAATCTGCTGCTCGACTTCCGGCGGTGGCGGCTTGAAGCGCACCTGCTGCACCACGAAGACCTTGGGCTTCGGCGGCGGCGCCACCGCGTCGGCGTACAGGTCGGGCAGCTTGACGACCAGCAGGATCGCGTGCAGCAGCACCGCGAGCCCCAGGGAGTACCGGAAGGTCTTGTTGTCCTCCCGGGTCTCCTCAACGTAGGTCAGGAGGCCCTGCTCCGCTGACGTCAGCGCGCCAGCTTTCTCCGCCTGGGGCTCTTCGGCCGGGGACTCAGGGGATTCGGCAGCTTCGAGGTTCTCGTCACTCATCGGGGTACCTCTTCTCTGTCAGGTTCGACGTGTCGTTTCCAACTAGGTTTGGGTTCGGTCGTATTCCGGATGTGTCTCAGCCTAGTACCAGAAGCTCTGGATTTCGCGCTGAGTCGGCACCGAGATGTTGATCGGCTCCTTCAGTCCGTGCTCTTCGCCCTGGCGCAACTCGTCATACACCTGGACCATGTACCTGTACTGCGTCTGCACATCCGGCCGGATGATGACGGGCTTCTTCGGATTCCGCTCCAGCTTCGGCTTCAGGTACTCGATGATCTCGCCGAGCTCCATCGGGTTCTGGTCCACTACCAGGTTCCCTCCCGGAAAGATCTCGATCAGTACCGACTCCTCCTTCTCGATGACCGGCGGATTGTCGTCGTCCTCCGGCAGCGCGAAGTCGAGCCCCCGCGTGGCCGTGAAGGTGGTCGTCACCATGAAGAACACGATCAGCAGGAAGGCGATGTCCGCCATCGACGAGGTCGGAATCTCATCGTCCGGGCGGTCACGTTCAATCTTCATCCTGAACCTCCATCCGTCTCATCAAGTCCCGGCCCATCGTCAGAGGTCGTCGACCGTTCGCTGGTCGGACAGCAGGCGCAGATCGCGCACCTTGGCCCGTTTCAGAGCGTCCAGCACTTCGTCGACCTTCTCCCAGGGCACGTCACCGTCCGACTTGACCACGAAGGTCTTTGTCGGGTCGGTCGAGATCACGGTGGCCGCCATCGAGAGCACCTCGTCGGCCGCGCTGACCAGGGAACTCTGGGAGTTGCCGTCGGACACCCGGATGCGACCGTTCGGATCGACCGACACGTAGGCGGCCTTCTTCGGGATCTCGTACCTGAGGGTCGTCTTCGGCAGCTGCACCTGGGTCTTGTCGACCTCGAAGGTGATCGTCAGCATGAAGAAGATGATCAGCAGGAAGGCGATGTCGGCCATCGAGGCCGTCGGGATGTTCGGCTTGTGCTCGATGGATGCCTTGAGTTTCATGTCGCTGCCCTCGCTTTGGGACTAGCTGCCTTCGCCGCTCTCGGGCGAAATGCCGCTGCGCTCCATCTCGCCGAACGTCTCGAGCAGCATGTTCGCCGCGGTCTCGATGTCCCGCACGAACTTGTTGATCCGGCTCATGAAGTAGTTGTACGCAAGCTGCGTCGGAATCGCAACCGCGAGACCGCCGGCCGTCGTGGTCAGGGCCTCCTTGATACCCGTGGCGACCGCGCCCGGGTTGGAAAGGCCCTGCGCCGCGAGAGCGTCGAAACCCGCCATCATGCCGGTCACCGTGCCGAAGAAGCCGAGCAGCGGAGCGACGTTGGCGGTCGTCGCCAGGACGGCAAGACCTCTCTCCAGGCGGCCCATCTCGAACAGCGCCGCGTTCTCGATCGTCTTCTCGATGTCTTCCTTGGGCTGGCCGTACTTCATCAGACCGGCCTTGAGGATCGAGGCGACCGGCCCCCGGTACTCCTCGCAGACCTTCACCGCGTCGCGGATCGACCGGTTGACCACCAGCGCCTTCCGCACCTTGGGGAGGAACTCGTGGACGTTGATCCGGGCCCGCCACAGTGCGTACAACCGCTCGGCCACCACCGCGAGGGCGATGACGGAGAATGCGAGCAGTGGCCACATGACGGGCCCGCCCTCGTTCATCAACTTCCAGAACGTGCCACCAATGTTCACCTAGCTACCTCCTCAGAGCTGAATGCCCGCCAGGGACGGGCCGAGTTGAACCGCCCGCCATCAGCGGACGCGATTCTGGACGGACGGTGACCCCTACACCGAGAGGGGTGCTTGGCTCACCTTGGAACGGTGGAGCAATATAGCACACGGCTACCACTTTGGAACCGCCAGTTCGACCCGGTTCAACGGGCGCTCCGCGCCGCGTCCACGACCCTCTGCAGCGGACGCTGCTGCACGTAGTAGATGGCAACGGCCAGCGCATCCGACGCGTCCGCGCTGCGCCGGCCCGCCCCGGCGCCAAGCAGAACGTCGACCATGCGCGCCACCTGGGTCTTGTCGGCCCGACCGTTGCCGCACACGGCCTTCTTGACTTCCGCGGGAGACACTTCCTCCACCTCCAGGCTGCGGCGACCCAGCACGGAGAGAATGACGCCCCGGGCCTGGGAGAGCGCGATCAGCGAGCGGCTGTTGCGCCCGTGGAACAGGGTCTCCAGAGCAGCGGCGGCCGGTTGCCAGCGGTCGACGGCCTGCTCCACGCCCTCCGCCAGACGTGCCATCCGCGCCGCCGGACTCCGCTCGGACACGAGAGAGATCCGGCCCGAATCCAGTTCCTTCAGCCGCGACCCTTCCTGCTCCACCACGCCGTACCCAGTGTACCGGCTACCCGGATCCAGACCGAGGACGATCAGGACGCCAACCGCTCCAGCAACTCGTCGTCCAGGTCGAAGTTGGACCAGACGTGCTGCACATCGTCCTGGTCCTCCAGCGCGTCGATCAGTCGTACGAGCTGGCCTGCGACCGCCTCGTCGACCCTCACCAGGTTCTGCGGTTCCATCGTCAACCGGGCAACTCCCGCCACAAGGCCCCTCGCCTCGACCTCGTCCCTGGTCGCGAGAAAGGCATCCACCGACGTGTAGACGTTGTAGTTGTCCTTCTCCACCGAGAAGTCCTCGGCTTCAAGTTCGAGCGCCAGTTCGACGAGCGCCTCCTCGTCGATCCCGGACTCCTCCATCGCCTCACGGTCGAACGCGAAGAACCCCCGCCGGTGGAACATCCAGGCGACGCAGCCGTTCTCGCCGAGGTTTCCACCGTGCTTGGTGAACAGATGCCGCACCTCGGACACGGTCCGGTTCCGGTTGTCGGTAAGCGTCTCGACGAGGATCGCGACACCACCGGGACCGTAGCCTTCGTAGGCGACCTCCTCGTAGGACACGCCCTCGAGCTCGCCGGTGCCCTTCTTGATCGCCCGGTCGATGTTGTCCCCGGGCACGTTGTGGGCCTTCGCCTCCGACAGCGCGTGGCGCAGCCTGGGATTGCCAGTCGGGTCGCCGCCGCCGAGCCGGGCCGCCACCACGACCTCCTTGAGGATGCGCGTGAAGACCTTGCTGCGTTTGGCGTCCTGCGCCGCCTTCTTGTGCTTGATCGTGCTCCACTTGCTGTGACCGGACATGAGGCGCCTAGTCTAGCCCGCCAGAGGTCCGCGGGAGTCCTGCGGCGCTATGCTGCGCCGCCACTGTGACCGGCCAGACCAGACCTTCGGCCCAGGAGATCCTCGACCGGCTCGAAGTGTGGGGCCAGAAGCTCGGCCTCGACGCGATCCGCCGTCTGCTCGGCGCCCTGGGCGACCCCCAAAGGGGCGTGCCGACGATCCTGGTCGCGGGGACCAACGGCAAGGGCTCGACCAGCGCCGCCCTGGCATCGCTCCTGACCGCCGCCGGGTTCCGCTGCGGCCTCTACACGTCGCCCCATCTCGAAGACGTCGAGGAGCGACTCCGGATCGACGGGGCCGCGATCACGGAGGCCGAACTCGGCTCCCACCTTCGGCGCGTGCTGGACGCGGCCGGTGCGGCCCCGCCGACCTACTTCGAGAGCCTGACCGCGGCGGCCTGGCTCCACTTCGCGGCTCACGACGTCGACGCCGCCGTCTTCGAGGTCGGTCTGGGCGGAAGACTCGACGCGACCAACGTCTCCGAGCCCGTGCTCTCCGTGATCACCCAGATCGCCCGCGACCACGCCCAGCAACTCGGCTGGACCCTGACCTCGATCGCGGGCGAGAAGGCCGGCGTGATGCGCCCCGGACGGAAGTGTCTGACCTGGCGCTCGCGTCCGGAAGTCGAGCGCGAGCTCCACCGTTGCGCCGCGGTCGGCGGCGCGCAGCTCGTCCACGCGGTCGACGAGGTCGACTTCCACCGTCCCGCTGAAGACCCATCGCATCTCTCGTTGGCCACACCGAATGCGCAGTACCACTTCCGCGCGCCCCTGGCCGGCGGCCACCAGCTCTCCAACCTCGCGCTCGCCGTTCGCGCGGCCGAAGAGTTCTGCGCACTCTCCGGACGGAACCTCGACCCCGAGGCTGCCAGGCAAGGGCTGGAGGCGCTTCGCTGGCCGGGCCGGCTCGAATGGGTCGAGATCGAAGCGGGCGGTGAGCGCCGCCGGATCCTCTTCGACGCCGCCCACAACCCCGCCGGCGCCGCCGCGCTCCGCTCGTACCTGGACGAGACTGGCGTGGAGTTCGACCTGCTGTACGGAGCGCTCAACGACAAGCAGCCGGAGCACTGCCTTCCCCTGCTGGCGGAGCGGGCTAGCCGGATCGTGTTGACGGCGCCCGAGCACCCAAGGGCGATGCCGCCCGCCGACCTGCAACCACTCCTTCCTGACCGCCGAGCACTGGTCGTTCACGACGCAACGGACGCCTTGAACCACTGTCTGGCCGCTCCAGCCGATCCAGCCCGCGCCCTCGTCGTCACCGGCTCGCTCTACCTGGTCGGTGAGGGCCGATCAGCCCTGCGAGCCCTCTGCGGTACGCCGGCGGCGGCCCGGGATCTCGTCACTGGCCACGCCAACGCTGCCTAGCCTGTCCGACCGCATGGGGTCACCCTCCAGGTGGCTCGGAGCGAGCGACGCCCGACGACCTGACGCCGTCCGGCACCCATCGAAGCGAGCGGAGTGCAGTGAGCGCACCCCCCACCGCCTTCCGACCAAGCGCGAGCGGCACCTGGAGGGTGACCCCATGCGGCCGGACAGGCGGGTGCTACTCGACGGCCGCGCTATCGATCTTCGCGACGCGTGCGGTGTGGCGGTCGCCGTCGAAGGGGGTGTCGAGGAAGACCTCGAGCAGTTCGGAGGCCTGGCCGGCGCCGAGGGCGCGGGCGCCGAGGGCGAGGACGTTCGCGTCGTTGTGGGCGCGTGACATCCGCGTCGTGAAGCTGTCGCTCGGATTGACCGCCCGGACGCCGGCGAAGCGGTTCGCCGACATGGCCATGCCGACTCCGGTGGCGCACACGAGAAGGCCACGGTCAGCGTCGCCCGACGCCACGGCCCGCGCCACCGCCGCCGCCTTGTCAGGGTAATCGGCGGGAACCGAAGCCTGCGTACCGAAGTCGACGATCTCGATGCCGCGGGCCCGCAGGACTTCGCTCAACCGGCCCTTCAACTCGACCCCGGCGTGGTCGGCGCCGAGCGCGAACTTCATGCGCTCTCCAGCGATTCGGAGTCCCGCCGCACGCGCTCGTCGGCCGCCGCCACGCTCTCGCCCATCCGGCTCCGGTGATCCGCCACGGCAGCGGCAAGATCCGGGTCCCCCAGCCCGAGGATCTGGAGCGCCAGAAGCGCCGCGTTGTCGGCCCGGTTCACGCCCACCGTCGCGACGGGGATGCCCGGGGGCATCTGAACGATGGCCAGCAGAGCGTCGACACCGTTGAGCGGACCGCTCGCCACCGGGACGCCGACCACCGGCAGGGTCGTCGCGGCTGCCACGACACCCGGAAGCGCCGCGGCGACGCCGGCGCCGGCGATCAGCACGCCGATGCCGCGCTCGGCCGCGCTCTCCGCCCACTCGGCCGTCTCCCGCGGGGTCCGGTGTGCGGAGAGAACCCGGGATTCGCAGCCGACGCCGAAATCGGCGCAGACCTTCGCCGCCTTCTTCATCGTCGGCCAGTCCGAATCGCTGCCCATGACGATTCCTACCCTGATGTCGCTCATTCCTTCGTTCACTCCGTCTCTGTGCTCGTGTTCGGTTCCTCTGCGCCAGCTCCTAGAGCGGCACGCTGCCGTGTTTCTTGGCCGGCACGCCGCAGCGCTTGCCTTCGAGCTGCCGCAGCGCCCGGACGATCTCCCCGCGGGTCGTGCGCGGCGCGATCACCGCGTCGACGAAGCCGCGCTCCGCCGCCACGTAGGGGTTGGAGAACTTCTCCCGGTACTCGGCCGCCATCCGTTCGCGCAGCGCCTCGGGGTCGTCCGCGTCCCGGATCTGCTGGCGGTAGAGGATGTTGACCGCCCCGCTCGGTCCCATGACCGCGATCTCCGCCGTCGGATAGGCCAGGTTGACGTCCGTGCGCAGGTGTTTGCTGGCCATCACGCAGTACGCGCCGCCGTACGCCTTGCGGGTGATCACCGTGATCTTCGGCACCGTCGCCTCGGCGAACGCGTACAGCAGCTTGGCGCCGTTGCGGATGATCCCGCCATGCTCCTGCTGCACGCCCGGCAGGAAACCCGGCACGTCCTCGAAGGTGACGAGCGGGATGTTGAAGGCGTCGCAGAACCGTACGAAGCGGCCGCCCTTGACCGCCGCGTCGATGTCGAGAACGCCGGCAAGGTAGTTCGGCTGGTTCGCGACGATGCCGACGCTCCGCCCGCCGAAGTGCGCGAAGCCGACCACGATGTTCTGGGCGAAGTTGCGATGCACCTCGAGGAAGCGGCCGTCGTCGACGACCGTCCTGATCAGCGCGCCGATGTCGTATGGCTTGTTCGGGTCGACCGGCACGAGTTCGTCGAGTTCAGGGGCTTCCCGGTCGTCCGGATCGTCCGTCGGCCGCCGCGGCGGATCGTCGAGGTTGTTGCCCGGCAGGTACCCGAGGAGGTCCCGAACGGCCAACAGGCAAGCCGTGTCGTCCGGGGCCGTGAAGTGGGCCACTCCGCTTCGCCGCGCGTGCGTCTTCGCCCCGCCCAGCTCCTCCATCGAGACGTCCTCGTGGGTCACCGTCTTGATCACGTCCGGACCGGTGACGAACATGTAACTCGTGCCCTCGACCATCAGCACGAAGTCCGTGATCGCCGGCGAATAGACCGCGCCGCCCGCGCAGGGCCCCATGATCGCGCTGATCTGGGGCACCACCCCCGAGGCCAGCGTGTTGCGCAGAAAGATGTCGGCGTAGCCTCCCAGCGAGGCGACGCCCTCCTGGATCCTGGCGCCGCCGGAATCGTTGAGACCAACGACCGGAGCGCCGTTCTCGACCGCGAGGTCCATGACCTTGCAGATCTTGCGTGCGTTCGTCTCGGACAGCGAACCGCCGAACACGGTGAAGTCCTGCGCGAAGACGTACACCGGACGCTGGTCCACCCGGCCATGTCCGCACACCACGCCGTCACCCGGTACGCGCTGCTCGGCCATGCCGAAGTCGGTGCAGCGATGGGTCACCAACGCGTCGATCTCGACGAAGGACCCCGGATCGAGCAGCAGGTCGATCCGTTCCCGGGCCGTCAACTTGCCACTCGCGTGCTGGCGATCGATACGCTCGGGACCTCCACCCAACCGCGACTGTTCGAGCCGTCGCTCCAACTCGCTCGCCTGCTGGCCGCGGACCGAGCCGTCCGCCCCGACTGACTCCTGCTCCCTGGTCATCCCGCGCGGCTTTCTTACCACAGCAGCCAACTCCTAGAATCCAACCATGGAAACGACGGTCAGCGCGCGGCGGCCGGACGAGTTGCTGGCCTCGGACGTCACCAAGCTGACCGACGCCCTGGCCCGACTTGCCCTGCACCCGGGTCAACACGTGGAGGCGTTCTTCGAACGTCTGGAGACCGTCGAGTTGCTGCCCGCTGGCACGCACGACCGACTCCGGCTGCGACGGGAGCAGGGTCTCTCCGTGCGCAGACTCGAGGCCGGCGCCAGCCGTCTGGCCTCCGCCGACACGATCTCGGGACACTCCTTCGCGTCCTGCTGCGACCGCGTGACCGGCACGGCCGGCTCCATCGGAGCGGCGCCGAAGATCAGGGTCGGTCGCTGGCCGCCTCTCCGAATGGCCGAGATCGAGCGGGCGGAGCGACAACTGGGGAAAGCGGTCAATCGCCGCCGCGTGGGCTTCCCGATGGACGTCACCGTCCGGCGGCATCGCCGGCAGGTACAGGTGGTTTCCGGCCAGGTGGCAGCTCCCAGCCAGTTCGAGGAGTACTTCAGCCTGCGCGTGAAGATGCCCTGGGGCGTGTGGGGCGGTCTCCTGCCCTCGCTGGCGGACGAGGACCTCGAGCCGGTCGCCATCTGCCTGGTCGATCGCCTGAGGTCGCGCAACCTGCCCGAGCATCCGGACACGCCCCGCATCATCGTCCTCGGACCCTGCGCCGCCGCGGTCATGTTGCACGAGGTCGTGGCCCACACGCTGGAAGCGGACACCCTGGCCCTCACTGGAGCTCCGGAAAGCGTCGTCGGCCTGAAGCTCGGCGAAGTCCATCTCGACGTGGTCGACGACCCCCGCCTCGCCCCGGATGGCTGCGGGCGTTCTAGCGACGACGAAGGGACGACGGTCATCGCCCGGTGGCTGCTCCGTCAGGGCCGGGTACGGCAGCCGCTCGCCGACCTCTCCTGGGCCGGCCGCTACCCGCGCCTCATTCCCGGCGCCGCACGCCGCGCCAGTCGCCATCTGCTGCCGGGCCCGCGCACCACGCATCTCGAGTTGCTGCCCAGCGATCTGCCCGAAGCGGAGCTCTTCCAGGAGGCCGCCGGAGGTCTCTACATCGGCGAGTTCGAGAGCGGCACGCTCAACCCGTTCGACGGAGGCTGCGTCTTGCGGGCGCCCTGCGCCCGACGGATCGGCGCCAGCGGCCCGGTCGACTTCGTGGGACCGGTGGAGATCCGGTCCCGCACCGTCGACCTCCTCGCGGCCGTGAAGGCGGTCGGGGACCGTCCGCTGGCAGCCGGCGCCGGATGGTGCGCGAAGGACGGGTCTCTCCTGCCCGTCTGGGCTCGCAGCCCGTCCGTGCGCCTGGAGGGTCTCGCTTGAAGCCGCTCCGGCTGCCCACCGTTCAGGCCCTCAGAACGGCCCTGAATGCGGCAATTGAGCGTACCGGCGCAGCCGGCGCCGAGTTCTATGTCAAGACCGGAGGCAGCCTCCGGATCGACATCGACCCCTGGAGGCCCGGTATCGCCTCGCCGTCCGCCCCGGAGGACTGGCGCTCTCACGCCTGCAGGATCGAAGAGAGGGGTTGGGCCCTGCGGGCCGGAGGACCGGAGGGGGCGCTCTTCATCGCGGAGTCCGGCGCGCTGCCCTCTCCCGGCGGCTGGCACCAGTTGAATCGCCATTCGCTCCGCGCGGGTTCGCTCAGGCTGCCGGCACCTCGCCGGCGCAAAGGGCCGCTTCCCAAGCTCACCAGGAAGGACCTGCCGAACGACGATTCGGAAGCTCTCGGCAGAGACCTCATCCGCGACGTCCTCGAACGAACCCGCGCCGAACTCCCTGGCAGCCGGCTGATCCGGGCGAGAATCGACGACGGAGCCAGCGCGTCGGTCCTCGCGAGCAGCACGGGAGTCACCGGGCGAACCTCGCTGCGCCTGGTGACGGTCGAGATGGAGTTCACTGTCGAACGAAACGGCACTCGTGGTTCCTGCAACCTCTATCGAGCAGCGGGCGACCCACGGGACCTCGACGCCGCCTCGATGGCCGCTGAAGTCGCCGACCGGCTGACGCTCGCGACCGCCGCAGCCACGCCATTCCTGCCCGCCGGCGAGATCGCCGTGGCGCCCGCGCTGGCTACCAACCTGCTGGCCCTGCTGGGCCCCCTGTTCAGGGGCCGCGATGGCTGGAACACGCTTCAGCGCCTGAGTTCAGGTCACTCGCTGGGACCACCGGACCTGCAGATCCTGGACGACGGAGCCCTGGAAACCGGTTGGATCAGAACCCCGGTCGATGACGAGGGCGTACCCACCCGGGCCGTGACCCTGATCAGGGACGGAGAACCCGGCGAGCCCCTGCTGACCTGGGAGGACGACGGCTGGTCGGGTTTCTCGGCCGCGGGCTGCCGGCGCCGGTCGGGTTGGCGGGCGCCTCCCGAAATCAGCCACTCCCATCTCTACGTCGACCGCGGTCCGGAGTCCGCGGATACGATCCGGAGCGGAATCCGGCACGGCTGCTACCTGCTGGACCGCGCTCCCGGCGGCCGGCGCCACGCGACGTTCGGAGGCTCGGACAACGAGAGGGAGGCGACCTTCGAGATCGATGCGACCGGCTTCGTGGTGGAACACGACCGCATTCTCGGCGCGATCCCGCGAGCGCGGCTCAGAGGTTCGATCCGGCAACTGTTCCGCGGCATTCGCGCCATCGGCGACGACCTCAGGTTCCTGCCCGCGCCGGGAGCGGTGGGGGCACCGACACTGCTGCTGACCGGACTCCAGCTCGAGCCGGTCGACTAGCAGTCTGTCGGACTTGGCGCGGCAGACTGGGTGCGCCGGCCTTCTGGCCGGCTTCTGGGAGACGACGCGCCGCGAAGCGGCGACCATCCTGCCGCGCCAGGGAACCTGTAGCCGTGCCGCGGAGCGGCGACCGCGCAGGCTCCTAGGGCGCGGGCGCCGGGAAGCGGCGGATCGTCACGTCAAGCTGGGCGCTGCTGCGCGACGACGGCTCGAAGCGCCCCCCGGAGGAGCCGCCGAAGGTCCCGGGCGCGGGAGCCGCCACCGGCTGCCTGCCGCCCGGACCAACCGGCGTCCCCACCTGGATCGCGCCGCGGCTCCCCGAAGCAGGGCTCGTCGATGGCGGCCTGCCGGCGGGCACAGCGGTCACCCCGCCGGTACCAAGGGTGCGCGTTCGAAGGTCGTCGCGGGTGAACACCCGGGGCTCTCTCGGGCTACGCCGGTCGGCCGCGGGTGCCGCCGGTTCGTCCCGCACACTGGCCGTGACCGGAGCTTCGAGTGGGATCGAGCGGACCGTCGGCTCCGGGAACGCGTTGCCATCGGGACCTGCCGGGACCGGCGACCGGTTCACCTGTCGGAGCCGGTCGCGGTCCACCGTCACCGACTTCACGACCTCGCCCTGTTCAGCCTTGGCGCCATCGTTTTCCGAGACGTCCTGCGACTCGGCGACCGCTTCGCGTCGCGGAGCCGTCTCCTCGACC
Source organism: Candidatus Multivorans sp. (assembly GCA_965219675.1). Classification (GTDB taxonomy): domain Bacteria; phylum Acidobacteriota; class Thermoanaerobaculia; order Multivoradales; family Multivoraceae; genus Multivorans. Next base: position 138,857 of record OZ244786.1, on the reverse strand, counting down.
CGCGCGGGCAGGAGCAGGCCGCTGATCCGGCGCGGCTCGGAGTACGTCCTCGGCGGCAGGGCCCTGACCGACGTACGGTCTGCCCGAAGCAGGATCTCGGTGGCGTGCCGATTCACCAAAAAGTGGGGATTCACGTCACCGAAGGCCAGGCGCGAATCCAGGCTAACGGCGCGGGTGTAATGCTCCACCGCCTTCCCGGCTTCGCCCGCATCGTCCACGATCCGGCCGAGCTGGTAGTGCGCCCAGGCGTTTCCCGGCTCAAGCTCGATCGCGGTTTCCAGGTGGCTCGACGCCAGGCCCGAATCGCCGGTCGCGTAGGCCAGCAGAGCCAGGTTGTAGTGCGCCGCCGCCAACGTTCCGTCCGCGGCGATCGCGGCCAGGTAGTTCTCGAAAGCGGCAGCGATGTCGCCCCGGAGTTCCAGCAGGTTGGCGAGATCGTTCAGGGCAGTCGCCCGGGCGCCCGGGTCACTCTGACTCTCCACGAGTTCGCGCTGTTCGGTAATCGCCCGTTCCAGGACCGGGTCCGGGCTCGCCGAGGTGCCGGCGACCTGGGCCACCAGGCCGGCGTCGCCGCCGAAGGGCGCGGCCGTCCCAAGCAGGAGCAGGCAGAGGGCGAGCGGCTTCGCTCTCGAGAGGGTGGTGTTGGCGTTCATGGCTCTCCGCGCGGTGGATGCGAGGAATAGGATCAGCGGGACGTGAGTCAACTGCGACGACTACCTGCAGTGGGACGCTTACTGCAGGAGAGCCCGCTTGCCGAACTCACAGGATTATACGGAAGGCAGGCGACGAGGGTCCAAGCAGCCAGAGTTCTCGAAGCACTTCGCGCCGAAATCCGGAAAGGCATCGACGACGACGATCTGGAGGATCGAATCCGCCGGATCCCGGGATTTGTCCGCGCCGCCCTCGAGTCCGAGGCGCCTCCCCTCCGGCGGGTGCTGAACGCAACGGGCATCTTCCTTCACACGAATCTGGGCCGGGCGCCCCTTCCCCGGTCCGTCGTGAACGATCTCCGGGACCGGCTCGACGCCTACTGCGACCTGGAGATGGACCTCGAGACCGGACGCCGCACGGACCGCAGTCTCCGTGTGGAGAGTCTCCTGAGGACCCTGACCGGCGCCGAGGCTGCGCTGGTCGTCAACAACAACGCCTCCGCGCTGGTGCTGGCGCTCTCGACCCTGGCTTCGGGCCGGGAAGTCCTCCTGTCCAGGGGTGAACTCGTCGAGATCGGAGGTTCGTTCCGGATTCCCGACGTCCTCCGGACGAGCGGCGCTCGCCTCGTCGAGGTCGGCACCACGAACCGCACCCGGCTCGCCGACTACGAACGGGCAGTACGCCCGGCCACCTCCCTGCTCCTGAAGGTGTTCTCGAGCAACTTCCGCATCCGGGGCTTCACCGAGGAGGTGACAGCGGCCCGCCTCGCCGCCTTCGCGCGCCATCGCGACCTGCCCCTTCTGGTCGACGAGGGCAGCGGCGTCATCGGGTCCCACGCCGCGCCGGCGCTCGGACGGCACGAGAGCTTCCGGGATCTGATCGAGGCCGGTTGCGACCTGGTCTGCGGCAGCGGCGACAAGGTTCTCGGGGGACCGCAGGCCGGACTGATCGTGGGCAGGAGATCCGTCGTCGACCGACTCCGCAAGGCGCCGCTCTACCGCGCTCTGCGGCCGGGCAGACTGGTCCTGACCGCCCTGGACGCTGTTCTCCGGCGTCACCTGGCGGAACGGCCAATGCCCATCCAGGCGCTCTGGGACGAGACCGCGGATTCCCGTGACCGAGTCGGGAAGATGGCGGCGAGGCTGGGAGGTCAGGCAGTCCGGGGCGACGCCTACCTGGGCGGGGGTTCCGCCCCGGACGAAGCGATCGAAGGCTGGGTGCTCGCCCTGGACGTACCCGCCGAGACCGCAGGTCGGCTTCGTACGGGCGAGCCGCCCGTGGTCGGCTACCAGCGTGAAGGACGCCTCATCCTTGATCTGAGGACCGTGGATCCTGCCGACGACGAAGCGCTGGCCGCGGCGGTCGAGCGGGCGCTGGCGGACTAGTCAGACTCCACCCTCGGCCCAATCCACGTCGATTCGGCAGACGGGCAGAACCGCGAGCCGGATCGGAGGGCCAGCCGGACCGGGACCGATCAACCGGATGCGGCTGCCGTCGAAACGGCAGCGCTCCGGCATCCGCTCCCGGAGACCATCGAGGATCGAGACCTCGTCCGGCAGCAGAAGCGGAGCGGCCAGACGCCCGGGATGGTCGACCTCGATCCGGGTCGGCGCCCCGAGGGCCGGCGACGGCCACCCGGCGCCCTGATCGACCAGTTGCGAACGCTCTCCGTGGCCAGCGGCGTCGCCCGAGCCAAGCCGAAGGGCGTATCTTCGGACCTCGCCGCCTCTCGGCCCTCCAGGCCGCAGGGTGAAGAAGGTCAGCAGCCCGCCGACAACCAGAGGCGCCGACGCCGGCCGCTCGCCGATGCCGAGTGCCAGCGACCATCCCTGCTCCCCGGGAGCCCGCGTCGCGGCCAAGCGATCGTCGCCGCCGTGCGGATTCTCCGGACCGAGGCGAGAGAGTCCGTCTGCCGATCGGGCGCCCCCGGCGCCGCGGTCCACGAACAGGAAGAGGCGACCTGCCACCGCTTCCGCCGCTCTGACACCAGGGTCGGCGCCGCCGCCGGCTCCCAGTGCCAGAGCGTGGCCGCCGAGCGCCGGCACCGGGACCACGGCGGGCGGATAGTGAAGCGCCAGGCCGCCGGTCTCGAACAGCCGGCGCGGGCTCCGGACACCGGGCGGACCGCCACCCTCGAGTTCCACCCCGGACGACACGTCGACGCGGTACAGGCTGCCCGCGGTCGTTCCCACGTAGATCCGATCGGCCAGTCCATCGCCCACGGTGTCCACGGCCGCCGGCCCGGCAGTGACCGGAGCATCGAGCGCGTGCTTGTACAGCATCTGCCCACTGTCGATCTCCACGAAGTACAGCCACTGTCCCACTGCGCCCGGCCGCGCTGGGTCGAAGCCGCCTCCGAACACGGCGACCTGACGAACGCGATCGCCGAACCTGAGTGGCAGCACCGCCGGCGTCGACACGGTGAGTCCCAGGTCGGCGGCGCCGTTATCGTCCTCGTCCGTGCCATCCGCGAAGCGCCACAGCAGGCCGGCCTCCGGCGACAGTTCGAAGGCATAGACCAGGCGCCCGGACCGGCCGAGCCCTCCGATCGCGACGGTCCGCGCGCTGCCGGTTTCCGGATTCGCCACCCGCCTTACCGTCAACGGGGCGTTCTCGTCGTAGGCGCCGATCTCGCCAAGGGCCGCATCCCGGACCAGACCTCGAGCCGCCACCTCGATTCCGGTGAGGTCCCGTGCATCGCTGTCGACGACCGGCCACGGCATCAGGTCGACCACCGCGGTCAGCTCCCTCCGGGGCGCCGGCAGTCCAGGCCGGCGCGGAGGGGCCGCGGCGGCCGCACTCGCGACATGGCTGACCCGGCGCAGACCGCCAAGCGCCCCCAACCCGCCTTCGAGGTTCGCCATGCACAGGTGGCACGTGCCGTGAGCCGCCTGCACCAGGCCCGCGACTTCGACCATGATCTCGGTTCCCGGCCCCTCGGCGGCAAGGGTGCGGGTGTACGGGTCGGCGGCGCCAGCGATCCCGCGCGCGACCGCGAGTTCCAGTCCGCCCTCCGCGGCGGCGAGCAAACGCACCTGCAGCTTCTGCCCCGAAGCGATCAGCATCTGCGTCTGGGTGGCCATCAGCAGCGCCAGGCAGGAACCGCTCAGGAGCAGGAGGATCAGGATCACCAGTACGGTGGAAGTGCCCTCCGACTTCCCGGTTCTGGAACTCACTGGAGGTTCCTCGTCCGGACCAGGGCGGACGCCGTCCGAGGAACCCGCAGAGCCGCCACAGCCGGTTCGCCGACGCTGGCGGTGGTCGCTACGGTGACGTTCCACCCGAGGCCGTCCGCCATCTCCACGATCGCGACTTCCAGGTCGGCGATGTCGTCCGCGATGACCTGAGTCAGATTCGCGGCGCGACGGCGCCACGCGACACCCGTGCCGGGATAGAGGCGGGCCTTCGCCAGCTGGGAACCCCGGAACCCGTCCGGGTCGGGCGGCCGGACGTAGAAGCGCCATTCCTCGAGCACGCCAATCCGGTCGACCCTGCCCATGTAGCCGGCCGGCCAGCTCCCGCCGCTCGACATCGAAAGGAATCCGGCCGCGAACGGACTCCGCGAGGCATCGACATGGAACTCGATCAGGAGGGTTCGGCTCCGGCCGCGACCGCTCGCGGCCGCGTCGACGATCGGCACCACGGCGTGGACCCCAGGCGCGGCACCGGAGACCAGAAGCAAGGCGTCGTCACCGGCCTCGCCAGCCTCCTGAAGTGTTTCGAGGGACTGGGCCGAGTCGATTGCCGTCCGCGCGCGCACCCGCACCCAGCCGCGCCTCCCGGCCGGATCGAACCGGTAGTCGTCGACCCAGTAGAGCGGACCGTTGATCACGCCGCGCACCACCAGCACGTCGGTTCCCTCCGCCGCCGTCCGGGAGCCGACCGCGTGACCCGCGCTCACCCGTTTCTCCACTTCGAGTGCCAGCTCGGGACGCGGCGCCTGCCCGGGCAACTGATGGATCAGGCCGCCGCGGCCGGCACCGCGAAGCGCCCGGCGCAGTTCCAGGTGGACGGCCCGCTGCGCCTGCTGATGCGACGCGGCCTCGAGTTGCGCCCGAGCCAGTCGCTGATGAAGAACGAAGAAGTAGAGAGCGGCCGTCGAAACCACGACGGTCAGACCGAACGCGACCAGCGCCTCGATCAGGCCGGCCCCGGATTCGGGTGAACGGAGATCCGCATCGCCGTGTCGATCGGCCGTCACCGCACGTCCGCCAAACGGAACGTGACGAGACGGAGCGTCCTTTCCCCGGCAGCCCGTCCCATCCGCAGGGCGGTCACTTCGACCGCCACCTTCCGCACTTCCACGGACTCGCCGGCGAGGCCCGGCACCGAGACGGGCACAGTACGCACCGCTCGCCGAAACAGCGGCATCTGCGAACCACAGTCATCTCGCCAGGCCGGAGTCGAAGGACACCAGACCTGTTCCAGATCGTCCACGCTTCCAAGGTCGTCGAGTGAAGAGCGCGCCATGGCCGCCAGCGCCTCGGCCCGACGTGCTTCGAGGTTGTTCAGGCCCGACCGAACCAGGAGCGACATCACGGTCGCCGCGGCCAGTCCGAGCAGGACGCACGCAACGAGTACCTCGACCAGAGTGAAGCCGGCATCGGCCGGCCGGCCGTGAACGGGACGGCGAGAACTCCCCATACCGACCAAGACGGAATCGGGACGCCGGACCTCGCACCCGGCGATCGAGGGCTCGGGGCTAGAACAGGGACACGTAGGCGGCGATCAGAGGCGGCCCGAAGAACAGCGAAACGACCGCGGCGATCGACAGAAAGACGCCGAAAGGCAGGCGCGAACCCCAACTCAAACGCCGGCGGGCCAGGAGCACAAGTCCAAAGAGCGCGCCGAGCAGGCAGGCCAGGAAGAGGGTGAGCAGCATGCCGTAAAGACCCAGGAAAGCACCCACCCCGGCGAGCATCTTCACGTCGCCCAGGCCCATGCCACGGACACGGCGAAGCAGGTACCAGACACCGATCAGGAGCAACAACGCCGCCGCGCCAGCGGCGGCGCCGAGCGCCGACCCGAGCGGCGTCGTCCAACTGACCCCGAACGACGAGGCCAGGCCGAGGCCGAGAGTCAGGTAAGTGAGCTGATCCGGGAGCAGGAAGTGAGCCGCGTCGATCACCGCGAGGACCAGCAGAAGGCTCGAGAAGACGGCCGCCGCCAGACCGTCCAGGGTCGGTCCGAAAACGAGCCACGACGTGAGCCAAAGGAGACCTGAGGCGGCCTCGACCGCCGGGTACCGCCACGAGATCCTCGCGCCGCACATCCTGCAGCGGCCGCCGAGCAGCACGAAGCTCAGGATCGGCAGGTTGTCCCGACCGTCGATCCTGCCGCTGCAACCCGGGCAGCGGGAGCGCGGCCTGACCACCGACTCGCCGCGCGGCAGGCGGTGGGCGACGACGTTCAGGAAACTGCCCACGCACAGACCGATGACCGCCGCGTACGTCGCGCCGAAGATCGCCATCGCCGGAGCCTCTCCGAACATCACGGTCCGCCCTGACCGGCACCGGCGGCGGCGGACGGCGCGGGGTCGTTCTCCACCAGCACGAGGGCGGCGACGACCCTCTTCATCATCTCGCAACCACGGAGAAAGCCCTCGACGGGTATCCGCTCATCGATGCCGTGGATGCCGCCCGCGTCGTCGGCGGCGAGCGTGAAGGGAGAGAAACCGTAGGCATCCACGCCGCGCCGGCGGAAGAAGCGCGAGTCGGTAGCGCCCGCGATCATCGTCGGCGCCACCGGGGCGCGCACTCCGAGAACGCGCTCCAACGTCCGGTAGACGTCGCTGCCCGTGCTCGAGACCGGACTGCGGCCGGAGCGCAGCAGCTCCTCGATATGGATGCCACTGCCAAGCATCGTCTCCACCCGACGCCGGAACCCGTCGACATCCGTGTCCGGCAGCAGGCGCGCATCGATCAGCGCCGCCGCCTCACCCGGCGCCACGTTCACCGGCCAGGCGCCGTTGTCGATCCTGGTGATCTGGACCGTGTCGCGGAAGCTCGCCGACATGCCCGGCAGGAGAATCCTGTCCAGCCGACCGTCGCCGAGACGGCGGTCGATTTCGGCCTGAACCATGGCCAACGGCTGATCGAAGACGTCGGCGAACTCGCCCGGACGAAACGCGGCCAGGGCACGGTAGGCCTGGTGTGACGCCGGGGTAACCCGCCAGGCATGCTCCAGGTCGAGCACTCTGTTCAGAGCCCGCAGCAGTCGATGAGTGGGGCTCGCGGGGTTGAACCCCGAGCCGTGGCCGGCGCGGCCAGCGGCAGTGACCCGCAGCCAGAGCACCTGTTTCTGGGCGGTCTCGATTCCCCACCACAGCAGCCGGTCACCGGCCATCCGATTGACTCCCGCCTCGTTCAGAACCGCCTCGACGTCGTCGAACAGTGCCCCGTGCTCTTCCAGCAGCCAGCCGACGCCATCCTCGCCGCCGGCTTCCTCGTCGGCGCCGGCGACCAGCACCAGATCGCGACGGCGGGGACGATCGCTCTCCACGAGATGGAACAAGGCGTTCAGGTGCGCGATGCCGAGGCTCTTCGCGTCGAGCGCGCCACGCCCCCAGATTCGGCCGCGGTGCAACTCGCCACCGAACGGCGGGCGGTTCCAACCCTCTCCCGCGGGCACGACATCGAGGTGATGCAACAGAACCAGGCTGCGGCCAGTCGCCTCCACCGCGTTCGCCGGCAGTCGCGCGTAGAGGTTCGCGCGTCCATTCGGACTCAGGAGCACCCGGACCTCGATCTCGCCGCGGGGATCGTGCCGTTCGATCAGCGACGCCAGATACCGGGCGGCAGGCAACTCGTTCCCGGGCGGATTGCTCGTATCGAAGGAGAGGTACTTCTGGAGCCAGGCGACGGGACTGGCACCCGCCAGGACCGGCGCCGCCACGAACAGGACGGCCGCTGCCAGGGGGATACGGACACCGCGCCCGGGCATCGCCGCGGTCACCCGGAGGCTCCCCGCGATTCCAGGCCCGTCTCGGAAGAATCGTCAGGCGCCGCGGCCAGATCGAGCAGGTCGAACACGACCTGTCGATACAGCTCCACCCCTTCGACGAAGGCCGGCAGAGCGATCTTCTCGTTTGGACCCGCAACCGTCATCGTGTCGACGGACAGCAGCATGAACGGCGTGAAGCCGTAGGCGACGATGCCGTGACGCCGAAAGAAGCGGGCGTCGTTCGCGTACCGGGTCAGCAGGTAGGGACCGACCCGGGCCGGCTCCACACCGGTGCGCCGCAGCAGCGAGTCGATCAACTGGACGTAGGCGGGATGGTCGAGGGGACTTCCCCGCGCCGCCCCCCGGCGCTCGTGAAGCCGGAGGTCGATACCGTCCAGGAGCCGGCTGGGCAGCAGTTCGGCCGCCGCGACATCCGCGTCGAGGCCAGGCAGTACGTGGAGAACGATCCGCAAGCTGTAGCCGCCCGAGGCCGCCTTCTCGACCGCGAAGGGGTGCGCCTCGTTGCGGAACAACGCCTTGAGCAGATCCGGCAGGCGCCTGAATAGCTCCGGCTCGCTCAGCACGCGTTCCGGTTCGGCCAGCGCGGCCCGGTAGTCCGGATGATGACGCGACGGGCCGTAGGCGGCAGCGAACGCCTCCACTTCCGGCACGAGGACGGTCGGCGGCGCCGTACGGAGCGCCAGGTGCAGGGCCGCCCGGAGCTGCTCCAGCCGCTCGGCGGACGGACTCGTCGCCGTCACCTCCAGGAACTGCTTCTGGGCGAACGACGTGCCCCAGTACTTCACCTCGCCAACCCATGGCGCCTCCAGCACGCCGCCCTCCGTGAGCACGGCCCAGAATCGGCGGGCCAGTTCCGGACGGTTGGCGAGAATGTGGCGGGTACCGGGATCGCTGCCGGTCTCCTCGCTGCTGGTCGCGAGAAAGATCAGCGAGCGCCGTGGACGGCGGCCTGTCTCGTCCATCCGCTCCTTCGCCGCCAGCACCGCGGCGAGCTGGGCAACGGTCACGCTCTTCATGTCGAAAACGCCCCGCCCGATGATCCACGGCGGATCGATCCGACCCTCGAACGGGGGTACGACCCAGTCGTCGGGACGGCGTATCGGATCGACGTCGAGGTGGTTGTGGAGGACGAGGGCCTCCTCCGCCTCACCCTCCAGGATGGCCCACAGGTTCGCCTTCGCGCCCGAATGCTCTTCGATCTCGACCGGAAGACCGGCGCTCTCCAGGATCCCCGCCAGATAGCGGGCGGCATCGATCTCGCGGCCCACATCGGATGTCGTGTCGATCCGGACCAGCGCCTGCAGACGCCGGACGTCCTCGTCCGCCTCGTAGTCGACTTTCGACCAGGCGGTGTCGAACACCGGCGCGGGCGTACGCGGCAGGAACACGACGAAGGCGGCGACCGCGAGGAGCAGTACTCCGTAGAGCGCGATCCGGGACGCCACGGGGCGCCGCGCGGTCAGCTTCCCGCTACTCCACATCGATTGAATCAGCTTAGCAATGGTGTCGTGGGCGTCGTGCCGGACCGCATCCACAGCGATCCGTAACCCTGTACGGCTACCAAGCTGTTACCGTCCATGCCGCCTCCCGTGCCGCTCACACGCCAGCGTCCGAGCTCCGGCGAACCGACCCAGCCGTTCCGCGGAATCGGGCGGGGGTTGCTCGTCCTCCTCCTGCTGGGCGCCGTGACCTTCGCGGCGCTCGGCTTCGTGGGCGATTTCGGGCAGATCCGTGACCTCATAGGAGGCTTCGACCGCGGCGTACTGGCCCTCGTGCTGTTGCTGTCCGCCGTGAACTACGGTCTGCGCTTCCTGCGGTGGCAGTACTACCTCCACCGGCTCGACGTGCGTCTCCCGCCGGCCCGCAGCCTGGCGATCTTCCTGACCGGCTTCCTGCTGGCAGTCACGCCGGGCAAGGCGGGCGAACTGGCGAAGGCATGGATGGCCCGCGAGTTCGGGGCTCACCGGGCCCGCCCCGTCGTCGCGGTAGTGGTCACCGAACGGCTGCTGGACGTGCTCGCCGTCCTCCTCCTCCTGGCGTCGTCGGTACTCGTCTTCACCGGCCAGCGTTCCTTCGTGGCGCCCATCGTCCTCGTCGCGGCAGCCGCCGTGGTCGCGGTGGTCTACCGCCCCGTGGTCAACCGCCTGATCCCGATGCTGGCGAAGACCCGCCTGGGGGCAGGGCGCGCGGCGGTGTTGATCGACATCCACCAGGCGTTCAACCGGCTCGTCGAGCCGCGAACGCTGCTCGCCGGGCTCGCGCTTTCCACCGCGGCCTGGGCGGCCGAGGGGATCGGTTGCGCGCTCGTGGTCCGGCACTACGAGCCCGCCGTCCCGATGCTCGCCTCGGTGTTCGACTACGCGGCTTCGAGCATGGCCGGCGCCATATCCATGCTCCCGGGAGGGCTGCTGGCGGCCGAGGGATCGCTGGTCCTCCTGCTGGAGCGCCAGGGTGTCGCTCTCGACGCCGCGATGGCCTCGACGGTCATCGTCCGCGCGGCGACTCTCTGGTTCGCCGTCATCGTGGGCCTGGCGGCGCTGCCCTGGGTCCTGGCGCTACTGCGCCGGCCGCATGTAGACGATCAGCAAGACCGTCAGGCTGTAGAGCCCCATGTTGACGAGGAACGGGGGATCGAACAGGAGTAGTTCGGTCGGATTGCGCTGCTTCGGGTTCTCGGCCTGGTGGATCAGATACAGGTAACGGAAGATGCCGAACAGGACGAAAGGAACCGTCCAGACCAGGTCATAGGCGCCGAAGCGGGCGACCGTCTCTTCGGCGGTGGTGTACAGGGCGTAGGACAGCAACGTCGAGGCGGTCACCACGTTCATCATCTGGTCGAGAAACGTCCGGCTGTAGTCGTTCAACACCGACCGCTGCTCACCCGCCTCACCGAGCAGGAGCACCAGCTCGTGCCGCCGCTTGGAGAACCCCAGGAAGAGCGCCAGAAAGACGGTGCAGAGCACCAGCCAGGCGGAAACCGCGACTCCGACCGCCGCGGCGCCGGCCAGCACCCGGATCACGTAGCCGCTCGACAGGACCATCACGTCCACGATCACGATTCGCTTCAACCACAGGCTGTAACAGAGGTTGACCACCAGGTAGGCGGCAACGAGCTGGACCGTGCGAGCGTTCAGCGTCCAGGCCGCGCCCAGAGAAGCCATCGCCAATCCGGCGCTGATTACCGAAGCCAGTCCTACGCCCAGGGCGCCAGACGCCACCGGACGCTGCCTCTTCGTCGGATGGCGCCGGTCCTGCTCGCGGTCGCGCAGATCGTTGAACAGGTAGACAGCGCTGGCAGCGGCGCAGAACGCGGCCAGCGCTGTTGTGGCCGCACTGACCGTGTCCGGCGCCGTCAGGCCGCCGGCGAACGCCGCCGGAGCCAGAACGAACACGTTCTTGCTCCACTGCGCGGGCCGGAGCGATCGGAGAACCGCTGCGAACATCAACGAATCAACCGGCAGTCGCCATGGGGTGCCGCCGGGCCCTATCCCTTGCCGGAAACGGGAATCCCGAACTCGCGCAGTGTCCCTTCAAGCGTCGGGCGGCCGAGGCGTATCCGGTCGTCGGCCAGCAGGTAGGAGAAGAGGAAGCCTCCACCCAGCATGAGGATCCCGACGAGGAAGCAGTACATCACCGCACGGTCGGGGTAGACGTCCTTGAGGTAGCCAAGGTACACCGGACCGAAGATCCCGGCGGCCGCCCACGCCGTGAGCACGGCGCCGTAGATCGAGGACATCTTCCGCGAACCGAACACGTCCAGGACGAAGGGAGGCATCGTGGCGAACCCGCCGCCGAAGCAGAGCAGCACGTAGCAGACGAGGATCGAGAAGATCCACGGATTCGTCTCCGTCATCAGAATGCCGAACACGACCATCTGACTGGCGAGCAGGATCCGGAACACCTTGACACGCCCGATGCGATCCGACAGCAGGCCCCAGAACAAGCGTCCCACGCCGTTGCACAGTGAACTGATCGCGATGAGCGTGGCGCCGTACCCGGCGAGCGTCGCCGGCTCGAGGGAAGGATCGGAGAGTCCCCAGACCTCCTGCAGCAACTCGGACTGAAAACTGATCACCGTGATCCCGGCCGCGATGTTGAAGAAGAACACGATCCACATGAAGAAGAACTGCTGGGACCCGAGGTAGGTCTTGACCGCCGTGGAATCGTCCACTGGCGCCTGCGCCTCCGAAGGCCCGGCGACCACGGTCTGCAGCGTCGCCGGTGCGGGCGGATCGCTCAGCAGCAGGCTGCAGGGCACCAACAGGCAAGCGAAGATGACGCCCAGCCAGAGGAAGACCTGGGACAGGTCTTCGCCGGCGCGGACAACGAGCAGCGGCGCGAGGCCCTTGCTCAGCAGGAACGCTCCGACGCCGAAGCCCATCACGACGATGCCTGTGACGAGGCCCTTGCGTTCCGGGAACCACTTCGCAACCGTCGCCACCGGCGTCACGTAGCCCAGCCCGATGCCGGCGCCGCCGATCACCCCGTAACCCAGGTAGAAGAGGGGCAGCATGTCCAGCGTCAGGGCGCCCGCGGCGACGACGTAGCCGGCCGAAAACAGGACGCTGCCGATTACCGCCAGCTTCCTGGGTCCGAACCGCGGCAGCATGTGTCCGGCCCACGCCGCCGATACGCCGAGCGTGAAGATCGTGATGCTGAATGCCCAGGCCGTTTGGGAGAACGTCCAACCCGCCTGGCGCACCAGCATGGTCTGGAAGAAGCTCCAGGCGTAGACCGTTCCGAAGCACAGCTGCAGCGTCGTGCAGACCAGGGCGATGACGGTTCTCGGTACCCGCACGCCCCTACTCCCGAGTGGCGACGCCTGACGCCGAGGCCCGTCCCGTCCCCTGCCGCGCGACATGAAGGAACAGACGGGCGAGGTGTCCCGCCTCGTCGTCCCGGGCCAGGATCTCGCGCTCCGCCAGGTCGTCCCTCTCCCCGTCCCTGGCCAGGTCCACCGCGTAGGCGAGGAGTTCGGCCAGCGGTTTCGCCGCCAGGTTGACGAACCAGATCGAGGCCAGCACGCCGAGCACGAGGATGACGCAGATCAGGTAGACCTGCTGCCCGATCGCCCGCTGGATCTTGAGCGCGACGACGTCCAGGTCCATGCCCACATGCACCGTACCGGCGACGCCGGCAAGGATCGGGCTGCCGACTTCGATGAAGTCGCCCATGCCGGGCAGGCTCCTCTCGACCGGCTCGGTGCTGCTGTGGTCGCTGGCGAGGATTTCCTCGGGAATGCCGGGAACGAACGTATGCGCCAGGAACTCGCCCGTCTCGCTCGTGATGTAGATGTACCGGATGCCCTGAACCGCGAGAAACTGGTCGACCAGCGACTGAAGCGTCGCCAGATTCTGGTTCAGGAGAATGCCGGCGCTCGAGTCCGCGATCGTCTTGGCGATGTTCTGGGCGTTGATTTCATACTCCGCCGACAACTCGGTATCGACGGTGTAGATGCAGAGAATCGAGGTCGACAGGACGATCACGCCGAAGACGGCGAAGATGCCGAACCTCGTCCACTTGAACAGCCTGCGGATTCTCATCTGTCGAGAACCGGTCTCACGCGAACCGGGCGCCCCAGTCGTCAAGCGGCACGAACCGGCCATTGTCAACTACGGTGTGGTACACGCGCTGCAGTCCCTGCCTCCGTTCGGGCCCGAATGAGACCTGCTCGCTGATTCCAAGATCGAAGTCGCGAATCGAGAACACCGCCTCCTCCAACCCGGCGCGATCCGGATTCGGTCCCAACCGCCGGAGGATCTCCGCCAGGAGCTTCGCGTTCAGGAACCCCTCGAGACTGCCGAAGCTGTGCGGGAAGGGCGCGTACTCCTCCTGGGTCAGTTCTGCAGGGACCTTGGGGTCGTACCGGGCCATCAGCTCGCGGTACTCCCTCACGGCGGGAATCGAGGTGTCCTCGTAGCTCGGAACGACCTGGGAGTTGATCAGCAACCGGGTGTACTTCTCACTGTCCAGGCGACCTTCGACGAGAAGCTTGAGCAGGTTTTCGCTGCCCACGAAGGACAGGTTGGCGATTGGAACGTCCAGCCCCAGATCCACCGCGTCACGCGCGAAGGCGGCGCAGGCCGCGTAGGCCCCGATGCAGATCACCGCATCCGGCGAGACGCCCTGCAGGATCTCCACCTGTTTCCTCATGCTGCCCGTGAACTTCTCGCCCCGACTGTAGGTGGCTTCGCCGGCGAGCTTCTCGCCGTGCTTGTCGAGGGCCGCCCTGACACCCGCCCAGCCGCTGCGCCCATACGCATCGATCTGGTAGAAGACCGCGATCCGCCGCTTGCCGATACGGACCAGGTTGTCGACAAGGCCCGCCGTCTCCTGGTTGTACGAAGCGCGCAGGTTGAAGGCGAAATCGCCGTAGGGGGGCTCGCGTTGCGGCTGGGCGCCGGTAAAGGGGAAGAACAGGAAGATGTCCTCGTTCTGGAACTTCTTGAGAATCGGCAACACGCGAGTGACGGTCGGCGTTCCCACGTAGCCGAACAGCAGGAACACCTTGTCCTCCAGCATGAGTCTCATCGTGTTCTGGACGCAGGGATCGGGCTGATACCCGTCGTCGTACAGCTTCAGGCCGATCCTGCGGCCCTCGATGCCGCCGTTGTCGTTCACGTGGTTGAAGTACGCCGTGGCGCCCCGGTAGAGTTCGGCGCCCAGGCCTCTCGACGGACCGGAGAAGGCGGCGGACACGCCAAGAACGATCTCGTCGTCGGTGACGCCCGCACTCTGGGTCCGGCCCGACGCCTCGGCATCCGAACCGCCCGACTCCTGGCCACCGCCGGCGCCGAGCGAAGATGCAGTCCACGGCGCCACGAGCAGCGCCGCGAGGCCGCCTCGCATGAGTGACTTCCTGGTGACCGGAGGACCCCAGTTCTCGCTGCCGGCGCCGTCCCGTCCGTGGCTTCCTTCCGTGCGCATCGTCATCCCTCCCGATTGAGACAAACACTATAACCCTCTACCAGCGCGGGGCTTTCGCTTCGTTCGAGCCTTTCGGCGCTAGGATCGCCCCTTCGCATGACGAACGGGTTGCAGAAGGTCCTCGTCGCGAACCGCGGCGAGATCGCGGTGCGCATCATCAGGGCCCTGCGGGAGCGCGGCATCGTCTCCGTCGCCGTCTACTCCGACGCGGATAGAGACGGCCTGGCGACCCAAATGGCCGACGAGGCGCACTGCATCGGTCCGGCGCCGTCCAGATCGAGCTATCTGCAGGCGGGCAGAATCGTAGACCTCGCCAAGGACATCGGGGCCGACGCGATCCACCCCGGCTACGGCTTCCTGTCCGAGAACGCGGATTTCGCGCGCCGCTGCGAGGAGCGTGGCGTGACCTTCATCGGCCCGTCCTCGAGCGCGATCGCGGCCATGGGGTCGAAGATCGAGAGCCGGCGCCTGATGACGGCCGCCGGCGTACCGATCGTGCCCGGCGGAACCGAGCCGCTCGCCGACGCGGAGTCGGCGCGAGCCGCAGCCCGGAAGATCGGCTACCCGGTGATGCTCAAGGCCTCGGCCGGCGGCGGCGGCAAGGGCATGCGCCTGGTGCGCGAGGAGGAGGAACTCGAGGCCGCGTTCCGGGGCGCCTCCTCGGAGGCCGGCGCGAGCTTCAACGACCCCTCCGTCTACATCGAGCGCTTCGTGGAGCGGCCGCGCCACGTCGAGATCCAGATCCTCGGCGACCGCCACGGGCGCGTCGTCTCTCTCGGAGAGCGGGAGTGCTCGCTTCAGCGACGCCACCAGAAGGTCGTGGAAGAAGCTCCATCGCCGGTCGTCGACCCGGACCTGCGACGGAGGATGGGCGAGGCCGCGGTACGCGCCGCCGAAACCGTGAACTACGTGGGCGCCGGCACCGTCGAGTTCCTTCTCGATCCCGAGGGCGCGTTCTACTTCCTGGAAATGAACACCAGGATTCAGGTCGAGCACCCGGTGACCGAGCTGGTCACCGGCGTCGACATCGTGGCCGCGCAACTCGACATCGCGGCCGGAGAGCCGCTGCCGGCAGCCATGGACAATGGCATGGAACCCCGCGGCCACGCGGTCGAAGTCCGCCTCTACGCGGAAGACCCGTTCCGCGGCTTCGCTCCATCGCCCGGAAAGATCGAACTGCTCCGCCTGCCCGAAGGCCCGGGCGTCCGCAACGACTGCGGCGTCTACGAAGGCGCCGAGGTCACGATCCACTACGACCCGATGCTCGCCAAGCTGATCGTCTGGGGCCGCGACCGGACGCAGGCCCTGGCGCGGCTGCGACGGGCCCTGGCCGAAACTCGCATCGAGGGCATCCGCACCAACCTGGCCCTGTTCGAGCTGCTGCTCGAGGACGAGGACTTCCTGGCCGGCAACATGGATATCTCGATGCTCGACCGCAAGCTGGAGAACGGCGACCTCCGGGCGCCCACTGCCAGCGGAGATGCCCTGGAAGGCGACCTGCCGGTGCTGGCGGCGGTCCTCGCCCACCTCGGACGCAGCGGAGCGAACGGCGTCCCGGCGACGCCTTCCGGCGACGCCGCACGGTCCAACTGGCAACTCGCCGCGCGCCGCGACAGCAGGAGGCGTACGACGTGGAACTGATCGTCGCCAGCGCGGACCGTGAGGTCCAGGTCGAGGCGAAGGCCGGAGAGGACGGCAACTGGACGATCGCCGTCGACGGACGCGAGTACCGGGTCGACGCTGCCACCGTGGGCCGGCCGGACGTGCTGAGCGTGATCGTGGACGGCCGCCAGACGACCGCCAGCGTAAGGGCCCTCGGCAAGGGCGTCTACGTCGTCGACGGCGCTGAAGTGCGGGTGATCGACCCCCGGTCCCGGGACTTCGCCGCAGCCGCCGCCCAGGCTGAGGACGGCGTCTTCGAGGCCACGGCGTACATGCCTGGCCGCGTCACCGCGGTACTCGCCGAGGAAGGCGAGGACGTAGCCTCCGGCCAGGGCGTCCTGGTGCTTGAGGCGATGAAGATGGAGAACGAGATCCAGTCGGACATCGACGGCCGCCTGGAGAAGCTCCTGGTCGAGGTCGGTCAGACCGTCGACGGCGGCGATCCGCTGTTCGTCGTGACCCCGGCCGGCGAGTGAAGGACGGGAGCTGCCAGGCCGCTGACGAACACCGCCGTCGCGTTCAGGATCCGCGCCACGCCCTCGGCGCCCGCCGCAAGCGGCGCAACGCTCCAGAGCAGCCACAGCAGGCTCCACACGACGACGGCCGCGAGCGCGCCGAGCAGGAACTCCCAGACCGGCCGCGCCCCCGAAGCCGGCGCCGGAGCCAGCCCCAGGCGGGGACGCACCAACGTTGCCAGCAGGAACAGGGCCGCGAACCAGAGGCCCGAAATCAACCCATCCACCGCTTCGCCCGTCGTCGGCCGTTCGGCGAGGTGAAGGCTGATCACCAGGACCACGGTCGGCAGTGCGAAGCCGGCCGTACGCCAGAGACAGGGCCGGAGACGGCCGAAGTTCATGGAGACTCGCGCACAAGGACCTTGGACGCGGCCGGGAACCCCAGGTTGAGCTGCCTGGTCCCCGAGATGACCGCGACGCTGCCGGCTGTCTCGTCCCGCGCCGCGACCTCCACCGACCTGCCCGGCGCCAGACCCTCTCGATCGGCGAAGCGCAGGAACTCGGCGTCCTGATCGGTGACCCGCACCACCTCGACCGTGCAGTTCAGCGGGCACTTCAACAGGCTGGGATGGTCCACGATCTCGATGTGGCCATCGGCGCTGGGGATCGGATCGCCGTGGGGGTCGACCGACGGATGGCCCAGCATCTCGTCCATCCGCTCGATCATCCGTTCGGAAACCGCGTGTTCGAGCAGCTCGGCTTCGGAGTGGACCTCGCTCCAGTCGAACCCCATCACGTTGACGAGAAACAGCTCGACCAGCCGGTGCCGCCTGAGGACGTGAGCGGCCAGCTTGCGGCCGGCAGGCTCCAGCCGGACGCCGCTGTAGGGCTCGTAGGCGATCAGACCCGAATCGGCCAGGGTCTTCATCATCGCGGTGACCGAGGCCGGGGCCACCTCCAGTAGGGCCGCGATACGGCCCATGGGCACCAGGTCCTGCCCGCTCAGCCGCGCTTCGTGTTCGGCCCGGAAGATGCACTTCAGGTAGTCCTCGACGGTGCTGCTTGCGCGTACGGTCATGATTCCGGCGGCCGCGTCACGTGGCGGCCGCGTGTGCCTACGTAGACGATCTCCGCGGTGGTCGGTTGGAGCAGACGAGTGTACCGGCGCCTTCCGCCCGTCCCGGCCGCCGCAGAACGGATTCCAGCAGGCCGGATTCGCGGCCGTCGACAATCAACGACTCGACGCCGGCCCGGGCCAGACGCCACGCGGTGACCAGGCGATGTTCCATGCCGCCCGTCACGTCGACCGCCGACGAACCGCCCGCGGCCGCCGACGCCATCTCGATGTTCGTCGCGTCGATACGCGGAATCGGCAGGCCGGCGTAGTCCAGCACGCCGGGAGTGACGCCCAGCCAGACTGCGCGCCGCACTTCGATTCCGAGGGCGGGCAGCGCACCCGCCAGGAACTCGAACCCCGTTTCGGTCGACACGATCGCCGCACCGCGGCTGCGATCCATCGCCACATCGCCCATCGTCACCGGCACCATGCCAAGCCGCAGCGCCTCGGCCAGGGGTTCGGGCGGTGGGCCGCAGGGCTTCCCGTCGTCGGCGACCAGGAATCCGGACGGCGGTTGCGAGTAGGCCGGCACGCCCGCATCGACCAGACTGGAGACGATCAACCGGTGAAGAGCCTGCGCCGCGGCCTGCGTGCGCGCGATGCCCATGCGGTCGGCCGCCGTGTCGAGCCGGCGACCGCCCGCACCTCCCACCAGGCCGGCCGCCCTGGCCTCCGGGTGACCGAAGGAGCCGCTGCCGTGGCCGACGATCAGACCGCCGCCCGACCAACCGGCGGCGATCTCGGCCGCCAGGCGCTCCAGGCGCTCCTTCTCGACCGTACGCGGTTTCTTCTTGTCGGTGATCAGGCTGCCGCCGAGCTTGACCAGGGTCACGCTCAACCGATCGCGCTCATCGCTCCTGGCGTCCCCCGATCCGGCCACCACGGTCAGAGCTCCGCGCCGCTTCGCCACACCGGCGGACCCCCGGTGCGGTCGCGCAGAACGTGCTCGACGCTGTCGAGCGCCTTGAGCCGGTCCGCCACCTGGCCCGCATCGGCCGGCTGGCAGATCACATGGACGTTCGCGCCGGCGTCCATCGTCGCGTAGGCGGCAACGCCGTCGGAGCGCAAGCCGCGGACCGCCGCCAGCACCTCGATCGTCCCGGACGACCAGTAGTAGACCGGCGGCCGCGACGACATCGCGATGAGGTGCAGATCGATCCCCTCCTCCTCGACCGCGTCGCCGAGCGCCTCGAAGTCGCGGCCACAGAGAGCGGCGCGCACCCGCTCCAGCCGCCCGTCGAGCGCGGCCAGGCGCGGCGCGAAGTACGGACTGCTCGTAGCCCGCCGGTGTCCGTCCCGGGACGACACCTTCTTCGCCCCGGTTTCGACGACGGCGACCAGATCGCAGAGTTGCCAGGCCCCCTCGTCCAGAATCTGAACCCCCGCGTTGCTGTCCCCGTCGGGCCACTCCACGTATCCGCCCCAGGCCGAACGGGCGGCCGAACCCGAACCGCTGCTCCGCGCCAATGCGGAGAGCGTCCGCGGCCCCGGATCGAATCCCATGCAGGCCGCGACAGCGAGGGTCAGGGCCGTGAAACCGGAGGCCGACGACGCGATTCCCGCCGCAGTCGGGAAGGTGTTGTACGTCGCGATGCGGAACCCGCCTTCGTAGGGCGCGGCCGTCCTCCGCGACCATTCCCGCAGCCGGTCGAGGTGCCGCCTCGTGCGCTCGACGAAGGCCGGAGGCGGCGGGGCCGGCTCGGCCGGGCGCTCACCGCCGGGCTTGTCGAGCCACCAGACTTCGTCCTCACTGCCTTCCCCCAGGGGCGACGCCGAACACACGGATCGGCACGCGTCGAGGGTCATCGACAGGGACCGGTTGAAGGGCACGGGGCCCTCGCCGTCGCCTTCGAGATCGCGGGCGCCCCAGTACTTGATGAAGGCGATGTTCGACGGCGCTTCCGCGGTAACCGGACCCGGATCGCGCAGCGGTTCGAGGGTGGACTCCATGACTCGATGCCGAGCCTACAGCCGCCCGCGATCAGTCCTCGAACCGGAGGCCATCCGCGCCGATGGACACATCCACCGGTGCGAGATCCGACAAGCCGTCAATCGTCCCCGAATCACGCCCGCCGAGCATGCAGATCAGCGCTCCCGCCGACTCACCCTCAAGCGCTCCGGCACCGGAGATCTTCGCCGCGCCGCCGGCGGCCTCGATCTGGGCAACACGCGAAGCGATTGCCGCCGGCACAACGCCGAGGTCGACCAGGCTACGGTGACCAGCCCTGATCGCCGCCGACGCCTGGGCCTCGCGGTCTGAAACGAGGGCTTCACGAAGAGCCTCCGCCGCGGCACCGATCCGGTCGAACACCTCGGCAACTCCATCGGGATCCGCCTCGTAGCGCTTGCGAACCGTCGTCACGACGGCGCCCGTCGTCTGACCCGGCGTGCCGCTGTCGACGATCGACAGGCCGTTCCGCAACCAATGTCGCCGCGGTAGACCGTCGAACCGCAATGCGCGTTCGCCGTCGCGCACCAACAACACGCCTCCCCGCAACACGGTGCCGCTGTCGATCCCTGAAGGAAACCCGTGCTGGCGTCTCTCGACCTCCAGCGCCGCCCCCTCGATCACGCCGAGTTCATCCGGCCCGGGCGGTCCAGCCCTGCCGGCCAGCGCTCGCACAGCGGCTACGACCCCCACCGCCGCCGCCGCCGAACTGCCCAAGCCACCTCCGACCGGAATCGCCGACCGCAGCCTCAGTTCAAGCGACCCGCCCCGCAATCTCGCCGACGCCGGCCGTGGCAGCGACGCCAGCGCTTCGCCGACCGCCACGCGGACCAGGGCACTGCGATCGCGACTCGCCCGGAAGGGTTCCTCACCGGCCTGGAACGCGCGCCACTGCGCTCGCGCTCGGTTCGCAAACTCCTCGACCTCCGGCCAGGAGTGCTCTTCCGCAATACCGATGTCCGGCAGGTCGAGCAGCACGCAGCCGCCCTCCAACCGGCCACCCCCGGATCCCACACGCGCCTCCACCTTCAGCCGCAGATCCACCGCCGCCACGACCGCCGGCCGGCCATACACGGCCGCGTGTTCACCCATCAGGATGACCTTCCCGGGCACACTCAGCCTCACCGCGCCACGAGTCCCCCCAGTCACGAGAAGCACCCCTTCGCCCAGGCGCCGTCCAGCCCGTCAGCCCACCGCCGTCGCGCGGCTCGGACTCGCGGTCCGATCAATCGCCCGTGTTCGCCGCGCTTGAGCGGCCGAGCCGTTCGTGCGCCCGTGCCAGGTCGCGCGACGTGAAGGCCGCGGTCAGGGACAGCTCCCCGGCCAGGACGACCGCGCCGACGATCTCGGCCAGCCGCCGCACGGCCGCGCCCGGCCGCGCCGCGTCGGGCCGCACTCCCATCACCGCGAGTGCCTCGCGCTGGGTGTCGAGACCGGTACCGCCTCCGATCGCCGCCAGCGGGACGTCCGGCATGTAGACGGACGCGTAGACCGAGCCGTTGTCGCGCGCCTCGAACGAGGCGACGCCCATCGCGCCCTCCACGACGTGGGCGAGATCCTGGCCGCAGGCGACGAAGACCGCCGCCAGCACGTTCGCGAACTGCGCGTTGAAGGCGAGCGCGCCCGCCGCCACGGAGCCAAGCAGGTTCTTCCGGTAGGCGACGTCCTGGAGTGCCTTCGCCTCCGACTTGAGGACCTTGCGCACGGTCGTCTCGTCCAGCACGACCTCGGCGTGAATCCGCTTGCCGCGGCCAAGCTGGTAGTTGACCGCGGAGGGCTTCTTGTCGACGCAGTAGTTGCCGGACAGCGCGACGCACTGCACGCCGGTTTCCGGCTCGATCAACTCGGACACGAGGCGGTCGCAGGCGATCGTCACCATGTTCATGCCCATCGCGTCACCGGTCCCGAAGCGAAACCGAAGGAACACGGTGCTACCGACGACAGACGGCCGGATCTCCCGGAGTTCCAGGAAGCGGCTCGTCTCGTGAGCCTTGGCGCGGATCGTCTCCTCGTTCGCTTCCAGCCACTCGAGCAGCCGCCTCGTCTCGTCGATCCCCGTCGTGCGAAAGACGGGGGCCCGGGTCATGCCCACGTCCTCGACGTAGACGGTGGCGCCACCCGCGGCCGTGATCGCTCGGCAGCCCCGGTTCACGCTCGCGAGCAGGGCTCCTTCGGTGGTCGCCATCGGCACACGGACGGCGCCGTCGATCTCGCTCCCGCGGACGTGGACCGGCCCGGCGACGCCCATCGGCACCTGGGCGGCGCCGATGAAGTTCTCGCAGTTCTGGGTGGACGCCCGTTCGCCGTCCAGGGCGTAGCTGCCGATCGCAGTGAGCGGACCGCTGCCGGTCGCCAGGTCCAGGGCCCGGCGGCGCACGGCTGCCTGTCCCGCGGCGTCGAGGCCCGGCGGCGGCCGGTGGAAGCCGCGCTCCGAGCCGGCGATCTCGGCCGCCGCGGACTCGAGTTCGGGGGCCAGCTCGGAGCCGGAAACCGGCCGATCAGCCATCGCCGGTCTCCTTCACCAGCGGCACGCGGCGCAGCGCGGCGAGGTCGGCGGCGCCGGTGCAGAACATGCAGGTACGCAGTTCGAAGGCCGTGCGGGAGATCCGGTCGACCACGGCGTCGGTCGACCTGTTGGCCGCTTCGAGAAACGGGAACGCCATGCCGGCGATGTCGGCGCCGAGCGCCAGCGCCTTCGCCGCGTCGACGCCGGAGCGGATGCCGCCGCTGCCGATGACCTGGACGCCGGGGACCGCCGCCAACTGGCGGATCGACTCCGGCGTCGGCAACCCCCAGTCGGCGAAGCGTTCGCCGAGCGCCACCTCGTCGGCACGAGCCGCCTCGATCCGCGCCCAGCTCGTGCCTCCCACTCCCGCCGTGTCCAGGATGCTGACGCCGACGTTGGCGAGTTCGCGGCCGACGGTGGCCGAGATGCCGCAGCCGATCTCCTTGACCACGACCGGCACGTCCAGCGCCTCGACCACGCGCGCGATCTTCGGCAGCAGCCCCCGGAAATTCAGTTGGCCCTCCGGCTGCAACGCCTCCTGCAGCGCGTTCAGGTGCAGCACCAGGGCATCCGCTTCGACCATGTCGACCGCCGCCCGGCACTCGTCGATGCCGTAGCCGTAGTTCAGTTGCACCGCGCCCAGGTTGGCCAGGATCGGCACGTTCGGCGCGAATTCCCGTACGCGAAACGTCGCCGCGGTGTCCGGATCGTCGATCGCCTTGCGCTGCGACCCGACTCCCAGGGCGACCCGCGTAGCCTCGGCCGCCTCGGCCAGGCGGCGGTTGATCTCCTCCGCGACGCCGGTCCCCCCCGTCATGCACGAGATGAGCAGCGGCGCCGCGAGTTCCCGTCCCAGGAAGCCGCCGCCGATCCGCACATCGTCGAAGTCGATCTCCGGCAGCGCCCTGTGCTCGAACCGGTAGTCGTCGAAGTAGCTGCGCTCGACCTGCATACGCCGATCCAGCGCCAGCCGGATGTGTTCCGCCTTGCGGTCCCGCTCCCCTTCGGCCGCCGCCAGCAGCGGACGAGTACTCACGCGACCGCCCTGATCTTGCGGCTACGCATGCGCGGGACTGTACCGGAATTCGCGTAAGTGAAGCGTTCACGGTCGGATGCGACTGCGAATGCGGCTGCGGCCGCCGGAAGCCGCAGGCCTCAAGGCGGTCGCAAACTCGGCACGCAGGCGCCTTCGCCGATGCCGTCGAGGACGGGTTACATCACTATCGCGCTTGACAGGCCTCTTTATTCTAGCCAGACTAGCCGGATGAAACGGGCCAGCGTTAGCGAAACGAAGGACAACCTCAGCGGACTGCTCCACGAGGTGCGCCAGGGTGAAACCGTCCTGATCACACACCGAGGAGAACCCGTGGCGAGAATCGAGTCGTGTCGCACCGAACACCTGGCTCCTGACGATGCCGCGGCAGAGCTGGTCCGTCAGGGCCACGCGACAGCACCCCGCGTTCCGCTGGATGTCGAGCGCGTGTTGCAGACGAAACTCCCGCGCCTTCCGGAGGGCATCAGTGCAAGCCGCCTGGTCGCCGCGGAGAGAGCAAGCGACCGCTGAAGTACTGGGACTCCTCCGCCGTGGTGGCTCTTCTCGTTGAGGAGTCGACCACGAATGACCGACGCCGGCTGATCCGGGAGGACCCCGTCATCGTCACATGGTGGGGTAGTTGGATCGAGTGCGAATCCGCCTTGAACCGGCTTCGCCGGGACGGGCATATCGAGAGCGACGGACTCGAGATCGCTCACATGCAGCTTGATCGCTTGCGCTCCAGTTGGCTGGAGGTCGAACCGCTCGAGCGCGTCCGACGCCGAGCGGTAAGGCTACTGCGACTCCACCGTCTGCGGGCAGCCGATGCGCTGCAGTTGGCAGCCGCGCTCACGGCGGCCTCGGAAGATCCGTCCGCCCTCAAGCTCGTATGCAGCGACGAACGGCTTTCCCAGGCAGCCCGCACCGAGGGCTTCTTCGTCCGCTAGCGGAAACGGCCATCGACGTCGACGACGAGGCACGTTCCGAGCAAGCCCGTCGCGCCTGCCGCACTTCGAAGACGGGACGTGCCTAAGCGAACAGACGATCGAGAGCAGTAACGAAGGCCGTGACCGCACCGGCAATCAGCACCATGCGCCAGGTGAGACGAGCCTCCATCGCACCCAGTTCGCCGCGCAACTCGGACAGATCGCCACGCAACACAGCCAGGTCGGATCGAGTCGCGACGCCCTCCGTAGCAGCGGACCGGATCGTCTCGGTCACCGCCGCGGCCTGCGCCGGGTCCATGCCCGCGCCTTCGAGAGTCCGGGCAGCCGCAAGGGTGTCGAAGGTCGTCATCTGGTTGCAGCGTAACAGTCGGTTCGGTGTACAGATCCTGGGGGCGGGACCCACCGGTCGTCACCCTCCCTTACTGACCTAGACGGAAAGCCGTCGTCATACCCGCCTGTATCGGGTCCGGGAAGGTTGCCAGGGTCGCTCGATTCTGCACTCTGCTGTCTCCCCACCTTCGCCAGCCGCGGCTCTGGCCGCAACACATTCTCCAGAGACGGCGAGGGTACTCAATCTCCGCGGTTTCCTCCGGGGGCCTGAAACCGGTCAGAAGGCCGGAGCACCCGCAGTCGGCCAGACGAACATCGACACCGGCCAGCCTGCCCAGGGGCCGGAGGGGAGGGTCCCAGCGAGGCTGTCGGCAAGCGACGGCCGGCGACCTCTCACGAACCGACGACCAACCGGAGCGCAGCCGACCGCAGCGAGCGCCGACCTTCCAACCACTCAGGAAGCGCGAGCGGCCGCTGGGACCCTCCCCTCCGGCCCCGACAAGGCAGGCGGGTGCGTCCGACGACCCTCCGCAGCCGCGCCGAAGACGCTCAGCCGCCGATTCGGAACATCTCGACGCGTTCCGGAACCGGCTGCAGGCCGGCGCGGAGGCGTTCGGCGCGGACCTCCGAGTAGCGGTCCTCCCGTTGGCGCCAGTGAGAGGCGAGAAACGCAAGCAGTTCCTCGTCCGTCTCGTCGGCGCGCATCCGGTCGCGCAGCGAGGGGCCGGTGTCGGCGAACAGGCAGGTGTAGAGCCGCCCGTCAGCAGACAGGCGGGCGCGGGCGCAGTCGCCGCAGAAGGGTCGGCTGATCGAGGGGATGACGCCGAACTCGACGCCGTCGTCGAGGTAGCGGAAGCGCTCGGCGACGTCGCTTGGTTGGGCGCGGTCGACCGGTTCGAAGGCCCAGCGTTCGGCGATGCGGTCGGCGATCCCGGAGGCGGTCACGACCTGGTCGAGGCTCCAGTCGTTCACGGTGCCGACGTCCATGAACTCGATGAAGCGGACGATGTGGCCGCGCTCCTTGAAGTAGCCGGCGATTTCGGCGACTTCGTCCTCGTTCGTGCCCTTCATGACGACGGTGTTGATCTTGATCGGTCCGAGACCGGCGGCGGCAGCGGCTTCGATCCCTTCCAGTACCTGGCCGACGCCGTGACCGAGGCCGGTCACGCGGCCGAAGACGTCGTCGTGCAGAGACTCGACGCTGACCGTCACACGGTTGAGCCCGGCGTCGGCGAGCGCCCGCGCCTTGGCGCCGAGCAGGGCGCCGTTCGTGGTCAACGCCAGATCCTCGACTCCCGGCACGGCGGCCAGAATCCGGACCAGCTCCTCGATGTCCCGGCGCAGCAGGGGCTCGCCGCCGGTCAACCGCAACTTGCGGACGCCGAGTCGGGCGAACAGCCGCACCAGGCGTTCGATCTCCTCGAACGTCATCAACTGTTGCCTGGGCAGGAACCTGTACTCCCGGTCCGCCGGCATGCAGAACGTGCAGCGGAAGTTGCAACGGTCGATGACCGAGATGCGCAGATCGCGGATCGGCCGGCCGAGGCGGTCGAGCGGCTGGCTGCCGGCGCCGTTCGTCGAGTTCAGAGTCATGGACTCACAATGGTACGCGACGGTTCAGCGCTCGCCGCGCAGCCAGTCGTCGATCAGGCGACGGGCGATCGAGAACGGCGGCGGCAGGCGGACTTCCCGAGCGCGGAGCGCGTACTCCAGCTCGGAGCGGCGCACCCAGACGGCGTGCTCGAGCTCCTCGGTGTCCACCCGCACGTCGCCGCCGGGCGACGTGGCGTAGAAGCCCAGCATGATCGAGGTCGGGAAGGGCCACGGCTGGGAGGAGTGGTACTCCACGGAGTCGACGTCGATGCCGGTCTCCTCCTGGACTTCGCGCGCCACGGCGCTCTCCAGGCTCTCGCCGGGTTCGACGAAGCCGGCGAGGGCCGAGAACATCCCGGGCGGCCAGGTCGCCTGGCGTCCGAGCAGGCACGAGTTGTCGTCGCCCGTCGTGTGCACCAGCATGATCACCGCGGGATCCGTGCGTGGGAAGTGCTCGGCGCCACAGCCTCTACACACGCGCAAGTGACCCGCGTTCCTGCTTGTGGTCGGCCCCCCGCAGCGGCCGCAGAAGCGGTGGCGCTGGTGCCAGGTGGCCATGGCGCGCGCGTAGGCGAGTAGGTTGCCGTCGGCGGCGCTCATCGCCGCGCCGACCTGACGCAGCTCCACCAGTCGGCCGGCGCCGCGCAACGCTCCCGAGAGCGGGTCGTCCCGATCGGAGAGGTCGACCGAGAAGTAGCTCCGACCGGCCGCGTCCCCCAGGTAGACCAGTTCCTCCGTCTGCTCGACCAGCGCCGACGCCACGGTCACAGGCACCGTCCCGGGCTCCGGGGCGCGATCCCCGTGCGCGTCGATAACCAGGCTGCGCTCCCGCCACACGACAGTCAGGAGACTTCCGGGATCGGCGAGACGGCCTGCGAGCCAATCCGCGTCGCCGCGCCGCTCCGAACGCCGGTCGACCGCCGGTTCGGCGAGCGCGTTGTGAGGCCTCATTCGTTCTCGGCGTCGGGCGCGTCAGTCGGCGCGCCGGTACGCCATCGCTTCCGCAACCCGTCCCTGGGCGATGCTCATCGCCGCTTCACGCGGCAACCGTGCTTCGGCCCGAGCAAGCTCCAGCACCTCGCGGGTGTTCTCGCGCACCGTGTCCTCGATCCTCTCGAATGCCTGTCTCTCCGAGCCACCGGCGTACTCGACCGCACCGCAGATGATGCCGCCGGCATTCGCCACGAAGTCGGGAATCGAGAGGATGCCACGGTCGTGGAGGATCCGCTCGCCGGCCGGCGTCACCGGGATGTTCGCTCCCTGAAGCACGACCTTGCAGCCTACGCCGCCGGCGTTGCCACTGTCGATCACGTCGGGGCGCGCCGCCGGCACGAAGAAGTCGACCTCGAGATCGAGGAACGCGTCGCCCTCCACGCGGTGGCCACGCGGATAGGCGGTCACCCCGCCGGTCGCGTCGATCGTGGCCACGAGTTCATCGATGTCGATGCCGTCCGGGTCATGGACGGTGCCGTCGAGGTCGGTGACGGCGACGAGGCGCGCGCCGCGCTCCTCGAGAAACCGGGCCGCCGGCCGACCGACGTTGCCGAAGCCCTGGATGGAGACCGTCGCGCCTTCGAGTCCAACAACGCCCACTTCCTCCGCCACCTCCGCGGCGATGGCGAGGCCGAAACCGGTAGAGCCCGTCTCGTCGAGCGGAACACCGCCCAGGGACCTGGACAGGCCGACGGAGCGGCCCCCCTCGTCCCGGATCCAGGCCATCGCGGTCTCGTTCGTGCCCATGTCGGGGGCCGGAATGTAGTCCGTCAACTGCCGGATCGCGCGGCCGAACTGCCGAATCAGAGCCTCACGGTTCGCCGTCCGCGGATCTGCGCGGATGCCCGCCTTGCCGCCTCCGTGACGGAGGCGCGCCATGGCGTTCTTCCAGGTCATGGCGCGCGCCAGCCGGGATACCTCCTCCACGGTCACGTCCGGCGCCATGCGGATCCCGCCCATCGTGGGTCCGGCGGCGCTGTTGTCGATCACCACGATCCCTTCCAGACCGCAGCGGGGTTCGTAGACGGTGACGACCTTCTCGGGACCGTACTCGTCGGCGAAAGCGAAATGTTCGAAGGCAGGATCAGACACTAGAGCCCCTTTATGTGACAACCACCCGGCGACGGGCGCCAAGGCAGGAGAACAAGCAAAACCGGCGGCTGCTTCCCATGCCGCCGGTACGTGACGCCCCGGTCCGCAACCGGGTGGACCGATCCCGGCCGGTCAGCCGCCCCCGCCGGCGTCGAGCAGCTCGAGAACGGCCTCCTCGAACTCCGCGTACAGCATTCGTCCGAGATGAATGTTGGTCAGCTCGCCGTCGCGATCGAAGAACATCGTCGTCGGCAGCGCGCCGGGCCATTCAGGATCGAACGACGTCACGAACTCCAGGGAGTCGTCTTCGCCTGCGCTGGCCAGATAGGAGACGAGGCCCGGCGCCCGCTTGGCGAAGAACGGTCGCACCCGATCCTCCAGCTTGTCCGGGTCGTCCATCGAGACGGCGAGCACGACCAGGCCCCGCTCGGCATACCGTTCCTGCAGCAGGTCGAGTTCGGGCAGTTCCTGCAGGCAGGGGATGCACCAGGTGGCCCAGTAGTTCACGACGACGACTTTGCCCCGGTGGTGTTCCAGCACGGCGCGGAATTGGTCCGCGGTCGCGGCGTGGATCGTGTCGGGGTCGAACAGATGATCCACTGACGCCGCGTCATCCGCGGCCAGCGGAGCGGCGAGCAGCGCCGCAAGCAGAATCGAAGCCCCGGCGACTGCGCGGGTCAGTTTCTTGACGGACAATCCAAACCTCCTGGGAGCCGGCGCGGCCGAAACGGCAGTATAGACGCCCGGTGCCTTCCGCATCGGGCGCGACCCAACCGAGCCCGATCAGGGACTCTGTCGGAGCGTCCGGTACGTCTCCTCCGCCCGCTCGACCAGGCCGTCGCGCTCGAGCCGGTCGAGGTGGAGTGCGGCGCTACGCCGTTCGGCCTTCGCGATGCCATCGCCCTGATCGTGCGGTCGGTAGACGAAGCGGTGAGCGACGATGTCGTCCATCGTCCGCGGCTGTTTCAGGTACTCGAGCAGCCGTCCCTCGCGATCGGCGATCCGGTCGACGTAGCGGTCGAGGCGGTTCAGGAAGGCGTCGCGGTCGTCGAGCAGGCCGATGTGGTGGCCGGAGAGGTAGTGCGCCGCCTGGATGCCCCGCACCTGTTCGAGGGAGTGTTCGAACGCTTCGAGGTCGGACCATCCGTCCCCGTAGTACGGGCCGAAGCCACTCAGATCGATGTCGGCCAGGAACAGGATGCCGTCCGGCTCGATCAGAAGGCAGCAGTGGCCGCGCGTGTGGCCCGGGGTGTGGATCACCCGAACCGAGACGCCACCGCCCAGGTCGAACAGATCCCCGTCGCGAAAGGGCACGGCGTCCGGCCGCGGTTCGTAGAAGAACGTCTCCCGCAGGTACCGGCCGTACTCTCCCCGGCGCGCGGGTTCGACACCGAAGATGTCCAGGAAGCCGTCGAAATCGAGCAGACCCGGCAAGTCCTCCTCGTGAACGTGAACCGTTGCGTCCCGAAACAGGGGCAGCGCCGCCGTGTGGTCTTCGTGGCAATGGCTCAGCAGCACGAGGTCGACGCCCGGCAGAGCGCTCCGGCCCCGCGCCCGAACCCCCAGCGAGGGGTCGATCAGCATCGTGGACGCGGCGCCTTCCACCAGCAGGGCGTTGTTGTCGGGGTACTTTCCCCCGCCTTCGCCGAAGAGGATGGTCGCGGCGCCGAGCCGGCGGTCTTCGAGCGAAGTCACCTGGCCTGACTGCGAATCAGCCGGCCGACGCTTCGGCGCCCGACACCTGCGGGAACTGCCAGCCGTTGTGGTACTCGGCGCGCAGAAGCGCGTTCGCCTCGTCGTCGCCCACAACGCGTCCCGCCTCGTGATCCCAGTACACGCGGCGACCGGTCCGGAACGCGATGTTCCCCAGGTGCGCGTTGACCGCAACCAGGGCCCCCACGTCCGCGTTGCAGCGCGGCTGTTCCCGCGTTCTCATGCAATCGATGAAGTCCTGCGTGTGCTGGTCCAGACCCCGCTGGTCACGGTCCGCGGCCTGTCTCTCGATCGCCGGCGTCTTCTCGTAGCGCTCGCCGTCCTTGCGGCCGGTCTCGGCCAGCACCTCCCAGCCGCCGCGGTCGACGACCAGGGTGCCGTTGTTGCCGGTGAAGGAGACGCCGTGACCACGCTGGTGCGGTCCCAGGCTGATGCCCAGGCTGTGCTCCCAGGTCATCGTGAAGTCGTCGTACTCGTAGATGGCCTGCTGGGTGTCCGGAGTCTCCATCGCGCTGCCGGGATAGCCGAACGGCCCGCCGAGCGACATCACCGACTTGGGCGCCGTCGCCTTCATGCCCATGAGCACGATGTCGATCAGGTGAACCCCCCAATCGGTCATCAGGCCACCCGCGTAGTCCCAGTACCAGCGGAAGTCCCAGTGGAAGCGGTGCTTGTTGAAGGGCCGTTTCTTCGCCGGCCCCAGCCACATGTCGTAGTCGACGCCCGCCGGCGGTTTCGAGTCGGCTACCGGCATCGGCGCGGCCCAACCCATGTAAGCCCATGTCTTGGCGGTACGGATCTGGCCGAGCTCACCCGACCAGAGGTACTCCATCGCGTCCTGCCAGTGCTTTCCCGAACGCTGCCACTGGCCGACCTGAACCACCCGGCCGTAGTCCTTCGCGGCCCGCTGCATCACCCGGACCTCCTCGATCGAGTTGGCCATCGGTTTCTCGACGTAGACGTCCTTTCCGGCTTCGCAGGCGTCGACCATGATCTTGCAGTGCCAGTGGTCGGGGGTACCGACGATCACGGCGTCTATTCGATCGTCCTCCAGCAGCTTGCGGTAGTCGCCGTAGCTGTCCGGCTTGCTGCCGGTCAGACCTTCGAAGGACTCGACCCGCTCCGCGAGAACATTGCCGTCGACATCGCAGAGCGCCGCGCACTCGACGCCGTCTATGTCGAGCATGGAACGCATGTTGCTCGATCCCATGCCGCGGCATCCGATCACGCCGACCCGGATGCGGTCGCTGGCAGCCACTGCTCTGCCTCGCACCGGCGCCGCGAACCCGGCGCCCGTCGCGCCCAGCCCGACGGCGGCCGCTCCGAGACCGCCCATGCCACCAAGAAAGGAACGTCTGGTCGTCCTCATCATCTCGCTCCCCCGCAATCAGCGTTACACTGCGCTATGCAGACCGCGCATCATACCGACCCGAACGAACCCGTCCCCTCGGCCGACCTGATCGGCAAGCTGCCGAAGACGGACCTCCACGTTCATCTGGACGGGTCGCTTCGCCTCGAAACCCTGATCGAGCTGGCGCGCGACGCCAGACTCGAACTGCCTTCCCAGACGCCGGAAGGTCTGCTGGAACTCGTGTTCAAGGAGACCTACGACGACCTGGAGGACTACCTGCGGACGTTCTCCTACACGGCCCCGGCGCTTTGCACCGCCGAGGCCCTGGAGCGAGCCGCCTGTGAACTCGGCGCGGACAACCTGGCCGAGGGCGTCTGCTACGTCGAGGTCCGCCTGGCGCCCCAACTTCACACCGGCCCCGATCTGGACATCGCCGGGGTCCTTGCAGCCGTCGACCGCGGCCTCGCCAGGATCCAGCGCGAACACGAGGCTACGGAGAGCGTCAGGAGCGGCACCGAACCGCCGTTCCGCTACGGCATCATCGCCTGCGCGCTGCGCATGTTCGGGCCCGGACACAGTCCCTACTACCGCGGCCTGTACTCGGCTCTCAACGGCTGGACCAAGGCGGAGATTCATGCCGCCGCATCGCTCTCGCTGGCCCGCTCCGTGGTCGAGGCCCGCGACCGACTCGGGCTGCCGGTCGTGGCCTTCGATCTAGCGGGCGCTGAAGCCGGCAACCCGGCAGCCGTGCATCGGGACGCATTCCTCTTCGCACAGCAGAACTTCCTGATGAAGACGATCCACGCTGGCGAGGCCTACGGTCCGGAGAGCATCTTCCAGGCGATCACCCTGCTGCAGGCCGATCGGATCGGACACGGAACACACCTCTACGCCGCGGATCGCCTCCGGCGCGACAACCCGAACTCGGCGGCGGCGAAGGACCCCGAGCGCTACATCCGCAACCTCGCCCAGTACATCAGCGACCGGCGCATCACCCTCGAGGTCTGCATCACCTCGAATCTCCAGAGCATCCAGCGGCTCCAGAAGTTCTCCGACCACCCCTTCGGACGGATGATCGAAGACCGGCTCTCGGTCACCCTCTGCACGGACAACAGGCTCATGTCGCGAACCTCCGTGACCAAGGAGATCTCGTCCGCCTGCCAGGCCTTCGACCTGACTCACGAAGACCTGCGCAACGTGATCATCTACGGCTTCAAGCGCAGCTTCTATCCGGGCAGCTACATCGAGAAGCGCGCCTATGTGCGTCGGGTGATCGACTACTACGACGAGGTGATGGGGGCGGAGAGGGCGTAGAACCGACCTTCAACCCGAAGCGGCCGCGGCCATCCGCTCCTGTCGCTGCCGCCAGCGCTCACGAGCCTTCTCCGCTTCGACTTCCCGGTTGCGCGGCGGCGCGGTCGTGGTGAGTTCCGCGAGCAGCCGACCGGTCGCCGCCGCGACGGCGTCCACGGCCTGCTCGAACGCGGCCTCGTTGGCTCGCGACGGCTTCGTCGAACCGCTGACCTTGCGCACGTACTGGAGGGCCGCGGCGCGTACTTCATCCTCGCTGGCGGGCGGTTCGAAGTTATAGAGGATGCGGATGTTCCTGCACATGGTGGCCTCCTTCAGCGGGCCCTTGCGCTGGTGTTTCGGTAAGTGGGCCAGTCCGGCTCGTATGACGCACTCTGGTCGCCCCAGGCGGTCCAGAGATCCGAGTGGCGGCCACGGGCGAAGAGCTCCAGGTACGGGCCCGGGCTGCACGCTTCGATGATCTCGTAGAGCTCGTCCGGCTTGCGGGAGTGCTCCCGCTTGCGCGAACGGATGATGTTGACCTGGCGGCGGCCGGGCGCCAGCGTACGCAGCTTGCCGCGGACACCGAACAGGACGAGTTCCGTCGTGTTGCGGAAGTAGAAGCCGACGCCGCGACCGTCGGGGCCACCGTCCTTGCGCACCTTGTGCCAGACCAGGTTCGTCTTGTAGGTGAAGCCCCAGTGCTCCATCACGCCGAGGCCTTCCTGGAGGAGGGCATTGGGCACCCAGAGGTAGAGGTGGGCGTCCTCGGCGCAGGCGTCTGCGACCGGAATCGCTTCGATCTCCGCCCGCTTCAGGGTCGAATAGCGGCTCAAACGGCGGTGCTCCGGCGCCACCTTGCCGGTTCGGTTCAGGAACTGCCACGGCGGATCGGCCAGGACAGTGCCGAAGGCGCCGCCGGCGCAGGACCGTTCGAAGTCGGAGGCCGCGGTGTGTTCGGTCGCGGGCATGGCCGATCGATCGTAGCGCTAGCGGGGCTACCCCTCCTCGACCACATGCCGCATGAGCAGCCAGCCCTCAGGGTCGATCCGGAGGCGCTCGGGCAATCCCGTCACGGGCATCGAGACGGTGGTTCGCACGCCCTCGACGTCGACGCGGCCGCGAACGACACGGCCGTCCTCCAGCACCGCCTCCACCTCCACCGGCAACCGGTAGATCGTCGGTCCCGTCTGACGCACTGTCAGCTCCACGGCCGACGCCGCCTCATCGAAGCGCCACGCGATCTCCAGCTCCGGCACGCCGGGCCGGCGCAGCCACTGCTCGAAGAACCAGTCGAGCCTACGGCCCGACACCTCCTCCATGACGGCCGCGAACTGGCCCGTCGAGGCGTTCCGGTCGCGGAAGCGCTCGTAGTACGTCCGCATGCCCTTCCAGAACGTGCCGTCACCCACCTCGCCGCGCAGCATGTGCAGCACCCAGGCAGCCTTCTGGTAGACGTTCGGGCTCAGGAGCCGCCTGGGATCGGGCACGGCTTCCGGCACGATCACGGAATCCGGCGCCTGTTCCAGGTACCGCAGAACCCGCTCCCGCGCCGCGTCCATCTGGCCCATGAAGCGCCCGCGACCGTACGTCCAGTCCAGGTAGCAGGCGGTGAGATAGGTCGCGAAGCCCTCGCTGAGCCAGACGTGGGGCCAGTCGCTCTCGGTCACGGAGTCGCCGAACCACTGGTGGGCGATTTCGTGGGCGATCAGGGTCTCGATGCCGCTTTCGCTGAGGATCGCGTCCTCGTCGTAGAACACGTTGCCGGCGTTCTCCAGTCCGCCCCAGCGGGTCGTCGTCTGCACGTTGGCGAGCTTGGCGTACGGGTAGTCCCCGAGCCGCCGCTCGAAGGTCCCCAGCACGCGCGGCCCCGGAGCGAACGCCCGCAGGCCGACATCCCGGTCCTGCGGGTAGACCCAGGTCTCGACCGGCACGCCGTCGACCATTGCCTGGCGGTGGCGGACGAAGCGCGCGACGCCGACCGCCATCACCTTCGTGGCGACCGGCGCCCGGCTGCGCCACTCGGTCCGCCGCATGCCGTCCTCCAGGTCGACGGCTTCCACGAAGGCCCCGGTGGCCACGACCTGGTAGTGGGAAGGGGCCGTGACCTCGAACGCCACGGTCGCCTTGTCCGCCGGGTGGTCGACGACCGGCAGCCAGTGGTGGGCCCGATTCGGCCAGTTGTCGGCGAAGAACGTCCGCTCGCCGTGCCGGTTCGTGCCGATCGTGAAGCCGTCGGCCGGGACGCCGCGATAGCGGATCTCGATACGGCGGCGTTCACCGGCTGCCGCCCCGCGGTCCAGGACCACGAAGAGCCGATCGTCCTGCTGGCGGAACCCGAGGGCCCGGCCAGCGAGCGTCGCCGAGGACACGACCATGCCCCCGGCCGGCCGGCCTTCGCCGGCCTTCCCCCCGGCTTCCAGGACACTCTCTTCCGCCGGATCATCGAGATCGAACTCGACCTCGGAGACCGGCCGCAGCACGCGGAAGGTGATCACCGCCCGGCCGTCGATCTCGTCGCCCTGGTCCGAGAGCGCGAGTTCGAAGCGGTAGTCCAGGACGTCGACCGCCGCTCCGGGCAACTGCGCCTGTGCGGGCGCTGCCAGAGCACCAGCGAGCAGGAGTCCTCGCGTCAAACGCACCGCGACGTGCCCCGCTCGGCGCGCCGTTGACGGGGTCACGCGCGGATCTCGATGCCGGCCCAGACAGCCGGCGCGGTCAGTCTCAGCCCTCGTTGAGGAACTTGTAGACGACCGCCGCCAACGCGCCGCCGACCAGCGGGCCCACTCCGTAGAGCGCCAGGGTATTGGCGTCGAAGCCATTACCCGTGATCGCCCCCATGACTTCGGGGCCGATTCCGACCGCTGGATTGAGCGCACCACCTGAAACACCGCCGACCATGTAAACGCCGGCCGCAAGTGTAAAGCCGATAACCAGACCGCCAGCCGGGTTACCCGACGACCGCGAGGACGTCATGTTCAGCACCACGGTGACGAGAGCGAAGGCAAGGAGCGCCTCGGCCACCATTCCGTGCATGAGTGGATGGCCTTCCACCGCCATCGGCTCGGTGCTTCCCCCCACCAGGTAGCTGTGGACGAGCCAACCAAGACAGGCGCCGACAAGCTGGGCCACCATGTACTTGACCATGTCGGCCACGCCGAGCTTGCCTCGCATCCATGCGGCCAGGCTCACTGCCGGGTTGAAGTGGGCGCCGGACAAGTGTCCGCCGCTGTAGACCATCACCGCCAACATGAACCCGACGGCAACAGGGTTGTTCCCGGTGAGAGCCACCGCCATCATCAGGAACATCGTGCCAATGCACTCCATGAGCAACTTGCGCATGTGTTTCCTCCCTTGGTTCTACTTCAGATGCTCTTCCTCCTCGTTTACGCCTTCCCGTCGACCACACGACAGGGCGCTGCCTACTGATGGTAGCGTGTGCACGGCACAATTTCACATCGAGTTTGGATTTTTCTTCGAAGGAGCCTCTCCAGCGATGAAGTCGAGAGCCGCCGTGGCCCACGAAGCGGGCAAACCACTGGAGATCGAAGAGGTCGACGTCGAAGGCCCGCAACAGGGAGAGATCCTCGTCCGCGTCGTCGCCACCGGCGTCTGCCACACGGACGCCTACACCCTTTCCGGGGCCGACCCGGAGGGACTGTTTCCCGCCATCCTCGGGCATGAGGGCGGCGCGATCGTCGAGGAGGTCGGTCCCGGCGTTACCTCCGTCGCGCCCGGCGACCATGTGATCCCGCTCTATACGGCGGAATGCCGCGAGTGCAAGTTCTGCACCTCGGGAAAGACGAACCTCTGCCAGGCGATTCGCGGCACCCAGGGTCAGGGCGTGATGCCGGACGGCAGTTCCCGGTTCGCGAGCGGCGGCCGGTCGCTCTACCACTACATGGGCACCTCGACTTTCTCGGAGTACTCGGTGATCGCGGAG
The DNA here is from genome assembly GCA_965219675.1 of Candidatus Multivorans sp. Taxonomy (GTDB): domain Bacteria; phylum Acidobacteriota; class Thermoanaerobaculia; order Multivoradales; family Multivoraceae; genus Multivorans. The sequence continues at coordinate 102,343 of OZ244786.1, read as the reverse complement.
ATCTCCGCCGCAAAGGTGAACCCGGCGGCCCCCCTCGACAAGGTCTGCCTGCTCGGCTGCGGCATCACGACCGGCATCGGCGCGGTGCTGAACACGGCCAAAGTCGAGCCCGGAACCACCGTCGCTGTGTTCGGCCTCGGCGGCATCGGCCTTTCCGTGATCCAGGGGGCCGTGATGGCGAAGGCCGGCCGGATCATCGCGGTCGACGTCAACCCGGCCAAGTTCGACTTTGCGCGCTCCCTCGGCGCCACGGACTTCGTCAACCCGGCCGACTACGACGATCCGGTCCAGGAAGTGATCGTCGACCTGACGGACGGCGGCGTCGACTACTCGTTCGAGTGCATCGGCAACGTCGAGGTCATGCGCGCCGCCCTCGAGTGCTGCCACAAGGGCTGGGGCGAGTCGGTGATCATCGGCGTCGCCGGTTCAGGCCAGGAGATCGCGACCCGGCCCTTCCAGCTCGTCACCGGCCGCGTCTGGCGCGGCACCGCCTTCGGCGGCGTCCGCGGCCGCACCGACCTGCCCGGCATGGTCGACCAGTACCTGGCCGGCGAGATAGAGATCGACAGCATGATCACCCACACGATGGGCCTCGACGAGATCAACCACGCCTTCGACCTCATGCACGAAGGCAAGAGCATCCGCTCCGTCGTGCTGTACTAGGGCGTGTTCGGCCTCAGTCCTCTTGCGGGGTCGGGTTGAGGATCATCGTCATCTGACGACCCTCGAGGCCGGAGCGCGTCTCGACCTCGCCAACTCCGTCGATCGCCGCGCTCACCTTGTCCAGGATGGCGACACCGAGTTCAGGCCGGCGCAGTTGCCGGTAGCGGAAGAAGATCGTGACCTTGACCTTCTTGCCCTCGCGCAGGAAACGCAGCGCCCGGTCGGTCTTGATCTGGTAGTCGTGCGGGTCGATCGTCGGCCGGTACTTGACCTCCTTCAGATCGATCGTCGCCGCCTTGCGCCGCGACTCCTTCTTCTTCTTGTCGCGTTCGAACTTGACCTTGCCCCAGTCCAGGATGCGGACCACGGGCGGGTCCGCGTTGGGACCCACTTCGACGAGATCGAGACGCGCTGCCTGAGCGCGCGTCCTGGCTTGATCCAAGGCGACGACACCCACCTGGGTACCGTCCTGATCGATGAGCCGTACCGGGCTTTTCCGGATCCGGTGGTTGATGCGCGGCTCTCTGGATGGGGGTGCGATCTCGAGGACTCCTGTGTTGACTTACCGACCAGTCCTGATCACCAACGGCCGGGCGGCCGTCAGCAGACGATGGAAACGAAGCGCTACCTTAGCCGTTACCTGCCCAGGCGCGGGTGCGGATCCAGTGGATTGAACCGACGCGCTCGCGATGGCGCCGGCGCCCTCGCAGTGAGGGCTCACTGACGATGGCTCACGTCAACCAACCGCGGCTCTGCGTGCCGGTTCCGTCTTCGCCCGGCGCGTGCGCTTCTTCTTCGCCGACTTCGCGGTCCCGCCGGCCTTGCGGGCACTTGCCTTCGGCTGACGCTCGGCCTTGGCATCGGTCTCGGCATCGGCCCCGTCGGTGTCGCCGTTCTTCGAGAGGCTCGCCTTGAGCGCCTCCATCAGGTCGATGATCTGCGCCTGCGGCGCCTCCGTCTCGTCCTCGGCGACCTCGCGGCCCTCGATCTTGCTCTGAATCGCATCCCAAAGCCGCTTGCGCACTTCGTCCGTGTACTGGTCGGGCCGGAACTCGTCGTTCGCGATCTGCTCGATCAACTGGACGGCGAGTTCGAGCTCGCCCGGCTTGAGTTCCGTTTCTTCACCCAGGGGCACTTCGTCGAAGGACTTCAGCTCGTCCTCGTACTTCAGTTGCTGCATCAGCAGTCCCGAGCCGAAGGGGCGCAGCATGACCAGGTACTGCTTTCCGCGCGCGGCGTGCTTGGCCAGCGCCGAGCGGCCCGTGGTGCGCATCGCCTCGCTGAGCAGCCGGTAGGCGCGCTCGCCGCCCTTCTCCGGCCCGAGGTAGTACGACTTCTCGAAGTAGATCGGCTCGACCTCCTCGAGCGGCACGAACTCGGTGATCTCGATCGCCGGAGAGGCCTTCTCCTGGAGTTCCTTGATCTCCTCGTTGCTGAACGTGACGTACTGCCCCTTGCCGAACTCGTAGCCCTTGATCGTCTCCTTGCGCTCCACGAGTTCGCCGGTCCGCGGGTTGACCAACTGCTGCTTGACCCGTGTGTTGTCGCTCGGGTCGAGCATGTTGAAGCGGACCCCGCCAGAGGTCTCCGACGTCGAGTACAGCCTTACGGGAATCGAAACCAGGCCGAACGAGACGGTACCGGTGCCAACGGAACGAGCAGGCATAGGCGGCAAATCATAGCATCGAAACCGGTTCTGCGGTTCTTCGGCAAGCTCCGTTGACACGAACGGCCGGAGGCTCGCCGGGCGAGGGCCACCGGCTTCTGGGAGAATGTCGCGGATGCCGAGCGGCAATCTGGAGGCCTACCGCCGCAAGCGATCGAGCGAGGCGACGCCCGAACCCTTCGGTCCCGCGACGGGGACGGGCGCCGGCCGCTTCGTGGTTCAGAAGCACGCCGCCCGCCGCGTCCACTTCGACCTGCGCCTGGAACTCGAAGGCACTCTGAAGTCCTGGGCCGTACCGCGCGGTCCCAGCCTCGACCCCGAGGTCAAGCGCCTCGCGGTGGCCACCGAGGACCACCCGCTGGAGTACGCCGACTTCGAGGGGTCGATTCCCGCCGGCAACTACGGCGCAGGGGCGATGATCGTCTGGGACAGCGGCCGCTGGCGGCCGCTCGAGGATCCGGTCGCCGGCATGGAGAGCGGAAAGCTCCTCTTCGAGCTCCAGGGCTACAAGCTGCGCGGCGTCTGGACCCTGTTCCGCACGGGCGGCCGGCGCCAGAAGGACGACGGCAACCAGTGGCTGCTGATGAAGAAACCCGACGGGGCCGCCCGGCCGGAGAGCGAGAGCGGCGAGGACGCCCTGCCGCCGGAGTCCGTGCTCTCGGGCCTGACCGTCGAGGAACTCCGGGACGGCTGCGAACGGATCGAGGAGGTGCGCGCCGAGGTCGGCGCTTCGGAGGCACGGCGCCAGCGGGTCGATCCCCGTTCGCTGCCGCTGATGCTCGCGGTCACCGGCGATCGACCGTTCTCCCGCGAGGGCTGGATCTACGAGCTGAAGTACGACGGCTACCGGCTCGTTGCCGCCAAGGAAGGCGGCAGCGCCTTCCTCCGCTACCGGAACGGCGGCGACGTGACCGCGCTCTACCCGGAGCTCTCCCGCGCCATGCGGCGGCTGCCGGTCGAGTCGCTGATCCTCGATGGCGAAGTCACCGTGCTCGACGGCGGAGGCCGCCCCAGCTTCGCCAGGCTTCAGACTCGCGCCCTGCTCAACCGTCCTGTCGACATCGAGCAGGCGTCCGTTCGCAGGCCGGCGACCCTGTTCGCCTTCGATCTCGTCGCGTTCGAGGGATCGGACCTGCGGTCGCTGCCGCTCCTGGAGCGCAAGGGCCTGCTGGCGAAGGTGTTGCCCCCGGCCGGTCCGCTGCGGTACTCGGACCACATCGAGGAACAGGGCGAGGCGTTCTTCGAGCAGGTGACGGCCATGCGTCTAGAGGGAGCGATGGCGAAGGACGGCGACTCCCGCTACGTCGGCCGCCGCTCCTCGTCCTGGGTGAAACTCCGCACCGAGCAGACGGCCGATCTCGTGATCGTCGGCATGTCGCCTCCCAAAGGTAGTCGGGTCGGCCTCGGCTCCCTGCACCTCGCTGTCTGGGATCCGGAGGCGAACGGGCTCGTCTACGCGGGGCGCGTCGGCACCGGTTTCAGCGACGCGAAACTCGCGGAACTGACCGAACGCCTGTCGGCAAACCGGCGCGACGACCCGCCGTGCCGGGGCGCCGGCACCGACGACGATCCCGGCCACCGGCCGCTGGCCGACAACGACCTGATGGGGGGCCGGATCGAGGACCAGACCTGGATCGATCCGGACCCGGAACTGATCTGCGAGATCCGCTACAAGGAGTGGACGCCCCACGGCATGCTCCGGCACCCCGTCTTCCTCCGTCTTCGCGACGACAAACCAATCGAGGACTGCGTGCGCCGCGCCGCGCCGCGAGCCCCCGGCGCCGCCCCGCCGACGCCGGAGCGCCGCGTCGAGGTGACGAACAGGTCCAAGGTGTTCTGGCCGGCCGAGGGCTACACGAAGGGCGACCTGATCGACTTCTACGCCGCCATCGCGGACGCGATGCAGCCCTACCTCACCGACCGACCGCTGGTGATGACCCGCTATCCCGACGGCATCTCTGGCAAGTCCTTCTTCCAGAAGAACGCACCCGACTTCGCGCCGGACTGGCTGCAGACGGTCAAGCTCATCAGTCCGCGCACCGACCGGGAAGTCGAGTACTTCGTCTGCCAGGACCGCGAGAGCCTCGTCTACATCGCCAACCTGGGCGCGATCGTCCTCCACGTCTGGTCGAGCCGGCTGCACCAACTCGGCCAGCCCGACTGGTGCATCCTCGATCTCGACCCCAAGGACGCGCCGTTCGAGGACGTGATCGAGATCGCCCTCGCCATCCGCAGCCTCTGCGGGCAGATCAAGCTGCCCAGCTTCGTCAAGACCAGCGGCTCGAGCGGTCTGCACGTTCTTCTGCCGCTCGGCGGCGCGTGCACCTTCGAACAGTCCCGCGGCCTTGGGCAACTGATCGCCCAGATCATCTGCCGCCAGTTGCCGGACATCGCCACCGTCACGCGCAATCCCGAACGCCGGGGCGGCAAGGTCTATATCGACTTCGTCCAGAACGGCCGCGGCCGGCTGCTCGTCGCACCCTTCAGCGTCAGGCCGCTTCCGGCGGCGCCCGTTTCGACACCGCTGCACTGGACCGAGGTCAAGCCCGGCCTGGACCTGCGCGACCACAACATCCGGTCTCTGCCGGAACGGCTGAAGAAGCTCAAGACCGACCCGCTGCGCGGCGTACTCACGGAGCAACCCGACCTGCTGGCAGCGCTGCGGCGGTTGAGCGAGCTGGTCTAGAGACAGTCAGAACTGGAGACGCAGCCCGGCCCGCACTCGCCGGCTGTTCTGGAACGCGGCCGGGAGGCCTTCGCGGCCGTCCGGCCGGGGCTGCTGCGCGAGAACGGCGTCCGCGACGTTGCCCGCGCCGGCACCGATCAGCACCGGATCGAAGTACGCGAGCGGCCAGAGATCGGTCGCGGCGTCCTGGTCGAAGACGTTCAGCGCCTCGGCGAAGAAGGCGAGTCTCCGGTGCTCGGAACGCAGTGGAATGCGGTAGGTCAGCGAAAGGTCGGCCCGTTTCAGATCCGAACTCTTGACCGGCGTCTCCGGACCGGGAGGTAACGGCGCGAGTCCGGTGCTGAGAATCCGGTTCTCCCCGTCGACCCTTACAGCCATCGTTCGGGGCACGTACGCCCCGCCGGTGCGGAACCGGTAGACGAGTGCCGTCATCAACCGGTCACCGGGAGAAAGCACGAGCCAGCCGGCGATCTGGTGCTCGCGGTCGACGCCGAGACGCCGACTCTCCTCGGTCATGTCGAAGACGTCACAGGGCACCGGCGACGAGCAGAGGTCCAGCGCTGCCACTCCCGGATGGACGTCCGTACCGCTGAAGACCTGAAGCGCCAGGCCGCCGGCCTCGTGGTTGCCCGTGAGCCGACTGAGCAGGTAGGTGAAGTGAACGCGCCAGGCCGGGCTGAAACCGACGTTCGCGTTGAGTTCGGCTCCCCACCAGTCCTGCTGCAGCCGCGGCAGATCGTGGCTCCCACCTCCCCAGGGATCGACACCGGCGCCAAGACCCGGCGTCAGGAGTGTCGGCACGACCGTGCCGCCATCCTGGACCGGAACAAGCCGTATGCCGTCGCGCAGACGGCGACGGGAAAGACGCGCGGAGATCACGACATCCGGCAGGAACTGGTACCTCGTTCCCAGCTGGACCTCCCGCACCCGCCCGGGACGCAGCTTGGAATCGACGGCCGCAAGCTCGAAGACCAGGGGCGAACCGGAGTATCCCGCCACCTGCAATGCCGCCAGGCCATCGATACCCGCCAGACCGGCGACGGGCCGGAACGCGTCCACGTGCCACCAGGCAGCGCCTCCGTACACCTTCCACTTTCCGCGTCCGGTGACGTCCCAGGCGAAGCCAATCCGGGGTTCCGTGCGATCGCCGAACCCCAGTTCGAGCGGCCCGGTCGACTCCTCCTCGGCACGCAGTCCCAGATGCAGGGTCAGACGCCTGTCGAACACTCCCGCCAGACGCCAGGCGTCCTGGACGTAGAGCGCCCGCTTCCCCTGCCGCAGGACGCCCGCTCCGAGAGGCTCGCCGCGCCAGTCCGACAAGGGGCTGCCCGGAATCCGCAGCTCCCGGCCCGGATGATCGAAGCGCTGCAACTGCAAATCGCCGCTGGAGCTCTGAACGCCGACCTCCAGGGTGTGGTCGAACAGGAAGAACGACGGCTCCACGGCCCAGTTCCGGCGCGCCGCCAGCCGCCGCAACGGCCCCGCGGTCCGCGAGTGCAACGAGCCCGCGACGACACCCGGTGCGGACGCCACGAAGTAGACGCCCGTGTCCTGCCAGGGATCGGCCCGATCACGAAGGTCGGAACGGCCACCGAAGAGCCGCAGCCACAGCCGATCCGTGATGCCCCACTCGATGTTCAGGCTCGTCGTCTGGTGACTGGAACGCCTGCTCTCGACACCATTCCCGTCGGGAAGCACCAGCAATGCAGGCCGACGCCCATCCAGGTCGGTGGCACCCGTATGGTGCTTCAGGCTCAGGTTGCTGGCCGACCCGGCCCACCAGTCCAGTTTGCCGACCGACAGCTCCGTCGTTTCCCGCCACGTCAACGGCGCGCCGGCCAGGAACAGGTCGAACACGCCGCTGGCCCGGCCCACCGAGTGGCCGCCGAAAGCGCGCGCCCGCTCGTCGCGAAGAGGACCGCCGACGAACACGTAGGCCTCCTCGCCGGAGATCCTTCTGCTGTCGGTGCCGCCGAAAGAAACCCGCTCACCGGCCGGCTGGCGCAGTGCGGGCCTCTTGGCGCTGTCCAGAGGCTCGACAGCGGAAAGACCGCCGTTCACACGCCAGGCCGTGTCGCCGGTCCGCGTAATCAGGTCGATCTGCGGGCCGGCAAGGGACGCCCCGAAGTCCATCGTCCGCACGCGCACCTGATCCACCCAGTGGAGGTCCACCGCGGTCGCTTCGCGGGCAGCGATCGCCGTTTCCTGTCCGTCGATCCGGTAGTTGGCAAGCCCGGGTGTCCAGCCGCTGACCGCAAGACCGCCGGCAACCGCGTCGAGACCCGTGGCGAGGTCCAGGTTCACCGCCGCGGTCGAGCCGGGCAGCTCCCGCAGGTCGTCTCCGGCCAGCACATTGCCGTCGCTGCCGGTGACCACGTCGAGCAGGGGCGACGACACGAGGTCGAGACTCGATGCGCCGCCGGAGCGGAGATCGAAGTCGACTCTCAGCACACCGCCCGTCACCAGGATCAGGTTCTCCGCCGCGGAGGTCGCAAACCCGTCCAGGCTCGCCTCCACGCTGTACCTGCCGGGCGGCAGTCCCGGCGCGCGGTAGCTGCCACCGGCGCCGACACGAACGACCCTGGGGTTGTACAACTGCTCCCCGGTGATCCTGATCTGCGCCCCGGGCAAAGGCTCTCCAGCGGCCTGGTTGCGCACCTGACCGTTGATCTCGCCGTTCAACTGGGCCCATGCCGGTCGCGGCGAGGCAAGAACCGAAGCCGCAGCCACGAACACGATCACCGCCGAGACAGCCGGCACCGCGGTCAGCCCTGCCTGCTCCCGTTTCGGCAGAAGCAGCGAGGCGCAGGCGGACACGAGGCCCACGACGGCGCCGGCCTGCAGCACGGCGGCCAGATCGAAGCGATCAGCCAGTTCCCCGATCGCCCAGGTGGCCATCCCTCCGGTCGCGAACAGAAAGCCGAGTGCCGTTCCCGAGGCCAGACCCCGGCGCCAGGGCAACAACGACTGCGCCATGACGATCAGGATGGAGTGCGACGCTCCCAGCAAGGCCCCGCACGGCAGCGCCAGCGCAAAGGTCCAGCTACCGGAGCCGGGCAGGAAGACGAGGAGCAGGGCGCCGAGAAACGTCGTGAGGAAGACGACCGGACGTCGACCCCAGCGGCCAGCCCATTCCCCGGCGAAGACGGCCGTCACCGCGCCGCCCAGCAAGAACATGCCGCTCGCGAGCCCCTGGGCCCTGGAGCTGAAGCCCTGCCCGGCCAGCAGGAGGGGAAGAAACGCAATCGTCCCGAACACCGCCCAGGACCGGCTGGCGAACACGAGAGCCAGGAGAGCCAGCAGCCCGACGCGCACGGGGGGCCGCGAGCCGGGAGCTTCGGAACCGGCGGCCTCCAGCTTCTCCTCCGGCTGCCCCTCCAGGGGCGCCGAGTGGAATCGGCGCGGCCCCATCGCGAAGGCCATGAACAGGGGCACGGGCGCCACGATCAGCACGAGCCAGTAGATCCCGGTCAGACCCGCGCGGTCGAGAGCCACTCCCGCCAGATAGGGCCCGGTGGTGAGCCCGACCTGACCGCAGAAGAAGAAGATGGCGGTGAACGTGGCCGAGCGGGCCACGTTCACCGTACTGGAGTGCATCACGCCCAGCGGATGAAAAGCGCCCGAGGCAACCGCCGCGAGTGCGAACGGAATGAGGAACAGCCCGAAACTGCCCGTCGCGGCAGCGGCAGCGACCGCCAGCGCCATGCACCCCAGGTTGAAGGCGACGCTGAACGGACCCAGGAAGCGGCTACCGACCCGGTCGACCAACCAGCCGAAGGCTGGCTGCGTGGTGCCGGCCAGCACCTGGAACAGTCCGACCGCAAGCCCGATCTGCGCGGCGCTGAGGCCGAGTGGCTCCTTCAGGAAGGCCAGCAGCACCGGCCCCATGCTGTTGAAGATGTCGATGCCGAGGTGGCCAACCGTAACGGCGGCGAATATCCGTCGGCCCTTCATGCGATCTCGCCAACGACCCGGCGAGAAAGCACCGCGGCCACGATGCGCCGAGCACTCATGCGCGGCCCCCTACCCGCCCGCGGGCGCCTCTCCCCGCGGCGCGCTCACGCCGCCTCCCCGCCGCGGGTCGGCGACTCCGACGAGCGCATCGTCCCGCACCCGGATCGCCGACACGTCGCCGCTCAGACCGCGCTCGAGCAGTTCGTGCCCGCGCGCGGCCAGACCATCGAGCGCCTCGGCGGAAAGGCCGCCCTGCTCGTAGAAGATCCGGTCGGGCCACGCCTGATGATGCACCCGAGGACTCTCGACCGCCTGCCGCAGGGTCATGCCGTGGTCGATCACGTTCGAGATCACGTGGTAGACGGTCGTGATGATCGTCGGGCCGCCGGGCGTACCGACGACCATCATCAGGTCGCCCTCCGGGTCGAGGACGACGCTCGGCGTCATCGACGACAGCATCCGCTTGCCGGGGACGATCGCGTTGTTCTCGCCCTCGACCAGCCCGAACTGGTTCGGCTGGCCCGGCGAGGCGGCGAAGTCGTCCATCTCGTTGTTGAGCAGGAACCCGGCCCCCGCGACGGTGACCGCGTTGCCGAAGCCGCTGTTGATCGTCGTGGTGATCGAGGCCGCGTTGCCCCAGCCGTCGACCACGGAGTAATGGGTCGTCTCGGTGCTCTCCCGCGGAGGCGCGACCTCGACCGGCGGCAAGGGCTGCGCCCGGTCCGGATCGATTCGCGCGCGCAGCCCGTCCGCGTAGGCGTCGGACTCGAACTGCGCCCGCGGAACGTCGACGAAGTCCGGGTCGCCGAGCAGGGTGTTCCGGTCGCGAAACGCGAGCCGCATCGTCTCGGCCTCCAGGTGGATCAGCTCGGCGCTGCCGAACGGCGGCAGGGGATCCCAGCCTTCCAGCACGTTCAGGATCAGGCCCAGGGTCAGACCGCCGGACGAGACCGGCGGCATCGAGTAGATCGTGTGGCCGCGGTACTCCACTTCGACCGGCTCTCGCCAGGAGGGTGCGTAGTCCAGCAGGTCCTGATGCGAGATCAGACCTCCGTTCCTCTCCATCTCGGCAACGATCAGGTCGGCAACCGGACCGCGATAGAAGCCGTCCGGTCCCTGTTCGGCGATCGCCGTCAGCGTCGCGGCAAGGTCGTGCTGGGCCAGGATCGCGCCCGGCGCAGGCGCCTCGCCATCGACGAGAAACTGCTCCGCGCTGGCGGGAAAGCGGTTGAGCCGCTCCGCCGCCCCGGCCAGGCTCCGCGACCGGACCTCGTCGACCTCGTGGCCCCGCGCCAACTCGATCGCCGGCGCGACCAGGTCGGCCCAGGGCAAAGACCCGTGCTCCCGGTGCATCTCCCACAGCCCGGCCACCGAACCCGGAACCCCGGCGGCGAGGTGGCCGATCACCGCGCTCTCGGTGACCTTGCCGTCGCCGTCCACGAACATGTCGCGAGTGGCCGCGCCGGGGGCCTTCTCGCGGTAGTCCAGCGCCCGCACCTCGCCGTCATTCGATCGGTAGACCAGGAAACCGCCGCCGCCGATATTGCCCGCAGCCGGAAGAACGGCCGCCAGGGCGAAGCCGACCGCCACGGCCGCGTCGATGGCGTTGCCTCCCTGCTCCAGAACGCGAGCGCCGGCCTCCGACGCCAGGCCATGGCCACTGGAGACCATCCCGGCCCGGCCTTCCGCCGTCGCTGCCTTGCCGTCGAGGCTCCAGACCGCGGGAGCTTCGGCATGGTGCGCCGATTCCGCTCCCGTGCAGGCGACTCCGAGCAGAACTACGGAGGTGAGGCAGCCGGCGATCAGGCGCCGAACGAGCGGACGCGAGGCAATGGTCGCGAACCGGCTCATCGCGGCGAAGACGGTATCAGAGCGAAGGGGCGGGCTCTCGCGAAGACGGGCTCCGGCAGCCACTCAGCCTGCCCACATCCAGCACAGCCGGATAGTCTTGCGAGCGTCCCTGGTCCTGGCAACACTTCCCCTCCACAGGAGAAGAACCATGCAGACGAAGCTCCCCGAGCTGACGATCGGTATCGAGGAGGAATACCAGATCATCGACCCAGAGAGTCGGGAGTTGAAGCCCTTCATCCAGAAGTTCCTGGAACAGGGCCAGATCGTTCTCCAGGAGCAGATCAAGGCGGAGCAGTTGCAGTGCCAGGTCGAAGTCGGCAGCGACGTCTGCCGCACGATCGGAGAGGCCCGCCAGGAACTCATCCGCCTGCGGCGATCGATTTCCCACCTGGCGTCCCGCAACGGCCTCCGGATCGCCGCAGCCAGCACCCATCCCTTCTCCTCCTGGCAGGAGCAGGACGTCACCGAGGCCCAGCGCTACATCAAGCTGCAGGAGAACTTCGGCGACGTCGCCCGGCGCATGCTGATCTTCGGCATGCACGTCCATGTCGGCGTGCCGGACAAGGACCTCCGCATCGACGTGATGGACCAGTCGCTCTACTTCCTGCCCCATCTGCTCGCCCTGTCGACGAGCTCGCCCCTCTGGCAGGGGCGCATGACCGGCCTCAAGTCGTACCGCTCGGTGGTCTTCGAGAGCCTGCCCCGCTCCGGTCTGCCGCCCTCCCTGCGGTCCTACGCCGAGTACGAGCGGCTCGTGAACGTACTCGTCAAGACGAAGTGCATCGAAGAGCCGACCCAGATCTGGTGGGACGTCCGGCCGCACCCCAAGTTCCCCACGATCGAGTTCCGGGTCTGCGACGTCTGCACCAAGATCGAGGAGGCGCTCTGCCTGACCGCCCTGTTCATGGCGATCGTCGGCAAGCTGATCCGGCTGCGCCGCAACAACCAGGCCTGGCGCCGCTACCCCCGCCACCTGCTCTACGAGAACAAGTGGCGGGCGATGAGATACGGGATCGACGGCAAGCTGATCGACTTCGGCAAGGCCGAAGAGGTGCCGCTGCGGTTCCTGACCCTGGAGCTGATGGAGTTCGTCGACGACGTGCTGGACGAACTCGGCATCCGCAAGGAAGCCGAGTACGTCCACACGATCCTCGCCGAGGGCACGAGCGCCGACCGCCAGTTGAACCGGGCCGCGGAGGGCGACCTGAACGCCGTCGTCGACGGCCTGATCGCGGAGACCCGCGAAGGCTTCGACTGAGGGGTCACCCGCCTGCCCGGGAGCCGGAGGGGTGGGGTTCCTGCGGGCGCTCGCGCTTGGTCGGAAGCCGAGGGGGGTTGCGCTCGCTCCACTCCGCTCGCTCCGGTTCGGCGTCAATCGATGAAAGGGCACCGCGCGTCGCTCGCTCCGAGGCCGCTGGAACCCCACCCCTCCGGCTCGCGTTGCAGGCTGGACGGCGTCGGCGTAGGTGCCTCTGAACTGACCTGGCGTTGGGCATCGGAGCCCTCTCTGGAACTCCGGGCTAGCGACTCCCGGTCGCCGAGCGGCCCTTTCGGTCGGGCATCAACACGAGAACAATCAAAACAAGGCAGAGCAGTAGCAGAGTGGGCCCAAGGAACCGGGGCCAGATCCAGATGCGGTTGCCGCCGGCGGGGCTTTCGTAGGTCGGGGCGGGGGCGGCGCCTTCCTGCTGGAGCCGTTGGACGCGTTCCTGGGGGAAGGCGTAGCGGAGATGGCCTTCCGGGGTCCGGAGCTCGAGTACTGCCGGGTAGTAGCGGTTGAGGATCGCCTCTTCGGCGGCGGCCGTGGACCAGTCTCCGGCGTCGAAGGCCTCGTTGCGGGCCTGGACATGCCAGGTGGCCTCGTTGAGAAAGTGATCCTGAATCTGCCAGGGCTGGAAGGGCCGCATCGGCGGCTGTCGCGCAGGCCAGCGGGCGCGGCGGCTCTCGTTCAGGCGCTCGAGCCGATCAGCGCTGTAGTAGCTGCGGAAGCTGCCGAGTTCCGGGTCGGTGATCAGGCGGCCGAGGTTCGCGAGATCGACGAGACCCGCCGACGCCGCGACCAGGACGACCCACAGCGCGGCGATCGTCCGGCGTTCCGCCCGGGTGGGCGCCGGGGTGTCGAATCCGAAGAGCCCCGCGCCGAAGACCACGCCGCAGCCGGCGGCCGAGGCGTTGAGCAGGCAGTCGTAGGCGTCGCCCACGCGGACCCAGACAAGCCACTGGACGAATTCGTCGGCGATCCCGACGAGCGAGGTCAGAACCGCGGCCGAGAAGGCGGCGGCGATGGCGGACCGGCCGCCGCGGAGCAAGGCACGGTAGAGCAGGAGCGCGACGAGCCCGTAGAGGACGAGGTGCATCCGTTCGAGGGCGGACTCTTCAGGACGCCCCCGGGCAAGCGCGGTCGCCTGGACCGCGGCCCAGAGCGCGCCGACCGCGAGCGCCGCGTAGTTGCTCCACCGGAGCCGCCGCGAGGAGCGGACGATCCAGACCACGAACGCCGCCGCGGCGGCCCAGAACAGGATCGTCGGCACGATGACGAGGAGCGAACGGTCGACCTCCTCCTGAATCCACCGCGTGAGGCGGCCCAGAAAGGGCGCCGAACCGACGATCCACAGGGCGATCAAGGCAGGTGCCGCAAACCGGCGCATGGGCGGGAACACGCTAGCAGCCCGACGTCGACACGGGTGTAGGCTCACAAGAGGAACAGGAGGGAGTACATGGCAGAGCCAGCGCGAGTCGAGGGTCACGGTTCACAAGCGGGCGCGCATCGCCGCGTTGTGGAGGCGAACAGCGGCGGCGACTTCAGGGAGGCTCTCGACGACTTCCTGGAGCTGAAGAAGATGGTCGCGGCCCGGGAGGGAGATCGCGCCCTGCACGATCAACCGCAGATGGTGAGTCGCTTCTACGACGTCGTCACCAGGTTCTACGAGTACGGCTGGGGCCAGTCCTTCCATTTCGCGCCGCGTCGATCCGGCGAGGGCCTCCACGCGGCTCAACGCCGCCAGGAAGCCGGGATGGCGGAACTCCTCGGGCTCGGACCGGGGACGAAGGTCGCCGATATCGGCTGTGGCGTCGGCGGACCGCTGGTGAGCGTCGCGCAAATCACGGGCGCCAGCGTCACCGGCGTGAATCTCAATGCCGAGCAGGTCGCGAAAGGCCGACGAGCGATCCGCCGGGCCGGCCTGGAGGGGACGTGCGGCGTGATGCTCGCCAACTACCTGGACGTACCGCTCGAGGACGGTTTCTTCGACGCGGCCTACAGCTACGAGGCGATCTGCCACGCGCCGGACAAGGACCTCTGCTTCAACGAGTTGTACCGTCTGATCAGGCCCGGCGGTCAGGTCGCGTTGACCGAGTGGTGCCTCACGGAGCGGTTCGATGAAGGCGACTCCACACACCGCGACATCCGAGACCGGGTCGAGTTCGCGAACGCAACGCCCAACCTGCTCACGACGGCCGCGCACGTCGAGGCCATCGAGCAAGCCGGTTTCGAGGTTCTCCTGGCGAAGGACCAGGCGCTCGAGAGCGCACCCGGCTGGCCCTGGTACCGGGCGCTCCAGGGCCGGGACTTCTCCCTGGCCTCGCTCGCCCGGGTTCCCGCGGGGCGCTGGTTCACCGCCACGCTCACCGGTCTGCTGGAACGCCTACGGATTGTCCCGAGCGGCACAAGCGAAGCCGCCAGGATCCTCAACGGGGCGGCCGACGCCCTCGTCGAATCCGGCGAGGCCGGCATCTTCACTCCCTGTTTCCTCGTCCACGCGCGAAAGCCGGGCGGCGACGGGGCGAGTTCCTCGTAGCGGCTTCGAGGGCTCCAATGGGCTCAGCGACTCGTCGTTCGACTCACCGGGAACCGCCGACATCGGACGACGCCCGTCTCGCCAGCTATCCCCACCCCTACCCGGACGGCTGGTACCGGCTGATGACCTCGAACTCGCTACGGCGCGGCCAGGTCCGCTACCTCGAATGCCTGGGCCGCGCGGTGGTCGTGTGGCGAAGCGAAGACGGGGACGACGTCCACGCCATGCAGGCGTTCTGCCCCCACCTGGGCGCCAACCTCCGGCATGGCCGGGTCCGCGAGGACCGCATCGAGTGCCCGTTCCACAACTGGCAGTTCACGGGTGACGGACGGCCGGCCTGCGTGCCCTACAGCGACACGGCGCCGACCCGCGTCGCAGCCGAGAGCTTCCCGGTACAGGACGTGCATGGGCAGATCTTCATGTATCACCGCAGCGGCGGAGACAGCCAACAGGCCGGCGACGAAGTGCCGTACCCGGTTCCCCGCATCCGGGAAATCGACGAGGGGAGCTTCGTCTATCGGGGGCACTACGACGCCGGCCGCGTGCAGATGCACATCCTCGAGTTCGTCGAGAATGCCGCCGACTTTGCCCACTTCCTGTACATCCATGAGCAGATGAACGTTCCGTGGACCGGAATCCCGGTTCCCGGCATCAAGATCGAACACACGCCCGGGGTGGAGTTCCCCGAGGACCGGCCCTGGACGATGGACTTCCTCGACGAAGCCGTGCTCAAGTTCCGCGGCCGTCCCCTTGAGCGGACACGGACAAAGGCGCGAGCCACGTTCACGGGCGCGGCCAGCATCGTGAACTTCAGGTTCTTCCTTCCCGACGCCGGAGAGATCGATCTGTGCCAAACGCACTTGCCGGTCGGGCCGCTCGAGCAGCAGGTCGATTTCCACTGGTTCGCCGACCGCAGCGTTCCCCGTCTTCTGGTCTGGTACGTCGTCGGGAACTGGATCGCCCAATGGCGCCACGACATCGAGATCTGGGAGAACAAGGCCTACATCGAGCACCCGACGCTCTGCCGCGACGACGGGCCCGTCGTTCGCATGCGGCGCTGGTATCGGCAATTCCTCCCGGAGGCGCAGCCGGCCGCAGGGTCGCCGCGGGAAGCACCGGACGAACGGGCCGAACGCAGGCTGGTCGGAGTGGCCTCCAACTGAGAATGAAGCCCTTCTTCACCGCGGCGACGTGCGTCCTGCTGACCGGCATGACCGCACCGGCGCCGGCAGCCGACGCGGAGTCGAACCCCGTCGTCCGGATCGAGCGCTGGATCGAGGGCGGCGGCCGGGTCGACTGGTCCCGTCAAGGCGAGTGGCTGGCCTACGACAAGGCCGGAGAGGACGGCCGCTACGACGTCTACGTGACGTCGACCGACCGGCTCGCGGAACGCTGCCTGACCTGCGACATGTACGCGCTGCGCAAGGACAACGCCTTCAATCCGGTATGGCATCCGTCGGGCGACCGGCTGGTCGTGCAGGTCCAGAGCCGGCCGAAGCGGCTCAAGTTCGTTGCCAACCCCCTGCAACTCCTGACGGCCGATCGAGCTGTCCACAGCGAGCTCTACCTGATCGACAGGAAGGGCACGGACTTCGCCCTCCTCACCCGGTTCGGCGACAACGGCGCCGCGGCGCTCGACCCCCAGTTCTCCTACGACGGTGCGCGGCTGCTGTGGAGCGAGCGGACGAAGGCCCGCGAAGGCCGCTACGGCGCCTGGCAGTTGCGAAGCGCCGAGCTGCGGATCAACCGCGCCGGTATCCCGCGGCTGCGGAAGATCCAGTCCTACCGCCCGCCGGTCGACGCGCTGATCGTTCCCCAGGGCTATACCCCTGACGACCGGGGCGCCCTGGTCGCGGCGAACTTCGAGCCGGAGCAGTCGCCCGACACGCTCGACCTCTACCGGCTGCGCTTCGAGGGCGGCGAACCCGAACGCCTCACCCATTCCCGCGGAGGCGCCGAGGAGTACGCCCGCCTGTCGCCCACCGGCCGCCACGTCGCCTTCACGTCGAACGCCGAGATCCGCGGCGCGGAGCCCGACCAGACGGTGCCGCCAACCATCCGCCGCGAACTCTGGCTGATGGACGCCGACGGCTCGAACAAGCGCCGGCTGACCTACTTCAACGACCCGACCTCGGACCACAGCCTGGGCCACACCTACGTCGGCGACCTGACCTGGAGCCCGCGCGGCGACCAGATCGCCGTCCACGTGCTCTGGGGCTCCCGAAACGGCGACCGGCCGCGGGAGGCGGTGTACCGTATCGACCTCGACCCGTCGTTCCGGCGCTAGGTCTGACCCAACTCGAGGAACCCGTATGACACGTCCCGGTCCGTTCACCGTCGTCCTGTCGCTCGCCCTGGTCGCGCCGGCCCTGCCCGCCGCGGCACAGGACGACCCCCACGTCTTCCGCGGCGCGCTGGTTCTGCCGATCAGCGGTCCGCCGATCGACGGCGGCGTTCTGGTGGTCCAGGGCGGCAGAATCACGGCGGTCGGCGGACCCGACACGAGCACGCCCCGCGGCGCCGTCGAGCACGACGTCACCGGCAAGGTGCTGATGCCCGGCCTCGTCGACACCCACTCCCACATCGGCTCGGTCTCCGGCGGAGATCGATCCGCGCCGCTCCACCCGGACGTACGCAATCTGGATTCGATCGACGTCAGGTCGGACAGCATCTGGCGCGCCCGCTCCGGCGGCATCACGACGGCGAACATCATGTCGGGCTCCGGCCATCTCATGTCCGGGCAGACCGCCTACGTCAAGCTGCGCGACGGCGCGCGCACGATCGAGGACTGGCTCTACTGCGACGATCCCCTGAACGGCATCTGCGGCGGCATGAAGATGGCGAACGGCACGAACTCGATCGGCTCGCCGCCCTTCCCCGGCACCCGCGCCAAGTCCGCGGCCCTGGTCCGCAACCTCTACCACGAGGCCGTGGAGTACCGCGAGAAGATGGCCACCGCCGAGGCCGAGGCGGAAGAGAACGGCGAGGACGGCGGCGAGCCGGCGAAGCGCGATCTGCGCATGGAGGCGCTGGCCCAGGTGCTGGCTGGCGACCGGATCGTCCAGCATCACACCCACCGCCACAACGACATCGCCACCGTCCTGCGGCTCAAGGAGGAGTTCGGCTTCCGCGTCGTGGTCCAGCACGGCACCGAGTCCTGGAAGGTCGCCGAGGAACTGGCCGCCGCCGATGTGCCCGTGTCCATCACCTGGATCGACGCGCCGGGAGGCAAGGAGGAGACGATCGACTGGAACATGGAGATGGGCGCGATCCTGGAGCGCGCCGGCGTCGACGTGAGCTTCAACACGGACGACTCGGTGACCGACTCGCGGCTTCTCTTCCGGGCCGCGGCGATCGCGGTCCGCTACGGCATGTCGCGCGACAAGGCGATCGAGGGGCTGACTCTGGCGCCGGCGCGGGCGCTCGGCCTCGAGGACCGGATCGGCTCGCTCGAAGCCGGCAAGGACGCCGACTTCGTCATCCTCTCCGGCGACCCACTGAGCGTCTACTCGAAGGTCGAGCAGACGTGGGTCGAGGGGACGATGATCTACGACCGCTCGAACCCCGACCACCGCAAGTACGCGGTCGGGGGCTACAAGGTGTACCGGACCACGGCCCACGAAGACCACATGATCCGGCAGTTGCTCGAGGGAGAGACACGATGACGGCAAGAAACCCCGACGTCTTCCCCAAGGGCGACCGGCCCGGCGCCCGCGCACGGCGCCTCGGCACCGCCTCCTTCTTCGTCGCGCTGACCGCCCTGGCCTCCATCCCGTCCGCGGCCCAGGTCGCGGTCCGGGCCGGCACCCTCCACACCGTGTCCGGCGCCCCGATCGAGAACGCGGTGGTCATCGCCGGCGCGGACGGCAGGATCGAATGGGTCGGTCCCGCGGCCGACGCGAACATCCCGGACGGCGTGGACGTCCTCGAAGCCGCCGTCGTCACGCCCGGACTCGTCGACGCCCGCTCGGTCGTCGGCCTGTCCGGCGCCCTGAACAGCAACGTCGGCCCGGTGCGCGACCAGGACCAGCTCGAACGGTCCTCGCCGCTCCAGCCCGACCTGCGGGCAATCGACGCCTACGACGCGAACGAGACCCTGGTCGAGTGGGTCCGCTCGTACGGGGTCACCACGCTCCACACGGGCCACGGGCCGGGCGCCCTCGTCAGCGGCCAGACGATGATCGCCAAGACCAGGGGCCGCAACGTCGAGCAGGCCACGTTGATGCCGGTGCGGATGCTGGCCGCCACGCTCGGCAACGCGGTCTCCTCGAACTTCCAGTCGCCGGGCACGTCGGCGAAGGGGATCGCGATGCTGCGAAGCGCCCTTCACGGCGCCCAGTCCTACCTCGACCAGGTGCGGAAGGCCGAGGAGGCCGATGCCGAGGGGAACGGTGAAAGCGATGGCAACGGCACCGGCGAAGGGGACGATGACGCCAAGCCGGCGCCCCAGCCACCGCCCCGGGACCTCTCCAAGGAAGCGCTCGGCCAGGTGCTCGACGGCGAACTCTCCCTGCTGGTGACCGCGAACACGGTGGCCGAGATGGCCTCTGCGCTCCGTCTGCAACAGGAGTTCGGCTTCGACCTCGTGCTCGACAGCGCCGCCGAGTCCTACCTGTTGCTCGACGAGATCCGCGAGGCCGGCGTGCCGGTCCTGCTCCATCCGACGATGAGCCGGGTCCGCAACGGCTCCTACGAGACCGCGGCCACGCTCGCCGACGCCGGCATCCCGTTCGCGATCCAGACCGGTTTCGAAGGCTACGTTCCGAAGACCCGCGTCCTGCTCTGGGAGGCGGCCATCGCCGCCGCGAACGGCCTCGGCATGGAACAGGCCCTCGAAGCGATCACCCTGAGCCCGGCCCGCATCCTCGGCATCGACGACCGCGTCGGCTCGATCGAGGTCGGCAAGGACGCCGACCTCGCCCTCTTCGACGGCGATCCGTTCGAGTACACGAGCCACATCTGCGGCGTGATCATCGAGTCGGAGGTGTTGTCAACGGAGTGCCGCTAATGGAAACACACGACACGTCGACCGACAAGAGACTCGGCGGCTATTCGCTGCTGTTCGGAACCGTGGCGGTCGCTATCGCCTACGCATTCTCTCCCGGCCGCGGCATGTTGGATACCGTCTCCAGCACCAGCCTCGCGGACCTGACGATGGCGATGGCGCGCAACGCCACCCTGTCTTACGCCGTAGCGGTCGTCCTTGTTCTGGGCGCGCTGGCCATGCTGAACGGCATCGTCACCTTGCGGAGGTTTGCCGCTCCCGTGCCGCGGCTCGGCCTGCTCGGGATGGCGGTCGGTTCCTTCCTGCAGATGGTGATGCGAGGGTTCGACTACATGCTCGTCGGCATGGGCGAGGCGGCCCTCGGGCCCGACCCCGAGCAGTCGGCGCAATGGCTGGAATCGGCGCTCGACATGCAGCGCACGGTATGGGGCCTGCACTTCACGGGCAGCGTCGCAGGTTACGCCGGGATGGCGATTCTGGCCTTCGGCCTCATCTCCCGGCCGGAGCCGCTGCGTCTGCCGCCGGTGCTGAACGGCATCGTCGCGCTGCTGGCCCTTGGCTCGCTCGTGCTGTTCATCGCCGCCTGGCATTCGAACGACCTGGAAGAGACACTCGCTCCGGTATTCGGGTTGATGTCCGCCAGCGGCATCGTCTACATGGCCCTCCTGGGGTGGCGACTGGCGGTGTCCGGGGCAGGCGAGCCGGCCACCGACTGAGCCGCGGTCGCAAATCGGCAGGACGACCGCCGGTTTGCGACGCAAAGCGGCAGGTGCGCCGGCTACGCGGCCGGCTGCGGGAACTCCGGCAACCCGCGTTCGAGCCACACGCCCGCCTGCATCACGCGGTCGATCCGCCTCGTGTTGCGGATGTCGGCGAGCGGGTCGGCGGTGAGCAGAACCAGGTCCGCGGCGTTGCCGTCCGCGATCGTGCCGAAGTCGGGGTCGGCGGTGAGTTCCGCGGCGGCGGCCGCACCTGCCGCGGCGAGGGCCTGAAGCGGGGTCAGGCCTCCGTCTTCAACCAGGGCTTCCAGCTCATGGTGGGTGCCCCAGCCGTAGGCGATGTTGCCGGCGCCGCTGTCGGAGCCGAGGGTGATCACGACACCGGCCTCATTCATCCGGCGGACGAACTTCGACACGTAGTCGAAGGCGCCGCGGCGTTTCGCGGTGTTGTCGCTGGCCAGCATGGCGGCTCGGTTCTCGGCGTCGAGGAGACGTTCGAGCAGGGGCGGCTGGATGCCGGCCCGGAATTCCTCGTCGTCCAGCAGCTCCGGGTGCTCGGCCACCCACCAGAAGGTCTTGGCCTGGCCTAACGCCGGCGCGAAGGTGAGCCCGTTCTCCTGGGCCATGGCGACGAAGTCGTCGTCGACCTCCTGGTCGCGGACGCCGTGGACGAAGGAGCGGACGCCGGCGTCGACGAGCTGCCAGACGTCGTCTTCGAAGAAGACGTGCGCGGAGACCGGGATGCCGTGCTGGGCCGCTTCGTCGGCGATCGCGGCGCGAATCCCGGGCTCGATCTTCGGCCGCGTTTCGAGGAAGGTGTCGACCCACATCTTGATCAGGTCGACTTCCTGGGCGGCGAGGTCGCGCACCATCTCCCGTGCCTCCTCTTCGGTGGCCGGACCCAGCTTGCCCGGCGGGAAGCCCTCGGGATGCGAGAAGCCGACCCCCGCAGTGAAGATGCGCGGCGCCGCGACGTTGCCGGCCCGGGCCTCGGCGATCATCGCCGCCGTCTGGCCGTGGTCGGAGCCGAGGCTGCGGACGGTCAGCACGCCGGCGTGGAGCTGGAGGGCCCACGACCACTCCTCCAGACCGTCGCGATAGTGGTTGTGGAGGTCGACGAGGCCGGGGATCAGGAACTTGCCCGTCGCGTCGATCACCTCGCCGCCTTCGGGCACCGGGACGTCCTGGCGCGAGCCGGCGCGTTCGATCCGGTCGCCGCGGACGATGACGACGGCGTCCTCGACCGGCGGTGCGCCGGTGCCGTCGATCAGCGTGGCGCCGGCGATCGTGATCGTGCCGGCGCCGTCGATGGCGGGTTCGTCGGGGGCGCAGGCGGTGAGGGCGAGCAAGGTGGCAAGCGCTACGGCCACGAGGCCAGACCGGATGCCGGCCAGAGGGCCGGCGCACCCAGTAGGCAGATGCCGGCGGGGACGCCGGCGCACCCAGTGTGTGGCTTCCTCAGTCAAGGAAGACCTCGGCGATCGCGATGCCGCTCTCGCCGGCGACCGCGTACAGCAGGAAGACACGGTCGTCCTCCTCGTAGATCGCCGGGTCGCGCAACTGGTTCACGTGCCCGTAGGCCGTGCTGCGGACGGACGGCTCGAGCGGCGCGTCGGCGCCTTCCCAGTCGCGTTCCGGGCGCAGGACCTCGACCGGTTCGGACTCCGTCCAGTTCATCCAGTCGCCGCTGAGATCGATGCTGCTGAGCAGGATGCGCTCGGGCACTTCGCCGACCTGGGTCCAGAACACCCAAAGGGTGTCGCCACGGAGCAGCACGGCCGAGTGGCGCATGTCCGGGTTGAACAGCAGCGGACCCTCTTCGAAGTTCGTGAAACCGTCCGCCGAGCGGTAGAACCGGCCGGGCATGGCGAGCGAGTAGGTCCACCCGCCGTACTGGAAGATGCGCATGTAGGTGCGGCCCAGCGACTGGGGCTGCGCCTCGAAACGGATGCCGTCGGTCGACGTGGCGACCCGCGAGATCTGGCGGCCGACATCCTCCAGGCCGTGGAAGTACATGACGATCCGCCGGTTCTCATCGTCGACATGCACGTCGGGCGACGCGATGTGGGTCGCCGTGATCTCCTTCTGGACGTCGTGGGAGAGCTTCAGGCCCCGCCGCTCCTCCCACTCGGCGACCATCTCGGGAGTCACCTCCGGCGGCTCGACCAGGAAGTGGGAGTCCTCGATCTGGAGGCTGCCGGGAACGTGGATCGACCAGGGCCCGAGCAGGTCGTCCGCGTAGGCGAGCCGGATGTAGTGGCCCTTGTGGTCGGCGAAGTAGAGGTAGTAGCGGCCGAGCGGGTCGGGGACCCAGTCCGGGACGCGGATCAGCGACGGCCCCTGGATGTTCTCGCCGATGCTCGGATCGAGCTCCGGGCCGATGATCGGGGCGTCGAGAAGACGCTCGACGCGGACCGGCGCGGCCGTGTCAGAGGCGGCCGCGGGCTCGGCGTCGCCGGCCGGTTCGGGGTCGGCGGCCGTGCAAGCCAGGGCGGTGAGCGAGACGGTGAGGGAGAGGGCCATCAGGGGTGAAACGGCTCTCATCGACAGGTCCGTGAATTCGTGTTTGTCATAAGGCTCTATGATAGCCGTCGTGTTCCAACTGCGTTGGAGTCTGGCCTCGCTTCAGGCTCTCCTCCTCTGCGCCTCCGCGGGCGCCCAGTACGGCGCCGAGGACGGTGAATGGCGCCATCACGGCGGCGACGACGGCTTCACCCGCTACACGGCGCTCGACCACATCGACGGTTCCAACTTCGCCCGGCTCGAGCCGGCGTGGAAGTGGGCGTCCGCCGATTCGCGGATCGAGGCGAACTCGCCGTACCGGCGACAGGTGCTCCGGTCGTCGCCCCTGATCGTCGACGGACGCCTCTACATCCCCACCGAGCTCAGCCAGGTCGCGGCGCTCGACGCCGCCACCGGCGAGGAGCTCTGGGTCTACGACCCGAAGAGCTACGAACGCGGCAAACCGGCGCAGAACAACTACTACACGCGCGGCCTCGAGTACTGGACCGACGGCGAGCAGGAACGGCTGTTCGTCGCCACGATCGGCAAGCAGCTCATCTCGATCGATCCGGCCACGGGCCTTCCCGACCGCGCCTTCGGCGAGGACGGGGTGGTCGAGCTCTCCCGGAACCTCGGCCGCGAGAACACGGTGCTGCGGAACATCAGCCACGGCCAGCCGGTCATCGTGGTGGGCGACACGATCGTCGTCGGCTCGCGCATCTACGACTTCCCGCTCCAGAACAACAACCCGCCCGGCCACGTCCGCGGCTACGACGTCCGTACCGGCGAGTTCAAGTGGCGGTTCCACACGATCCCCCAGGAGGGCGAGGAGTTCGTCGAGACCTGGGAGAACGACTCCTGGAAGACGACCGGCAACGCGAACGTCTGGGCGCCGATGGCCGCCGACCAGGAACTCGGCTACGTCTACCTGGCGACCAGCACGCCGACCAGCGACTACTACGGCGGCCTGCGGCACGGCGACAACGTCTACTCCGAGAGCCTGATCTGCGTCGACGCCGCGACCGGCGAACGGGTCTGGCACTTCCAGACAGTCCACCATGGCGTCTGGGACTACGACATCGCCTCGGCGCCGAACCTGATCGACATCGTCGTCGAGGGGAAGCTGATCAAGGCGGTGGCCCAGGTCTCGAAGACCGCCTTCACCTACGTCTTCGACCGGGCGACCGGCGAGCAGGTGTGGCCGATCGAGGAGCGGCCCGTCCCCTGGGAGAGCACGGTGCCGGGCGAGAAGATGTCGAGGACCCAGCCCTTCCCGACGAAGCCGCCGGCCTTCGACCGCCAGGGAGTCAGCGAGGATGACCTGATCGACTTCACGCCTGAGCTGCGGGCCGAGGCCCTCGAACTCGCCGAGAAGTTCATCCTCGGGCCGATGTTCATGCCGCTGATCCGCCGCGGCGAGGGCGGCAAGGAAGCGATCCTGGCCGTGCCCGGCGCGGGCGGCGGCGCCAACCACCCGGGGGCCGCGGCCGATCCCGAGACCGGGATGCTCTACGTGCAGTCCTCGACCCGGCCCTCCGGGATGGCCCTCGTCGAACCGGACGGCGCGCGGAGCTTCTGGCCCTACGTCCTCGATCGCGTCTCGACCGCGGGACCGCGGGGGCTGCCTCTGCTCAAGCCGCCGTACCGGCGGATCACCGCGATCGACCTGAACCGCGGCGACATCGCCTGGCAGGTGCCGCTCGGGGACGGACCGCGCAACCACCCGGCGATCCGGCACCTCGACCTGGGGCCGCTGGGCGGCGGCTCGTCGAGCGCGGTGACGGAGGGCGGCATCCTGGTCACGAAGACGCTGGTCGTCACGCATGCCGCCCGCTTCGAGGTCTACAACGACCGCTCGACGGTGCTCGGCAGTGCGCTTCAGGCCTACGACAAGTTCACCGGCGAGTTGCTGGCCGAAGTGCTCACCGACCGCGCCCTGCACGGCGCTCCGGTCAGCTACATGCAGGACGGGCGACAGTACATCGCCGTCACTGGCGGCGGCATGACCCAACCGGCAGAGCTGATCGCGTTCGCCCTGCCCGAGTAGCCGTGCCGAAGGAGGACCAGCCGATGAGAACCACACTCCTGCTCGCAACTGTCGTCTTCGGCCTGTCCGCCGCGGCCGCGGCCCAGGACGACGTTCCGCGCACGGCGAACGGCCGGCCAGACCTCTCCGGCACCTACGACATCGCCACCCGCACGCCCATGATGCGCGATCCGAAGTACGGCAGCGAGCCGTACATGAGCGCCGAGGACGCGCACCAGATCGCGGCCGTCACGGAGGCGACGAAAGTCGAGGCCGACATCCCCAGCGACCCGAACCGCAAGGCGCCCCCCGTCGGCGGCGATGGTCACCGCAGCAACATCGGCGGCCACAACCAGTTCTGGTTCGACTTCGGCACGATTCCTTTCCGGGTCGACGGCAAGTACCGCAACTCGATCATCACGGACCCGCCGAACGGCCGGCTGCCGGCCAAGACGGAACGCGGCCAGGCGCTCACGCCGCGCGGCCTCGGCGCGTACAACCGGAACCCGGGCGGCGCCTGGTGGCTCGAAAGCGGCGACAACCTCTACGACGAACCGGAAGTCCAGACCCTCGGCACCCGCTGCCTCTACGCCGGCGGCCCCACGGTGCCCGTCCGGCCGTCGGCCTACAACAACCTGAAGACGATCACCCAGACCGACACCCACGTGGCGATCCACGTCGAGTGGATGCACTGGACGCGGATCGTGCGCCTCGACTCCGAGCACGCCCCGCCCGAGTACCGGTCGTTCGGCGGCGACTCGATCGGCTGGTGGGAAGACGACACCCTGGTCGTCGAGACGACGAACTTCCTGCGGGCGCCGCACGTGGCGCACGACGGCCTGAAGGTGACCGAGCGTTTCCGGCGCATCGACGCAGACACGCTCTTCTACGAGTTCACGGTCGAGGACTCCGACTACACCGCGCCGTACACCGGCTCCCTGCCCTGGCCCCGCACCGACCAGCGGCTCTACGAGTACGCCTGCCACGAGGGCAACTACTCGATGGGCAACATGCTCCGCGGCGCACGATTGCTGGAGCAGGAAGCGCGCGAGAAGCCGCGCGGGAGCGGCTGATACCCTCCCTGCGGCCCAGCCGACAGACCGGCGCTTCCGAAGCGCCCATCGACGCTCCGGAAGCTCCTTCTGGCTAATCAAGTACTCGATCCGTACACCGTCCGCCACGGCGAGGCCGTGGCCCCGCCGGCGACCTTCCGGCAGCGGCTGAAGTATCTCGGGCCGAGCCTGATCGTCACCGGCGCCGTGATCGGTTCGGGCGAGCTCGTGCTGACGACGAGCCTCGGCGCGGTCGCCGGCTTCACCCTGCTCTGGTGGATGCTGCTCTCCTGCTGGTGCAAGTCCCTGGTCCAGGCGGAGATGGCCCGCTACACGATCGAGTCCGGGGACACCTACCTGCGGGCAATGAACCGGCTGCCGGGGCGGATCTGGAGGATCTCCTGGCCGATCTGGCTGGGCATCATCGCCTACGTTCCCGGCACGATGGGGCTGGGCGGCATCATCGGCGGCGCCGGCCAGTCGATGTCCTTCCTCGCGTCGCTGGCGAACGTCGAACTCGACGGCGTCCTCTGCACCGGCCTGATCGCGGTCGTCTGCTCGATCATCCTGGGCACCGGCTCCTACAAGTGGCTGGAGCGGGTCATGCTGCCCCTCGTCCTCGCCTTCACCTTCTGCACGCTGGTCTGCCTGATCGCGATGCAGTTCACGGAGTTCCGCACGTCGCCCGCCGAGATCCTCGGCGGCATGAAGCCGGACATGACGCTCTTCGTCGTCGTCGCGGCCCTGGCCCTCTCCGCGTACGGTTACACCGGCACGACCTCCGGCGACATCTCGTCCTACACCTACTGGTGCATCGAGAAGGGCTATCCGAGCCTGCTCGGCTCCGACCGCAGCGACCCGAACTGGGAGTCCCACGCCCGCGGCTGGATGCGGGTGCTCCACACGGACGTCTGGTTCGCCCTGCTCATCGTCACCTGCGCCACGATCCCCTACTACATCCTCGGCGCCGGGGTGCTGAACAAGATGGGGCTGACGCCGGAGGGGAACGACGAGACGATCGGGGCCCTCTCCAACATCTTCACGCAGACGCTCGGCCTGTGGGCGGTGTGGATCTTCGCGATCGGCGCCTTCTGCATCCTCTTCTCGACCGTGCTCTCCGGCGCCGGCGGCGGCGGTCGCTCGATCCCCGACTACCTGATGGAGATGGGCCTGATCGAGCGCTCCAACCTGGCGCTGCGCAAGAAGATCATCCGCGGTTACCTGGTCTGCCTGCCCCTGGCCGCCTTCGGGATCTACTACTTCGTCACGGACTTCGTCATCCTGATCATGGTCGGCGGCCTGACCTCGGCGATCTTCCTGCCGATTCAGGCCGGCGCCACGCTGTGGCTGCAGCGGACGCGGATGGATCCGCGTATCCGGCCGCGGCGGCTGACCTACATCGGCCTCTGGGTCGTGTTCGCGTTCGAGGCCGCGATGGCGCTGCTGGTCATCCGCTACGTCGTCCTGGCGCCGTACTTCAACTGAAGACACTGGGTGCGCAGGCTGGGTGCGAAGACAAGGTGCCGCGAAGCGGCGACAATTCCGTCTGCCGCTACCATACGAGGCACCATGTTCCGCTACGGCCTCGCCACCACCCTCGTCCTCCTCACAACCGCCGCCGCCCTCGCTCAACGGCCAGGCGACCGCACCGACCGGATGCGCGAACGCAGCCGGCAGATGGACGCCAGTCTCGCCGACGACCCCTACGTCGGCATCCACGGCAGCTCCGGCATCCAGCAGGGCCTGTACAGGATCGAGTCGACCGGAGTGTCGACGGAGCCGGTCCGTCTGGCCGCCGAGAAGTTCCTGGCAGCCCTCTCAGCCGAACAACGCGCCCGGACGATGTTCCCCGTCGACGACGACGAGTGGCGGAAGTGGGCGAACCAGCACTTCTACGTCCGCCAGGGAGTCGGCTTCGACGAGATGGATGAAGCCCAGCGGGAGGCGGCCTTCGGCCTGATGCGCGCCTCGCTCAGCGCGGACGGACTGAAGCTGAGCCGCGACATCATGAACCTCAACCGCACCCTGGGCGAACTGAACGGCGACAACTTCGCCGAGTACAACGAGTGGCTCTACTGGATCACCGTGATGGGCGAACCTTCCGCCGACCAGCCCTGGGGCTGGCAGGTCGACGGCCACCACCTGATCATCAACTACTTCGTGCTCGGCGACCAGGTCGTGATGACGCCGCTCTTCGTCGGCTCCGAGCCGGTCATCGCCGAGTCCGGCAAGTTCAAGGGCACGGCGATCATGCAGCGCGAGCAGGACCAGGGTCTGGCGCTGATCCGCTCGCTTCCCGCGGAGCAGCAGGCCAAGGCGATCATCGAGACCTCGAAGGACGGCAACAACAACCTCGGCGAGGCGTTCAGCGACAACATCGTCCTCGACTACGCCGGGATCGCGGCCACCGAGCTGTCAGCCGGCGCCCGGAAGGGACTGCTCGACCTGATCGGCTTGTACGTCCACAACATGCGGGAGGGCCACGCCAGGGTGCGGATGGCCGAAGTCGAGGCCCATCTCGACGAGACCCGTTTCGCCTGGGTCGGCGGCACCGGCGACGACTCGGTCTTCTACTACCGCATCCACAGCCCGGTCATCCTGATCGAGTTCGACCATCAGCGGCCCGTCGGCATCCGGCACCTCGTCGAGGGCCGCGCGCCGATCAGGCAGCACATCCACGCCGTGGTGCGGACGCCGAACGGCAACGACTACGGCAAGGACCTGCTGCGGCAGCACTACGAGCGGGAGCACTAGGGTCGCCGCTTCGCGGCGCGATCTCGCTGGCCGCCTGCGGCGGCAAGCCGGCGAGGACGCCGGCGCACCCAGTGTCGGAGCCGGAGGGGATGCGGCGCACCCAGTGTTTGCCGCTTCGCGGTCAGGCTGCGTGGTTCGCCTGCTCCTCTTCGGCGCATACCTCGCACGAGGCGGCATGGCAGGCGCGGGCGCTCAGCACCATGGCGCCTGCGAGCACGAGGCTGCCGGCGGATGACGTCACCGTTTCGCGCAGCGGCTCGAGCCAACCCGCCAGGGAGGCCGCCCAGAGCGCCGCTCCCCCGGCGAAGGTGAGGATCACGGGCGCGTTCCTGCGGGCCGGGCCCAGGAGGAGCATCGCCGCGCCGAAAAGCACGGTCCCGGCCCAGGCGGCCCGTTCGACGCCTTCGGAGAGCGCGAGCGCGGGCGCCGCCACGACCAGAACCGGCGTGAGGGCGCAGTGCAGGCCGCACAGGGCCGCGGCGCACGCCGCGAGCCGCGAGCCGGAAACCAGATACGCGCTGGACGGAGCAGTTGCGAGGGAGTCCTTCATGACGGCCCGCTACTCTACCGTCACCCAGATCGGGGACGACCAGGCCATGTTGCCGTCGACCTGAATCACGCGCACGTAGTAGAGGTGCTCGCCCGGCTCGACGTCGGCGTCGGCGAACTCGAGACTGACGTCGGCCTCCAGGTTCTGGCGGTTGTAGAGGAACGTCTGGTCGCGGATGATGTCGATCTGGCGGATCGGCGTCGTGCCGATCACGCGGACGCTGAGCCGGAAGTCGCCGTCCGCGGTCAGGATGTCCCCCTGGAGGTACTCCCGGCCGCCGGTCCGCAGGCGATAGTCGAGGATGATGTTGTCCGTCGCGCCGTAGCTGTGGCGCTTCTTCATCGCGTCGAGCATCCCCTCGCGCGTGAACTCCTCCGCGATCGTCGCGGCGTAGGAGATGTGGGTCGAAAGGTGGTCCGACGCGGCCTGGACGCCGAGCTTGTAGCCCTTGGCCCAGGCGTTCCAGACGTAGCCTTCCGGCCGGAAGCCCCCGGGCGCCGAGCGCAGGTTGCCGGTGCGTGCGGCTTTCGGCGCGCCTTCGTACTCGTTCGAGACCCGGTCCCCCTGGTAGATCTCGACCAGAGGCTCGACCTCCGGGTCGTTGTCGCGCCAGTCCGTCCCCATGTTCGAGGCCGACGTGTGGGAGATGGCGATGCCGTCGTGCTCCTTCAGATACTCGTAGAGCCTCGCCGCGCCCTCCTCGTGGGTCCGCTCCGCCTCGGTCACCGGCAGGGTCGGCTTGCCGCGCTCCGCGAACAGGATGTTCCGGTGGCCGTCGGGGAAGGAGATGCTCCGCTCGTAGCCGTAGAAGGGCTGGAAGCGGCCGGAGACCGAGAAGACGTCGACCGTCTGGTGCAGCAGCCAGTTGATGTACTCGATGTCGGGGCCGCCCAGGAAGTTGTGCTCGCTGGCCAGGAGGAAGTCGAGCGAAGCCACGTCCATCGCGTAGCGGTAGGTCTGGATCAGCGAACCGTCGTTGTTGCCGTCCATCGAGATCTCGGTGTGGCGGTGGGTGTCGCCGCGGTAGATGCGGTACGTTTTCCCTTCGGACTCGATCTCGTAACTTCTGATCCTCTCCAGGTCCTCCGCCTCGTTCTCGTGGATCACGTAGGCCGGCACCTCGTCGACGATGCGACCCACCAGCTTCGGCGGCACGACCTTCGTCTCAAGCCGCGGCAGTCTCGCGGCGTAGACGTCGGCGTGCTCGAACAGGAACCCGTCGTAGTCCCGGTTGTCCGTCGGCCAGGCGGCCCAGACATCGCCGTTGCCGTCCGACGCCAGACCCCAGCGGGCATCCTGCCGGAAGCGCGTCATGGGGATGTGCTGCGGCCGGAGCCAGCGGTCTCCCTGGAGCGTCGTGCTCCAGACCTCCCAGGAGGCCCGGTGGGCCGGGGACTCGCTGAGGATGTCGGCCTGGCGGGTGGTCCGGTGCCGGAAGTGGAGCCAGATGCGTCCGTCGGCATCAGGGAACAGCACGGGGAAGTCGTTGTAGCCCTGGAGTTCTTCGGGTAGCGCCTCATTGATGTCGGCGGCCGGCGAGCGCCACTCCCAGCCGTCGTGGACCGCGACGTTCATCGTGCGCCACTCGTAGAGCCGCGTGCCCTCCCGGTTGAGCACCCAGCCGGTGTCCTTCCCCCAGTTCACCCCGCTCTCGTTCCACGCCGCCCAGACCCGGTCCTGGCCGTCGACGGCGAGGCTGATGTGCGCCTCGTACTTGGCCGTCGAGGCGACCGGCATCTCCTCGCCCCACTCGCCGCCCGCGTGGCGACGGACCAGCACGTCGTAGTTGCCGGCGCCGTAGCTGTCCCAGCCGACGTAGACGCCGCCCTTCGAGTCGGCGACGATCACCGGCTCCCAGTCGTTCGCCGGCGACGACGAGACCTGCTCCGCCTCGGACCAGCGTTCGCCGTCATGGCGGCGGGCGAAGATGTCGGCGGCGCCGTCGCGGAAGCCCTGCCAGACCACCCAGAGATTGCCTTCGGCGTCCGTCGCCAGATTGTGGAACACGTCCGGTTGCGGCGCTTCGGTCAGCCGTTCCGCCGATGACCAGGCATCGCCGTCCAGGACGCGGGCGTAGAGATCCCAGTTGCCGTCCACCTGAGCCGAGTACACGACCCAGGGGCGGCCATCCCCGTCGCGGCCCATCTTCACGAGAAAGTGATCGCCGGGCTGCTCCGTCAGGGTCTGGACCTCTCCCCAGCCCTGTCCGTCGAAGCGGCGCGCCAGAACCTCGTTCGCATTGTCCCGGTAGCCGAGCCAGGCGGCCCAGACCTCGTCGCCGTCACCGCCGAGGATCGTCGCGAAGTCGTTCTGGTAGTCGTCGGAGGTCATCCGCTCCACCCCGGGCACGCGTTCGACCGTCACGTCGCCGCCCAGGAACCGCAGCCGGCGGCCGACCGCCACGTCGGCGAGCCGCACCTCGAACTCGCCGTTGGCGGTGGCGAACATCAAGCGCGAGCCGCCGTTGCCCCGCACGTCGACGACCAGTCCCGGCGACCGGACGTACTCGACCGGACCGACCGTCTGCGTATCGTGGATCGCGCTCGGCCTGAAGTTCGGCCCCTGGTAGCTGTCCAGCTTCCAGGCGGCGCCCTCGACCTCGTTGCCGGGCCGCGGCCGCCAGTCGCGGAGGCCCAGCAGTTCGCCGCCCGACACTACGAGCGAGCCGTCCCAGTCGCGGGCGGCCGTGTCGTTCACGCCCAGGCGGACGAGGAGCGAGACGACGTCGCCGCCGGCGAGCGTGCCGGCTTCCTGGGCCGGGGCGGGTGGCGGCGCGAGGATGAGCAGGGCGGCTGCCGCTACGGCAGCCGAGGCGAACCCAACCTTGTTGTGTGGCATTGCCGGCTAGCTTAGCTGGTGCCTGCTCCGCCCTCATATCGGACTACGCTCGGCCCGGCGCTCATGGTTCGCACGGAAACGCGGTCGTGTCGGCTGTGGCCGGCGCGGGCCGGCCGGGTTCGTTCCGGTAGTCGCGGATCTCGTCGGCGACCGTGTCGGTCACTCGGACCCGATAGCCGAGATCAGTCGTTGCTCCCGTGAACACCCATGCGTGGCCGTTGACCGGGCAACCATCGAGAACCTTGACGAGCACTTCCCAGTTGTCGGAGTCGAAGAACCGGAAGATGCCGGAGTCGTTCCGCGCCGTGAAAACGACTCGTCCGGCGCCGGCGGCGCCGGCGGTGGTCCACCACTCGACTTCGACCGCGAACCGCTCATCCCGGAGACACAAGACGCTTTCCGAGGGTGTGCAGGTTCCTGCCGGGTCCCGGGGCCTGACGAGAAGCGCCTTGTGGGCTTCAGATACGACGCCTCCGCCGCTCACGCGAAGTGAGACCCGGTAGTAACCGGGTTCGGTCCAGGTCCATTCGAACGTGGCGCTTCGCGAGAAGCCGTCGTCGCCCGTATCCCACCGACGTTCGACCACATCGCCGGTGCTCCGATCCTCCAGGATCACGGGCACGTCCGTGAACGCGACGCAGAAACCGTCCGCGCACTCCGCGCCGAGGACGGAGAAGCTCGCGGTCGGCGGTACGGGGGGTGGCGGCGGTGGTGGCGGGTCGGGCGCCGGCGGCGGCGGTTCGGGCACCGGCGGCGGAGGCGGCTCGGGGGCTGGCGGCGGAGGCGGGTCGGGCGACGCCGGCGGTGGCGCCGTACCGTCGTTGCGCACGACGAACGTGTTGTCGTTCGCACCTCGCGGGCCGGGATGGGTCATTCTCTCGCCATCGCCCAGGCAGCCCCAGATGCATGGCTCGTCCGATCCAGTGCAAGGGTCGTGGAGATCTTCGTTGAAAACGGCGGGCGCCAGCGTGACCGTCGCGTTCAGATCCGCCAGGTCGCCGCCCGACAGGATTGCATCCCACTGCACGCTACAGGCTTCCTCGTCCAGGGAAACCGGGGCCATGCTGAGAGTCGCTGTCGTGCCGGATACGACGAAGTCCGTCGCGTGCACATGAGTCACGGGCTCGGTGAACGTAAGCAGCCAGGTGAGCTCGTCGGCGCTGGTGCGCTCCTGGTTCGGGACCTTGCGCTGGATCGTATTGATTTTCGGTGAAGCCAGAGCGGCAGTCGCCACGAAGACCACCAACAGGAACTGCAGGGAACAGATAGCGCGAGGTCCTGACCGGCCAGTCGAACAGGCGCCGGAACGGACCGGTTTCCGGGCGATCACGATGGCCTCTTTCTCCGCGGTCCCGTACGCCGCACTGCGAGCTGGCAACGCAGCTACTCCGCCCTCAGATCCTCGGACACCTGCTTCAGGACATCGTTCAGGGCCTCGCGCGCTTCCTCCGATGCGTCGTCGCCCAGCACGACAGCCACCCGGAACTTGAGCCCGGAACCCGCACCGGCGCTCAACAGTTCCGGAACGCGCTCGGCGAGGTCCTGCAGTCCGTCCGGCTCCAGCAGCGCCTGAGCGACCCGAGGTTCCGGCGCCGGCTCGGGCGCCGGACTGTCCTTCGGCCTCCCCAGCTTCAGCGAACCGGCATGTTCCGCGCCGACGGCCGTGCTGCCCTCGGTCACCTCCAGCCAGCGGCTCACCACCGCGTTGTCGATCCCCTCGCGCAGCAGTCCCCAGGGCAGCGGTTCTCCTCGCTTCTGCGAAAGCGCCTGCCCCAGCGTCCAGCCGCTGGTCCGACCGTCGCTCCAACCGCCCGGCAGCGCTTCTTCGACCAACTCCTGCGGAGTCAGGTTCTCAGGCGGCGGCTTCAGCACGGCGCGCTCGTCCAGCGCTCCGTAGGGCACGTCCTCCTTCCAGGCGGAAGTCGGACCGTTGCGCAGCCAGACGATCCCATCCTTCACCGCCTGCTCGACCGCTTGGCGCAGCACCTCCTCGGAACACCGCGGCGCCTCGAAGAGGTCTTCGTAGCCTTCACGCTGAATTGACACCGTGAAGCCGCCAGCGAAGTACTTCCGCAGGTCCGCGAACCCGACTCCACCGGCGCCCTCCGCCCACAGACCGGGCAACGTCCCGGGCATCAGCAGGTCCGACGCGAGTCTCGCCAGCTCAGCGCCTCCCGGCAGCAACACTTCCAGCGCCGGATCGTGGCTGGACTCCGCGTCCACCGACTCGCGCCACCAAGTCCGATGACTGCCGTCGGGCCGCTCCAGCCGAGCTGCGAGGAGGCCCCGTTCCACGCCCTGCAGTACCGTCTCCCGGACAACCGCCGGCTTCAACATCTTCGGCAGGTGGGGATAGCGGGCGAACGCACCCGCCAGGTCCTTCACGAGACGAGACGCCTCGTCCTCGCGCCATAGATCGTACGGCCCTCCGGGAAGGAGAGCCTCCGCATCGACCGGCGTCTCCCGAATGCGTGTCCGCTCGTCGGCCTTGATCTCCAGGAACAGCGGTCCCGCCGCCCCAGGCAGCTTGAACGCCTGCTCGGCGCCCTCCGCGTTCACGGTAACGACGATGCTGTACGCCTGCCTGACCGCGTCCGGCAGCCTCTGCCTCGCGCCCCGGAGCCTCTGGCCGAGGCGTTCCCGCCGGACGGCGTCCACGGACCGGCCTTCCAACTGGCTCCGGACGTCCTCCCAGCCCAGCAGGTCGCGCACGCTGTTGCGGACAGCCTCCAGGCCGTCGCGCGACGGCACGGCAAGGACGAGCGCATTGCGATGGACCCGCGGCCTGTCCGCGCCGGTCGTCTCGGCGAGGTAGCGGCGCGCAAGGGCGCTCGGCTTGCCCGACTCGGAAACGGCGCCGGGCCCCAGCACGGCGTAACGGAAGCTGCCGTCGTCGCCTATATCCCTCGGCGAGGTGGGCAGCATGTGAACGACGGCCCCGGCGGCGCGGGCGCCGTCCGTGAGCAGCCCGAGCTTGCGCGTAGCCTCTTCGAGCCGCATCTCGACGGCGCGCTCGGTCACTCGCTCGGTGCAGGCCTCGTCGTGCATCTGGCGCAGGTTCGGGCGGTTGCCGAGCCTCCACGACTTCGGCAGGCCGGCTTCCGCTTCCGCGGCATCGCCTTCGTCCTCGTCGTCCAGGAACCACGAGAGCTCGCGCCAGCGGGCCAGCCCCTTGCGAAGCGCGATCCCGTCCGGGCCGGCAACGCCGACCATGCGCAGCAACTCCGGCGTCGACGCCTTGCGGCCGACCGGCTGCGAGTAGAGAAACACCGAAACCACGGCCTGCTCGACCTCGCGCCGGCCCGCCAAGGCGGGAAGTTCTTCCTGGATGCCGGCGGCTCTCGTCAACTCCGCTTCGAGCAGAGCAGCCCAGTCGGTTGGCGAGCCCTCGCCCGACTCCGAAGCGGCCACGCCCGCCAACTCGCGCACGGCCTCCGAAATGCCCGCATCGCCCGCCGGGCCAAGCAGCGTCGACGCGCCGATCAGAGGGCTCGAGTCCCAGGATTCGGCCTCGCGCAGGGCGGTGGCCAGCGTGCGGAGAATGCCGCGCGTGCGCTGAAAACCGGCTAGTTGGGTCCAGCGGCTGTAGAAGACGTCGGTCAGGTCCGGGTGGAACGGGAAGCTCTCCTCGAACCGGCCTTCCTCCTTGCTCTTCGCCTTGGCCGTCGTCTCGTCGAGTCTCGCCAGTTCCCGCACCGCGCCGATCGCCTGGGAACGCCAAGGCGCCCTGTCCCGCAGAGCCTCCGGCTCGAAGAACCGGCGCCGCAGCACCTCCGCCACGTCCTCGCGCCGGACCGGCTGAACGCCCTCCTCCCGCTGCCGGCGAAAGACGTCGAAGAGACTGCCGATCAACTTCCGGCCCTCGGCGCCCTGCTGCTTCGCCGGGTCGGTGGCAAGCAGCGACGCCACCATCGCCGCCCGGTCCACCTTCGTCACCGCCTGGCTCAAGTACTGAAAGAAGTCGACGATGCGGTCTCGCCACACGCGGTCCCGGCCCGCCTTCTCCCGCGCGTACATGAGGACCTCGTCGACCAGGATCAGCGTGCCCAGGTCCCGCTCCCGGGGGCGTTCCAGCAGCCTGGCCAGCAGGGGCTCCGCCGGCGGCGTTTCTCGTTCCTCCGCGCTGCCTTCGCCGTGAATGGAGCGCAACCCTTCGTCGCCGTCGAGCTGGTAGGCCAGCACGCTCCACGGGTGGCGAAGCGGACGCGTCTGGCCTTCCGGCGACAGAACGCCCTCGATGCCGCGCTCCACGTCGATCTTGTCGAAACAGAGCGCCGCGACATGAGCGCCCGGGAGCCGGCCGCCGGCGGTCTCCCGGAACTCGCGAACCGCCGCCGCGTCCGGCAACGCCTCCGGTTCACGAAACAAGTGGTACAGCGTGATCAGCGTGTGCGTCTTGCCGCCGCCATACGTCAGTTCCAACTGGCGCACCGCCTTGTCGCTCTTACCGTCCAGCCGAGCCGCCACGTCCCTGACCAGCTCTCGCAGGGCGTAGGTCGGATAGGTCAGCGCGAAAAACTTCTCCGGCTCCTCGTAAACGGGCCGCCGGCCCCGTCGCAGGGTCACCTCGTGCAAGTCCGCCGCGAACTCCGCCAGCGAAAGTTCGCCGGTCCGCAGCTCGTCCTTCAGCCGGACGACCTCGTGCCAGGGTTGGGGTCGGTGCCTGCTCATCGCCGCAAGGGAAGCAGGGATGCTACACGGACCCCGCAGCCTCGTCGTACATACTCCCCAACCGGCGCCCGCAGGCTAGGAGCGTGCTCACGACCAAGACGGCGCGCGGACAATCGGCCGTCGACGAACAGCTGCCAGTTCAACATAGGACCGACTACGGCATACTGCCGTGGCGTCGGGAAAGCTCTGCCGCTCGGCCCGATGTTGGGAACACCGTTTGTTCCACGGCCGATCGTTCTCCGCGAACGTACCGAGGCCATCAAGCAGACGGAGGACGAGAAACCATGCCTGCAGTTCAGACCGACTACCCGGAAAGGCACGCTCCGAACCGAGCATCAGCCCCAGAATTTGAGCGCGTGCTCCACCTGCTGAAGAACGAGTGGGCGCATGCCGAGTGGACGCTACAGGAGTTTCGCGACCTGTTTTCTGATGGCGAGCGCCTCGCGGTGCTCAATGGCGTGGCCGGCCCCCTGATGGCGTTGCTTCAGGACGTTCTCTGGGAGAACCTCTTGCTGCAGGTGGCGCGGCTCACCGACCCGGTTCAAACTGCCGGCCACAAGAACCTGACTTTCCAGCAGATCCCGGCCTTCTTCACCGATCAGCGGGAGAAGCACCGTGAGCTGGGTGCACATGTCCAGGCAGCTGTCGATGCTGCCGCGTTCGCTCGGGATTGGAGAAACCGCCGGATCGGCCACCGAGACCTGGAACACACCCTCGATCGGCAAGCCAAGCCCCTGGAGATAGCGAGCCTCGAACGCGTCGATGCGGCACTCGCCGCAATCCACCGAATCCTCGACACCATCGGAGGCCGGGAGCACGCCCAACCGTCGCGTCAACCGAGGGGCTCCGGCGCCGCTGACGGGTTCTTCTATCGGACCTTGCATCTTGTCACGGCGGTCCAGTTCATCGACGGAATTGTCGACCCGGGCCGCACGTCCGAGCCCAAGGACTTCGACGCGGCCAGAGCGTTCCTGGAGCCCCACCGGTCTCGGCCAGACTGGAAGATGATCGAACGGGTCGTGGACCTGCGTGCGATCGCACGGCGTTTCCCCCGCCAACCCGACCTCTTGGCGCGGCAGATCGTGAACGATCAACTGGCTCGCCGGGACAAGGCCACCGAATGGGCCTGATCGCCACCAACCCGCTTACATCGTCTCCGCGATCAGCCGGCAGCCACGAGGGCTTCCAGCCGCCGCGCGAGGGCATCGAAGTCCTCGGGACACTTCCGGCGGATGGCGTCGATGCGGCGCGACGCCTCCTCGCCCAAGGGTCTCCGGCCGCCTCCCGGCGCGTCGGCGACGCCTCGTTCCCTAGCCAGCTTGTCGAAGTAGCGCTCCTTCACGTTGACTTCGGAGCGGACATCGGACCAGCGCCACTTCGACGGCAGTTCCAGGCCCGCAAGAGTCCAGGTCTCCAGCTCTTCCCAGGCATTCTCGGCCAGAAGTGGCTGCGTCGCGCCGAACTCCTTCTCGATGGCGTCCAGACGCGCCCGCCGACCCCTCTCTCCGTCCCGGTCCACGCAGAGAACGAAGACGTCCACCATGCCGCGGTACTGATCGACGATCTCGGCCAGGCGCTCCGACTTCAGCGCTTCGCCGATGCCGCCGAGAAGCGGATCCTGGCAGACCTCGACGTGGGCGGATTGCTTCCCGAGTTCTCGAAAGAGTCGCCGAAAGAGCGGTTTGAGGAGATACTGGTCTTTGCGGAAGTCCTCCGGGACGACGAGGACGTTCACGATCCGCCGGTCCCGCCATCGGCGGCGAAAGAGACCGCGTGCTCCAGCCAGCCGGACGCATGAAGGCGCCCCAGGCCCTGGGACTCACGCAGGCGCTCGGCGTCCGGCAGTTCGGCGACCGGCCGAATCACGGCATCGTTCGTGTCCGGGCGACGGCAGACTACGGATGTGTGCTTGAAGGTGAAGTCGCCGACCATGGAGAGGAGTTCCGGCGAATGGGTCGTCGTCAACACCTGCAACTGCAACTGGGCGGTCTGGCTCTCGATCAGTTCGACCAGGAGCCGCAGCCGCGACGGATGGATACCGTTGTCGATCTCCTCGAAAACGTAGAGCGTACCGACGGGGCTCGGTCCGAGCAGCGCCGCCAGCATGGCGAGAAACCGGAGCGTGCCGTCCGAGGCCGCGTAGGCCGATATGCTCCTGCCGCCCGATTCACGCAAGGCGAGTTGAACCCGGCCCGTGGTCGGGTCGGCGGGAAACTCGAAGTCCTCCACATCCATGGGCGTCAACTCGCGGGTCCACTCGACCAAAGTGTCTCTTCGCTTCGGGTCGGAGCAGATCTCCTTCAGCACGGTCGGCAGGTTGTCGCCGCGGTCTCCCAGGACCGTCTGCCCGGGAAACGACGGTCGGCGCATCCGGTCAGGCGACGGGTCGAGAAAGCGCATGTTCGCCAACTGCTCCTGCATCTGCGCCGCACGGTCCTTTTGCTCCCGCACCACCTGCTTCTGCTCCTGCATCTGCACGAGCGCTGGCCGGTCACGTCCGACGGTCACACGACGCCCGTACTTCTTCTGCTTACCGGTCTTCGCCATCCGCAGCGGCATCGACGCGCCGCCTCGGGCGCGCCAGATCGGGTCCGAAAGCGCGGATGGTCGGCTCGTGAACACATCCCACTCTCGCGGCGAAGAGCCGGGAGGAACGCGCCCGAACTTCAGAGCGGGCGTTGTCGGACGAGGACCGCGAGCCCGCAGACACTCGTCAATCACTTGAAACGCGGCCGATTCTTCGTCGCGGCCTCCGATCACGATGCGGTACTCCTCTGACTCGAGGGACAGGATCCCCGTCTTGACCGCTACGGCGAACTCCTCCGCCTTGAAACGCACGATCTCGTCGACCGCGCCGCGGACCGGCGCCCACTCCACCTGACCGCCGGCGCCGTACCGCCCACCGATGATGTCGGCCAAGCGATAGCCCCTGCCTATGCCGTGCAGAAACCGCAACGCGTCCCGGACGTTGCTCTTGCCGCTCGCGTTGGCGCCGACCAGGACCGTGAACGGTCCCATCCGCAGCGTCTCGTCGCCGAAGTTCTTGAAGTTCCGCAACCGGAGGGCGGTGAACATCGAACGAACCTACAACATGGTCTGCTGACGAGGCGACGATGCCGCGGCTCCGCTGCCTTGGAGGTGGTTCTGGATCGACTCAAGGATGGCTCGCTCCTCGGAGCCTTCCGCGGCGAGTTCGATGACCGCCTGGACGACCCGCGCGAACAGTTCGTGTCGCCACAGGCCGCGGTCGGCCAGGTAGCGGTCCACGCGGCCCTGCTCGCCGGTCTTCCAGAGCTGCATCAGCCGGTGGACGCAGTCGATGAGTGCCGGCGGCTCGCCGTCGGCGGAGGGTTCGCCAAGGCCGCGGTGTCGACGGCGGTTCCACGGCTTCAGCCGGGCTTCCGACCCGGATGTCCTCGGGGCCGCCCCCCCGCCATCGCCATCTTCTTCCGAGGCTTCGGGCGCCGCCGCCGGAGCGCCGCGCGCCAGCAGATCGAGGCTGCCGGCGAGGTCGGCGTCGGAGAGGTTGCAAGACACCGCGTAGAGGATGCAAACCCCCGCCGGGGCCGCGTCCATCCCGAAGTCGTTGCGGTGCAACAGGTAGTAGGTCGTCAGGTCGTCGAGTTCCGTCGGGGCGCCGGGCTCGGCTTCGAGCAACCTGTTCACGACGAAGGTCACGACGATGCGCCGCACCTGCCGCAGGAACTCCGCCACGGACAGCGTCTCCCGCGGCGAATCCGCCTTCTTGACCACGGGATGGCGGCTGAAGGCCTCGAGCGCGGGACCGGTGGCCGCCCACACGAAGTCCGGTCCGCGGATGCCGGCATCCCAGAACCGCCGCAGGCTCGCGGTGATGTTGGACCGCATCTCGGCCAACACCGCGGCGTCCCAGCCCGGCCGGGCGTCGGCGGGCCGCCGCCGACAGACGAGCCAGATCGAGGATGACAAACGAGCGCCTCCAGCAACCTTGTTGACCATCTCTGTTTGGATCGGCCAAGAGGCGCGAACGACGAAGCCGGAGCGAATGAGGGCAGACACCAGCGTTTCCCATGCGTCCGGCTGCTTGTTCGCGAACACGACGACGAGGCGACCATGTTCACTAAGCGCCTCGCAACAGCACTTGAAGGCCAACTCCATGCCGTCTTCGTAGGCGCGTCTCGATTCCGCGCCGTCGCCACCGAAGCGTCCAGGTTGGTCAACTAGTTCACCGTCGCCCCGGGCACCAACTTCGGAGGGCTCCCACTTTGGGCCGAGAGACGCCGTGAACGCGCGATCGGACTCGGCAGATACACCACGCAGAACCCGGCGCAACCAAACGTGGTAGAAGTCCATCAGGTCCGAGTACGGAATCGCGTCGTAGTAAGGCGGATCCGTGCAGACGACATCCACCCCAACTTTCCGAAGTCGAGTGGCACTCTCGATCCGGACATTCGGGGCGGGCGATTGAGCGACGGCCTTCATTGCGTGATCCAAGTAACGGGCCACCCATTCGACCGCTTGCACGAAACCGCCCGTCGTGTCGGCTAACGGACACGACTCGACGAAGTCCCAGACCATGGGCAGGGCGAAACGTGCGAAGGTGCTCCTGATCTTGTCGTGGTCATTTGTCCACGTAGCCAAGCTGCTGCCGCGGTCGGTCAGCTTGCTGATCGATGGGGCGAGGCACACCGTTAGGGCCTCCACCCATGTGTCTGAATAGCCACCCATGGTCGCCCCACAGCCTCGAATGCGACGAACGAAAGTGCCCAAGGCGAGCAACTGTCTGTTCGTGAACACCTTCCGCCATGTGTCCAGGCCGTATCCCGGTAGGCCCGAGGCGCCACGGGCGTTCGGGGACGGGCGGACCGCACTGATGGGCTCCTCAGGCAGGCCAAACGGAACCTCCGCATACAGCTTTCTGAGTTCCTCTTCGTCAACCCGTGCCGCACCAACTTCGGCCTCCATCGGCAAGCGATACTCCTTGCCTTGTTGCCCGTCCACAACAACCGCAGTCATTCGCTCACCAAGCCGGCCAGCGACACCTTCGGTCCGAATATCTGCAGTCGTCGAAATGGCGTCGCAGCACGGGCA
This sequence comes from Candidatus Multivorans sp., assembly GCA_965219675.1. Taxonomy (GTDB): domain Bacteria; phylum Acidobacteriota; class Thermoanaerobaculia; order Multivoradales; family Multivoraceae; genus Multivorans. The sequence continues at coordinate 60,539 of OZ244786.1, read as the reverse complement.
GGCCGCGCCACTACGGCTCATCGTCCCGGCACCCAACCGGCGGTCATGCTCGCGCCGCTGCGCCGCGTTGCCCTCACCCTGCCGCACATTGTGCTGGATGCCGAAGTCCACTCCCGAACCGTCTTCCCGCGGCGTCATCGAAAGCAGCACCCGCTTGCCCGGCTTCTTGCACAGCCACCGAGTCTTGAGCAGCGGCATCTCCGCCCGGCAGTTCGCGCAACGAACCGTCCGCGCCCACAGGTAGGCGACCGTCGGCTTCGCGACCCAACGCGGATTCGCCTCGTTCTCCAGCCAGGCGGCGCCGAACTCGGCGTTCAACTCGGCGACCGAGACGTTGCCCTCGGCGTCCGGCTCGAGCAGTCGCGGCGGCCGCGGCCTGAAACGCTGCTCGGGGAATCGGATCTCGGCATCCCGCCTGCCCCGCCCCTTGCGCCGCACGGGCTCGAAATCCGCGTAGGTCGGGTAGCGCTTCGCAAGATCGCGTCGAGCCTCGCCCAGGACCCGGCGCCCCCATGCCCGAAGGTGCCAGGGGAAGCTGGCCTGGAGCGTCGAACCCGCGGATTCGGTCCGCGTCGAGGCACGCGGCCCCGTTGCGCTATCGAGCAACGCCGACCGGACTTGCACGGGGTCGCCGTCGCCGTGACCCAACCGGCGCAGCTCCTCGCGCAGCGCGGGCTTCCTCGTCACGCCCCGCGCCTTGAGGCACGCCTCGACGAAGTCGCGGTCGCGCACCGCGAAGTCCGGTAGCGGCAACTCCCGGCCCGCCACCAGGCGCGGATAGTGCAGGGTGCAGCGAAGGACGAACCAGGCCACCGGGTTCAAGTCCGACGCGGCGACCTCACAGCCCAACCGCATCGCTTCCAAGGGGATCGCTCCGCCGCCCGCGAACGGGTCGAGAACCCGCGGCGCCCGGCCGCCGAACGCCTCCCGGATCTCCTCACGCAGTTTCTCCAGCTCCGGATCGCTCTCGCGGCCCCAGTGGAGGACACCACCCGCCGTTTCCTCCCGGAGCTTCCCGGCCCGGGTCTGCCTCTGGAGCACCTCGCCGCCGATGCGCGACATCAACCGCCGACGACCTTCGGCGTCACCCGGATCCGGCAACAGCGTCGCCAGCAACACCGCCCGGCAGGCCGCCAGCGGCCGCCTCGCCGGCCAGATGTGCAGGGTCGAGATGTGCCCGTGGCGAACGTTCTTCTCGTGGACCGAGTCGAGAGACGCTTGCCGGAGCGGGAACGCCGCCTCGATCAGACGAGCGCCCGGACGGGTCGTTCCCACTTCTTGCCTCGAATCGCGGCGGTCGCTCATCGGCAGCACTCGGTCGCCAACGGCCGCCGGACCGACTCGCCACCGCTGCAATCACCGGCACATCCCCGCATCGCCGCCCATCGTAACCGCCCCCAAACCAGGTACGACCGGTCGGAGTGAACGGCACCGAGTTCCTGCGACGAGCCCGGAGATACGCCCGTCGCACTCGCCAGGAGTTTCACTTCGACCGGGCCGGCGGCAAGGGAAGTCACGGGAAGCTCTACATCGGCGCCGGTCGCACGGTCGTCAAGCACGGAGAGATCTCGAAGGGTATGCTGCTGTCGATGTTGAAGCAGTTGGGCATCGAGGACAAGGACTTCTGAACCAGGCCCGAGCCACCGGACATGGACTACGCTTACCCCTGCATCCTGACGCCCGACGAGGAGGGAACCTCCCTCGTCGTCAACTTCCCGGACGTACCCGAGGCGATCACCGGCGCCCAAACCCGGGAGGAGTCTCTCCTCCTCGCCGAGGACGCCCTCGTCGCGGCGCTGAGCATGTACGTCGACGCGGAAGAGGACATCCCGGCGCCGAGCGAACCCACGAGCGGCCAGGAGTTGATCACGGTACCGCCGCATGCGGCGGCACAGCTTGCCCTCTACACCGCCATGCGCCGTGAAGGGAAGTCCATCCGCGACCTCGCTCGGTCCCTCGGCATCCGCAAGTCCAGGGCCCGCCGCCTGCTTGACCTCGCTCGGCCTTCCCGACTCGACCAGGTCCTGGCCGCCCTCCGCGCACTTGGGCGGACTCTCGTCATCGGCGAGCGCACGGCCCCCGAAGCCACTCCCGCGCGCGCCACCTCCAACTGAGCGCCGCGTCTCGGTCCGTCTCTCGACGCCAGCCCACACCTGACGGCCCAAAGGCCGCGTCCGCTCCAGCCTTCAATCCATGCCGATGAGGTCGGCCAAGCACCGTTCCTGCCGAAGAAAGCGAAGGCAATCCGGCGAGCGCCGATTCGGATTCGGGAACATCCGCACCGGCGCGCTCCTCTCCATCCCGAATGTCGCGTGACTGAACACGACCACACCGGCCACGCCCGACAGCGAGTCGCGGAACGCGGTCCGGTCCAGGCCGGCATGGCTACGTCGATAGATGGCCGCCTCCCTGTCGGCGAGAAAGAAGTCGGCATGGCAGACGTTGACGGCGATCAGAAAGGACTTCTCGTCAAGGCCCTTCCTCTTCCAGTCCTCGGCCTTCCGGGACAACGCCTTCGCCAACGGCGCCACGCCATCTACCGACCCGCCACCGCTGGGGCCCCATATCACTCCCTTGCCCTCGCGACCGGTAGCCGGCAGGAGTTCTGCTTCCAGAAGCCAGTCGCCCTCCTCGACCGCCGTTTCCGGAGGTGTCCATCCGAGGTGGAGCCTCTTCACTTCATCCGGCGGACAGGAGTCCAGCAGCTTCCTGATCGGCGCGACCACCCGGTGTCTGCCCAGCGTCCTCCCGAGTCTGCCTTTCCACCCTCAGTCTGATGTCGGAATGCGGCTCCGGAAACGCCTCCGTGATCTTGCGAACCGCGTCTTCCTCGTTGGCGTTCAGCCGCAGGACTCCCTGGCCGATGCCGCACACGGTCGCTTCCACGAAGAACGCTTCCCGATCACCGGTGACACCGAAGTCCACCGTCCCGCCGGCGCCGGGAAAGCAGGGATGGACGGTCACGTTGCAGTCGAGTCGGCGCAACATGGCGAACACCTGCATCTCGAAGTAGGCGCTCATGAACTGCCCGAAGTCCTTCGACCGGAGACGCCGCATCAGCAGGTCCCGATGCTCCTCCGGGAAGTCCCGAAACCACCCCGTCATCCACCGCCTGATTACAACAGCTTCAGGGCGGGCGCCGCGCTCCAGAAACTCGAACGCTGTTTCACCTTCGGGTAGCGGTCCAGACCTCTGTTCCACGGCGCGGAACAAGACGTTCTCCGTCATCGAGTCGCCCCCCTCGCTGCTGACTGGCGACCACATGGCATCGGGAGGTAAGGAGTCGTCCTTCCCTGAAAGCCGGATGCGCCTCGGGTAAGGACACCTGAGTTCCTGAGACGCGGCCACGTCCGGAAGACGGCCCGCCACGGGGAGACGCAACGGTGTCCTCGCTTGAGGAGGGTGTCTATTCCAATCCCTACGCCGAACAGGTCGCTGTGCCGTGACGGACCGTGTTGGCACAGCGTAACAGGTTCCCGTCGTTGAAGGGAGCGTGGCTCTTCTGTTACGGTCACAGGCGTCTATTCCGATCCTACGGCCGGAACTGTCGCGGATGGGCCGTGGCGAGTTGGCCGTAGCGCCTACAAGAGGAGCTACGAGAAAATGAGGGAGACGTTGCGAGGCGCGCTGCTGAGCGTGCTGTTCTTCGGACTGATGACGGGTGGCGCGCCGACCACCGTGCGGGCTGATGACGGGTGGCGCGCCGACCACCGTGCGGGCTGATGACGACACGCCGACATTCTCGGACGTCATCACCGTCGTTGAGAAGCATGTCCCTGCAGTGCGGAAGGTCATCAACATCGGAAGCACGATTCCGGAGACGTGGGGCGTTCTCGGTGGCGGCAGTATCGGCCCGGCGCCGATCAACAACCAGGAAGTGAGCGAAGCGGTCAGCAAGGCAATCAAGGCTCTGATGGAAGCGGCATCGAGGAAGTACGGGGAGTACGCCGAGGATGTCTGCGGGAACTGGCGCTCGGAACCGCCTGGGGGCGTGTCGATGGCGAAAGCCGCAGTGTACGTGCTTGCGGCCGCAGCCGTGATCTACAAGTATGCAACGTCGGACGACGACGAGAAGAACGAGGTTGCCGCCGCTGCGCTGGCTGCCTTGGCGTCGGCCACACTTCTGGAAAGGGCGATGGACAATGCCTGCAAGGCCTTTGGTCACTAGAATCGCCGGTTTCCTGATACCGGCGCTGTTCGGAGGGGCCCTCTTTGGAGGGGCGCTGTTCTCGGCGGGCGCCGTCGTCTTCCGCGGCGGCTCCATGTCAACCGGAATGCTGCTAGCGCTAGGGACCATGAGTGTCCTGTTGATGGCGCTGGCCGCGTACTGGTGGCGCCAAGCTTTCGCCAACTGGACGCGCCGGTAGGCCGAGGGGCCTTCCGCTCGGAGCAACCGGGTGAGAGACCTCTCCAAGGGGGAAGCGGTCGTGCCTCTGTCTACGAGGATCCTTCGACTGGTGCTTGGCGCGACGCTGCTCGGCATCGTCACGTCGTTCCTGGCTACAACGGAGCGTGTCTGGTCGTTCGATGCGCTCTTCGGGTGGATCGTTCTCGTCGTACCAGTCGTTGCGATGTCGTGGTTCGTGATGGCGCCCGTCTTCTTGCTCCGCAAGAGCGGGAAAGAAGACGAGCCATCGCCGTAACGCCCGTCGAGCGTCGAGCACTCGCCACTCTCGCGCCGCGCCGCCGGCGGCTGAGCGCACTCCCGCTAGTAGGGGTACGGTCAGGAGAACTCGCCCGGGGATCGAAGTCCGGCGCGTTGACGATGCTCGCGCTGCTGCCCGTCGTCCCGGCTTCACTCGTACTCGGTTCGCTTCCCGCGACGGAACAGGTAGTCCGGACTGACGGCCTTCAGCTTGACTCGATCACGGGGCAGGCGCCGGTCCTCGCGCTCCGGCTTCGGCGTGATGACGATGCCTTCGCGCATGTGAGTGCCCGAGATCGTGTCGGGGCCGTCCCGGTGCTCCGCGACCAGGTCCTCGCTGAAGGGCGCGGTCGCGAGTTCCGGGACGCGTTCGAGACCCCAGCCGTCGGTAACCCGGCAGAGCTCGTCGTAGTCCATGAACGAGCCGGTCGCCGGCGACCCGACGAACACGTCGAAGACCCGAAGCGACGGGGGTGCCACGCCGTAGTGCAGGTCCTGAACGCCGCGTCCGAAGATCTCGGCCATGATGTGGACAGGCAAGCTCGCGTCCTCCTCGACCCGGCACCAGATTCCCGTGTCGCGCAACTGCTGCTTCCACGTTCGGAGGTACAGGTTGTTGCGGTTCTCCTCGGCGTCCGTGAAGGCCAGTCCCCTGGCGCCGAGCCCCTTCGACGAGACCAGCACGTTGCCGTTCGGCAGCCCTTCGGTAAGGGCAACGGACGATGGCGGCGGGATGTAGCTGAAGCAGGCGTAGGTTCCGTGCAACTTCTCCGTGACGACCACGGTTTCGCCTGGCGTCAAGGCGTCGGGGTACTTCTGGATGTTCTCGATGTCGTAGGAAACGAGGAAGCTGCCCACACCCGTCACCTGACCCTCCATCGAGGTCGGGACGTGCGGCACGTACTTCACGATGCCGTGCCGAGCCGCCAGGTCGGCGCCGAGTTCGGCGTCCTCGTCCGCCTCGAACACCAGACCCTGCGAGAGCTCGCCGCGCAGCCTGACCGGCCGCACGCGGTCGCCGCGCTTGCCGCCGAGCCTGCCCTTGCCGGCCTCCTCGTCCCAGAGCCCCATCCGCCGCAGCAGTGCCTCCGGCACGATGGCGTTCTCGGGAATGTAGACGACCCGCTGGCCGGCCCGGTACTTGCCCCTGGGCACGACGGAGCGATAGCCGCCGACCCGGGCGAGTTCCAGGCGGTCGGCGTTGGGATGCTCCTCGACCGCATCGAGCAACACCACGGGGACCTCGAACACGCTCAGGGCACGCCCCCTTCGACTGCCTTCAGCCGAATCGACGGCAGCCTCCGCAGTTTCTGACTCGTTGGATCGACCTCGATGCCAAGCGACTCCAGCGCGGTCACGCCCAGCAGCGGTTCCGTGCCTCTTTCGCCGACGACGATCGTGGCGCCGATCACGTCCCCCATGAACTCCAGTTCGGCGACGGTGACCTCCATGACCGCTTTCCTCCCATCCGCGAATTCGTAGGTGCGCTGGCCCCGGGGCAACAGACCGATTCGTTCCAGACGCTCTCGCGGTATGAGGGAGTCGATCGCCCCGGTGTCGACCAGGAAGTCGCTCTCCCAGCTCCGGGTGAGGTCGGCGGGATTGCGAACGGTAACTTGAACGTGGGTGAGTCCCATCGTGACTTGCTCCTTTCTCATCGTTTCGGTCCCCTCCGACCTTGCTGTTTCAGTGGTCTCTGCGCGCCCGACGCGTCGCCGCGCAGCGCGGGCTCTTCGTTCTCGGCTGCCTCGACCAAGGACCCCAGCGGCACGTCGAACTGCGCTCTCGTTCGCTCGCTGGCGAGCAGCTTCCGGAACGGGTCGCGGATACGCAACAGCTCGGGCTTCGGCGCGGCGCAGTCGAGCACGACGTAGAGCCAGTACTGGTCGCCCAGCTTGCACGCCTGCTCCCATTCGTTCGACTGGATCGGGACTCCGGCCCGGCCGGCCCGACCCTTGACTTCAATGGATCGCCGCTCGCCGTCCGGGAGGGTCGAGAGCAGGTCGAACCCAGGCCAATCCGCCAGGCCGGCGGCACGGGCAAGAGCTGGCTTCGAGACGTCCCGGACCGTGGCGTTTCGCGCGCGCTCTCGATCGGCAGCGATGCGGACGGCGAGTTCTTCCACCCCCTCGTCGAGCCGCTCGGTGCTCGCGGCCGGCCCCGCATCCTCCGGGCGAACGACGAGTGCGTGGAGCAGGAAACGGTGGCCGCCGGGAATGACCCGTCGCGGCCTTGTTTCGATCCGCTCCAAGGCGAGCTGGCGTTCGGTCGACAACCGTTTCTGTTCGCCCTTGACAGCCTCCAGTTCCTCGCCTCCGCCGTCGGCCGAGTCTCGACTGCTCCGGACGAGCTTCGCGCGCAGCGACGCAAGCTCGGAAGCCCGGAGATCGAAGCCCACGGCGACGCGCTTCCGAAGTTCGGGCAGGTCCGCCTCCCGCTCTCCCCTCAGGTTCTTCGCCAGATCCTCGAGCAGGACACCGAGGTGGGCGCCGGCCTGGGCTCGGAGATCGAGCGCCCGAGGCGCCAGCGGCGCCATGCCGGGCGCGAGACCGGTCGGAGCCAGCAATAGGACTCTCTCTACAGGACACTGCTCGGGCGGCTCGTCGGCTCGTTGCCGCAAGGCCACGAGACGGCGCTCCACGACCCGGCGCCCAGCGCTTCGACCGACACGGCCTTCCTGCTCGACCCATAGCTCGGCAAGGTGCAGAAGGTACGGTTCCTGGGCCATCGAATCGACGAAGATCGCACCGCGCAGCGCGTCCTCCTGGTAACGCGAACGGATCTCCGAACACAGGGCGTCGAAGAGCGGTTCTCCGGGGTGGAGCCAGATGCCGGTGTCGTCGTCCCGCGGCCGGCGAACCGTCAACCACTCGCGTTCCTCGGCGGGATAGGCGTCGAGCGCCGGCAGCAGCGGGTCGAGAGCGCCGGATCGGCGAGGCGTCAGAGCGAATTGGTCGTCCAGGTCGCCTCGGATTCCGAGGTTCAGGAGGCGTGCCGCCCGTTCCACCAACCTCCGTACGTGCGCGGGCAGCAGGTGCAGATAGCGCTCCCTTTCCACCTCGGGACGAAGGTCTTCGCCGGTCACCGCGGCCTCCGGCACGCCGTAGACTCCAATGTCCCGCTCATCGATCCGCGTCACCCGGGAGGCGTCAAGGGCCTGCTCTACCCGTTCGACTGCCCGCCGTTCGCCGTCGTCGCCTGTGGCGCGGGCCATGAACCGGGTCAGCGACTCGCCCTCGAACAGGCGGCCGACCACATCGAAGACCTTGTCCGAGGACAGCTCCTCCCGAATCGCCTCCAGTTTGTCCAGGAGCACCCGCAACACTCTGCCCTCGCGGGTGCTGACCGCGACCAGATTGAAGATCCGGACTTCGGACCACTGACCATAACGGTGGATGCGGCCCATCCGCTGCTCCAGCCGCGCCGGGTTCCAGGGGATGTCGTAGTTGACCATCAACCGGCAGAACTGCAGGTTGATGCCCTCGCCGGCCGCATCCGTGGCGACCATGTAGCGCGCACCGTTCGCCCGACGGAAGTGCGCCACCTGACGCTCCCGCTCCCGCCAGTCCATGCCGCCGTGGATCTGCGCGGTGTGGCCCCTGTAGCCAAGCCCTTCGAGGCGCTGCACCAAGTAGTCCACGGTGTCCCGGTGTTCGCTGAAGATGAGCCACTTCTCATCCTTCCAGTCGGGATCCTCCAGTACCTGACGGAGCTGCTCGAACTTTGTCTCCGTGCCGGAGGCGATCAACCGGCGCGCCTGCGCGGCCAGGTCTTCGACCTGTGCCGCCTCTCGCCGGAACTCCTCCGCGCTTACTACGGAGACTGCGCCAAGAACCGCGTCCTCGTAGGCCTCGTTGCCCTCAGCCCAGCCACCGGTGGCCACATCGTCGTCCGCCGCCGCCTCGTCGAAGTAGTCGTGGCGGTGCCGCTCGCTCAGCCGGCGCTGCCTTTGCTGCAGCAGCTCGGCGGTGAGTTCGCCCTTCTCGATCGCTTCCGCCGTCCGCGTGAGCTTCTCGACTCGCCGTTCGAAAGAGCGGAGAAGCGCCCAGGTCGAACTGGCAAGCCGACGCTGGAACACAGTCTTGGCGAGCTCCACAGCGGGCTGGTTGTCCAGGGCGCGGCCGTAGCACTCGTCGAGGTAGCGCGTGTTCCGTTCGTAAAAGTCCTGCTCGCCGTTCTCGCCTCCGCTCAGGCGGTAGCCGAAGGTGTCGCACTTTCTCGGCGGGTAGAGCGGTCGACCGTCGAGGCCGGTCATCTCCTCCTTCGTGCGACGCAGGAAGTGCCGGTCGCGTGCAGACCGGGAAGCCCGGCGAACGGCCTCCGCGGCGCCGAAGGCGTTGGGGTCGAGCAATCGCCAAAGCCATGCGTAGGGGAGGCTCTTTCCCATGTGCGGCGTGGCGGTGAGAAGCAGGAGGTGCCGGGCCGTCCAGCCAAGGCCGCCGAAGCGGCCTTCCGGGTCGACGCCGACCGCCAGGGCTTCCGCGAGCTCGTAGCGGCGGGTCCGGTCGATGCGGTTGCCCCTCTCGTGGACGCTGAGCTTGTGCGCCTCGTCGAACACGACGAGGTCGTAGCCGCGGCCGGCACGCCGAAGAACGTCGAACATCTTCTCGCCGGCCAGGGTGTCCAGCGACACGATCACGCGGTCGCCGCCGGCGCCGCTGAACGGATTGCCCGTCTTCGTGTCGGCGCCGGCGACGATTCGGAAGTCCAGTCGAAACAGGTTCCAGAGTTCCCGGCGCCAGTTTCCGACGAGACCGGCGGGCGGCACGATCAAGACCCGCTCCAAGCGCTCCCGCGCCAGCATCTCGCGGACGTAGAGGCCCGTCATGATCGTCTTGCCGGCGCCGGCGTCGTCGGCCAGAAGGAAGCGGAGCGGGTCCTGCTTCAGCATCCGCTCGTAGACGGCGAAGCGCTGGTGCAGCAGGGGGTCGATGCGCGACGTCTCGATCGCGAACGCCGGATTGAACTGCCGCCCGAACGACAGCCGCAGCGCGTCGGCTATCGCGAGCACCGCCTCTGGGTCGCCCGCGAAGTCCAGACCGATGCCGGCGCGCGCCGCCGGGCGCAGCGTGCGCATCGGCCGCGCCTCGGACGCCGCTGCCGCGGCCTCCTGTTGGAGTTGCGCCAGCTTCTCGAGCGCGAGCGGGCGGGGGCGCGACTGCCCGGACTCCCAGCGGTGGACGGTGATCGTCGAGACGCCCAGCCGCTCGGCGAACTGTTCCTGGGTCAGCCCGAGGCGGCCGCGAAGCTGGCGCACGTCGGCGTCGATATCGACCTGGGTACCTTCTTGGAGTGTGAACGTCGCCACGGCGGGAGGCACTCTACTACAGAGTGTCCGTGGGGTCGAACAGGTGACCTATCAAATGTTATGTGAGGGGCGACTCGACAGTTGCCAACGGCATCAGGGCGGAACCGGCCGCTGGCCGGCGCGTGTCTCTGGCCGCCTTCGGCGGCAGCCGGCGGGGGCGCCGGCGCACCCAGTGGGGAATACTCTACGGCTCCGGTCACACAGAAGAGAGGTTCCCGATGCAGAAGCGGTACGGACATCTGATCGTCGCCGCGGCGGTCTCTACTCAGATCCTGGGCGTCGCGATCGCGAGCGCCCAGTCCGGCGACGCCTTCGCCCCCGTCACCGACGAGATGCTCGAGAACCCGGCGCCCGGGGACTGGCTGTCCTGGCGACGCACCGCGAACGGATGGGGCTACAGCCCGCTCGACCAGATCGATCCTACGAACGTCGGCGACCTGCGGATGGTGTGGACGCGGTCGCTCAACGACGGCAGCCAGACCGGCACTCCACTGGCCTACCGGGGCGTGTTGTACATGCCGAACCCGAACGATGTGATCCAGGCGCTCGACGCGGCGACCGGCGACCTGATCTGGGAGCACCGGCGCAAGATCCCCGAGGACGCGAAGGACTACGTCGGGGGCTTCCTGTCGCAGAACAACCGGAACATCGCGATCTACGCGAACCTGATCATCGACACCAGCGTCGACGACCACCTCTTCGCGCTCGACGCGGAGACCGGGAAGATGGTCTGGGAGACGATGGTCCTCGACTACCGCACCCACCCGGCCCTCCAGGGCGCCGGCCCGATCATCGGCAAGGGCAAGGCGTTCTCCGGCCGGAGCTGCTCACCGCGCGCCGGGCCCGACGCCTGCGTGATCACGGCACACGACGCTCTGACCGGCGAGGAGCTCTGGCGGCGGCGCACGATTCCCGCTCCGGGCGAACCGGGCGACGAGACCTGGGGCGACGTGCCGTTCGAAGAGCGGGCGCACGTCGGCTCCTGGATGCCGCCGAGCTACGACGCGGACCTCGACCTGGTGTTCGCCGGCACCTCGGTCACCGCGCCGGCGCCCAAGTTCATGCTCGGCGGGGTCGAGAACAAGCACCTGTACCACAACTCGACGCTCGCGCTCGACGCGGACAGCGGAGAGATCGTCTGGCACTACCAGCACATGAACGACCACTGGGACCTGGACCATCCGTTCGAGCGCCTCGTCGTCGAGACGGCGGTCGCGCCGGATCCCGACGAAGTGCCGTGGATCAACCCGAACATCGAACCGGGCGAGGTCCGCAAGGTGATCACCGGCATCCCCGGCAAGACGGCGCTCGTCTACTCGATCGACCGGGAGACCGGCGAGTTTCTCTGGGCGCGGCCGACCGTCTACCAGAACGTGATCCAGAGCATCGACGGCGAGACCGGCAGGGCCACCGAGAACCCGGAAGTCATCTTCAACGCCCTGGAAGAAGAGCGGCTGATCTGCCCGAACATGCACGGCGGCAAGGATTGGGAGGCTGGCGCCTACAACCCGGAGACGAACACGCTGTACTACCCGCTGCGCAACATGTGCATGCCGACGCTGACGACGACGGACCCGAGCGCCTCCCACCCGTACTACGCGCTCAGCGTCCGGCACGAACTGGCCCCCGGCACGGAGAACCTCGGCACCGTCTACGCGATCTCCGCCGAGACCGGGAAGACGGTCTGGCTCCACGAGCAGCGCGCGTCGACGACGTCGCTGGTCGCCACCGGCGGGGGACTGCTCTTCGGCGGCGACGTGAACGGCCGGTTCAAGGCCTACAGCCAGGAGACCGGCGACGTGTTGTGGGAGGTGAACCTCGGGGCGCCGGTCACCGGCTACCCGATCACGTACGCGGTCGACGGCACGCAGTACGTCGCCGTCAGCACCGGCATCTCGGCGACCACCTCGAGCTTCCTGCGGCTGACGCCGGAGCTGAAGCCCGGCTTCGCGAACAACCTGTTCGTGTTCGCGCTGGAGTACGCCGAGCCGTAGGCGGTCGCCGCTTCGCGGCGCGTTCTCCTCGCCGCCTTCGGCGGCAGCCGGCGGGGGCGCCGGCGCACCCAGTGGTCAGCGGAACGAGACCGAGGCGGCTTGCTCTATGGAGGCATCCGCTCGACCGCGATTCCCTCCAACAACCTGGAGTCGGCGGCCAGTTCCCGATCGCCTGTCGGGTACCCGTTGGCGCTCAGCAGGAAAGCGACGACGTCGATGTAGACCCGGTCGCCGAGCGTTGCAGGCTCTTCCGGCGGCATGGTCGACTCGACGCTGTCGTAGATGTCGGCCACGTGGAGCCCGCGCCAGCGGAATCTGAAGGCCACGCCGGTCAGGCCCGGGGCCATCTCGCCGCCGCCGAGGCCCTCGCCGTGGCACTCGGCGCATTGCGCGTCGTAGGCGACCCGGCCGCGTTCCACCTGGGCCTCGGTGAAGATGCCGTCGAGGACGGAGGTCGGCGGAGGAGCCGACGCGGGCTCCGGTGCTGCGGGGGACGGCGCCTCGACGGGAACTGACGGCGGCGCCGTGACCACGGCCGTCGAGCAAGCCAGCGCCGCAACCAGTAGCAGAACCGGGGCCCCAACCACCGCGAAAAGGACCCTCACGAATCCCGCGCCCAACACGTCGTCATCCGCCACCGCCGGCAACGTACTACGCGCTCGCCGCCCCGGTCCACCGCCAACCAGGCCCAGCCATCAGAAGGACGATCCGGGCTCCCGCAGGAACGCGATCTCCTCGTCCGTCGAGGCACGACCCAGAACCTCGTTGCGGTGCGGGTAGCGTCCGAACCGGTCGATGATCGTCTTGTGCCGCCGCTCGTAGTCGAGGCCCTCCGGCTCCTCCAGGCGCTCGAACAGCGCCATCGCGTCCTCGTGGATCTGCCGCGACTCGCTGTGCTGGTACGGCATGTAGAAGAACTGCCGGCGGACCGGCGGGACCGCCTGATCGGCGCCGACCCGCACCGCCTCCTGTGCAAGCGCCAAGGCCATCCCATCGGCCGCGAAGGCGCGGGCATCGTCGCGGTAGAGGTTGCGCGAGAACTGGTCGAGCACGATGATCTCCGCGAGGCGGCCCTCCGGCGTGTCACGCCAGCCGTAAAGCTCGCCCAGAACCGCGCGGCCGTGGAGTGCGCCGAACCGTGAGCGGATCTCCGCGTCGAACCGAGGGTCTCTCGTCCACCACTGCTTGGGGCCGTTCTCTTCGAACCAGAAGGACAGGACTTCTTCGATCATGTTCACATCCCCTCAGCGGGCGCGGGGCGCATGAGAAGCTAGCAAGGAGCCGGATTGACGGCCGGCGCCCCCGGTGTGGTTTATCCTCTACTGTCTCCATGCATCACAGAACGTTCCGCCTGTACCCGGTAGCGATGGCGATTGCCATCTGCGGCCCCGCGGCGTCGTTCGGCGCGACGGCGGCCGAGCCGGCGCCTGCCGTCGACTTCCAGCGCGACGTGCGGCCGATCCTCTCCGACAACTGCTTCGCCTGCCACGGTCCCGACGAGGCGACCCGCGAGGCCGATCTGAGGCTCGACACCCGCGAGGGAGCGTTCAGCCCGCGGCCTCCCGCGGGCCGGAGCAACAGGCCCCGCGGTCCGGCGGTCGTCCCCGGCGACCTGGACGCCAGCCTGCTGGTCGAGCGCATCAACCACGCGGACGCACTCAGGCGGATGCCGCCCGAGGTGTCGCAGAAGACCCTCTCCGGCGAGCAGATCGAGACCCTGACCCGCTGGGTCGAGCAGGGCGCCCCCTGGGACGAGCACTGGTCGTTCGTGGCCATCGACCGGCCGGCACCGCCGGAAGTCGAAGACGAGACCTGGGGCCGCGACCCGCTCGACCGCTTCATCCTGGCGCGGCTCGAAGAGGACGGCCTGGCGCCAGCCGAGGAAGCCGACCGCCGCACCCTTGCCCGCCGCGCCGCCCTCGACCTGACCGGGCTGCCGCCCGATCCGGGCACGCTCGCGACCTTCCTCGCCGACACGGAGGACGGCGCATACGAGCGGCTCGTCGACCGCCTGCTCGCCTCGGCTCACTGGGGCGAGCATCGCGCCCGCTACTGGCTGGACGCCGCGCGCTACGGCGACACCCACGGCATCCACATCGACAACTACCGGGAGATGTACGCCTACCGCGACTGGGTCATCAAGGCGTTCAACGAGAACCTCCCCTTCGACCGGTTCACGGTCGACCAGATCGCCGGCGATCTCCTGCCGGAGCCGACCCTCGACCAGTTGATCGCCACCGGCTTCCAGCGCAACAACATCACGACGAACGAGGGCGGCGTCGTGATCGAGGAGTACGAGGCGATCTACGCCAAGGACCGTGCCGAGACGATCGGCAGCGTTTTCATGGGCCTGACCGTCGGCTGCGCGACCTGCCACGACCACAAGTTCGACCCGATCAGCCAGCGGGAGTTCTACGCGCTGACCGCGTTCTTCCGGAACACGACGCAGTATGTGATGGACGGCAACATCTCCGACCCGCCGCCGACGCTCGTCGTGCCCCACGAGGACGACCGCGACACCTGGTACCGGCTGCGCGAGGAAGTCGGCGAACTCGAAGACGCGATGGCGGAGCGTCTGGGCACGGTCGAATCGACGTTCGCCGAGTGGCTCGCCCGGGACGCCCACCGCGAGATCGATGCACCGCTGGGCGCCGACGCGGAACTGCTGCGCCTCGACCTCGAGGGCAGCGCCGAACCCGCCGTGATCATGGACGGCGAACCGCAACCGCTCGTCATGCACGGGGAGGTCCGGATCGAACCCGGACCGAACGGCCTCCCCGCCCTGCTCTTCGGCGACGAGTCCTCGGCCGAGCTTCCGCCGCTTGAACTCGACACCGACACGCCGTTCTCGCTCGCCATGTGGATCCACATGCCCGAGGCCGAGGGCAGCTACACCGTCGCCAGCCAGAGCGACCCGCACGAGGCCGACCGCGGCTGGCAGGTCACGCTCGGCGCCCGCGAGCTGTACTTCCGCCTCCGGGGCGACCGCGGCGGGCCGGGCAGAGGCGCGACCAGCATCTCGATCAATCCGAACAACACGCAGAGACTCACGCCCGGCGAGTGGACGCACATCGTCTTCACCCACGACGGCTCCGGCGAGCGCGGCGGGCTGCACATCTACCGCGACGGCGACCGGGTCCCCGAACAGGGCAGCGAGTTCTTCGCGAAGGTCCAGGGCCGCATCCGCAACGACCGGCCCTTCTACCTCGGCCGCCACGATCGGCGGACGGAGGGCAGCGCCCAGTACTTCGCCGGCGGCGGGGTCGCCGACGTGCGTGTCTTCGACCGCGTCCTCTCGGTCGAAGAGGCGAGGGTCCTGTCGGAGTGGAGCGCCATCCGCGCCGCCGCGGGCAAGGGACCGGCAGACCTGACCGCGGACGAGCGCCAGGCCCTCCTTCTGAGTTACGTCCACACGAAGGACGAGGAGTACCGCCGCCTGACAGGCCGCCGACTCGAGATCGACGCCGAGTGGCGGGAACTCCGCCGTCGCGGCACGGTCACCCATGTCATGCAGGAGATGCCGGGAAGCGAGGCGGCCGCCCACGTGCTCTACCGCGGCAACTACGACCAGCCGCGCGAGCGCGTCCTCGCCGGAACGCCCGCGGCGCTGCCTGCGATGCCGGAGGACCTCCCCCGCAACCGGCTGGGCCTCGCCCACTGGCTGGTGGACGAGTCGAATCCGCTGATGGCGCGGGTCACCGTGAACCGCTACTGGCAGCAGCTCTTCGGCACCGGCCTCGTCACCACGAGCGAGGATTTCGGCGCCCAGGGCGACGTGCCGACGCACCCCGAACTCCTCGACTACCTGGCGACGGAGTTCCGGGAATCGGACTGGGACGTCAAGGGCTTCTTCCGGCGGCTCGTCCTGTCTTCGACCTACCGGCAGGCGGCCACTCTGACCCCGGACAAGCTGGAGCACGACCCCGACAACCGGCTGCTTTCGCGCGGCCCCCGGTTCCGGATGGACGCGGAGATGGTCCGCGACATGGCGCTCGCCGCCAGCGGTCTCCTGGTGCGAAAGATCGGCGGCCCGAGCGTCAAGCCGTACCAGCCGGAGGGGCACTGGCAACGGGTGGCGATGAACTCCAGCAACACCTACCGCTACCAGCGGGACAGCGGAGACAAGCTCTACCGGCGCAGCCTCTACACCTTCTGGAAGCGCGCCGCCCCGCCGCCGTCGATGACAATCTTCGACGCGGGCAACCGCGAGCACTCGGTGGTTCGCCGCGAGCGGACGAACACGCCGCTCCAGGCGCTGGTGACGATGAACGACACGCAGTTCGTCGAGGCGTCGCGCTACCTCGCCCAGCGCGCGATGCGGGAGGCGGGCGACGACTTCGACCGGCGGCTCGACTACCTCACGACCCGGCTCCTGGCCCGGCCCTTCGACGACGAGGAGCGGGCGGTCGCGAAGCGGACGTACGACGGCCTGATCGACGTCTACAGCGCCGACCAGGCGGAAGCGAAGAAGCTCGTCGACGTCGGCGAATCCCAGCACGACGCCGCCCTGCCGGCCGACGAGTCGGCGGCCTGGACCATGCTGGCAAGCCAGTTGATGAACCTGGACGAAACACTGAACAAGTAAGCCGGAGGCACCCGAGATGGACCCGTTCAAGGAAACCGTTCGAGCCGAGACGAGACGCCAGTTCTTCGGCACTGCCGCCCGGGGCATCGGCGGCCTGGCCCTGGCCAGCCTGTTCGCCGAGGACGCCTTCGCTCTCCCCGTGGCCAGGGACCGCTTCGGCGGGCTGCCCGACCTGCCCCACTTCGCGCCGAAGGCGAAGCAGTGCATCTACCTCCACATGATGGGCGCGCCGCCGCAGATGGACCTGCTCGACTACAAGCCGAAGATGAAGGAGTACTTCGACCAGGATCTGCCCGATTCGATTCGCCAGGGGCAGCGGCTTACCACGATGACCTCCGGCCAGTCGCGCTTCCCGATCGCGCCGTCCGTCTTCGACTTCTCGCAGCACGGCGGGAACGGCGCCTGGTTCTCCGAGCTCCTGCCGCACACGGCGAGCATGGCGGACGACATCGCGATCATCCGCTCGATGCACACGGACGCGATCAACCACGAGCCCGGCATCACCTTCATCCAGACCGGCCAGCAGATTCCCGGCCGGCCGTGCATCGGCTCATGGTTCGCCTACGGCCTCGGCAGCATGAACGAGGACCTGCCGACCTTCGTCGTGATGAACGCGGAGCGCAGCCATCCGTCCGCCGGCATCCAGGCGATCTCGGCCAAGCTCTGGAGCGCCGGCTTCCTGTCGCCCGAGTACGCCGGCGTCGGCCTCCAGACCGGCGACGAACCGGTGCTCTACCTCAAGGACCCGCAGGGCGTCTCGCCGGACGTCCGCCGGCGCGTGCTCGACGGGATGGGCGAACTGAACCGGCTGCGCCACGCCCAGGTCGGCGATCCGGAGACGCTGGCCCGGATCGAGCAGTACGAGATGGCCTTCCGCATGCAGTCCTCGGTGCCCGAGATGGCCGACCTGTCAGCCGAGCCCGAGAGCACGTGGGAGCGCTGGGGCGAGGAGGCCCGGCAGCCCGGCAAGTTCCAGAACGCGGCCCTGATGGCGCGGCGGCTGGTCGAGCGTGGCGTTCGCTTCGTGCAGATCTACCACCGGGGCTGGGACGTCCACCGCATCCTCCCGACCGTGCTTCCCGCGCAGGCCCGCGATGTCGACCGGGCCGCCTGGGCCTTGATCCAGGACCTGAAGGAGCGCGGCCTCTTCGACGAGACCCTGGTCATCTGGGGCGGCGAGTTCGGGCGGACGATCTACTCCCAGGGGGCCCTCACCGCGGACGACTACGGACGCGACCACCACCCACGCTGCTTCACCATCTGGATGGCCGGCGGCGGCGTCAAGGGCGGCGTCGTCCACGGCGAGACGGACGACTTCTCCTACAACATCGTCAAGGATCCGGTCCACGTCCACGACCTGCAGGCAACGGTGCTGCACCTGTTCGGCATCGACCATGAGCGGTTCACGTACCGGCACCAGGGGCTCGATGCGCGGCTGACCGGCGTCGAGAAGGCGCGGGTGGTGAAGGAAGTCCTGGCCTAGGAACCGCCGGCATAGCGGCGGCTGATCGCGGCCTGACGTGCCGCGATGACCCGCGCGCGTTCCGCGGGAGCGACCCTCCTCGTTTCGGGGGGCAGGTGGCTGTCGAGCTCGTCCAGCTTGATCACCTGGGCCGAGATCCCGGTCGGATACTCGCTGCAGTACGTCCACCGCGCACAGAGCGAGCCCTCGGCCCAGCCGGCGGTGTCCAGCCAGTTCTGGACGCCGGGATCCCGGCGGCTGATCACGTAGCGCACGCGGCCGTCGGCGTCCGCGTGGGCCGTGCGGTGGTTCAGGCTCGACTGATGGCTGGCGTAGTCGAGCGACTCCATCCACGGGTTGGCGAGCTGGATGTTCGTGTAACGGCAGTCGGCGACCGGCACGTCCACCAGCAGGGCTTCATCCTCCTCCAGCCGGAAGTAGCCCCGGGAAGCTGCCTGGAAGGCGTCGGCCATGGGCAGGTTCGGATCGGCCTCGGCGGGCTCGGAAATCCTGTTTGGCCTGAGCGCGAGCTGAAACGTGATCCGATGCACGAGGGTCAGCAACTGCCGCAGCGAGCGGGTCTGGGTCGCGGCGTCGTCGAGTGTCCGGGCGACCGACTCGGGCGTCGGCCGGGGCGCGCCGGTGCCCAGCGTGGTCAGGTTGACGACCTCCCACAGACCCTCATCCGTCTTCTCCCAGTCCGAGACCAGGCGCCGTACGACGACGATGTACGCGTCCGTTTCCAGCTTGAGCCAGTCGCCTTCGGCCCGTACGGCGCTCAGCGTCAGGACGAAGTCGCCGTTCTCGTCGACGTCGAGATCGTCCGAGACGATGCTCGACACCGTGCGAATGCTCCTGATCGGCGTATGGCCGAGCATGCCGCTGTATACGTTGATCGTGACGAGGTCGAAGCTGGTCGTGTTCCCGCGCAACCGGTAGACGTGATCGCCGCGCACCGGAAACGCGAGATAGGGGTTGTCCGGGTTGTCCCAGCCGATCCGGGCGACGCTGTTGGGGAAGCGCGCGAACTGCGGGTAGTCCGGATTCCGCAGGTCCGTGAAGTCGGCAAGGAAGGTCGACAGGAAGCGGGCGAGGTGCCTGTATCCCGCGGCCGCGGTCTGTTCGTCCCGGTTGAACGGCGCGCTCTCGATAGCCCCGCCCATCTCCGCGACCTCCTCGGCGAACCGGCTCCAGGCCGCGTTCACCTCCTCCTGCTCTGCCGACTGCGGGTTGAAGAAGAACACGAAGTACAGCGCCAGCACGACGACGACGAGCGCGGCCAGGACGTAGAGGAGGATCTTCATGGCTGGTTCTCACGGTTGAGGAAGATCGGCCCATGTTGTTGGATGAGGCGCACCGGTGCAATCTACGAGCGAAGGTGGTCGCCGCTTCGCGGCGCGTTGTTCCTCAGAAGCCGGCGGGGACGCCGGCGCACCCAGTGGGTAGCCAGTCCCTACTAGCATGAGCGTCGTGGAGGCCCCCAGGACCGCCGGGCAGCACGTGTTCACGATGGCGCCGCTCGGGGTGTGGCTGCGGCTGATCGCGGGCAACGGCGGCGTGCCGCCCCGGTACTGGGGCAAGCTGGCGAAGGTGCTTGCGATCAGCGCGATGATGACCCCGCTGCGAATCGCCGAGCGCCTCCGCTATGGCCCGTCGCGGATGGCGCGGGTCCCGATCGACGAGGCGCCGCTGTACGTCCACGGCTTCGGACGATCCGGCACCACGCATCTGCACAACCTGCTCGCTCAGGACCCGGGTTTCGGCATCGTTTCGACATTCCAGGCCATCGCGGCGCCGATGTTCCTGACCGCGCGCGGCCGGCTGGAGCGCCTCGTCGCCAACGGGATGCCCGCGACACGCCCGATGGACAACATGGCCGTCTCCGTCGAGCTGCCGCAGGAGGAGGAGATCGCGCTCGCGAACACGTCGCACCTGTCTTTCGTGCACCACCTCTCCTTCCCCAAGCGGGCGAGGGAGTACCAGGAGAAGTACGCCACGATGCGGCTCTCGGGTTCCGAGATGGCCCGGTGGGAACGCGCCTATCTCGATGTACTGCGCAAGGCCACGCTGGCCTCCGGCGGCCGCCGGCTCGTGCTGAAGAGCCCAACCAACCTCGGCCGCACCGCGGAGCTCCTGCGCCTGTTTCCCGACGCGAAGTTCATCCACATCGTGCGCAATCCCTATGTCGTCTACCGGTCGATGACGAACCTGTACCGGCACGTGCTGCCCGTCTGCCAACTGGACGACGCGGATCCTGAAGAGGTGATCGCCAGCATGCTCGACTCCTACGCCGCGATGATGAGGCGGTACATGCGGGACCGTGAGTCGATCCCGAAAGGACACCTGGCCGAGGTCCGTTTCGAGGATCTCGAACGAGCCCCCATGGCGGAACTCGAGCGGCTCTACGACGAACTGGCGCTGCCGGGCTGGGAGCGAGCCAGGCAGCCGATCGCGGACTATCTGGGAACCCTGTCGGGTTACCGCAAGAACATCTACCGGATCGACGCGGAGACGATCGACATCGTCGACCGGAACTGGGGCTTCGCCGTGAAAGCCTGGGGCTACGAGCCACCGAAGCAACGACCGACCAAAACAAGGAGAGAGGAGACAAACCCATGATTCGGGCTGAAGAACGCAACGACATCGCGCCGATCTGCCCGCACTGCGAGCATCCCGTGAGCATCTACTTTCGGGAGATCTCGGGAGTCCTGGGCAAGCGCTACGTCTACTTCTGCGCGCTGTGCAAGAAGGTGCTCGGCGTCTCGCACCGCAAGGGCTTCTTCATGGGGTAGCGCCGCAGAGTCGTATCCAGTCGGTTCAATCCGTGACGATGCTGGTGTCGACCGGCCCTGGTCGGGGCAACGTGCAATGTTCCCGTTCATGCAGACGGTCCAGGTAGGACTGCAGGTTCCCGAATCCTCCCAGTAGACCGTCGTCGGCGCCCCAGCTCACGGTGTAGCCGACGATGATGTCGGTGACTGTGAAGCGGTCTTCCACAAGGTAGTGCGACTCCCCGAGCACCGCATCCAGTACCGCCGCACTGCGCCGGAACAGTGCGTTGTTCTGCTCGATGATGGCGGGAACTTGACGCTCTTTCGGCATCAGAACGTCGACGCTGTTGATCTCGGAACTCCACAGCCACGGTTCCATCTCGGTCAAGGCGAAAGAGACCCACTGATCGTGGAGCGCACGCGACCACGAGCCCGGCTTCGCTATCAGGTCCCGTCCGGGTGACAGGTCTGCGATGGCGGTCGCGATGGCAGCGGATTCGAACAGGGGACGCCCGTCGATGATCGCGACCGGCAACTTGCCCAACGGGTGGACGGCGCGCAACTCGGCGAGGCCGGCCCGGTTGCCGATTCCCACCGACTCGTAGGCCAGGCCGGCCTCGAGGAGGGTCCACCGGCAGCGCGCGGACCGCGTGGGTGCATGTTCGTAGAGCGTGATCTGTGGCATCGCGGGTGCTCGCACCGGGCGTTTCGCCTTGGGGGCGCGCACTCTAGCGGACGCACCGTCTCAACACCCAAGGCGCGGACGGACATGGCCGACCGACCAGTGGCGCGGAGACGCGCGGGGGCACGTCGGACACCCCGGCGCGGGGCGGACCATCCCACTACCCAGTTCCTGCGGCTCAGTCGATACGCAGCCGGTCGAACTCGTCCCAGGCGGACATGTCCGACAGAACAACCTGATCCCCGGGAACCAGCCCCTCGACGATCTCGATCGTATTCGCCGAACTTCTGCCCAGGAGCACACGGGCTCGGGTGGCGCCGTTCCCTTCGCCGTCCAGGCGAAAGAGACCGACCTCGCTCTCTTCCTGACCGACGACCGGGCGGCCGACGAAGACCACTTCCTCGAGCCGTTCGAGCTCAATCGTGCCGGCGACGGTCAGGTCCGGCCGGGCCCCGCGCGGCAGTTCACCGTTCAACGCGACATCGACCGTCACCGTTCCTTCCTCAACCGCCGGATCGATCCGTGCGACCCGGCCGGCGACGATGCCGTTTCGCGTGTCGACCGACGCGGCCTGCCCGATCTGAACGTCCTTCGCCTGCGTCTCGGCGATCCGCAGTTCGGCCTTCAGCGCCGTCGGGTCGCCGACCCGGGCAAGACTCGTGCCCGCGGTGACGCGCTGTCCCTCCTCGACCGGCACCTGCTGGAGGACGCCGTGCATGCCCGCGCGGACCTGCAGGGCCGCGACCTGATCGAGTCGGAGTTGCCAGAGAGCGCGTAGACGATCCACCTCCGCCCGCTCGACGGCGAGCTTCGCCGCCTTCGTCGTTTCCGCGATGCCGAGACGCTCCTCCTCCAGCGCGAAGCGCGTTTCGTGTTCCCGCTTCGACGCCTGCGCCCGCTGGAGTTCGATCGCCGAAGCCAGACCGTCCTTCGCCAGTTCGGCGTCGGCGTCCGCCTCGAGCCGGGCCACGACGAGCGCGGCCTCCACGCTCGCGAGCCCCGCCTTCTGCATCAGCAGCTCGCTCTCGAGTTCCACCTTCCGGTTCTCGAAACGCGCCTCGGCGGCGCGCAGGTTCAACTCGGCCTCCCGCGCCTGGTGCTCGAGTTCCGGGTTGATGAGTTCGACGATTACCGAGTCCGGCGTGACTTCGGCGCCGGGATCGAGAACGATCCTCTCGACGGTGCCTTCCGTCGTCGCCGGGATCCACCGGATCTTCTCCGGCACGAGCGTTCCCCGCCCGCGGACTTCCCGGACCATCGGCCCGCGTCGCACCGTGTCGACGTACAGGGCGTCGCGGTCGACGCGCGGCGCCGACGGCTGTACCTGCTGCAAGCCGAGCGTGGCCAGCACGAACAGGACGCCCCCGAGAGAGAAGTAGGTCACCCGGCGGACCTTCTTCTTTCGCGCCAGGTCCGGCCGCGCGATGTCCATCCCTCCAGCCGGATCGGGCACGTCGTTCAGTCCGTGGCCCGCCCGTCGAACAGGTGGATCTCCCGCTGCGCATAGTCGGCGTAGCGGGGATCGTGGGTCACCATGCAGATGGTCGATCCTTCCTCGTGCAGGGTCCGCAGCAGGTCCATCACCGCCCCGCCGTTCTTCGAGTCGAGGTTGCCGGTCGGCTCGTCGGCAAGCAGGATGGACGGCTGGCCGGCAACGGCCCGGGCGACGGCGACACGCTGCTGCTGCCCCCCGGAGAGCTGGCTCGGCAGGTGCTTCGCCCGCGGCGCCATCTCCACCTTCTCCAGTGCCTGGTTGACCAGATCGCGCCGCTCCCTCGGCCGGATTCCCCGGTACGTGAGCGGAAGCTCGACGTTCTCGTAGACGGTCAGGTCGCCGATCAGGTTGAAGTTCTGGAAGATGAAGCCGATCTCCCGGTTCCGGATGCGCGCTCGTTCGGACTGCCGGAGCTGCGCCACCGGATAGCCGTTCAGCGTGTAGTCGCCGGCCGTCGGCGTATCGAGCAGGCCGAGGATCGACAGCAGGGTCGACTTGCCGCACCCCGACGGCCCGGACACCGCCACGTACTCGCCCGAGTCGATGTCCAGGGTGACGCCATCGAGCGCGTGGGTTTCGACCTCGTCCGTGTAGAAGACCTTGGAGACGTTCTCCAGATGAATCAGCGGTTTCATGGTGTAGACAATCTACGTCATATGGAGTAGCTTGTCTACACCATGACGCCAGCAAGTCCCCGCAACCAGCTTCTCTACGGCACGCTGGACCTGCTCATCCTGCGCACCCTGGTCTACGGACCGGCGCACGGCCACGCGATCGCCGGACACATCCAGCGGGTGTCGGAAGACGCGCTCCGCATCGAGACCGGATCGCTGTATCCCGCCCTGCACCGGCTGGAGGCGCGCGGCTGGATCGCGGCGGAGTGGAAGACCTCCGACAAGGGCAAGCGGGCCAGGTACTACCGCCTCACGCGGATCGGCCGGCGGCAGCTCGTCGTCGAACAGTCAAGGTGGCAGCAGCTCTCGGTCGCCGTGACGAGGGTGCTTCGTCCGGCGGAGTAAGGGGAAGACCAGGCGATGCTGCGGCTGCTCTACAACCGTCTGCGCTCCATCCGGCACAGGCCACAGAAGGACGCCGAGCTGGACGAGGAGATCCGCTTCCACCTCGCCGCAGAAGCGGAAGAACGGATCGACGCCGGCCTGGCTCCCGAACAGGCGCGCGCCGAGGCACAGCGCGACTTCGGGAACGTCCTGCGGACGCGTGAGCTGACCCGCGAGGCCTGGGGGTGGGCCCCCGTCGAGCGCCTCTTGAAGGACATCGGCTCCGCGTTCCGGATGATGCGGCGCAACACCGGCTACACCTGCGCTGTGGTCCTCACGATGGCTCTGGGCATCGGTCTGAACGCCGCGATGTACGACCTGCTTTCCCGACTCTTCCTCCAGCCGCCACCGCATATCGAGGACCCGGAAGGGGTTCATCGCGTTTGGCTGCGGGAAAGGGACGATGCGGTTGACCGGGGCGTCTTCACGGGGCCTTCCACCGCCACCGACCGGATCGATTGGGCGGAGTTCAACGCGCTCCGCACCGATCTTGAACGGTTCACCGCTGTCGCCGGCTACACGGCACCGCGGCGGATGCAGAACGGACGCGGCCAGAGCGCCGAAGACTTGCAGGTTTCCACCGTAACCGGAGACTTCTTCGCGCTCCAGGGGATTCGACCCGCGCTCGGCAGGCTGCTGCAACCCGAAGACGACGATCTGGCGTCGACGCCGGCGGCGGTGATCAGCGACGCCTACTGGCGACAACGCTTCGAGCGTTCACCGGACGCCCTCGGCGCAAGCCTCACCTTCGACGACGTCACATACGTCATCGTCGGCGTCCTGCCGCCCGGTTTCGCAGGGCCCGACCCCAACGCGGCCGAGATCTGGTTGCCTCTCCAGGTCGCCGCCACCGCCATCCGCGGCGACTCCTGGAGGCAGTCCCTCACTGGATTCTCGCTGACCGCGTTGACTCGCCTGGCGCCCGGAGTGAGCGCCCAGGCGGCTGCCTCCGCGGCAACCGCCGCGGTGCGCACGGCGCGAGCTGCTTCGCGGATGCCGGAGGCCCGGGATCCGGAACCCACCGTTGTGCTGGGACCGCTGCTGCGGAACCGCGGACCCTCCTCGTTGCCGGGTCGGATGCGGCTATCGCTGGTCGTGGGCGGCGCAGCCCTGCTAGTGCTCCTGATCGCCACCGCCAACATGTCGAACCTGCTGACGCTGCGAGTGGCGGCGCGCCGACGGGAGCTTGCCGTTCGCAATGCACTCGGCGCGGGGAGGTGGGGTGTGGGACGCCTGCTGGTTGTCGAGAGCGTCGTGCTCTCCGCACTTGCCGGCGTGGCGGCGCTGGTCGTGGCCGCGGTCGTTGGCCGCTCTTTGCGGGCCACGCTGCTGCCGAACTTCCAATGGGCACAGGAGCCACTGGACGGCACCGCGATCGGCTTCACCGCCACCGCCGTACTCGCCATCGGCTTCGCGGCGGCCCTGGCCCCCGCTGTGTATGCGGCGCGAAGCCGGGGATTCGAGAAGCTCGAGAGTTCGCGAGGCGCCCCGGCACTCGGAATGCCGGTCCGTACGGGTCTGATCGTCGTGCAAGCTGGTCTGTCGCTGATCCTGCTCAGCGGCGCGGCCATCTTCTACCGCTCATTCGAGGCAGCCGGCCAGGTCGACGTCGGCTATGCGAAGGAGAACCTGATCACGGTGGACCTAGGCGGCTTTCGTGCGGGCGGACCACTCGATGAAACCACGATCAACACGCTCGAGACTCGCCTCCGGTCACTTCCGGACGTCCTCGATGTCGCCCAGGGAACGAACTCACCAATGGGGCTGATGGCTGGGGCGCCGGCTCCGCGTGTCGAAGGGCTGGACAGGTTGCCGTTCGCACGCGGCCCGTTTGTGAGCCTCACGACGCCCAACTTCTTCCGCGTTGCAGGCTTGGCGGTTCTGGAAGGTCGTGGCTTCAGCGAGTGGGATCGCGCCGGGACTCAGAGGGTCGCGGTCGTCGACACGACGTTCGCTCGCGGCGTCTGGCCCGGCAGGAGCGCCGTGGGCCGGTGTCTCTTCTTCGGCGACGCGTCCACGGACTGCACGACGGTGGTCGGGGTCGTTGAATCCGCCCTCGACCGGGGCCTGTTGGACGTTGACCGCACTGCCGTCTACTACCTGCCCATTTCCCAGGCTTCACCGAACAGTATTCAGGCCAGCTTCGTGAGCAACATGCGGACGTTAATCGTGCGGACTCGCGGGAACCCCGGGCGAGTCGTGCAGCCAACGCTCCTCGCCCTGGCGGACTTGTTCCCCGACCTCCCCCGCGACAATGTGCGAAACCTCGAGACTGTCTTCGCGCCGCGTATCCGCACATGGACCATCGGTACCGGACTGTTCGGCGCCGCCGCCCTCCTGGCGGTGCTGCTCGCCGCCATCGGGCTCTATGCCGTCATCGCCTTTGGCGTTCGCCAACGGGAACTGGAGTTCGGCATCCGTCGCGCCCTGGGCGCCAGGGCGTCGCGGCTTCTGCGCATGGTGCTGGCGCGCGGCTTCACGTTGGCGGCGGTCGGGGCTGTGGGCGGTGCGCTCGCCGCACTGTGGGCCGGCAGGTTCGTCGAACCGCTGCTCTTCGACGACCGGACTCCCCGCGACCCGCTGGCGTTTACCGTCGCGGCGCTGGTGCTCCTGGCGATCGCGGTGACGGCCTCGTACCTCCCGGCCAGACGGGCTGCTCGCGCTGATCCCCGTCGGGCTCTGGAAGCGGAGTAAAGCCGCCAGACCCGATGCTGAAACAGCTCCGGTTTCGCCTGGATTCGCTTCTCGGTCGGCGGCGACGCGACGCCGAACTCGACGACGAGATCCGTTTCCACCTCGCCGAAGACGTGGAAGAACGAGTCGAGGCGGGACTGCCTCGTGAACAGGCGAACGCGGCCGCGCGACGCGACTTCGGCAACGTCGTGCTCACACGCGAACTGACCCGCGAAGCCTGGGGCTGGGCTCCCGTGGAGCGAATCCTCCGGGACGTCCGGGCCGCGTTCCGGATGATGAGACGCAACACTGGCTACACCTGCGCCGTCGTTCTGACCCTGGCGCTAGGCATCGGACTGAACGCCCCGATGTACGAGATGCTGTCCCGCCTCTTTCTCCAGGCGCCACCTCACATCGAGAACCCGGATCGCGTCCATCGCCTCTGGGTCAGCGAGCGCATGGATCCAGTCGGTCTCGGCGCCTCCCCCGGACGAACCTGGGTCGTCGATGCGATGCAATGGCTCGACCTCACGGCCCTGACCGCCGACAACGAACTCATCGACGGCGTCGCGGGTCACAGGGTCTCGTCAAGGACGAACGGCCGCGGTCAGCGCGCCGAGAGCCTGACGGTCTCCTGGGTCACGAGAGAGTTCCTCGACTTCCTTGGCGTGACTCCGACGGTCGGACGGTTGATCGCCGCCGCGGACCACGACCTGGCGGCGCAACCCGTCGCCGTGATCAGCGACGGCTACCGGCGGCAGCGGTTCGGCCGCGCCGAGGAAGCACTCGGCGCGACGCTCAGCTTCGACGACGTCACCTACGTCGTCGTCGGCGTGTTGCCGCCCGGCTTCTCCGGACCCCGCTCGAACGCGGTCGACGTGTGGCTGCCTCTCGAACACGCGGCAACGGCCAGCCGGGGAGACAGTTGGAGACGGTACGGAACCACCTTCTACCTCACACCATTCGTACGGCTGGCGCCCGGGGCGACGGAGGAGGCCGCAGCCGCCATGGCGACGGCCGCCGTCCGGGCGGCGCGCGCCGCTTCGCGGTTCCCGGACTCCCTGGACGCGGAGGCGACCGTCGCCCTCGGTCCGATCCTCCGAACCCGCGGCCCCACCACGCTGCGGCGTCACATGCGCTTGCCGCTGGTCGCGGGCGGCATCACCTTCGTGGTGCTCCTCATCGCGGCCGTCAACATGTCGAACCTGCTGATGCTGCGGGTCGCCGCCAGGCGACGCGAGCTGGCGGTGCGCTACGCGCTCGGCCTGGGAAGATGGGGAATCGGGCGTCTCCTGGTGACGGAGAGTCTGGTACTCGCCGTCCTCTCCGGCGTCGTTGCGATTGCCGTGGCAGCGGTCACCGGCGACGCCCTTCGTCGCACGCTCCTGCCGAGCTACCAGTGGGCCGAAGATCCGCTGAGCGTCACGGCGATCGGCTTCACCGGAATCGCCGTGCTCGGGATCGGCCTGGCGGCGGCCCTGGCCCCTGCCGTGTACGCCGCGCGTAGCCGGGGAATTGAGAAGCTCGATACCTCGCGGGGCGCCAGCGCGCTCGGAACGCCCCTCCGCACCGGCCTGATCGTGGCCCAGGCCGCGCTGTCGCTGGTCCTGCTCAGCGGGACGGCCGTCTTCTACCGTTCCTTCGAAGCGGCGCGCCAGATGGATGTTGGCTACGCGAAGGAGCATCTGCTCACGGTGACCCTGGGGAGCTTTCATGGTGACACCCGCCTGACCGGCCTGGATGGCGCACCGCTCGACGAGAGCGCAATCCAGGCCCTGGAGGCCCGCACAAGGGACTTGCCGGAGGTGCTGGATGTCGCGCAGGGAACGAGTTCACCGATGTCGGGAAGTGGCGCCGCATACGGGGACCTGCGCATCGAGGGGTTCGACCGCCTGCCCTTCCGGGGCCGTCCCCATGTGAATCTCACGACGCCCAACTTCTTCCGGGTGGCCGGCCTGGACATACGAGTAGGTCGCGGTTTCAACCAGTGGGACCGCGAAGGGGCGCAAGAGGTCGCGGTGGTCGACACGTCGTTCGCTGAGCAGGCCTGGCCCGGCCGGAGCGCCGTCGGTCAATGCCTGTTCGTCGGCAACGCCGCCGACTGCACGACGGTGGTCGGCGTCGTGGAATCCACGAGGAACTGGGGTCTCGAAACCGCCTACCCCGTCTACTACCTGCCCATCTCGCAGGCCTCTTCCGACCCCGCACTGGCTGGATGGCGGAGCATTCAGCGCTCGCTGATCGTCCGCACCGCCTCGAGCCCCGGGCGGGTCGAGCCGCCGGTGCTTGGCGCTTTGGCCGAGCTGTTCCCGGAACTGCCGGGTAGCCACGTCCAGGACCTCTCTTCGACCTTCGAGAGGCGAATCCGCACCTGGAGTGTCGGAACCCGGCTCTTCGGCGCTTCCGCGGTGCTGGCGGTCCTGCTCGCCGCCGTCGGGCTCTACTCGGTCATCGCGTTCGGCGTACGGCAGCGCGAACTCGAGTTCGGCATCCGGCGCGCTTTGGGGGCCAGGCCGTCGCGCCTCCTGCGCATGGTGCTGACACGCGGCGTCTCGCTCGCCACGGCCGGCGTCGTCGCCGGCGCACTCGCCGCGCTCTGGGCCAGCCGCTTCGTCGAGCCGCTGCTCTTCGACGGCCGGACCCCCCGCGACCCGCTGGCGTTCGCCGTCGCGGCGCTGCTGCTCCTGGCCGTGGCCGTCAGCGCGTCATTCCTGCCGGCCCGCCGTGCCGCTCGCGCCGATCCCCGTCAGGCTCTGGAAGCCGAGTAGCCGCCCGTCGCCCGACCGCCCTCTTCAGCTCGTCCCGCCCGGTGAAGTGGCTGCGGTTCCCTGATGAGTCCGTTCCCTAACGCGGCAAGTCAGGTGTCCGCAAAGCCCCGCATCGCGTAACGCCACTGCTTGCTGCCAGATTGGTGACTGCATAGACTGCATTGAACTGACAGCACCATGAGGAAGAACCGATGAAGACGATGACCATTCGCAACGTGTCGCCTGATCTGGCGGCGGCGCTTGAGGCAGAGAAGAGCCGTCGGGGCCTCTCGCTCAACCGGACCGTGCTTGCCGTGGTGGAGGAGGCTCTCGGTGTCTCGGATGAAGCGGAACGGAGCAACGGCCTTGGCCGTCTCGCCGGCTCCTGGACGGAGGACGAGTTCAACGAGTTCGAGCGAGCCGTTCAGCCCTTCGGTGAGATCGACGAGGAAGTCTGGAGGTGACGGGAGTTTGCGTCGACACTTCGGCCTACAGCAACTTCCGGCGCGGTGAAGAGCGTGTCACCCGGCAGATCGACCGGGCGCGGTGGATCGGTGTTCCGAGCATCGTCGTCGGCGAGCTACATGCGGGATTCCGCTCGGGCACCCAGGTTGATCGAAACCTCGGCGAGCTCAACGAGTTTCTCCGCCACTCCGCGGTGCAGGTGCTGTCGGTGGACGAAGAAGTCGCCCATATCTACGGTGAAATCGTCTCCGAACTGCGAGCGGCGGGTCGGCCCCTACCCACGAACGATATCTGGATTGCCGCCACCGCGGTGCGGTTCGGAGCAACGGTGCTCACCTTCGATTCCCACTATCGAGCGATCGGCCGCGTTGGCTCGATCGTGCTCGAGGGCGCTTGAACCCGTTCGCCTAAGGCAGATCAGCCACCCACATCTTCGCCTGCGCGCCGCGGCCGGTCGCGGAACCGCCTGCGGCGTAGAGCCTGCCGCCGATGATCGCGGCGGCGGGTGACGAGAGCGGCATCGGCAGCTTGCCGAGTAACTCCCACTCGCCGCCGGGTTCCAGGACCAGGATGTCCGGGTCGATCGACTTGGTGCCGCCGGCAGGCGTCGTGTGGCCGCCGGCCATGACGATCCGGCCCTCGTGGAGGAAGGTGCCGGCCTCACCGTGGGAGTGGCCCTTTGGCAGATCGGGGCCTCGGCTCCAGGTATCCGTGGCGGCGTCGTAGATGTCGACGCGAGCCTGGTCGAGCTGCTGGCTGTCGTGGTTGTACTGGCCGCCGATCGCGTAGATCCGGTCGCCGATTGCGACCGCCGAGAACTGGTTGCGCGGGTCGGGCATCGGCGAGGCGTCCTGCCAGTTCGCCGAACCGGCGGCCCAGTCGTCCAGGTCGAGGACCCAGTGGTCGGCGGCGTCCGTGTCGCGGTCGGCCTTCAGGCCGCCGAAGTAGTGCAGCTTCCGGCCCACGAGCGCCAGTCCACCGCCGGCCCGAGGCTCGGGAAGCAGCGGCGCCGCCGTGTACCGGTCCAGGTCGAGGTCGTAGCTCCAGACCTCGGCGATCGCGTGGCCCTTGTAGCCGTCCTTGAAGCCGCCCGCGAACCAGACAGTGCGGCCGTCTAGCACGGCGTTCAGGTGCGACACGGCGCTCGGCATGTCCTGAATCCGCGTCCAGCTTCCGTCCGCCGGGTCGAAGACATCGACCCGTTTGCTCGACCGCACCGGTCCCTCGTAGCCGGCGAACAGGTAGAACTTGCCGTCGATCACGGTCGTCGCGGCCTCCCACTTCCCGGCCGGCATGTCCGGGAGTTCGTGCCAGGTGAGTTCCTGGGCGACCAGGGGCGGCGCGGCGAGAGCAGCCACCGCCAGGATGGCCGCGTGGCCGAGACCTCGGCCCCGTAAGGAATCACGTTGCGGCGGCACGGTCGCGCCACACTGTAGCAACCGGCCCCTCCGCTGCCGCTAACATGATCGGGACCGTCGCCCTGCAGGCGGTAGGCGCCGCCACCGGCAACATGGTGGCGATGCACGTGATCGGACTGCCGGATCCGCTGATGGGAGGTTAAGACGTGTCCAGGACCCTTGCTCGCAGCCTGATCGTCACCGGGGCCGCCCTCGCCGTCGCCTGCACCGGCGGCGCTCCTTACGAAGCGGACTCGGCCGGCGACCCGGCGGCAGCAACCGACGCCGTCGAGAGCCGATCGACTCGCAACGCGTACTTCGGCGACGTCCACGTCCATACGAAGTACTCGTTCGACTCCTACATCTTCGGCACCCGCAACGATCCCGACGACGCCTACCGGTTCGCCAAGGGCGAACCCCTGATGCACGCGGCCGGCATCGAGATGCGCCTGCAAGCGCCGCTCGACTTCCTGGCCGTCGCCGACCACGCCACCTATCTGGGCATGTTCGAGCAGATGGACAACCCGGACTCCTCCGTGGGCCAGCATCCGCTCTCGATCGCCCTGCGGAGCGCCGCGACGCCGGCCGACCGCAGTGCCGTGTTCCAGGAGGTGCTGCCCCGCGAAAGGGGATTCGTCGACTCGGACGACCTGCTCGATCTCGACATCGTCGAGTCCGCCTGGCAGAAGATCGTGGAGGCGGCCGAGAGGCACAACGATCCCGGCAACTTCACGACCTTCATCGGCTACGAGTTCACCGCCGGCGGCCGCAGGGGCGAGAACCTCCACCGCAACGTCATCTTCCGCGACTCGAACGTGCCCGGCATCCCCTTCAGCCGGCTCGACGCCAGGAACAACCCCGAGTTGCTCTGGGACTGGATGGACGAGCAGCGCGCCCAGGGCATCGACTCGCTGGCCATCCCCCACAACTCGAACGGCTCGGACGGGTGGATGTTCGCGCTCACCGACCGGGCGGGCAACCCCATCGATCGGGCCTACGCCGAGCAGCGCATGCGGAACGAGCCGCTGGTGGAGGTCACTCAGGTCAAGGGCACCTCCGACACGCATCCGATCCTGTCTCCAAACGACGAGTGGGCGGACTTCGGGATCATGGAGCGGACGATCGGCAGCGACTTCCCGAGCCAGCCGGAGGGCAGCTACGTCCGCGAGGCCTACCTGAACGGCCTCGCCATGGAGGACGAACGGGGCTTCAATCCGTATCGCTTCGGCCTGATCGGCTCCTCGGACACCCACAACGCGGCCGGCTCGTTCCGGGAGGACAAC
Source organism: Candidatus Multivorans sp. (assembly GCA_965219675.1). Lineage (GTDB taxonomy): Bacteria > Acidobacteriota > Thermoanaerobaculia > Multivoradales > Multivoraceae > Multivorans. The sequence continues at coordinate 27,974 of OZ244786.1, read as the reverse complement.
TACTGGAGCAAGACCGGGCTGCTGGACATCCGCCCGGAACAACGCGGGTCCGTCCCGCGAGAGGACACGGGCGAGTACGACGACCCGACCAGGCAGTACTGGGGAGCGTCCGGGCTAGCCGCGGTGTGGGCCGAGTCCAACACCCGGGAGGACATCTTCCGCGCGTTCCAGAGGAAGGAAGCGTTCGCCACCACCGGCCCGCGCATGCGCGTCCGCTTCTTCGCCGGATACGGCTTCGACGAGACGACCCTGGCCGGCGACGACGGCATCGCGACGGCCTACGCCGAAGGCGTCGCCATGGGCGGCGACCTGACGGCGGATGGAACCGGGCGAGCGCCCCGCTTCCTGGTCTGGGCCACCCGGGATCCGGCCACCGATCCCCTGGACCGCCTGCAGGTCATCAAGGGATGGACCGAGCAGGGCGAGACGCGCGAGAAGGTCTACGACGTCGCCTGCTCCTCCGGCTCGACCGTGGACGGAGACTCTCACCGCTGCGCCGACAACGGAGCCAGCGTGGATGTCGCGACCTGCTCCACCCACGAGGGTCAGGGAGCGGCTGAACTCGAAGCCCTCTGGCAGGATCCGGACTTCGATCCAAACCAGCGCGCCTTCTACTACGTCCGCGTCCTGGAAAACCCCACCTGCCGCTGGTCGACGTGGGACGCGATCCGGGCGGGGGTGCCGCCGAAGCCCGGTTTGCCGCCCTCGATCCAGGAGCGGGCGTGGTCGTCACCGATCTGGTACGTGCCCGGCGAGGGCGAGTAGAGGCGTTCAGCCGCGGAGCTGCCGCGCGAGGCCGGTGGCCTCATCGAGGAGCGTCTGCATGCCGCCACTCTCCAGCCAGTCAACCCGAAACGACCGGTAGCTGGCCTCCGCCCGAGCCGCGTTGAGCCGGCACAACGCCAGTACGCAGGACTCGACCGTTGTCGAAACGCCGTCGATGTAGCCGCTCAGCAGATCATCAAGGACGTTTGCGTCGTTCAGTGTGCCGAGCACGTCCTGGAGGCGCTTGCAGCGCTCCACCAGAGAGACCGCCACCTCGCTCTCTGCCCTGACCGGTTCGACCAGGTAGCGGAGGCGCTTGCAGGCGATGCGAACCTTGTGCGGGCCCCGCGTGCGGTCGTCGCCAATGCCTGCGACGAGAACCTCCAACCTGTCTGCCGTCCAATCCAGCCGCCCCGCCAGCGCCTCCGTGAGCGGCGGGCCAACGCCTTCCGCCCGCACTCGCTCGGACAAACGCGACTCGAAGCCCTCCGCCCACTCGGCAAACTCGGCACAGACTGCCTGGTTCGCGTCGTCTGACGCCGCGGCCGCTTCCGACAGCAGCTGCGCCTCGACCCAGTCGAAGCCGGGCCGGTGCTCCGGCTCCAACTCCTCGACCTGTTCCTCGATCCATTCGAGCGCGACTTCGGTATCGCGGCTGGAGCCAGTCCGTTTCTGGAATCCGGCCAGCGTCCGCCGGTCCCGCTTCGTGACCAGGCCTCGAAGCAGCCCCTTCCACGCGCTCAGCGTGCTCCGCAGCCGCCGGATCGAGACCCTGAAGTCGTGGAGGCCCTCGGCGTCCTCCGGATCGACGCACCGGGGCGCGGCTTCAAGCGCTTGCGAGAGAAGATCGAGCGCGATCAGCCGAACAGCCTCCTCCGCGCCTCGTCGCAGCAGATCGCCCGGAAGTGGCATTACCGTCAGTATAGGAAGGCGCCACACGGTGCGCCGGCCTTCTGGCCGGCCCCCGGCGCGAGGCTACGCCTCACCGTTTCTCGCGAAGACCGGCGGGGACGCCGGCACACCCAGTGAGCGGCTAGCCGGTCGTACGGGGCGCGAGGCGGAACACTCCGTACGCGGCAAGCAGGACCGCGACGCCGAACGCGGCGGCCTCCAGCCCACGGCCGTAGAGCGCCATGCCGGTCCCGAACAGCGCCGCGTACACGGCGGCGCAGCCGAACATCCAGGCGAGCAGCGCCGCCGTGGCGCTGCCGGGCTCGTCCGGCTGGGTGTCGACGGCTCGCCGCCAGCCAGGCGCGAACGGACGGACGCGGTCGTAGAACGACTGCAGAACCGCCGTCTCGGTCGGCCGGGTCGCCATCGTGGCGCCGAACCAGACCGCGGTCGTCAGAGCAACGCCGAACAGGAGCTGCGCGGCCGCCGAAGGCAGCGCCAGTCCGACCGCCTCGTGGCCGAACTGGAACCAAACGGCGACCCCGAACGAGATGACCATCGCCGAGATCTCCGACCAGGCGTTGATCCGCCACCAGAACCAGCGCAGCAGGAAGATGAGCCCGGTACCGGCGCCGATCTGGAGAAGGATCTGGAACGCCTGCATCGCGTTCTCGAGCCAGAGCGCCACCACCGCCGCCAGGGCGACGAGGCCGATCGTCGACAGCCGGGCGACCAGGACGTAGTGCGACTCGCCGCGGCCCGGGCGAACGAACCGCCGGTACACGTCGTCGACGATGTAGGACGCGCCCCAGTTGAGATGCGTCGAGATGGTCGACATCAACGCCGCCGCCAGCGAGGCGACGACCAGGCCGAGCAGGCCGTGCGGCAGGAAGACGAGCATCGCCGGGTAGGCGAGATCGTGCCGGACGATCGACGGATCGAGGTGCGGGAAGGCCTCGGCGATCGAGTCCAGGGTCGGATAGACGACGAGTGACGCCAGCGCGACCAGGATCCACGGCCACGGCCGCAGGGCGTAGTGGGCGATGTTGAACCACAACGTCGCGCCCATCGAGTCCCGCTCGCTCCTGGCGGCCAGCATGCGCTGGGCCGCGTAGCCGCCGCCGCCCGGTTCGGCACCCGGATACCAGGTGGACCACCACTGGACGGCGATCGGGATGAGGAAGACGGTGGCCGCCGTCTCCCAGTCGGCGAAGTCGGGCAGCAGGGCGAGGCGCGCGGCGATGTCCGGGTTCGAGACGAGTCCCGAGAGGCCGCCGACGGCAGGATGCTCGAGCGCGTACCAGGCCGCGGCGACGGAGCCGACCATGGCGATCACGAACAGCATGAGGTCCGTGACGACGACGCCCCAGAGCCCGGAGGTCGCCGAGTACGCCGCCGTGACGGCGGCCGCGACGAGCACCGTCGTGTACTTGTCGGCGCCGAGCAGGACGCCGCCGATCTTGATGCCGGCGAGCAGGACCGCGGCCATGATCATCACGTTGAAGAAGACGCCCAGGTACACGGCCCGGAAGCCGCGCAGGAAGACCGCGGCCCGCCCCGAGTAACGAAGCTCGTAGAACCCGATGTCGGTGAACACGCCGGAGCGCCGCCAGAGCTTGGCGTAGAAGAACGTCGTGCACATCCCGGTGATCAGGAACGCCCACCACATCCAGTTGCCGGAGACGCCGCCGTTCCGCACCAGGTCCGTCACCAGGTTCGGCGTGTCGGTCGAGAAGGTCGTGGCGACCATCGACGTGCCGAGCAACCACCAGGGCAGGTTCCGCCCGGCGAGGAAGAACTGCCCGGTGCCCGAACCCGCCCGCCGCGCGAAGACGAGGCCGACGGCTAACGCGAGCGCACCGTAGGCGGCGAGAACGGTCCAGTCGAGGCCGTTCAGCCTCAAGCGGGCCTCCGGGACGCGCGGTCCGCAAACCACTCATCGAGGTCGGCCGGGTAGTCGCCGGATTCGACACACTCCTGCAGCGTCGAGGCGACGGGCGGCAGGTCGCCGGGGTAGGTCAGGCCGGCCGTGTGCTGGCACATGGGTAGGAGGCGGACACGCGTGGATCCCTGCTGGACGAGGCCACCTACCACCTCGCTGAGCAGGAACTCACTGGTCAGCGGATCGTCGAGGTTCGCGTGGAAGTCCGCGAAGGCGGCTTCGAGGAGACCGAAGATCGAGGGCTGGAACGCCCAGAGGTTCATGGAGCAGGGGCAGTCCGGGGCCAGGGTTCGAGCCTCCCCTTCACCGTCGCGGCCGACCAGACCCGTGTCCGTCTCCCTTACGTCGTACACCTCGTCGATCCCCTCGAGGGTCGACTCCGGTCCGGCCGTGAGAATGCCGCGGTTGACGCCGCTGGTCCGGGAAACGCCGGTGCGGCGAAGTTCGTATGCCGCGAGGAAGTGCGAGTCGTCGCCGTCCTCCAGCAACTCGCTCGCTCGCCGGCCGAAGGACTCGATCGCCCGCGGACCGTAGAAGTCGTCCGCGTTGACGACAAGGAACGGCTCGTCGATCTTCTCCCGCAGCGCCAACACGGCGTGGCCGGTGCCCCACGGCTTCGCTCTGGCGGCCGGCGGTGACGCGCCGTCCGGCAGTTCGTCCAGGCTCTGGATCACGTAGTCGACGGGAACCGCCCCGCCGGCCTTCTCGGCGGCCCGGGTCATGAGCTGGTCGTTCCAGTCCGCCGACGTCACGAAGACGACCTTCCCGCAGCCGGCGCGGACGGCGTCGCAGATCGCGTACTCGAACAGCACTTCGCCGTTCGGGCCGACCGGCTCGAGCGTCTTCGGACGACCGAACCTCGCCGAGCGGCCGGCGGCGAGAATCGCCAGGGTCAGCTCGCGGCTCAAGCCGCTCGGTGCCTCTCGACGACCGCCATGTCGAGCTCGACTCCCAGCCCGGGGCCGGTGGGCGGTTCGATGAAGCCGTTCTCGAACTTGATCGGCTCGACGAAGACGTCGCTGTGCAGGTCGTTCGTGTTGAACTCCTGGATCAGGAAGTTCGGCGAGCAGGTGTCGAGCTGGATCGCCGCCGACGCCGCGACCGGGCCGCAGTACATGTGCGGTGCGATCATCGCGTAACGGGTCTCGGCCATGCCGGCGATCTTCTTCGCCACCAGGAGGCCGCCGCACTGGCCGACGTCGAGCTGAATGATCTGGGCCGCCTGCTTCTCCAGCACTTCCGCGAACTCGAACATGTTGACCAGTCGCTCGCCGGTGGCGATCGGGATGTTCGTGTGGGCGGCCACGCGCGCCAGTTCGTCGACGTTCTCGGGCGGCACCGGCTCCTCGAAGAAGAACGGGTCGAACTCCTCCAGGATGTCGGCCACGCGAATCGCCACCGCGGTCGAGAACTGGCCATGGGTGCCGATGCCGATCTCCAGTTCGTCGCCGACGGCGTCCCGCATGGCGCGGAAGATCGTCGCGACGTGGCGGATCGTCTTCAGCGAGTAGTCCCGCGGCGGGCCGGTGATCGGCGAGAAGGGGTCGAGCTTGCAGCAGGTGATGCCGCGGTCGACCAGCTCCCGCGCCCGTTCGCCGGCGAGGGACGGGTTGTCCCAGATGCCGGAGCTGTTCAGGTAGGCGTAGGCGCGGAGCTTGTCGTGGTACCTGCCGCCGAGCAGGTTGTAGACCGGCTGGTCCGTCGCCTTGCCGATCAGATCCCAGCAGGCCATCTCGATCGCCGAGAACGCCGGCACGCCGTACAGCCCGGGGTGGCTGTAGTCGTGGAGCGTCGTCTTCATCCGCTGCCAGATCTTCTCCACGTCGAACGGGCTTTCGCCCTTCACGAAGCGGTCGAACAGGTCGTTCAGCAGTTCGATCTGCGGCTTCAGGTTCGTGGCGCCACCGGAGACGCGCTCGCCCAGGCCGACCAGGCCCTCGTCCGTCCTGAGCTGGATGAACAGCCACTTGCGGTGTCCGATCGGCGGGTCGATGTTGTCGATCAGGATCGTCTCGAGCTCGGTGATCTTCATCTTCGACGCCTCGGAGTGTTGAGCCAGCGCGGCGGCCGCCTGCCGGGCCGCAGTCAGGCCGGCGCCCAGGCCGGCCGCCGCGATCCCCGCGCTGGAGAGGAAGCCGCGTCTCGTGATCATGACAGGCGGGCTTGACTCTACGCGCAGCGTAATGACAGCACTCCGCGCTAGCATCCGTTTCGCGATGAGTTCCGTCATCACCGTTCGCGACATCGACCCGGGGGACAAGGCCTGGCTGAGGCAGGAAGCCAGCCACGTTGGCCTCTCGATGGAAGAGTACGTCCGCCGCCTGATCCACGAGAAACGCGAGAAGACGGAACGGCGCCTCAAGCCTTCCGAGGTGTTCAGGAGGCACTTCGGTCCGGAGCGCGGGGTCGAGTTGCCGCCGCGCAGGCGGTACCGGCACAAGCCGGTCCGCTTCGCCGACGACGGTGAGGCGTGAGCCCGCCCATCGCGTGGCTTCTCGACACGAACGTCGTGTCGGAGATGATGCGTCCGCATCCTGAACCGCGCGTATCGGAGTTCCTGGACAGGATCGCCCCTGAGGGAATGGGGCTCTCGCCGATCACCGTCTGGGACATCCTGGACGGTATCGGTCGCCTCGATTCCGGCAAGCGGCGCGAGAACCTTGCCGCCGAGTTTCAGAGTGTCCTGGACCAGTGCTTCGACCAGCGGATACTCGGTTGGACCGTCGACGACGCCAGGGCGTGCGCGCGGATCATGGAAGAGAAGCGGCGAAGCGGCGAACCGCTTGACGACCACGTTCCCGACGCTTTCCTGGCCGCAGTTGCCGCGACCCGCGGCCTGACCGTCGTGACGAGGAACACGAGAGAGTTCCGCAACACGGGCGTGACGGTTGTCGATCCGTGGTCGGAAACCGCCACCTTACCCGTGTGACAAGACTCCACCGCAGGTCCCGACGACGAGCGTGGACGGACTGAAGAACCGATTACTTCACGCCTGCCTGAAGGTCAACCCCCATTGGTCCGCTCCGCCGGTACGGCCCTTTAGGGCAATCGCGCCTTAGGCTCTCTAGCTCCTGCCGAAGCTCCAGTCAGCGAGCGACCGGACGCCCGGGCGGCCGGGAGGACGTGTTGAAGAGCGGCCCGCCGCAGAGAGACGCAACGGTGTCCCTTGCATGAGGGGGTGTCTATTCCAACCCTACGCCGAACTGGTCGCGGCGCCGCGGCGGGCCGATCTGGAACAGCGTAACAGGTTCCGTCGATCCCCTCGAGCTTCCCTTTCTCTGCTACGCTCGTAGGCGTCTATTCCAGCCTACGGCCGGGTCATCGCGGAAGAGCCGCCGGCGACCGACCGTAGCGCCTACAAGAGGAGCTACGAGAAATGAGGGAGACGATGCGCAGCGCGCTGCTGAGCGTGCTGTTCTTCGGAGGAGTGCTGTTTGCAGTTGCGCCGACGGAGGCGCAGGCTGGCGGCGACGCCGATGATTGCCCTACCGACGAGTGCGTAACGGTCAAGGGCACGCCGGGTCGACGTGGAGTTCTTGAATCAGCAGTTGGACGCGCTCGAGCGGCTGTTCGAAGCTCACTACCGAGAAACGCTGCCGACGAATACGACGCCGGCGTGCTACGCGGACTGCCTGTGGGGACCGTCCGACGGGAAGCCGAATCGCTTGACGGCTGTGGAAGTCAAGCAGATGATCGACGAGGCTTGCGCGATGCTCTCGGAGGTGACGGCGATAGGCGGTATCGCAGCCTTGAGTGCTGTTGGAGCCGAGCGACTCAGTACGCGATTCGCAAAGTGGGTTGCCCGGTACGGTGGTAGCCAAGCGGCCGCTAAACTGCTCCCAGGGGGGGTGATCATGGAGGTCCTGGCGGCAGCCTGTTACGTCACGGGGAAACTCTGATGCGGAACCTGATTCTGAACAAGTACCTCATCGTCGCGGTGCTGCTATGCGCGATCGGCTGGCGTGCATGGGCTGGAATGTGGACAGAGATTGGTTTCGGCCTGCTGGGTGGCTTTGTCCTGTGTGTGGTGCTTGGGACCTGGAAACGCGGCGCCAACGCGCTGCTCGGGATGTGGAAACGCCTTTGGGGACTAGGGTCGCCGGATCTTCGGTAGAACCGTGGGATCCCGCCGTCTCCGGTTTCTTCGCCGGGGGCGGCGGGCCGATTCTGCTCCGCCGGATCGGAGGGCCAAGTCGACCCGCGTCGCCCGCCTAACCGCGGCGAGTGCGCCGCCGGTGCTGAGTCGACGCGCGGGTTGGGAGGATCAGCTAGACACTGATGCGTTCGACAATGTTCCGCGCGATCGTCTTCGCGCGGCGGTCGCAGACTTGGGTGGAGGCGAGTCCTTGGGGTCGTCGGCGATGCAGCCGGCCGCCAGGTAGTCCGCGACCGAAGAGACGACGGAGCGCGGCGAGGGCCACTTTCTGGGTGGAGACGGAGGGCGCCAAGTCGCGGATAAACCGGGCCGCGTCCGCGGGAATGATCTGGCGAAGGGCCATGCCGTCGGTTGCGCAGCGCTCGAGGAATAGACGGACTTAGCGGCCGTAGGCACGACGGGTGTGCTCATTCGAGAGCTTGGCTTCAAAGAACTCCTCGGCGGCGGCGACGGCCGCGTTGCCGGCGTTCTCGAGGATGGCCGGGAGGGAAGCTTGCGCGAGCGGACCCGTGACAGGCACACTCGCGGTTCATACGAACAACCCAAGGAACGAAGCGGATGCTCGAACTCGGTCTTGAAGGCAAGGTGGCGATCGTCACCGGCGGCAGCGAGGGAATGGGGCTGGCGACGGCCCGTCGACTCGCCGGCGAAGGCGCCAGCGTCGCGATCTGCGCGCGGCGGGCGGAGCCGCTGGAGCAGACCGCGGAGGAACTGCGCGCGGTCGGTGCCGGCGACGTCTTCGCGCAGACCGCGGACGTGACGTCGAGCAGCGACGTCGACCGGTTCATCGACGCGGTGACGACCGAGTTCGGCGGCGTCGACATCCTCGTCAACAACGCCGGCGCCTCGGCGGCCCAGGGCCTCGAGGCGCTCGACGACGATGCCTGGCTCGCCGACATCCAGCTCAAGGTGATGGGCGCGGTGCGCTTCTGCCGGGGCGTCGTGCCTTCGATGCGGGAGCGCGGCGGCGGCGCGATCGTCAACGCGACGATCGGCGGCGGCAAGGCGGCGCCGGCGCGGGCGCTGCCCACCAGCGTTACCCGGGCCGCGGGAATCAACCTGACCAAGTCGCTCGCCAACGAGCTGGCCGCGGACAACATCCGCGTCAACACGATCTGCATCGGCCTGATCAAGAGCGAGCAGTGGGTGCGCCGGGCGGCGGGCCAGGGCGTCGACGTCGAGTCGGTCTACGAGGCGATGGGCAAGCGGGTCCCGCTCGGCCGGGTCGGCGAGGCCGAGGAGTACGCGGACCTGATCGCGTTCCTGGTCTCCGAGCGTGGCGCCTACATCACGGGCACAGCGATCAACCTGGACGGCGGACTCTGTCCCGTCGTCTGACCTCCGGCAGTCCCCTGACAAGGAGCGCAACGTGAAAGTAGCCATGCAGAAGAGCCCCTTCAACCGCGGGGATCTGTTCGAGGAGCAAGGCTTCGAGGTCGTGGAGGGCGTCTGCCGCACGGAGGACGACCTCGTCGACCTGCTGTCCGACGCCGACGGCGCCCTGATCGGGGTCATGCCGTTGACCACGCGCTCGGTGATGGAGCGCTGTCCGAAGCTCAAGGTGGTCAGCCGGCTGGGAGTCGGCGTCGACTCGATCGACCTCGACGCCGCGACCGAGCTCGGCATCCTCGCGACCAACGTGCCTGGGTCGAACACGACCGAGGTGGCGGACCACGCAATGGCGCTGATGCTCGCGCTGACCCGGTGCGTCGTCGACGCCGCCGGCACGACCCGCGAGGGCCGCTGGGGCCATCGGGAATCGATGCTCGGCCTCCTCACCGGCACCCGGCGGATCGCCGGCCACACGGTCGGCATCATCGGCTTCGGCAACATCGGCCGCGCCTTCGCCACCCGTGCCCGCGGGTTCGGCCCGGCCCGGATCATTGCCGCCGACCCCTACGTCGACCAGGTCGCCGCCGACCTCTACGGCGTCCGGATCGTGCCGCTCGAGGAACTGCTGGCCGAGGCCGACTACGTGACGATCCACTGCTCGATGACGGAGGAGACGCACCACCTGATCAACCGGGACACGCTGGCGCTGATGAAACCGACGGCGCTGCTGGTCAACGCGGCGCGCGGGAAGATCGTCGACGGCGCGGCGCTGGCCGAAGCGCTCGCCGAAGGCCGGATCGAGGCCGCCGCGCTCGACGTCACCGAGAAGGAACCGATCGACCCGGACGACCCGCTGCTCAAGCTCCCGAACTGCATCGTGACCCCGCACATCGCCGGGTTCTCGCCGGTGTTCCTCGGCGAGTGCCCGATCCGCCAGGCCGAGAACGTGATCCGGGTGCTCACCGGCCAGATGCCCCACGGCATCGCGAATCCGGAGGCGATCAAGACGATCGCGGTGATGCGGGCCAGCGATCCGGGGCGCTGGGAGGGAGTGCCCGACTTCTCGACCGCGTTGGCGTTGTAGCCGAACCTGGACTGAGGAGGAGAACCGATGACTCGACGATCATTCGACTCACGTCCCAGTGGGCAGGCCGGCCTGATCTGCCTGTTGCTGCTCGCCGCCTGCGCCGCGCCGGCGTCCGAAGAGCCGGCCGCGCCAGCCGTCCCGGATACGGCATCCGTCGCCGGCTGGCGGATGATCGACCTCAGCCACGCCTACGGCGGCGACACGCTGTACTGGCCCACCGACACGAAGGGCTTCGCGCTCGACACCCTCGCCGAGGGCATGACCGACGCCGGTTACTTCTACGCGGCCAAGGAGTTCGCGACCGCCGAGCACGGTGGCACGCATCTCGACGCTCCCGTCCACTTCGCCGAGGGCGGCGACGACGTCGCCTCGATCCCGCTCGACCGGCTGATCCTGCCCGGCATCGTCGTCGACGTCAGCGAACCGGCGGCGGCCGATCCCGACTATCTCGTGACCGCCGAAGACGTCCTCTCCTGGGAAGGCGAGCACGGCCCCGTGCCGGCCGGATCGGCGGTGCTGATCCGCACCGGCTGGGCGTCCCGCTGGCCCGACGCCCTCGCCTACCTCGGTGACGACACTCCCGGCGACGCGAGCAACCTGCACTTCCCGGGCGTCGGCGAGGATGCGGCGCGCCTGCTGCTGGAGGACCGCGGCATCGGCCTGCTCGGCATCGACACGGCGAGCGTCGACTACGGCCAGTCGACCGACTTCATCGTCCACCAGATCGGCGGCGCCGCGGGCGTCCCGAACCTGGAGAACGTCGGCGACCTGACGGAGTTGCCGCCGACCGGCTTCCTGCTCGCGGCGCTGCCGATGAAGATCGAGGGCGGCACCGGAGCGCCGGTACGGATCGTCGCGTTGGTCCCTCGGTAGTAGAGTCCGCCCTCGCACCACCCACACAACCCCAGGGAACCGGCACGCCGGGGCCTGCGATGCGCACGGCCGCATCCGACCGAGAGGAGACACTCATGCGGTACACCACTTCAGTTCTTGCGGCGGCAGCGTTCCTGGCGCTGGCTGCGCTTCCGGCGGCGGCCGGCTCGATGGATGTCGACCTCAAGGCGGCCGACGGCACGATGCTCAAGGCGACCTACATGTCGCCCGGCAAGCCGGGACCGGCGATGCTGCTGATCCACCAGTGCAACATGGACCGGAAGTCCTGGTCCGGCATCGCGTCGCAGCTCGTCGACGCGGGCGTGCACGTGCTGACGATGGACCTGCGCGGCTTCGGCGAGAGCGGCGGCGCCGGCATTCGCGAGGCAGGCGGCTTCCCGCCGTTCCTGCAGACGGCGTCCGGCGACGTCGACATGGCGTTCGACTACCTCGTCAAGCAGGATGGCGTCGACGCCTCCCGCGTGGCGGCTGGAGGCGCCAGTTGCGGCGCGATGCTGACGGCGGATCTCGCCGCGCGGCGGGACGTCAAGGCGCTGATGCTGCTGTCCGGACCGCCGAGCCAGGCAGCCGTGGCGAACATGGCGGCCAAGCCGGACCTCGCGGTCTTCGCCGCCGCGGCGACCGGCGACACGATCACCGCAGGCGTCGACAAGCAGCTCAAGGGCGCGGTCGATGGTTCGAAGCACCCGAACTCGACGGCGAAGATCTACGACGGCCCCGAGCACGGCCTGCCGATGTTCGCGAAGAACGCGGACCTCGAGCCGGCGCTGGTTTCCTGGCTGAAGAAGGAACTGAAGGGCAAGTAGCGAGCTACCGCAGTTCGGCGGTCTTGTTCCGCTCGATCAGGTCGAAGTCGATCTCGACGCCGAGGCCAGGCCCCATCGGGGCGTGGACGTAGCCCTCGGCGTCGACCTCGATGTCCTCGACGAGTCCGTACTTCTGCGCCCCGGCGGGAAGCAGGACCTCGAACCACTCGCAGTTGCGGATCGCGGCACTCAGGTGGAGGTGCGCGACGTTGTTCAGCGAGTTGCCGCCGTGGTGGATCTCGAAGTTCATGCTGAAGCCTTCGGCCAGGTGCGCCGCCTTCAGGCAGCCCGTGATGCCGCCCTTGAGCGCGACATCACCGCGCAGGTAGTCGGTCGCCTGGTTGTAGATCCAGGGCGCGAACGAGTCGTACCAGGCGCCGGGGAACTCCGTCGCCAGGATCGGGAGCCGTAGCTGCTGGCGGAGCTTCGTGTAGTTGTAGATGTCCTGGTCGCCGAGCGGGTCCTCGTACCACTCGAAGTCCAGTTCTTCGATCAGCTTGCCGACCCGTAGCGCCTGCGGGTAGTCGTAGCCCCAGGTCGAGTCGAGCATCAGCGGGAAACCGTCGCCGACGGCCTGCCGAACCGCGCGACAGATCTCCATGTCGTCCCGCCAGACGCGGAACGGGTGGATCTTGTAGCCCTGCCAGCCGTCACCCTGGTAGGCGAGCGCCTGCTCGACGTAGGCCTCGACGCTGGGTTGCTGCTCAGAGCTGGCGTATGCCGGGAGCTTCTCCCGGTAGGTGCCGAGCAGCCGGTGAATCGGCTCGCCCGCCGCCTTGCCGCCGATATCCCAGAGCGCAACGTCGACGGCGCCGACCACCCAGGGCTGCACCACCAGCCGCCGCTCCAGCATCTCCTGGTAGAGCTGCTCCCTGGCCAGCGGATCGCGCCCCATGACGACCGGCTTCAGCATCCGCAGCAGCGGCTGCGCCGCGATGCTCGCTCCCATGCCGAGGAAGGAGTGCCCCTCGATTCCCTCGTCGGTACGGATCGTCACCAGGGCGAGCTCGCCGACCTGGTTCGGCTTGCCGGTCGGGTCGAACGGACCTCGCCCCAGGTAGGAGTGGGGCGGAATGTCGTTCCAGGCGAAGAGAGTGATGCTGACGTCGTCGATCTTCATGGGCGTCTCCAAACACGGAATGTCAGTAGTGGTGACGAGCGGCCAGAAAGAAGACTCGTTTGCCTTCGACCGCGTAGACCAGGCGATGCTCCTGGTCGATCCTCCGGGACCACTTGCCGGTGAGCTGGCCGCGAAGGGGCTCCGGCTTCCCCGGGCCTTCAAACGGGTCGCGAATCGTGGCCTCGACGAGCTTCAGCGCCCGCAGGGCTCGCCGGCGATCCGTGCGGGTCCAGTACTCGAGATCCTCGAGGAAGTGAGGGTCCATGACGGCTTCTCGCCGTCCGGCTGCTGTCACTCCGCTTCGAGACCGAGCCGCTGGCGGAGTTCGTCGACGGCGAAGACCTCGCCCTGGCCGCCCTCGGCGCGCTCACTGGCTGCCAGGAGGCGCCGGGCATTCCTGGGCGAGCGCAGGAGGTATGCGGTTTCGAGCCAGCCGGCGAGTTCATGCGCGGGAACGAGCGCCACCGGCTCGTGGCCCCGCCGCCGGATCAGGACCGGTTCGCGCGTGTCCGTCACCTGGTCCATCAGAGCTGCCAGACGCTCCCGGGCCTTGGTATAGGTCGTCTCGTGAATCATCTGCGCACTCCCCTGTATCCGTACAGGATGACTGTACGTGTTGTCCCGGAACCGGTCAAGGCATCACGGCTCCGAAGCGAGGCCCGGGGCTGGCATACTTCCGCCGTGAGACGTTTCGGAATGGCCCTGCTCGCCGTGCTGATCGGCATCCTCGCCGGCGCCGGCTTCAACGCCACGCTCGGTGAGAGAGGCGCGGACACGCCGGCGCTGGCCCTGCTCGGCGGCGCACTGGGGCTCGGCGTTTTCCTCCTTCAGGCCCGGCGACGCATTCGAAAGGTACAACCCTAGGGCGTGTACCAGATCGGCGACGACCAGGCGCGTTCCTGGATCGTGGCCGGGAAGTCCTGCCGCGGAGCGGTGCCGGCGCGCAGCGCGTCCCAGCTCGACCAGCGGCAAGTCGGGTTCTCGAGCACCCGGGCGTAGTAGAAGGCGCGCTGGTTCGAATCGAAGTCGGGGTCGGTCCACACGGTCTTGAGTTCGGCAGCGCCGACGCCGGTGCTGGCCGAGCAGTCGCTGAGGTCGACCGTGGCGCCGTTGTCGGGGCAGCGATTCGTGGCCGGGTCGACCTCGAGGCCGTCGGAGCAGGCGACGTCGTAGACCATCTCCTCGGTCTCGCCACCTGACTCCCAGCCCTTCACGATCTGTACGCGCTGTAGCGGGGCGGCCATCGTGTCGCGGATGGCCCACACGAGGAAGCTCGGGGCTTCGTCGCCGTCGTCTCCGGTGAGGTCACCGCCCATCGGCACGCCGCTCTCGTAGGCGGAGGCGACCAGCTCCGGGTCATCGAGGTCGAGGCCGGCAAGGCCGGCGCCGCCGAAGAAGCGCACCCTCATCCTCGTCCCGCTGGTGCCGAAGGTCTCCTTGCGGCGCATCGCGTCGAAGATCGCCTCGCGGGTGTTCTCGGCGGCCCAGACGGCGGCGAGGCCGGAGGCGCCGTTCGTGATCGCCGTCGTGAAGGGGTAGATGCGGCCGGTGCCGTCGTCGATCGCTTCCGCGGCGGCGGTGGGGTTCTGCAGGTCGGCGCCAGCCCCGGGCTCGCTTGGCACGGAGCCGCGCTGCTGAGCCGTCACCTGCATGAACCCCGAAGCGCCCCAGTAATTCTCCTCGTCGAAGGAACCGGCGGAGACGTGGGTGTCGGACGAGCCGATGACGCCGAGCTTGTAGGGGTTCGACACGCCGCCGGCCTCGATCGTGAGACCACGGCGGAAGGCATCGCGGACGTAGCTGCCCGGCGGCTCGCTCACGATGCTGGTCGAGACCCGGTACGGCATGATCTCGAAGCCCGCCCACTCGTCGTTCGGCGACAGTGCCGGATGAGTCTCCGAAGTCCCCTTGGTCTGGGTGATCTCGACGATCGGCTCGTTGCGGCTGCGGAGATCCGAGTAGGCCTGGTCGATCGCGCCGCCCTCGAAGTACTCGTACTCGAACATCCGCCCGCCCGAGCCGTTCGTGTTGTGCGGGATCGCAATCGCCTCGTAGCCCTGGTCGCGCCACGCGTCCATCCGGGCCCAGAGGTCCTCCGGGTTGTAGGAGTCGAGCCGCGAGAACGGGATGTCCGGCGCCTCGTCGCCGCGGAAGACGACGTTGCGGTGCAGGTTCTCGTAGATGCCGCCGGCGCCCGCCGAGGTGTACTCGTAGGCGATGAACGTCGTGAAGACGCCGGGCTCGTAGTGGCGGTTCGCGGACCCGACGATCTCGCTCCAGGCGGAACGGACGACGTTCTTGTCGAGCTGCGCGCGGTTGCTCGGGTCGGCGTCCTTCATGAACCGCACGTAGGGCTGCAGGGCGGCGAAGATGCCGCGCCGCTCCTGGACGGTCTCGGCGTTGCGGACAGTCTCGGCGGCCGGGTGGTTGTATGCCGCCTCGTCCGGGTCCTGCATCGCCGGCAGCATGCCGAGGTAGTTCGCGTGGTCGGAGACGCCCTGGAAGTCGAGCGGCCGGTCGAGCTTCAGTTCGAAACCGGCCGGATGCTCGATCGGGTTCCCCTTGGCGAACTCGTAGGCCTCGTCCGGGCCGGCTCGGGTGCCGAATACGAAGGCGTCGTAGGAGTACGTCGTGTGGACGTGCAGGTCGCCGAAGAAGGCCTGGCGGTCCGCGGGGTTGCCGGTGGCCTCGGCGGAGGTCCCGGCGGGGGCGACGGACGGGTCGGACGGGTCGTCGGCGGCGCAGCCGAAGGCCAGGAGGACGACGAGGATCAGAATCGGAAGGGCGAATCGCTGCAAGGAAGCCTCCCCTCAGGCGTTGGCATCTCAGACGGTTGCCAGTGTACCGATGGCGTGCAACGTCGTTGGCTCCGCGCCGGGTGCGGACCGGGATCCGCGCGGGCCAGAGGCCGGCGTCCGTTTGCGGGAAGCTAGGATGAGTCCCAGCCCACCAACATCCACTCCTCTCCGCCAGTCCGGAGGACAGCATGGCCCGACGACTCTCCCTGGTCCCAGCCGGTTGCTGCCTTGCCGCGGCGCTCGTCGCGGCCAGCTCCCTCGGCGCACAGGCTATCCCGCCACTTGGCGGCGACGACATCGTCTCCGTACGCGTGCGGTTCGGGATCACGGACACGGAGCCGCAGTCCTGGGACGGCTCCGTCGAAGCGACCGGCGGCGATCTGCTGGCGTTGCGGAACTGGAGCGTGCATCCGTCGGAGTCGGTCGACAGCACGAGCTGGACCATGGCGACGCGCCGCGGCGTGAACTACCCCCGCCGGGTTTACCAGTGGGAAGACCCGAAAGGCACGGTGCTCTACCTCAACCACCCCGGCATCGTCGTCGACGTGGCGGCCCGGTCGGGAACGCGGCTTGCCTTCACGACACTGCGGGGCGACTTCGACCTGCGGCCGGCGGACCTCGAGGTCGGCGAGGAACTCTCCTTTCTCGACGGCGCCGTGCTGGCCGACCGGGTGGCGCCCGCGGAACCCCTTTCGCCGCCGGACGTCGAGAGCGACTTCGCGACGATGACGAGCGGCGAGGACGGCGAGGTCTGGGCCGCCTGGACCGCCTACCGGGACGGCGGCGTCTCGATCATGGCGCGCCGCTTCGACGGCGCGAGCTGGCAACCGGCCATCCCCGTGACCGCCGAACCGGGCGACCGCCTGATGCCGAAGCTGGGCCGCGACGGCCGGGAGCGTCCCTGGGTCGTCTGGTCCGAGCAGGTGGACGGCAACTTCGACCTCTACGGCCGCTACCTGGCGAACGCCGCGGACGGCTCCTGGTCGGCAACCGAACGCCTTACGTACGCGCCCCAGGCCGACATCGAACCCGAGCTGGCCAGCGACGCGGAAGGCAACCTGTGGGTCGTCTGGCAGGGTTTCCGCGACGGCCGCTCCGACATCTTCGCGAGCCGCCACAACGGTTCGCGCTGGTCGGCCCCGCAGACCATCTCGACCTCCGAGGCCAACGACTGGACGCCCGCCGTCGCAGCCTGCGGAGACGGTCGGATCCACGTTGCCTGGGACACATACGACGAGGGCAACTACGACATCCTGCTACGGCACTTCGACGGCACCCGCTGGAGCGACGTCGTCCCGGTCGCCGCGACACCGAAGTTCGAGGCCCATGTGTCGATCGCCTGCGATCGCAACAACCGCCTCTGGGCGGCCTGGAACGAAAGCGGCTTCCAGTGGGGCAAGGACTCGGGCTTCGAGATCTACAAGGAGGCGACCCGCATCTACGAGTGGCGGTCCCTCGCCGTGGCGGCCTGGGACGGCCGCCGCTGGCAGGTGCCCGAAGCCGACGTGAACGAACTGCTCGAACGGGAACTGCCCGAGTACATCCCGGGCTTCAACGACCTGCCCGTGCTCCAGGCCGACGCGGACGGCCGGATGTGGCTGTTCTTCCGCCACCGCACGATCCGGGCGCGCGACACGCCGGACTTCACGCCGGCTCACCGGGCCGCCTGGCAGATCTTCGGCACCGCCTACGTCGGCGGCGAATGGACCCGGCCGCTTCACCTGCCCTTCAGCCGCGGCCGCCAGGACGTGCGCTGGGAACTGGCCTCGGACGGCCAAGGCAACCTGTTCGCGGCCTGGCCGACGGACAGCCGGGACTCCGAGGAGTACCTCTTCGAGCACTCCTCGATCAACGCGGCGAAGCTGCCCGCACTGACCGGGGAAGCCACGCCGCCGCGACTCGTCGACCCGGAGACGCGCGCCTACACGACCTACCCGGTCCATCCCAACGAGGCCGAAGACGTCGCACGCATCCGGGCCTACACGATCGAGTCGGAGGGCCGCACCTACCGCATCTACCGGGGCGACACCCACCGCCACACCGAGTTCTCGCACGACGGCCTGAACGACGGTTCCCTGATGGAGGCCTACCGCTACGCCCTGGACGCCGCCGAACTCGACTTCCTCGGCGTCAGCGAGCACAACAACCGGGGCGGCCAGGACATCCCGTACATCAACTGGCTCCACCCCCAGATCGCCGACATCTTCCGGCTGCCGGGAAGCTTCGTGCCCGTCTACACCTATGAGCGCAGCATCAGCTACCCGGGCGGCCACCGGAACATCCTCTCGGCGAAGCGCGGCATGCCGACCCTGCCGATCACCGAGGCGGAGTCTCGGAGCGAGGAAGGCGCCGCGCGACTGTTCGCGTACCTTCGGGAGCACGACGCGATCTCGATCCCCCATACCTCGGCGACCGGCATGGGCACCGACTGGCGCGACAACGATCCCGAGGTCGAACCTCTGGTGGAGATCTACCAGGGCGACCGCACCTCAGCCGAGTACGAAGGGGCTCCCCGAGCCGCCACCCGCGAGAAACCGATCGGCCAGCAGGGCGGCTTCCAGCCCGCCGGCTTCGTCTGGAACGCCTGGGCCAAGGGCTACAAGCTCGGCGTGCAGGCCGCTTCGGACCACATCTCGACCCACATCTCCTACGCCGCCACGATCGCCGAGGACTTCACCGCCCAGGGCCTCCTCGACGCGATGAGGAAGCGGCACTCCTACGCCGCGACGGACAACATCATCCTCGACTACCGGATGCGCGCGAACGGCCGGGAGTACCTCCAGGGCGACATCGCGGAGGTCTCGGGCCGCTTCGAGCTGGTCGTCAAGGTGATCGGCACCGCCCGCATCGAGCAGGTCGACATCATCCGCGACCAGACCTTCCTCTACAACCGCCAGAACCTGGACCAGGAAGTCGACCTGACCTTCGTCGACAGCGACGTGACGCCCGGCGAGCACTACTACTATGTGCGGGTGATCCAGAAGAACAAGGAGATCGCCTGGTCGTCACCGATCTGGGTGACGGTCGAATAGGAATGGACGCGGTCTGGGTCCTGGTTTCGGCCGCTGCCGGCATCGGCTTCGTTCACACGCTGATCGGCATCGACCACACGCTGCCGTTCGTCGTCCTCGGCAAGGCCCGCGGATGGTCGCTGCGCCGGACGTTGTGGATCACCGGCCTGTGCGGCGGCGGACACGTCGCCTCGTCGGTCCTCCTCGGCGGCGCCGGGATCGGGATCGCCCTCTTTGCCACCGGTCTCGACACCCGCGAGGGCCACCACTGGATGCAGGGCCGTGTGGGCGCCTTCGAGTCCATTGAGGCATTCCGCGGCGACCTGGCGGCCTGGGCGCTGGTCGCATTCGGCTTGACCTACGCCGGCTGGTCGCTGGCTCGCAGGCGGCGGCGGCAGCGCCACGTCCACGCCCATGCCGGCGGCCTCGTCCATGCCCATGAACATCCCGAGGCGGCCGGCCACGAGCACCCGAAGGTCTCGGCCGCCGGGGTGGCCGGCCTCACCGCCTGGAGCCTGTTCGTCATCTTCGTGCTCGGCCCCTGCGAGCCGTTGATCCCCATCCTCATGGTGCCCGCGTTCCAGGTCGGCCTGTGGGCGGTGATCCCGGTGACCGTGGCCTTCGGCGTGACCACCATTGCGACCATGGCGGCCATCGTCGCGATCGCCTACCGGGGCCTTCAGTTCGTGCGGTTCCCCGGCCTTCAGACGTACGCCCACACGCTGAGCGGCCTCGCCATCGCCGCCTCGGGGCTCGCCATGATGTTGTTCGCGATCTAGCCGTCCGGCATGGGCGGGCACTTCCAGGACGACGGGCACGGGCACTCGCACAGCCACGGGCTGCTGCAACGGATCGGCTACATCGCGCTTTGCGTCGCGGTTGGCGTCCTGCTGCTGCTCTACCTGCTCGGGGTCGTGCGGACCGTCGCCGGCATCGACCTGGCGCTCATCCTCACGCTGGTCGCGGGCTATCCGCTCATCCGCCACGCGATCCTCGATCTGCTCCAGGGGCACTTCTCGTCCCACCTGACGATCGCCATCGCGGCCGGCGCGGCGGTCTGGATCGGCGAGTACTTCGCCGCCGCCGAAGTCATGTTCATCATGCTGATCGGCGAGGGGATCGAGCACTGGACGGTCGACCGCGCGAAGGGGGCGATCGCCGGTTTCGTCGCCAGCCAGCCCGAGCAGGCGCGAGTGCTCCGCGATGGCGGCGAGGAACTCGTCGCTCTGGAAGAGGTCGAGATCGGCGACGTGGTGCGTGTTCTCGCGGGCGAGCGGGTGCCGGTGGACGGGATGATCGAACGCGGCGCGTCGTCCGTCGACCAGAGCAGCGTCACCGGCGAGCCGCTGCCGGCGCAGCTCGGCGTCGGCGACGCGGTGTGGAGCGGCAGTCTGAACGAGTACGGCGTCCTCGACATCCGATCCGAGCGCACCGGCAGCGACACGACGGTCGCCCGCATCGCCAGCCTGATCGAGGACGCCCAGAGCCGGCGGGCCCGCGTCGTCCGCACGGCGGACAAGCTGGCCCGCTACTTCCTGCCCGCCGTGCTGCTCGCCGCCGGCGGGATCTATCTCTTCACCGGCGAGATGATGCGGACCGTGGCGGCGCTGATCGTCGCCTGCCCGTGCGCCCTGGTGCTGGCGACGCCGGCGGCGATGGCCTCCGCGATCGCCCGGCTGGCTCGGGAGGGAGCACTGGTCAAGGGCGGCGACGTGATCGAGTCCCTGTCTCGCATCGACGCCTGCGTGCTGGACAAGACGGGCACGTTGACCTGCGGCCGTCCCGCGCTGACCGCGATCGCACCAGTCGGCGGCATGGAGGCAGATCGCCTGCTCCGACTCGCCGCGAGCGCCGAGTTGACTTCCGAGCATCTGCTCGGACGGGCGCTCGTCACCGAGGCCCGCGAACGCCAGCTCGACCTCTCGGAGCCCGAGAACTTCAGGCTCCACCCCGGCCGCGGCGTGACGGCCACCGTCGACGGGCACGAGATCACGGTGGGCAACCAGGCGCTGCTGGCGGAGGTCGTCGGCGAAGACCAGATCGGCGCCCTGGCCGACAGCGTGGTGTCCACTCCCGGAAGCGGCGAAACGCGCCTCGCCGTCGCCGTCGACGGCGCGCTGGCCGGCGCGCTGGCCCTGGCCGATCCGCTTCGCGCTGAAGCGACCGACGCCGTCGCCGACCTGCGCCAGACCGGCGTGGATCCGATCGTCATGCTGACCGGCGACGCCGAGGGAACGGCGCGCACGATCGGCCGGCGGGCCGGCATCGACCAGGTCCAGGCGGAACTGCTGCCCGAGGACAAAGTGCGCCGGCTCGGCGAGCTTTCCCGCGGCGACCGCAACGTCCTCATGGTCGGCGACGGGATCAACGACGCGCCCTCCCTGGCCGCCGCGTCCGTCGGCGTCGCGATCGGCCATGGCGCCGCCGACCTCTCGGCCGAGGCGGCCCAGGTCGTCCTGCTGCCCGACCGGCTCGACTACCTGGCGCCCCTGCTCCGCTACTCGCGGCGCGTCGTCGCCCGTATCCGCAGCAGCATCCTGATCTTCGCCTTCGGGATCAACTTCGTCGCCGTCGGCTTCGCGGCCTTCGGCTGGCTGCCCCCGGCCGCGGCGGCGATCGTCCACCAGGCCGCGTCGCTGCTCGTCATTCTGAACTGCGTCCGGCTGCTCTACGAGGGGCGGGCGGTGGCCGCCCGCGAAGACAGGGGCTTTGGCCGTTTCCGCGTTCTCGCCGGTCCGGTCGAGGGGCTGGTCGCCGGCTGGAGGGCGTTCAGCGCAGGCCGCCGCGCCGCCGTTCATCGCCTCGAGCACGCGCTCCAGGACAGCCCGGCCCGGATCCGGTCGGCGGCCCCCCGGCTGCTTCGCGCGGCGCCGTTCGCGCTCGCCGCGGTCTGGGCCGCGAGCGGCCTGCGCATGATCGATCCCCAGGAAGTCGGCCTCGTGCAGCGCTTCGGCCACCACGCCGGCGGCGAACTCGGTCCGGGACTGCACCTGCGCTGGCCCTGGCCGATCGACCGGGTGACCAGGATCGAACCGGACCGCCTGCGGATGGCGGCGGTCGGCTCGCCCCGGGAAGCCGGTGCCGGCGAGACCGGCTCCGCGGCGAGCTACGAGTGGAACGTGCGTCACGCCGGCTTCGACGACACGCCGCCGCTCGAACGTCTGATGCTGACCGGCGACGAGAACCTGGTGGAAGTCGCTGCCCGGATCCACTACCGGGTCGCCGACGCCGCCGCCTTCGCCTTCGCCACGGCCGATCCGGCGCTCCTGGTCGAGACGAGCGCGGAGCGGTCGCTCCGCACCGTGCTCGCCGGCCACTCGCTCGACGACGTGCTGACCGGCAGGCGCGACGGCATCGAGACCGCCTGGCACACCCATCTCTCGGCGCTGCTCGAGGGCCTCGGCGCCGGCGTCGAGGTCGTGAGCGCGACGTTGCAGGACGCCCATCCGCCGCTCGATGTCGTCGACGCGTTCCGCGACGCGGCGAGCGCGCTCGAGGAGCGGGAGACGCTGATCGACGAGGCCGAGGGCTACGCGCTGGAGCGCCTGCCGATTGCCCGCGGCGAGGCCCGCCGGCAACTCCTCGAAGCCGAGGCCTACCAGACCCGGCGCGTCGAGGCCGGCCGCGGCGAGAGCGAACGCTTCGATCTGCGCGCCGCCGCGTACCGGCGCGCGAACGACCTGCACCGCTTCCGGCTCCAGCTTCAGACGATCGAGAATTCGCTCGCCGGCAAACCGAAACTGATCACCGACGCGACCGGCGGTCGCAAGCGCTTCGTCTTCGTCGACGAAACGCCGGACCGCCTTCTCGATGTCTTCGTTCCTCCACCGGGTCCGTCCCAGAACGAGGTAGAGCAATGACCCACCACGACCATCATCAACACGACGACCTTCACGGTCATCACCACGACCACCACGAGGACGCGCACGACCACTCGCCGCGCGGGACTGCCTGGTGGCTGTACGGCCTGGCCGTGCTGGCGCTTGTCGCGCTGGCCCGGACCGTCTTCGTCGTGCCGGAGACAGAGAGTGCGATCGTCACCCGCTTCGGCAAGCCAGTCCGGACGATCGAGGAACCGGGTCTCAAGCTGAAGTGGCCGATCGACCGGCGGCTCCGCTTCGACAACCGGGTGCTCCTCTACGATCCCGCGCCGGCCGAGTTCCTGACCCAGGACAAGAAGAACCTGGTCGTCGATACGGCGGTCGTCTGGCGGATCGCCGACCCGGCGCGCTTCCTGGAAACGATCGGCGACATCTCCGGCGCCGAGATGCGGCTGCACGACGTGGTCTGGGCCGGCCTGGCGGCCGCCCTCGGCCGCACGGAACTCTCGCAGCTCGTTTCCACGAAGCCGAAGCATCTGCGCATCGAGGAGGTCGCGGCCGAGGTCCGCGAGTCCGCGGTTGCCGTCTCCCTCCCCCAACTCGGAGTCGAGATTCTCGAAGTCCAGCTCACCCGCCTGAGCTTCCCGGAACAGAACCTCGAGTCCGTCTTCGCCCGCATGCGGGCGGAGCGCGAACGGATCGCCAAGGAGTACCGCGCCCAAGGCGAGGAACAGGCGATGATCATCCGCGCCGAAGCCGACCGGGACCGGGAGCTGATCCTCGCGGGCGCCTACCGTGAGGCGGAGATCCTCCGCGGCCAGGGCGACGCCGAGGCCGCCGGCATCTACGGCGACGCCTACCGGCAGGACCCCTCCCTCTACCGCTTCCTGCGCACCCTGGAGTCCTACGAGTCGATTCTCGACGACCAGACGACCGTCATCCTGTCGGCGGACTCGGAGCTCTTCTCCTTGCTGGGCGGAAGCTCCGAATGAGCCCTCGCACCATCCCGGCCGCAAAGACTGGGTACGCCGGCCTTCCGGCCGGCATCCGGCGCGGGAGTGCGCTTGGGCCCGGTCGGCTGACAACCGTGGCACTTGTCCTGACAGTGCTCTGGCTGGCCTGGGGCGTCTACTTCGTCGCGCCCGACGAAGAGGCCGTGGTCCGCGTTCTCGGCCGGGCCGGCGCGACGCCGGCCGGGCCGGGCGTGCACTGGAACTGGCCGCGGCCGGCCGGCCGGGTGGACAAGCTGAAGGTGCGCGAAGCCAAGCGGTTGACGCTCGGCTTCGCGGCGGCCGACCGCGTGCTCGGCGGCGACGCGACGCCAGCCGAGGCGCGCTGGTTGACCGGCGACCGCAACGTCGTCCACGTGCGGCTCGTCGTCCTTTACGCGATCCACGATCCGCTCGCCTACTCGCTGCGCTTCGCGAACGTCGAGTCGCTGCTCGAGGCGAGCGGTCGCGGCGCCCTGCTCGAAGTGGTCGCCGGCATGGGCGTCGATGAGCTGCTGACGACTGGCAAGGTGGCGGTCCAGCAGAGCGTGCAGGCCGCATCGCAGGAGCTGTTCGATCGCTTCGGCACCGGCGTCACCGTCCTGTCCGCGAGTCTCGAGGGTGTGAGTCCGCCGAGTCTCGTCCGCGAAGCGTTCAACGATGTCGCCAGCGCACGCGAGGATCGCGACCGTCTGATCCGCGAGGCGGAGAGCTACCGCAACGAGGTCGTACCCGTGGCGCGCGGCGAGGCGCGCGCTCTCGTCGCCGGGGCCGAGAGCTTCCGCACCGCCGAAGTCGAACGGGCGACCGGCGAAGCCGACCGCTTCCGCTCGATCGCGAACGCCGAGCTGGGGGCGCGCGCGGAGATCCGCACGCGGACCTATCTCGAGACGATGGAGAGGGTCCTTCCCCGGATGCGTAAGACGATCCTCGAACCCGGTCAGAGCACGATCGACATCGACTTCCTCCGCCGCGAGCTGACGTCCGGGTCGAACGGCCAACCGTGAAGGTGAGCCGCAACCTGGGCGCGACCGCGCTGACCGTCGCGGTGCTCGCGGCCGGCCTGGCCGTGGCGCTGCGCGACCGGCTGCCGGAGAGCGGAGAGGATGCGAGTGATCCCAGCGACGTCTTCTGGGAGATGGTCGACACAAGCCGCGAGGGCGCGGCGGATGCCTGGCTCGATCTCTTCGCCGGCGAGGTGCGCGAGCAACTGGAGACCGTGCGTGACGAGATGGGCGATGCCGCCTTCGAGCAGTACCTCCGCCAGCGGGTCGCCGGCCTCAAGGGGGTCGCCGTGACCGGCAGGGAAGACCTCGGCGAGATCGTGCGCCTCGAGGTCGAGTACGTGCGCGAGGCGAGCTACGAGACGCAGTCCGTGGACGTTCGAGCGACTCGGGGACGCTGGCGCATCGTCGCGCTCGGTCCGACGCACGAGCGCGAGCCGCCGGTTCCCTACGGCACGCCCGTCGGCCCCGCCGACTGACAGCGGGAGAGGGAACGATGAGAAAGCTCGTCATCGCTCTGCTTGGGTTGGTTCGCCGCGTATCGCTGGCCTTCCGCAAACTCCGCGGACAGTCCGAGGACGACGTCGCCGCGCAGCGCGTCGTCACCGGCCGCTCCTGGGACGAGTTCTGCGACACGCTGAAGGCGGCCGGCGCGTCGCTGAACTTCCCGGGAACGCCCCGCGACGCGTTCAACCAGGCGGAGGGCTACCGCTACCTGAGCCGGCTGGCCCGGGCGGGGCTCATGGCCTTCGTCGAGCACGCGGATCCGCGAGCGCCGGTGCTCCACCGGGTCGCGAACGAGACGGTCAAGCTCGGCTCCGACAACCCGGACAACCACTACCTGACCGCCGCGCTCTCGGGCGCCTACGAGTACCGGATCACGGGACGGCGCAACACGGTCGCCTACCTCGGCTTCGGCACCCAGGCCGGTCACTACGGCCAGGGCGGCGGCCTGCCGCCGACCGGCTACGTCGAGGCGGCGGAACTCGAGATGGACGGCGAAGGCCACTTCGAACTCGTTCTCAGTTGCGAAGAGCAGGAAGGCAACTGGCTGCCGATGAAGCCCGACACGGGAGTGCTTATCGTGCGCCAGACCTTCCTCGACCGGCGCAGCGAGGTTCCGGCCGAACTCCACATCGAGCGGATCAACTGCGCGCCGGAGGAGAAGCGTCCGTCGCCGCTGACGGCGAACCAGGTCGACGAGGGGCTGCGCTCGGCCAGCACGCTGGTCGCCGGCGCCTCGCTGCTGTTCGCGAAGTGGGCCCGCGACTTCCAGAAGCACTCGAACAGGCTGCCCCGCTTCGACCAGGAGACGTCGAACCAGGCCGGGGGCGATCCGAACATCGCCTACTACCACTCGCACTGGCGGCTGGCCGAGGACGAGGCGCTGGTCATCGAGGCCATGCCGCCGGAGTGCGAGCACTGGAACTTCCAGCTCAACAACTACTGGATGGAGTCGCTCGACTACCGCTACCACACGATCCACACGAACAAGCACCTCGCGGAGTACGAGCCGGACGGTTCCGTGCGCCTGATCGTGGCTCACGAGGATCCCGGGCTCCCGAACTGGCTCGACACCGCCGGCCACACCTCCGGCACGATGTCCTTCCGCTGGATCCGGGCCGAGGAGCACCCCGAGCCGGCGACCCGGGTCGTCAAGCTGGGGGAGCTGTCGGCGCGCCGCCGCTGACAATGCCGAAGCGGGTTGCCGAGACACCGACGGACTACGAACGGCCCTACCGGCCGCTCCCGGTCGCGCTCCTGAACGCCGCCGGGCGAGCGGCAAGCCGCGTCGGGGTCGGCGGGCAGCTCGACGTCGACTCGATGGTCGCGAAGGCCCGGCGGAGAACCGGCCTGTCCAGCTTCGGCGACGAGTGGTTCATGGAGCCCCTGTCCGTCCTCGTCCGCTCGATCAACGAGGAGGCCGACCTCACGCTCCTGGGCCGGCTGATCCAGCGGCGGCGGATCGAGGCAGCGCTCGCGACGCGACTGCGGGTCGAGGAACTCCTCCGCCGGCGACCGGAGATCCGGGACATCGACCTCGGCCGGATCGTCGTGATCGCCGGCTTGCAGAGGACCGGCACCACGACGCTGCACCGGCTGGTCGCTTCCCATCCCAGGATGCGCGCCGTCGCGGCCTGGGAGGGACTGAATCCGCTGCCACTGCCGCGGGAGGAGCCGGGCGATCCCCACGCCCGAATCCGACAGGCCCTCATCGCGGAGCGGGCAATCGCCTACTTGGCGCCCGCCTTCTTCGCCGTCCACCCCGCCGAACACGACGCTCCGGAAGAGGACGTGCTGCTGCTCGACGTGTCCTTCATGAGCCAGTCGGCGGAGGCGACCATGCACGTGCCCGCGTACGCCCGCTGGCTGGAGGACCAGGACCACACTCGCGCGTACGAGGAGTTCCGCACCCTGCTCCGGGTCCTCCACTGGCAACGACCGCGCCCTCACTGGGTACTCAAGACGCCGCACCACATGGAGTACCTGGATGTCGTTCTCGAGGTCTTCCCGACCGCAACGATCGTGCAGACGCACCGCGACCCGCTGAAGACGATCCCCTCCTTCTGCAGCATGGTCGCCCACGGTCGCGGCCTGTTCAGCGACCGCGTCGACCCGCGCGAGATCGGCTCGCACTGGCTGGCGAAGACACGCCGCCTCGTCGAGTTGACCGCCCGGGCCCGGGAACCGGCGGATTCGATCCGCTTCGTCGACGTCTCCTACTACGACCTGGTCAGCGATCCGATGGCGCAGTTGGACAGGGTCTACGAACGGGCCGGCATCCCCTTCGGTCCGGACGAAAGGCAGGCCGCCGAGCGGACAGCGAGCCGCAACGTGCAGCACCGCTACGGGCGTCACGTCTACGACGCGGGTAGCTTCGGCCTGACCCGGGAGGCGATCGAGAACAGCATGGCGGCCTACCGGCAGCGGCACGGCATTCCTGTCGAGTAGAGGAGACACCGAAACGTGAAGAAGCTCTTCAAGGTCCTGCGCAAGGCGGTCAGGGACCGCGCCGCCGAGCCGGCGGAGATCGAGCCTCTTTCCGATTCCGTGCGGATCGACGGCAAGACCTGCCTGGTCACGGGCTCCAACAGCGGGCTCGGCAAGGCCGTCGCCATCGACCTGGCGAGGCGCGGCGGCCACGTCCTGATGGCCTGCCGCGGCGGCCACCCCGAGGCAGGCGAAGAGGTCCGGGCCGCCTCCGGCTCCGACCGGGTCGAGATGCTGCGGGTCGATCTCTCGGACATGCGTTCGGTGCACCAGCTCTGCGACGAACTGAGCGACCGGGAAACGACGATCGACATCGCGGTTCTCAACGCCGGCGTCGTGCCGCGCCGCGCGCGCCGGACGCCGCAGG